>NZ_CP122407.1:2400000-4800000 GCF_029834475.1 Rugamonas sp. DEMB1 | reverse complement strand
ACAATGCGCTCGCGAACGCCGGATGCAACCGGCGACGAGGCGACACCAGGAGATACCTGGTGTTCGCTCTCCAGAATTCCTCCCCCCCAAGTGATCGTCAGTGCGGCCCACCCGGCCGCACAAGGCTCAATGGTGCCCGCGCCGCAGGCGTGACCCATTTTGAAAGAGCCCCATGACAGCAGCAGACTCCCCATCTCAGCAATACCAGGCTTTCAAGCAACTCGGCCTGAAACTCGACATGTCGCGCGGCAAGCCCGCGCCGGAACAGCTCGACCTGTCCAACGCGCTGATGGAGGCGCTGCCCGGCTACAAGGCGGCCGACGGCACCGACGCGCGCAACTACGGCGGCACCGTCGGCCTGCCGGAGGCGCGCGCGCTGTTCGGCGAGCTGCTCGGCGTGCCGGCCGCGCAAGTGGTGGTCGACAGCAGCGCCAGCCTGTCGCTGATGCACGACGTCATCGTCTACAGCCTGCTCTCCGGCGTGCCCGGCCACGCGCCGTGGATCGCCCAGCAGCCCATCACCTTCCTCTGCCCGGTGCCCGGCTACGACCGCCACTTCGCCATCTGCGAGGCGCGCGGCATCAAGATGATCAACATTCCGATGACCGAGCAGGGTCCGGACATGGACCTGGTCGAGCGCCTGGTGGCGGCCGACGCCAGCATCAAGGGCATGTGGTGCGTGCCGAAGTACAGCAACCCGGGTGGCGTGGTGTTCTCGGACGAGGTGGTGCGCCGCCTGGCGGCGATGCGGACGGCGGCGCCGGACTTCCGCCTGCTGTGGGACGACGCCTACCGCTTCCACCATCTGGGTGAGGAGAAGCGCGCCTGCGCCAGCATCCTCGACGCCTGCGCCGCCGCCGGCAACCCGGACCGCGCCATCGTCTTCGCCTCCAGCTCGAAGATCAGCTGGGCCGGCTCCGGCGTCGCCGCCCTGGCCGCCTCGCCGGCCAACATCGCCTGGTGGACCGGCCACTCCGGCATCCGCAGCATCGGCCCGGACAAGATCAACCAGCTGCGCCATGTGCGCCTGCTGAAGGACAGCGCCACCGTGGAGGCGCTGATGGAGCGCCACCGCCTGCTGCTCAAGCCGAAGTTCGACGCCGTGCTGGCACAGTTCGAGCGCCTGCTGGGCAAGGTCGACGGCGTCAGCTGGACCCGTCCCGACGGCGGCTACTTCATCGACCTGGTGACGCCGAACGGCATGGCCAAGCGCACCGTCGCGCTGGCCAAGGAGGCCGGCATCACGCTGACCCCGGCCGGCGCCGCCTACCCCTACGGCCGCGACCCGGACGACAGCCACATCCGCATCGCGCCGAGCTTCCCCTCGCTCGACGAGATCACCAAGGCGGCCGAGGGCATCGCACTGGCGCTGCTGACGGCGATCGCCGAGTAAAGGAGGGCGGGGCGGTTGGCGCGGCGCTGCCGCGTCCGCCGCCGGGCTGCGTCCCGGCACGCCTGTCCCAGAAACGCAAAAAGCGCCCGAGGGCGCTTTTTTGTTGGGCGGGCGGCGCCTTACTGGCGCTGCGACAGGCCGGGAACCTGGTTCATCCAAGGCTCGGTGACGTCGCGGATGGCGCGGTCGTTGGCGAGGATTTGTTTCAGCAGGTCGATCTTGCGCAGGCGCGGCGCGCCGCTCAGGGCGGGTACGCCGTTGGCGGCACCGCGCGCCTCGGAGGCGCACTGGCCTTCCAGCTGGCGCAGGCCGTCCCAGTCGCTCATGCGGGCAGCCGCCACCATCTGATTGCTCAGGCCGGCTATATTTTCGTACATCGACAACACTTCGGTGGAGGTCATGAGCGCACCCTGGAAAATGGAAAAAGACTACCGCTTGTCCAGATTAACGACGTGCATTCGGGAAACTTGAGGGCTATTTTGAAAATAATTCGGATATTTTCGAAAACAATCGCGAAAAACCGGGAAGGCGGGCGGTAAATGCTGTCGGAAAAACAAAAAAGGCCGGACACGCAGCGCTGCGTGTCCGGCCTCCGTCGCCGCCAAGGGCGGAAAGCTTAGCGCACCAGGTCTTCCAAACCGGCGCTCAGTTCGTCCGGCGACGGCATCTTGTCGACCAGCGCGTTCGGCGCCAGGCCGAGGGCGTCGGCGATCTCGGTCGGGTAGCAGGAGGCGATTTCCTCTTCGGTCAGCTTGCCGTCCTCGACGCGGGCGCGCCAGGCGGCCAGGTGCACCACGGCGGCCAGGCGGTTGACTTCCGGCGTCAGCGGGTTGGGGAAGGCGCAGATGGTTTCCGAGAAGGAGGCCGGGAACTTCCAGCGGCGCGCCAGCTCGGCGCCGACGTCGGCGAAGCTGTAGCCGAAGGAGCTCATCTCGGCGTCGATGCGGCGCGAGTCGAGCGGGCCGGCGACCTTGTCGAGCGCCATCGCCTGTTCCGGCATCGCCGAGTGGATCACCAGCTGGCCGATCGAATGCATCATGCCGATGGTGAAGGCCAGGTCGGTGTTCTCGCCGCACTGCTTGGCGATCCACTTGGCCGAGACGGCGGTGTGCAGGCTGTAGCGCCAGAATTGTTTTAGATCAAGGCCGGGCACGGTCTTGAAGCCGCTCACCAGGCCGGAGCTGATGACCAGGGTGCGCACGGTGACGAAACCGAGCATCAGTACGGCGTCCTCGACGGTGCCGATGGAGCGCGAGACATGGTAGTAGGCCGAGTTGGCCAGGCGCAGCAGCTTGGCGCTCAGCACCGGATCCGTCGACAATTTCTTCGCGATCTCCTCGGTGGAAACGCTGGCCTTGTCAAAACTGCTGATCAGCTCCTCGACGACCTTGGGAGCGGTGGGCAACGCAGTTGGATTCTGGAACAGTGCATCAAGTTTCATATTTTTCTCCTCATTGGAATTCGCGTTGCTACCGGTGAACTATATAACCATTCCCAGAAGGAAAAAAGGAATTTTGCTGCCGCAGCGTATCTTTTCAAGCGCTGCCGCGACGGCGCCGCACTTGTCGCTGTCATTTCGCTATCTATTCCGCCTATTCCGCCAAATCCGCAGTTCGTCGCAGCGCAGCTGACACGCCGCGCCCTTCGCGCTAGTGTGCGAACTGGCGAACTGGCGAACTGGCGAACTGGCGAACTGGCGAATTGCGCCGGATCGCCGTTTTCCGCGCGCGACAAATTGATGATTAGATTCCCCCACCCAAGGAGCACCATGCAAGCACCCACCCGACCGCCGCGCCTCACCCCCTTGAAGATCGCCCTCGGCCTGGCGCTGTGCGGCGCCACGCTGGCCGCCGCGCCGGCCTTCGCCGCCGCCGATAACGCGCCCGCCGCCGCCGCCGCCCAGCCTGCCGGCAAGGCCGCGCCGCGCGCCGGCGACGATTTCTTCGACCACGTCAACGGCGACTGGCTCAACAGCGTCGAGATCCCGGCCGACCGCAGCAGCTGGGGCGTCGGCGCCGCGCTGGTGGAGGACACCAACAGCCGCATCGTCAAGCTGATCGACGGTGTCGCCGCCGACCCGGCCGCCAGCGCCGAAGCGAAGAAGGTCGCCGCCTACTACGCCACCGCGCTGGACCAGGACGGCATCGACGCCAAGGGCCTGGCGCCGCTGCGCGCGCAACTGGGCCGCATCGACGCCATCGCCGACAAGGCCGCGCTGACCCGCGCGCTGGGCGCCGGCCTGCGCGCCGACGTCGACCCGCTCAACGCCACCGACTTCTTCACCGAGAACCTGTTCGGCCTGTGGATCGCCCAGGTGCCTGCAAGACCCGGCGCACAACCGGCCCTACCTGCTGCAGGGCGGCCTGGGCCTGCCGGACCGCGCCTACTACCTCGACGCCAAGCCGGCCATGGCCAAGTTGCGCACGCAGTACCAGGCGCACATCGCCGCCACCTTCAAGCTGGCCGGCATCGAGCGCGCCGAGCAGCGCGCCGCCGCCGTCTTCGCGCTTGAGCGCAAGCTCGCCGCCAGCCACGCCACGCGCGAGGACTCGGCCGACGTCCTCAAGGCCAACAACAACTGGCGCGCCGCCGACTTCGCGCGCAAGGCGCCGGGCATGGACTGGGCCGCGCTGTTCGCCAGCGCCGGCCTGGCCGGGCAGGACAGCTTCACGGTCTGGCATCCGAGCGCGATGCGCGGCGCCGCCGCCCTGGTCGGCTCGGCGCCGCTGGAGACCTGGAAGGACTTCCTGCGCTTCCACCAGATCAACCACGCCCACGCCATGCTGCCGAAGGCGCTGGCCGACCAGCATTTCGCCTTCTACGGCCAGACCTTGTCCGGCACGCCGCAGCAGCCGCAGCGCTGGAAGCGCGCGCTGGCCGCCGTCAACGCGGCCATGCCGGACGCCGTCGGCCAACTCTACGTGGCGCGCTACTTCCCGCCGCAGGCCAAGCTGCGCCTGCAGGACATGGTGGGCAAGATCGTCGACGCCTTCCACCACCGCATCGACCAGCTGGACTGGATGGCACCGGCCACCAAGGCCGAGGCGCACGCCAAGTTGAAGGCCCTGTACGTCGGCGTCGCCTATCCGGACCATTGGCGCGGCTACGACGAGCTGGAGGTGGTGCCGGGCGACGCGTTGGGCAACGTCGAGCGCGCCGAGCAGCTGCACACGCGCCAGCAGCTAGCCAAGCTGGGCCAACCGGTCGACCGCAGCGAATGGGCCATGCCGGCGCAGCTGGTCAACGCCGTCAACCTGCCGATGCAGAACGCGCTGAACTTCCCGGCCGCCATCCTGCAGGCGCCGTACTTCGATCCGGCCGCCAGCGACGCCGTCAACTACGGCGGCATCGGCGCCACCATCGGCCACGAGATCAGCCACAGCTTCGACGACCAGGGCGCCCAGTTCGATTCGCAAGGCCGCCTGCGCGACTGGTGGAGCAAGGCCGACGGCGCCCACTTCAAGCAGGCCTCGAAGGCGCTGGCCAAGCAGTACTCTGCCTACAAACCCTTCGCCGACCTGGCCATCAACGGCCAGCAGACGCTGAGCGAAAACCTGGCCGACCTGGCCGGCCTGGCCGCCGCCCACGACGCCTTCCGCGCCACGCTGCGCGGGCAGCCGGAACAGGCCGACGCCGACCGCCAGTTCTTCACCGGCTACGCCATGAGCTGGCGCGAGAAGACGCGCGAGGCGGCGCTGCGCCAGCAGATCCAGACCGACGGCCACTCGCCCGACAAGTGGCGCACCGCCACCGTGCGCAACCTGGACGCCTGGTACAAGGCCTTCGACGTGCAGCCGGGCCAGAAGCTGTATCTGGCGCCGAAGGACCGCGTGCGCGTCTGGTAGCGCCTCTGGTAAAGTAGCGCGACTGGCGGCGCGCATCGCGGCGCCGCCTTCGCGAGACCAAGCATGCCCGACCACGAGCCCACGCCGATCGAACAGATCACCCAGCTGACCTTGCAGCACTACGAGCGCAGCGCCGAGCAGTTCTTCGCCGGCACCATCGACCACGACGTCAGCCAGAACATCGCCGCGCTGCTCGACGCCATCGAGGCGCCGGCGCCGTTCCACCTCCTCGACCTGGGCTGCGGACCCGGCCGCGATTTAAAAACCTTCGCCGCGCTGGGCCACCACGCCGTCGGCGTCGACGGCTCGGCCCGCTTCGCCGAGATGGCGCGCGCCTTCAGCGGCTGCGAGGTGTGGCAGCAGGACTTCGTCGAACTCGATCTGCCGGCGCAGCGCTACGACGGCGTGTTCGCCAACGCCTCGCTGTTCCACGTGCCGGCGGCGGCGCTGCCGCAGGTGCTGCTCGATCTGCGCGCCTGCCTGAAGCCGGGCGGCGTGCTGTTCAGCTCGAATCCGCGCGGCGACAACCGCGAGGGCTGGAACGGGCCGCGCTACGGCAGCTACCACGACTGGCCGGCCTGGCAGGCCTTCATGGTGGCGGCAGGCTTCCTGCCGCTGGGCCACTACTACCGGCCGCCGGGGCTGCCGCGCGAGCAGCAGCCGTGGCTGGCCAGCGTGTGGCGCAAGCCTGTCGAGTAAACAATGTTGGCGCTCCGTTCGCGAACGCACGGAAGGCCGCGTTCGTCTTCCCTATGATGGTTTCAAGCACACGGCACAGGCGGTGTACTCAGCAGTTCAACCTACCATCAAGGAGTTCAGCATGAACAAGGATCAAGTTAAAGGCACCGTGAAAGACATCGGCGGCAAAATCCAGGAAGAGGCCGGCAAGCTGGTCGGTAGTTCGGAACAACAGGCCAAGGGCCTGAACCAGCAGGCCGAAGGCAAGCTGCAAAAAGGCCTGGGCGATGCCAAGGAAGCGGTCAAGGACGCGATCGACAAGATCTGATTGTGCCGCGCCGCCAGCCGCTTGCTGCGGCGGGCGGACGATAAAAAACAGCCGCGAGAACGCGGCTGTTTTTGCGTGCGCGGCCGGCGCGGCCGGCCGGCGCGGCGCGGCCTCACGCGGCGATGCGGTTGGTCGACAAGTCCCAGCCGCCGGCCGTGTTGCCGCCGGCGCCGCCGGTGATTTTCTGCTGCGTGTAGCGCCATTTCACCTTGGAGAATTTGAGCGAGACGTCCTCGGCCAGGATGTCGCCCTCGGCCACGCTGGGCGAGACCGCGCCGATCAGCACGTTCTCCAGTTCGATCTCGTAGTACTTGACGCGCTCGCCCTGGCCGTCGGCGCGCATGAACTCGATGCGCGCCTTGGGGATGGTCTTGCCGGCGGCGCAGGTTTGCAGCAGCACCGGCGAGGCCAGGTCGGCCAGCTTGTGCAGCACGATGTCCTGGTGCTCGCAGCGTTCGGCGGTGTGGCCGCCGCCGGTCGAAGCGGTGGCCGACTTGGGCTGGCTGACGCCCCAGTTGACCGATTTGCATTCGATCCAATCCTTGTGCTTGTCGTCGGCGGATTCGCCGCGAATACCGTCGATGTGCAGATAAACGTCGATAGCCATAATTCCTCCTGGAATCAATCATTAACGGAACGGAAGTGCTCCGCAGCGGGCATTATCGAACGCTGAGCAAAATGCCAATTTGTGGCCGCGCAAACAAGGCTGAGAACGCCTGGGGGCGCGGAGTGACAGCTTATGTCTCTTCGACAAGGCTCTTGGCCTTCTTTGGGCGCCCGCCGAGTTTGCCGTTGTTGCGTGCGGCGGCCGTCTTTGCCGGCGAGGACGATTTGCCGCCCGAGCGGCCGTTCTGCGCCGCCATCCAGCTTCGGGAACCGAGGAAGCCCTCCAGCAAGGCGGGGATGTAAATATCCGCGTCGATCTTGGGAAAATGTATGCCTAGACCGGACGGACTGATTTCCGCCTCGACGAGGTCGGCGGCTTGTGCGTTCTCGAAACCTTGTACGTCGCGAGGGAGGAATGTGATGTTCAAGCCGCTGTTGAGCGAAATCACGATCCGTGCGGTGCGGCGGTCAAAGCGCGCCGCGATGGCGGTGGGATATGCCGCCTTTTTCTCGGCGCCGCGACGATTCGCCGCGATAAGTTCAGCATCAGTAACGAGGTCCATGAATTTCCCTCCATATGGCGCACAGTTGATCTAGTTCGGTGGCGAGCGCGCCGGCAATTCTGATCAGGTCCTTTTTCGGGAAGCCGTAGTTTTCGCGTAGTTCCGACGGGCCACCGGGGCAGTGCAAGTCAAAAACCGCTTCACAGCCATTCCCCTGCACATGAACATGGGCGGGGCGATGGTCGTTTGGATAAATGACGACGCGCAAGCCGAAGATTCTGAGTACTGTGGGCATTGTATCAAAACCCAAGCGGATTGGGTTTTTCTGGAATTGGCCAGATCTATTGTAGGACGGTTTTTCTACTGAATTGACCACCACCGTTATGTACAGATCAAAAAAAGCCCGCCATGAAGGCGGGCTGGCGCTGGCGGGCGGTAACGCCGGCCGGACCTACTTGGCCTCGCCCAGGTGCTTCTTGAAGAAGGCCTCGATGTTGCCGTAGACGTGGCGCTGCGGGCCGCGACCGGAGATGCCGTGCTTGGCGCCCGGATAGGTCATCAGCTCGAAGTGGACGTTGCGCTTGACCAGGGCGTCGATCATGCGCGTGGTGTTGGTGAACAGCACGTTGTCGTCGGCCATGCCGTGCATCAGCAGCAGCGGCGACTTCAAACCGTCGAGGTGGGCGTAGACGCCGCTGTCGCGGTAGCCCTCGACGTTCTCCTTCGGCAGGCCCATGAACTGCTCGGTGTAGTGGGTGTCGTACAGGCTCCAGTCGGTCACCGGCGCCACCGACACGCCCATGGCGATCTTGTCCGAGGCCGCCGCCAGCAGGCGCAGCGTCATGTAGCCGCCGTAGCTCCAGCCGAACACGCCGATGCGCTTGGCGTCGACGAAGCTCTGCTTGCCCAGCCACTCGATGCCGCTCAGTTGGTCCTCGATCTCGTGCCGGCCCAGGTGCTGGTAGATGGCGTCGGTGAAGGCGCGCTCGCGGCGGAAGGAGCCACGGTTATCCAGGCGGAAGACGACGAAGCCCTGCTGCGCCATGTACTGGTCGAACAGGTTGCCCCATTTGCGCGCCACGTGCTGGGCGTGCGGGCCGCCGTAGGTGGACAGGTAGACCGGGTACTTCTTGAACTGGTTGAAGTTGCTCGGCTTGAGCAGCGAGTAGTACAGCGTCTGGCCGTCCTTCGCCTTCAGGCTGCCGTACTCGGTGCGCAGGTGGGCGTCGCGGTAGGCGCCGTAGGGGTGCTTGGCGTCGAGTTCGTTGTGCTCGAGCCAGGCGATCATGCTGCCGTCGGGACGGCGCACGCTGACCTGCGGCGGCGTGTCCGGATCGGAGAAGGTGTCGACGAAGACCTCGCCGTTGCGGGCGAAGGCCGAGTCGTGCCAGCCGTCGGCCTGGGTGATGCGCTTGGGCGCGTCGGCCGTGCTGCCGTCGAGCGCCAGCGCGTAGGTCTGCTTGTCGATGACGGCGTCGCGGTTGGAGGCGACGAAGACCTTGCCGGCCTTCTCGTCGACGGCCAGCACGTTGTCGATGCCCCATTCGCCGCGCGAGATGGCGTGCAGCAGCTTGCCGTTCAAGTCGTACAGGTAGAGGTGGTTGCGGCCGCTGCGCTCGGAGGCCCAGATGAAGGCCTCGCGTCCGCCCAGGAAGCGCAGGTCGTCGTGGATGCTGACCCAGGTCTTCGAGGTTTCGGTGATCAGCACGCGCTGCGCCAGCGTGGCGGCGTCGACCGAGACCAGCTCCAGCGTCTTCTGGTCGCGGCTCTGGCGTTGGAACAGCAGGGCCTTGGCGTTGGCGCTCCAGTCGGCGCGCACCAGGTAGATGTCCTGGTTGGCGCCGAGGTCGACCTTGCGCTGCTCGCCCGTGGTCGGCGAGACGATCATCAACTGCACCAGCGCGTTGGCGTCGCCGGCGGCCGGGTAGCGCTGCTCGACGACGTCGGTGCGGTCGGCGAAGATCTCGAAGCGGCGCACCACCGGCACCGGCGCCTCGTCGTAGCGCTTGTAGGCGATGGCCGAATCGTCCGGCGCCCAGTAGTAGCCGGTGCGCTGGCCCATTTCTTCCTGCGCGACGAATTCGGCCTCGCCGTTGTGCACGGTGCCGGCGCCGTCGCTGGTCAGCTGGCGTTCCTTGCCGGTGGCCAGTTCGATGACGTACAGGTTCTGCTGGCGCACGAAGGAGACGTAGCGGCCCTTCGGCGAGATCTTCGGATCGTAGACGTTGCCGGCGGCGACCAGGCGCGCCTGGTCCGGCTTGGCGATGTCGACCAGGTACAGGTTGCCGGCGATCGGCACCAGCAGCTGCTTGCCGTCCGGCGACCAGGAGTAGCTCAGGATGCCCTTCAGGCTGGAGGTGCGCTCGCGCTCGCGGCGCGCCTTCTCGGCGTCGGACAGCTGCTCGTCGGGCACCAGGACCTTCGAGTCGACCAGGCGCTGCGTGCTGCCGTTCTTCAGGTTGAACTCCCACAGGTCGAGCTGGAACTGGTTGTCGTCGCGGCCGCGCAGGAAGGTCACGCGGGCGCCGTCGGGCGACACCTTCAGGTTGCGCACGCCCGGCCCGCCCAGCGCCGGGTCGGCGTGGATGCGGTCCAGGGTCAGGCGTTCGGCGGCGGCGGGACCGCCGGCCAGGGCGGCGAGGAAGCAAAGGATAAAGCGCATGGATGTCTCGTTATGTGAGTGGGACCGCCGGCCGGCGGCCCGTTAAATGACGCCAGACGATACCAGACATCGGCGCCGATAGCGAGACGGCGGCCTTCGGAATCGCCCGCCGAAAACCGTGTTTCGTTCGGCGGCGCAAGGCGCGCGGCGGCGCCCCCGGTTTGCCCGCGCGCGGCTAGGCGCGCAGGCGCCGCAGCGACAAGCGCTGCAGCGAGCCGCTGAGCAGCACGGCGGCGATGGTCAGGCCCAGCACCAGGCCGATCCAGAAGCCTTCGGCGCGCATCGGCGCGGCCGGCGCCCACGGCAGGGCGGCCGGCGCCAGGCCGAGCAACCAGCCCAGCGGCAGCGCGCAACCCCAGAAGGCGAACAGCTGGATCACCATCGGCGGGCGGGTCACCTTGTAGCCGCGAATGGCGCAGGAGGTGGCCACCTGGGTCGCGTCGGACAGCTGGAACAGCGCGGCGAACAGCAGCAGGTGGGCGGCCAGCTCGCGCACCGCCGGGTCGGAGGTGTAGGCGGCGGCGATCTGGTGGCGCAGCAGCACGATCAAGGCCGCCGAGAGCACCGCGAAGCCGAGCGACATGGCCACGCCGACCCAGGCGGCGAAGCGGGCCCGCGCCGGGTTGCCTTCGCCCAGCGCCTGGCCGACGCGGGTGATCAGCGCGATGCCGAAGCTGAGCGGCACCATGAACACCAGCGAGGAGAAGTTCAGCGCGATCTGGTGCGCCGAGATCTGCACCGCGCCGTAGCGGGCGATCAGCAGGCTGACGGCGCCGAAGGCGCTGACCTCGGCGAAGTGGGTGATGCCGATCGGCAGGCCGAGGTGCAGCATGTTCTTGATCTGCGGCCAGTGCGGCGCCTCCCAGCGGTCGAACGGATAGGTGGCGCGGTAGGCCGGCGCCAGCTTGATCCACACCACCATCGCCGCCAGCATCAGCCACAGGCCGACGCTGGTGGCCACCGCGCAGCCGACCGCGCCCAGCACGGGGAAGCCCCAGTTGCCGTACACCAGCAGCCAGTTGACGGCGATGTTGAAGAACAGGCCGCCGATGGCGATCAGCATCACCGGCTTGGTCTGGTCGATGCTGGTGCTGTAGCCGTACAGGGCGCGGTAGGCGGCGAACGGCGGCAGGCCCAGGCTGATGATGTGGACGAACAGCGAGGCCTGGGCGTTGACCGTGTCGCTCAGGTAGAGGTGGTCGAACAGCAGCGTGGCCAGGTTGGCCAGCAGCGCGGCGATGACGCCGACGCCGAGGCCTTCCACAGGCCCTGGCGCACCGCGCGGGGGATCTTGCCGAGCTGTCCGGCGCCGACGTCGTGGGCGACGATGCTGTTCATCGCCATCATCACGCCGGTCACGGTGACCAGGATGATCGACCAGATCGAGGCGCCCAGCGACACCGCCGCCAACTCGTCGGCGCTGGCGTGGCCGGTCATGGCGACGTCGGCCACGCCCATGCCGACGGTGGCCAGCTGGCCGACCAGCATCGGCCAGGCGAGGCGCCACAGGCCGGCGGCTTCGGCGCGGATGGCGGGCAGGGTGAAGGAGGTGGGCATGGCGTGTTCCGCAGGGAAAACCGTAGATTTTACTTTGAAATAACATTGCCGGCTTGAACAAGTCAAGTCTGGGCACGCGGCGGGGAAAATGTTACATTTTCGTCGATTGATATTGTCGTCAAGAATGTATGCTGCTGCGTTGTTGGGCTTACTAGCGTATTTCCCGGAGATTAAATTATGAAAAAGATCATTCCAGCCGCCTTCCTGCTGGCCGCGTTGAACCAGGTGGCTGCCCAGGCGGGCGAGTTGACGTTGTTTTCGCGCCCCGATTTCGGCGGCCACGACGTCAGCCTGCGCGGCGCCGTTACCGACCTGAACCAGCGCGATTTCAACGACCGCGCCTCCAGCGCGGTGGTCCGCGCGGGCACCTGGGAAGTCTGCGAGCACGCCGATTTCGGCGGCCGCTGCATGATCCTCGAGCGCGGCGAGTATCCCACCCTGCGCCGCTTCGACAACCTGATCTCGTCGGCGCGCGAGCTCGACCGCGGCAACCGCGGCGGCCGCGACCGTGACGACGGCAACCGTGGCCACGGCCACGGCCACGGCAACGACAACGGCCGTGGCAACGACAACGACTACGGCCGCCGTGGCGACGCCGTGATGCTGTTCGAGCACGCCCGCTTCGAGGGCCGCCAAGTCGGCGTGCACAACGACGTGCGCACGCTGCGCGACTTCGACTTCAACGACGTGGTCAGCTCGATCGTCATCAACGACGGCCGCTGGGAGTTCTGCAACGACGCCGACTACGGCGGCCAGTGCATCACCTACGGCCCGGGGCGCTACCCGGTGATCGACATGAACGACCGCATCTCCTCGCTGCGCCGGGTACGCTGAGCAATCCGCGCCGGTTGCGCGGTGGGGGAGTAGTGGAACGCGCGCCGACGGCGCGCGTTTTGCGTTAGGCTATACTCGCTGGCGATATGGCAACCTTTGGGAGCGCAAGTGGAATACAAGGACTACTATCAAACGCTGGGCCTGAGCAAGACCGCCACCGAGGACGAGATCAAGAAGGCCTACCGCAAATTGGTGCGCAAGTTCCATCCCGACGTCAGCAAGGAGCCGGACGCGCAAAAGAAAACCCAGGAGCTCAACGAGGCCTACGGCGTGCTGGGCGACGCCGAGAAGCGCGCCGCCTATGACGAACTGGGCAAGGGCCACCAATACCGCGCCGGCCAGGAGTTCCGTCCGCCGCCGGACTGGGGCGCCGGCTTCGGCGGCGCCGGCGGCGCGGGCGCGGGCGACGCCGGCAGCGACTTCTTCGCCGACCTGTTCGCCCACCTGGGCGGGCGCCGGCGCGGCGGCTTCCAGAGCCAGACGCGCGGCGAGGACAGCCACGCCAGCGTGGTGATCGACCTGGCCGACTCCTACCACGGCGCGACGCGCACCATCAAGCTGCGCATCCCCGAGAACGACGGCCACGGCCGCGTCGTCACGCGCGAGCGCACGCTCGACGTCAACATCCCCAAGGGGGTGACGGCGGGCCAGCAGCTGCGCCTGTCCGGCCAGGGCCAGTCCGGCGGCGCCGGACCGGGCGACCTGTATCTGGAGCTGCAGTTCAGCAGCGACCCGCGCTACCGCGTCGAGGGCCGCGACGTGTTCGCCACGGTGCCGGTGGCGCCGTGGGAGGCCGCGCTGGGCCAGGAGATCGACGCGTCCACGCCGTCCGGCAAGGTGACCGTGACGGTGCCGGCCGGCTCGCAGAGCGGCCGCAAGCTGCGCCTGAAGGGGCGCGGCATTCCCGGCAATCCGGCCGGCGACCTGTACCTGCTGCTGGAGGTGGTGCTGCCGCCGGCCAGCAGCGCGCGGGCGAAGGAGCTGTATGAAACCATGGCGCGCGAGATGGCCTTCAATCCGCGCGCGGGAGGATGAGCGATGGGGCAATCGGAATTGTTGAGCGGCGTGCTGGTCGATGAGGCCGCGCTGACCGTGGAGGAACTGGCCCGCGCCTGCGCGGTCGAGCCGGACTGGGTGGTGCAGCACGTGCGCACCGGCATCCTGTTGGAGGACGCGCCCGAGCACGCCGGCAGTTGGCGCTTCACCAGCATCGACCTGGTGCGCGCGCGCCGCCTGCGCCAGGTCGAACGCGACTTCGAGGCCAACGACGACATCGCCGCGCTGGTGGTCGACTTGTCGGAAGAGATCAGGCGGCTGCGCGCCCGCATGCGCGCCGCCGGCATCAAGTAGCAGTGGCGCCAGCGCCGCCGCCGCTTCGGGCCGGGTAGGCGGCGCGGCGTCCGCCGCCGCTTCGGCCCCGGCCTCAGCCCAGCCGTTTGACGTGGTCGCTGTCGGCCGGCATGCTCGGCTCGAGGTCGAAGAACTGCTGCATCAACCACTTGCCGGCCGGCCCAGGCTCCTCGTCGCCACGGTGGATCACGTACAGCGGGAAGCTGAACGAGTTGCCGTCGTTGATGTCGAGGCGCACCAGCAGGCCGCGCGCCAGGTCGTCCTGGATCAGCTCGAGCGGCATATTGCCCCAGCCTATGCCGCTGCGCAGCAGGTTGTGCTTGGAGCCCAGGTCGCCCAGGCGCCAGTCGCGCAGCGCCTGCACGCCGAAGTCCTGGCCGGCGGTCAGCTTGCTGCGGTCGGTCACCACCAGCTGGATGTGCTCGCGCAGCAGCGCCGTCGGGATCTTACCCCCGATCTGGGCCAGCGGATGCATCGGCGAGGCCACCGGCACCATCGTCACGAAGCCGAAACTGCGCCGCTCGATGGTCTCCGGCATGCCCGGCATCCAGCCGCTGATGCCGATGTGGCAGACGCGCTCCATCACCAACTCGGTCACCGCGCCCAGCGCCTCCATGCGCAGCCGCATCGACACGGTCGGGAACTCGCGCTGGAAGGCGTGCAGGATCTTCACCAGCGCGCAGGCCGGGAACATCACGTCGACCACCAGCGAGACCTCCGCCTCCAGCCCGGCCGACAGCGCCTTGGCGCGCGAGCGCATGCCGTCGACCTTCAGCGAGACGGCGCGGGCGTCGGCCAGCAGCGCCTTGCCGGCCTCGGTCAGCACCGGCTTGCGCTTGCTGCGGTCGAGCAGCTCGATGTTGAGCTGCTCCTCCAGGTTGGCGATGGTGTAGCTGATCACCGACTGGGTGCGGTGCAGGGCGCGCGCGGCGTGGGCGAAGCCGCCGTGGTCGATGACGGCGATGAACACGCGCAATTGGTCGAGGGAGGGCAGGCCGGGATCTCGCATAGTTTATATCGAAAAAATCGATGTTACCGTTCTAGAAGTTATGGATTCCATAGATAGTAAACCCGAACTATGATGACTGCAACACTCAACGGCGCGCAAGGGTATCGGCAGGCGCCCGAGCTTATCCACTTGATAAAAGGAAACGGCATCATGGCAAACCTACTCTACATCAACAGCAGCGTGCGCAACGCGGGCTCCCTGTCGCGTCAACTGTCGGCGGAATTCATCGCCAAATGGCGCGCCGCCAACCCGGCCGACAGCATCGTCGAGCGCGACCTGGTCAGCCATCCCGTGCCGCACTTGACCGAGCAGATGATGGGCGCCTTCTTCACCCCGGCCGAGGCGCGCAACGCCGAGCAGGCCCACGCCATCAAGATCTCCGACACCCTGGTCGACGAGCTGGTCGCCGCCGACGTCATCGTGCTCGGCGCGCCGATGTACAACTTCTCCGTCAGCTCCGGCCTGAAGGCCTGGATCGACCACGTGCTGCGCGTAGGCCGCACCTTCAAGTACGGCGCCAACGGCCCCGAGCTGCCTGCTGACCGGCAAGAAGGTCTACGTCTTCACCGCCAGCGGCGGCGTCTACAGCGAAGGCCCGGCCGCCGCGTATGACTTCCTCGCCACCTATCTGCGCACCGCGCTCGGCTTCATCGGCCTGAGCGACATCACCTTCGTGCAAGCCGAGGGCGTGGCGATGGGCGAAGAGGCCGTCGCCAACACCCTGGCCAAGGGCCGCAGCAAGATCGAGGAACTGGTCGCCGCCTAAGCGCCGCCGCCGGTGGCGCTTCCTGCATCCCGCCAAGCCGTAAAACAGCGTTTTCCTTTGAGTTTTTTGCATTGTTGCCCTTATCATGCAGAACACGTCCGTGCTCTGGAGCCTCATCATGAAACGCAATCTGCATCTGCTCATCATCGACCCGCAAAACGATTTCTGCGACCTGCCGCCCGGCTACCGGCCGGAGAATCCGGCCACCCGCACGGCGCACGCGCCGGCGCTGCCGGTGCCCGGCGCGCACCAGGACATGCTGCGCCTGGCCGGCCTGATCAATCGCGGCCGCCAGGGCCTGTCGGCCATCAGCGTCACGCTCGACGCCCACCACCGTTTCGACATCGCCCACCCGGGCTTCTGGGCCGGCCCGGACGGCGCCCCGGTGGCGCCGTTCACCCAGATCGCCGCCGCCGACGTGCGCGCCGCCCGCTACCTGCCGCGCAACGGCGCCACCGAGCGCGCGCTGGCCTACCTCGACGCGCTGGAGGCGGCCGGCCGCTACCGGTTGATGGTGTGGCCGGTGCACTGCGAGATCGGCAGCTGGGGCGGCTGCGTCCACGACGACGTGCGCGCCGCCTACAACCGCTGGGAGGAGGCCTCGCTGGGCGTGGTCGGCAAGCTGCTCAAGGGTTCCAACCCGTGGACCGAGCACTATTCGGCGGTGATGGCCGAGGTGCCCGACGCGGCCGACCCGGCCACCGAGCTGAACCTCGCCTTCCTCGACAGCCTGGCGCCGGCCGAGCAGATCTACATCGCCGGCGAGGCCGGCAGCCACTGCGTCAAGGCCAGCGTCGAGCACATCGCCGGCCACTTCGCCGAGCGCTTCGGCGAAGCCGCGCTGGCGCGGCTGGCGCTGCTGACCGATTGCATCAGCCCGGTGGCCGGCTTCGAGCCGCAGTACCACGACTTCCTCGCCGCCATGCAGGCGCGCGGCGTGCAACTGGTGCAGTCGGGCGAGGTGTTGCAGGAGCTGCTGAGGAACGCCGGGCGCTGAGCCTGCGTTTCGGTTGCAAAAGGTCGCAAATGGTCGCAGACTGGAACTTCTTTGAAGAGGTGCAAAAATGTCGATTGCGTTGAAACTATCCGCTGAGCTGGTCGAAATGGCCAAACCCCATGCCGCTGCCGAGCATCGCTCGGTTCCCAAGCAAATTGAGTATTGGGCGCGCCTCGGCAAGGCTGTCGATGAGAATCCCGACTTGCCGCTTCAGTTCATCAAGGATACGTTGCTGGCCCTGCAAGAGGAAAAAGCGGGGCAGCTTGCTCCCTATACCTTTGGCGTCTGACAGTGCTGGAAATTCTTGTCACCCCGACGTTTTTGAAGGCCGCCAAAAAGCTGCATGCCAAAGACAAAGGCGTGGTTGATCAAGCAGTGAGGAATGTCGCGTCCAACCCGGACATCGGTGACGAGAAGAAGGGCGATTTGGCCGGTGTGTTCGTTTACAAATTTAGGTTGAACAAGCAGGAGGTGCTGCTGGCTTATAGGCTGCAGCCCGATAAATTCACACCGGAGAAGGTGGTGTTGCTCGGCCTTGGATCGCACGAGAATTTCTATACTGAGTTGAAACGTTTATAGTCAATGCGAGGAGCATCTCCATGACGGACTTTACGAAATTCTCCAATCATCAAGTCATTTCCTATCTTGTTGATCACTACGAGGAGGCCGGTGAGCCGTTGGCTAGCATTGCTATAACCCTCTCGCAGCAGATCTCGAAGGGCGGGATTGTCATCGCCAGAGCTTGTCGATTTACTGAGGAGTAACGATGGATTTTGTGCTAGTCGGTGTGGTTTTTCTGTCCGTTTTCTTCGTTGCAGTGCTATTTGCTTGGTTGCAGAATTTACCCACGTGTCCAACCGCTACGATCTGCCAACATAGCGTCACTGGGGGCACATGTAAAACAGCCAATGAGTAGTCTCAATAATGATCAAAGAACCAAGTTTGTAATTCAATCGTAGCCCTGCCACAGCAGCACGCCCTGGCTCCGCATCGCGTAAGAATTTGGCTCGATGCAACCGGCCACTACTCGGCGGTGATGGCCGAGGTGCCCGACGCGGCCGACCCGGCCACCGAGCTGAACCTCGCCTTCCTCGACAGCCTGGCGCCGGCCGAGCAGATCTACATCGCCGGCGAGGCCGGCAGCCACTGCGTCAAGGCCAGCGTCGAGCACATCGCCGGCCACTTCGCCGAGCGCTTCGGCGAAGCCGCGCTGGCGCGGCTGGCGCTGCTGACCGACTGCATCAGCCCGGTGGCCGGCTTCGAGCCGCAGTACCACGACTTCCTCGCCGCCATGCAGGCGCGCGGCGTGCAACTGGTGCAGTCGGGCGAGGTGTTGCAGGAGCTGCTGAGAAACGCCGGGCGCTGAACACAAGAGAAAAAATGTCCACTGTAGATTGAACTCTCCCCAAAGCTTGGACACCGGCTTTGGGGGGCAGCCCAGATGCGTGGGCATTTTTCTGAGTGATAGTGAACTACTTCAACCCGACCACCAAGGTCTTGCCCAATACCTTGGCGGCTTGCTCGACGAATTCAATTTTCGAAGAGTGCTTAAGATCGAAAAGACGATCGACTTGAGGTGTGTGGACGTTGAGCATGCGCGCCAGGTCGGCCTTGCGCACTTTTTGTGCGTACATCTCGTTCCACAGCAGTACCTTCGCTGTTTCGAGCGCGGGCAATGCCACAAGGTGCTGCCCTGGCTCAGGAGCGGATGGCGCAGGCACAGGGCGGCGCTCATCGAAGTAGATTTCGAGTGCAGACTCAAGCGCGTCGACGGCATTTTTCAAGGCATCTTCGATATTGTCGCCAACCGAATTTGCCTCAGGGAAGTCGGGAAAACCGACCAAGTAGGTGCCATTCGTATCTGGCACGAGTGTCACTGGATAATTCAGCATGGATCGCCTCTATGTTCGGTAAGGGGGCACACTATGCTCATGTGCGGAATGCATTTTCTTCAGAGGATCTATTCTGCCGCGCGAGGATCAGAAAACCCCATCCGGGGCTTTCTCACTTCAGTCCAAGGTCTTTCTTAATCTTCTCTACCAGCCCCGTTCCCATTTCTTGCGCTCCATGGTACGGGAAGACTGTTGATCGGCCAATAAGAGATACCTTATGGTGACTTCCTTTGGCAGGGGTGAAGACTGCACCCTGCTTCTCAAGCCACCGCCGGAACTCGCTGTACTTCATACATCCCCTTTCACTTGAATGGTAAATGGATGGTACAACAAATATGTTGCGTTTTCAATGCTGGTAGCAACATATTTGTTGTGTTTTTATTGGCGCACAGCCCATCCTACCCCCTGTATGGCGTAAGATATTGGCTCGATGCAACCGGAGAGCGAATTGACTATGCCCATGGCGCCTATCGTGCGCAGCCTGCTGGAAACCGACCTGTACAAGTTCACCATGTGGCAGGCGCTGCTGCACAGCCATCCCAACTCGCACACCGAATACGAGTTCGTCTGCCGCAACAGCCCGGTGTTCCCGCTGGCCGAACTGAAGGACGCCGTCGAACGCGAGCTCGACCACCTGTGCAGCATGGCCTTCGCCGAGGACGAGCTGGACTACCTGCGCTCGCTGCGCTACATCAAGAGCGACTTCGTCGACTTCCTCACCGTGTTCCGCTTCCAGCGCAAGTTCATCCGCGTCAGCGCCGAGGGCGACACGCTGCGCATCCACGCCGCCGGGCCGCAGGTGCACGTGATGGCCTTCGAGATCTTCGTGCTCTACATCGTCAACGAGCTGTACTTCCGCCGCTTCGACGGCGCCGCCGCGCTGGCCGAGGGCCGCGCCCGGCTCGACGACAAGATCGCCGCGCTGCGCGCCTTCGGCCAACAGCCGGCGCTGCGCCACCCCTTCGAGTTCTCCGACTTCGGCGTGCGCCGCCGCTTCTCCGCCGCCTGGCACGAGGAGGTGGTGTTCCGCCTGGCGCAGGAGGTGCCGCAGTACTTCAAGGGCACCTCCAACGTCTACCTGGCCAAGCGCTTCGGCCTGGTCCCCATCGGCACCATGGCGCACGAGTACATGCAGTCCTTCCAGGCCTTCGGCGTGCGCCTGCGCGACTTCCAGAAGGCGGCGCTGGAGGCCTGGGTGCAGGAGTACCGTGGCGACCTGGGCGTGGCGCTGACCGACGTGGTCGGCATGGACGCCTTCCTCGACGACTTCGACCTGTACTTCGCCAAGCTGTTCGACGGCCTGCGCCACGACTCCGGCGACCCCGTCGTCTGGGGCGAGAAGGCGCTGGCCCACTACGCCGCGCTGCGCATCGACGGCAACACCAAACGCCTGGTGTTCTCCGACGGCCTCGACCTGGAGCGCGCCTTCGCGCTGTACCGCCACTTCGCCGGCCGCATCATGACCGGTTTCGGCATCGGCACCAACCTGACCAACGACGTCGGCCTGACCCCGCTCAACATCGTCATGAAGCTGGTGGCCTGCAACGGCCAGTCGGTGGCCAAGCTGTCCGACTCGCCCGGCAAGACGCTGTGCAAGGACGAGACCTTCCTCGCCTACCTGCGCCAGGTGTTCAAGCATCCGGCGTAGCGAGGCGGCCGGCGCGGCCGGCGTGGGCGATTGTGGACGCGGCGCGCCGGAATTCTCGCCCGGTGTGCCTCCCAAGCAATAAAATCGCTTACCATGGGAATAATAAATTCCATGGTGGAAACTACCGGCGACGGTGGCTGACGCGGACAGGCGGGGACGCAGCGCATGAAATATTTGTATTTTACTAATTCCGCTGTACTGTTGATGTTGGGTGCCGTATTGCTGTTGGTGTGGTGGCGCCACCGCACCCAGGCCTTCGCCCGCGACCTGGCCTGCTCGACCATGGCGGCCGGCCTGAGCTCGGCCAGCTACTACTTCTACCGCCACGCGCCGCCGCCCTACGACCAACTGGCCTTCGCCGTCGGCCTGTGCGCCACCATCCTCAACCTGCTGTTCATGAGCTCGGGCGTGATGCGCCTGGCCGGGCGCCGGCTGCATCCGGCGGCGGCGCTGGCCATGCTGGCCGCCATGGCGCTGGTGCTGATCCTGCCGTCCTACGCCAACAAGCTGGCCTACTGGCCGATGGTGGTGCTGGGCGTGACCTGCGGCCTGGGCGCGCTGGCAGCCTGGTGGATGCGCCGCGCCAGCGCGCTCGAACGCGGCGTCGGCCCGATGCTGATGGTGCTGGGCCTGAACCAGCTGCCGCTGGTCTACGCCGGCGAGGAGGAGCTGGCGGCCAACCTGTTCCTCTCGACGGCGCTGCGCACCGCGCTGGTCTGCGTGCTGCTGTTCGCCGCGCTGGCCCGTTCGGCGCGCGAGGCGCGCAAGCTGTCGGCCCGCTTCGCCCTGCTGACCGAACACTCGCAGCAGGGCGTGGTGGTCACCGACGGCCAGCGCATCCTGCACGCCAACCCGGCGGCGCTGGCGATCTACGGCCTGGCGCCGGCGCTGGGCGCGCCCGAACGCCTGGCGCAGCTGCCCGAGTCGAGCTTCAGCGCCGCGGCGCTGGCCGGCGTGCACCGCCAACTGCAGGACGGCACGCTGGCGCTGGCCAACTGGGAAGGCCGGCGCAAGGTGGCCGACGGCCATTGGCGCGACCTGCGCTTCTCCGCCTGGCGCATCGATTGGGAGGGCGAGTCGGCCACCCAGCTGCTGATCACCGACGACACCGAGCGCATCGCCAGCGCGCGCGAGCTGCAGCACCAGGCCAGCCACGACGAGCTGACCGGCCTGCCCAACCGCAGCGTGTTGATGGAGCGGCTGGCGCAGTGCTGCCTGGCCGACCGCTCGGGCGCGCCGCATACGCTGGTGGTGCTCAACATCGACCGCTTCAAGCTGTTCAACCAGAGCCAGGGCCACCTGGCCGGCGACCGCGTGCTGCTGGCCTTCGCCGCCAAGTTGCGGGCGGCGCTGGGCGCGGGCGCCGAGTTGATGCGCCTGGGCGGCGACGAGTTCGCCATCCTCGAACCGGGCGCCGCCGGCGCGCGCGAGATGGCGCAGCGGCTGCGCGCCGTCTGCGCCCAGCCGCTGGCGGTGGCCGACGGCGAGTTCTTCATCGACGCCTCGATGGGCATGGCGGTGTATCCGCTCAACGCCGCCGAGCCGGACGCGCTGCTGCGCGCCGCCAACGCGGCGATGTACCAGGCCAAGCGCACGCCGGGCACCGCGCTGGCGCTGGCCGAGCAGCGCTTCGAGCTGATGTCGAGCCAGGCGCTGGAGCAGGAGCAGGCGCTGCGCAAGGGCATCCGCAACCAGGAGATCCATCTGCACTTCCAGCCCAAGGTCGACGCCACCACCGGCCGGCTGCTGGCCTTCGAGGCGCTGGCGCGCTGGCACCGGCCCGGCATCGGCGACATCAGCCCGGTCGAGTTCATCGCCATCGCCGAGCACACCGGCCTGATCGCCGAGCTGGGCGCCATGCTGCTGCGCGAGGCCTGCCGCCAGATCGCCTTGTGGCGCGCCGCCTTCGGCGAGTGCGTGCCGGTGGCGGTCAACGTGTCGCCGGTGCAGCTGCTCGACCCCGGCTTCCTGCAACTGGTCGAGCAGGCGTTGGCGCAGCACGGCGTGCCGGCGCGCTACCTGACGCTGGAGATCACCGAGAGCGCGGCGGTCGACAACCTCGACGACACGCGCCAGCAGCTGCAGCAGCTGCGCGAGCTGGGCGTGCAGGTGGCGATGGACGATTTCGGCACCGGCTTCTCCTCGCTGAGCATGCTGCGCAACCTGCCGCTGCACACCTTGAAGATCGACCGCGCGCTGATCGACCCGCTGCCGGCGGCCGACGCGGTGGCGGTGGTGCGGGCGATCTGCCAATTGGCCGACGCGCTGCAACTACGGGTGGTGGCGGAGGGGATAGAGACGTCGGCGCACGCGCTGGCGGCGCGCCTGGCCGGCTGCCACGAGCTGCAGGGCTTTCACTTCGCCCGGCCGATGCCGCCGCAGGAGGCGACGCAGTGGCTGCGCCTCGGCCTGGAGGGCGCGCCGACGCCGGAACTGGCCGGCGTGGCCGGCCAGGATTGAACCATCAGGCTTGAACCATCAAGCTTGAACCATCAAGCTTGAACAGTCCAGCTTGAACAATCAGGCGCCGAAGCCGGCCACCACGGTCTCGAAGTGCTCCACCTTGGGCGGCTGGGCGAAGCAGGCGCCGACCAGGCCACGCCAGAGCTGGAAGTCGGCGCTTTCGCGGAAGTCGACCATGTGGTTTTCCAGCGTCTGCCAGCCGACCACCAGATGGTAGGTGTCGACCTGCTCGATGCAGCGGGTCAGGCGCATCGAGACGCAGCCCTTGGCGCGCTGGAACAGCGGCGTGGCTTCGGCGACGCCGGCCTGGAAGGCGGCGTGGGCTTCGGGTTTGATGTACAACTCGGCGATTTCATAGATCATGGCGGCTCCTGTGTTTGGGTGCCACTATTCTGCCTGAAGCGCGGCGTTCGCGTGCGCGCCGGCGCCGGCCGCCGGCGATAAAGCCTTGCGCCTGTTGTGTCTAGGCCTCGCGCGGCGGCGTGCGCAGGATGAACAACAGCGCCTGCTGCGCCAGTTCCTTGACGTCGGCGCCGCTGCCCGGCTTGAACCACTGCACCGTCCAGTTCAGCGCGCCGAAGATCAGCAGGCGGTCGAAGCGCGAGGGCATGGCCCAGTCGCCGGAGCGGTGCAGGGCGCCGATCACCTCGTCCCACACCGCCTCGTAGCGGTCCTTCAGCGCGACGATGCGGTCGCGCGAGGGCTGGTCGAGCGAGCGCCATTCGTACAGCAGCACGGCGATGAAGTCGTGGTCGGGCGCCAGCAGGGTGTGCAGGTGGACCTCGACCAGCCGCTCCAGCGCCGCGCGCGGCGCCAGGCCCTGCTCGCCGATGGCCTCGATCTGCGCCAGCGAGCGCGCCATGCCCTGTTCCATGATCGCCACCAGAATGTCCTGCTTGGTCTTGAAGTGGTAGAACCAGCTGCCGGCCTGGATGCCGCTGGCGGCGGCGATGTCGCGCACGGTGGTGTTGTCGTAGCCTTTTTCGCGGAACAGGCGGGCCGATTTTTCGATCAGCTCGGCGCGCAGGCCGCCACCCTCGCCCTTGGCGGGACGTCCGCGTTTTTTCAGCACGGAGGGGGGAGAGGCGAGGGTCTGCATGGTGGTCTATATCAAAAGGCACTAATTCCCTATTCTAATGCAAGCCGGCTTTCAACCCGGTTTCAACCCGGTTTCAAGCGGGTTTTTAGCGTGATTTGGCGCGATTTGGCCAGTTTTTTGTCGACCACGGCACGGCCCCGCCGAGCTCGTTTCTAGGTCCGGCGGCAGGGGATGGTGAGCACCAGGCGGGCGCCGCGCGGTGTCGCGCCGTCCGCGCCGTCCATCCCGTCCTCGGCGTCCTCGACGGCGATGGCGCCGCCGTGCAGTTGCAGGGCGCGCTGGGCGATCGCCAGGCCCAGGCCGTAGCCGCCGGCGGCGTGGTCGGCCTCGCGGCCCAGGCGGTAGAAGGGCTCGAAGACGCGGCCGCGCATGTCGGCCGGGATGCCGGGGCCGTCGTCGCGCACCACCACCGTCCAGTGGCCGGCGTCGCGCCGCGCCGCCGTCAGCACGACGCGGCCGGCGGCGTACTTGGCGGCGTTGCCCAGCACGTTGTTGACGGCGCGCGCCAGCAGGCGCTGGTCGCCGTCGGCGAGGCCGTCGGCGGCGCCGATGTGCGCCTCCAGCGTCTTGCCGCGCAGGCCGGCGGCGCAGCCGTCGGCGCAGGCGCGCAGCATCGCCGCCAGGTCGAAGGGGGCGCCCCGCGGCGCCTCGGCGTGGTCCAGCTTGTTCAAACTGAGCAGTTCGTTGACGAGCGCCTTGAGCTCGTCGACGTCGCCCTCCAGCGCCAGCAGGCGCGGCTCGAGCGCCGGATCGGCGGCCGCCGCGCGCAGCAGCTCGAGGCCGAACTCCAGCCGCGCGATCGGCGTGCGCAGCTCGTGCGAGACGGCGTGCAGCAGGTTCTTGCGCGTCTCCAGCAGCGTGGCGATGCGCTCGGCCATGTCGCCGATGCGCCCGGCCAGCGGCGCGATGCTGGAGGTTTGCCGGCGCGCCGGCCGCGCCGCCAGGTCGCCCCGGCCGAAGTCGTCGGCCACGCGCGACAGCGCCTGCAGGCCGCGCCAGTGCGAGCGCGACCACCAGCCGATCGGCACCAGCAGGAACAGCGCCACGATGGCGAAGCGGATCGCCTCCATGCCGAGCGCCTCGCCGATGTCGATCGGCAGGCGCTGCACGTGGATCACCTCGGCGTCGCTGTCGATGTAGCGCGCGCCGGTCAGGTCGACGCGGCGGTAGAAGGCCTTGCCGGCCACGTCGAGCACGATGGCGCCGCGCAGCAGCTCGGCGCGGCGCCGCTCGGGCAGGGCGCCCAGCGCGGCCGGCAGCGCCAGCAGCTCCATGTCGGCGCCGGACACCTCGCGCACCTTGTTCAGGCGCGCCAGCCACTCGTCGTTGGCGGCCCGGTCGATGTACTGCTCGAGCAGGAAGATCTGGCCGGCCGCCTGGCGCGTGGCGATCTGTTCGAGCGGGTCGCCGAACAGGCGGCTGAAGGTGAAGTAGATGACGAAGGTGGCCAGCGTGATGGCCAGCATCACCAGCACGACGAAGCGCTGAAAGATGCGGTTCAAGGGCTATTCCCAGGCGGCCGGGCTGAACAGGTAGCCCTCGCCCCAGACGGTCTTGATGCGCTCGGCGCCGCCGTCGTCGAACTTGCGGCGCAGGCGCGAGATGCAGTTGTCGATGCTGCGGTCGAGGCCGTCGAACTCGATGCCGCGCATCTTCACCAGGATGTCGTTGCGCGACAGGACGCGGCCGGCCGCCTCGGCCAGGATCAGGAACAGCTTGAACTCGGCGCCGTTCATGGCCACCTCGGCGCCGCGCCAGAACACGGCGCGGTCGGCGCGGGCGATGCGCAGCGCGCCCACCGTCAGGTCGGCGTTGGCCGGCGCGGCCGCCGCGCCGCGTTCGCCCCGGCGCAGCAGGGCGCGCAGGCGGGCCAGCAGCACGCGCGGCTGGATCGGCTTGTTGATGTAGTCGTCGGCGCCCTGTTCGAGGCCGGAGACCTCGTCGAACATGTCCTCGCGCGCGGTCAGGATCAAAATCGGCACCTCGCTGCGCTGGCGCAGCTGGCGGCACACCACCATGCCGTCCATGCCGGGCAGGGTCAGGTCGAGCACCACCAGTCCGGGCAGCGTGGCGTCGAAGCGGGCCAGCGCCAGGTCGCCGCGCGGCACCACGTCGACCTTGAACTCGTAGGCGTCCAGGTACTCCTTGACCAGCGCGGCCAGGCGCGCGTCGTCCTCCACCAGCATCACAGCGATCATCCAGCCTCCATTGTTGGGCAGCCGTATTGTATAAGAGGCACTGCGCGGCGGGGGCATTCCGACAATCGCATACACGGCCGTACATTTTCTATACAAATGGCGCGTACAAATTGACGACAATTGCACGACACCGCGAGGAGGACTTCGGCGCCGGCCGTCTCTACCATTGGTCGCTCCTACCACCACTCGGAATCAATCCCATGAAGCCTATCCTGAATACCCTGCTGTTCGCCGCCGCCACCGTCGCCACCGCCGCCACCGCCCCGCTGGCGCTGGCCGACGACTTCTATGTCGGCGTCAACATCGCCAGCAAGAGCGACGGCTACATCAACCAAACCGGCAAGGACGGCAAGACGACGCGCGCCGATGTCAAGGGCGGCGGCATCCCCGTCAAGGTCTACGGCGGCTACAATCTGTCGCCGGTGTGGGCGCTGGAGGGCGGTTACCAGCGTTTCGGCACCAACCATTTCGACCTGCCGCTGGGCGGCCAGCTCGGCGCCGAGGCGCACGCCTTCTATGCCGCCGCCAAGGGCACGCTGGCGTTGAACGAGCAGTGGTCGCTGTTCGGCAAACTGGGCGTGGCCCGCACCAGCTCGAAGATCACCTTGTCCGGTTTGGGCGCCGCCTCGGACAGCCGCAGCGCCAACCGCAACAGCCTGTATGCCAGCGTGGGCGGCGCCTATGCGATCACCCAACAGCTGTCGGTGCAGTTGGAGTGGGATCGCTTCGGCAAGGTGGACAACGAGGGCATGGTCTCCAACCTGAACAACCTGTCGCTGGGCCTGCGCTACAGTTTTTAGGCCGGCGCCGCCGGTTTAACCTTAGAATGCGGTGGGCTTGGCCCGCCGTGTTCCCCTATTATGAAAAGTCGCCGATGATCAAGCTGTCCCCGCTGTTACTGCTGCTGGCCTGCGCGCCGGCCCTGGCCGACGAAGCCCGCGTCGCCATGCTGCCCGACGGCAGCACCGACATGTACGTCGGCATGGCCGTCGGCGCCCGCCTGGGCAGCGCCGACCTGAATGGACATGGCCGCGGCAGCGTCATGCCGCTGCTGCAGGTGGAGTGGGCCAACGGTATCTTCATCGCCAACCTGAGCACGCTGGGCCTGCATCTGTCGACCACGCCGGGGCTCGAGTACGGCCCGTATTTGGAAACGCGCGACAACCGCCATCCGAACGACCGGCGCGGCCTGGCCGGCACCGAGACCATCGAAGGCAACCCCAACCTGGGCGCTTTCGTCAACTACTACCTGGGCGCGGAGGCGCGTCTGACCAGCTCGCTGTACTACGACAGCAACGCGCAGGGCATCGGCCTGCACGTCGGCCTGCAGAAGAGCCTGCCGAACATCCTGCCGCACCACACCTTGACCTTTTCACTGGGCCTGTCGGCCGCCGACGGCCGCGTCATGCGCCAGCGCTACGGCGTGACGGCGGACGCCGAGCGCTACCCCGGCCTGCGCGGCTACCGCGCCACGGCCGGCCTGAGCAGCGTCGACGGCGGCGTCAACTGGAATTGGAAGCTCAGCCCCAGCTGGATGATCAACACCGCCGTCAACGCCAGCCGCTTCGGCGCCACGGTGGCCGACAGCCCGACCGTCAGCCGCAGCAGCGTCGTCAGCGTGTCGACCGGCCTGGCCTACCGCTTCTAGCCGCCGCGCGCCGCCATGCCCCGACCGCTCCGACCGCTCCGCCTACTGCTGCTGTGCGCCTTGCTGGCGCTGGCGCCGGGGCGCGCGCTGGCGCAGGCGGCCGAGGCCGGCGAGTCGGACTGGGTCGAGTACCGCGACGCCTACCGGCAGATGATCTGGTTCGAGAAGTACAGCAAGCCCAAGCAATTTTTGCTGAGCCACTACCGGGTCCGTCCGCGCGACAAGGGCGCCTCGCTCGACGGCCTGCGGCTCACGCTCAACAGCAGGGCCGGCAGCCTGAACCTGGCGCTGGACGCGCTGGGCCGCGCCGTCTTCCCGTTCTCCAAGGCCGCCTACGACGACAACGCCGCGCTGACCTTGAACCGCAAGGCCGGCCAGTTCCACTTTGCCGCGTGGGTTTCCATCGCCACCCGCGCCGACGGCGTCTACGAGGCGGCCGATTTGCGCCTGGCCTGCGAGCAGCTGCTGGCCTATCTGCGCTACGTCGGCGATGGCGGCGTCGGCGGCAAGAGCTGCGTCGGCGTGCAGTTCTCCTACGCCCGCCACGACGGCGAGGCCGAGGTGCGCCTGCGCCGCGCCGACCACGGCCAGAGCGCGCTGCCGGCGCGCGAAGGCCCCGCCTTCCCGGGCGACGTGGTGAACAACCTGCGCCTCTTCGTCTACCGCTTCGCCGCCGCGCCGGAGGCCGGCCAGCTGGTCACCCGCAACACGCCGCTGGCCATCGCCGCGCTGCTCGAGTAGGGGGGGGCGACGGCGCGCCGATTGACAATCCGCGGCAAAGGGAAGAGCATTCCGTCATGGAAGCGCGCCTCGCCAAAATCGAATCCGTGCAGGAACAGACCGTCAGGGCATTGGACCTGTTGCAGCGGCGTTTGGACGATGGTCTCCGGGAACTGCATGCGGAAATCCGCGAGGCGCGTAGGGATGCCAGGGCGGACACCGATAAGCTGGGTCTGGCGCTGAGAGCGGGCAGCGACAAGCTGGGCTTCGAGCTGAGAGCGGACAGCGACAAGCTGGGCTTCGCGCTGAGAGCGGAAATCGACAAGGTGCGCAGCGAGGCCCGCAAGGACAACGAGAAGATGCGGGACGAACTCGCCTCGGCGCTGAAATGGCTGGTCGGCCTGCACCTCGCCACGCTGCTGGCGGTGTTGGGCGGCCTGGCCAGGCTGGGCCATCTGCTCTGAGATTGGCTGCTTATGCATTTTATGCATATAGAAATGACTTTATATTATTTTGACGCATAGTTGCTTTCTTCTATGCTGGGGCGGCGAATTTGGCAACACCACCCCAAGGAGATGCAATGAAGCTGGAAACCATCGCCGTCCACGGCGGCTACACCCCCGACCCGACCACCCGCGCCGTCGCCGTGCCGATCTACCAAACGGTCGCCTACGCCTTCGACGACACCCAGCACGGCGCCGACCTGTTCGACCTCAAGGTGCCCGGCAACATCTACACGCGCATCATGAACCCGACCCAGGACGTGCTCGAGCAGCGCGTCGCCGCGCTCGAGGGCGGCATCGGCGCGCTGGCGCTGGCCTCGGGCCAGGCCGCCGTCACCTACGCCATCCAGACCATCGCCGAGGCGGGCGACAACATCGTCTCCGCCTCCACCCTGTACGGCGGCACCTACAACCTGTTCGCCCACACCCTGCCGCAGTTCGGCATCAGCACCCGCTTCGCCGACGCCGCCCGGCCCGAGACCTTCGCCGCGTTGATCGACGAGCGCACCAAGGCCATCTTCGTCGAGTCGATCGGCAACCCGCTGGGCAACATCACCGACATCGCCGCCATCGCCGCCATCGCCCACCAGCACGGCCTGCCGCTGATCGTCGACAACACGGTCGCCACGCCCTACCTGCTGCGCCCCTTCGAGCACGGCGCCGACATCGTGGTGCACTCGCTGACCAAGTACCTCGGCGGCCACGGCAACTCGCTGGGCGGCGCCATCGTCGACTCCGGCAAGTTCCCCTGGGCCGAGCACAAGGCCCGCTTCAAGCGCCTCAACGAGCCCGACGTGTCCTACCACGGCGTGGTCTACACCGAGGCGCTGGGCGCGGCGGCCTACATCGGCCGCGCCCGCGTGGTGCCGCTGCGCAACACCGGCGCCGCCATCTCGCCGTTCAACGCCTTCCTTATCCTGCAGGGCATCGAGACGCTGGCGCTGCGCATGGACCGCATCACCGAGAACGCGCGCAAGGTCGCCGAGTTCTTGCAGGCCCACGCCAAGGTCAAGTGGGTCAACTACGCCGGCCTGGAAAGCCATCCCGACCACGCGCTGGCCGTCAAGTACCTGGGCGGCCGGCCGTCCGGCGTGCTGACCTTCGGCGTGCAGGGCGGCGTCGAGGGCGGCGCCCGCTTCCAGGACGCGCTGCGCCTGTTCACCCGCCTGGTCAACATCGGCGACGCCAAGTCGCTCGCCTGCCATCCGGCCTCGACCACGCACCGCCAGCTCAACGCGGCCGAGCTGGCCAAGGCCGGCGTCAGCGTCGACACGGTGCGCCTGTCGATCGGCATCGAGCACAGCGACGACCTGCTGGCCGACCTGGCGCAGGCGCTGGACGCCGTCTAGCCGGCCGCCTGGTACAGCGCGCCGCGGTCGCGCCCGGCCTTCTTGGCGGCGTACATCGCGCTGTCGGCGTGCTTGCTCAGCGCGGCCTGGTCGGCGCCGTGCTCGGGGTAGACGGCGATGCCGATGCTGGCCGAGATGTCGATGTGGTGGCCGTCGATCTGGTAGCCGGGCCGCAGCGCGGCGCACAGCTTGTCGCCCATGGCCAGCGCGGCGTGGGCGCTGCCGACGTGGCGCAGCAGCACGATGAACTCGTCGCCGCCGATGCGCGCCACCGAGTCGGAGTGGCGCACGCCGCGCAGCAGGCGCTGCGCCACCTCCTTGAGCAGCAGGTCGCCGACGCCGTGGCCGAACTGGTCGTTGACCGGCTTGAAACCGTCCAGGTCGATGAACAGCAGGGCCAGGTGCTGCTGGTCGCGGCGCGCCCCGGCCAGCGCCTGTTCGAGCCGGTCGGCGAACAGGGCGCGGTTGGCCAGGCCGGTCAGGCTGTCGTGCTGGGCCATGTGGCGCAGCGCCTGCTCGGCCTGCTTGCTGGCGGCCAGCGCGCGCGCCAGCCGGCGGTTGACGCGGTGGATGTAGAGGGCGATGGCGCCGGTCAGGCCGAGCAGCGCGGCGGCCGCGACCAGCCAGCTCAGGTCGGCCTTGGCGTCGGGCTGGTAGAGGAAGCCGCGCAACGAAAAGCCGCGCGGCAGCAGGCCCAGGTCGGCGTAGGTGTCGGCGATGTGCAGCCAGCGCACCGGATTCATGTAGCCGACCTCGATCAGGTCGGTGCGCATCAGCGGCTTCATCGCCGCCGCCTCGTACAGGTAGAACTCGCGGCTGTGGGCCCCGGATAGTGCTTGAGCATCATCTCGACCACCTCCTGCGGGTGGGCCACGGCGTACTCCCAGCCGCGCAGGCTGGCTTGGCGGAAGGCCTGCACGCGGGCCGGATGGGCGGCGATCTCGGCCTCGGTGGTGAACAGGTTGTCGCCGTAGAAGTCGATGCCGTCGGCCAGCGGGCTGAGCAGGCGGTAGGCGAAGCCGGCCCGTTCCAGCAGATACGGTTCGGTGGTGGAGTAGGCGGTCATCGCGTCGACCTTGCCGTCGATCAGGTCCTGCGTCTTCTGGCTGTGCGGCAGTTGCACCAGTTGCTCGCCGCCTATGCCCTGCTGGCGCAGATAGGCCAGCAGCTCCTCCGACTGCGGCTCGACCATCACGCGCTTGCCGACCAGGTCGCGCGGTCCGCTGTGCATGGCCGACTGGGCCACCAGCAGCACCGACGGCGAGTGCTGGAAGATCACCGCCAGCGCCACCACCGGCTTGCCGGCCTTGCGCGCCAGCAGCAGGCTGCTGTTGCCGACGCCGAACTGGGCGCGGCCGTCGAGCACCCTTTGCAGCGTGTCGACGCCGCCGCCGCCGGCCTCGATGCGCACGTCGAGGCCGGCCTCGCGGTAGTAGCCCAGTTGCTGCGCGGCGTAGTAGCCGGCGAACTGGAAGGCGTGGCTCCACTTCAACTGCAGGGTGACGGCGTCGAGGGCGTGCGCCGGCGCGGCCAGCGCGGCCAGCGTCAAACAGCAGGCGATCAATAATCGATACAGCAACAGTCCACCCCTCAATGCGCCGACGCGACGGGCGGCCCGGTCGCGGCGGGCCGCCGCGTGCTGAAATTATACGGTTGGGCCGGCGCGCCGTTGCCGCCGTGGCGGCGGTTACGGCGCGCAAAGGCGCGAAACTGTTGCGTATCTGTCGCGTATTTGTTGCATTGGCGCGCATCCCTTGCGCGAAATGGCAAGCTTGCGCGCGCCGCCGGCGCGCCTCAGGGGGCGACCTCGCCGCCGCCCTTGACGCCGGACCGCTTGACGCGCAGTGGCATCTCGTTCGGCCTGTCGTAGACCAGGCGGTTTCGCGCGCTGCCGCCAAATCCGCCGTGGTGGAAGTGATTTCCTCACGCAAAAAATAACCATGGGATACGCCGATAGGGCGGCGCGGCGCCGCCTATTGCGTCACTTCAGCAACGCCGCCGCGTCGACGATGTCGACGCCCTGCAGTTGGCCGAGCCAGGCGTCGAACCACGGCTTGTGGGTGGCGCCGACGATCGACAGGACGCGCGCGCCGGGGCGTTCGCGGTAGGTTTCGCGGATGTTGGCGACCATCCGCAGGTTGCGGATCTCCCAGCCGGCCACCCACATCTGCGGGTAGCCTTGCGCCGACTTGGCGCGCATGGCCGGACCGACGTTGGCCTCGGCGCGCAGCCGCAGGGCTTCCGGCTGGTTGACATAGCGGTACAGCGGCAGCAGGTCGCTGGCCTGCGCCAGCGCCGCCTCGCGTTTCTCCTGCTCTTGGATCGCCGCGCCGCCCGCCGCCCAGGCCGCCTCTATCGAGCGGACGAAGGCCTTGCTGTCGGCCACGTCGATGTTGTCGCCGGTGTGGTTGTCGGCGGCGTGGACGCGCTGCAGGCCCAGCCGCGCGGCCAGGCGCGCGGCCAACTGGTAGGTCTCGTTGTTGCGTTTCGCGATCTTGCCGAGCAGCTCCACCAGCGCCGGGTTCAAGCTGTCGCTGGCGCGGCGCTCGGCCTCGGGCAGCTGCAGCCACTGCACATAGGCCGAGGCGCGGTCGCTCGCCGCCAGGAACAGGGCGGCGAGGCGGCGCCGCTGCGCCGGCGTGGCCTGCGCCGGCCAGGCCTTGAGCGTCTTGTCGACCTCGGCGATGGCGGCGGGCAGGTCCAGGCCGGTGGCCGCCTTCGCCGCGTCGGTCGGGGCGCAGTAGTCGGGGCCGTACCTTGCGGGGTGGCGCGCGGCGAGGTCGCACTCCTCGCCGGATTCGGTCTCGATGGTGATGATGTCGGGCTTGAACGCGGCCAGCCGCTTGAGCACGCCGTCCAGCGATGCCGGATCGAAACCGGCCGGCATGCCGCTCAGGTGGACGGTGCCCAGCACCAGTATCTGCGCCCGTGGCCCAACCATGTCGCGGTCTAAGCCCTTCAGGTCGCCCTGCGCCTGCGCCGCGACCGGCACTGTGGCGATTGCTGCCCAGATCCACTTTGTCCAATTGCCCATGTTGTGTTCTCCCTTGTGTTGTAGGGGCCAGTGTAAGAATGTGCGAAAGAAGCTCAAGCTTGTTTTGGACAGAATGCACTTTCGTGGGGCCAGGATGTCAAAAATGCGCTATTGTTAAAAAATTATGTAAAAAATTTAAATAATTCGATATGGAGCCCTCTTTGACCACCGCAGAACTCAAATCCCAAGGCGTTTTCTATTTCGACGTGATTTCCCCTTGGGCATGCTTGATGGACCACGCCTTGCGCCACGACCCCCTGCCTATCGCTCTTGAGCGCCGTCCGGTCCTGTTTGCGGGGCTGCTCAACGCCTTTGGCAGCAAGGGGCCGGCGGAAATCGAGAGCAAGCGCCGGCTTACCTACGAACTATGCACGTGGACCGCGCAGCAGCAGGGCATGCCGTTCGTCATGCCTGCGGTGCATCCATTCAATCCCTTGCGCTACCTGCGCTTGATTCTTGCCCTGGGTGACAAGCCGGAAGTGGTGTCGGCCGTGTTCGAGCAGATCTACACCACCGGCTGCGATCCCGAGGACGCGCCGGCTTGGCAGTCCGTGCTGGAGCGCTTGGGCCTGACCGAGGCCGAGGCGGCCCGGCGCATGGACGATCCCGCAGTGAAACTGCGTCTGCGGGAAAATACCAGCCAGGCGGTAGCGGCAGGCGTTTTCGGTGTGCCGACGATCTGCGTGGATGGAAAATTATTTTGGGGGCTGGACTCGCTGCCCATGCTCAGGGCCTACTTGCGGGGAGATCCGGGGCTGGACTCGCCGGCGATGCGGGCCGTTGGCAAGGTCCGGTTTGGCGCGACTAGATAGAGCCCGTCCGGGGTTGTCTATCGGAATGTACACGTTACGTGAACATGTGTAAAACATGAACAAATATGCGCGAGGGAAGTTTGGACTATGCTAGTAACTAACCTCGGTTCTGGCTTCCTGTACGCCATTCATTATGTCTGCGAGGATATTGGAATCGAGCAGGACTGTTACCATTCGGCGCGCATCTCATCTTGGTACGCCGGTCCGTCTTTGGGAATGTCTGTGCGGTCCCTCCATATGCCGAAGATGAGGTCGATCGCTTGCAGACGCTTTTGACGTTGCCCCTCCACCGGGTTTGCCGTCTCAGCCTCTTTTGGCATGCAAGCGTTGGCAATCGCGGCCTGAATGATTTCTATGCGAGGCCGAAGCACGGGTTCCCCAGGCACTGCGGACCGGAGAATCCCCTCCTGCCTCACTAGCTTTGCTTGCTTGTCTCTCAGGTGTTTCTTAGGATGTTTTGCTGGTGCGGCCATGGCGGCCTCACTTTCCGTATGAAACTGCAGTCTACACACTATCATTCCCGTGCAGGCTTGTGTATTTGTAGGTGAAGATTTGAGCTGGCTATCGAGATTGCAAGCGTAACGTTGTGTTCTCGGCGGCATCGTTCCTGTTCGTGCCCGAAATCGTCGCCCACTCCGACTTTGTTAGTCGGACGAATGATGTTTTGCGACATAGTCGCGCAAGGCTTGATCCATTCGCGTCTGCCAGCCTGGGCCGGTGGCGCGGAAAAAGGTCAGCACTTCGGGGCTGAACCGCACCGCGACCTGTTCCTTGGTTTCTCGCTTGTTCGGTCCGCGCGTGCGTCGTGCCGCAACTGCTGCTCGCAGTTCATCAATTGAATGGGTGACAAACGTGTTGATCCAATCTTCTGGTTGGGTAGCCGGCGCATCATCGATTGAAACGTGCCCATGCTTCGCGCTCATGTTTTACCGCCTTTCGTGCCGAAATAATATGGGGCCATTCGCCCTTGCCGGGTGTCCAGACCACGAACAGCATTTGTCCAGTCTGCCAGCCGATGCTCTGAAAACGTAGTTCACCGTAGTTTTCACGCAGGTCTTCTCGGCTTAATAAATTTCCGTCAAAGAATGTAAGCAAATCGGCAATGTCGATCCCATGCTTGCTGAGGTTGGCTTGCCGCTTGCTTTCGTCGAAGGTAATCATCGACAAATTGTAGGAGCATTGTAAGTGTGTCCTGGCTAAATTGTAGATGCAATTTGATTGGAGTCAAGTGCAGTTCGACGATTGCGTAGGTGAGAGAATGGCTGGGGCGCGAATGACGCTGTTGGCGATTTTTGTAACGGCGGGGGAGCCGCTGGCCTGCATGTAGTCTTTAGTCAGTTGAATCGGAGAGGGTTGCGCTTGCAAGCGCAACCCGCTTCGCGGGCGGGCCGCATGCGGCCCGAATTCCCCGCTACGCCCCGCGTCCGTGCCGTCCGCGGATTCGATTCCCGCCGCTCGAACACCCCGAATAAAAACAAAGCCCCGCCGGGCTTACGCCCGGCGGGGCTTTGTTTTTATTCGGTGGTGGAGACGGCGGGAATCGAACCCGCGTCCGCAAGCACTCTACAGACAGTTCTACATACTTAGCACTATCATTTAATTTAACCTGTACAGCACGGATGTGCACGTTCTGGACAAGCGATTCACCTTAGATTTAGCGCGGATTGAAGTGACCCCTCACAGCGCGAGTCCCTGTAAATGACTCCACAGCTTTTAACGGCCCACCCCAGGGACGAGGTGTTGTGGAGCTAACAGCAATTAAGCTGCCAGTGCGTACGAGTTATCGTTTGCAGTTAAGTTTTTTCTGGTTGTATTTACGAGGTGGCCAGCCCTCGGTATGCCCTGCGCTGCTTTGCAACCCACGTCGAAACCAGGTCGTCCCCACAGAACCTCCATTGTAGCGCATTCCCAGTCCGCTTGCACCGCTTATCCTGCACCCCGCCGCAGGCCGCGCCGGCTGTGCATTTTGCTCCGGAAAATTGCACGGCCCCGTTTGTCTAGGGCAAACTTTGGTGTAATCTTTTGCTTATCCGCCGTTACCCGCATGCAATGAGTCCTGTCCGGCCGCAAGCCATTGCGGACTCTTGCCGAAACCCGTCCGGCGTGCCGCCGTCCCCCATCCCTGGATAGTTGCGAGCGTGGAAATGTTGAAACTCCTTCGATGCGCGCCGCGCCTGTCCGCGCTGCTCTGCCTGCTGGCGCTGGCCGCCTGCGGCCGCCCGGAGCCGGCCGCCGCGCCGCCGCGCGCGCCGCCGACCACCACCATCACCGCGCTGGTCTGGGCGCCCGACTGGCCGCAGGAGATGCAGCAGGTGGCGGCCGCCTTCAGCCGCGCCCATCCGGACATCAAGGTCGAGTTGCAGTTTATGATCGGCAACTCGGTGGAGGAGAACCTGAAGCCCAAGGTGGCGGCCAACCAGCTGCCCGACCTGGTCTCGGTCAACCCCAACAGCTACGCCGCCGGCTTGGCCGACCAGGGCCTGCTGGCCGAGCTGGGCGGCAGCGCCGCCTGGGACAATATGCTCGACGTGCTCAAGCCGGACTGGACCTCGCCGGAAAAGAAGCGCTTCGGCGTCGCCGGCGGCGTCGCCGGCGGCGTCGCCGCGACGCTAATCTACTACAACAAGGACTTGTTCCGCCAGGCCGGGGTGGAGCGCCTGCCGACCGATTTCGACCAGTTCCTGGCGCTGTGCGAGCGCCTCAAGCGGGCCGGCATCACGCCGCTGGTGTTCGACGCCGGCTTCCCCAACATGCTGGGCAACGGCCCGTTCAGCTTCGGCTTCGCCAACAACGTGGCGGCCGGCCGGCCGGGCTGGCGCGCGGCGCTGGCGGCCGGCAAGCTCGACCTGGACACCGAGGCGGCGGCCGACATCTTCGGCAAGATCAAGCAGCTGGCCGAGCGCGGCTATGTGCAGAAGGACTTCCTCAACACCGGCTACGACGAGGGCATCCAGCTGTTCGCCGGCGGCAAGGTGGCGATGGCCTTCCACGGCACTTGGGCGGCCGGCCGCCTGATGGCCAGCAAACACTTCGCCAGCGGCGTGTTCGTGCCGCCGTGGAACGCGGCCGGCCGCGCCGTGGTGCCGGTGGTGGGCAGCGAGACCGGTTTCGCCGTCTGCGAGACGCGCAACAAGCGGGCCGCCCTGATGTTGCTCGACTTCATCGTCGGCCAGGGCTTTGCCCTGCAGCAAAACAAGCGGCAGAACGTGCCGCCGATGAAGCGGGTGCCCGGCCCGGTGCGCAACGACGCGCAGATCACCGCCTACGTCGCCGCCGTCGGCGCGGCGGCGCAGACCAGCGGCCCCTATTATTCCTTCCTGCCGGCGCCGGCCATCGAGCTGCTCCACACGCTGTTGCACGATGTGTTGGCCGGCCAGACCTCGCCGCGCCAGGCGGCGGCCGCGCTGGACGCCTCGGTGCGCGCGGCGGCGGCCCAGGACAACCGCTGAGCCCGACCCGGCCGGCATCTTTTTCGGAGCGCCCAGCATGCCCCTGTTGTTGGAACACCGCCTGACCGCCCTGTTGCGCGCGCTGTCGATCCGCCACCGGCTGATCGCCTCCTTCGTGCTGTTGTCGCTGCTGCCGCTGCTGGTGTCGGGCTACATCTCGTATGCCGAGTCGAGCGGCGAGATCGAGCGGCGCACCCGCCTGTTCGCCGGCGAGGTGGTCAAGCAGGTGGCCAAGAACGTGCAGCTGCAGATGCTCGAGGTGGAGACGGCCAGCGAGGCGCTGGTGCTGTCGGACGGCGTGCAGGCGGCGCTGGCCCGCTACGCCGTCGACGACGCCGCCGAGAAGGGCCGCGCCCGCGCCGAGCTGACCAAGATCCTGCTCGACAGCTACGGCTCCTTCGAGGACGTCAGCCAGAAGTACTTCCTCGACAAGGACAACCGCGTCCTCGACCCGCAGGTGCTGGGCCAGCTGGGCGGCGCGCTGGAGCAGTTCGCCGCCGCCGCGCCGCCGCGCCGCGGCCGGCCGCACTGGGGCGCGCTCGAGCTGTGGGGCGGCCAGAAGAGCATCGTCATGCTGCGCCAGGTCTACTTCAAGAGCAACAACCGGCTGGCCGGCAGCCTGTTCCTCGGTGTGCGCCCGCTGCACTTCGCCGGCATCTTCGACAACGTCCAGCTGGGCGAGGGCAGCGACATCTTCATCCTCGACGGCCGCGACGGCAGCGCCGTGGTGCAGGCGCGCGAGCGGCCCAACGGCGCGCCGCCGGCGGCCGGCCTGCTGGCCGAGCTGGGCGCCAGCCTGCGCCGCGGCCAGCCCGGCGGCTTCGTCGCCTACGAGGACGTGGCCGCCGACGGCCGTGGCCGCGCCAGCTACCGCGCCGCCTACGCGCAGATCCCGCGCACCAGCTGGTACGTGGTCAGCACGCTGCCCAACGACAGCCTGCTGGCGCAGGCGCAGTCGGTGCGCGACAAGATCCTGATCATCGGCCTGGTCTGCTTTGTCGGCGCGCTGGCGCTGGCCTACCTGATCGCCCGCTCGATCTCGGCGCCGCTGGAGAAGCTGGCCGCCATCATGCGCGCCACCGAGGGCGGCAACTACGGCCTGCGCATGGACTACACCGGGCGCGACGAGCTGGCCCAGCTGGCGCGCAAGTTCAACGAGATGGCCGGCAACATCGGCCAGGCCCACGAGCAGCTCGAGAGCCGGGTGGCGGCGCGCACCCGCGAGCTGGAACTGGCCAACGAGAAGCTGGCCACGCTGAGCATGACCGACGCGCTGACCGGCATCGCCAACCGGCGCCGCTTCGACGCCGTGCTCGAGGCCGAGCTGCACCGCGCCGGCCGCTGCGGCCAGCCGCTGGCGCTGCTGATGATCGACGTCGACCACTTCAAGAGCTACAACGACTTCTACGGCCACCAGGACGGCGACGCCTGCCTGCTGCGCGTGGCCCGCCTGCTGCACGGCCACGCCCGCCGCGCCGGCGACCTGGCGGCGCGCTACGGCGGCGAGGAGTTCGTCATGCTGGCCGCCGACACCGACCTGGAGACGGCCGCCGCGCTGGCCGAGGGCATCCGCCTGGCGCTGGAGCAGGCCGGCCTGCCGCACGCCGAGTCGCCGATCGGCCGCGTCAGCGTCAGCATCGGCGTGGCGGTGCTGCTGCCGGACGAGCGGCACAGCGGCGAGATGTTCATCCGCATGGCGGACAAGGCGATGTACCGCGCCAAGCAGCAGGGCCGCAACCAGGTGCAGCTGGCCGGCGGCCGCCGCATCGCGGCGGCCTAGCGGGGGGCGGCAGGTTGGGGAAACCCGGCGGCGCACATATAGGGTCAGACCCTCAGGGTCTGACCCTGGCTCTGCGCCGTTGGGTGGGTGGGGGCCGGAACGCCTAGCGCTTGGCGGCCGGCGCGATCTTGTCCGGCACGCGGGTGACCTCGATCTCGCCGCCGACGATGCGGCAGTCGAGCACGTGGCTGCGCGACATGGCGGCGTGCTCGGACATCAGGTCGTGGTAGTTGTCGGCGCCCTCCAGGCGCAGGTCGATGCGGAACTGCTCCAGATGGTTGGCGGCGGCGATCTCGCGCACCCGCTCGCGCCGTGTCTGCACCTCCTGCTCGAGGCGGCCGCGCATCTGCTCGCCCTCGAAGTAGCGGATCAGGGCGCACTCGACCAGGTCCATGCGGTCCTTCTGCAACGCGTCGGCGGCCACCGCGTTCTGGTTGGCCGCCAGCTCGGCCGGGTCGCCCTGCGCCGACACCACCTCAACGATCATGCGCTGCACCAGCAGCAGCGTGTCGTTGTCCTCGCTGTACTTCTGGTGCACCCGCTGCACCGCCGACAGGCGGGCCTTGGCCAGGCGGCCGGCCGGGTCGCGCGTCTGGCCGACGTAGCGCACCATGCTCGGCGCGGCGAACTGGTTGGAATAGTCCTGCAGGATGTCGTGGATCGAGCGCGCCTCGATCAGGCCGCCCCAGTTGAAGGTGACGAAACGCTCGCTGAGCGTCACCGTCGGCTTCTTCAGGGTCGCCGCCATCGGCACGGTCAGCTCGATGGTGACGCTGTCGCGTTTTTTCTCGACGCCGACCAACAGCGGCAGCGTCAGCTTGAGCGAGAAGAAGCCCCACTGCACGCTGCGGCCGGGGTCGAGGCGGATCACCGGACGGTTGACCACGCAATAGATCATCCGCTTCTCCACCGCCGCCTCGAGGTCGAACTGCATGCGGCGCAGGTAGCGCCCGACCGGGTCGCGGATGTCCGGCACGGCCGGGAAGCCGGCGATCAGGTCGTACCAATGGAACTTGGCGTCGGCCACGGTGACGTTCCAGGTCTGCGGCGCGCTGGTGCGCACCGGCATGTCCGGCATCAGCTCGCTGTAGGGCTCGGGGATGTCCGCGATTAGGTCGGGATAATCGCTTGTCATGGTCAATGCTCCAGGGTTTGGGGTTGGCATTTGTTATTACTTGTCTCAGTATAGTACGGACTTGCCGATATTTCCACTCGGCAATTACTTGCCCTTGTAGTGGCTTATCTGACGCCGCGATGCTAGCGAGCCGCGCGGGGTGGTGGCGCGGCAAGCAGGCGAATCTTGGCGTTATTCTAACTGTGTTGGCGGGCTTGGCAAGAGAAAAATACTTTTAGCCAACACGACTTGTCGCACGTCAATTTAGCCGGCGGCGCGGGGGCGCGGCCGGCGCTGGCGCGCGGCAATATGCAGGAAGATACGTGATTATACGTAGAAGGGAGGGGCGCGCAACGGCAGAATTAGTGGCGGCGCTCGGCTTGCCGGGGCGGCAAGCCGGGCCGCCGCGGCCGGTCAGGCGGCCAGTTCGGCGTCGCCGGCCAGGCTTTGGCGCAGCAGTTCGAGCAGGTTCAGCGGGCTGGCCAGCAGGTGGTCGGCGTTCCAGGCCAGCGGCTCGTGCGGGCCGCAATAGCCCCAGCCGCAGGCCACCGTGCGCATGCCGGCGGCGCTGCCGGCCTGGATGTCGCGCAGGTCGTCGCCGACGTACCAGCACTGCTCGGGCGCCAGGCCGAGCCGGCTGGCCGCCTCCAGCAGCGGCGCCGGGTGCGGCTTGGCGTGCGCCGTGGTGTCGCCGGAGACCACGCAGCCGGCGTGCTGCAGGCCGATCCGCGGCAGCAGCGGGTCGGTGAAGCGGGCCGGCTTGTTGGTGACGATGCCCCAGGCCAGGCCGGCCTGCTCGATGCCGGCCAGCAGCTCGGGCACGCCGTCGAACAGGCTGCTGTGGACCGCGATGGCGGCCTGGTAGTTGTCGAAGAAGCCGTCGCGCAGCGCGACGAAGCCCTCGTCCTGCGGCTTCAGGCCGAAGGCCGCGCCGATCATGCCGCGCGCGCCGGCCGAGGCGGTCGGCCGCAGCAGGGCGTAGTCGGTGGGCGCCAGGCCGCGTGCGGTGCGCAGCAGGTTGACGGCGGCGGCCAGGTCGGGCGCGGTGTCGGCCAGGGTGCCGTCGAGGTCGAACAGGATGGCGCGGGGCGGGGTGGTCGGAAGGCTCATGGCGGCGGTGGCGGGCGGGGGCGGAATAGGCGGTGGGGAAGGGGGCGGCGCGCGCCGCCCCGGTGTGCGGCGGACTACAGCGGGCGGCTGGTGGCGACCATGTAGTTGACGCTGGTGTCGTCGTTGAGCGAGTACAGCTTGCTCAGCGGATTGTAGCCGAGGCCCTTCATGCCCTGCAGCTCGAGGCCGGCGCTGCGGACGAACTGCGACAGCTCGGCCGGGGTGATGAACTTGTCGTAGTCGTGGGTGCCCTTGGGCAGCATGCGCAGCAGGTACTCGGCGCCGATGACGGCGAACAGGTAGGCCTTGGCGTTGCGGTTCAGCGTGGAGAAGAACACCTGGCCGCCCGGTTTGACCAGCGTGGCGGCGGCGCGCACGATGGCGGCCGGATCGGGCACGTGCTCGAGCATCTCCATGCAGGTGACCACGTCGTACTGGCCGGCCTCCTGCGCCGCCATGTCCTCGGCGGCGATCAGCTTGTAGCGCACCTGCGCGCCGGACTCCAGGCTGTGCAGGTCGGCCACCTTGAGGGCTTTTTCGGACAGGTCGATGCCGGTCACCTTGGCGCCCTTGCGCGCCATCGACTCGCTCAGGATGCCGCCGCCGCAGCCGATGTCGATCACGCTCTTGCCCGCCAGCGGGGCGCGCGCGTTGATCCACTCGAGGCGCAGCGGATTGATTTCGTGCAATGGACGAAACTCGGAAGTGGGGTCCCACCAGCGGTGGGCCAGCTCACTGAATTTTTGCAGTTCTAGGGGGTCGGCGTTCATGGGGAGAATAATAACGGCAAATCGTCCCGTTCCCAAGCGCACCGGCGAAAAAAAACCCCGCGCAAGGCGGGGTTGATGTGTCGGGCGCGGCGCCCCGGGGAGCGGGCCGGCCTGGCTAGCGCGGCAATTACTTGGCGCGGGTGCCGACGACTTCGACTTCTACGCGACGGTTTTTGCTGCGGCCATCAGCGGACTTGTTGTCTGCGACTGGCTGCTTCTCGCCCTTGCCTTCGGTGTAGACGCGGTTGGTCTCGACGCCTTTCGACACGATGTAGGCCTTGACGGCTTCAGCGCGACGGATCGACAGTTTCTGGTTGTAGGCATCGGTGCCCACGGAGTCGGTGTGGCCGACGGCGATGATGACTTCCAGCTTGATGCTGCCCAGTTTCGAGGTCAGGTCGTCCAGCTTGGCCTTGCCTTCTGGTTTCAGGACCGACTTGTCGAAGTCGAACAGGGCGTCGGCGGCGAAGCTGACTTTTTCCGAGGTCGGGGCGACGACGACTGGCGCGGCGGCAGGAGCCGGTGCCGGTGCTGGTGCTGGAGCGACTGGCGCTGGTGCTGGAGCGACGCATTTGCCGTTTTCCAGTTTCTCGCCATCTTTGCACAGCGGCAGATCGCAACCTGGAACGGCATCGGCCGGGGTCCAGTAGCCGGTGCGCCAGCACAGACCGAACGGGTCACGGGCGATGACGCCACGGGCGTCCTGCACGTAGGCGCTCTTAGGCGCGGCGGCCTTGATGTCCTGGGTCACAGGAGCGAACGGCGGGGTGGTTGGTTGGGTTTGTGCGATTGCCGAACCTGCAAATGCGGCCGACACAGCCAAAAACGAAATAAGTTTCTTCATATTTTTCTTCCTTTCGGGGGGTGATATCCGCAGAAAAACTGCGCGACGTAGTGATGCATGGGGCGAATTCTACCATCACGCAGCAAATCGCGACGGTCTCCCGATTGCGAAACAAGCAATTGACTTCCAGTCCATTTTGCCACACGCGATCTGGCCGCACGTTCGGGGGTAAATCAAACCTGCTGCGATTCCGACCAAAATGTTGTTTTGTTGCAACGTGATGGGGGATAATAAGCGAAAATTGTGTCATCTCGATTACATCCGTGCCTTATATGCAATGCGTCGCCCGCCGCCGCGCGCCAAGGCGGGGCGCCAAGGCGGGGCGCCCCGCCGTTGCTGGCGCCGTTCCCGGCGGCAACGCTCGCGGCGGGGCGCCGGCAGGCGGAAAAGCGCTAGTTGCCGGACGCCCATGCTAAAATCGCAGGCTTGACTGTCCAGCACGCGGCCCCCAGGGGCGCGCCGGCGGGACGGCTCAGGCATGCTTCAGTGCGGCATTCATTGCTTAAAAGATAAGTTAACCACAGTCAAAGATCAGTCGACCCGCCAATGGATCAATTCGCAAAAGAAACAATCCCTATTTCCCTCGAAGAAGAGATGCGCAAGAGCTACCTCGATTACGCCATGAGCGTGATCGTCGGCCGCGCCTTGCCGGACGTGCGCGACGGCCTCAAGCCGGTGCACCGCCGGGTCCTGTTCGCGATGCACGAAATGAACAACGTGTGGAACCGTCCCTACGTCAAGTGCGCCCGCGTGGTCGGCGAGACCATGGGTAAGTACCACCCGCACGGCGACGCCTCGATCTACGACACGCTGGTGCGCATGGCGCAGGACTTCTCGCTGCGCTACATGCTGGTCGACGGCCAGGGCAACTTCGGCTCGGTCGACGGCGACAGCGCCGCCGCGATGCGTTACACCGAGTGCCGCCTGGACAAGATCGCCAGCGAGATCCTGGCCGACATCGACAAGGACACCGTCGACTTCCAGCCCAACTACGACGGCAAGGAAAAAGAGCCGACCGTCCTGCCGACCAAGATCCCCAACCTGCTGATCAACGGCTCGTCGGGCATCGCCGTCGGCATGGCCACCAACATCCCGCCGCACAACCTGACCGAGGTGATCGACGGCGCGCTGCACGTGCTGCGCAACCCGGACTGCAGCATCGACGAGCTGATCGAGATCATCCCGGCGCCGGACTTCCCGACCGCCGGCATCATCTACGGCGTCTCCGGCGTGCGCGACGGCTACCGCACCGGCCGCGGCCGCGTGGTCATGCGCGCCAAGACCCACTTCGAGGAATACGGCAAGGACGGCGGCCGCACCGCCATCATCGTCGACGAGCTGCCCTACCAGGTCAACAAGAAGTCGCTGCTCGAGCGCATCGCCGAGAACGTGCGCGACAAGAAGCTCGAAGGCATTTCCGACATCCGCGACGAGTCCGACAAGTCGGGCATGCGCGTGGTCATCGAACTGAAGCGCGGCGAAGTGCCCGAGGTGGTGCTCAACAACCTGTACAAGCAGACCCAGTTGCAGGACACCTTCGGCATGAACATGGTGGCGCTGGTCGACGGCCAGCCGCGCCTGCTGAACCTGAAACAGATGCTGCAATGCTTCCTGGCGCACCGCCGCGAAGTGGTCACCCGGCGCACCGTGTTCGAGCTGCGCAAGGCGCGCGAGCGCGGCCACGTGCTCGAGGGCTGGCCGTGGCGCTGGCCAACATCGACGACTTCATCGCCATCATCAAGGCGGCGCCGACGCCGCCGCTGGCCAAGTCCGAGCTGATGGCGCGCGCCTGGGACTCGTCGCTGGTGCGCGAGATGCTGGCCCGCACCGGCGACGGCACCACCGTCGGCGGCGTCGACGCCTTCCGTCCGGAACACCTGCCTAAGCACTACGGCATGCAGACCGACGGCCTGTACAAGCTGTCCGACGACCAGGCGCAGGAAATCCTGCAGATGCGCCTGCAACGCCTGACCGGCCTGGAACAGGACAAGATCGTCAACGAGTACAAGGACGTGATGGCGGAAATCGCCGACCTGCTGGACATTCTGTCGAAACCGGAGCGCGTCACCGTCATCATCACCGACGAGATGACCCTGGCCAAGAACGAATACGGCGCCGGCAACAAGGACGTGCGCCGCTCGAGCATCGAGCACAACGCCACCGACCTGGGCACCGAGGACTTGATCACGCCGCAGGACATGGTGGTCACCCTGTCGCACACCGGCTACATGAAGTCGCAGCCGATCTCCGAATACCGCGCGCAGAAGCGCGGCGGACGCGGCAAGCAGGCCATGGCGACCAAGGAAGAGGATTGGATCGACCAGCTGTTCATCGCCAACACCCACGACTACATCCTGTGCTTCTCCAACCGTGGCCGGATGTACTGGCTGAAGGTGTGGGAGGTGCCGCAGGGTTCGCGCAACTCGCGCGGCAAGCCGATCGTCAACATGTTCCCGCTGGCCGACAACGAGAAGATCACCGTGGTGCTGCCGCTGTCCGGCGCCAACCGCACCTTCCCGGAAGACCATTACGTGTTCATGTCGACCAGCCTGGGCACCGTCAAGAAGACGCCGCTGAAGGACTTCAGCAATCCACGCAAGGCCGGCATCATCGCGGTCGACCTGGACGACGGCGACTTCCTGATCGGCGCCGCGCTGACCGACGGCCAGCACGACGTGATGCTGTTCTCCGACTCCGGCAAGGCGGTGCGCTTCGACGAGAACGACGTGCGTCCGATGGGCCGCAACGCCCGTGGCGTGCGCGGCATGAACCTGGAGGAGGGCCAGCACGTGATCGCCCTGCTGGTGGCCGAGAACGAGGAGCAGTCGGTCCTGACGGCCACCGAGAACGGCTTCGGCAAGCGTACCCCGATCACCGAGTACACCCGCCACGGCCGCGGCACCAAGGGCATGATCGCGATCCAGACCAGCGAGCGCAACGGTAAAGTCGTCGCCGCCACCCTGGTCGAGACCACCGACGAGATCATGCTGATCACCACCGGCGGCGTGCTGATCCGCACCCGCGTGGCGGAGATCCGCGAGATGGGCCGCGCCACCCAGGGCGTGACCCTGATCGCGGTCGAGGACGGCACCAAGCTGTCCGGCCTGCAACGCATCGTCGAGACCGATATCGACGAGGTCGAGCTCGAGCCGGGTCCGGACGCCAAGGCGGCCGAGGCCACGCCTGGGCTTGCGGCCGATGCGGCGCCGGACGCCGCCTCGGACGCCGCGCCGGAGTAAGGCGCAGCAAGCATGCCCCGGCGCCCAGAGCGGCGGGGCGGACGGGGCCAGGGTTTTTTTCGCGGAATGATGCGACAATAAACGCTGGCCCCGTTTTTCTTTCGGCAACCCCTCTTTTCAGCGCGGAGCATTCCGCCAATCAACATGAAAAAATTCGCCGCAGCAAGTATTTCCAGCATCGCCGCCGCCTTGATGTTGCTGGCCGGCGCGCCGGCCCTGGCGCAAAGCACGCCGGCCGCCGCGCCCGCCGTGGCCGCCGCCGCCATCGAGCCGGCCAAGCCGATCGAGCCGGCTGTCGCCGCCGCCGTCAAGGAACTGTTCGTGGCGATGAACTACCGCTCGCTGATGGCCTCCGGCATGCAGCAGATGAGCAACAACCTGCCCGTCATGATGCGCAACTCGATGGAGGCCGGCATCAACGCCAACCCCCAGTTGGGGCCGCAGGACAAGCAGGTCGCCATCGTCAAGGCCGAGGCGCGCCTGCCCGCCGTGGTCAAGGCGTTGCAGGAATTCCTCGCCGATCCCAAGCTGGTCGACGAGATGATGAGCGAGATCGCGCCGCTGTACGCGGCCAACTTCAGCGTCGCCGAGATCAAGCAGTTGTCGGTGTTCTACCGCAGCCCGCTGGGCGCCAAGATGCTGGCGCTGTCGCCCAAGCTGATGGCCGAAGGCATGCAGATCGGCCAGCGCGTGGTGGCCCGCCGCATGGCGCCGCTGATGCAGCAGTTGCAGGCGGCCGAGCAGGCCGAGCACGCCGGCAAGGCCGGCAAGGCGGAGCAAGCAACACCGGCCGGCAAGGTCGAGAAATAAGCCCAACCCAACCACAAGGAAAGCCCGTGACGCACATCTACAACTTCTCCGCCGGCCCCGCCGTCCTGCCGAAAGAAGTCCTGGCGCAAGCCGCCGCCGAAATGCTCGACTGGCACGGCAGCGGCATGTCCGTCATGGAAATGAGCCATCGCGGCCCCGAGTTCATCTCGATCTACCAGGCCGCCGAGCGCGACCTGCGCGAGCTGCTCGCCGTGCCGGCCAACTACAAGATCCTGTTCATGCAGGGCGGCGGGCTGGCGCAAAACGCCATCGTGCCGCTCAACCTGGTCGGCCACAAGGCGCAGCCGGCCACCATCGACTTCGTCCACACCGGTTCCTGGTCGGGCAAGTCGATCAAGGAGGCGGCCCGCTACGCCAGCGTCAACGTGGCCGCCGGCGGCAAGGCCGGCGCCTTCACCGGCGTGCCGCCGCAGTCCGAGTGGCAGCTGACGCCGGACGCCGCCTATCTGCACGTCTGCACCAACGAGACCATCGACGGCGTCGAGTTCAACTTCGTGCCCGAGCTGCCGGCCGGCGCCACCATCGTCGCCGACATGAGCTCGCACATTTTGTCGCGCCCGGTCGACGTGTCGCGCTACGGCGTGATCTTCAGTGGCGCGCAAAAGAACATCGGCCCGGCCGGCCTGACCCTGGTGATCGTGCGCGAGGGCCCTGCTCGGCAAGGCGCTGGCCATCTGCCCCTCGGCCTTCGACTGGAAGACCGTGGCCGACAACGAGTCGATGTACAACACGCCGCCGACCTACGCGATCTACATCGCCGGCCTGGTGTTCCAGTGGCTCAAGCGCCAGGGCGGCGTGGCCGAGATGGAGCGCCGCAACATCGCCAAGGCCGAGCTGCTGTACGCCGCGCTGGACGCCGACGACTTCTACCAGAACCGCGTCGCCAAAGAATGCCGCTCGCGCATGAACGTGCCCTTCTACCTGCGCGACGAGAGCAAAAACGAAGCATTCCTGGCCGGCGCCAAACAGCGCGGCCTGCTGCAACTGAAGGGCCACAAGTCCGTCGGCGGTATGCGCGCATCGATCTACAACGCGATGCCAATCGAGGGCGTACAAGCCCTGGTCGATTATTTGAACGAGTTTGCCGGCCGCTGATACCCCGCCAGCGCCGCACGCACCATCAAAGGCCGGAGCGGCCGGGCAGCCGCTCGCCCTCCGGCACAACGACACTGACACTACGCACACCATGACTGATAAATTGAAACCCTTGCGCGAACAGATCGACTCGATCGACGCGCAAATCCTCGACCTGCTGAACCGCCGCGCCAAGGTGGCGCAGGAAGTCGGCCACGTCAAGGCCGAGACCATGGCGCCGGTGTTCCGTCCCGAACGCGAGGCCCAGGTGCTGCGCGGCGTGGCCGAGCGCAATCCCGGCCCGATGGGCGACCACGAGGTGCAGACCATCTTCCGCGAGATCATGTCGGCCTGCCGTTCGCTGGAAAAGCGCGTCACCGTGGCCTACCTGGGCCCGGCCGGCACCTTCAGCGAGCAGGCCGTCTACCAGCAGTTCGGCAGCGCCGTCGAGGCCTGCCCTGCGCCTCGATCGACGAGGTGTTCCGCGCCACCGAGGCCGGCACCGCCGACTTCGGCGTGGTGCCGGTGGAGAACTCCTCCGAGGGCGCCATCAACCGCACGCTCGACCTGATGCTGCAAACCTCGCTGCTGATCAGCGGCGAGGTGTCGATCGCCGTGCACCACAGCCTGATGAGCAAGACCGGCAACATGGACGGCGTGACGGTGATCTGCGCCCACTCGCAGGCGCTGGCGCAGTGCCAGGTGTGGCTCAACCTGAACTACCCGAACATCGAGCGGCGCGCCGTCGCCTCCAACGCCGAGGCGGCGCGCATGGCCAGCAAGGACGCCAGCATCGCCGCGATCGCCAGCGAAATGGCCGGCGAGCAGTACCAGCTGGGCGTGGTCAAGGCGCACATCCAGGACGACCCGCACAACCGCACCCGCTTCGCCATCGTCGGCCACCTGCAGACCAACCCGTCCGGCCAGGACCAAACCTCGCTGGTGCTGGCGGTGCCCAACAAGGCCGGCGCCGTCTACCAGCTGCTGGCGCCGCTGGCCAAGCACGGCGTGTCGATGACCCGCTTCGAGTCGCGCCCGGCGCGCATCGGCACCTGGGAGTACTACTTCTATGTCGACATCGAGGGCCACGTCCACGACGCCGCCGTGGCCCGCGCCCTGGCCGAGCTGCAGGACAACGCCGCCTTCTTCAAAGTGCTGGGTTCCTACCCACTGAGCCTGACCTGACGGTCGGCCAGCTCGAACGGGATGGAGACGGGATGGAGAATACTGTGTTGAACAAGATCGTCATTTGCGGCGTCGGCCTGATCGGCGGCTCCTTCGCGCTGGCGCTGCGCCGGGCCGGCGCGGTCGGCAGCGTGGTCGGCGTCGGCCGCTCGACGGCCGCGCTGGCGCGGGCGCGCGAGCTGGGCATCATCGACGCCGCCAGCGGCAACGCGCCGGCCGAGCTGGCCGCCGCGCTGGACGGCGCCGCGCTGGTGCTGCTGGCCGCGCCGGTGGCGCAGACCGAGGCCATCCTGGCCGCGCTGCGCCCGCACCTGCAAGCCGGCACGGTCGTCACCGACGCCGGCAGCACCAAGGGCGACGTGGTGGCGGCGGCGCGCCGCGCGCTGGGCGACAAGGTCGGCCAGTTCGTTCCCGGCCACCCCATCGCCGGGCGCGAGTCGAACGGGCCGGACGCCGCCATCGCCGACCTCTACCAGGGCAAGAAGACGGTGCTCACGCCGCTGGCGGAAAACCGCGCCGAGGATGTCGAACGGGTCGCCGCCGCCTGGCGCGCCTGCGGCGCCATCATCCACCAACTGACGCCGCAGGAGCACGACAAGGTGTTCGCGGCGGTCAGCCACCTGCCGCACCTGCTGGCCTACGCCCTGGTCGACGACATCGCCAGGAAGCCGCACGCCGACCTGCTGTTCCAGTACGCCGCCAGCGGCTTCCGCGACTTCACCCGCATCGCCGGCTCCTCGCCGGAGATGTGGCGCGACATCAGCCTGGCCAACCAGGCCGCGCTGTTGGCCGAGCTGGACGCCTACATGGCACAATTGAACGGCCTGCGCGCCAGCCTGGCGGCCGGCGACGGCGCCGCGCTGGCCGGCGTCTACAGCAACGCCCAGCGCGCCCGCCAGCAATGGATCGAGGCGATCGAGGCGGCCGAGGCGCCGCAGTCCAAAGACCAAGCAGAATAAAGGAACACACGGCATGACGCAGCACACAGCAAAGCACTACCCCCACCATATCGACCTGCATCCCGTGATGCACGTGCAGGGCACCGTGCGCCTGCCCGGCTCGAAGAGCATCTCCAACCGCATCCTGCTGCTGGCCGCGCTGGCCAAGGGCGAGACCAAGATCGTCGACCTGCTGGCCTCGGACGACACGCTGGTGATGCTGGGCGCGCTGCGCGCGCTCGGCGTCGACTGGCGCCAGGAGGAGCAGAAGGACCCGCACACGCTGCACCAGGTGCACCATGTCAAGGGCTGCGGCGGCGTGCTGCCCAAGCAGAAGGCCGACCTGTTCATGGGCAACGCCGGCACGGCGATCCGTCCGCTGACGGCGGCGCTGGCGGTGATCGGCGGCGACTACACGCTGCACGGCGTGGCGCGCATGCACGAGCGCCCCATCGGCGACCTGGTCGACGCCCTCAACGAGGTCGGCGCCCACATCAGCTACACCGGCCAGCCGGGCTTTCCGCCGCTGCACATCCGCAGCGGCCAGTTCAAGGCCGAGCGCCTGTCGGTGCGCGGCAACGTGTCGAGCCAGTTCCTCACCGCGCTGCTGATGGTGGCGCCGCTGATGGCGCGCGAGCACGCCGTATCGATCGACGTGGTCGGCGAGTTGATCTCCAAGCCCTACATCGAGATCACGCTGAACCTGATGCGCCGCTTCGGCGTGCAGGTCGAGCAGGACGGCTGGCAGTCGTTCACCGTGCAACCGGGCCAGCAGTACCAGAGCCCGGGCACCATCCACGTCGAGGGCGACGCCTCGTCGGCGTCCTACTTCCTGGCCGCCGGCGCCATCGCCGGCGGCCCGGTGCGGGTCGAGGGCGTCGGCCGCGACAGCATCCAAGGCGACGTGCGCTTCGTCGCCGCGCTCGAGCTGATGGGCGCCACCATCAGCATGGGCGACAACTGGATCGAGGCCAGCTCGAACGGCAAGCTCAAACCGATCGACGCCGACTTCAACCACATTCCCGACGCCGCCATGACCATCGCCATCGCCGCGCTGTACGCCGACGGCACCAGCACGCTGCGCAACATCGCCAGCTGGCGCGTCAAGGAGACCGACCGCATCGCCGCCATGGCCACCGAGCTGCGCAAGCTGGGCGCCGAGGTGGAGGAGGGCGCCGACTACCTGCGCGTGACGCCGCCGGCCGTGATCGCCGCCGCCACCATCGACACCTACGACGACCACCGCATGGCGATGTGCTTCTCGCTGGCCTCGCTGGACGGCGCGGCGCGGCGCGGCAACACCATGCGCATCAACGATCCGAAGTGCGTGGCCAAGACCTTCCCCGACTACTTCGCCGCCTTCGCCGGCATCGCCCACGACCAGCTGATTTGAGCTGGCCCCGGCGGGGTCGGCCCCAGGGTCAGACTCCAGGGTCAGACTCCAGGGTCAGACCCTAGGGTCTGACCCTTGAAGTCCGCAGCTGACAGTCCGCCGCGCCGCCGTGCTATTGTTTCCCATTAACACTGAAATTTTCATATGTCGACCCACTCCATCCCAGTCATCGCCATCGACGGCCCCACCGCATCCGGCAAGGGCACCGTCGCGCACCGCGTCGCCGATAAGCTCGGCTTCCACTACCTGGACTCGGGCGCGCTGTACCGCCTGACCGCGCTGTCGGCGCTGCGCCGCGGCACCGACCTGGCCGACGAGCACGCCCTGGCCAAGCTGGCCGAGCACCTGCCGTGCAGCTTCACCGGCGGCGACGTCATCCTGTCGCACGAGAACGTGAGCGACGCCATCCGCGCCGAACTGGTCGGCAACACCGCCTCGAAGATCGCCGCGCTGCCCTCGGTGCGCCACGCCCTGGTCGGCCTGCAACTGGGCTTTCGCAAGGCGCCCGGCCTGGTCGCCGACGGCCGCGACATGGGCACGGTGATCTTCCCGCACGCCCCGCTGAAGGTGTTTTTGACCGCCAGCGTGGCGGCGCGCGCCGAACGCCGATATAAGCAATTGATTGACAAGGGAATTCCTGCTAATATGGAAGACCTTCTGATGGATTTGCAAGCGCGCGACGATCGCGATACGCACCGGGCGATAGCCCCGCTGGTCCCGGCAGAGGGTGCCCATGTGCTCGATACCTCGCACATGAACGCCGACCAAGCGGTCGACGAGGTGCTCAAATGGTATGCGGCGGCGATGAAATCGTAGGCTGCGCGGCAAAGAATTCAGAAGTGAATGTAGTAAAAAAACAGCAGCAAAAGCAGTAAAAATGGTACGTGTTAGTGCCATTGCGGTGCCCAAGACGGGCCTGTGCTCGTCACGGGTGTGTCAAAACCCTAACCCAGTTTAAGTCGCGTTGTGCGAACTCTGCTGGCTAACCATGTGTGAACCCCTATGTCTACAGCTACCACCTCCGGTATGGAAAGTTTTGCAGCGCTCTTCGAAGAGTCGTTGTCCCGTCAAGATATGCGCTCCGGCGAAGTTATCTCCGCTGAAGTCGTGCGTCTCGATCACAATTTCGTGATCGTTAACGCTGGTCTGAAATCGGAAGCTTTCATCCCTGTTGAAGAATTCAAGAATGACCACGGCGAACTGGAAGTCAAAGTTGGCGATTTCGTTTCCGTGGCCATCGAATCGCTCGAAAACGGTTTCGGCGATACCATCCTGTCGCGCGACAAAGCCAAGCGTCTGGCCTCGTGGCTGGCACTGGAAAAAGCCATGGAATCGGGCGAGATCGTCGTCGGTACCGTCAATGGCAAAGTCAAGGGCGGCCTGACCGTTCTGACCAACGGCATCCGCGCCTTCCTGCCGGGTTCGCTGGTCGACACCCGTCCGGTCAAGGACACCACCCCGTTCGAAGGCAAGACCCTCGAATTCAAGGTCATCAAACTGGACCGCAAGCGTAACAACGTGGTTCTGTCGCGTCGCGCCGTCATCGAAGCTTCGATGGGCGAAGAGCGTCAGAAACTGATGGAAACGCTGAAAGAAGGCACCGTGGTTACCGGCGTCGTCAAGAACATCACCGACTACGGCGCCTTCGTCGACCTGGGCGGCATCGACGGCCTGCTGCACATCACCGATCTGGCATGGCGTCGTGTGCGTCACCCGTCGGAAGTGCTGACCGTCGGCCAAGAAATCACCGCCAAAGTCCTGAAGTACGATCAGGAAAAGAACCGTGTTTCGCTGGGCGTGAAACAGCTGGGCGACGATCCTTGGACCGGTCTGTCCCGTCGTTACCCACAAAGCACCCGTCTGTTCGGTAAAGTAACGAACCTGACCGACTACGGCGCCTTCGTTGAAGTCGAGCAGGGTATCGAAGGTCTGGTCCACGTTTCCGAAATGGATTGGACCAACAAGAACGTCGCTCCGAACAAAGTCGTCCAACTGGGCGATGAAGTTGAAGTGATGGTTCTGGAGATCGACGAAGAGCGTCGCCGTATCTCGCTGGGCATGAAACAGTGCAAAGCGAACCCATGGGACGACTTCGGCGTCACCCACAAGAAGGGCGATAAAGTCCGCGGCGCGATCAAATCGATCACCGACTTCGGCGTCTTCATCGGCCTGGCCGGCAACATCGACGGCCTGGTTCACCTGTCCGACCTGTCGTGGACCGAGACCGGCGAAGAAGCCGTCCGTCGCTTCAAGAAGGGTGACGAGCTGGAAGCCATCGTTCTGGCCATCGACGTCGAGCGCGAGCGCGTTTCCCTGGGCGTCAAGCAACTGGAAGGCGATCCATTCAACAACTTCGCAGCGATGAACGACAAAGGCGCCCTGGTCACGGGCACCGTCAAGTCGGTGGAGCCAAAAGGCGCCGTCATCCAACTGTCCGAAGAAGTCGAAGGCTACCTGCGCGCTTCCGAAATCTCCCGCGACCGCGTGGAAGATGCCGGTACGCACCTGAAGGTCGGCGACTCCGTCGAAGCCCTGGTCATCAACATCGACCGCAAAGCTCGCAGCATCCAGCTGTCGATCAAAGCGAAAGACAACGTCGAGACCCAGGAAGCGATGCAGAAAATGGCCGCCACCGACAACAACGCAGCTTCGGGCACCACCAGCCTGGGCGCGCTGTTGAAAGCCAAGTTCGACAACAAGAACTAATATCGGTATTCAGTAGATGACCAAGTCCGAGTTGATCAACCGCCTGGCTGAGCGCTATTCTCAGCTGGTGGCCAAGGATGCGGAGTACGCCGTCAAGACCATCCTCGACGCGATGACCAACGCCCTGGCGACCGGTCAACGCATCGAGATCCGCGGTTTTGGCAGCTTTGCTCTGAATAGCCGGCCGCCGCGCATCGGACGCAATCCGAAGTCGGGCGACAAGGTGATGGTGCCGGAAAAACGGGTGCCGCACTTCAAAGCCGGGCAAGCAATTGCGCGAGCGGGTCGACGCGATGGTCGGGCAACCGATCATCGAGGACTGAAGCGTCTACCACCGATGGATGTAAAAAAGCGGCGTCCCTGGATGCCGCTTTTTTTGTTCCCGTCGGGGATTTTTTTGAAGTATTTGCTTTCTTGTGCGACACTGGCGCACTCTGAAATACAGAACAGGAACCAAGCAGATGAAATTTCTTTCCACAATCGTTGGATTCGTTCTCTTCGTTTTGTTTTTTGGTTTTGCCTTGAAAAACACGCAGGAAGTCGATCTGCGCTTTTTCCTCAACTATGAGCTGCGCGGCCCCCTGGTGCTGATGCTGCTGGGCTGTTTCGCGGCCGGCGCCACCCTCGGCGTGCTGGCGCTCACGCCCACCGTGTTCCGCCACCGGCGCGAAGCGAACAAACAAAAAACCACCATCCACACGCTGCAATCGACGGCGCAGCAGGGCAGCGCCCCGCCGCAGCCGGACAGCGTCAACACGCAGCAGTAATGCCGCCCGCAAGCCAACAACAACAAGCACAGCATGGAATTTGAACTCTGGTGGTTATTGGGTATCCCGGTCTTTTTCGGACTGGGCTGGATCGCCGCGCGGGTCGACATCCGCCAACTGGTGTCCGAGTCGCGCACCCTGCCGCGCGGCTATTTCAAGGGCCTGAACTTCCTGCTCAACGAGCAGCCCGACAAGGCCATCGACGCCTTCATCGAGATCGTCAAGCTGGACCCGGAGACGGCCGATATGCACTTCGCGCTGGGCAACCTGTTCCGCCGCCGCGGCGAGACCGAGCGCGCCATCCGCGTCCACCAGAACCTGCTGGCGCGGCCCGACCTGCCGCAGGAGCAGAAGGAGCACGCCGAATACGAGCTGGGCATGGACTACCTGAAGGCCGGCCTGCTCGACCGCGCCGAGGAGACCTTCAACCGCCTGACCGGCAGCCAGTACGCGGTGCAGGCGCGCCGCGCGCTGCTGGAGATCTTCCAGCGCGAGAAGGAGTGGCCGCGCGCCATCGAGGCGGCGCTGGGCCTGCAGGAGGCCGGCGCCGGCTCGCGCCAGAAGGAAGTGGCGCAGTTCTATTGCGAGCTGGCGCAGGACGCGCTGGTCCACCTGCATCCCGAGCAGGCCCTGCCGCTGCTGGAGAAGTCGCTGCAGGTCGACCGCACCAACGTGCGCGCCACCATGCTGGTGGGCGACGCCCAGCTGGCCCAGGGCGACGTCGAGGGCGCGCTGCTCAGCTGGCGCCGCGTCGAGCAGCAGAGCGTGCCGCACGTGGCCCTGGTGGCGCAGCGCCTGATGGACGGCTACCGCAAGGTCGGCCGGCCGCAGGAGGGCGTCAACCTGCTCAAATCGTATCTGGAACAGGCCTCGTCGATCGACCTGATCGAGGTGGTGTTCAAGGCCGTGCTGGAGCTCGACGGCGTCGAGGCGGCCAAGCAGCTGGTCAGCGCCGAGCTGCGCCGCACGCCGACCCTGCTCGGCCTCGACAAGCTGCTCGAGGCGCGCATGATGGACGCGCCGGCGGCGCTGGTGTCCGAGCTGTCGATGGTGAAGAACCTGGTGCACGGCTACACCCAGAAGCTGGCGCGCTACCAGTGCAGCCACTGCGGCTTCAAGGCGCGCCAGTTCTATTGGCAGTGTCCCGGCTGCAGCCGCTGGGAAACCTACCCGCCGCGCCGCACCGAAGAACTCAACGTGATGAATTAACCCGACCCCGGAAGCGGCCGGCGCCAGCGCGCCGCCGGGCCGGGGTTTGCAACCTAGTAGGCGGAACACACACATGAAAATCACCATTATTGGCACCGGCTATGTAGGCCTGGTGACCGGCGCCTGCCTGGCCGAGCTGGGCAACGACGTCTTCTGCCTCGACGTCGACGAAAAGAAAATCGCCATGCTCAACGCCGGCGGCATCCCGATCCACGAGCCGGGCCTGGAGGAGGTGGTGGCGCGCAACCGCGCCGCCGGCCGCCTGCAGTTCTCCACCGACATCGCCGCCTCGGTGGCGCACGGCACCCTGCAATTCATCGCCGTCGGCACGCCGCCCGACGAGGACGGCTCGGCCGACCTGCAGTACGTGCTGGCCGCCGCCAAGAGCATCGGCCGCCACATGACCGAGTTCAAGGTCGTCGTCGACAAGTCCACCGTGCCGGTCGGCACGGCCGACCGCGTCAAGGCCGCCGTGCAGGCCGAGCTGGACGCGCGCGCCGAGGGCGCCAAGTTCTCCGTCGTGTCGAACCCCGAGTTCCTCAAGGAGGGCGCGGCGGTCGAGGACTTCATGCGGCCCGACCGCATCGTCATCGGCTGCGACAGCAGCGCCGAGGGCTCGCGCGCCCACGGCCTGATGAAGAAGCTGTACATGCCCTTCAACCGCAACCACGAGCGCACCTTCTGGATGGACGTGCGTTCGGCCGAGTTCACCAAATACGCCGCCAACGCCATGCTGGCCACCCGCATCTCGTTCATGAACGAGCTGGCCAACCTGGCCGACCAGGTCGGCGCCGACATCGAGGCGGTACGCCACGGCATCGGCTCGGACCCGCGCATCGGCCACAGCTTCCTCTACGCCGGCGCCGGCTACGGCGGCTCCTGCTTCCCGAAGGACGTGCAGGCGCTCGAGCGCACCGCGCGCCAGTACGACCAGGACCTGCTGATCCTGCGCGCCGTCGAGGCGGTCAACGACAAGCAGAAGCTGGTGCTGGGCCAGAAGGTGGCCAAGCGCTTCGGCGCCGATTTGAGCGGCAAGCACTTCGCCGTCTGGGGCCTGGCCTTCAAGCCGAACACCGACGACATGCGCGAGGCGCCGGCCCGCGTGCTGCTCAAGCAGCTGCTCGACGGCGGCGCCACGGTCGCCGTGTACGACCCGGTCGCCATGGCCGAGGCCAAGCGCGTGTTGGCGCTCGACTTCGACGCCGAGCAGCTGGCCCGCGTCCGCTTCGCCAGCAGCCCGATGGACACCCTGAGCGGCGCCGAGGCGCTGGTCATCGTCACCGAATGGAAGGCCTTCCGCAGCCCGGACTTCGACCGCATCAAGGCGGCCTTGAAGCAGGCCGTGATCTTCGACGGCCGCAACCTGTTCGAGCCGCAGGTGATGGCCGAGGCGGGCTTCGAGTACCACGGCATCGGCCGTTCCGTCTTGACCCGCAACTGAGAGGACGCCATGCCTAACACCCTGACCCAATTCACCGCCCCGGCGCTCGACCAGGTGCGCATCCTGGTGGTCGGCGACGTCATGCTGGACCGCTACTGGTTCGGCGAGGTGGCCCGCATCTCGCCCGAGGCGCCGGTGCCGATCGTGCGCGTCGAGCGGCGCGAGGCGCGCCTGGGCGGCGCCGCCAACGTGGCGCGCAACGCCGCCGCGCTGGGCGCCCACGCCGGCCTGCTCGGCGTGGTCGGCAACGACGAGGCCGGCGACGAGGTCGAGCGGCTGCTCGCCGGCGGCGGCATCCATAGCTACCTGAAGCGCGACGAGGCCATCTCGACCATCATCAAGCTGCGCGTCATCGGCCGCCAGCAGCAGATGCTGCGCATCGACTTCGAGGAGGCGCCGACCGACACCGTGCTGCGCGACAAGCTGATGCAGTTCAAGGCGCTGCTGCCGGACTACGACGTGATCGTGCTGTCGGACTACGCCAAGGGCAGCCTGGTCAACGTGGCCGACATGATCGCCTCGGCGCGCGCCGCCGGCAAGATCGTCATGGTCGACCCGAAGGGCGACGACTTCGGCCGCTACGCCGGTGCCACCATGCTGACGCCGAACAAGTCGGAGCTGCGCCGCGTGGTCGGCGGCTGGGGCAACGAGGAGCAGCTGACCGCCAAGGCGCAGCAGATGCGCCGCGAGCTCCAGCTCGACGCGCTGCTGCTGACCCGCTCGGAGGAGGGCATGACCCTGTACACCGAGAACGAGATCTTCCACATGCCGGCCGACGCGCGCGAGGTGTTCGACGTCTCCGGCGCCGGCGACACGGTGATCGCCACCATGGCCGCCATGCTGGGCGCCGGGCGCGACTGGCACGAGGCGGTGCAGACGGCCAACCGCGCCGGCGGCATCGTGGTCGGCAAGCTGGGCACGGCCACCGTCACGCGCGAGGAGTTGTTCGGCTAGTCGACCGATGGAATGGACGGCGACGCCGTGGCGGCGTTGCCATTTTCTATTTCCCTCAGTGTGAACCTCTCAAACGCCCTAACCAGCGCGGCATTTGGTTTTGCTGGGTTATCGAGTAGATTGACAATCATGGCGGCATCATTTTTCGAGAAATAGATGATTTTTTCTCGGGCGATAAGCTTTTCGGCTTTCTCAAGAGCAGCTTGAACCATGAACTGGTTAAGTGTCGCGCCTGTCAGGTCGGCGGCTTCCTGCAGTGTTTCTACTATCGTTGTGGGAACCCGGTTGGAAGTCCTGTCCCTATTTTTAGGGATGTTCATATGTCTTACCTTTCTTATCGGCCCCGCCACGGTATGGCTACGCCAGTGTATGTCACTTGGCGTCGGACCGCAGTTGGCGTGTTGCCGAGCGCTTCCGTCATGCCTTCTCGACGGACGATTTGATATGGATACAGTCTTGACCATGTTTTTAAGTCAACCGATCACAGCACCGGGCGTTAAGTTGGTTCAAGGCGCGACCTTCGCCCTTGCTTTTTCCACCAACCACGGAGATATTGCCATGTTCAAGAAACTACTGCTGGCGCTAGCCACCCTGATCGCCGCGATGAGCTTCGCCTTCGCCCAGGTCGACGTCAACAAGGCCGACGCGGCCGCGCTGGACAGCATCAAGGGCATCGGCCCGGCCAAATCCAAGGCCATCATCGAGGAACGCAGCAAGGGCGGCGAATTCAAGGACTGGGCCGATCTGGAAAAACGCGTTAAAGGCCTCGGCGACAAGAGCGCCCTCAAACTGTCCGAGGCCGGCCTGCAAGTGAACGGCAAGTCGAAGGACGGCGCCGCCGCCAAGCCGGCCGCCGAAAAACCGGCCAAGGCCGCCAAGGGCGAGAAGGCCGAGAAACCGGCCAAGGCCGCCGCCGCGATGCCGGCCGCTATGCCAGCCGCCGCCGCCACCGCCTCGGTGCCGGCGAAGGCCGCCGCCGCCGACAAGGCCGCCGCCGCCGACGCGCCGAAGAAGAAGTAAGCCTACCGCCGTGCCGTGGCCGCCAGGCCACGTCGGCACAAGGACCCGCCGGCGCGAGCCGCGCGGGTTTTTTCGCATTCTCCAGCGCGGTGGCGCTGGCCGCGCCGCTCCTGATCGCGAACATGGCAAGGTGCCTCCATTTGGTGTATCGTCAACTTCACATTGGAGGCATCGATCATGTTTGTGCCGAAGCAATCGAAGATCGTCGGGCGCGCCGCCGCGCGTCGGCGTCCGCGTCCGCAAGAGCCGTCGCAGAGCTCGTTTGTCGCTCTGGTTCACATGCAACAGCGCGAAGTCGCCCAGGTCATTGAGTTGATCCGGCGCGGCTTGCCTGCCGTCTTTCTGAAAGAGGCGGGCGACTATTTCAAGCTGCCAACCGCGAAGATCCGCGTCGTCGCGCGGGTGGCCGAAACCACCGCGTTCACCCTGGCCCGCAAGGCCGCCAACCTGGATGCCGCCGCCTCCGAGCGTATTTGGCGAATGGCCGACGTCGCCAATATGGCGTGCGAGGTGTTCGAGGACGAGGAGCTGGCCAAGCGCTGGCTGGTCATGCCAAGCCGCATCTTCAGCGATGCCGCGCCGATCGACTACCTCGACACCGAGCCTGGCGCCGCTGCCGTGCGCCAGGTCTTGAACGCAATCGCGACCGGCGGCGCCCTGTGAAATTGTGGCGTATCGCCCGCCGGGCATACGCGCTGGATCGCCTGTGTGCCGGCTCGGCGCGCTTTGGCGGGCGCTGGAATCCGCCGAACTTGCCGGCCTTCTACGCCGGCGCCTCGGTGGCGATATGCGCCCTGGAAGCGCTGGCGCACCTCGGCTCGCTGCCCATGCCGCCGTTGGTTTTGGTGGCGGTCGAGTTGCCTGACGACGTGTCCGTCTACCGCCCCGGTCTTGCCGACTTGCCTCTCGATTGGAACGCCATGCCGGTTTCCGCCAGCGCGCAAGCGTTTGGCGGAAACTGGCTCAGACGTATGGGCCAGTTATGCATGGCGGTTCCCTCCGCGCTGCTACCGGAGGAGGGTAACGTCGTCATCAATCCGCTGCATCCCGACTTTGATGTGGTGGCGCTCAGCGTGGTGCGCCCGTTCAGCTTCGACCGCCGCCTGCTGGGGCCGCGATTCTGACGCGGCGCCACGCTCGCGCGCGTTCTCGACTGCGGCGGCGCCGCCGCCCGCCGCGCCGCTCAGCCGCGCTGCCCGGCCGGCAGGTTGGCCAGGAAGGCGTGGATCTGCGACACCACGGCGGCGCCTTCGCCGACCGCCGCCGCCACCCGCTTGGTCGAGTTGGCGCGCACGTCGCCGATGGCGAACACGCCCGGCACGCTGGTCTCGAGCGCGGCGCGCACCGGCAGCTCGGGCGGGTAGACGCCCTGGCTGAAATTGGCGTGGCACTGCGCCTTGGTGACGTCGAAGCCGGTGCGGATGAAGCCCTTGTCGTCGACGTCGACGCCGCAGTCGCCCAGCCAGCCGGTGTTGGGGTCGGCGCCGATGAACAGGAAGACGCGGCAGACGTCGCAGTCCTGCTCCTCGCCGCTCAGGCGGTTGCGCCAGCGCACCTGTTGCAGGCCGTCCTCGTCGCCCTCCAGCGCGACGATCTCGGTGTGGGTGTGCAGCACGATGTTGGGCGTGGCGGCGATGCGCTCGATCAGGTAGCTCGACATGGTGGCGGCCAGCCCCTCGCCACGGATCACCATGTGCACCTTGGCGGCGTGGCCGGACAGGAACACCGCCGCCTGGCCGGCCGAGTTGCCGCCGCCGACCAGGATGACCTCCTCGCTCTTGCACAGCTTGGCCTCGATCGGCGAGGCCCAGTAGTACACGCCGCGCCCCTCGAACTGCTTCAGGTTGGCCAGCGACGGCCGGCGGTAGCGCGCGCCGCAGGACAGCACCACGCTGCGCGCCTTGAGCCGGGTGCCGCTGCCGCACATCTCCACCTGCAGGGGGTAGGTGTCGCAGATCAGCCGCGCCGCCGGCGCCGGGATGGCCACCTCGACGCCGAACTTCTGCGCCTGCACGAAGGCGCGGCCGGCCAGCGCGCGGCCCGACACGCCGGTGGGGAAGCCGAGGTAGTTCTCGATGCGCGCGCTGGCGGCGGCCTGGCCGCCGTAGGCGCGCGTCTCCAGCGCCAGCACCGACAGGCCCTCGGAGGCGGCGTAGACGGCGGTGGCCAGGCCGGCCGGGCCGGCGCCGACGACGATCACGTCCCACACCTTGTCCTCGTCGAGTTCGGGCAGCAGGCCGAGGCAGCGGCCCATCTCGGCCAGCGAGGGGTTCTTCTTGACCACGCCGTCGGGGCAGACCACCAGCGGCAGCTCGTCGGCCGTCGGCTGGTACAGCGCCATCAGCTCGGCCGCCTGGCTGTCCGTTTGCGGGTCGAGCACGGTGTGCGGGTGGCCGTTGGCGGCCAAAAAGCTTTGCAGGTGGTGGATGCGGCCGTGGCCGCGCGGGCCGACGATGACCGGGCCGCCCGAGTTGGCCTCGAGCAGGCCGACACGGCGCAGGATCAGGGCGCGCACGATGCGCTCGCCCAGTTCGGCCTCGGCGATGACCAGGGCGCGCAGCGACTCCGAGCTGATCACCAGCACCTCGACCGCGCCGACGGCGTGGGCGTTGGCCAGCGCCGGCCGGCCCGACAACTGGGCCACCTCGCCGCCGAACTGGCCGGGGCCGTGCTCGACCACCGGCCAGGTGTTGCCCAGGCCGTCGAAGCGGGTCACCGCGATGCGGCCCGACAGCACCACCACCAGGCCGAAGGCGGTGCGGCCGGCTTCGAGGATGGGCTCGCCGTCGGCGAACCGGCGCAGCTGGCCGAAGCGGTGCATGCGCTTGATCTCGGCGGCGCCGAGCACGGGGAAGATCTGGTGGCGGCGCGCCTCGATGTTCAGCGTGGCGGCCGGCACGGCCTCGTCCTGGCCGGCGTCGGGAATGAATTCGATAGTGGGTGTGGCCATGGTCGTTTCGGGAAAATGGGGTTGCAAAGATATAGGCAGTCTAGCGCAAGCGGCGGCACCTTGCTGCTACAATCGTCGTTCCCCTTTTCACACGGTTTCGCATGTCCGCGCACTCTGCCATTCGGCCCGTAGTCGAGGCCGACCTCGACGCCTTCTTCGCCTATTTGAACGAGCATCTGCAGGACAACGGCCGCGACGGCGCGGCGCTGTTCCAGCCGATGCCGCGCGGCCGCTCGCGCTTTGCGCCCGACAAGGAGGCGGCCTTCCGCGCCGCGCTGGCGTTGCCGCTGGACCAGCCCGGTTGGCGCCGCGCCTGGGTAGCCACCGGCGCCAACGGCATCCAGGGCCATGTCGACCTGCGCGCCCGGCCCGACGGCGGCGCCGCCCACCGCGCCCTGCTCGGCATGGGCGTGCACCGCGCCTTCCGCCGCCTGGGCCTGGGCCGCGACCTGGTCGAGGCGGCGCTGGCCTGGGCCGGCGGCCAGGCGCAGCTGGACTGGGTCGACCTCGAGATGCTGTCGGCCAACGCGCCGGCGCGCCAGTTGTACCTGCGCTGCGGCTTCGAGCAGAGCGGCGAGATCGCCGACATGTTCCGCATCGACGGCGAACAGTTGTCGTATTCCTTCATGCATTTCCGCCTGCCGCGCTGAGCCGGCGGCCTCGGCCGCACGCGGCGCCCCGTCTGGGATTAAAATAGTCGTTTTGCGGAATTCGGAAGAAGATTAGACGATGGCCTACAAGACTCTGGAAGACACGATCGGCAACACGCCGCTGGTGCAGCTGACCCGCCTGCCGGGCGCCGACGCGGCGGCGCGCCACAACATCATCCTCGGCAAGATGGAGGGCGACAATCCGGCCGGCTCGGTCAAGGACCGCGCCGCCATGTCCATGCTCAAGCGGGCCGAGGAGCGCGGCGACATCAAGCCGGGCGACACCCTGATCGAGGCCACCAGCGGCAACACCGGCATCGCCCTGGCGATGGCGGCGGCGCTGCGCGGCTACAAGATGCTGCTGTTGATGCCGGAGAACCTGAGCGTCGAACGGCGCCAGAGCATGGCCGCCTACGGCGCGCAGATCATGCTCACGCCGCGCACCGGCGGCATGGAATACGCCCGCGACATGGCCGAGCAGCTGCAAAAGGACGGCAAGGGCATCATCCTCGACCAGTTCGGCAACTTCGACAACTCGCGCGCCCACTACGAGGGCACCGGCCCGGAGATCTGGCGCGACACCGGCGGCCGGGTCACCCACTTCGTCTCGGCGATGGGCACCACCGGCACCATCATGGGCGTGTCGCAATATTTGAAGGAGCAGAATCCGGCGGTGCAGATCGTCGGCGCGCAGCCGGAGGAGGGTTCGCAGATCCCCGGCATCCGCAAATGGCCGGAGGCCTACCTGCCGAAAATCTACGACAAGGCGCGGGTCGACCAGATCGAATACGTGACGCAGGCGGCGGCCGAGCAAATGGCCCGTCGCATGGCGGCGGAGGAGGGGATTTTCTGTGGCATCTCGGCGGCGGGCGCCTGCGAGATCGCGCTGCGCCTGTCGCAAACGGTGGAGAACGCGACTATCGTGTTCATCGTTTGCGACCGCGGCGACCGCTATTTGTCCACCGGGGTGTTCCCGGCCTGACTTCATGCAATAGTGCTTCCCTCTCCCCCTCGTGAGGGGAGGGAGTGCCAGAGTCTGGCAACCGGCAGGGATCAGCCCTGGCCTGGTTCGCCTTCTTTTGGTTTGAACTGCTTGTCGCTGATGCGGAACTTGTTGCGGCGGTCGCCCATCAAGTAGCGCAGGTCGCGAATGCTGAGGTCGCTGACCTCGTGCATGCGGATCAGCAGCGAAGCGCCGACCGGCAAGCGGTGGTGGCGAATCTTGCTGATGACCGGTGGCGCCACTTCCAATGCGCGCGACAGCGCGGCATCGTTTTTCAGGCGCAGGTTTTCGATCAGCGTGTCCAACAACCGGTTAGGGTTGTACTGCAACAGATCATCGCCATCCGACTCGTTGTTCATATCAATGCCGACTTGGTTTGTCATGATTTCGTTTGTTCCTTCTGTAAAGTTGTCCTGCAAAGTAAAAAACACTCGGAGCTCGCTGCTGCGTTAATGTTCATCCTTCACTAAGGAACGAATTCACACACGGACGGATTCCGGGATAACAAGTTTCATAATATATACACAATTGTACAGCAGCACGCAATCTAATACTCATAAGCAATAAAAAAATGTCTTGAGTGCGCGCGCTCGTTGTCCTTATGCAACATTGTGTGAGAATTATACACGGTTTGCTGTGTTAAGCTGCGTGGCGCAAGTGTTTTATCGAATCTATAAAGTTAATTATAAGATAATTCCGCCGAAGTTGCTGCATGAAATGAATTTCTTTCGAGCATACCGGTGATGTTGCAAATGGTAAAGTAAAAGATACCTTCTGCAACTTTCCCTGGCAAGCCTCTTTACGCTTCCTTACATCTCCCCGCCGCGCGACAGCTTCGCCGCCCGCCCCAGCTCGACCACCGACATGGCGTAGAAATAGCTGCGGTTGTATTGCGTGATGGCGAAGAAGTTGTTGGTCGCCAGCCAATATTCGGTCGCCTCGGCGCCGTTCTGCAAGTCCACCAGACCATAGCGCACCCCGGCCGGCAAGGCCGATGTGGTGGCGACGCCGGCCGCCGTCAAGTCCGGCGCGAGGAAATTCGCGCTCAGGCCCCGGCCCAGCAGGGGTTCCCAGCTGCGGTTGGGCGAGACCTGGGCGGCGATCACCAGCGGCCCCGGCGTGTCGCGCTGCCAGCCGTGCGCCACCAGGAAGGCGGCGACGCTGCCGATGGCGTCGTTGCTCGAGTTGAGCAGGTCGATGCGGCCGTCGCCGTCGAAGTCGACGGCGTATTTCAAGATGCTGCTGGGCATGAACTGCGGCATGCCGACGGCGCCGGCGTAGGAGCCGCGCAGCTGCAGCGGGTCGACCCCGTTCTGCCGGGCGTACAGCAGGGCGGCCTCGAGTTCGCCACGGAAGAAGGCCATGCGCTCGAGGCGCGCCGGCGCCTCCGGATAGGCGAAGGCCAGCGTGGTCAGCGCGTCGAGCACGCGGAAGCGGCCGGTGTTGCGGCCGTAGACGGTCTCGACGCCGATGATGCCGACCAGGATCTCGGCCGGCACGCCGTACAGCGCCTCGGCGCGCGCCAGCGTCTCGCGGTTCTCGTTCCAGAACTTGACGCCGGCGTCGATGCGCACCGGCTCGACGGTCAGCCGGCTGTATGCCTGCCAGTTCTTCGGCTTGCCCGGCGGCGCCGGCTTGATCAGCTGCACCGCCGACTCGACGTAGCGCACCTGGCCCAGCAGCGCCTCCAGTTCGGCGCGCTGGAAGCCGTTCTTCTCGACCAGGCCGTCGATGAACAGGCGCACCTCCTTCCACTGGCCGAAGTTGACGAACTCGCCGTTGTAGTCGATCGGCGGCGGGCCTTTTTTCAGCTTGGCCTTGGCCTTGGCCTCGGCCTTGGCCTTGCTCTGTTGGCTGGGCGGCAGTTTGTAGCCGTACTGGTCGACCGCCAGCGCCTGGCTGAACGGGGCGGCCGCCAGCAACAGGGCCAGCAGGTGGCGGGGACGGAGGGGGAGGTGGCGCAGTAGGGAAGTCATCGGCATAAAGGTAACAGGTTGTGCAGCGTCGTCAGCGACGCCGCTCTCTCATCGGGTGTGGCGCGCCCATACCGCAGCGTGCCATACAAATTCAGAAAACTGCGCATGGCAGCGTGTTTTTCCGCGCTGGCGTCCATCGTGCTCAGGCGCGCCAAGTAGTCCTGCGGACCCTCGGCGGCGCCGCGCACGAAGCCGTGGCGCGCCTGGCGCCGGCAGAACTCCTCGTATAGCGCCGCCAACGGTTCCGGCCGAACCCGGCCGCGCAGCCGGCGCAGCCACCACAGCAAGGCGGCGCACAGCGCCAGGCCGGCGCCGGCGCGGGCGTTGCCGAGGGTGTCGGCTAGTTCTTCGAGGAAACTCCGCTGCCTGTCTGGATTGTAATCCAGGGCCCCATTGATTCCAAGCATTATTCATCGCTCCCATGCTAAATCGCAGTTGTTGCAGCCAGGCGGGGGCGTTGTCGCCCAGGCGCATCAGCTGGCCCAGGCCGGCCAGGCTGAACGGCGCGGGCGGCGGCAGGGCCCGCGCCAGGCCGCGCTCGACCCGGTCCGGCGCGACGGCGGCGGTCGGGTCGACGCGGCGCCAGCCGGCGCCGGCCAGCCACACCTCGGCCCAGGCGTGGGCGTCGGACTGGCGCACGCTCAGGTAGCCGTCGAGCGGGTTGCGCTCGCCGCCCTGGTAGCCGGTGACGACGCGGGCCGGCACGCCCATGGCGCGCAGCAGCACGACGAAGGCGCCGGCGTAGTGCTCGCAGAAGCCGGCGCGGCTGGCGAACAGGAAGTCGTCGACGGCGTCGCGGCCCAGCAGCGGCGGGTTCAGCGTGTAGGTAAAGGGCTCGTCGCGGAACAGCCGCAGCACCGCCTGCACCGAGGCCTGCGGCGTGGCGCCGCGCAGCCGCGCGGCCAGCGCCAGCGCGCGCGGGTTGTAGCCGGCCGGCAGTTGCAGCCAGCGCTGCAGCTGTTCCGGCCTGGCGTCGGCCTGGACGCTGAAGTCCAGCCAGGCCCGCGTGGTGTAGCGCAGGCGTTGCTCGATCGGGCTTTGCGTGAACAGTTCGAGCTCGTCCGAGCTGCCCAGGCGGTGCTCGGCCAGGCGCAGCTCGGGGTCGCTCAGTTCGAGCAGGAACAGCCAGCGCTGGCCGCTGGCCTCCATGGTCACCTCGTGGCGCAGCGGCTGGCCGCGCGCGCCGACGTGCACCTCCGGGCGCAACACGCCGCGCAGGCGCGGCAGGCGGCGCCAGGTGCGGCCGTCGTAGTCGCCCAGCACCAGGCCGCGCCAGTACAACAGGCCGTGCGCTGGCGCCGGATCGAGGAAGCGGACGCGGAAGGCCACCTCGTCGGACTGCGCCAGCGCCGCCACGCTGCCGGGCGACATGCTGTCGGACATGCCGCTGCGGGCGCCGTGGGCGTCGCCCGGCAGGCGCCACAGCGGCCCCTGGATGCGCGGGAACAGCAGGAACAGCAGCAGCGCCGGCGCCGCCGCGACGGCGACGATGCGCGCCGCCAGACCGATACGGCGGCGCAGCGGCGGCACCGCGCCGGTGTATTGGAAGGACAGCAGGGCGGTCAGCAGCAGCAGCACGGTGAGCAGCATGCCCAGGCCGGTGAGCGCCGTCTGCGAGTAGAAGAAGGTGGTCAGCAGCAGGAACAGGCAGAGGAAGACCACCACGAACAGGTCGCGCCGGGCGCGCATCTCGAGCAGCTTGAAGGCCAGCAGCAGGGCCAGCATGGCGACGCCGGCGTCGCGCCCGAGCAGCGTGTGGAAGGAGCGGTAGACGCCGGCCATGGCCAGCAGCGAGACCGGCAGCAGCAGCCACAGCGGCGGCAGGCGCTTGCCGCGCAGGGTCAGCGCGGCGCGCCACAGCAGCGTGGCGCAGACGGTGGCGCTGGTCCACAGCGGCAGGTGGCCAAAGTGGGGCAGCAGCACCAGCACGGCGGCGGCCAGCAGCAGCAGGGTGTCGGCCTTGTCGCGCGGCAGTTGCCGGGCCAGGCGCAGCCAGCGGCTCAATAGGCCACCCAAAGGCGGAGAGCCGGGGTCGGACCCCTCGCGGGTCCGAGCCCAGTTTGCGCCCTCGGGTTTTCTTGGCCCAGCCGCGTTCCCGTCCGGTGGACGCTTCATTCGCCATCCTCCAGGCCGTACAAGGCCAGCGCGCGCAGGCAGGCGGCGCGGTGCGCCTGGCCCAGCGCCGGCCCCAGCGTGCGGCCGTGCAGGCGCAGCGAGTAGGGCAGGGCGCGCTGCTCGGCGCGCAGCACCCAGCTGGCCAGGCGCGCCAGGCGCAGCTCCAGGTCCAGCCGCGCCGGCAACTGCTCGAAGTCCAGCGTCAGCTCGGCCACCGCGCCGCCGTCGAATTGTTTGCTGACCAGCTGGCCGCCGTGCGCCGGGTCGTGGCGGGCGATCTGGCGCCAGGCCAGGTGGCGCATCGGGTCGCCCGGCTGGTAGGGGCGGATGCCGGCGAAGTTGTCCAGCCCGACCTGGCCGTGGCCGTCCTCGCTGGCCGCGCCCTGGGTCGGCAGCGGCGGCGCGTCCGCCTCGGGGTAGGGGTAGACCAGCACGCGCAGCGCCGGATGCCAGTAGCTCCAGGCGCGGAACAGGCCGAGCGGGAAGCGCGTGCTCAGTTGCAGGCGCGGCGCGTGCTGCCAGCCGCGCCGCGCGGTCGGCGCCGACAGCAGCACGCTGGTGCTGGCGCCGGCCGCCACGTCGGCCGCCTGGCGCGGCGCGGCGGCGCCGTGCACGTCGATCCAGACGGCGTAGCGGTCGCGCCGCGTGCGGTTGTGCAGGTGCAGCTCGAAGCGCGCCTCCTCGCCGGCGAACACCGGCGCGGCGCGGCCGGGCGACAGGCGCAGCAGGGCCAGGTTGCGCGCGGTCATGACCATGTCGGCGACGGCGCAGCTGCCGGCCAGGAAGGTCAGCGCGTGGCCCAGGCCGAGGTTGTAGTTGACGGCGCCGACCAGCATCAACAGCAGCAGGCCGGCGAAGGCCAGGCCGGGGCCGCTGGGCACGATGAAGACGCGGCGCATCGTCAGCAGCACCTCGCCCGCCTCGGGCGCGCTGAGCTGGAACAGCCAGCGGTCGGCGCCGTCCCTGGCCAGCTGTCGCAGGCGCGCCAACATGCGGCTACAGCGGCACCGAGGCCTGCAACTGCAGCACCAGGTCGCCGCTGGCCAGCGCCGCGCCGTGGGCCGACTTGAGCGGGCGCAGGCGGTGCGCGCAGACCGGCAGCAGCACCGCCTGCACGTCCTCCGGCAGCACGTGGTCGCGCCCCTCCAGCGCGGCCCAGGCGCGCGCCGCCTGCAGCAGGGCGATGGCGGCGCGCGGGCTCATGCCCTCGGCGAAGGCGCCGCTCTGCCGCGAGGCCTGGGCCAGCGCCTGCACGTAGTCGACCAGCGCGGCCGAGCAGTGGATCTGCCGCAGCCCGCGCTGGGCGGCGCCCAGCTGCTCGGCCGTCATGGCCGCCGGCAGCGCCTTGAGCAGCACGCGGCGGTCCTCGCCCATCAGCAGGGCGCGCTCGGCGGCGGCGTCCGGGTAGCCCAGCGACAGGCACATCAAAAAGCGGTCGAGCTGCGACTCGGGCAGCGGGAAGGTGCCGACCTGGTGGGTCGGGTTCTGCGTGGCGATGACGAAGAAGGGCTCCGGCAGCGGCCGGGTGACGCCGTCGGCGCTGACCTGGCGCTCCTCCATCGCCTCGAGCAGGCCGGACTGGGTCTTCGGCGTGGCGCGGTTGATCTCGTCGGCCAGCAGCACCTGGGTGAAGATCGGCCCCGGGTGGAACACGAAGGCGTCCTGCTCGCGCTGGTAGATGGAGATGCCGGCCACGTCGGCCGGCAGCAGGTCGCTGGTGAACTGGATGCGGTTGAAGCGCAGCCCCAGCGAGATGGCCAGGGCGTGCGCCAGCGTGGTCTTGCCGACGCCGGGCACGTCCTCGATCAGCAGGTGGCCGCCGGCCAGCAGGCAGGTCAGCGCCTGGCGTATCTGGCGCTCCTTGCCGACGATGATTTGGCCGACCTGCTCGGCCACGGCGTGCAATTTGGAATACATCGAGTGGACGGCCCTGGGCTGGTTGGGGGGGGGCGCCGACGGCGCCTCGGTTTGGCCGACGGCGCCTCGGTTTGGCCGGCGGCGCCCCGAATCGGCCGCCGGCGCAGCGGCAAAGCGCGCCGGCGTGGTAGATTAGCGCCATCGGCAGTTTTGAACAATATAAAGTACCGGTCTAGGGATTCTATGCGAGAACGCGCGCAGCGGATACCCATTGATCGCGGCGGCAGAGACGAATACCATGACCACAGCAATTTACACCCACCCCGACTGCCTGCGCCACCAGATGGGCGACTGGCACCCCGAGTCGCCGGCCCGCCTGCAGGCCATCTCCGACCAGCTGATGCGGGCGCAGATCAACGACCTGCTGGAGCACCGCCAGGCGCCGCTGGTGGCCATGGCCGACCTGGAGCGCAACCACAGCAGGAACGCCATCGCCATCGTGCGCGACAACACGCCGGCCGTCGGCGCCGACGACTACCCGATCGACGGCGACACCTCGCTCAACGCCCACAGCTGGCAGGCCGCGCAGCGCGCCGCCGGCGCCGCCGTGGCGGCCACCGACGCCGTCATCGACGGCGAGTTCGACAACGCCTTCTGCTCGATCCGCCCGCCCGGCCACCACGCCCGGCCCAGCGAGCCGATGGGCTTCTGCCTGTTCAACAACGTCGCCATCGCGGCCAAGCACGCGCTCGACGCGCGCGGCCTGCAGCGCGTCGCCATCGTCGACTTCGACGTCCACCACGGCAACGGCACCGAGGAGGCCTTCGCCGCCGATCCGCGCGCGCTGATGGTCAGCTTCTTCCAGCACCCGTTCTACCCCTACACGCCGCCCGAGCCCTACACCGCCAACCGCGTCAACGTGGCGCTGCCGGCCCATTCCGGCGGCGCGGCGGTGCGCCAGGCGGTGCTGGAGCACTGGTTGCCGGCGCTGCACGCCTTCCGGCCGCAGATGATCTTCGTCTCGGCCGGCTTCGACGCCCACCGCGAGGACGACATCGGCGGCATGGGCCTGGTCGAGGCCGACTATGCCTGGATCACCGGGCAGGTGATGGCGGTGGCCAAGCTGTACGCCGGCGGGCGCATCGTCAGCTGCCTGGAGGGCGGCTACAACCTGTCGGCGCTGGGCCGCAGCGTGGTGGCCCACGTCAAGGCGCTGGCCGAGCTGTAGCCGCCGCGCCGAGGTCGCCTGCGCGACTAGTCCTTTGTGACTAGTCCTGTGGGGGAATCCACTGTGCGCAATAGTCCCTCTTGGATATTTCATCCCCCGCCTGATATCGCTATCATGTTTACGTAGGGCAACATCCTCCCCGCCGCCCCCACTCAGACAACGCCGTTTTTCCACCCTCGTTTTGTCTTGCCGGCCGGGAGCCTGTCGGCGCGGCCAGGCCCGCCGCATGACGCCCCGCCGGCGCGGCCGCCTGCCCGCCGCACCCGCCCGCGCCTGCGGCGCATACATTGAGGAACCAAGATGAACATCGGGAATTGGACTATCGGACGGCGTCTAGGCGCCGGCTTTGCGCTGGTCTTGCTGTTGACGGCGGCGCTGATCGCCTTCGCCCTAGTACGGCTGGACCACATCGGCGCGACCAGCGCGCGCATGATCGACAAGGACTGGGTCAAGGCCGAGGCGTTGGCCGACATCAGCTCGCGCACCCGCGCCAACGCGCGCCGCACGCTCGAGCTGTTCCTCGAGCCGGACGCCGCCCGCGTCGAGCAGATCCGCCGCCGCATCGAGGCCAACAAGCTGGCCATCAACGGCGCCGTCGAGACGCTCGACCGCCTGCTCTACAAGGACGAGGCCAAGGTGATGTTGCAGCGCTTCAAAGCAGGATCGACGCGTCTACGTCACCTCGTTCGGCCAGGTCGACCAGCAGCTGGCCGCCGGCCAGCGCGCCGAGGCCAAGGCGCGCATGCTCGAGGAGACGCTGCCGGCGCTCGACCGCCTGCAGGACAGCGTGACGCAAATGGCGCAGTTCCAGCGCCAGCTGGTCAACGCCAGCGGCGCCGAGGTGCGCGGCGACATCGGCTCGGCCCGCACCCTGATGCTCAGCTTCGGCGCGCTGGCGCTGCTACTCGGCGTCGTCCTGGCCTGGTGGATCACCCGCTCCATCACCCGGCCGCTGCGGGCGGCGATCGAGGTGGCGCGCACCGTCGCCGACGGCGACCTGTCGAGCCGCATCGAAGGTGGCGGCCGCGACGAGACCGGCCAGCTGCTGCTGGCCCTGAAGGACATGAACACCAGCCTGGTCGACATCGTCGGCCGGGTGCGCAGCGGCAGCGACAGCATCGCCACCGCCTCCGGCCAGATCGCCAGCGGCAACGTCGACCTGTCGGCGCGCACCGAACACCAGGCCAGCTCGCTGGAGGAGACCGCCTCGTCGATGGAGCAGCTGACCGTCGCCGTGCGCAACAACGCCGACCACGCCAACCGCGCCAGCGCGCTGGCCCGTGGCGCGCTGGAGGTGACCAAGGAGGGCGGCGCGGCGGTCGCCAAGGTGGTCGACACGATGGCCTCGATCAACGCCTCGGCGCGCAAGATCGGCGACATCATCAGCGTCATCGACGGCATCGCCTTCCAGACCAACATCCTGGCCCTGAACGCGGCGGTCGAGGCGGCCCGCGCCGGCGAGCAGGGTCGCGGTTTCGCCGTGGTGGCCACCGAGGTGCGCACGCTGGCCCAGCGCAGCGCGGCGGCGGCCAAGGAGATCAAGACCCTGATCGACGACTCGGTGCAGCAGGCCGACGCCGGCAACGCCCAAGTGGAACGGGCCGGCGCGACGATGCGCCAGATCGTCACCAGCATCGACGGCGTCAGCGCCATCATCGACGAGATCAGCACCGCCGGCCAGGAGCAGAGCGCCGGCATCGAGCAGATCAACCAGGCGATCATCGAGATGGACGGCGTCACGCAGCAGAACGCCGCGCTGGTGGAGGAGGCCGCCGCCGCCTCGGCCGCGCTGTTGGAGCAGGCCGGCAGCCTGACGCACGCGGTCAGCGTGTTCCGGCTGGCGCCGGCCGGCGGCCGCGCCAAGGCGCCGGCGCAGGCCATCGGCGGCGCCAACCGCGCTGGACGCGGCGGCCAGCCCGCCGCGCTGCGCCTGGAGGCGCGCGCCGCCTGAGGCGGACCACAACTTGAAAAAGGTTCTTCGCGGATTTCCGGGATGCCGGCCTTACCCCGTAAGCAAAGGGGTCTGACCCCGAATGGGGTCAGACCCCGGCTTTCGCGTCCCGGGTTAGGGGTAAAAAAAAAGGAGCTGCGGTCGCCCGCAGCTCCTTTCTCATGTCAAGCCTGTCGCATCAAGCGGCGCAATTGCGCGCGCTCTTGGCCGACCACGAGTACAGGCCGGCGACGACGACGATGCCGACGATCAGCGCGACGATCATGGTCTGCGCCTCGCTCATGCTGTTGGCGATGGCCAGCGGCTCGCCGTCGCCGGACATGACGATCAGCCCGGCCAGCGCGACGTTGAACAGGCTCTCGCCGACGATGAAGCCGGACATGATCAACACGCCCAGCCGCTTGGCCGTCTCGCCGCTGGCGCGGCGCTCCATGGCGCGCTCGAACAGGTAGCCGGCGACGGCGCCCACCACCACCGGCGCGGTGACCGCGCTGGGCAGGTAGATGGCCAGGCCGACGCCGAGCGGCGGCAGGCTGTACTTGTTGTCGCTGAACTTCTTGAGCAGGTAGTTGACCAGCACCAGGCCCAGGCCCAGCGCGGCGCCGTAGCCCAGCAGGTGCCACGGCAGGTTGCCGCCGATGACACCCTTGGCCAGCGTGGAGATCAGCGCCGCCTGCGGCGCCGCCAGCGGCGTCGAGGAGATCACGCCGACGTTGGCGGCGCCGGCGAAGCCGTTGGCGTGGTTCAGCAGGTCGAGCACCGGCGGCACTACGGCCGAACCGGCGAACACGCCAACCAACAGGGCGACCTGCTGTTTCCACGGCGTGGCGTCGACCAGTTGGCCGGTCTTCAAATCCTGCAGGTTGTCGTTGCCGATCACCGCCACCGCCAGCACCACGGTGGTGACGAACAGGGCGAAGGCGACCAGCGCTTGCGCCACCTCGGGGCCCATGACGTGGCGGCCGACCATGCCGACGCTGAGCGCGGCGCCGAGGATGGTCAAAATGGCGATGCCCGACACCGGCGAGTTCGACGAGCCGATCAGGCCGGCCATGTAGCCGCACACGGCGGCGGCGAACATGCCGGCGATGATGATGTAGCCGATGCCGACGGCCACCAGCGGCCAGGCCAGCTCGGCCAGCACGGTGCCCTGCAGGAAGGTGGCCAGCAGCCAGCCGGCCGGCACCATCGAGATCATGGTGACCAGGCCGACGATGAACAGCGGCAGGTCCTGCTCGGTGCGCGGCAGCGCCACGCCCTTGTTGGCCTTGGCCAGGCGGGCCGTTTCCAGCGCCGATTTCAGGCCGCCGATGACCGGCTTGGCCAGTCCGGCCAGCGTGACCAGCGCGGCCGCGCCGATGGTGCCGGCGCCCATCATGCGCACGTCGGTCTTCCACACCGACAGCGCCTGCTCGGCGGCCGACAGCAGCGGCGCCGGATGCAGCGCCGTCATCAAGGGCACCAGCACGCCCCAGGCGATCAGCAGGCCGGCCAGCATGGCGATGCCGACGGTGATGCCCATCAGGTGGCCGGCGCCGAGCAGGGCCAGCGAGCTCGATGCGCCGATGCCGGTGGCGCCGGCGCCGGTCTTGAAGTAGATCGCCACTTCGCCGGCCATCACCTTGACGGCGCTGCCGGCGGCGAACAGGGCCGAGGCCAGGCTGCCCCACACCAGGGCCAGCAGGCCGGCCTTGCCTTCGGCCGCGCCGTTGCGCGAGGCCATGCCGACCTTCAGCACCTCGGCGGCGGCGACGCCCTCCGGATACGGCAGGTCGGACTGCGACACCAGGGCGCGGCGCAGCGGCATGGTGTACATCACGCCGAGCACGCCGCCGATGGCGCAGCAGCCGAAGGTGGGCCAGAACGGCACCTTGGCCCACCAGCCGATCATGATCAGGCCGGGCAGCACGAAGATCACCGAGGCCAGCGTGCCGGCCGCCGAGGCGATGGTCTGGACGATGTTGTTTTCCTGGATGGTGGCGTCCTTGAAGGCGCTCAGCAGGGCCATCGAGATCACCGCTGCCGGGATCGAGGTGGCGAAGGTCAAACCGACCTTCAGGCCCAGATAAACCTGGGCGGCTGTAAAGACCAGGGTAATGAGGACGCCGAGGATGATCCCGCGTACGGTGATTTCCTTCGGCGTCGGTGCTGCGGCTTGTCTCATCTTCAACACTCCGGGTGGTGTAAAGTTAATAAAAAAGTCATGAATCGGCAAAAAAGTGCCCCATCATATCCGAGTCTGCGCCAAATCTATACAGGTGAAAGAGGGGCGGCCGGCGGCAATTCTGGTTGGCGCCGGGGGCAGCAGGTAAAATAGCGGATTGATAGAACGATTTTGAAGGCAATAGCATGGCAATTCAATGGTATCCGGGGCATATGAACGCCGCAAAAAAGAAGGCGGCGGAGCAGATGGAGAACACCGATCTGGTGATCGAGGTGGTCGACGCCCGGCTGCCCGAGGCCAGCTGCAACCCGATGGTGGAGGAGCTGCGCCTGTTCCGCCAGCGGCCCTGCCTGAAGATCCTCAACAAGATCGACCTGGCCGATCCGGCCGCCACGGCGGCCTGGGTGGCCTACTACAACGCCCAGGAGGGCGTCACCGCCTACGCCATGACCACCAAGAAGGCGGCCGAGGTGGCGCGCATTCCCGACCTGGCCAAGTCGCTGGCGCCGCACCGTGGCGTGCCGACCAAGCCGCTGCGCATCATGATCATGGGTATTCCCAACGTCGGCAAGTCGACCCTGATGAACGCGCTGTTGAAGAAGCGCGTCGCCAAGGTGGGCGACGAGCCGGCCGTCACCAAGCAGCAGCAGAAGCTCTACCTGGGCAAGAACACCATCCTGGTCGACACGCCCGGCATGCTGTGGCCGAAGATCGCCCTGCCGAGCGACGGCTTGATGCTGGCCGCCAGCCACGCCATCGGCTCGAACGCGCTGATCGAGGAGGAGGTCGCGGTGTTCCTGGCCGACGTGCTGCTGCAGCGCTATCCGGCCCTGCTGGCGACGCGCTACGGTTTCAAGACCGAGGGCATGGACGGCATCGCCGTGGTCGAGGGCGTGGCGGCGCGGCGCGGCTTCCGCCAGAAGGGCGGCGATTTGGACTTCGAGAAGGCCTCGCACACCTTCCTCGGCGACTACCGCAGCGGCATCCTCGGCCGCATCTCGCTGGAGACGCCGGAGACGCGCCAGGCCCTGCTGGCCGAACACGCCGCCGAGATGGCCGCCAAGGCCGAAAAGGCCGCCATCCTGGCGGCCGAGAAGGCGCGCGCCGCCGCCAACGGCAAGCGCGGCAGCTAGTCCGGCACCGCAGCCCGGCGGCGTGACTCGAGGGTCAGACCCTGAGGGTCTGACCCTGGCGCCCGGCCGCTGGCATCACCCCGGCGCCGCCGCGCCGAAGCGGAAGCTCGACACCGCCAGCCCGCCGAAGAACTTGTCCTCGTGGTAGGGCACTGTCGCCGTTTCCTGCTCGGCCGCGCCCAGCGCCACCATCAAGGGCAGCAGATGCTCCTCGCGCGGGTGCGCCACGCGCGCCGCCGGCGCGCTTTCCCATTCCATCAATCGCGCCGTGCGCTGCCCGGGTGGCAGCGCCATGCTCTCGCGCAGCCACTGGTCGAAGGCGTGCGAGGCCGCCGCGCCGCTGGCGTTGAAGGCGCGCAGATTGTGGAAGCTCAAGCCGCTGCCGACGATCAGCACGCCCTCGGCGCGCAGCGCGGCCAGCGCGCGGCCGGCGCGCAGGTGGGTCAGCGGGTCCAGGCCGTGCTTGAGCGAGAGCTGCACGATAGCCACGTCGGCCTGCGGATACACCGGATACATCGCGCTGAAGGTGCCGTGGTCGAAGCCGCGCTCGTGGTCCAGCTGCGCCGGCAGGCCGGCGCCGTCGAGCAGCGCCTTGGCCCGCGCCGCCAACTCCGGCGCGCCGGGCGCGTCGTAGTGGATCTGGTAGGTGTGTGGCGGGAAGCCGGAATAATCGTAGATCATCGGCGGCTTGGCGCCGGCCGAGAGCAGGAAGTCGCGCCCCTCCCAGTGCGCGGTGACCACCAGCACGGCCTTCGGCGTCACGCCGAGCTGGCGCGGAATGTCGCGCAGCGAGGCCTCCAGCTGGTCGTAGGTGCTGCCGACCTGTTCCTTCATGAACGGCCAGGGGCCGCCGCCGTGGGACAGGAAATAGGTGGGAAGTAGGGTGCTGGACATGGTGGCGCTCCGTGAAGTGATGTCCCCATCATAGTCATTCAATAGATGTGAATCAATCGGGTAAAACTATATGCATCGTTCACTTTTTATGAATGATGTCGGGCGCCGGCGCCACCGTCTGTTGTCGAAATCCGTCATGCCGCAGGCGTGCCCGGCGGTATAATGCCCGCGTTTTGGTGCCCGCGCATGTGACCACGTGCGCAGTTAAACGGGAAACACAAGGCCGCTGCCAACAAGCTCGGCCAAGGTGTGCTGCCCCCGCAACGGTAACGCAAGCGCCGCCCCGCGCAATCGGGCGGCAGGCTGTCTCGACGACCACTATGCGTGCGCATAGGAAGGTGAGGCGGTCCGACTTGCCAGCCCGGATACCGGCCAGACAGGTGGGAGCGCCGCGCGGAGCAGTCCGTGGCGGCGCCTTCCGTTCCATTCCGGCTTGCGGGGACGCAGGCGGATGCCTTTTTCGAAAACGATCCATCATGACCTTCTCCGCTACCCGCCGCCTGCCGGCGTCCCTGCCATTGGCCGCCGCCGTCGCGCTGTGCTTCGCCGCCGCCCCCGCCGTGGCGCAAACCTCCGTGGCGCAAACGCTGGCCCCCATCGTCATCACCGGCGCCCGCTTCGACAGCGCCCCGGCCTTCGCGCCGATCGGCGCCACCGTCATCAGCGCCGACCAGATCCGCCGCGCCGGCATCAACGACGTCAACTCGGCGATCCGCAAGATCGGCGGCGTGTACGGCCGCCAGAGCCTGGACGGCGGCCCCGACTTCAGCCTGGACCTGCGCGGCTTCGGCGCCGCCAGCAGCCAGAACATGGTGGTGGTGCTGGACGGCGTGCGCCTGTCCGAGAACGAACTGCTCAACGCGGTGCTGACCACGGTGGCCATCGACACCGTCGAGCGCATCGAGATCACCCGTGGCGGCAGCTCGGTGCTGTACGGCGAGGGCGCCACCGGCGGCGTCATCAACATCGTCACCAAACGCCCGACCAGCAAGCGCGGCAGCGGCAGCGTCTACACCGAAGTGGGCCAGCAGGGCCAGCGCGAAGCGCGCGGCTCGGTGGCGCGCGCCTGGGACGGCTTCGCCCTCGACGCCACGCTGGGCACCCAGCAGACCGACAACTACCGCGACAACAACGACTACAAGCAGACCAACTTCAGCGGCGGCGCGCAATGGTTCACCGCCGCCGGCCGCATGGGCGTGCGCCTTGACAGCCTGCGCCAGGACTCGCGCTTCGCCGGTTCGCTGAAGATGAGCGAGTTTGACACCAATCCGCGCCAGACCAAGACGCCGGACGACTTCGGCTCGCTCGATAGCGACCGCGTCACCGCCTTCATCAGCCAGCGCGTCGGCACGTTCGACTTGGCGGCGGAACTGTCGCACCGGCAGAAGACCGTCAAGGCCAGCTACGGCAGCGGCGCCAACATCTTCGCCGCCCAGTACGACAGCAAGCAGACCCAGTTCTCGCCGCGTCTGCGCCAGCTGGGCAATGTCGGCGGCATGCTCAACGAGTTGGTGGCCGGCATCGACCTGACCCGTTGGGAACGCGACACCAAGAGCAGCTACGCCGGTTTCCCGTCGTCGGCCGCCGAGGCGACCCAGCGCTCCAAGGCGATCTACCTGCGCGACGAGATCCGCTTCGACGCCGCCCACGACGGCCGCCTGGCCGCCGGCGTGCGCCGCGAGCTGTTCGACAAGGGCTTCGCCGATCCGATCGGCTTCGGCACCACCCGCTACGACAACACCCAGGGCCTGAACGCCTGGGACCTGCAAGGCAGCTACACGGTACTGCCGCTGCTGACCGCCTACGCCAAGGCCGGCCAGAGCTACCGCGTCGCCAACGCCGACGAGAACGCGCTGACGCCCAAGCTGAACACGCCGCTGCGGCCGCAAACCTCGCACGACCTGGAGCTGGGCGCCAGCTACGGCAACGCCGAGCGCAAGTTCACCGCCGCCGTGTTCCGCCACAAGCTGCGCAACGAGTTGTTCTACGATCCAACCATCGGCTACGGCGCCAACACCAACCTGGACCCGACCAAGCGCCAGGGCGTCGAGCTGTCCGCCAGCGTTGTCGTCGCCGCCGATTGGACCGTCAGCGGCCACTACCAGCACGTGCAGGCCACTTTCACCGAGGGCGCCAACGCCGGCCGCGAGATGATCCTGGTGCCGAAGAACGTGCTCAGCGCCCGCCTGGCGTGGACGCCGGCCGACGGCCAAAGCGCCGACTTCGGCGCGCAGTGGGTCGACAGCCAGCGCTACGGCGACGACTTCACCAACAGCTGCTCGTCGCGCATGCCCTCGTTCACCACCTTCGACGCGCGCTATGCCCGCAAGTTCGGCCAGTGGGAACTGGCGGTCGCCGCCCTCAACCTGGGCGACAAGCAGTACTTCTCGCAGGCCTACGCCTGCCGTGGCGGCATTTACACCAGTGCCGGCCGCCAGATGAAGGTATCGGCCCGCTACGACTTCTAAGTCCGCGACCCAGCTCTTAGAAAATCCACCCAACGGCGTAGCGCCAGGGTCAGACCCTAGGGTCTGACCCTAATGCCGTTCAATTAAAGCGCCAGGAACGCTAAAACCAGCCAAATGCGCCGAACCAGGGTCAGACCCTAGGGTCTGACCCTTGGTTTTCGTCCTTGGGTGTAGCTCAAGCAAGCGGGGCCGGCGTCCCGCCGACCTGCGACGAACAGCTCTTTTTGGAGACCGCCACCATGTCCCATCCTATTCCCTCCCGCGCCCGCGCGCTGGCCCCGCTCGCGCTGCTCTGCACCGCCATCCTCAGCCCCGCCACCCACGCCGCCACGCCGGCCGCCATATCTGTGCGCGACGACGCCGGCCTGACCGTCACGCTGGCCAAGCCGGCGCAGCGCGTCATCGCCATGGCGCCGCACATCACGGAGCTGCTGTTCGCCGCCGGCGGCGGCGAGCGCGTGGTCGGCGGCATGAACTTCAGCGACTACCCGGCCGCCGCCAAGCGCCTGCCGCTGGTCGGCAGCAACGAGCAGATCGACCTGGAGCGGGTGCTGGCGCTCAAGCCCGACCTGCTGGTGGTTTGGAAGGGCGGCAACAGCTCGCGCCAGATCGAACAACTGAAAAGCCTGGGCCTGCCGATCTACTACAGCGCGCCGGCCAGGCTCGACGAGATCGCCACCTCGCTGATCCGCCTCGGCCAGCTGCTCGGCACCGAGCCGGCCGCGCAGGCCGCCGCCAAGGACTACCGGCAGAAGATCGCCGCGCTCGGCGCCAAGTACGCGCAGCGCCCGCCGGTGCGGCTGTTCTACCAGATTTGGGACAAGCCGCTCTACACCCTCAACGACGAGCACATCGTCGGCGACGCGATCCGCCTGTGCGGCGGGCGCAACGTGTTCGGCGGCCTGAAGGTGCTGGCGCCGTCGGTCGGCATCGAGGCGGTGGTGCAGCAGAACCCGGAGGCCATCGTCGGCGGCGAGCGCCACGAGGGCGACAGCGCGACAGACAGCGGGCTGGCGATCTGGCGTCCGTACAAGGGCATGCTGGCGCTACAGCGCGGCAATCTGTTCGAGTTGAGCGGCGACCTGATGGCGCGCGCCACGCCGCGCATGGCCGACGGCACCGCCCAGCTATGCGAGAAACTGGAGCTGGCGCGCGCCCGCCGCCCTTAAAGCCGGCTTAATTTGGCGCCAAATCGCCGATTTTTGCGCCCAAGCCTGAAAACGTCGCGAAAAAAGTGGTAATCTCGCGGCGATCGCACCATTGTTTTCCACAGCGTGTGCCAACCCCATCGAACAAGGATTTTGTTATGCGTCTTCTGCGTCTGCTGCTCGTCTCCGTCGCCTTCATGGCCTCCGCCTCCGGCGCCTTTGCCGCCGAACCGAAAAACGGCACCGATTACCTGACGCTGGACACGCCGGTGCGCGCCGACACGGGCAAGAAGATCGAAGTGGTCGAGGTCTTCATGTACCACTGCCCCCATTGCAACGTGCTTGAGCCGGCGATGGCCGACTGGGTCAAGCAACAGGGCGACAAGATCGTCTTCCGCCGCCTGCACATGGCCAACGGCCTGACCGACCCGCAGGCGCACGCCTTCATCACGCTGGAGGCGATGAACCTGCTCAACAGCGGCATCCACGAAAAAATCTTCCGCGCCATCCACGTCGAGCGCAACCGCCTCAACTCCGACGACGCGCTGCTCGACTTCGTCGTCAAGAACGGCGTCGACAAGGCCAAGTATCTGGAATTTTTCAACTCCTTCGCGGTCCAAACCAAGATGAAGCGTTCGATGCAGCTGATCGGCCAGTACAAGCTGGACAGCGCACCGAGCATCGTCGTCGACGGCCACTACGTCACCTCGCCGGCCATGGCCGGTGTCGGCAAGCCGGTGCCGGCGGCGCACGCGGCGCTGTTCCAGGTGATGGACGCGCTGGTGGCCAAGGCCAACCAGGAAAAGAACGGCGCAACGGCGGCGGCTCCAAAGGCGGCCAAGAAATAATATGAGCGACAAACAGAACGACGTCGAAAAGGGCGTGATGAAGATGTACCGCGAGTCCGAACCCAACATCGAGGACTTGTACGAGCGTAGCTACATCAACCACATCGCCTGGAGCGTGCTGGTGCTGGCCTTGGGGCTGATCTTCTGGCTGACCATCGCCCTGATCAACGCCGAGAACCAGCGCAACGCGCTGTACACGGCGATGTGCGCCGATCCGGTGTTCAAGGGCGAGCTGGACAAGAAGTGCCTGAAGTCGGTCCACTCGCGCGAGCACTGGTGGCAGCACGTCGGCTACGCGCTGACGCACGTGCGGCCGTAGTCCACGCCGACGCCGTTTGCCATGCAAGGAAAAGCCCGCTGATGCGGGCTTTTCCTTTGATGCTGCGGTGTTGCGATGGATATCAAATCGCGCCATTTCAAAACAAGCGGAACTCTTCCAACGCTACGCCTTCCGCTTCAATGAGCTTGTTGTACTCGGCTAGAAAAGCAGCGTGCTCATCGTTCCAATTACCGGCTGTCGGCTCGCCGGGAGGAGAGACCGCCGGAATTCTTGCAGATGGGTACATTTTTGAGTTTTGTTGGCTTGAACGAAACATAAATCGTTTCATATTGGCTCCGGTTCGGAGTGGGGACTCACGACGATTATAGCGCGATCCACCTTGCGTCCGCGCGGTTGGGGGATGGAGCCGAGTTGACTTACATTGAAGGTTGATCATGTCCCGCGCCATATCGACAACGGCGCTAGCCCGAACCGGACCGGGTATGTAGTCGCTACCATCCGATCCTTGCTATGATTTCCGCTTTGACGAATCGAGCATGGAGCGAGGCATGAAACAAGTGATCCTGATTACCGGCAGTGGGCGCGGCATCGGCGCGGCGACGGCGCTGCTGGCCAGCCGGCGCGGCTACGCGGTCTGCATCAACTACCGCAGCGACGCCGCCGCCGCCGAGGCGCTGCGCCGGCAGATCGTCGACGAGGGCGGCGAGGCCATCGCGGTGCAGGCCGATGTCGGCGTCGAGGCCGACGTGCTGCGCTTGTTCGCCAGCGTCGACGCCCAGCTCGGCGCCATCACCGCGCTGGTCAACAACGTCGGCATCCTGGAGACCCAGTGCCGCCTGACGGAGATGTCGGCCGAGCGCCTGCAGCGCGTGTTCACCACCAACGTCATCAGCTACTTCCTGTGCTGCAAAGAGGCGGTGCGCCGCATGTCGACCGCCAGCGGCGGGCAGGGCGGCGCCATCGTCAACGTCTCGTCGGGCGCGGCCAAGGTCGGCTCGCCGAACGTCTACATCGACTACGCCGCCTCCAAGGGCGCGGTCGACACACTGACGCTGGGCCTGTCGAAGGAGGTGGCGGCCGAGGGCATCCGCGTCAACTGCGTGCGGCCGGGATTGATTTATACCGATATCCACGCCAGCGGCGGCGATGCGGACCGCGTCGCCCGCATGGCGGCCTCGGTGCCGATGGGGCGCGGCGGCCAGCCGGAGGAGGTGGCCGAGGCCATCCTGTGGCTGCTCAGCCCCGCCGCCTCCTACGTCAGCGGCACGTTTATCGACGCCGCCGGCGCGCGCTAGGCCTGCGCCGTCATCTTCAATAAAAACAAGAAGATGATTCAAAACTCGGCTGCATTATCAATCCTGGGTGGAAGCATGACAATGCGATTTCCATCCACCCACCCAGGACTCCATCATGTTCAACAAATCCCCGCTGCTCCCCGTGCTGAGCGCCACCGTGCTGGCCGCCGTCTCGATGACCGTGCTGGCCAGCGATGTCGTGTTGCCCGTGCCGCAGCACATCGCCAGCGCCGCCCCGTCGCCCGAGCTGGAGGCGGTGATGCTGGCGGCGCGCCGCTACGCCGCCTTCTGGAACAGCGGCGATCCGGCCTACGCCGAGCAGGCGCTGGCCGTGGACTTCACCGACCGCACGCTGCCGCCCGGCCGCGAGCAGGGCACGGCCGGCCCGCTGCAGGCCTCGCGCACCTTCCGCAGCGCCGTGCCCGATCTGAAAGTGGAGGTGAGCGACATGGTCGCCGCCGGCGACCGCGTCACCGTGCGGCTGCACTTCACCGGGCATTTCACCGGGCAGTTCGGCAAGGTGCAGGGCAAGGGCCAGGCGATCGACTTCCAGGCCTTCGACCTGTACCGCGTGGTGAAAGGCCGCATCGCCGACAACTGGCATCTGGAGGACAACCTGACGCTGTTGCAGCAGATGGGCGTGCTGCAGCAGTAGGCGGCATGGTTGAGCGTTGACCCCGCACCCCGGAGGCCGGGGTCAGACCCCTCGGGGTCTGACCCCTTTCAGCCGCATTGCGGGGTGGGGCTAGGTGGACAGCTGGCCGAAGCGCTCCAGCAGGAAGTCGATCAGCAGCGCGATGCGCGGCGGCTGGAAGCGGTTGCGGTGGTACAGCAGGTTGAGCGGCGCGCTGTCGGTGAAGTAGTCGTCCAACACCGTTTGCAAACGGCCGGCGCGCAGGTCGTCGGCGATGTCGAGGATGGACTTGTAGGCGTAGCCCCGGCCGGCCACCGCCCACTTGCGGACGATCTCGCCGTCGTTGCTCTGGTTGTAGTGCTGCACGCGCACCGATTGGGCGCGGCGGCCCGGCGCCTTGTCGCCGGCGCTGGCGTCGGCGGCTACCGTGGCCGGCTCCGTGTAGCGCCACTCGTTCATGGCGCCGAGCGGCGTCACCAGCACGATGGCCGGTAGCTCGGCCAATTGCTGCGGCGTTTGCGGCAGTCCCACGCGCGCCGCCAGCGCCGGCGCCACGCAGACCACGCGGCGGCTCGGCGCCAACAGGCGCGCCACCATGTCGCTGTCGGGCAGTTGGCCGTAGCGGATCGCCAGGTCGATATCGTCCTGCACCAGGTTCGAGGTGGCGTCGGTCAGCACCAGCGCGTAGCGCAGCTCGGGATGCAGGTCGCGGAAGGCGTCGAGTATCGGCAGCAGCACATTGCGGCCGATGTCCGACGGCGCCGAGATCTTGACGGTGCCGCGCACCACGTCGCTGCCGGCGTGCAGGCTGGCCTCCGCCTCGACCATCAGCACCAGCGCCTGTTCGCTGAAGTGCTGGTAGACGCGGCCCTCCTCGGTCAGCCGCAGCTGGCGCGTGGTGCGCTCGAACAGCTTGACCTTGAGCGAGGCCTCCAGCCGCTGGATGCAGGCGCTGGCGGCGGCCGGCGACATGCCCTGCTTGCGCCCGGCGGCGGAAAAGCTGCCCAGCTGGGCGGCGTCGAGGAAGAGGCGGATCACGCCGAAGCGGTCGATGCCGCTCTTGTGCTCGGGATTAACCATGTTTGGCCTCCGCCGCGTGCGGCGTCAGCACCACCGTGCAGGTGGTGCCGGCCACCAGTTGCAGCGAGGCCGGCAGCTGGTCGATGTGGATGCGCACCGGCACGCGCTGCGCCAGGCGCACCCAGTTGAAGGTCGGGTTGACGTCGGCCAGCAGTTCGCGGCCGGTGCTGGCGTCGCGGTCGGTGATGCCGTGGGCGATGCTCTCGATGTGGCCGCGCACCACGGCGCCGCCGCTCATCATGCGCATCTCCACCGGGTCGTTCAGCGCCAGCATCGGCAGCTTGGTCTCCTCGAAGTAGCCGACCACGTAGAACGACTCGCGGTTGATGACGGCCAGCTTGGCGGCGCCGACGGCGGCGAAGTCGCCGACGTGCACGTTGAGGTTGGTGACATAGCCGGCGGCCGGCGCGCGCACCACGGTGCGCTCCAGGTTCAGCCGCGCCATGTTGCGCGCCACCAGCGCCGCCTGGTATTGCGCCGACGCGGTGCCGACGGCGAATTCGGCCGTCTCGCGGCTCTCTGCCGAGACGATGCTGCTATCGAGGCCGGCGCGGCGGCCGGCCTCCTTGGCGCGCCGGCCCTTTTCCACCTGCTGGGCGGCCAGCGCCGCCTCGCTCTGGGCCAGCGCGTTCTCGTAGCGCGCCTTGTCGACGACGAACAGCACCTGGCCCTGCTGCACCAGCTCGTTGTCGCGCACCAGCACCTCGGTGACCGTGCCGGCGACGTCGGCGCCGATGCTGACCACGTCGGCCTTGACGCGGCCGTCGCGGGTCCAGGCCGATTCCATGTAGTGGTCCCAGGCGCTGCGGCCGACCCACAGGGCGGCGGCCAGTAGCAGCAGGGTGATGCAGTGGCGGATGATCTTGGATGCGTTCACGTTTGGCGTTCCGGTAGAAAGGTTGGGTTCTGGTTTAGGTGTACAGCGTGGCGATCAGCGGGCCGAAGATGCAGACCAGCAGACACATGCGCACCAGCGCCGGATGCCACAGGTGGCGGTACAGGCCGAGCCGGCCCAGCACCCAGTCCAGCGCGCCCTGCAGCACGAGGCTGAACAGGAACAGCGGCAGGATGGTCGGCAGCAGCACGCCGAAAACGGCCAGCTCACGCGGCATGGTGTGGACGGTTGGTAGCATGTGCTTCTCCTGGAAACTGCGCCATCTGGTCGCGCAGGGATGTGTAAATGGAATGCAGGTCGATCAGCGCGGTGCGCAGGCGCTGCTCGCGTTCCGGGCCGGCGTCCGGCAGCTCGGCGCGCAGCGTCGGCCCGGCCTGCAGCAGGGCGAACTGCGCCGCCGCGCAGCTGGCCGGCGTGGGCGCGCGCAGGTAGCGCGCCAGCATGTCCACCGCCAGCTCCAGCGCGTTGCGCACCGCCAGCAGCTGCGAGGTGGCCACCAGCTGGCGCATCTCGATCACCGAGTGGCCCAGCTCGAGCAGGGTCAAACCCTGGCGCACCACGGCGCGCGCCGCCTTGCCCGGCGTCGGCCCGGCCGCCGCGTTGAGCTGGTTGAGCAGGTCGCGCACGCGGTTGTCGAAGCGCTGCTTGAGCTGCGGCAGCGGCGCCTTGCAGGTGGCCAGCGCCTCGCGCCAAAGGGCTTCGGCGATGTGGTCCTTCTGGCCCATGGTGTGCTCGGGCAGCACCACGGCGAAGATGGCGTAGGCCACCGCCACGCCCAGCACCAGCGTGAGCGTGGTGTTGAAGAAGCCGTTGACGTCGTAGTGCATCAGGTTCAGCGGCGCCACCACCTGGGCGGCGAACAGGCTGATGCCGACGCCGATGCCGGCGCGTTTGGGATCGGTGGTCAGGTAGGCGCCCAGCACGAACACGGGCAGCGCGGCCAGCACCAGCATCGGGTAGTCGTTGGCGTGGATGACGACGAAGAACTCGGTGAAGAAGGCCAGTGGCCAGCAGACCAAAAAGCCGATCAGCACCTGCTTGACCATCATCGTCGGCCGTGGCGACGACGAGGCCAGCGCGCTGAACACGGTAATCATCAGCATGGCGTTGGCGGCGTAGGGCCAGGCCAGCCAGTACCACGCGGCGGCGGCGGCCAGCAGGGCGCTGGCGGCGCGCACGCCGCTGCCGACGACGATGGCCGGCGGCGTCTTAGGGCTGTAGGCGATGGGCTCGCTGACCTGCTGCCGCTTGGCCTGGGTCAGGCCGTGGTACAACGCGACGAAGGCGCGCATGTCGCGGGCGAAGCGTTCGAGCAGCTCGACGGCGGTGTCGAAGTCGATCCGGCAGGCCCGCTCGACCTGGCCAAGCGCGGCGCGGGCGTTGACGATTTGCTGTTCCAGCCGGGCGCCCACCTGGTCCAGGCTGGCGACGCTGGCGTCGTCGCGCAGCGCGCCGGCCAGTGTGGCGTGCAGCGGCTCGACCAGCGCCAGCACCGGACCGGCCGGGCCGGTGCGCAGCCGGTGCAGCAGCCGGTGCAGCGTGTAGAAGGTGGTCAGCGCGGCCATGAAGGCGCCGTTGAAGGCGTGCAGCTGGCGCGTGTGCGAGCGGGCGTGGGCGGCCTCGAAGAAGGCGGCGGCGCGGCCCGATTCGAGGGCGGCGATGTCGGCGGCGAAGCGCAGGTGGGTCAGCTCGGTTTCGGCCGGCGTCAGGCGGCCCTGCAGCACCTCCTGGCAGAAGCCGAGGAAGCGGCTGTAGCGCGCCTGCACGGTGCGCATCACCTGTTTCGACTGGTGGCGCGGCAGCAGCGTGTCGTGCACCACGGCGGCACAGATGATGCCCAGGCCGACCTCGCTGACGCGGGTCACCGCCAGCGTGAACACGGCGGCCGGATTGTCGATGGCGGGAATGGCGATCATGCAGGCGGTGTAGCCGGCCAACACGAAGCTGTAGGACTGCTGGTTGCGGTACATCGCCGCGCCGCCGGTGCACAGGCCGACCCAGGCGGCCAGCACCAGGAACAGCAGCACCGGCTGTTGCGGAATCAGGGCGATCATCAGCAGCGCGCCGGCGCAGCCGACCAGGGTGCCGAGCAGGCGGTAGAAGCTTTTTTCCAGCACCATGCCGCTGCTGGGCAGGGCCAGGATGAAGGTGGTGGTCATCGCCGTGTTGGGCGAATCCAGGCCGAGGCGGAAGGCCAGCCACAGCGCGCCGAAGGCGGCCAGCATGGTCTTGGCGACGAAGATCAGGCGCTCGCCCTCGCTGCCGCGCCAGTCGCGTGCCTGCGCACCGACCCACTGGAGCGCTCTCGTGGCCTGGGAAGATGGTGGGGCGGAGGGCGCTGGGGTCATGGTGGTCGGCGGGCTTTGCTAGGTGGCGTTTTCGAGGTTGTCCAGCTGTCGTTTGAGCAGGGATTCCAGTTGTTTTACTTCGTCGGCGTTGTAGCCTTCATAGGCGCGCATGGTGCTTCGCCATACTTCCGGCAGCACCAGGGCGACCAGGTCGCGGCCGGCGTCGGTCAGCGAGATCATCACGCAGCGGCGGTCGCCGGGGCGGTTGCCGCGCACGATCAGGCCCTGCGTCTCCAGGTCGTTGCAAACCCGTGTCAGGTTGGCCGGCTTTTCCATGCAGGCCTCGCCCAAGGTGGAGGCGGTCGAGGTCTCGTCGTCCGAGCCGTACAGCACCGCCAGCACCATGTAGCTGGCGTCGACCAGGTCGTATTTGCGCAGCGCCGCGTTACTCAGGTTCATTCATCCGTTTTTGGATGTGGTAGGTCATGCGTAACAGGCGCACCATGTCTTCCGGGAAGTCCGGCATACGTGCATGGATATTTTGCAGGCGCTTTTTTGTGGCTTCAAAACTGCTCATCGCCTTCTCCTCTGCTTGTCTCGAAAGGCTTGATTGTACTATCTAAGCTTCACGGCAAATCCAGTTTAATTCCGCCGCCCAGGGCCGCCATCAGCTCGGCGTAGTTGTCCAGTTGGCGGCCGACGATCTGCGCCTGCTGCTGCTCCTCGTTGAGCAGGGCGATGTGGGCGTTGATGACGCCGACCGAGTCGGTCATGCCGGCGCGCCAGGCCTTTTCGGCCAGCGCGTGGGCGCGCCGCGCCGAGGCCAGCGCCTGCCGGCTCAGGCGTTCCTGCTCGCGCGCCGAGGCGGCGCGGGTGACGGCGTTGGCCACCTCCGCCAGGGCCTGCACCACGGTGGCGTTGTACTGCTCGACGGCGCCGTCGTAGGCCGCCGATTGCGCGCCGAGCTGGCTGCGCAGGCGGCCGCCCTCGAAGATCGGCAGGCTGATCGCCGGCGTCACGCCGCGCATGGCCGAATGGCTGTCGAGCAGGTGGCTAAAGCCGATCGACTGGAAGCCGGCGAAGGCGGCCAGGTTGATGTTCGGGTAGAAGTCGGCACGCGCCGCCTTGATGCGCTGCGCCGCCGCCTCGACGCGCCAGCGCTGGGCGGCGATGTCGGGCCGGCGGCCGAGCAGCTCGGCCGGCAGCGCGCTGGGCAGCGCCGCCGCGTGGTCCAGCGCCAGCGTCGGCCGGACGATGGCCTCGCCGTCGCCCGGTCCCTTGCCGATCAGCGCCGCCAACTGGTTGCGCAGCAGGGCGATCTGCGCGCCGATCTGCTCGTGGTCGCGGCGGCCGGCCGGCAGCGTGGTCTCGATACTGCTCACGTCGATGTCGCTGGCCAGGCCGGCGGCCTGGCGGCGCCGCGTGATCTCGAGGATGCGCTGGCGCTGCGCCAGGTTGGCGACAATGGTGTCCTGCAGCGCGTAGTCCAACGACAGCTGGATGTAGCTGCGCACGATGGCCGACTGCAACGCCAGCCGCGCCATCTGCGACTCGGCCGAAACGGTTTGCACCTCGCCCAGCGCGGCGGCCAGCAGGTCGCGGTTGCGGCCCCACAGGTCCAGGTCGTAGGAGCCGGACAGCGCGGCCGTGTTCTTCCAGGCGTAGTTGCCGGCCAGCGGGGCCGGCACCGTGCTGTGCGCCGAGTACAGCTCGCGGTCGGCGCTGGCGTTGGCGTCGACCTTGGGCAGCGTGGCCGCCTCGGCCACCCCGGCCAGCGCGCGCGCCTGGCGCACCCGCGCCTGGGTGGCGTGCAGGCCGGGGTTGTCGGCCAGCGCGGCCTCGACCAGGCGGTTCAATTGGGGATCGTGCAGGCTCTCCCACCAGGCTTGCGTCGGCCATGCCGCCTTGCCGTCGGCGGCGGCGATGGCGCCGCCGGCGTTCAGCGCGGCCGGCTTGAGCTGCTGCGCCTGCGGCTTGACGTGGCCCATGTCGGCGCAGGCGGCGAGGGCGAGCGTCAAGGCGGTGGCGGTCAAGGTGCGGATCAGTGTCATGGCGGCGTTTGGGTGGGAGAGGGTGTCAATGGGCCGCCTGCCGGGTTGGGGCGGGCGGCTCTTTACTGGTGCGGCTTACTTGGCGAAGTGCTTTTTGGTCTGGGCGACGTCGTAGTCGGCTTCCGTCTCGGGGATGGTGCCGTTCTTGCGCGCTTCGAGCAGCTCGGCGATCACCTGGGCGCGGGTCACGCCGCTGGCGGCGGCCTTTGGATACTCGACCTGGTTGCCGCTGACGGCCTTGGTGTCGCTGGCGGCCTTGTCGCCGGCCGGTGCCGATTGGGCGAAGACGCTGCCGGCGGCGGCGAGGGTGACGAGGGCGGCGATGAGGTGTTTGCTGTTCATGGTGTTTCTCCTGATGAGGTAAGGGCGGCGCCCGCACGCTGCGGAACGGCCTGCCAAAGGCTTTGTGGCTACGGACTTGTTGGCCGGACTGCCACCTACCGGTCGTCGAACTTGCTTCCGACGCGATGTCCGGGGCGCTGGGCGCCCTGTATCGCGTTTGGATGTAGATACTATATCTCTGAATAGTACATTTGTAAAATAAAAAATTACTATCAGGCACATAGCAATTTACGCGAGCTGGCGCACCGACGGCGGGCGCGGGGCTTGTTCAAATGAAGCTTCGCAATTTCATGACGCACAGAAGGAGGCCTTCATGTCCGGCAGCACACTAGACCCCGCCAACATTCCCGTTGGCACCGACCGCACGCTGGGGCGCGGTCACGGCACGGGCGCGCTCGGTCCGAGCGACAGTTCCGACAGCGGCAGCGACGTGCACGGCGGCGCCGGCCTGGCGCCGGAGCTCGACCCGGCGCTGGGGCGCGGCAGCGACGACGATATGGAAGTGGGCGGCGTGCTGCCCGACGTCTACCTCGACAGCGACACCGACGCCGCCGGCACCGGCGAGCGCGCCGCCGCCGACGGCGACAACGCGGCGCCGGACGGCGCCGACATCGACGTCGACCACATCGAATCGATACCGCTGCTCGACCTCGGCGTCGAGGTCGATTTCGACGCGGCGGCCGAGGGCGGCAAGCACCACCGTTGAGGCCGGGGTAGGTGCGCAGGAACGGCCGGGCGGTACGGCCGCGCCGCCCGCGTTCGCGCACCCGCCGCAGGGGCTGGCGTTCTATGGTCAGCGTTAAAGCTGGGGCGTGTGCGTCTTGGCAGGCTGGGGAGGTAATTCCATCGCCTGTGTGGTCGTAGCGTGCACTGCGAGGCGCAGGCCAATTGCTTTCAATACCGCGACTAAGTCCCAGAGTGCGAGCGGCGTGCTCGGCGATAGAGTTGCGTGGAGCTGCTGGATGCTGAAGCCGGCCAATTCCGCCACCCTGCTTTCACCGCCGGCCGCTAACACCATCTGCCTCAAAACGATTTGCAATTCATCCGGTTCGCCGTCCGTCAGTATGCTGTTGAGCAATTGGATCGCGTAGCCGGGATCTTCACGCAGTAGCTCGGCCATGGCCTCGTCGTGTCCTGTATCTTTCATTGCTGTCTCTCCCGTCCTTGCCAATCCAGCCAGTACTTACATGCGCGGGCAATGTCGAAGCTTTGCGACTGTTTGCCTCCCCCACACAGTAACAAGATGACTTCTCGTCCATCGATGGCGTAATACACGCGGAATCCAGACCCGGTATGAATTCTTAGTTCCCATACCCCGTCGCGACAGTATTTTTGGTCGCCGAAGTTGCCCGATTCGATGCGGTTCACGCGACGATCAATAGCGGTTCTCACTCCTACGTCGCGTAGGGTTCGCATCCACTCCAGGTAGGTGTTCTTACCGCCCGAGGTCAGATAATGTCGAATGCGATACATGTAGAATACTCGTCCAAAATCATGCGCGGATCAAGCTGATTTCCGCTGAAGTGTGACCGCCGCTCGTGCAGTGCCTCTCTTCACATTAGACGGAAAAAGATCCTGGGTTAACTCAAGTAAAAGGAAGGTCTGTTTTTCATCAAATGCAGCCAAGACTCTGTTGGGCTGAGTCATGAGCAGGCCTTGCTGCCACGCCATTCTGGGCTGCTGCGTCGCCGGTATAGGCATGGCGCTGCTGCCCGCCACCCACCGCGCGGCCTGGTGCACAGCGGCGCCCGGCCGCCTAGCGCGCTGGGCGAGTGTCTAGCGGTGCGGGCGCCGACCGACGTCGAGGCGACGCGCCGCAGCCATCCACTCCCCGAAATTTGCAGCCCATCGCGCCTAGTCACCTTCCATCGCACGGCCGGGGTGGCCGGCGGCGGACGCAGGCATACTGCCCGCTCCTGTCATCATCTGGACCACCATGTTCCGACTCTCGCTGAGAATGACCCTGCGCGACTGGCGCGCCGGTGAACTGCGCTTCCTGCTGGCGGCGTTGACGCTGTCGGTGGCGGCGCTATCGGCCGTCAACTTCTTCGTCGACCGCATGGGCGCCGCCTTCAACCGCGACGCCCACCAGACCCTGGCGGCCGACCTGCGCCTGGAGTCGGAGCAGCCGCTGGCGCCCGAGTGGCGCGCCGAGGCGCTGCGCCGCGGCCTGCGCGCGGCCGACACGGTCACCATGCTGAGCATGGCCGTGGCGGGCGAGGGCGAGCAGACCAATTCGCTGCTGGTGGCGCTGAAGGCGGTGGGCGAGGGCTACCCGCTGCGCGGCAAGCTGACGCTGGCGCGCGGCGACGCCGCCGTGGCCACCGCCGCGCTGCCCACACCCGGCACCGTCTGGGTCGACCAGGCGCTGATGCTGAACCTGAACCTGCGCGTCGGCGCGCGCCTGCGCATCGGCGACAGCGAACTGCTGGTGGCCGAGCGCATCGCCAGCGAGCCGGACGCCGGCGCCGCCTTCATGAACCTGGCGCCGCGCGTGATGATGGCGCGCGCCGACCTGGACGCCGCCCACCTGCTGCAACAGCACGCGCTGGCCACCCACCGCCTGCTACTGGCCGGCGAGCCGGCCGCCGTCGCCGGCTACGCGCAATGGGCCAAGGCGCGCAGCGCCACGGCGCAGGGCGGCGGCGTGCAGATCGAATCGTTCGAGTCGCGCCGCTCCGAGGCCAACACCATGCTGGAGCAGGCGCAGCAATTCCTTTCGCTGGTCGGCCTGCTGTCGGCGCTGCTGGCGGCGGTCGCCGTGGCGATGGCGGCACGCCGCTTCATGCTGCGCCACGTCGACGCCTGCGCCATGCTGCGCTGCCTCGGCATGGCGCAGGGCCAGGTGCTGCGCCTGTACCTGCTCGAGTTCCTGCTGGTGGCCCTGGCCGGCAGCGTGGCCGGCGTGCTGTGCGGCTTCGCCGCCCACTTCGTGCTGATCGAGTGGCTCGGCAAGCTGGCCGCCGCCGCCCTGCCGGCGGCAGGCTGGCGTCCCGCGCTGCAGGGCCTGGCCACCGGCCTGGTGCTGCTGGTCGGCTTCGCCCTGCCGCCGCTGCTCCAGCTGCGCAACACCTCCCACGTGCGCCTGCTGCGCGGCGACGCCGGCGCGCCCAAGGCGCTGAGCCTGGCCGGCTACGGCCTCGGCCTGGGCGTGTTCACCGCGCTGCTGTTGTGGCAGACCGGCGACGTCGCGCTCGGCCTGGCCGGCGGCGCCGCCTTCCTGCTCGGCGGCCTGCTGTTCGGCCTGCTGGCCTGGCTGGCGCTGCGCCTGTTGCGCCGCGCCCGGCCGCTGCTGCGCCAGCCGGCCTGGCGCTTCGCCATCACCGACATGCTGCGCCGTCCGGCCGCCACCGTCGCCCAGATCGTCGCGCTGGCACTGGGCCTGACCGCCCTGTTGCTGCTGACCGTGGTGCGCGCCGACCTGCTGGCCTCCTGGCGCCTGGCCACGCCGGCCGGCGCCGCCAACCACTTCGTCGTCAACATCCAGCCGGAGCAGAGGGACGCCGTCGAGGCGCGCATGCGCGCCGTCGGCCAAGCCGAGCTGCGCGCCAGCACGCGCGGCCGCCTGACGCTGATCAACGGCCGCGCCTCGGTCGACGGCGGCACCGGCGCCGAGGCCAAGGAGAGCCTGGAGCGCGAATTCGACATCGGCCAGACCAGCCTGTTGGACGCCGCCAGCAGCATCACGGCGGGCGCCTGGTATGGTCAGCGGCACGGCGAGGTCTCGGTCGAGGAGAAGACCGCGCAGAGGCTCAAGCTCAAGCTGGGCGACCAGCTGACCTTCGACGTCGCCGGCCAGGACTTGACGCTGCGCGTGAGCAGCCTGCGCAAGGTCGACTGGCGCCAGCGCCGCGCCAGCATGATCTTCGACACGCATGCGGACTCGCTGGCCGGCCTGCCGCTGTCTTACGCGGCGGCGCTGCACGTGCCGCCGCAGGACAAACGCTTCGCCCACCAACTGGCGCGCGACTTCCCCAACCTGAGCGTGTTCGACGTGGCCGCCTTCATCGAGCAGATGCAGCGCACCCTGGACCAGGTCAGCCACGCCGTCGAGTTCCTGTTCCTGTTCACGCTGGCCTCCGGCCTGATGGTGCTGTACGCCGCGCTGGCCGGCGCGCAGGACCAGCGCAGCCGCCAGGCCGCGTTGCTGCGCGCGCTGGGCGCCACCCGGCGCCAGCTGGCGCGCGCGCAGTGGGTCGAGCACGGCCTGACCGGCGCGCTGGCCGGCCTGCTGGCCGCCGCCGGCGCCAGCGCCGCCAGCTGGGCGCTGGCGCGCTACGCCTTCCACCTGGAGTGGCAGTGGTCGGCGCCGCTGTGGCTGGGCGGCCTGCTGGCCGGCGCCGTCTGCGCCATGGCCGGCGGCTGGTTCGGCCTGCGCCATGTGCTCAAGCTGCCGCCGCTGCACAGCCTGCGCCAGGCCTGAACCGGATGAACCACCCGCAGAAAACCAAGATGAACCAACACGAGGGACACCCATGACGAATATGAACCTGGACCGCGCCGCGCTGCGCCCGGCCATCGCGGTCAGCCAGCTGTCCAAGCGGGTGGCCGACGCCACCGGCGAGCTGACCATCCTGCACGAGGTGGACTTCGCCGTGCAGGCCGGCGAGACGCTGGCCATCGTCGGCGCCTCCGGCTCCGGCAAGTCGACCCTGCTGGGCATCCTGGCCGGCCTGGACACGCCCAGCGACGGCACGGTGGCGCTGGAGGGCGTCGACATCTTCAAGCTCGACGAGGACGGCCGCGCCGTCTTCCGGCAGAACAACCTGGGCTTCGTCTTCCAGTCCTTCCAGCTGCTGGCCCATTTGACGGCGCTGGAGAACGTCATGCTGCCGCTGGAGCTGCGCGGCTTCACCCACGCCAACGCCCAGGCCCGGGCCGAGGCGATGCTGGCGCGGGTCGGCCTGTCGAGCCGATTGGGCCACTATCCCAAGTACCTGTCCGGCGGCGAGCAGCAACGCGTCGCGCTGGCGCGCGCCTTCGTCACCGAGCCGCCGCTGCTGTTGGCCGACGAGCCCACCGGCAGCCTGGACGCCGCCACCGGCGCCGCCGTCGTCGAGCTGATGTTCGCCCTCAACCGCGAGCGCGGCTCGACGCTGGTGCTGGTCACCCACGACCTGAACATCGCCGCCCGCTGTGGCCGCACGCTGACCATGGCCGCCGGCCGTCTGCGCCAAGAACCCTAAGGAGTCCGCATGCGCTTATCCCACACGATGTTGCTGGCCGCCCTGGCCCTGTGCGGCCACGCCGCCCGCGCCGACGGCCAGGCCGACCTGAAGGCGGCGCTGGAGCGCTGCCAGGCGCAGGCGCCCTTGAAGGCGCTGTTGGAAACCAAGACCTGGCGCCGCGCCGGCGAGGGCAAGGACGCCGAGGAGACCCATGGCGCGGCCAGCGTGTTCATCGACGACAGCACGCGCGGCATGCAGCTGTCCTACGGCCGCGAGATCCTGGCGCGCATGGACGCCGAGGCGCACGCCCAGGCGAAGAACCCGAACGCCAAGACGCCGACCCTGATGGCGGCGCGCGAGTTCGCCCCCAACGACCTGCGGCCGATGATCTCGGCGGCCAGCGATTTGCAGCGCGTGCTCGACAAGGCGGTGTGGAAGAGCGAAAAGGCCGACACCTACGGCGGCAAGCCGGCCCGCCTGCTGACCTACGAAACCTCGATCGACACGCTGAGCGACCGCGACCGCAAATACATCAAGGACTTCGAGGGCGTGCTGCACGTGTGGATCGCCGCCGACGGCGTGCCGCTGGCCAGCCGGCTGACGCAGAACGCCTCCGGCCGCGCCTTCATCGTCATCAGCTTCGAGGCGAAGAACGAGGACCAGAGCGTCTACAGCCTGGTCGGCGACCGCCTGATCGCGATCCGCAAGGAGAGCAAGAACAGGGCCTCCGGCGCCGGCGAGCGCGACGAGAACAAAGTGGTCAAGACGCTGCAACTGCAGTCCTGACGCCAAGCTCCGCTGGCTGACCCCGGTGACCCGGTCGACAGCGGGATGCCGGCTTAACCCCGCAAGCTAAGGGGTCTGACCCCGCATGGGGTCAGACCCCGGCTTCCGCGTCTCGGGGTAGGGGTAAAAAAAAGCCTGCGCCGGGAGGCACAGGCTTTTTTGCCCCCGCCTTGCCGGCGGGGTAACAAGCTGAATTCGATCAGGCGAAGTTGGCGCCGGCGAATTCCCAGTTGACCAGTTTCCAGAACGTTTCCACGTATTTTGGACGGGCGTTGCGGTAGTCGACGTAGTAGGCGTGTTCCCACACGTCGCAGGTCAGCAGCGGCTTGTCGGTGGTGGTCAGCGGGGTCAGGGCGTTCGAGGTGTTGACGATGTCAACCGAACCGTCGGCCTTTTTCACCAGCCAGGTCCAGCCGGAACCGAAGTTGCCGACGCAGGACTTGGTGAACTCGGCCTTGAAGGCGTCGAACGAACCCCATTTGGCGTTGATCGCGTCGGCCAGCGCGCCGGTCGGTGCGCCGCTGCCGGTCGGGGTCAGGCCGTTCCAGTAGAAGGTGTGGTTCCATACCTGGGCGGAGTTGTTGAAGATGCCGCCGGAGGATTTTTTGATGATCTCTTCGAGCGACAGGTTCTCGAACTCGGTGCCCTTGATCAGGTTGTTCAGGTTGGTGACATACGCTTGGTGGTGTTTACCGTAGTGGTATTCCAGCGTTTCTTGCGAGATGTGGGGCGCCAGGGCGTCCATTGCATACGGCAGAGGTGGCAGGGTATGTTCCATTTGTTATTCCTTAGTGGTTTGAGACAGAAGACGATTTTTGCCGAAACGACCATCATTGTAAAGCGGATGCGCGAACGGTGCAGGAGTGCTTGCGATTGTCGCGCCGCAGGAACAACGCGCCCGGCCTGGCCCTAAAACAAGCGTCTAGCGCACCCGCCGGGTGGTCTCGCGCACGATCAGCTCCAATGGCGGCACCTGGGTGTCGACCGTCTCGCCGTTGATCAGGCGCAGCAGTGCGTTGGTGCTGAGCAGGCCGATCTCGTATAGCGGCTGGCGAATCGTGGTCAACGGCGGCGTCGTGTAGGAGGAGCCGGGCAGATCGTCGAAGCCGACCAGCGAGATGTCGTCCGGCACGCGGATGCCCTTGCGGTACAGGCACAGGCGCACGCCGTAGGCGCTCTGGTCGTTGGCGGCGAACACGGCGGAGAACTGCTGCTGGGTCTCGAACAGGTGGTTGATGGCCAGCAGGCCGCCGCTTTCGATGAAGTTGCCCTCGACCACCAGCTTGGGGTCGAAGGGCAGGTCGGCCTCGCGCAGCGCGCGGCGGTAGCCGGCCAGGCGCTCCTCGGCGTCGAGGTTGTTGGGCGGACCGGCGATGAAGGCGATGCGGCGGTGGCCCAGTTCGATCAAATGGTGGGTCGCCATCCAGGCGCCGTGCTCGTTGTCGAGCTTGATGCCGAGCGCGCTGCGGGTGTGCAGCTCGCGCCCGGTCGAGACGATGGGGCGCTGCAGCGAGAAGGCGCGCACGGCCTCGTCGGACATGCGGCCCGACAACAGGATGATGCCGTCGACCTTGCGCCCCAGCAGCAGGCGGATGCGCTCGGCCTCCTCCTCGGGGTTCCAGTGGCCGCTGACGATCACCGAGGCGTAGCCGGTGCCCTTCAGGCCGTCGTCGATGCCGCGCAGGTTCTCGTCGAAGAAGGCGCTGGAGATGTCCTGCACGACGATGCCGATGGTCATCGAACGGCCCTTCTTCAGGGCCTGGGCCATCTGGTTGGGGGCGAAGTTCATCTGCGCGATGGCGGCCAGCACGGCCAGCCGCTTGTCCTCGGAGACGCGGGCGGTGCCGTTGAGGATGCGCGACACCGTGCTCGGCGACACCCCCGCCAGGCGTGCGACATCCATCAGGGTCGATGGCGGGGTGGGCTGGTCGTCGTGAGTCAAAGTGGTTCCTGTCGGTGCGATGCGCGGTAGCCAGGTCTGGCCTGAAAACCTTTTCAGCGAAAGGGTAACATAAATCGCCCGCCACCCGGCCGAAATGCATCGCAGCGGACGGTTTCGGCCGTTTTTGGGAATCACGTCACGCAATGCTGAAAACGTTTTCAAGTATTGTTGCATTTTTTTCACAACTGGACTGGGCCTCACCGCGCGCCGCCACAAGCCGCCGAATACCCGGCTGTTCATAGGGGAGGGTGGGATTCGGTGGGCATTCTTGGCGAACCGCCCACCCCGGTGGATCTTTCTGTGCTTCAATCCTCGATTCCGCCGGCCCCGATTTGCGGTTGACTTGAATCAAAAAGCGGTATTTAATGAATGCATGATGTGAAAACGTTTTCAAGATAGAAAACGCAAACGAATAATCGGAGACAAAGCAATGAAATCAAGGATATCGGCCGCCATGGCCAGCGCCGTCGCATTCTGCGCCGTGGCCACGCCACAGGTGGGCGCCGCACCGGCGACCATCACCGTAGCCTCCTTCCCGGATCTTGACCGGGCGGTGAAGGTAGCGCTACCTATGTGGGAAAAGCTGCACCCCGAAATCAAGATCAAGCTGGTCAGCCTGCAGATCGAGGACCACCACAACTCCATGACCACCGCGCTGGCGGCCGGCGCCCACCTGCCCGATGTGGTGGCGGTCGACTTCGGCTACATCGGCATCTTCGCCGAGTCCAAGGGGCTGGACGAACCTGCTGGCGCCGCCATATGCTGCCGAGCAGTACCGCAAGCAGTTCGTCTCCTACACCTACCCGCAGGCCACCAACTCGCGCGGCAACCTGGCGGCGATGCCGGCCGACATAGGCCCGGGCATGCTGTTCTACCGCAAGGGCACCTGATGGACAAGGCCGGCATCAAGGAGGAGGAGCTGAGCCGCTCGTGGGAGTCCTACATCGAGTCCGGCAAAAAGCTCAAGGCCGCCACCGGCACCATGCTGCTGGCGCGCGCCGGCGATTTGAAGGACATCTACATCCGCGCCAACCTGAAGGACGGCGAGGGCATCTACTTCGGCGACAAGGGCAAGGTGCTGGTCGACTCGCCCCGCTTCGTGCGCGCCTTCGAGCTGGCCAAGGCGGCCCGCGTCGCCGGCATCGACACCAAGACGGTGGCCTGGACCAGCGAATGGTCGGAGGGCTTCAAGCGCGGCAAGGTGGCCAGCCAAATGAGCGGCTTCTGGTTCGGCGGCCACCTGGCCAAGTGGCTGGCGCCGGACTACAAGGGACAGTGGCGCGCCAGCGGCCTGCCGGGCGGCGCGCTGGCCTCCTACGGCGGCTCCTTCTACGCGATCCCCAAGAAGGCCGTCAACAAGGCCGAGGCCTGGGAGTTCATCAAGTTCATGACCGCCAACAAGGAGGTCCAGCTCACGGCCCTGCGCGAGATCAGCGGCTACCCGTCGCTGCTGGCGGCGCACGGCGACCCGGCGATGGACGAGGCGCAGCCTTACTTCGGCGGCCAGAAGACGCGCCAGCTGGCGCGCGACACCGCCGTCAAAATCCCGGTGATCCGCGTCGACAAATACGACTGGATGGCCAACGAGGTCGTCAACAGCGAGCTGGAAAACGTCCTCGAGCAGAACAAGGACATCAAGACCGCGCTGCGCGACGCCAAGGCGCTGATCGAGCGCCGGGCGCGCCGTTGATGAATGGAGACGAGCATGCACCAGACCATACAGCGGGCCATCGCACTGGCCTTCGCACGGACCATGGCGCGGACCATGGCGCGCACCGCGTCGAATCCGCAGCGGCAGGACACGTGTCGGGGTCGCCCGTGAGCGCGCCCGCGCTCGGCCCGTTCAAGGCCATCGAGCCGGTCGGCGCCGCGCCAAGCCGGCGTGGCGGCGCGCGCCGCCGCTTCGACTCGAAGAAGTGGGCGCCCTACCTGTTCATCAGCCCCTTCTTCATTTTGTTCGGCGCCTTCAGCCTGTTCCCGCTGCTGTTTTCCATCTACCTGTCGTTCAACCAGTGGGACGCCGCCAGTGGCATCACCGCCATGCAGTGGGTCGGCCTGGACAACTACATCTTCGCGCTGAACGACCCTTGGTTCTTCAAGTCGCTCGGCAACACGCTGTGGCTGGCGCTGGCCTCCGGCGTGCCACAGCACCTGGTGGCGATCCCGCTGGCGGCCTATATCCACAACACCTTCAAGCGCTCGCGCAACCTGGTGATCGGCGCCTACTTCCTGCCCTTCATCACCTCCAGCGTGGCCATCGCGATGGTGTTCAACACCCTGTTCTCGCGCCAGTACGGCGAGATCAACCTGCTGCTCAAGGCGCTCGGCGAGGTGCCGCTGCTCGGTTCCCTGATGCCGGCCGAGCCCATCGACTGGCTCAACAACTCGCAGTTCATCAAGCCGGCCGTGGCCTTCGTCATCTTCTGGCGCTACCTCGGCTGGAACCTGGTGCTGTATATCTCGGCGTTGCAGGTGATCCCGCGCGACCTGTACGAGGCCGCCACCCTGGACGGCGCCAGCAAGCGCCAGCAGTTCTGGCACATCACGCTGCCGCAGTTGCGGCCGATGATGTACCTGGCCGTGACCATGACCATCATGGGCAATTTGCAGACCTTCGAGGAGCCCTTCATCCTGGTCGGCGAGTCCGGCGGGGCGGGGCAGGCGGCGCTGACCACCGCCATGTTCGTCTACAAAACGGCGTTCTCGTCGGGCGACTTCGGCACCGCCTCGGCCATCTCCTGGCTGCTGTTCCTGCTCATCGCCAGCAGCACCTGGGTCAACAACCGCATCTTCAGCCGCAATGAAAGGGGCGCACGATGAGCGCAGCATCCGCAACACTGGCAGCAAGCGCGGCGCGTTCGAACGGCCTGGGCGCCGCCGCAGCATGGAGCGCCAAGTTCGGCGCCTACGGCATCGTCGGCGTCGGCGCGCTGATCATGTTCACGCCGTTCTACTTCATGTTCGTCTTCGCCACCCACACCAGCGCGGAAATCTTCAGCTTCCCGCCGCCGGCCTGGTTCGGCGCCTCGGCGCTGGACAACCTCAAGCTGCTCGAGGAGCGCCTGCCGTTCTGGCGCAACATCGGCGTCAGCCTGTACGTGGCGCTGATGCAGACCGCGCTGACCCTGTTCTTCTGCTCGCTGGGCGGCTACGCCTTCGCCGTCTACGAGTTCCGTTTCAAGCAGCCGCTGTTCGCCATCGTCATGGGCTCGATGATCATCCCCGCCTTCATGGGCATGGTGCCGACCTTCATGCTGATGGACTTCATCGGCTGGCTCGACCAGCCGCGCGCCCTGTATGTGCCGGGCGCGGCGGGCGCGCTGGGCATCTTCCTGATGCGCCAGTACATCGGCACGGCGATCCCGCGCGAGCTGATCGAGGCGGCCCGCATCGACGGCTGCGGCGAGTTCGCCATCTACTGGCGCGTGGTGCTGCCGCTGATCGGCCCGGCCATGGGCACGCTCGGCCTGATCACCTTCATCAACTCGTGGAACAACTTCATCACGCCGCTGGTGGTGATGCGCTCGGTGGAGAACTACACCATACCGGTGGCGCTGCGCAGCATCCAGGCGCCCAACAACACCGAGTGGGGCGCCTTGATGGTGGGCGCCGCGATCGCCGTGCTGCCGCTGTTGATCATGTTCTTCGTCGCCTCGAAGCGCTTGATCGAGGGCTTGACCCAGGGCGCCGTCAAGGGCTGACGCCGCGCCAGACCCAGAAAATCCGCCGGCGAAAATATAGGGTCAGACCCTAGGGTCTGACCCTGGGGATAGTGCGTCCCATCGCCCCGCCGACCCGCTAGTTTCAACGACTTCTAACCCGACTTTTTTCGACTCAACGACCATGCCAAACCACACCGACAAGCTTGATTTTCCCGCCTCCTTCACCTGGGGCGTGGCCACCAGCGCCTTCCAGATCGAGGGCGCCGCCGCCGAGGACGGCAAAGGCCCCTCGATCTGGGACACCTTCAGCCACACCCCCGGCAAGGTCATCGACGGCAGCAACGGCGACGTCGCCTGCGACCACTACCACCGCTACGCCGAGGACGTCGAGCTGATCGCCTCGCTCAACGTCAACGCCTACCGCTTCTCGGTCAGCTGGTCGCGCGTGCAGCCGGACGGCCACGGCGCCTGGAACGAGAAGGGCTTCGACTTCTATTCGCGCCTGCTCGACAAGCTGCGCGAAAAGAACATCACCGCCCACCTGACCCTGTACCACTGGGGCCTGCCGCAGGGCCTGCAGCGACCTGGGCGGTTGGCTCAACCGCGACACCGCCCACCACTTCGCCGCCTATGCCGCCGAGGTGGCGCGCCGCTTCGGCGCCCGCGTCGCCACCATCGCCACCCACAACGAGCCCTGGTGCAGCGCCAACCTCGGCTACGGCAACGGCCAGTTCGCCCCCGGCGTGGCCGACCCGGTCGCCGCGCTGCAGGTGTCGCACCACCTGCTGCTGTCGCACGGCCTGGCCATGCAGGCGATGCGCGCGGTCAAGGCGCCGGCCAAGCTGGGCATCGTGCTCAACCAGTGGACCGCCACCCCGGCCACCGACTCGGCCGCCGACAAGGCCGCCGCCGACCTCGAATACGCCCGCTCGGTGCAATGGTTCATGGACCCGATCTTCAAGGGCCGCTACCCGGAGTTGGCACTGAAAGCCATCGACACGACCCGTTTGTCCATCTTTGAAAACGATTTCAAGGATATCCAGCAGCCGCTCGACTTCCTCGGCGTGAACTACTACTTCCGCGCCTTCGTCAGCACCGAGACGCCGCCGCGCCAGTCCGAGGCCAAGCTGGGCCTGACCGACATGGGCTGGGAGATCTACCCGCAGGGCATGAGCGAGCTGCTGCTGGCGCTGCACCGCGAGTACCAGCTGCCGCCGGTCTACATCACCGAGAACGGCATGGCCGAGGCGGACCAGCTGGCCGGCGGCCGGGTCGACGACGCCCGCCGCATCGACTACGTGCGCAGCCACCTGCAGGCGATCGCCACGGCGATGGAGCAGGGCGTCGACGTGCGCGGCTACTTCTACTGGAGCCTGCTCGACAACTTCGAGTGGAACTCCGGCTACGCCAAGCGCTTCGGCCTGGTCTACGTCGACTACGCGACCCAGCAGCGCACGCTGAAGGACAGCGCGCTGTGGTATCGCAGCTTCATCGCCCGGCAGCGCGCCGGCCAATACCACCACGCCGGCAAAGCCGTCGGCGCGGTCGGCGCCAGCGGCGCGGGGGAGTAAGCATGGCCAGCATCTCTTTACGCGGCATCCGCAAATCCTACGGCGACGGCCCCGAGGTGGTCAAAGGGCTGGACCTGGAGATCGCCAACGGCGAGTTCATGGTCTTCGTCGGCCCTTCCGGCTGCGGCAAGTCGACGCTGCTGCGCATGATCGCCGGGCTGGAGGACATCAGCGCCGGCCAGATGCTGATCGGCGACACGCTGGCCAACGAGGTGCCGCCGGCCGAGCGCGGCATCGCCATGGTGTTCCAGAGCTACGCGCTGTATCCGCACATGTCGGTGCGCGACAACATGGGCTTCGCGCTGAAGATGGCCAAGGTGCCGGAGGCGCAGGTGCGCGAGTCGGTCAACAAGGTCGCCGAGATCCTGCAGATCAGCCACCACCTGGACCACAAGCCGAAGGCCTTGTCCGGCGGCGAGCGGCAGCGCGTGGCGATCGGCCGCGCCATCGTGCGCCAGCCCAAGGTGTTCCTGTTCGACGAGCCGCTCTCCAACCTGGACGCCTCGCTGCGCGTGCAGACCCGCATCGAGCTGGCCAAGTTGCACCAGGAGCTGGGCACCACGATGGTCTACGTGACCCACGACCAGGTCGAGGCGATGACCCTGGGCGACCGCGTGGCCGTCTTCAACGGCGGCCACATGGAGCAGGTCGGCGCGCCGCTGGAGCTGTACCAACGGCCGGCCAGCCGCTTCGTCGCCGGCTTCATCGGCGCGCTGCGCATGAACTTCCTGCCCTGCGTGGAGGTGGTCGGCCGCTTCGCCCTGCCGCACGCCGGCGACCTGAGCGAGCTGACCCTGGGCATCCGCCCCGAACACCTGAGCATCGTCGGGCCGGAGCAGGGCTGCCCGGCGCGCATCAGCCTGATCGAGCAGCTGGGCGACGCGCAGATCGTCCACGCCACGCTGGACGGCGGCGCGCACACGGTGGCCATCAAGCTGCACGGCGACCAGGCCACACAACTGCGGCCGGAGCAGCGCATCGGCTTCATCCCGCAGCAGAACAAGGCCTTCCTATTCGACCCGGCCGGCCGCGCCGTGGCCGCACATTGAACACGAAAATGCAGAAAGCTAAACGGGGGCCAGCCATGAACTCAACTTGAGCACAGCAATGCATGTGCAGCAGTAGCCAAAGAGCTATGTGACATCATTCAATTAACGGAAATAGAGGATAGACAAATGAACCACTTGAAAAAAACCAAGATGGCGCTGGCCATCGCGCTGATGGCCGGCGGCAGCGCCTTCGCCCAGCAGGCCGCCACCGGCGCCGCAGCTCCGACCGCAGCTCCCGCCGCCGCGCCGGCCGCCGGCGACACCGTCGACCGCATCGTCGTCACGGCGACGCGCCGCAACACCTTCGTGCAGGAGACGCCGCTGGCGATCACCGCCTACAGCCAGGACACGCTGGCCAACAACCAGGTCAAGGATCTGGCCTCGCTGACGGCGATGGTGCCCAGCCTGGTGGTCGAGCAGCACGGCGACTCCGGCGGCGTGCACGTCTACATGCGCGGCGTCGGCTCGGCCAACCACACCGAGCTGGGCGATCCGGCGGTGGCCTTCTACGTCGACGGCATCTACTCGCCGCGGCCGCAGGGCGCCACCGCGCTGATGTACGACTTGAGCCACGTCGAGGTGGCGCGCGGCCCGCAGGGCACGCTGAACGGCCGCAACTCGACCGCCGGCGCGGTCAACCTGGTGTCCGGCGCGCCCAGCACCGACAAGTTCTTCGGCACCGCCGGCATGACCGTCGGCGACCGCCACCACCTGCAGACGCAGGCGATGGTCAACATCCCGCTGAGCGACACGCTGGGCCTGCGCATCGCCGCCATCAAGGACAGCCAGGACGGCACCGTGGCCTTCCGCCAGGGCTCCAACGTGCTGCCCGGTTCGAAGAAGTACGGCGCCAACGACCAGATGGGCGTGCGCGCCTCGCTGCTGTGGAAGATCACGCCCGAGCTGCGCGGCACCTTCATCGCCGACTACTTCCACGACCAGGGCGCCGGCAACGTCTACCTGGCGGCCGAGCCGAAGGCCGGCCAGGAGCTGCGCTCGGCGCTGATCGACACGCCGGGCATGCTCGACCAGTCCATCATGACCTACAAGGGCCGCCTCAACTACAAGCCGAGCGAGTCGCTCGACCTGACCTACCTGGGCAGCTGGAGCCGCTACCAGCGCACCAACGCCAACGACGCCGACGCCGGCGTCTTCCCCGGCTTCAAATCGGAGAACCGCACCGAGTGGGCCAAGTTCGACAGCTACTCGCACGAGCTGCAGGCACGTTCCGACAACGACGCGCCGTTCCAGTGGGTCGGCGGCCTGTTCGTCTTCGGCGAGAAGAACAAGGTGCGCTTCGACATCGACCGCAGCCAGATCTCGCAGGCCACGGTGGCGCAGGCAGCCTCGCCAACGGCTCGGTGATCTTCGTCCAGCCGACCGTTGGCCAGTACGCCTCGGCGATGTCGTTCAACCAGGGCAACCGCCAGTTGAAATCGAACGCCGCCTTCGCCCAGATCAGCCAGCAGGTGAGCGAGCAGATCAAGCTGACCGCCGGCGCGCGCTACACCAAGGACCACAAGTTCGATATCGGCGGCCAAAACTGGGCCTGCCCGAACTGGCCGGCCAACGTCCCGCTGGGCACCACGGTGCTGACGGCCGACCAGATCCGCCAGCTGGTCACGCCCGGCTCGGGCCTGATCAACAGCCACAACATCGGCCCCGGCGGCGCGGTGACGGCGGCCGGCTGCGGCAACACCGCGGGCGACAACTCGGCCGACCTGAAATACAGCCAGTCGACCTGGCTCGGCCGCGTCGAGTACAAGCTGGCGCCGCAGATCCTGCTGTTCGGCTCCGTCACCACCGGCTTCCACTCGCCGGCCATCGGCGATGGCGGCGCCACCACCAAGCCGGAAAAACTGACCAGCTACGAGATCGGCTTCAAGTCAGACCTGTTCAACCGCGAGCTGACCTTGAACCTGGACGCCTTCTGGATGAAGTACAAGGACAAGCTCGAATCGCAGGTGGTCAACAGCGTGCTGGCCAACTTCAACGCGGCCGGCGCCACGGTCAAGGGCGTCGAGGCGGAATGGACCTGGCGTCCGACCCGCATCGACCGCCTGACCGGCAACGCCACCTACCTGAAGGCGGTGTACGACGATTTCCTGTCCTGCGACGTCGACGCGGCGCGCGCCAACGGCCAGTCCTGCGGCTCGACCGCGCCGCTGGTCAACGTCGGCGGCGCCACCATGAAGCACGCGCCCAAGTTCGCCACCACCATCCAGTACGAGCACGACTTCGCGCTCGGCGGCGGCCAGCTGACCCCGCGCGCGGCGGTGCATTATGAAGGCGACTCCTTCATCGGCAGCGGCGCCTTCAACGGCGACGTGCCGGGCCACGCCGGCGTGAAGCGGCAGGACGCCTACACCACGCTCGACCTGAGCGTGCGCTACCAGCCGACCAACAAGGCCTACACCGCCGAGCTGTTCGTGCAGAACGCCACCGACAAGGCGGTCAAGCTGGACGTGACGGAGCTGTGCACCGACACCGGCATGCCTTGCCAGCCGACCCAGCAAATCTACGGCGCGTTCTATAATCAGCCCCGTACGTTCGGTGCGCGCGTGTCGATGAAGTTCTGATCGTCGGGCGCGGCGGTCAGTGGGACCGCCCGCCGCGCCCGCACCCCGGAACCTCAAGGACAACCATGCAACGCGACAGCTTCCCCGGTTTCATCAACGGCCCGCGCCTGCTGGCCGACATCGGCGGCACCAACGCCCGCTTCGGCGTGGAGACGGCGCCCAAGCGGATAGAGGCGATCTGGACGGCCGACTGCGCCGCCTACCCGACCCTGGGCGCGGCGCTGGTGCACTACCTGGCGCAACCGGCCACGGTGGCCGCCGGCGGCTACCAGGCGCGCCTGGCCGGCATCGCCATCGCCAACCCGATCGACGGCGACTGGGTGCGCATGACCAACCACCACTGGTCGTTCTCGATCGAGGCGGTGTGTTCGCAGTTCAGTTTGAAATCGCTGGTGGTGGTGAACGACTTCACCGCGCTGGCCAGCTCCTTGCTGCACCTGGACGCCGGCCACATGCGGCAGATCGGCGGCGGCACGGCGCGCGCCGGCGGCGTGGTCGGGCTGGTGGGGGCGGGCACCGGGTTGGGCGTGTCCGGCCTGGTGCCGGCCGGCGCGCGCTGGATCGCCCTCGACAGCGAGGGCGGCCACAGCACCTTCGCGCCGATGAGCGAGCGCGAGATCGACATCCTGCGCTACGCCCGGCGCTTCCACGAGCACGTCTCGAGCGAGCGGCTGGTGTCGGGCATCGGCCTGGGGTTGGTGTACCGCGCGCTGGCCGAACGCGGCCGCGTCGAGGCGGAGAGCTTAAGCGCGCCGGAGATCGTCGAACGCGGCCTGCGCGGCAACTGCCCGTTGTGCGTCGAGACGCTGGAGGCGTTTTGCGAAATGCTCGGCACAGTCGCCGGCAACGTCGCGCTGACCTTGGGCGCCAAGGGCGGCATCTACATCGGCGGCGGCATCGTGCCGCGCATGGGCGACTTCTTCGCCCGCTCAGGCTTTCGCGCCCGCTTCGAGCAGAAGGGGCGCTTCTCCGACTACCTGGCGAACATCGCCACCTTCGTCATCACCGACGACTATCCGGCGCTGATCGGCATGTCGGCCATGCTGTCGGCGGAGTAGCTACAGGATCAATCCGTGTTGCCTGCCAGTTCCGCCTCGATCTCGGCGATACTTGGCAGGCTGCGCTCCAGCGATTCCGGTAAATCGCGTAGCAATTGGTACTCGGCGATGCCTATCGGTTTGTCGATGCCGGACAGCGCATATTCCGCCACCAGCCGGTTTTTCTGCTTGCACAGTAACAAGCCGATGGTTGGCTTGTCATCCTCGGCTTTGATCTGGGCATCGACCGTGGAAAGATAGAAATTAAGTTGGCCAGCGTGTTCGGGTTTGAAGGCGCCGGCTTTCAGGTCAACGACCACGTAGCATTTCAGGCGCGTGTGATAAAACAGCAGGTCGATGAAGAATTCGTCGCCGGCCACGTCAAGCCGGAATTGCCGCCCGACGAAGGCAAAGCCGGCGCCAAGTTCCAGTAGGAAGCGGGTGATATGACGGATTAGTCCGTCTTCGATCTCGCGTTCCTGCGCATCATTGCCCAAACCGATAAAATCGAACAGATAGGGGTCTTTCAGGGCTTCCTGTGCCAGGGCGGAGGCAGCGTTCGGCAAGCGGATCATGAAATTGCTTACCGCAGCCCCCTGACGTTGCCGCAAATGGTTCTTGATGTTCAATTCCAGTGTCGTGCGCGACCAGCCGTGCTGTACGGCCTGCGACGCATACCATTCTCGCTCGTTGACGCTGCGCAGCTTGGTCAGCAACGTGACGATATGGAACCACGGCAATTGGTCAGCAGGCTGCTGACCGAATTGTCCAGCCGGGCAATGCTGCGCAAAAAAGCGCATATATTTCAGATTACTTGACGACCAACCCCGCATATCAGGAAATTCATCTTTGAGATCGCGCGCCAGTCGGTCGATAACCTTCGAACCCCAGGCTTGGCTTTGTTGCCTTTGCAGGATGTCATGTCCAATACGGCCGTAAAGCCGGACCAGTTCGGCGTTGACGGCCAGTACGGCCCGTTGCCGGGCGCTACTGATGTCGGTTTTGAGTTGCCTGAGCCAGTCGGCGTAATCGTCGGGCATGGCTGCAGGGAGCGAGGTTGTTGTCATGCTGATACCTCTTTTGGGAAGGTTTCGGCGACGGCTCCCTGCCAACGTCAATGCCTTATTGCTGACCTGTTGTAGCAAAATGCAGAGAGGATATTGGATATCTTAGCGGCGCGATCCAAATACTCTCTGCTTTTTCTCGACAAATCAGTCCAGCGTGGGCTGCACCGCTGCCACGTCGATCTGCGCGCTGCCCTCGGCCAGGCGCACGGTGAGCGATTGGCGCGGCTTGAGCTGGGCCGGCGAGCGCAGCACGGCGCCCTTGGCGTCGGTGACGATGGCGTAGCCGCGCTCCAGCGTGCGCTGCGGATTGAGCAGCTCCAGCTGCGCCGCCAGCGCGCCCAGCGCGTCGCGCCGCTGCCCCAACAAACTCCCCATGCACAGCGCGCCGCGATGCTGCAATCCGGCCAGTTGCTGGCGCGCCGCGCGCACATCGGGCCGCCGCGCCGCCAATTTACCGCTCAAGCGATCCAAACCACCGCGCGCCTGCGCCAGCGGCGCACGGTTGGCGTGCGTCATCGCTGTCGACAGCGCCAGCAGTTTCAAGCGCTGCTGGCGGATCTGCGCGGCGGGGCTGAGCAGGCGGCGCGTGTGGTTGTCCAGCGTCTGCGCCGCCTCGCCCACCGCGCGGCGCATGGCGCGGCGCAGGTCGGTGGCGTCGGCGCGCAACGAGGCGAGCCAGTCGGCGCGCGGCGTGGCGGCCAGTTCGGCGGCGGCCGTCGGCGTCGCCGCGCGCAGGTCGGCGGCGAAGTCGCTGATGGTGAAGTCGGTCTCGTGGCCGACGCCGGAAATTACCGGCATGCTGCAGTTGGCGACGGCGTAGGCCACCGCCTCGTCGTTGAACGACCACAGGTTCGTCGATGCTGCCGCCGCCGCGACAAACGATCAGCACGTCGCACTCGGCGCGCTCGGAGGCGGTGTCGATGGCGCGGGCGATCAGCTCGGGCGCCTGCTGGCCCTGCACCGGCGTGGGATATAGCACGATGTGGATATGCGGCGCGCGCCGCTTGAGCGCGGTGAGCACGTCGCGCAGCGCCGCCGCCTGCGGGCTGGTGACGATGCCGATGGTGCGGGCGAACATCGGCAGGGCGCGCTTGCGGTCCTGGTCGAACAGGCCGGCCGCGCCGAGCCGCTCCTTGAGTCGCTGGAAGGCCTCGAACAGCGCGCCGACGCCGGCGCGGCGGATCGCCTCCACGTTGATCTGGTAGTCGCCACGGGCGCCGTACAGCGTCACCAGGGCGCGCACCTCGACCTTGTCGCCCTCGCGCGGGATGAAGCCGGCGTGCTGGGCACGGCCACGGAACATCACGGCGCGCACCTGGGCCGCGTCGTCCTTCAACGTGAAATACCAGTGGCCCGAGCTGGCGCGGGTGAAGTTGGACACCTCGCCGGCGATCCAACTGAGCGGAAACGAGCGTTCCAGCAGGCGGGCAACGGCCTGGTTGAGCGCCGTGACGGTCATCACGGGCGGTGGAGGAGGGCTGAAATCGGTGTCGTCGCTGTGGTTCATGATGTCGAAAAAATAAGCTATCCACAAAAATTGGTGGCGGTCATGCTTATGTCATATATCAACTAAAACGGCAAGGTTTTATTGTAAACATTTGATTATTAAGGGTAAATCTTTTTGCCGCATTTGCATGCAGAGGCAAAAAAGCCTTACGGATCAAGTACTTTGGGTTTGCCACCGGCAGTTACGCACAAAGTTATCCACAGAAGATGTGTGGAACTTTGTGTGAGCGATAGTCTTTTTCATATTGCTTGTTTGCTACTGCGTAAAATTTACGCAGGGAAAGTATATTATTACAAATCAATGACTTAGTCTCTTATCTGCCGTCTTGCGCACAATTTTATCCACAGAAGATGTGCAGAACTCGCGACTTGTCCCCACGCCGCGAATGGGACCGAATAATTGGCGAAACGCCGACGAGACCGTTTTCCACTCCCGAACCAGCCTGCCTTGTTTTTACTCAAGGCAATAAATCTTATATAAATCAAAGACTTCACGGGCCATCACCTAGCTTGCGCACAATCTTATCCACACAAAATGTGCAGAAGTACAGTGTTGCTGACGATAGCCTGGCTAAATCGCCTTCCTGGCGCCTTTGGATGGTGGAAACGACGGTGGCAGTGCATAAGTCGGCGAATATTGCCGAACTGCCATATTTTTGCGCAGAGCTTAAATATCGTTTAAAAACAACGACTTGATCGTTGGTGATAATGATTGCTAACAATCTTATCCACATTTAATGTGCAGAACCATGGCCTGGCGTGGCGACCCGGTAGAGCGGGCGCGACCGCGTCGGCGCAGGTTTTGCCATGCGTTATTTTTACGCATGGCAAAAATACCCATGTAAATCAATCACTTAGTGCTTGCCAGCGCGCCTTGCTAACAATCTTATCCACAGTTTGTGTGCAGAACTGTGAGTTTTGCCACTTTTGGTGTTCCAAGTTGCCACCGGGAGCTCAAAACAGCCTGCCTGGTGGATATCTTCCGCCCAGGAAGGGCGATTGCCTTATTTTTGCGCATGGAAATAATATTGATATTTATCAATGGCTTAGCTGTGGATGGCCACCGTTGCACACAATCTTATCAACAGAATATGTGCAGAAGTTGGCACAACTTTTGCTGAGTATATTCACCCAGCATAGTCGGCTGCCCGGTGCTGCGCTGCGACTATTTTAAGCTGCTTCACTATGTCCATATAAATCAATGGCTTAGGTATGCATTGACGGCATTGCGCACAATTTTGTCCACAGAAAATGTGCAGAACTCCACAAGCTCAGCATTCTGTGGATTGTTTGATGCCGCGCAAACAACGATCGGATTCCTGCCGTCTTTTTGCGCACACCTGAATTCCCCTTTGAAATCAACGGTCTTCCCGACTGTCGATTGGCTTGCGCACAATCTTATCCACAGAACATGTGCAAAACCCGCAGCAATGGCCGGCGCCGCCACCCTGCGCCGGCCGAATCGCCACTTGCCGAGCGCGGCCCAACAAGTTACATTGCGCCTTTGGGTTGCGCCCTTGTCGCCAGCCCTGGCCGGCGGATTCGATCCCGGCCGGTTTATCCACACAGGAGTTCGTTTTGCTCGCCCTTCTTCAAGCTGCAGGTTGGCCTATCTGGCTGTTGTTGATCGCTTCCATCGTTGCCACCGCGTTGATCATCGAGCGCCTGTTGTATCTGCGCCGCCGCAAAATCCTGCCACGCAAGCTGCTCGACGAGGTGGTGCAGGTCTACCGCAGCGGCAACATCACCCCCGACATCATCGACAAGCTGGAGAAGAATTCGCCGCTGGGCGTGGTGCTGTCGGCCGCGCTGCGCAATATCGATTCGCCGCGCGAGGTGATGAAGGAGTCGATCGAGGAGGCCGGCAGCGGCGTGGCCCACATGCTGGAACGCTTCCTGACCACGCTGGGCACCATCGCCACGCTGGCGCCCTTGATGGGCTTGTTCGGCACGGTGGTCGGCATGATCGAGATCTTCGGCTCGCAAAACGCCAGCGGCGCCAATCCGGCCCAACTGGCGCACGGCATCTCGGTGGCGCTGTACAACACCGGCTTCGGCCTGGCCATCGCCATGCCGGCGCTGGTGTTCTACCGCCACTTCCGCGCCCTGGTCGACAGCTTCATCATCGAGATGGAGCAGCAGGCGGTGAAGTTCGTCGACATCGTCCACTGCAAGCGAAAGTAGACGGCGATGGGCATGAACTTCCGCAAAGGGCAGGGCCGCGAGCATCCCGAGATCAATCTGATCCCCTTCATCGACGTGCTGCTGGTGATCCTGATCTTCCTGATGGTCACCACCACCTACAGCAAGTTCACCGAGCTGCAGATCACCCTGCCGACGGCCGACGCGGCCAAGGCGGTCGAGCGGCCCAACGAGTTGAACATCACCGTCGACGCCAAGGGCAACTACACCATCAACAAGGAGCCGGTGTCCTTCCATGACGTGGCCGGCCTGGCCGCCGCCATGCAGGAGGCCGCCAAGGCCGGCGCCAAGCCGGGCGACAAGAGCCCGGTGGTGGTCATCAACGCCGACCAGTTCGCGATGCACCAGATGGTTATCAACGTGATGGAGGCGGCGCGCATGGCCGGCTACGACAAGCTGACCTTCGCCGCGCAGACCGGCGGCGCCAAGTAAGGCCAGCCGGTTTGTCTTCCCTCGAAACCACGCTGACGCGCGCCTGGTTGCGCCGTGGCCCGCTGGCCTGCGCGCTGTGGCCCGTCTCGCTACTGTTCCGCGCCCTGAGCGCGCTGCGCGCGCGGCTGTACCGCGCCGGCCTGCTGGCCTCGTCGCGGCTGCCGGTGCCGGTGGTGGTGGTCGGTAACATCTTCATCGGCGGCACCGGCAAGACGCCGCTGACGATCTGGCTGGTGCAGGCGTTGCAGGCGGCCGGCATGCGGCCGGGCGTGATCTCGCGCGGCCACGGCAGCGCCGCCGCCACGCCGCGCGCGGTGGACGCCGGCTCGACGCCGCAGCAGGTCGGCGACGAGCCGCTGCTGATCTTCCAGCGCACCGGCTGCCCGGTGATGGTGGGGCGCGACCGCGCCGCCACCGGCCGCGCGCTGCTGGCGGCCCATCCCGACATCGACATCCTGCTCACCGACGACGGCCTGCAGCACTACGCGCTGCAACGCGATGTCGAGATCATCCTGTTCGACGGCCGTGGCGCCGGCAATTGCTGGCTGCTGCCGGCCGGGCCGCTGCGCGAGCCGCCGTCGCGCCGGCGCGACTTCACCGTCATCAACGCGCCGGAGCTGACGCCGGCGCTGGTCGCCGCCACCGGCGCCGCCGAGGGCCGCGCGGTGCAGATGCAGTTGGTCGGCGAGATGGCCGAGCAGCTGCGCGACCGCAGCCAGCGGCGCCCGCTCAGCGCGCTGGCCCGGCCCGAGCGGCTCGGCCAGGCGAACCAGCCCGGCGACTCCGACCCGACCGGCCAATCGAGCCAGCCCGGTCCGTCTGCCCAGCCCGCCCTGCGCATCGTGGCGGCGGCCGGCATCGGCAATCCGCAGCGCTTTTTCGCCATGCTGCGCGCCGCCGGTTTGCGCTTCGAGGAGCTGCCGCTGCCCGACCATCACGATTTCCTCGACCAGCCGTTCGCCGCCCTGCAGGCCGATATGATCTTGATGACCGAGAAGGATGCAGTAAAATGTGCGCGAATTGAAGATCTCAAAGACGACCCGAGACTGTGGGTCGTCCCGGTGACAGCGCGCATCGACGCGGCGCTGGCCGAACACATTGTGGAGAAATGCCGTGGATGCTCGCCTGCTTGATATTCTGGTCTGCCCTGTTTGCAAGGAGCCCTGGAGTACGATAAAAAAGCCCAGGAAATGATTTGCCGCGGCGACCGCCTGGCCTACCCGATCCGCGATGGCATCCCCATCATGTGGGCCGACGAGGCGCGCACCCTGCAGGACGCGGTGGAATAAGGTGTCCTTCGTCGTCATCATTCCGGCCCGCCTGGCCTCGACCCGCCTGCCCAACAAGCCGCTGGCCGACCTGGGCGGCAAGCCGATGGTGGTGCGCGTGGCCGAACGCGCGCGCGAGGCGGGCGCCGCCCGCATCATCGTCGCCACCGACCACGCCGACATCCGCGCCGCCTGCGAGCTGCACGGCGTGGAGGTGTGCATGACCCGCGCCGACCACCCGTCCGGCACCGACCGCATCGCCGAGGTGGCGCACGCGCTGGGCCTGGCGGCCGACGCCGTGGTGGTCAACCTGCAGGGCGACGAGCCGCTGATCGACCCGGCGCTGCTGCGCGCGGCGGCCGACTGCATCTCCGCCAGCGTGCCGATGGCCACCTGCGCCCATCCGCTGCACGACGCCGCCGACGCCTTCAACCCCAACGTGGTCAAGGTGGTGTTGGACAAGGCGGGCAGGGCGCTGTACTTCTCGCGCGCGACCATACCGTGGCACCGCGACGGCTTCGCCCAAGGGAAGGATGCACTGCGGGACACGCTGCCGGCCGGCTACGTGCCGCTGCGCCACATCGGCCTGTACGCCTACCGCAACGACTTCCTGCAGGCCTATCCGCAGCTGGAGGCGTCGCCGCTGGAGGCCATCGAGGCGCTCGAGCAGCTGCGCGTGCTGTGGCACGGCCACGCCATCGCCGTCCACGTCACCGACGCGGCGCCGGCCGCCGGCGTCGACACGCCGGAGGATCTGGCGCGCGTGCGGCGGCACTACGATTCAGCTGCCAGTAAGGAATAAACGATATAACTGAAATCGCAGCACGATATTCACAAAGAACATCACTTTCCCCACGCCGGCCGACAATAAGCCATGTCGTTTTGCTCATAAACTGGCGTGGCGCGGGAGTTCTGTGGTAAGTTTCGTACCAAGATAGTCAGATTCGCAGCACTTCTACTGTTTCCAATACCAACCATCCAAACATCGTTTTTAGGAATTTTTCATGCGTCTTATTCTTTTAGGAGCACCCGGTGCAGGCAAGGGCACCCAGGCTAATTTCATCAAAGAAAAATACAACATCCCGCAGATCTCGACCGGCGACATGCTGCGCGCCGCGATCAAGGCCGGCACGGAGATGGGCATGGCCGCCAAGAAGGTGATGGACGCAGGTGGACTGGTGTCGGACGACATCATGATCGGTCTGGTCAAGGACCGCCTGACCGAAGCCGACTGCGCCAACGGCTATTTGTTCGACGGCTTCCCGCGCACCATCGCGCAGGCCGACGCGATGAAGGACAACGGCATCAACGTCGACTACGTGCTGGAGATCGACGTGCCCGACGCCTCGATCATCGAGCGCATGGACGGCCGCCGTTCGCACCCGGCCTCGGGCCGCGTCTACCACGTCAAGTTCAACCCGCCCAAGGTCGAAGGCAAGGACGACATCACCGGTGAAGACCTGGTGCAGCGCGACGACGACAAGGCGGAGACCGTCAAGAAGCGTCTGGACGTCTACCACAACCAAACCAAGGTGCTGCTCGGTTACTACAACAACTGGGCCCAGTCGGGACAAGCCGGCGCGCCGAAGTACCGCCGCATCGCCGGCGTCGGTCCGGTGGAAGAAATTCGCGACGCCGCGTTTGCCGCGCTGGCCGAATAAGCGTTACAGTAGAGCGGACCGAGCGTCCGCTTTTTTTGCGCCCGCTTTTCGCGCCGCGCGCCCCATGTCCGATGCCGTACCGTTTTCGTTCCACGTCCGCGCCCGCGCGGGCGGCGTATCAAAGTGTTGCAGTTCGCAGGTTGGTTGGCTGCGCGCGCCTACCCGGCGCGTTGGCGGTTATCTGAGTGTGGTTTGTATGCTTGATCAATAACAAGAAGGGGACAATATGGCAGCTAGTCTTTGGTTTGCGGTAGCGTGCGGCCTGATCGCCGTGGTGTATGGATTATGGTCGCGCAGCTGGATCCTGAAACAGGACGCCGGCAACGCGCGCATGCAGGAAATCGCCCTGGCCATCCAGCAGGGCGCGGCGGCGTATCTGGCGCGCCAGTACCGCACCATCGCCATCGTCGGCGTGGTGCTGCTGGTGCTGATCTTCGCCCTGCTCGGCCTGCAGACGGCGCTCGGCTTCCTGATCGGCGCCGTGCTGTCGGGCGCCTGCGGCTTCATCGGCATGAACGTCTCGGTGCGCGCCAACGTGCGCACGGCGCAGGCCGCCACCAAGGGCATCGACGAGGCGCTCGACGTCGCCTTCAAGGGCGGCGCCATCACCGGCATGCTGGTGGTCGGCCTGGGCCTGCTCGGCGTGGTGTTGTTCTACATGATGCTGGTGGCCCAGCAGGGCGCCGGCGGCGTGCCGCTCAGCCCGCACGACGTCATCAAACCACTGATCGGCCTGGCCTTCGGCGCCTCGCTGATCTCCATCTTCGCCCGCCTCGGCGGCGGCATCTTCACCAAGGGCGCCGACGTCGGCGCCGACCTGGTGGGCAAGGTCGAGGCCGGCATCCCCGAGGACGACCCGCGCAACCCGGCGGTGATCGCCGACAACGTCGGCGACAACGTCGGCGACTGCGCCGGCATGGCCGCCGACCTGTTCGAAACCTATGTGGTGACGCTGATCGCCACCATGCTGCTGGGCGCCCTGATGATCGCCAGCGCGCCCACCTCGGCCATCATTTATCCGCTGCTGCTGGGCGCCGTCTCCATCCTCGCCTCGATCGTCGGCTGCTCGATGGTCAAGCACACGCCGGGCAAGAAGATCATGTCGGCGCTGTACACCGGGCTGTGGTGGGCCGCCGGCCTGTCGCTGCTCGGCTTCGCCGTGGTCACCTGGCAGGTCTGGCCGGAGCAGGCCATGCGCACCAGCATGATGGGCTGCACCGTGGTCGGCATCGTGCTGACCGGGCTGATGGTCTACATCACCGAGTACTACACCGGCACTGACTTCCATCCGGTGCGCCACATCGCCGAGGCCTCGACCACCGGCCACGGCACCAACATCATCGCCGGCCTGGGCGTGTCGATGAAGTCGACCGCCTATCCGGTGCTGGCGGTGTGCGCCGCCATCCTGGTGGCCTACCAGCTGGGCCAGTTGTACGGCATCGCCATCGCCGCCACCTCGATGCTGTCGATGGCCGGCATCGTCGTCGCGCTCGACGCCTACGGCCCGATCACCGACAACGCCGGCGGCATCGCCGAAATGTCCGGCATGCCCGAGTCGGTGCGCGCCATCACCGACCCGCTCGACGCCGTCGGCAACACCACCAAGGCCGTCACCAAGGGCTACGCCATCGGCTCGGCCGGCCTGGCCGCGCTGGTGCTGTTCGCCGACTACACCCACGCCCTCGAATCGGTCGGCAAGAGCGTCAGCTTCGACCTGTCGAACCCGATGGTGATCGTCGGCCTGTTCATCGGCGGGCTGATCCCCTACCTGTTCGGCGCCATGGCGATGGAGGCGGTGGGCCGCGCCGCCGGCGCCGTGGTGGTCGAGGTGCGCCGCCAGTTCCGCGACATCAAGGGCATCATGGACGGCAGCGGCAAGCCGGAGTACGACAAGGCGGTCGACATGCTGACCGCCTCGGCGATCCGCGAGATGATCCTGCCCTCGCTGCTGCCGGTGGTGGTGCCGATCGTGGTCGGCATGCTGCTCGGCCCGGCCGCGCTGGGCGGCATGCTGATGGGGACCATCGTCACCGGCCTGTTCGTGGCCATTTCGATGACCACCGGCGGCGGCGCCTGGGACAACGCCAAGAAGTACATCGAGGACGGCAACTTCGGCGGCAAGGGCTCGGACGCGCACAAGGCCGCCGTCACCGGCGACACCGTCGGCGACCCGTACAAGGACACCGCCGGCCCGGCCGTCAACCCGCTGATCAAGATCATCAACATCGTCGCGCTGCTGCTGGTGCCGCTGCTGCCGGCCACCGGCTGGCTGGCCGTGTCGGCGCCGGCCGCGCCGGTGGCGCTGCACGCGCCGGCGCCGGCCAGCATGGCGCCGGCCTTGCCGGTGGAGTTGGCGTCGGCGTCGGCGTCGGCGTCCGCCGCGCCGCAGCCCGCCGAGCCTGCCAAGTAGCAGGGTCTGCGGCGCCGGGCCAGCCGCGCCGAATGGGCAAGCAAGTGCCCAATTGAATGTCCAGCCTGAGCTTCGGCTGGACATTTTTCCTTGGCGCGGCCACAAACGTGAACAATTGTTTCCATTGCTGGTAACGCGCGCCGGGCCGGCCGATAATGAATGACACGATGCGCACAGCGAGGTGTCGCCATGAGTTACCAAAAAACCGCGTTGATTTTGGCCGCCGTGCTCGGCTTGCTGGCTTGCGGCTATGCCTGGGCTGCGGCGGGGCAGGGCGCCGATCCGGCTCCAGTTCCAGCTCCGGCCGTGGCCGTGACCGCGCCGAGCACGCCGCCGCCGCCCGCGTCGACCGCCGCGCCTCAGCGACCATTGGAGGGGCAGGCCTACGCCAGCCTGCCGTTCTGCACCTTGAGCGCGGACGGCAAGCAATTGGCGCGGCAGCCTTGCCGCACCGCGCCGCCGCAACGGCCCATGCCGCGCCGGCCTGTGCCGCAGATCGTCGAGCCGATGCCGCCGCGCGCCGCGCCGCCGCGCGTGGCGATGCCGCCGTTGCCGCCGTCCGTGCCCCTGCGCGCGCCGAGTCCGCCCCAGCCGCTGGTCAACTGCGGCGCAGGCGGATGCTACGACGCCGGCGGCGCCTGGCAGGGCAACGGCGTCGGCAACACCAGCGTCGCGCCGAACGGCAAGCTGTGTCAGCGCAACGGTATTTGGCTACAGTGCCTCTGAGTCTTTGTGTCAGCCAGATGTCCTCGGAAAACGTCGGTTCGGTAGCCCGGTGGAATGAAGCGTATGCGGTTGCGGTGTTGTGCCCATTCGAGGCGAAGCGAGGTGGTGTCGCACCGGTGTCGTGGAAAAGCCCCCCTTGCCAACAGACATGACGGGGAAAACAAGAATGGCTAAACAGGTCTTAGTTCGCAAGCGCGTTGCAGTTGTCGGCGGAGGCCCGAAAGCCGTCGCCTTGGCGGTCAAGGCCAAGGTATTGAAGGCGCTCAAGCTGCAGGACACGGAAGTTGTCATCTTCGAAAAGAAATCCATCGGTGCCGCCTGGGAAGGTGGCGACGGCTATTCGGATGGGGAGCAACGGCTGTGCACTCTGGCGGAGCGCGACCTCGGGTTTCCCTACAAGTCCTTGTACGGCCGGGCGGCGGACGCAGGTATGCTGAACTACTCGTGGCAGCAATTAGAGATCTGTATTCGTATATATGTTTTGAATCTACTTCGGAGTTCATCATGCCCACCGAAAATCTAGTTCTGCGCACCGTCTACGTCGACCCTGACATAGACGACCAGTTGCGTGAGGAGGCACTCGCCAAGCAGGTCAGCAAGGCGGACTTGTTTCGGACGTACCTGGTGGCGGGAATCAAGGCTGTGAAGTTGCAACCCAATTTGTTCAAGGTGGAGGGCGCTCGCGGCGGCCCTGCGTTGGTGCTGCGTACTGTCCACATGGACCCTAAGTTAGACGAGAAGCTGCGCGTCGAAGCGTTCGATAGCCGCACCAGCAAGAACGACCTGATGCGTCGCTATGTACGTATCGGCATGAGCCAGCAGGATGCTTCGACGACGCGGGCGGTACGCCCTTCGAAGCGGTCTGCCAACAAGCGGGAACCCGTCCTGGGGTGACGAGGGACTCCTGCCCCGTACGCACGGCGCCAAGGTGGGAAGTCCGAGCCTTGGGCTATGGTTTTGAGCGCTCCCCTATCCCCCACGAAGAACTTTTTTGCTGCCGCGCGCGGAAATTCGCTACAATTGCCGTCGACTTGACGTTTACGTGAAACGTTATATGCAAGCGTCGCGCGCGACATTTCGATCGGCCAAGGTCCGTGCAGAGGCCGAACCCTTCCATCTATTTTCGAATTGAGGACAGACATGCAGATTCAGAACAATGTATTCATTATCACCGGCGGCGCCTCGGGCCTGGGCGCGGCCACCGCGCGCATGATCGCCGAAGCCGGCGGCAAGGTCGTGCTGGCCGACGTGCAGGTCGAGGCCGGCGAGAAGCTGGCGGCCGAACTGAAGGGCGTGTTCGTCAAGTGCGACGTCACCTCCGAGGCGGACGGCCTGGCCGTGGTCGCCGCCGCCGTGGCGCAGGGCAGCCTGCGCGGCCTGGTCAACTGCGCCGGCGTGGCACCGGCCGTCAAGACCGTCGGCAAGGACGGCCCGCACCCGCTCGACGTGTTCCAGCGCACCGTCAACATCAACCTGGTGGGCACCTTCAACATGTGCCGCCTGGCGGCCGACGCGATGGGCAAGACCGAAGCGGCCGAGCACGGCGAGCGCGGCATCATCATCAACACCGCCTCGGTGGCGGCCTACGACGGCCAGATCGGCCAGGCCGCCTACGCCGCCTCGAAGGCGGCCGTGGTCGGCCTGACGCTGCCGATGGCGCGCGACCTGTCGCGCAGCGGCATCCGCGTGATGACCATCGCGCCGGGCATCTTCGAAACCCCGATGTTGCTGGGCATGCCGACCGAGGTGCAGGACGCGCTGGGCAAGATGGTGCCGTTCCCGCCGCGCCTGGGCAAGCCGTCCGAGTACGCCCAGCTGGCCCGCGCCATCATCGAGAACGTCATGCTGAACGGCGAATCCATCCGTCTGGACGGCGCTATCCGCATGCAAGCCAAGTAAGGTGTAAACGGTTTTTGGTGTAGGATGCCAGAGTCATCGGCGCGCGGCCCAGGTCGCGCGTTTTTCTTTTGGGTGCTTCACGGAGCCAGGGATGCTGGTGAATTCAGCCGGCGCGGCCTCAGGGTCAGACCCTAGGGTCTGACCCTCGATCTGTGCCGCCGGTTTTGCCGGCGTTCCGATAGGCCGTGAAGGCCCATTTTTATGAGAGGCTGCATGCCACATCTGAAGAACCGCGCGCTGTCCGCCGCGCTGCTGGGCGCCACCTTGTTGGCCGGCACCGCCGCATTCGCCAGCCCGGCGCTGGCCCAGGAGGCGCCGCAGCGCGCCCCGGAAATCGCCACCGGCTACGCCGCCAAGGCCGGCTGGTCGGCGCAGAAGTACATGGTGGCGGCGGCCAATCCGCTGGCGGCCGACGCCGGCTACCAAATGCTCAAGCGCGGCGGCAGCGCGGTCGACGCGGCCATCGCCACCCAGCTGGTGCTGACCCTGGTCGAGCCGCAGTCGTCCGGCATCGGCGGCGGCGCCTTCCTGATGTACGCCGACGCCAAACAGATCCAGGCCTTCGACGGCCGCGAGACGGCGCCGGCCAGCGCCGACGAGCGCCTGTTCCAGGACGCCGACGGCAAGCCCGTCTCGCGCGAGACCGGCGTCGTCGGCGGCCGCTCGGTCGGCGCGCCCGGCGTGCTGCGCATGCTCGAGCTGGCCCACCGCCAGCACGGCAAGCTGCCGTGGGCCGCGCTGTTCGGCCCGGCCATCAAGCTGGCCGAGGGCGGCTTCGCCGTCAGCCCGCGCCTGAACGCGCTGCTGTCGTGGGACAAATACCTGCTGCGCGACCCGGTCGCCGCCGCCTATTTCTTCGACGCCGACAAGCGGCCCTGGCCGGTCGGCCACGTGCTGAAGAACCCGGCGCTGGCGCGCACCCTGCACGAGATCGCCAAGGGCGGCGCCGACGCCTTCTACACCGGCCGGATCGCCCGCGACATCGTCGCCAAGGTGGCCGGCCACGCCAGCAATCCCGGCAAGCTGAGCCTGGCCGACATCGCCGGCTACCGGGCCAAGGTGCGCGCGCCGATCTGCAGCGACTACAAGGCCTGGACCGTGTGCGGCATGCCGCCGCCGTCGTCGGGCGGCATCGCCATCGCGCAGATGCTGGGCATTTTGGAGAACAAGAACCTGGCCGCCTACCCGCCGCAGCAGGGCAGCTACGGCGCCGAGGCGATCCACCTGTTCAGCGAGGCCGGCCGGCTGGCCTACGCCGACCGCAACCGCTACGTCGCCGACACCGACTTCGTGCCGCTGCCGGGGCGCGGCGTCGACGCCCTGCTCGACAAGGGCTACCTGGCGCAGCGCGCCGCGCTGATCGGCGAGCGCTCGATGGGCCGCGCCAAGCACGGCACGCCGCCCGGCATGACGGTGGCCTGGGGCGCCGACAGCGAGACGGCGCGGCCGGCCACCTCGCACCTGGTGGCGGTCGACGGCTTCGGCGGCGCCGTCTCGATGACCACCTCGGTGGAGGACGCCTTCGGCTCGCGCCAGATGGTCGACGGCTTCCTGCTCAACAACCAGCTGACCGACTTCTCCTTCGAGTCGGCCGACGCCGACGGCCCCATCGCCAACCGGGTGCAGGCCGGCAAGCGGCCGCGCAGCGCCATGTCGCCCACGCTGGTGTTCGACAAGGGCACGCGCAAGCTGCTGCTGGCCACCGGCTCGCCGGGCGGCTCGGCGATCATCAACTACGTCGCCAAGGTGCTGGTGGGCACGCTGGACTGGGGCCTCGACGTGCAGCAGGCGATCAGCCTGCCCAACCTGGGCAGCCGCAACGGCCCGACCGAGCTGGAGGCCGGCCGCGTCGCGCCCGAGGTCGTCGCCGCGTTGCGCGCCCGCGGCCACGAGGTGCGCGAGACGGAGCAGAACTCCGGCCTGCAGGGCATCATGCGGCGCCGGACGGCCGCCGGCGAACATTGGTTCGGCGGCGCCGACCCCCGGCGCGAGGGGGCGGTGCGCGGCGACTGACTGTGGTAAGGCGGCTCTAAAGGCTGGGCGAGCCTCCCCAAACAGTGCAGACCCTGCTAATCTTGTCGTATGGGAATTCAAAAGAAAACAGGCCTGATCCTCACCGGCGGCGGCGCCCGCGCCGCCTACCAGGTGGGGGTGCTGCAGGCCATCTCGGAGATACTGTGGGAGGCCGGCTGGCCGCCGGCGCGCAACCCCTTCGACATCATCTGCGGCACCTCGGCCGGCGCCATCAACGCCACCGCGCTGGCCTGCCGCGCCGACAACTTCGGCGAGGGCGTGCAGAAGCTGCTCGACGTCTGGCAGCACATCAGCGTCGACCAGGTCTACCGCGCCGACTCGCTCGGCGTGCTGCGCTCCGGCGCGCGCTGGCTGTCTCTGCTGTCGTTCGGCTGGCTGCTGCGCAAATGGCGCGCCGCGCCGCCCCAGTCCCTGCTCGACAACACGCCGCTGGCCAGCCTGCTGCACCGCATGCTCGACCTGCCGCGGCTGGACACGGCGCTGTCCGAGGGCCTGCTGCACGCGCTGGCGGTAACCGCCTCGTCCTACACCGGCGGCCAGCACATCACCTTCTACCAGACCGCCGCCGAGATCGCGCCATGGGTGCGCATGCAGCGCGTCGCGCTGCAGGACCAGATCGGCATCGAGCACCTGCTGGCATCGGCGGCGATCCCCTTCATCTTCCCGGCCACGCCGCTGTACCTGGGCGGCCACCGCGAATACTGCGGCGACGGCTCGATGCGCCAGCTGGCGCCGATCTCGCCGGCCATCCACCTGGGCGCCAGCAAGGTGCTGGTGGTCGGCGCCGGCCGCCTGACCGAGCCGGCGCGCGACGCCAGCGAGTCGGCGCGCTACCCCAGCCTGGCGCAGATCGCCGGCCACGCCATGTCCTCGATCTTCCTCGACAGCCTGGCGGTCGACATCGAGCGGCTCGAGCGGATCAACCGCACCCTGTCGATGCTGCCGCCGGAGCTGCTGGTGAACACCCCGCTCAAACCGGTCGAGCTGCTGGTGATCGCGCCGTCCGAGCGGCTCGACGACATCGCCAGCCGCCACATCGCCAGCCTGCCGCCGCCGATCCGCACCATGTTGTCGGGCATCGGCGCGACCGAGACGCGCGGCTCGGCGTTGGCCTCGTATTTGTTGTTCGAATCGACGTATACTTGCGAGCTGATCCGTCTCGGCCAGCGCGACACCCAGGCGCGCAAGGCCGATGTGTTAGCCTTCTTCGGTTCGTGAGCGGGCCGGCCGCTTGCTACCCCACCCCGTGGCGCGTGAGTCGGGGTCAGACCCCGTGCGGGGTCTGACCCCCAGCCTCTGTGGGGTGGTTTGGCGTCACGCGCGCCCCCAATACTTTTTTTACTGTGAACGAGTCACCCTAGTGCGGTTGTTAAGACGTCTTTGTTGCCACCTGCTGATGCCGGCCCTGCTGCTGTGGGGCCTGGGCGCGGTCGCGGCGTGGGCGGCGGCGCCGCCGCGCACGCTGCGCTTCGAGCAGCTCGGCGTCGAGCACGGCCTGGCGCAGGAGTCGGTGCTGGCCATCGCCCAAGACAAGCAGGGCTTCATGTGGTTCGGCAGCCAGGCCGGCCTGAGCCGCTTCGACGGCTACCGCGTCACCACCTACAAGAGCGTGGTGTCGGACCCCGGCAGCCTGGGCGACAACTGGGTGCGCGTGCTGCACCTGGACGGCGCCGGCCGGCTGTGGGTGGGCACCGACGGCGGCCTCGACCTGTTCGATCCGCGCAGCCAGACCTTCAGCCACTTCCTGCCGCGCGAGTCGGCCAAGCGCGGCAACGGCAACCGCCACATCCGCGCCATCCTCGACGACGGCCTGGGCGGCCTGTGGCTGGCCAGCGGCGACGGCCTGCACCACTTCGACCCGGCCAGCGCGCGCTTCACCAGCTGGCACCACGACCCGGCCGACGCCGGCAGCCTGGTCGACGACCAGGTGCTGGCGCTGGCGCGCGACGCCGCCGGCCGCCTGTGGGTGGGCACCGCCACCGGGCTCGACATGCTGGCGCCGGGGGCGGCGCGCTTCCAGCACTTCCGCCTCGACAGCCGGCCCGACTCCAAGTTCAACTCGATCGCCGCGCTGCAGGTCGACAGCGCGCAGACGCTGTGGGTCGGCTCCATGGCCGGCCTGGAGCAGTGGAACCTGCTCGGCGACCAGCCGCGGCGCCGCCGCCTGGGCGAGGCCGAGGGCCTGGCGCCGGGCGCCGTCACCGCGCTGTACCAGGACGGCGAGGGCCATTTCTGGGTCGGCAGCAACGCCGACGGCCTGTACCGCTGGCTGCCGGCGGAGAACCGCCTGGTGCCCTACCGCCACCAGTTCAGCGACCCGCACAGCGTGGCCGACAACCAGATCTCGGCGCTGTTCCGCGACCGCGTCGGCACCTTCTGGGTCGGCACTTGGAACAACGGCGTCAGCCGGGTCGACCTGGGCAGCGGCGGCTTCGCCCGCGTGGTGCGCCAGGCCGACCAGCTGCGCACCCTGTCGGACAACAAGGTGCGCGCCATCGTGCCGGACGGGCGCGGCCGGCTGTGGCTGGGCACCAGCAGCGGCCTGAACCACTTCGACCCGCTGAGCGGCGAGGGCCGCCTGTACCGCCACGAGCCGAACCGGCCGGGCGGCCTGTCCGACGACCTGGTCAACGCGCTGTGGCGCGACCCGGCCGGCAACCTGTGGATAGGCGGGCGCAGCGGCGTCAACCGGCTCGACGCCGCCAGCGGCCAGTTCAGCAACGTCAGCTTCGCCCGCGGCGACCCGGGCAGCGACACCATCCGCAACATCGTCGGCGACCGCGGCGGCCTGCTGTGGGTGGCCTCGCGCGGCGGCCTGCACCGCTACGACCCGCGCACGGGCGCGACGCAGACCTACCGCCACGACCCGGCCGACAGCGACAGCCTGGCCGACAACGTGGTGCGCCCGATATTGGAGGACCGGCGCGGCCGGCTGTGGGTGGGCACCTTCAACGGCCTCGACCTGCTCGACCGCGCCAGCGGCCGCTTCCGCCACTTCCGCCGCGACCCGAAGGGCACCGTTCAGCCTGAGCCACGACGAGGTGCACTACCTGTACGAGGACGCGCGTGGCGCGATATGGGTCGGCACGGCGGCCGGCCTGAACAAGATGGAGACGGCGGCCGACGGCACCGTGCGCTTCCGCCGCTACCTGCGCCGCGACGGCATCGCCGACGACGCCATCGCCTCGATCCTGCCCGACGGCGTCGGCAACCTTTGGCTGAGCACCAACAGCGGCATCTCGCGGCTGAACGTCGAGACCGGCTTGTTCCGCAACTACAGCGGCGCCGACGGCACCATCGAGGGCGCCTACTTCGACGGCTCGGCGCTGCGCACGCCGGACGGCACGCTGTACTTCGGCGGCTTCAACGGCATCACCGCCTTCGCCCCGCAGGAGGTGCGCGAGAACAGCGTGGCGCCGACGGTGGCCATCACCGACCTGCAGATCTTCAACAAGTCGGTGCGCGCCGGCCAGGGCGAGCACGGCGCGGTGTTGGGCAGCGCCATCGAGCACACCAGCGCCCTGACGCTGCAGGAGAACGACTCGGTGTTCTCGCTCGAATTCGCCGCGCTGCACTACGCCGCGCCGCAGCGCAACCGCTTCGCCTACCAGTTGCAGGGCTTCGACGAGGACTGGGTGGTGACCGACTCGACCAAGCGCTTCGCCACCTACACCAACCTCGACCCGGGCCGCTACGTGTTCCGCGTCAAGGCGGCCAACAAGGACGGCATCTGGAACGACAACGCCGCCACGCTGGAGATCACCATCCTGCCGCCGTTCTGGAAGACCTGGTGGTTCCGCCTGCTGGTGGCGCTGCTGCTGCTGGGCGCCGGCGCCGCCGCCTACCAGGCGCGCATGCGCGGCATGCGCCGGCAGAAGAGCCTGCTCGAGCAGCAGGTCGGCCTGCGCACCGCCGAGGTGGAACAGAAGAACCAGCTGCTGCAGCAGCAGAAGGGCGAGCTGGAACAGCGCCGGCTGGAGGCGGAGAGCCAGCGCGCCGAGGCCGAGCAGCGCCGCATGGACGCCGAGCGGCAGAAGCTGGAGGTCGAGCGGCAGAAGGAGAACGTCGAAACGGCGCACCGCAACATCTCGGTGCTCAGCGAGTTGGGCCGCGAGATGAACGCCACGCTGGACATGGAGACGGCGATGGGCGCGCTGTACCGCCACGTCCACCACCTGATGGACGCGCAGATGTTCGGCATCGGCTTCCTGCGCGAGGAGCAGGGCGTCATCGAGTTCCCCTTCGCGCTGGAGGGCGGCGTGCGCGCGCTGCCGTACAGCCGCAGCCTGGACCAGCCGAACCAACTGGCCGTGTGGTGCCTGCTGAACCGGCGCGAGGTGTTCATCAACGACTTCTACGCCGAGTACGCCGACTACATGGGCGCCCAGGGCCTGGACCTGCTGACCCGCACGCCGCTGGAGAACGGCGCCATGCCGGAGATCCCGCTGGCCATGCTGTACACGCCGCTGGTGGCCAACGACAAGGTGATCGGCGTGCTGTGCGTGCAGAGCATGCAGCGCAACGCCTACCAGCGGGTGCACATGGACATGCTGCAGGCGCTGGCGGCGCACGCCGCCGCCGGCCTGGAGAACGCGCGCGCCTACCAGCAGCTGGAGGACGCGCTGCAGGCGCTGCGCCGCACCCAGGAGCAGCTGCTGGCGCAGGAGCGCCAGGTGCGGCAGAACACCGAGGAGCTGGCGCGCGCCAACCGCGCGCTGCAGGAGAACGACGAGCGGCTGCGCCAGGCCAAGCAAAAGGCCGAGGACGCGACGCGGCAAAAGTCCGAGTTCCTCGCCAACATGAGCCACGAGATGCGCACCCCGCTGGCCGGCGTGATCGGCATGCTCGGCTTCGCCCTGCGCGACGGCGCGCTGCAGGAAAGCACGCGCGAGCAGATCCTGCGCGGCCAGGCCAACGCCCAGTCGCTGCTGGCCATCATCAACGACCTGCTCGACTTCTCGAAGATCGAGGCGGGCAAGCTGAGCATCGAGAACATCGACTTCGCCCTGTCGTCGACGGTGGAGAACGTGGTCAGCCTGTTCGAGGAGCAGGCCGCCGCCCACAGCGTCGAGTTCGACCTGGAGTTCGGCGAGGCCCTGCCGCAGTTCGTCGTCGGCGACCCGACCCGGCTGCGCCAGGTGCTGGTCAACCTGGTCGGCAACGCCTTCAAGTTCACCCAGCGCGGCGCGGTGCGCATGCGGGTCGAGCGCATCGCCGAGCCGGCGGCGCGGCCCGGCCTGAACCTGATCCGCTTCACGGTGGAGGACTCCGGCATCGGCATCGAGGCCGACGCCATGCCGCGCCTGTTCCAGAAGTTCGAGCAGGCCGACAGCACCACCACGCGGCGCTACGGCGGCACCGGCCTGGGGCTGGCGATCTGCCGCCAGCTGGTCGAGCTGATGGGCGGCGCCATCAGCGTGGTCAGCACGCCCGGCGTGGGCAGCGTGTTCGCCTTCGAGCTGCCGCTGGCCGACGGCGTGGCGCCGCCGCTGGTGCCGCACGTGCCGCGCGAGCCGCACAGCCACCAGCTGCGCATCCTGTGCGCCGAGGACTTCCCGACCAACCAGATCATCATCCGCATGATGCTCGACGGAACTCGGCCACAAGGTCGACATCGCCGCCAACGGCGCGCTGGCGGTGAAGGCCTGCTCGATGACCCGCTACGACCTGATTTTGATGGACGGCCGCATGCCGGAGATGGACGGCGCCAGCGCCACCCGGCTGATCCGCTCGGGCGGCAGCGAGGAGGCGCCGGTGCGCGACCAGGAGCTGATGATCATCGCGCTGACCGCCAACGCCAGCGAGGAGGACCGCAGCCGCTACCTGGGCTCGGGCATGGACGACTTCCTGACCAAGCCGATCGACGAGGCGGCGCTGCACTTCCAGCTGAGCCGCGCCATCGAGCGCCAACTGCAGCGCGGCGTGGCGCTGCCGCGCATGGCGCCGCGCCTGCAGGCGCCGGAGATGCCCAGCGTGTCCGAGCTGGACGCCATGTTCGGCGTGGCGGCCGAGCCGGCGCCGACGGCGGGCCACTACAGCGGCAGCGGCGCCGGCCTGCGCGCGCGCCTGCGCGCCGCCTTCAACGCCGACGTGCCGGCCCGCCTGGCCGAGCTGGACCGGGCGCTGGCCGGGCAGGACGGCGACGGCGCGGCGCGCCTGCTGCACGGCATCAAGGGCAGCGCCGCCTATCTGGAGGAGCAGGAATTGCAGATCCTGTGCGCCGAGCTGGAACGGGCCGCCGACGCCGGCGACTGGCCCAGCGTGGTGGCCGGCCTGGCGCCGCTGCGCGGCCTGCTGGGCCATCCGCTGCCGGCCTGAGTGGCGGCCGAGTGGCGGCCCAAATGTTATCGAGGCGGCGCCCTGTTCGGCGCCGCCGTTTGTCTGTAAGATCCGGCGCGGCTGCCATGTTGATGGCCTTGTTCCGCGCGCGGCACTGGAGAGATGAATGAAAGTATTGGTGGTCGATGATGATGTGGTGTCGCGCATGGTGCTGATGCACCTGGTCGACAGCTGCGGCAGTTTCGAGATCCTCGAGGCGGAGGACGGCGCCGACGCCTGGCGCCAGCTGGAGCAGGGCCTGCGTCCGGCGATCTGTTTCTGCGACCTGCGCATGCCGCGCCTGTCCGGCATGGAGCTGTTGCAGCGCGTGCGCGCCGAGCCGGCGTTCGACGGCATGCCCTTCGTGCTGGTCACCTCGGCCAACGACGACGACACCGTGCAGTCGGCCGACAAGGCCGGCGCCGCCGGCTTCATCGTCAAACCCTTCCAGGCCGAGCAGGTGCGCCAGCACCTGGCCCCCTTGCTCGCGCCGGCGGGGGAGGCGCGCGCCTCCGCGCCGGAGGTGTTGTACCAGGCCGAGGCGCCGGCGGCGACGCTGCAGCGCCTGGGCATCAACCACGAGCGCCTGCTGGTCTACCTGGACGGCTTCCACAAGCAGCTCGACGCCGCCGGCGGCGACATCGGCGCGCTGCTGGCGCGCGGCGAGCAGCGCGAGGCCCAGCTGCGCCTGGAGCGGCTGCGCGCCGGCTGCGTCACGCTGGGCCTGGGCGGCGCCGCCGCCGCGTTGCAGGCGCTGGCGCCGGCCGCCGGCGCAGCTGGAGCAGCAGCAGCGGCGGCGCCAGCGCCATTGGCCAGCGCCGCCGTGCAGGCCGCGCTGGCCGGCGTGGTGCGCGCCGTGCTGCAGCAATCCGCCGAGGTGCGCCAAGCCGGCGCCGCCTGATTTGCCGCCAATGCCAAGGCGCCAGCGGCGCCCAAACCACCCCGCGGCAAAGAGCCAGGGTCAGACCCTAGGGTCTGACCCTAGATTTTGCTTCGGGGTTTCGGTCGCCACCAGTCGGCAAGATTGCGCTTGAAGTCGAGATAGTTTAGGTTTAAAGTATCTGCTCGCAGGCTGATCCGATACCCCTATCCCACCTCAGGCCGACCATGACCACACCGCCCGACAGCAGTGCCAGTGCCCACACCGACCACTTCGCGCGCGAGCACCTGCCGCCGCCCGAGCAGTGGCCGGAGCTGTGCTTCGACCTGCCGCAGCTGCAGTACCCGGCGCGGCTGAACTGCGTCGCCGAGCTGTTGGACGCGGCCGTCGCCGACGGCGCCGGCGAGCGCCTGGCGATCCGCAGCGACACGCAAAGCTGGACCTACGCCGAACTACAGCGCCAGGTCGACCGCATCGCCCACGTGCTGCGCGGCCCGATGGGGCTGGTGCCGGGCAACCGCGTGCTGCTGCGTGGCGCCAACAACCCGATGATGGCGGCCTGCGTGCTGGCCGTCTTCAAGGCCGGCATGGTCGCCGTGCCGACCATGCCGCTGCTGCGCGCGCGCGAGCTGGGCGCCATCTTGGCCAAGGCCGAGGTCAACGCCGCGCTGTGCGCCAGCGGCCTGCGCGCCGAGCTGGACGCCGCGCCGGGCGTGCCGGCCACGCTGTTGTACTTCGGCCTCGATGCCGGCCTCGATGCCGGCACGGACGCCGGCGCCGCGGGGCAGGGCGCCAACTCGCTGGAAGCCCGCATGGCCGAGCAGCTGGAGCGCTTCGACGCCGTCGACACGGCGGCCGACGACATCTGCCTGATCAGCTTCACCTCGGGCACCACCGGCGTCCCCAAGGGCACCATGCACTTCCAGCGCGACATCCTGGCCATTTGCGACTGCTTCCCGCGCGAGGTGCTGCGCTCGCGCGCCGACGACGTCTTCATCGGCACGCCGCCGCTGGCCTTCACCTTCGGCCTGGGCGGCCTGCTGCTGTTCCCGCTGCGGGTGGGCGCCAGCGCCGTGCTGCTGGAGAAGCTGACGCCGGAGACGCTGTTGCAGGCCATCGAACGGCACCGCGCCACGGTGTGCTTCACCGCGCCGACCTTCTACCGCCAGATGGCGCCGCTGGCCGCCAAGTACGACCTGTCCAGCCTGCGCCAGAGCGTGTCGGCCGGCGAGGCGCTGCCGCTGGCCACGCGCGAGAGCTGGCAGCGGGCCAGCGGCCTGGCGATGATCGACGGCATAGGCGCCACCGAGCTGCTGCACATCTTCATCGCGGCGGCCGACGAGCAGATCCGCCCCGGCGCCACCGGCAAGCCGGTGCCCGGCTACCAGGCCTGCGTGCTGGACCGCGACGGCCTGCCGGTCGGCCCCGGCGTGATCGGCCGGCTGGCGGTGAAGGGGCCGACCGGCTGCCGCTACCTGGCCGACGAGCGCCAGCGCGACTATGTGCTGAACGGCTGGAACCTGACCGGCGACGCCTACGAGATGGACGCCGACGGCTACTTCTACTACCGCTCGCGCACCGACGACATGATCATCTCGGCCGGCTACAACATCGCCGGGCCGGAGGTGGAGGACGCGCTGCTGCGCCACCCGGCGGTGGCCGAATGCGGCGTGGTCGGCCGCGCCGACGAGGAACGCGGCCAGATCGTCGAGGCGCACGTGGTGCTCAAGCCCGGCCACGAGGCGGGCGCGCGGCTGGCGGCCGAGCTGCAGGAGTTCGTCAAGAGCCAGATCGCCCCCTATAAATATCCCCGCGCGGTGCGCTTTTTGAACGCCTTGCCGCGCACCGAGACGGGCAAGCTGCAACGCTTCAAGCTGCGCGAGATCGCCACCACGTCGTGAAGAATTCCATGAATATCGTTTGCATAGGCGGCGGTCCGGCCGGCCTGTATTTCAGCCTGTTGATGAAGCAGCAGAACCCGGCCCACCGCATCACCGTGGTCGAGCGCAACCGCCCCTACGACACCTTCGGCTGGGGCGTGGTGTTCTCCGACCAGACCCTGGGCAATCTGATGAACGCCGACGCGGAGACCGCGCGCGCCATCCTGCAATCGTTCAACCACTGGGACGACATCGACATCCATTTCAAGGGCGCCAAAGTCAGTTCGGGCGGCCACGGCTTCTGTGGCATCGGCCGCAAGCGCCTGCTCAACATTTTGCAGCAGCGCTGCGAGGAACTGGGCGTGGAGCTGGTGTTCGAGACCGACGTCGCCGACGACCAGCAACTGGCGGCCAAGTACGGCGCCGACCTGGTGATCGCCTCGGACGGTTTGAACAGCCGCATCCGCAGCCGCTACGCCGCCACCTACGCGCCGCAGATCGAGGCGCGCCAGTGCCGCTTCGTCTGGCTCGGCACCAAGAAGAAGTTCGACGCCTTCACCTTCGCCTTCAAGCAGACCGAGCACGGCTGGTTCCAGGCCCACATCTACCAGTACGACGGCGACACCTCGACCTTCATCGTCGAGGCGCCGGAGACGGTGTGGCGCGCCGCCGGCCTGGAGGAGATGAGCCAGGAGCAGAGCATCGCCTTCTGCGAGCAGCTGTTCGCCGAGCAGTTGGACGGCCACGCGTTGCTGTCGAACGCCGCCCACCTGCGCGGCTCCAGCGTGTGGATCAAGTTCCCGCGCATCGTCTGCGAACAGTGGGTGCACTGGAACGGCGCCACGCCGGTGGTGCTGATGGGCGACGCCGCCCACTCGGCGCACTATTCGATCGGCTCCGGCACCAAGCTGGCGCTGGAGGACGCCATCGAACTGGCGCGCTGCTTCGGCGCGCACGAGGAGACGGCGGCGGCGCTGGCGGCCTACCAGTCGCTGCGCGCGGTGGAGGTGTTGAAGATCCAGAGCGCGGCGCGCAATTCGATGGAGTGGTTCGAGAACGTGCAACGCTACAGCGCGATGGAGGCGCCGCAGTTCGCCTACTCGATGCTGACGCGCAGCCAGCGCCTGTCGCACGAGAACCTGCGCCTGCGCGACGCCGCCTACGTGGCCGGCTTCGAAAGCTGGTTCGCCGCGCGCGCCTTCGCCCAGGCCGGCGTGGCGCCGCCGGCGAACCTGGCGGTCCCGCCGATGTTCACGCCGTTCAAGGTGCGCGGCCTGACGCTGAAGAACCGCGTCCTGGTCTCGCCGATGGCGCAGTACAGCGCCGTCGACGGTGTTGTTGGCGACTACCATCTGGCGCATTTGGGCGCGCGGGCGCTGGGCGGCGCCGCGCTGGTGTTCGCCGAGATGACTTGCGTGTCGGCCGAGGCGCGCATCACGCCGGCCTGTCCCGGCATGTACACGCCGGCCCACACGGCGGCGTGGCAGCGCATCGTCGACTTCGTCCATGCGAGTAGCGACGCCAAGATCGCGCTGCAGCTGGGCCACGCCGGCGCCAAGGGTTCGACCCGTGCCATGTGGGACGGCATCGACCAGCCGCTGGAGCAGGGCAACTGGCCGCTGTGCTCGGCCTCGCCGCAGCAGTACCTGACCGGCGTGTCGCAGACGGCGCGGGAAATGGGCGAGGCCGACATGGCGCAGGTGCAGGCCGACTTCGTGCGCGCCACCCTGGCCGGAGACGAGGCCGGCTTCGACTGGCTGGAGCTGCACTGCGCGCACGGCTATTTGCTGTCGTCCTTCATCTCGCCGCTGACCAACCGGCGCGGCGACGACTACGGCGGCAGTCTTGAAAACCGCTGCCGCTTCCCGCTGCGCGTGTTCGCCGCGATGCGCGCCGCCTGGCCGCAGCACAAGCCGATGAGCGTGCGCATCTCGGCGCACGACTGGGTCGAGGGCGGCATCACGCCGGACGACGCGGTGGCCATCGCCCGCCTGTTCAAGGCAGCCGGCGCCGACCTGATCGACTGCTCGTCCGGCCAGGTGAGCAAGCGCGAGAAGCCGGTCTACGGCCGCATGTTCCAGACCCCGTTCGCCGACCGCGTGCGCAACGAGGCGGACATCGCCACCATCGCCGTCGGCTCCATCTTCGAGGCCGACCACGCCAACGGCATCATCGCCGCCGGTCGCGCCGACCTGTGCGCGGTGGGCCGGCCGCATCTGGCCAACCCGGCCTGGACCTTGGCCGAGGCGGCCCGCATCGGCTACCACGCCGTGGCGTGGCCGAAGCAGTACCAGCCCGGCAAGCAGCAGCTGGAGCGCAACCTGGAACGTGAGCGCCAGTTGGCGGCGGCCAGCGGCGGCCTCAGTCCGCAGCAGGTGGCGGCCAAGCTATTGGAGGGATGAGGACATGACGACACTATCGAACACCCTGGCCGGCAAGCACGCGCTGGTGACGGGCGGCGCGCGCGGCATTGGCGCCGCCTGCGCGCGCGCCTTGCTGCTGCGCGGCGCGCGCGTCACCCTGGCCGGCCGCGACGTGGCCGCGCTGCTGGAGGCGCAGCGCGCCATGAGCGCGCTCGGCGAGGTCGGCGTCGAGGCGCTCGACGTGGCCGACGAGGCGGCGGTGCAGGGCGCCTTCGCCCGCGCCGCCGAGCGCTTCGGCCGCATCGACATCCTGATCAACAATGCGGGCCAGGCGGAACCGGCGACCTTCCTGAAGACCGACGCGGCGCTGTGGCAGCGCATGCTGGCGGTGAACCTGAGCGGCGTGTTCCACTGCACCCAGGCGGCGCTGCCGGCCATGCTGGAGGCGCGCTGGGGCCGCGTGGTCAACGTCGCCTCGACGGCCGGGCTGGTCGGCTACCGCTACGTCTCGGCCTACGTCGCCGCCAAGCACGGCGCGGTCGGGCTGACGCGGGCGCTGGCGCTGGAGGTGGCCGCCAAGGGCGTCACCGTCAACGCCGTCTGCCCCGGCTACACCGAGACCGACATCGTGCGCGCGGCGGTGGCCAACATCGTCGCCAAGACCGGCCGCAGCGAGGAGCAGGCGCGCGCCGAACTGGCCGGCGCCAATCCGCAGCAGCGCCTGGTGCAGTGCGAGGAGGTGGCCAACGCCGTGGTCTGGCTGTGCCTGCCCGAGTCGGCCGCCATGAACGGCCAGGCCATCGCCGTGGCCGGCGGCGAGGTCATGTGAACACACCTATCAAAGCATTCAGCAAGGGAAGCCATGTCATTTTCCGCTAACACCGAGGACGCCGGCGCGGGCGAGCACAGCGAGCCGGTGCTCGACCTGTCCAGCCGCCTGACCGAGGACCACCACCAGTCGCTCAAGCTGTGGCTGCGCATGCTGTCGTGCACCGTCAAGATCGAGAACGAGATCCGCAGCCGGTTGCGCGCCAACTTCGGCATCACGCTGCCGCGCTTCGACCTGATGGCGCAACTGGAGCGCTACCCGGACGGCCTGCGCATGGGCGAACTGTCCAAGCGCATGATGGTCACCGGCGGCAACATCACCGGCATCACCGACCAGCTGGAGCAGGAGAAGCTGGTGGTGCGCGTGCCCGACCCCAAGGACGGCCGCGCCTACAGCGTCAAGCTGACCGGCGCCGGCCGGCGCGCCTTCGCCACCATGGCGGCGGTGCACGAGGGCTGGATCGCCGAACTGCTGCAGGACATGTCCGGCGCCGACAAGGGCCAGCTGATCGCGCTGCTGTCGCAAATGAAGCGGCACCTGAACGCGCCCGACGACAAACCATAACGAGGACACCACCATGCGATACCTTCCCGGCGAAGCCCAGCAACTGCCCGGCAACCGCGCCAGCCTGGCCGGCTACCAGGCGCGCCACTTCCTCTTCGAAGTGGCCGACGGCGTCGCCACGCTGACCCTGAACCGCCCCGAGCGCAAGAACCCGCTGACCTTCGACTCCTACGCCGAGCTGCGCGAGCTGTTCCGCGCGCTGGCCCACGCCGACGACGTCAAGGCGGTCGTCATCGCCGGCGCCGGTGAAAACTTCTGCTCCGGCGGCGACGTGCACGACATCATCGGCCCGCTGACCAAGCTGGACATGCCCGGCCTGCTGGCCTTTACCCGCATGACCGGCGACGTGGTCAAGGCCATGCGCGCCTGCCCGCAGCCGGTGGTTGCGGCCGTCGACGGCATTTGCGCCGGCGCCGGCGCCATGCTGGCGCTGGCCGCCGACCTGCGCCTCGGCACGGCGCGCAGCAAGACCGCCTACCTGTTCACCCGCGTCGGCCTGGCCGGCTGCGACATGGGCGCCTGCGCGCTGCTACCACGGCTGATCGGCCAGGGCAGGGCGTCGGAGCTGCTCTACACCGGCCGCTCGATGGGCGGCGTGGAGGGCGAGCGCTGGGGTTTTTTCAACAGTCTGCACGAGCCGCAGGAGCTGCTGGCGGCGGCGCGCGCGCTGGCGCAGGGGCTGGCCGACGGCCCCACCTTCGCCCACGGCATGACCAAGAAAATGCTGCAGCAGGAGTGGAACATGGGCGTCGACGAGGCCATCGAGGCGGAGGCGCAGGCGCAGGCCATCTGCATGGCCACCAACGACTTCCACCGCGCCTACCACGCATTCGTGGCCAAGCAAAAACCGCAATTCGAAGGGGATTGACATGTCCGACAAATCGTATCTGGAGTGGCCGTTCTTCGAGCCGCGCCACGCCGCGCTGGAGCGCGAGTTGGACGCCTGGGCCGATGCTGAAATGCGCGGCGCCCACAGCCATGGCGCCGACGTCGACGCGGCCTGCCGCGCGCTGGTGCGCCAACTGGGCGCGGCCGGCTGGCTGCGCCACGCCGTCGCCGGCGTCGAGCACGGCGGCGCCGGCGCGGCCATCGACACGCGCGCCATCTGCCTGATCCGCGAGACGCTGGCGCGCCACGCCGGCCTGGCCGACTTCGCCTTCGCCATGCAGGGCCTGGGCTCGGGCGCCATCAGCCTGTTCGGCAGCGCCGCCAACCGCGCCCGCTACCTGCCGCGCGTGGCGGCCGGCGAGGCCATCGCCGCCTTCGCCCTGTCCGAGCCGCAGGCCGGCTCCGACGTCGCCGCCATGCAGTGCGCCGCCGTGCGCGACGGCGACCACTACGTGCTCAACGGCGAGAAGACCTGGATCTCCAACGGCGGCATCGCCGACTTCTACGTGGTGTTCGCGCGCAGCGGCGAGGGCGCCGCGCCGGGCCAGACGCGCGGCGCGCGCGGCATCTCCGCCTTCATCGTCGACGCCGACACGCCCGGCTTCGCCGTCGCCGAGCGCATCGACGTGATCGCGCCGCACCCGCTGGCGCGGCTGCGCTTCACCGACTGCCGCGTGCCGGCGGCGCGCCTGGTCGGCGAACCGGGCCAGGGCTTCAAGGTGGCGATGGCCACGCTCGACGTGTTCCGCACCTCGGTGGCGGCGGCGGCGCTGGGCTTCGCCCGCCGCGCCTTCGACGAGGCGCTGGCGCACTGCCAGCAGCGGCAGATGTTCGGCCAGCGCCTGGCCGACTTCCAGCTGACCCAGGCCAAGCTGGCGCAAATGGCCACCGGCATCGACGCCGCCGCCTTGCTGACCTACCGCGCCGCCTGGCAGCGCGACCGCGGCGAGCGGGTGACCAAGGAGGCGGCGATGGCCAAGCTGACGGCGACGGAAACGGCGCAGCAGGTGATCGACGCGGCGGTGCAGATCTTCGGCGGCCTGGGCGTGGTCAGCGAGCACCCGGTCGAGCGGCTGTACCGCGAGATCCGCGCGCTGCGCATCTACGAGGGCGCCAGCGAGGTGCAGCAGTTGATCATCGCGCGCGAGCTGCTCGGCGCCGCGCCGGCGCCGCCGGCGGCATAGGACTTTAGAAAGGCAAGAGCATGGAATTTCTACAACCGGAGGGCTGGGCGCGAGCACGCGGCTATTCGAACGGCGTGGCCGCCAGCGGCAGGATGGTCTGCGTCAGCGGCATGATCGGCTGGGACGGGCAGGGCGTGTTCCACACCGACGACTTCGCCGGCCAGGTGCGCCAGGCGCTGCTCAACGTGGTGGCCGTGCTGGCCGAGGCCGGCGCGCGGCCCGAGCATATCGTGCGCATGACCTGGTACGTGCTCGACAAGAAGGAGTATGTCGGCGCCTACAAGGAGGTCGGCGCGGCCTACCGCGAGGTGATCGGTGCGCACTACCCGGCGATGACGGCGGTGCAGGTGGCCGGCTTGCTGGAGGAGCGGGCCAGGGTGGAGATCGAGGTCACCGCCGTACTGCCGCAAGCCACCGTCACCGGCTAACGCCCTCCCGCGCGCGTCTTGTCGCCCCCGGCTTATCCGCCACAACGCCACTCGACCCAGCCAACGTGGTCCGGCCCAGCTGGGCTACGGCATGCGCAGCCTCTATCACCATTGAGGGTTGTCGGGCGCGGCCGGTTGCTTAGGCGGCGCCGTTCAGCGCGGGCACCGCGCGGCGTGGCTGGAAGCGGCGCCGCGCCAGGCCGACCAGGCCCAGTCCGGCCAGCAGCATGGCGTAGCTGGCCGGCTCGGGCACCGCCGTCAGCGGGTCGAGCAGGATCGCCTGGCAGTCCATCAGTTTGCAGCCGTAGGCGGCGATCTGCCCCTTTTCATTGATGCTGTAGGCGCCGCGCACGGTGAAGCCGTAGTTCTGCAGCACCAGCGCGTTCAGGTCGAGCATCTGGTTGCCGGCGTAGAGGAAGGCGTGCAGCTGGCCGCCGTCGGCGGTGGAGGCCACGCCGACGACGCTGCCGGCGTCGTTGACGCCGAGCGCCTCGCTGAAGGCGCCGCCGATGGTGCCGAGGTCGGTCGCGCTGCCGTTCACATACAGATAGGCGTGTTCGCTGGCGTCGCCGGCGGTGTATTTGCCGACGATGTTGCCGGCGTCGTTGACGGCATTGGCCACGCTGACGTCGCTGCCGAGTATGCGCAGCGCGCTCATGTTGCCGTTGTCGTAGACGAAGGCCCGCTCGGTGACGCTGCCGCCCTGCCGGTAGGTGCTGACCGTGCCGACCACCCGTCCGGCACTGTTGACGCCGTTGGCGACGCTGTAGTCGGCGCCCAGCGTGCCCAGGTCGGTGGCGACGCCGTCGCGGTAGCTGAAGGCGTGCTGCGGTCCGCCGGCGTTGCCGAAGGTGGCGGCGCCGACGATCTGGCCGCCGTCGTTGATGCCCTTGGCGGTGTTGGCGAAGAAGTTGGCGCCGCCCAGGGCCTGGAGGCTGCCGTTGCGGTAGACGAAGGCACTCTTTTGCCCCAGGCTATCGGACCAGCCGACCGCCTGGCCATGGTTGTTGAGCCCGGTGGCGTAGCTGAAGGCGGCGGCCCCCGCCAGGGTGCCGAGGTCGGTGCGGCCGCCCTTGAACAGCGTGGCGTGGTAGTAGTCGTCGGCCACCAGGTTGGCGCCGGCGACGACGCCGGCGTCGTTGATCGCCGCCGCATAGCCGCCGCCGAGCAGCGTCATGGAGTAGTTGGGGGCGGCGGCCAGGGCGCCGCTCGAAGTGGCGACCAACAGCAGCGAGAACGAAACACGGGCAAGCGACATCATGATGGGCTCCTGGATATGGGAAGTGGCAGAGATCATTCTTGTAATGTTTCGTATTCTACATTGCATTTTCCATCACGCTACAAAAACGGCGGTTTCGACGACACACTTTGCGTGGTGCCGCGACAAGCTGTTTCAAATTGGCAACTGACGGGCGCGGTTGCGGCCGTCGCGCTGGCGCGGTGCCGGGGGGGGGAGGGAAGGGGCCGCGCCGTTGCGGCCGGCAGGCGCGGTGGCGCTGGTCCCCCCGACTGGAATCGAACCAGTATCCCACGCTTAGGAGGCATGTGCACTATCCATTGTGCTACGGGGAGGACGCGTCGGCACCGCCGTGCGCGGCGCCGGAGCCGGAGCCGGGCGGCGCGGTGCCGCCCGGTGGCCGGCTCGGACGCAATTATAGCCGACGGCGCGGCGGAAACTAGCCCCCGATGCGCGACAGTCGGTACAATGTGCGCTTCATCCATCCATTCGGCGCGGTTTACGCTCCCCTGCGGGCGCGCTCGAGCAACTCTATCTCCACTATGGCAGTCATTTCATTATCCTCGGCGCAGCTGGCCTTTGGCCACGTCGCGCTCCTCGACCACGCCGAATTCTCCCTCGAAACGGGCGAACGCGTCGGTCTGATCGGCCGCAACGGCACCGGCAAGTCCTCCCTCCTGAAGGTCATCTCGGGCCGCTTCAAGCTCGACGACGGCCTGCTCACCATGCAGCAGGGCATCCGCATCGCCTACGTCGAGCAGGAGCCGGTGTTCGACCCGGAGATGAGCGTGTACGACGCCGTCGCCTCCGGCATGGGCGAGCTGCCGGCGCTGCTCAAGGAGTACGACGCGCTGACCGGCCAGTTCGGCATGGGCAACGACGACGCCGTGATGGACCGCATGCACGACGTCCAGGTGTTGCTCGACGCGGCCGACGCCTGGAGCCTGCCGAACAAGGTGGCCACCGTGCTCGACCGCTTGAACCTGACCGGCGACATGTTGATGAAAACGCTGTCGGGCGGTATGCAGAAGCGTGTCGCGCTGGCCCGCGCGCTGGTCTCGGCGCCCGACGTGCTGCTGCTCGACGAGCCGACCAACCACCTGGACTTCACCTCCATCCTGTGGCTCGAAGGGCCTGCTGCGCGACTTCAAGGGCAGCGTGCTGTTCATCACCCACGATCGTAGCTTCCTCGACAACGTGGCGACCCGCATCATCGAGCTCGACCGCGGCCGCCTGCTGTCGTATCCGGGCAACTTCAGCGCCTACCAGGTGCGCAAGGAGGAACAGCTGGAGATCGAGGAGGTCGAGAACGCCAAGTTCGACAAATTCCTCGCCCAGGAGGAGGTGTGGATCCGCAAGGGCGTCAAGGCGCGCCGGGTGCGCGACGAGGGCCGCGTGCGCCGCCTCGAGGCCTTGCGCCTGACGCGCGTGGCGCGCCGCGACCAACAGGGCCAGGTCAAGCTGGACGTGTCGGCCGGCGAACGCTCGGGCAAGATCGTCGCCGACCTGGACAACGTCTCCAAGACCTACGGCGACAAGGTCATCGTGCAGGGCTTCAGCGGCACCATCCTGCGCGGCGACAAGGTCGGCCTGATCGGTGCCAACGGCGCCGGCAAGACCACCCTGCTCAAGATGATCCTCGGCCAGGAGAGCTCGGACACCGGCAGCATCCGCCTCGGCACCAAGCTGCAGGTGGCCTATTTCGACCAGATGCGCAGCCAGCTCAACGAGGAGGCGAATCTGATGGAAACCATCGCCCCGGGCAGCGACTGGGTCGAGATCAACGGCCAGCGGCGCCACGTGATGACCTACCTGAACGACTTCTTGTTCGCCCCCGAGCGGGCCCGTTCGCCGGTCAAGTCGCTGTCCGGCGGCGAGCGCAACCGCCTGCTGCTGGCGCGCCTGTTCGCCAAGCCGGCCAACGTGCTGGTGCTCGACGAGCCGACCAACGATCTGGACATCGACACCCTGGAGCTGCTCGAGGAGTTGCTCGAGGACTACACCGGCACCGTCTTCCTGGTCAGCCACGACCGCACCTTCCTCGACAACGTGGTGACCCAGGTCATCGTCGCCGAAGGCGAGGGCAAGTGGCGCGAGTTCGTCGGCGGCTACACCGACTGGGAGCGCGTGCGCACCGCGCCGACGCCGGTGGCGCCGGCCTCGAAGGGCGTGGCCAAGGCCGAGCAGGCGGCCGCCGTCAGCAGCATGGCGGCGCCGGCCGTCAAACAGAAGAAGCTCAGCTTCAAGGAACAGCGCGAGCTCGACGAGCTGCCCAAGCAGATCGCCGCGCTCGAGGACGAGCAGAGCGCGCTGGCGCTGCAGCTGTCGGACCCGGACTTCTACAAGAAGAACGCGGCCGAGGCCAAGCGCATCAACGGCCGCGTCGAGGCGATCGAGGCGGAGCTGCTGCTGGCACTGGAGAAGTGGGAGCAGATCGAGGCGCGCGGTCGTCCCTGAGGCGGGCCGAAGACACAAATTCGTGGCAAATGTGACGCGCGATATAGGCGCTTGAGGTTGCATCAATTATAATAAGTGCTTCCCATTTCCATTGGTGGTGCAAATTGAAGCAAAATTGGACGGCCCCGGCGCGCGCCGGGGCGGCCCGCCGGCGGCAGGCGGGACGGCGTGTTTGAGCGGGCGGCGCTGGCCCGCATCCTGCCCTTCGGCATCTACATCGCTTTCATCCTGATCGCCGACGTGCTCGCCTGGCTGGGGTGCGACGGCCAACAGCTGCGCCATCTGTACGCCGTCAAGATCGCCGCCGTGGTGGCGGCCCTGCTGTATTTCCGCCGCGACTACGACGAGCTGGCCGGTCCGGCGCCCGGTGCCGCCGCCTTGCTCGGCGCCGCCGGCGCCGGCGCCCTGGTGTTCGTGCTGTGGATCGAGCTCGACGCCGCCTGGATGGTGCTGGGCGCCGCCGACGGCTACGACCCGCGCCGCGCCGGCGCGGTCGACTGGTGGCTGGCCGGCAGCCGCCTGGCCGGCGCCGCGCTGGTCGTGCCGTTGATGGAGGAGCTGTTCTGGCGCTCGTTCCTGATGCGCTCGGGCACCGCCGTGGATTTTCGACAGGTTGACCCGCGCACCGTAAAGTTTCAGGTGGTTATTGTCGAGGTGATATTATTCGGCATTGAGCACAACTTGTGGTTCGCCGGCGTGATCGCCGGGACGGTATACAGCGCGCTGTACATGCGCCAGCGCAGCTTGTGGACCGCCGTCGCCGCCCATGGCGTCACCAACGGCCTGCTGGGCGCCTGGGTGTTGCACACAGGCAGCTGGCGTTACTGGTAGTCCCCCTCTTTCTGGATACGTACAACGATGACAACACCGATGCCTAGCCCCTTGCAAGCAATCCCTTCCGCCGCGCCGCTGCGCGCCTGTGCCTTGCTGCTGGCGGCGCTGGCCGGCGCGCCGGCCGGCGCCGCCCTGAGCGACACCATCCAACCCTACGTCGGCCTGACCTACACCCACGACGACAACCTGCTGCGCCTGCGGGACGACGCCGCCGGCCAGCGCAGCGACGCGGTCAGGTCGGTGGTGTTCGGCTTCTCCGCCGAGCGCCCGATCGGCCGCCAGCGCCTGAAGGCCAGCGCCCGCGTGACGCGGGTCGATTACGACCACTTCAGCCAGTTCAACTACAACGGCAAGGACGCCGCCGCCTCGCTCGACTGGGTGCTGGGCAACCACCTGAGCGGCTCGCTGGGCGCCAGCTACGGCCAGAGCCTGATGTCGTTCACCGACTTCCACACCACCGAGCGCAACCTGCGCAGCCAGCGCAGCGAGTTCGCCGACGGCGGCTGGACCTTCTATCCGCGCTGGCGCGCCCGCGGCCGCGTCGGCCGCGACAAGTTCGACTACGAGTTGCGCTCCCAGCAGTCGCTCAACCGCACGGTCGACAGCGAGCTGCTCGGACTCGACTACCTGGCCGGCAGCGGCAGCACCATCGGCCTGCAGCTGCGCCACGAGCAGGGCCGCTACGACCTGCCGCAATTTTTCGGCGGCGCTTCGGTGCGGCAGGACTACCGCCAGGACGAGGTCAAGCTGAAGGTGTTCTGGCAGCTGGGCGGGGTGACCCAGCTCGAGTTCCTCGGCGGCCACGCCAGCCGCAAGCACGACCAGTTCAGCATCAGCGACGCCAGCGGCCTGAACGCGCGCGCCACGCTGATCTGGTCGCCGACGGCGACGCTGCGCCTGACCGGCTCGGCCTGGCGCGACTTCTCGCCGTTCGAGGGGCAGATCATCAGCTACTCGACCGACAAGGGCGCCAGCGTCGACGCCGACTGGAACGTCAGCGCCAAGGTCCAGCTGCACGGCCAGTTGCGCCGGGTCCGGCGCGAGCTGGGCGGCGCCAGCCCGCTCAGCGCCGTGGTCGGCGCGCGCGACAGCAACCTGTCGACCCTGGTCGGGGTGAGCTACGCGCCGCGCCGCAACATCCAGCTGGGCCTGTCGCTGTTCCGCGAGCGGCGCAGCGCCGACTCGGCCTTCAGCAGCGACTATCACGCCAACGGCGCGACGGCGCGCGCCAACCTTCAGTTCTAGCATCGAAAACACCACATGACGGTCAACGATATTCCCCTCATCTCCTTTTTCCAGCGCGTGCTGGACCCGACCATCATCATGGGCCTGCTGTACCTGGTCTCCATGCTGTGTGGCGAGCCGTTCTCGGGCCACTCGCTGGTGCTGATGGTGCTGGCCTTCTTCATCTCGTCGTCGGTGTACCAGCACGTCGACCCCTACCGCACCTGGCGCAGCGGCCGCACGCTGGCCTACGCGCGCGACGTCTTCGCCGGCTGGGGCATCACCGTGGCGATCCTGCTGTTCCTCGGCTCGGTCAGCGGGCTGGCGCACTATTTCGACAGCACCGTGGTCGCCGCCTGGTTCGTCACCACCCCCTTCGCCATCCTGTTCAGCCACCTGGCGGTAAGCCGGCTGGGCCGGCGCCGCGACGGCGGCGACGAGGTGCGTTCGGTGCTGATCGTCGGCGCCAACGACGTCGGCATCAAGTTCGCCTCCACCATCGAGCGCAACCCCAACCTGTTCATGGCGGTGCGCGGCTTCTTCGACGACCGCACCGAGGACCGCCGGCCGGCCCACCTGCGCCACCCGATGCTCGGCACCATGGCCGACATCGCCGGCTATGTGCGCGAGCACCAGATCAAGATCATTTTCATCAGCCAGCCGATCTCGGCCCAGCCGCGCATCCGCAAGCTGCTCGACGAGCTGCAGGACACCACCGCCTCGGTCTACTTCCTGCCCGACATCTACGTGTTCGACCTGATGCACGCCCGTTTCGACAACGTCGGCGGCATGCCGGTGATCGCCATCTGCGAGTCGCCGTTCACCGGCATGAACAGCACCATCAAGCGCATCAGCGACGTCGTGCTCGCCGTGCTGATCCAGATCCTGCTGCTGCCGGTGATGCTGGCCATCGCCGTCGCCGTCAAGGCCACCTCGCCGGGGCCGGTGATCTTCCGCCAGCGCCGCTACGGCCTGTACGGCGAGGAGATCATCGTCTACAAGTTCCGCTCGATGTCGGTGGCCGAGGACGGCGACAAGGTGGTGCAGGCGACCAAGAACGACGCCCGGGTGACGCCGGTCGGCGCCTTCCTGCGCCGCAGCTCGCTCGACGAGCTGCCGCAGTTCCTCAACGTCATCCAGGGCCGCATGAGCATCGTCGGGCCGCGGCCGCACGCGGTGGCGCACAACGAGCAGTACCGCAAATTGATCAAGGGCTACATGCTGCGCCACAAGGTCAAGCCGGGCATCACCGGCTGGGCCCAGGTCAACGGCCTGCGCGGCGAGACCGAGTCGCTCGACAAGATGGAGGCGCGCATCCGCTACGATCTCGACTACGTGCGCAACTGGTCGCTCTGGCTCGACCTGTGGATCATTCTGCGCACCGTGCGGGTGGTGGCCGGGTCGCAGAACGCCCACTAGCGGCGGGGTTTGCCTTAAACGGCGCTTAATAGTATGTTCTTGTTAAAATATCGGTAGGCGCGCGCCGCGCCAGCCGGTAAAATAGCTTGATATAACGACATTTTTGTAGTGTCTTAGTCAATACCCGTGGGTTGCCGCCACCGCGCCGCGCGGGCGCCGCCGCCCCGGGTCCGCCATGTGGCGCGCGCCCGGCCGGAAGGCTGGCCATTTCGATAACTTTTTTGTTGAGGAAACGCATTTTGAACCCTACCGCCCCGCGCCAAGTGCGCCCCTCCGCCCGCGCCACCAAGACGCGCCTGGCCTGTGCCGCCGCCTTGCTGCTGGCCGCCGCGCTGGGCGGTTGCGGCGACAAGGAGAAGAAGCCGGGCCAGTCGCTGGCCAGCGTCAACGGCGAAGACATCACGGTCATGCAGCTCAACGAGGAGCTGCAGCGCGCCAACGTGCAGGCCGGCCAGCAGGAGGCCGCCAGCAAGCAGCTGCTCGAGGCGCTGATCGACCGCCAGTTGCTGCTGGGCGAGGCGGTGAAGGACAAGCTGGACCGCGATCCGAAGGTGGTGCAGGCGGTCGAGCGGGCCAAGGCGCTGATCATCGCCCAGTCCTACATGCAGAAGCGGCTGGGCGCGCCGGCCAAGCCGAGCGCCGCCGAGGTGGCCGACTACTACCAGAAGAACCCGCAGTTCTTCGCCCAGCGCAAGCAGTTCGACATGCGCGAGCTGATCATCGCCAGCAACGAGCTCGACGCGCCGGCCAAGGCGGCGATCGACGCCGCCAAGTCGCTCGACGAGGTGGCGCAGTGGCTCGACGCCCACAAGGTCAAGTTCGCCCGCACCCAACTGTCGCGCACCGGCGCCGACCTGCCGCCGGAGCTGTCGGCCAAGCTGCTCGACATGCCCAAGGGCCAGTTGTTCATCATCCGCGAGGGCGAGCGCAGCCTGTTGATCTCGATCGCCGAGGTCAAGGACGCGGCCGTGACGCTGGAGGCGGCGGCGCCGCAGATCGAGCAGTTCCTGTTCAACAAGCGCAACAAGGACGCCGCCGACGCCGAGGTCAAGCGCCTGCGCGCCGCCGCCAAGATCGAGTACCTGCACCAGACCGGCGCGTCGAAGGCGGCCCCGGCGGCCCCGGCGGCCCCGGCGGCGGCGAGCGGCGACGGCAAGACGGCCGCCGAGCGCGGCGTGGCCGGCCTGAAGTAGGCCCGGGTCGCATTTTCCAACATTTTAGGCGGGACATATAACATGAAAAAACTCTACAACTGGATCGCCGGCGCCATGCTGATGGCCGGCCTCAACGGCGCCTCGGCGGCCGATCTGCTGCTCGGACCGGGCGACGTCGTCAAGATGTCGGTCTACGGCAATCCCGACCTGATGGTCGAGACCCGCGTCAACGAGTCCGGCGCGGTGACCTTCCCGCTGATCGGCCAGGTCGGCATCGGCGGCCTGTCGACGGCGGCGGCCGAGCAGAAGGTCGCCGGCCTGCTCGAGCGCGGCGGCTTCCTGCGCAAGGCCCAGGTCAACATCCTGGTGACCCAGCAGACCAGCCACCAGGTGTCGGTGCTGGGCCAGGTCAACCGTCCGGGCCGCTATCCGGTCGACGGCCGCCGCACCGTGATGGACATGCTGGCCCAGGCCGGCGGCATCGGCGCCGACGGCAACGACACGGTGACGCTGATCCGCAAGCGCAACGGCGCCACCACCAAGGAGGCCGTCGACGTGGTCGGCATGGTGCGCTCGGGCGCGCTCGACCGCGACCTCGACGTCGAAACCAACGACATCATCTACGTCGAGCGCGCGCCGCGCGTCTACATCTACGGCGAGGTGCAACGTCCCGGCCAGCTGCGCCTGGAGCGCTCGATGACGGTGCTGCAGGCGCTGTCGGCCGGCGGCGGCCTGTCGGCCCGCGGCACCGAGCGCGACATCCGCATCAAGCGCCGCGGCGCCGACGGCAAGATACAGGTGATCAAGGCCAAGCACGACGACGAACTGCTGAGCGACGACGTGGTGTATGTCAGCGAGAGCTGGTTCTAAGCAGCGCCCCGCTTCCTTTTTGCTCCAACCAGAGAAAACGTCATGAATTTATCGCAGTTCCTCCTCATCCTGCGCGCGCGCAGCAAGATCATCCTAGCCGCCCTGGTGTTGACCGTCGGCACCACGCTGGTGATCAGCCTGATGATGCCGAAAACCTATCAGGCGACCTCGTCGGTGCTGCTCAACTCGAAGGGCGTCGACCCGGTCAGCGGCCTGACCATGCCGGGCCAGTTGTTGCCCGGCTACATGGCGACGCAGATCGACATCATCACCAGCAAGAACCTGGCGCTGCGCGTGGTCGACCGCCTCAAGCTGGCCGACAGTCCGGCCGTGCAGGCCCAGTTCAACGCCGCCACGGCCGGCCGCGGCACGGTGCGCGACTGGCTGGCCGACCTGCTGCTGCGCAAGGTCGAGGCGGTGCCGGCGCGCGAGAGCAGCCTGGTCGAGATCAGCTTCAAGGGCGCCGACCCGCAGTTCGTCGCCGAGGTCGCCAACGCCTTCGCCGAGGAGTACCAGCGCCTCAACATCCAGCTCAAGGTCGATCCGATGAAGAAGGTCTCGGTCTACTTCACCGAGCAGCTGAAGAACTCGCGCGACGCCTTGGAGATCGCCCAAAGCCGCCTGTCGAAGTACCAGCAGGAGCACGGCATCGTCAGCGTCGACAACCGCCTCGACGTCGAGTCGAACCGCCTCAACGACCTGTCGGCCCAGCTGGTCGGCGCCGAGGGGCAGTTGATCGAGGCGGCCTCGCGCCAGCGCATGGCCAACGGCGCCGCCGCCGAGTCGCCCGACGTGGCCGGCAACCCGGTGATCCAGAACCTGCGCCTGAGCCTGGCCAACGCCGAGGCCAAACTGGCCGAGGTGGGCCAGCGGCTCGACCAGAACCACCCGCAGTACCAGAGCGCCAAGGCCGAAGTCGACAAGATGCGCGCCGAGTTGGCGCTGCAGACCAAGGCCGTCACCAGCGCGGTGGGCAACAACGCGCAGATCCTGCGCCAACGCGGCGACGAGGTCCGCGCCGCCCTGCTGGCGCAGAAGAACAAGGTGCTCGAGTTGAACCGCACCCGCGACGAGATGGGCGTGATGATCAAGGACGTCGAGAGCGCCCAGCACGCCTACGACGCGATCGCCCATCGCTCGTCGCAGACGCGCATCGAGGGCCAGGCCGAGCAGACCGACATCGCCATCCTGAACCCGGCCACCGCGCCGCTCGAGCCGGCCGGTCCGAAGGTGTTGCTCAACACGGCGTTGGCCGTGTTCCTCGGCAGCATGCTCGGCGTCGCCTTGGGCATGGTCATGGAAATGCTCGACCGCCGCGTGCGCTCCGAGGCCGACCTGAGCGAGACGCTGGCCATCCCGGTGTTCGCCGTGATCGACTGGAACCTGCCAGGAAAGGGCCGACTCGGCCTGAAGAAGCTGCTCTCGCCGAGCCGTCCGCGCTTGAACTAAGATTAAGGTAACCATATGAACTCCCCCTCCATCGCCGCCGCCCCCCGCGCCGCGGCCGCCCCGGGCGACTCGAGCATCGGCGGCATCCTGCTGTCGACCGGAAAAATCACGCCGGAGAACGCCGAGCGCGTGCTGCGCATGCAAAAAGAGCTGGGCATCCGCTTCGGCGAGGCGGCCCAGCGGCTCGGCCTGATCACCGAGGCCGACATCCAGCAGGTGCTGGCGCGCCAGTTCGACTATCCCTACCTGCAGACGGGCGAGCGCAAGTACTCCGACCGGCTGCTGGCGGCCTACCAGCCGTTCAGCCCGCAGGTCGAGCAGCTGCGCGCCGTGCGCAGCCAGTTGATGCTGCGCTGGTTCGCCCGCGGCCGCAAGGCGCTGGCGATCGTCGAGGTCGGCGCCGACGACGGCGCCAGCCTGTTCGCCGCCAACCTGGCGGTGGTGTTCTCCCAGCTCGGCGAGCACACCCTGCTGGTCGACGCCAACCTGCGCCAGCCCAGCCAGCACAGCGTGTTCGACCTGCCGCTCGGTCCCGGCCTGTCGGACCTGCTGGCCGGCCGCGCCGACCGCCAGGCCATCGCCAAGATCGACAGTTTCGTCGCGCTGTCGCTGTTGACGGCCGGCACGCTGCCGCCCAACCCGCAGGAACTGCTCAGCCGCGCCCCCTTCGTCGCCCTCAACGGCGAGCTCGAGGCCGCCTACGACGTGGTGCTGTACAACGCCGCACCGTTCGCGCTGGGCGCCGACGCGCTGGCGGTGGCGGCGCGCGCCGGCGGCGTGTTGCTGGTGGCGCGCAAGAACGCCACGTTGTTGTCCGACATCACGGCGCTGACCGACGAGATCCGCCACAGCGGCGCCGAGGTGGTCGGCGCGGTGATGGTCGACTACTGATGGCGACGGCGATGCGCAGCCACGCCGGTGCCGGCGGTGTCGACTGGACCGTCCTGCGGCGCGACTGGCCCTTCCTGCTGGGCATGGCGGTGTTGTACCTGCCCACGCTCTACGAGCTGATGACGGGCATCTGGTCGACCGAAAGCTACGCCCACGGCCCGATCATCCTGGCGCTGTCGCTGTGGCTGCTGCTGCGCCAGTGGCCGGCGATGCGCGCCGCCTGCGCCGGCCGGCCGGGCTCGGCCGCCGGCTGGCCGCTGTTCGTGTTCGGCATGCTGCTGTACATCGCCGGCCGCTCGCAGGACGTGCTGATGCTGGAGATGGGCTCGTTCATCGTCGTGCTGCTGGCCTGGATACTGCTGGGCTACGGCCGCGGCGCCCTGGCGGTGCAGTGGTTCCCCTTCTTCTTCATGCTGTTCATGGTGCCGCTGCCCGGCGTGGTCGTCGACGCGTTGACCATGCCGATGAAGATGGCGGTGTCCTACGCCACCGAACACCTGTTGTACCTGCTGGGCTATCCGATCGCCCGCACCGGCGTGATCCTGCAGATCGGCCAGTACCAGCTGATGGTGGCCGACGCCTGCGCCGGCCTGCAGACCCTGCTCACGCTCGAATCGCTGGGTTTGTTCTACCTGAACATCGTGCGGCACACCTCGGCCTTCCGCAACGTGCTGTTGGCGCTGCTGATCATCCCGATCTCGTTCACCGCCAACGTGATCCGCGTGATCACGCTGACGTTGATCACCTACCACTTCGGCGACGCCGCCGGCCAGGGCTTCCTGCACGGCTTCGCCGGCATGGTGCTGTTCGTCAGCGCGCTGCTGCTGATCATCGGTGTCGATTCATTGTTGCAATACATCGTCAAGCTGCGCCGGCGGCCGGCGGGGGAGGCCGCATGAGGGGCGCACTGAAGAACGGCCTGCTGCTGGCCATGATGCTGGCCGCCTCCGGCCTGGCCGTGGCGCTGCGCGCCACCGACAGGATCGCCGAGCACGGCGAGCGGGTCGAGCTCGAGCGGATGATTCCGCGCCAGTTCGGCGACTGGTCGGTCGACGAGGCCGTGCTGTACCAGCAGGTCAGCCCGGAGACCACGGCGGCCCTGAACAAGATCTACACCCAGGTGTTGACGCGCACCTATGTCGACCGGCAGGGCTACCGCATCATGCTCAGCCTGCCGTACGGCGCCAACCAGTCCGACGGCCTGGCCGCCCACGACCCCGAGGGCTGCTATCCGGCGCAGGGTTTCCAGATCCTGGGCAAGAGCAAGGCGGTGCTGCACCCGGCCGGCGCGGCGCTGCCGATCCGCCGCATGGAGGCGCTGGCCGGCTCGCGCCACGAGCTGGTCAGCTACTGGTTCACCGTCGGCGCCTACGCCATCAACAACGACTGGGACCGCAAGAAGGCCCAGCTGAGCTACGCCGTCAAGGGCCAGATCGCCGACGGCCTGCTGGTGCGGGTCTCGTCGATCGACGCCGACACTGCACTGGCCTACCGCCAGCAGGACCGCTTCATCGCCGACCTGCTGGCGGCCCTGCCGCCGGCGGCGCGGGCCCGTGTTGCCGGCGCGGCGGGCGTGGCGCCATGACGGTCCGGCGCCGCGCTGCCGCGTTTTTGAAGCATGTTGAAGAGGTGATCGCTTGAAGTCCCCCATTCTGTCGCGCGGTGCGCCGCCGTCGCTGAAGCGCTGGTCGGCGGCGCTGCCGCGGCCGCGGCTGCCGACGGCCAAGCTGGCGTTGACCACGCTGGCGCTGCTGTTGCTGTCCTTCCTGTTCGGCCTGCTGGCCCTGTCGGGCAGCTTGGTCCAGGTCGGCCTCGGCGCGGCCATGGTCATCGGTCCCTTGTTGCTGATGTTGCCCGAGCTCACGGTGTGGATCATCCTGGTGTCGGGCATGTTGCTGGGCATACTGTCGTCGAACCCGCACATGGGCAAGCTGACCTGGTCGGTGTCGCTGTTGAGCATCCTGTTGCTGTTGCCGTCGATTATGAACGTTCTGTGGACCCGGCAAAGACGGCTGCCGTCGTTCATGCAGGTGGCGCTGCTCTTTCTCGTCTTCTGCGTCTGTTCCACGGCCTTCCGCGGCGGCGGGCTGCAGGAGTTCCTGGCCGGCTTCAAGCGCTACTTCCAGACCTTCGGCCTGATGCTGGCGTTGACGGCGATCGTCTTCCGTCCCAGCGCCATCGACAACTGGCGCAAGTTCCTGGTGTTGGTCGGCCTGCTGCAGTTCCCCTTCGCCCTGTACGAGTTGTTGATCCTGGTGCCCAAGCGCGGCGGTCTGGCCTCCGGCAGCGACGCCACCGACGTGGTGGCCGGCACTTTCGGCGCCAACATCGGCGGCGGCAGCCCGAACGCGGTGATGGTGATCTATCTGTTCATCACCATGGCCTTCCTGGCGGCGCGTTGGCGCGCCGGCCTGCTGCGTCCGGCCGTCTTCTACGCGCTGACCTTCGTCTGTTTGTTGCCGCTGGGTATGGGCGAGACGAAAGTTGCCGTCGTCATGCTGCCGCTGGTGGGCCTGAGCCTGCTGCGCCCGGACCTGCTCAAGGCGCCGCTGCGCTACGCGCCGGCGATCCTCGGCCTGGGCCTGTTGACTTGCCTGTTGGGCTACCTGTACGTGGTGGTGATGATGCACAGCAACCTCTCCGAGGTGATCGACAAGACGCTGCGCTACAACGTCGGCAACCAGGGTTATTCGCAGGGGCAGATTCTCAACCGCCTGACCTCGTTCACCTTCTGGTTCACCCAGCAACGCTGGGACGACCCGGTCGGCTTCCTCATCGGAAACGGCCTGGGCAGCTCGTACAGCTCGCTGACCTCGGTCAGCGGCCACCTCGGCGTCAAGTACATGCACTATGGCATCAACCTGACGGCCGCCTCGACGCTGCTGTGGGACACCGGCCTGGTCGGTCTGGCCTTGTTCGTCAGCGTCTTCGTGCTGGCCTGGCTGAGCGCCGGCCGCCTCTACCGCCACAGCGAGGACGCGGCGGTGAAGGCCGACGCGTTGGCGATCCAAGCCGCCATCACGCTGTTCATGTTGAGCATCGTGTATGCCGACTCGATCGTCAACCTGGTCGGCATGGAAATGATCTATGCCCTGGTGCTGGGCTATCTGGGGTATCTGATGCAACAGCAGGGTCTGTTGGGCAAACGGGCGGCGCCGGCGCCGCACCGGACGATTGGGTGAAACACGTATGCGCTTGATGTATTTGACGGCCGAAGCCTGGCCGACCCACCGTCCCGATGTGCTGGCCCTGTTCGGCCGCTACCTGCCGCGCCACGGCATCCACGCCGACCTGGTGACCGAGCGCGCCGCCGGGCCGGACCTGCCCTGGCCGGGCGGCCGCAGCTTGCTCTGCCGCCTGCCGGGCGGCCGGGCCGCCCAGCACCTGCTCAAGCTGGGCCACAACCTGAGGACGCTGGCCGGCATCGACGCCGGCCAGTACGACGCGATCCAGGTGCGCGACATGTCGTTGACCGCGCTGGCCGGCCTGCTGGTGGCGCGCCTGAAGGGCTTGCGCTTCTACTATTGGCTGTCCTATCCGCAGTCCGAGGGGCAGATCGACCGCGCCAAGAAGCGCGGCCCGAGGGCGGGGCTGCGCTTTTGGTTCCCGCTGCTGCAGGGCGTCGTCGGCAAGTGGCTGTTGTACCGGGTGGTCCTGCCGCGCGCCGACCACGTCTTCGTGCAGAGCCGGCAAATGCAACTCGACGTGGCGCGCCAGGGCGTGCCGATGGAGAAGATGACGCCGGTGCCGATGGGCGTCGATACCGAGGTGGCCAATCCCGAGCGCATCGCCGCCAGCGTCGACGAGCGCCTGCGCGGCAAGCGCGTCGTGGTCTATCTCGGCGTCACCGATCCGCTGCGCCGCATTGACGTGCTGTTCGAGATGCTGGCGGCGGCGCGCGACAGCGTGCCCGACATTCTTTTGGTGCTGGCCGGCGACACCGAGGACGCCGGCCACCGCGCCTGGTTGCGCGAGCAGGCCGAGCGACTCGGCGTGGCCGACCAGGTGCTCTGGCTGGGCTGGCGCGAGCCCGACGAGGCCTGGGCCTATGTGCGGGCGGCCGAGGTCGGCCTGTCGCCGGTGCCGCGCGGTTTTCTGCTCGACTGCGGCTCGCCGACCAAGGCGGTTGAATACATGGGGCTGGGGCTGCCGGTGCTGGTCAGCGACAATCCGGACCAGCAGCAGGTGATCGAAGAGAGCGGGGCCGGCATCTGCGTCCCGCTGTGCGGCGACCGCTTCGCGGCGGCGCTGGTCGGACTGCTGGCGGCGCCGCCGACCATGCGGGCGATGGGCGAGCGCGGCCGCGCCTACGTCGCCGGCGTGCGCAGCTACGAACACATCGCCCGCAGCGTCGCCGGCGTCTACCACGGCTTGGCGCCCGCGCCGGGCGCGGCCGGCGGCTGAGGCGGCCGCCTTGCGGCCGGCCGCCGGCGCCGGCATCGGCGGCGACAGACAGGGCGCGGCCACCACCGGACAGCGATGCGCCGCCGTGGCCGGCCACCCAATTGACGACACACTTGATGGATTGAAATGATAGCAATTGTTTACCCGCAGTTCTACAGCGTCGCCGGCATCGCGCGCTACCTCGACTCCTTTTTGGCCAACCTGCCGGCCGACCACCCCGGCGTCATCCTGATCACCGGCGACGAGCAGCGTAGCCAACGCGCCTATCCGGGCGTGGAGATCATCCACGTGCCGCTGCGCGCCGACCGCCTCAGTCTGTTCATGTGGGGTCTCGCCGTGCGCAAGCTGCTGCTGCGCCTGCGGCGCGACGGCCGCATCTCCAGCATCAACTTCCACTGGCCGCCGCTGATCCCCGGCCTGTTCCTGCCGCGCGGCCTGCCGCTGGTGCTGACCGCGCACACCACCTACCTGGGCATGTCCGGGCGTTTCTACGACACCCGGCACTTCGCCAGCCAGTGGGGCGCCGCCTCGCTGGCGGTCAAGATGTGGATGGAGCGGCGCGTCTTCGCGCGCGCCGACAAGGTCGTCGCGCTGACCGAGCAGGGCCGCCAGGAGGTGCTGCGCTACGGCTACGCCGGCCCGGTCGAGGTGATCCCGAACGGCGCCGACGTGCGCAAGTTCATGCCCGACCCGGCCCGGGCCAAGGACATCGACGTGCTGTTCTGCGGCCGCATCGAGCGGCGCAAGGGCAGCGGCGCGATGGTCGAACTGTGCCGCCAACTGGTGGCGCGCCAGCCCGAGGTGCGCATCTGCATCGTCGGCTACGGCGACGACGACGCCTGGGTGGCGCAGCAGCTCGCGCCGCTGCGGGCCAACGTCACGCTGACCGGCAAGGTGGCCTTCGAGCACATGGTCGACTACTACCAGCGCAGCCATGTCTACGCCTCCGGCGCCTACTACGAGGCCTGCCCGGCACCTGCCTCGAGGCGATGGCGATGCAGCTGCCGGCCGTGGTGTGGGACTTCCTGTTCTACCGCGGCCTGGTGGTCGACGGCGAAACCGGCCTGCTGGCCGCGCCGAACGACTTCGCGGCGATGACCGACAAGATCCTGCAACTGCTGGCCGATCCGCAGACCGCCGCCGCCATGGGCCGGCGCGGGCGCGCCTTGCTCGAGAACGACTACAACTGGGGCGCGCTGGCGCGCCAGCTGCTCGCCGCGCAGGCCGCCACGGTGGTGGCGTGAGTCGTCCGCTGCGGGTCATGATGCTCGGCCTGCGCGGCTTTCCCGGCGTGCAGGGCGGGGTGGAGACGCACGCCGAGCAGCTTTGCCTGCGCCTGGTCGAACTGGGTTGCGAGGTGACGGTGCTGGTGCGCGCGCCCTACCAGCTGGCCGGCACCGGGCCGCAGTGGCGCGGCGTCAAGTTCGTTTCCTTGTGGGCACCCAAGTCGAAGGGCTTGGAGGCGATCATCCACAGCCTGCTGGGGGTCTGCTACGCCGCCTGGAAGCGGCCCGACATCCTGCACATCCAGGCCATCGGCCCGGCCATCGTCACGCTGCCGGCGCGCCTGCTCGGCCTGCGCGTGGTGGTGACCCACCACGGCCCCGACTACGACCGGCAGAAATGGGGCCGTTTCGCCCGCCTGGCGCTGCGCACCGGCGAGCGCTTCGGCATGCGCCTGGCGCAGGGCGCGATCGTCATCTCGCAAGTGATCGCCGACATCGTGCGGCGCGGCCACGGCCGCCAGCCCCACGTCGTGCCGAACGGCGTGGTGCTGCCGGCCATGCCGGCCGACAGCGGCGCGCTGGCGCCGTTCGGCCTGCTGCCGGGGCGCTACGTGCTGCTGGTTAGCCGGCTGGTGCCGGAGAAGCGCCACCTCGACCTGGTCGACGCCTTCGAACGCGCCGCGCTGCCCGGCTGGAAGCTGGCCATCGTCGGCGCCTCCGACCATCCGGACGCCTATGTCAGCGAGGTGCTGGCGCGCGCCGGGCGCGATCCGCGCATCGTCTGCACCGGCCTGCAGACCGGCGCCGCGCTGGCCCAGTTGTACGCCCACGCCGGCATGTTCGTGCTGCCCTCGTCGCACGAGGGGCTGCCGATCGCCCTGCTCGAGGCCCTGTCGTACGGCCTGCCGGTGATCGCCAGCGACATCCCGGCCAACCTCGAGGTGGGCTTGCCGGAACAGCAGTATTTCCCGCTCGGCGAGGTGGCCCGCCTGGCCGAGGCGATGGAGCGCGTCGGCCGCCAGCCGGCCACCGCCGAGCTGGTGGCCGAGCGGCGCGCCTGGGTCGCCGCCCGCTTCGACTGGGACGCCGTGGCGGCCGCCACCATGGCGGTCTACCGCGAGGTGCGGGGCCGCCCGGGCAGCTAGGGGCGAGTGCCGCACGGCGCCATGATCTGCCGCAAATCGGTTTCACGTTGTCCATGCTCGTTGTTTTTGGGTAAGAAATTTCCACAGGTCTGGTTTTCGCCGGTAAGTCGTTGTATGCTAGAGACCTCATCGTTTAGGCGGCGCTTTCCGGTCGCACATCACCTTGCCCGGCGGCATACACCTTCTTCGCGAACGACAGGCCGGTGGCGCCGCGGCCCCCCCCCCCGGCCAGGCGTCCGGCCGTTGGTGCGCAATGGCACGGAATGTGGTTACGTTTACAATTGAAGGAGTCCTCGAAAATGAAATCCATCGCTTGCCTTCTGTGCGCGCTCCTGCCGCTGGCCGGTTCCGCCGCGAATCCCTGGTTGCCGGTCAAAGACGTCTCGTTGAAGGTGGTCGCCGGTAGCATTCTCGACTTCTCCACCCTGTTGCCGCCTTCCAAGGCGGTCACCGAGCCCCTGGTCGTCAACAGCAACGGCGACTTCGCCTACCAGGGCAGCCCCACCGTGGCGCGGCGCTTCCTGATGGTGTCGACCGGCATGGACGTCGCCACCGGCTCCTTCCCCGACCACGCCGGCGCCGACGAGTACGTCAAACAACTGCGCCTGCATGGATACAACATGGCGCGCCTGCACTTCGTCGATGCCATCCTGATGGAGGGGCAGCGGCTCGACCTGACCTTCAACGCCGTCCAGTTGGACCGGTTCTACTACCTGTTGGCCGCCTTCAAGCGCGCCGGCATCTACTACATGCTCGACGGTATGACCTCGGACAACGCCGGCTTCGGCAACATCGCCGAGCGTTGGATTTCGCAGAAGGACGCCAAGAGGCGCCTCTTCTACGACCCGCTCATGCAGGACCATTGGAAGAAGCTGGTGCTCAAGATCATGGGCTCCGTCAACCCCTACACCGGCACCACCACGCTGGCCGATCCGGCCCTGGCTGGCGTGATCCTGGTCAACGAGGGCGGTATCGCCTTCGTCACGCGCAGCGGCCTGCCGGCCGCGATGCAGCCGCCGTTCGTCGCCTTCCTGAAGAAGAAATACCTGACCACCGCCGCGCTGAAGACGGCTTGGGGGCTTGAGTTGAAGGCCGGCGAGACGCTGGAGGCGGCTTCCGTCGCGCTGGCCAAGGCCAACGACCCGAACGGCAAGCGGATGGCCGACACACAGCGCTTCTTCTTCGACCTGGAGACGAGTACCGCGACCTGGATGACCAACCATCTGCGCCAGGCCGGCTACAAGGGCCGGTGACCGGCTACGACAACTGGAGCTCGCAGGCGGCCAGCGCCTCGCGCGGCCAGTTCAGCTGGGTCGACATGCACAGCTATTTCGCCGAGCCGAGCAACTTCGTCGCGGCCGGCTCGGTGATGCGCCAGGACAGCATGCTGGGCAGCGGCCTGCTCTACATCACCGACTTGGCCGTCAGCCGCTACCACGGCAAGGCCTTCTCCGTGTCCGAGTACGGCCAGGTGTTCTGGAACAAGTACCGCCGCGAGTCGGCGCTGGCCGTGCCGGCCTACGCCGCCTTCCAAAACTGGGGCATGATCGCCCAGCACGCCGGCGGCTTCACCATGGGCTACGACGAGCGCGGCGGCCGCAAGGACCGCATCTATCCCTTCATGGTCGGCCCCGACCCGGTGCTGCGCGCCAACGAGACGCTGGCCGCGCTGCTGTTCCTGCGCGGCGACGTGGCGCGCGCCAAGCACCAGTTGCGCCTGAAGCTGGAGGACTGGTACACCTTCGAGGGCAACGGCATCTACAGCAGCGTCGCCCAGGACGTGCGGCGCCTGACCATGGTGCAGGGCGTCGGCATCGACTGGCTGGGCCAGGCCAACAGCTACGACGTGCAGATGGCGCCCTACAGCAGCGCGGTCAAGGTGTACAAGCCGACGGCGGTGCTGCCGACGGCGACGGCGACCACGCCGGCCTCGCTGCCGGCGGCCGGCAACGAGGCCGGCGTCACGGTCGAGCAAATGTACGGCAACCGCGTCACCGTGCTGCGCAACGGCGGCGTGCTGGCGCCCAGCGCGCGCGACAACACGGTGTACGGCGTGTTCCTGACCGACACCGGCGAGGTGGCGCTGGACCGCAACCGCCGCCGCCTGACGGTGGTCACGCCGAAGACCGAGGGCGCGGTGTTCGACGTGCTCGAGACCATCCAGCTGAGCAACGTGCGCATCGACGCGCCCACCGGCCCGGCCCTGCTGACGGTGTCGGCGATGGACGGCGCCAACCTGAACGCCAGCAAGCGCATGCTGCTGGTGTTGGCCACCGACGCGCGCAACACCGGCATGACCTTCGCCGACCCGGGCGCCGACACGACGCTCAAATCGCTGGGCACCGGACCGGTGCTGATCCAGGCGGTGTCGCTGAAGGTGAAGTTGCTCAACGTCAACGCCGCCTCGTTGAAGGTGTTTTCGAATAAGCTGAACGGCTCCCGCGGCGACCCGATCCCGGTCGTGCAGGAGGCCGGCGGCATCAGCTTCACGCTCGACACCTCCAAGCTGAGCCACGGTCCGACCACCTATTTCGAGATCGCCACCAAGTAAGCCCCCCCCCCCCCCCCCCCCCCCCGCGCGGCGGCCGCCGGCCGCCGCCGCCGCCATCCGGCCCGGCGCCGGATGGCCTTTCGCCCTTCCCCCTTGCGCCACCGGCGCAGCACGCTTCAATTAGGTTTCGATTGACCGGGCGTTGCAGACCGGCGATACTTGCATCCGTGCTATCGAATTCTCTCCACCCGGACGACAATTGATGTGCCGCCGCTTCCGCCCACCTCCGCCCAAGCAGTGAGATCGCCGCCCGTCCGCCACCGGACGCCGCGGCTTGCCTGAGCGCGGACCGGCCACGCCGCCGTCGCCACCGCGCGCCGGCGAACGCGTGGCCGGCCTGGCCGGGCGGCGCGGAATGGGGTTTTATTAGGGCTGAGTTCAATGGCGTATGACAAAGTATTTAACAGTGTGTTGTGGTCGGTGGCGAAGAACTGGGGCGGACGCCTCACCTCGCTGGTGGTGTTCATGGTGCTCACCCGCCTGCTCGACGCGCGCGCGGTGGGGGCGGTGGCCTTCGTCGGCGCCATCCTGGCGGTGCTGGTGTCGCTGGCCGAGATGGGCTTGGCCGAGTATCTGATCTACCGCCAGGACGACGAGGCCAGCCGCAACCAGATCTTCTGGTTCCAGGTGTACGTGGCATCGGCCGTGTTCGCCTTGGCCGTGCTGCTCGGACCGCCCGTGCTGCGCGCCGTCGGCCAACACGACGCGGCCCAGGTGTTTCCGTATTTGTGCCTGATCCTGCCGCTCGCCTCGCTGACCTCGGTGCAGGACGCCATCCAACGGCGCGCCCTCAAATTCAAGGGGGTCGCCATCCGCTCGCTGGTCGGCATGCTGGTCGGCGGCGCGCTGGGCGTGGCCACGGCCGCCGCAGGCGGCGGCATGTGGAGCCTGGTGGTCAAACAGCTGGCCGAGAGCGTGGTGATCGCCGGCCTGCTGTGGCGCATGAGCGACTGGCGGCCGCGCTGGCGCTGCGACTGGGCCGGTTTCGGCAAGATCTTCCACTACGGCCGCTACCTGGCCGGCGGCCGCCTGCTCGACGTGCTGACCACCAACGTCGACGACATGATCGTCGGCCTGGCGATCGGCCAGAACCAGCTCGGCCTGTATTCGATCGGCAAGAAGCTGTACATGATGAGCGCCGAGCTGCTCACCGGCGTGGCCTACCAGATATCCGGGCCGATCTTCGCCAAGGCGCGCCAGGACGGCGCCGCCCTGTGGAGCATGTTCGTCAAGGTGGTCGGCTATTGCTCCTGGCTGGTGGTGCCGCTGTACTCGGCCTTGTATTTCTTCGCCCCCGAGGTGGTGTTGCTGTTGTTCGGCGAGAAGTGGGGCGGCGCCGTGTGGATCCTGCAGACCTACTGTTTCGTCGGCATGTTGATCCCCCTGTACCTGTTCCACTGGTCGCTGCTGATGGCCAGCGGCAGCGCCGAGCGCAGCTTCCGCTTTTCGCTGGTGCGCAACCTCGGCGGCATCGCCATCCTCGGCGCGGCCATCCTGGGCGGCTGGCAATTGTTCGTCATGGCGCAGATCGCCCGCGTCCTGTTCAACATCGGCGTCGGCGAGTTCTTCCTGCGGCGCTTCCTGCCGTTCCGCCAATGGGTGCTGTGGCGCGCCCTGTTGCCGGCGCTGGCCAGCGGCGCGGCGGTGGCGCTGGTCTATCTGGCGGCCCAGGCCTCGGGGCAGCTGCTGCTGAGGGCGGCGGCGGTGGCCCTGGTGTTGGCGGGCTCGTACACCTTTTTGTTTAAAAAAATTTGGATGGATAAAAGAAAGAATGAAGATAGCTGATTTGATCGCGCAGTTGCAAACACAGGCGCAAAGCGAGCTGGACAAGCATATCCGGCCCGGCCAGCGCGTCGCCGTGCTCGACTTCCCCTACCACGCCAACGCCGGCGATTCCTACATCTGGCTCGGCGAGATCGCCTACCTGAAGCGGCGGGGCGCCGACATCGTCTACGTCTGCTGGGACCAGGCCTACGACCCGGAGCGCGTCAAGCGCGCCGTCGGCCCCGACGGCATCGTGCTGTACCACGGCGGCGGCAACTTCGGCGACCGCTGGAGCGAGCCGCACAAGCTGCGCCTGCGCGTGCTGCGCGACTTCAAGGGGCACAAGCTGCTGCAGTTCCCCCAGACGGTGCATTTCGACCATGCCGAGAACATCGCCGAGACGGCCCGCCTGATCGAGGAGCACGGCGACTTCGTGCTGTTGGCGCGCGACCACGTCTCCTACCAGTTCGCCAAGACCCACTTCAACTGCACCGTCGGCCTGAGCCCGGACATGGCCTTTTTCATCGGCGCCAAGGCCGCCGCCGGCGCCGTCTGCGACGGCCTGGTGCTGGCCCGCACCGACATCGAGTCGGCCGGCGCCAAGGCGGTGAAAAACCTGCCGCTCGAGCGCCTGCCCGGCCGCTGGCGGCGCGACGACTGGCTGGTGCCGGACTGGTTCGAGGTGAAGCTGGCCAACCAGTTCCACAAGCTCAATGCTCCGCTCAACCGCTGGACCTGGGGCGGCCGCCTGATGGCCTCGCTGGCGACGGCGGTCGCCGCCACCCGCCTGCGCCGCGGCATCCGCCAGTTGTCGCAGGGGCGGGTCATCCTGACCGACCGCCTGCACGTGCACATCCTGTGCCTGTTGCTGAACAAGGAGCATGTCGTGCTCGACAACGACTACGGCAAGATCTCCACCTTCCACCAGGCCTGGACCAAGCCGTCCGAGCTGACCACCTTCGTCGACAGCTTCGACGAGGCGGTCGCCACGCTGGCGGCGCGCGCGCCGGCCCGGTCGCTCTAGAACGGGGAGGGCACAAGTGAAAATAGTCATCGCCAGCTGGTTCTACGAGGGGCAGCCCGGCTATCTCGATTTCAAGTACCGCATCGAGGCCCTGGCCGAGCGCTACGAGGTGACCCTGCTGCTGCGCAACGCCTGCTTCGAACAGGAGTTCGCCGGGCTGCCGCTGCGCACGCGGGTGTTCAGCACGGCCGGCACCGGCGTGCTGGCGCAACTGTGGTTCATGAGGCGGTGCGCCGAGTATTGCCGCCGCGAGCGGCCCGGCCTGCTGGTGCTGCTCGGCTCGCAACTGGCGATCACCAGCTACCTGCTGCGCGGCGTGCCGACGCTGCTGTACTGGAACGAGCACCCCACCCACTTCTTCTATCCCGACTTCCGCAACCCGCTCAAACGCCTGGTCTACCGCGGCCTGCTGCGGCTGAACTACGGCGCCGCCAAGCGGGTCGACAAGGTCATGCCGATCGGCGAGGCGCATCTGGAACGCCTGCTGCGGCACGGCGTCGATCCGGCCCGCGCCGAATTGATCTACATGGGCGTGCAGGACCGGTTCGGCCTGCTCGCCAGGGCGGAGCAGGGCGGCGAGCTGCGCCTGGTCTACACCGGCACCGTGATGCGCGAGCGCGGCCGCGACGTCATGCTCGAGGGCCTGGCGCTGGCGCGCCAGCGCGGCTGCTGCGCCAGCCTGACCATCGTCGGCGCCGACGCCGAGCAGCTGGCCTACTGCCGCCAGCGCGCCGCCGAGCTGGGCCTGGACGGCGCCGTCAGCGTGGTCGGCCGCGTGCCGGGCAGCGCGATTCCCGCCTATTTGGCGGCGGCCGACGTCGGCATCTGCATCTGGGAGGACCGCGTCTGGTGGCGCTTCAACCCGCCGACCAAGCTGTTCGAATACCTGGTGGCCGGCCTGCCGGTGCTGGGCAGCCGCATCCGCACCCACAGCGACTACATCGCCGACGGCGAGAACGGCTGGATCTTCGACTACGACGCGGCCGCCTTCGCGGCGGCGCTGGAGCGCGTGGCGCGCCAGCGCGAGCGCCTGCCGGCGGTGTCGCGGGCGGCCCACGAGTCGGGCAAGAAATACCTGTGGTCGGCCATCGAGCCGCAGTTCCTCCGCCTGGTGCAGCGCACCATGGGGCCGCCGTCCTGAACGGACGCGACGGCCGCGCCGGCGGCATAATGTACACAACGACAACGATCAACCCAAGGAGTTCCCCATGAAAATTCTAGTCACCGGCGGCGCCGGCTACATCGGCTCGCACACCTGCGTGGAGCTGGTCCGCGCCGGCCACGACGTGGTCATCGTCGACAACCTGAGCAACAGCAAGCGCTCGATCCTGGACCGCCTGCAGACCATCACCGGCCGGACGCTGGCCTTCGTCGAGGCCGACGTGCGCGACCGCGCCGCCATGGCGGCGGTGTTCGGCGCCCACGCGGTCGACGCGGTGATCCACTTCGCCGGCCTGAAGGCGGTCGGCGAGTCGGTCGAGCAGCCGCTGCGCTACTACGACAACAACATCCAGGGCAGCCTGGTGCTGTTCGAGACCATGCAGCAGTTCGGCGTCAAGACGCTGGTGTTCAGCTCCTCGGCGACGGTGTACGGCGACCCGGCCTCGGTGCCCATCTTCGAACACTTCCCGCTGGCGGCGACCAACCCCTACGGCCGCAGCAAGCTGATGGTCGAGGACATCCTGCGCGACCTGGCGCACGCCGACGCCGGCCTGCGGGTCGCCCTGCTGCGCTACTTCAACCCGGTCGGCGCGCACGAGAGCGGCCTGATCGGCGAAGACCCGAACGGCATCCCGAACAATCTGCTGCCCTTCATCGCCCAGGTGGCCGAGGGCCGGCGCGAGGCCCTGGCGGTGTTCGGCCAGGACTATCCGACGCCCGACGGCACCGGGGTGCGCGACTACATCCACGTGATGGACCTGGCCGCCGGCCACGTCAAGATGCTCGAGAAGCTGGCCGGCGCCGGCGGCGTGCACACGCTGAACCTGGGCACCGGCCGCGGCCACAGCGTGCTGGAGATGGTGCGCGCCTTCGAGCAGGCCAGCGGCAAGACCATCCCGCTGCGCTTCGTGCCGCGCCGGCCGGGCGACGTGGCGCAGTGCTACGCCGACGTGGCGCTGGCCGAGCGCGAGCTGAACTGGAAGGCCGAGCGCCGCATCGAGCAGATGTGCGCCGACGCCTGGCGCTGGCAGTCGTCGCCGAAGGCTTGAGCGGCGGCATGCCGTGTTGCGGGTGCCGAAAAGATTGTGATAGGATAAACTATTGCTGCGATGCACAATCCATCCCGGCCGCTCGGCGCGGCGTCCCACTGTGAATTTGTAACAAGGAGAGAAGTGAAATGAAAGCGATGATACTGGCGGCGGGCAAGGGCACCCGGGTGCGCCCATTGACGTACGACCTGCCCAAGCCGATGATCCCCATTTTGGGCAAACCGGTCATGGCCTATCTGATCGAGCACCTGGCCAAGTACGGCGTGCAGGAGATCATGGTCAACGTCAGCTACCTGCACGAGAAGATCGAGGACTATTTCGGCGAGGGCCACCAGTACGGCGTGCAGATCGGCTACTCCTTCGAGGGCTACACCAACGACGCCGGCGAGGTGGTGCCGCAACCGCTGGGCTCGGCGGGCGGCATGAAGAAGATCCAGCAGTTCGGCGGCTTCTTCGACGACACCACGATCGTGCTGTGCGGCGACGCATTGATCGACCTGGACATCAAGTCGGCCCTGTTCGAGCACAAGCGCAAGGGCGCGCTGGCCTCGGTGGTGACGCGCGAGGTGCCGTGGGACAAGGTGTCGAGCTACGGCGTGGTGGTGACCGATGCCGACGGCCGCATCAAGTCCTTCCAGGAGAAGCCCAGCCAGGCCGAGGCGCTGTCGAACTTCGCCAGCACCGGCATCTACATCTTCGAGCCGGAAGTGCTGGCCCTGATCCCGCCCGACCAGCCGTTCGACATCGGCTCCGACCTGTTCCCGCTGCTGGCGGCCAGGGCCTGCCCGTTCTACGCCCAGACCCGCGCCTTCAACTGGATCGACATCGGCAGCGTGACCGACTACTGGGAGGTGTGCCAGAGCGTGCTGATGGGCGAGGTGGCCCACATGGACGTGCCCGGCATCCAGATCGACGACGGCCTGTGGGTCGGCCTGAACACGCAGATCGACTGGAACGGCACGCGCATCGAGGGGCCGGTGTACATCGGTTCGGGCGCCTGCGTGGAGGCGGGCGCGACCATCGTCGGGCCGAGCTGGATCGGCCACGGCAGCCGGATCTGCGCCGGCGCCGAGGTGGTGCGCAGCGTGCTGTTCGAGTATACCCGAGTGTTACCGAATGTTACCTTGGAGGAAATGATCGTCTTCAAGGACTATAGTGTCGACCGCCGCGGCGAAATGCGGCATATTTCGGAATACCAGCCCGACGCCTGGGGCAACGCGCGCGACCGCCGCGCCAAGCGGCGCTCCGAGGTGCGCAGCGCCAATCTAATTGAGAAATAAGCCATGAAAATCTATCCAGTGATCTTGTCCGGCGGCGCCGGCACCCGGCTGTGGCCGCTCTCTCGCGCCGCCCTGCCCAAGCAGTTGTTGCCGCTGGTGTCGGACAAGACGATGCTGCAGGAAACCGCGTTGCGGCTCGACGGCCGCGCCGATTTCCAGCCGCCGCTGGTGGTGTGCGGCAACGAGCACCGCTTCCTCGTCGCCGAGCAGTTGCGCGAGATCGGCGTCGCCCCGCTCGGCATCCTGCTCGAGCCGGTCGGCCGCAACACCGCGCCGGCGGTGGCCGCCGCCGCCAACTACCTGCTGGCGATCGATCCGGCGGCGCTGATGCTGGTGCTGCCGGCCGACCACGTGATCGACGACGTGGCCGCCTTCGCCGCGGCGATCGGCCACGCCGCCGGCATGGCCGAGGGCGACCCTGGCCACCTTCGGCGTGGTGCCGAGCGGGCCGGAGACCGGCTACGGCTACATCCGCGCCGGCGCCGCGCTGGACGCCGCCGGGCGCTGCCTGCAGGTCGGCCAGTTCGTCGAGAAGCCCGACCTGGCGACGGCGCAGCGCTTCGTCGAGGCCGGCAACTACTATTGGAACAGCGGCATGTTCCTGTTCCGCGCCCGCCGCTACCTCGACGAGCTGCAGGCCTTCCAACCGGCCATGGCGGCGGCGGCGGCCGAGGCGGTCGGCCTGGGCTACCGCGACCTGGACTTCTGCCGCCTGGACGAGGCCGCGTTCGCCGCCTGTCCGTCCGACTCGATCGACTACGCCGTGATGGAGCACACCCGCCACGCCGTGGTGGTGCCGGCCGACATGGGTTGGAGCGACGTCGGCTCCTGGTCGGCCCTGCTCGAGATGCTGCCCGGCGACGCCGACGGCAACGTGGTGCGCGGCGACGTCTATCTGGACGGCGTGTCCGGCTCGCTGGTGCGCGCCGAGGGCCGCATCGTCGCGCTGGTCGGCGTGCGCGACCTGGTGGTGGTGGAGACGGCCGACGCGGTGCTGGTCGCCCACAAGGACCAGGTGCAGCGGGTCAAGCAGATCGTCACCCACCTGCAGAACGAGAAGCGCACCGAGCACCTGCAGCACACCAAGGTGTACCGGCCGTGGGGCTGCTACGAGGGCATCGACATCGGCGACCGCTTCCAGGTCAAGCGCATCACCGTCAATCCGGGCGGCAAGCTGTCGCTGCAGATGCACCACCACCGCGCCGAACACTGGATCGTGGTCAGCGGCACGGCGCGGGTCACCTGCGGCGACAAGGTCAGCCTGTTGACCGAGAACGAGTCGACCTACATCCCGATCGGCATGAGCCACCGCCTGGAGAACCCGGGCAAGCTGCCGCTGCACCTGATCGAGGTGCAGTCGGGCAGCTACCTGGGCGAGGACGACATCGTCCGCTTCGAGGACGTCTACCAGCGCGCCTAGGCGCCATCCCCCGCGGCCGGCCTCGGCGCCGGCCGCATCAACGGCAACAGCTGCCGCGCCGCCAAACGGTGCGCCACGCTGTTCCAGTGTCCATCCATCGGCAGGAAATCCATCCGTTCACGGCGCGCGCGCCAATGCTGCTCGAACACGGGCGCCATGTCGGCGACGTCGAAGCCGTGGCGGCGCGCGCCGGCCAGGAACAGGGCGCGGTCGCCGTCCTGCCAGCTGGCCGTGCCGGCCTTGTGGTCGGCATAGATGGCGACGCGGTCGCCGTCGAGCAGGAAGCTGACCTTGCTGCCGCTGGCCTCGCCGAGCGCGCGTAGCGCATCGAAATAGTAGTCCAACGCCGCTTGGCGCTGCTGTGCGCTCGGTTTGGCGACGGCGGCGGTTTGGCCCAGGCGGGGCATCTTGCCGCCGACCCAGTCGGGGAACTTCAGGTTGTAATACAGGTAGCGCATCAGCGCCGAGTGCAGCAGTCGCGGCTTCCACGCCGACTCCTGGTAGGGCGAGTGCGCCACGCTGACCGCGCCGCCGTCCAGGCGGAAGGCGTTGTGGCCGCGCGTGGCCGCGTCGAGGATGCCGCTCATGTCGGTGCTCTCGACGAAGAAGACGGCGTTCCTCGGCCGCCGGGCGGGCAGCAGCTGGCGGGCGATCTGCAGCGAGTCGGCCAGGCCGTTGGCGGAGGCGGCGACGGTGAACACGCCGCCGTGCAGGTCGCCTTGCAGGCGGCCCTGCACGGTGTCCGGGTAGGCCAGCATGAAGCTCTCGATGTAGCTGTCGCCGACCAGCATGAGGCCGGCGCCGTCGTACGGCGGCGGCGAATTGTTGCCGCCGGCCTCGTTCGTCGTGCCGCGCCGAGCGTTGCGCATCGCCCAGCCGTGGGAGTAGGTGAACTCCTGCCGCGGCAGGTGGTGGGCATAGGGTGTGGCGGCGTCGGTGGCGGCCATGCGCACGCCGGAGTTGACCGGCAGCAGGCGCAACAGCGCCTCGGTGAGCAGCAGCGCGGCCAGCAGGCCGGCGCAGAGCGAGAAAAGAAAACGCGTCATAATGGCCCGTTAGAAGTTGAAGTACAAAAATTCCGAAACGCCGCGCGTCTCGCTGATGGCGAGCAGAACCAGGCATAGGCCGAGCAGCGCACCGAGCAATGAGGCGCCCCAGCCGCGCGACAGGCGGGCCTCCAGCGGCAGGCGCAGGCCGGTGCCGATGCGCTGGTAGAGGTTGGGCAGGCCGAAGCAGACCAGGGCGCAGGCGGCCAGCCAGCCCAGACAGCTATCCAGGTCCATGGCGCGGTTCAGGCCAAGCGCCGTGTCGGCCATCGCGGCCGGCAGGGTGCCCCCCCCAAGCATGGCGCGCGTCAGCGCCAGCGCGACGTCGAGCGAGCCGGCGCGGAAGAAGACCCAGCCGAACACCACCGCGGTGAAGGTGGCCGCCGCGCCGCTGGCGCGCAGCAGCGCGCCGTCGCGGCCGCCGAGCAGGTGGCGCAGGGCGTGGTTGACGATCAGGTAGCCGCCGTGCAGGGCGCCCCAGACCAGGAAGGTCCAGTTGGCGCCGTGCCACAGCCCACCCAGCAGCATGGTGATGAACAGGTTCAGGTAGCGCTGCACCTGGCCCTTCTGGTTGCCGCCCAGCGGAATATAGAGGTAGTCGCGCAGGAAGGTCGACAGCGTCATGTGCCAACGGCGCCAGAATTCGATGATTGAGCCGGCCCGGTAGGGCGAGTTGAAGTTGATCGGGAGGATGATGCCGAACATATAGGACAGCCCATAGGCCATGTCGGAGTAAGCGGAAAAATCAAAATACAACTGGAAGGTGTAGGCCAGGGCGCCGGCCCAGGACTCGAGCATGCTGAGGTGGGCGTAGTGGACATCGAACACGGGGCCGACGAATTGCGCCACGCCGTCCGCCAGCACGACCTTCTTGAACAGGCCGGCGGTGAAGAACAGCATGCCGACGGTGATGCGGCCGCGGCTGAAACGGTGCGATTCGCGGTTGTCGAATTGCGGCATCATCTCCTTGTGGTGCAGGATGGGGCCGGCGATCAGGTGGGGGAAGTAGGTGACGAACAGGCCATAGTTCTCCGGCTTGGTCTCCTTGACCTTGCCCTGGCGGCAGTCCACCAGATAGGCGATTTGCGTGAAGGTGAAGAAGGAGATGCCGATGGGTAGGGCGAGGCCCAGCGGTGCGACGGGCAGGTGCAACAGCGTCGCCGCGCTGACGGCCAGGAAGTCGTAGTACTTGAACAGGATCAGCAGCCCGAGATTGCACGTCAGGCCGGCCACCAGCCAGCGGCGGGCGCGCAGCTCGTCGCCACTTTCCTTGGCGCGCGTGATGGCCGCGCCGGCGCCGAAGTTGGCGATGATGGAGGCGGCGAGCAGCGGCAGGAAGCTGATGTTCCAATAGCCGTAAAAGAAGACCGACATGGCGCACAGGAAGATGATGGAGGCGCGGATCGAGCGTCCCGACAGGAGAAAATACCCCAGCAGGGCCAAGGGCAGAAAGAACAGGAAGAACGGGAAGGAATTGAATAGCACGAGATGGTCTCAAGGAGTGGGCGTCGGGTGGCCGAGCCGAAGGTGCTTTCCGATTGGAAATATCACCGCCGGGCGGCGGCGCACGCGCGCGCCGCCGGCGGAGCCTTGGCGTGGCGGCGCGCGACTTAAAACGGGAAGCTGCCGCCCGTCGCGTGGTCGAGGAAGGCGCGGCGGCGCTTAACGATGTCGGTCTGGTTGCCGAACAGTCGCTTGGCTTCATGCAGCCAGGACTTGAGCAGGCGCAGCTTGGGGCGCATGCCGTCGACGTCGCTGACTTTGAGATACTGGCGCAATGCCGGCTGTTCGCGGAACAGTTCCTGGTAGCTGTTCTGGAAACGCGTCCCCCACGGCGCCAGCGCCGGTCCCCACGGTTTTCTCGGGCCGGTGAAGTGGATGATGGCGGGCGCGTATTGACGCTGCGCGTACAGGTCGGCGTAGGCCGAGTGGAAATTGTACTTGGGCGGAAAACTGATGATCTTGTCCTTGAACACCGCGTTGAGGGCGCTTTGGTCGTGCCGGATGCAGATTTCCGAATTATCGAAGAAGAACTTCAACGCCCTCGGCGCCGCCTCCGCCCAGGTCGCGCGGCGGAACGCCAGCACGCCGGCGTTGAAATAGGTGTCCTGACTCAGGTCGCCCAGGTTCTTCAGGTAGTTGTCCGGCGTCATGTTGTGCTGGCTCTGCGCCTGGTCCAACCAAGCGCTGCCGCGGCCGGCCAGGATTTTGCCGTCGGGAACGGTGTACTTGACCAGCGCGCTGACGTCGCCGACGATCTGCACGTCGCCGTCGATATAGATGATGTTCAGGTACTTCTCGTCGATGACGTCCTGTAGGGACAGGCGGGCGAGCGAGGTGACCGGGACATGGTTTTTATGGAAGTTGACGTTTGCCGGCGGTGCGAACAGTTCGTACGGCAAAGGTTCGAAGCGGATGTGCCGATTGCCGGCCTGGGCGCTCAGGTAGTCGACCAGCCCGGCCTCAATATTGACGGTGTAGATCACAATGTCGGCGAGGTGATGGATGTCTTGCTTCACCAGTTGCCTGGCCGCGACAAGCGACGGCACCAAAAAACCGATATCGGTCACGAACGTTACTAATCTATCCATCCATCGTTCCTTTCGTTAATATGGAGAAGCATCCATATTGCCCGGCTCCACAAGGCACCCGCGTCTTTTCGAGGCATGGGGCCGATTCAAAATTGTACTGCCGAATGCCGGACCCAAGGTCCGTCAACGATGTCATTATACTATGACGTCCCGGCAAGCGCATGGGCCGGGGGGAATCGTGCCGCCGCCGCGAATTTAGCGGACCGTCCGGTCGGTCCACGAAAACAGGCGGCCGATACCCCAGAGGCGCGACGCGCGGCGCGCGCCGAAGCGGTAGCGCATGGCGGGATGTTCGATCCAGCGGAAGGCCGCGTAGGCGGTGAGCACGAGAAGCGGCGTGATGCCGCAAATTACCAACCAGTAGCCTAAGCCGTCGAGTTGCCGCGCCAGGGGCAGGCCGAGAACGAAATGGAAGGTGCAGAAGAGGACGATGCCGTGCAACAGGTAGATCCCGTAGGCCATTTCGCCGAGCATGCGGGCGCTGCCCGACACCAGCGCGCCGAACAGGGTGTTGCCGGCGGCGATCAACGAGAACGCCAGGGACAGCGCGAGGATTGCCAGCGGGCGGTCAGGGAAACGATACAGCGTGACAACGCCGACGATGCTCAGGATGATCACGCAGGAGGCCAGTTTTCCGGTGGCAAAGGCGCGGAAGCGCGCTTGGCGCGCCAGCAGCGCGGCAGCCATTCCGCCGATAAAGAAGGCGTAGGGGAAGAGCGGCGTTTTGCCTGCCGCGACCAGGGCGGCGATCGTCAGCAGCGCACCCGCGCTGAACAGCAGGTAGGGCGGCGACGGCCGTTTCCCCGCGCTCAAAGCCAGCAGCGGCAACAGGAAGTAGAAGCCCCACTCGTAGGGCAGCGACCAACTCACGCCGGCAATGATCAGGTAGGTGTCCTTGACGCCGTTCAGGTCGGGCATGCCGAACTGGCTGAAACTTAGCCACTTCGCGGCGTCGAGCCCAATTTTCGCGGGTGAATCGACGAGTATGCCATTCGACATGAACCATACGATCGAAAACAAGATGATGATGGAAACCAAATACAGCGGTGCGATGCGCTTCACGCGGGAAGCGAAAAGTTTGCCCCAGTCGATTTCGGCATCCTTGCTGTCGAGAATTTTACTAAAGAACAAAAAAGCGGTGATCATGAAGAATAGCGCGACGCCGCTTTTTCCCATTTGCGTGTAGAGGTTCGACGGTGGCGCGGCCCAGGTCGTCGTGCGTGCGCGGTGGTCAGGGCGATCAGAAGCGCGGCAAGCGCGGGCAGTATATTGACTGGGTTCATTACGTTAATCACCTATTTGTACACTCTTGCGAGCTGTCGATGGTCACTGGCTGGGCGGGCGGGCGTACGCCGCGTGTGGATGTCGCGATAATGCAATACAATAAAACCAACACCCCCCCCTTGTTCGATAGCGCAGCGGATGTGACGCCGCCGCCAGCAGGGGCGGGCGTGCCGCGGCCGCCTGCCGGCGCCGGCAAAGGCGCTATAATCGGCGGCGCCCGCACACTTCCGTCGGCGGCTACCCACCTTGATAGGTTGAACCACTTGCGACAGCTATTTTTATTGCTCGTTTTTTTGGGCGCCTTGCCCGCCCCGGCTCAAGCTCAAGCTCAAGCCATGTCCACCCCGCTCCGTCTCGGCCCCGCCCAACTCGCCGTGGTGGTCAACGACGACGATGCCGATAGCGTCGAGATCGGCGAGTACTACCGGAAGGCGAGGGAGATTCCCCTCAAGAATATCGTGCATGTGCGCATACCCAACCGGCCGCGCAAGCTCGACGCCGAGCAGTTCGACAAGCTGAAGGCGCAGATCGACGCCCATCTGGGGCCGGAGATCCAGGCCGTGCTGATGGTCTGGACGGCGCCCTATGCGGTCGAGTGCAATTCGCTGACCTCGGCCTACAGCCTGGGACTCGATTCGGCCTTGTGCGCCAAACCCTGCGGCCCAAGCAAGCCCAGCGCCTACTACAACTCGAACTCGGCCCGGCCGCTGGCCGAGCACGGCATACGCCTGTCGATGCTGTTGCCGATCGCATCGGTGGAGGCGGCCAAGGCCTTGATCGACCGCGGCGTGTTGAGCAGCTTCCGGGCGCAGCCGGCGACCGCCTATTTCCTGCAAACGAGCGACGTCGCCCGCAGCAGCCGGGCGCGCTTCTTTCCGCGCTCGATGGAGCTGCCGCAAAAAAAGCTGACCATCAAGACCTTGCAGGCCGACAGCATCGAGTCGGTCGACGACGTGATGGTGTACCAGACCGGGCTGGCCGCCGTGCCCAAGTTGTCGACGCTGCGCTTTCGCCCCGGCGCGCTGGCCGACCACCTGACCTCGGTCGGTGGCGACCTGCTGGGCGAGCTGCAGATGAGCAGCTTGCGCTGGCTGGACGCCGGCGCGACAGCCAGTTACGGCACCGTCTCGGAGCCCTGCAATTATTGGCAGAAATTTCCCAATTCCATAGTGATGCTGAAGCACTACCTGGCCGGCGCCACGGCGATCGAAGCCTACTGGCGCAGCGTGGCCTGGCCGGCCCAGGGCGTGTTCATCGGCGAGCCGCTGGCGGCGCCGTACCGGGGTGGTCAGCGATAATTCCCTGTGGCAATTATTTCATACAAAAAACATAACACAGTTGATTGTATTATGCTATCATCGCGCCCAAGTGAGTAGCAATTCAATATGTCCCGGCATCCGGCCGGGGCAAATTATTCAGTTAAGGCAAGCATGAAAAAGAATTTCAACAACATCGCCGCAGCCCTGGTCTTCGCCGGCTCCGCGCTGGTCGCCCAAGCCGCCCAGGCCGCCCCGATCGACATCAGCCAACTGCCGGAAGCGGTGACCCTGGCCGCCGGTACCGCCCACTTCGACGACACCTTCGCCAACGGCAACGCCCACAACCTGTTCAACGACCAGTTCACCTTCACCACCACCGGTGTGAGCAATGTCGACATGATCCTGACCTCGATCAGCACCAAGGCCAGCAACGGCCTGGACCTGACCGGTTTCGCCCTGTACAACAGCAACAGCAACGCCATGGTCTTGAATGGCACCCAGCTCAAGACTGGCCTGCAGGACAAATGGACGCTGACGGTCAACTCGCTGGCGGCCGGTTCGTACTACTTCAAAGTGAGCGGCAATGTGGTTTCGGCCGCCGGCGGCGCTTTCGCCGGCAACGGCCACGTGCTGAGCGCGGTACCGGAAGCCGACACCTACGCCATGCTGCTGGCCGGCCTGGGCCTGCTGGGCGTGGTGGCACGCCGCCGCAGCAACGCGGCCTAAGTTCGACCTCCTTACTTTAGATAATCGGCGGACGCCACGGCGGCCGCCCTCACTTTCGGTGACACTATGCATAAATTGACCCAATCCCTGATCCTGGCCCTGGCCCTGGCCGGTTCCAGCATCGCCCACGCCGCCACCGACCTGAGCGCCGCGTCGGTCGACCTGACCGCCGACCTGCTGAGCTCGTCGTCGGCCGCCTTCGGCCAGACCATCCACCTGAGCAACGCGGCCGACGTCGGCGCCGTGAACAACTTCTTCATCGACAACTACACCTTCACCCTGTCGGGCGCCAACGACCTGTCCAGCCTGGTGACCTCGCTGATCGCCGCGCCGAACTCCGGCCTGATCATCACCGGCTTCAACCTGCTGAGCAATAACGCCGTGGTGCTGGCCGGCCAGCAGAACCTGGTCGACTTCGACGCCGCCGACCAGGCTTGGTCGTTCGACAGCACCCAGCCGCTGAACGCCGGCAGCTACACGCTGCAAGTGCGCGGCTACGCCGCCGACACCACCGCCGGCAGCTACAGCGGCAACATCGGCATCGCCGCCGCCGTGCCGGAACCAGAAACCATCGCCATGCTGCTGGCCGGCCTGGGTCTGATCGGCGTGGTCAGCCGTCGCCGCAAAGTGGCCGCCGCCGCTTAAGCCGTTCCCGCTCTGCAAAAAACGGAGGCCTCTGGCCTCCGTTTTTTTTTGACAACGTCGAGTCCGCTGTCTGTTTGGCGCCGCGTTGCCGGCCGATTTTTTCTCGTCTTGACGTAGGACTCATCCTACGCAACTTGCATGTCGGAACCATCTGTTGCTCCTTCCGCCGCACTCTCCTATGAGGGGTGGACGGGGTGGCGGCGGCCAGCGTAAATCATGCTTTCAGGATATATCCACAGGGAAATTCCACGCTCCTGCAGTGTTAATCTTTTCATTTTCGCCATGCTAGGATTGTTGGGCAGTATTCCATCAATCAGGGGCCGTCAACGGTCCCGACCATATTTTTTTGGGGGCAACATGAAAAAAATCCACTCCATGCTGGCGGTGCTCACCTTGGCCGGCGCCACCCTGGCACCCGTCGCCGCGCAGGCGGCCGACGTCAGCCAAGCGGCGCAGACCATCACCTTGACGGCGGGTACCAACTACTTCGGCCACTCCTTCGCGGGCGGCATCGGCGACACCTTCTCCGACCGTTACAACTTCACCACCAGCAGTTTCAGCAATTTGGGTTCGTTGGTCTCGGCCTTCAGCCCGACCATGCTCGACGACATCAAGATCAGCGGCCTGTGGCTGTACAACTCGGCCAACATGTCGCTGGGCGGCACCCAGGTGCTGGACGGCCAGGTCGACTTGTGGACGCTGGCGACCAGCCATCTGGCGGCCGACAGCTACTATCTGCTGGTCAAGGGCGAGCTGCTGTCGGCGTCGCCATCCAGCTACGCCGGCACGTTGACGGTGACGCCGGTGCCGGAACCCGAGACCTACGGCATGTTGTTGGCCGGCCTGGGCCTGGTTGGCTATCTGGCGCGCCGGCGCGGCGCCATCAAGGCGGCGTAGGCGGTAAGGGGCGCAGCATTACGCTAGCCCGGCGCTTGGCCCGGTGGCACCTTGGTGCCGCCGGGCCGTTTTTTTGCCGGCCCCGGCCATCGGTTTGCCGCTCCCTGCTTAGTCCGTTCGGACTAAAGCCCTGTCATCAAGTCGTCATTCGTGCCCGTTAATATGCAAATTGCAAGTTTGAATTCATTTTGTTAACAAACGCGAGCCGCAGCGGCCGCCGCGCCGTGCACGAGCACCCACTAGACGATCAGGACGCAACATGAAAAACACCCTTTCCCCGAACACCGCCCGCGGCATGGCGACGCCCGGTCGCCTGACCGTGATGGCGGCCCTGCTGGCCGGCCTGTGCGCCCCGGCGCTGGCCTCCGACGTGGTCATCAGCCAGGTCTACGGCGGCGGCGGCAACAACGGCGCCACCTACAAGAACGACTTCATCGAGCTGTTCAACCGTGGCGCCACGGCCGTCAACGTCAACGGCTGGAGCGTGCAGTACGCCAGCGCCAGCGGCGCCAGCTGGCAGAAGACCGCCTTGCCGAACATCACCCTGCAACCCGGCCAGTACCTGCTGGTGCAGCAGGCCGCCGGCACCGGCGGCAGCACCGCCTTGCCGACACCGGACGCCAGCGCCTCGATCGCCATGAGCGGCACCGCCGGCAAGGTGCTGCTGGCCAGCGTCAACACCGCCTTCAGCGGAACCAATCCGAGCGGCGCCACGGTCAAGGACCTGGTCGGCTTCGGCGGCGCCAACGGTTTCGAGGGCGCGCCGACGCCGCTGCTGAGCAACGCCACGGCGGCCCTGCGCAACGCCGACGGCTGCGCCGACACGGACAACAACCAGGCCGACTTCAGCGTGCTGGCGCCGACGCCGCGCAACAGCGCCTCGCCGTTGCACGCCTGCGGCGCGCCGTCGGCGCCACCGATCGTCGCCGCCTGCCCGGCGGCGCTGCAACTGGCCGCCGGCAGCGGCGGTTCGGCCGTGCTCGGCGCCAGCGACGCCGACGGCATCGTCAACAGCGCCAGCATCAGCGCCGGCGCCGTGCCGGGCATCAGCCTGGTCAACTTCATCGCCGCCTCCTCGGCCGGCGGCAGCGCCAGCGCCAGCCTGCAGGTGGCCGCCAACGTGGCGGTGGGCAGCTATCCGCTGACCATCCTGTTCGGCAACAACCAGTCGCAGAGCGCCAGCTGCGACGTCGCCGTGACGGTGCAGGCCGCCGCCGGCCTCAGCCATACGATCCCGCAGATCCAGGGCAGCGGCGCCAGCAGCCCCTACGCCGGCACCACGCAGACCACCGAGGGCGTGGTCACGCTGAAGGTGGGCGGCGGCTTCTTCATCCAGGACGCCAACGGCGACGGCGACCCGACCACCTCGGACGGCGTCTTCGTCTACACCGGCGCGGCGGCGTTCGCCGCCAACGTCGGCGACAAGGTGCGCGTCAGCGGCACCGTGTTCGAATACAAGCCGGGCGGCGCGACGCGCTCCTACACCGAACTGAAGGACGTCACCTCGGTGCTGGTGCAGAGCAGCGGCCACCAGGTCGTGCCGACCAACGTCGAGCTGCCGCACGCCGACCTGGGCCAGCTCGAGGGCATGCTGGTGCGCTTCGTGCGTCCGCTGACCATCGCGCAGACCGCCTTCCTCGGCGCCCGTGGCGAGCTGAGCCTCTCGTCCGGCCGCCTCGAGGTGCCGACCAACCGCTACCGTCCCGGCACGCCGGAGATGCTGGCCCTGGCCGCCGCCAACGAGCGCGACCTGATCGTCCTCGACGACGGCATCTTCGTCACGCCGAGCACCATCCCCTACATCGGCGCCGACAGCACGGTGCGCGCCGGCGACCTGGTCTCCAACCTGACCGGCGTGGTCGACTTCGGCGCCATCGGCGGCGGCGGCGCGGCCTTCAAGCTGCAGCCGAGCGAGGCGCCGCAGATCACCCGCGACAATCCGCGCACGGCCCATCCCGAACTGGCCGCCGGCAACGTCAAGGTGGCCAGCGCCAACGTGCTGAACTTCTTCACCACCTTCACCAACGGCAGCGACGTGAGCGGCGCGACCGGCCAGGGTTGCGCCCTGGGCAGCAGCGTCAGCAAGTCGAACTGCCGCGGCGCCGACAACCTGGCCGAGTTCGTCCGCCAGCGCGACAAGATCGTCAACGAGCTGAAGGGCATCGACGCCGACGTCTACGGTCTGATGGAGATCCAAAACAAGGGCGACTACTCGGTCACCTACCTGGTCGAGGCGCTCAACGCGGCCATCGGCGGCCTGCCGACCTACGCCGTGGTGCCCAAGCCGGCCAACACCGGCACCGACGCGATCCGCGTCGCGATGATCTACAAGCCGGCCAAGCTGAGCCTGGTGGGCGGCGCGCTGGCCGACGGCGACGCCGTCAACAACCGTCCGCCGATGGCGCAGACCTTCCGCGCCGGCAACGGCGAGAAGTTCTCCATCGTCGTCAACCACCTGAAGTCGAAGGGCGGTTGCACCACGGCCAGCGGGGCCGACGCCGACCTGAAGGACGGCCAGGCCTGCTGGAACGCCACCCGCGTGTTGCAGGCCAAGCGCTTGGTCAACAGCTTCGTGCCGCAGGTGGCCGCCGCCGCCGGCGATCCGGACGTGCTGCTGATCGGCGACTTCAACGCCCACGGCTTCGAGGACCCGATCGACGCCGTCACCAAGGCCGGCTTCGTCAACCAGCTCGAGCGCCACGTGCGGCCGAAGGCCCTGCCTTACTCCTACGTGTTCGACAGCGAGAGCGGCTACCTCGACCACGCCCTGGCCAGCGCCGCGCTGGACCGCCAGGTGGTCGACGCCACCGAGTGGCACATCAACGCCGACGAGCCGACCGTGATCGACTACAACACCGACGGCAAGCCGCAGGACTTGTACAACGCGCTGCCGTACCGCGCCTCCGACCACGACCCCGTGGTGGTCAGCCTGAACCTGCAGCCGGCCTACAGCGACGTCACCGCCTCGCTGCGCAGCAGCGCCTCGGCGCTGGTGTTCAACCGCGCCAGCGGCAAGTTCAGCGGCACGTTGAGCATCAGCAACAGCGGCGCGGGCGCCTTGAGCGGCCCGTTCCAGGTGCGGTTCGACGGCCTGGCCGCCGGCGTCGTGCTGGTCAACGCCAGCGGCAGCCACAACGGCGCGCCCTACATCAGCGTCGACGCCGCCACCCTGGCGCCCGGCGCCACCCTGACCCTGCCGCTGAGCTTCAGCCGCAGCGGCAGCGCCAATATCGGCTACACCACCACCGTCTTCAGCGGTAAATTCTAAGGAAACATGATGTTCGCACACACCACCTCCCTGACCCTGCGCCGCAGCCTGCTGGCGCTGGCCCTGTCCGCCCTGGCCGGCGCCGCCTCGGCCGACGTGCTGCACGTCGAGCTCGACACCAGCGGCTTCGGCCCGCTGAGCTGGATCGACCTGCAGTTCAATCCAGGCAACATGAACGGCGTCGTGCTGGCCGAGGTCGCCCTGTCGCACCTGAGCGGCTTCGACGCCAGCCTGGCGCCCGAACTGATCGGCGACGTCACCGGCTCGGCGGCCAGCGGCTTCCACTTCGCCAACACCACCTCGTGGAACGACCTGTTCCACGCCGTGCGCGGCAAGGTCAGCTTCGACGTCACCTTCAGCGGCCTGGCCGATCCCTCGTTCAACTCGATCCAGTCGGCCTTCAGCGTCTCGCTGTACGGCGCCGACAAGGCCACCCTGCTGGGCAACGCGGCCGCCGACGGCAGCCTGCTGCGCTTGGACTGGACGCCGTCGGCCGTGGCCGGCGGCAAGGGCAGCGTCAGCACCGGCTACCTGGACGGCGCCAACGTCAGCGTCAGCGCCGTGCCGGAACCGTCGAGCTGGCTGATGTTGGGCGCCGGCTTGGCCATGCTGGGTGGCGCCGTGCGCCGCCGCAACAAGGCCGCGCTGCCGGCGGCCTGAATGGCTTGACGCCGGCCGTGCCGTGCGCCCTTGCGGCGCCGGTGCGGCGGCCATGAACACCGCCTTTCCCGCGTGGAGGGCGGTGTTTTTTTCGCCGTCGCCGCCGGCATGGGGATTTATATCGGCAAGCTCTAAATGGCTTAATAAAATCATATTAGTCATACAAATAACGTTGATGCATAGTTAAAAATGCCACCAACGTTATAGGAATCGCCCGGATGCCAGCCTCTACCGCCAGCGCACTGGTTCTCGTCGTCGACGGCGAGCCGGCCGTGCAAGAATTGATCGCGCAAAACCTGGCCATGGCTGGCCACCGCGCCACGCCCGCCGCCAGCGCCGAGAGCGCCCTGCTGTTGCTCGAGCAGACCCTGCCGGACCTGTTGCTGCTCGACTGGGAGCTGCCCGGCCAGTCCGGCCTGGCGCTGCTGCGCCGCCTGCGCGCGCAGGCGCGCACGCGCCAGCTGCCGATCATCATGGTGACGGCGCGCGCCGCCGAGCAGGACAAGATCCTGGCGCTGGAAAGCGGCGCCGACGACTATCTGACCAAGCCCTTCAGTCCGCGCGAGTTGCTGGCCCGCATGCACGCGCTGCTGCGCCGGCGCCAGCCGGACGCGGCGGCCGACACGCTGCAGATGGCCGGCCTGCGGCTCGATCCGGCCACCTTGCGGGTGACGGCCGGCGCGCGCCAGTTGGCGCTGGGGCGGCTCGAGTTCAAGCTGCTCAACTTCCTCATGCACCATCCGGAGCGGGTCTACAGCCGCGCCCAGCTGCTCGACCAGGTCTGGGGCTGCGACGCCGCGCTCGACGAGCGCACCGTCGACACCCATGTCGGCCGGCTGCGCAGCGCGTTGCAGCCCAGCGGCCACCAGGAGCACATCGAAACCGTGCGCGGCAGCGGCTACCGCTTCGTCGCCTGGGGCCGCGCCGGCGGCGGGGCGGCGCGCTGCTAGCCATGGAACAACTGATTATTCTGAGCACCCTGGAGCAGGAGCACCTGCTGCACGCGCTGGAGGCGGCCGTGCGCATCACCGAGCCGCGCCAGTTTTTCTTGTGGAGCCAGGGCCAGTTGCAGGCCCTGCTGCCGCACCAGATGTTGGTGTGCCTGCAGTTCGACGCCGAGCAGCGCTTGAGCTACCACAGCTGCCTGCACAGCCGGGTGTTCGACGCGGCGCTGCGCGCCCGCCTGGCCGGCGCCGAGGACGGCTTGGCCGTGCGCCTGGCGCGCCACTGCCGCCAGGGCGCGGCGCTGCCGGCCATGCTCGACGCGGCGCGGCCGGCGCCCGACGCCACCTTGGCGGCGCTGCAGGACGAGGCGCGCCGGCTCGGTTTCGACAACGTGCTGTTGCACGGCACCGAGCAACTGGCCGGCGGCGCCAGCTTCTTCGCCCTGTTCGGCCTGCCGCACCGGCTGCGCGGGCGCGACGCCTACTTCCTCGAGCTGTTGCTGCCGACCTTGCATTTGAGCTTGCAGCGGCTGGCCCGCTGCGCCGCCGCGCCGGCCGACGCCGGTCCGCGTCCGCTCAGCGGGCGCGAGGTGCAGATCCTGTACTGGGTGAGGGAGGGCAAGAGCAACGACGAGATCGGCCAGATCCTCGGCATCAGCGGCTTGACGGTGAAGAACCATCTGCAGCGGCTGTACCGCGTGCTGGGCGTCAGCAACCGCACCCATGCGATCGCCCGCTGCATGGCGCTGCGCCTGTTGGCGCCGGCGCCGCCGGCCATCGCCCGCGCCGCCTGAGCGCGCCGCCTTTTTTGGCGGCGGCCGAAGGCAAGGGCCGGCGGCGAGTATCGAGGGTCAGACCCTAGGGTCTGACCCTGGTTTGGCGCATTGGGCTGCTCCCGGCGCCGTGCATTCGCGGCACCGGGATTCCTGCAGCCTACTTGCCCTGGTCGCTAGGCGCGCTGCGGGCCACGGCCGGCGGCAGTGGCAGGGCGTTGTTGGTTTGCACCAGCAATACCGTGGTGTCGAGCAGCGTGTTGGCCGGGTCGATGTACTGCACGCCGCCATAGTAGCGCTGGCCGGCGGCCAGGCCGCTCCAACTGAGGTTGACCGAGGCGGTGCCGCCCGAGTAGACCTTGCCCGGACCCATCGCCTTCAGGTTGCCGCCCACGTCGGCGCGGCCGACGATCGCCGACGACAGCGTGAAGTCGCTCGACGTCCCGTTGGCGGCGGCGTAGCCGATCACGCACAGCTTGTAGTTGCCGGCCGGCGGGTTGGCCAAGACGATGGCCTCGTTCGAGCCGCCGTGCAGGCTGGAGGCGACGATCTGGCCGGCGTCCGACAGCAGCGCCATGTCGAGGTCGTCGCCGCCGTTGCTGGCGGTGTCGCGGTCGAAGGTCTCGAAGGCGGCGACCACGGCCTGCGCCGGCACGCTGAACGGCTGGACGTGGACGCCGCTGCCGGCGGCGTTGCAGGCGTCGGCGATCTGCTCGAGCGTGTCGACCGAGCCGCTGGCGGCCTGGGCGACGTTGAGCAGGGCGCTGCGGTTGACCGCCTTCAGGCCGCCGCTGGCCAGGCCGAGGCGGCCGGCGAAGCCGCTGGTGATGCTCAGCGTGCGGCTGCCGCTGGCGCGGTCGCTGCCCACCAGGGCCGGCGCGCTGAGCGGCTTGCCGCTGCGCGCGGTGACCGGGCTGTTGACGACGTGGCTGCCGTCGGTCCAGCTCAGCTTGCCGTACTGCCAGACGTTGTCCGGCGCGCCGTTGCGGCTCAGCGACACCGTGAAGGCCTTGGTCTGGCCGGGCGCCAGGCTCAGGCTGTTCGGCGCCACCACGGCGTTGTAGCCGGGCACGCTGATGCTGGCGTGGTAGGTGGCGGCGCTGGCGCCGACATTGGTGACGGCGCGGTTGACCACCGCCGTGCCGAGCACGTTGCCGACGGTGATGGAGGCCAGGTTCAGGTTGTAGCCGGCGATGCTGCCGCTGCCGCATTCGCCCGCCATGCCGGCGCCGCACATGTATTTTTTGAAGTCGGCCTGGCCGGCGTCGTACACCAGGCCGGGATCGGCCGCGCCGTTCGGGTTGATGTGGCCGGCGCCCTGGCCCCAGGGCAGCACGCCCCGTTCCATGCCGGCCAGGCCGTCGGGGAAGGTCATGCTGCCCGAGGTCATCAACGCCGACTTGATGGCGGCCGGCGACCAGGTGGGGTGTTGCTGGCGCAGCAGGGCGGCGACGCCGGCCACGTGCGGGCTGGCCATCGAGGTGCCCTGGTACAGGCCCCAGTTGGGCGGCGGCACCAGCGTGCCGTTGATCACGTCGGCCTTCTGCGCCGGCGTCAGCTTGGGCGACAGGCCGGCCAGGATCTCGACGCCGGGGGCGGCGAGGTCGGGCTTGAGCACGTTGGCGTCGAACAGGTTCGGCCCGCGCGAGGAGAAGGCGGCCACCACCGGCGCCGGCGTGGCGCCGATGCCGATGCTGAACACGCCCAGCGCGGCGCTGGCGGCGGGCGCCGCGGCGTAGGCCTTGACGGCGGCGCCGTCGGCGCTGCTGAGGTGGATGGTGGGCACCGAGTGGACCTCGGCGACCAGGCCGGCGCCGTTGTCGACCAGCACCATGCCGGCGCCGCCGGCCTGCAGCACGGCCAGGCTCTTGTCGACCCGGTCGTTGCTGCCGCGCACGCAGGTGACCACCTTGCCGGCCACCTTGGCCGGGTCGAGCGCCGCCGTGCCGCCGTTCCAGGCGGCGCTGTAGCACAGGCGCAGCGCGTCGGCGCCGGCGCCGGCCAGGCCGGCGTCCTCGGAGCGGACGATGGGCTTGGCCGGCAGCGCGCTGGTGTTGAGCGAGGCGCCGGTGTAGCTGGCGCCGTTGCCCAGCGACAGGGTGGCCTTCATCAGCCGGTTGTGGGTCGAGGCGGCCACCGTGGTCAGCCACGGGCTCAGGTGCGACACGGTGTTGGCCGGGCCGTCGTTGCCGGCCGAGGCGGCGACGAACACGCCGGCGTTGGCGGCGTGCAGGAAGGCCTGCTCGACCGGGTCGTTGATGGTGTCGCTGCCGCCGATCGAGTAGTTGAGCACGTGGGCGCCGTCGAGCACGGCGCGCTCGATCGCCGCCACGCTGTCGCCGCCCCAGCAGCTGTTCTTGGCGCCGGTGGCCTTGGTGGCGTCGTCGTACGACCAGCACACCTTGTACATCGCCACGCGGGCGCGCGGCGCCATGCCCGAGGCCTTGCCCATCGGAATGCCGTGGACCAGGGTGGCGACGCCGGTGTTGCCGCCGGCGGTGGTCGAGGTGTGGGTGCCGTGGCCGCCCTCGCCGACGCCGTCGCCCAGCGAGTCGCGCGGCGAGGCGAAGTCCGACCAGTGGCGGCTGCGGCCGGTGGAGAGGAAGGCGGCGTCGAAGAAGCGCGCGCCGATCAGCTTGTTGTTGCAGTTGGCCGGGCCGAAGCCCTCGCCGCTGTCGCAGGCGCCGTGCCAGTTCAGCGGCGCGGTATAGGCCAGCGTGCCGCTGTTGTCGAAGGTCGGCGTGCCGTTGCCGTCGACGCGGTCGGCGTAGGCCGGGTTCTCCGGCCAGACGCCGCCGTCGATGATGCCGATGACGACGTTCTCGCCGGCGTGTTCCTTGCCGCCCAGCTGGCTCCACAGGCCGCCCGGCTGGTCCAGGCCGAGGAAGCTCGGGGTGTAGCTGGTCTGCAGCGCGCGCGGCGTGTCGGCCACCACGCTGGCGACGGCGCTGTTGGCCTTCAGTTGCTGCGCCTCGCCGTCGGTGAGCAGGGCGGCGAAGCCGTTGAGCACCACCTTGTAGTCGTACAGGATGGGCGCGGCGGCCACCACGGCCTTGACGGCGCTCTGCTTCTGGCCCAGGTAGTCGCTGTACAGCCGGACGTCGGCGGCGGCCAGGTTGAGGCGCTGGCCGGCCGTCGGCTGGGTCGCCTTCAGGCCGACGACGCCGCCGGTGTAGGAGGCGACCGGTTGGTCGGCCAGTTGGATGATGTAGGGGCGGCGGGCTTGCTCGGCATGGGCGCACAGCGCCATGCCGGACAACAACAGCAGCACCGCTGCGCGGACGGGACGGAGTTTCATGGATGGTTTCCTTGTCGGGCGGGGAGGTCGGTGGGGGCGGGGCGCGGCTCAGGCGGCGCGGCGGCGGCGGACGGCGGCCAGGCCGAGCAGGCCGGCGCCCAGCATCAGCCAGCTCGACGGTTCGGGCACGGCGGAGACGTTCAGGTTGTCGAGGGCGAACTGGCCTTTGTTGGTCTGGAAGGCGTTGCAGTTGCCGCCGGCGTTGCAGGTGAAGGCGAACAGGTCGATCGCGACGAACTGTTTGGCGCCGAAGGCGGCGCTGGTGGTGTAGTGGCCGAAGGCGAAGCCGTTGGCGCCGGGGCCGGCCAGCTGGTAGTCCTCGTAGACGTAGCTGCCGTCGGCGAAGCTGCCCTGGATGCGCAGCAGGCCGGCGACGGCCGGGTAGACGCCGCCCACCGTGGCGCCGATGAAGCTGGCGTCGAACGAGTGCAGGCGGAAGGTCTGCTGCGGCACGCTGCGGGTGATCTCCAGCACGCCGTCGTTGAGGCCGGCGTAGTAGTGGCTGGCGCTGGACGGGCACATCAGGTTGAAGCAGCTGCCCGGGTCGCTACCGTCGTTGATGGTGCCGACCAGGTCGCCGTCGAGGGCGTCGGAGGCGGCGGAGTAGCCGGCCAGGTCGAAGCCGGCCTGCTGGAAGAATTCGTTGTGGCCGACCCCGCCCACGCCCAGGTTCTCGAAGTCGATCACGGCGGCCTGCGCGGCCGGCAGCGCCGCCAGGCTGGCGGCGGCCAACACGGTGCGGCGGAGCAGTTGCTGCAAAGTGCGTTTCATAATTCTACCTTTTTTGATGGTGACATCCCGATGCTGTCGATATGGCCGCCTCGCGGCGGCTTGCCCTTTCAACCAGAACGCTGTCATGGTTGTCAATAAGTGTAGCAATCTGAATAATAAAATGGCAAAAGATTTAACGTTTAATATTTGCATTGAGTGTGTCGATTCCAAAGCAAATTTTGTCCGCGCTGGGAGGGAGGGGGCCGGCCGGAGCGAACCCGGCTGTACAAAAAATGCCACATTGTTGAAAAAAATCAAACGCCGCCGGTGGCTTGCGGTAAGCTACCGGAGCACGGACCGACGGCCGGGCTTGAAAGAAAATGTTGTTGTAACCGCAAACCGCGTGGTAGCCTCTCGACCACGCGCACGCCGCCCCTCGCGGCGTGCTTTACCTATGGCAGCGCGCCAGCTTGAACAAGGAGTCGGTAGGATGCAAGTGGCACAGAAACACCGCAGCATGGGGCCGCGCGCCGCCGGCTTCACCCTGCTTGAATTGCTGGTGGTGATCGTCATCATCGGCCTGCTGGCCGCCTATGTCGGGCCGAAGTACTTCGCCCAGCTGGGCAAGTCCGAGGTGACCATCGCCAAGGCGCAGATCGAGGCCTTCGAGAAGTCGCTCGACACCTTCCGCCTCGACGTCGGCCGCTATCCGAGCACCGAGGAGGGGCTGGGCGCGCTGCAGGTGGCGCCCGCCACGGCCGGCGCCAAGTGGAACGGCCCGTACATGAAAAAGAGTGTGCCGCCCGATCCGTGGGGCCACGCCTACCAGTACAAGGCGCCCGGCAGCAAGGCCGAGTTCGAAATCCTCTCGCTGGGCCGCGACGGCAAGCCGAACGGCACCGGCGAGGACGCCGACATCAGCTCGCAATAATCCGCGCCGCCCCATTGCGATCCCAGCGAAAGTAGCACGATGCAGTTCGATGTCCGTACCCTGTCGGCCGAGATGGTCATTTCCAATATGCTGGTCGACGGCCGCGACGAGGCCGACGCGCGCCGCCAGGTCGAGGCGCGCGGCCTGGTGGTCAGCGCCATCGAGCCGGTGCGCGCCGGCCTGCGCGCCGGCAAGGGCAGGGGGCTGTCGCTGGTGTTGTTCAGCCAGGAGCTGCTGGCCTTGCTGACGGCCGGCCTGGGCATCGTCGAGGCGCTCGAGGCGTTGCTCGAGAAGGAGGCCGCGCCGGCCACCCGCGGCGTGCTCGAGCGCCTGCTCGGCGGCCTGCGCGAGGGCCTGCGCTTCTCGACCGTGCTGGGCGAGCAGCCCGAGCTGTTCCCGCCGCTGTACATCGGCATCGTCAAGGCGGCCGAGGGCACCTCCGACCTGCCGCGCGCGCTGTCGCGCTTCATCGACTACCAGCAGCGCATCGACCTGGTGCGCGGCAAGCTGGTCAGCGCCGCCATCTACCCCTGCATCCTGCTGGCCGTCGGCGGCGGCGTCAGCCTGTTCCTGATCGGCTACGTGGTGCCGCGCTTCGCCGAGGTCTACCAGGGCGCCGGCCGCAAGCTGCCCTGGTTGTCGCAGCTGATGCTCGACTGGGGCCAGTTCGCCGGCCAGCACGGCCTGCTGCTGGTCGGCGCCATCGCCGGCGGCCTGGCCGCCGCCGCGCTGCTGCTGCGCCGGCTGACGGCCAGCGGCGCCCTGGCGCGCCTGGTCGGCCGCCTGCCCGGCATCGGCGAACGGGTGCGCATCTACGAGCTGTCGCGCCTGTACCTGACGCTGGGCATGCTCAGCGAGGGCGGCATCACCATTTTGCACGCGCTCGACACGGTGCAGGGCATGGTCTCGGCCGGCGTGCGCGCCGGCCTGCAGTCGGCCCGCGCCAGCATCGAGGCCGGCCTGCCGCTGTCGACCGCCTTCGAGTCCAGCGGCCTGACCACGCCGATCTCGCTGCGCATGCTGCGCGTCGGCGAGCGCACCGGCGACATGGGGCCGATGCTGACCCAGTCGGCCGCCTTCTACGACGGCGAGATCAGCCGCTGGATCGAGCGCTTCACGCGCACCTTCGAACCGCTGCTGATGGCCGCCATCGGCCTGGTGGTGGGCGCCATCGTGGTGCTGCTGTACATGCCGATCTTCGATCTGGCCGGAGACATGTCATGAGCGCGCTGCCGCAGTCCGCCAACACCGTCAACGCGGCCGCCGCGCCGGCCGTCGACGCGGCCCTGCTGGCGCGCGCCCGCGCCCTCAGCCGCGCCTCCAAGCGCACGCTGGTCGAGGAGCTGCACGACCTGAGCGGCATGGAGCCGCGCCAGCTGGTCCACGCGCTGGCGCTGCCCTTCGGCCTGGCGGTGCTGGAGACGGTCGACATGCTGGCCTACACGCCGGCCTTCGAGCTGCTGCCGCTGTCGCAGGCGATGGCGCGCGGCTGCGTGCTGCTGCGCGGCCACGACGGCATGCTGGTCGGCGTGCTGGCCGACCCCTTCGACCTCGACCAGCAGACCTGGCTGGGCGCCATGGCGCGCGCCACGGCGGCGGCGCCGCTGGCGCTGCGGCTGGCGCTGCGCGCCGACATCCAGGCCTACCTGTCCAAGCAGGAGGAGTCGGCGCGCGCCACCGACACGCTGCTGCCCGGCGCCAGCGACGGCCGGCGCGACGGCAAGACCGCCGCCGTGCTGTCCTTCGCCTCGGTGTCGGAGGCGGCCAGCCCGGCCGTCCGCCTGGTCAACTCGACCCTGTACGACGCCTTGAAGGCGGGCGCCTCCGACATCCACCTGGAGAGCACCGCCGGCGGCCTGGCCGTCAAGTACCGCGTCGACGGCGTGCTCGACCACGCCACCGCCGTCAACGGCATCGAGGTGGCCGAGCAGATCATCTCGCGCCTGAAGGTGCTCGCCGAGCTCGACATCGCCGAGCGCCGCGTGCCGCAGGACGGCAGCTTCCGCGTCGAGGCGGGCGGCCGCGAGATCGACCTGCGCGTCTCCATCATGCCCAGCATCCACGGCGAGGACGCCGTCATCCGCGTGCTCGACAAGCGCGCCATGATCGAGTCCTACGGCGCGCTGACGCTGGAGGCGCTGGGCTTCGACGCGCCCTCGCTGGCCACCCTGCGCGTGCTGGCGCAGGAGGCCTACGGCATGCTGCTGGTGACCGGCCCGACCGGCTCGGGCAAGACCACCACCCTGTACGCCGCGCTCACCGAGATCCACAACGGCCGCGAGAAGATCATCACCATCGACGGACCGGTCGAGTACCAGCTGCCCGGCATTCTGCAGATCCCGGTCAACGAGAAGAAGGGCCTGACCTTCGCCAAGGGCCTGCGCTCGATCCTGCGGCACGACCCGGACAAGATCATGGTGGGCGAGATCCGCGACCGCGAAACGGCGGAGATCGCCGTGCAGTCGGCGCTGACCGGCCACCTGGTGCTCACCACCGTCCACGCCAACAACGTGTTCGACGTGTTCGGCCGCTTCACCCACATGGGCATCGACCCCTACGCCTTCGTCTCGGCGCTCAACGGCATCTGGGCGCAGCGCCTGGTGCGCATCAACTGCCCGCACTGCGCCGCGCAGTACACGCCGGACGAGCACGAGCTGGCCAGCGTCGGCCTGGCGCGCGCCGACGTCTACGACTACCGGTTCATGCGGGGCAAGGGCTGCGGCGACTGCCGCGGCACCGGCTACAAGGGGCGCCGCTCGATCGCCGAGATCCTCACGCTGAACGACGAGATCCGCGAGCTGATCGTCGACAAGCGGCCGATCCGCCAAATCAAGGCCGCCGCCTACGCCAACGGCACGCGCAGCCTGCGCCTGGCCGCGCTGGAGCTGGTCAAACGCGGCGGCACCACGCTAACCGAAATCAAACGAGTGACCCTGCATGCCTAGCCTATTCGGACCCGTCCTGCGCATCGGCGTGGCGCCGCACGCGGTGAGCCTGCTGCGCCTGCGCCGCTGGGGCGCCGCCGCGCCCGAACTGTTGGCCGAGCAGGCCTGCGCGCCGGCCGGCGAGGGCGACGGCGCGCCGTTCGCCGCCATCGGCCAGGCGCTGCGCGAGATGCTGGCGCAGCCGGCGCTGGCCGGCCAGCTGGCCGGCCGCGCCGCCACCTTCGTGCTGGACGACCAGCTGGTGCGGCTGTGGCAGGTCGCGCCGCCGGCCGGCGCCAGCCGCCTGGCCGACCTCGAGGCGGCCGCCGCGCTGCGCTTCCAGACCCTGTACGGCGAGCCGCCCGGCGCCTGGCGCATCCTCGCCGACTGCGACGCGGCGGCGCCGTTCTTCGCCGCCGCCGTGCCGCGCACCCTGCTGGCGCTGCTCGAGCAGGCCGCCGCCGCGCAGCGCCTGTCTGTGGTCGGCGTCGAGCCGCACTTCATCGCCGCCTGGAACCGCTGGCGCGGCGCGCTCAAGCCGGGCGCCTGGTTCGGCCTGGTCCACGACAATCTGCTGACCCTGGCCGCGTTGCAGGAGCGCCGCCTGCGCGCGGTGCGCACGCTGCCGCTGCCGCACCACGCCGACGCCTACTGGCTGCGCCAGATGCTGGCGCGCGAGGCGCTGCTGCTCGAACTCGAGGCGCCGGCCGGGCTGCAGCTGTGCGGCGCCGCGCCGCCGGCCTGGTTGGCGGCCGACGCCGGCCAGATCGCCTGCGCCGCCTTGCAGCCGGCGCTCGGGCCGGAATGGTCGGTCGCTGCCCGCCTGGCGCGCGGCGGGAGCCGCGCATGAGGAGCATCCGCATCGACTTCGCCGCGCCGGGCTGGCGCCGCGCCCTGTACCGCCTGCGGCCGGCCTGGCTGGCCGTTGGCGCGCTCGGCCTGGCGCTGTGCGTGGCGGCCGCGCTGGCCGGCTGGCAGCTGGCCGAACAGCGCCAAGCCTACCGGCACCGCCTGCAGCACCAGCAGGAGCGCCAGGCGGCGCTGGCGCAGCCACGGCCGCAGGCGCCGCGCAGCGTGATCGCGCCGGCCCAGGCGGCCTTCGTCAACGGCGCCGTGCTGCAATTGAACCTGCCCTGGCGCGAGCTGCAGGACGCCGTCGCCGCCGCCACGCCGGCCAGCGTGGCGCTGCTGGCGCTGGAGCCCGATCCGCGCAAGCGGGTGCTCAAGCTGGGCGCCGAAACCAAGAATAGCGACGACATGATTGCCTACATCGAGCAGCTCAAGCAGCAGGAACTGTTTGCCAGCGTGGTGTTGATCCACCACGAGATCAACGAGCACGGACCCCAACCGGCCGCTGCGCTTCCAACTCGAAGCGCAGTGGGTGGCGCCATGACGGCGCTGCCCGTGCCGGCGCTGCTGCTGCGCGCCCGCCTGGGGTTGGCGCGCCTGGGGCCGTTCGCCTGCGTCGCGCTGGCGCTGTGCCTGCTCGGCCTGGGCGCCTGGGCCTGGCTGCTGCCGCAGCGCGCCGAGCAGGCCGCGCTGCAGGCGCGCCCGCTGCCGCCGCTGGCGCCGCCATCGCTGCTGGCCGCCGCGCCGACGGCGAACCAGAACCTGGCCGACTTCTACGACGCGCTGGGCGAACGCCGCTACAGCGAGCAGCAGGTCAAGATCCTGTTCGGCCTGGCCGCCAAGAGCGGCCTGACGCTGAGCCAGGGCGAGTACAAAAGCGGCTACGACAAGGCCAGCCGTGTCGCCACCTACCAGGTGACCTTGCCGGTCAAGGGCAGCTACGCGGCGATCTGGCAGTTCTGCATCGAGGCCTTGCGCAGCATGCCCTTCGCCGCCCTCGACGAGTTGAGCTTCCGCCGCGAGAGCATCGCCGAGCCGGTGGTCGAAGCGCGCCTGCGCCTGACGCTGTACCTGAAGGACGCCGAACCGGCGGTGCTGCCATGAAGCCGTATCAAATACTGATGGGCGTGGCGCTGGTCGGCGCCGCCGGCCTGCTGCTGTGGGGCGACCCGACGCCGAGCGGCGAGCTGGCGGAACCGGCGCCGCGCCATGCCGCGCCGGCCGCCGCCGCAGCCAACGCAGCCAACGCAACCAACGGCAACACCGGCGCCGCCGACAGCGCCGCCGCCACGCCGGCCGCCACGCGCAACGCGCGCGCCGGCGCTGCCGACGCCTCCGCCACCACCACCATCCTGGCGCTGCTGCCGCGCGCCCAGTTGCTGGGCGAGGCGGGCGAGGGCTTCGGCGCCGACGGCGCCGTGTTCCAAGGCCAGAACTGGAATCCGCCGGCGCCGCCGGTCAAGGCCGAGCGGCCGCCGCCGCCACCGCCGCCGACCGCGCCGCCGCTGCCCTTCACCATCCTCGGCAAGGCCGTCTCGGCCGGCGCCTGGGAGGTGTTCCTGGCGCGCGGCGACAAGACTTATGTGGCACGGCTCAACGAGGTGATCGACGGCACCTACCGTGTCGACCGCATCGCGCCGCCGCTGCTGATGCTCACCTACCTGCCCTTGAACCAGACTCAACAGGTCAACATTGGAGTATCCGACTGATGCCTAGTCATCCACCAGTACCGCGCGCCGCGCGCCCGTCCACCGCGCTGGCGCGCCGCCTGCCGCTGCCGCGCCGCTTGCTTTGTCTGGCGCTGACGCTGGCGCTGGCCGGCTGCGCCTCGCAGCTGGCCTACCGCGACGGCCGCGACCTGATCGCCCGCGACCAGGTCGAGGCCGGCCTGCTCAAGCTGCAGGAGGCGGTCGCCGGCGAGCCCGGCAACGCCCAGTACAAGGCCGCCTACCTGCAGGCGCGCGACCGCGCCTGCACGCGCTACCTGGAGCAGGCCGAGCGCCAACTGGCCGAGGGTCAAACGGAGTTGGCGCAGCAGGGCTTCCTGCGCGTGCAGGCGCTCGACCCGGCCAACGAGCGGGCCCGCGCCGGCCTGCGCGGCATCGACATGGCGGCGCGCCACGACAAGCTGCTGGCCGCCGCCGCCGCCCACCTGGACAAGAACGAGTACGAGGCGGCCAAGAACCGCCTCAACGCCATCCTCACCGAGCGTCCAGGCAACGAGGCGGCGCGGCAGATGCTGCGCCTGGTGCTCGAGCGCAGCGCGGCGCCGCCGCTGGCCGAAAGCGGCCTGGCCAAGGCCTACAAGCAGCCGATCACCATCGAGTTCCGCGACGCCCCGCTGCGCCAGGTGTTCGAGATCATCTCGCGCCGCTCCGGCCTGAACTTCGTCTTCGACAAGGACGTCAAGACCGACCAGAAGGCCTCGATCTTCCTGAAGAACAGCACGGTCGAGTCGGCCATCTACATGCTGTTGGTGAGCAACCAGCTGGAGCAGCAGGTGATGGACGCCAACACCGTGCTGATCTACCCGAACGTCGCCGCCAAGCTCAAGGAATACCAGGAGATGACGGTCAAGACCTTCTTCCTGGCCAACGCCGAGGCCAAGCTGGTGGCCAACACGCTGAAGACCATCCTCAAGACGCGCGACGTGGTGGTCGACGAGAAGCTCAACCTGCTGATCGTGCGCGACAGCCCCGAGGCGATCCGCCTGGCCGAGCGCCTGATCACGCTGCAGGACATGCCCGAGGCCGAGGTGATGCTGGAGGTCGAGATCCTCGAGGTCAAGCGCGGCCGCCTGATGGACCTGGGCGTGGTGTGGCCGCAGAACGTCAGCTTGACGCCGCTGTCGACCTCGGGCGGGGTGGGCATCACCATCCGCGACCTGAACAACCTGAACCAGCGCACCATCGCCATCAGCGGCGTGGCCGCCAGCATCAACGCCAACAAGACCGACACCGACACCAACCTGCTGGCCAATCCGCGCATCCGCGTGCGCAACAAGGAGAAGGCCAAGATCGTCATCGGCGACAAGGTGCCGGTGATCACCACCACCATCTCGCCCGGCGCCGGCGGCTTCGCCACCGAGTCGGTCAGCTATGTCGACGTCGGCCTGACGCTCAACGCCGAGCCGACCATCTACCTCAACAACGAGGTGGCGATCCGCGTCCAGCTCGAGGTGAGCAACCTGGTCAACCAGATCCAGACCAAGTCCGGCACCACCGCCTACCAGATCGGCACGCGCCAGGCCACCACCATGCTGCAGCTGAAGGACGGCGAGAACCAGGTGTTGGCCGGCCTAATCAACAACGAGGAGCGCAGCACCGGCAACAAGCTGCCCGGCATCGGCGAGCTGCCGCTGCTCGGCCGCCTGTTCGGCAGCACCCGCGACGACAAGCAGAAGACCGAGATCGTGCTGTCGATCACGCCGCACCTGATCCGCAACGTGCAGCGGCCGGAGGCGCAGATGTCCGAGTTCTCCGCCGGCACCGAGAGCAACTTCCGTCGCCGTCCCGACCTGAGCGTGCGCGCGCCGGCCCAGTTGCCGCCGCCGCCGGGCGCCCGGCCGACGGCGCCGCCGTCGCTGCCGGCGCCCGGTTCGACAATGCCGGCGGCCAACCCGGCCGGCGCCGGCCCGGCCGCCGCCGCGCCAGCGGCAGCCGCCACCGCGGCAGCAGGGCAGGGCGCCGCCCCGGCCGCCGCGCCGCCCCCTGCCGGCGCCCAGCCGCAGGCCCTGCCGGCGCCCGACATCGTCCCGGCCACGCCGGCGCCATGACGGTGGCCGTGGCGCCGCGCCGCGCCGGCGGCTTCACGCTGATCGAACTGCTGGTCACGCTGGCCATCCTCGCCCTGCTCGGCACCTTGGTGGTGCCGGTGGCCCAGGTGGTCGGCCAGCGCCGCCAGGAGCAGGAGTTGCGCCACGCCTTGCACCAGATCCGCCAGGGCATCGACGCCTACAAGCTGGCCTTCGACGAGGGCCGCGTCGCCAAGGTGCTCGGCTCGACCGGCTATCCGAAGACCTTGGAGCTGCTGGCCGAGGGCGTGCCCGACCTGCGCAGCCCCAAGCGCAGCAAGATTTTTTTCCTGCGCCGCGTGCCGCGCGACCCCTTCAACGCCGACAGCGAGCTGAGCGACGCCCAGACCTGGGGCAAGCGCAGCTACGCCAGCGAGGCCGAGCAGCCCAAGGAGGGCGAGGATGTGTACGATGTGTATTCGACTTCCGACCGGGTCGGCCTGAACGGCGTGCCCTACCGCAAATGGTGACCATGAAACTATCCGCCCGTCGCGGCTTCACCCTGATCGAGCTGCTGGTGGTGCTGGGCATCATCGCGCTGATGCTGACCCTGGCCGTGCCGCGTTACTTCCCCAGCATCGACAAGTCGAAGGAGGTGGTGCTGGCCGACAACCTGCGCAATCTGCGCGGCGTCATCGACCAGTACTACGGCGACACCGGCCGCTACCCCGACACGCTGGACCAGCTGGTCGAGAAGAAATACCTGCGCGCGCCGCCGCTCGACCCGATCACCGACAGCAGCACCAGCTGGATCATCGTGCCGCCCGAGGACGGCGCCAAGGGCGGCGTCTACAACATCAAGAGTGGAGCGCCGGGCAATGACCGCAGCGGCCGACCGTACGCCGACTGGTAGCCGGCGCCAGGGCGGCTTCACCTACCTGAGCCTGATCATCCTGGTGGCGGTGATCGGCCTGGTGGCGGCCAGCACGCTGAAGATGGGCGCGCTGCTGCAGCGCGCCCGCGCCGAGCAGGAGCTGCTCAACATCGGCGCCGAGTTCAGCGACGCGCTGCAAAGCTACGCCAACGCCACCCCGGCCGGCCAGCCGCCGCAGCCGCCGTCGTTGAAGGAGTTGCTGAAGGGACCCGCGCTTCCCCGGCGTGCGGCGCCACCTGCGCAAGCTGTTCGTCGATCCGATGACCGGCTCGGCCGAGTGGGGCGTGGTGTACCTGGCCGACAAGGTCGGCGTGATCGCCGTCCACAGCCTGTCCGACGCCAAGGCCATCAAGCTGAGCAATTTCCCCTCCCGCTACCAGGTCTTCGAAGGCAAGACCCTGGTGTCCGACTGGAAGTTCACCATGACCGGCAAGGCCGCCACGGCCGGGCCGGCAGACGGCGCTCCGCCCCGCCAGCCTGGCAACATCAGCATCCCCAATCCGGGCATCGCGCCGCCGCCGACCACGCCGGCGCCGGAGGATTCACCGGCGCCGGTCGAGCCGCCTGACGCACCGGAAACCCCTGAAACGCCCGAGCCGGCGCCCGCCGCCACGCGGGAAGAGGTGCCAGCCGGGCCGGCCGAGTCGGGAAAAGCTTTCCGATAAGGCCACGTTAACTGAATTCCATCATTGTTTCATTTCAGCGCAGCAATTCATTTTTTACATGATGAAAATACTTGCTTAATAGAAATGTTAAATGGAAAATTTATAATACAAAACATGCGAATATGCTATTATTAAACCTAGCTTAAACCCCGTTCAACCCAGATGCCCTCCGCGGCGTCACATTACTGTGAGTATATTTATGAAATTTAATACCAAGTCCGTTCTGGCTTCCGTTCTGTTCGCTACTGCTGGTTTCATGGCCCAAGGCGCCAGCGCCGCCGTCGCTTCTTTCGACGTTGATGGTTTCGCCGAGTTCCGTGGCGATGCAATCACCACCGCCGGCGCCTTCCACCAGACCGTGACCTTCTCGGGTCTGGCTGCTGGCCTGTACTCGATCGAAGCTTCGATCAGCGGCACCAAACTGTCGTTCGCCCCGGCCGGCGTGTCGCTGGACGGCAACTACTTCACGCTGTCCAACGGTGCCGCTGGCACCCTGAAATCGGGCAACGTTCTGTACACCGGCGGCGCACCGCTGACCCTGGACGTGTGGGGCTCGACCGATGCTGGCGCGAACCTGAAGCAAGCCTTCTTCAACGGTTCGGTTTCCGTGACCGCCGTACCAGAACCAGAAACCTACGGCATGCTGCTGGGCGGCCTGGCACTGATGGGTGTTGTTGCTCGTCGCAAAGCTAAAAAAGCAGCCTAAGTTTTAGCCGCTTGAAAAAAAACCCGCGCAAGCGGGTTTTTTTTCGTCCGGCTTTTCGTCCGGCTTTTCGTCCGGGATGAGTCGCTGTGCGACCTGCCGGCGCCGGCGCCATCGCGGCGCCGGCCCCGGCCACCGGTTCAGCGCGCCACGCGGCGGAAGTCGCGGAAGCGGAAGCCCATGGCGAACAGGGCGCCGAAGTACACCAGGCCGCACAGGCAGACCACCAGCAGCAGCGCGCCGGCGCGCAGCAGCGCGTGGCTCTGCATGCCCAGCCAGTCGATGCGGGCGGCGCAGAACCAGCCGCTGGCGCCCATCGCGCCGCACGCCAGCAGCAGCTTGCCGGTAAACAGCGCCCAGCCCGGTTTGGGGGTGTACACGCCGCGCTTGCGCAAGCCCCGGTACAGGAAGGTGGCGTTCAGGCAGGCGCCCAGGCCGATCGACAGGGCCAGGCCGGCCACCGCGATGTAGGGCACGAACAACAGGTTCATCAACTGGGTCGCCAGCAGCACGCCCAGCGCGATCTTCACCGGCGTGCGGATGTCCTGCTTGGCATAGAAGGCCGGCGCCAGCGTCTTGACCAGGATGATGCCGATCAGGCCGGCGCTGTAGGCGACCAAGGGCTGCGCCGACATGGTCACCGCCTCGGCGCTGAATTTACCGTAGTGGAACAGCGTGGCGATCAGCGGCACCGCCAGCGTGGCCAGGCCGACGGCCGCCGGCAGCGCCAGCAGGAAGGTCAGGCGCAGGCCCCCAGTCGAGCAGCGAGGAGTATTCCTCCGGATCGCCGTCGGCGTTCGCCTTCGACAGGCTGGGCAGCAGGATGGTGCCCAACGCCACGCCCAGCAGGGCGGTGGGGAACTCCATCAGGCGGTCGGCGTAGGACAGCCAGGAGATGCTGCCCTCGGTCAGGCGCGAGGCGATGCTGGTGTTGATCATCAGGCTGATCTGCGCCGCCGAGACGGCGAACACGGCCGGCCCCATCTTCTTCAGCACGCGGCGCACGCCGGGGTCGCGCAGGCCGACGACGGGGTTCAGCGACAGGCGCGGCAGCATGCCGATCTTGATCAGCGCCGGAATCTGCAGGCCGACCTGTAGCAGGCCGCCGACGAACACGGCGATGGCCATGGCATAGATCGGCTGCGCCAGGTGCGACTGCAGCAGCAGCGAGGCGGCGATGAAGCTCAGGTTCAGCAGCACCGGCGTGAAGGCCGGGATCTTGAACTGGCGCCAGGTGTTGAGGATGCCGCCCGACAAGGCCACGAAGGACATGAAACTAATATAGGGGAACATCAGGCGGGTCATCCAGACCGCCGCGTCGAAGGCGTCCGGCTGCTTGCTCAAGCCGGTGGCGATCAGGTAGACGAACAGCGGCGCACCGACAATGCCCAGCGCGCTCACCAGCAGCGTGGCCCAGACCAGGGTGGTGGCGACGTGGTCGGCCAGCGTCTTGCTGGCCTCCTGGCCGTGCTGCACCTTGTATTCCGACAGGATGGGCACGAAGGCCTGCGAGAAGGCGCCCTCGGCGAACAGGCGGCGCAACAGGTTGGGAATGCGGAAGGCGACGATGAAGGCGTCGGTGTAGGCGCCGGCGCCGAAGGCGCGGGCGAACAGGGTTTCGCGCAGCAGACCGGTGACGCGGGACAACATGGTCATGCTGGAGATGGCGGCTAGGGTTTTGAGCAAGTTCATGGGGCGAGATTATAGCGGGCGGGTGGCGCCGGCAGCGGCCGCGCGGCGGGAAAAGTTGTCGTAATTTACTCACCCGAGGTGGCCGGAGCAGCACTTTTCTGATTTTTGATTTGCCCAGTGCTAAAAACATCGCTATAATCGAAGGCTGTACAGAATTCTGTTACGCAGACACTAATGTTTGGCAGGCACTGGTTTGGCACACATGGTTCGGCAGACGCACTGAACGCACCTGTTTGACAAACAATAATGTTTGCAAACGCACTTTGACCCCGTTTTAGGAAATTCCATGGCAAATACCGCACAAGCGCGCAAACGCGCTCGTCAAGCAGTCAAGCAAAACGCTCACAACTCGTCCCAGCGTTCGACCCTGCGCACGGCTATCAAAGCTGTTCGTAAAGCGATCCAAGGCGGCGACAAAGCGGCAGCAACCGCAATCTTCCAAGCATCCGTGTCGAAAATCGACAGCATTGCTGACAAGAAGATCATCCACAAAAACAAGGCAGCTCGCCATAAGAGCCGTCTGGCAGCTGCTTTGAAAGCACTGGCCGCTTAATTTACGCCGCTTGCGGCCCCGGCCGCAACCGTAGCTAAGCAAGAACCCGCCTGACTTTGGTCAGCGCGGGTTTTTTCGCATGCGCCGCCGATTTCCAGGGCGCCCGCAAACCCGCAAACCAGGGGTCTGACCCCATACGGGGTCAGACCCCGCGGCGCAGCGGGTTGCGGGGTAAGGCGCGGCCGGCCACGGCCGCTCAGCGCGCCGGCGGCAGGTTGCCGATCAGCATGCCCGGCTTGATGTGTTTCTGTTTGAACCAGCCCAGGTTCATCTCCAGCGCGTAGCGCACCGCCACCGCCTTGCTCGAACAATGGTTGTCCAGCGTCTGCGCCTGCATGTCCTCGATGTTGACGATCTTGCCGGCGGCGTCGATGAAGGCCACCGACAGCGGCAGCAGGGTGTTCTTCATCCACATGCACTGGGTGGCCGGCGCGTCGAAGACGAACAGCATGCCGGCGTTCGGCGCCATCTTGTCGCGGAACATCAGGCCTTGTTCGCGCTGCGCCTCGCTGGCGGCCACCTCGGCCTTGATCAAATGCATGCCGGCGCTCAGCTCGACGCTGGCGAAGCGGGTCTGGGCGGCGGCGGGGCCGGCGCCCGCCAGCAGGGCGGCGGCGCCGAGGGTGGCGAGGAGTGTTTTCATGGTGCTCGGGTGGGGGAGGGCGGAAAGCGCCGATTAAGCCATGCCGGCCGCGCAGCGTCAAGCGTGCGCGCGGCGCGGCGGCGCGGCGGCGAAATGGCGGACGTAAAAAAAGGCAGGACGCGCCTGCCTTCTTGTGCTGCCGGAAAGACGATTACTTGGCGGCTGGAGCCGAAGCTTCTGCCGATGCCGATGCCGAAGCTGCCTTCTTGGCTTTTTTGGCTTTCTTGGCTTTAGGGGCCGATGCCTCAGCCGATGCCGACGCGGCCGGGGCAGATGCCATGGCCGAAGCGGATGCGGATGCCGCTGGGGCAGCGGCGAAAGCGGAAGCGGCGAACAGGGATGCGACCAGAGCAGCGATGATTTTGGACATGTTGAATTCCTTTGGCAGTTTAAGAAAACAGCGATTCAGATGAATCTGGCTCATTAACGCGGGCCGGAAATTGTCCGTTGACATGTTTTTTCAAGAAAACTCAAATAATCGAAAGTATTTTTTGTTGCGCTGCATCATATTTTCACCGGTCGCATCGACTTCTAGCAGTGGCATCGGACCGCGAACAGCGCAGCAAAGCGAAGGAAGTTTTGTTTGTTGCGCGGCCTTACTTGCCCAGCTCGGCCGCCGTCACCCTGGTCCATTCGCCCGGCAGCAGCGGGTGGCTGGCCAGCGAAATGGCGCCGATGGCGCTGCGCACCAGCCGCAGGGTGGGCAGGCCGACCGCCGCCGTCATGCGCCGCACTTGGCGGTTCTTGCCCTCCTGCAGGGTGATGGCCAGCCAGCTGGTGGCTTGCTCGGCGCGGCTGCGGATAGGCGGGTTGCGCGGCCATAGCCAGGCCGGCTCGGCGATGCGCACCGCCTTGCACGGCTTGGTGGTGAAGTCGCCCAGGTCGAGCGGCGCCTGCAGCCGCGCCAGGCTGGCCGCGTCGGCCACGCCGTCGACCTGCACCAGATAGGTCTTGGCTTGCTTGTGGTCGGGGTGGGCGATGTTGTGCTGCAGCTTGCCGTCGTCGGTCAGCAGCAGCAGGCCCTCGCTGTCGGCGTCGAGCCGGCCGGCCGGGTAGACGTTGGGAATGCTGACGTAGTCGGCCAGGGTGGCGCGCCCGTCCTGGCGGGAGAATTGGCAGAGCACCTGGAAGGGCTTGTTAAATAGAATCAGAGACATGCTTATATAGGGTCAAATGTGGTGTAGGCTTATGTGCCAGTGTCGTGCCAGTGTCGTAAAACCGTAGCGCCTAGTAAAATACTCGTGCATAATGTGAAACGCCTGTCTTATGTCTTATAGAAGAGTAAAGACGACCCGTACCAAATTGGCAACCAATTCAGATTGCAGATCTAGCCCGGCGGCGCATACCCTTGCTGCTTGCTGAGCGTCCCACTTCGGAGAACACGATGTATCAACATATCAAAGTACCTGCTGACGGCCAAAAAATCACCGTCAATGCCGATTTTTCCCTGAATGTACCAGATAACCCTATCGTTCCCTACATCGAGGGTGACGGCACCGGTGTCGACATCAGCCCGGTGATGATCAAAGTGGTCGACGCGGCCGTGGCCAAAGCCTACGCCGGCAAGCGTAAAATCAGCTGGATGGAAATTTTCGCCGGCGAAAAGTCGACCACCGTGTACGGTCCCGACGTCTGGCTGCCGGAAGAAACCCTGCAAGTGCTGAAGGACTACGTGGTCTCGATCAAGGGCCCGCTGACCACCCCGGTCGGCGGCGGCATCCGTTCGCTCAACGTCGCCCTGCGCCAGCAGCTCGACCTGTACGTCTGCCTGCGTCCAGTGCGCTACTTCACCGGCGTGCCTTCGCCAGTGAAAGAGCCGGAGAAGACCGACATGGTCATCTTCCGCGAGAACTCGGAGGACATCTACGCCGGTATCGAGTACCAGCAAGGCACCGAAGGCGTCAAGAAACTGATGGACTTCCTGATCAAGGAAATGGGCGTCACCAAGATCCGCTTCCCGGAAACCTCGGGCCTGGGCATCAAGCCCGTGTCGATCGAAGGCACCCAGCGTCTGGTGCGCAAGGCGATCCAGTACGCCATCGACAACGACAAGCCGTCGGTCACCATCGTCCACAAGGGCAACATCATGAAGTACACCGAAGGTGGCTTCCGCGACTGGGCCTACGAGCTGGCGCAGAAAGAATTCGGTGCCGAGCTGATCGACGGCGGCCCATGGTGCAAGTTCAAGAACCCGAAGACGGGCAAAGACATCATCGTCAAGGATTCGATCGCCGACGCGTTCCTGCAACAGATCCTGCTGCGTCCTGCCGAGTACAGCGTCATCGCCACCCTGAACCTGAACGGCGACTACATCTCCGACGCGCTGGCGGCACAAGTGGGCGGCATCGGCATCGCGCCGGGCGCCAACCTGTCGGACTCCGTCGCCATGTTCGAAGCGACCCACGGCACCGCGCCTAAGTACGCCGGCAAGGACTATGTGAACCCGGGTTCGCTGATCCTGTCCGCCGAAATGATGCTGCGCCACATGGGCTGGCTGGAAGCGGCCGACCTGCTGATCTCGTCGATGCAGAAGTCGATCGCTTCCAAGCGCGTCACCTACGACTTCGCCCGCCTGATGGAAGGCGCGACCCAAGTGTCGTGCTCCGGCTTCGGCGACGTGATGATCGAACACATGTAATCAACGTCGAGCCCGGCTCAACGCAAAACCCCGTCCTCGCCCGAGGGCGGGGTTTTTTACTTGGCGGGCGCCATCGTTTGCGCCATGGGGATGTCCGCCGCAGGGTAATGGCTTACGATTTACCGTACAAACGATAAATGAGGCGGCAGCCATCCCTGTATGTACAATCAATCGATGCCGATCGACTTTGATCCGGGCAAGGATGGGGTCAATCGGGAGAAGCACGGCATCTCGCTGGCCGAGGCCGGGCGGCTGGATTGGTCGTCGGCGCTGATCTGGCACGATACGCGCGTCGATTACCGGGAGGACCGGTATGGCGCCTACGGCCTCATTGGCGAGCGGGTCTATTGCGTCGCTTTTGTACTACGCGGCGGCGTCAGGCGCATTATCAGTCTGAGAAGGGCCAATCTCAGGGAGGTGAGGAGATATGTCAGCGAAACAACGTAGGATCGTTATGCCGAGTCCGTCGGAGGACGTCGCGATCACGGCGGCCGCGCTGGGCGACCCGGACGCGCTGCCGTTGACCGACGAGGAAATGGATCGTCTGATCCCCAGGCGCGGCCAAGGGCGGCCCGTAGTGGTCGCAGCCAAGGTGGCCACCAGCGTGTTGCTTGACCCGCGCGTGCTTGCCGCGTTCAAAGCCGCCGGCCCCGGATGGCAGGCTCGGATCAATGATGCCTTGGTGGAATGGGCCGACGCGCACGGCATGTTGGGCGGGCGATAGTCTGTCTAAAAAATACCACGGTGGCGCGCCGGCGCGGCGCGAAAAATTCGGCCCGCGTCGCCGTCCGGCCACCGCCGGAACGCGCCGCGGGGATGCCGGCGGCATGCTGTGGCGCGCCCCGGCGTTCATCCTACGCAACACCCGGGCGCAACAGCGGGACGAAAAAAACCCCGCGGGGCGGGGTTTTCACTTCCGGTGCTGAACGACTTAAGCAGCTTGGATGTTGGAAGCTTGCTTGCCTTTATGGGCCTTGCGTGACTTCGAACTGGACTTTTTGACCTTCTTTGAGGGTCTTGAAACCGTTCATGTTGATTGCGGAGAAGTGCGCGAACAAGTCTTCGCCGCCGTCATCTGGAGTGATGAAGCCAAAACCTTTGGAATCATTGAACCACTTAACTGTACCTGTTGCCATAAAAAGAACCTTCAAATAAAAACGAATCACACGAGCCATAAAAGCAAGAAGCTTCTTGCCCCCTCCTCACGCCTCACTTCTCATCAGCGCTAGCACAAATTCGCTAGTCCGATAACGCATTGTTGGCGGAACAATTTTTAAAGTCAAGCGCTTTTGTAAGCATTTTGCTATTTTTCCGACAATTGGCAGGAAAGCAACTCTTGAATTTATCGATAGGGGCGCCATCTGCGCACAGTCCAGAAAGCGCGTAAGATGGAAAACAATTGAATCGCGCAGTGAAATGCGCATTGCATCAACCACGAAAGCATTAGAATATAAGCGTATGGCAACCAAGCATGACACCGAAACACTGCTGGAGCGGCAAACGCTGAAGCCGCCACCCCTCTACCAGGTGGCGCTGCTCAACGATGACTACACGCCGATGGAATTCGTCGTCGCCATCATCCAGGAGTATTTCAACAAGGACCGCGAAACGGCGACGCAAATCATGCTCAGCGTGCATCGCTACGGCAAAGGGGTGTGCGGCGTCTTTTCCAAAGACATAGCCTGTACCAAAGTGGAGTTCGTTTTAACGCATGCGCGCAAGGCGGGGCATCCCCTGCAGTGCGTGATGGAGGAAGTATGATTGCGCAGGAATTAGAAGTAAGTTTGCACATGGCGTTTGTCGAAGCCCGACAGGCACGGCACGAATTCATCACGGTGGAGCACTTGCTGCTGGCGCTGCTCGACAATCCGTCGGCGGCCGAGGTGCTGCGTGCCTGCGCCGTCAATATCGAGGATCTGCGCAAGACCCTGACCAACTTCATCGGCGACAACACGCCGACGGTGCCCGGCACGGGCGAGGTCGACACCCAGCCCACGCTCGGTTTCCAGCGCGTCATCCAGCGCGCCATCATGCACGTCCAGTCGGCCTCGAACGGCAAGAAGGAAGTCACCGGCGCCAACGTGCTGGTGGCCATCTTCGGCGAGAAGGACTCGCACGCGGTCTACTACCTGCACCAGCAGGGCGTGACCCGCCTCGACGTGGTCAACTTCATCTCGCACGGCGTGCGCAAGGACCAGTCGGCCGACAGCGCCAAGGCCTCCGAGGGCGTCGAAGAGGGCGCGCCGGGCGGCGAGGGGCAGACCAAGGAAAGCCCGCTCGACCAGTTCACGCAGAACCTGAACAAGGCCGCCGCCGACGGCAAGATCGATCCGCTGATCGGCCGCGAGGACGAGGTCGACCGCGTCATCCAAATCCTCTGCCGCCGCCGCAAGAACAATCCGCTGCTGGTCGGCGAGGCCGGTGTCGGCAAGACCGCCATCGCCGAGGGCCTGGCCCTGCGCATCACGCAGAACGACGTGCCGGAGATCCTGCAGAACGCCGTCGTCTACTCGCTCGACATGGGCGCGCTGCTGGCCGGCACCAAGTACCGCGGCGACTTCGAGCAGCGCCTGAAGGCCGTCCTCAAGCAGTTGAAGGACAACCCGAACGGCATCCTGTTCATCGACGAGATCCACACCATCATCGGCGCCGGCTCGGCCTCGGGCGGCACGCTCGACGCGTCGAACCTGCTGAAACCGGCGCTGGCCAACGGCCAGTTGAAGTGCATCGGCGCCACCACCTACACCGAGTTCCGTGGCGTGTTCGAGAAGGACCACGCGCTGAGCCGGCGCTTCCAGAAGGTCGACGTCAACGAGCCGACCGTCGAGCAGACCGTGCAGATCCTGCGCGGCCTCAAGTCGCGCTTCGAGGAGCACCACGGCGTCAAGTACTCCGCCTCGGCGCTGTCCACGGCGGCCGAGCTGGCGGCCCGCTTCATCAACGACCGCCACCTGCCCGACAAGGCGATCGACGTCATCGACGAGGCCGGCGCGGCGCAGCGCATCCTGCCGAAATCGAAGCAGAAGAAAACCATCGGCAAGGCCGAGATCGAGGACATCATCGCCAAGATCGCCCGCATCCCGCCGCAGACCGTCAACCAGGACGACCGCAGCAAGCTGCAGACCATCGACCGCGACCTGCGCAACGTGGTGTTCGGCCAGAACCCGGCGATCGACGCGCTGGCCTCGGCCATCAAGATGGCGCGCGCCGGCCTGGGCAAGACCGACAAGCCGATCGGCTCCTTCCTGTTCTCCGGTCCGACCGGCGTCGGCAAGACCGAGGTGGCCAAGCAGCTCGCCTTCATCATGGGCATCGAGCTGATCCGCTTCGACATGTCCGAGTACATGGAGCGCCACGCCGTCAGCCGCCTGATCGGCGCGCCGCCGGGCTATGTCGGCTTCGACCAGGGCGGTCTGCTGACCGAGGCGATCACCAAGAAGCCGCACGCCGTGCTGCTGCTCGACGAGATCGAGAAGGCCCATCCGGACATCTTCAACATCCTGCTGCAGGTGATGGACCACGGCACGCTGACCGACAACAACGGACGCAAGGCCGACTTCCGCAACGTGATCATCATCATGACCACCAACGCGGGCGCCGAGAGCCTGCAGAAGACCTCGATCGGCTTCACCAACTCGAAAGAGGCGGGCGACGAGATGGCCGACATCAAGCGCATGTTCACGCCGGAGTTCCGCAACCGCCTGGACGCCACCATCAGCTTCCGCGCCCTCAACGAGGACGTGATCCTGCGCGTCGTCGACAAGTTCCTGATGCAGCTGGAAGAGCAGCTGCACGAGAAAAAAGTCGAGGCGATCTTCACCGAGAAGCTGCGCAAGTTCCTCTCGAAGAAGGGTTTCGACCCGCTGATGGGGGCGCGGCCGATGGCGCGCCTGATCCAGGACATGATCCGCAAGGCGCTGGCCGACGAGTTGCTGTTCGGCCGCCTGGTGACGGGCGGCCGGGTCACCGTCGACCTCGACGAGAAGGACCAGGTCAAGCTGGAGTTCCCCGAGTCCGACCCGGCGCCGACCCTGCCGCCGGAGACGGTGGAAGTGGAATAAGTTGTTCGCCCGGCCGCTGCGGCGGCTGGCCAAAAGCCCGCGACATGCAAATGTGGCGGGTTTTTTTCTGTGCTTTTGTACCCCGACCCCTGGTTTGCGGGGTTCGGCCTGCGCCGCAACAATCCGTGTAGGTGCTTTGTTCAACCCCGTCGGGCCAGCCGCGCCGACCCTTTTTTATTCGTACCCATGAGTGATCAAGCAAGCGCAAACCGGCTGGAGCAAAGAGGCCTGCAGCTATTCGAGGCGGGACAATACGAGGCGGCGGCGCAGAAGTACCAGCACGCGCTGGCGCTGGCCGACCCCGGCTACTGGCGCCTGGCCGACTACCACGGCGCCTACGCCTGCGTGCTCGGCGCGCTGGACCGCCAGGCCGAGGCGCGCACTCAGCTGGAGTTGGCGCTGGCCGCCGAGCTGGCCCAGGGCGCGGCGCAGAACAGCCAGGGCGTGCTGATCGCCCGCTACTTCCTGGCCGACCACATGGTGCGCTGCGGCGAGCCGCAACTGGCCCTGCAGGCGCTGGAAACGGCCCTGCAGCACGCGCCGGACCACTGGCTGGTGCGCATGGTGCAGGCCGAGGCGCTGGCCGCGCTGGGCCGCGTGGAAGAGGCCAGGCAGGCCGCCGAGGCCTGCTTCGCCAACGTCGCCTCGGAGGAGAAGCGCGCCGAGCTGCGCGCCCGCCTGCAGGCCATCCTCGAGGCGGCGCCGGCCTGAGCGGCGCCGGCCGCGCGCGCCGGGTTGCCGGCGTGCTGACGAATCAACGCGCCGGCAACCCGGGACGCTAGATGCCGGCCAGGCTCTTGAACTGGGCGGCGCGGCGGCGCGACACCTCCACCGTCAGCGCGTCTTGCAGCAGCAGGGCCAGGCCGCCGGCCTCGCCCGGCCGCACCTGGCGCACGAAGTCGAGGTTGACAATGTGGCGCCGGCTGGCGCGGAAGAAGCGCGCCGGCTCGAGTTTCTCCTCCAACTGGCTGAGCGAGCGTAGCATCAGCGGCCGCTCGCCGTCGAAGTAGACCCGCGTGTAGTTGCCCTCCGATTCGAACAGGCGGATCTGTTCGAGCCCGACGAACCAGCAGCGTTCGCCATCCTTGATGAACAGCTTGCCCCAAGCCGGCGCCGCCGTCTGCGCCGGGCCCGGGCCGGCGCCGGCGCGCTGCAAGGCGGCGGCCAGGCGGGCCGCCTGGATCGGCTTGGGCAGGTAGTCGAGCGCGCTGACCTCGAAGGCGCGGATGGCGTACTGGTCGAAGGCGGTGGTGAAGATCACCTGCGGCGCCGTGTCGAGCGCGGCCAACAGGTCGAAGCCGCTGCCGCCGGGCATCTGCACGTCGAGGAAGATCAACTCGGGCCGCAGCGCGGCGATCTGCGCCAGCGCGTCGGCCGCGTTGACCGCCTCGCCGACGATCTCCACCTCGGGATGGGCCACCAGCAGGCGGCGCAGCTCGGCCCGTGCCAGCCGTTCGTCGTCCACCAGCAGCGCGCGGATCACGCCGCCTCCGGCAAGGTCAGCGTGGCGCGCACCCAGCCGGCGTGCTCGCTCAGGTCGAGCCGGGCGGCGCCGCCCAAGGCCAGCGCCAGCCGCTTGCGCGTGTTGACCAGGCCCACTTTGGTCGAATTGGCGAAGGGCAGAATGGCGCCGGCGTTGCCGATCTCGATGTCGACCATGCCGTCGCGGCGGCCGACGCGGATGCGGATCTCGCTGCCGTCCGGATTGCTCTCGACGCCGTACTTGACGGCGTTCTCCGCCAGCGTCTGCAGGGCCATCGGCGGAATGCGCACCCGCTCCAGGCCGGCCTCGACCTCGAGCGAGACGCGCATGCGCTCCTCGAAGCGGATCTTCTCGATCGCCAGATAGGCCTGCACCGCCTCCAGCTCGTCGGCCAGCGGCACCGTGTCGGCCTGGCCGGACTGCAGCGCGTAGCGCATCATGCTGGCCAGCTGGTCGATCATCTGCGCGGCGGCCTGTTGGTCCTGGTAGATCAGCGCGCGCACGCTGTTCATGCTGTTGAAGAAGAAGTGCGGATTGACCTGCGCCTGCAGCGCGCGCAGCTCGGTGTCCTTGGCCTGCACCTCCAGCCGCAGCGCCTCGGCCTCGAAGCGGTTGGCGCGGCGCAGCGCCAGCGCCGACAGGTAGCACACCGTCCAGGCGCCGAGTATGCCGCCCCAGAACATCATCGAGATCGGCAGCCAGGCCAGGCCGGTGATGGGCTGCTTTTGCAGCAGGGCGATCGCCGCCGCCACGCTGAGCGCCTGCGCCAGGCCCAGCACCAGCAGGCCGGCCAGCAAGCGGCGCCAGCGCGGTGTGGGCGAGGCCCAGCCGCGCCGCTTGATCTGGCCGTGCCACAGATGGCTCAGCAGCAGTCCGCTCAACGAGCACCACCAGCACACCGCCACCACGCCGTGGCGTTCGACCACCATGCTGTACAAGGCCAGGTTGAACACCGCCACCGCAACCCAGCCGGCCAGCTGGAAGATCCAGTACCAGTTGAGGCGGGCGAGCAGGGGGCGTGGGTTTTGCGTCATGTTGTCATTTGATGAATTGGTCGATGCGATCATACATCCAGGCCGGATCGTCGTACATGATGAAGTGGCGGGCGCTGTCGCTCAACTCGATCCGCACGCCGGCCAGCTGTTGGTACTGCTGTCGGAAGGTGGCCTCCAGCGCCGCCTTCGGCGCGTAGTCCTTGTAGGCGATCCAGGTGCCCAGCACCAGCGTCGGCGCCTTGATGCGGCCGATGTCCTGGCGCAGGTCGTCGGCCAGCATCTGCGCCATCGCCTCGATGACGGTGGCGCGGTCGGAACGTTGGCCCCAACCGGCGATGCGCTCGACGTCGGCCGGCTGGCTGGCCATGGCGCGCAGCGACTGCATCTGGCTGGCGCGGAAGGCGGCCGGCTCCTGCCGCAGCATGTTCTCGCGCATGCCGGCGGCCATCTGGCGCAGCTGCTCGCCGCTCATGCTCGGCACCTGGGTCGCGCCCAGTGCCGGCAACGAATCGACCACCACCAGCCGGCCGACCTGCTCGGGATGGTCGCTGGCCAGCTTGAGGCCGACGACGCCGCCCAGACTGTGGCCGATGACCAGTGGCTGGGCCAGGCCGTGCTCGCGGATGTAGTCGCTCAGCTGCTGCTCGACGCTGGACAGCAGCGGTGTGTCGATCGCCGGCACGCCGGCGAAGCCGGCCAAGGTCAGCACGTGGCATTGGCGCTGCTGTTGTGTGCAGTAATGCTGGACGGTGCCGTCCCACACCTGGCCGGCCGAGGCCAGGCCGGGGATCAGGATGACCGGCTGGCCCTTGCCGCTGACCTCGACCTGGAAGGCGGGGTGGGCGGTCGGCTGGGTCGCGGCCTGCGCTGGGGAATGGGTCAGCAGCAGGCCGGCGATGGTGGCGAGCAGTGTGCGGATCGGTGAGCAGTGCATGCGGTGTCTCCTTGCTTGGGATGACGCATGCTATCGACGCGCGGCGGCGCCCGCCAGCGGCGCCGGACCAGCGGTGGAAAACGAGGATGGGCGGTGCGCCTGGACTGGCTGCGGGCGGCCCGGCGCGCCCGCTTCGACCGCCGCTGCGCCCGTGGCTAGTCCGGCTGCCGCTCGGCGCGCAGTTTGCGCCACAGCGTGGTGCGGCTGATGCCGAGGTGCTCGGCGGCGGCGTCGCGCCGGCCGCCGAAGCGGGCCAGCACCTGCGTCGCGCTCTCCGGCGCGGCGGCCGGCGCCGACACCGCCGCCGCTGCGCCCGCCGCATTCGGCGTGGCGAAGGGCAGGGCGGGTGTGGCGGCGCCCGCCAACCCAGACGCGAGCGGCGCGCTGGACGGTGTGAAGGCCGCGCCGCCGCCCAGCAGCTCCGGCGCCACGCCGGCGACGAAGGCCGGCGTCAGCGCCTGCAGCGGTTCGGCCGCCAGGTACAGGGCCAGCCGCTCGGTCAGGTTGCGCAGCTCGCGCACATTGCCCGGCCAGTCGTAGCGCTGCAGCAGCGGCGCGCAGGCCAGCACCTCGGCGTGCAGGTTCGGATGCGGCCGCGCGCCCAGCGCCGCCAGCGCGTTCTTCAGCGACCATTCGGCCAGCACCACCACGTCGTCCTGGCGCGCGCGCAGCGGCGGCAGCGCCAGGCGCAGCACGGCCAGCCGGTAGAACAGGTCGGCGCGGAAGCGGCCCTCGCGCACGCGCTGCTCCAGGTCGCAGTGGGTGGCGCTGATGATGCGCACGTTGACGGCGATCGGCCGCGTGCCGCCGACCCGCACCACCTCGCGCTCCTCGAGCACGCGCAGCAGCCGCGTTTGCAAAGTCAGCGGCATCTCGCCGATCTCGTCGAGGAACAGCGTGCCCCGGTTGGCCGCCTCGAACAGGCCGGCGTGGCCGCCGCGCCGCGCGCCGGTGAACGCGCCTTCCTCGTGGCCGAACAATTCGGACTCCAGCAGCGACTCGGCGATGGCGCCGCAGTTGACCGCCACGAAGGGCCGGTTCTGCCCGAGGATGCGCGGACTCTCGCGGTGGATCGCCTGCGCCACCAGCTCCTTGCCGCAGCCCGTCTCGCCCTGGATCAGCACCGTCGCCGGCGACTTCGCGTACAACACCACCGACTGGCGCAGCGCCTCCATCGCCGCCGAGTCGCCGCGCAGGTCGTTCAGGCCGTGCTTGGCGCGCAGCGTGTCGGCCACCACCACGCGGCGGCTGCGGCCGGCCTCCAGCTGCGTCAGGCGGGCCATCTCCAGCGCGTCGTCGAAGGCCTGGCGGATCGAGGCGGCCGAGTAGACGAACACCCCGGTCAGCCCGGCCTCCTCGGCCAGGTCGGTGATCAAGCCGGCGCCGACGATCACCTGGACGCCGGCCGCCTTCAGGTCGTTGATCTGCGCCCGCGCGTCCTCTTCGGTGGCGTAGGTGCGCTGGGCGATGGGGAAGCCGAAGGTGGCGGCGAATTCGGCCAGCTCCGGCATCGGGCTGGTAGGTGATCACGCCGATGCGCTCGGAGACGCGGCGCGCCCGCGCCAGCGCCTGCATCACGTCGAAGCCGCTGGCCTTGGCGATGATCACCGGCACCGACAGCCGGCCCTTCAAATACGCGCCGTTCGAGCCGGCGGCGATGACGGCGTCGCAGCGCTCGCTGGCCATGCGCTCGCGGATGTGGCGGGCGGCGTCGTCGAAGCCGAGGTTGATCGGCTCGATGGTGGCAAGGTCGTCGTATTCGAGGGTGATGTCGCGGAACAGGTCGAACAGGCGCGAGACGGAAACGGTCCAGATGACCGGCTTGTCGACGCTGTCGACGGGGAGTGGGGTGGCGTGGCGCATGTTTCAATTGTAATCCATCCGTGTTGCAGTGTTTCACAATGAAACAAAAATGAAACACGCCGGAGTGAAAAAATACTTGAGCACTCAAGCAATTTGAAACGCCGAGCGGCGCCAAGTGGCTGATTTTGCGGAGGTTTTGATTTTTATCAGCAAAACCGTCGAAGGTGGCACGTCCCTTGCAATGTAGATCGCAACGCCCGGCCACAAGCCGGCACAACGCAGCACCCACCGAACGCAGCACCCATCGAATTTTCACCGCCATTATTCGCACACCTGAAAGGTCCAACATGAGCCAATACTCCGCAGGCGCCGCCTTCCGCAAGGCCGTTCAAGAAGAATCCCCTCTGCAGGTGGTCGGCGCGATCAACGCCAACCACGCGCTGCTGGCCAAACGCGCCGGCTTCAAGGCGATCTACCTGTCCGGTGGCGGCGTCGCCGCCGGTTCGCTCGGCCTGCCCGACCTGGGCATCTCCAGCCTCGACGACGTGCTCACCGACGTGCGCCGCATCACCGACGTGTGCGACCTGCCGCTGCTGGTCGACGTCGACACCGGCTTCGGCTCGTCCGCCTTCAACGTGGCGCGCACCGTCAAGTCGATGATCAAGTTCGGCGCCGCCGCCATCCACATCGAAGATCAGGTCGGCGCCAAGCGCTGCGGCCACCGTCCTGGCAAGGAGATCGTCAGCAAGCAGGAGATGGTCGACCGCATCAAGGCCGCCGTCGACGCCCGCACCGACGACAACTTCGTCATCATGGCGCGCACCGACGCGCTGGCCGTCGAGGGCTGGAGTCGGCGCTGGAACGCGCCATCGCCTGCGTCGAAGCCGGCGCCGACATGATCTTCCCGGAAGCGATCACCGACCTGGCGATGTACTCGCAGTTCGCCAAGGCGGTCAAGGTTCCGGTGCTGGCCAACATCACCGAATTCGGCTCGACCCCGCTGTTCACCGTCGACGAACTGCGCGGCGCCGACGTCGGCCTGGTGCTGTATCCGCTGTCGGCCTTCCGCGCCATGAACAAGGCGGCCGAAAACGTCTACGGCGCGATCCGCCGCGACGGCACCCAGCAGAACGTGGTCGACACCATGCAGACCCGCATGGAGCTGTACGAGCGCATCAACTACCACAGCTTCGAGCAGAAGCTGGACGCGCTGTTCGCCGCGCAGAAGAAGTAAGCTTCTTTGCTGCTTGGCGGGCGCTGCCTCGTAGGGTCAGACCCTAGGGTCTGACCCTGGGGTGACGCTGGCTCGGTGCCAGCGCTACGAGCATCGAAAACAAAAAAATATCCGCGCCGGACTCGGCGCGGGAAAAAACGAATCATCGAACAATTTATCGAATTCTGGAGAGCTAACATGAGTGTTGAACAAGTCGCTGGTTTCAAGCCGAAAAAATCCGTCGCCCTGTCCGGCGTCACCGCCGGTAACACGGCCCTGTGCTCGGTCGGCAAGACCGGCAACGACCTGCACTACCGCGGTTACGACATCCTCGACCTGGCGCCGGTCTGCGAGTTCGAAGAGATCGCCTACCTGCTGGTGCACGGCAAGCTGCCCAACGCCGCCGAACTCAAAGGCTACAAGAGCAAGCTGAAATCGCTGCGCGGCCTGCCCGCCGCCGTCAAGGCCTCGCTCGAATCCCTGCCCGCCTCGGCCCACCCGATGGATGTGATGCGCACCGGCGTCTCCGTGCTCGGCTGCACCCTGCCGGAAAAGGACGACCACAACTCGCCGGGCGCGCGCGACATCGCCGACCGCCTGATGGCCTCCTTCGGTTCGATGCTGCTGTACTGGTACCACTTCAGCCACAACGGCAAGCGCATCGAAGTCGAGACCGACGACGACTCCATCGGCGGCCACTTCCTGCACCTGCTGCACGGCCACAAGCCGTCCGAGTCCTGGGTCAAGGCGATGCACATCTCGCTGATCCTCTACGCCGAGCACGAGTTCAACGCCTCCACCTTCACCAGCCGCGTCATCGCCGGCACAGGTTCGGACATCCACTCGGCCATCACCGGCGCCATCGGCGCGCTGCGCGGTCCCAAACACGGCGGCGCCAACGAGTTCGCCTTCGAGATCCAAAAGCGCTACGAGAACGCCGACGAAGCCGAAGCCGACATCCGCAACCGCGTCGCCAACAAGGAGGTCGTGATCGGCTTCGGCCACCCGGTCTACACCATCTCCGACCCGCGCAACGTGGTCATCAAGGAAGTGGCGCACCAGCTGTCGAAGGAAGCCGGTTCGACCAAGATGTTCGACATCGCCGAGCGCCTGGAAACGGTCATGTGGGACATCAAGAAGATGTTCCCCAACCTGGACTGGTTCTCCGCCGTGTCCTACCACATGATGGGTGTGCCGACCGCCATGTTCACGCCGCTGTTCGTCATCGCCCGCACCTCCGGCTGGGCCGCCCACATCATCGAACAACGCATCGACAACAAGATCATCCGCCCGAGCGCCAACTACGTCGGCCCGGACGACCTGAAATTCGTGCCGATCAAGGACCGCCAATAATGAACACCCTACACCGTAAAAACCTGCCGGGCACCAAGCTCGACTACTTCGACACGCGCGCCGCCGTCGACGCCATCGAGCCCGGCGCCTACGACAAGCTGCCCTACACCTCGCGCGTGCTGGCCGAGAACCTGGTGCGCCGCTGCGACCCCGCCACCTTGAACGCCTCGCTGTCGCAGTTCATCGAGCGCCGCCGCGACCTCGACTTCCCGTGGTTCCCGGCCCGCGTGGTCTGCCACGACATCCTCGGCCAGACCGCGCTGGTCGACCTGGCCGGCCTGCGCGACGCCATCGCCCTGCAGGGCGGCGACCCGGCGCTGGTCAACCCGGTGGTGCCGACCCAGCTGGTGGTCGACCACTCGCTGGCGGTCGAATGCGGCGGCTTCGACCCCGACGCCTTCGACAAGAACCGCGCCATCGAGGACCGCCGCAACGAGGACCGCTTCGACTTCATCAACTGGACCAAGAAGGCGTTCAAGAACGTCGACGTGATCCCGCCCGGCAACGGCATCCTGCACCAGATCAACCTGGAGCGCATGTCGCCGGTGGTGCAGGTGCAGGACGGCGTCGCCTTCCCCGACACCCTGGTCGGCACCGACTCGCACACCCCGATGGTCGACGCGCTCGGCGTGATCGCCATCGGCGTCGGCGGCCTGGAGGCGGAAAGCGTGATGCTGGGCCGCGCCTCGTGGATGCGCCTGCCCGACATCATCGGCGTCGAGCTGACCGGCAAGCCGCAGCCCGGCATCACCGCCACCGACACCGTGCTGGCGCTGACCGAGTTCCTGCGCAAGCAAAAAGTCGTCTCGTCCTATCTGGAGTTCTTCGGCGAGGGCGCCGCCCACCTGACCCTGGGCGACCGCGCCACCATCTCCAACATGGCACCGGAGTTCGGCTCCACCGCCGCCATGTTCTACATCGACCAGCAGACCATCAAGTACCTCAAGCTGACCGGCCGCGACGACGAGCTGGTCAAGCTGGTCGAGCTGTACGCCAAGGAAACCGGCTTGTGGGCCGACACCCTCAAGCACGCCGAATACGAGCGCGTCATCAGCTTCGACCTGTCCTCCGTGGTGCGCAACATCGCCGGCCCGTCGAATCCGCACAACCGCGTGCCGACCTCCGAGCTGGCCGCGCGCGGCATCAGCGGCGTGGTCGAGAACGAGCCGGGCCGCATGCCGGACGGCGCCGTCATCATCGCCGCCATCACCAGCTGCACCAACACCAACAACCCGCGCAACATGATCGCCGCCGGCCTGATCGCCCGCAACGCCAACCGCCTCGGCCTGACGCGCAAGCCGTGGGTGAAAAGCTCGCTGGCGCCCGGCTCGAAAACCGTCGAGCTGTACCTGCAGGAAGCCAAGCTGCTGCCCGAGCTGGAGCAGCTGGGCTTTGGCGTGGTGGCCTTCGCCTGCACCTCGTGCAACGGCATGTCCGGCGCGCTCGATCCGGTGATCCAGCAGGAAGTGGTGGAGCGCGACCTGTACGCCACCGCCGTCCTGTCCGGCAACCGCAACTTCGACGGCCGCATCCACCCCTACGCCAAGCAGGCCTTCCTGGCCTCGCCGCCGCTGGTGGTGGCCTACGCCATCGCCGGCACGATCCGCTTCGACATCGAGAAGGACATCCTCGGCCACGCCCCCGACGGCACCCCGGTGCGCCTGCACGACATCTGGCCGAGCGACGAGGAGATCGACGCCATCGTCGCCTCCAGCGTCAAGCCCGAGCAATTCCGCAAGGTCTACATTCCGATGTTCGCCAAGCAGGCCGACGACGGCATCTCCGTCAGCCCGCTGTACGACTGGCGTCCGCAGACCACCTACATCCGCCGTCCGCCGTACTGGGAAGGCGCGCTGGCCGGCGCCCGTCCGCTCAAGGGCATGCGTCCGCTGGCGGTCCTGGGCGACAACATCACCACCGACCACCTGTCGCCGTCGAACGCCATCATGCTCGACAGCGCCGCCGGCGAGTACCTGGCCAAGATGGGCCTGCCGGAGGAGGACTTCAACTCCTACGCCACCCACCGTGGCGACCACCTGACGGCGCAACGCGCCACCTTCGCCAACCCGACGCTGAAAAACGAGATGGTCAAGGTCGACGGCAAGGTCAAGGCCGGTTCGCTGGCGCGCATCGAGCCGGAAGGCCAAGTGACGCGGATGTGGGAAGCCATCGAGACCTACATGGAGCGCAAGCAGTCGCTGATCGTCATCGCCGGCGCCGACTACGGCCAGGGCTCGTCGCGCGACTGGGCGGCCAAGGGCGTGCGCCTGGCCGGTGTCGAGGCCATCGTCGCCGAAGGCTTCGAGCGCATCCACCGCACCAACCTGGTCGGCATGGGCGTGCTGCCGCTGGAGTTCAAACCCGGCGTGGACCGCAACACGCTGGCCATCGACGGCACCGAGACCTTCGACGTGGTCGGCGGGCGCACCCCGCGTTCCACGCTGACCCTGGTCATCCACCGCAAAAACGGCGAGCGCGTCGAAGTGCCGGTCACCTGCCGTCTCGACACGGCCGAGGAAGTTTCCATCTACGAAGCGGGCGGCGTGCTGCAACGCTTCGCCCAGGACTTCCTCGAATCGACCAAGGCGGCCTAAGATGAGCCACACACCGCAAATCAAAATCGCCGCCACCTATATGCGCGGCGGCACCAGCAAGGGCGTGTTCTTCCGGCTGCACGAACCTGCCGGAAGTGGCGCGCGTGCCCGGCGCCGCGCGCGACGCGCTGCTGCTGCGGGTGATCGGCAGCCCCGACCCCTACGGCAAGCAAACCGACGGCATGGGCGGCGCCACCTCCAGCACCAGCAAGACGGTGATCCTGGCGAAGAGCGCGCAACCCGGCCACGACGTCGACTACCTGTTCGGCCAGGTCGCTATCGACAAGGCCTTCGTCGACTGGAGCGGCAACTGCGGCAACCTGTCGGCCGCCGTCGGCTCCTTCGCCATCAGCGCCGGCCTGGTCGACCCCGAGCGGATTCCGCACAACGGCGTGGCCGTGGTGCGGGTCTGGCAGGCCAACATCGGCAAGACCATCATCGCCCACGTGCCGATCACCGACGGCGCGGTGCAGGAAACCGGCGACTTCGAACTCGACGGCGTGACCTTCCCGGCCGCCGAGGTGAAGTTGGAGTTCATGGACCCGGCGGCGGAAGAGGAGGGCGCGGGCGGCTCGATGTTCCCGACCGGCCAACTGGTCGACGAGCTCGAGGTGCCCGGCATCGGCAGCTTGAAGGTCACCATGATCAACGCCGGCATCCCGACCATTTTCGTCAACGCCGAAGCCATCGGCTACACCGGCACCGAGCTGCAGGACGCCATCAACCTCGACGCCGCCGCGCTGGCCAAGTTCGAGACCATCCGCGCCCACGGCGCGCTGCGCATGGGCCTGATCGCCAACCTGGACGAGGCGGCCAAGCGCCAGCACACGCCCAAGGTGGCCTTCGTCGCCAAGCCGGCGGACTACGTTTCGTCGAGCGGCAAGGCGGTCAAGGCGGGCGACATCGACCTGCTGGTGCGCGCCATGTCGATGGGTAAGCTGCACCACGCCATGATGGGCACGGCGGCCGTCGCCATCGGCACCGCCGCCGCCATTCCCGGCACGCTGGTGAACCTGGCGGCCGGCGGCGGTCCGCGCAACGCGGTGCGCTTCGGCCACCCGTCCGGCACCTTGATGGTCGGCGCCGAAGCCAGCCAAAGCCAGGTGGGCGGCGAGTGGAGCGTGACCAAGGCCATCATGAGCCGTAGCGCCCGCGTGTTGATGGAAGGTTGGGTCCGCGTACCCGGCGACGCATTCTAGAAAAACTGCTGCGCGAATTACGGGGTGGCCGCCACCCCGCGACGCAACCCCGCAAGCCAGGGGTCTGACCCCGTACGGGGTCGGACCCCGACCGTGGCATCTCGGGGTGGGGTGGAAAACCGGCCGGGCCAGCTGTGCTGACCGCGACCGCTATCGATTTGCACGAACAACGGAGGAGACATGAAATTCGCTGAATTCTATCAGCGCTCTATCGACACGCCTGAACAATTCTGGCGCGATGAGGCGACCCTGATCGACTGGAACACCCCATACACCCAAGTGCTCGATTATTCGCGCCCGCCGTTCGCCAAGTGGTTCGTCGGCGGCCAGACCAATCTGTGCCACAACGCCGTCGACCGCTGGTGCGCCACGCAGGGCGGGCAGGCGGCGCTGATCGCCATCTCGACCGAGACCAACACCGAAAAAACCTACAGCTTCAACGAGCTGCAAACCGAGGTGGAACGCTGCGCCGCCGTCATGCTGGCGCTGGGCGTCGGCCGTGGCGACCGCGTGCTGATCTACATGCCGATGATCGCCGAGGCGGCCTTCGCCATGCTGGCCTGCGCCCGCATCGGCGCCATCCACTCGGTGGTGTTCGGCGGCTTCGCCGCCAACAGCCTGGCCAGCCGCATCGACGACGCCAAGCCGGTGCTCATCGTCTCGGCCGACGCCGGCTCGCGCAACGGCAAGGCCATCCCCTACAAGCACCTGCTCGACGAGGCGATCGAACTGTCCGCCGCCAAGCCGGCCAAGGTGCTGCTGGTCGACCGCGGCCTGGCGCCGATGGCGCTGGTGGCAGGGCGCGACGTCGACTACGCCACCCTGCGCGCCGCCCACCTCGACGCCCGCGTGGCCGTCACCTGGCTCGAATCGAACGAGCCGTCCTACATCCTCTACACCTCCGGCACCACCGGCAAGCCGAAGGGAGTGCAGCGCGACGTCGGCGGCTACGCGGTGGCGCTGGCTTCGTCGATGAAGTACAACTTCTGTGGCAAGGCCGGCGAGACCTTCTTCGCCACCTCCGACATCGGCTGGGTGGTCGGCCACTCCTACATCGTCTACGGTCCGCTGATCGCCGGCATGGCCACCATCATGTACGAGGGGCTGCCCGATCTGCCCCGACGCCGGCATCTGGTGGAGCATCGTCGAGAAGTACAAGGTGACGCGGATGTTCTCGGCGCCGACGGCGATCCGCGTGCTGCGCAAGCAGCCGCCCGAGTTCATGCGCAAGTACGACCTGTCCTCGCTGCGCGCGCTGTACCTGGCCGGCGAGCCGCTCGACGAGACCACCTCGCAGTGGATCTCCGACGAGCTCGGCGTGCCGATCATCGACAACTACTGGCAGACCGAAACCGGCTGGCCCATCCTGTCGATCGCCAAGGGCGTCGAGGACAAGCCGACCCGCCTGGGCAGCCCCGGCGTGGCCATGTACGGCTACAAGGTCAAGCTGCTCAACGAGTCCACCGGCGAGGAGTGCGGCGCCAACGAGAAGGGCGTGGTGGTGATCGACGGCCCGCTGCCGCCGGGCTGCATGCAGACCGTGTACGGCGACGACCAGCGCTTCGTCGACACCTACTGGAACACCTTCAGCGGCCAGCAGGTCTACTCCACCTTCGACTGGGGCGTGCGCGACGCCGACGGCTACTACTTCATCCTCGGCCGCACCGACGACGTGATCGAACGTCGCCGGCCACCGCCTCGGCACGCGCGAGATCGAGGAGTCCATCTCCAGCCACGCCAACGTCTCCGAGGTGGCGGTGGTCGGCGTCGAGGACAAGCTCAAGGGCCAGGTGGCGATCGCCTTCGCCATCGTCAAGCACCCCGAGCAGATCGCCACGGCCGAGGGGCGCCAGGCGCTCGAGCGCGAGATCATGGGCGTGGTCGACCACCAACTGGGCGCGGTGGCGCGGCCGGCGCGGGTCTACTTCGTGCCGCAGCTGCCCAAGACGCGCTCCGGCAAGCTGCTGCGCCGCTCGATCCAGGCCATCTGCGAGGGCCGCAATCCGGGCGACCTGACGGCCATCGAGGACCCCGCCTCGCTACAACAAATCAAGAGCGCGCTGCTGGTCTAAAGCCGCCCGATTGCCGCCGTCCGCGCCCACGGCGGCGGGCGTTGTTTTCCTGCTCCTCCCGTGCCAACGCGAGGAGCTTTTTTTATGCCGCTTCTTCCGCGCGTAAGGGGCCGGTAAGTCTCGGCCTATACGCTGGGTTCAAGCTCGCAGAAAAGAGCAAAAAATAGACATAAAAAGGAGACGCAAAATGCATGACGATATGGTTCAAAAAATTAAGAGCGATCCCAACTACCGAAAGCTGGTGACCGCCCGCTCGAAGTTCGGTTGGGCGCTTACCTGGTGCATGATGGCCGTCTACTACGGCTACATCCTGCTGATCGCCTTCAACAAGGAACTGCTGAGCACCAAGACCGGTGCCGGCGTGATGACCTGGGGGATGCCGATTGGGCTGTTCGTCATCGTCTTCACGGTGCTCGTCACCGGCTTCTACGTCCGCCGCGCCAACAGCGAGTACGACGATCTGACCCACGCCATCCAGGAACGGGTGAAAGCATGAACGCCGCCAAACGCCTCCTCGCCTCCTTGACGCTGCTGGCCATGTCCGGCGCGGCGCTGGCCGCCGGCGCCGACCTGGGCCAGGCCGACCAGCAGCCGACCAACTGGACCGCGATCCTGATGTTCGGCGCCTTCGTCGTCTTCACGCTGTTCGTCACCAAGTGGGCCGCCAAGAAAACCAAGTCGGCATCCGACTTCTACACCGCTGGTGGCGGCATCACCGGCTTCCAGAACGGTCTGGCCATCGCCGGCGACTATATGTCCGCCGCCTCCTTCCTGGGCATTTCCGCCTCGGTCTTCCTGAACGGTTACGACGGCCTGATCTACGCCATCGGCTTCCTGGTGGGCTGGCCCATCATCACCTTCCTGATGGCCGAGCGCCTGCGCAACCTGGGCCGCTTCACCTTCGCCGACGTCGCCGCCTACCGCTTCAAGCAAAAGCCGATCCGCATCTTCTCCGCCTCCGGCACGCTGGTCGTGGTGGCCTTCTACCTGATCGCGCAGATGGTCGGCGCCGGCCAGTTGATCAAGCTGCTGTTCGGCCTGGAATACTGGATCGCCGTCGTGCTGGTCGGTTCGCTGATGATGATCTACGTGCTGTTCGGCGGTATGACCGCCACCACCTGGGTGCAGATCATCAAGGCCGTCATGCTGCTCGGTGGCGCCACCTTCATGGCCTTCGTCGTGCTGGCCCAGTTCAACTTCAGCCCGGAGGCGCTGTTCGCCAAATCGGTCGAAATCCACGCCAAAAAAGACGCCATCATGGGCCCCGGCACCTTCATCAAGGACCGATCTCGGCGATCTCCTTCGGCATGGCGCTGATGTTCGGCACCGCCGGCCTGCCGCACATCCTGATGCGCTTCTTCACCGTACCTAGCGCCAAAGAGGCACGCAAGTCGGTCTTCTGGGCCACCACCTGGATCGCCTACTTCTACATCCTGACCTTCATCATCGGTTTCGGCGCCATCGTTTTGGTGAGCACCAACCCCGAGTTCAAGGACGCCGCCGGCAAACTCCTCGGTGGTAACAACATGGCGGCGATCCACCTGGCCAAAGCGGTCGGCGGCAACGTCTTCCTCGGCTTCATCTCGGCAGTCGCCTTCGCCACCATCCTGGCCGTCGTTGCAGGTCTGACCCTGTCCGGCGCCTCGGCCGTCTCGCACGACCTGTACGCCACCGTCTTCATGAAGGGCAAAGCCAGCGGCGCCAGCGAACTGCGCGTCTCGCGTCTGACCACCATCGCGCTGGGCATCATCGCCGTGGTGCTGGGCATCTCCTTCGAGAAGCAGAACATCGCCTTCATGGTCTCGCTGGCCTTCGCCATCGCCGCCTCGGCCAACTTCCCGGTGCTGTTCATGTCCGTGCTGTGGAAAGACTGCACCACCCGCGGCGCCACCATCGGCGGCTTCATGGGCTTGACCACGGCGGTCGCGCTGACGGTGGTGTCGAAGTCGGTCTGGGTCGACGTGCTCGGCAACCACGACGCGCTGTTCCCTTACGCTTCGCCGGCACTGTTCTCGATGACGGCGGGCTTCGTCGGCATCTGGCTGTTCTCCATCCTCGACAAGAGCGACCGCGCCCGCATCGACCGGGCCGGCTACGAGGCGCAGGAGATGCGCTCCGAGACCGGCATCGGCGCCGCTGGAGCATCCGCCCACTGAGGTAAATAGCAATTTGGTAGCAACGACAACGCCCGGCTCGCCGGGCGTTGTCGTTTTTGAAGGTGATTTAGAGCATGGCGTCGGCAGGCAAAATGGTCAAACAGCGGCAATGTGGTTTATGATCCTCCCACCATACGATGCCGCGATGCGAGGGCAACGTTTTCCCATTTGGCGCCCTGGTGTAGATGAATCGAGTCTCGACGAACCCTGATTTTGTAGCCGACGCCCTGCAGCTGATCGGACTGCCCGCCTGCGCCTGCGACGCCGGCGGCCTGGTCGTCGCCGCCAATTCGGAGTTGCAGGCCTTGATCGGCTTCGACGCCTGCGGCCAGGCGCTGGCCGAGCTGTTCGCCCGCCACGTGCGCGCCGACAGCGAGGCCCAGCTCGACGCCGTGCTCGGCGCCCACGGCGACAGTCCGGCCGAACAGCGCTGGAGCAGCTGCCTGAGCTGCGCCAACGGCCAGTACGTCGCCGTGCAGGTGTGGGCCAAGCCGCTGCCGGGCGGCGAGTTGGACGGCGCCACCATCGTCTTCAGCGACATCAGCAGCGTGCAGCGCGACCAGCGCGCGCTGCGCAAGACGCTGCTCGAGCAGCAGGCCATCCTCGACAACGCCGCCGTCGGCATCCTGTTCAGCAAGGCCGGCCGCATCCAGGAATGCAATCTGCGCTTCGCCGAGATGTTCGGCTACGCCCGCCACGAGCTCGAGGGCGGCCCGACCATGGTGGTCTACCCGTCCGAGGAGGAGTTCGCCGCGCTGGGCCGCGAGGCCACGCCGCCGCTGTCGCAGGGGCAGTCCTTCGTCAAGGAGGCGCGGCTGCTGCGCAAGGACGGCAGCCTGTTCTGGGGCCGCCTGTACGGCCGCGCCGTCGACCCGTCCAACACCGCCGAGGGCACGGTGTGGATCGTCGAGGACATCAACGAGCACCGCCGCGACGAGGAGCGGCTGCGCCGCGCGCTGCTGGAGATGCAGGCGGTGATGGACAGCGCGCCGCTGGCCATCGGCTTCCAGCGCGACGACCGCATCCTGCGCTACAACCGCCGCTTCGGCGAGTTCTTCGGCTTCGCGGGCGAGGAGGGCGTCGGCCGGCTGACCGCCGGCTTGTACCCGTCGGCCGAGGCCTTCCGCGCCGTGGTGCGCCGCGCCGCGCCGCTGCTGGCGCGCGGCCAGCCCTACCAGGCCGAGATGGAAATGCGCCGGCAGGACGGCTCGACCTTCTGGGCGCACGCCTTCGGCTACATGATCAACCCGGGCCGCGGCCAGCAGGACACCATCTGGATCTTCGACGACCGCAGCGCGCAAAAGCGCGCCGAGGAGGCCACCAAGCAGCTGCTGCTGGAGCAGAAGGCGATCCTCGACAACGCCTCGGTCGGCATCCTGTTCAGCAAGGAGCAGCTGATGTTGAGCTGCAATCCACGGCTGGCCGAGATGTTCGGCTACGAGCGCGACGAGCTGATCGGCCGGCCCGCCGCCGCCGTCTTCCCCTCGCCCGAGATGTACGAGGAGTTCGGCCGCGAGGCCGCGCCGCTGCTGGGCAACGGCCTGCCGTTCGAAAAGAGCGAGTACCAGTTCCGCCGCAAGGACGGCACGCTGATCTGGTGCCGCGTGCGCGCCAAGGCGGTCGACGACGCCCACAGCGACGGCGGCACCATCTGGATCCTGGAGGACGTCAGCCAGACGCGGCAAACGCAGATGGAGGTCGAGGCGATCATGACCAACGCCTCGGTCAGCATCCTGTTCACCAAGAACCGCGTCATCACGCGCTACAACCGCGGCTTCGCCGAGATGTTCCGCTACCAGGGCGACGCCGGCCTGGGCCTGCCCGGCCGCTCGCTGTACATCTCGCAGGAGTCCTACGACCAGCTGGGCGCGGCGGCCTTTCCGCTGCTGTCGGTGGGGCGGCCGTTCCAGACCGAGATCGAGATGCAGCGCCAGGACGGCAGCCGCCTGTGGGCGCAGCTGATCGGCTACGTGGTCAACCCGGCCGACCCGACCCAGGGCACCATCTGGATCATCGAGGACCGCACCGAGCAGAAGGCGGCCGAGGAGTCGCTGCGCAACGCCCTGTTGGAGAACCAGGCCATCCTCGACAGCGCGGTGCTGGGCATCTCGGTGGTCGAGGGCGGCTACAACCTGCGCTGCAACACCAAGATGGAGGAGCTGTTCGGCTACGCCCCGGGCGAGATGAACATGCTCAGCGTGCAGGCCTTCTACGCCGACCGCGAGTCCTGGCAGCGCGCCCGCAACGAGACGGCCGGCGACTTCCGCGCCGGCCGCGTCAACATGTCCGAGCACCAGCTGGTGCGCAAGGACGGCAGCTGCTTCTGGGGGCGCCTGTCGGGCCGGCCGTTCGACCTGAGCCAGCCGCACGGCCGCTCGGTCTGGCTGGTCGACGACGTGACGGCGCGGCGCGAGGCGGCCGAGGCGGTCAGCCGGGCGCGCGACGAGCTGGAGGTGCGCGTGCTCGAGCGCACCGCCGAGCTGGCCGGCGCCAACGCCCTGCTGCAGGGCGAGATCGTCGAGCGGCGCCAGGCCGAGGCGCGGGTCCACCACATGGCCTACCACGACAGCCTGACCGGCCTGCCCAACCGCGCCCTGCTGTCGGACCGGCTCGACCGCGCCATGCTGGCGGCGCAGCGCTCGGAGCGCCGGCTGGCGGTGATGTTCATCGACCTGGACCGCTTCAAGACCATCAACGACTCGCTCGGCCACATGACCGGCGACCAGCTGCTCAAGGAGGTCGCCAGCCGGCTGTGCCGCGCGGTGCGCGCCAGCGACACCGTGGCGCGGCTGGGCGGCGACGAGTTCGTCGTGCTGGTGCCGGGCATCCGCGGCGTCGAGGAGGCCAGCCAGGTGGCCGAGAAGATCATCGACGCGCTGGCCGCCGCCTTCCCGCTGGAGGGGCGCGCGCTGCACATCACGCCGTCGATCGGCATCTGCGTCTATCCGGACGACGGCGCCGACGTCGAGACGCTGATGCGCCACGCCGACGCCGCCATGTACCACGCCAAGGCCAGCGGGCGCAACAACTACCAGTTCTTCCACCAGACCATGAACCAGGCGGCGGCCCAGCACTTCGAGCTGGAGAGCAGCCTGCGCGGCGCGCTGGCCAACAAAGAATTCGAGCTGCACTTCCAGCCGATCATGGACATCGGCACGCGCCGCCTGCACGCGATGGAGGTGCTGCTGCGCTGGCGCCGCGCCGACGGCGCGCTGGTCATGCCCGACAGCTTCATCCCCATCATCGAGGAGAACGGCCAGATCGTGCCGATCGGCGAATGGGTGATCCGCGCCGCCTGCGAGCAGAGCATGTCGTGGATGAGGCAGGGCTTGGCGCCGGTGCCGCTGGCGGTCAACCTGTCGCCGCGCCAGTTCATGCATCGCGGCCTGATCGAGTCGATCCGCCGCATCCTCGACGAGACCGGCATCGACCCGGCGCTGCTCGAGTTCGAGATCACCGAGACGGCGCTGATGCAGCACGGCGAGCAGACCTTGGATATTCTGGGACAGATCAACAGCATGGGCATCCGCCTGTCGATCGACGATTTCGGCACCGGCTATTCCAGCCTGGCCTACCTGAAGCGCTTCCCGGTCAAGAAGATCAAGATCGACCGCGCCTTCGTCAAGGAGTTGGAGCAGAGCGCCGAGGACCGCGCCATCGTGGCGGCGATCATCGCGCTGTCGCACAGCCTGCAGCTGTCGGTGGTGGCGGAGGGCGTCGAGACCGAGGGCCAGTACGCCATCCTGCAGCGCAAGGGCTGCCAGTACGCCCAGGGTTATCTGTTCTCGCAGCCGGTGTCGCACAGCACCGCGCAGCTGCTGCTGCCACGGCGATGAGTGATGATACGGCCCTCGAGCGGCCCCGCCCGAACGCAGCCAAGCTAAGAAAACCCGGCGGCGTAAATCTAGGGTCAGACCCTGAGGGTCTGACCCTGGCTCTTTGCCGTTGGGTGGTTCTATGGCCGCCGGCGTCTTAACCGGGCAGCCCCATCAGGCCGCGCGTTGCCGGCAGATTCCTACTGCGCGGTCCAGGCGTCGCGCCAATTGCTGCCCACGCCGGGTTCGAAGTGGGTCGCGTGCGGGCTCCACTGCACGCAATAGCCGTTGTAGGGGAAGGGCTTGCAGACGTAGACCTTGCCGTCCTTCGGTTGCAGCACGCGGCTGCCGGCCTTGTAGCTGGCCAGGCTGTTCGGGAAGGTGTGGTCGTAGGCGCCGGCCGCCGCCTCCTCGCTCAGCTTGACGGCGAAGCTCTTCTGCAGCACCGCGCCGCCCGGCAGCGTCGCCTTCAGCACCAGCTGGTGCGGGCCGGCCTTGGGCTGGTTCAGCGCCAGCGCCAGCGGCGCGCTGTTGTTGTTCAGCGCGGCCGAGGCGTAGCCCTTGGCCACGCCGGCGCCGTCGTACAGGTAGGCGCCCAGCTCCATCTCGCCGTTGGCCGTCACGCTGAAGGCAATGCTCAACCGGCCCTGCTTGACGACGTAGGCGCTTTGCAGATCGGCCACGCTGAAGTCGGCGATCGACGGCGCCGTCTCCTTGTTGACCTGCACCTCGACCCGCGTCAGATTGCTGCCGGCCTTGGCGTAGACGGTGTTCTGGCCGTAGACCGGATGGATGGCGCCGTCCTGGCCGATCTGGCCGGCGCGCAGCAGCGGCTGTTCGGCGTTAATGCGGCTGGCCAGCAGGTGGGACCAGTTGTTGCGCTGGCCGTCGGCGGTGCTGGCGATGAGCACCTTGGTCTGCAGTTCGGGGCGCTCGCCGGCGGCGTCGAAGACGCGGCTGGCCACGCTGTCGCCGATGTTCAGATCGAGCGAGGGGTGGATGGCGCCGGCCTGGCTCCACTGCGGCGCCGGCGTGGCGCCGTCCTTGAACATCACGTCGACCATGTTGTAGAAGCTGTTGGGCGTGTCGCCGATCTCCCATACGCCGAGGATCACCTGGTAGCCGCTGCGCGGCGGCACCGTGCAGTTGTGGCTGACCTGCTTGGGCGGCTGGCGCATGCCGCCGTCGACGACGCAGAACGGCGTCGCCTCGAAGGCGGCGCGGCCAAGTTTTTGGTTCGGGTTCCAGCCGGCGCGGGTGATGTAGTAGCGCCAGTTGCGGGTGGCGTGGTTGGCGGTGAACTGCCAGCGGAAGACGTTGGCACCGGCCTGCATCTGGCGCTTGGTCCAACGGCTGCTGGTTTGCTCGTTGAGTTCGCCGAACTGCGCCAGGCCGGCGCTGGCCAGCACCTCGTCGGCCGGGCCGCGCGCCGGGAAGCCGGACGCTCCCTCGACGCTTTGCGGTTCCCATTGGATGGCGCCGCAGTTGCCGTTGCCGCCTTGTTTGCACAGCAGGTTGCGCGATTCGGGCAGGTCGATGAAGCCGTGGGCGGATGCGCCGGCGCTGGCCAGCAGGGCGCAGCTGGCGGCGATTTTGGTGAGATGATGCACGTCGGTTTTCCTCTAAAATTTGTGGTGGATGGCGTATCCGCGCGGCGGACGCGGCATTGTATTGCCCACCACGAAAGAGGGCCGTTTCGATTGGCTGAGCGTTGACCCCGCATTGCGGGGTCAGGCTGGCGGCGTACCTATTGCGCGTTCCAGGCGTCCTGCCAGTTGCTGCCCACGCCGGGTTCGTAGTAGGTGGAATTGACGCTCCACTGGATGCAGTAGCCGCTGTAGGGGAAGGGTTTGCAGGCATACACCTTGCCGTTCTTCGGCTGCAGCACGCGGCTGCCGGCCTTGTAGCCGGCCAGGCCGGTGGGGAACACGTAGTCGTAGGCGGCCGGCCCGGCGTCCTCGCTCAGGCTGATGTTGAAGGTTTTCTGCAGCAGCGCGCCGCTGCCCTTGACGACGGCCTTGAGCACCATCTGGTGCGCGCCCGCCTTGGGCTGGCTCAGCGCCACCGCCAGCGGCGCGCTGTTGTTGTTCAGCGTGGCGGTGGCGTAGCCCTTGGCCACGCCGGCGCCGTCGTACAGGTAGGCGCCCAGCTCCATCTCGCCGCTGGCGCTGACGCTGAAGTCGATGCTCAGATGGCCGTTCTGGATGACGTAGGCGGACTTCAGCTCGCTGACGCTGAAGTCGGCGGCCGGCGGCGTCTCCTTGTTGATCTGCACCTCGACCCGCGTCAGGTTGCTGCCGGCCTTGGCGTAGATGGTGTTCTGGCCGTAGACCGGGTTGATGGCGCCGGCCTGGTCGGGCTGGCCGGCGCGCAGCAGGGCTTGCTCGGCGTTGATGCGGCTGGCCAGCAGGTAGGACCAGTTGTTGCGCTGGCCGTCGGCGGCGCTGGCGATGAGCACCTTGGTTTGCAGCTCGGGATGCTCGCCGGCGGCGTCGAACACGCGGCTGGCCACGCTGTCGCCGATGTTCAGGTCGAGCGAGGGGTAGATGGTGCCGGCCTGGCTCCATTGCGGTGGCGTGCCGCCGTCCTTGAACAGCACGTCGACCAGGTTGTAGAAGCTGTTGGGGGTGTCGCCGATCTCCCACACGCCGAGGATGAGGTGGTAGCCGCTGCGCGGCGGCACCGTGCAGTTGTGGCCGACCTGCTTGGGCGGCTGCTGCAGGGCGCCGTCGACGACGCAGAACGGCGTCAAGTCGAAGGACGCGCGGCCCAGCTTCTGGTTCGGGTTCCAGTCGCTGCGGGTGAGGTAGTAGCGCCAGTTGCGGGTGGCGTGGTTGGCGGTGAACTGCCAGTTGAAGACGTTGGCGCCGGCCTTCAGTTCGCGCTTGCTCCAGCGGCTGCTGGTCTGCTCGTTGAGCTCGCCGAACTGGGCCAGGCCGGCGCCGGCCAGCACGCCGTCGGCCGGGCCGCCGGCGGGGAAGCCGGACGGCCCCTCCAGGCTTTGCGGTTCCCATTGGATGGCGCCGCAATTGCTGTTGCCGCCCTGCTGGCACAGCAGGTTGCGCGACTCGGGCAGGCTGATGTAACCGTGGGCGGATGCGCTGGCGCTGGCCAGCAGGGCGCAGCCGGCGGCGATCGTGGTGAAGTTGTTCACGTCGGTCTTCCTCTTCAACTAGCGTTGGATGGATGCATCCGCGCGGCGGCCTAGGCGGTCCTTCGGATGCCTGTGCGGCGCCCGATCCGTCCGCGCCGCTGTGCAGGATACGACATCGCATCCGGCGCCACTAGCTGTCAATGATGACCGTTTTTGGCGGCCGCTCAGTCCAGCGTGGCGATCACCGGGGCGTGGTCGGACGGCTGCTCCCACTTGCGCGGCGCGCGGTCGATCACGCAGGCGCTGCAGCGCGCCACCAGGGCCTTCGACAGCAGGATGTGGTCGATGCGCAGGCCCTTGTTGAGGCGGAAGCCGAGCGCGCGGTAGTCCCACCAGCTGAACGACTTCTCCGCCTGGTCGAACAGGCGGAAGGAGTCCTGCAGGCCGAGCTCGAGCAGGCGGGTGAGGGCGGCGCGCTCCGGCACGGACACCAGCACCTGGTCGGCCCAGGCGGCCGGGTCGTGCACGTCGCGGTCTTCCGGCGCGATGTTGTAGTCGCCCAGCACGGCCAGTTGCGGATGCAGCGCGGCCTCCTCGCTGAGCCATTGCTGGAAGGCGGCCAGCCAGGCCAGCTTGTATTCGTACTTGTCGGTGCCGACCGCCTGGCCGTTGGGCACGTAGGCGCAGACCACGCGCACGCCATCGATGGTGGCGGCGAGGATGCGCTGCTGCGCGTCCTCGTAGTGCGGATTGTTCTTGACGACGTCGCTGATCGGCAGCTTGGACAGGATGGCCACGCCGTTGTAGGTCTTCTGGCCGCTGAAGACGACGTGGTAGCCGGCCGCCTCGATGGCGGCGGCGGGGAACTTGTCGTCGGTCATTTTGGTTTCCTGCACGCACAACACGTCGACCGGGTTTTCCTCCAGCCACTTGAGCACGTGGGGCAGGCGCACATTGAGGGAGTTGACGTTCCAGGTGGCAATTTTCATGGGGTTTCTACAGACTGAATAGGGGATGGATGGGGGCGGGCGCGGCCGCCGCCGACGCGCTGTGCGGGTCGGCGCTGTGCGGATTTTACAGCAGCCGGCGGCGGCGCGACGGGCGCCGCCTCAGCGCGCCGGCTCGGCCCGGGCCCGCGCCAGCAGCCGCGCCAGCTTTTGCCCGGCATAGCGCACCTGCGCCTGGGTCAGCGCGGTGTAGCCGAGCAGCACCGCCGGCGGCAGCACGGCCTGGCGGAAGAAGGCGCCCAGCGGCTGCAGCGCGATGTCGTCGGCCTGTTCTTCTTCATCCGGACGGCGATCACCGCGCTGTGCAGCTTCGGCGCCGGCCGGCGGCTTGCATCCTGAGGGGCGTTTTGCGGCGTCGGCCATTCCCTTTGTTGTTGCCGCACGACAGTATCCGGCGGCCGCAGCCACCACGGTTGCGGCCGCCGCCACGGCGCCTCCCCGCTGCCGGCGAGGCGGCGCCGGCGCCGAGCTTTCCTTGTCCAGGAACAAGTGCCGCACCATTGCGCTAACGCGCGTCGGCGAATCGATCTCTGTGGCATTGTTGGATACGAGCATCTTTGCGCTGGCTGCGGCGCCCTTGGCGCTGGCGCCGCGCCACTCTGTGGCGGAGGGAAAAGCGGGCTCGGGCGCCGGGCGATTCGCTGCTATGGCGGTGGAACAACAAGGTTTTTCAAGCGGACGTTTTGATTTTGCTCAATTGTTTATAATTCTCGAGAATTTTGTGAAAAAACATGAAATAGGGCTGTCACAAATTGCCTTCCAGGCCATAGAATGTTGCAAAATCTAACATTTGCAAAAATAATTGCCAATAGTGCTTCCATGTTATCAAAATGGTACTAGAATCAATTAAACGCACTTGAAAAGCGAAATATACTTGTATCAAACAGGATTAGAATCTATATTGCCGTAGGGCAACCATTTAATTGACAAAAAAGATGCATTAACAGTGTTGTATCAATTCAATAAATGGTACTATTCGGAAATACTTGTGGTTTTAACAGTAAGTTCTGCGCAAAGCATTTGTAAAGGAAGAAAATGCGATCTGCATTTGAAGCATGGGCGCAGCGCGATGGACACATCGTACGCCGGCGCGAAGACAAGCCAGAGGAATATCTGGTGTTCGAAACTCAACGCCGCTGGGTGATCTGGCAGGCTGCGCTCGAGCATGGCAAAACGCCAGGCGGACGCAAGACCGCCGCATCCAAGGAGGCCGCCACCAAGGCCGTCGCGAGCCCGCGCTCGGGACTGCAGCGGGCGCCGGTGATCGACTCCGATCAGGCTGCCGTGCGCAATCAAGTCCTCAACGAGGTGCTTGACGCGTTCGCCACCCTGGACGGCGAGACCGGCATGGAGGACATCCTGAAGGTCATCCAAAGTTTGAAGAAGGCTAAAGCCCAGGGCAATATCGACGACGTGGTGGCCCAGCCAGTGCGTCCGAGTGCCCGTCAAACCAGCTGAGGACAGGCGGCATGCGATTTCGGCACTATAAAGGGGGCGTCTACGAGCTGGTGTGCGAGGCGACCCTGGAATCGGACCTCAGTCCGATGATCGTCTATCGCGCCGCCGACGGGTCCATCTGGACCCGGCCCCGGGATGTGTTCTTTCAATTGATCGAGGTCGACGGCGTGATGGTCCAGCGCTTCGCCCCGATCAATTGACGGCCGCCCGATGAACACCACGCGGCTGTGCCGCGCCATTTTTGGCTTGGCCCTGCTGGGCCTGGCCAGCCATGGTCGCGCCGAAAACATCGGTTCGGTCGACACCGCCTTCCAACTGCTCGGTCCCGACCACAAGGTGGTGGTCGAGGTGTTCGACGATCCGCGCGTGGCCGGCGTCAGCTGCTACCTGTCGCGCGCCAAGACCGGCGGCTTCAAGGGCGCCATCGGCCTGGCCGAGGACAAGGCCGAGTCGTCGGTGGCCTGCCGCCAAGTGGGGCCGCTGCGCTTCAACGGCGTGCTGCCGCAGCAGGAGGAGGTGTTCTCCGAACGCGCCTCGATCTTCTTCAAACATGTGCGGGTGGTGCGCATGGTCGACGTCAAGCGCAACGCGCTGGTCTACCTGGTGTATTCCGACCGCCTGATCGACGGCAGTCCGAAGAACAGCGTGACCGCCGTGCCGGTGCCGGCCGAGCAGCCCATCCCCACCAAGCGCAAGTAGGCGCCGTGCCGTTGCGCGCGGCGCTTCCCCGGCGCTTCCCCATCCCCCGCCCGCCAGAGGCCAGACCATGTACCGACTCGCCGCAATCGCAGCCCTGGCCCTGACGGCCGGCTGCGCCACCCTGACCGAATCGACCCAGCAGCAGGTGACGGTGCAGACCATCCTCGACAACCGCGAGGTCGGCGGGGTCGGCTGCGTGCTGTACAACGACGTCGGCAAATGGTTCGTCACCAGCCCGGCGCGGGTGACCATCCGCCGCAGCGCCGCGCCGCTGCGGGTCGACTGCAGGCAGGACGGCGCCGCCTGGGCCTACGAGAAGGTCGACTCCAAGGTCAACAGCAGCGTGTGGGGCAACGTGGTGCTGACGGCGGGCGCCGGCTATCTGGTCGACCGCAACACCGGCGCCGGCTTCGACTACCCGGCCACGCTGACGGTGATCCTGCACAAGGGCGAGGAGGCCGACGGCCGCGCGCCGCCGGCGCCGGGCGTGACGGTGTACTGAGCGGCGCGGCGGCGGCGGAGATAAAAATGGCGGCCAAATGGCCGCCATTTTTCATGGGCGTTGGCCGGCGGTGCCGGCCGTTGGGGCGCGCCGCCGTGGCGCCGCGCCCCTTTTCTGCCCGCCGTTTAGGCGCGCTTGATCAGGAAGTTGGCCAGCAGCGGCACCGGACGGCCGGTCGAGCCCTTGGCGCCGCCCGACTTCCAGGCGGTGCCGGCGATGTCCAGGTGGGCCCAGGTGTACTTGCGGGTGAAGTTCTCCAGGAAGGCCGCCGCCGTGCACGACGCGCCACCGGGCGAGCCGATGTTGCCCAGGTCGGCGAAGTTGGACTTCAGCTGCTCGTTGTACAACTCGCCGATCGGCAGGCGCCAGGCGGTGTCGCCGGCCTCCTGGCCCGCTTCCAGCAGCTCGGCGGCCAGCTTGTCGTGCGCCGCGTCGTGGCGCGTGAACAGGCCGCTGTTGTGGTGGCCCAGGGCGACGATGCAGGCGCCGGTCAGGGTGGCGATGTCGACCACGGCGGCCGGGTTGAAGCGCTCGGCGTAGGTCAGCGCGTCGCACAGCACCAGGCGGCCTTCGGCGTCGGTGTTGAGGATCTCGATGGTCAGGCCGTTCATCGAGGTGACGATGTCGCCCGGCTTGGTGGCGCGGCCCGACGGCATGTTCTCGCAGCTGGCGATGACGCCGATCACGTTGAGCTTCAGGTTCATCTCGCCGATGGCGCGGAAGGTGCCCAGCACCGAGGCGGCGCCGCCCATGTCGTACTTCATCTCGTCCATGCCGGGGCCGGCCTTGAGCGAGATGCCGCCGCTGTCGAAGGTGATGCCCTTGCCGACCAGGACCACCGGCGCGTCCTTCGGTTTACCGCCCATGTGCTTGATGATGATGAACTTGGGCGGCTGTTCGCTGCCGTTGGTGACCGACAGGAAGCTGTTCATCTTCAGCGCTTCGAGCTGCTTGCGGTCGAGGATCTCGACCTCGAACTTGTAGTCCTTGCCCAGCTGCTTGGCGGTGTTGGCCAGGTAGGTCGGGGTGCAGATGTTGGCCGACAGGTTGCCCAGGTCACTTGGTCAGGTCCATGCCCTTGGCGATCGCCACGGCCTGCGCCAGCGCCAGCTTGTTGGCGGCGCTGTTGGGCAGGGCCAGGGCCAGCTTCTTGACGCCGCTGGCGGCCAGGTTAATTCTTGCTCTTCTGGCCGTCGGTGCGGTAGACGGCCTCGTGGCCGGCCTGCACCACGCAACGGATCGCCCAGTTAACGTCGCGCTCTTTCACTTCGGCCAGCGGTAGTGCGATAATGGCGTCGCTCGCGCCCAGGGTGGCGAACACCTTGAGGGCGGCAGCCACGCCGGCGGCGAAGTTCTTCTCGCCGACCGTCTCGTCGCCACCCAGGCCGACCAGCAGCACGCGTTCGGCGGCGGCGCCTTCGACGGCGCGCAGCAGCAGGGTGGTGCCGGCCTTGCCGGAAATGTCGCCGGACTTCAGCGCAGCCGAGATTTCACCAGCACCGTCAAGCGCCTTGGCGGCGGCCGAAAGCTTTTTGTTTTCGAAAACCGCAACGGCGACGACGCCGCTCTTGGCCGTAGCGAGGGTGTTTTTTGTGTCGAATGCTTTTATGCTAAAGTCCATTTGGTTCTCCGTGTCGTGTACTTTTTTGCCTGGCCTTGCGGTGTATGGCCAGGCGCGTTACGCATCTTACTAACTTAACCGCCGAATTGTAAACTTCGAATGATTTTTCAACGCGCCCTACGTCGCGAGCTGGTCAGCGTCGCCGGGGCTACTTTTACGGTCCTGTTCAGCATTTCCGTCACCTGGACCCTGATCACCATCCTCGGCAAGGCCGCCGGCGGCAAGGTCGCGTCGAGCGACGTGGTGGCGCTGATCGTTTTCGCGGCCCTGAATTATCTGCCAACCATCGTCATCCTCACCAGTTTTATTTCGGTGCTGATGGTGGTCACGCGCAGCTACCGCGACTCCGAGATGGTGGTCTGGTTCGCCTCCGGCCTGAGCCTGACGCGCTGGATCGCGCCGGTGCTCAGCTTCGGCCTGCCGATGGTGCTGCTGACGGCCGTCCTCAGCCTGGTGGCCACGCCCTGGGCCAAACACAAGAGCAGCGAGTACGTCGAGCGCTTTGAAAAGCGCGAGGGCCTGCAAAAGGTCGCGCCCGGCCAGTTCAAGGAATCGGCGTCGAGCAACCGCATCTTCTTCGTCGAGGGCGTCAGCGGCAAGACGGCGGTGGTGCAGAACGTCTTCGTCAACACCGTCGACGAGCACGGCACCGCCGTCATCGTCGCCAAGGAGGGCGTCATCACCGCCGACGCCAAGGGCCAGCGCTTCCTGGTGCTGAAGAACGGCCGGCGCTACCAGGGCGTGCCCGGCCAGGCCGACTTCCAGACCATGGAGTTCGAGCGCTACAGCATGCGCGTGGCCAGCCAGACGCAGGACATCGTGTCCGAGATCGACGTCGCCGGCATGGCAACGCCGGCCCTGTTCGCGCTGCGCACCAACGACACCCGCGCCGAGCTGCTGTGGCGCCTGGCCTCGCCGCTGACCTGCCTGGTGCTGGTGCTGCTGGCCATTCCGCTGGGCTTCGTCAATCCGCGCGCCGGCAGCTCGGCCAACCTGATCATCGCGCTGCTGATCTTCTTCACCTACACCAACCTGGTCAAACTGGTCGAGGCCAGCGTCAAGCAGGGCCGCTTCAGCTTCGCCCTGTCGTGGTGGCCGCTGCACCTGCTGGTCGGCCTGGTCGTGCTGGGACTGTTCTTCTGGCGGCTCAACGTGAACCACCGCTACCACCCGCTGGTCCTGCTGGCATCGATCAAGCGGCCCCGCGCCTGCAACAAGGAAGGCGCCGCCAAATGAGAGTCCTACAACGCTATTTCGCCGTCTCCATCGCCCAGGCGGTGGCCTTCGTGCTGCTCGCCTTCCTCGCCCTGCAGGCCTTCATGGACCTGACCGGCGAGCTGCCCTCGGTGGGCAAGAACGGCTACGCCATCCAGCACGCCTTGTTGTATGTGCTGATCATGCTGCCCAGCCACGTTTACGAGGTGATGCCGGTGGCGGCGCTGATCGGCACCATCTACACGATGGCGCAGTTCGCCAGCACCTCCGAGTTCACCATCATGCGCGCCTCCAGCATGTCGACCGGCATGGCGGCGTGGATGCTGTTCAAGGTCGGCGTGGTGTTGGTCATCATCACCTTCATCTTCGGCGAGCTGATCTCCCCGCGCACCACGCCGCTGGCCGCCAAGATCAAGCTGAGCGCGCGCGGCGCCGCCGTCTCGGCCGAGTTCCGCTCAGGCCTGTGGACCAAGGACATCGTCAAGAGCGACGGCCTGGCGGGAACCATGGCCGGCTCGCGCTTCTTCAACGTGCGCGAGGTGCGCCCCGACGGCCAACTGCGCGACGTCAAGCTGTACGAGTTCGACACCAACTTCCGCCTGCGCTCGCTGATCCTGGCCAAGAGCGCGACCTACCAGGGCAACAACACCTGGCGCCTGCTCGAGGTGACCGAGAACCAGTTCTCCAACAGCGCGCTGCCACGGCCGGACAGCCAGGCCGACGCCGCCAACAACTTCGCCCAGGCCACCAGCGCGGTGGCGACGACGAAGAGCGCCAGCAAGGACCTGGTGACCGAGATCACGCCGAAGATCCTGTCGGTGTCGAGCTCCGACCCGGACCGCATGTCGGCCACCGAGCTGGCCGTCTACACCCGCCACCTGCAGGAGAACAAGCAGGAGACCGAGCGCTTCAAGATCGCCTTTTGGAAGAAGCTGATCGACCCGCTGTCGATCTTCGTGCTGATGGCCATGGCGCTGCCCTTCGCCTACCTGCACACGCGCAGCGGCGGCGTCAGCTTGAAAATCTTCGTCGGCATCATGCTGGGGGTCAGCTTCATGCTGGTCAACACCCTGTTCTCCCACCTCGGCCTGCTCAGCACCTGGCCGGCCCTGCTCACCGCGATCGCGCCGAGCGCCTTGTATCTGCTGCTGGCGCTGGCCGCGCTGTGGTGGGTGGAGCGACACTGACGATGGAAACCGCCATGAACCAAGCACCGCAACGCGCCTTGATCCTGTTCGCCCACGGCGCCCGCGCCGCCTCCTGGGCCGCGCCGTTCGAGCGCCTGCGCGACATGACGCAGGCGCGCATGCCGGGCACGCGCGTGGCGCTGGCCTTCCTGGAGTTGATGACGCCGCAGCTGTCCGAGCTGGTGGCCGAGCTGGCCGCCGCCGGCGCCGCGCGGATCACCGTGGTGCCGGTGTTCCTGGGGCAGGGCGGCCACGTGCTGCGCGACCTGCCGCTGCTGGTCGAGCAGCTGCGTAATGACCACCCCGGCGTGGCGATCGAGGTGGCCGGCGCGGTGGGCGAGGACCCCAGCGTGTTGAAGGCGATGACCGACTACTGCGTCGCGGCGGCCGGCGGCGCCTAGCCGTCGCGCTCTCCGCAAACCGCCGCCGTGCCAAGCAAAAACCGGTGGCGCCAATCCAGGGTCAGACCCTAGGGTCTGACCCTCGCCGACCACTGCTGCTCCCAGGTAGGCGAAAAAAAGCCCCGCGTGCGCGAGCAGGCGGGGCTTTTTGCCGTCCGGCGCCGCCTGGGCGGGAGCCGGTGGGCGGTGTTGCTGTTATTTGGCGCGGCGGCGGCGGGCGACGAAGCCGACCAGGCCCAGGCCGGCCAGCAGCATGGCGTAGGTGTCCGCCTCGGGCACGGCCGAGATGTGCGAATCGCGCGCGAAGATGGTCAGGTTGGAGAAGTTGGGCACCTGGCCTCCGTTGTTGCGCCAGTTGATGGTCCAGCTGCCGGCGGTGGCGGCGTTCTTGGCCAGCACCTGGTCGTCGAAGAAGAAGGCGTCGCTGCGGTTGGAGGCGTGCAGGGCGAACGCCAGGTCCAGCGTGACGGCCTTGTCGGCGGTGATGGTCCAGGTGCCGGTCTTTTCGGTGCCGCTGTTTTCGGTGAAGTCGATCTTGTAGCCGACGCCGCCGAAGTTGGCGGTGGTGTGCGCTTCCGCGACGCTAGTGCCGGTGACCTTGCTCAGCAGCGACCAGCTGCCGGCGCCGAAGGCGGCGCTGAAACCAGCCGTGCTGCCGTTTTGTGGGTTGACCGTGGAGACGACGCACTTGTCCGAGGCGCCGCCGCCCAGCTTGACGTCGGCGGTGCTCGAGCTACCGATCGACACGCCGGTGCAGGCGGCCGCCATGGCGGCGCTGCTGAAGGCGCTGGCGCCGAGGAGGGTGGCCGCCGTCAAGATCGATTTCATTGTGCTGTTCATCTTCAATTCCTGTTGTTTGTCGCTGCAAAAAATATGCCGCAACTGGCGGCATGCAATGTTCTAGTTGTTAATGGTATCACGATTATTGCTGTGGATAACATTTTTTTGATTAAAAGAACAATTGACGTGTTTAATTTGCAATGCAATCAGGCCAGCAGTTGGCGGGGCGCGTCGTGCGCGGCGGGCGCGTCCAAGGTTTGCCGGGGGCGGGCGCGCATCGCCTCGCCCAGCATCACCAGCACCGGGCCGTGGGTCTCGCCCAAGCCCTGCGCCAGGGTGCCCAGGGTCAGGCGCAGCACGCGCTGGTCGGCGCGGCTGCAGTTCTCGATCACCACCACCGGCGTGGCGGCCGGGCGGCCTTGTTCCAGCAGGCGCCGGGCGGTGACGATGGCCTCGCGCCCGCCCATGTACTGCACCAGCGTGTCGGTGTCCGGCACGGCGGTCAGCCCGGGGTGGGCCGGCGCCGTGCTGGAGGTGAAGAAGGCGACGCTGCGCGCCACGCCGCGCTGGGTCAGCGGCTGCCGCGTGGCCGCCGCCGCCGCCAGCGCGGTGGTGATGCCGGGCACCACCTCGACCTCGATGCCGGCCGCCTCCAGCGCGCGCAACTCCTCGTCGGCGCGGCCGAACAGCATCGGGTCGCCGCCCTTCAAGCGCACCACCAGGGCGCACTTGCCGGCCTGGTCGACCAGCTGCTTGTTGATGAAGGCCTGCGCCGTCGACAACTGGCCGCAGCGCTTGCCGACGGCGATCTTGACCGCCTGCGGGCACAGCTCCAGCATCTCCGCCGTCACCAGGGCGTCGTGCAACACCACGTCGGCTTGCGCCAGCAGGCGCGCGCCGCGCAGGGTGATCAGGTCCTGGGCGCCGGGACCGGCGCCGATCAGATAGACTTTTCCGAAGGCTGGCATCTGCGGCTCCTTTGCTCGCTCAGGCGCCGAGGCGGATCATGCCGGCGGCGACGGTCTGGTGGGTCACCTCGTCGATCAGGATGAAGGCACCGGTGGCGCGGATGTCGTCGTAGGCGTCGGCCGCCAGCGGCTGCTGCACGGTCAGGCTGATGCGCGCGATGTCGTTGAGCTTGAGGCCGTCGGCGCCGTGGCGCTGCTGGGTGTTGATGTCCAACAGCGACTCGATGGCGCTGACCTTGGCGGCGGTCTGTCTGGTGCCGTGCTTGATCCAGTACTTGCGGCGCTGGTCGAGCGGCTCGTCGGACATCCAGCAGACGTCGGCGTTCAGGTTCTTCAGCAGCGTGGCCGGCTGCTCGGCGCTGGCCAGCAGGTCGCCGCGCGAGATGTCCAGGTATTCGTTGAGCAGCAGCGTGACCGACTGGCCGGCGATGGCCGACTGGTGCGAGCCTTCCAGGGTGACGATGTCCTTGACGGTGGCGCTCTGGCCGGACGGCTGCACCACCAGCTTGTCGCCGACGCTGACCTTGCCGGCCTCGATGCGCCCCATGTAACCGCGGAAGTCGTTTGCCTCGTGGCCGTTGTGGCGCGCCACCAGTTGCACCGGGAAGCGGAACGGCGAATGGTGCGACTCGTCGTAGACCGACAGCGATTCGAGCAGCTCGATCAGCGTCGGCCCCTTGTACCAGCTCAGCTTCTCGCTGGCGCTGACGACGTTGTCGCCGCTCAGCGCCGACAGCGGGATCGGCGTGATGTCCTTCAGGCCCAGCGTGGCGGCGAACTCGCGGTAGGCCTTGACGATGCGCTCGTAGATCGCCTGGTCGTAGTCGATCAGGTCCATCTTGTTGACGGCGACGACGATGTGCTCGATCTGCAGCAGGTGGGCGATGGTCGAGTGGCGCTTGGTCTGGATCAGCAGGTCGACGCCGCCGTCCTCGCGCAGCTTGACCTTGGACACGTCGATCAAAATGATCACCGCGTCGGCGGTCGAGGCGCCGGTCACCATGTTGCGGGTGTACTGCTCGTGGCCCGGCGTGTCGGCGATGATGAACTTGCGCTTGGGCGTGGCGAAGTAGCGGTAGGCCACGTCGATGGTGATGCCCTGTTCGCGCTCGGCCTCCAGGCCGTCGGTCAGCAGCGACAGGTCGACGGCGTCGCCGACGGTGCGCTTGTGCTTGGAGCGCGACATGGCGTCGAGCTGGTCGGCGAAGATGCCCTTGCTGTCGAACAGCAGGCGGCCGATCAGGGTGCTCTTGCCGTCGTCGACGGAGCCGGCGGTGATGAAGCGCAGCAGGCCCGAGAGCGCGTCCGGGTTGGCGGGTTGGGTTGGGTTGAGTGCGTTCATCAGAAGTATCCTGCCTTTTTACGTTTTTCCATCGACGCTTCGGAGGTCTGGTCGTCCATCCGGGTGGCGCCGCGTTCGGTGATCTGGGTGATGGCCGTCTCGGCGATGATCGCCTCGACCGTGGCGGCGTCCGACGACACCGGGCAGGTGCAGGAGATGTCGCCGACGGTGCGGAAGCGCACGGTCTGGGTCTCGACGGTCTCGCCCTCGCGCGGCGGGGTCAGGTCGGTCAGCGGCACCAGCAGGCCGTTGCGCGGGATCACCTGGCGCTCATGGGCGAAGTAGATCGGCGGCAGTTCCAGCTTCTCGCGGGCGATGTACAGCCACACGTCGAGCTCGGTCCAGTTGGAGATCGGGAAGACGCGCATGTTCTCGCCCGGGTGGACGCGGGTGTTGTACAGGTCCCACAGCTCGGGGCGCTGGGATTTCGGGTCCCACTGGCCGAACTCGTCGCGGAAGGAGAAGATGCGCTCCTTGGCGCGGGCCTTCTCCTCGTCGCGGCGGGCGCCGCCGATGCAGGCGTCGAACTTGTGCTCGGCGATGGTCTCGAGCAGGGTGACGGCCTGGGCGGCGTTGCGCGAGTCGGTTTGCGGGTTGCGCAGGCGCACCGTGCCGCGCCGGATCGAGTCCTCGACCGAGCCGACGATCAGGCGCTCGCCCAGTTCGGCGACGCGCTTGTCGCGGAAGGTGATCACCTCGGCGAAGTTGTGGCCGGTGTCGACGTGCACCAGGGGGAAGGGGAACTTGCCGGGGCGGAAGGCCTTCTCGGCCAGGCGCAGCAGCACCACCGAGTCCTTGCCGCCGGAGAACAGCAGGGCCGGGTTGGCGCATTCGGCCGCCACCTCGCGCAGGATGTGGATGGCTTCCGATTCGAGCACGTCGAGGTGGCGCGCGTTCATGTCGCCGAGGCCGAAGGTGGCCGGTTGTTGAGCAGCTGGAGCGTTCATTGGACTGTGCCTATCGTCTTGTAGATGTTGTTGTCAGCGGGCTGGCGCCCGGGTCTCTTGTTATGCGGCAACGGACTTGATGCGGATCAGTTTGCCGTCGACCATGTGCAGGCCGCACTCCTTGGAGTCCGGGTTCTCCCACCACCAGCGGCCGGCGCGCACGTCCTCGCCCGGCTCGACGGCGCGGGTGCAGGGGGCGCAGCCGATCGAGGGGTAGCCCTGGTCGTGCAGCGCGTTGTAGGGCACGCCACGGTCGCGGATATAGTTCCACACGTCCTGCTCGGACCAGTCGGCCAGCGGATTGAACTTGACCATGCCGTGGGCCGGGTCGTCCTCTTGCACATGCAGTTCGGCGCGGGTGCTCGACTGGGCGCGGCGCTGGCCGGTGATCCAGGCGCGCTGGCCGGCGAGGGCGCGGCCGAGCGGCTCGACCTTGCGCACGCGGCAGCATTCGCGGCGCATCTCGACGCTGTTGTAGAAGGCGTTCAGGCCGTTCTGCGCGACGTAGGCCTCGACCGCCTCGGGCTGCGGGCGGTACAGCGCGACCCGGTAGCCGTAGTGCGACTCGATGCGCTCGATCATGTCCAGCGTCTCCGGGTGCAGGCGGCCGGTCTCCAGCGAGAAGATGCCGATCGGCAGCTTGGCGCGCAGGATCAGGTCGGTCAGCACCATGTCCTCGGCGGCCAGGCTGGAGGCGAACACGGCGGGCGTGAAGTCGGCGGCGATGCCTTGCAGCGTGGCTTCGGTGGCGGCGATCAGGGTGGTCAGGTCGTCCATGGCGTCTCCCTTAGATGCCCGAGCCGGCATCGCTGCCGTCGGGGCGCACGTCGCGCGGCTGGCGGCGGAACAGCGGCTGCTTCTGGTCGACCGAGGCCTGGTAGGTCTCGGAGAAGTCGGACAGGCCCTTCAGCGCCTCGTGGATGTCGCGGTCGGGGCGGGTGGCGTAGGCGTCGAAGCCGACCCGCTGCATCGAGAACAACTGGTCGCGCAGCACGTCGCCGATGGCGCGCAGCTCGCCGGCGTAGCCCAGGCGGCTGCGCAGGTTGTAGGCGATCGAGTAGCCGCGGCCGTCGGTGAACTTGGGGAAGTCGACCGCCACCAGGGCGAACTTGGCCAGGTCGTCCTTGATCGCTTCCGGCCGCTCGTCGCTGGCCAGCCAGACGGCGATCTCTCCGGCGGCGACGCGACCGGCCAGGGCGGCGCCCTGCGCCTGCCACACCGGCAGCGGCAGGATCACCTTGCCGGCGGGGATGGCGAGGCCGGCCGGGTCTTGTGCTTCGGCACCTTCCGCGGCGCCCTCGGCGAGCTCGAGGCGCAGCACCTGCCAGTCGTCCTCGACCACGCTGCGCTGCTTGATGATCAGGTTTTTCTTTGCTTCAGACATATTCATCCTCACCCACCAGTTGGCCCGCCTTGATCGGCGTGGCGTACACATGTTCCTTGAACGGCGCGATGCCCAGGCGCTGCGCGGTGGCGGCGAAAGGTTCGTCCTCGTAGCGCTCGCGCACATACACCTCGAGCAGGCGGCCGATCACCTCCGGCATCTGCAGCGAGGAGAACGAGGGGCCGATGATCTTGCCGATGGCCGCGTGCTTGCCCTGGGCGCCGCCGATCGACACTTGATACCATTCGCTGCCGTCCTTGTCGACGCCGAGCACGCCGATGCTGCCGACGTGGTGGTGGCCGCAGGCGTTGATGCAGCCCGAGATGTTCAGTTCGATCTCGCCGATGTCGTGCTGGAAGTCGATGTTGTCGAAACGCTCGGCGATGGCGGCGGCGATCGGCAGCGACTTGGCGTTGGCCAACGAGCAGAAGTCGCCGCCGGGGCAGCAGATCATGTCGGTCAGCAGGCCGATGTTGGGCGTGGCCAGGCCGTGCGCCTTGGCTTCTTGCCACAGTTGGAACAGCAGCGACTGCTCGACGTCGGCCAGCACCAGGTTCTGCTCGTGGGTCACGCGCAGTTCGCCGAAGCAATAGCGGTCGGCCAACTCGGCGACGAAGTCCATCTGCTCGGCGGTGGCGTCGCCCGGCGGCACGCCGGTTTTCTTCAGCGACAGCACCACGGCGGCGTAGCCCGGCCGCTTGTGCGGCTTGACGTTGCGCTTGAGCCAGTTGCTGTAGGCCTTGTTGTCGGCGTGCAGGGCGGCCGGCTCGATGGCGGCCAGATCCTTGTAGGCGGGCGGCACGAAGTAGGCGCTCACCCGGGCCATTTCCTCGGCGGTCAGCGTTTCCAGGCCGTCCTTCAGGTCGACCCATTCGGCCTCGACCTGGCGGGTGAACTCCTCCACGCCCAGCGCCTTCAACAGGATCTTGATGCGGGCCTTGTACTTGTTGTCGCGGCGGCCGTACTGGTTGTAGACGCGCATCACCGCCTCGGTGTAGGTGAGCAGGTGCTGCCACGGCAGGAACTCGCGGATCACGCTGCCCAGGATGGGCGTGCGGCCCATGCCGCCGCCGGCCATGAACTTGAAGCCGACCTCGCCGTCCGCGTTGCGCACCACCGTCAGGCCGATGTCGTGCACGGCGATGGCGGCGCGGTCCTCCTCGGCGCCGTTGATGGCGACCTTGAACTTGCGCGGCAGGGCGATGAACTCGGGGTGGAAGGTGCTCCACTGGCGCAATATCTCGGCGAAGGGGCGCGGATCGATGATCTCGTCGGCGGCCACGCCGGCGTAGGGGTCGGAGGTGGTGTTGCGGATGCAGTTGCCGGAGGTCTGGATGGCGTGCATCTCCACCGAGGCCAGCTCGCTCAGGATGTCCGGCGTCTGCTCCAGGTTGATCCAGTTGAACTGGATGTTCTGCCGCGTGGTGAAGTGGCCGTAGCCGCGGTCGTACTTGCGGGCGATGTGGGCGAACATGCGCATTTGCTTGGACGACAGCAGGCCGTAGGGCACGGCGATGCGCAACATGTAGGCGTGGCGCTGCATGTACAGACCGTTTTGCAGGCGCAGGGGCAGGAATTCGGCTTCGCTCAGCTCGTCGCTGAGGCGGCGGCGCACTTGGTCGCGGTACTGGGCGATGCGCTCGCGCACGATGAGGTGGTCGTACTGGTCGTAATGGTACATATCGTTCCTAAAATGGTCGCTTACTGGGCTGCCGGCACATTACAGTGTAGTTGGAAATGCCACAAAATCGACCCGGCGGCGCCCTGCGGCGCGGCGCGGGCGGCAATTGAATCGCACGCGCATCCCCAAACTAGCGGCAATAGTAATAAACTTCGTCTTTATTCCAAACGACATAGTCTTTATTTGCTTATATACGTAATGGGTATAAGCATGGGCGCAAAACATTTTTAAGACGTTCGAGACGCGAAACCGGGGCCACGACCTGCAATGAACCTTCACCAACTGCGCTTCGTCCGCGAAGCGGTACGCCAGAACTACAACCTGACCGACGCCGCCAAGGCCTTGTTCACCTCGCAGCCGGGGGTGTCCAAGGCCATCATCGAGCTCGAGGAGGAGCTCGGCGTCGACATCTTCACCCGCCACGGCAAGCGCATCCGCGGCCTGACCGAGCCGGGCCGCCTGGTGCTGGCGTCGGTGGAGTTGATTATGCAGGAAATCGACAGCCTCAAGCGCATCGGCAAGGAATACGCGGCCCAGGACAGTGGTAGTTTTACCATCGCCACCACGCACACCCAGGCCCGCTACATCCTGCCCAAGGTGGTGCAGGCCTTCATGCTGAAGTTCCCCAAGGTAAGGTTGTCCTTGTTGCAAGGCAATCCCCAGCAGATCGCCGAGATGGTGCAGCGCGACCAGGCCGACCTGGCCATCGCCACCGAGTCGATCGCCGCCATCGCCGGCCTGATCACCCTGCCGTGCTACCAGTGGGAGCACGTGGTGGTGGTGCCGCCCGACCATGCGCTGCTCAAATCGAAGGCGGTGTCGCTGGAAGAAATTGCCGGCTTCCCCTGATCACGTACGATGGCGCCTTCGCCGGGCGCAGCAAGATCGACCACGCCTTCGGCCTGCGCGGCCTCAAGCCGGACGTGCTGCTGGAGGCCATCGACGCCGACGTCATCAAGACTTATGTCGAGTTGGGCATGGGGATTGGTATCATAGCGGGTATGGCCTTCGATGCCGAGCGCGACAAGAACCTGCGCGCGATCCCAGTCGGCCACCTGTTTGGCATGAACGTGTCGCGCGTCGCCGTCAAGCAGGGCGCCTATCTGCGCAGCTATATTTACACCTTTATTGAACTGCTGGCCCCCACGCTCAACCGCAAATTGATCGAACAGGCCATGAGCGGGGAAAAAGACCACTACGAACTGTAAGGCATGCACCTGCATTACCTGAATTGATAAGAAAGTCCCACATGATTACCAACCAGCTTGCCCAGTATTACGCCGTCAGCGCGGCCACCTACGACGAGGTGTACGAGCAGCCCGAGCGCGAGGACGACCTGGAGAACCTGCACGACATGATCGCCGGCGCCCTCGAGGGCCACAAGGTGCTCGAGCTGGGCTGCGGCACCGGCTACTGGACCGAAACCATCGCCGACGTGGCCGCCTCGGTCCACGCCATCGACTTCTGCCCGGAAATGCTGGCGCTGGCGCGCGAGCGCGGCCTGGACGAGGACATCGTCGAGTTCAGCCAGATGGACGCCTTCGCCCTGCCGGACAGCCCGGGCCGCTACACGGCCGTGTTCGCCGCCGGCTTCTGGTCGCACGTCAAGCGCGAGGAGCAGGAGAAGTTCCTCAAGGGACTGCGCGCCAAGCTGGGCAAGGACGTCTTGATCGTGCTGCTCGACAACACCTACGTCGACGGCGTCAGCACGGTGTTCGCCCGCACCGACCTGGAGGGCAACACCTTCCAGATCCGCCTGGCCGCCGACGGCCAGCGCTACGAGGTGCTGAAGAACTACCCGACCGACAGCGCGCTGCGCAAGAAGATGGCCACGGCGGCGCGCGAAACCCGCGTCGAACGCCTGGAGTACTACTACATCCTGAGCTGCCGGCTGAAGTAGGCCGCCGCGCCGGCGCCCGCCGGCACCCGCCGCACCCGCAACAGCCGCCCCGAGCGGCTGTTGTGCTTTTTGCTGCTTGGAAACAACAATGTAGTCGATGTCATATTGTTGAAGTATTTGATAGGCAAGATTCGCCCGGTGAATTCATAACGCGTTTCATCTTCATTAACTTCAAGTAGAGAACATCAAGTGAAAAAAATTACTCTGGCAGCATTGCTTATCGGCGCATTCGCGACTTCGGCTCAAGCGCAGTCGAACGTCACCATCTACGGCGTTGTCGACCTCGGTCTGGCCAAAACCACCAACGGCACCACGGTCGAGCGCGAGAACCATGCGTCGCGTCTGGGCTTCAAGGGTTCCGAGGATCTGGGCAACGGCCTGCAGGCGATCTTCAACCTGGAAAGCGAAATCCTGGCCGACACCGGCATGCAAAAGGGCAATCTGTTCGACCGTCAATCGTGGGTCGGCTTGAAGGGCAGCTTCGGTACCGTCTACATGGGCCGCACCAAGGACCTGATCGACGGCGCGCAGGGCCGCGTTGAACCGTTCGGCGCCGACGGCGTGGTCGGCAAGGTCAACGAGGTGATGATGCGCGGCGGCGTGGGCGCCTCGCGCGTGGCCAACGCCATCACCTACAACAGCCCGAGCTTCCAGGGTTTCGTGGTCAGCGCGCAAGCCGTGCTGAGCGAAGTCAAGGGCGCCGACACCGGCTACGCCGGCCTGGTCACCTATGACAACGGCCCGGTCAGCTTGCACGCCGGCTACCAGCGCGCGGTCCAGGCCACCGTCAACCCGGCCGAGCCCAAGCTGTGGACCGTCGGCGGCGGCTACAAGTTCGGCGATGCCAAAGTCACGGCCGCCTACTCGAAGGGCGACACCGACGTGGCCGCCACCGGCGAATTCAAATCCTACCTGGTGGGCCTGAGCTACGCCATCGGCGGCGGCGAAGCCAAGGCCGTGTACGGCAAGCAAAAGCAAAGCAACAACAAGGTCAACGACCTCGACACCGTCAAGGAATTCGGCCTCGGCTACGACTACTCGCTGTCCAAGCGCACCGCCGTCTACGGCTACGCCGGCCGCGAGCGCGTCAAGTCGCTGACCTCCTACCAGGTCGGCATCACCCACAAGTTCTAAGCTTCGGCTGGACATGTAGGAAAGCAAAAGCGCTCCCCGGAGCGCTTTTTTTTTACCCCTACCCCGGGACGCGGAAGCCGGGGTCTGACCCCGCCGGGGGTCAGACCCCTTAGCTTGCGGGGTAGGGCCGGCATCCCGCTAATCTATGAAGAGCCTTTGCTCGCTTGCCGTGCGGCCTCAGGCCGGCGCGGCCCTCGGCGGCAGCGGCAGGCGGATGGCGATGCTGGTGCCCCGGCTGCCGTCGCTGCCGATCGAGATGTCGCCGTGGATGGCCCAGACCCGCTCGCGCATGCCGATCAGGCCGAAGGAGGTGGCCTTGTCCATGTCGCCCTCGGCGATGCCGCGGCCGTCGTCCTCGATGGTGATCAGCAGGGAGGAATCGATGCGGTGCAGGTCCAGCTGCACCCGGCGCGCCGCGGCGTGGCGGGCGATGTTGGTCAAGGCCTCCTGGACGATGCGGAAAATGGTCGTGCTGTAGGCGTCGTCCAGCGTCAGCTCCTGCTCGTCGGCGTGCAGCTCGCAGTCGATGCCGTGGCGTTCGACGAACTCCTGGCGTAGGGTTTGCAGGGCGAAGTACAGGCCGCCCTCGTCGAGCGCGCGCGGGCGCAGGTTGCTGGCGATGCGGCGCAGCGAGGTGATGGCGGTGACCAGCAGGCCGTCCATGCCTTGTTGCAGCTTGCGCGCGCCGGCGCTGTCGGGCGGCTGCTGTTGCAGCAGGTTCAAGTCGACGCGCAGGGTGGCCAGCAGCTGGCCCAGGTCGTCGTGCAGTTCGCGCGCGATGTGGGTGCGCTCCTCCTCGCGGATGGTCTGCAGCGCCGCCGACAGCTCGCGCAGCTGGGTGTAGGAGTGTTCCAGCTGCTGTTGCACCTGCTTGCGCTCGGTGATGTCGCGCAGGATGATGGTGTAGATCGGGCGACCCTCCTCGGTCTGGCTGGAGATCGAGCCCTCCAGCGGGAACAGCTCGCCGCTGGCCTTCAGCCCGGTCACGGCGTAGTCGGAGGCGCGCCGGCCCTTCATGCGCAGGTGGATGCCGGTGGCGCCGAAATAGGACACGGCGGCCTGCTCGCCGGACATGCGTTGCTCGCGCGGAATGAACTGCTGCAGCGCGGCGCCCTCCATCGCCTGCACCGTGGTGCCGAACATGGCGGCGGCCGAGGGGTTGGCCTCCAGAATGGTTTGCGACCCGTCGGTCGAGATGATGGCGTCGCTGGCGTTGTGGATGATGCTGCGGCTGCGGTTTTGCCCGGTCTCGACTGGTTTGCCGGCGCGCCGCAGGGGGCGCGCCATGCGGTAGTAGAGGCGGCTTGCCAACATCATCGCCGCCGCCACGAAGGGCAGGGCGGGCAGCAGTTTGAATTTGCCGGATTTGTTCATGGGCGTGCGTCCTCGCAGCCGGAGCGGGGACGGCCGTAAGAGAGCACACTATTCCAATTGGCGGCGGGGCGGCTTGATATGTCGCAGGGCGGATGGCGGCGGCGTCCGTGGCGGACGCCGCCGCCCGGCTCACATCTGCTTGAACAGGTGCAGGAAGCTGCGGCTGACCTCGAGCTTGTCCGGTTTGCCCTTGATCATCACCAGGTGGCGGCCGCGAATGTCGCGCGTGACACCCTCGATGGCGTTGACGTTGACCAGGGTGGCGCGGTGGATCTGCCAGAACAGGGCGGGATCGAGCTCCTCGGCCAGGTCGCGCACCGGCTTGCGGATCAGCGCCTCGTAGCGCTCGGTCTGTACGCAGGTGTATTTCTCGTCGGAGCGGAAGAACAGGATCTCCTCGACCGGGATCATGCGCAGGTCCTGGCCGATGCTGGCCTGGATCCACTGCAGATAGCTCGGCTTGGGCGCGGTGATCTTTTCGGCCAGCTGCGACAGCATCGCCGTGACGCTGGCGTTCATGTCGGCGGCCGGCGTGGCCAGCCGCGTTTTCAGGCGGTCGACGGTGATCTGCAGGCGCTCCTGCTCGGGCGGTTTGAGCACGTAGTCGACCGCGCCGCGCTCGAAGGCCTCGACGGCGTAGGCGTCGTAGGCGGTGACGAAGACGATGTGGCTCTTGTTGCCGATCACGGCGGCGGCCTCCATGCCGGTCTTGCCGGGCATGCGGATGTCGAGGAAGGTGAAGTCCGGCTTCAGCTGGTCGACCAGTTCGACCGCCTCGTCGCCGTTCTTGGCTTCGCCGATGATCTCCAGCTCGGGCCACACCTGGCCCAGGCGCATGCGCAGTTGGTCGCGCATCAAACGTTCGTCGTCGGCAATGATTGCTGTTGGCATGGTGGTAAAGTTGTAAAAAGTAAGTATTAATTATTCAATGAATCGATTTAATAATCAATCATTACCTTCGATTGTTGCTTTTATTTGGCAAGTTGATACGGCACCTCGATCGTCGCGATGACACCGCCGGGGCTGTTGGCCGTGATGTTCAGCTGGGCCTGGTCGCCGTGCAGCAGCTTGAGCCGTTCGCGGATGGTCAGCAGGCCCAGGCCGGTGCCGTCGCTGGGCACGGCGCCGAAGCCCATGCCGTCGTCGGCGACAATCACGCGCAGCCTATTATGCGCCACTTCGGCGCGCACTTTCAGGCTGCCGCCCTGCGGTTTCGCCTCCAGTCCGTGCTTGATGGCGTTTTCCACCATCGATTGCAACATCATCGGCGGGAAGGCGGCCGTGCGCAGGCCGTCGGGCACGTCGAAATCGACGTGCAGGCGTTCCTCCATGCGCATTTTCAACAGGTTCAGATAGGCCACCACCATGTCGGCCTCGCGGCCGAGGTTGGTGATCAGGGCGTTGTCGCGCATCTGCGGCAGCACCGCGCGCAGGTACTTGATCAGGCTGCGCTGCATCGCCGAGGCGCGCGGCGGGTCGGTCTCGATCAAGTGCTCGACCGAGGCCAGGGTGTTGAACAGGAAATGCGGCTCGACCTGGGCCTGCATCATCTGCATCTTCGCCTCGCTCAGCTGGCGCTGCATGGATTCGCGCTCGGCGGCCGCGTTGGCGGTGATGGTTTCGGCCTCGGCGCGTTTCTTGCCGCCCATCAGGGCCTTGGTGCCGAACAGGGCCAGTACCAGCAGGGAGACGAAGCTGGTGAACCAGGTCGAGGCTTGCTTGTGGTAGCGCGACACCTTCTGCTCGGCGGCGTCGTCGACCGCCTCTTCGATGGCGTTCGACAATTCTTCGCCGATTTGCGGCGGCAGGTCGATGTGGACTTCCTCACTCGACGGCGGCGCCGGAGGCACGGGCGGCGCCGGCGGGACGGGCGGGACGGCGTTGGCCTGATGCGCGGCTGGCGCCGGAGGCGCGGGCGGCTCGGTACGGGCTTCGGTAATCGCGGGGGGATTGTCGATGTCGTTCTTATTAATAGCGCCGTCGTCCTTGCCGTTGGCGGCCTCGTCCGCCGGGGCTGTGCCGGTGCTGGCCGCCGGGCCGGGGCGGCCATCTTTGCGCACCTTGCCGCGCGGATTGAAATGGATGCCGCTGTCGTCGATCAGGATGTTGGTTTCGCCGCTGCGCTTGTTGGCGCGCTTGCTGTCCTGGGCGATGGCCTCCTCGTCGGGGCTGGAGGAGAACAGTTCCTCCTGCAGAATGGAGCCGGCGATCAGCATCAGGGCGGCGAACAGGAAAAATTTCCACCATGACAATTGGGTGACCCAGGTCGCCGTCGTATCAAAGCCCCGGTGCAGCCATGCCGCGACGGTCTTGATGGTGTCTTGTATGTTGGACTGAGAAAACATATGAGGCTTTCGAAACTATGTCGTGGAGTGCAGGCGGGGAGTGTAACTGAACGCAAACCGCGCCCGCCCCGTTTTTGCTTCCGCCACAAAGGATATTGGAATGATGCAACCTTACGCCGACGCTTGGCGGGCAGCCATGCGATTGCGACAGTCTGCAAGAAACGGGGGGTGGAACGGCGTGGCTGGCGTCGGACTGCGCGGCGTGCCTTGTCGCGCGACGATAGCGGAGGAATAGGCCTTGCGCAGCTAGCGCCGCTTTGCTATAGTTCGCCTCCCCGCAGAACGGAGCGCGCAAAACAGCGTGGCGCAGAGTGAAACGGGGAAAAGTAGGGGGTTGACGAAATGGCCGAAACGCTGCATACTCTTCCTTCTTCGCAGCTGACAAACAAAACGCTTTGTCAAGGGTTGAAAGCCCGGTTGCAGGCAGTACCGAATAAAGTTCTTTAACAATTAACAGTCGATAAGTGTGGATGTTTGATGAAAGTGCAGCGGCTTCTTCGGAAGCCGTCAACTTAAAATATCAAATGTTCACAAGAAGTAATGAAATAGGACGCTTCGCAAGAAGTGGCCTGTCAGTATTTTGAGTGAGCGACCCCTTAGCAATAAGGGTGACACGAAAGTGTCAAAGTAACAGAGATTAAACTGAAGAGTTTGATCCTGGCTCAGATTGAACGCTGGCGGCATGCCTTACACATGCAAGTCGAACGGCAGCGCGGGGCAACCTGGCGGCGAGTGGCGAACGGGTGAGTAATATATCGGAACGTACCCTGGAGTGGGGGATAACGTAGCGAAAGTTACGCTAATACCGCATACGATCTAAGGATGAAAGTGGGGGATCGCAAGACCTCATGCTCCTGGAGCGGCCGATATCTGATTAGCTAGTTGGTGGGGTAAAGGCCTACCAAGGCATCGATCAGTAGCTGGTCTGAGAGGACGACCAGCCACACTGGAACTGAGACACGGTCCAGACTCCTACGGGAGGCAGCAGTGGGGAATTTTGGACAATGGGCGAAAGCCTGATCCAGCAATGCCGCGTGAGTGAAGAAGGCCTTCGGGTTGTAAAGCTCTTTTGTCAGGGAAGAAACGGTGGGTTCTAATACAGCCTGCTAATGACGGTACCTGAAGAATAAGCACCGGCTAACTACGTGCCAGCAGCCGCGGTAATACGTAGGGTGCAAGCGTTAATCGGAATTACTGGGCGTAAAGCGTGCGCAGGCGGTTTTGTAAGTCTGTCGTGAAATCCCCGGGCTCAACCTGGGAATGGCGATGGAGACTGCAAGGCTAGAGTTTGGCAGAGGGGGGTAGAATTCCACGTGTAGCAGTGAAATGCGTAGATATGTGGAGGAACACCGATGGCGAAGGCAGCCCCCTGGGTCAAGACTGACGCTCATGCACGAAAGCGTGGGGAGCAAACAGGATTAGATACCCTGGTAGTCCACGCCCTAAACGATGTCTACTAGTTGTCGGGTCTTAATTGACTTGGTAACGCAGCTAACGCGTGAAGTAGACCGCCTGGGGAGTACGGTCGCAAGATTAAAACTCAAAGGAATTGACGGGGCCCCGCACAAGCGGTGGATGATGTGGATTAATTCGATGCAACGCGAAAAACCTTACCTACCCTTGACATGGCTGGAATCCCTGAGAGATTGGGGAGTGCTCGAAAGAGAACCAGTACACAGGTGCTGCATGGCTGTCGTCAGCTCGTGTCGTGAGATGTTGGGTTAAGTCCCGCAACGAGCGCAACCCTTGTCATTAGTTGCTACGAAAGGGCACTCTAATGAGACTGCCGGTGACAAACCGGAGGAAGGTGGGGATGACGTCAAGTCCTCATGGCCCTTATGGGTAGGGCTTCACACGTCATACAATGGTACATACAGAGCGCCGCCAACCCGCGAGGGGGAGCTAATCGCAGAAAGTGTATCGTAGTCCGGATTGTAGTCTGCAACTCGACTGCATGAAGTTGGAATCGCTAGTAATCGCGGATCAGCATGTCGCGGTGAATACGTTCCCGGGTCTTGTACACACCGCCCGTCACACCATGGGAGCGGGTTTTACCAGAAGTAGGTAGCTTAACCGTAAGGAGGGCGCTTACCACGGTAGGATTCGTGACTGGGGTGAAGTCGTAACAAGGTAGCCGTATCGGAAGGTGCGGCTGGATCACCTCCTTTCTAGAGTATGCACAGAATCAGCAATGGTTCACATCATCAAGCATTCACACTTATCGACTGTCAATTAAGAAGAACAGCATTTGGGGCTGTAGCTCAGCTGGTTAGAGCACCGTGTTGATAACGCGGGGGTCGTTGGTTCGAGTCCAACCAGCCCTACCAGGTTTCGAGTAGTACCCTAGGGGGATTAGCTCAGCTGGGAGAGCACCTGCTTTGCAAGCAGGGGGTCGTCGGTTCGATCCCGTCATCCTCCACCAAAAGTTCAAACGTAAGCCACGCAGCAGCGTCGGGTTTAGGTTTGGTCTTTTAGAGATTAAATGCTGTTTCGTTCTTTAAAAATTTGGAAGAAGTAAAAGTAAAGATTATTTATTAATCGTTTTGCGTCGGAAGACGTAAGCGATGGGTAATGATTGTATGTATCAACAAACATAGCAACATGTAGTTTCTTATTCCTATGACCGCTCCTTTGTTTAGTCGCAAGGGGCTAACGTTATAGGGACAAGCGAATAAGTGCACATGGTGGATGCCTTGGCGATTACAGGCGATGAAGGACGTAGTAGCTTGCGATAAGCTGCGGGGAGCGAGCAAACACGCTTTGATCCGCAGATTTCCGAATGGGGAAACCCGGCCTTTTAGGTCATTGCATACTGAATACATAGGTATGCAAAGCGAACGCGGCGAACTGAAACATCTAAGTAGCTGCAGGAAAAGAAATCAACCGAGATTCCCAAAGTAGTGGCGAGCGAAATGGGATGAGCCTGCACGTTTTAGCATGACGCATAGAAGAATCCTCTGGAAATAGGAACCGTAGCGGGTGATAGTCCCGTATTCGAAATGCGATGTGTGGAACTAAGCGTGCGACAAGTAGGGCGGGACACGAGAAATCCTGTCTGAATATGGGGGGACCATCCTCCAAGGCTAAATACTCGTAATCGACCGATAGTGAACCAGTACCGTGAGGGAAAGGCGAAAAGAACCCCGGAAGGGGAGTGAAATAGATCCTGAAACCGTGTGCATACAAACAGTAGGAGCGGACTTGTTCCGTGACTGCGTACCTTTTGTATAATGGGTCAGCGACTTACATTCAGTGGCAAGGTTAACCATATAGGGAAGCCGTAGAGAAATCGAGTCCGAATAGGGCGTTCAGTCGCTGGGTGTAGACCCGAAACCAAGTGATCTACTCATGGCCAGGATGAAGGTGCGGTAACACGCACTGGAGGTCCGAACCCACTAATGTTGAAAAATTAGGGGATGAGCTGTGGGTAGGGGTGAAAGGCTAAACAAACTTGGAAATAGCTGGTTCTCTCCGAAAACTATTTAGGTAGTGCCTCAAGTATCACCATCGGGGGTAGAGCACTGTTATGGCTAGGGGGTCATCGCGACTTACCAAACCATTGCAAACTCCGAATACCGATGAGTGCGAGCTTGGGAGACAGACGTCGGGTGCTAACGTCCGGCGTCAAGAGGGAAACAACCCAGACCGCCAGCTAAGGTCCCAAAGATTGGCTAAGTGGAAAACGAAGTGGGAAGGCTAAAACAGTCAGGATGTTGGCTTAGAAGCAGCCATCATTTAAAGAAAGCGTAATAGCTCACTGATCGAGTCGTCCTGCGCGGAAGATGTAACGGGGCTAAGCCAGTCACCGAAGCTGCGGATATGCGCAAGCATATGGTAGGAGAGCGTTCTGTAAGCCTGCGAAGGTGTCTTGTAAAGGATGCTGGAGGTATCAGAAGTGCGAATGCTGACATGAGTAGCGATAATGGGGGTGAAAAGCCCCCACGCCGTAAGCCCAAGGTTTCCTGTTCAACGTTCATCGGAGCAGGGTGAGTCGGCCCCTAAGGCGAGGCAGAGATGCGTAGCTGATGGGAAGCAGGTTAATATTCCTGCACCGTCGTATGATGCGATGGGGGGACGGATCGCGGAAGGTTGTCTGCCTGTTGGAATAGGCAGTTTCTGGTTCATAGAAGGCGCTTAGGCAAATCCGGGCGCGGAATTCAAGGGACTGGGACGAGCGAATTTATTCGTGAAGCAATCGGAAGTGGTTCCAAGAAAAGCCTCTAAGCTTCAGTCATACGAGACCGTACCGCAAACCGACACAGGTGGGCGAGATGAGTATTCTAAGGCGCTTGAGAGAACTCGGGAGAAGGAACTCGGCAAATTGGTACCGTAACTTCGGGAAAAGGTACGCCCTTGTAGTTTGACCACTTTACTGTGGAAGGATGAACGGGTTGCAATAAACTGGTGGCTGCGACTGTTTAATAAAAACACAGCACTCTGCAAACACGAAAGTGGACGTATAGGGTGTGACGCCTGCCCGGTGCTGGAAGATTAAATGATGGGGTGCAAGCTCTTGATTGAAGTCCCAGTAAACGGCGGCCGTAACTATAACGGTCCTAAGGTAGCGAAATTCCTTGTCGGGTAAGTTCCGACCTGCACGAATGGCGTAACGATGGCCACACTGTCTCCTCCCGAGACTCAGCGAAGTTGAAATGTTTGTGATGATGCAATCTACCCGCGGCTAGACGGAAAGACCCCATGAACCTTTACTGTAGCTTTGCATTGGACTTTGAACCAATCTGTGTAGGATAGGTGGGAGGCTTTGAAGCGGGGACGCCAGTCTTCGTGGAGCCAACCTTGAAATACCACCCTGGTTTGTTTGAGGTTCTAACCTTGGTCCGTTATCCGGATCGGGGACAGTGCATGGTAGGCAGTTTGACTGGGGCGGTCTCCTCCTAAAGTGTAACGGAGGAGTTCGAAGGTACGCTAGATACGGTCGGACATCGTGTTGATAGTGCAATGGCATAAGCGTGCTTAACTGCGAGACTGACAAGTCGAGCAGGTACGAAAGTAGGACATAGTGATCCGGTGGTTCTGTATGGAAGGGCCATCGCTCAACGGATAAAAGGTACTCTGGGGATAACAGGCTGATTCCTCCCAAGAGTTCATATCGACGGGGGAGTTTGGCACCTCGATGTCGGCTCATCACATCCTGGGGCTGTAGCCGGTCCCAAGGGTATGGCTGTTCGCCATTTAAAGTGGTACGTGAGCTGGGTTTAAAACGTCGTGAGACAGTTTGGTCCCTATCTGCCGTGGGCGTTGGAAATTTGAAGGGGGCTGCTCCTAGTACGAGAGGACCGGAGTGGACAGACCTCTGGTGTACCGGTTGTCACGCCAGTGGCATTGCCGGGTAGCTAAGTCTGGAAGAGATAACCGCTGAAAGCATCTAAGCGGGAAACTTGCCTTGAGATGAGATTTCCCAGAGCCTTGAGCTCTTTGAAGGGTCGTTCGAGACCAGGACGTTGATAGGCTGGGTGTGGAAGTGCAGTAATGCATTAAGCTAACCAGTACTAATTGCCCGTACGGCTTGTCCCTATAACCTTAGCAGGTTGTAAGAATAAGAACTACGTGTCGCCTGAGTTGTTGATACATCGTTCATTACCCCATTCTTTACCGATACTTCTTCCCAATTTTAGAGTTTCGCTGCCCCGTCGGGAGCGAACGCTCGTACAAGTCAATGCCTGATGACCATAGCAAGTTGGTACCACCCCTTCCCATCCCGAACAGGACCGTGAAACAACTCTGCGCCGATGATAGTGCTGCAACCAGTGTGAAAGTAGGTTATCGTCAGGCTAGTTATATGTAGTAGTGTAAAAACCCCCACCAGCCTGAACGCGCTCAAGATCGCGTTCAGTGCGGGCGGGGGTTTTTTTACGTCCACAAAAATTTAGCTTATTCTTTGTTTTCCGCCTTGCTGATTTGAAGCAAAGCTTGGCGGCGGTGGGCTTCAATGCGACCTTCGCGCTTCATTGTCGCCAACATCGCCGCCAACGGAGCGGCTAGCGCGGCGTTCTTTTTGTGCAGGAAGGCGTGCACGGGGAGCGAGGTCATCAACGCCACCTTATGGATCTTTGTCGACTGGAACTCCGGTTTCAGCGTCGCTTGCTCCACAGCCTCTTCACTGTCGATGTAAATGTCGCTGCGGGCGAACGTCAGTTTCCGCAGTCCCAGCACGGTGCTCGACACCGACGAAAGGTAAGCGCTGTCTATCCTGCGCGACAGCTCCTCTTCCGAGGTTGCCACCCCCGCGCGGTACTCGATACGCAGGCTGGCGCGTGGCAGGCTATCCCATCCGTCTTGCATTGCCAGCGGCTGGATGGCAAACGCAGCCAGTTGCGCCGATACTGGCGACACGCTGACCAGTACCATATTTGGATGGGCGTGGCCGTAATTGGCGGCCCGTGAAATTTCCCCATCGACCTGGCCGTGATCGGCCAGCGCACTGGCCCTCTTCGCCGGCACGCCAAGCAGTTCGAATCCATAGCCGAGACGGTGAAAGGCTTCATCGTAGATCAAACCCAACCAAACCCCTTGCAGCGATGTTTGCACCTCGGCCGACGCCACCAGCACGATCTTTTTTTGCGGCTCGGTCGCGCCGGCTGCGCCGTGCTGACAGGTGATCAGCAGGGCCAGCAAACTGCTGTAGAGCGTCAAGCACTTCGGCGCCGGCATCCGCTGGACGGCATGTTGGAGATCTGAATAATCAGGGCGGTCGGCCGCACGCTGGTGGGGGATGTGATTACGGATCTGCATCAGAATTTGAGTGTCGTGCCAAGTGTGAAGTAGCGCCCGACCACATCGTAATTCTGTGGAAAGGTATTGCCACTATTGGTGGAGGTCGTTCCGATTGTACCGCCAACGATGGGGGGCATCCGATTAAACACGTTGCTCACAGACAGGTGGAGGTGGGCCTTGTTACTGATGTTCCAGGCCAGGCTCAGATCCAGGTAGTGGAATGGTGCGATCTTGGCGAAGGCCGGCAGGAAGTCGATGCCGCCAGGCTCTTCAACGGCGCCGCTCAGGTAGCGCCAGTGGTAGCCAATGGCGTACCTGCCGATATTCCACGTGCTGCGCTGGCTGAACTTGCGACGGTAGTTCGGGCCGCCGCAGGCGGTGCTGTAGAAGCCCAGGCATTGGCGGTTCAGCGATAAGGGCGTGGCTTGGAAGGAGTACGACTGCACTTGGTTCAGGGTCAGTTGCAGATCCAGATTGCCCAGGCTGCCCAGGCTGCCCAACTCAGGGAGGTTCAGCTTGTAGCGCACATTCAAATCGACCCCGCTGCTTGCCTGCCGGCCCTGATTGGACAAGGGCGTGCGCACACCGGCCGCGTCATTGCCATTGAAGGTGCCATTGCTCGGGCTGCGCTGTACCAGCGCGCACCATGAGTTGAATGTTAAGCCTGGGTTGAGCTGCGGGCTATAACAGGCGTCCAGTACGTCGGTCACGGCCGGGCGCGACAGCGCTTGCGCTATCGCGATCCGATAGTAGTCGAGCGAAAGTGTCAGGTTTGGCTGTGGTTGCAGAACCAGCCCCAGTGTCACCGTTCGCGCTTGCTCGGGGGACAGATTGGGATTGCCGCTGCTTTGGCTGGTGACTTGCCCGGCCGATGGTTTGGGCAGGTTGCCGATGACGGGCAGCGGCACGCCCGACAGCAGGCAAAGATGGGACAGTGTTGCCGCCACCTGCGCCTGGGCCTGGTTAATCAGGTTCAACTGGCAAGGGTCGACCGCCAAGTTGGACAGGGCATTGCTCGCCTGCGGTGCGAATAGCTCGTTGATGTTGGGCGCGCGCACCGCCTGCTGCAGCGTGGCGCGCAAGCGCAAGGCGCCGACCGGCTCCCATTCGCCGCCGTATTTGAAGCTGCCATACCGTTGCCTGTTTTGCGCGGCACTAAATTCGGTATGGCGATAGGCGAACGACAGGTTCAGGCTGCGTATGCCTGGCCGCTCGCGCACTAAAGGCACTAGCGCCTCGAGCGCGAGCTCGCGCATGTTGATCTGTCCGGCGCGATCCGGCGTCGGGGTGGCCGATCCCAATACTTCCCCCGGTAGTTGCGATGCCGGGTCGGACGCGGAGTGGGCTTGCAATCTGCGCCGCTCGACGGCGACGGCAAGGTTGACCGGCTGGCTGGACCAGGGACTGGTGCTGGCAAGGTCGCCGGACAGCGCGACGGCGGCCACGTCCTGGCGTACAGATTGCTGCAGCAGAGAATCGAGGTTAAAGAACTGGATCATGGCGGGCGTCACGGTGCCGACCGGCCCGAACACATTCAAGGGCACGCAATTATTGCTGGGGTCGACGCAGCTTGTCGTGTTCAGCGCGTTCAGGGCCTGGTTGACGCGGGAATATGCGCCGTAGTCGCGGCGGCTTTGCCGCTGGTCGGAGCGGCCTCGGTTCCAATATGCATCGTATTGCCAGCCATACGGCAGGGCGCCTTTCGCCCCTATGGTGTATTGCAGAACCTGGTTGTCGAAGTCGTTGGCGCGACGACCCATTTCGATAAAGCGGCGGCCCAAGGTCATGGCTACGGTGGTCGGATTGCCTGTCACGCAAAGCGCCGCGGGAATCCCGCGCCGCGCGCACACTTGCTGCCGCATCGGCTCCGGAATGAACGGGTTGCCGATGGGGACGTTGTAGACATTGAGCGCCGTTCCCGCTTCTGCCAGCGTGGTGCCGACGGTGCTACTAGTGTGGAAGAGATCGAGATATAGCTCAGTGTGCTCGCTAACGATATAGTTGGCCAGCACGGTCGACTGCGTGCGCTGCAAGCCCGTGACATAGTAATTGAGTGGATTGAAGTTGTAGAGGGCGACGGGCTGGACTAGTGCGCCTGTGGCTGGATTAAGCTGCCAGTTGCCGGCCAGTGTATCGCTTCCGCCCGGACCTCGGGGGACGCTGACCAGGGCGGGGGCGGTCGTGCCGGAGCCGGCGGGCTGGGCGCTGATAGAGTCCAGTGAGCTGGCGCCGAAACTGCGGTCGCCCTGGAAGAGCGGAGAGGTTTTGGTCTGGTCCACGTTGAACACGATATTGCCGCGCCCTTGATTCCATGCGGCGCCGGCCGTCACTCCCGTCCGCTGGCGCGTGGTGTCGCCGCTACCGGATTTGCCGTAGGAAGTGGACAACTCGATGCCGTCGACTCTGCGCCGGAGTTTGAAGTTTGCGACGCCAGCGACGGCATCGGCCCCATACGCGGCAGAAGCGCCGCCGGTAAGCACATCGACGCGGCTCAGCAAGGCGAGTGGAATGGTGTTGGTGTCGACTGTGCCGCCGAGGTTGAACGGCACCAGGCGACGCCCATCGATCAGTACGAGGGTGCGGTTGCTGCCAAGTCCGCGCAAGTCTATCGTTGCACCACCGATGCTGCCGATGTTGGTGGCCGGGCCATTGGCGGGGGCTGCGCCAGGCAAGTCCTTGAAGAACTCCTCCACTGCGACGGCTTGCGCGGCGCGCACTTCATCGGCGTTGACTGAAAAAATCGGACCGCTTGAACTTGCCCCGGGGGCGGTAATACGTGTGCCGGTAACATGAACCACTTCGGCCGCTGCCCCGCCGGCTTCTTGTGCGCAGACGCAAAGGGAGGGGAGGAGTAAGCCGCCCAGGATGGCGGTGCGAGCCAAACGATTGGACGTGTTGCGCGCGTGAGCCATGCCTTCTCCGTGATAGTGAAGCTAGAGTCTCAGGCAAGAATGGGGGAAAAGCAGGGCCAAGTCAAGAATTCAACCTTGCCGTCCAGAATCACGACGCTTGTGCAATTTTCGACTGGTGCAGCTACTTTGGCTTGTCAAAGCGGCTGGCCTTTGCTATAGTTCGCCTCCCCGCAAACGGCGCACGCAAATGAACGCAGTGCAGAGTAAGCGGGGTAGAAAAAGAAGTTGACGAAATGGCCGAAACGCTGCATACTCTTCCTTCTTCGCAGCTGACAAACAAAACGCTTTGTCAAGGGTTGAAAGCCCGGTTGCAGGCAGTACCGAATAAAGTTCTTTAACAATTAACAGTCGATAAGTGTGGATGTTTGATGAAAGTGCAGCGGCTTCTTCGGAAGTCGCCAACTTAAAATATCAAATGTTCACAAGAAGTAATGAAATAGGACGCTTCGCAAGAAGTGGCCTGTCAGTATTTTGAGTGAGCGACCCCTTAGCAATAAGGGTGGCACGAAAGTGTCAAAGTAACAGAGATTAAACTGAAGAGTTTGATCCTGGCTCAGATTGAACGCTGGCGGCATGCCTTACACATGCAAGTCGAACGGCAGCGCGGGGCAACCTGGCGGCGAGTGGCGAACGGGTGAGTAATATATCGGAACGTACCCTGGAGTGGGGGATAACGTAGCGAAAGTTACGCTAATACCGCATACGATCTAAGGATGAAAGTGGGGGATCGCAAGACCTCATGCTCCTGGAGCGGCCGATATCTGATTAGCTAGTTGGTGGGGTAAAGGCCTACCAAGGCATCGATCAGTAGCTGGTCTGAGAGGACGACCAGCCACACTGGAACTGAGACACGGTCCAGACTCCTACGGGAGGCAGCAGTGGGGAATTTTGGACAATGGGCGAAAGCCTGATCCAGCAATGCCGCGTGAGTGAAGAAGGCCTTCGGGTTGTAAAGCTCTTTTGTCAGGGAAGAAACGGTGGGTTCTAATACAGCCTGCTAATGACGGTACCTGAAGAATAAGCACCGGCTAACTACGTGCCAGCAGCCGCGGTAATACGTAGGGTGCAAGCGTTAATCGGAATTACTGGGCGTAAAGCGTGCGCAGGCGGTTTTGTAAGTCTGTCGTGAAATCCCCGGGCTCAACCTGGGAATGGCGATGGAGACTGCAAGGCTAGAGTTTGGCAGAGGGGGGTAGAATTCCACGTGTAGCAGTGAAATGCGTAGATATGTGGAGGAACACCGATGGCGAAGGCAGCCCCCTGGGTCAAGACTGACGCTCATGCACGAAAGCGTGGGGAGCAAACAGGATTAGATACCCTGGTAGTCCACGCCCTAAACGATGTCTACTAGTTGTCGGGTCTTAATTGACTTGGTAACGCAGCTAACGCGTGAAGTAGACCGCCTGGGGAGTACGGTCGCAAGATTAAAACTCAAAGGAATTGACGGGGACCCGCACAAGCGGTGGATGATGTGGATTAATTCGATGCAACGCGAAAAACCTTACCTACCCTTGACATGGCTGGAATCCCTGAGAGATTGGGGAGTGCTCGAAAGAGAACCAGTACACAGGTGCTGCATGGCTGTCGTCAGCTCGTGTCGTGAGATGTTGGGTTAAGTCCCGCAACGAGCGCAACCCTTGTCATTAGTTGCTACGAAAGGGCACTCTAATGAGACTGCCGGTGACAAACCGGAGGAAGGTGGGGATGACGTCAAGTCCTCATGGCCCTTATGGGTAGGGCTTCACACGTCATACAATGGTACATACAGAGCGCCGCCAACCCGCGAGGGGGAGCTAATCGCAGAAAGTGTATCGTAGTCCGGATTGTAGTCTGCAACTCGACTGCATGAAGTTGGAATCGCTAGTAATCGCGGATCAGCATGTCGCGGTGAATACGTTCCCGGGTCTTGTACACACCGCCCGTCACACCATGGGAGCGGGTTTTACCAGAAGTAGGTAGCTTAACCGTAAGGAGGGCGCTTACCACGGTAGGATTCGTGACTGGGGTGAAGTCGTAACAAGGTAGCCGTATCGGAAGGTGCGGCTGGATCACCTCCTTTCTAGAGTATGCACAGAATCAGCAATGGTTCACATCATCAAGCATTCACACTTATCGACTGTCAATTAAGAAGAACAGCATTTGGGGCTGTAGCTCAGCTGGTTAGAGCACCGTGTTGATAACGCGGGGGTCGTTGGTTCGAGTCCAACCAGCCCTACCAGGTTTCGAGTAGTACCCTAGGGGGATTAGCTCAGCTGGGAGAGCACCTGCTTTGCAAGCAGGGGGTCGTCGGTTCGATCCCGTCATCCTCCACCAAAAAGTTCAAACGTAAGCCACGCAGCAGCGTCGGGTTTAGGTTTGGTCTTTTAGAGATTAAATGCTGTTTCGTTCTTTAAAAATTTGGAAGAAGTAAAAGTAAAGATTATTTATTAATCGTTTGCGTCGGAAGACGTAAGCGATGGGTAATGATTGTATGTATCAACAAACATAGCAACATGTAGTTTCTTATTCCTATAAACGCTCCTTGTTTAGTCGCAGGGGCTAACGTTATAGGGACAAGCGAATAAGTGCACATGGTGGATGCCTTGGCGATTACAGGCGATGAAGGACGTAGTAGCTTGCGATAAGCTGCGGGGAGCGAGCAAACACGCTTTGATCCGCAGATTTCCGAATGGGGAAACCCGGCCTTTTAGGTCATTGCATACTGAATACATAGGTATGCAAAGCGAACGCGGCGAACTGAAACATCTAAGTAGCTGCAGGAAAAGAAATCAACCGAGATTCCCAAAGTAGTGGCGAGCGAAATGGGATGAGCCTGCACGTTTTAGCATGACGCATAGAAGAATCCTCTGGAAATAGGAACCGTAGCGGGTGATAGTCCCGTATTCGAAATGCGATGTGTGGAACTAAGCGTGCGACAAGTAGGGCGGGACACGAGAAATCCTGTCTGAATATGGGGGGACCATCCTCCAAGGCTAAATACTCGTAATCGACCGATAGTGAACCAGTACCGTGAGGGAAAGGCGAAAAGAACCCCGGAAGGGGAGTGAAATAGATCCTGAAACCGTGTGCATACAAACAGTAGGAGCGGACTTGTTCCGTGACTGCGTACCTTTTGTATAATGGGTCAGCGACTTACATTCAGTGGCAAGGTTAACCGATTAGGGAAGCCGTAGAGAAATCGAGTCCGAATAGGGCGTTCAGTCGCTGGGTGTAGACCCGAAACCAAGTGATCTACTCATGGCCAGGATGAAGGTGCGGTAACACGCACTGGAGGTCCGAACCCACTAATGTTGAAAAATTAGGGGATGAGCTGTGGGTAGGGGTGAAAGGCTAAACAAACTTGGAAATAGCTGGTTCTCTCCGAAAACTATTTAGGTAGTGCCTCAAGTATCACCATCGGGGGTAGAGCACTGTTATGGCTAGGGGGTCATCGCGACTTACCAAACCATTGCAAACTCCGAATACCGATGAGTGCGAGCTTGGGAGACAGACGTCGGGTGCTAACGTCCGGCGTCAAGAGGGAAACAACCCAGACCGCCAGCTAAGGTGCCAAAGATTGGCTAAGTGGAAAACGAAGTGGGAAGGCTAAAACAGTCAGGATGTTGGCTTAGAAGCAGCCATCATTTAAAGAAAGCGTAATAGCTCACTGATCGAGTCGTCCTGCGCGGAAGATGTAACGGGGCTAAGCCAGTCACCGAAGCTGCGGATATGCGTAAGCATATGGTAGGAGAGCGTTCTGTAAGCCTGCGAAGGTGTCTTGTAAAGGATGCTGGAGGTATCAGAAGTGCGAATGCTGACATGAGTAGCGATAATGGGGGTGAAAAGCCCCCACGCCGTAAGCCCAAGGTTTCCTGTTCAACGTTCATCGGAGCAGGGTGAGTCGGCCCCTAAGGCGAGGCAGAGATGCGTAGCTGATGGGAAGCAGGTTAATATTCCTGCACCGTCGTATGATGCGATGGGGGGACGGATCGCGGAAGGTTGTCTGCCTGTTGGAATAGGCAGTTTCTGGTTCATAGAAGGCGCTTAGGCAAATCCGGGCGCGGAATTCAAGGGACTGGGACGAGCGAATTTATTCGTGAAGCAATCGGAAGTGGTTCCAAGAAAAGCCTCTAAGCTTCAGTCATACGAGACCGTACCGCAAACCGACACAGGTGGGCGAGATGAGTATTCTAAGGCGCTTGAGAGAACTCGGGAGAAGGAACTCGGCAAATTGGTACCGTAACTTCGGGAAAAGGTACGCCCTTGTAGCTTGACCACTTTACTGTGGAAGGGTGAACGGGTTGCAATAAACTGGTGGCTGCGACTGTTTAATAAAAACACAGCACTCTGCAAACACGAAAGTGGACGTATAGGGTGTGACGCCTGCCCGGTGCTGGAAGATTAAATGATGGGGTGCAAGCTCTTGATTGAAGTCCCAGTAAACGGCGGCCGTAACTATAACGGTCCTAAGGTAGCGAAATTCCTTGTCGGGTAAGTTCCGACCTGCACGAATGGCGTAACGATGGCCACACTGTCTCCTCCCGAGACTCAGCGAAGTTGAAATGTTTGTGATGATGCAATCTACCCGCGGCTAGACGGAAAGACCCCATGAACCTTTACTGTAGCTTTGCATTGGACTTTGAACCAATCTGTGTAGGATAGGTGGGAGGCTTTGAAGCGGGGACGCCAGTCTTCGTGGAGCCAACCTTGAAATACCACCCTGGTTTGTTTGAGGTTCTAACCTTGGTCCGTTATCCGGATCGGGGACAGTGCATGGTAGGCAGTTTGACTGGGGCGGTCTCCTCCTAAAGTGTAACGGAGGAGTTCGAAGGTACGCTAGATACGGTCGGACATCGTGTTGATAGTGCAATGGCATAAGCGTGCTTAACTGCGAGACTGACAAGTCGAGCAGGTACGAAAGTAGGACATAGTGATCCGGTGGTTCTGTATGGAAGGGCCATCGCTCAACGGATAAAAGGTACTCTGGGGATAACAGGCTGATTCCTCCCAAGAGTTCATATCGACGGGGGAGTTTGGCACCTCGATGTCGGCTCATCACATCCTGGGGCTGTAGCCGGTCCCAAGGGTATGGCTGTTCGCCATTTAAAGTGGTACGTGAGCTGGGTTTAAAACGTCGTGAGACAGTTTGGTCCCTATCTGCCGTGGGCGTTGGAAATTTGAAGGGGGCTGCTCCTAGTACGAGAGGACCGGAGTGGACAGACCTCTGGTGTACCGGTTGTCACGCCAGTGGCATTGCCGGGTAGCTAAGTCTGGAAGAGATAACCGCTGAAAGCATCTAAGCGGGAAACTTGCCTTGAGATGAGATTTCCCAGAGCCTTGAGCTCTTTGAAGGGTCGTTCGAGACCAGGACGTTGATAGGCTGGGTGTGGAAGTGCAGTAATGCATTAAGCTAACCAGTACTAATTGCCCGTACGGCTTGTCCCTATAACCTTAGCAGGTTGTAAGAATAAGAACTACGTGTCGCCTGAGTTGTTGATACATCGTTCATTACCTCATTCTTTACCGATACTTCTTCCCAATTTTAGAGCGCCGTCGCCCATCGGGGACGCGCGTTCGTACAAGTCAATGCCTGATGACCATAGCAAGTTGGTACCACCCCTTCCCATCCCGAACAGGACCGTGAAACAACTCTGCGCCGATGATAGTGCTGCAACCAGTGTGAAAGTAGGTTATCGTCAGGCTAGTTATATTAAAAACCCCCATCCGCACTGAACGCGATCGCGTTCAGGCTGATGGGGGTTTTTTCGTTTGCAAGGCGGCAGACTATGCTATTGCCCTAGGTGTTGTTTCAATTTTTTGCTAGTGGATGTTGCTAAAGGTGTAGTATTGCTGCATTGATACTCAGGAGGCCCCATGAAAACCATACAGCAAACCTTTACCGTCTGTTCCCTGGGCCTACTGCTGGCGGCCTGCGGCGGCTCGACTACGGAAACCCCGGCACCAACCGGTACCAAGACCCTGGCAAAATTCGGCGCGTCCACCGCGCCGGCCCAGTCGGCTATGCACGCACCGGAAGAATATAGGGAGCTGTTGCAGCGTTTATACATGGTATTTTTCGGCCGCCCGGCGGATGTCGACGGCCTGTTCTATTGGCAGCGTATCTTTAGTGAGCGCAGTGTGCCGGCGACGCTGGGCGAGTTGATGCAGGCCTATTCCGCCGATGCCGGTGTCAAACAATTGATCGATAATTTCGTCGACAGTTCAGAGTCGCAAGGGCTGTATACCGGTAATACTGCGGCGTTCGTCAACGCAGTCTACCGCAACACCTACAATCGAAATGCCGAGGCCGAGGGACTGGCATTTTGGAGTGGCTTTGTGGCGCGCGGCGAGTTGAGCCGCGGCCAAGTCGCCTTGCGGATACTCGACGGTGGTCAGAACGACGACGCCATTGTCCTCGCCAAGAAGACGCAGGCATCGATCAACTTCACCGTTGCGCTGGCCAAAAAGGAGGAGCTGGCGAAGCGCTCCTATATCGGCGACAGCGTCAACCAGGCCGTTCGCGATTTGCTCGGCACCGTCACCGCGACGACCGATATTGCCGCCTTTCAAGCGCAGATCGATGCGATGATCGAGTCGTTCACGTATCGGCCCGATAGTTTGCCGAGCATTCAACGCTATTCCGGTTTCAGCTATTTGCAGGATATGGCCAGCACGCCATCCTACTCGGCCTATTACCGTTATTTCATGGGGGAGTTTGGTTTCTTTACGGGGAGCGTTATTTTCGCTGAAGTGCCGAGGACGGTGACATGGGGCCTCTCCGCTCCCTCGCAGACGATCTCCTACGCCGCGCCGATCACGGCCGCCATCAATTTCAAGGTCGCGAGTGTGGCGCCGGCGACGACGGCGGCGCTGCCAGACGTGGCCATGCTGTGCCAGTCCGTCGCCGGCACGCCCGCCATACTGGCGAAATCCACCGACATTTTGGTGGCCAACAGCGCCAAAGCCGTGCTCGAAGCGAGCGCGCTGGCCAACCAGAGCTTCACCTACTACCGTGAGAACTGCGCCCTTGCAGGCGAGGGCGGGGTAACGCCGAACGTCCAATCCTTTGTGTTCGATGCCGCCGGCAATGCCGTCGTCAAGGCGCAGAAAGGCAGCGCGACCTACTCGGCGAGTGTGGTGACCAAGGCGCTGAACGGCCAGGTACTGCTTGATGTGTCGACCGGCAAGTACCTGACCTTGCGGGTCTACCGCATCGTCAACCCGAGTGGCGCGACCGGTTTTGTCATTGTCGAGCACCAAGGCGATGCCTTGACCGGTTTGAAGGAGGGCGTGCTGGGAATGTGGACGCAACAGTAGTCGAGTGCTTCGGCAGATAAAAACCATCGGATTTTCCGGTGGTTTTTTTACATATGGGCCGGGGCCGATTGAGGTTCCGCCCCCGATTGGCCAAGAGATGCTGTCGCGGCGTGGGCATGGCACAGGATGTGACGCATTGCAACGGCCTAGCACAATTGCTGTGCAGGCATGGAATTGGGTTGTATCATTATCCATCGCACCTTTTTGCCGGTGCTGGTGGAATGTTCTAACTTCTAAAGGGTGGTTTCATGTCAGCTGAAGCAAAAAAATATCGTCTGGTCACGCGCAGCGATTTCGATGGCCTGGTCTGCGCGGTGCTCCTGAAACATCTGGACATGATCGACGAGATCCTGTTTGTCCATCCGAAGGACATGCAGGACGGCAAGATCGCCATCAACGACGGCGACATCACGACCAACCTGCCTTTCGTGGCCGGCGTGCATCTGGCTTTCGACCACCACTTGTCGGAGACGATCCGCAACAAGGGGGAGCGCAGCAACCACATCATCCATCCCGAGGCACCCTCGGCGGCGCGCGTGGTGTACGACTACTACGGCGGTCTGAAGGCCTTCCCGGCGTCGTGGGACGAGATGATGGCGGCGGTCGACAAGGGCGACGCGGCGCGCTTCAACGAGCAGGAGGTGCTCGATCCGCAGAACTGGGATCTGCTGAACTTCCTGATGGACGCGCGCACCGGCCTGGGCCGCTTCCGCGAGTTCCGTATCTCCAACTACAACCTGATGATGGACTTGATCGACTACTGCAAGAACCACAGCATAGAACAGATCATGGCCCTGCCGGACGTGAAGGAGCGCAAGGAGCTGTATTTCGAGCACAGCGAGAAGTGCAAGGAACAGATCCGCCGCTGCGCCACCGTGCACAAGAACCTGGTGGTGCTGGACCTGCGCAAGGAGGAGGTGATCTTCGCCGGCAACCGCTTCATCATCTACGCGCTGTTCCCGCAAACCAACATCTCGATCCACGTGCTGTGGGGTCTGAAGAACCAGAACACGGTGTTTGCCACCGGCAAGTCGATCCTCAACCGCACGTCGAAGACCAACATCGGCGCGCTGATGCTGGAATACGGCGGTGGCGGCCACGAGAACGCCGGCACCTGCCAGGTCGACAACGAGCTGGCCGAGGACGTGCTGGGCGCCCTGGTCCAACGGATCAACTCGGAGGGCTGAGACGGCGCGTCGCCGCGCCAAGTGGTGGCGGCGCGGCAATAAAAAAACGGCACGGTCTGCGCAGGCCGTGCCGTTTTTCTATGCTGCCGGAGAATTAAAACTCTTTCTCGGGCAGGGCGATTTCGTTGTTGACGCTGAACTGGTAGTCCTTGAAGATGTGTTCGGCGCTGAGCAGCTGGTAGTCGCCGTCCGGCTTCTTGTGCGTGGTGTCCTTCAGGCGGTAGGTGTAGTGGCCGCAGGTCCAGCAGTTGAAGTTGCGCATGTGCGTGCACAGGCAGGTCTTGTCCATCACCACGATGTTCTTCTCGTTCGGGTGGGCCGCCACTTCGCGGTTGTAGGAGTTGATGTAGGCGCAGTTGCCGGTGGCGTCGAGCAGGTAGCCGTAGGACTCGCAGCCCGGGCGGATGCCGGCGCCGATCGCCGGCGTGCCCTTGAGCATGCGCATCGGGTAGCCGGTCGGCGAGATGCCGTTGACGATGATGTCGTCCTCGGTGGCCTTGACGTATTCCTGCTTGACCTTGGCCGGCAGGCCGCACTCGTTGGCGATGGTGAAGCGGGTCGCCACCTGCACGCCGGCGGCGCCGGCCTCGAGGAAGCCGACCGCGTCGCTGCCGGTGAAGATGCCGCCGGCGGCGATCAGCGGGATGTCCAGCTGCTCGGTCTTCAGGTAGGCGAGGATCTCGGCGGTGATGGTGTGCAGGTCGTAGTCGGCCCAGTCCATGCCGAAGCCGAGGTGGCCGCCGGCCAGCGGGCCTTCGACGATGATGAAGTCGGGCAGGCGGTTGAGCTTGGCGTTCTTGCGCAGGAAGATCTGCAGCGCGCGCACCGACGAGACGATGATGCCGAGCTTGGCGTCGCGGAAGCGCGGGTGGTCGGCGATCAGCGCGAAGGAGCCGAAGTGCAGGCCGGCCGACAGGGTGATGCCGTCGACGCCGGCGTCGAGGGCGGCGTTGAGGCGCACGCGCAGGGTCTCGCGCGGGCCGTTCATGGTCAGCTTTTCCATGCAGTTGACGAAGATCAGGCCGGGGCTTCTTGGCGTCCATGGTGGCGCCGACGTGCAGGCGTTGCGCCTCGGCCAGACGGCCCAGGTCGAACTGCACCACGGCCTTGTCGGAGTTGTTGATGTTGAATTTGTAGAGCTTGGTCTTGTCCTTGACGAAGCTGGTATCGAAGCGGCGGTCGGAGACGTCCTCGACCATGGCGTCCGAGATGTGGCCGATGCCGCCCAGGCGGGCCGCCTCCAGCGCCAGTTCCGAGGTCGAGATATCCACACCCATTCCGCCAACCATGATGGGCACATACTCGTTTTTGCCAAATCGCAGGCGGAAATCATCAACACGTTTCATTGCTATCCTTAGACTACCGTGGTTTGTCGCTGGGCGTAACGCCCAGGTCTGTTGCGCTCGCGCAGCAGGGTCCGACAGGGGGCTCAAACAGCATTTTACCCCATGTAGGCTACCGTTCTGTGACGGTGCGCGGCGCCGGCGGCGCGGCGCGCGGCCGCCGGACTGGCGCGGAAGGGGCCGCCGGGACGGCCCGCTCCGGGTGGAATCAGTCGCGGAAGTTGTTGAACTCGAGCGGCATGTCCGGCACGTCCTTGCGCAGCATGGCCATGGCGGCCTGCAGGTCGTCGCGCTTGGCGCCGGTGACGCGCACCGCCTCGCCCTGGATGCTGGCCTGCACCTTCATCTTGCTGTCCTTGATGACGCGCACGATTTTCTTGGCGTCGTCGGACTCGATGCCGTTCTTGATCTTGATGACCTGCTTGATCTTGTCGCCGCCGATCTTCTTGATGTCGCCGTCGTCGAGGAAGCGGACGTCGACCTTGCGCTTGGTCAGCTTGTTGGTCAGCACGTCGCGCACCTGTTGCAGCTGGAACTCGGAATCGGCGTAGGCCGTCAGTTCGTTCTCCTTCTGCTCGACGCGGGCGTCGCTGCCCTTGAAGTCGAAGCGGGTGGAGATTTCTTTGTTGGATTGCTCGACAGCGTTTTTCACTTCGATCATATCGGCTTCGGAGACTACATCAAACGACGGCATGGTGATTTCCTTAAAGGTGGAGCGGGCGGCGCGCGCGCACGGCGCCGCGGCAAAGGATGACATTTTAACGGACAACCGGCCGCGCGCCGCCATATCGGCGCTGGTTTTTTGCCTGTTTCGCTCTATAATCGACAAAATTGATCGGCTTTCCCATGCATCCACAGTTCCCACTCCAGCACAACTTCCCCCTGCAATCGCTCAACACTTTCGGCATCGCCGCCCGCGCCCTGGCGTATGTGCGGCTGGCCTCGGTCGCGCAGCTGCGCGCCGCGCTGGCCGACGCCGCGCTGGCCGCCATGCCGCGCCTGCTGCTGGGCGGCGGCAGCAACATCGTGCTGGGTGGCGACTTCGCCGGCCTGGTGCTGCACATGGCGATCGCCGGCCGCGAGCTGGTCGACAGCGACGCCGAGTTCCACTACGTGCGCGCCGGCGCCGGCGAGAACTGGCACGAGTTCGTGCAGTGGACCCTGGCGCAGGGCTGGGGCGGACTGGAGAACCTGTCGCTGATCCCCGGCACGGTGGGCGCCGCGCCGATCCAGAACATCGGCGCCTACGGGGCCGAGACCAAGGACTTGTTGCACAGTCTGACCGTGTTCGACCCCGCCGGCGGCACAACGTTCAGCATGGACGCCGCCGCCTGCCAGTTCGGCTACCGCGACAGCGTGTTCAAGCGGCCCGGCTGCCAGCTGATCATCGTCGACGTCACCTTCGCGCTGCCGCGCCGCTGGCAGGCCAACCTGGGCTACGCCGAGCTGGCCCAGGAGCTGGCCGCGCGGGGGCTGGCGGCGCCGGGCGCGCGCCAGGTGGCCGAGGCGGTGATCGCCATCCGCCGCCGCAAGCTGCCCGACCCCGCCGTGATCGGCAACGCCGGCAGCTTCTTTAAAAATCCGGTGGTGTCGGCGGCGCGCTGCGCCGAGCTGTTGGCGGCGTTCCCGGCGCTGGTGCACCACCGCCAGGCCGACGGCAGCGAGAAGCTGGCGGCCGGCTGGTTGATCGACCAGTGCGGTTGGAAGGGGAGAAACATGGGCGCGGCCGGGGTGTATCCGCGCCAGGCGCTGGTGTTGGTCAACAACGGCGGCGCCAGCGGCGCCGAGGTGATGGCGCTGGCGCATGCCATCCAGGACGATGTGGCGGCGCGCTACGGCGTGCGGCTGGAGCCGGAGCCGGTGTTCGTCTGAGCCGGCGGCCGGCCCGGGGGCGCGGCGGCCGGGCGGCCGCCGCTTGCTTGCGGTGTCAGCCGAAGTGGCAGACGTAGTCGAGGGTTTCGACGGTTTCGATATCGAAGTGGCTGTTGGCGCCGATTTCGAATTGCTGGCCCGCCGTGTAGGTGGTCCAATCGCTGGCGCCGGCCAGCTTGACCTTGCACACGCCGCCGATCACTTCCATGGTTTCCGGCGCGCCGGTGTTGAAGGTCAGCACCGATGGGAAGATCACGCCGAGGGTCTTCTTGCTGCCGTCGGCCAGCACGATGCTGTGCGAGACGCATTTGCCGTCGAAGTAGATGTTGGACTTCTTGACCACGCTGACTTGTTCAAATTGTGCACTCATGCTGCGATTTCCTTAGGATGGTTCGAAGGGCGGGTCGGGCGGTGGCGTCGGCGACGCGGTGGCGCCCGGCCCGTGGGGCTGGGTGAATCATAGTCCAATCGGCGCGATCGGCGCGGCGTCCAGCCTATTTGGCCGGCGCCGCCGGCGCCGCGCCCAGGGTGCTGCGCAGCATGGCGCCGATCTTATCCAGGGGCAAAATCAACTGCGCCGCGTCGAGCTCGGCGGCGGCGCGCGGCATGCCGTAGACGGCGCTGCTGTCCTGGTCCTGGGCGATGGTGGTGTGGCCGGCGCGGCGCAGCGCGAGCAGGCCGTCGGCGCCGTCGCGGCCCATGCCGGTGAGCAACACCGCGACCGCCTCGCCGCGCCAGTGCCGCGCCAGGCAGTGGAAAAACACATCGACCGAGGGGCGGTAGGCGTAGTCCCTGGGAGCTGCATCGTACCCCAAGCGCAGGTTTTGATCTAGCACTAAGTGGTCGTTGCTTTTGGCGATCAGCACGCCGCCGGCCAGCAATTCCTCGCCCTGGGCGGCGGCGCGCACCGGCATGGGCAGTTGCTCGGCGAGCCACTTGGCGAAGTGCTCGGCGAAGTTTTCGTCGATGTGTTGTACCACCACCACGGCGCAGCCGGGCGGCGGGGTCCAGGCGGCGAGGATGCGCGCCACCGCCATCGGCCCGCCGGTGGAGGCGCCGATCGCCACCAGCGCGTTGACGGCGGCCGCCGGGCCGGCATGGCGGCCGTTGCCGTTGCGCGGGCCGAGCGCCTGGCTGCCGCCGCTGTGGCGGATCAGCCGGTCCATGGTGCGGATCTTGGCCAGCAGCTCGGCGGCGCCGCCGGCCTGGCCCTGCAGCACCGGCGTGGCGGTGACGTCGAGTGCGCCGGCGCCGAGCGCGCGGAACACCTGGTCGACGTTGTCCTGCGGCCGGCCGGTCACCACCAGGATGGCGCAGGGGCTGTGGCGCATGATCTGGCGGGTCGCCTCGACGCCGTCCAGGCCGGGCATGTTGAGGTCCATCAGGATCAGGTCGGGGCGCTGCTCGGCGCACAGGCGCACCGCCTCCAGGCCGCTGCGGGCGATCCACAGCAGCTGGTGCTCGGCGGTGCTGGCGACGACGCGGCGCAGCGCCTCGGCGGCCATGGCGACGTCGTTGGCGATGGCGATCCTCATAGGCGCGCCTCGCCGATCAGGTCGAGCACGGCGTCGAGCAGGGTCTCGTCGTGGAAGCTGCCCTTGGTCAGGTAGTAGTCGGCGCCGGCGGCCAGGCCGCGGGCGCGGTCCTCGGGGCGGTCCTTGTAGGAGACGATCATCACCGGCAGCAGGTGCAGGTGCAGGTCCTTCTTGATCAGGGCGACCAGCTCGATGCCGTCCAGGCGCGGCATGTCGACGTCGGTGACGACCAGGTCGTAGCCGCCGCCGCGCACCGCGTTCCAGCCGTCGATGCCGTCGATGGCGACGTCGACCTCGAAGCCGCGCCCCTGCAGCAGCTTGCGCTCCATCTCGCGCACGGTGAGCGAGTCGTCGACCACCAGGATGCGCTTGGTCTTGCGGCGCGCCGCCTGGTCGGCGCGGGCCAGGCGGTGCAGGCCGCCCTGGTGCAGCAGCTTGTCGATCGACAGCAGCAGGTCGGGCACGTCGAGGATCAGCACCGGCTCGCCGTTGTCGAGCAGGGCGGCGGCGGAGATGTCGCGCAGCTTGCCGAACACCGGGTCGAGCGCCTGCACGGCCAGGCTTTGCTCGCCACGGATGGCGTCGACCACCAGCGCGTAGCGGCGGCCGGCGGCGCCGATCAGCACCACCGGCAGTTCGCCGGCGCCGGCCGCCATCTCGCCCAGGTCGAGCAGCTGGGCGGCCGAGACCAGGCCCAGGTGTTCGTCCCGCAGCGTGAAGAACTGCTTGTTCTCCAGCGTGTGGACGGCGTCCTGCGCCACCTTGAGCACGCGCTCGACCTTGACGATGGGGATGGCGTAGGCCTCGCCCTTGATGTCGACCACCAGCGCGCGCACCACCGACTGGGTCAGCGGCAGGGTGATGGCGGTGCGGAAGCCGTGGCCCAGCTCGGACTCGAGGCGCACCGTGCCGTTCTGCTGGCGGATAGTCTCGTGGACGATGTCGAGGCCGACGCCACGGCCGGAGATCTCGTTGGCCGACTGCTTCAGGCTGAAGGCGGGCAGGAACAGGAACTCGAGCAGCTCGGCGGCGCTGAGGGCGGCGGCCATGGCCTCGCCGGCCATGCCGCGCTCGACCACGGCCTGGCGGATGCGCTCGAGGTCGACGCCGGCGCCGTCGTCGCTGATCTCGATGCTGAGCATGCCGGCGCGGTGGCGCGCCTCGAGCACGATGCTGCCGTGCGGCGGCTTGCCGGCGGCGGCGCGCTCGGCCGGCGTGCCCATGCCGTGGTCGACGGCGTTGCGCAGGATGTGGTTGAGCGGGCTCTCGATGCGCGCCAGGATGTCGCGGTCGACCAGGGTGTCCTCGCCGACGATGCGCAGGCTGACCTGCTTGCCCATGCCGCGCGCCAGGTCGCGCACCATGCGCGGGAAGGCCTGCACGCCGTCGCGGAAGGGGCGCATGCGCAGCGTCAGCACCTCGTTGACCAGGCCGCCGGCGACGGCCAGCACGCGCCGCTCGTAGGATTCGACGGCGGCGATGTGTTCGAGCATGGCCTGCTTGAGCGGATGGCTTTTTTGCAGCGCCAGCAGCGACTTCTCCTTGAGCGCGGCGTCGGCGCCGTTGGCGATGGCCTCGTGCAGCTGCTCGAGCTGGGCGAACAGGCTGCCCTGGTTGCGCTTGAAGCGCTGCAGCTCCTGGATCAGCGGATGCAGCTGGTGGGCGTTGATGCGCGACTCGCTGGCCAGCGACAGCAGGCGGTCGAAATTGTGCGCCACCTTGGCCGGCGCCGGCGGGCGCGCCGGCCCGCCCGCCTCCTCGGCGGCGGACTGCGGCGCCGGCGCCGGCGGCGGCGAAGGCGGCGGGGCGGCCGCCGCCGCGTCGCCAACGGCCGCGCTGGCCGGCGCCGACGCGGGCACGGGTGGCGGCGCCAGCGGCTCGGGCAGGAAGGCGATGTTGGCGATGGCCGCCATGGTCTGGCGGATCTGCCCGGCGGCGGCGGCCAGGCCGGCCGGGGCGGCGGCCTCGTCGAGCCGCGCCACGCGCAGGATCAGGTCGACGCCGGACAGCAGCACGTCGACCCGGTTCGGCGTCAGCGCCAGCTTGCCGTGCTGGGCCGCCAGGAAGGCGTCCTCCATGCCGTGCGCCAGTTGCACCACCAGGTCCAGGCCGACGATGGCGGCGGCGCCCTTGATCGAGTGGGCGGCGCGCATCATCGGCTCGATCGCGGCGGCGCTGCCGTCGCGGCTGCGTTCGAGCGTCAGCAGGCACCTCGGTCAGCACCTGGCACTGGGCGTCGGCCTCCATGCGGAACAGGCCCGCATGGAAAACTGGCTCAGATCGCCCGGCTGGTCCTGGCTCATCGCAGCACCCGCGCCAGATGTTGGCCGACCAGCTCGGCGTCGAGGCAGCCGATGTGCATGCCGCCGTGCGACAGCACGCCGGCCAGATAGCGCGCCAGGCCCTTGTTGATGGTGGCGGCCGGCGCCTGCAGCGCCGCGCCGGCGTGGCGCACGATGCCGTGCAGGTCGGCCGCCGGCACGGCGAAGGTCTGCTCGTTCCAGCGCAGCAGCAGCAGGCGCGGGAAGATGTGGCGGCCCTGTTCGGCGTCGGCCAGCGGTTCGCTCTCGTCGATGCCGAGCAGGGCGGCCAGCGACAGGCAGGGGTGCAGCGTGCCGCCGACGTTGACCACGCCGAGCAGCTCGCGGCCGTCGCGGTGGGGCAGGCGGTGCGGCCGGGTGTGCGGCGCCACGGCGACGAACTGCGCGGTCGGCAGCGCCAGCCATTCGCGGCCGAGGCGGAACACCAGGCGCGAGGCGTCGAGCGCGGCGTCGTCGCGCAGCGGCTGGCGGAAGTGCGCGGCCCATTCGCGCTGGTAGTCGGCGCCGACCGGGCGCTGCAGGTTGCGCTGGGCGGCGTCGGCGTAGACCTCGCAGTTGCGGCAGTGGATGTGCGCGGGCAGCTTGGGGCAGCTCTGGTCGCCGGCCACGCCGATGCGGTTCCAGCAGTCGTCGATGGCGCCGCCGGCGGGCGCGGTGGTGGCGTTGGCGATGGTGGCGGTGGTGTTCATGGCGCGCCTCTCAGTTGGCCTGCTGGCGCTTGTAGATGCGCGCGGCGCGGGCCTTCAGCGCGATGGCGGTGGCGCGGTCGGATTGTTGTTCGGCCAGCAGGGCCAGGTGGCACAGGGCCTGGTAGTGGTCGGGCTGCAGGTAGATGCAGCGGCGCCAGTGTTCGCGCGCCTGCTGCGGTTGCTCGGCGCGCTCCATCAGCAGGCCGAGGATGAAGTAGGCCTCGGCCGAGTCGGGGTGCCGCTCCAGCCAGGCCAGGCAGGCGGCGCCGGCCTGCTGGAACTGGCCCAGGTCGGCCAGCCGGCGCGCCTGCGGCAGCAGCTCGGCCTCGGCCGTCGCCGCCGTCGCCGTGGCGGCGGCCGTGGCAGGCGGCGCGGCGCCGGCCGCCCCGGGCGGCAACGGGCCCGGCGCGGCGGCCAGCGCCGGCACGGCCGCCAGCGCGCCGGCCGCCGCAGCCGGATACGACAGCGTGCGGCGCGGCGCGGCGGCCGACACCGGCAGCGGCGCCGGTACGGCGGGCGCGGCGGCGCCGCGCTTGCGCAGGCCGAAGGCCAGCGGGTAGGCCAGCGAGACAAAGCCCTGCTGGCAGAACGAGGGCACCTCGGCGTAGCCGGCGAACAGCTGGCCGTGGTCGGCCAGCAGGGCGTCGAGGCGGGCGATGGCGGCGGCGCTGGTGGCCGGGTCGAAGTAGATCAGCAGGTTGCGGCAGAAGATCAGGTCGTAGTGGCCGGGCGCCAGTCCGGCGCCCAGCTCGAGCAGGTTGCCCTGCTCGAAGCGCACCTGGCGGGCGATGCCCTCGGCGACGCGGTACTGCTGCGCGCCGGCGGCGCTGAAGTGGCGTTGGCGGAAGCCCAGTTCGTCGCCACGGAAGGCGTTGCGGCCGTACACGCCGGCGCGCGCGCGGGCCAGGTTGGCGGCGCTGATGTCGACCGCGTCGATGGCGTAGGCGGCCGGCGCCACGCCGGCGTCGCACAGCGCCATGGCGATCGAGTAGGGCTCCTCGCCGCCGGCGCAGGGCACCGACAGGATGCGCAGCGGCCGCGCCGCGCCGGCCGGCCCGGCCAGGCGGCGCAGGACGAAGTCGGCGGCGGCGGCGAAGGCCTGCGGGTCGCGGAACAACCACGACTCGGGCACCACCACCAGCTCGACCAGGGCGGCGATCTCGGCCGGCGTGACGGCGGCCAGGTAGGCGGCGCGGTCGGCGGCGCCGGTGTGCGCCATGCGCGCGGCGACGGCGCGCTCGGCCTGCGCCTCGGACAGGTTCAGGCCGCAGGCCCGGCGCAGCAGCGCCAGCGGGCTCATGCCGCATCCTCCGCCGGGGCGAACAGGATGGCGCGCAGCTCGGCCGGCAGCAGCCGCGCCAGCTCGACCAGCTGGACCATGCCGCCGGCGTCGCCGGCCACCCGGCCGAGGAAGGGCGCGGCGGCCACGCCGCTGTCGGCCAGCCCGGCGGCGGCCAGCTCGCGCACCCCCAGCACCTGCTCGGCCAGCAGGCCGAGCAGGTGGACGGCGCCGTCCGGCGCGACATAGTCGACCAGCACGATGCGGCTGTCGAACCGGGCGCGGGTGGCCGCCAGCCCGCTCAGCAGGCACAGGTCGACCACCGGCACCGGCCGGCCGTGGAAGTCGAGCAGGCCGGCGACGTGGGCCGGCGCCAGCGGCAGGCGCTTGAGCTCGAGCAGCGGCAGCACGCGCACCACCTGGCGCAGCGGCAGGGCGTAGCGGTCGGCGCCGATGTGGAACAACAGGTGTTTCATCGCCCGGCCTCCATGGCGCCCGCCGTCATGCCGCGACGGCGAAGTTGGCCACGCTGGCCTGCAGGTCGGCGGCGGCGTACTGCAGTTGGTGCACCGCCTCGCTGGTGGCCTTGAGCGAGTCGACGCTTTGCTGGGTGGCGTCGTTCAATTGCGTCATGGTGCTGGAGATCTGCGCCGCGCCGACCGCCTGCGACTGCATGCCCTGCAACACGGCGTCGAACTGCGGCGCCAGCTTGCGCACCTGGTCCATCACGCCCGACAGCTGCTCGCCCACCTGGCGCACCTCGCCGACGCTGCGGCGGATCTCCTCGGAGAACTTGTCCATGCCCATCACGCTGGCCGAGACGGCCGACTGCATCTCCTTGAGCATCTGTTCGATGTCCCAGGTCGACACCGAGGTCTGGTCGGCCAGCCGGCGGATCTCGGTGGCCACCACCGAGAAGCCGCGGCCGGCCTCGCCGGCCTTCTCGGCCTCGATGGCGGCGTTGAGCGAGAGGATGTTGGTCTGGTCGGCCACCTTGGTGATGGTGGTGAGCACGCCGTTGATGTTGCTGGCCTTGTCCGACAGCGCCGCCAGCTTGGCGTTGATCGAGTCGGTGGCGGCGACCATGTGCTGCATGGTGGCGTCCATGCGGCCCAGCTGCTGCTGGGCGCCGGCGGTGGCGCTGGTGGTGAACTCGGCCACGGCGCTGGCCTCCTGCATGGTGGCCAGCAGGGCGCTGGTGTTGGCGGCGATCTCGCGGGTGGTGCTGAGCACCTCGACGCTGGTCTGCGCCTGCTCGATGCCGGTGGCCTCCTGCTGGCGCGCCGAGGCGGCGATCTCGGTGGCCGAGGTGGTGACCTGGATGCCGGCCCGCTGCACGTTGTCGATCAGGCCGCGCAGGCTGTCGAGCATGCCCGCCACGCCGCCGCCGAGGCGGCCGATGGCGTCGTCGCCGGCGCCGTCGACCCGGCCGCTCAGGTCGCCCGCCGCCGCCTTCGACACCACCACCAACAGCAGGTCGACCTGGCCGCGCAGCTGCTCGCCGGCGGCCTGCTCGCGCGCCAGGTTGTCCTCGATGGCCTGGGCCATGCGGTTGAACTCCTGCGCCACCAGGCCCAGCTCGTCGGCCGCCAGCACCTCGGCGCGGGCGCCACGGCGGCCGGCGGCGAGCTGGCCGACCGCCTCGGTCAGGCGGCCCAGCGGCAGGGTCAGGCTGCGCGTCAGCGCCCAGGCCACCAGCAGGGCCAGCGCGACGCAGACGGCGCCGCCGGCCGACAGCACCAGCAGCATGTTGCGCTGCATGTCGCGCGCCGCCTGCGAGCGCTGGGCGAGCAGGCGGTTCTCCTCCGCCGTCGCCTCGGCCAGCGCCTGGTAGATGGAGCGCACCAGCGGATTGCCCAGCTTCAGCTGCAGCGCCTGGCCGATGGCGTCGGCCGCGCCGGCCTGCGTGCCGAGCGCCTGGCGCTGCGCCATCTGCGGTTCGACGACCTGCGCGATCCACTGCGGCACCAGGCCGGCGACGCGGCGCAGGCGGGCCAGCTGGGCCGGGTTGTCGCTCACCCGGGCCTGCAGGCGGGCGATCGAGGCGGGCAGGTCGGCGAGCTCGCGGCGGGTGGCTGCCATGGCCTGCGGGTCGCCGTTCAGGTAGTAGTTGCGCGCCTGCACCTGGGCCTGCAGCATGTCGGCGTTGAGCTTGTCGATCGCCAGCAGCACCTGCATGCTTTGCTTGTCGAGCTCGTTGGCCTCGGCCATGTTGGCGAAGTTGTTGTAGGCCAGCCCGAGCAACAGCAGGATGATGGCGACGATGCTGGCGAAGGCCAGGTACAGCTTCTGCTTGATGCTGATTTGCCGCCGGCCCGCCGGCCCGCCACCGCCCGGCATGGTCGCCGCTTGCCCGCTGCGCATTGCTTGATGCATATTGCCTCCCCGGCGTTGGTGCTGCGTCGCGGCCTCAGGCCGCGACGGCGAAGTTGGCCACGCTGGCCTGCAGGTCGCCGGCGGCGTACTGCAATTGGTGCACCGCCTCGCTGGTGGCCTTGAGCGAGTCGACGCTTTGTTGGGTGGCGTCGTTCAATTGCGTCATGGTGCTGGAGATCTGCGCCGCGCCGACCGCCTGCGACTGCATGCCCTGCAACACGGCGTCGAACTGCGGCGCCAGCTTGCGCACCTGGTCCATCACGCCCGACAGCTGCTGGCCCACCTGGCGCACCTCGCCGACGCTGCGGCGGATCTCCTCGGAGAACTTGTCCATGCCCATCACGCTGGCCGAGACGGCCGACTGCATCTCCTTGAGCATCTGCTCGATGTCCCAGGTCGACACCGAGGTCTGGTCGGCCAGCCGGCGGATCTCGGTGGCCACCACCGAGAAGCCGCGGCCGGCCTCGCCGGCCTTCTCGGCCTCGATGGCGGCGTTGAGCGAGAGGATGTTGGTCTGGTCGGCCACCTTGGTGATGGTGGTGAGCACGCCGTTGATGTTGCTGGCCTTGTCCGACAGCGCCGCCAGCTTGGCGTTGATCGAGTCGGTGGCGGCGACCATGTGCTGCATGGTGGCGTCCATGCGGCCCAGCTGCTGCTGGGCGCCGGCGGTGGCGCTGGTGGTGTAGTCGGCCACGGCGCTGGCCTCCTGCATGGTCTCGAGCAGGGTGCTGGTGTTGGCGGCGATCTCGCGGGTGGTGCTGAGCACCTCGACGCTGGTCTGCGCCTGCTCGATGCCGGTGGCCTCCTGCTGGCGCGCCGAGGCGGCGATCTCGGTGGCCGAGGTGGTGACCTGGATGCCGGCCTTCTGCACGTTGTCGATCAGGCCGCGCAGGTTGTCGAGCATGCCGGCCACGCCGCCGCCGAGGCGGCCGATGGCGTCGTCGCCGGCGCCGTCGACGCGGCCGGTCAGGTCGCCCGCCGCCGCCTTCGACACCACGGCCAGCAGCGCGTCGACCTTGCCGCGCAGTTCCTCGCCGGCCGCCTGCTCGCGCGCCAGGTTGTCCTCGATCGCCTGGGCCATGCGGTTCAACTCGCGCCCGACGATGTCGAACTCGTCGTTGCCGCGCACCTCGACGCGGGCCCCGCGGCGGCCGCCGGCCAGCTCGCCGAGCACCCGGCTCAGGCGCGCCAGCGGCGCCAGGATGGCGCGCGCCAGCAGCCAGGCCACCAGCAGCGCCAGCGCCACGCACAGCAGGCCGCCGGCGCTCAGCGTCAGCTGCATGTTTTGTTGCAGCCGCAGCGACTGGCGCGCCCGCTCGGCCAGCAGCTTGCCCTCCTCGGCGCCGACCTCGCCGAGCAGGGCCTCGATGGCGCCGACCCGGCGGAAGCCGTTCTGGATCAGCGGCGCGATCTTGCTCAGGTCGAGCGCGGCGCCGCCCTGGTCGGCGCTCTGGCGCCGCGCGATCAGCGGATGCACCACCTCGGCGATCCAGCCGTCGTACCATTGCGCCAGCTTGGCCAGGCGCTGCTGCTGCAGCGGATTGTCGGCGGTCAGCGCGCGCAGCCGCTCCAGGTGCCGGCGCAGCGCCGCCTCGTTGGCGGCGCTGTCGCGCAGGCGCTCGTCGCCGCCGAGCAGGTAGCCGCGCTGGTTGACCTGGATCTCCAGCGCCACCACGTTGACCTTGTCGGCCTCGCGCAGCACCTCCAGCGTGTGGCGGTCCCAGCCGTTGGCTTCGGACAGGCGCAGGAAGTTGCTGTAGGCCAGGGCCAGCAGGAGCAGGATGAGCGCCAGGATGGCGGCGAAACCGATGTAGAGCTTGTGCTTGATGCGGACGGCGGTGAACACATTGCACTCCCGGTGGGGCGGACGTTGATTGCAATGTATCATTTTGTCGCCCGGCGCGCGAGCAAGTTCGGCGCCGACGCGACTACGAACAACGGGCCGCGCGAGGCGGCCCGTTCGGGGTGTTGCGTGCCGGGCGGCGCGGCCGCCCGGCGTATTGGCCGCTTACTGGCCGCCTACTGGCCGCGCTTGAGGCGGGCGTTGGCGGCGATGCGCAGGCGCAGCGCGTTGAGCTTGATGAAGCCGCCGGCGTCGGCCTGGTTGTAGGCGCCGCCGTCCTCGTCGAAGGTGGCGATGTTCATATCAAACAGGGAGTCGGTCTTGGAGTCGCGCGAGACGACGATGACGTTGCCCTTGTACAGCTTGACGCGGACCCAGCCGTTGACCGTGGCCTGGGTGTTGTCGATCAGCGTCTGCAGCGCCAGGCGCTCCGGCGCCCACCAGTAGCCGTTGTAGATCATCGAGGCGTAGCGCGGCATCAGGTCGTCCTTCAGGTGGGCCACTTCGCGGTCCAGCGTGATCGACTCGATGGCGCGGTGCGCCTTGAGCATGATGGTGCCGCCCGGCGTCTCGTAGCAGCCGCGCGACTTCATGCCGACGTAGCGGTTCTCGACCAGGTCGAGGCGGCCGATGCCGTGCTTGCCGCCCAGGCGGTTGAGCTCGGCCAGCACGGTGGCCGGCGACATGCGCACGCCGTTCAGCGCGACGATGTCGCCCTTCTCGTATTCGATGTCGAGGTACTCGGCGGCGTCCGGCGCCGCCTCGGGGCTGACGGTCCAGCGCCACATGGTCTCCTCGGCCTCGTGGCTCGGGTTTTCCAGGTGGCGGCCCTCGAAGCTGATGTGCAGCAGGTTGGCGTCCATCGAGTAGGGCGCGCCGCCGTTCTTGTGCTTCATGTCGATGTCGATGCCGGCGTCCTCGGCGTACTTGAGCAGCTTCTCGCGCGACAGCAGGTCCCACTCGCGCCACGGCGCGATGATCTTCACGCCCGGTTTCAGCGCGTAGGCGCCCAGCTCGAAGCGCACCTGGTCGTTGCCCTTGCCGGTGGCGCCGTGCGAGATGGCGTCGGCGCCGGTGGCGTTGGCGATCTCGATGAGGCGCTTGGCGATCAGCGGACGGGCGATCGAGGTGCCCAGCAGGTACTCGCCCTCGTAGACGGTGTTGGCGCGGAACATCGGGAAGACGAAGTCGCGCACGAACTCTTCGCGCACGTCGTCGATGTAGATGTTTTCCGGCTTGATGCCGAACTTGATCGCCTTGGCGCGCGCCGGTTCCAGCTCCTCGCCCTGGCCCAGGTCGGCCGTGAAGGTGACGATTTCACATTGGTAGTTATCCTGCAGCCATTTCAGGATGACGGAGGTGTCGAGTCCGCCCGAGTAGGCCAGGACCACTTTTTTGATGTCGCTCATGCTCGTTCCATTCTTAGGGTAAAGTCAAATTTGTCGGGGTGCCGGGGCGGCGCTCAGGCGGCCTTGTGTTCGGCGTCGAGGCGGCCCAGCAGCAGGTATTCGATCAGCGCCTTCTGCACGTGCAGGCGGTTCTCCGCCTCCTCCCACACCACCGACTGCGGGCCGTCGATCACCTCGGCGGCGACCTCCTCGCCGCGGTGGGCCGGCAGGCAGTGCATGAACAGGGCGTCGGGCGCGGCGCGCGCCATCTTGGCGCCGTCGACGATCCAGCCGTCGAAGGCGGCGATGCGGGCCGCGTTCTCGGCCTCGTAACCCATGCTGGTCCAGACGTCGGTGTTGACCAGGTGGGCGCCGGCGCAGGCGTCGGACGGGTTGGCGAACAGGGTGTAGCGCTCGGTCGAGACCAGCGACATGTCCATGTCGTAGCCCTTCGGCGTCGACACGTTGACGTGGAAGCCGAACACCTCGGCCGCCTGCAGCCAGGAGTACAGCATGTTGTTGGCGTCGCCGATCCAGGCCACCACCTTGCCGGCGATCGAGCCGCGGTGCTCGTGGAAGGTGAACACGTCGGCCAGCACCTGGCAGGGGTGGTGTTCGTTGGTCAGGCCGTTGATCACCGGCACGCGCGAGTTGGCGGCGAAACGCTCGATGATGTCCTGGCCGAAGGTGCGCACCATGATGATGTCGCACATGCGGCTCATCACCTGGCCGGCGTCCTCGACCGGCTCGCCGCGTCCCAGTTGCGAGTCGCGGGTGTTCAGGTAGATGGCGGCGCCGCCCAGCTGGTGCATGCCGGCCTCGAAGGACAGGCGGGTGCGCGTCGAGTTCTTCTCGAACACCATCACCAGGGTGCGGTCGATCAGCGGGTGGTGGATCTCGTAGTTTTTGAACTTGCGCTTGATCAGCGAGGCGCGCTCGATCACGTACTCGTACTCGGCCAAGGTGAAATCGGAAAACTGCAGGTAGTGCTTGATCGGTTTTTGGATAGGCATAGTGACAACGGATAGATGCGTGGGCGTGGGGCGGTGTGCCTGCGGAGCCGGCTTAGCGAATCAATTATAAGGGCAATTGCGCAATTCGGCGAACCCGGCCCCGCCGGCCCGGCGCGCCCGCCGTGCGGCGGCGGCGGCGCCGTGGCTATTTGGCACGGCGGGCCGCCGTTGCTGGGCCCGCATAACAATTCAAGCGCTCGATTGGACTATACAAGTGGGCCGGCGCGCCGGCCGCCGGCTCAGTGGTAGATCGCCGCCGGCTTGGCCGGGTCGTGCTGCGGCGCCACCAGCGGCAGGTCGAGCGTGAAGGTGGTGCCGTGGCCGCTGCTGCTGACGTGGATCTGGCCGCCCAGCAGCGAGGTGACGATGTTGTAGCTGATCGACAGCCCGAGGCCGCTGCCGCCCTGGCCCAGCTTGGTGGTGAAGAAGGGGTCGAAGATGCGCGTCAAGTGTTCGGGGGCGATGCCGCCGCCGTCGTCGCGGAAGGCGACCTGGACGCGGCCCTCGAGCGGCGTGCTGGCGCTCAGCCACATGCGGCCGGGCCGCTCGCGGCTGAAGGCGTGCAGCAGGGCGTTGTTGATGAGGTTGGTGACCACCTGGCCGAAGGGGCCGGGGTAGCTGTCCATCGCCAGCGCCTCGGCCACCTGGTACTCGATGGCGTGGCCGGCGCCGCGCACCCGGTTCATCATCGTCGCGACGATCTCGTGGACCACCTGCTGCAGGTTGAACATGCGGCGCTGCTCGGTGGTGCGGTCGACCGCCACCTGCTTGAAGCTGTTGACCAGGTCGGCCGCGCTGCCCAGGCCGCGCATCACCAGCCGGGTCGCCTTCTGCGCGTCGGCGACGTAGGCGGCCAGCTCGGAGCGGCGCAGGCCGGCGCCGTTGAGCGCCGTCTCGAGCTCGTCGGTTTTTTGCTGCAGGGTGGAGGCGATCAGCAGGCTGTTGCCGATCGGCGTGTTCAGTTCGTGGGCGACGCCGGCCATCAGCGAGCCGAGCGCGGCCAGCTTCTCCTGCGACACCAGCTGGGCCTGGGCGTCCTGCAGTTGGCGGTAGGCCTCGGCGTTGTCGAGGGCGATGGCGCCGTAGGCGCACAGGGTGCGGAAGATCAGCCGCTCGCGCTCGCCGTAGGCGCCCGGCCGGGCGGCCCGCACCGTCATCACGCCGAGCGCGCGCTCGCCCGCCAGCAGCGGCACGCACAGCGCGCTGGGGCCGCCGTCGGCGCCGTCGAGCGCCACCTCGCGCCGCTCGCGCAGGCAGCGCAGCGGCTCGGCGTGCGGATCGCCCGGCGCCGGCTCGCCGTCGACCGCCTCGGCCGGCAGGGCGCGGCCGGCCTCGACGGCGTAGGCGCGGCGCAGCGCCAGGCCGGCCGGGTCGCTCAGGTAGACGGCGTAGGTGGTGGCCGGCAGCAGGGCGTGGACGTGGCGGTCCAGCGTCTGGAACACGGCGTCGCGCTCGAGGTGGGTGGTGATCTCCTGGCCGATCGCCGACAGGCGCTCGAGCGTGGCGCCGGTCTGCTGCAGCAGCTCGGCGCGGCGCGCCTCGGCGGCGGCCAGCTCGCGGTGGTGCTGGCCCTCGGCGCGGGCGTGCTCGGTCTGGTGGTGCACCTGCATGGCGATGGCGCGGTTGGTGGCCTCCTGGCTGTGGGTCTGGTCGCGCGCCGCGCTGGCCGCCAGCGCCGCCTCGTAGGCCTGGGCGTAGCTGCCGGCCCGGGCGTACTCGCGCGCCAGGGCGTCGAGCAGGTCGCCGGGCAGGGTGTAGCCGTCGATGGTGGCGGCCACCGCCAGCGCCTGCTGCAGGTAGTGCAGCGTGGCGTTGAGCGCGCTCATGCCGGCCGGCGGCGGCAGGTCGTGGCGGGTGTGGATGATCGCCATGACGCGCAGCGCGGCGATGTGGTTGGCCGCGTTGGACTGCTCGCTGGCCAGGCGCACCGCCTGCAGCGCGGCCTGTTGCGCCTCGCCGGCGCGGCCGAGGAAGCACAGGGCGTGGGCCTGGCCGCGGCGCGCCACGGTGCCGAAGTCGGGGTGGCCGAGCACGTCGGCGCGGTCCTCGAGCTGGACGAAGGCGTCGAGCGCGCGGGCGTAGTCGGCGCGGTCGAGCGCCAGCTCGCCCAGGTACTGCAGGGCGATGGCGTAGCTGCGCGCGCCGGCCAGCGGCGCCAGGATGGCCAGCGCCTCCTGCAGCAGTTCCTCGGCGGCGTCGAGCCGGCCCAGGCGGCGCATGGCGTCGGCGGTGTGCATCAGGCAGGCGCCGACGCTGCGCGGCCAGCCGGTCGGGCGCGCCAGGTCGAGCGCGCACTGCATCCATTCGAGCGCCGAGTGCAGATCGTTGAGGATGATGAAGTCCTCGCCGATGTTGGTGGCGGCGGTCATCGCGCTGCGCAGCTGGCCGCTGCGCAGGGCCGCCTCGTAGCAGCGGATGTAGTGGCCGGCGGCGGCGCCGAAGTCGCTGGCCAGGCTGGCGCTCAGGCCCAGGTAGTCGTTGATCCAGACGGCGGCGCCGGTGTCGCTGTCGGCGTCGTCGGAATCGGCGGCGTTGTTGGCGTTGTCGGTATGGTCGGCGTGGCCGGTGCGGTCGGCGGCGAAGCGGGCGGACCAGCGCTGCGCGGCGCGGTGGCGGTCGTGCAGCACGGCCCAGCGTGCCAGCGCCGCCTCGGCGACGGTCTCGCGCTGGCGGTCGCCGGCGCGCACGGCGGCGGCGGCGGCCTGCTCCAGCTCGGCGTCGCGGCGCCGGTGGTCGCCTCGGTCGACGGCGATCCAGGCGCGCAGCCAGTGGGCGTCGGCGCAGCCGGCGTGCTCGGCGGCGGCGCACAGCGCGCCCCAGGCCTGCTCGGCCAGGGCGTCGGCCGCGTCCAGCTGGCCATCGAGCCACAGCGCCTCGGCGCGCACCAGATGCAGGCGGGCGTCCAGGGCCTGGCGGCGCGTCGTGTCGGGGGCAGCGCTGGCGTCGGCCTCGGCCAGCAGGGCCAGCGCCTCGCCGGCGAGGAGGTCGGCGCGCGCGCTGTCGCGCTGGCGCAGGTGCCAGGCCAGCGGCAGCAGCACGGCCAGGCGGGCCTGGCCGCGCAGGGGCGGCAGGGCCGCCTCCCATCCGGCTACGTCATCGTCGAGCGCGAACATCTCCATTGTCAGCCCCTGGGACAGCTGGTCGGCCGCGCCGGCGGGGCGGCGCGGGTAATTGCCTTGCGGCATTTCATTCCATTGTAGTACGGCCGGGCCGGCGCCGCCAGCCGGCGCCGCCGCCGCGCATGCCGCCGGGCTAGTACAGCGTTTGCGCCGACTCGTGCAGCAGCTGGCCGTACAGGGTGTGGCGCATGCGGGTGATCTTGCCCTCGGCGACGGCGGCCAGCACGGCGCACTGCGGTTCGATCAGGTGGCGGCAGTTGTAGAACTTGCACTGGCCCAGGTAGGGCGCGAAGTCGACGAAGGCGCGTTCGAGCATGCCCTCGCTCAGGTGGTACAGGCCGAACTCCTGGAAGCCGGGCGAGTCGATGATCGACGAGCCGGCGCCCAGCTCGGGCAGCTGGTAGAGGCGGGTGAAGGTGGTGGTGTGCTTGCCGGTGTCGAGGGCGGCGGAGATCTCGCGCACGGCGATGTCGGCGTCCGGCACCAGCAGGTTGATCAGCGAGGACTTGCCCATGCCGGACTGGCCGATCAGGATCGAGGACTGGCCGGCCAGCAGCGGCGCCAGGGTGGCCACGGCGTGCGCCGGGTCGCCCTTGGCCGACACCTCGTGCACCGGGTAGCCCAGCGCGGCGTAGGGCGCCAGCCGCTCGCGCGTCTTGCCCAGCGAGGCGGTGACGTCGGTCTTGTTGAGGATCAGGCGGGCGGTGATGCCGGCCGCCTCGGCCGCCACCAGCGAGCGCGACACCAGGTCGTCGGCGAAGCCGGGCTCGGTGGCGACGACGATGAACAGCTGGCTCAGGTTGGCCGCCAGCAGCTTGGACTTGTATTGGTCGGAGCGGTACAGCAGGGTCTGGCGCTCGTCGATGCCGTCGATGACGGCCTGGTCGGGCGAGGTCAGGGTCAGCTTGACGCGGTCGCCGACGGCCACGTTGGTCTTCTTGCCACGGGTGACGCACTGCAGCTTGGCGCCGTCGGCGTCGGCCAGGTAGTGGCGGCCGTGGGCGGCGATGATGAGGCCGGTCAGCGCGCTCATTGCTTGGCCGCCCCGGCGTGGAACAACACGGCGGCCTTGGCGGCGCAGATGAAGTCGTTCTCGCTCAGGCCGGCGCCGGCGTGGTTGGCGATGCAGTGGGTGTCATAGCGGATGGTGCAATTTTTATACGTCACGGTCAATTCCGGGTGGTGGTCTTCGGTGTGGCTCAGGTAGGCCAGCGCGTTGACGAAGGCCATGGTGTGGTGGTGGTTCTGGAAGGCGTAGTCGGCGCACAGGCGGCCGTCCTCGAGGCGCCAGCCGGGCAGCAGGGCCAGCAGGCGGGCCGCCTCGGCGCCGTCCAGCGCGGCCTCGGCGGGGCGGCAGCGGCGTTGCAGCAGGTCGGCGGCGCTGTCGATGGCGGCGCTGCCGCTGCTGCTGCTGCTGCTGCTGCTGCTGCCGGGGATGGTCTGGCTCATGGCGGGCTCCTTCATTGGGCGGCCAGGCGCAGCTGGCGGATGCGCACGCTGGCCGGCGGGTGCGAGTCGTAGAAGGCCGAGTGCAGCGGGTCGGGGGTCAGGGTAGAGGCGTTGTCCTCGTACATTTTGACCAGCGCCGAGACCAGGTCGGCGGCGTCGGTGTGCCGGGCGGCGAAGGCGTCGGCCTCGAACTCGTGCTTGCGCGAGCTGAGCGAGGTCAGCGGGCCGAGCAGGAAGGTGAACACCGGCAGCACCAAAATGAACAGCAGCAGGGCCATGGCGTCGTTGTTCTGGCCGGGCAGGATCAGCGGATCGACGCCCAGGCCGGTGTAGAACCACAGCTGGTTCTTCAGGTAGCCGAGCAGGGCCAGGAAGGCCAGCGAGATGGCGAACATGACGGCGATGCGCTTGACGATGTGCTTGAGCTTGAAGTGGCCCAGCTCGTGCGCCAGCACCGCCTCGATCTCCTGCGGCGCCAGGCGGGCCAGCAGGGTGTCGAAGAAGACGATGCGCTTGTTGGCGCCGAAGCCGGAGAAGTAGGCGTTGCCGTGGGCGCTGCGCTTGGAGCCGTCCATCACGAACAGGCCCTTGGAGGCGAAGCCGACGCGCTGCATCAGGCCCTCGATGCGCGCCTTGAGCGACGCGTCGGCCAGCGGGGTGAACTTGTTGAACAGCGGCGCCAGCACGGTCGGGTAGAGCACCATCATCAGCAGCTGGAAGCCGCTCCACACCAGCCATGTGTAGAACCACCACAGGCCGCCGGATTGGTCCATCAGGGTCAGCACCACCCACACCAGCGGCAGGCCGATGGCCGTGCCGAGCAGCAGGCCCTTGGCCATGTCGGTGAAGAACAGGCGGCGGCTCATCTTGTTGAAGCCGAAGCGCTGCTCCATGCCGAACTGCTTGTAGTAGTCGAAGGGCAGGTCGACCAGGCCGGAGATGGCGGCGAAGGCGGCCAGCAGCCCGAGCTGGTAGACCATGCCCGGGCCGGTCTGCTGGAACACCGCCTGCGACAGCCACTGCAGGCCGCCGAGCAAGGTGAAGCCGACCAGCACGACGCTGTTGACGAGCAGCGCCAGCAGGCCGAACTTGGTGCGCGCGACGGTGTAGTCGGCCGCCTTCTGGTGCGCCGCCAGGGGGATCTTGGCGGCGAACTCGGCCGGCACGGCGGCGCGGTGCGCCAGCACGTGGCGGATGTGGCGCGAGGCCAGCCAGAAGCGCAGCAGCAGCGTCAGGACGAGGAAAGATACGAACAAAATCGAAAACGCGAGTGAATACATTCTATGCCTGTGAGAAAATGGCGGATTGTTTAGGCCAAGAGAGAATTATGTCACAAGCTAACGACTTAGCAACAAGCGCATCCACCCCAACCGCCACGCCCCGGCCAAATGAAATGAATCTGGTCTGGGTCGACATGGAAATGACGGGCCTGGAGCCGGACACCGATCTGATCATCGAAGTGGCCGTCGTCGTCACCGACATGCACCTGAACGTGCTGGCCGAGGGCCCGGTGTTCGTCATCCACCAGAGCGACGAGGCGCTCGACAAGATGGACGCCTGGAACAAGGGCACCCACGGCCGTTCCGGCCTGATCGACCGCGTCAAGGCCTCGACCGTGACCGAGGCCCAGGCCGAGGCCGAGCTGATCGAGTTCATGCGCAAATGGGTGCCGAAGGGCAAATCGCCGATGTGCGGCAACACCATCGGCCAGGACCGCCGCTTCATGGTGCGCTACATGCCCAAGCTGGAGGCCTTCTTCCACTACCGCAACATCGACGTGTCGACGCTGAAGGAGCTGTGCAAGCGCTGGAAGCCGGAGATCGTCGGCGGCTTCAAGAAGCACCAGATGCACACGGCGATGGCCGACATCGTCGAGTCGATCGAGGAGCTGAAGTACTACCGCGAGCATTTCATCAAGCTGTAAGCGCGCCGCGGCTCGCCCCTTGCCGGGCCACGCTCAAGCCAGTTGCGCCCGCCCCGGCGCGGCTGGCTTTTTTTTCGTCTATGATTTCAAATCGTTAATATTTTAAGGAGACGCCGTGCAGGCCGAGAATTTCGTGTTGCAGGATTATTTGGACCGCATCGGCTACACCGGCGCGGCGCGGGCCGACCTGGCCACGGTGCAGGGCATGATGCGGCGCCAATTGTTTACCGTGCCGTTCGAGAACCTCGACGTGCAGGCCGGCAAGATCGTCTCGCTGGTGCCGGAGGAGATCGTCGACAAGATCGTCGGCCGCCGCCGGGGCGGCTATTGCTACGAGGTCAACGGCCTGTTCGCCATGGCCCTGCAGGCGCTGGGCGTCGCCTACCAGTTCGTCGCCGCGCGGCCGATGTTCTACCCGGTCAAGCGGCCCAAGACGCACATGGCGCTGGTGCTCACCCTCGACGGCGTGCAGTGGTTGTGCGACCTGGGCTTCGGCAGCTACGGCATCCGCGCGCCGCTGCGGCTGGACCAGCTCGACAGCGAGCTGCGCCAGGACGACGATAGGTTCATGCTCTCCAAGAGTGGCGAGATCGACTACGTGCTCAAGGCCAAGGTCGACGGCGAGTGGCAGAACCAGTACGGCTTCAACCTGTCGCCGCAGGAGTGGATCGACTTCATGCCGGCCAACTACCTGAACTCGACCCACCCGGACGCCATCTTCGTGCAGAAGCTGCTGGTGGTCGTTTTCAGCGAGGAGGGCAGGAGCATCTTGCTCGACGATAGTCTGCGCACCGTGCGCGGCGGCGTGTCGCAACGGCGCCAGGTCGCGCCGGAGCAGCGCCAAGCCTTGTTGCGCGAGGTGTTCGGCCTCGATACGGCGCATTGAGCGGAAGCCAAGTTGTCGCGGGAGAAAGACTTATTGTCCAGTTCGGCAAATGGATTACACTGTCCAGGACGTAATCACTTTATTTCCTGATATGCAGATACCGCGCCGCGTCTGGCTGGCCCCGCTCGTCCTGGCGTTCGCCCTGGCGGCCCTGCTGGCGGCATGGCTGCTGGTGGCGCCGCTCGGCCTGCTCAACCTGCTGACGCCGGCCGACGGCGTCGGCCGCGTCGCCGGCCTGGCCTACGGCGCCGGGCCGCGCCGCAAGCTCGACATCTATCTGCCGCTCCGCTCCGGCGGCAAGCCGCGGCCGGTGTTGTTGTTTTTCTACGGCGGCAACTGGCGCGCCGGCGACCGGGCCGACTACGCCTTCGTCGGCCGGGCCCTGGCCGCGCGCGGCATCGTGGTGGTGGTGGCCGACTATCGCCTGTATCCCGAGGTCAGCTATCCGGCCCTGCTGGACGACCCGGCCGAGGCGCTGGCCTGGACCCTGCGCCATATCGGCCGCTACGGCGGCGATCCGCAACGCCTGTTCCTGATGGGCCACAGCGCCGGCGCCTACCACGCCGCCATGCTGGCGCTGGACGGCCAGTTGCTGGCGCGCCACGGCGTGCCGGCCACGGCGGTGCGCGGCTGGATCGGCCTGGCCGGCCCCTATGATTTTTTGCCGGTGGAAAATCCGGCGGCGCGGCCGGTGTTCCACTATCCCAACACGCCGGCCGCCTCGCAGCCGATCAACCACGTCAGCGGCGCGGCGCCGCCGGCGCTGCTGATCGCCGCCCGCAAGGACACGCTGGTCAATCCGCAGCGCAACACCGGCGGCCTGGCCTACCGCCTGCGCGCGCGCGGCGTGCGGGTCAGCGAGGACTATCCCACCTGGGTCGGCCACCAGACGCTGGTGGCCTCGCTGGCGGCGCCGGCGCGCTGGCTGGCGCCGACGCTGGAGCAGGTGCTGCGCTTCATCGGCAGCGACGGCGGCCGCCTGCTCGAGCCGGCGCCGGCCGCCGATTAGCCGGCCGGCCGCCCTGGCGGCGGACGAAAAAAAGGGGAATCGGTCGATTCCCCTTTTTTGCTGCCGCCGCCGTGGCAGGCGGCTAGTATGACGTGCCTGGCGCTAGTGGGCGCTAGTGGGCGCTTACGCCTCGGTCGGCTCGGCGCCGCAGCACTTCTTGAACTTCTTGCCGCTGCCGCAAGGGCAGTCGTCGTTGCGGCCGACCTTGGGCTCGTCGCGCTTGACGGTGGTGACGGCGGCCTTGCGGCGCGGCACCCAGAAGCGGTAGATGCCCGGCAGGTTGGCTTCCAGGTCGACGCCCAGCTTGTGCGCCTTGACCGGATCTTCCACCAGCGGCAGTTCCTCTTCCTCGATCTCGTCGGCGCCCAGCAGGTAGATCGGCTGCATCAGCGGACCGGCCTCCGATTCCCAGATCTCGTCCCACGAGCCGGGACGCAGCTCCATGCCTTCCCAGAAGCCCCAGCACCAGGCTTCGGCGTCGATCAGGGTCTGGCCTTCGTACTCGTGCTCGACGAACAGCGGCTCGAATTCCTTCGGCGCAACTTCGAAGGTGACCAGCACCTCGTTCATGAAACGCATGATCAGCTGGAGGATGCGCTCTTCCTCCTTGCTGTTCTTGAACTTGGGCACGTCCTTCTCGTCCTCGCCCCAGATGCGCGCCAGCCATTCGACCGGCATGATGGTCTCCGGGCCGATGGCGATGGCGGTCAGATAGCCGTGCAGCATATCCATCGTCATCGCATCTTCCGGGCTGCTGTCGGACAGCAGGAAGTTGTCTAATTCGTCAAATTCTTTTTCGCTCAAAGGCTGGTCGAGTTGCATGGCTTGCTCTTTTTATTGGATTGAAGGCGACAGTATACGCTGCGCCGGGCGCGCCGGGTCATTGTTTCTCGCCTGCCGGGACGCGGGGCGCGGCGCCGCGCCTTACGCCTTACAATAGCGGCATGACTATCGACAATCCCCCGGCCCAGGCGGCCCATCCCTTTTCCCAACTCGGTCCCGACTGCGTGCTCGACGCGCTCGACAGCGTCGGCCTGCGCGGCGACGGCCGCCTGCTGGCGCTCAACAGCTATGAGAACCGGGTCTACCAGGTCGGCATCGAGGACGGCGCGCCGCTGGTGGCCAAGTTCTACCGGCCGGCGCGCTGGAGCGACGCCGCCATCCTGGAGGAGCACGGCTTCGTCGCCGAGCTGGTCGAGCGCGAGATCCCGGTGGTGCCGGCGCTGACCATCGACGGCCGCACCCTGCACGAGTTCAACGGCTTCCGCTTCGCCGTGTTCGAGCGCCACGGCGGCCGCGCCCCCGAGCTGGGCGACCCGGCCACGCTGGAGTGGATAGGGCGCTTCATCGGCCGCATCCACGCCGTCGGCGGGCTGGCGGCCTACCGCGAGCGGCCCAGCCTGGACCCGGCGACCTTCGGCACCGAGCCGCGCGACTACCTGCTGGCCAACGACTTCATCCCGCCCGAGCTGCTGGCCGCCTACACCAGCGTGGTCGACCAGGCCCTGGACGGCGTCAAGCGCTGCTACGACCGGGCCGGCGCCAGCGCCCAGCTGCGCCTGCACGGCGACTGCCACGGCGGCAACGTGCTGTGGACCGACGCCGGGCCGCACTTCGTCGACTTCGACGACAGCCGCATGGGGCCGGCCATCCAGGGCCTGTGGATGATGCTGTCGGGCGAGCGGCCCGAGCAGGTGCGCCAGCTGGGCGACATCCTGGCCGGTTACGAGGACTTCTGCGATTTCGCGCCGCGCCAGTTGTACCTGGTCGAAGCGCTGCGCACGCTGCGCCTGATCCACTACTCGGCCTGGCTGGCGCGGCGCTGGGACGACCCGGCCTTCCCGGCGGCCTTCCCCTGGTTCAACACACAGCGCTACTGGCAGGACCGCATCCTCGAGCTGCGCGAGCAGGTCGCGCTGATGGACGAGCAGCCGCTGTGGCCGGTCTAACGTTGCAAGCCGGGGGCTGACCCCGGGGGGGCATCGGCCGAAATGGCGGCCTTTTCCCTCTCTCCTTGCGGCTCCGATCGCCTGTTCACTGTTTGATAATGGGCATTCAGAAGTCCCGGTGCGTGCCGGGGCGTATCCATAAGCGAGAATTCCCATGCAAGCACAACTGGCCCAGCGCGAAGGCGCCACCCTCACAGTCGCATTTTCGGCCGACCACGCGCCGGAGCAGCCGCTGCTGGAGCAGCCGGCGCCGCTGCCGGGCCGTGCCGCGATGGAGATGAAGGCGATCCAGGAGGCCATCGCCCGCGTCGAGGCCGAGGCCAAGGCGGCCTGCGCCGCCGAGAGCCGGGCCCACGCCGAGAGCCGCGCCCGCGCCCTGGCCGAGGACCGCGCCGCGCTCGACGCCGCCGCCGCCGCCGTCGCGCTGGAGAGCGCCCAGGCCTCGGAGGACGCCATCGTCGCCAACCGCGACCGCCTCGAATCGCTGCGCGCCGCCGCCCAGGCCAGCATGGCCCGGCTGGAGGCGGTCAAGCAGGAGACCGCCGAACTGCGCGCCCGCACCGAGACCGACACCCAGATCCGCCTGGCCGCCGAACAGCGCTCCCGCCAGGAAGAGGAAAGCCGCAAGCGCGCCAGCGAGCAGATCGCCGTCGAATCCGAGCTGGCCGAGCGCGCCGCCCGCGCCGCCGAGGAATTGCAGGTGCATACCGAACAAGCCCGCCTGCAGGCGGTCGAGCGGGTCGCCGCCGTGCAGGCGGCCAAGGACGAGATGGTCGGCATCGCCACGGCCGACGCCCGCGTCGCCACCATGGCGCGCGAACGCGAACGCCACGCCTACGCCGCGCGGCAGACCGCGCAGATGCTCGAGCAGGCCGAGGGCGAGGCGCTGGAGCTGACCATGCAGCGCGAGCGGGCCGACCAGGTCGCCCTCGAGTCGGCCTTCAACCGCGCCGCCGCCGAGGTGCGCGCGTTGGAGGAGGCGCGCGCGCTGGCCCACCTGGAGCAGGAACGCGAGCAGATCGCCCTGGCCCAGGCCGAGTCCGAGCGCAGCGCGGCGCAGTCGCTGCACCTGCGCCTGCAAACCGAAAAAGAAATCCGCGACACGGCGGTGCAGCGCGAGCGGATGGAGAAGGTGGCCGCCGCCGCCGCCCAGGCGCGGCGCGACGCCGACGCCCGCATCCTCGCCGCCACCGAGGCGCGCATCGAGGTCGACCGCCAACTGCGCGCCGTGGCGCTGGCCCGCGTCGAGGCCGAGCAGGACGCCGAGCTGGCCACCCACGCCAAGGTCGAAGCCGAATCGGACGCGCTCGACCAGCTCAAGCTGCGCCAGGCCGCCGACTACGCCGCCGCCGAGGCGGCCCACGCCGACAGCGCCGAGCAGCAGCGCGCCGCCCACCTGGCCGAGGAGCGCGCCGCGCTGGCGCGCGAGGCGGCCGCGCTGGCCGCCAGCCAGAACGAGGCCGAGCAGCGCGCCGTCGCCGTGCTGGCCGAGCAGACCCAGGCCCAGCGCGAGGCCAACGCGCTGGCCGAACACAAGGCCGCCCAGGCCGCCGCCGCGCTGGAGGCCGAGCGCGCCCGCGCCGCCGCCGAGCAGCAGGCCCTGGCCGCGCTGAAGGAGAAGCTGGCCGCCGAGCAGACCGCCGCCGCCGCCGCCGACGCCCGCGTCGCCGCCGAACAGCAGCAGATCGCCGCGCTGCGCCTGCAGCGCGAGGCCGAGGACAAGCTGCGCGCCGCCAGCGAGCAGGAGGCCGCCGCCACCCGCATGATGGCCGACCAGCTGGCGCTGGAAGGCGAACAGAAGGCCGCCGCCGCGCAGGCGCTGGCGGCGCAGGCCCGCCTGGCCGTCGAGCTGGGCGAGGTGCAGGCCGAGCGCAGCCGCCTCGAGCAGGACAAGGCCGCCGCCGCCGCCGCGTTGCTGCAGGCCGAGCGCGACTTCGTCGAGGCCGAGCGCGCCACACTGGCGCAGATCGACCAGAAGCTGGCGCAGCAACGCGCCGCCACCGCCTCCGAGCAGCGCGCCGCCAAGGCCATCGCCGGCCGCCTGGAGGCCGAGCAGCAGATCGCCGCCGCCGCCCAGGCCCGCGCCGCCGCCGAGCAGGAGCAGACCAACGCGATGGCGCAGCGCGCCGCCGCCGAGCAGGCCGCGCTGCAGGCCGCCGCCGACAAGACGAGCGAACAGAAGGCCCTGCTGGAGACGGCCCAGGCGCACGCCGCCATGCAGCGCAAGGTGGCCGACACCACCGCCGCCATGACGGCCGCCAAGCACAAGCTGCTGGCGCTGGAGACGCGCCGCCTGCAGGCCGCGCAGAAGGCGCTGGCCGCGCTGCAGGCCAAGGTCGAGGCCGAGGACAGCGGCTGCACCCAGGCCGAGCAGGGCGCCCAGATCGCGCTGCGCGCGGCGGCCCGCGCCAAGGCCGAACGCGAGCAGTCGGAAAGCATCACCCGCGAGGTGATCGGCCGCCTGACCCAGGTGGCCGAGTCGGCCGGCGCCGTCTGGCGCGCCCGCGCCTGAGTCCGGCCGGGTTCCTCCGTGCCTTTCCATCGCTTGCCGGCGGTGCCGGCAAAACCCCACGGCACAACCTGGGGTCAGACCCAGCGGGTCTGACCCCGGCTCTTCGCCGCAGGGGTTTGCCAGCATCCCCGGCGCCTTGACACCTCCCCCAAAACGACAAAGCCGGCGCGAAGCCGGCTTTGTCGTTTCCACCGCCGGCGTCGGGGCCGGCAACACGGGAGCTAGAAGGTGGTGCCCAAGCCCAGCAACAGCACGTCGGCGTCGCGGTGGTAGTCGGTGATCACGCGCTGCATCAGTACCTGGCCGACGATGCGCTTGTTGAAGTGGTAGCGCGTCGCCACCGACAGCAGGCCGGCCAGGCGCGACTGGCGCCCCGGCACGTCGTGCTGGTCGATCACGCCGTACGGCCCGAGACCCATGCCCAGCTCGATGTTGTTGTTGAGCGAGCGGATCAGCCAGGCCTGGGTGGCCACGCCGGCGCGCCGGGTGCGCGCCGTGGTGCCCTCCTTGAGGCCGGTGACGGTCCAGTCGATGTACTTGCCGACGGCGCGGCGGTACTCGACGCTGTAGGCGTGCGACTGTTCCGAGTTCAGGCTGTTGACGATGGCGCGCCCGCTCAGCAGCGTCACCGTGTCGTCGGTCGAGGCCTCCTGCAGGTGCAGCTTGTTGCCGCGCACGCCGTCGAAGCGGTAGCCGAAGCCGACCAGCAGCTGGGTGGTGGCCTCCTTCTCGCGCGGCAGCACGCGGTTGACCTGCACCTGGGTGTACCAGCGGTTCTGGTGGTGGTAGGTGGCCTGCACGCTGTAGATCGGCGCCCAGCCGTGGTCGTTGCTGTAGCCGGTGGCGGTGCGCGCCGTGTCGAAGTAGTAGTCCTGGCCGGCGCCGACGCCGAACGACAGGCCGTCCTGGTTGATCTTCGAGCGCAGCCAGACCTGGCCGGCGGCGCCGTCGCGGTGGTGGTTGGGCGGGTGGCCCTCGTTCAAATAGGTCAGGCTCAGCGCCAGGTAGTCGCCCACCGGGTGGGCGTAGGCGACGGCGACGGCGAAGCTCTTGTCGCCGCTGTCGCCGACGCGCAGCTGGCCGGCCTGCACCGAGACGTCCTGGGCCTGCAGCGCGCCCGACAGGGCGAGCAGGGCGGCGCCGACGGGCAGGGCGGCGGTGTTGCTGATGGTGAAACGCATTGCGGGTGCATCCAATCTTGTTATTGTGAAATTTGTACGCGGCTGATGAAGTACTCGGTCTCGCCGAAGCAGGAGCCGGGCACGCCCTTGTGCTGCTCGTAGCTGAGCAGCACGCGCTTGCCGGTGGCGGCCGCCAGCTGGCGCGCCACCTCGTCGTCGCGCACGCTGAACTCGAACTTCTCGGGGATGGCGCCGGGCATCGAGGAGAGCAGGATCTCGCCCTCCCAGGTCTTGCAGACCCAGCCGCGTTTGGAGAATTTTTGCAGGTAGCCGGCCCGCTCGCCCTCGGAATAGGACATGTGCAGGGTGAGCCAGGCGTAGGCGCAGAACAGCAGCAGGGCGGCGGCCAGCAGGGCCAACAGGGATAGGACGAGGCGTTTTGGAATAGTCATGGGATAGGTGGTTGGGGGCCGTGGCCAATGCGCCAATATTAGCATTGGATACGGCCCGGGATGGGCCGGCTTGCTACGAATCTCAGCCGTGCAGGCGGCGGTGGCGCACCGACGACCACAGCGAGACGGCGATGAAGGCCACGCCGGACAGGCCGGTGAACCATTCGGGCACGTGGTATTTGACGCTGGCCAGCATGATCAGCGCCAGGATGCCGATGGCGTAGTGGGCGCCGTGCTCCAGGTAGACGAACTCGTCGAGCGTGCCCTTGTGCACCAGGTAGACCGTCAGCGAACGCACGAACATGGCGCCGATGGCCAGGCCGAGCATGATGATGACCACGTCGCTGGTGATGGCGAAGGCGCCGATCACGCCGTCGAAGCTGAACGAGGCGTCGAGCACCTCCAGGTAGAGGAAGCCGCCGATGCTGCCGCGCGCCACGCTGGCGATGACGTTGCCGGGGTTGGGGCCGGCGCCGCCGGCCGTCTCGGCGGCCTGCTCCGGCTCGTCCTCCTCGAGCAGCTCGCCGATCCAGCCGACCGCCAGGTAGACGGCGACGCCGAGCACGCCGGCCGCCAGCACGCTGTATTTCTTCGCCTCCGGCACCAGCGCCACGCAGCCGAACACGGCCACCACGGCCAGCAACACGGCCAGGCTGTCGGTGCCGTGCTGGTTGACCTTGCGCTCGATCCAGCCCAGCCAGTGCAGCTGCTTGCCCTCGTGGAACAGGAAGCTGAGGAAGACCAGCAGCAGGAAGGCGCCGCCGAAGGCCGCCACCTCGGCGTGGGCGCCGGTCAGGTGGGCCGAGTAGATGTCCGGCGTGGTGGTGGCCATGGTCCACACCTCGACCAGGCCGAGGTCGGTGGCGACCGAGACGATCAGCAGCGGGAACAGCAGGCGCATGCCGAACACCGCCACCAGGATGCCGACGGTGAGGAAGAGCTTTTGCCAGAAGGCGTTCCAGTGGCGCAGCACGGAGGCGTTGACGACCGCGTTGTCGAAGGACAGCGAGACCTCCATCACGCCGAGCACGGCGGTGATCCACAGCGCCTGGACCAGGCCGGCGCCGCCGCCGTGGCTGTAGCCCCACCAGCCGGCCAGCGCCATAAGAATCGCCGTGACGGCGAAGGAAACTCTGAAATGCTGCATGTGTGATCCCCGAAAGTAGATGGTTAAGCGCTAAAACGGCTCATTTTTGTCATCGCGCCAATTTTATAGTACTTGCTTGGGCCGCAAGGAGGCGTTCTGCGATAATTGCGCCTCGATATTTCGCCGCCGCCCACACCGCAACCCGGACACAAGGACACACCGATGGACCTCGCCTACCTGCTCACCCCGCTGATCACCTGGATCACCGTCGGACCGATCAAATTCCTCATCAACAGCGCCAAGGCGCGCCAGTGGGCCTTCAATCTGGTCGGCAACGGCGGCTTTCCCAGCAACCACAGCGCGGTGGTCTCCAGCATGGCCACCCTGATCGCCCTGCGCGAGGGCATCTCCCATCCGGCCTTCGGGGTCGCCGTCACGCTGTGCTTCATCGTCGTCATCGACGCCAACAGCCTGCGCCAGCACGTCGGCAAGCAGGCGGCGGCGATCAACCGCCTGGCCAAGGACGGGGCCGGCCACCACTGGCTGCGCGAGCGCATGGGCCACACCGTGGTCGAGATCTGCGGCGGCCTGGCCACCGGCGTCGCCATCGGCCACCTGGTGTTCGCCCTCTTCGCGCGCGGCTGAGACCGGCCCGCCGCGGCCCCGATCCTCATGCCGCCAAGCTAAGCCCCCCCCCCCGGCTCTCCGCCGTCGGGTGGTGTTGTAGCCGCCGGCGTCCTCCCCCCCGCCATCGCGGGCGGTGTTGCAATTGCGCAACACCGCTCCGCCGCCGTGCCGCCCCGGCCCGGCGCCCGTTCCGCCGAATGCATTCTGTCCGCCGATACCGCAACTCAGGCCCGCAAAGCGGCGTTCCGTCGAAGGCGGATTGACGCTGCGGGCGCGCTCGGGGATACTCTGGCGCCTGTAGACTTACCAAATCAATAAAATTCCAATAGCACCGCCGTCCCCTACCTCTCGGAGATTTTTATGTTGCGCAAAACCCTGCTCGCCCTCGCCGTCGCCTCAGCCCTGGTCGCCTGCGGCAAGTCCAAGGAGCCGGAGCACGCCGCCGCCCCGGCCGGCGCCGTGGCCGGCAAGACCGGCAAGGACGGCAAGGACGCCGCCCCGGTGACCCTGGCGATCGCCGCCGAGGATCTGCTGACGGTGCAGAGCAACGCGCTGGCCTCCGGCCCGGTGATCACCGGCTCGGTGCAACCCGAGCGCAAGGCCGATTTGCGCGCCGAGGTCGGCGCCGTGGTGCTGCAGGTGATGAAGGAGAACGGCGAGGCCGTCAAGAAGGGCGACCTGTTGGTGCGCCTGGACGAGACCTCGATCCGGGACGCCCTCAACTCGGCCGAGGAGGCCACCCGCGCCGCCCAGCAGACCATGGAGCAGGCCGAGCGCATGCTGGCGCGGCAGAAGACGCTGCGCGCCTCCGGCATGGCCTCGACCCAGGCGCTGGAGGACGCCGAGCTGCGCCGCAACACCGCGCAAAGCGAGGTGGTGGCGGCCAAGTCGCGCGCCGCGCAGGCGCGCCAGCAACTGAGCCGCACCGGCGTGCGCGCGCCGTTCGACGGCATCGTCAGCGAGCGCAAGGTGTCCAACGGCGACACGGCGCAGATCGGCAAGGAGTTGATCAAGGTGATCGACCCGGCCAGCATGCGCTTCGAGGGTCTGGTGTCGGCCGACAAGATCGGCCTGGTCAAGGTCGGCCAGCCGGTGCGCTTCCGCATCAACGGCTACCCGGGCCAGGACTTCATGGGCAAGGTCAAGCGGGTCGACCCGTCGGCCAACGCCGTCACCCGCCAGGTCGAGGTGCTGGTCGCCTTCGCCGAGCAGGGCCTGCCCAAGGTGGCCGGCCTGTACGCCGAGGGCCGCATCGAGGCCGAGAGCACCGACGCGCTGATGATCCCCGACTCGGCCCTGGTGCAGAGCGGCGACCAGTCCTACACCTGGCGCGTCGACGGCAAGAAGCTGAAGAAGGCCGTGCTGGTCATCGGCGCGCGCGACGCCCGCAGCGGCCAGTGGGAGGTGCGCAGCGGCCTGGCCGCCGGCGACAGCGTGCTGCGGGTGCCGAGCGCCAGCATGAAGGACGGCCAGGCCGTCGAGATGAGCGCGCGCAAGGTGGTGGCCTCGGCCTCGGCGCCGGCCGCCGCCGCCGCCGCACCGAAAGGAAACTGAGCCATGTTCTTATCCGATTTTAGTATCAAGCGGCCCATCGCGACGATCGTGCTGATCGTGGCGATGATGTGCCTGGGCCTGCTGGCGCTGAAGAAGCTGCGGGTCAACCAGAACCCCGACATCGAGGTGCCCTTCATCATCGTCAACGTGCCGTATCCGGGCGCCTCGCCCGACACGGTCGAGCGCGAGGTGGTCAACCGGCTGGAAAAACCGCTGCAGGCGATCTCCGGCGTGACCCGGCTCGACAGCACCGCCAACGAGGGCTCGGCCGAGATCTTCATCGAGTTCGCCTTCAAGAAGAACCTGATCGAGGCCTCCGACGAGATCCGCAACGCCATCGCCTCGGTGCGCTACAAGCTGCCCACCGAGATGCGCGAGCCGGTTTTGCAGCGCATCGACCCGGCGGCCCAGCCGGTGATGCAACTGGCCCTGTCGTCGACCGCGCAGAGCCACGCCGCCATCTCGCGGCTGGCCGAGGACACCTTGGCCGACCGCTTCCGCGCCATCGACGGCGTGGCCACCGTCAACGTCAGCGGCGCGCTCAAGCGCGAGCTGTCGGTGCTGCTGCGCGCCGAGAAGCTGCGCGAGTACAACGTCTCGGTGAGCGAGGTGGTCACCGCGCTGCGCAACCAGAACACCAACGCGCCGGTGGGCAAGGTGCGCGGCGCGATGGACGAGAAGGGCATCCGCCTGGTCGGCCGCATCGAGTCGCCGGCCGAGTTCGAACAGGTGGTGGTCAAGCGGCGCGGCGAGGAGATCGTCCGCCTGGCCCAGGTGGCCGGCATCGCCGACGGCTTCGCCGAGGTCAACAGCGTGAGCATCCGCAGCGGCAAGCCCAACGTCGGCATTTCGGTGAGCCGCTCGCGCGACGCCAGCACCGTCAGCGTCGCCGCCAAGATGCGCGAGCTGGTCAAGGAGATCAACGCCACGCTGCCGCCCGGCACCATCCTGCAGGTCACCCGCGACGGCGGCGACGAGTCGCAGCAGAGCCTCAACAACGTCATCGAGTCGCTGGTGTTCGGCGCCGTGCTGACCATCTTCGTGGTGTACGCCTTCCTCAACTCCTGGCGCTCGACCCTGATCACCGCGCTCAGCCTGCCGACCTCGGTGATCGCCGCCTTCATCGCCGTCTGGCTGTGCGGCTTCACCTTGAACTTCATGACCCTGCTCGGCCTGTCGCTGGCGATCGGCGTGCTGATCGACGACGCCATCGTGGTGCGCGAGAACATCGTGCGGCACATGCAGATGGGCTCGGACCGCCGCACGGCGGCGCTCAACGGCACCGCCGAGATCGGCCTGGCCGTGGCCGCGACGACCTTCTCGATCATCGCCGTGTTCATCCCGGTGGCCTTCATGCCGGGCATCTCGGGCGAGTGGTTCCGTCCCTTCGCGCTGACGGTGACCTGCTCGGTGCTGGTCAGCCTGGGCATCTCGTTCACGCTCGACCCGATGTTGTCGGCCTACTGGGGCGACCCGGCCGACCACCACACGGCCAAGAAGGGCTGGCTGGGCAGCAAGCTGGACCGTTTCAACGCCTGGTTCGACCGCCAGTCCGACCGCTACGGCCGGGTCATCGCCTGGGCGCTGCACCACCGCCGCTGGATGGGCATGATCGCCGTGGCCAGCTTCGTCGGCGCGCTGGCGGTGCAGGTCAAGTGGGGCGGCACCAGCTTCCTGCCGGCGGCCGACCGCAGCACCATCGCCGTCGACGTGCGCACGCCGCCGTCGAGCAGCGTCGAATACGCCCGCCTGAAGATGGAGCGTGTCGCCGAGCTGGCCCGCGCCATCCCCGAGACCAAGGACACCAACTCCGGCATCAGCGCGGCCGGCGGCCGCGTCTACCTCGACATCGGCAAGCGCAACACCCGCAAACGCAGCGCCTTCGAGATCGGCGCCGAGCTGCGCGAGAAGCTCAGCCACCTGGTCGGCGCCGAGTATTCGGTGGTCGACGACCTGGGCAACCAGGGCAAGCAGATCCAGATCGAGTTCACCGGCGCCGACTCGCGCAAGCTGATGGAGCTGACCAACGCCTACATGGCCAAGCTGCGCGAGGTGCCGGGCGCGGTCGACGTCGGCCTGTCGCAGCAGGGCCCGAAGAACGAATTGCAGATCGAGCTCAACCGTGGTCTGGCCAACTCGATGGGCATCTCCGTCAACGACGCCGCGCAGGCGCTGCGGGTGGCCTTCGCCGGCGTCGAGGTGGGCGACTGGGTCGACCCGACCGGCGAGTCGCGCGACGTCGCCGTGCGGCTGCACCCGGACGACCGGGTCAGCGCCGAGAACATCGAGCGCCTGCCGATCGCCGTCAGCGGCAGCAACCAGATGGTGCCGCTCGACCAGATCGCCACCATCACCATGGGCAGGGCCCGTCGACCATCGAGCACAAAAACGGCAAGCGGGTCGTCACCGTGTCGGCCAACGCCCAGGGCCGCTCGCCCGGCGAGGTCAGCGCCGACGCCATGAAGCTGGCCAAGTCGATCGACTTCCCGCCCGGCTACGGCCTCGACCTGGGCGGCGACGGCAAGAACCAGAACGAGCTGTTCACCGAGATGGGCCTGGCCCTGGTGATGGGCATCGGCCTGATGTACCTGATCCTGGTGATGCAGTTCGGCTCGTTCACGGCGCCGGTGGCGGTGATGCTGTCGCTGCCGTTGTCGCTGATCGGCGTGGTGCTGGCGCTGCTGGCCACCAAGAGCACCCTGAACCTGATGAGCTTCATCGGCATCATCATGCTGATGGGCTTGGTGGCGAAGAACGCCATCCTGCTGCTCGACGCGGCGCGCAAGCGCGAGGCCGAGGGCTACGGCCGCGAGGACGCGCTGATGTACGCCGGCCGCATGCGCCTGCGTCCCATCCTGATGACCACCTTCGCGCTGATCGCCGGCATGTTCCCGGTCGCGCTGGGGCTGGGCGAGGGCGGCGAGTTCTACCGTCCGCTGGCCATCGCCATCATCGGCGGCACCATCACCTCGACCATCCTGACCCTGCTGGTGGTGCCGACCTTCTACGACAGCATCGAGATCGCGCGCGACCGCGCGCTGGCCAAGTTCCAGCGCCGCAGCGAGCGCTGGCACGTGCTGCCGGCCTTCTTCGTCACCTTGGGCGAGGCGGTGCTGGCGCTGCTGCTGGTGCGCCTGGTCTACCGCCTGCTCAAGTGGGTGGTGTTGAAGCTGAGCGGCCGTGGCGGCAAGGCCTTGGCGCCGGGCGCCGTGTAGGGCGGCAAGTGAACGCGCCGGACTGACGACGGCGCGGCGCGCCGCCGTCGACCCAAACAGGCCCGCCTAGCGTACTAGTCGGGCCTGTTCTTTTTCACCCCAAGCCGGCGACGCGCAAGCCGGCAAGGCGGGCATTGGGACGGCGCCAGGCTTGCATGACGCTAGCCCGGCGCCGCCGCGCGCCGGCCAAGGGGCGCGCCCGGCCCGCGCACGGCCCAGCGGGGTGTTTTTGCACAGAATTTTCTATTTCCGACTAGCATGATATTTAGTGGCCGCACTCTACAATCTTAGTTTATAAATGTAGTAAGCTGCTGGCCATCCAGCGCCGCTCATGGCTTCCGCCAGCCTGCGTCGCGACACTGGAACCAGACCACCTGGCACATATAAGCCAATCCTATAAAGTGAGACTAAATTGAAACAAAAGTACCTGCCCCTGCTCGTCGCCGCCGCGCTGAGCGCCATGTCCGCCAGCGCGCTGGCCTCCGGTTACCGCTTCGGTTCGCAGAGCGTCACCGCGCAGGGCGTGGCCGACGCCAACGCCGCCGAAGCCAACGACGCCTCGACCATCTTCTACAACCCGGCCGGCCTGTCGCGCCTGGACGGCATGCAGATCAACGGCGGCCTGACCGTGGTGGTGCCGCACTCGACCTACAACGACACCGGCTCGACCCGCTTCACCAAGACCCCGGTCGGCGGCACCGGCACCAAGGACTACGCGCCGGAGTCGGTGGTGGCGCCGTCGTTCTACCTGAGCAAGAAACTGAACGAGCAGTGGAGCGTGGGCATGGGCATGTTCGTGCCCTACGGCGCCAAGCTGAACTACGGCAGCACCTGGACCGGCCGCTACGCGCTCAACAACATCAAGCTGGAGGCGATCGCGCTGAACCCGTCGGCCTCGTTCAAACTGAACGAGCACCACGCCTTCGGCTTCGGCGTCACCGCCGAGCACATGAAGGCCGAACTGGGCCAGGCCGTCGACGTGCAGGGCTCGGTGATGGCGCTGGCCGGCTCGGCCACCGGCAAGCATCTGGCGCAGCAGATCGCCGCGCTGGGCGGCAACCCCGCCGTGCTGGCCCAGCCGATCAAGGATGGCCGCGCCGAGAACAACGGCAAGGACTGGGGCTACGGCTTCAACCTGGGCTATATGTTCACGCTGGACCAGGCGACCCGCTTCGGCATCGCCTACCGTTCGTCGATCGTCCACAAGCTGAAGGGCGACACCACCTGGGACTTCAGCGGCATCACCTCCGACGCGATCACCAACGCCGTGCTGGCCAAGGCCTCGCGCAAGGTCAACTCGGCCGCGCTGGTGCAACTGCGCACGCCGGAAACCCTGTCGGTCAACGCCTTCCACCAGTTCGACGCGAAATGGGCCGGCATGGCCGACGTCACCTGGACCCGCACCGCGCGCATGGGCGAGCTGCACATCGAGTTCCCCGGCACCGGCGAGGGTGACGAGGTGATCCGCCAGAACTGGAAGAACACCGTGCGCGTCTCGCTGGGCGGCACCTACAAGTACAACGAGGCGCTGACCCTGCGCAGCGGCGTGGCCTACGACCAGGCGCCGGTGGCCAGCGACGAGCTGCGCCACCCGGCGCTGCCGGACAGCGACCGCGTGCAACTGTCGTTCGGCGCCAGCTACAAGCTGAACAACAATTCCACCATCGACCTGGCCTACAGCTACCTGAACTTCAAGGACGCGCGCACCAACTACACCAACAATTGCAGCCCGCTGGGCACCACCTGCACCGGCAACGGCGAGACCACCCGTGGCCTCTACCAGACCCACCTGCAACTGCTGGGCGTCGCCTACAACTACAAGTTCTGATCGGCTGGTTCGATCCGTTCCGCACAGAGGGCTTTGGCCCTTTTTAGTTTACCGCCCGCCGCACAAAAGCCTCGCCTTCGCGAGGTTTTTTTATGGTGCGCCCGGCAGGGCGCACTCACTTGGAGGTGGAAGTCCTCTATTCGCCCGACAAGGGGAAGAATTAGCTGAACGGCAAGGGTGTCGTGGGCGACTGCGAATCTGGAGGAAGCCGAAGGCAAAGCGCTGGCCTGACGAACAGGAAGCGGATACGAGGCGGCGTAGCCGGGCAAGGCGTCCGTTATCGCCAAAGCCCAATACTTGTACGGAAGGCTACGACGTATATCCGACAGGCATAAGCGTGAAGGTGAGTGCGCAATACCCGGGGAGATCTGCATGTGTGCCTTTGTGCTACCGACATCGCGAGGTGTCGGGACGCGCATGCAGAAGTCAGCAGATGGCATAGTAGGTCAAGGCCAAGGCGGTGAGCCGACGAGAACCTGACTGAAGGCCTGAACATTGAACAACGCGATTAGGACATTCGACCTCGATGCAAATCGACGACGCGACAAGGCAGGCAACTGCGCCAGACACGGAAAGAGGCGACCGGATGTCGTCAACGGCTGTGCCCGGTGCCGAGATTGGCACGGCGGCGGATGGGCAAACGAAAGCGGAGGGACTGCGGCAGATGGACGCCGTGGTTGAACGTCACAACCTGTGGCGAGCGTATGAGCGGGTCATGCGGAACAAGGGTGCGGCAGGAGTCGACGGACTCACCGTGGCCGACTTCAAGGCATGGCTGCAACAGCACTGGCCAAGCGTCAAGGTAGCACTGTTGTCGGGCGAGTACATACCTATGGCGATACGCAAAGTGGAGATACCGAAGCCAAACGGCGGGGTACGGATACTGGGCATCCCGACGGTACTGGACCGACTGATTCAGCAAGCGCTGCTGCAAGTTCTGCAATCAGAATTCGAACCTGAATTCTCCGACCATAGCTACGGGTTCCGACCGGGCCGCAATGCATGGCAAGCGGTGCAACGAGCGCAAGGCTATATCGGGGAAGGCCGCCGCTGGGTGGTGGACCTCGATTTGGAGAAGTTCTTCGACCGCGTCAACCACGACATCCTGATGTCGCGAATCGCACGCAAGGTCAAGGACGAACGGGTCCTGAAGCTGGTTAGGCGTTACCTGGAAGCGGGCATGATGTCTGACGGGATCGTCAGCGCGAGAACGGAGGGCACGCCGCAAGGCGGGCCGCTGTCGCCGTTGCTGTCGAACATCCTGCTGACCGATCTTGACCGCGAGTTGGAACGTCGAGGGCACCGCTTCTGCCGCTACGCCGATGACTGTAATATCTACGTCAGGAGCGAAATGGCAGGGCAACACGCGATGGCTGCGATTACCGACTATCTGGAGTGTAAGCTTAAGCTTCGGGTGAACCGGGAGAAAAGCGCCGTGGCGCGACCTTGGACACGGAAGTTCCTCGGTTACAGCTTTACTTGGCATAAGCAGGCTCGTCTGAGAATCGCTGACAGCAGTCTGATGCGATTAAAAGACAAGGTTCGGGACATCGTCGCCGGGAACGCCTCGCGCAACCTCGTCGCCACGATCAGCGAACTCAATCCTGTGCTACGTGGCTGGACCTCGTACTTCCGGCTGACCGAGGTGAAAGGTGCGCTGCAGGACTTGGACGGATGGATTCGCCGCAAACTGCGCTGCCTGCTATGGCGTCAATGGAAGTATCCGGCGACCCGTAATAGGCGGCTGCAAACCCGCGGACTGGACGCCATGCGAGCATGGAAATCGGCGAGCAATGGTCGTGGCCCATGGTGGAACGCCGGAGCGAGCCACATGAACGCCGCGTATCCAAAGAGTTTGTTCGACGCGCTAGGGTTGGTTTCGCTGCTGGACACCCGGCAGCGCTTCCAGTTTGTTAAATGAACCGCCGTATGCGGAACCGCACTTACGGTGGTGTGAGAGGGCGGCGAGGGTAACTTCGCCCCCTACTCGATGCCACCGACTTAGCTGTTGCCGGCCTCTGGCAAACGCGCCGACGTATGAAAAACCACCCGGGCCGGAAATTCCAGCCGGATGGTTTTTTATGAAACCGCACGATCCAGCTAGCTGGGCAGGTTCGCCGAGCCGGCAAAACCACACCTTGCAGCGTCCGTCCAGCGACGCGTTAGACAGGCCTATCAGGTACAATCTCCATGGGCTGACGCACCTATCGCGCGGGAGTATTGATATGTTGACAAATGAAATGAAACGCCAGGTCTTCCTGAAATTGCGTGCCGAGAATTACCGAGCCAGTCTGCGCCTCGAAGGCCTGGTTCCACGCACGGTAGGCGCCGGCAAGCCCGCCGCCGAGACCACTGCGGCCCCCCCCCTCGAGACCAAGCATGTCCGATAAGTATGGAACGGGCCAGGATGGGCAATACTGCTATCCGGACTCCGACGTACTAATCAACAAGCTTGGCCTCACCGACGGGGACGCCCTGGAGGCGACTGAGATCGAGCTGACCCAGGCCCGCATCGACCAGTACGAACCGGACTTCGACGACATTTCCCTGTCGGCCCTGCGGGCGATTCACCGCTATCTGTTTCAGGATCTGTATGACTGGGCAGGTGATCTGCGGACGGTCGACATCAGCAAGGGCACCACACGATTCGCGAACGTCAGCCGCATCGAGCCGGAGGCGGACAAGCTCTTTCGGCAACTCGCGCAGGAAAACTACCTCACTGGTTTGACGCGCGAGCAATTCGTCGCCCGCCTGGCGCACTTCTATTGTGAACTCAACGTCGTTCACCCTTTCCGCGATGGCAATGGACGCGCGCAGCGGCTGCTGTTCGAGGTGATCAGCATTAACGCCGGCTTTGAGCTTCGTTGGGAACCGATCAGCCGAGACGAATGGGGCAACGCCAATATCGCCGCATCCAATTGCCGGCTCGAATTGCTGACCGTCCTCTTCGATCGCGCGCTCACACCCATCTGAGCACGATGCCGGACGCTGGAGAATTTCCTCGCGGACCATGGACTGTTACGCAGTAACGCCGGCCATATCGTTAAGGCCGAGTTCGCAGCACGACGATCCCGCACCGTCACCAACTTCATCGCCATCGCCTATTTGCGCATGGCCAAACTCAAACACCTGCCGGACAACCCGCTGCGCGCCGCCGTGCCGCGCGAGTTTGGCGTTACGCGGTATGCCGCCTGAAGTCAATTTCCACTGGAAACGGCATAGAGCCGTTTTTTATGGCCGCCGACAAACCCCGTTTCCAATTGATAGCGACCACGCAAGAATAAACGGTAGGGCCAGATTCATCACTATCACGCAGTTGGTAAAAAAACCTTATTGCTTTTAATTTAATTTCGGAGCAGACTCAGGCAGGGAATCATCACACGGACCAGTTTAAATTGCGCTAGTTAGGATGAACACATGTCGAATATGAAGAAAATGCGTGGGCTACGAAGCGTCGGGAAAATTATTGTTCCGCTATTCATATGCGGTCCAGTGTTTGCGCAGGATATTGTCGACCTTGGTCGGCATTTCGTTTTTGGTGAGCGTCCCATTCGGGACCCGATTAGGTACACTAGTGTATTGATTAAGGGGAACTATAATCGTTTGCTTTTGAATGACGGTGGTGCTCAGGATGGCGGTATGGGATCGGCGAACATGGCCGACAACGCCGTCGAAAACACCAAACCTGCCGAATGTGGCAATCCAACGACCAAACACCCGGTCATCGTCGCCACGGGAGAAAAATACAAGAACGAATTGGATTTTTCCGCCGGTAGCGAGTACGGCCTCGTTTTGTCGCGCACCTATCGCAGCAAGCAGGCGGTCGGGGGCATGTTCGGCGCCAACTGGTTGTCCAGCCTGGAGCTGCCCAAACTGGGCTTCACCTTCGAGAACTGCAACAGAACGCCATTGGGCGACTGCGTCCCGGTAAGCGCCGCCTTTACCGATGCCGCCGGTGCAAAATATATCTTTGACTATGTCGCCACCGATGGCGACACGCGCACCTACTCCTACAGGAACGAAAATGCGGCCGCCGGCGAGCTTGAATACAACTTTGGTCGAGGTTGGGTGCTTTATCGGAACAAGAAGGACTACTCCTATTCAAACCGCGGCTTGATCGAGAAGGTGACGGACAATTCTGGTGCGGAAAGCCTGCGCTTCGAATATGATAAAACGACCTCGGTGACCCGCCTGGCGCAGGTCAGCAACGTGCTGGGGCAGTCGGTGCAATTCACCTATGGGGCGAACGGCAAGGTCAGCAAAGTCAACGACCCGAGCGGAAAAATCTGGTCCTACGATTACAATGCCAACGGCATGCTGACCACGGTGACGTCGCCCGCGAACGGCCTCGGCACACCGGCCGACGTTCGCAGCTATCACTACGAGGACAGCGACCCCACGCTGCTGACGGGAATCTCGCTCAATGGCGTGCGCTACAGCACCTACCGTTATTACGCCGACAAGCGGGTCAGTGAGAGCGGCCTGGCCGGCGGCGAGGAGCTTGAACGTTTCGTCTACGGGCCGACTTATACCCAGGTGCGCGACGCCAGGAACCAGAAGACAGAATATTCCTTCGAGACGGCGGGCGACGCCAAGCGGGTGGTGCAAATCACGCGCGACGGCACCACCACCTGCCCGTACGCCGCCGCCACGACGCGCTACGACGGCAATGGCAACCTCGACTACACCGTCGATTGGGCGGGCAACAGAACCGAGTACGACTACGATGCTGAGGGCAGGAAACTGTCGGTCACCTACGCGGCGGGCTCCACCGCCAAGTCGACCGTCGCCTATAAATGGAACGGCGACGATATCGTGGAGGCCGAGTATCGCGACTCCTCCGGGATTGCCTATCTGCGGTCGAACTACGTGTATAAAATTACCTCCATCGCCTACGGCCGCCTGGAAAGCGCGACGACGACCGATCTGGTCAGCGGCGAACGGCGCAGGATCGAGTACGCCTACGAGTTCCACCCGAACGGCGCCATAGCGCGCCGGCAGCTCACACGCGTGCTGGCCGGCGGCAGCGAAACCGAGGCCATGGCCTACGACAGCTGGGGCAATCGGACCAGCTATGTCAACCGCCTGGGCCAAGCGGTCTTCTGGGCGAACCACAACGGGCTCGGCCAGCCGGGAACGTACGTGGACCTGAACGGCGTCAACACCGACTATACATACGACCCCAACGGCAACCTGCGCACGGTCACCGTCAAGCTGCCGACAGGCAACCGGGTGAGCAAGCTGGCCTACAACCACGACCACCAGCTCACCGACATCGTCTATCCCGACGGCACGGCGCTGCACCAGCGCTACACCGCCAGCGGCAGGGTCGAGTATGTCGGCGACGCCGAACTCAAGTACGCGCGCACCGCGATCGACGTGGCGCAGAACAACGTGCGCCAGAATTCCGAGCGCAAAGTCCCCACCCTGAGCGGCGGCACGCCGGTCGGCGCCACGTCGGGCGAGTTCAGCACCAGCACGGCGCTCGACTCCCTGGGGCGGCCCTATACGGTGAGCGGCAACAACAGCCAGCGGGTGGAGTACCGCTACGACGCCAACGGCAACCTGCTGTCCCGCACGGACGCCGAGGGCCACGCCACGGTGTACGAGTACGACGGGCAGCAACGGCTGGTGAAGGAGACCGCGCCGGACGGCGGAGTGACGCAGTTTCACTACGACGGCGCCGGCAACCTGGAATGGGTGCGTGATCCGCGCCCCTTGCAGACCAGCTTCACCTACAACGGCTTTGGCGACAAGCTGAGCCAAACCAGCCCCGACACCGGCCTGACCAGTTACCGCTACGACCTGGCCGGCCGCGTCGCCAGCGAGACGCGGGCCGACGGCAAGACGGTCGCCTACGGCTGGGACGCCCTGAACCGGATGACCTCGCGCAGCGGCGGCGGCCGCACCGACAGCTTCGTGTACGACCAGGGCGCCTACGGCCTGGGCCACCTGAGCTCGATGAGCGACGCGACCGGCCAAACCGTCTACACCTACAAGGCCGACGGCCAACTGGCGTCGCAGGCGACGACCATCGTCGCCAACGGCGCCGGCAGCAGCCACACCACCTCCTGGACCTACGACGCCGCCGGCCGGCCGCAGACCATGAGCTATCCCGCCGGGCTGGTGTTGACCTACGGCTACGACGGCTACGGCCGCCTGGCCAGCATCGCCAGCAACCTCGGCGGCACCTGGGCGACGCTGGCCAGTTCCATGCTCTACCAGCCGGTGAGCGGGACGCTCTTCGGCTGGAAGTTCGGCAACGGCCTGCCGCGCCTGGTGACGCTCGACAACGACGGCCGCATCAGCCAACTGGCCGGCGGCGCCGTCCACAAGCTCGACCTCGGCTACAACCGGGCCGACGCGATCAACTCGCTGACCGACGGCGCGAACCCGGCCATGAGCGCCACGCTGGGCTACGACGCGGCGACGCGGCTGAACGCGGTGCAGCGCGCCGGCGACGCGCAGGGCTTCGGCTACGACCCGGCGGGCAACCGCAACAGCCAGAGCCGGAAGGGCGTCAACTACACCGTCACGCCGGACGCGCAGAGCAACCGCCTGGCCTACTGGGGCGGCGGCGGGGCGTCGCGCAGCTTCGCCTACGACGCGGTGGGCAACCTGGCGGCGGAGACGCGCCAGGACGGCAGCCGCGGCTACACCTACGGGCCGTTCAACCGCATGGACCGGGCCTATGTCAACGGCGCCCTGGCGGCGGAGTACGGCAGCAACGGCTTCGACCAGCGCGCCTACAAGGTGGCGGCGGGCGTGGCCACCAAGTACGTCTACGCGGCGGACGGCCGGCTGCTCGCCGAGGTGGGCGCGCAGAGCACCAGCTATGTGTGGTTGGGCGGAGAGTTGCTCGGCATCGCGCGCGGCGGCCAGTTCTACGCCAGCCACAACGACCAGCTGGGCCGGCCGGAGGTGTTGACCAACAACGGCGCGGCCGTGGTGTGGCGCGCCGAGAACGCGGCGTTCGACCGCCGCGTGGCGCTCGACAGCGTCGGCGGCTTGAACCTGGGCTTCCCCGGGCAGTATTATGATGGCGAGACGGGGCTCTGGTACAACTGGCACCGCTACTATGACGCCGCGCTGGGGCGGTATATCCAGAGCGATCCGATCGGGCTGGCGGGTGGTGCCAACACCTATGCCTATGTCGGCAGTAATCCGGTTAGTAACGTGGATCCCATCGGACTAGCGAAGATGATCCTGTTACCTACCACAGATGGAAATTATGCGGCAGCTGTCGCGGCACCAGACGTGGTGGGCCAACTAACGATTTTCGCGCATGGGAATCAACAGCGCGTCAACGGGATGAATGCAGCGGCGTTAGCAAGCCGCATTAAGGAGAGTGGAGTGTGGAACGCGGGTATGTCAATCAAGCTTGATGCGTGCAACACTGGCAAAGGAGATTTTAATATAGCAAAAGATCTGTCGGCGAATTTGAATGCGACTGTAATAGCACCTACTGCTCGTACGCTCACTTCTGGAAAGACGGATATGGGTGTGTGGCATTCGGTAAATATTCCTTGGACCGAGCTTACGGTTCCTCTCTTTCCAGGGAGTTGGAATGTCTATACTCCGGGAGGGAAGTAATGGGCCGGGCGCGGAAAATTATAATAGGACTTTCTCTGCTGGCGGTGGCCGGGGTAATTTTTTTACTTCTAAGATCGGACTGCGGTGACGATGCCGATCCGCAAGAAGTGAAATTGATTGAAAGGGCATTTGCAGGGGAGCTGGAGGCTGTATCCGCACTTTCTGCTTTGGGTAAGCAGCGAGGAATACCAGCAGAAGAGGAATACTGGGCACTGAAGGGAGCTCTGCTTGGTGACTTAGGCTTTCAAAAGGAATATGTTGAGTTTTTTCGGATGCGCTTTAGTGAAACTCAACGACAACGAATTATACAGATCATAGAGGAAAAGCGCGCAATGCCCGGCGCGCCATGTTTGCTAGAGATGATCAAGGCAAACCTGGATAAACCACCGCCGTGCGCGCAAAGGTAAATGCGCGTGGTCAGGGCCAGTGACCACATTAATGCATGGATCGGGGACAGTGCCAACTGGTACTTACTGAACAGCGTTCTTGCCGGGACTATTTTGATAGGGACAATGTCGGTGCTGCACAGCCGACTCAGTCGGTAGCAAACGCAGTCCGTACGTAACCCCGAGAGCTGCCGGGGCAGCGCAAACTGATCCACTCGCACGAAGTACTTTTTGAAAGAAACGACATGAAAGATAAGCGCTTATTGCTTGCCGCCGTGCTGGCGGCATGTTGCGCCGCGAGCGTGGCGGAGGTCACCGATCTGGAATCGACGCCTGCGGTTTCCCGCAAGAAGGAGCGGGATAGGAACAAGGACGTCGCCAAGATGGAGAAGTGCTTTGGCGTCGCCAAAGCGGGGAAAAACGATTGCGCGGCTGTCGCCGGCGTGCACAGCTGCGCCGGCCAGGCCCATGCCGATCTCGGCGGCAAGGACTGGAAGTACGTGGTGAAGGGCAGCTGCGAAAAAATCGGTGGCAAACTGATCGCGCCGAAGTAGCGCGGTTGAGGGCGCGCCTGATGACGCGCGACCGCGACGGTCGCATCAGCCAACTGGCCGGCGGCGCCGTCCACCAGCTCGACTTCGGCTACAACCGGGCCGACGCGATCAACTCGCTGGCCGACGGCGCGAACCCGGCCATGAGCGCCACGCTGGGCTACGACGCGGCGACGCGGCTGAACGCGGTGCAGCGCGCCGGCGACGCGCAGGGCTTCGGCTACGACCCGGCGGGCAACCGCAACAGCCAGAGCCGGAAGGGCGTCAACTACACCGTCACGCCGGACGCGCAGAGCAACCGCCTGGCCTACTGGGGCGGCGGCGGGGCGTCGCGCAGCTTCGCCTACGACGCAGTGGGCAACTTGTCGGCGGAGACGCGCCAGGACGGCAGCCGCGGCTACGCCTACGGGCCGTTCAACCGCATGGACCGGGCCTATGTCAACGGCGCCCTGGCGGCGGAGTACGGCAGCAACGGCTTCGACCAGCGCGCCTACAAGGTGGCGGCGGGCGTGGCCACCAAGTATGTCTACGCGGCGGACGGCCGGCTGCTCGCCGAGGTGGGCGCGCAGAGCACCAGCTATGTGTGGTTGGGCGGAGAGTTGCTGGGCATCGCGCGCGGCGGCCAGTTCTACGCCAGCCACAACGACCAGCTGGGCCGGCCGGAGGTGTTGACCAACAACGGCGCGGCCGTGGTGTGGCGCGCCGAGAACGCGGCGTTCGACCGCCGCGTGGCGCTCGACAGCGTCGGCGGCTTGAACCTGGGCTTCCCCGGGCAGTATTATGATGGCGAGACGGGGCTCTGGTACAACTGGCATCGCTACTATGACGCCGCGCTGGGGCGGTACATCCAGAGCGATCCGATCGGGCTCGCCGGTGGAACTAATACCTATGCGTATGTCGGTGGCAATCCGTTGAGTTCCATTGATCCGGATGGCTTGTGTGCCTGCGGAAACCCTGCAGCTGTGCTTGCGGCTGCGCGCGCTGATAAGCGGGACTGGAGTAAGGCTGCAGATCGTTCGGATGTCAACTCCGGATTCGGGGAAAACACGTATAAATGCAATCTCTTTGCCGATACTCAATACGAAGCGGCTGGGTACGACCTTCCGAATATTGGAGGGGGGGCGCTTGCACAACTGTTTGGAAAAAATCCGCCTGGCGCCCAAAGCTTGTCCACCCCGAACTACTCTGTTCCGAATTGGCCGGTTGTTTCCGTAGGGCGGAGCGGAGATTTGATCGCCTCAAATGGACATGTCGGTATCATAAGTGGCCCGGGTCGAACAATTTCAGCTTCAACCAAGGGCGTCGTGGAAAATGATTGGGGATTTCGGTCAGGTCAAGTCTCAGTTATTCGTCGCTGCAGTTGCGGAAATTAAGGAACATTATGCGTACTTGGCCTCGTGGTGCATATATTTTGCCAATTGTTTTGTTCGTTATTTTCGGATTTGGTATTGGCATTATTTTTACGGAAACTCGAGCTTCCTATAGGGCAGTGGGATTTAATGATGGACAAATTGAACAACGTGAGCAGATGATGAAGAAGATAGAGAGGCTAGGAGCGGTCGAGGAATGCAAGAAGTATCGACCAGAAGCCAAGCCGATGGAATTTTTGTCGGTCAAGGCAGATTCGATTTTCATCATTGCGAACGAACGCGGTGAAATTCGATTTTGCCGTTGAACTGTATTGCGGGACGGGGGCTAGTTCCGGTCGAGATGCCCACAGAAATGCCTTGTCTCGCGCGCGCAAGCCAGAATGCATGTCTAGGAGAACTCGCAACGATGCGGGAACGGCATCTGAATTTAGCAGCTACAAGCGACTGATTCGACTAGGGGAAGTAGCGAAATTTAGGGAGAAGCGCGTCAGGTGGGCGGTACATCCAGAGCGATCCTATCGGGCTGGCTGGTGGTGTGAACACCTATGCCTATGTTGAGGGCAATCCCTTGACCTTCGTTGATCCACTTGGTTTGGAAAAATGGATACTGTTACCGTCCTCCGATCTCAACTACGCAGCAGCTGCAGCTGCTCCAGATATTTCCGGTACCCTCAGCATCTATTCGCATGGATCCCCAAATTCTGCTAACGGATGGAATGCCAAAGAACTCGCTAAGCAAATTGAGGGCAGCGGCATGTGGAAACCCGGAATGAAAGTCGTTTTGGATGCTTGTCTGACGGGCGCAGGTGAAAACATAGCGAAAAATTTTAGAAGTAATGTGTCCGCGCCAAACTCACGCGCCCTTACTTGGGGAAAGCGAGATCTTGGACCGTGGCATTCCTGGAATATTCCACGTACTCAAAGGACTATCCCCCTATGGCCAGGTAAGTATATTGAGTTTGGTGAGGGAGGTTAACAATGCGCCGCAGAGTGATCGTTGGCATTGGATTATTGGTCCTAGCGCTGGGTGGAACTTTCTTAATCTTGCCTGTCTCGGATTGCGATGAAATTAACGCGCAAGAGAAAAAATTGACGGAGTTGGCCGGGCAAGGCGATTTGCAGGCGGTGTCTGCCCTATTTGCTCTGAGCCGGCAGCGGCAGGTGCCTGCACTTGAAGAGGTATGGGCGTTGGAGGGGGCACTTTTTGGCGATCCTGGGTTCCAAAAAGAATACGTCATTTTTTTTAAGACCCGTTTTGACCGTACTCGGCAGGAACGGGTTATTAAATATCTTCAAGAAAAGCGAGACAAGCCTGGCGCCAAATGTTTAACCAGTCTTCTAACTGGCGTTCCGCCTCAGCCTGCTACGTGCCCGTCGTCCTGAACGCGGACCCGTGGATGCAGTAGAACCTTCCTCATATATCAAAGAGAGGAAAAAGTGGGAGGCAAGCTTGAACATTGCAGCTTGACCTGATTATGTTCTTACATCAGCCTTTCCCAGCACCAACCGTTTCGGGCACGGCCTCGTCTGTGCCAGCGCGACCGCCAATCGCGGCACCATGGCGGCCATGTCGGCGCGGCGGTTGAAGCGATACTGGACCTCGGCGAGGTATCGCCGGGCATACTTCGCGAATTTAAACGCGTGGTGCGTCCCGGACAGGGCCGTTTTCAGGTTCCCCAACAAGACGTTGAGCCATTTGAACGGTTCGATCTCCGTGCCCGCCTTACCGCGCGGCGCCAGCACCACCTTGTGCGTATAGCCCAGCTTTTCGAGCACTTCGAAACCCAGCAGCCCGTCGGACAAGACGCAGCTTCCCGGCGCCACAGCCAAGCGCGCCCAGGGCGTCAGTGCCTTGAACGAGAACCCGGCCACCGGATCGAAGCGCACGCGCTGCGGCCTCCCTTCGCACATCTCAACGGCGGCGACAAAGGCCACCTTGTTCGACGAGCCGCGTCCTGGGCCGCCACCGGTACGCTCGCCGCCCAGATACGCGTCATCGACCCGGACATCGCCCCGCAGCGGCCGATCGGCCTCGCGCTGGGCCATCACCTCCATCAGCTTGTGCTTGAGCAGCCAGGCGGCCTTCCAGGAGATGCCCAGCTGCCGCATCATGGCCAGCGCGGCGATGTTCGTCTTCGACTGCGTCACCAGGTAGATCGCCAAGTACCACTTCGTCAACGGCAGGCGGCCATGTTCCATCACCGTTCCGGCACGCAGGCTGGTTTGATGCCGACAGGCGCCGCACTGCCAGTAGCGCAGTTCCCGCCGCTTGAATTCGTAAGCGGCGCCATGGCCGCAGCAAGGGCAAATGAATCCCTGTGGCCACCGCGCCTTGATGAACGCCGCCTCGCATTGCTCCTCGGTGCCGTAGTCGCGCAAGAACGCAGGCAGCGACAGCCCCTTCTGAAACTGAATCCCGTTGATCGTCATCATCGTCCCCCTCAGTGGCTCTGCCATCCTGATAGGTTTGACTCAACAGGAGTGGAAAAGTTCTGACGAACGAACATAATCAGGGAGCTTGATATCTACTGAAGAACGTTCTTGTCGGGACTATTTTGATAGGGACAATGGCGGTGCTGCACTGCCGACGCAATCGCTAGCAAGCACAGTCCGGCCGGAGCCCCCGAGAGCTGCTGGGGGCGCAAGCTGATCCATCCGTACTAAGTATTTTTTGAAAGAAATGATATGAAAGATAAGAGTTTGTTGCTTGCCGCCGTGTTGGCGGCATTTTGCGCCGCGAGCGCGGCGGAGGTCACCGACCAAGAGCCGACGCCTGCGGTTTCCCGCAAGAAGGAGCGGGATAGGAACAAGGACGTCGCCAAGATGGAGAAGTGCTTCGGCGTCGCCAAGGCGGGGCAAAACGATTGCGCGGCTGTCGCCGGTGTGCATAGCTGCGCCGGCCAGGCCCATGCCGATCTCGGCGGCAAGGACTGGAAATACGTGGTTAAAGGCAGCTGCGAAAAAATCGGCGGCAAGCTGGTCGCACCGAAGTAGCGCGGCTGACGGCATTCGTTGACGCTCGATACCGCCATCGCCTACGGCCGCCTGGAACGCGCGACGACGACCGACCTGGTCAGCGGCGAACAGCGCAGGCTCGAGTACGCCTACGACTTCCGCCCGAACGGCGGCACGCCGGGCGAGTTCAGCGCCAGTACGGCGCTCGACTCCCTGGGGCGGCCCTATACGATGAGCGGCAACAACAGCCAGCGGGTGGAGTACCGCTACGACGCCAACGGCAACCTGCTGTCCCGCACGGACGCCGAGGGCCACGCCACGGTGTACGAGTACGACGGGCAGCAACGGCTGGTGAAGGAGACCGCGCCGGACGGCGGCGTGACGCAGTTGCACTACGACGGCGCCGGCAACCTGGAATGGGTGCGCGATCCGCGCCCCTTGCAGACCAGCTTCACCTACAACGGCTTTGGCGACAAGCTGAGCCAAACCAGCCCCGACACCGGCCTGAGCAGTTACCGCTACGAGCTGGCCGGCCGCCTAGTGAGCGAGACGCGGGCCGACGGCAAGACGGTCGCCTACGGCTGGGACGCCCTGAACCGGATGACCTCGCGCAGCGGCGGCGGCCGCACCGACAGCTTCGTGTACGACCAGGGCGCCTACGGCCTGGGCCACCTGAGCTCGATGAACGACGCGACCGGCCAAACCGTCTACACCTACAAGGCCGACGGCCAACTGGCGTCGCAGGCGACGAGCATCGTCGCCAACGGCGCCGGCAGCAGCCACACCACCTCCTGGACCTACGACGCCGCCGGCCGGCCGCAGACCATGAGCTATCCCGCCGGGCTGGTGTTGACCTACGGCTACGACGGCTACGGCCGCCTGGCCAGCATCGCCAGCAACCTCGGCGGCACCTGGGCGACGCTGGCCAGTTCCATGCTCTACCAGCCGGCGAGCGGGACGCTCTACGGCTGGAAGTTCGGCAACGGCCTGCCGCGCCTGGTGACGCTCGACAACGACGGCCGCATCAGCCAACTGGCCGGCGGCGCCGTCCACAAGCTCGACCTCGGCTACAACCGGGCCGACGCGATCAACTCGCTGACCGACGGCGCGAACCCGGCCATGAGCGCCACGCTGGGCTACGACGCGGTGACGCGGCTGAACGCGGTGCAGCGCGCCGGCGACGCGCAAGGCTTCGGCTACGACCCGGCGGGCAACCGCAACAGCCAGAGCCGGAAGGGCGTCAACTACACCGTCACGCCGGACGCGCAGAGCAACCGCCTGGCCTACTGGGGCGGCGGCGGGGCGTCGCGCAGCTTCGCCTACGACGCGGTGGGCAACCTGGCGGCGGAGACGCGCCAGGATGGCAGCCGCGGCTATGCCTACGGGCCGTTCAACCGCATGGACCGGGCCTACGTCAACGGCGCCCTGGTGGCGGACTACGGCAGCAACGGCTTCGACCAGCGCGCCTACAAGGTGGCGGCGGGCGTGGCCACCAAGTATGTCTACGCGGCGGACGGCCGGCTGCTCGCCGAGGTGGGCGCGCAGAGCACCAGCTATGTGTGGCTGGGCGGGCAGTTGCTCGGCATCGCGCGCGGCGGCCAGTTCTACGCCAGCCACAACGACCAGCTGGGCCGGCCGGAGGTGTTGACCAACAACGGCGCGGCCGTGGTGTGGCGCGCCGAGAACGCGGCGTTCGACCGCCGCGTGGCGCTCGACAGCGTCGGCGGCTTGAACCTGGGCTTCCCCGGGCAGTATTATGATGGCGAGACGGGGCTCTGGTACAACTGGCATCGCTACTATGACGCCGCGCTCGGGCGGTATATCCAGAGCGATCCGATTGGGCTGGCGGGGGGGATCAATACGTATGCATATGTCGGAGGGAACCCTATCGGCAGAGTTGACCCTTCCGGCCTTCGCCCGCTAACGGAATGCGAGAAGAACGTTATGTCCGGCTTCGATATTCCCCAAGTCGATTTGGATAGTGCCGACCTCCATGACGGTGAAGTCCCTAGCTATTTGAGCAAGAATATGGCGGGTATTACTCGTGGGAATGATATCTATTTCAGACCTGGAGTATATGATTCGAAGACGGTTGGAGGAATGGCGATATTGGGGCATGAACTTGTTCACGTTGGGCAGTATCGCAATGGAATGACATGGTTCTCTTATGGGCTGGAGTCGATTCGAAACGGTTATGAGAATAACAAGTACGACTGGCCCGGCCTATCAAATGACGAGCCGGATCGTTGACAAACTATCGAAAAATGGAGGTGCTTCGTGCGGCTGCCCATAGCTAGACAGAAAGCAACAATGGCCTCAGTAATTCTGTTGTCGCTGGCTCAACTAAGTTGCGCATTTGCTGGCTCAGTTGAGCACTATTGCGCGAGCGTCGGCTACGAATTTTTTTACGACATCGCGCGGGCGCAGCGCGAATTCGCAACATTTCCATTGGGGAAAAAATACGACGTTCTTATTTGCGCCAGTCATGGAACTCATCCACCTAGACTCGAATTTGCGTCCTTGTTCGCAGGCGAAGGGGAGCGTGGAGCAGTTCTATTAAGAGAAAATCTCCTTGAAGCTGCAGATGATTTGACCGTTCGGGATATAGGCTATGCGCTGCTCAGAATGCAGGAACTTGGAACATATGACGTGCATGGGGACAATCAGCTGATGGCGACGCTGGAGCACCGTGTGAATGGAATGAAAAATGGAAGTTGGCGTGAAGTCGCGTTAGACAATCTAAAGCGGATACGCGATAGGTAACGAAGGTCGGGGATTCTCTCGGATTCATTTGCTCGCATCCTCGCATCAATTGCCAATGGCGTGCTGAAGTACATACTGAATAGCGTTCTTGCCGGGACTATTTTTTTAGGAACAATGGCGGTGCTGCACAGTCGACGCAATCGGTAGCAAGCACAGTCCGGCCGGAGCCCCGAGAGCTGCTGGGGGGCGAAAACTGATCCATCCGCAATAAGTATTTTTTGAAAGAAATGACATGAAAGATAAGAGTTTGTTGCTTGCCGCCGTGCTGGCGGCATGTTGCGCCGCGAGCGCGGCGGAGGTCACCGACCAAGAGCTGACGCCTGCGGTTTCCCGCAAGAAAGAGCGGGATAGAAACAAGGACGTCGCCAAGATGGAAAAGTGCTTTGGCGTTGCCAAGGCGGGGCAAAACGATTGCGCAGCTGTCGCGGGCGTGCACAGCTGCGCCGGCCAGGCCCATGCCGATCTCGGCGGCAAGTACTGGAAATACGTGGCGAAAGGCAGCTGCGAAAAAATCGGCGGCAAGCTGGTAGCGCCGAAGTAGCGCGGCTGAAGGCATCGGTTGACGCTCGATACCGCCATCGCCCACGGCCGCCTGGAAAGCGCGACGACCGACCTGGCCAGCGGCGAACAGCGCCGGATCGAGTACGACTACGACTTCCGCCCGAACGGCGGCACGCCGGGCGAGTTCAGCGCCAGTACGGCGCTCGACTCCCTGGGGCGGCCCTATACGATGAGCGGCAACAACAGCCAGCGGGTGGAGTACCGCTACGACGCCAACGGCAACCTGCTGTCCCGCACGGACGCCGAGGGCCACGCCACGGTGTACGAGTACGACGGGCAGCAACGGCTGGTGAAGGAGACCGCGCCGGACGGCGGCGTGACGCAGTTGCACTACGACGGCGCCGGCAACCTGGAATGGGTGCGCGATCCGCGCCCCTTGCAGACCAGCTTCACCTACAACGGCTTTGGCGACAAGCTGAGCCAAACCAGCCCCGACACCGGCCTGACCAGCTACCGCTACGACCTGGCCGGCCGCGTCGCCAGCGAGACGCGGGCCGACGGCAAGACGGTCGCCTACGGCTGGGACGCCCTGAACCGGATGACCTCGCGCAGCGGCGGCGGCCGCACCGACAGCTTCGTGTACGACCAGGGCGCCTACGGCCTGGGCCACCTGAGCTCGATGAGCGACGCGACCGGCCAAACCGTCTACACCTACAAGGCCGACGGCCAACTGGCGTCGCAGGCGACGAGCATCGTCGCCAACGGCGCCGGCAGCAGCCACACCACCTCCTGGACCTACGACGCCGCCGGCCGGCCGCAAACCATGAGCTATCCCGCCGGGCTGGTGTTGACCTACGGCTACGACGGCTACGGCCGCCTGGCCAGCATCGCCAGCAACCTCGGCGGCACCTGGGCGACGCTGGCCAGTTCCATGCTCTACCAGCCGGCGAGCGGGACGCTCTACGGCTGGAAGTTCGGCAACGGCCTGCCGCGCCTGGTGACGCTCGACAACGACGGCCGCATCAGCCAACTGGCCGGCGGCGCCGTCCACAAGCTCGACTTCGGCTACAACCGGGCCGACGCGATCAACTCGCTGACCGACGGCGCGAACCCGGCCATGAGCGCCACGCTGGGCTACGACGCGGCGACGCGGCTGAACGCCGTGCAGCGCGCCGGCGACGCGCAGGGCTTCGGCTACGACCCGGCGGGCAACCGCAACAGCCAGAGCCGGAAGGGCGTCAACTACACCGTCACGCCGGACGCGCAGAGCAACCGCCTGGCCTACTGGGGCGGCGGCGGGGCGTCGCGCAGCTTCGCCTACGACGCGGTGGGCAACTTGTGAGAAAACTGAGGATACTGCCTTTGCTGATTGTTGTAGCTGTGGCCATTGTTGCCGGGCATTGGATTGGGCGTGAATTTGCCATCGATGGCTGCCTTGATCTTGGTGGACGTTGGAACTATACAGCCGCTATGTGTGAGTATTCCGGGAATTGACGGGATGAGGAGTGAGCGCGTTTTGTCAGGGCAAACGCAGGTAAGTCCTCGTTGCATAAGTCGACAATATGGAGATGAAGATGGCACGACGTGGCTTAATGATTTTCCTTTCGTCCCTCATCGGGGGAGTGGGGGGAGCTTTTGCCGCATCGTTGATCATGTTCTGGTTCTATCCGTTGCTCCGATCCGATCTGTCGATATTTTTGCGTGATCTGTTTTCCTTCGGCGGGGTGGCGTCGGCTGCGTTCGTTTGGTTGGTCCATGTTCCCATACTCGTCGTCCTGCTGCTCTTTTGCCGGCGTTTCATGGTGGCCAGGCCTAAAAATTGGTCTTACGCGTTTTTCATGGCTGTATCGTTCCTGCCTGTTTTTATCAATCAGATTCGTCCGTTCGCATCAATTGCCGATGGGATGCTGGAGTACTTGTTCAATGCTGTTCTTGCCGGGACTATTCTGATAGGGGCAATGGCGGTGCTGCGCAGCCGGCCCAATCGGTAGCAAATACAGTCGGGACGGACACCGTCGCGCCGCCGCTGGAGTAGCGCAAGCGCATGGGCCAGGCCGACGTCAAGGCGCGTTGCTGCCGGACCACGGCAGCAAGGGCATCGACCGGCGCGCTGACATGGCGGGCGGCGGCGGGTGCTGGCGGCGGCGCGCCACGATCCTTATTTTCCGCTTGGCGGCGGCGTGGTGCTCTTGTCCTCGGCGGGCGGGGTGGTCGGTGCCGGCGTTGTCTCGGGCGCCGGTGCCGGTGTCGCTTCCGGCGCCGGCACCGGCGTGGCCGGCGTGGCGTTGTTGGTGTTGGGCGTGGTGTTGGCCGGCACCTCGTCGGTGGACCGGTCGCGGCAGGCGCCGAGCAGCGCGGCCACCAGGGCAGCGCCGAGCAGGAGGGTGGAACGACGGGGCAGGGAGGTCATGGTGTTCATGGTGTTTTCCTTTCGCTTCGCAGTGGGGGCGGCGCGCCGGACGGTGCGCGGCCAAGAATGCCCATGCTAGGCGAAAAGGAAGATTTGTGGCGCGGAAATGCCCGCGCCCGGCGCCGCGGCGATGTTGCCGCCGGCGCGGCGCGGCCCCGTGCGGGGCCGGGCCGCCGCTCAGGCGGCGCGGCTGGCGTCGCCCTCGCTGTCGACGCTGAGCTCGGCGTCGGCGTTGAACACGGCCATGTCGGTCTCGCCCAGCAGGCGGCTGGTCAGGGTGCCGGCGGTGATCGAGCCGCTGACGTTGAGGGCGGTGCGGCCCATGTCGATCAGCGGTTCGATCGAGATCAGCAGGCCGGCCAGCGCCACCGGCAGGTCCAGCGCGGACAGCACGATCAGCGCGGCGAAGGTGGCGCCGCCGCCGACCCCGGCCACGCCGACCGAGCCGATGGTGACGATGGCCAGCAGCGGGCCGATGAAGGCCAGCGTGAACGGGTCGACGCCGACGGTGGGCGCGATCATCACCGCCAGCATGGCCGGGTAGATGCCGGCGCAGCCGTTCTGGCCGATGGTCGAGCCGAACGAGGCGGCGAAGTTGGCGATGCCCTCGGGCGTGCCGAGGCGCTGCACCTGGGTCTGCACGCTGAGCGGGATCGAGCCGGCGCTGGTGCGCGAGGTGAAGGCGAAGGTGAGCACCGGCAGGATCTTCTTGACGTAGCGCAGCGGGTTCAGGCCGGCGCCGGCGACCAGCGCCAGGTGCACGCCGAACATCAGCGCCAGCGCGCTGTAGGAGGCCAGCACGAAGCTGATCAGCTTGAGGATGTCGGCGTAGCTCGAGCTCGACACCACCTGGGCCATCAGGGCGAACACGCCGTAGGGGGTGAGGCGCAGCACCAGCGTGACGATGCGCATGACGATGGCGTGGGCGACCTTGACGAACTGCTCGAACGAGGCGAACACGGCCGGCTGCTTGGCGTGGATGCCGGTGGCGGCGATGCCGATGAACAGCGAGAACACCACCACCGCGATGGTCGAGGTCTTGCGCCCGCCGGTCATGTCGAGGAAGGGGTTGGCCGGGATGAAGCTGAGCAGCATGCCGGGCAGCGAGATCGCCTTGGCGGTGGCCACCGAGCCCTGCAGGTAGGCGCCGCGCGCCACCTCGGCGGCGCTGGCGGTCAGGCCGACGGCGCTCAAGCCGAACAGCTTGGCCATCAGGATGCCGATGCCGGCCGCCACCAGCGTGGTCAGCATCAGCGTGCCGATGGTCAGCGCGCTGATCTTGCCCAGCGAGCGGGCGTTCTTCAGCTTGAGCACGGCGGAGATGATCGACACCATGATCAGCGGCATGACGACCATCTGCAGCAGCTTGACGTAGCCGCTGCCGACGATGTCGAGGTACTCGCCGGTGCTGGCCAGCACCGGCGCGCCGGCGCCGTAGAGCGCCTGCAGGCCGGCGCCGAGCACGATGCCCAGGCCGAGGCCGCTGAACACGCGCAGCGAGAACGAGGCGTGGCGCCGCTGCTGGCGGTAGAGGAAGGCGAGCACGGCCAGCGCGGCCAGCAGGTTGAGGACTACATAGATTGCCATGGGCGGCCTTGGGTTCTGGGATTGTCGGGCATTTTATCGCCTATCGGGCCGGTGCGCACGTTGGCGGCCTCCACTGTACCGCGCCGTGGCGCGGCGGCCAACGGCGTGGCGAGGAATATTTCCGCATATGGATATCCGGCGCGGCTGTATCGGCGTCCGGCGGCCGCCCCCTTTTGTCCAGCCCGGCGCTATAATCGCTGCGACCCTGGGCGACCGCCGGCAGGGCGCCGCAGATGAAAAGGAAAGCACCTCGATGAGAACATTGTTTGGCCTGTTACTACTTGCCGGCAGCGCCGCCGCCACCGCCGCCGACGACGCGGCGATGTCGCGCTGCCGCGCCATCGCCGCCGGCGCCGGCCGCCTGGCCTGCTACGACGCCATCGAGCTGGGCGCGCCGCGCGCCGCCGCGCCCGCCACGGCGCCCGCCACGGGCGCGCTGTCGATCCAGCAGCAGCAGGAGCGCTTCGGCCTGGAGAACCGCGCGCCCAAGGCGGAGCAGGAGCAGGTGAAGTCGCTCGACAGCCATATCGAGGGCGACTTCGACGGCTGGGGTCCGCGCGGCACGATACGCCTGGCCAACGGCCAGGTGTGGCGGGTCAGCGACGACAGCCAGGCCGTGCTCGACCTGCACAACCCGAAGGTGAAGGTGGTGCGCGGCCTGCTCGGCTCGGGCCACTATCTGGAGATCGAGGGCACCAACCACGCGCCGCGCGTGGCGAGGCTGAAATGAGGACGGCGCTGATGTTGTTGCTGGCGTCCGGCGCGGCCTTGGCCGACGACGCCGCGCTGCTGAGTTGCCGCGCGCTGCCGGACGGCCCGCAGCGCCTGGCCTGCTACAACGCGATTGTCGTCGCGCCGGCCGGCAGCGGGCCGGCGGCCGGCGCCAACGCCGGCGCGCCGTTCGCCGCGCCGGCCCAGGCGCCCAGCCGCGAGCAGCTGGAGCAGGCCTTCGGCAAGGAGCCGCCGGCGCTGCAGGCGCTGCGACTGGCCTCGCTGACGACCCGCGTCGCCGGCCGCTTCGACGGCTGGGTGGCCAACCAGACGATACGTCTGGCCAACGGCCAGCTGTGGCGCGTGGTCGACGGCAGCGACGACGTGCTCGACGCCGACAGCCCCGCCGCGACACTGCAGCGCGGCCTGCTGGGCGCGATCTACCTCGACATCGACGGCGCCCACCGCCGGCCGCGCGTGCTGCGCGTCGAGTAGCCCGCCTAGGCGGCCGCCGCCGGCAGTTGGTTTTTATCGTGCGCGGCCGCCCCGTGGGGCGGGCCGGCTTAGCGCAGCGTCTCGGTCAGCACGCGGCCCTCGGCGGCGGCCGGCGGCCGCACGCGCAGCAGGTGGGCCAGGGTCGGCGCGATGTCGACCACCTCGGCGTACTGGCTGTAGGCGCCCGGCTTGATCCACCGCTTGCCCATGATGATCAGCGGCACGTTGGTGTCGTAGGCGTAGGGCGAACCGTGCGAGGTGCCGCTGCCGCCCTTGCCGAAGTACCAGTAGGGCTTGGTGACCACCATCAGGTCGCCGGAGATCTGGCGGTGCCAGGCGCGCCGCATCAGCGTGCCCATGCGCGTCTCGCCGGCGCCGTTGGCCTCCAACTGGGTGCGGGTGTAGACCTGGGCGATGCCCTTGGTGTCGAGCAGGAAGCGGGCGGCGGCGTTCTCCACCTCGTCGCGTTTCAGGCCGGCCTTTTCCACGGCGGCGTAGTCCAGGTGCAGATTCGGCAGCGACCAGCTGGTGACCAGCTTGCCGGCCTTGAACTTGGCCTCCAGCTGGGCGTTCAGCGCCGCCACCATCTTGTCGCCGTCGACCCGTTGCGAGTCGATGTGCTGGCCCTGCGAGAACTCCGGCGTGTTGGGGAAGCCGTGGTCGGCGGTCAGCACGACGACCACGTTGTCCATGCCGACGCGCTGCTCGAGGTAGCCGAAGAAGCTGGCCAGCATGCGGTCCAGCCGTTGCAAGTGGTCGTGCGACATCTTGCTTTCCGGGCCGAAGGCGTGGTTGACGTAGTCGTGCGCCGACAGGCTCACGCCGAGCAGGTCGGGCACGCCGGCCGGGTTGTTGCCCAGGTTCTCGCCGGCCACGGCGGCGCGGGCGAAGTCCAGGGTCAGCTCGTCGAGGAAGGGGCTGCCCTTCAGGCGGTTGTAGTAGTCGGCGTCGAGCTGGCCGTTGTCGCTGTAATAGGAGAAGGGGAAGCGGGTGGCCACGCCGGGCTTGGCCTGGACCAGATCCTCGCTGGCGTCGCCGGCGTAGGCGGCGTCGGCCAGCAGCGGACGCCAGGTCTTGCCGTAGTAGCGGTCCTGCGGCTTGCCGGCCTGGTAGCGCTGCACCCATTCCGGGTGCGACTGCATGTAGTAGCTGCTGCTGGCGAAGTTGCCGGTCTTGTCCATGTACATGTAGGCGGTGCCGCTCTTGCCGCCGAGCAGGATCGCGCCGCGGTCCTTGCCGGACACGGCCACCACCTTGGCGCGGTTGCCGCTGGCGTAGCGCAGCTGGTCGCCCAGCGTGTCGACGCGCAGCTTGGCCGGCGAGGTGCCGTCGTGCGCCTTGGTCTCCTCGCCGATGTAGCGGTGGGCGCTGTCCTCGGTGCAGTAGACCTGCTCGTGGCTGACAGGGTCGATCCAGTTGTTGCCGACCACGCCGTGCTGGTAGGGGTAGGCGCCGGACAACACGGCGGCGTGGCCGATGGCGGTGACGGTGATGCCGTGGGCCTGGTGGGCGTTGCTGAACCAGGCGCCCTGGTCGAGCAGGCGGCGCAGGCCGCCCTGGCCGAACTGCTCGCGGTAGCGCTGCACCTGTTCCTGCGGCAGGCCGTCGACCACCAGCACCAGGATCAGTTTCGGTTGCGCGGCGGCGCTGGCGGCCGGCTTGGCGGCGGCCGGCTTGCTGTCGGCGGTGGCGGCGTTGGCGCCGCCCATGCAGGAGGCCAGCACCAGGGCGCTCAGCAGGTGTTGTGGGGCGGGGAGTTTCCGGGTCATATGCGATTTTGTCTGGGTGGAATTTGGGCGGCCCCCAGTGTAGCGCAAGATCGTGACGGCCGCGTGACGGGCGTCCGCCGCCCATGCCGCCCCCTCAAGGTGCCGGCGGCTTCCAAACCACCCAGAGGCCGAGATCCAGGGTCAGACCCTAGGGTCTGACCCTTCTTAGCCGCCGGCCGCCGCCTAGTAGATTTCCGGCACCAGGATTTCCTGCGGCACCGGCTGGCGCTCGTAGTCGTCGTGGCGCTCGCGCTGCGGCAGGTCGATGCTGCTGCGCGCCACCTCCTCGTAGGGCATTTGCTGCAGCAGGTGGTGGATGCAGTTGAGGCGGGCGCGCTTCTTGTCGACCGCCTGCACCACCCACCAAGGCGCCTCGGGGATGTGGGTGCGTTCGAGCATGATCTCCTTGGCCTTGGTGTACTCCTCCCAGCGGCGGCGCGACTCCAGGTCCATCGGGCTCAGCTTCCACTGCTTGAGCGGGTCGTGGATGCGGCCGAGGAAGCGCAGGTGCTGCTCCTCGTCGGAGATGGAGAACCAGTACTTGACCAGCTGGATGCCCGAGCGCGCCAGCATGCGTTCGAATTCGGGCACGGTGCGGAAGAACTCCTCGTACTGCTCGTCGGTGCAGAAGTTCATCACCCGCTCGACGCCGGCGCGGTTGTACCAACTCCGGTCGAACAGCACGATCTCGCCGGCGGCCGGCAGGTGCGACACGTAGCGCTGGAAATACCACTGGGTGCGCTCGCGGTCGTTGGGGGCGGGCAGGGCGGCGACGCGGCAGACGCGCGGATTGAGGCGCTGGGTGATGCGTTTGATGACGCCACCCTTGCCGGCGGCGTCGCGGCCCTCGAACAGGATCACCACCTTGTGGCCGGTGGCGACCACCCAGTCCTGCAGCTTGACCAGCTCGGCCTGCAGGCGGAACAGCTCGCGGAAGTAGGCGCGCCGCGCCGCCTTGTCGGCCTCGCTGCGGCCGCCGGCCGGGTCCGCGTAGGCGTCCTCCAGGTGGTCCTCCAGCTCCAGTTCGAGCTCCTCGTCGTAGCTGTCGGCGATGTCGCGGTGGATGCGGCTGAGTATTTCCTGGTCTTGCAAGTTCACGGTGGCGTCCTTCGTCTGAATGGTCGGCTGCCAGGCGGCGGGGTTGGCGGCCTGGAGATCAGAGTGAATGTACTCGCCAAATATGACCGACAAGTGACAGGAGGGGCGGCCTGTGCCTTAGACCGCCCCGGCGGGAACATTGATTTTATTGAAAAACACAAAAAACACACATTCGGCAATTTTTTATAAGTTTGTTGATATTGGTCAATTTCCGCGGCAAGATACCTTCATCGATCCATCGAATTGTCTCTCCCCCTCCCGTCCGATCTGTAAACCTGTTCGTCCATAATTATTGCCTCGAAGGAAATTCAAATGCGAATCGCAAACTTGAAAATTGGTGTGCGTCTGGCCGTCGGCTACGCCGCGATCCTGCTGCTGCTGGTTGGCGTGGCCGTGCTTGGTGTGGCCGGCATGCACCGCTCCAACGAGCAGCTCCACCACATCGTCGACGTCAATTCCTACAAGATCGGTTTGCTCGAGGAGATGTCCAAGTCGACCCATATCGTGTCCCGCGTCGTGCGCACCATCGCGCTGCTCGACGACGCCGCGCGGGCCGAGCAGGAGCACAAGAAGATCGACGAGGCGCGCTCGCGCTACAACACGGCCTTCGACACGCTGCAGAAGATGCGGCTGGACCAGGCCGGCCGCGACTTCGTCGCCAAGATCCACGACGACCAACTGGCGGCGCGCGCGCTCAACGACAAGTTTGCCGAGCTCAGCCGCACAGACAAGGCGGCGGCGCCCAAGTTCCTTCTCGACCAGGCCGGCCCCGCCACCGCCAAGTGGCAGGAGGCGATCGAGCAATTCATCGTCCTGCAAAGGGCCAAGAGCGGGCAGGACGAGGCGGCCGCCAAGGAAAGCTACGGCACCGCGCGCCTGTGGATGCTGCTGCTCAGCGCAGCCGCCGTGCTGCTCGGCGTCGTCATCGCCTGGTACACCACCGTTTCGATCACCACGCCGATCCGGCGCGCCGTGCAGATCGCCCGGACGGTCGCCGCCGGCGACCTGAGCCAACACATCGAGGTGGACTCGAGCGACGAGACCGGCCAGCTGTTGCAGGCGATGAAGGAGATGAACGAGAGCCTGATCGGCATCGTCGAACAGGTGCGCGCCAGCACGGAGACCATCAGCACGGCGTCCGGCGAGATCGCCACCGGCAATATGGACCTGTCCGTGCGTACCGAGCAGCAGGCCAGTTCGCTCGAGGAGACCGCCTCGTCGATGGAGGAGTTGAGCAGCACCGTCAAGCAAAACACCGACAATTCGCACCGGGCCAACCAGTTGGCGATCGCCGCCTCGGCCGTCGCCGTCAAGGGCGGCGGCGCCGTCTCGCAGGTGGTCGAGACGATGGGCATGATCAACGCCTCGTCGCAGAAGATCGTCGACATCATCGGCGTCATCGACGGCATCGCGTTCCAGACGAACATCCTGGCGCTGAACGCGGCGGTCGAGGCGGCCCGGGCCGGCGAGCAGGGCCGCGGCTTCGCCGTGGTCGCCTCGGAGGTGCGCAACCTGGCGCAGCGTTCGGCCACCGCCGCCAAGGAGATCAAGGTGCTGATTTCCGCCTCGGTCGACCAGGTGGCGCAGGGCGCGCGCCTGGTCGACCAGGCCGGACTGACGATGGACGAGGTGGTGGTGAGCATTCGCGGCGTGGCCGCCATCGTCGCCGACATCACGGCGGCCACCCGCGAGCAGAGCGCCGGGCTCGAGCAGGTCAACCAGGCCATCGTGCAGATCGACACCGTGACCCAGCAGAACGCCGCCCTGGTGGAGGAGGCCGCCGCCGCCGCCGGCTCGCTGGAGGAGCAGGCGGTGCAGTTGAGCCGGGTGGTCGGCGTGTTCAAACTGGCCGGTTCGGTGGTGGTGGCGGCCGGCGCGCGCCGCGTGGCGCGGGCCGGCGCGGCGGCGCGCCCGTCGGCGCAAGCGATCCTGCGCGCGGTCTAGGCCGCGCCTAGGCGGCGTCGCCGGCGGCGATGGTGTGGGGCAGAAGGGGAAGCGCTGCTATTCAGTTGTATATTTGAAAACGTTACAATGTGCGTCTATGTGGACGGGAAAACTGCCTACCCTTGTCTGTCCATCCATTCGAGGGGATTATCGATGAATTATGACGCTACACGCGACGCTTTGTTGCGGCCGGAACTGCATGCCACCTTCTTCGGCGGCGCCGGCGTTTTGCCGGCGCCGGCCGTTTGCGCCGAGTTGGCGCGCCTGTCCTACCTGCGCTTCGAGGACGGCGACGCCGAGCAGAAGGCCCTGCAAGACGCGCTGGCCCTTGCCGGGCTGGGCCGGGCGCACACCTTCGCCACCCGGCGCAGCAGCACCCAGGGCTATGCCGTCGTCTCGCGCGACGGCCAGGACGCCTACGTGGTGTTTCGCGGCACCCAGCCGGGCGACCCGACCGACATCGGCACCGACGCCGACATCTGCCTGCAGCCCTGGCCGCAGGGCGGCATGGTGCACACCGGCTTCGTCAAGGCGCTCGACAGCGTGTGGGACTCGGTGCAGGCCTGGCTGCTCGCCAACCCGGCGACGCGGCTGTGCTTCGTCGGCCACAGCCTGGGCGCCGGCCTGGCCACCTTGGCCTTCTCGCGCGCCGGCCTGGCCAACGCGCGCCTGGTGACCTTCGGCTCGCCGCGCGTCGGCGACCACGCCTTCGCCGCCGGCTTCCACGCGCCGGCGGTCGAGCGCTACGTCAACTGCTGCGACATCGTCCCCAGCATTCCGCCCGAGGGCTTCCTGGGCTACACCCACATTGAACCGATGCGCTACATCGACCACGCCGGCAAGCCGTACGGCGAGGGACCGGCGGCCGGCGCCATCGAGGACGACCGCGCCGGCGCGCGGCTGCGCTACCTGTTCGAGCAGGCCTGGCGGCGCGACACCTGCGCCATCCGCGACCTGGCCGACCATTCGCTGGTCAATTACATCCGCGCCTTCGTGCGTTGAGCGCGGCAACGGCAGGGGCTGCCCCCGGCTTGGTGTATTGTGTCAATACTATCCACAGCATGGGGGCGGCATGCCGTTGCACGTTCTATCACGGTCGCGGGCGCGGCCGGGAAAATGGTCGCTCTTCGCCATCGCCCGCGCCGTCGCCTGCGTTGGCGCGTTGAGCGGCGCGGCGCTGGCGCACGGCGCCGGCCTGCAGGAGGTGCACGTCGGCATGGGCCTGCCCAAGCCGCCCTACATCATGGAGTCGGGCGACGCGGGCCTCGACTACGACATCGCCAAGCAGGCGCTGGCGGCCGGCGGCTACAAGCTGGTCGGCCAGTTGCTGCCGCAGACGCGCGCCTTGTTGATGCTGCGCGCCGGCCAGCTCGACGGCATGCTGTCGACCAACGAGGGGATCGGTGGCCAGGACTACTTTACCGACACGTATATTGTTTACCAAAACGTCGCGACCACGCTCAGCAGCCGCCATCTGGACATCCGGCGCATCGAGGACTTGGCGAATTATTCGGTGGCGGCGTTCCAGAGCGCCAGCATGTTGCTCGGCGAACGCTTCCGCCTGGTCGCCAGCAAGCACCAGGGCTACAGGGAATATGCCTCGCAGATCACCCAGGACAAGCTGCTCTTCATGGGGCGGATCGACGTGGTGGTGGGCGACCATTTGATTTTCCGCTACTTCAGCGGCAAGCTCGAAGCGCAGATCGATGGCACGCAAGCGGTGACCCAGCACAGGATCTTCCCGGAAAGCCCGCGCAAGGCGGTGTTCCGCGAGGCGCGCGTGCGCGACGGCTTCAATGCCGGCCTGAAGATCATCCGCGCCAACGGCACCTACGACGCGATCGTCAAGCAATACCTCGGCAGCGCGCCCTGAGCTGCGGCGCCGCGGCGCCATCCCTGCGGCGAGGGAATGTTTTTCGCGCAGATGCAAAAAGGGTTAGCAAGCTTGCGCTCACTAACCCTTTTCTGTACTGCTGAATCCGTGGTAGGCCGTGCGGGATTCGAACCTGCGACCAACGGATTAAAAGTCCGCTGCTCTACCAGCTGAGCTAACGACCCGGAGGGGCGCTATTGTAACGCCGCTCCGGCGAATCCGCAAGTGGCGTCCCGGCGGCGGCGCGCGGCGCGTTATAATCCGCCGCGTATCAACTTGCCCAGCCCGCCATGACCCAGCCCATTCCCCTCCCGCCCCACGCCAGCCACGACCCCGAACAGGGCGACGACGACGACCTGTGCCGCCAACTCGGCCTGGAGGCGCGCGGCATCTCGCTGGCGCGCATGGAGGGCCGGGTGTTCCTGCGCTTTTCCGGCACGGTGCAGTGCGACGGCCGCCAGGTGCCCTACGAGCTGGTGCCGGCGCAGGGCGTGCTGGCCAAGCCGTCGAAGTGGCGCAAGTTCGACGGCCCGGCGCGCGCCGCGCTGCTGGCCGAGCGCACCGGCGCCGACGCCGTCGCCGAGCTACACGCCGCCGCCGCCGACTTCGTCGCCGAGCTGCTCGGCCTGTGCGAGGACTGCGAGATGGACCCGGCGCCCTTCCTGCGCGCGCTGGCCGACACGCCGCTGGCCGAGCCGGCCGGCGCCGTGTTCGACCGGATCCGCCAGCGCTTCGAGCACGCCGTCGAGCGCGAGGTGGAGGAGCGCCACGCCGAGCGCACCAAGCAGAGCATCAACCTGGCCGAGTACCCGGCCTCGTTCGAGATGGCGCGGCGCCTGCCGCGCCGCTTCATCGCGCTGCTCGGCCCGACCAACTCGGGCAAGACCCACCAGGCCATCGAGGCGCTGGCCAAGGCCGACAGCGGCGTCTACCTGGCGCCGCTGCGCCTGCTGGCGCTGGAGAACTACGAGCGCCTGCAGGCCGTGCAGCGGCACGGCAAGCCGCTCGCCGTCAGCCTGGTGACGGGCGAGGAGCGCCGTCTGACGCCGGGCGCCTGCCACGTCGCCAGCACCGTCGAGATGCTCGACACGCGCACCCCGGTCGACGTGGCGGTGATCGACGAGATCCAGATGCTGGGCGACCGCGACCGTGGCGCCGCCTGGACCGCCGCCGTCTGCGGCGCGCCGGCGCGCACCGTCTACCTGGTCGGCGCGCCCGAGGCGCGCGCCGCCATCGAGGCGCTGGCGGCGCGGCTCGAGTGTCCGCTCGAGGTGCACCTGCTCAAGCGCAAGGGGCCGCTGGCGATGGAGCCGATGGCGGTGCGCAAGGTGCGCAACCTGCGCCGGGGCGACGCGGTGATCGCCTTCTCGCGCCGCGAGGTGCTCAAGTGGTGCGACCTGGTGACGGAGATGGGCCTGTCGGTGGCCACCGTCTACGGCAACCTGTCGCCGGAGGTGCGGCGCGCCCAGGCGCAGCGCTTCCGCGACGGCGAGGCCGACGTGGTGGTCGGCACCGACGCCATCGCCATGGGCCTGAACATGCCGATCGCCCGCATCGTCATGACCACCACGGTCAAGTACAACGGTGTCGAGGAGGAGGAGATCCCGGCCGCGCTGGCGCGCCAGATCGCCGGCCGCGCCGGCCGCTACGGCGTGCACGAGGGAGGGTCTGGTGGCCGGCTACGACGAGGAGACCCACAAGGTGATGCGCGAGCTGCTGCGCGAGAAGCCGGTGCCGCTGAAGGCCAACGGCTTCGCCGTGGCGCCCACGCTGGAGCACCTGCACCGCATCGCGGCGGCCACCGGCGAGCAGGCGCTGGCCAAGCTGCTCAAGCGCTTCGTCCACAACATCGACGTGCCGGACGGCTTCTTCTACCCGCGCATCACCGAGGACCAGTTCGACCGCGCCGCCTGGCTCGACACGCTGGAGCTGACGGTGGCCGAGAAGTTCGTGCTGTCGCTGGTGCCGGTGTCGACCAAGGTGGCCTCGCTGCAGCACGCCTGGGAGGGCTGGGCGACGGCGCTGTCGCGCAAGAAGACGATGCGCCTGGGCGGCGAGCGCAACCAGATCGGCCAGCTGAATTTGCAGCAGGTGGAGGACACCTGCCGTTTGTACTCGGCCTACGCCTGGCTGGCCTACCGCCTGCCCGACTACTTCCCCGACGCCGAGCTGGCGCAGCTGCTGTCGCGCGAGGCGTCGAGCCGGGTCGACCAGCTGCTGCAACTGCAGAACGCCACGGCGCGGCGGCGTGCGCCGAAGAAGCTGCGCCGCTAGCGGGCTAGGCGTTGGATGGCGCGGCCGTCTTTGGGGGGGCAAGTCAAGAAAACCCAGCGGCGGAAATCTAGGGTCAGACCCTGAGGGTCTGACCCTGGCTCTGCGCCTTTGGGTGGTTTGGAGGTCGTCGGTGCCTTAACTCGGCGGCATTTGAATCTCGGGCGGGCTTAGGCGGCTGGCTGCTTGAGCTGGCGCCGGCGCAGCGCGGCCAGGCCGACCAGGCCGACGCCGAACATCATGTAGGCCTCCGGTTCGGGCACGGCCGCCACCGTTTGCAGCGACATCGGCTGGAGCGTCGCCGGCAGCTCGTTCAGATTCGAGTCGAGCAACAGCACGTCGGAGAAATTCAGCGCGCCGCTGCCGATGCCGATCACGTTGAAGCTGAAGTGGGCCAGCTGGCCGCCGCCGCTGACGCCGGGACGCGCGCCGAGCAGGGTGGCGTAGGTGAAGGAGATCTGGCCCAGCGTGTTGTCGACTAAGCCGGTGTCGCTGAAGCTGCCGGGGAGGAAGGAGCCGATGTTGGCGCCGGTGGCGCGCAGCAGCGTCGGGTCGAACGACAAGGAGAACTGGTAGGCGTACAGGTCGGCGACGTCGGCGATGGCCACGTCCAGTTCGACCGTCGATCCCAGCACCGCCGGGTTCTTCGACGCGTGTACCGACAGCACGGCATCGGCTGCGGCCTGGCCGGCGGCGGCGGCCAGCAACAGCGCGATGGCCAGCTGGGTCTTGCGGGTTTTCCAACTCTTCATAACAAAATTCTCCTTGCCCTCGGGGCTTTGGTATCGGTGCATATCGGGTGAGTGGCCGGCGCGGCGCCGCTTGGCGCCGGCCGGCCTTGGAGCTTTAGTTGCAGGACTTGGCGCCGGCGACCTTCTGCGCCACGGCGCTCAGGTCGCGGACGTCGACCACGCCGTCGTGGTTGAGGTCGGCGCGCGCATCATACCCCGGCTGGCCGCTGCGCTTGCCCATGGCCGCCTTGACGATGGCCAGGTCGGCGCAGTTGACGGCGCCGTCGGCGTTCAAGTCGCCCGCCAGGCGGATGCTGAAGTCGGCGTTGGAGAGGTCGAAGAAGACGTTGCCGACCGCCTCGACCTTGATGCGCGCCTTGTCGCTGGCCAGCAGCGGCAGCACCACCGCCTTGCTGCCGTTGTTGGGCGTGCTGGCCGCCAGCACGTGCGGGAAGCTGGCGCCGCCGTCGGTCGACAGGCTGATCTTCACGTCCGTGGCGCCGACCGGCGCGACGTTGGTGTTGGCCACCGCCCAGCTCACCGTCTGCGTCGAGCCGGCCTCGAGCGCCACCGCGCTGTTGGGCCAGCTGACCAGGAAGGGGCCGGCGTTGGGCGCCAGCACCAGCGTGGTGGCGGCGCTGTTGACGCCGCCCCGGCCGTCGCGCGCCGTCAGGCGGAAGTTCAGCGCGGCCGGGTTGGCGTTGCCGCCGGCCGCGCCGACATAGCCGGCCGTCGGCAGGAACTCCGAGTAGCACTCGATGTTGGCCGGGGTCGGCGTGGCGGCCGGCGTCGGGCAGGCGCCGGTTTCGGCGTTGGTGTTGTTGGCCAGGATCTGCGCCAGGTCGGGGAAGAACCGGGTCGGATTGGTGCTGGCGTGGTTCTGGCCGGGCGAACCATATTGGATGGCGTCGTCCTCGCTGACCACGGCGCGCACGCCGAACTGGCGGAACAGCGGGCCGTTGAGCTTGCTGTTGCTGAGCAGGCCGGTGCCGCTGCCGGCGCCGGCGTCGTTCTGCTCCCACATGTAGCTCAAGGCGTCGCCGTCGGCGTCGATGGCGCTGCCGCTCAGGGCGAACGGCGTGCGCACGGGGATGGTGTGGCCGGCCGGCGCGCTGACCAGCGGCGCGGCGTTGCCGCTGGCGCTGACGGCGCCACGGCGGCTGGTCTGGCCGCCGGCGGCGATCTCGCCGACGTAGCCGCTGCAGCCGGCCGAGCAGTTCACCAGTTGCAGCGCGGCGACGTTGTTGGCCGCCAGGGCGCCGCCGAAGGTGACGGTGAAGGCGTTGTCGCTCAGCGCGCTGACGCTGACGGTGGCGCCGACCGGCCAGCCGGCGATGCCCTGGATGGCCGCCTTGACGCCGCTGGTGGTGAAGTTGCCGCCGCGCACGATGGGCGCCGAGTTGGCGCCGTTGTAGCGCAGCTGGAACTGCTGGCCGTTGTTGGCGAAGCCGGTCAGCGCGGCCATCTGCACCTCGTTGATGTTGCTCTCGGCCGAGGAGGTGTAGGCGACGATCTCGTCGAAGCTGCGCTGCGACCAGTAGGCGTCGCTGTGCGGCTGCAGGTTGTCGCCGCCGCAGATGCCGGCGTAGGCCATGATCGACGAGCCGCTGCCCGGCTCGACCGAGGTGGCGGGGTTGCGGTTGCCGCCGCTGCAGCTGGAGGTGACGCCGTTGAAGGTGTGGTTGGCGGCGAACTGGTGGCCCATCTCGTGCGCCACGTAGTCGACCGCGTAGTAGTCGCCGACCGGGGTGGGCACGCCGGTGCAACCCTGCGCCTTCGAGCCGGCGCCGACCACGCCCAGGCTGGCGATGCCGCCGCCGTTGAGGCCGAGCGCGATGTGGCCGATGTCGTAGTTGCTGGCGCCGGCCAGCAGGCCGACCACCACGCGGTTGCGGCTCAGCGTGGCGCTGCCGCAGCCGGTCGCCTGGCTGGCGGTGAAGCAGGCCGCGCCGCCGCAGGGGCCGTTGCTGCCGGTCATCTGCGCGGCCGTGTCCAGGTTGAGGGCGTCGTTGTTGTTGATCAGCATCAGGCGGATCGAGGTCTCGTCCTCGTAGACCTGGGTGACGCGGTTGATCAGCGACACCTTGGCCGCCGTCACGTTGGCCGCGCCGCCGAAGTAGCTGGCGTAGGACGGGTCGGTCAGCAGCGCCAGCCGGTAGGTGCGCAGCTGGGTGCCGCTGGCGGCGTTGGTGGCGGCCTCGTCGGCCACCACGTGGTAGGAGGCGCTGCTGCTGTTGCTGCCGTCGGAGGCGGTGACCTCGTAGGCGCCGCTGTTGCGCGACGGATCGGCCTGCAGCGTGGCCGAGACGATGCCGTTCTGGTCGGCCTGGGCCACCACGCTTTGGCGCGCGCCGCCGTCGCTGTCCGGGTTGCGCACGCTGATGCTGACCGAGGCGCCGGGCGCGAAGCCGATGGCGCGCACTTCGAGGGCGTCGCCGGCGTGGTAGAAGCTGCGCGCCAGCACCACCTGCGGTTCCTTGACCAGGCCCTCGCGCAGCGCGCCGTGCGGGTTCGGCAAATCGCGCGCGTGGTAGCTGGCGTACAGGCTGTCGTCCAGGTGGATGTAGGGGTCGACGTACCAGGCGCCCTGCGGCGAGCGGATCGAGGCGTGCAGGCCGAGCGGGGTCAGGTCCATGCGCAGGCTGGCGCTGGGGTCGTCGATGCCCTTGCCGGCGAAGGTTTTGATCTCGGGATGCTTGGCGGCCAGGCCGGCCTCCATCACCGGCGACTCGACGATGGCGAAGCGCTGGTAGCCGCCGTCGGGGTGGGGCAGGGAGATGGTCAACTGGCTGACGGCGGCGGCGGCGCTGCGTTCGAGCGGCGCGCCGGCGGCCAGCGCGGCCAGGCCGGCGCGGTCCAAGGTGGCGCCGTGGAAGCTGCGCGGGTTGACGGCGGTGACGGCGCTGGCGGCGCCGCGGCGGGACGGCGCGTCGGCGACGTCCTGCCAGAAGGCGCCGCTGGCTTGCGCTTGCACGGGACTGACCTTGCCCTGGGCGGCCACGGCGGCCGGGCTGGCGAAGCCCCAGGCCAACGCCACACACAGGGTCAACATCCCGCCCGCGCCGGAGCGGCGCAGCAGGGCGCCGGCCCGGGTGGGGCTGGCGATGGTCGACGGATTTGCGGAAGGTCTCAGTCTCATGCGGTGTCCTTTAAGGTTTTGAAATTATTAAAAAGAACTACGTACTCTCCCTGTCCCGCTGAACAGAATTGCCGTATCCAAGATCATTCTTATGAATATGGCAATTAATCGGGCTCAATCGGAGTATTTCAGAATTGACAACTTGCCACAAGTGTAATTTCGTTGTTTTGTGTATTTTTCGATACTGTCTTGCTAGCCGCCCCATCGCGCGGCGGGAACCGGGGTGGAATATGTGTCATTTAGGATGCATGATTGGCGCCGGGCGGCGGAACCGGCCCCCGAGTGGCATTCCTGGTCCGTCGGCCGTGATACATTGATGTCCCCCAGGGAAGTCTTCGCCGCCTTGCCCCCACCGATATGGATAACATGATGAACAACAGCACTCTTCGGTCGATGAGCATCGCCAGGAAACTTTCCATTCTGATCGCCAGCGCGCTGCTCGGCATCGTCCTGATGACGGCCCTGTTCCTCTGGTCGGAGCGGGCGCTGATCCTGGCCGAGCGCGAGAGCAGTGTGCGGCAGGCGGTGGAAACGGCCCACGGCCTGCTGGTCGACTACGAGAAGCAGGCCAGCGGCGGCCTGCTCTCCCGGCCGGAGGCGCAAAAGAAGGCGATGGACGCGATACGCGGGCTGCGCTACTCCGGCAACGAGTATTTCTTCATCACCGACATGGCGCCGGTGATGGTCATGCATCCGATCCAGCCGGCGCTGGACAAACAGGCACCTGTCGGCGAAGAAGGCCCGCAGGGGAAATACCTGTTCGTCGAGTTCGTCAAGACCGTCCAGGCGCACGGCGCCGGCTCGGTGGCCTACAGTTGGCCCAAGCCGGGCAGCGCGACGCCGGTCGAGAAGGTGTCGTATGTCAAGGGCTTCGCGCCCTGGGGCTGGATCATCGGCTCCGGCGTGTACATCGACACGGTCAACGCCACCTTGTTCGAGCGCGGCGTCAAGTTCTCGCTCGGCGCGCTGGGCCTGGCCTGCCTGCTGTTGGTGATCGGCGTGGTGATCACCTGCGGCCTGCTGCGCCAACTCGGCGGCGAGCCCGGCTACACTTCGGGCGTGACGCGCCGCATCGCCGAGGGCGACCTGGGCGCCGCCATCGACATCAAGGGCGGCGACACCTCGAGCATGTTGCACGGCATCCGCGCCATGCGCGACGAGCTGGCCAAGATCGTCGACGAGGTGCGCAGCGGCACCGACACGATCGCCACCGCGTCGAGCCAGATCGCGGCCGGCAACGCCGACCTGTCGGCGCGCACCGAGCAGCAGGCCAGCGCGCTGGAGGAGACGGCGGCCTCGATGGAGCAGCTGACCAGCACCGTCAAGCAGAACGCCGAGAACGCCGTGCAGGCCAACCAGTTGGCGGCCTCGGCCTGCGCCGTCGCCGCCCAGGGCGGCGCGGTGGTGGCGCGGGTGGTCGAGACGATGGCCTCGATCGACGGCTCGTCGAGGAAGATCGTCGACATCATCGGGGTGATCGACGGCATCGCCTTCCAGACGAATATTTTGGCGTTGAACGCCGCCGTCGAGGCGGCGCGCGCCGGCGAGCAGGGCCGTGGCTTCGCCGTCGTCGCCAGCGAGGTGCGCAACCTGGCCCAGCGCAGCGCCGCCGCCGCGCACGAGATCAAGGCCTTGATCGGCGCCTCGGTCGAGACCGTCGCCGCCGGCAACAAGCTGGTGGCCGAGGCCGGCGGCACCATGGACGAGGTGGTGGCCAGCGTGCGCCGCGTTAGCGCCATCATGGGCGAGATCAGCGTGGCCAGCCACGAGCAGAGCACCGGCATCGCCCAGGTCAACCAGGCGATCACGCAAATGGATGCGGTGACCCAGCAGAACGCAGCGCTGGTCGAGCAGGCCGCCGCCGCCGCCGAGAGCATGCAGCAGCAGGCGGCCAGGTTGTCGCAGGTGGTCGGCGTGTTCCGCCTGGCCGGCCGCTAGGGCGGCTTCAGCCGGCGCTCGCGCCGATCTTTCCGACCTGTTCCGTCCACCGCCCGAGCGCTGCGGGCTCGACATGGCTGGCCATCGAAAAATGGGTGAAGCGCGTGGGTTTGAAGCCGACAAAGCCGAGGATTTGTCGGCGCAGTTGCCACAGCAGGGCGTTCTTGTAGGCCAGCCGCATGAACCAGCCCGGCGTGTCGGAGGTCAGGATGACGCGCGCGCTGCGCCCGGCTAGCAGTGGCGCGGGCAGGCCGAACTTCATGTTGTGCGTGTCGAAGGCGCGCCCCGGCAGGAAGGCGCGGTCGATCAGCCCCTTGAGCTTGGCCGGCAGGCCGCCCCACCACATCGGCGTGGCAAGGACGAAGTGTTCGCTCCACGCCATGTCCGCCAACACTTGCTCAAGGTCGGGTTCCAGCGGCTTCAACTGGGTATAGCCGGCAAAGCCGAAATCGCTGTCGAAGGTCAGGTCGTGCAAGTGGGTCAGACGCACCTCGTGGCCGGCGCCACGGGCGGCCAGCGCGTAGGTCTCGGCGAAGGTGCGGGAGAGGGATTTTTCGGCGGGGTGTCCGTTCAGAACGTAAATGCGTTTCACTGTCGCTATCTCCTAAAAATTGACCATGGTCATATTCCAGCAAAGGACGGCTGCGGTCAATGGTTATTTTGACCTTGGTCATTTTTTATGCGATAGTGGGGCGATGAAAAAGGCTTTGCAGCAAAGAACGATCGAAACGCGCGTGCGCCTGATGGCGGCGGCGCGCGAGTTGGTGTCCGCCGGCGGCTACCAGGCGCTGCGCGTCGAGGAGTTGGTGCAGCGCGCCGGCGTGGCCAAGGGGACTTTCTTCGCCCATTTCGCGGACAAGGACACGCTCATGGACCAGCTGGTCGGCGAGCGTATCAACCTCTTCCTGGATCGGCTCGACGCGCTGCCGGCGCCGCAGGATGTGCCGCAGCTCGCCGACGCCATGCTGCCGCTGTTGGAGTTCATGGCGGCGGAGCGCTACGTCTTCGACGTGATTCTGCGCCGTTCCGGCGCCGCCGCGATCGAGGAGATCGGCCCGATCGCCATGACCTTCGGCCGGCTCGGGCAAATCGTCGGCAAGTGGTTGCCCTGCGGATGGTTTCGCACCGATGTGGCGCCGGAGATTTTGATCGAGGGCTTCGAGGCGCTGTCGATGCAGGTCGTCGCCCTCAGGTTCTGCGCGCTCAACAATACGCTGCCGCTGCGGGAGCGCTATCTGGCCTATCTTCGGGCATGGTTGCTGCCGAGCTCGTAGCGCTCCGGCGCGGCCGCCGGGAGGACTCAGCGAGGTGGCGGCGGCCTTGTTGGATTGCCGGACGCTTCGTTTTGCGCCGCTTGTGCGCCCAATTCAAACTTGATGTTGCAATCGGCGGTGGAGCAAGTGAGTTGCAGTAGCTCCGGCTTGAACGCCATGTCCTGCACCAACTCCTGCGTGCCGTTGATCAGGAAGTGGACCTGTGCTCCCTTCACGAACACCTCCAGGCGTATCTTGTCCCCGACGTTGAAGGTTTCGTCCAACTCTTCTTCGTCGCTGCGGGAGCGATTGTCGCTGGCGAGCGTGCTGCTTGACGCGTACAGTCGAGCGTCGCCGGGCATATTGCGGGCGAACATCAGGCAGGCGGCGTCGCTCGGCGCTTCGGCCGTCAGGCAGACGGAGAGCATCGGCGCCCATTGTTCATGCTGGCCGGGATTGTCCAGCGTCAGCTCGAAGCTGCGCCGCTTGCTTTGGTCGAAGCGGAAATGCGCCTCATAGTAGTAGCCGGTCCTGGCCCTGAAGCGCTGCGCCGGCAAGGCCTCGGTCGGCGCAATCGATTCCTCGGGCGGGCGCTCAGCGTCCGGTTTCCAGGCGGCGTTCAGCTCCTTCGATTTGGCGATGGCGCGCTCATGGCCGGCATTGGCCGCCTGCGCGAGGTAGGCCAGCGCCTTCTGATGATCTCTTGCCACGGCCAGGCCGCCTTCGTACATGGTGTACAGCATGTACTGCGCCTCCTCGTCGCTGCCCGTGTCGGCCGCCGCCGAATACCAGCGCAGCGCGGCTTGGCGGTCCTGCTTGACGCCTATGCCGTCGAAATACAGTTCGGCAAGCGCCACCTGCGCGCTGGTCCGCTCCAGCTCCGCGCCCTTGCCGCACCACAGCAGTGCCGCCGCGCTATCCTTTGGCGCTCCCCGGCCGTGGCGATAACGAGAGCAGAGCTCGCCGACGGCGGACGGCCGACCGTTGGCGGCAAACAGTTTGACGTTGTCGAGGCTGCGGTCGCTCCATGTCACCAGCGCCGGCGCGCTGAGGTCGCTGGCTGGCAGCGGGGCGATTGGGGGCGGGGGCAGCGGTGAGCTCGGTGCGTCGGCGGCGGATGCCAAGCAGGTCAGCGACGCGGCGAAGAGAGCAGTGATGGATTTTTTCAAGGCGCAGGAAGTAATGATGAGTTGTCCGAACTATACAGCTTCGGCCAGCGCTCGACATCGTCAAGTAGACGACTCGGTACTACAAATAATTCTGGCGGGTTTAATTATTTGTTACTACACTAATTCCATGAGGCTCACCTTCGATCCCGCCAAACGTGAAAAGACGCTTGCTGAACGGGGCTTGGAATTTGTTCGTGCCAGGGAAGTATTTGAAGGAGTTACCGTAACGTCGGACGTCAGGCGCCTGGACTATGGCGAGCACCGCCGTGTGACCGTTGGCTATCTCGATGGGCGGGTCGTCGTCGTCGTTTGGACGCGGCGTGGTCAAGCGCGCAGAATCATCAGCATGAGGAAAGCAAATGAACGTGAAATCGCAAAATTCGCCCAAGATTTGGGTTGATCCGGATGATGCGCCGGAACTGACAGACGAATTTTTTGAGAGGGGTGTTTGGCGGATAGGCGACAAAATTGTGTCACGCGACGAGGCGCAAGCGGAGGCGGGAAAACGGCGCGGCAGGCCTGCGGGGAGCGGGACCAAGATCAGCACGACTATCCGGTTTGACGCCGAGGTACTGGCGGCGTTCAAGTCGACCGGCGCTGGCTGGCAGACGCGCATGAACGACGCGCTGAAGGAGTGGCTCAGCTCCCATTGAAGGGTAACTTGCGCTGCTGAGGAGTCACTGAGTTTGACGACAGCTGGCCACGAGCATTGCTATCTACTGTCAGCCGTTCATCAGGAACGAGTTGTACCATTTTTTGAAAAGCGTTTGCGCGAGGCCCGGTGCGGTAGCGCGGTAGCTGTCTGCCTCAGTGTGGTCGTTTCGGCCTGACCTGAAATGTCCCGCGCTCCGTCAGGCTGCGGCTTGCCTTCAATCCGGAAATGCCTAAAGAATTTGAACTCCCGACGCACGCCGCTGGGATCGGAGAGGAAGGGAAGGGCAAATTCCTGCTCGGCGAGCAGCACCATGCGCCAGACTGTGCCGCCGAAGAAGCGAAACGTCAGCGCGTTCGGTGGCTGCAGGGTCAGTTCGGCAAATGTGCCGGTGGAATACATCGCGCCGAGCACAGCGGCATCGACCAAGCTCATGTCGGCGTCGAACATATAAATCCGCAGCATGTCTTCGAACGGAATGTCATCGGTGAAGAAGGCGATGCGACAGCCTTGCCATTCCAAGGCCGCTTCCAGCACCGCTCCGGTCACGATCAGCCCGGTGGGCTTGCCGTCCAGCAGCAGTTCGGAAGCCGCCAGCTTCGCATCCGTATAGGGCGACGCCAGCCGTGCGGTGAATTCTGAGGTCGAAAGTAATCTCACGAGCTTGCTCTACCAAATACAGCCAGCGCCGAAGGCCGCCAGAGCGCCGCCGACAAACGCAGCTATTGTCACACATACCGATGCGCCAGGGCCGCACGCCAAACCTGCAAGAGCGCCAGCCGCTACGCTGCCGCCGATTCATCGTTGCTGGAACAGATCAGGGATACTGTTGGCGTGTATGGATGATGGAAAGAATTTCTATCGCAGTCGCGTCAACACGGTACACGACAAGGTAGTTTGGATGGACAAGCATTGGTGTCGCGCTTCGTTTCGATCAGCTTCTGGAGGACAGCCATCACTTCCTCGTGGGAGGCGGTGGGGCGTTGATCGTCAAGCGACATTTGAACTTTCGCCCGAAACCAACGGTCGTAGGCTTCGGCTTCTTCAGCCGTCGCGAACTCGGACTCGATCGGGGATGGGTTTTCACTCATGATTGGGCGATTATACGGCAGATGGATTGCATCGCGCCGGCCGACCAGGTTCATTGACCGGCATCACAAATGGCGTTGCTTCTCAGCTCGCGGAGGCGGAGCCACGGAGTTCGAATCCGTGGATCGGGCCGTCCAGGAAGTGAGCAACGTCCGATGGCTGAGGCTGGACGTCAGACATGGCGCGAGATGTTTTTTCACATCGTTTTGGCGTCGACGTCCGGTCCATTTCTGAGCTCGACCGTACCCTCAGGTTCCTCTGGCTGCCGAGCAAAGCGAAGTGAAGTATCCCTTACCCTGCCTTCTGTCGCTTCAGGTCCAGTCCGAGCGCCGCCTTGCGCAGGCGGCCGTTGCGGCGCAGGTAGGCGAAGGCGGCGCGCGTGTCGTACATCAATTGATAATGGTAGTAGTTGATTTGCTCCAGCACGGCGAACGCCAGCAAACCATACGACCATGTCAGGTCCGCAGTCGGTGCTGTGGCGCTGCTCATCGCGGCAATCAACGCAGCCGCTGCGGCGATGATCAGAAAGTTCGAATGCTTAAAGAAGCGGTAAAGCGGCCGGAAATACGCCGGCAATGGCTGGCGTCGCACGACCGATTGCAACTTGAGATGCCAGTACAGTACGCCCTGCAGTAGGATGTAGCTGACCAGCACGAGCACCGGTCCCCGCATCCCCCAGGCGATAGGATCGCCAGACCTCTGCCAGTCGAAGCAGAAGATGGCAGGCAAGGCGAAGGAGCAAAATGCTTCGGCGTTGCGTAGGTATTGCATCCGGGCTGGTAGGGTCTGCATGTGCTGGATTTTTGCTGTGGAATTGCCAACTTTAGCATGGGCCGGGCAGGATCAGAACACTATCTCACCGACAAAAAAGCCAAGCGCGAACGCTTGGCTTTTCTAATGTGTCCTGGTGGGCCGCGCGGGAGTCGAAGCTGCGGCCTAGGGATTGACAGCCCGCAGCGCCGCCTGGTTTCCCCGCGTGTTCCGCAAGCGCGGCGCCGACGATCAAGGCGTCTTTTTCTTTTGGGTCTGGCGCTGTTGCTGTTTGCGCTGGGTTTGCACCTTGTTCTGCTTGGCCTGGAAGAGCGTGGCGGCGTCCAGCTTGGCTTGCTCGACGGTGCGCATCTCTTCCTTGTCGTCGTGGGCGACAAAGAAATCGGCGGCTTGCGCGTCCACCACCAGCTTGATCGCGGCGGCATCGTCGAGGTCGTACATTTCGGCGAGGAGGGTGGTTACCTCGTCAAGGAATTCTTCGTAGGTCATGGCGATGCTTTCGTGGGATCACTGGAAACAGAAAAGCCAACCCGAGGGTTGGCTTTTCTGATGTATCTTGGTAGGCCGTGCGGGATTCGAACCTGCGACCAACGGATTAAAAGTCCGCTGCTCTACCAGCTGAGCTAACGACCCAAGGTATTGCGCTGTACTACTAAGAAGGCGGTGATCTGCCGTTCTATTCACTGCTGAATTCGGTGGTAGGCCGTGCGGGATTCGAACCTGCGACCAACGGATTAAAAGTCCGCTGCTCTACCAGCTGAGCTAACGACCCCCGAAGAAGCGAGATTATAGGGGGTAATGACCGGAACTGTCAAATGCTCGGCGGAATTTATTGACCCCGGCGCAGCAACGCCGCGGCGGCCGCGCCGCGCGCGGCACCAAGGCACGCGCGGCGGCGGTCCGTGGCGGCCTTATTTGACGCCCAGGCGCTCCTTGGCGGTGGCGGCGGCGCTGGAGTCGGGGTATTGCTTGATGAGCTCCTGCAGCGTCTTCTTGGCGGCCTTGTCCTTCAACTCGGTTTGGCAGCTGGCGATGTTGAGCATGGCGTCGGCGGCCTTCGGGCTGTCCGGGTAGTTCTTGATCACCAGTTGCTGCGCGGCGATGGCGCTCTTGCAGTCGCGCTGGGCGTAGTAGGCGTTGCCCAGCCAGTACTGCGCGTTGGCGGCGTAGCCGGAGGCGGGGAACTGGCGCACGAAGTCCTGCAGCGCGGTGGCGGCGGTCTTGTAGTCGCCGGCCTTGAACAGGCCCAGCGCGGCGTCGTAGTTCTTCTGCTCGGACGGGTCGACCTCGGCGGCCTTGCCGTCGATGGTGATCTGGCGCGGTTCGAGCTTGCGCAGGCGGGTGTCGAGGTCGACGTAGAAGTCCTTCTGGCGCTTCTGCGCGTTGGCCAGTTCGTTGGCCAGCACCTCGAGTTGGCCGCGCAGCTTGGCGATCTCGGTCAGCGTGGTTTCGTTCTGGTTCAGCAGGTCCAGCGTGGCCGACTTGTCGGCCTTGGTGTCGATGCGGCTGTTGACGTCGCGGGCCATGACGTCGACCTTGGCGCGCAGGTCGAGGATGGCCTTGCGGGCCTCGTCGTCGTCGAACAGGGCGGCCGAGGCGTGCAGCGGCAGGCAGCTCAGTGCGGCCAGCGCGGCGGCGGCCAGGCCGGATTTGGAGAATGTCATCATGTCGGGCGCTTTCAAAACGGATCGGGCAATGGAAACGGGGCGACACGCGGTCTGATCCGCATGTCGCCCCGTATTATGCCTGTGAGCCGGCAAGTGGGAAGATCAAATTACTTGTAGACGATGTCGGCACGACGGTTTTGCGCCCATGCTTCTTCGTTGCTGCCGCTGGCTTTTGGTTTTTCTTTGCCCAGCGAGACGGCTTCGACTTGCGATTCCGGCACGCCCAGGGTGGTCATCGCCTTGCGCACGGCTTCGGCACGTTTCTGGCCCAGGGCCAGGTTGTACTCGGCGCCGCCGCGTTCGTCGGTGTTGCCTTGGATCAGGATCGAGCGGGCTTTGTTTTTGCTCAGGTATTGCGAGTGGTTCTCGACCACTGGCTTGCCGTCTTCACGCACGACGTACTTGTCGAAGTCGAAGTAGACGCTGCGGTTGGCCAGCACGCCTTTTGGATCGTCCAGTGGATCGATCGATTTGGTTTCGACCGGGGCGACGGTGCGGGTGTCGGCCACTGGTGCGGTTTTTTCCGGGGCGCGCTCGACCACTGGTGCTGGCTCGGCCAGTTTGACTGGGGTGCTGCAAGCCGACAGAACGGCGGCGGTGGTGATGATGAAGGCTAAGCTGCTTACTTTACGCATGTTGACTCTCCTGGTTGTGGACTAAAAAGGTTACTGCATGAAAGGGACCCCAGGTGGGCTCCTTGATATTGCCCGCCTGGGTGGTCAGGCGTTGTTTGACGCGGCCATCGACCGACACCACGGCCAGCGATTTGCGGCGGCCCGACTCGGTGGCGTACAAAATGTACTTGCCGTTCGGCGAAAAACTGGGCGACTCGTCGCTGGTGGTGTCGGACAGGCGCTGCTCCTGGCCGCTGGCCAGGTCGAGCACGAACAATTGGAAGGCGCCGCCGTCGCGGCGCGAAATGAAGGCCAGGGTCTTGCCGTCCGAGCTGATGCGCGGGCTGATGTTGTAGCTGCCGCCGAAGGTGACGCGCTTGGCGTCGCCGCCGCCGGCGTTCATGCGGTAGATCTGCGGGCCGCCGCTGCGGTCGCTGGTGAAGTAGATGCTCTGGCCGTCGGCCGACCATTGCGGCTCGGTGTCGATGCCGTTGCTGTTGCTGGCGCGGCGCAGGCCGCTGCCGTCGGCGTTGACGGTGTAGACCTGGGTGTGGCCGTCCTTGGACAGGGAGACGGCCAGCTTGCTGCCGTCCGGCGCCCACGACGGCGCCGAGTTCGAGCCCTTCTCGTTGGCCACCACGGTGCGGGCGCGGGTGATCAGGTTCTGCACGTAGACCACCGGCTTCTTCTGCTCGAAGGAGACGTAGGCGACCTTGGTGCCGTCGGGCGACCAGGACGGCGAGATGATCGGCTCGTTCGAGCGCAACGCCACCTGCACGCCCTCGCCGTCGGCGTCGGCCACCTCGAGGCGGTAGCTGCGGCCCTCCTGGGTGACGTAGGCGATGCGGGTGGAGAAGGCGCCGCGCACGCCGGTCAGCTTGAGGTAGATGTCGTCGGCGATGCGGTGGGCCGACAGGCGGGTGAACTGCGGCGCCAGCGACTGGTCGAGCTGGGACAGCTTGCCGGCCTTGATGGTGTCGAGCAGCTTGTAGCGCACGTCGTAGCGGCCGTCGGCCAGTGCCTGCACGCTGCCGACCACCAGGGCGTCGGCGCCGCGCGACTTCCAGGCGCCGTAGTCGATGTTGTTGACGTCGCTGATGGTGCCGGCGTCGATGATCTTGAAGGCGCCGCTGCGTTCCAGGTCGGCCTTGATGATGGCCGAGATCTGCGCCGGGGCGACGGACTCGTCGGCGAAGGCGGCGACCGCGACGGGGATCTGGTTGCTGCCCACGCCGGAGATTTCGATGCGCATCTGCGCCTGGGCGCTGCTGGCGGCGATCGCCAGGCCGGCGTAGATGATGTAGTGGTTCAGTTTGTTCATGGTAGCCATTAATGCAAATCCTTTAGGTTGAAGACGGCCTCAAATTCGCGTTCGACCGTGCCGTCCTTCTTCTTCGGCAGCGGTGAGGATTTGAAGATCGCATTTTCTATCGCGCTATCATAAGCGGCCACGCCGCTGCTTTTCGTCTTGCGCACCGAAAGCACTTCGCCGGTGGGCAATTGGGTAATCTTGAAGACCGCGCTCAGCGTGTCATCGGTGCTGCTGTAGACCAGGTTACCCTTGATCTTGCCAACGATGGCCGCCTTGTAACTGTCGTCCGAGCGTGGGCCGGTCGACTTGGCCGCCGTGCCGCTGGTGCCGGCGCCGACCGCGCCGGTCAGGCGGCTCATTTCGGCGGCGCGCGCCTTCTCGACGGCCTTGTCGGACGCCTTGTCGGCCTTGGTCTTGGCCAGCTTGTCGGCCGCCTTCTTGTCCTTCTCGGCCTGTTCCTTCTTGTCTTTCTCGGCCTGTTCCTTCTTCAGCTTTTCATCCTTGAGCTTTTGCTCGGCGGCCTTCTTGTCGGCCAACTCCTTGGCCTTAACTTTGGCCAGCTTGTCCTCGGCCTCCTGCTTCAGGCGCTCCTGCTTCAGTTCTTCCTGCTTTTCCTTCATCGCCTTCAACTTGGCCTTCTGGCGCTCGAGCGCGATGTCCGGCTCCTTCGGCGTCGGCGGCGTTTCCACCGGCGGGGCGACCGGCGGCGGCTTGACGGCCGGGGTCGGCTCCGGCTCGGGTTCCGGCTGCGCCTCGGGCGCCGGCGGCGCCGGCGGGGCGGCGCTCTGCACCTTCATGTCCCACACCTCGGCCTCGACGGCGACCGGCTCGTTGCTCTGCCAATGCACGCCGACCCACAGGAAGAACACCAGACCGGCGTGCATGGCCGTGGCCAGCGCAATGGCGCGCCAGCCGTCGTGTTCGCGCGGCACCTTGTAGGGGCCGCCTGTGGTCGCGGGATTCATCGTCTGCACTGGTTCTATCGCCTTACTTGGTGGCCAGGCCAACCCGGTTGATGCCCATCTTCTTCGACTCGGAGATCAGTTGGATCACGTCGTCGTACTTGCTTTCCTTGTCGCCGGCGATCAGCACCGGGTACTCGGGATGGCCCTCGTGCAGCACGCGCAGCTTGCGCAGCAGGGCGTCGCGGTTGGGCGCCGTCTCCGGCGCCTCCTGTTCCTTGCCCTGCACGCCGATCGACAGCGCGCCGTTCGGCTTGAGCACGATCTGGATGTAGTCGTCGGGCGGTCGGGTGGTCTTCTCGGCGTTGGGCAGGTCGACCACGCTCGGGTTGTTGGACGAGGGCATGACCATGAAGATGATCAGCAGCACCAGCATCACGTCGATGTAGGGCACGACGTTGATCTCGGACTTGAACTTGCGGCCGCGGCCGCCGCGCATGCTGCTGGAAAAGGAGGATGCCATGGTCTCAGTGCCTCATTAACGCGACTGGCGTTGCAGGATGTTGGAGAATTCCTCGACGAAGCTCTCGAAGCGGATCGCCAGGCGGTCGATGTCGTGGGCGAAACGGTTGTAGGCGACCACGGCGGGGATGGCGGCGAACAGGCCGATGGCGGTGGCGATCAGCGCCTCGGCGATGCCGGGCGCGACGGCGGCCAGGGTGGCCTGCTGCACGTTGGCCAGGCCGCGGAAGGCGTTCATGATGCCCCAGACGGTGCCGAGCAGGCCGATGTAGGGCGACACCGAGCCGACCGAGGCGAGGAAGGCCAGGTGCGCTTCGAGCACGTCCATCTCGCGCTGGAAGGCGGCGCGCATGGCGCGGCGGGCGCCGTCGAGCACGGCGCCGACGTCGAGCGCGTCGCGGCTGCCGTAGGAGGCCTTGCCCTTGATGAACTCGCCCATGCCGGCCTCGAAGATGCGGGCCAGCGCGCCGTTGTGGGCGCGGTCCTTGCCGGCGCTCTGGTGCAGCGCGTGCAGGTTGCCGCCGGCCCAGAAGTTCTTCTCGAACTCGATGGTCTGGCGGCGCGCCGCGCGCACCGCGTACATCTTGCGGAAGATATAGGTCCAGCTGGTCAGCGAAATGCCGAGCAGCAGCGCCATGATCAGCTGGACGATCAGGTGGGCGTTGGTGATGAGGGACAGGAAGGACAGGTCTTGGGTGACGTTCATTGGATATCAGTCAGGTGTGCTTATGGTGTGTGGTGGCGGCTCAGCCGGCGGCGACGCCGGCCATTTTGGCCGCCACCGCAGGCGGAACCGCGCGCGGGCGCAGCGCCGAGTCGACGCAGCCGACCTTGACGCGCGCCGTGTTGAGCAGGACATCGCCGCACCAGGCTTGTTGCACGAACAGGATGGAGGCGCGGCCCAGTTTTTCGATTGTCAGCGTTAATTTTAGTACATCATCGAGCCGGGCCGGCGCGTGATAGTCGGCGCTGACGTTTTTGACGACGAACATGGCGTCGTGCTCCCGCAGCAGGGCGTGCTGGCCGACGTCGATCGCGCGCAGCCACTCGGTGCGGGCGCGTTCGAAGAATTTCAGATAATTTGCATAATAGACAATACCGCCGGCGTCGGTGTCTTCATAGTAGACACGGACGTTCCAGGTGAACTCTGCAGACATGATTGATTCACTACTAATGAGATTGAGCAACATTTTACGCCAGTTTGTCATAATCATTGAAGCTTCGACGGCTAAATTCCCGCAAATGCCGAAAATTCCGTGTTTTCTTCAAGAATGGCGCTTAAAGTTGTAGCCCGAGCAGTAAAGCCGATGACAGGCAAATTGCCAAGCATTGTAACAACCGCTTACGTTTTGCTTCATAGCTGAAATGTTTGCCGGCGGCGCCGCGAATGACGGCGTTGGCGGCGTTGGCGGCGCTTGCGCGGGCGATGGCGGCCGGTTCGCGCCGGTTGGCGCTCGCCGCCGGCGCCGGTGCGGGCTAGACGCGCTTGATGGTGAACGGCGAGAAACCTTGGCAGGTCGGCATGATCTCGATGTTGTTGATGTTGATGTGGGGCGGCAGGGTGGCGATCCAGTAGGCGGTGTTGGCGATGTCCTCGGCGGTCAGCGGGGTGGTGCCCTCGTAGACCTTGGCGGCGGCCTCGTCGTCGCCCTTGAAGCGCACGTTGGAGAACTCGGTGCCGCCGCACAAGCCGGGCGCCAGGTTGGTGGCGCGCACGCCGGTGCCGACCAGGTCGGCGCGCAGGTTCAGCGTGAACTGTTCGACGAAGGCCTTGGTGGCGCCGTAGACGTTGCCGCCCGGGTAGGGATAGCTGCCGGCGGTCGAGCCGATGTTGATCACCGTGCCGCTGCCGCGCGCCACCATGGCCGGCAGCACGGCGCGGGTCATCGTCACCAGGCCGGTGCAGTTGGTGGCGATCATGGTGTCCCAGTCGTCCTGCGAGGCCTCGTGGGCGGGCGCGGTGCCCAGCGCCAGGCCGGCGTTGTTGACCAGCACGTCGATGTCGCGCCAGCCGGCCGGCAGGGCGTCGAGGGCGGCGCGGATGGCCGCCTTGTCGGTGACGTCGAGCTCGACGGCGTGGGCCGCCTCGCCCAGTTCGGCGGCCAGCGCCCGCAGGCGCTCGGCGCGGCGGCCGCTGATGACGACCTTATGGCCGTGGCCGGCGAAGGTGCGGGCCATGGCGGCGCCGAAGCCGGCGCTGGCGCCGGTGATGAAGACGATCATGTGGAATCCTTGTGCGTGGTGGGGACGATGCACAAAATTGTAGCCGAAAGCGGCGGGCGGGGGCCGCTGGATGCCTATTCGAAGGGGCGGCTGCGCACCTGGGCGGCCCAGCGCAGGACGATGACCATGGCGCCGAGCAACAGGATCAGCCAGGCGGAGGGCTGGCTTTCAAGGGCCGGCACCTTGGCCAGCGGTGTTGCTGGCGCGTCGGCGCCCGGCTGGCGCGGTCGCGCCGCCGGCCCGTCGATCTGGGCCAGGACCAGGTCCGGCCGCCGGGCGGGCGGCTGCTTGCTGTCGACATGTCGGCTGTCGAGCTGGGGTGCGCTGGCGGTGGCGGAAGCGGCCAGCGTGCCGCCGGCGGCGGTGAGTAGGGTCAGCGCCAGGGTGGCCTGAGAGAACGAGGAACGCAGCAAACTATATCCTTCAATAAAATTATTTTTTTATTAATTCATTAATTGCGATAATATCTATTGAGTTGCATGACAGTCTCTGTGCTTGCAATAAATATATTCGAAATGCATTTCAATCACGGCCCCTCGCTTCTTGAACCATTCGGCCGGCGCGCGGCTTGCTGGCCGCCTCTGCGGAGGCTTGTATCGCCTATCCATGCGGCTTGTGGCCGGTTCTTGTCGTTTTGAGTATTTCCTAATGGAAATCTTATCATGAAATTAGTTTCTGCATAGAAATAATATCGAATATGGATATTTACCGTTTGACGGCAGCATTGTTGCCTCGCCTGGAGTAATTCCCTTTCTGAATGGATGGCGCCGCGCGTCGCGGCGGCGCGGCCGGGGGGATTGGCCGGCCGCTTGCGGGACGGGGCGGGCGCCTCCCGGCCGGCAGTTTCCTTGCTCAAAACAAGCACTTACCTTACAATTTGGCTTCCATTACGTCTCACGTAACTGGCGAAAAGCTAGGTGGCTCCCCATTTTGGTGCGGGAGCCGGCGCCTGGCGAAAGGTGGACATCCACCGGGGAACGTGAGATTTCAATAGCCGTTCGCCTGGGCAGCCACCGATGGAATTGCACGAAGAGGCTGCCTTTCCGCTATCGGCTTCCCTCATTCGATCCAACCTGCCAGCAACAAGTTGTACTCATATCGATTGGAGTTTTTTCATGTTCGCAAAAGATCACACCCTCGCCAATGTCGACCCGGAATTGTTCGGCGCCATCCAGAAGGAAAACACCCGCCAGCACGACCACATCGAGCTGATCGCGTCGGAGAACTACACCTCGCCGGCCGTGATGGAAGCGCAGGGTTCGCAGCTGACCAACAAATACGCCGAAGGCTACCCGGGCAAGCGCTACTACGGCGGCTGCGAGTACGTCGACGTCGTCGAGCAACTGGCGATCGACCGTGTCAAGCAACTGTTCGGCGCCGAGGCGGCCAACGTGCAGCCGAACTCGGGTTCGCAGGCCAACCAGGGCGTGTTCTTCGCCGTGCTGAAACCGGGCGACACCATCATGGGCATGTCGCTGGCCGAAGGCGGCCACCTGACCCACGGCATGCCGCTCAACATGTCCGGCAAGTGGTTCAACGTCGTCTCCTACGGTCTGACCGAGGCGGAAGACATCGACTACGTCGCCATGGAAGCGCTGGCCAAGGAACACAAGCCCAAGCTGATCATCGCCGGCGCCTCGGCGTTCTCGAAAAAGATCGACTTCGAACGCTTCGCCGCCGTGGCCAAGGCCGTCGGCGCCTACTTCATGGTCGACATGGCCCACTACGCCGGCCTGATCGCCGCCGGCCTGTACCCGAACCCGGTGCCGCACGCCGACTTCGTCACCTCGACCACGCACAAGTCGCTGCGCGGCCCGCGCGGCGGCATCATCCTGATGAAGGCCGAGTTCGAGAAGATCATCAACTCGGCGATCTTCCCCGGCATCCAGGGCGGTCCGCTGATGCACGTGATCGCCGGCAAGGCGGTCGCCTTCGAAGGAGGCGCTGCAGCCTGAGTTCAAGGCCTACCAGCAACAAGTGGTGATCAACGCCGACGTGCTGGCCAAGACCCTGATCAAGCGCGGCCTGCGCATCGTCTCCGGCGGCACCGAGTCGCACGTGATGCTGGTCGATCTGCGCGCCAAGAACCTGACCGGCAAGGAAGCCGAGGCGATCCTCGGTTCGGCCCACATCACCACCAACAAGAACGGCATCCCGAACGACCCGCAGAAACCCTTCGTCACCTCGGGCATCCGCCTGGGCAGCCCGGCGATGACGACGCGCGGTTTCAAGGAGGCCGAGGCCGAAGAGGTGGGCAACCTGATCGCCGACGTGCTGGACAACCCGCACGACGCCGCCACCATCGAACGCGTCAAAGCGGCCGTCAAGGTGCTGGCCGACAAGTACCCGGTCTACGCCGCCTAAGCTGCGCCGTCCGGTAGTAGGGCGCCGGCCTCGGCCGGCGCCTGTTTCAGATGTTCAATGCACGTAGTAGCCCGCCAAGATGAAATGTCCGTTCTGTCAGCATGAGGAAACCCAGGTTAGTCGATACCCGCGTATCGGAGGAGGGCGACGCCATCCGCCGGCGCCGGCGTTGCGGCAAATGCGATAAACGATTTACCACCTACGAGCGGATCGAACTTGTGATGCCGTTCGTGGTCAAAAAGAACGGCAGCCGTACCGAGTACGCTGCGGCTAAGTTGCGCGGCAGTCTGATGCTGGCCTTGCGCAAGCGTCCCGTTGCGGCCGCCTCCGTCGACACGGCGATCCAGTCGATCGAAGAGAAGTTGCTCACCAGCGGCAAGCGCGAGGTCGATTCCGGCTACATCGGCGAGCTGGTGATGCAGGAGCTCAAGCGGCTCGACAACGTCGCCTACATCCGCTTCGCCTCCGTCTACAAGAATTTCGAGGATCTGGCCGAGTTCCAGGACGCCATCGCCGAAGTGGGCCAGGAGCGCAAGCCGCGCAAGCCCTGAGGCGAACCCGGCCGCAGCCGAGGCCTCACATTTTCCCGCCATCCCGTCGGCGCGCCGCGCGCGCTTGACGCACCGCATACCCCCACCGTCGCACACTGTTAAGGTCGTTCTCAGTCCCTGCTGAGATGTGGAGGTGTGCGATGCGCTCCCGTGCCGCCGGTTTCGCCATGCTCGAAGTGCTGCTCGCCATCATGTTGCTGGCGCTCGGCGTGCTCGGTGGCGCCGCCATGCAGTTGACGGCGCTGCGCACGCGCCACCAGTCGGCCCTGTTGTCGCGGGCGATGCAATTGGCCACCGGCCTGGCCGAGCAGATGCGCGCCAATCCCGCGCAGATGCGCCTGGCCGACGGCGCCAATCCCTACCTTTCCTTGCGTTACGACGCGCTGGCCGAGCCGAACCCGGCGCCGCCGGCGGCGCTGTGCTTCGGCGCCGGCGCGCGCTGCGACAGCGCCGAGCTGGCCTGGTTCGACCTTTACCAGTTGAAGTCGCTGGTGCGCCAGGGCTTGCCGGGCGGGCGCGCCGTGGTCTGCCGCGACCGCGCCGTCTGGCAGGGCGGCCGGCTGCGCTGGCAGTGCGACGGCGGCGCCGACGCGCCGCTGGTCATCAAGATCGGCTGGCAGCACAAGAACCCGGACGGCAGCGCGCTGCGCGACGAGGACGGCCAGTTCGCGCCCGGCGTGGCGCTGGCCGTGGGGGCGGCGCCGTGAGCGCGCCATGGCCGTCGCCGTCGCCGTTGCCGTCGCTCCAGCGCGGGCTGACGCTGGTGGAGATCATGGTGTCCTTGGCGATCGGCATGCTGGTGGTGTTGGTGGCCAGCGCCCTGCTGGTGGGCGCCAACGGCAACTACCTGAACCACGGCGAGAGCATGCGCCTGCAGGACGGCGGCCGCTACGCGCTCGACATCGTCGGCCAGGCGGTGCGCCAGGCCGGCTACGTGAACTGGGACGGCGCGACGGCGCCGGCGGCCTTGGTCGCCGAGCTCGACGCCGGCGTGGCCGGCCTGGACGCGCGCGCGCTGAGCCGGGGCGCCGAGGGCATCGAGGCGCCGCTGCCCGGCGCCGTCAACGGCAGCGACGTGCTGGCGCTGCGCTACAGCGGCTCCGGCGCGGGCGGCAACGGCGACGGCTCGGTGCTCAACTGCGCCGGCTTCGGCGTCGCCGCGCCGGCGTCGCCGGCAGGGCGCGGCTGGAGCATTTTCTATGTCGCCGTCGGCAGCGACGGCGAGGCCGAGCTGCGCTGCAAATACCGCGGCGCCAACGGCTGGGGCGCCGACGCCATCGTGCGCGGCGTCGACTCGTTCCAGGTGCTGTACGGCATCGACAGCGACACGCCGGCCGACGGCGCGCCGAATGTCTACGTCAACGCGACGGCGCTCGAGGCGCTCGACGACGCGCTGGCGCTGGTCGGCGCCAACGCCGCCGAGCGGGCGCGCGACCGGCTGCGCAAGACCTGGTGGAAGCGGGTGCGCAGCGTCAAGATCGCTTTGCTGCTGCACGGCGAGGTGGGCTCGCGGCCCGAGCAGCCGCCGGCCAGCTACGACCTGTTCGGCCGCGACTACAGCGACGCCCACGGCGGCGACAGCGGCGTGCGCGTGAACGAGGCGGACCTGGCGCCGGCGCTGCGCCAGCGGGCGCGCCAGCAGTTCTCCGCCACGCTGTTCCTGCGCAACGGTGGCGGCTAGCATGCGGCCGGCGCGTTGGCGGCAGCGCGGCGTGGCCCTGCTGGTCACCGTGTTGATGCTGATCGCGGTGGTGTTGGTGGGCGCGTCGGCGGCGCGCCTGGCCTTGCAGGGGGAGACGGCGGCGCGCGGGGATCGCGATCGACAGATCGCATTTGAGGCGGCGGAGGAGGGCTTGATGGATGCGGAGCGAGATATCGACAGCGGCCTGTTCGCGGCGCGCAGCGTGTTGTTCCTGGCCGGCAGCGCGCTCGGCTTCGACGACGGCTGCGGCGACGGGCGGATCGACAACCTGGGCCTGTGCGGCCGGGCCGAAGACCCGGCGGCGCCGGCTTGGCAGCGTGTCGACCTGGCCGGCGACGCGGCCGGCGCGCGCTCGGTCGAGTACGGCAGCTTCACCGGCGCCAACATGCGCACCGGCGAGGGCGCGCTGCCGTTCAAGCGGCCGCGCTATGTGATCGAGCGTCTGCCCTACCACCGGCCGGGCGAGGAGGTGGGGGCGGCGCCGGCCTATGTCTACCGCGTGACGGCGATCGGCTTCGGCGCGCGGCCCGGCACCGAGGTGGTGCTGCAAAGCGTGTATCGCAAGCCGGACTGAGGAGCGGACATGGTGGCGTACATATCATTGGCGGCGTTGCTGTGGCTGGCGTTGGCGCCGCCCCGTGGCTTGGCCGCGCCGCCCCCGTTGGCGATTGCCGCCGAGCCGTTGACGGTCGGCTGCGCGCTCGCCGGCCCCGCCGCGCCAGCGCGCCTGCACGGCGCGGCGGTGGCGCCGCCGTCGGTCGGCGGCGACATCTTCCAGGCCGATTTCCAGCCGGCCGACTGGAGCGGGCACGTGCTGCGCTACGGCTTGACGCTCGACGCCGGCGGCGCGGTGGCCGGGCCGCCGAAGTGGGACGCGGGCGAGATCCTCACCGGCGCGCCTGGCCAGCCGGCGCGGCCGGAACCGGCGCGGCGCAACATCCACAGCGCCGTCGCGCGGGCGGACGGCACGCTCGATTCCGTTCCCTTCGAGTGGGCGGAGTTGTCTCCCGGCCAGCGCGCGGCGTTGAACCTGGCGCCGTCGCAGAACCAAGGAACGTCGCAGAGCCAAACGACGTTGGCGGGCGCCGCCCTTGGCGCCGCGCCGGCCGTGGCGGCGGGCAGCGCCGCCGCGCGCCGCAGCGACGGCCTCGGCGAGCAACGCCTGGCCTTCCTGCGCGGCGACCGCGCGCTGGAGGGCGGCCCCTTCCGGCGGCGCGACAGCGTGCTGGGCGATTCGCTGCACGCCACGCCGGTGTATGTGGGCGCGGCCTCGGCCGGCGGACGCGGCGCCGGCTACGAGGCGTTCTACCGGCGCAGCCTGGCGCGCCGTGGCGTGCTCTACCTCGGCGCCAACGACGGCATGCTGCACGCCTTCGACGCGGCCGACGGCGTCGAGCTGTACGCCTACGTGCCGCAGGCCGTGTTCGCCGCGCTGGGCCAGCTGAGCAGTCCGCGCTATGCGCACCGCGCCTACGTCGACGGGCCGGCCGGCGCCGGCGAGGCGCTGCTGGACGGGCAGTGGAAGAGCGTGCTGGTGTCCGGCCTGGGCGGCGGCGGCCAGGGTGTGTTCGCGCTCGACGTCAGCGACCCCGAACGGCTGGGGCCGGACACGCTGTTGTGGGAGTTCGGCGACGCCGACGACCCGGCGATGGGCAACGTGGTCGGTGTGCCGCAGATCGCCAGGCTGCGCGTGCGGACGGTGTCGGGCGTGGCCGAGTTGCGCCACTTCGCCGTGGTCGCCAGCGGCCTGAACAACTATGTCGACGACGGCCACCGCACGGCGGCGGGCGAGGGCGCCTTGTTCCTGCTGGCGCTGGACAAGCCGCGCGGCACGCCGTGGCGGCGCAACGTCAACTACTACCGGCTCGGCACGCCGGTCGCCGATCCCACGCTGGCCAACGCGCTGGGGCCGCCGGCGCTGGCGGCCGACGCCGACGGCGCCTTGCGCTACGCCTATGCCGGCGATCTGCAGGGCAATCTGTGGCGCTTCGACTTCTCCGCCGGCGCGCCGTGGAGCGGTGCGGTCGGCCCCGGCGCCGGCCGCGCGCCGTTGTTCGTCGCGCGCGCCGCCGGCGGCGAGCGCCAACCGATCAGCCAGCAGCCCCGGCTGGCGTTCGCCAACGGCGGCGGCTATTTGGTGCTGTTCGGCACCGGCCGGTTGATCGAACAAGCCGACCGCCTGCCGGCGCGCTATGCGCAGCAGTCCTGGTACGGCATCATCGACAGCCTGGCGCAGCCGGCCGAGCTGGTGGCCGGCCGCCGCGACCTGAGCGAGCGCGTCGCCGTCGCCATCTCCACCGGCGGCGGCGGCAACGGCGCGGGCGGCGGCTATGCGTTCGCCGGCGCGCCGCTGGCGCCTGGCAGCAAGGGTTGGTACATCGACTTCCCCCGCTCGGCCGAAACAGGCGAACGTAGTTTGGCCAGCGCCGTGCTGGCCGGCGGCCAATTGTTCTTCGACACGCTGCTGCCGGCGCGCGACCCCTGCGCCGCCGCGCTGTCGCGCAGCTACGCGCTCGACGTGCTCGACGGCGTGGCCGCCGCCACCGGCCGGCCGCAGCCGGACTACGCGCCCACCGCGCCCTTGTTAAGGCAGACGGCCGTTGCCAATGGCGCGCGCGCCGCCAGCGGACAAATCGCGCAGCGCAAGACCGTCGCCATTGTCCGCTTTCGTGCCGAGCAGGCCGCGCCGCTGGCCCAGGCCGGCAGCGTCGGCCTGGCCATGCCGGCCGGCCGCCTGAGCTGGCGCGAGGTGGCCAACTGGCGCGAGTTGCACGAGGCGGTGCGGCCGTGAGCGCGTCGCGTTACAAGCAGCAACGCAACAACGCGGCAACGCAGAGACGTAACAACGCATTAATTTAGCAACGCAGCAACGCAGCAACGCAGCAACGTCGCAATGCGGCAACGTGGAGAAGGAGCCCGCCATGACCGAGCGTCGCGGTTTCACCCTGATCGAAGTGTTGGTGGTGCTGGTCGTCCTGTGCGCGCTGGCGGCGCAGGCGGCGCCCAGCCTGCACCGCTTCGTCGTGCGGACCAAGCGCACCGAGGCGCAGGCCGCGCTGCTGCAACTGATGCAGCAGCAGGAGCGCTTCTATTCGCAGCACAACCGCTACATCGCGTTCTCGTCCGGCGCCAGCGACGCGCAGGCGAAACTGTTCAAATGGTGGAGCGGCGGCAGCGCCGCCCGCAGCGCCTACGAGATCGAGGGCAAGGCCTGCGACGGCGAGCTCATCGAGCAGTGCGTGCAGTTGATCGCCATGCCCGGCACCGCCAAGGTCGACCAGGTGTTCAAGGACGAGGACTGCGGCCAACTGATCCTGACCAGCAACGGCCAGCGCCTGGCCACCGGCGCCGCGCCGCGCTGCTGGCCATGAAGCGCCGCCGCGCCGCGCCCTGCGGCACCACCCTGGTCGAGTTGTTGTTCGCGCTGGCGCTGCTCGCCATCCTGGCGGGCGCGGCGGCGCCGGCCTACCAGCAACTGATCGCCCGCCAGCAACTGCGCGCCGCCGTCAACGATCTGCACGGCGCCATCGACCTGGCCCGCTCGCAGGCGATCGCGCGCGGCGGCCGCGTGCTGCTGGCGCCGCTGGAGCCGGGCGGCGCCGACTGGCGCCTGGGCTGGGTGGTGTTCGTCGACCGCAACGGCGACCGCCGCCCCAACGCCGGCGACGAGCGGCTCTACCAGCAGGGTCCGGTGGCCGACGGCATCCGCATCGCCGGCGCGTTCTCGGCCGGCGCCGCGCCGCCCTACCTGGCCTACAACGGCGCCGGCCGCAGCTGCGCGGCGGGCAACAGCCTGGCGGCGCGCTGGGGCACGCTGTCCTTGGTGCAGGGCAGGCAGGTGCGCAACCTGAAGATCAACATGCTGGGCCGGGTGCGGGTGTGCGACCCACAACTGCGCCCGGCCGGCTGTTCCAGCGCGCCGGAGTAGGCGGCGCCGGCCGCGCCGCCCCGGCGGCGGCGCTTTTGCCTATAATGTCGTGCCGGACAGCGCGCCAGCGCGCGCCGCCGGCCCGACCAACACCAGACAGGCACCCGACAGCACACTGTGGACATACGCACCGATCTCGAAGGCATGACGCTGGCCCTGCAATGGGCCGCCAAAGGGCTGTACACCACCTCGCCCAATCCGCACATCGGCTGCGTGATCGTCAAGGACGGCCGCGTCGTCGGCGCCGGGGTGACCCAGGCCGCCGGCCACGACCATGCCGAGATCCAGGCGCTGAAGGACGCCGCCGCGCGGGGCCACGACGTGCGCGGTGCCACCGCCTACGTGACCCTGGAGCCGTGCAACCATTTCGGCCGCACGCCGCCCTGCTCGGACGCGCTGGTGCGCGCCGGCCTGGGCCGCGTGGTGGCGGCGATGGATGACCCCAACCCGCTGGTGGCCGGGCAGGGCATGGCCAAGCTGGCGGCGGCCGGCATCGCCGTGTCGAGCGGCCTGCTGGCCGACGCCGCCTACGAGCTCAACATCGGCTTCTTCTCGCGCATGCGGCGGGCCTGCCGTGGGTGCGCATGAAGAGCGCCGCCAGCCTGGACGGCATGACCGCGCTGCACAACGGCCAGAGCCAGTGGATCACCGGCGCCGAGGCGCGCGCCGACGGCCACGCCTGGCGCGCCCGCGCCTGCGCCATCCTGACCGGCATCGGCACCGTCAAGGCCGACGATCCGCAACTGAACGTGCGCGCCGTCGACACGCCGCGCCAGCCGCGCCGCATCGTCGTCGACAGCCGGCTCGACACCGACCCGGCGGCCCGCGTGCTGGCCGGCGGCGGCACCTGGATCGCCGCCGCCGTGCCCGACGCCGCCAAGGAGGCCGCCTTGCGCGCCGCCGGCGCGGAAATTATCATGCTGCCCAACGCGGCCGGCAAGGTCGACCTGGCCGAGCTGATGCGCGAGCTGGGCCGGCGCCAGATCAACGAGCTGCACGTCGAGGCAGGCGCCAAGCTGAACGGTTCGCTGATCCGCGAGGGCTGCGTCGACGAGCTGCTGTTGTATGTGGCGCCGACCCTGCTGGGCGAGGCGCAGGGCATGTTCGCGCTGCCGGCCTTGACGTCGCTGGCGCAGCAGCGCCGCCTGAAATTCCACGAGGTGCGGCAGATCGGCGACGATTTGCGTATCCTTGCCAGATTCAACCCACTTTAAGATTGGTATCGCATGTTTACTGGAATCGTCGCCGCCATCGGCAAAATTGAATCGGTCCAACCCCTGGCCGGCGGCCTGGAGGCGGGCGTGCGCCTGAGCATCCACGCCGGCGGCCTGCCGCTGGCCGACGTCGCGCTGGGCGACTCGATCGCCATCAACGGCGCCTGCATGACGGTGGTCGAGAAGTCGGCCAACGGCTTCGTGGTCGACGTCTCGCGCGAGAGTTTGAACTGCACCGTCGGCCTGGACACCACCACCGAGGTCAACCTGGAAAAGGCGCTGACCCTGGCCGAGCGCCTGGGCGGCCACCTGGTGTCGGGCCACGTCGACGGCCTCGGCGTGGTGCGCAAGTTCGAGGCGGTCGGCGAGTCCTGGGAGCTGGTGGTCGAGGCGCCGCACGAGCTGGCCAAGTACCTGGCCTTCAAGGGTTCGATCGTGGTCAACGGCGTGTCGCTGACGGTCAACCGGGTGAGCGACATCGGCAGCGGCAACGAGCTGGTCTGCCAGTTCTCGATCAACCTGATTCCGCACACCATCGCCATGACCACCCTCAAGCATTTGCGCGTGGACGGCAAGGTCAACCTGGAGATCGACTTGATCGCCCGCTACGTGGAACGCATGTTGTCGGTCGCCAAGGCCGGCTAGTCAGGGCGTCGCGGCCGGTCCGGGGCCGGCCCCGGGCGGGCGGCGCGCCGCCCGTGCCCGCCTAGCGGGCCGACTTGCGGCGCCGCGACAGCGCGCCGATTCCCAGCAGACCCAGCGCCATCATGGCGTAGGTGTCGGGTTCCGGCACCGCCGTCACGCTCAGCGTGGTTTGCGGCGTGAACAGATAGCGATACTCCGAGTAGTCCTCCAAGCCATAGGTGACGGCGACGCCGCTCTCGATGCCGTAACGGCCGTCGAGTTCGCCGTCCGGCCGGTAGTAGGAAGCGAACACCGTCAGCGACAGCGCACCGCCCAGTTGGTAGGAGAAGCTGGGCGCCGCGCAGGTGACGTGGTAGCCGCAGTTGAGGTGGTTGGCGCCGGCCACGTCGAGCCGGCTCAGTTCGCTCAGCTGGATGATGTTGTCGTGGTTCAAGTCCTCGCCCGTGAACGAGCCGCTGGCCGTCATGGTCGGGTCGAAGGTGTGCGAATACTCGTCAAGAAAGCCGGTGTAGACGAAGTTCCATTGGGCGCCCGCGGCCTGCGCGGCGAGCGAGCAGGATGCCAGCAAGCTGGCGCACAGCAATTTCTGAAGCATGTGATTCCCCTTTTTGTGGTCGAACGGATGGCTTGCCAGCGCCGCGCGGGTTTCTCTGGACTGGCGCGACGCTGGAACGATATTATCAGATTGAAAATGTTTTCCTGGAGGTAATTGGGTTAATTGATAACTTTCGCCATTCCCGGTGTCTTTGTCGTTTTTTGCGCACGAAATGGTGATAATGTGCGTAAATGTGTGGGGAAAACACTCGTTATTGCTTGAAAATGATGGTTTTCTGGCGGCTAGTCAATGCGCTGTATTTAACAAAATCCCCATCGTGCCGCCCGGCGCGCCGCGCCGCCTTGGCGGGGCAATTCTTTGCTATCGGATAGAAAAATCCGGCCTATATTGTACTGAGGTGCTATTCGCTAGCAATGGCGCCACAGGGTATACACGCAATGCAGTCATGGAGGATTATCATGAGCAGGATATTGCTAGGAATGATCGTGGGCGCCATCTCTTTGGCCGCCGCGGCACAGGAGTCGGCGCCAATGGCGGAGGGGCCGGTGATTTCGGTGCCGGCGGCGCTGCATCGTGGCTTGTCGGCGGATTTCGACACCTACATCGGCGCGTACAATCTGTCGAACGGCCAAACGCTGACCTTGACCATGCACTGGACCAGGATGTACGCGACACTGGACTCGGGCAAGAAGATGGAAATCGTCAGCACCGGGAAGAATTCCTACGTGGCGCTGAACCGGCAACTGAGAATGAACCTAGACCGGCGCGACGATGGTGAGGTCAAAGGCGAGCTGTGGCTGGTGGTGCCGGCCAACGTGGCCGACGTGAACGACGGCCGCACGGCCCTCATGCACGCCTTGCTGGCGCAGCAATAGTTGTCATGGCGGGTGGGCGGGCGGTCCGCCAGGGCCGCCGCCGGCGCCGTGATCGCGGTGCCGGCACCCGCCGGCCATTCCCGCCGCATTCCCTTGCCGTCCCCGCTTGCCGCGATTGTCACGCGGCCCCTCTGGACAGTTGACCGAGTGCGCGGCAAGCCCCGTCCTTCAGGACGGGGTCAAGAGCGCGGACGGCGCAGCCGTCCGGTTTGGTGCATCTAGTGCGGTGTCTGCTGCTGCTGCTGCTGCTCGATGTACTGGCGGATAACTGCAATGGGCGCACCACCACAGCTGCCTGCGAAGTAGGATGGCGACCACAACGCGCCTCCCCATAGTTTCTTGCGGATGCTCGGATAGTTCTTCTTCCGAATCATCCGGCTCGACACGCCCTTCAGGCTGTTCACTAGATTCGAGACGGAAACCTTGGGCGGGTAGTTCACCAGCAGATGTACATGATCGTCCTCGCCATCGAATTCCACCAGTTCGGACTCGAAGTCCGCGCAGACGCTTGCAAAGATTAGTCTGAGGTCGTCGAGTATCTCTTTTGTAAAGACTTCGCGACGGTATTTTGTTACGAAGACCAAATGAACATGCATCACAAAAACACAGTGTCTACCGTGGCGAATCTCATTGTCTTTATCCATAGGCCAAACTATAATCCAAGTATGGAACGTCTACAAGCCTTCAAGTACGAACTGATGCCGGACGGTGAGCAAGCGCGCGACATGCGCCGCTTCGCCGGGGCGTGCCGGTTCGTCTACAACAAGGCACTGGCGATGCAAAAAGACAATCACGAGGCGGGCAACAAGTTCATCGGCTTCGCCGGGCTGTGCAAGGCGCTCACTGGATGGCGCCAAGGCGCCGAAACGCCGTGGCTCCAAGAGGCGCCCTGCCATCCGCTGCAACAAGCGTTGAAGGATTTGGACAAGGCGTACAAGAATTTTTTCGAGAAACGGGCCGATTTCCCCAGCTTCAAGCGCAAAGGCAGCGGCGGCGGTTTTCGCTACCCGGACCCGAAGCAAATCAAGCTCGACGAGGCGAACGAGCGCATCTTCCTGCCCAAGCTCGGCTGGCTGCGTTACCGCAACAGCCGCGACGTGCTGGGCGAGGTGCGCAATGTGACCGTGAGCCAGTCGGGCGGCAAATGGTTCGCGGCTATCCAGACGCAACGCGAAGTCGAACCGCCTTTGCCCACGGCGACGACGGCCATCGGCATCGATGTCGGCATCGCCCGCTTCGCCACGATGAGCGACGGCAGCTTCGTCGCACCACTCAACAGTTTCAAGAAGCACCAACAGAACCTTGCCCGCTACCAGCGGCGCATGAGCCGCAAGGTCAAGTTCAGCAGCAATTGGAAGAAGGCGAAAGCCCGCGTCCAGAGGATTCACATCGGCATCGCCAACGCCCGCAAAGACTTCCTGCACAAGACCACAACGACGATCAGCAAAAGCCACGCGCTCGTCTGCATTGAGGACTTGCAGGTACGCAATATGTCCAGGTCTTCCAAAGGTACTGTCGAACAACCGGGCAAGAAGGTCAGCCAAAAGTCGGGCCTGAACCGCGCCATTCTCGATCAGGGATGGGGCGAGTTTCGTCGTCAGCTTGGCTATAAGCTTGCATGGAACGGCGGCATGTTGCTGGCCGTGCCACCGCACCATACCAGCCAGACATGCCCGGCTTGCGGCCACGTCTCAAAAGACAATCGGCAGACGCAGGCTTCATTTCTGTGCGTCGACTGTGGCTACGAAAATCACGCCGATGTTGTTGGCGCGATCAATGTTTTAGCGCGAGGACATCGCGTCTTAGCCTGTGGAGAGTCGGCGCATTCAGGCCGCTCGATGAAGCAGGAACCCACCGAAGCGACCCGTAGGTCATCACGCGGCGCCGTAGGAATCCCCGTCCATTAGGGCGGGGGGGGTGTCAACATGTTTGCCGGCCGAATGGCGCCAAAAACCCTTAATTGCGGTTGCCGCGCGCTAAATCCTTTAAAATAGCAGGTTAGGGTAAGTTTCTGCTTCGTTCAAAGGATTAAAAAATGTCTATTTCCAGCACCGAAGAAATCGTTGCCGAACTGCGCGCCGGGCGCATGGTCATCCTGGTCGACGAGGAAGACCGGGAAAACGAAGGTGATCTGGTACTCGCGGCCGACTTCGTCACCCCCGAGGCGATCAACTTCATGGTCAAGCACGCCCGCGGCCTGGTCTGCCTGACCTTGACCGAGGAGCGTTGCGACCTGCTGAACCTGTCGATGATGTCGGCCCGCAACGGCACCGCCTTCGGCACCAACTTCACCGTGTCGATCGAGGCGGCCGAGGGCGTGACCACCGGCATTTCCGCCGCCGACCGCGCCAAGACCATCCAGGTGGCGGTGGCCAAGGGCACCACGCCGGCCGACATCGTCCAGCCCGGCCACATTTTCCCGCTGAAGGCGCAAAAGGGCGGCGTGCTGATGCGCGCCGGCCATACCGAGGCCGGTTGCGACCTGACCACCATGGCCGGCCTGACGCCGGCCTCGGTGATCTGCGAGATCCTCAAGGACGACGGCACCATGGCGCGCCTGCCCGACCTGCTCGAGTTCGCCAAGGAGCACGGCTTTGAAGATCGGCACCATCGCCGACCTGATCCACTACCGCAGCCAGAACGAGTGCCTGGTCGAGCGCATCGCCGAGCGCCCGGTGCACACGGCGCAGGGCAGCTTCCGCCTTGTCGCCTTCCGCGACAAGCCGAGCGGCTCGGCCCACCTGGCCCTGGTGCACGGCGAGCTCGAGCGCGGCAAGGAGGCGCTGGTGCGCGTGCACCAGCCGGTCTCCATCCTCGACCTGCTCGAATCCGAGGCGACCACCCACTCGTGGAACATCTCCTCGTCGCTGGCGGCCATCAAGGCGGCCGAGTGCGGCGTGATGGTGTTGCTCAACTGCGAGGAGTCGGCCGACCAGCTGTTCGCCCAGTTCGCCGCGCTGGACGCGCCGGAAGCCAAGCCGAAGGGCCGCGCCGCCAGCATGGACCTGCGCAGCTACGGCATCGGCGCGCAAATCCTGCGCGCCCTGGGCGTGAGCAAGATGCAGTTGCTGGCCAGCCCGCGCAAGATGCCGTCGATGACCGGCTTCGACCTGGAAGTGACCGGCTATCTGGCCAAACCCGAATAATTGATTGATTGACCCAACATTGAGAAGAGGTATCCCATGACTGTAGGCAGCTACGAAAGCAATTTCTCCGGCGAAGGTTTGCGCGTCGGCATCGTCCAAGCCCGTTTCAACGAAGTCGTCTGCGACGGCCTGCGCGACGCCTGCCTGGCCGAGCTGAAGAAGCTCGGCGTGGCCGACGAGGACGTGCTGCACGTGTCCGTGCCGGGCGCGCTGGAAATTCCGCTGATTCTGCAAAAGATGGCCGAATCGCAGCAGTTCGACGCGCTGATCGCGCTCGGCGCCATCATCCGCGGCGAGACCTACCACTTCGAGCTGGTCTCGAACGAGTCGGGCGCCGGCATCACCCGCATCGGCCTGGACTTCGGCATTCCCATCGCCAACGCCGTGCTGACCACCGAGAACGACGAGCAGGCCGAAGTGCGCATGGCCGTCAAGGGCGCCGAGGCGGCCCGCGTGGCCGTCGAGATGGCCAACCTGGCCATCGCGCTGGAAGAGTTGAACCCGGACGCCGGCGACGAAGAGTAAGAACGGGGCGCGGTCCCGGCCAGCCCGGCGGCCGCGCGCCGGATTTTGTAGAACGAATTGAGAAGAACAGGTAAGAAACCATGATAGAGAAAACTTTGCACGCCAACCCTAGCAAGAACCGTACGCCGCGCCACCGCGCGCGTGAGTTTGCGTTGCAGGGTTTGTACCAGTGGCTGCTCAACAATGAGGACGCCACCAAGGTCGTCAACAACATCCGCGCCGCCCACGGTTTCGACAAGGCCGACAGCGACCACTTCACGGTGTTGCTGTACGGTACTATCAAGGATTCCGTGGCCCTGCGCGAGACCTTCGCGCCGCTGGTCGACCGTAGCATCCACGAGCTGTCGCCGATCGAACACGCGGTGCTGCTGATCGGTGCCTTCGAGTTGAAGAACAACATGGAAATCCCTTACCGCGTCGTCATCAACGAAGCGGTCGAGCTGACCAAGTCCTTCGGCGGCATCGACGGCCACAAATACGTCAACGGCGTGCTCGACAAGCTGGCCGCCAAGCTGCGTCCGGAAGAAGTCGCCAAGGGCCGCTAAGCCGACGCCGGGCGCATGCCGCCGCGCCCAAATGAGCCGGGACGACAGCGTGACTGTCGTCCCGGCTTTTTTATTACCCCGCACCCCGATACGCCACGGTCGGGGTCGGACCCCGTATGGGGTCCGACCCCTGGTCTGTGGGGTTGGGGCCGGCGTCCCGCAGGCGCCTGAAAAGTCTTTTTCGTCCGGAGTTTTAGAGTGTGGTGGGGTTGCCGTTGCGGTCCAGCTCGAACACCTTGTGGCGGCGCAGGCGTTCGCGCAGCCACAGGCCGGCCTTGCCCAGCGCCCGCGTGTTGGCCCACAGCAGGTCGACGCCGACCAGCCAGTCGGTGTGCGGGTAGGCGGCCAGCTGCAGCTCGACCAGTTCGCCCCCGGCCAGCTGGCCGGCGACCAGCTGGCGCGGCAGCGTGGTCCAGCCCAGGCCGGCGCGGGTCAGCTCGAGCAGGGCCAGGTAGTCCTCGGCGCGCCAGCAGCGGCTGGCGCCCAGGTATTCGCTGCTGGCCAGCTTGTCGCCGTGGGCGCTGAACAGCAGGCGGCGGTGGCGGTGCAGCTCGCTGAAGCTGATCTGCCGCATGCCGGCCAGCGGATGGGCGCGGCCGACCACATGACTGAGGATCAATTTGCCCATCTGCATGAAGCCGAGGTCGCGCGGATAGTCGGGCTGGGCGAAGCAGACGCCCAGCTGGGCCTGGCCGGCCAGCAGCAGGCCGCCGATGTCGCCCTGGCGCGGTTGGCGCAGGTCCAGGTCGACGTGGGGGAATTGCGCGGCGAACTCGTCCAGCGGCGCCAGCAGCGCGGCGTAGGGCAGTTCGACCACCAGCGTCAGGCTGGCCTCGATCTGGCCACCCAGGCTGTGCGCCTGCGCCTCCAGCTCGTAGCAGCGCTCCAGCACGGCCTGCGCCTCGAGCAGCAGCTTGCGGCCGGCCTCGGTCGGCAGCGGCAGCTTGCCGCTGCGGTCGAACAGGGGCAGACCCAGGTCGATCTCCAGGTTGGCGATGGCCATGCTGACGCTCGACTGGGTCTTGCCCAGCTGCCGCGCGGCGGCCGAGAAGGAGCCGGTCTTGGCCACCAGCACCAGCGTTTGTAGTTGTTCCAAGGAATAACGCAAGGCGGTCTCTCCCGATCCATCAAAAATATCGATGGATACTGATTTGTTCTAATTGGTTTGATGCATGGATGATGGCATATCGCGGCGCCGCTGGCCAGTTTTCGGCGGCGCCATCGCGCCAGCGGCCTCGTAAGGGGGCGCCACGGCGTTTTCTCATTCCACCAGGAGCATTCCATGCATCAGCAGAACACGCCGGCGAGCGCCGCCCTGAGCACCGTCGAACTGGCTTTGTTGCGCGAGGCCATAGAATTGTCGGCGCAGGCGCGGCGCGACGGCCGCCATCCCTTCGCCGCGCTGGTGGCCAACGAGCTTGGCGAGGTCGTCGCGCGCGCCGGCAACAACTCGATGCCGCCGCAGGGCGACCCGACCCAGCACGCCGAGCTGGTGGCGGCGGCGCGGGCCGCCAAGCTGTTGACGCCGGAGCAGCTGGCCAAATGCACGCTGTATACCAGTGCCGAGCCTTGCTGCATGTGTTCCGGCGCCATCTACTGGACCAATATCGGCCGCGTGGTGTACGCGCTGTCCGAGCACGGCCTGCTGGAGTTGACCGGCGCCCATCCCGAGAACCCGACTTTTTCGCTGCCCTGCCGCGAGGTGTTCGCGCGCGGCCAGCACCGGGTCGAGGTGCTGGGGCCGATGCTGGAGGCGGAGGCGGCCCGGCCGCATGCGGGGTTTTGGAAGTAGAAATGAAAAAACCACCTCGCGGTGGTTTTTTATTGTCGGCCGTGGCCGTGGCAATGTAAGGCGGGTTTACAGGCCGGCGATCTCGGTTTTCACCTTGTCGGCGCTGGCAACGGTGTTGTTTTCCTTCGGCGCGGCTGGCGCGGCGGCCATCATCGGCGTGATGGTCGGTACTTTTTTGCCGGCCGACACTTGCTTGAGGCGCTGGTACTCGGCCAGCACGCGCGAGCCGTAGCCGTCGTCGTGTTCGAAGGCGGCGGCGCCGACGTAGGTTTTCAGGCCGGCTTCGACCGAACCGCCACGGGTCACGTAATCCTTGAGGATCAGCGAGCCGACGCGGATGTTGGCGACCGGATTCAGGGCCGCTTGCACGCCGCCCATGTCCTGGAACTTGTCGTGGTGCACCTTGGACATGATTTGCATCAGGCCCTGGGCGCCGACCGGGCTTTCGGCGAACGGGTTCAGACCCGATTCGATCGCCATCACGGCCAGGATCAGCAGCGGGTCGAGCTTGATTTCACGCGCCGTCAGATAGGCGGTCGAGACCAGCATGTTGGCGGCGTCGCCGGCCACGCGGTAGCGCTTGGACAGCCAGGAGGTGACCCATTGCTGTTGCTTCTGGGTGCCCAGCAGGGCCTTCTCTTCGGCCGTCAGCGCTGCGGCGGCGGTGGCGGCGGCCGGCTTGGCCGGTGCCTCCATCAGGGCCGACAGCGGCGGGGCGGTGACGACGGCCACTTCGGCCGCCGGCTCCGGTGCCAGCAACCTTGGACAATTGCTTGACCAGGTCCGGACGGAGAAACAATACCGCGATCACGACCAGGGCCGAAATACCGAAAATTGTCAGTGTGTGTTGTGCGGTCGTCAGCACACCACGTGCCGATACGCGCGACGTGGCGAACCACGCGGCTGGCTGGCGGGCCAGTTGTTGGGCAAGCTGAGTTGCACCATTAAAACGATTAGTCATGGAAGTCCCCTGAAATGTCCGTAACGAGCGAGTCCCTGCCGCGCTAAACGCAGCGAATGGAGTGCCAATGCCGTGCATCAGAAATATCATCGTCCGTCGCCGCTGGGAGCGCGCGTTGGACGCCGTCATTGCTTGCCTGAGCTGATCTTTCCCTGTGGTATTTGATCAGTCGCAATACAACTTTTTTCGGGGGTAAGGCAGACGCCTTTTGAAAACACTCCTTAAAATGCCATATGGAGCCCCGACTCCGTGAATGAATGAGTGACAGTAAATATGTGGTCGAAAAACCATGTCCTCTTCAAGTAGGGCAAATTGTAGAAGCCGTTTTATATCAAGTCAATACTAACGAAAGCGTTTGTTATTACTTTTAAATCTTACATTTTCGCTTGCATTGCGCGTAAAACCAATAAAATCAATCACTTGACCGGGATTTCTCAGTCACGCCGTTCACTGTCACAAAAATTAAAAAAAACATGAAATATACAGATTTGCGAGATTTTATTTCTCAACTGCAACGAATGGACGAACTTAAGCCCATTTTGTTGCCAATTTCCCCCCATTTAGAGATGACCGAGGTCTGCGACCGCACTTTGCGCGCCGGCGGACCGGCTCTATTGTTCCAAAATCCGACCGGCCACAGCATGCCGGTGCTGGCCAATCTGTTCGGCACGCCGCGCCGGGTGGCGCTGGGCATGGGCGCCGAGGACGTCAGCGAACTGCGCAAGATCGGCCACGTGCTGGCCCGCTTGAAGGAGCCGGAACCGCCCAAGGGCTTCAAGGATCTGCTGGGCCTGGGCTCGCTGGTCAAGGCGGTGTGGGACATGTCGCCGAAGGAATTGCGCGGCGCGCCCTGCCAGGAAATCGTCTGGGAGGGCCAGGACGTCGACCTGTCGCGCCTGCCGATCCAGCACTGCTGGCCGGGCGACGTGGCGCCGCTGATCACCTGGGGCCTGGTGATCACCAAGGGGCCCAATAAGAAGCGGCAAAACCTGGGCATCTACCGCCAGCAGGTGCTCGGTCCTAATAAGGTGATCATGCGCTGGTTGGCGCACCGGGGCGGCGCGCTGGACTTCCGCGAGCACGCCGTGCAGAGCAAGGGCCAGCCGTATCCGATCTGCGTGGCGCTGGGCGCCGACCCGGCCACCATCCTGGGCGCGGTGACGCCGGTGCCGGACAGCCTGTCCGAATACCAGTTCGCCGGCCTGTTGCGCGGCAGCCGCACCGAGCTGGTCAAGGCGATCGGCAGCGAACTGCGGGTGCCGGCCTCGGCCGAGATCGTGCTGGAGGGCCACATCTATCCCGACGCCAACCATCCGTCCGGCTACGAGCACGCGCTGGAGGGGCCGTACGGCGACCACACCGGCTATTACAACGAGCAGGACTCCTTTCCGGTGTTCACCATCGACCGCATCACCATGCGGCGCGACCCGATCTACCACTCGACCTACACCGGCAAGCCGCCCGACGAGCCGGCCGTGCTGGGCCTGGCGCTGAACGAGGTGTTCATCCCGCTGCTGCAAAAGCAGTTCAGCGAAATCACCGACTTCTATCTGCCGCCCGAGGGCTGCAGCTACCGCATGGCGGTGGTGCAGATCAAGAAGCAGTACGCCGGCCATGCCAAGCGGGTGATGTTCGGCGTGTGGAGCTTCCTGCGCCAGTTCATGTATACCAAGTTCATCGTGGTGGTCGACGAGGACGTCAACATCCGCGACTGGAAAGAGGTGATCTGGGCGATTACCACCCGGGTCGACCCGACGCGCGACACCACCCTGGTCGACAACACGCCGATCGACTACCTGGACTTCGCTTCGCCCGTCAGCGGCCTGGGCAGCAAGATGGGCATCGACGCCACCAACAAGTGGCCGGGCGAGACCAACCGCGAGTGGGGCACCACCATCGCCATGACGCCGGCCGTCAAGGCCAAGGTCGACGAGATCTGGCAGCAGCTGGGGCTGTAGTTTCGCCGTCGTTTCGCCGGCCTGCGCGGCACTTCCCACGAAGTCGCCAGGTCGGTTATAATTGCCCTCGGCGGGCCCTGCGCATTGTGGCACGGCTAACCTGGTCAGGTCGGGAACGAAGCAGCCACGGCTGTTACCCATAAGTGCCGCAGATCAGGCTCGCCTCCTTCGGGAATTCATACAAAAAAAGCTGCCTCGGCAGCTTTTATTGTTTCCGGACCCAATACGCCTACTTGGTGTCCGTGTCGAGCTCCACCTCGCGCGGCCGTTCCGACGCCACCATCAGCGGATTCTCCCTCAGCAGCGCGTCGTCCGGCTTGAGCCAGATCTCGTTGCGGGCGTCGCTGCTGTACTGCTTGACGCCGTCGTGCGCCTGGATCTTCAACTGGGCCGGCTTGGCGAACTTGAACACCACCGACTTGATCGAGGGCGCGAACAGGCTCAGCGCGCCGGCCACCTGCTTGATCGCCGCGTTGGCCTGCGGCACGCTGCCCATCGCGCTGGCGTAGCTCCACTGCTGGCCCTCGGGCAGCACGGCGTTCATGCCGAAGCCGATGGCCGCCTTCTCGCCCTTGGGCATCTGGGTCCAGATCTTGGCGTCCTCGCCGATCCATTTGGCCACCGGCACCATGCTCAGGCGGCCGTCGGCCGTCACCGGCAGCGCCGTGCGGCCGCCCGAGTGGACCACGGTCAGCGCCATGTCGGCCGGCTTGATCGCCTTGTTCTTCGGTGCGAAGGTGATGTAGACGGCCACCTTGTCGCGCTCGGCGGCGGGCAGGGCGTAGAACTTGTCGAACTTGGTGACCTCCAGCAGTTTCTTATAGGGGATCCATTCGCGCTCCTCGGTGGCCAGGGCGGAGAAGGAGAGGGGCAGCAGGGCCAGCAATGCAAGTTTTTTCATTTTTGTCATGTTGAAATAAAAATAAATTGTAGGCGATCGCGCCGCGCCGCGCTATGCCGTATCCGTCACCGGCCTTGGGCAAATCTTCAGCTTGGCTATGCTACCCGGCAACCCGCTGCGGTGCCGAGTTAGCCAAGCTGGTGCCAGCTTGTTACAATTGCCGTTTTTACGCATCCGGCGAACTTTGCCAAGGCACTTGCGCGCAGCCGCGCAGGATTGACCGCTCCACCCGCTATCTACGGTAAAATCTCAGCATGTCCTATCAAGTCCTCGCCCGTAAATACCGCCCCAAGAATTTCGAAACGCTCGTCGGCCAGGAGCACGTCGTGCGCGCGCTGACGCACGCCTTGCACAGCGGTCGCCTGCACCACGCCTATTTGTTCACCGGAACACGCGGGGTGGGCAAGACCACGCTGTCGCGCATTTTGGCCAAATCGCTCAACTGCATCGGCCCGGACGGCAACGGCGGCATCACCGCCACGCCCTGCGGCGTGTGCGAGGCCTGCACGGCGATCGACGCCGGCCGCTTCGTCGACTATATAGAGATGGACGCGGCGTCCAACCGCGGCGTCGACGAGATGGCGCAGTTGCTGGAACAGGCGGTGTACGCGCCGTCCAACGCCCGCTTCAGAGGTCTATATGATCGACGAGGTGCACATGCTGACCAACCACGCCTTCAACTCGATGTTGAAGACGCTGGAGGAACCACCCGAGCACGTCAAGTTCATCCTGGCCACGACCGACCCGCAAAAGATTCCCGTGACGGTGCTGTCGCGCTGCCTGCAGTTCAACCTGAAGCAGATGCCGCCCGGCCACATCATCAGCCACCTGGACAATATTCTCGGCCAGGAGGGCATCACCTTCGAGCAGCCGGCCTTGCGCCTGCTGGCCCAGGGCGCCCACGGCTCGATGCGCGACGCGCTGTCGCTGACCGACCAGGCCATCGCCTACGCCGCCGGCGAGGTGACCTTGGACGCGGTGCAGGGCATGCTGGGCGCGCTCGACCAGTCCTACCTGGTGCGCCTGCTCGACGCCTTGGCGCAGCAGGACGGCGCCGACCTGCTGGCCGTGGCCGACGAGATGGCCAGCCGCAGCCTGTCCTACAACGGCGCGCTGCAGGACCTAGGCACCTTGCTGCACCGCATCGCGCTGGCGCAGACCGTGCCGGCCGCGCTGCCGGCCGACCTGCCGGAATACGCCGACATCGTGCGTCTGGCCGCCGCCTTCGACGCCGAGGAAGTGCAACTGTATTACCAGATCGCCGTGCACGGCCGCAACGAACTGGGCCTGGCGCCCGACGAGTACGCCGGCTTCACCATGACGTTGCTGCGCATGCTGGCCTTTCGGCCCGGCGTAGGCGGCGCCGAGGGGGTGCCTGCCGCCGCGCCGATGGCGGCCCGTCCGGCCGCCGCCGCGCGCGCCGCCGCCATGCCGGCGGCCCGCGCCGCCAGCCATGCGGCCGCCAGCCACGCCACCGTGGTGCCGCCGGCCGTGGTGGCCGCCGCCGCCATGGCGCGCGCCGACGCGCCGGCATCGCGGCCGGTCGCCGCGCCGCTTGCCCATAGCGCCGCCGCGCCGGCAGCGGCCAGCGCGCCGCAGTACGCCGCGCCGGCCCAGCCGGCCCAGCCATCCCAGCCGGCCGGACCGGTCAGCACGGCCCGCGCCGCCATCAACGCCGCGCTGGAAGCGGCGCGGGCGGCGTCGAAGGTCGGCGGCAGCCGGCCGTCACCGGCGGCTGGTGCGACTGGCGCGTCGCCGGCACCGTCCGTGGCGCAGTCCGTGCCGGCAGCATCGTCCGCAGCGCAGTCGGCGTCGCCGGCATCGCCCGCAGCGGCGGGCGGCGCCGGCATGCCTGGCGCCGCGTCGGCTCCGGCCGCGTCCGCCGCACCGGCCGCGCTGGCGCCGCGCCCGGCCATGCCGTCGGCCCCGGCCGCGCCGCGCGGTCCGGCGCCGTGGGAGGACAGCCCGCCGCCGTCGACCGCGCTGGGCGAATCGAACACCGCCGTGCTGGAGGCGCCGGCGCGCCAGACCATGCAGCAGGCCGCGCCGATGGCGCAGCAGCCGCAACAGGCGCAACAGGCGCAACAGGCGCAGGCCGCCCAGCGGCCGCAGCAGCAAGGCGCGCAGCAAATGCCGCCGCCGGGCGCACACCAGATGCAACAGGGCGCGCAGCAGACCCAGCAAGCCCCGCAGCACGTTCCGCAGCAGGCGCAGCAGCAGATGCCGCCGCAGCAGGCCGCGCGCACCATGCCGCAGCAGTCGGGCTACCAGCCCGCGCAGCAAGCCCAGCCGGCCCGCCCGCCGGCGCCGGCCGCCGACGAGGATGAGCTACCGCCCTGGGTCACCGAATTTTCCGACGACACGGCCATCGCCCAAGCGGCGCCGGCCTCGTCCTCGTCCTCGTTCTCGTCTGCATCGTCTGCAGCGTCGACCGCGTTGGCCTCGGCCGCGCCGTCGGCCTACGCCGGCGACAACGCGCCGGCCTTCGCGCCGGTGCCGCGCGCCGCGCCCGCGCCGCTGCACGCGCCGCACGCCTACGTCATCACCCCGGTGCCCGAGCTGGACTGGGACGGCAACTGGCCGGCCGTGGCGGCCGCCCTGCCGCTGCGCGGCGTGGCGCAGCAACTGGCGATGCAGGCCGAGCTGCTCAGCTGCACCTTCGACGGCAACACCGTGGTGTTCGCCCTGCGCGTGCCGATCGAAACCTGGCGCACGCCGGGCAACGTCGACAAGCTCACCGCCGCCCTGTGCGAGCGCTTCGGCCGCACGGTGCGGGTGGAGACCGAGCTGGGCGCCGTCTGGTACACGGCCAGCGCCGAGGCCCAGGCGCACCGCGCCGCCTGCCAGCGCGCCGCCGAGGACACCATCGCCGGCGATCCATTCGTCAACAGCATGATCCGCGAGTTCGGCGCCTTCGTGGTGCCCGGCTCCATCGTGCCGCCGCCGGCCGCCTCGGCCACGCTGCATTGAACTAAACTATTTTTACCAATCCACTTACGGAGCAACCCATCATGATGAAGAACCAACTGGCCGGCTTGATGAAACAAGCGCAAGCAATGCAGGACAACATGAAAAAGGCGCAGGACCAACTGGCGCTGATCGACGTCGAAGGCCAGTCCGGCGCCGGCCTGGTCAAGGTGGTGATGAGCTGCAAGAACGACGTCAAGCGCGTCTCGATCGACCCGTCGCTGCTGGCCGACGACAAGGACATGCTGGAAGACCTGGTGGCGGCCGCCTTCAACGACGCCGTGCGCAAGGCCGAGGCGACCTCCGCCGAGAAACTGGGCGGCTTGACCTCCGGCATGAACCTGCCGGCCGGCTTCAAGATGCCGTTCTGAGCCACGCCGTCCACCGCAGCGCGCACCCGGCCTGATCCGTGTCCAAATCGCTCGAGTTCCTCACCGAGGCGCTGCGCCGGCTGCCCGGCGTCGGCCCCAAGTCGGCCCAGCGCATGGCCTTCCACCTGCTGCAGCACGACCGCGAGGGCGCGGCGATGTTGTCGCGCGCGCTGGGCCAGGCGGTCGAGGCGGTGCAGCACTGCGTGCTGTGCAACACCTTCACCGAGGAGGAGGTGTGCGACACCTGCAACGACGAGCGGCGCGACCGCCGCCTGTTGTGCGTGGTGGAGACGCCGGCCGACCAGTTGATGATCGAGCAGACCTTGACCTACAAGGGCCTGTACTTCGTGCTGATGGGGCGGCTGTCGCCGCTCGACGGCATCGGCCCGAAGGACATCCACCTGGAGAAGCTGGTGGCGCGCGCCAACGACGGCGTGGTCGGCGAGGTCGTGCTGGCCACCAACTTCACCAACGAGGGCGAGGCCACCGCGCACTACATCAGCGAGATGCTCAAGGCGCGCGGCCTGCGCGTCAGCCGGCTGGCGCGCGGCGTGCCGGTCGGTGGCGAGCTCGAGTATGTCGACGCCGGCACCATCGCCCGCGCCATGCTCGACCGCCGCGCCACTTGAGGCGGCGCTTGCTTGGGGCGGCCGTTGTGGTGTGCGCACAAGGCGCCGGGGATGTCGGCCAACCCCAGCGGCCAAAATCTAGGGTCGGACCCTAGGGTCCGACCCTGGCTCTGCGCCGTTGGGTGGTTTTGGCACCCTCTGCGCCTTGGATTGCGGCCTTATGGCCAGACCCTCGATCGCGCTGCTGGTTTTTCGACACTTCCCTCATCCCTGAAACCACCTTTTTAGGCTGCTGACATGACGCAATCCGCTTCCCCCGGCCCGCTGGCCGGCATCAAGGTCCTGGAGCTGGGCACACTGATCGCCGGGCCGTTCTGCGCCCGCATGCTGGCCGAGTTCGGCGCCGAGGTGATCAAGATCGAAACCCCCGGCAGCGGCGACCCGATCCGCCAGTGGCGCGTGCTGAAGGACGGCACCTCCCTGTGGTGGTCGGTGCAGGCGCGCAACAAGAAGAGCCTGACCCTGAACCTGAAGGACGCGCGCGGCCGCGCCATCGCCCGCCAGCTGGCGCTGGAGGCCGACATCATCATCGAGAACTACCGCCCCGGCGTGCTGGAGAAGTGGGAGCTGGGCTACGCGCAGTTGCAGGCCGTCAAGCCGGCGACCATCATGGTGCGCCTGTCCGGCTTCGGCCAGACCGGGCCGATGAGGACCTGCCCGGCTTCGGCGCCATCGGCGAGTCGATGGGCGGGCTGCGCTACGTGTCCGGCCACGCCGACCGGCCGCCGGTGCGGGTCGGCGTGTCGATCGGCGACTCGGTGGCGGCGCTGCACGGGGTGATCGGCGCGATGATGGCGCTGCGCCACCGCGACGCCACCGGCGGGCGCGAACACGGCCAGGGGCAGATGGTCGACGTCGCCCTGTACGAGTCGGTGTTCAACCTGATGGAGTCGCTGGTGCCCGAGTTCGACCACGCCGGCGTGGTGCGCGAGCGCACCGGCGGCGCCTTGCCCGGCATCGTGCCGTCCAACACCTACACCACCGCCGACGGCGAGAACATCGTCATCGCCGGCAACGGCGACGCCATCTTCAAGCGCCTGATGCTGGCCATCGGCCGCATCGACCTGGCCGGCGACCCCGGCCTGGCGCGCAACGACGGCCGCGTGCCGCGCACGCGGGAGATCGACGACGCCATCCAGGCCTGGTGCGACGGCCGGGACATAGCCGCCGCGTTGACGGTGCTGAAGGCGGCCGACGTGCCGGCCGGTAAAATCTACTCGGTGCGCGACATGATGACGGACCCGCAGTTCCTCGCCCGCGACATGTTCGAGCAGCACCATTTTCCCGACGGCACGCCGGTCAAGCTGCCGGCCATCTCGCCCAAGCTGTCGGCCACGCCGGGCCGGACGCAATGGATGGGGCCGACCCTGGGCCAGCACAACGACGAGGTGCTGGCGTCGCTGGGCTACAGCGCCGCGCAGATCGCCGAGTTGAGGGACGGCGGGGTGCTGTAGTGGCTCTCGGCGGATGGCACCCCGCAGCCCGCAGCCCGCAGCCCGCACCCCGCAGCCCAGGGTCAGACCCTGAGGGTCTGACCCTTCGGCCGCTGCGGCGGCATACCACCGGCGCACTCAGGCCGAGCCGGCCTGCGGCAGCAGCGCGTAGCCGTTCTGGCCGGGCGGGGCGTGCTGGTTGCCGAGCATTTGGGTGATCGCCTCGTGCGGCAGCGGGTGGCCCAGGTAGTAGCCCTGCGCCACGTCGCAGCCGAACTGTTCCAGCATGACCAGCTGCTCCTCGGTCTCCACGCCCTCGGCCACCACCACCATCTTCAGGCCGTGCGCCATGGCGATGATGGCGCGCGTGATGGCGGCGTTCTCCGAGTCCTGCGGCAGGCCGCTGATGAAGCTCTTGTCGATCTTCAGCGCGCGCACGTCGAAGCGCTTCAGGTAGTTCATCGACGAGTAGCCGGTGCCGAAGTCGTCGATCGACAGGTAGACGCCGATGGCGCGCAGCTGCTCGAGCGTGACCATGGTGGCGCGGGCGTCGTCCATCAGCGTGCCCTCGGTCAGCTCGAGTTCGAGCAGGGCGGCGGCCAGGCCGGTGTCGTGCAGCGCCGAGACCACGATCTGGGTCAGGTTCTCGTCCTTGAACTGCTTGGCCGACAGGTTGACGGCCATGCGCACCGGGCGGCGGCCGTCGGCCTGCCAGGCGCGCGCCTGGGCGCAGGCGGTGCGCAGCACCCATTCGCCGATCGGCACGATCAGGCCGGTCTCCTCGGCCAGCGGGATGAACTCGGTGGGCGAGATGATGCCGCGCTCCGGGTGGCGCCAGCGCACCAGCGCCTCGACGCCGACGATCTGGCTGCTGGCGACGTCGATCTGCGGCTGGTACAGCAGGTACAGCTCGGCGTTCTGCAGGGCCTTGCGCAGGCCCACCTCGAGCTTGACGTGGCTCATGATCTGCATGGTCAGCGAGGAGCTGTACAGCTTGGCGTTGTTCTTGCCGCAGTTCTTGGCGTGGTACATCGCCGTGTCGGCGTACTTGAGCAGCGAGTTGCAGTCCTCGCCGTCCTCCGGGTACAGCGAGATGCCGATGCTGGCGGTGACGAAGATCTCGTGGGCGTCGATCAGGAAGGGCCGCCGCATCGCCTCCTTGACGCGGTGCGCCACGTTGAGCGCGTGCTCGACCCGCTCCAGGTCGGGGATCAGGATGGTGAACTCGTCGCCGCCCAGGCGGGCCAGGTTGTTGTTGTGGTAGTGCTCGGCGCGGGTCACCAGGTCGCTGGGGCGGATGGTCTCGCGCAGCCGGTCCGAGACCACCTTGAGCAGGTGGTCGCCGACGTTGTGGCCGAGCGTGTCGTTGATGCGCTTGAACGAGTCGAGGTCCATGAACAGCACGGCGAACTTCTTGTTGCCGTTGCGCGAGCGCAGCAGCTCGCCCTCCAAGGTCTCGAGGAAGGCCTGGCGGTTGGGGATGCCGGTCAGGCTGTCGCAGTAGGCCAGGCGGCGGATCTGCTCCTCGGTGCGCTTGCGCTCGCTGATGTCGCGCACCAGGCCGAGCACCTCGTCGCTGCCGGTGGTGACCAGGCGCGCCTCGAAGTGCTGCACGCTGCCGTGGCGCACCAGCTCGTAGTCGACCGAGCGGATGTGCTGGGTGGCCAGCACCGTCTGGGCCTGCTCGAGCAGGCGCTCGGCGATGTCCTTGGGCAGCACCTCGCTGACGTGGCGGCCGACGCAGTGCTCGACCGAGAACACGGCGCCGTGGTCGTGGCCCTGCTCGTAGTCGAGGTAGTAGCCGTCCTGGTTGAGGCGGAAGAAGGTGTCGGGGATGGCCGCCAGCACGGCGCGGTTGTGGGCGTCGGCGATGCGCAGGCGGGCGATGGCGTCGGAGGCGCGCAGCACGTACAGCACGCGGTGGCCGAGGATGGGCCAGTTGATCGGCTTGGAGACGAAGTCGGTGGCGCCGACCTCGTAGGCGTGGGTGACCGACTCGAGCTCGTCGCCGCCGGTGACCATGACGATGGGCACGGTGGCGTTGCTCTCCTGGCGGCGGATCTCGGCGCAGACCTGGAAGCCGTCCAGACCGGGCATTTCGACGTCGAGCAGCACCAGGTCGGGCGCCATGCTGTGGTAGTAGGCCAGCGCCTGCTTGCCGTCCTCGGCCTCGATGACGTCGAGGCCGACCTGGCCGAGCATTTCCAGCATCAGCATGCGCATCACCGGGTCGTCGTCGGCGACCAGGACCAGGCCGCGTTTGGGGGAGGGTGCCATCTCAAGTTTCCTTTTCTAAAATCGCGCTGAGCGCCCGGCGCACGGCCTGGAATTCCCGTTCCATCTGGTCGAGCAGGGCGGCGCCGCCGTCGGTGCGGTCGTCGCGGCCGAGCTGTTCGAGCTCCTTGCACAGCTGGGCCAGGTGTTCGGCGCCGACGTTGGCGCTGCTCGACTTGAGGCTGTGCGCGGCCTTGCGCAGCGGGCCGGGCTGGCCGCCGTCGACGGCCAGGCGCAGCGCCTGGAAGTGGCTGGGCGTGTCGTCGACGAAGGCGTGCAGCACGCGCTCGAGCAGGGCGTCGCCGTGCGCGGCGCTGAGGGCGCGGATGTTCTTCAGCGCCTGTTGGTTGATGATGTCGCGCGCGGCCGGCTGGACCGGCGGCGGTGGCGCGGGGGGCGGCGCGGCGGCCGCGCCGCCGGCCGATGGCGGGGCCGCATGCCTGGCCGCCGCCGTGGCCGAGGCCGCCGCCGTGGTCTGCGCCGCCGCCACCACGGCGGCCGCCGTCGGCGCCGGTGTCGGCGGCTCCTCGTCGTGCGGCAGCGTGGCGCTGCGCGGCAGGGCGATCCAGCGCGCGATGGTCTGGCCCAGCGCCTGTTGGGTGAAGGGCTTGCTCAAATAGTCGTCCATGCCGGCGGCCAGGCAGGACTCGCGGTCGCCCTGCAGCGCGTTGGCGGTGATGGCGATGATCGGCAGCACGCGGGCGCGGCCGCTCTGCTGCTCGTAGCGGCGGATCTCGGCGGTGGCGGCGAAGCCGTCCATGACCGGCATCTGGCAGTCCATCAGCACCAGGTCGAAGTCGTCGGCGCACACCGAGTGCAGCGCCTCCTCGCCGTTGCAGGCGCGGCTGACCTCCAGCCCCAGGCCCTCGAGCATGGCGCTGGCCACCTCGACGTTGACCGGGTTGTCCTCGGCCAGCAGCACCTTGCGCCGCTTGCGCGCGCGCACCGGCCGCGCCAGGTGCGGCGGCGCGTTGCGCGCCCCCTCGCTGGCGCGCAGCGGGGTGACGATGCAGTCGTACAGGTCGCACTCGCGCGGCGGCTTGATCAGCTGGAAGGCGACGCCGGCCTCGCGCCGCTGCACCGTGTCGGCGGCGTCGCGCTCGCTGCTGAGCAGCAGCAGGCGCACCGCCGCGATGGCGGCGTCGGCCTTGATCGAGGCGGCCAGCGCCAGGCCGCTGGTGCGCGCCAGGTCCATGTCGAGCAGGGCCACGTCGTAGGGCCGGCCGGCGGCGGCGGCGGCCTGCAGCTGGGCCACGGCGTCGTTGCCGCCGGCGCTGTTGGCGCTGATCTGCCAGCGCGCCAGTTGCCGCTCCAGCAGGACGCGGCTGTCCGCATGTTCATCGACGATCAAAGCGCGTAGCCCCTGGGTAGTCTTGCAATTGAACGAAGGATCGTCTGCGTCGACGCGACGCTTATCGAAATTTACGACAAACCAAAAGACCGACCCTTGCGGTAGAGCATTGTCGACGCCGATTTTCCCGCCCATCAACTCGACCAGTTGTTTCGAGATCGCCAGGCCCAGGCCGGTGCCGCCGTGCTTGCGGGTGGTCGAGCCGTCGGCCTGCGAGAACGAGTCGAAGATGCGCGCCCGCGCCTCGGCCGAGACGCCGATGCCGGTGTCGTGCACCTCGAAGCGCAGGCCGACGGCCTGGGCGTCCTCCTCGACCACGCCGACCTTGACGACGATGCGGCCGCGGTCGGTGAACTTGATGGCGTTGCCGAGCAGGTTGACGATGATCTGGCGCAGCCGGTTGGGGTCGCCGCAGATGGCCACCGGGATGTCGTTGGCGATGGCGAACTCGAGCTCGATGCCCTTGGCCTGGGCCTGCGGCAGGAAGACGTTGTCGACGTCGTCGAGCAGCTCGCGGAAGTTGAAGTGGATGTACTCGACGGTGAGCTTGCCGGCCTCGATCTTGGAGAAGTCGAGGATGTCGTTGATGATCACCAGCAGGTGTTCGCCGGAGCGCTTGACCATGCCGGTGTAGCGGCGCTGCTGCTCGCTCAGCGGCGTGGCCAGCAGCAGCTCGGTCATGCCCAGCACGCCGTTCATCGGCGTGCGGATCTCGTGGCTCATGGTGGCCAGGAAGGCGCTCTTGGCCTGGCTGGCCGCCTCGGCGGCGTTCTTGGCCTTCTCCAGCTGCTCGGTGCGCACGCCGACCTGGCGTTCGAGCTGGTCGCGGTACTGCGCCAGCTTGAGGTCGCGCCCCTCGATCTGCGCCAGCATGTCGTTGAAGCTGTCGATCAGCGAGCCGAGCTCGTCGCTGCGCTGGTGGGCCACGCGCAGGGTGTAGCTCTGGCTGCTCGAGACCTGCCGGGCGGCGCCGATCAACTTGCTGATCGGCTCGGCGATGCTGCCCTTGAAGCGGGCCGCCATCAACAGCGCGATGACGAAGGAGACGACCGTGGCGGCGCCGGCCGCGGCCAGGTTGCGCAGCACGGCCAGCCACATCTGGGTCTGCTCGCCCTCGATCATCACCGCGCCGATCAGCTCGCCGTTGTTGCGGATGGCGCGGTACAGGCGCATGCCGGGCGTCCACAACGCGCCGCTGCGCTCGGCCAGCTCGGCGCCGCCCAGGTCGGCCAGGCGCAGCGCGCTGAGGTCGCCCACGGCGGCGGCGTCGGCCTCGCGGCCGGGCGCGCTGTAGCGGGCGAACAAGCTGCCGTCGCGGTCGAACAGCGCGGCCTGGACGATGTCGTCCTTGACGCTGAGCGCGGCCAGGGTCTGCTCGGCCTGCTTGCGGTCGGCGAACAGCAGGGCCGTCACGCTGTTGATGCCGATCACCCCGGCCAGCGAGGAGAGCTGCTTGCGCTCGTCGCTGGTGTGGCTGAGCACGGTGGTGGCGGCGAAGGCGAGGAACACCAGCAGCAGCGCGCTGCCGGTCGACAACACCGAGATGATGGTCAGCTTCTTGCTCAGGCCGGAACGGGCGAAGTCGAACACGGCCTACCTCCCCACCACGTTGCGGGCCAGCTTGAGCACCTGCGAGCTGAGCCGCAGGCCGGCCTGGCGCGCCACGCCGGCGTTGATCTCGAACTCCATCTTGCCGTCCGGCGCGGCGGCCGGCAGCAGGCCGACGATGCCGCCGACGTCGGCGAAGTCGGCGATGTCGCTGACGGTGAGCGCGGCGCCGGCGTGCGCCGCCGGCAGGATCTCGGCCAGGTGCCTCTCCTCCGAGCGGGCGACGAACAGGATCTGGCAGCCGAGCGGCTCGCCCAGGTAGGACATGTGGCGCACGCGCAGCTCGCGGCCCTGCATCGGCCGGTTCTCGATCGCGGCCAGGGCCAGGGTCAGGTAGTCGGTGTCGCCCATCATGCACAGGGTGATCGGCCGGCCGGGCGGGCCGAGCGCGGCCGGCGGCCACTCGGTGAACTTGCCCAGGTTGTAGATGTAGGCCATGGTCTGGGCCGGATCGGCGGCCGGCTGGACGGGCTGGGCCGGCGCCGGCAGGAGCAGCGCCAGCAGCGCCGCCAGGCCGAGCCGGCCCACCGCCAAGCCGAGGCGGCCCGCCGGCAGGCCGGGGCGGCCAGGCATCGGAGCGTGCCGCCCAACCGTCGGATGGGGCCCGCCGGTGTCCAGGTCGGGCCCGGCGGCGGCGGGGCCGGACCGCTCGGCGGCAAGGCCGGGCCTGCGGGTGGCCGGGCCCCGCCGAGCAGCAACAAAGCCGGGCGTGGCCGGCGGCGGCGGCCGGCACCGGCCGGGCGGGAGCGGCGCCGCCGGCCCGGTTCGGCGCGCGCGCGCGGCGGCAGCGCCGGCGTGGGGCGCTAGCGACGCGACGGGGCGATGGCGTTGCACACTATTCATTGTTGAGGCCGGCGGTTGATGTCGCGCGCCTTGTGCGCGGCAACGGAGGTAGGACTGCGGAGGACGGTGTCACGAAGAAAAATATAAGCTGCGGGGTGGTGGCGGCATTGATCTGCATCTAATCGCCGCCCGCTAGCGGGAACATTCCGCCCGCGCGAACAACATCCACGCGCGCCGGCGGGGCGGACACTTTTGCGCGGTATCAAAGGACGCCGCCGCGCCGGCCGCAAGCTGTGCGAATGCGGCCGGCGCGGCCGCGCCCTATCCAGCCGGAATATGATGGAACGCAAGAAGATCCTGTTCGTCGCCGAGGCGGTCACGCTGGCCCACCTGGCCAGGCCGCTGGCGCTGGCCGCCGCGCTGGAGCCGGCGCGCTTCACGGCGCAACTGGCCTGCGCCGACGGCTACGAGCAACTCCTGGGGGCCGGCGCGCCGCCGCGCTGGCGCATCCACAGCGTTGCCCCGGCGCAGTTCCTCGCCGCCCTGGCGGCCGGCCGGCCGGTCTACGAGGTCGCCACGCTGCGCCGCTACGTCGAGGACGATCTGCATCTGTTCCAGCAGGCCAAGCCGGACCTGGTGGTCGGCGACTTCCGCCTGTCGCTGTCGATCAGCGCGCGCCGCGCCGGCCTGCCGTATGTGGCGCTGAGCAACGCCTACTGGAGCCCCTACGTGCCCCAGCACTACCCGCTGCCGGACATTCCGCTGGCGCGCCTGCGGCCGCTGGCGCTGGCCAGCGCCCTGTTCCAACTGGCCCGTCCGCTGGCCTTCGCCCTGCACACGCGCCCGCTGAACCGGGTGCGCCGGCAGTACGGCATGGCCTCGCTGGGTTGGGGCCTGCGCCGCGTCTACACCGACGCCGACCGCACCCTGTACGCCGACGTGGCCGAACTGTTCCCGCCGCGCGACATGCCGGCCAGCCACTCCTATCTGGGGCCGGTGGCCTGGTCGCCGCCGCTCGCGCCGCCGCCGTGGTGGGCGGAGCTGCCGGCCGACGTGCCGCTGGTCTATGTCACGCTGGGCAGTTCCGGCCAGCAGCGCCTGTTGCCGCTGGTGTTGCAGGCGCTGGCGCCGTTGCCGGTGCTGGTGGCCGCCGCGACGGCGGGCCGCGCCGCGCCGCCGCGGCCGCCGGCCAACGCCCGGATCGCCGATTATTTGCCGGGCGAGCTGGCGGCGCGGCGCGCGCGCCTGGTGGTGTGCAACGGCGGCAGCCTGACCAGCCAACAGGCGCTGGCCGCCGGCGTGCCGGTGCTGGGCATCGCCGGCAACCTGGACCAGTTCTTGAACATGCGGGGGATCGTGGCGGCCGGCGCCGGCGCCGTGCTGCGCGCCGACCGGGCCGGGGTGGCCGACCTGCGGCGCGCCTGCGAGATCTTGTTGCGGGAGGGGGCGGCGCGGGCGGCGGCCGGCGTCGTCGCGCAGCTGTTCCAGCGCTACGACGCCGGCGCCAGCTTCAACGCCGTGTTGCGGCAGATGTTGGGCATGCCGGCCTGACGGTGGCGCCGGCGGCGCCGGCGGCCCGGGTCGCCGCCCCGGCCACGAGCTAGCACTTGGCCTCGACCGTGCCCTTGATTTTGCGCCGCTCGCCCAGCGCCAAGCCGGCCAGGCCCAGGCCGAACAGCGCCAGCGTGGCCGGTTCCGGCACGGCGGCGGCGAAGCTTTGCGATGAGTCGACCTTGAAGAACGGGAATGATCCGTCCGGCGTTATGCCGTCCCAGGCCCTGACCGGGTTGTAGAAGGACGGCAGGTTGGTGGAACCGGTGAAGTTGTCGCTGATAATGGAGCCGGTGACCACGTCGAGGAAGTCGGAGTTGACGAAGTCGATCATGAAGCTGGTCGAGAACGAGCCGGTGCCGATGTTGGGGTTGACGCTGCTACGGGTGAACGTGGCCTCATTGAAGACCAGGTGGCCCGACATGATCAGCATGCCGTCGCCGTTGTCGAGGTCGCCGACGCCGCAGCCGGCCGAGGTGGCGCCGGAGCCGTAGCAGCGCACCGTGTTGGCGCCGTTGCCCGGCATGGCCTTGCTGTCGCCGCCGGGCCCGAGGCGGTCGAAGTAGATCGCCACGTTTTGCACGAGGTCATGGAGGGGGTCGACGTCCATCGTCGGGTCGTGTGCGGCCATGCCGAACTGGATGCTGTTGGCGGTTTGCGCGATGATCTGTTGCTGGTAGCGGGCGATCTTGCTGATCTCGAAGGTGCTGTTCAGTCCGGTTGGTGTGACGATGGCGCCGGTATGGCTGTTCGACATGGTGCCGACCACCGCCTGCGTGCGCAGCTCGCTCTTGCCGGGGAAGCTGACCTTCGTCGCCAAGCCGCTGTCGGTGACGTTGGTCCACAGATCGGCGTAGGTATCGTAGGTATTGATGTTGCCGCTGACACCGGTGCCAGTGGACGAGAAGCCGATCAAGAGGCCCGCCAGCGTCGTCGTTGGCGCCGCCAGGACCGCCGCCGCCAGCATGGCGCCCAGTGTGGATGTGAAGTGCTTCATGTTTGCCCCCAATTCAGGAAAGATATTTGCTGGAAGAATCCCTTGCGTCGGGACCTGCTCTGTTCTCAGCAATAAGCTTGCCAAGCAAATTTTCATTTGGAAAAACAAGCACTTGCGGCGGGGCGGTCGAGCCGGGGGCGGGGCGCGGCGGCCGACTGTAAAAATTGCCGTCAGCGAACTTGCTGTGGTGCGGGGAAATACCGCGCCATGCGCCGTCGCCGGGTGTAAAAAATTCCGTCATGGCGGAGGCGCGCGCACGCAAGGCTGGGGAACGGTATGGAACGGCGCCGGCTTGACGGCCCGCTGCGCCGTCAGGCCGGGCCGGCGGCCTCCGGTGCCGTCTCGTCCAGCAGCAACTGGCGCAGCGGGCGGCGCAGCGAGCGCGCCTCGGCCGGGCCGCCGGCGCCGATGCGGCCCATGAAGACGGCGTGCTCCCAGTCGTGCCGGCCGAACAGGCGCTCGGCGCGCAGCGCCAGCTCGGCCGCCCGTGCGCGCAGCCCGGCGCTGGCGGTGAACGGGCGCCGCTCGCGCAGGTAGCGGGCGAAGATCAGCGGCGTCATCTGCGGTTGCAGTTGCAGGCCGAGCGCCGTGGCGGTCAGCCAGAAGCGCTGCATGGCGCGGCCGGCGGCGACGTAGTCGTCGGTCGAGGTCGGCCGTTGCGGCGCCAGCAGCAGGAAGTGCGCGGCGCAGGCCAGCGCCGGCACCAGGTCCATCTGCACGCGCGGCGCCACCGTGCCGGCCAGCCAGGTGTTGCAGAACTCGACGCGGCGCCAGCTGTGCAGGACCCAGCGCATCATGTGGCGGGTCAGCGGATCGACGCCCAGGGCCTGGTCCGGAATGCGGTCCTCGCTGGTGCGGGCGTTCCATTCGATGACGGCGCGGTGGGTCGGATAGGCTTCCGGCATGCGCAGGCGCAGGCCGGCGTTGTGGTACAGCAGCAGGGCCAGCGCCAGCCGCTGGCCCGGGCGCTCGTGCCAGACCAGGCGGTAGCCGGCCGGCAGCGTCTGCGCCAGCGTGGTCTTCTCGGTCGCCGTCAGCGGCCGCGTGCGCAGCGGGCGGCGCTGCACGCAGCGTTGCACGATGGACTCGGCCAGCGGGTCGGCCGAGGACGCGGGCGCGGGGATGAAGGCGAGGTCGAAGGTGGGGCGGTCGTCGGCGGCGTCGGGGCGGCGCCGCGCGCTCAGCGCCAACTGGTAGGTGCCGGCGGCCAGCGCGATGGTCTCCAGCAGGGCGCCCAGCGACATCTGGCTGGGGTGGCCGTCGAGGTCGTAGACGCAGTGCTCGCGCGTGTCGAAGCCGTGCACCACCAAGCGGCGCGCGCCGACGACCTCGAAGCGCCAAGGCTGGCTGTTGTCGCCGCTGGGCGCCCAGCGGGCCAAATCGAGGATGTGGCGCAAGGTGTCGTCGAGCGGCGTCATGGCCGGCCTCGCGGCGGCGGATTCGCACCGACCGCGAGTCGGCAAGGGGGATCGTCGGCCATGCCGTCCTCGCGCCGCGTTGGATTGGCGGCTTGTGCAAGGTTGGAGTTGGACGGGATGAAAAAGTTCCGTGGCTAAAGCTTGAGCTTGCTTGGGGCTGGCGGCCGCTAACAGCAGCCGCCGCGCTTGCCGGCGCCGCCGTAGCGGGCCTCCTGGCGTTCGCGGAAGAACTCCTCGTAGCTCATAGCCGGCTCGCCCGGATGGGTGGTGTCGCGATGCGCCAGGTAGGTGTCGTACTCGGGCAGGCCGACCATCAGGCGCATGCTCTGCCCGAGGTAGCGGCCGGCCTTGACGATCTCGTCGAACATCAGTGCACCGTCGGCATCGGCACCAGCGGGCTCTCCTGCGTGCTCGGCTTGGCGTTGGCGCGCGCCACCAGCACGGTGCGCACACCGAACACCAGCACGCTGAGCACGACGATCATGAAGAAGGCGGCCAGCGAGGCGTCCAGGTAGTCGTTGAAGATCACCTGCCGCATCTGCGCCACCGACTTGGCCGGCGCCAGCAGCTTGCCGTCGGTGTAGGCGGCCTGGTACTTGGCGGCGTGGGCCAGGAAGCCGACGCGCGGGTTGGCGTCGAACACCTTCTGCCAGCCGGCCGTCAGCGTGCACAGCAGCAGCCAGGCGGTGGGCACCAGGGTGACCCAGGCGTATTGGCCGCGCTTCATCTTGAACAGCACGCAGGTGCCGAGGATCAGCGCGATGGCGGCCAGCATCTGGTTGGCGATGCCGAACAGCGGCCACAGCGTGTTGATGCCGCCCAGCGGGTCGACCACGCCCTGGTAGAGGAAATAGCCCCAGGCGGCCACGCACAGGCCGGTGGCCAGCAGGTTGGCGAAGACGTTCTCGGTCTTCTTGAGCTGCGGCACGAAGCTGCCCAGCAGATCCTGCAGCATGAAGCGGCCGGCGCGGGTGCCGGCGTCGACCGCCGTCAGGATGAACAGGGCCTCGAACAGGATGGCGAAGTGGTACCAGAAGGCCATCATGGTCTTGCCGCCGATCACGCCGGAGAGGATGTTGGCCATGCCCACGGCCAGGGTCGGCGCGCCGCCGGCGCGCGAGATGATGCTGGCCTCGCCGACGTCCTTGGCGGTCTGCGTCAGCATGTCCGGGGTCAGGTGGAAGCCCCAGTTGGAGACCACCTGGGCCACCGCTTCCGGCGTGGTGCCGATCAGCGCGGCCGGGCTGTTCATGGCGAAGTAGATGCCCGGCTCGATGGTCGAGGCGGCCACCAGCGCCATGATGGCGACGAAGGACTCCATCAACATCGCGCCGTAGCCGATGAAGCGGGCGTGCTGTTCGTTCTCGATCATCTTCGGCGTGGTGCCGGAGGCGATCAGGGCGTGGAAGCCGGACACGGCGCCGCAGGCGATGGTGATGAACAGGAAGGGGAACATGCTGCCCGACCAGACCGGGCCGGAACCGTCGATGAACCTGGTCATGGCCGGCATCTTCAGGTGGGGCGCGACCAGCACGATGCCCAGCGCCAGGCCGACGATGGTGCCGATCTTGAGGAAGGTCGACAGGTAGTCGCGCGGCGCCAGCAGCAGCCACACCGGCAGCACCGAGGCGACGAAGCCGTAGCCGATCAGCATCCAGGTCAGCTCGGTGCCGGTGAAGGTGAACATGGGCGCCAGGGCCGGGTTCTCCTGCACCAGCTGGCCGCCGAAGATGGCGCCCATCAACAAGAGGAAGCCGATGACGGAGATCTCGCCGACCCGGCCGACGCGGATGTAGCGCGAATACACGCCCATGAACAGGGCGATGGGGATGGTGGCCATGACGGTGAAGCTGCCCCACGGCGAGCCGGTCAGCGCCTTGACGACGATCAGCGCCAGCACCGCCAGGATGATGACCATGATCATGAAGGTGCCGAGCAGGGCGATCATGCCGGGGATCTGGCCCAGCTCGGCCTTGATCAGGTCGCCCAGCGAGCGGCCGTCGCGGCGCATCGAGATGAACAGCACGATGAAGTCCTGCACGGCGCCGGCGAAGACCACGCCGGCCAAAATCCACAGCATGCCGGGCAGATAGCCCATCTGCGCGGCCAGCACCGGGCCGACCAGCGGGCCGGCGCCGGCGATGGCGGCGAAGTGGTGGCCGAACAGGACGAACTTGTTGGTCGGCACGTGGTCGAGGCCGTCGTTGTACTTGTAGGCCGGGGTCATGCGCTTGGGGTCGAGGCCGAGCACCTTGTCGGCGATGAACTTGCTGTAGAAGCGGTAGGCGATCAGGTAGACGCAGACGGCGGCGATGACGATCCAGATCGCGCTGACCGGTTCGCCGCGCCGCAGGGCGATGACGCCGAGGGCGCCGGCGCCGGCCAGGGCCATGGCGGCCCAGCCGAGCTGGCTTGTTAGTCGTTTCATGTATTTCCTCCAAAGGTGAACGGACGCTGCACTGTGTCGAGCGCGGAACAGCGTGCGCTTCCCTTTGTCGGGGAGGTCGGACTGTTGCGGGGTGCTTGATGGAATGTCGGCAGCTTATGGCCAGTATTCATGATCGCTATATCTGCCACAAGCGCAGCACTACGCAGTTTCAATGCGTAGAACTACGTAGTCCGGCGCGCCGATAGGGGCGTAAAATCGCGGCCACACACTCATCGCACCCGGGCCCCACATGAAGTTGCGGCAAAAAGTCATCTTTCTGGCCATCACACCGCTGATCCTGGCCCTGTTCGCCATCGCGCTGGCGGTGCGCCACCAGGCCGCCACCCTGGCCCAGTTGCAGCGCGACACCATCCAGCAGGCCTACCTGGCCAGCAAGGAGGCCGAGCTGCGGCACTACGTGGCGCTGGCCTCGCACTCGGTGGCGCAACTGGTCGACTCCGGCCGCAAGGACCCGGCCACCCTGGCCGAGGCCAAGCGCATCCTGGGCGCGCTGAGCTACGGCGACGACGGCTACTTCTTCGTCTACGACATGCAGGGCAACAACCTGATGCACCCGCGCCAACCCGAGCTGGTCGGCCGGAACCTGTGGGATTTGAAGGACCAGGACGGCAACCCGACCATCCAGCGCCTGCTGCAACGGGCCAGGGCCGGCGGCGGGCTGGAGCGCTACTTCTGGGTCAAGCCCTCGACCCACAAGGCGGCGCCCAAGCTGGGCTACGTGGTCGCCATGCCGGAGTGGGGCTGGATGCTGGGCACCGGCATCTACCTCGACGACGTCGACCAGGCGCTGGCCAAGATCGACGCCCAGCAGTCCGGCAACATCGACAACACCATGCTGTGGATCGCCGCCATCGCCATCGCCAGCGCGCTGGCCGTCGGCAGCTCCGGCCTGGCGCTCAACGTCAGCGAGCTGCGCGTGGCCGACGCCAAGCTCAAGGCGCTGGCGCAGCGGGTGGTCGAGTCGCAGGAGGAGGAGCGGGCGCGGCTGTCGCGCGACCTGCACGACGGCATCAGCCAGTGGCTGGTCTCGATCAAGCTGCAGATCGAGGCCGGCATCATCCGCCTGGGCGGCGACGCCGGCCAGCGCCAGGCCGCCCAGACCGTCTTCGAGCACACCGCCGAGCAGCTCAACGACGTGCTCGGCGAGGTGCGCCGCATCTCGCACAACCTGCGCCCGGCCATCCTCGACGACCTCGGCCTGGCCGCCGCGCTGGCCCACCTGGCCGAGGAGGCCACCCTGAGCAGCGCCATCCCGGTGCACTTTAGCGCCGAGGGCGCCACCGACCACCTGCCCGACATGGCCAACACCGTGCTGTTCCGCATCGCCCAGGAGGCGCTCACCAACATCGGCCGCCACGCCGGCGCCAGCCGCATCGACATCGCCCTGGCCGGCGACGCCGCCGGCGTCACCCTGACGGTGCGCGACGACGGCGCCGGTTTCGACGCCGCCGGCATCGCCCTGCACCCGCAGCGCGGCATCGGCCTGCGCAACATGATGGAGCGGATCGAGGCGATCGGCGGCCAATTCGACATCAGCTCGTCCGCCGCCGGCACCACCGTGCTGGCGCGCGCCCCCAACCACGGCACACCGACATGACACCCATCATCAACATCCTCCTGGTCGACGACCACCCCCTGGTGCGCGACGGCCTGCGCGCCCGCCTCGAAGCGGTGGCGAGCTTCCGCGTCGTGGCCGAGGCCGGCGGCGCCGCCGAGGCGCTGGAACAGGCCGCCCTGCACGAGATCGACCTGGTGCTGATGGACATCAACATGCGCGGCGGCAACGGCATCGAGGCCACCGCCCGCTTCAAGCAGGCCTTCCCGCGCATCGCCGTGCTGATCCTGTCGATGCACGACAAGCTCGAATACGTCTCGCAGGCGATCCAGGCCGGCGCCCGCGGCTACGTGCTGAAGGACGCGCCGGGCAAGGACATCGTGGTGGCGATCGAGACGGTGATGTCGGGCGGCATCTACTACAGCGCCGCGCTGGCGCGCCAGCTGGCCAAGCCGCTCAGCCAGGAAAGCCAGCTGACCTCGCGCGAGCACGAGGTGCTGCGCCACATCGCCAACGGCGAATCGAACAAGCAGATCGCCCGCGCCCTCGACCTGAGCGTGCGCACGGTGGAAACGCACAGGCTCAACATCAAGCGTAAACTGGGCATCGAAGGCCAGGCCGAGTTGATCCGCTTCGCCGTGCAGCACGCCCAGTTCGCCCGCGACGGCGGCTGAGGCCGGCGCGGCGCGACTGTGTCGGTTTCGCGTCAGATTCGAGCCGCGCCTCTAATACCAATATGCAAGCCAGTGGCTTTCCTTGCCACGGCGACAATTTCTGCTATATTGCTGCTCCCGCTAGCGGGGATTGTGAATTGTTTAAAACAGAATGTTTCACGCGCGGAAAATTGGTCTTGTATTGGTCGCAACATTAAAAGTCGCGCACGGTTGGCGTAATAGGTTGCCATCGGTCAATACATGATCTAAGATTGCGCGCACTACCCACACTGAGATACTGATGTCCGCGTCTGATCCGAGCCCGTTTCCGTTAGTGGGATTGCAAGCAGTGTCGAACGCCCGCAAGGAGTGGGTGGCACTGGCTTTCGAGTTCCCTTCCGACACCGTCGATGCCCTGCAGGCGTCGTTGGTCTTGCTCAACCATCCGGAAGTGTTCACGGCCCTGGCGCCGCTCGACTGCATCGTCGCCGTGGCCGAGCCGCTGCGCCTGGAGGCCAGCCACCTCGAGGGTCTGCCGGCGCACCGCCTGATCCTGCGCGTGCCGGCCGGCGCCATCGACGAGCCCGCCGCGCAAAAGAAATGCGCCGCGCTGGCCGAGCAGGGCTACCGCATCATGTTCGACGGCGTCGCCGCCAAGGCCACCCAGTCCGGCGCCCGCGCCCTGATGTACGACTGCGCCACGACCCTGCCGCCGGTGCTGGCGCTGGTGGCCCAGCCCGGCCCCCACCTGGCGCGCGGTGTGGACACGGAACAACGTTTCGACGAATGCGCCGACGCCGGCTTCGCCTGGTTCATGGGCGACTTCGCCCGCGGTCCGGCGCAGTCCGCCAGCGCCGGCGACGGCACCTCGCGCAAGCGCCTGCTGGCGCTGCTCGGCATGCTGGCGCGCGACGCCGACTCGCGCGAGCTGGAAACCCTGCTCAAGCAAGACCCGGCGCTGTCCTACCAGCTGCTCAAGGTGGTCAACTCGGCCGCCTTCGCGCTCAGCACGCCCATCCACAGCTTCGGCCAGGCCATCAACGTGCTCGGCCGGCGCCAGCTGCAACGCTGGCTGCAACTGCTGCTGTACGCCCGCCAGCAGGACGACGCCAACGCCAACCCGCTGCTGCCGCTGGCCGCCGTGCGCGCCGCGCAGATGGAGGCGCTGTGCAAGGAGCAGGGCGGCGACCGCGACGCCCAGGCACCTGGCCTTCGTCACCGGCGTGTTCTCGCTGCTCGACGTGCTGCTGGGCATGCCGATGAGCGAAATCGTCGCCGCCCTCAACCTCGACCTGGACGTGATGGCCGCGCTGCTCGAACGCGGCGGCCCGCTGGGCAAGATGCTGCTGCTGGTCGAGCAACCGAGCGGCGCCACCCTGGCCGCCGCCGGCATCGCGCCGGAAACCTACTGGCAGGGCCAGTTGCAGGCCTACCACTGGGCCATCCAAGTGAGCCGGAACCTCTAGCCATGCTCGCCCATCCCGTCTCCGACTTCCTCAGCAACAGCGCCGCCCTCTGCGACGCGGTCTTGCGTTTGCGTGGTGCGGCGCTGGCGGAGGAACTGGGACGCATCGCCCGCAGCGTGCTCAACAGCCCGGACGGCCGCTACCTGCCGGCCGACCACGTCGCCGGCCCGGCCGAGCTCGCGGCCGACCCCGAGCACAGCCTGAGCCAGGCCGTCCAGTTCGACGAACAATATTTCGGCCGCTTCATCGTCAGCGGCCGGGCCGGCTACAGCGAGACCGACCGCCAGCACCTGGCCAGCCTGGCCAGCGTCGCCGCCAGCGTGTTGCAGGTGCACTCGCTGGCGCAGCGCTCGACCCACGCCTACGTCCAGGTCGAAGCGCAGCTGCAACACCAGTCGCAGATCCTCGACCAGATCCACGAATCCGTGCTGACGATGGACCTGAGCGGCTTCATCACCAGCTGGAACAAGGGCGCCGAGCGGCTGTTCGGCTACAGCTCGGTCGAAGCCGTCGGCCGCAACATCCTCTTCCTGTACGAGGACGAGGACATGAGCTTCCACGACGCCTTCGTCGAGCAGGGCGGGCGGCTGATGGAGGTGCGGCGCAAAAAGAAGTCCGGCGAGATCTTCTGGGCCAGCCTGTCGCTGTCGCCCCTGTGCGACATGCACGACCGCTCGATCGGCCTGATCGCCTACCTGACCGACATCACCGAACGCAAGCTGGCCGAGGAGCGCATCCACCACCTGGCCTACTACGACGCCCTGACCAACCTGCCCAACCGCACCCTGCTGACCAAGCTGGTCGACCAGGCGCTCACCGTGGCCCAGCGCAGCAAGTTGCACGGCTGCGTGTTGTTCATCGACCTGAACCGCTTCAAGATGATCAACGACACCCTGGGCCGGCAGATCGGCGACGAGTTGCTGCGCGACGTCGCCCAGCGCTTCCGCTCCGTGCTGCGCGACCAGGACCTGGTGGCCCGGCTGGGCGGCGACGAGTTCGCCGTCGGCCTGTTCGACATCAGCCAGCACTACGAGGCCAGCATGGTGGCGCACAAGCTGCTGGCCGCGCTCAGCGCCCCCTTCCTGATCGGCGGCCATGATTTGCGCGTTGGCGGCAGCATCGGCATCAGCGTCTACCCGCAGGACGGCGGCGACGCCGAAACCCTGCTGCGCCTGGCCGACATCGCCATGTACCGCGCCAAGCAAGGCGGCGGCGACGCCGACGGCGACCACGTCGCCTTCTACAGCCAGGACATGAACCAGGGCATGCAGGAGCGCATGCGCATCGAATCGGGCCTGCGCCACGCGCTCGGCAACGGCCAACTGCTGCTGCACTACCAGCCCAAGTTTTCCATCGCCAGCGGCAAGATCATCGGCGCCGAAGCGCTGGTGCGCTGGCTGCACCCCGAGCGCGGCCTGGTGCCGCCGGCCGAGTTCATCCCCCTGGCCGAAGCCACCGGGCTGGTGGTGCAGGTCGGCGAATGGGTGCTCGAAGCCGCCTGCGCCCAGGCGCAGCAATGGAAGCAAGCCGGCCTGCCGCCGATCCGGCTCGCCGTCAACGTCTCCGCGCGCGAATTCACCTCCGCGCTGCCCGGGCGGGTGCAGGAAACGCTGGTGCGCTACGGGCTGGAGCCGACCTGGCTCGAGCTCGAGATCACCGAAAGCACGTTGATGCACAACATCGACCGCGTGATCGGCATCATGGACCGCATCACCGCGCTCGGCGTGACCCTATCGCTGGACGACTTCGGCACCGGCTACTCCAGCCTGTCGTACTTGAAGCGCTTCCCCATCGACACGCTGAAGATCGACCGCTCCTTCACCACCGGCATCCCCGGCGACGCCAACGACTGCGCCATCGCCAGCACCATCATCAGCATCGCCCAGCAGCTCAAGCACAAAGTCATCGCCGAAGGGGTCGAGACCGTCGAGCAGCTCGCCTTCCTCAAAAGTTCCGGCTGCGACGAAGTGCAAGGCTATTTGTTCGCCCGGCCGCTGACCGCCGAAGCCTTCGAGCAAGCGCTGCGGGAGAATTGGCAGCAGGGGCAGGGCGGCCATGCTGCCTGAGTCGGGGACGGGCGCCGGAGTGTTGGTGGCGTAGGCGGCGGATGCAGGCTTTTGCTGCAATCGCACAATGAATTCTGTATAATGCGCGCACAACTAAGGAAGCGTGGCCGAGTGGTTGAAGGCAGCAGTCTTGAAAACTGCCGACGGTGTGAGCCGTTCGTGAGTTCGAATCTCACCGCTTCCGCCAAGTACCCCAAATCTTGGTCAATGGAATGCAGCTAAATGCACCCATAAAATCATAAAAATCAACGACTTATGGCGGGATTAGCCGTTCCGAGTCGCAGATTTATCAAACCAAGATAATCGAGTCACACAGTCGCGTGTAGGTTCATTTGTAGGTATGATGCGAATTCCATTCTCACCGTACCTACAGGACCGGCCGCCATGGCGATCAATACCCTCACCGATACCGACTGCCGCAAGGCCACACCCAACGATGGCAAGCTGCGCAAGCTGTTCGACGGCCATGGCCTGATGCTGGCCGTCCTGCCGAGCGGAAACAAGGTATGGCGCATGGCCTACCGCAACGCCGGCGGCAAGCAGCAGACGGCGGTGATCGGCCCCTACCCCCTGATCGGGCTGAAGGAGGCGCGCGAGCGCCGGGACGCGCTGCGGCTAAAACTGGTCGATGGGGAGAATCTGAGGCCGAGGGGCAAGGCTAGGCCCTCGATTACCCTCAGCCAGGCAATTGCCGATTACTGGGCTGGCCGCAATGATATCAGCGATGGCTACAAGGCGAATGCGCTACGGGCGCTGGAGATGCACTTGGTCCCCACGCTGGGCAAGACGCTCGTGCGCGAAATCACCAAGGAGACGCTGATGGATGCGCTGCGCCCAATGGATGAGGCCGGCCTGTCGGTTTACGTCCGGCGTGTGCGCATGTGGGTCGGCCAGGTGCTGGACTGGTCCGTGCAGCACGGGCACTGCGATGCAAACCCGGCTTCCAGCATCAATTCGAAGGTCGCCTTCTCGCGCAAACCGCGCGAAGGGTTCGCGGCGCTGCCGCTGGCCGAGGTCCACCCATTTCTGGATCGCTTGGCGCTGGAGGATGAAATCCAGTCCGTCCTGGCCTGCAAGCTCCTGGCGCTGACCTGGACCCGCACCGATGAGCTGCGGCGGATGACGTGGGCCGAAGTGGAGGGGGATGTCTGGCGGATACCCGGCAAGCGGATGAAGAAGGGCCGCGAGCACCTGGTGCCGCTGTCGACGCAGGTGCTGGCCCTGCTGGCTGAAATGAAGCTGCGGTCGCGCGGCAGCATTTACGTGTTCCCGAACGACCGGACGGGCAGCCGGCCCATGAGCGAGAATTCCATCCTGTACCTGATCCATCGCATCGGCTACAAGGGGAAGATGACAGGGCACGGCTGGCGCAAGGTCGGATCGACCTGGGCGAACGAGCATGAGTACAACTCAGACCACGTCGAGGTCCAGCTGGCGCACAAGGACGGCGGCGTGCGCGGCGTGTACAACTCAGCGGAATATCTGAAACAGCGTCGAGTGATGCTTCAGGCATTCGCTGATTGGCTGTTCAAAGCAGATTGATCCCGGCCGTCTGCAGCGTTGACAGACGCCATCCCACCGTGCGTTGGGTGATGGCAATGTCGGCACGCGGCATCTTTCCCTCCCGGATCCAGCGCCGCAGCGTTTCCGATGTGACGCCCAGCATTTTGTACAGGTTCTGCCGGTAGATGATGCGGTCCTCGGACATTGCTTTTTCCTTTGTATTATGATCATTCATAGTTTCCTCCATGGGGATTGTGCTCATCTTTCAGAAAAACTGGGTGCTGAGCCAGCGACGCTCGGTACTGCCCCAGCGTCTGGAACGTCATGGCGTGGCCGTCGTTGTCGATCAGCGCGAGCAGGGCGTCCCGGTCGCGCGCGGCGACGCAGGCCGCGTGCTGGATGGTGGCGATGTCGCGCTCGAGCTGGTGGATTCGGTCGAGCACCAGCCGCTCACCGGCGGCCGTCAGTGGCGTTCCGCTGCAAAGCAGGGTCTTGGCGTCGGAAGTGTCGTTCGATATGGTCATGCCGCCCTCGCGAATTGTTGTTCATGTTTAAAGTTCGCCTCGATCAGCGCCCGGGCCAACGGCGGGCACACGCTGTTGCCGATCATGCGCACCTGCGCCGCCTTCGATAGCCGCTTGCCGTTGTGGACCAGCTCGAGGATGTACGACTCGGGGAAGCCCTGGGCCCGGGCAAGCTCGCGCGGCGTGAGCATGCGCATGCCGATGTCGACGATGGCGTAGTCCTCGCCGCGTATCGCGACCAGGCCGATGCGGTCCTTCGTCGGGATCGTGTGCATCGGGTCGGTCAGCGCCTGGTCCTGCCCGCCCTCGCTGTAGTACTTGATCAGGAAGGCACGCACCTCGCCGATGTGCGTGCCGCCGCCGATGATCGTCGGTACTGGCTCCAGGATGCTTTTCCCCGCCTGGTTGTTGCGCAGGCTGACCAGGGTGCTGGTCACGACCGAATGGTGGTCGGTTGTCGTGACGGCGCCGAACGGCACGGTCACGGCCGTTCCGACCACGCCGCCGTAGTGCTTGGCCAGCATGGCGCTGACCAGCGCGAAGTGGCCGCCCTTGATCTCGGCGCACTGGGTGCGCAGCGGCTCGTCCGCGGCGAAGTTGCGTTGCGTCGATCCGTTCGCGTGTTCCGTCAGGAAGGGCACGGCATCGCCGGGAACGACGAACGGCTCGTCGGCGTTGACGATGTACTTCATGACGCCCTTGGCGATGCGCGCCAGCGTCTTGTCGGCCAGCTCCTTCTTGCGCCCGAAGATGCTGGTGCAGGGGATCGACCAGTCGATGCAGTCGGCGGCCGTGCGCCACGGCTTCAGGCCGGAGGTGGCGAAGCTCGGCAGCGCCGGGTTGCCGTGCGTCGGCTTGGGCCAGTGGATGGCCAGGCCGTCGCGGCGGGCGAATACGAACAGGCGCTTGCGGATGGTTGGCGTGCCAAAGTCGCAGGCGCGCAGAATACGGTGCTCGACCTTGTAACCCAGTCCCCGGAACAGGCGCTCCATGGGGAAGTCGGCGCCCAACGCGGCGTAGATTTCGGGCACATCCGGGTGGTTGCGGTCCAGGCCAGTCGACAGCGCGTCGAGGAAGGCGTCGAACGTGCGGCCCTTCTCGGATGCGATGGGCTGGCCGGCGTCGTCCAGCGGCCCCCAGTCGCGAAACTCCTCCACGTTCTCCAGCGCGATGCAGCGCGGCCACTGGAACGCGCCCCACTTCAGCGTCACCCAGGCCAATCCACGTATCTTCTTTTCGCGCGGCTTGCCGCCCTTGGCCTTGCTATGGTGCTTGCAGTCCGGGCTGAACCACGCCAGCCCGATGGGGCGGTTGCCTGTGATAAAGCCCGGATGGACGGCGTACACGTCCTCCTGGCAGTGGGCGGTGGACGGGTGGTTCGCCGCGTGCATGGCCAGGGCCTCGCCGTTGTGGTTGATGGCCACGTCGACCGGCCGGCCGAAGGCCTGCTCGATGCCCTCGGAGGCGCCGCCACCGCCGGCGAAGTTGTCGATCAGCAGCTCGTTGCCCAGGTCCAGTGGTAGGGTGAAGTTGTCGCGTTTCATACCCTGATTTCCAATTGCTGTGGCGCACGTTGCAGTATCGTTAAGCAAATGCCCTGGTCATTCATTGGGATGCCGTTCGGCAGAAATGAGCGTACATGCGCCAGCTTGACCTCGCCGGCATCGGTCTTGATGTGGACGAATATTCCGCTGTCGCACTCAACCATCTTCTGGATTACCCCTTCGATAGGGGGCATGGGCGCCGGGGCGAACAGCTCCGTCCCGTCCTGCCGGAGCCGCGTACCGATTTCCAGGTAATCGCCTGTTACCAGTCTTAGGCGGGTAAATTGTCGTTTGCTCATGCTGCTTTCCGATAGGTTTTTGTGAAGGACTGGTTGACGCAGTGGCCGCGCCGCAGCACGGCGCGTGCCAGCGCGGCGCGGTCAGCGTGGCTGCTCTTGGACTGGCCCAGCAGGCCGAAGTAGCTGTTGGCCGACGCGAACACCTCGTCCGTGTCGATCCTGGCCACCCGGTTGACGGCTTGGCGGACCGTGCGGCGCCGGGTCCGCGTGTTCCACGGCTTGACGACGTGGCCGACGAAGTCCACGCCGCGCGCAAGCGGCTGGAGGATGGTCTTGGTCGGGTTCAGGTTCGCGTGCAGCTGGCCGGGCAGGAAGTCGTTGATGTCGGCCAGCGCGGCGTTCAGCCACTGCGGCGACTCGTGCAGTAGGATGAAGTCGTCGACGTAGCGGATGTAGTGCCGGGCCCGCAGCTTGTGCTTTACGTGCTGGTCCAGCGCGTCCAGGTACACGTTGGCGAAGAACTGCGACGACAGGTTGCCGATCGGCAGGCCGCGCGTGGCGGGGTGGTTCGCCAGCCGCTTGTGCGGCGGCACCAGGGCCAGCAGCTCCGGCGCGCCGCGCAGCTGGTAGTCCGTGCGCGGGTCGTGGAACAGGATCGTCTCGGCCAGGCGCAGCCACCAGGGCTCCGTTATGCGCGCGGCCAGCTGGCCGTGCAGCACGGTCTTGTCGATGGCGACGAAGAAGTTCGCCAGGTCGCATTTCAAGTACCAGACCGGCTTGGCCCAGTTCTCGGTGGCGCTGCGGATCTTCGCCTCGAGCCGGCGCGCCGCGTACAGCGTGCCCCGGCCCGGGATGCAGGCGCAGGTGTCGGCGATGAAGGAGGCGTAGAAGCTCGGCGCCACGCGGTTGTAGAGCAGGTGGTGCACGACCCGGTCGCGGAAGTCGGCCGCCCACACTTCGCGCGGCTTCGGCCTGGTGACGACGAAGCAGACCGACGTGCCGGGCGTGTAGGAGCCGTCGCGCAGCTCGTCGCGCAGCTCAATGAGGTTGCGCTCCAGGTTCAGTTCGAACGCAAGAGCGCTGGGGGTGTTACGTTTGCTCTTCCGGCAATCGAAATACGCGATTGCCAGCTCTTCAAACGTGAAGTCTGCATCGGAATGATCTGCGGACAGCACGGGCGCGCCCGGCGTACGACTTGTGGTTGTTGTTCTGGTTGCCATCGTCGAAATTCTGGTTCCACGCGTTGTTCGGGTTGCCGGCGTACTGCGTCAATTCGTGCTATCTACGTCGCCCCGCCGAAGGCCGTGGCCGATCAGCGGGGGAACTGCGCCAGGCCTGTCCGGACACCGCCGGGTGGTTCCTGTGGTGCGCTTGGCGGTGGCCTTGTGGGCCAGCGGCACGACCAGATTAAAAGTCGCTCAGACCTCGCCGCCGTGACGGTGAGGTAGCAGGCGCCGATGCGGATTGCTTTCGCCAGCCATTGGCCTGCCGGCCGATCATGTCCGTCAGCTCGATCACCTTCGCGTACTGCGGGACAGAAACGAAGCGCATGTCCTTGGAGAGGCGGAAGAGCAGCTCGGTCACCTGCACCCGCTCGAGCAGCCTGTCCAGGTACGGCGTTTTGTCCTGGGAGCAGTTCGCGCGGAAGACCAGTACCGTCAAGTTGACGCACTCCTCGTTGATCTTCCGGCCGATGGTCGGCTTGAAGTCGCGAGGCATGCTCCTGGTGAGCTCGACGGACAGCAGCATCAGCTGGTAGGTCAGTTTGTAGATCGGAAGGTCGGTATGGAGGGCCATGGTGGCGAATTGTTAAATTATTGAATGACTAATCTGCGGACAGAACGGGCGCGCCCGGCGGACGACTTGGGGCCGTAGTTCTGGTTGCCATCGTCGAAAAACTGGCCCCACGCGAAGTCCGGGTTGCCGGCGTACTGCGTGCTGGACCAGTGCAGGGAAGGCGCCAGCGCCTCCGCACCTCCTTGCTGAAACGCCGCCAAACTGGTCTGCGCGGGTACGGTTTCCGTGTACGGGTAGCCGACAGGGGAGCTGCTCGGGTTATCGCCGTCGCGTAAGGTCACGGCGTTCTCGTCGGCGGTAGGTTTCAGCGCGCGGTAGAGGATCTCCAGCTCGTCGCGGGCAGGGATGTACCAGTCGCTGAAGCCGTCGATGTTCAGGCTGCGCGCCCACTGGGCCATCTCGCTGCTGGCCGTCGCCAGCGCGGTGGTGTTGGCCATACCGTCCGAGTAGTGCTCGGCGCCGGCGATGCTGTCGAGCGACTGGTTCCAGACGCCCTGGTACTCGCCCGCCTGTTTCGGCGAGACGATCAGTGCGTAGGTCTCGGCGCCGACGTTGACCAGGCCGGCGAAGAAACCGCCGCCGAATGCGGCGCCGATGGCGGCCGGGATTGCTTGGGTATTGAGGTTCATTTCGTTCTTTCGTGAGGTACTGGTTATGCGCCGACGGTGGCGCAATAGATTTCAACGGCGGCGACGGCTTCGGACAGCTTGTTGACCGGCACCATCGCCAGGCGCCCGTCGATGCCCGCTATCGCCTGACGCAGCGCCGCCGCCTCGCTGTCCTTCAGTCCGACCTTGCCGATGCGCTCGTAGCGGTCGCAAACATCGAGCATCGTGTTGTTCGCGCAGTCCAGCGCTGTGCCGGCCATGCCGGCCCGGCACAGCGCCGCGAGCATTTTGGACATCTGGTTGTAGGTGTCCGGCGACGGGCGCGCGATCAACGTCTCGGCCGTCATGCGCAGCTCGAGCGCCAGCTTCCGATGGGTCTCGGTGACCATGGGCACGTTACCTTTCGGGAGCGGGCGGCGGTGATACATGGCGCTACACCTGGCAGGCGGCGCGCGCCAACTGGTCGAGGGGGATGGTCCACGGCCGGCCGTCCAGGGCGCCTTCCACCTGAACGGCCGCAACCTTGCGACCGTTGCTCAGGTCGCGCAGGATGTCGCTGACGACGCCTTCCTGCGGGCCGTGCTCACTATCGAACTTGACCGGCGTGCCGGCGGTGATGGGCTTGATCATGGCTTGCCCATCAGCACGGTGAAGCCGCTGGAGCGGGCCGAGTCGACATAGGCGTCGAACGCCTCTTCGACAGCGTTTTCCGGCCGGTCCAGCTCGTACCAGAACTTCACCTTGCCGCCGCCCAGGCGGTACTTCAGGCGGGCGCGGACCTTGTAGGCTTGGCCGTTCTTGAACAGGCGCACGCCGATGGCGAACTCGCGGGGGATTTCGATATTGCCGTCGCCGCCGGCCGTGGCCGTGATCTCCTCGGAATAGCCTAGCTGCACCTGGTCGTTGTCCAGGCGGCGGTGGCTGCTGAACTTGACCTCGGTCTTCGCCTGCAGCGTCAGGGCCACCTTCTGCAGCATTTCGCCGGACGGCTCCACGATGTCGACCAGGTTGTCTTCGAGGAAAATGGCGAACTCCTCCTGCTCCATCGTGACCTTGTTCTTGGCCAGCCAGGTCGAGAACTCGCGGCTCAGCTCGGCGGTGTACACGGCGCGGTAGTCGCGCCAGCCGGCCGGCGCCTCGTGCTCCTGGTTGTCGTTCAGGACCGCCGTCAGCGTGCGCTTCTCCACGTCGGCGTAGATGAAGCACTCGAGCGGGGTGCTCTGCACGCAGACGAACGTGGTGAAGCTCTCCACCGCCGTCAGGTGGACGGTGCCGGTCTTGCGGTGCGGCGTCGGCGCTGCGGCGCGCACCTTGTCGGTGATGGACTCGACCCGGTAGCCTTCCGGGGTGATGATGAAGTGGGCATCGCCCTGCTGGTGGATGGCGCCGGCGGCGGCCACCAGGCTCTTGATCTTGTCGATCGTGGAGGCGTCGAGGTGCAGGTGTTCCGCGCCCCGCGTGGCGCCGATGGCCGAAAATTCGGCGGTGCTGTTGGTTTCGTTGCTCATTTCGATGCTTCCTTCAGGTTGGTGGGTGGGGCGCTGGATGCGTCACGCAGGTCCAGGGTGGTTTGCTTCGGGTGGTTGCGCGACAGCTCGTGGTCGTCCGTCAGCCAGTAGAAGTCGTCGCCGCGTTCCGGGGATGGAACCTTGATCGACACCTTGTCGGTGATCACGACCTTGTCGACGTCCTGGCCGCGACTGGCGGGCTTGATCTTGATCTCCACGGACAGGCTGCCGCCCTTGCCGGTGTTCTTGACGGCGGCCAGCAGCTCGTCGAGGCACTTGGTCAGCTCGGTGTGCGTGCGGCCGTCGCGCATGTCCTGGAGGAAGATGGAAAATGCTTTGTTGCTCATGTTGGTTCGCTACCTTTCTGGGTGCGGTGGGGTGGCGCCGGCGCGGATCAGTATTTCTTGCCGCCGGCGGCGAGGCGCGCGGCCGGCTGGTGGTCCGGGCGGGTCTGGTTGTAGGCGATCAGCTCGGCGATGGTCGTGCCCAGGTCGAAGCCCTCCTCGCCGGCGATGTCGAAGATGCGCATGACGGCGCCGGCCAGCTTGGTCTCGAACACCTGGCGATGCGGCAGGTGGGTGTCCATGGCGCTGGTGCGGTGGCCCTCGACGGCCTTGGCCAGCTGGGTGGTGGCCAGCATCACCAGCTCGGCGCGGTTCTTCTCGATGCCCTTGCCGGACTTCGGATCGGTCCACCAGCCGATATCCACGGCGGCGGCGTGGCACTGTTGGGTGAGGATTTGCCCGGCCACCTGCAGCGCCGGGTTGTTGATTTCAATCGTCATGACTTGACCCTTTCAGTCTTTGTCGTTGGCTTGCAGCTTCTTCACATCGAACCGTTCGCGGCGCTGCATGTGCCGTCGAGCGAGTAAATTCAGGATCAGGGCCTGCGCCCGGATCTTCAGCATGTCGTCCAGCGATACGCTGGTCTGCAGCGCGCGGTGCGCGATCTCAAGGGCGGCGCGATCCGGTGTCGCCGCCATGGTCAGAACCCTGTGGCGGCGACCCGCGCGGCGCGCTGGCAGGCCCTGGTGCGGCTCAGGCCTTGCCGGCGGTAGTACTGGTAGCAGTAGAAGAACGTGCGCATGACGACTCCTCAAAGTGGCAGGACGGTCACGCCGCAGGCGCCGTGCCGGTCCAGTGCTGCAAGGTGGACTGCGCCGCTGTCGGTGCCGATCGCGAAATAGGTGGCCTTGGCCAGGCCCAGCCGGCGCACCGTCACGACGAAGGCGCTCATGCCGCGTCGATCCGGCCGAGCAGCGCGCGGATGCCGGCGATGGTCGCCGCCGAGACGGTGCCGCTGGCCTCGTAGTCCTGGTCCGCCTGGCGGCATGCGCTGGCCAGCTCCTCGCTGTAGGCCATGCGCGCGGCGACGGTGCCGAGCTTGGCCTGAGGAACGCCGCCCGGGCTGCGCGCCGGGGCGCTGCGGCCGATGTAGTGGCCCTCGGCGTCGTACAGCGAGTAGCAGCCCGTCGAGCAGAGGCGCGCCCGGACGCCGCTGGCGCGCTGCTGCGCGGTCAGAAAGTCGGCGTGGGCCTGGAGCCGTTCGGCGTGCAGCTGGTCGTTCATCAGCTTGACGGGATCGACCGCGAAGAAGCGGCGGTTGTCGTCAGTCAGGGGCAGGGCGTCACGGTGGCCAGACGTAAAAACAAGATTCAGATTCGGCTTCGTCATGATGTTCATCCGCGCAAAGGTTGGGCGACCGGGGCGGCGCCCCGGGGGTCGAATTGATGAAGGACTAAATTGCGAATCTGCGGACAGCACGGGCGCGCCCGGCGTACGACTTGTGGTAGCCGTCCTGGTTGCCACCGTCGAAATTCTGGCTCCACGCGTAGTCCGGGTTGCCGGCGTACTGCGTGCTGGACCAGTACCAGCCGGGCACCAGGGCATCGGCTTGGTCTTCGATCAGCGCCGCCACGGCGGTCTGCGCCGGCGACGTGCGGGTGTACTTCTCGCCGGCCGGGACGCTGTTCGCGTTGACGCCGGAGCCGGTGTAGTTGGCCGCTGCGGACGGCTTGAAGTGGCGGTACAGGATCTCCATCTCGTCGCGGGAAGGGATGTACCAGTCGGCAAAGCCGCCGATGTCCAGCGCCAGTGCGCGCTCGGCCAGCTTGCTGCCGGCGGCGTCCATGGAGATGGTGTTTTCGCGGCCGTCGCGCAGACTGACGGCGTCGGCGACGTTGGCCGTGCTGGCGTTCCAGCGGCCGCTCAGCTCGCCTTCGGCGCCGGCCATGACCAGGCCGTAGAGGATGCCTTCGACGCGGATCTGGCCGGCGAAGTAGCCACCGGCGAACAGGGTGCCGATTTCCGGCAAGGCCTGAGCGGTGTCAGGGGCGTGGGTGGGGCATGCGGCGGCTATCGCGTTCATTTTGTGGCTCCGGTGGTAGGGAAGGGGGCGCCGCTGGCGGCGCGTACAAATGGATGAAGGACTAAATTGCGAATCTGCGGACAGCACGGGCGCGCCCGGCGTACGACTTGTGGCCGTAGTACTGGCCGCCATCGTCGAAATTCTGGCTCCACGCGTAGTACGGGAAGCCGGCGTACTGCGTGCTGGACCAGTACCAGGCGGCCTCCAGCGCCTCGGCGGCGCCCTGGCGGAAGAGCTCCACGGCGGTTTGTTCGGGCAGCTCCTCGGTGTAGCTCGCGCCGGCCGGCACGCTGCTCTCGTTGGCGCCCTCGCCATCCCAGTTGGCCTCGGTGGTCGGCTTGAAGTGGCGGTACACTAGCTCCAGCTCGTCGCGGGCCGGCACGTACCAGTCGGCAAAGCCGTCGATGGTCAGCGCCAGCGCGGCCTGGGCCAGCTCGCTACCGGCGGCGGCCATGGCCTGGGTGTTGGCGAGGCCGTCGGCCAGGCTCTCGGCGCCGGGCACGCTGCGGGTGGTGGTGTTCCATGCGGCGCGCAGTTGGCCGGCGATGCCGGCGACGACCAGACCGTACACGGTGTCGCCGACGCGGATCTGGCCGGCGTAGTAACCGCCGGCGAACGGTGCGCCGATTGCGGGCAGGGCTTGGGATGCTTCAGGGGATGGTGCTGCGGGGGATGCTGCGGTTTGCTGGGACATCTTGTTCTCCATCGGTTGGTGAGTCGATGGAGGTATTTTAGGCATACCTAAAATTCAAGTCAACAAGTATTTCGGTATGCCTAAATTTTTGTGTAAAGAAAAACCAGTCATGAGGGAAGTACCTAACTGGTTGATGTGAAGTGTTGCGCAAATACCAATAGCAACATGCGTGCCCTGGCCTAGACTATTCTTTGGTATGGGGGCTGTTTTCTTGCTGAATGGGCGGTAGGTCGGAGTGGCAGTGCTTGCACTTTACTGCTTCTCTACGAACATCCTCGGCGCAGAAAGGGCATTTCCGGTATGGGGAACTGGCTTCGGCCTCGGGAGCAGAAGCCTTTCGATTCATGAACGTGTTTGTCACTAAGTCAGGGGTTTTTTTCGCTGGCTCTGTGTCCGTCGAGGTGATTTCCTTCCAGCCTCGCCGTAGATACTGTGATGAAAGTAATCTTTTTATCGTGCAGATGTATACAACTGTGGTAATTGGCAGTGAGAGTATAAGGAGCGGTCCACCGCTTATTGCCGCAGGGATGATGACAATCAAAAACCATATCAGGGCATGAGACCACAACCCCTTGTACAACAAGTAGAAGAACCCAAACAATGTAACCCAAACTGCTGGCGCATCTGATAATTCTTCGCGATAACCATTGGATGGGTTCTCAAATACACGGTGCATATCTATTCCTATAGAATTATTGGAAAACTGATGTGTAATAGCGCCTAAAAATGATCACCCTCCCGGCGAACAATACGGCCAATTATTATGCACTCCGCGCCATTGCAGAGGCGTCGGTAAAACTTTCTCTGATCAGAGTTGTCTGACATTAACCACCACTGCCCGGCATCCCTTGACATTCTCTTAACGACAGCCTCGCCACCATAGTTGATAGCGTACACGGCGTTGTCATGTGGTGATTTATCAGCCAAATTTATGACAACTGTATCGCCTTCGTAGAATGTCGGCTCCATACTTTCGCCCTTTACCTGTATTGCAATGAGCTGCGTTGGGTCAAAACCCTTTCGGCTAACCCAGCTCCTTGAAATTCCTTGGGTTTCGCCATCCATTCCGTCGGATTCTGTTTGAATACCATTGATACCTGCTTGGAGTCTGAGCTTGACCTTGGGGATTTGGTATGAATTTGAGGAATCAGCGATAGCAACGCGCTGGGCGCCAGGGAAAAACTCCAAGACATCCTCTACGCCATGCATGAGCCAGTCTGGGGCCACGTCGAGCACGGCGCAAACTTTGATGAGGTTAGCCCCTACGATCATCTTTGTATCGCCATTTTCCCAATCCGTGACAGTCGGAGGCGATACGCCAACAAGTCGAGCGAAAGCTGATTTCTTCAGTCCTTTGGCCTCTCGGGCCTGTGTCAGTCGTGTGTGCCAGTTCATTAGGTAATCCTAACAATTCTACGCTAAGGCATGCCTAAATATGGCTTGCAAATAATTTTAGGTATGCCTAAAATGCGATATGACCAAACAAGCCACGCCTGATGAAATCATTGACTCCCTGGGCGGGACGTCCGAAGTTGCGCGCCTATGTGAAATCCAACCTCCGTCGGTCTCTGAGTGGCGGAAAAACGGCATCCCAAAGACCCAGTTGAAATTTTTGAGACTGGCCAGACCGGATGTTTTTCTCCGCTTGGATGGTGGTGAACCCTCCATTGCTTCAATGCCCATCGACGACGCACACCGCCGCGCCACCGACTTGGCGCCAACTGCCGGCCACGGTGGCCGCCAACCCCCATCGCCTCACCAAATCCTCGACACGGTGCCCGAACACGCCGTGGTAACGCAGCTACCGCCGAAAGACAAAGCATGAGCACGACCAGCTAACGCGGTAGTCAGAGGAAGTATCGCCGGCCAACGCGAGCCGGCTCTTTTTTGCTCAAATTGTTGCATGTTGGAAATCATATAAAGGAAATCCCATGAATACCGAACAAACCAAAGGGGCGCCAGCCGAGACCGCACCGTTGTCCATCCGCCAAATTTCCAAGATCGAGGACTGGCTAATGTCCGGCGCCGCCGGCCTTCGCACTGCCGAGCAGCGCATCGCCTTTCGCCAAGCGATGGTTAAGGAGTTCCGGACCCTGAATGCAGAGGCTGGCTCGCTAACCACTGCCGGCTACTACGAGGCGCTGCAGCGCCAGCGCGGCGTCGATGTCGCCGCTCTGGAACCTTACCTGGCCCAGCTGCGCGCCGCCGAGGCGGACGCGCTGGCGCGGGCGAACTACCTTGAAATGCTGTCTAAGATTGATTTTGTTCGATCTGCTGTAGCTCGCTTTCCACGTCCGTGAAAAATTGCTCCACTTCCTCGCTTACCAACGCCATGAGTTCGCTGGTCAATGGATCCGAGACCCCGGCCGCTTGCGTGGCAGTGGCCTTCGTGTTGGACGCGATGGCCGAGGGCATTAAGTCCCTGGCCTGGGGGTCTTGGAAGAACTTTTCCATGTAGAGCTGCTTCAGGAGCATGCGTTGGGCGATGGCAGCGGCAGCGGTTCTTTTGTTGTGGTCCATGAGGGTTCCTTTTCGTGACGGTTGATGTTGTGGAACTGACACTGTAGCGCATTTGAACCCTCGTAAATTTGTTTTTATAAGTATCACATTTCCCATTTGTTAATGCTTCATTTGTTTTAAGGCTCCGCATATGAACATCCTCGACGCACTCCACCAGACGGCGCACGGCGTGGCCGGCGGCTGCGAAACCCTCGCCGTGCGGCTGGGCATGTCGGCGCAGATCCTGCGCAACAAGGTCAACCCTAACTCGAGCACCAACAAGGCCACGCTGGAGGACGTCGACCGGATCATGGGCGTCACCGGCGACCACGCCGTGCTGCACGCGCTGGCCCGCAACCACGGCTACGTCTGCGTCCGTGTCGATAACGACGGCGCCGCCTCCGACGTGGCCGTGCTCGAGCTGGCCACGAAGATCTGGTCGGCCAACGGCGAGGTCGGCGCCGAAGTCCACGCCGCCCTGGCCGACGGCATCGTCGCGCGCCACGAAATCGAGCGCGTCGATGCTGCGGTCTTCCGCGTCATCCGCGCGCTGAACGAAATGGTCAACCGCCTCAAGGGCATGGCCGAAAAATAACCACCAGGAGAGACCATGAGAGCGCACATCCCCCAGACCACCGAAGGCGTCAACCTGCTGCTGGACACCCTGATCAGCGGCCGCGAGCTGAAGAACGATGCGGCGCTGTCGCGCGAGCTGCAGGTCAATCCGCCGGTCATCAGCAAGCTGCGGCGCGGCACGCTGCCGCTCGGCGCCACGTTCGTGCTGCAGGTGCACGACGTGTTCGACATGCCCATCTTCGACATCAAGGCGCTGGCGGCCGCAGGCGGAGCGGCGGCCAAGTGACCCCGGCCTCATTGGATACCGCGCGCCAGGCGCTGGAGTTCGTCAGCCCCGTCGACCGCAAGGTATGGATCCGCATGGGCATGGCCCTCAAGTCGGAGTTCGGCGAGCCGGCCAAGGACGTCTGGATGAACTGGGCCCAGGGCAGCGACGACTTCGACCCGCGCGCGGCGGCATCGTCTTGGCGTTCGTTCAAGCCGGGCAAGGTCACCATCGGGAGCTTGTTCTACGAGGCCCAGGCCGAAGGCTTCAAGTTCGACCAGGCCGGCGCCGAAGTGCCGCCGGAGAAGCTTGCGGCGGACCGGCGGGAGCGTGCTACGCGCGCGGCGAAGGAGGAATCGGACCGGCTGGCGCGCGCAGCTGCCGCCGGCGTGCGTGCGCTGTCGCAGTGGCGCATGGCGGCGCGCGAGGGTGAGTCGCCCTACCTGGCGCGCAAGCTGGTGCTGGCCGAGGCCTGCCGCTATCTGGGCGGCGGCGCAGTGTTCCTGCCGATGATGCGCTACGACGGCGACAAGCCGCGCATCGTCGGCAAGCAGGTGATCGCCGCCGACGGCGAGAAGCGCTATAGCGGCGGCATGGACAAGAAGGGTGCCGCCTGCCGCCTGGGGGACGTCCCGGCCGACGGCGACGACATCGGCATCGGCGAGGGCTACGCCACCTGCCTGACCGTGCGCATGGCCGTGCAGCAGGAGTTCGCCGTATACGTGGCCTTCGACTCGGGCAACCTGCGCCACGTCGCGCAGATCCTACGCGGGCTGTACCCGAACAGCCGCCTGATCATCTTTGCCGACGACGACTACCTGACCGGCGGCGCCGGCCTGGCGGACGCGCGCACGGCCGCCGGCGCCGCCGGCAACACGCTGGTGGTCCTACCGGCGTTCACCGCGGCGCGCCGGGCGACCAAGAAGGACGAGTCGCTGCCCAAGCTGACTGACTTCAACGACCTGCACGTGGCCGAGTCGCTCGATGTGGTGGCCGCCCAAATCACCGAAGCGCTGGCGGCTGCGCCGGCGCTGCCCTCGCCGGTAGCCGACGACGATCCCGGCATGCCGGAGGACTTCGATTCCTCCGCTCCTCCTGTTATGGATGAGCCGGTCGGCATACGCATCCCCACGGCCGAGCAGCTCGTCGCGCACTTCTCGCTGATCTACCCGACCACCGACGTGTGGGACGCCCTGCGGCAGCAGCGCATGAAGCGTTCCGCCTTCAACGCGTGGGTCGGCAAGGAGGCCGCTGCGGCCTGGGAAAAGGATCCCAAGCGACGCTCGATCATGCGCGACACTCTGCCGGTGCTGGTCGGCGGCCGCGCCGTGCCCGGGGGCGCGGGGGGCGGCAAGCTCGGCGAGATGCTGGACAGCCTGACGCTGCTGCGCGGCACCGAAACCGTGTGGGATGCCATCGGGCAGCAGGTCATGTCGCTCGGCGCCGTGCGCGCCGACTACACGGCGGACCTCACCTCCAAGTGGCAAGAGCACGCGCTGCGCAAGACCATCGAGGCGCGTAACCTGGTGTTCGACCCAACCCAGCAGGCCGACCCGATCACAGCGGTCAACATCTTCCTGGGCTGGCCAGTCAAGCCGAAGGCCGACGACCAGCTCGTCGCGCCCATCCTCGCGCTCCTGGCCTCCCTGTGCGGCGCCGAGGACAACGCCGCCGACTGCGTCGAGTGGATCCTGCGCTGGCTGGCCTACCCATTGCAGAACCCGGGCGCCAAGATGCAAACCGCCTTGCTGATGTTCGGCGAGAAGCAGGGCACCGGCAAGAGCCTGTTCTTCCAGGACGTGGTGGCGCCCATCTACGGCGACTACGCCACCGTCGCCAGTCAGCACCAGCTGGACTCCAGCTTCACCGCCTGGCGCTCGCGCAAGCTGTTTGTGCTGTTCGAGGAGGTGCTGTCGCGCGACGACAAGTACAGCCACAACGGCACGCTCAAGTACATGATCACCGGCAAGTCGATGAGCATCAACCAGAAGAACCTGCCGGAACGCGAAGAGCGCAACCACATGAACAGCGCCTTCCTGTCCAACGAGCCGCAGCCGATCCCGCTCGAACTGGAGGACCGGCGCTTCATGGTGATCGAGGCGCGCAACAAGCAGCCCCAGTCGTTCTACGACCCGGTCGTCTGGTCCATCAACCACGGCGGCGTGGAGGCGTTCTACCAGTTCCTGCTCGACTTCCCGCTCGACGGCTTCAACGAGCACACGAAGCCCATGATGACGCTGGCCAAGGAGCGCGTGATCGAGTTCGGCCTGAACGGCTGGATGTCGTTCCACCGCTCCTGGAAGGACGGCTACCTGACCGTGCCGTACTGCTCCTGCCTGTCCGAGGGCCTGTTCAACATCTACCGCCGCTGGTGCGACAAGACCGGCGAGAAGCCGCTGACGCTGTGCAAGTTCGCGGTGCTGCTGGCCACCAGGGAGAATAAGGTCAAGCGCACCGTGTCGGTCGGGAACAAGGGCAAGACCAGCAGGATGGTCTTCGAGATCAAGGCTGAGGGCGAGACGGACTCGCTCGACAAACAGATCGACCGCTTCCGGCGCGCCGGCGATATTCGTGCGAACGGGGTGCTTGATGAGCAGGGTTGAACGCAGGGTAGAGCAGGGTATGAATGCAACCCTGCATCGCTGTAGCCCGCATGGTTGCTGGCTTGCGGCAGGGTTGCAGGGTTTGCAGGCTTTCTCCGCGTATGCGCGAATTTATCGTGATGTGTATTTTGTTCGTTTTTTTTCATCTCACGTTAACGGAGAAACCCTGCATACCCTACATACCCTGCTGAGAGTGAGTGTTGATGCGGGTTGTGGCGATGCAGGGTTGAAAACAAAGTATGCACAACCCTGCATGAGTAGTTAAAACAGAAACAAAAACGAATTTCCAGATAGGGATACGCGATGAAACGAGAAACACTGACGATGGGCTGGCGTGGCAAGTGCGAAGCGGTCGCGGACTATGTCGTTGTCGACGAGACGCCAGTGCCGGCTGCGGCGAACCAGGCGGCGCCGGTGGCGCGCACCGTAGCGGCCGGGCCGTGGACCGCGCCCGACCCGCTCGACCTGTGCCTGGAGCTGTGGAAGGTGTGGATGGCCGATGGCGTGGACAAGGACCTGGCGGCCAAGACCATGCGCGGCCTGGGCGGCGAGGGCGACGGGCACGGCGTCGACCTGCACGAGGCGCAGCGTGCGAACGATCTTCGCCTGGCCCAGGCCACCGACGCAATGATCGACAGCATGCAGCGTATCCACATCTGGGCGATCTACACCATGTGCAGCCAGGCCACGCCGTGGCGCTTCCCGAACGCCTCGTTCGTGGATGTGGCGCAGGAGGCGCGCAGCGAGTTGCAGCGTCTGCTCAAAAATAATGTTTGCACTGCCGTTCTTTTTTGATATAGTGCATGCACAGGCCGACTCTGCTCGCCTAAAGAAAAGCTCACCCCAGAAATGGCGTGGGCTTTTTGCATTGTGCGTTCGCTTTCCCGAGGTGGTGATGAACGAAAAACCTCAGCGTCCCAAGCTCTCCGAGCGCGAGCGCATGGAGCGGCAGACACACGACGAGCAGCAGCCGCCGACGAACGAAGAAGTCCGCCGCGCGCTGGGCTTCGATCTAATACCGGAGAACAAGCGGCCCGGCCGCGACCGGCAGCACTAAGTAGCTGTTCAACTGGAGGTAGCGATGGATACGAAATCCGAGCATGCCTGGCTGATGATGCTCATGGAGCTGGGCCGCATGAACATCGCCCTCCGCGCCGCCAAGATCCACGGCCCGGGCACAAGCAAGTCCAGATAGGAGGTATCGCCATGCCGGTCTCGGCTCCCCGCCCATGCAGCTTCCCGACCTGCAACGCTTTGGTCCGGGACGGCAGCGGTCGATGCGACAAGCATCCGCGCGCGGCCTGGGTCAAGGTGAAGCCGGTTGCTCGGATCACCGGCCGGCGCCTTCAGGCAATGCGCGCGGCGCTGTTCCGTCGTGATCCGCTGTGCGTGGAGTGCCGCCGACAGGGCCGGGCAGTACCGGCCACCCAGCGCGACCACGTGATCCCGCTGGCTGAAGGTGGCCTCGACGATGAATCAAACGAGCAGGGGCTGTGTGAGGCCTGCCACGACGCCAAGAGCACGCTGGAGGCGCAGCGAGGCCGGCGCCGGACGTCCGGCGGCCGGTGAGGGGGAGGGCGGGTCGGAAGTCGGGCCCGCCGCCACGGGAAACCGACATGTTCCCTGCAAATTTATGGGAAGCGGAAACTACCCCCCTGGGGTTTGGGCTCAGACCCGGTAAGGCAACGCATGACCATGAAAAACACATTCTCGACGACCCCGCCAGCGGTCGGCGCATCAAGCGTGACCGGCGGCGCGGAAGTCAGCTCGCCGGATCCTCCGCCGATCATCGGATTGTCGGGCGAGGAGCAGCAGGTCTACGCATACATCTGCGAGGCGCTTCGCCAGGCTGGAATTGAACACCTCACCGCCGGCATGCCGATCGCGGTGATTGTGCGTACTTTTGTGGACTGGATCAAAGCATCCAAGGAGTGTGCTGAGAAGGGCCGGACGCAGGTCTCCAAGACCGGGTGGGTAACGCCGCTGCCGTGGGCCGACGATGAGAAGCGGCTGAAAATGGAGTTGGGGCAATGGTTACCAAAAGCATGCCTGACGATTCCATCACTGGCACGGGTTCGAAAGGACACGGGCGAGAAGGGCGGGCAGGACGATCTGTTCGGCGACCTCGTAAGCCACGCTACCAGCTCACCCGCAAGAGGGTCCTTGAACTAACTCCGGCCGAACTGCACGAGTGGGACGAGACATACGGCCTGCCGGTGCTGCGCGGCGACATCCTGACCGGCCGGCTAGTGTACCTGGCGGTGGCCCGCCACTACACCGACCTGGTCAAGGCCGGTGCGCGAGGGCTGGCGTTCGTGCCGGCCCATGGCTGGCACATCATCAACTACATCGAGAAGTTCTTCGTCCACATTAAGGGGCCGCTGGCCGGCAAGCCGATCCTGCTGGACCCTTGGCAAAAGTTCTGGACCGCCGTGCTGTACGGCTGGCGCCGGATCGACGACGGTGGCCGCCGCTTCAATCGCGGCTACGAGGAGGTGGCTAGGAAGAACGGCAAGTCGACATGGAAGGGGCCGCAGGGCGCCTACCTGTTCAGCATGGATGGCGAGGTCGGCGCCGAGGTCTACGCGGTCGCGACGACGCGGGCCCAGGCCATGACGGTGTTCAAGCCGGCGTTCGACAACATCAAGCGCTGGGTGCGCCGGTCCGCCGGCGTCGCCAGGTCGTTCAAGGTCTACGGCGGCCTGAACCAGGAGAAGGTCGAGCTGGACAGCTCGGTCTTCGCCCCGCTGCCGGCCAACGCCGAGAACCTGGACGGCCTGAACCCGTCGGCAATCCTGTTCGACGAGCTGCACGCGCAGCGGAATCGCGACGTGTGGGACGTGATGGAGTCCGCGCTGGGCGCCCGGATGCAGCCGCTGCTGTCGGCGATCACGACGGCGGGCTTTATCCTCGACGGCATCTGCACCGAGATCCGCTCCTACCTGATTTCGGTCCTGGAGGGCAAGCGGATCGACGACGCCTTCTTCGGCTACATCTACACGCTGGACGAAGGAGACGACCCGTTCAACGAGGCGGTCTGGTACAAGGCCAACCCCGGGCTGGGCAAGTCGAAGACGCTGGAGTACATGCGCGGCATGGCCCGCAAGGCGGCCGCCCTGCCCGGCGCGCGCGCCAACTTCCTGACGAAGGGACCTGAACATCTGGTGCAACAGCGCCGATGGTTGGTTCGACATCAGCGTGTGGGACAAGGGCAACAAGAAGTTCGACCCGGCGATACTCAAGGGCCGGGCCTGCTTCGGTGGCCTCGACCTCGGCTCGACGCGGGACTTGACCGCCTACTCGCTGGTGTTTCCGCCCAGCGAGGACGGCGGCGACTGGCATGTGTTGGTGTGGTTCTGGTGCCCGACGGCGAAGATCGCTGCGGAAGAGCACGACGACGCCGCGCCCTACAAGGCATGGGAGGAAGCGGGCTGGATCACCGGCACCGCCGGCAACGTCACCGACTACAACCCGGTGCGGCTGCGCATCCTCGAATCCATGCGCGAATACAACATCCGCGAGATTGGCTTCGACCGCTGGAACGCCCTGCAGCTGGCGAACGAGCTGCTCGAGGCCGGCGTGCCGCTGGTGGAGGTGCCGCAGAACACCGGCGGCATGCACCCCGGTAGCAAGCGGCTGGAGGAGCTGGTCTACGGCATGAAACTGAAGCACGGCGGCAATCCGGTGCTGCGCTGGTGCGCCGCCAACACCGCGCTGCTGTTCGATACGAACGGGAATTTCCGCCCCGACAAGAAGAAGTCAAACGCCAGCGGCCGCATCGACGGCGTTGTCGCAACCGTCATGGCCCTGAGCCGCGTCGTATCTTATGAAGACGAAGGAAACATTGATGATTACCTCAGCGCACCAATTAGCACATGAGCCTGCTTAACACTGTCGGCGCGTGGTTCAGCGGCAAGTGGATCGGTCGCGGCGGTGCCATCGGCGAGACGCGCGGCCCGCAAAATTCGCTGCCCAGCACGCCGCTCATCTCCGGCCTGGGTAATGTCGGCGTCGACGGCGCGCTGCAGATCAGCACCATCTGGGCCTGTATCGACCGCCGCGCGACCACCGTCGCCAGCCTGCCGCTGTTCGTCTACGAGACGCGGGGCGGCGAGAAGGCTCTGGCCCGGACCAGCCGGCTGTACCAGCTGCTGCACGAGTCGCCGAACAGCCGCATGACGCCCTTCGAGTTCTGGCGCGCCATGATGATGAACTACGACCTGCGCGGCCGCGCCTACGCCCGCATCGAGCGCGATGCCGCCGGCGAGGCGCTGGCCCTGTGGCCGATGCCGGCCGACCAGGTCGAGAGCCGCGTGCTACCGGACGGCTCGATGGTCTACCTCTACTCGTTCGGCAACGACATCGCCGTGCTCGACGCGGCCAGCGTGCTGCACCTGAAGAACCTGGGCAACGGCACCGAGGGGCTGGCCAAGCTGGAGTTCATGCGCGCCACCACCGACGAGGTGGCCAAGGCCCAGGCCGCCGCCAGCAGCCTGTTCGCATCGGGCGGCAAGCCCACCGGCATCCTGATGATCGACAAGCTCATGAACGCCGAGCAGCGCGCCCTGGTCAAGAAGAACTTCCTGGACATGGCCGAGGGCAGCACGGCCCGGCTGCATGTGCTGGAAGCCAACATGAAATACGAGGCGCTGTCGCTGTCGCCCGAGCAGATGCAGCTGCTGGCCACCCGCAAATACGGGGTGGAGGAGCTGTGCCGCTGGTTCGACGTGCCGCCGGTGCTAGTGCACCACTCGGACGTCACCGCCTGGGGCAGCGGCATCGAGCTGATCGTGCAGGGCTTCTACACCACGGCGATCCGCCCCACGCTGATCAACATCGAGCAGGCGCTGCGCAAGCGCGTAATGACGCCGCGCCAGCGCGCCAGCATGGCGGTGGAGTTCAGCCTCGACGCGCTGCTGCGCGGCAACCCGAAGGACCGCGCCGAGATCAACGCCAAGAACGTCCAGAACGGCCTGGTGACCCGCGCCGAGGTCCGACAGCTCGAAGGCTGGCCTTACATGCCAGGCACCGACGTGCTGACGGCCCAGTCCAACCTGGCGCCGCTCGACATGCTCGGCAAGATCAAGCCCGCCTCCGGCGGAAACGGCAACAACCTCGCGCAATAACAAGGAAACAACATGGAACGCAAGCTGCTGGCGCTCGCCGCCGTGCAATTCAAGGTGGAGGGGGAGGGCAACACCTTCCAGGGCTACGCCTCGACGTTCGGCAACGTCGACTCCTACGGCGACACCATCGTCAAGGGCGCCTACGCCGAGACCCTGAAAGTCAACGGCATGCCGAAGATGTTCTTCAACCACGACGCCTACGCCGTGCCGATTGGTAAATGGACGAAGGCCGTGGAGGACGACTACGGCCTGCTGCTGACCGGCGAGTTCACGCCCGGTAACCAGCTGGCCGACGAGGTGCGCGCCGCGCTGAAGCACGGCACGCTCGACTCCATGTCCATCGGCTACAGCCTGACCAAGGGCGACTACGACGAGACCGCCGGCGGCCGCACGATCAAGAAGGTGACCCGCCTGGCGGAGACCTCCATCGTCACCTTCCCGGCCGACAAGTTTGCCCGGGTCGACCAGGCCAGCGTCAAGTCCTTCGCCGACGAGATCGCCCTGGTCGAGACCATCCGAGATTTTGAATACTTCTTGCGGGATGCAGGCGGTTTCAGCAAAGGGGCGGCGCAAGCGTTGACCGCCCGCGCCAAGAACCTGTTCGGCGCGCGGGACGCCGCCGCACAGGTCGAGGCGAAGCACGCGGACGAGATCCTGAGGCGCATTCAGCTCCTCGCCGCATAGACGCGCATTCCGCAGCCACCAGCCGCCTCCGGGCGGCTTTTTACATTCAAAGGACCACCATGAAACGTACCACCCTGTTCGGTATCCCCCTGCGCGCCGCCATCCTGATGGCGCTCGCCTTCGCAACCGTGGCGGCCCAGGCCCTCGGCGTCGACATGCCCGGCATGCTGGGCCACGACCCCGCCGCCATCACCGGCATGGGCGTGCTGCTGCTCACCGGCGAGATCGACGGCGCCGCCATCCTCAAGGCGCTGGACTCGGTCGAGGCCAAGATGAACACGATCTCGGAGAAGGCGACCGCTGAAATGAAGGACCCTCGGCAAAGTCACCACCGACACCAAGACCGCCATCGAGGCCATCGGCATCGAGCAGCGTACCCTGGCGGACCGTCTGCTGCAGCTCGAGCAGAAGTCGACTGCTACCGACGACGCCCCCGCCGCTACCGCCACGCTGGGTGCCCAGTTCGTCAAGGACGCCGGCTACGCCGACTTCCAGAAGAAAACAAGCCGTGGCTCGGTCGGCCTCGAGCTGAAGAACACCGTCACCAATGCCATCGCCAATACCTTCAGCGAGCGCCGCCCCGGCGTTGTCGAGGGCGCCTTCCGCCTGTTCACCATCGAGGACTTGCTGGTACGCCTGCCGACCAGCGCGAACGCCATCGACTGGGTACGCGAAAACGTCTTCACCAACGCAGCGGCCGAGACCGCAGAGGGCATCCAGATCCCGCAGTCGAGCATCACGTTCACGCCTGGCACCATGCCTGTGCAGAACATCGCCCACTTCGTCAAGGTCACGCGCCAGCTGGCCATGGACAACGCGGCGATGGCCGCCTACATCAACCGCCGCATGGTCTACGGCGTCAACCTGCGTGTCGAGAACCAACTCGTCTCGGGCAACGGCACCTCGCCCAACCTGAGCGGCCTGACCAACGCCGGCAACTTCACCGCCCACGGCTACACGGCGGCGGCGCTGACCGCGCTCAACCTGTCGCCGACCAACCGCTTTGATCTGATCGGCAAGATGATCGGTGACTGCGCGCTGGCCGACTACCCGGCCGACGTGGTGATCCTGAACACGGCGGACTGGTGGACCCTGCGCCTGACGAAGGACTCGCAGGGCCGCTATATCCTCGGCGACCCGGGTTCGTCGGTTCCACCGGTGCTGTTCGGCCTGCCGGTCGTCGCCAGCAACGCGATGGTCTCCGACAACGTGTGGGTGGGCTCGCTGGCCCAGGCCGCGACGCTGCACGACCGCGAGCAGATCGTCCTGGACCTGTCCGACTCCGACGAAAACAACTTCCAGCTCGGTCTGGTCAGCGTGCGCGCCATGCGCCGCCTAGCGCTGACCGTCGAGAAGCCCGCCGCCGCCCGCTACGGCGACCTGACCCCGGCCTAATCGCCCCTGGGCCGGCCGCAATGCCGGCCCAGGTATCAAGGAGATGACTATGGAATTGGTCGAAGTTGAAATCACCGGGCAAGCCATCACCGCCCGCTACGGCACGCTGAGCACCGGCACCATCCTGCGCACCGACTGGGAGTTCGCCAAGCACCTAGTCGAGGACTGCGCCGCCGCGAAGTACACGGTGACCAAGACGGCCAAGGCGGCCGAACTGTCGAAAAAGCCTGCCGCCGCGCAGAAGAAAACCCCGAAATAGCAGAGGTACGCAATGGCAAAACAGATCCCCGTGTCGGCTACCGTCGAGACCACCACGCTGGCCGTCTCCGTCACCGCCGCGCCCGATAGTGCAGGCGTTGCCGTTCCCTTGGCAGTAGCATCGTCCGGCGTGACGCTGACCAACACGAGCATCGCCTGTGCGTTGCAATACAAGGTCAATTCTGGAACTTGGGTGAAGCTGGGGCGCGACGATGGCACCGAGCTAATTGTCAATCTTCAGGTCGACTCGCTGTATCTCCGCCGCGCAACGTTGGATGGTGGCCTCGCTACTGCCAATCTCTCCATCGCCAGTAAGCCTGGTAGCGCGGATGTTCTGGTGGGGGCGGCGGTGCTGGGGGCGGTCGTAAAAGATGCCGCTTACATCGCCAGCAACAATGCAACAGTCAACATCGCAGCGCCCATCACGCAAAGCTTTCCTAAACTGCGCGCCGCACTCGCCGCCATGAGGGCGGGACAGGGCAATGTCCGCGCCGCTTTGCTCGGGGATTCCACCACGGCGGGGGTATGGGCGCTCGGTATCGACAATGGGACAAATTGCCGCGCAGTTAGCGCGCCGGCAGTGCTGGCCGCGCTGCTGAATTCCTCGGGCACGCCTGCCAATTCCGATAGTTTTTGGGGGGATCAGAATTTTCAACCCTCGGGCTTGGCGCCGCAGGCATACGATCCTCGCATCAAGGCTTTTGGTTCCGGCTGGTCCGTGTATTCGGGGACGACTCTGTTTAGCCTCGGCGGCCGGGCATTTACCAACAGCGGTACGGTGAGCGCATTCGGCTTTCTTCCGAATGGCATGTGCGACACGTTCGACGTGTATTACTACACCAACCCGGCCCTTGGCACCTTCAAATGTACCCGCACCGGCGACGCGGACGGCCCCAACGTATCGACAGTCTCGGCCGCCAGTGGTATCGCCAAGACGACCTTTATCGGCGCTCTCGGCAATGCGAACCCAATCAACATCAATTACGTCGGCTCCGGTTCGGTGTATATCGCCGGTATCGTCGGGTACAACTCCAACGAAAAATGCGTCCAGGTCTTTAACATGGGCTGGGGCAGTTCGACCTCGGTAGATTGGGCGAAAAGCGCGAACGGATGGGACCCAATTAATGCGCTGAAGTTTGTCGCCCCCCATTTCACTGAGCTTTGTCTCGGCACGAATGATGAATACCTCGCCACAACTCCGGCGGTGTACGCCGCCAGCATGGCAAGCATTATCGACGCTGCCGCTATCTCGGGCGACGTGATGGTAACAACTAACTTCCCGATCAAAAACGCCACCGTGTCTCTCGCCACCCAGCGGTCATATGTTGTCGCGCTGAAGGCGGTAGTGGACGCGCGACCTGGTGTGGTGTGGAACGACATGCACCAGCGCCTGCGCACGTGGGAGGATCAGAACCCTTTCGGCTATTACGCGACGGGCAGCGTCACGAATGAGTTGCACCCGCTGGCGGCCCTGCATCGTGAACGGGCCAAGGCGACGGCGCAAATCATAGCTTCCCTCTAAACCATGACACTCACCACCGAAACCGGCGCCGGCCTGCCTGGCGCCGACAGCTACGCCAGCCTGGACGCAGCCGATTCGCGCTGCGCCAGCCTGGGCCTGACGAAGGAAGCCCCATGACCAAAATCCGCACCGTCGCCCCGACCGTCCTGGCCGTCGAGCTGGCCGACGCCAAGACCAGCCTGCGCGTCGACGCCGACATGACCGACATGGACAACCTGATCACATCGTGGATCAAGGGCGTGGTCGCCACGGCCGAGCACGACATCGGCCAGTGCTTGATGGAGCAGACCTGGCAGGTCCGCCTGGACGAGTTCCCCGGCGCCTCCTGCCACCGCCTCGGCGATGCCTGCGCCAGCACCATCCCGACGGCGCTCGCCCTGCCGCACCCGGTCATCAGTGTGACCTCGGTCAAGTACCTGGACCTGGACGGCATCGAGCAGACCCTGGCCCCGGCCAGCTACAAGCCGATCCGCCGCGCCTACGAAAGCTTCCTGGTACCGGAGCGCGGCGCCAGCTGGCCGGCCACCGCCGGCGAGCTCGACTCGGTCGTCGTCACCGTCGTCTGCGGCCACGGCGCCGACCCGGCGGCGACGCCCGAGAACGTCCGGCTATACCTGCTGGCCAAGCTGGTCGAGCAATTCGACCCGGCCACCCGCCTGGAGCGCGACACCGTGCAGTCGTCCTACCTGGACGGCCTGCTCGACGCGGCTCGGTGCTACGCATGAGCTTCGCCGCCACCCTGCGCCACAAGGTGCTGATCCAGGAGCGCACCGCCGGCAGCGACGACCAGGGCCAGCCAATCGACACATGGACGACGGTCGCCCAGCCCTGGGCCGACATCCGCACCACCGGCGGCCTGGAAACGATCAAGGCCGGCGCCGTCACCTCGACGGTCAATGCATCGATCCGCCTGCGCCACCGCGCCGGCCTGAACGCCGGCATGCGTGTCGTGCACGGCGCCACGACCTACAACGTGCTGGCCGTGCTGCCCGACCTGCAGCGGAAAATTCACATCGACCTGGTTTGCGAGGTGATCAAATGACCATGCTGCATGTCGACCTGAGCGGCCTGAACGCCATGCTGCACGAAATGGGCGATGCCGCCGAAGCGGCCGCTCGGCCCGTCGCCCAGGCCGCCTCCCAGGTGTTGTACGACGAGGTCAAACGCAACGCCCAGGGCATCCGTCAGAAATCCGGCAACCTGGCCCGCTCCATCTACCAGGTCTACTCGCAGGCCAATAGCGGCCCCGGCCACGCCACCTACCACGTCAGCTGGAACCAGCGCAAGGCGCCGCACGGCGGCCTGGTTGAGTTCGGCCACATCCAGCGCTACGTGTCCTTCGTCGGCAGCGACGGCAACTGGTACACGGCAATCCGCGCCGGTATGCGCGGCAAGCCGAAGCCACGCCGAGGAGCATCGCAGGCGGTCAAGGACGCCTACTACGTCACGCTGCCGGCGCCGAAGCAGGTGGCGGCCAAGCCGTTCGTTCGCTCGGCTGCCAGCAAGTTCTCGGCAGCAGCCGACGCTGCGGCCGCCAAGCTGATCGAGGAGATCGGATGACGCTCGAAGCCAAGCTGGTCGCCATCCTGAAGACCGTCTGCCCGCGCACCTTCACCGACTTCGCGCCGCCGACCACCGCGCGGCCGTACGTCACCTTCCAGCAGATCGGCGGCGCCGTCATCACCCCGCTGGCCAACGAGGTACCGGACAAGGAAAACGCTGAAATCCAGATCAACGTCTGGGCCGACACCCGGGCCGAGGCCAAGGCCGCGATCAAGGCCATCGAGGCGGCACTGATCCTCGCGACCACCTTCCAGGCCCGGCCGGTGGCCGCGCCGGCGTCGGACTTCGACGCCGACATCCCGGTCTACTGCAGCCGCCAGGACTTCACCATCTGGTGCGATCGGTAGGCTCGCCGAATTCCATTCAAGGCTCGCCACGGCGGGCCATTTTCTTGCCCGAATAGGGCGCAACCAGCCGCAGAAATGCGGTTTTTTTTCGTCTACTAGAAAGGGCCACCATGGCTTATAACTTCCCCGAGGGCAGCAGCCAGCAGTTCTCGCAAACCTTCGCAGCCGCGAAAACCATCACCTCGCTGACCAACGCCGACCCCGCAATCGCCACCAGCGTGGCCCACGGCTACACCTCCGGCGACGAGCTGTTGTTCAACATCGGCTGGGAGGACGCGACCGACACAGTGTTCAAAGTCACCGTGCTGACCGCCGACACCTACAGCATCGACGGCCTCGACTCCTCCGACGTCAACTTCTTCCCGGCCGGCTCGGGCGTCGGCACCACGCAAAAAATCAGCACCTGGATCGCGATCCCCCAGGTGCTCACCATCGGCAGCTCGGGCGGCGACCCCAAGTTCACCGATGTCAATCCGCTGGCGAAGCGCAACGGCATCAAGATCCCGACCGGCTTCAACGCCACGAGCGTGACGCTGAGCCTGGGCCACGACGCATCCAACGCGAACTACAAGACCATGGTCAAGATCAGCCGCGCGCTCAAGAAGGTCGCCTTCAAGCAGGTCCTGAACGGCGGCGCCGTCACCTATGGCTACGGCTACATGAGCGTGTCCGAGATGCCGAAGCTGAACAACAACCAGGTCAACACGGTCGACGCCGCCCTGGCGCTGCTGGGCCGCTCGATCTCCTACTAAACCCCGGCGCAAGCCGTCACCGAGCACCGGCCGGCCGCCGTCGCCTTCGCGGGCGCGGCGGCCGGCACGGGCATTTACCTCACCCGCGAAAGAACACCATGGCAAAAATCATCCTCGGCAAACCGCCCAAATCGTTCACGAAGGAACTGTCCTTCCCCATGCTCGACGGCACCGTCGGAACCATGAAGATCACCTATAAGTACCGCTCGCGCAAGGAATTCGCCGCCTTCGTCGACGGCATGCTCGACGTCATCAAGGCCGACGGCGAGGCCGAAATCGCCGCGGCAAAGGCCGTCATCGCCGAGGGCGTGGAGCCGGCGCCGAACCTGGGCGCCAGCGAGTCGACCACCAACGAGAAGAACGCGACCCGCCAGGCCGACTACATCATGGACGTGGTCGAGGGCTGGAACCTGGACGTTCCGTTCGACCGCGAGGCCGTCGAGCAGCTGGTCGACGAACTGCCGCTGGCCGCGACGACCATCATCCAGTCGTACCGCACCGCGATGACCGAAGGCCGCCTGGGAAACTAAGGGCGGCGGCGGCGGCGTTCTACGAGCGGGCCGACAAGAAGGAAACCAGCCCGTTCCTCGCCAGCATCGCCGCCGCCCACCACGCGCGCGCCATCGAAGTCTGGCCGGATAACTGGCCCGTCTACGCGCTGTTCTGCGAACAGCAAACCCAGTGGACCGTCGGCCCCGGCGGCGCCACCGGCATGAACTACACCTGCGCCTTCCGCAAGCTCGACCGCATGGGTCTGACACCCGGCGAGTACGACGAGTGGGAGGACGACCTCCGCACGCTGGAGCACGCCGCACTGTCGGAAATGAACAAAAAGGAGGACGCATGACGGAAGAGCGCCGCATTCAGCTCGTCGCCGAGGTCAATACGACCCAGACGCGCGAGGGCTTCAACGAGATCAGCCAGCAGGCCACCACGATGGCGGAAAGCGTCGCCCGCTCGGGTGGTCAAGCCGAGCAAGCGGTTTCCGACATCGGCTCTGGCGCGGACCGGTCGGCACGCACGGTCGAATCCGCGCAGCGCAACCTGATCGGCTCCATCCAGCGCACAACCGCGTCCATGGAGGCCGGAAGCCGCTCCAGCTCCCAGTATTACGAGGTGCTGGCGCGCCAGCGCGGCGTCGATCCGTCCGTGCTGGCGCCCTACCTGGAGCAGCTGCGCGCCATCGAGGCCGCACAGGCGGCCGCCGCCCAGTCTATCCAGGAAACGGTGCCGTCGGTGGACAGCCTCGGCACGTCGGCCGCGCAGACGGCGAACGCGCTACGCGGCGTCCCGGCCCAGTTCACCGACATCATCACCTCGATCCAGGGCGGGCAAAACCCGCTGACGGTCTTCCTGCAGCAGGGCGGCCAGCTGCGCGACACCTTCGGCAGCGCTGGCGCCGCCGCGCGCGGCCTCGCCACCTATGTCGCCAGCCTGGTCAATCCATTGACGCTGGCCGGCGCTGCCGCCGCTGCCTTGGGCGCAGCGTACTACCTCGGCAGCCAGGAGACGGACGCCTATAACCGTGCGCTGATCCTGACCGGGAACGTCGCCGGCACCACCTCGGACCAGCTCGCGGGAATGGCGAAGGAGATCGCTAAGATCACCGGCGTGCAGGGTGATGCTGCGCAGGCGCTCACCGCCCTTGCCGGCGCGGGCAACATCAGCGTCGACAACCTCAAGCGCTTCGGCGCCGCCTCCGTGCGCGCGCAGAAGGAAATCGGCGTCAGCATCGACGACACCACCGCCTCGTTCGCCCAGCTGGGCGAAGCGCCGCTGCAGGCCAGCGAGAAGCTGAACGAGCAGTACCACTACCTTACCGCTTCGGTGTATGCACAGATCAAGGCGCTGCAGGACCAGGGCAAGACCGAGGAGGCCGGCGCTACGGCGCAGACGGCGTTCGCCGATGCGCTGGAGTCGCGCGCATCGAAGATGACCGCGAACCTCGGCACCGTCGAGAAGGCATGGCGCGGCATCACCGGCGTGGCCAAGGGCGCCTGGGACGCGATGCTCGACGTCGGCCGCGAGGACACTCTCGAGCAGAAGCTGGAGAAGGTGCGCTCGCGCATCGCCAAGGGGCAGAAGGCATTTGATGCATCCGTCGGGGGTAACTCCGAAGACCGGATGTCGCTGAAGAAGAATCAGGCCGAAGAACAGTCGCTGCTCAAGCAGATCGATGCCAATGCTCGGCTCGCAGTTATCGAGGGTGCGCGCGCCAAACTCGACGAGGACAGCATCACCTGGCAGAAGGAGGGGGAGCAGTACCTTTCCCGGCGCGTCCAGATGGAGCGCGACGTTGCGAAGGCGCGCGAGCAAGGTCTGGCAGCTGGTGCATCCGATACCGAAATCAATACGCGGGTACTCGAAGTAAAGAAAAAATACTCCGATATTTTCAACGATAGTATCGACTCTCAGATTGAGGCGATCAAGCGGCGCGGGGTGATCGAAGAAGAGGTTGCAAAGCGGACTGCTTCATCCCTTGCCGCGATCCATGCTGCAGGAACTGCTACCAGTCTCGCCGCGCAGATCAGCTATGCAGAACAGGTCGAAGCGGACGACCAAGCTGCATTGGCGCGGGAAAAATCCCGACTGCAGGAGCAGCTGGCCCTGACAAAGGGGAAGCAGAATAGCGAAAAGGATCAAGCAGCTATCCGTGGCGCCATCGACGATGTGGAATCAAAATCGCTAAGTCGAAAAGCGAAACTGAAAGATGACATCTATCTTCTGGACGTCAAGGATAGCCGACTGGCAGCTGCAAATTTAGATGCTCTGGCCGGTAAGCGTGATGCCGAATTACAAACCCTTGTTGCCCAGGTTAAGGCGCAGAAGGATTCGAATTCTCTGATCGGAGCGAGTAAACAGCAGGTCAATGCGTTCAATCTGGCGCTGGCCGAAGAATCGGCAACCCGGTTGGAGAATCAAGCGGCCATTATCGGGAACGATAGTGCTCGACAGCAAGAAGCCGAGACGATGCGTGCGAGTGCGGTCGAGATCCGTGCTCTCGCAGAAGCACGTGCGGCCGGCATCCTGAGAACAGAGGACTTCGAGCGGCAGAAAAAGCTGTGGGATTCCATCGACCAGACCGCGCACGATACCTTCGTCTCGATCTTCGACAGCGGCAAGTCGGCGTTTGATCGCCTACGCGACACGCTAAAAAACGGCCTGCTCGACATGCTGTACCAGATGACGGTCAAGCGGTGGATCTTTAACATCGGCGCCGAGGTGTCGGGCTACACCGGGATCGCCCAGACCGCCGCCAGTGCCATCGGCGGCGGGCAGGGGGGTATGGGCTCAATGTCGACCCTCTCCAGCCTTGGTGCCCTCTCGTCCTCGTCGAGCTACCTTGGGCAGTTCGCCAGCGGCTACAGCGGCTCGGCCGCTGCCGCGTCGCAAGCGCTAGGCGCACCGATGACGACGTCGGCGCAGCTCGGCAGCTATACCAGCGCGGCGGCGCCGTACCTGGCCGGCGCAGGCGGCGGGCTGGCGGCATACACCTACGGCGAGAAGTACGGTGCCGTTGGTGGCCTGGCCGCCGGCGCCGGGACGATTGCGGCCGGCGGCGCCGCCTCCGCCGCAATCGGTGGGACCAGCATCGCAGCGGGTGCCACGGCGGCGCTGGCGGCGATCCCGGTGTGGGGCTGGGCCGCGCTGGCCGCCATGGCGATTGTCGGCGGCATGCAGGATGGGCCGGAGGAGCACACCCGCCTGCAGTTCGCCAGCAACAACGCGGTCGGCAACATCAACAACAACGAACGCGGCGAGAGCTGGGCCGCGCCCTACATCGGCAACGGATCGACGTCGGCGCTGGGCACCTTCGGCGTGCGCTCGACCTTCTGGATGGACCCCAACCAGGATGCGGTGCAATCGTTCCTGAAAACGGTCGGACAAACCGACGACGCCCTGGCCTCCTTCATGACCGCAACCGAAAAGGCCTCGGTCACCTCCTACTTGACCGGAAAGACCTACACGGCCAATACCGGCGCCGAGGGTACCAACCCCAACGCAAACGGAGAGCTGGACAAGGTCTTCGCCGATCGCATCACCAACATTTTGGAGGGGATCGAGCCCGGCCTGTCGAAGTTGGAGGTCGGCTTCGCCGGCACATCGCAGGAGCTGGCCACCGAGGCTGCCGCGCTGCTGTCGTTCCGCGCCGCGCTCAAGGAGTCCGGTGAAACCGTCTTCGGCGCAAAGGTCACGCTGCAGGAAATCGCCGCGCTCAAGCTGCCGACCGAGACGACCAGCGCAGCCCTGGCCCGCGTCACCGCAGAATTCAACATCACCAGCCAGGTGGCGCAGCTGCTGGGCAAGGACGTGTCCAAGGCCTTCGGCGCCACGGGCCTCGCCTCGGAGGCGGCGCGCGCGCAACTGATTCAGCTGTCTGGAGGCATGGCGACCTTCTCGCAGCAGGCTGCGGCCTATGCGCAGACCTACCTGACCGACGAGGAGCGCAACAAGGTGCTGGTCAAGCAGGTGACCGAGCAGATGTCGGCGCTGGGCCTGGCCAGCATCACCACCAAGGACCAGTTCAAGGCCCTGGTGATGGGGCTGGACCTGTCGTCCGAGGCGGACGCCAAACGCTATGCCGCGCTGATGAAGGTCTCGGGCGACTTCGCCACGGCGGCCGACGCCACCGCTGCGGCAATCGCCAGGGCGCAGGAAGCGGCCAAGGCCACGGCCGGCCTGGATGGCCAGATCTACGACCTGACCCACACGGCCGCCGAGGCGCTGGCGCGCCAACGCCTGGTCGAGCTGGCCGCCATGACCGCGACCGACGCCGCCCTGCAGCGCCGCATCAACGCGCTCAACGACGAGAGGGCTGCGGCCGAGAAGCTCGTTGGGGCGGCGGGAAACGCCTTGACGCGACTGCAGGATGCCGTCAGCGGCGAGAAGACGGTGAAGGCGGCGGCGCACCAGGCCGAAATGGCCGCCATCCAAGCCCGGATCGACGCCGAGGCTGTAGCCATCGGCAAGATCAAGGGATTGTCGGATCTCCTGCATACCTCGCTGGACCAAGTGCGCCCAGCGGGCGACCAGGCCGCAGAGCGCCGCGCAGCCCAAGCGCAGATTGAGAGCGCCATTGCTATCGCAAAGGCAGGCGGTCCGCTGCCGACCGCCGAGTCGCTGAAGCAGGCCTTGGCCACTGTCGGCAAGGACGCCTCGGGGCTGTTTGGAACCCAGGCCGATTTCCAGCGCGACCAATACCGGACCATGAACGCGCTGGCCTCGCTGTCAACCCTGACAGACAAGCAACTGACCGGCGAGCAGCGGACGCTTGCCGTGCTCGAGGACCAGAAAAAGATCACCCAGGATGCCTTTGACGCCGAGGTTAAGCGGCTGGACGACATCCTCGGCGTGGGGAAGGCGCAGGTCGACGCGCTCAGCGGCATCAACACCTCGGTGCTGACCATCCCTACCGCGTTGGCCGCTTTGGCCGCATCGATCTCGGCGGCCATGGCCAATCCAATCGCTGCAGCACCGTCGGTCGTCACGTCGGCCTATCAGCAGTACCTGGGCCGTACCCCCGAGGCCGGCGCCATCGACCACTGGACCGGCCAGGCCGGGCAGGGCGTCGATGTCACCGCCGCGATCAAGGGCTCGAACGAGGCGCGCATCCAGGAGCTGTACCGCACCCTGCTTGGGCGGAACGGCGAGGCTGCCGGCGTGGACTCGTGGGAGCGCGCGCTGGCCGCCGGCCAGACGATGGAGCAGATCCGCGCCGGGTTCCTGACGAGCGACGAGTACAAAAAATTGCACCCGTTCGCCGTAGGGACAAACCGCGTGCCGAAAACCATGCCGGCGCTGGTGCATGAGGACGAGCGGATCATCCCGGCGGCCGACAACCGCGAGTTATTGCGCCGCTTAAGCAGCCCCGCTGGCGACAACTCGGCATTGCTTGCCGAGGTTAGGGCGCTGCGCGACGAGGTGGCCAAGCTCCAAGCACCAACCTTGGCCACGGCGGAAAACACCAAGAAATCCGCCAACGTGCTTCTTCGCGCCACCCAAGGCAATGACTATTTGATGACAAAGGCGGTGGCAGCATGAGGGTAACCCCACCAATCACCATCACCGACACCATGCTCACCGCAAGCTCGGTGGTGGAGACGCCGCCGGCCGCGTATGCCGGCGGCACCACCTACGCTGCCGGCTCCACGGCAAGTACCGGAATCGTAGGCGGCGTCATCACGGTATGGAAGTCGCTCGCGGCCGGCAACCTAGGGCATACACCGGCGAGTAGCCCCTCGTGGTGGCTGAACATCGGTGCCACGTACATGGTCTACGACCCGGCGCACACCTATGCCCTGAACGATAACGTGATCGATGCGGTCAACCATCTTGTCTACGAGTCTCAGCTGGCCAGCAACACCGGCCAGCCTCTGGCAACCGGGACCGCGTGGCGAAAAGTAGGCACAACCAACAAATATGCCGCCTTCGACCAGCTGCGCAACACGCAGGTGGTTGCTCCGGTCGACATCGTCCAGTCGATCACCCTGGTTGACCGCGCTTCCACCATCGCCGTCATCGGGATCGATGCCAGGACCATCACCATCACGCAAACGGTTGGCGGGGTGCAAAAGTATTCGGTGACGGTCAATTTGAGCAAGCGTAAGAGCTTTTCGTGGAGCCAATACTACTTGGCTCCATTCACCAGCCGCACCTCGGTTCAGTTCTTCGACCTCCCGCCATATCGGAATTCGACCATCACCGTGACGGCGAGCAAGCCGACCGGCCAGCGTGGCGTCGGTGGAATCATTATCGGCAACGCCATCTACATCGGAGAGGCCCAGGTCGATGCCAGCGACGATCACTTGAATTTCTCGACGATCGACCGGGACACCTTCGGGAATCTGGAACTCTCCCCCAAGCGCTCCGTTCCCAAGGTCGACCTGCAGATCTGGTTCGACAAGAAATACACCGCCCAAATTCGTGCCGTGCGCGAGCTCCTGAATGGGCGCCCGGCCGTATGGTCCGGCCTCGACGATTTCACGCTCGACTACTTCGACGCGGTCTTCGTCTACGGGCCGCACAAGGAATTCAGCCTGAACCTGAGGGACTTCAGCTACGGCGTCATCACACTACAAGTAGAGGAAATGTAATATGAGCGTAACTGCACCAGTGCCGGCTGACGTCCTTCCAGTAGGGCCCAGCATTGACGATCCGGACAATTTCGATAACGCGGCCGACGCCTTTGTTGCCGCGCAACGCCCATTCGGGACGCAGATGAATGCATTGGGCGTCAATGTGTATGCCAATGCAATTGATGCCGCCGGTAGCGCCACCGCAGCGGCGGCGAGTGCCACCGCCGCATCCGGAAGTGCCGCCGCCTCGGCAAATAGCGCATCCGCATCGGCTACGAGCGCCACTGCCTCCGCCGCCAGTTCTGCGTCGGCCGCAGCCAGTGCCGCGGCCAGCGCCGCCAGCGCCACGGGCTTGACCGCGACCAGCGCGACCAGCAACGTGGTCGGTACCGGATCGCGCACCTTTGCCACGCAGGCCGGCAAGCAGTTTTCCACCAACGTCAACCTCAAAATGGTCGACGCGGCAAACCCGGCCAACGCTATGTACGGCACGGCGGCCAGCTACTCGGGTACTTCCCTGGTCGCCACCGTGACCAGCTACGAGGGCAGTGGCACCATCACCTCGTGGATCATCTCAGTGGTGGGCCAGCGCGGCGCCACGGGCGCGACCGGTGGCGTTGCCGGCGGCAACCTGACTGGTGCGCTCAACGATGCCAGGGCGGCAGATGTCGCCAGCGCCTCGGCGCCCGATATCTGGAGCGGCTCCGGGAATTACGTGGTCATCACTGGCCCCGTGGCGATTACCGGCTTCGCCGCCGCGCCCCAGGCTGGCGCGCGCCGCCGCATCTTGGCCGGCGGCGCCTTTCCCCTGGCCGCCGGCGCCAACCTGGTTGTCAAGGGAGTGCTAAGCGGCCAGTCATTCACCTGCGCGCCCGGCGACGAGATCGACGTATACGCGGAGACCACGACGAAATTCCGCGTGACCATCAACAAGGGCGACGGCACGGCTATGGCCGGCCTGTACGGCGCGTTCCAAAATACCGTGGTGATGAAGGGCACTGGATCATTTGTGGCGCGCCGCACCGGTTGGCACCGCATCACGCTGACCGGATCCGGCGGGCGCGGCGGGATGTCCTTGTCATCAGCTGGAGCGAATCGTGCCACCGGAGGTGCCGGTGCCGGCTTCTGCGTCGGCATGCGCTTCCTTGTGGCCGGCCAGTCTTACAGCTACGTCCAGGCGGCAGGGGCGCCAGATGCATCATCGGCGACACATCCCGTGGCGATCCAAGGAGCCGCCGGGTCAGCCTCTACTTTCTTCGGCGTGGGCATTTCTGCGCTGACGGCCAACGGCGGGTATGGTGGCGCGGCTAGTCTAACATCCGCGCCCCTTGCGGGCTCTGATGGTGGCATTGCTACGGGCGGCGATATCAACGTGCAGGGAGGCGGAAGCGGGTCGGTCCTAGGTACTGGCGGTGGAGTCGGGGCTAGTGGAGGCGGGGCGGTGGGCGTCTCTGGAGTTGGCTACAGTTCGGGGGATGCCACGCCCTCTACCAGTTCGTCGTACGCGGCGGTTACCGGAGGTGCAGGGGTTGGTGGGAGGAGCGGGCACGCTACCGCATCGAGTGGCTCCGTCGCCTCCGGCGGCGGGGGCTTCGGCGGGGCTAGCCCTGACGTAACTACAGGCAATGGCGCCGGCAGCCAAAATTGGGACGGGGTTGTGGGCGGTAGTGCTCTAGACACGGTAAGAAATTTTTTCGCAACCCTGATGAACGCAACAGCAGGCGGTCCTCCTGGCAACACAGAGCACGGCTACAGCGCTTACGCTGGCGCTGGCAGCGCTGGGTTCCCCACAAGCACCCCGCCAGTGTTCGGTGGGGGCACATTCGCCGGATCGGGTGGTTGTGGCTCCCTCACTGGCGGAGGTGTTGGCAACGCCATTGGAGGTCAGTTCGGCGGAGGATCTGGCGGGGTAGCATCGGATCACAGCACTGGAGTAGTTGTGTGCAAGGGCACGCAGGCCGGCTTGGTGATGGTTGAGTATTGAGGGAGGGTGAAATGGCAGAAAACACGTGTGCTGGCGATGAGCCCCGCGCCAACGCGGATATCTTTGACCTGGACGGCAACTGGTTTACTACGGCGGCCATGGCGCAGGAATGCTATATGAACTATCTGATCGCAGAGTGGGGGGCGGTGTTCGGCTGGGGATCGTGGGCCTGGCGGGATGGCCCACCTGTGGCGGACCCTCCGCTAGAGCTGCCGGAAGATCCACTGCCAGTGACGCCGCAAGAATCGCCAATCCAGCCCGCTTAGTGCGGGCATTTTATTGAAAAGGCACTTATGGCAGAACCCGCAAGCACCACTGCCGGCATCGCAATCGCGGCCAGCACCATCACCCTCACCGGGTCCATCCTCGGCGTGCAGTACGACGCGCTGCTGGCCGGCCTGGCCGGCGGCCTCGTGTCGCTGTCCTACCTGCCGGCCATGACCCTGGTGCGCATCGCCGGCAGCGTGGCCGGCTCGTCGCTGCTCGCCGGCTACTTCGCGCCGCTGATCGCGCTCGGCATCGCCAATTATTTCCCGTTCGCGGCCCAGGCTGGCGACGGCATGCGGCTCGCTTCGGCCGCCGGCCTGGGCCTGGGCGCCCAGGTCATCATTCCGACGGCGCTCGCTTGGCTGCGCCGGAAAGGAGGTGAGTGATGCAGATCCTCAACCTGCTGGCGGCCGCCATCGTGCTGGGCGGCGGCGTGCGCGCCATCAACCACATGTGCCCGGGCACGGCGCTGCCGATCCGCGCCACCTGGCTGCTGCTGACCATCGGCGCGGCCGCCGTGCTCTTGGCCGGCCTGGCCGGCGGCCACCCCACTTGCCCCGACTTGGCGCTGCACTGGGGCATCGCCGCCCTGGTCTGCGCCGGGCCGCGTGGCCTGACGTTCTGCTCTATCGGAGGTAAATCATGATTTTCTCGGCATTACTGTCGTTCCTCGGCGGCTCGATCTTCCGCACCATCTGGGGCGAGCTATCCAGCTGGATCACTGCTCGGCAGGATCACTCCTTCGAGATCGAGCGCATGCGCCTGCAGGGCGAGCAGGACGCGGCCGCTCACGCGCGCAACCTGGAGGCTATCCGGGTGCAGGCCGGCCTGGGCGTGCAGACCATCCGAGTGCAGGCCGAGGCTGACGTCGACCGCATCGAGGCCGACGGCTGGATGGCGGCTGTGAAAGGCACCACGTCGGCCACCGGCATCTGGCTGGTCGACCTGTGGAACGGCATCATCCGGCCCGCCGTTGCCACCTGGTCGGTTGCCATGATCAGTGGCCACTATCTCAAATGGTGGGTGCTCGACGAGAACGGCTGGAATGTGTGCGCCGCCGCGCTGGGCATCTACCTGGCCGACCGCGCGCTGTTCAAGCGAGGGAAATGATGGCGGCGCCCGACGTTCTTGCCCGCGCGCTGGCCTGGGTGCGGAGGCCGGCCGCCGGTCCGGCGCCGGCAGTGGCCGCGCCGCCGTCCGCTGACCCGCCGCGCGCCGCTGCGCCGCCGATGCCAGCTGACGGTGCGGCCCTGGCCATGGCGATCGCCGTCGCGCTGTGCAGGCGCTTCGATGGCTCTACCTGTCACCCTACCTGTGCCCGGCCGGCGTGCCCACCATCGGCTTCGGCTCGACGCGCTACCTCGATGGCCGAGCCGTGCTACTGACCGACCCGCCGATCACGCGCGCGCTGGCCGAGCGCATGCTGGCGCAATCCATCCAGCGCACCTACCTGCCGGCCGTGCGCAAGCTGTGCCCACAGATCGACTCGCCGCAGCGCCTGGCGGCCATCATCGACTTCTGCTACAACCTGGGTGGGCCCAAGCTGAGTGGCAGCACGCTGCGCCGGCGCATAAATGCCGGCCGGTGGGAGGATGTGCCGGCCGAGCTGCGCCGCTGGAATCGCGGCGGCGGCCGGGTACTGCGCGGCCTGGTGCTGCGGCGCGGCGCCGAGGCGGAGCTGATCTAGGCGCTCACCGCGGCGCGCGCCAGCGCTACGCGAATGCCCTTGCTCACACTACCGTCGCCCAACTGCTCGGCGATGGCCCGGCTTGCTGGGTCGAGGTAGATGTTGACGGCCTTACCACCGACCATCTCGGCCGGGCGGCCGGCGACACCCAGCGCGGCCGATACCTTACGCCCATCCAGGCTGCGGATGACTCCAGCATTGACTTGGACATAGGCGCCGGTGGCTTCGATGCGCACCAAGGCGCCGGTATCTGACTCGTCGCGCGTGATTGTGCCCAGGGCCGTGGAATTAGCGGGGATGGTGATTGTATAGAGGCGCCAGTTGCCGTTGGTGTCGACGGCAAGGCGGCCACGATTCACATGAGTCATGGCCGCCCTATCAGTTGGCCACGAACTCTTCGCCGTCGAACTTGGTGGCGTGAGCTGCAACGTAGGCGTCGATGAATTCCTGATCGGCGCAAGGTGTGATCGTGCTGTGCAGCTCTTCGCGGATCTCATCATCCATCAGATTGACGGCTGCATCAAAGTCGACGACATGGCCGGCGACGGTTACGGTTGCGTTCATTTATTTCTCCAACCCCTGATTCCCCGAGGTGCGGCCGGATGGCGATCTGCCTTCCATGTGTCCTATTATATGCGCATAAAAGTAGTTTGCAACAGTTTCATGCGCATAAATTAGTTATGCTACATAGGCACGAGGGTGAGCTGGAGGCGGTGCTGGACGGCTGCCTGTGAGGTGGAGGCCTGGCGTGTAGGCATGGATGTAGGTATGGTGTTAGAACACTTGTATGCAGGCCGCATGAAAGCTTGTTATTCGCATTACACCGCTTCCGCCAGTCTGTTATAAGTGATTGATTTCGCTTATTATCTAGGGTTTTTTGCAAACCACTGGTACAAATGACTGGTACAAATCCGATGCGGGGAGCGACGTCCAACAAGGACGCAACTATGCCCCAAAACGTTCGCCACACGCCTCATGGCTATATCTACCTAAAAACGGTACCTAACGAACCTTCGGAAGGCCGTTGGTAAGACTGTAGTCAAAAGAGCGCTGGGTCCCCAATTTGCTGCTGCAAAGGTTAAAGCTGCGGTTCTGGAAGCTGAAACCACGCAACTTTTTGCTCGTCTTAGGCTCGCGCAGCAAAGTGAACTGACTGCAGACGATGCGATACAAGCATATCTGGACAAACCTCGGTCGAAAAGACTCAAGCCCCTTGATGCGGGCAGGCCAGAGCTAGCAGCACAGCTGTCGCTGCATTTTTTGGCGGGCCTCAGCTTGGAATCAAACGCACGCTCGCATGGCGAGCGATGGATGAACTCCGAGGAAATTAGTCCCTTTACTGGCCAAGTTCAACTTGTACTTGAGTCGGCTAGGAACGCGGTTACGAGCGGGGACGTTTCAGCGTTCTTCCAGGTCGTTGAGCAGCTGGCCGAGTTCAGAGGCTACCGGCTTGAGGACCGCACGGGGAATGACATGCAGGCGCTGACTTATGAGTTCTTGCGGGCTGTCCAGCAGGCGTGCACTGTCTTGTTATCTCGGCAGCGCGGCGAGTTCGCGGATGCTACCTTGCCTGATGTTCAGCCTCTTCCTGCCGTGTGGGAGCGCACCGGTGTGCCTATCCATCGTAAAGAGAAGAAACCTTGCTTGTCTGATGTGACCAGCCTTTATGCAGAACGACTTTCAATCGTAGGAACGAAGACCCAAGGTACAAACATATCGTGGTGGGAAAAACTTGTTCAGTTTTGTAAAGACAAACCGTTGGACGAGGTATCTAGCAACGACATTTATTTGTTCTTAGAACATCGTCTCAATGATGTGGTGAAGCCATGGAGCATGGACTACGAGGGTAAGGTGATTTCCGGATTGCGAGTGGCTTTTTCGCTAGCCCAATCAAGAGGTTTATGTCAAAAAAATCCTGCAGCTGAACTCCAGATGATGCCGGTGATTTCTGCAGCGGCGGAGAAGAAGCGGCGAAAACCCCGTAAGCGGTACTCTCTGGACCAGTTAAATATCATCTTTGCGTCTACGTGGTATGACCCTTCTGCGACCAATTGGCGCGAACGCATGAAATGGGATTTGGGCGCTCGTTATTGGGTGCCGCTGCTTGGTTTGTATCATGGCTTTCGAATACGGGAGGCGCTTCAGCTCAAAGTAAGTGATATCGTTTTGGGTCATTGCCCGCTTCTAACCCTACAAGTTGATGATTCCGATGACGATGATGAAGAGCGAAAAGAGGTTTCACTCCCTAAGCGGTCGTTAAAAAATGAGGCTACCAAGCGAACAATTCCGGTTCATCCCCAACTCATTAAATTGGGATTCGTCGCGTTCGTGCAGTCTGCAATCTCTAATTGTGGACCAGGGGCACCGCTTTTCCCATCATCGCTGCCAGAGCGGTCTAGTAAAAAGCCGAAGTGGGGCCGTGCATATGAACAGCGTTTCGTTCCCTTTGTGCGGGACATACTGGACTTTGGTGCAGGCTATGGTAACCATAGTTTCCGTCACACTTTAGAGGACCAACTACGCGACGCGCAGTTGGATGAACAATGGCCGCCAGGATTGGGCCAGTTCTACACTGGGCGTACGCTGCCAAGTGAGCAGGATAAGAGGTACTTCCTACCCGTTGGAAGCGAGCGCGACTATGGAGATGGTTACGACCCGACACGAATTCTAAAATTCGTGGGGCGTATTGAGTACCAAGGCATTGTCCTGCCGAAGCCGTTCGCAGAATGGCTTGGGGGCAGGTCGCCCGTGGCGGCAGAGTTGGTGAATATTTTAGACGAGGAGTGGGGAGGGGAATGGCGCCAAGCGAACTAACAGCGCTGGAATTAGCTGGCTGACAGTTCGTGGCGCCACCGGCGATGTTGGGGCTCACATTCGGCTGAATTGAGCACTCAACAATCGGCCCATTTCGTGTGCTCCATCATTACTTGTTAGTCCGTCGTAGTGCTGTTCGACAGTTGCGACACGGTCGTTAAGCACGCGCGCGGCGACTTTATGAGTCCCTCCCGGCGCCTTCAAGATTGATGTAGCAACGATGTGCCGAATTGCGTGCCCCCTAAATCCATTGCAACGCGGGACATATTTTGTCGTTAGTGCATAAACCTTTGGACTCAGTCCGTTCCATGGATGATGTGCATTGGTTCCTTTCTCAATACGCGTCAAAAAAACGAAGTCGGTAGGGAACTTCATAAGAATGGGCCTGTGCTTAAATATGTAGCGCTCGATATCTTGCCAGGCAGACTCCTGCACCTCGCAATCGTAAACGCTATCGCCGGCGGCGCCTTTACGATTCTTGAACTTCCGTTTGGCAATACGAATCCACCATGACTTGTCCGAGCGTTGGTAAAGGTCGCCGGTGTTGTCTGGCCTCCAGGTTAGATGTGCAACATTCCTAACCCGCAGCGGATTCGAGACTAGCAATTTTATTAGGGCAAGGTCGCGGGCCCAAATGGCCTGTATTGAAGGTGCGGCAGAGATAGGGCGGTCTGCCCGCATCCGCCGAATCATGTCTACAATCGCGTCCATTGGCTGAGGAAGGTGGATGATTTCCCGAATAGGTGCGAATGAGTCGCGCGATACATCCACTTCACCTTGGTAGGCCGCGACTAATTTTTCAGTTAGCCGAAACTGACGTTCGCATAGTTTTTGCCAATCCTGCGTTTTGAACTCTGCAGGCAAGGTTTCTTTTAGTTCTGGCGATTGAGTAAGGTATCCAAACCTCGGTCGTACCAACGAAGCAATCAATGCTAAGAATTGCGTGGCCCCTCTATTTCTTTCGCCGATGCGTTGCATGCACCAGTCAAGATACTCTTCAACGAAACCTGGTACCGCCAGCCACGCCAGAGTTTCCACCGATTCCAAGGGAAGGCCTTTGCCTCCTTGTGCCCGGCCAAGTGCTAGCCAGCCCAAAAACGATGAGACTTTATGCCATGAAAAACGAGCCGAGGCTACCTCTTTCCCTTCAATGAATGCCCACCACGTTGCATCGGTCTGCGGCAGCATCGGACAAGGCGAAATACTCCATTTTCCTCGCATCGTGCGTTCCAAGTCTGTAGTGTTTGAAGTCTTATAGCTCATAAATTCTCGCCACTGCTTCCGCAGTTGAGAAGTTGGGCCTGGCTTAACGCAGTATTGCAACGTCGCTAATTGTTGAACGGTTTCGTTGTATGGATTTGGCGCTGCAGGCCCTCCTAGCTGAGCCCTGTATCCGCAGGGCTTGATACCAGCTAACGAGATAAGGCAGGACCGCTCGAGACCGAAGAAAATTTCAACTCGTGATAGGTATCTCTCGCTGGATGGACGTGGTTGCTTGCCCAATAACCAACCTCGAAGCATGTCTGGCGGTACCCCTGCTTGCTTAGCCACTCGTTTTACAGGATTGTTGGCCATAGCACTTTTAAGAGCTTCCATAAATGGAGTGCACTTCTCAGCGGCTATTGCTTGAGCCGTGTCGTGGTCAATCACGGTTTCCTTCCATGGCCGAAATGCTGCTCGAGTGTTGGATATCGACCTGCTTGACCGGCCGTCTGATTGAAGCTTGTTGATGAAGATTTCCATCGCCTCCGGATGCCGGAAGCGCATCTCGTCGCCGATTACATCATCGATGTTTAGAGCGTTGGCCGCCAAGAAGAGCCGAAGCGCAGTCGCGCGGTTAGCGGCGGTTTGCTCATTGACTAGCTTCAATGCGACTTGGCCGGACTGCTCGTCCAAAAGCTTTTTGTAGGTAAGTGGTGACATAGACCTTCCTAATGTCCTCATCCTCTTCCTTTTCGGCGTCTGCGATGCAGTTATAGACGACGGAGTGAAATACCTGCGAATTCCGTAACTACCTGATTTATTGGAATTAATATTGCTCAAGTTGTACCTCCTTTGAGGGTGTTGGGAGGTCGACATGCAGGTAACGCTCGGAGAAAAAAAATGCGGAGAGAATTGCTCGCTCTCCGTATAGCGCTAAGCGGACCCCATGGTAGGTCTCGACGCCACTGAAATTTAAAATGTGTCCATGTGCTCGGGCTTCGGTGAAGGCTTGCGCTGACCGTCTCTCCATCGACAAGACAGAAATCGCTTCCGTTAAAATCGGAGCGAGGCAAGCGATGGCGCAGGTAGCTCAGGCCCACGCGTCCACTTGACTATGCACATGGCAATGTTGGAGACCAACGCAAAATACGGTAGCGGGTCGCGGTTCCCCTTCATTGTCGACACGCCTCGTCAGCAAGGCTTAGATGCCCCTAATACAGGACGGCTTCTCAGCGCGGTATACAGCCACGCTGAACCAGTTGAGCGGGGAGACCAAGACGACGCCATTGACGCTGTCGCGGACGAGGATTAATGCATCCTTCGGTGAACAGACAACAACCCGTAAGGGCATTCACCAAATCGATTACCGCACCTTGCGCGGATAGGAAGGTTCGTTTCGCAGAACCGAAGAGGGCGTGCCCCAACGTCGTCATTGCCTGCGATAATGAACATCTCAACTCGACACAAGGAAAATTGCGATATGGCAAAACTCTTTTTTTCCTATTGCCATGCCGACGAGGCATTGCGCGACCGCCTCGAAGTACATCTTTCCCTACTGAAAAACCAAGGGGAGATTTCAACTTGGCATGACCGGGGCATTATTGCCGGCTCCAACGTGGATGTAGCGATTGACGAAAACCTGAAGAGTGCCGACGTCATCCTGCTGCTTGTTAGCGCGGACTTCATCGCTTCAAAGGTATTGCTATTCGATTGAAATGAAGCGAGCTCTCGAACGACACGATGACGGCACTGCGCGCGTAATTCCAGTGATTCTTGAGCCATGTGATTGGCATACCGCTCCGTTCGGCAAGTTGCTCGCCGTTCCAAAAGACGGGAAGGCTGTCACCACATGGCCGAATCAGGCGGAAGCCTGGACCGATGTCGCGCGTCAGATTCGTAAGGCTATTGAAGACCTGGGGCGCAGCCAGCCAGTAGCACAGCCTGCGGCTGGCTATGCGAAATCCGGGTGGGGTATGGCTCAGCCCGCAACTCAGTTGGGCCAAGCCTCTCAGGCCGATGTCGGCGGCATGCACCTGGAGCAGGAACGGCCAAGGTCAAGCAATCTTCGATTAAAGAAGGAGTTTACGGACTACGACCGCGATAAGTTCTTGCACGACTCGTTCGACTACATGGCTAAGTTTTTCGATGGGTCCCTAGAGGAACTGGCCACTCGCAACCAAGGTATCCAAGTGCGCTTTCAGCGGTTAGATGCGCAGCGTTTCTCGGCCGTGGCGTACAGGGAAGGTAAGTCGGTGGCTGAGTGCTCAGTGCGTATCGGTGGCCTTGGCGGTCGGTCTCCTTCGCTATCCTTTTCTTACAATGCGAACGCATCCGCGAACACGTCAAACGAGTTTATTTCCGTCGAGTCCGATACTCAGTCGATGTATTTCAAAGCGATGGGTATGCAGTCTCATGGCGGGCAGCAGAATGCCCAATTGTCGGAGCAGGGCGCTTCGGAGTACTACTGGGGGTTGTTCATCGAGCGCCTCCAACGGTGAGCTGGGTATTTCGGACCAACGTGACCGCTGATTCCGGTCTATCGTGACCGGTCATTCCGGTCCATCGTGACCGCCCATTCCGGTCTATCGTGACCGATTTTGGCCGCCACCGGAATCGGCGGTCACGATACCGGAATCAGCGGTCACGATGCCGGAATGACCGGTCACGATACCGGACCGGCAACGTGTGCAGCAGTAGTGGTGTTACGCATTTGAAAACCGAACGGGTACGCTGCCAGATTTTTCTGGAGACCGTGTGCCCGCACCAAGGATCACTATGCGTAAGATCAAAGACGTATTACGTTTGAAGCTGGAAGCCCAGCTGTCACATCAACAGATTGCCGCCGCGTTGGGCATCTCGAAGGGCGTCGTCACCAAGTACGTCGGGCTGGCCGCCGCTGCAGGCCTGGACTGGCCGCAGGTACGGGACGTCGATGAAACGGCGCTGGAGCGGCGCCTGCTGGTGGCGCCGGAACGCCCGCGTGACCACGTGCAGCCGGACTACGGCCGCCTGCACCAGGAGCTGCGGCGCAAGGGCATGACGTTGATGCTGCTGTGGGAGGAACACCGCGCCGACCACGCCGGCGAGCAGACCTACGGCTACACGCAGTTCTGTGAGAACTACCGCCGCTTCGCCCAGCAGTTGAAGCGCTCGATGCGCCAGGTGCACCGGGCCGGCGAGAAGCTGTTCATCGATTACGCCGGCCCTACCATCGGTCTCACCGACGGCACCCGCGCCCACGTGTTCGTGGCGGCACTAGGCGCCTCCAGCTACACCTACGCCTGCGCCACGCCGCGCGAAACGATGACGGACTGGCTCGAGTCGACGGCCCGCGCCCTGGGCTTCTTCGGCGGCGTGCCGCAGCTGATCGTGCCCGACAATCCGCGCGCGCTGATCTCGGACGCGAACCGCTACGAGCCGCGCAGCAACGACACGGTGCTCGACTTCGCGCGCCACTACGGCACCTCGATCCTGCCGGCGCGGCCCTACCATCCGCAGGACAAGGCAAAGGCTGAATCGGCGGTGCAAATCGTCGAGCGCTGGATCATGGCGCGCCTGCGCCACCAGCAGTTCGCCAGCGTGCACGAGGTGAACCACGCCATCGCGCCGCTGCTGACGCGGCTCAACGACAAGCCGTTCCAGAAGCTGCCCGGCAGCCGGGCCAGCACCTTCGCCGCCATCGACGCGCCGGCCCTGCAGGCGCTACCGCTGCAGCGCTACGAGATGGCGCACTTCAAGACCGTCAAGGTCCACATCGACTACCACGTCGAGGTCGAACGGCACCGCTACAGCGTGCCGCACGCGCTGGTCGGCCAGGTGCTGGAGGCGCGCGTGACGGTGGCCATGGTCGAGCTGCTGCACCGGGGCCAGCGGGTAGCCAGCCACGCCCGCAACAGCCGCGTCGGTGGCTTCACGACGGTGGCCGCGCACATGCCGGCCGCGCACCGCGCGCACATGGAGTGGACGCCACAGCGGCTGATCCACTGGGGCGCCGGGATCGGCCCGGCGACGGCGGAGGCGGTGACGCGGCTGATGGCCGAAAACAAGCATCCCGAGCACGGCTACCGCTCCTGCCTGGGGCTGCTGTCGCTGGCCAAGCGCTACGGAAAAGTGCGGCTGGAGGCGGCCTGCATGCTGGCCCTGCAATTGGGCGCCTGCCAGTACCGGCACGTGAACGCCATCCTGAAAAACAACCGCGACCAGAGCACGCCGGCCCCGGCCGCCGACTGGGTCAGCCCGGCACACGCGCACCTGCGCGGCCCCGGCTACTACCAATAAATGAGGACACGACAATGATGATGCACACCACTCTGGCGCAGTTGCGCTCGCTGAAACTGGACGGCCTGGCGGCCGGGCTGGAAGAACAACTGGCCCAACCGGGCATGGGCGCGCTGAGCTTCGAGGAACGGGTCGCGCTGCTGGTCGAGCGCGAGCTGCATTGCCGCAACGACCGCAAGCTGCTGCGCCTGCTCAAGAACGCCCGCCTCAAGTACGGCCAGGCCGCCATCGAGGACATCGACAGCCGCGCCGGTCGCGGCATCGACCGCCGCGAGGTCATGAGCCTGGCGTTGGGCGACTGGGTCAGCGCCGGCCACAGCGTGCTGGTGACCGGCCCGACCGGCGCCGGCAAGTCGTGGCTGGCCTGCGCCCTGGCGCAGTACGCCTGCCGGCGTGGTTACTCCGCGATCTACCAGCGTGTACCCCGTCTGCAGGAAGAACTGCGCATCCGGCACGGTAGCGGGGCCTTCGGCAAATGGCTGCTGCAACTGGCTAAGACGGACGTGCTCGTGCTCGACGACTGGGGCATGGGCAGCATCGACGGCATGACGCGCTCCGACCTGTTGGAGATCATCGACGACCGCGCCGGCAACAAGGCCACCATCATCACCAGCCAATTGCCGGTGGAGCATTGGCACGCGTGGATCGGTGACGCGACCATCGCCGACGCCATCCTGGACCGCGTCATGCAGCGCAACCACCGCTTCACGCTGACCGGCGATTCGCTGCGGATGCAAAAACCTAAAACCGCTAAAAAGGAGAAAAATATCGACCTATCGTGACCGCAGGCATTAGAATTTAACCGCGTAACACCACCACATGCGCATCGGTCACGATGCGCCGGAATGCGCGGTCACGATGACCGAAATACGCAGTGAGCGAACCCGTTAGGTCCACGACTATAACTCCAAGAAGCTCGCTCTAGCGGACGCCGTCGCAACTCCTCAGTAGAGAAATGCACATGAACATGGTTCGGCTTTTGATGGGGCTTCTGGTCCTGATTTCGATGGGAGCATCTGCACAGGACATTCGGCTTCAGGAGAATTTCAGGAACTGCGACGGTGGCTACACGGGCTGCAACCAGTCGTTGTTGACCACAGCTCAACAGGAGCAGGTACAGAGGTCTGCCCTACGAAGAAATTTCGTCAATTGCGATGGTGGCTACTCTGGTTGCGCGGATTTGCTACTGACAGAAGCTCAGAAGGAGCAAGTTCGGAAGTCAGCGCTACGGAGAAACTTCGCTAGCTGTGATGGCGGGTACTCCGGCTGTGACCAAGCTCTGCTAGCGGACGTCCAAAAGGAGCAGGTTTTTAAATCAGCTTTGCGGAGAAACCTGGCCGCTTGTGATGGGGGCTACTCGGGCTGCAATCAATCTTTGCTAACAGAGGCACAGCAGGCTCAGGTTCAGAAATCGGCACTACGCAGAAACCTCACCAGCTGCGATGGCGGTTATACGGGCTGCAACCAGGCCCTGCTTACACAGCCGCAATTAACGCAAGTAGAGGCCTCTGCACGGGCGCGAAACTACAAGAACTGCGATGGTGGCTACTCAGGATGTAACGTTGGCCTTCTGACTTCCGAGCAGCACGCAACCGTCGAGCAATCCGCAGTCCGTCGCAATGCCTACAATTGCGCGCACGGCTTTAGCGGCTGCACGTCGAACGTGGTCTCCTCCAATACGCCACCGTCGAACCCAAGGCCTAAACTGGCAGTTGTACATCGCGCACCGACAGCGACGTCGTCGAGCAGCTCTTTTGGACAACCGTCAGCCGACAGCCATGCCGCTTACGACCGTGCGACGGAAACCGCTGCCGCGCCTGCTCCGCCGGTAGTCGCTCCAGCGCTCGCAGGCTGCGCCGAGAATGGTTCCTGCTACGGCGATATCAGCGCGGCAACTGGGCGGGCCAAGACCATTCACGTCAACGGCTATACACGGAGCGACGGGACCTACGTTCGAGGGCACTATCGGGGCAAGTAGGCGATATTCGATACTCAGCAAGGTAAGGATGCAAAGTGCCTCCACCACGCGGATGACCGTTACGCAGCCTCCAGGAGTAAATGCTGTCCGCGCGGTTGACCTTCTCATATTGGCAACGTCTACATTTGAGAGTACCCATCAACCCTCCGGATAAGAATTCGGCGGGTTGTCACAGTTACCCCCTTGCCGTTGGTCTTACTCAGGCCGCTTCAAACTGTCCAGTGTGGGGCGGAATCAGCGTCCAGTTTGCGCTGAAATGGGTGTTTAGTTTGTCGTGGAATGGGGGAAGTTTGACATGGAATGGAGGGCAGGCTGGCGCGGAAAACGCAGCCTAGGTGCGCTCTACCTTGTCAGTCGCTGTCGTTATGGTTAACAAACGCCGCGATGCCGAGTAAAACCGTCACCATCCCCGCTTGAGCCCATTTCGAGCCGTACCATGCGTGCTCCAATTCGCCTCGGTGCCAATCCGAATCAACCATCATCCTGCTCACGGTGTCCAGCGACCAGTAGTTCAGGGCAGGCGTGAAAAATAGGAATGCGCCTGTTGCCAGCCACCAGACCCATACGTGTACCCGGCGGCCACTTAGCCATGCATATAGCAGCCCACCGAAGAAGCTAGTTACCCCGACCAGAAGCCACGCGGTAGGGCCGGGCGGTAATCCGATACTCATGCCAACATTTTTCACAAACAAGTACAGACTGATAACCACTGCGACCAAAGCGATGACAGCGAACCAGAAAGCGCCGTCATTATTACGATTACCCATGAAATTACCTTTTCAACTATCGAACGGGAATTTTATATCAACTTCCTGCCCAATGGTTGCTATGTGGAAATTTTTCGGTGCAAGGCTCGCTGTGCCGAACACAGTTTGGCGCGACAACACAGTCGGGTAACGGTTCTAGGGATGTCTTTTATACGTTTGGTTGATTGGGTTGGGTGGGGCAGTTTGACATGAAGTGTCCTACTAGGACACTTATTGCTGCTGGGGAATAAAATTGTAGTGTGGCGATGACTGATAGCGCGAGGTGCACTCTTTGGGGGGGGCTGGGTTCCGCCGCGCTGGCGCCGTCCGAAATGCACGAATTAACGCGGGGCGTCCAACTGCTTGAGTTTCTGCTTTCGTGTCTCGTCATCCAGCTTGTGCCAAGCTAAGACCCAGCTGGCGAGCTCAGCGCTTTCGCAGTAAAAATATGCTGCGGGCACATCCAGTACCCGCGCAATCATCACCGCAGTATCAAACGGGGGCTCGTGTACCCCCGTCTCGTAGCGGCTTATCCTGGCGCTTGCCGTGCTTTCGTCCAAGCCTACTGCCACACCAAGCTTGTCTTGTGGGATTTGTGCGCGTAACCGTGCCTCCCTCATACGGATGCCGAAAACCGACTTGCTCAACTGACTCTTACTCATTCTACGATAGTCGTAGAATACGCTTGCGATTTCTCTACGAAATACGTAGAATTTTCCCGTGGGAAATTTTTTGCCGAATCGTAATGTGCATTCGGTCGGTCCATGAAAAGGCGGAGAGTTCGATGAAATTAATGAGTTTGTTGTGTTTAGTGGGTGCTGCTGCTGTTCTTCCTGGGTGTGCAATTGGTCCGAACCCACCGGATACATCTCAGCTTTCTGTTCATCCTGATAATCATGTCGCCTATACGATGTTGAGCAGGCAGGGCGGGGCGGAGCGCACCCGCGTCTGGTCGACAGGGGAAATTATTTTGGCGTTAAGATTCGGAAATCGGATACTGAATTCGAAAGACATCGAGTCAGTCGTCGTGAAATCCACTGGCAAGAAATACGTCCCGTTAAACATTTCTGTTCACCTGAAGTCCGGAGAGATGCTAGCGGCTGATGTCGCCGGTTGGGGAACGAGCGTTTACTCCGATATTTTCGTAGATTGGCTGGCATGTAGTAGGAGCCGACAGTGCGAATATCTGGACCGCACGAGTACTCCAAAGTTCAAAAAAGTGCCCAACTTCCTCACCTCTTTCAATGAATCATTCTTTGAAGACCTTGCGAGCCCTGGGAAGAACGTAGAGCAGTATCTCAGCTATATACCAAGTGCTGCGCTTCCAGACTCATCCGGAAGTTATCGGCTAATTTTTGGAGACGTTGCCAAAATATCGGACCTGTCCGGCGGTATCGAAGCGGCGCGTGTGGAACTGCAAAAAGTCAGAAAATGCGTTCAGGCCGCAGCCGCAGCGGAGAACCGTGACCGGAAAGCGACTGAAGAAAACATCATAAAGACAACTCCGCCAGCGGAGGTTGCGAAAAAACTCGCAATGTGGCGCGCTACGTTAAATGAAGGCTTCGCCCGAGGTGTTGTGCTTGATATGGGATGTCGGTGACGCGGCTTAGTGAACCGACGTTTGGCTTTTGGACTGAGATGTTGCTGTCGTATCCCGTTCTAATGGAGATTTAACCATGGCAGAAGTTGTAGTAACTGACATCGAAATAGGTAGATTGTCCGCAGCCGGGTTGAAGGTGATGAAAGCAGCGCTGACTTACGCGAGCGCGCACAAGGACGTTGGATGCCACGAACTGTCGCTGGACGATTTCTCCGCTTTAGCCGGCCTTGGAAATTTGTCTGGCGAAGCTATGAGGGCGTTTCTGTATGAGGGACAAAGAGCTTTGGCGCGTATTGAGGTTGTCGACACCGACTCGCGAACGCGCGATGGCTTGCCTTTCAAAAGTTCGCCACTGCTCGGGTATGTGGGGTCGGACGACTTCAGTGTCACCTTCGAGGTATTTGATTTCGTGCTCCAAGACGCGGTCTTGAATAAGATATTGGCTTTGAGAGCGCCTATGAGATAAGGACGAGCGGCTCCATTTAGTACGCCGTTGCAAACTAGACGGTTGATAACATAGGTGCCGGACAACGGTTCGTATAGCGTACAAGTACTAATTCGCCAACTCCAGTTCGATTGCCATTGACTTCGATTAAAAGCGTGTGTACGGTCAAATATCGAGCGTGTCACCGCAGTATTTGTGATTTTCAGAGGCACCAAGGCGGTTGAAATGACAATAGTTTGTTACCTCGATTTTGACGGCGTAGTCCATGACGACGCTGTGTACTGGAGCCCGAAACGTGGTATTTATATCAAAACTCCAGACCGCACACTTTTTCAGTGGATGCCCATACTCGACGAATTGCTCGCGCCATATCCAGCAGTAAAAATCGTATTGAGCACGTCGTGGGTGAGGGCAAAAAGTTTTGAATTCGCGAAAAACAAACTATCGCCGACGCTTCAGGCCAGGGTTATCGGCGCAACATTCCACAATCGGCTAATGCAAAAACTCGAATTTTCCCTTATGGCGAGGGGCCAGCAGATATGGGAAGACGTCGGGCGGCGGCAGCCCGCGGGGTGGTTCGCGATTGACAATGACGACGAGGGGTGGCCGCCGCAATGTCGTGACCGGCTCGTCAAAACAGAGGACCGGTTGGGGTTGAGTGACCCGGTCGTGCAAGTCGAGATTCAACGCATGCTGATGTCTCTGTAATGCGTAGCCCTTTTCGTTAGTGCTATTGGAGTCAACCATGACGATGCCGGATGAACGGACGCGTGCGCTAATAGCCGCCGGTGAATTCCTGAGCGAATTGCAGGATTCATTGAAAACACCTGGGGTGCCGGACGTCATTTGTGAATACGCTTTGCGCGTATTGACGCATGCCATAGCCGGCATATGCGTCGCTACCGTCGTGCGCGCGTCTTGAAGGTGCAGTGGGCATGGCCGGCGATGCGCTGGCCGCGTTGGAGCGGCTCGGCCGCCGTGCGCGTCGTGCGCGCATCGACCTGGGCTTGCGCATGCCGGTACTGCACCGAGTAGTAGTGGCCGTCGACGCGGTAGTCGACACTGACCCTCGCTACTTTTCGTTCGGCGTACTCGTAGCCGCGCTCGGGCAATAGCCGCAGGGTGGGCTGGTGCATCTCGGCGAAGGCGCTGGCGCGGCTGCCCTGCAGCTTCTTGAAGGGGCGCTGGTTGCCTGAGCTGCTTTGCTGGAAGTTACGCTGCAGGCAGGCCATAGACGACAGTGAGTATTTCTTATCCCGTCAACGCCTCTGCAATGTGGTATTCCGCGTATTTCTGAACAAGCGGCCAATCTTCTTTAAGATAGCGCCAGGCCTGCTTGACTTCATCGCAGCTCAGTTCAAAGTCATCGATATTTGTGATGCCCATCATCAACAGGTCCGTCGCCGATGCGAACCCGAGCAAAATCGTGGCCGATACGCTGTCGGCGATAAGCTCAACATCGTTGGCTCCGTCACGCAGCATTTCTTCTGCTACCAAACCGGCCATGCCGAACAATACCCGCCAGTTTTCGGGTAGGTCGGCCGCAGGAAATCCCGCCCTCTTACAGGCGTCGTGCATCTGCTGCGGACAGACGCGAATGCGAAACTGTCCGCGCCAAGCCGTCTCGTCCGGATTGCCACTTTGGTTTTTCCAAATGAGGATGTCGCCATCTCCGCCAAAGCGACTGCAGATAATTTTGTGCCCGGCTTCATGGTATGAAGCATTGCGCAGTTCGCGCATTGCGATTTGTTCTTCTGTCAGTTCAGACATGTGTTTGGTCTGTAGTCTAGGGACAAAAGTATAGTGCGGCGCGACCCTCATGATTTGTGCGCGCCGTGGCCAGGTGGGTATGCCGCCTGACACTGTCAAACACCTGTACATGTCTCAAATGCTGAATCCTGCGGCAGAACGGTTCTCGAGAAAAACAACTGCCGGGGGAAGTATCGGTAATAGTCGAAGCAACGCTTGGTATCAGTGGCATTGGCCGGCGTCTCATCGTCCTCGAGCGGCATCCTCCTGATTTGCACCGGGTGCAGTCCGAAAAGCCACTGGGTGTCCGTCGCATTCTTCAACGGTATTGCATATGACTCGTGGGCACATAAGGCTGCGAATTCACGCAATATCCGTTCTGCTGAAGTCGGCTCTGCATACCGCGACAGAGCGACAGCGCGCCGATAGCTCTCCCTTGCCATCTCCGGCTGGTCTGAAAATACTGCAATGCGTGCCTCCATGGCGTGAACCTGATATTCGCAAACGCCGTTGCTGTCAGCGACGAACTGGCGCAACTCTTCCAGCGTGGCTATTGCCTTGTCGCGGTCGCCAGGTGCCCGTGTTGTCGATTGGCGACACAGAAGTCTGTCTAGTACCAGAAACGCCTCTGGTGTACTAGTCTCCGTGATGCAGCTGTTGGAGAGCTGGATGAAGGGAGCGCGGGCCGAGTCCAGGTCAAACCCGCGACCTAGGCATGCCGCAATTTCCTGCCGAAAAGCGGGCCCTGCAGCATCGAGCACCAGCGCAATCCAGAACCAGAACCGATACCGCGGCGCCTCGTTCATGCCGTACAGTTCTTTTATTCGTGCAAACGAGTCCCTCCGTGTTTTCTGGCTACCCGATTCCCAGCGATGCATGTTGTCGATAACATCTTCAGGTGGCAGGCCGGCTTTACGGGCCGCCTCGGCAGCCGACGGACCCTCGACCTTGCGAATCCAGCGAAGGGCAACGGCAATTGGCTTTACGAGGGCTTGGTCAGCCTCTTTCGGAAGAAGTCGGGGAAGAAGCCCAATTCCCCATTTTTGTTCCAGCCAGCTAAGGTCGACCGCAATTTGTTGGGCAAAGAACGTCGGGCGCAGAACGTCTTGAACCCGGCTGGTGAGGATGTTGGCCGCAGAAATAGCGCGCACGAAATCCTGCAGATAGGAGGTGATGTACCTTGCTAATCTCCTAGCAACTTCCTCTGCCATCTCAGATGTGGCCCACTCTCGAGCAAGTTCCACCTTCATCAAGTTTGCTAGTGCCGGTAGGTCTTTTGCATTGGATTTCTTCCCGTCACGTTCCCGCTCGAGCGAGGCAAAAAAGCGCCGCTTGCCTTCCGCCAGCTGGCGAATGTCGGTATACGCGGGGTGGTCCTTTGGAATCAAATAGCTGGCCTGGACGAATGCTAGTACCAGCGATTCGACTGCAGCGTAGCCATAGCTGGGATATGTGGTCATTTCGCTGGATGTTTGAGCGGTGGGGCACCCTTGGTGGCCTTGGACATCGCTAGGGCCGCCAAGGGCCCTTTTTCGACCTTTCCTCCATTTTTCACAGCGATGGTGTGCTGGACGCGGCCTGCGGCCTCGACTGTCCAGGGCGTCGAACGTTTGGGAGCTCCAAGCGGTGGAGCTGCCCGTCGCGGTGCTGGTTCGACAGCCTTTGGGGTCGGTCGAGGTACGGGCTTAGCTGCTTGTCGGACCGCTATCGGGAGAGCAGCCGGGCTTTTTGCCGCCAGGCGTGGCGTTGCGGCGCTGCTTTTGCCCGCGAATAGTTTGGTGCCTTGTTTTCTCATGGGGATTCGTCCTGGAGTTGTCGTTGGGCCCCATCGTGTCGGTCGGGGTTCGCGAGAAACTATAGCGGGACTCAAGCTCACATTCTACCGACGAATACGTGAACAATTTTTTTGACGCGACGTGCGCAAGGCTGCTTTCAGGTTGTTCCAAAATCGAGGTTTATCCTGGTTGCCATACTGCAAGCGTCCGTCATACAAACGGTGGACGCTCGACAATTCCTTTGGATGCGATTGCGACCGCATCCACTTATGAGAAAATAGTTGAATTAGTTCGCAATGCGAAATTGTTCCTTGTCCTTGCCATCAAGCCAGCGTGGTGCACGGCCACGGCCAGTCCAGGTATCCCCCGTTTCAGGATTCTTGAATTGCGCTGCGACCGTGCCCTTGGCTTTTGCCTGCTTCGCACGACTTCCGGCGGCGAGGTCCTCTGCGGTCACTCCGTGCAGCTGCATCAACTCCCTAATTTTCTGAATCGCGCCATTGATTTCATCTTTGCGGGCTGCTTCTGCGAGTGCTTGCAATTTAGCAATTTGTTCAACATACTCTACGTACGACGTCATATTGTCTCCAGGGGGATGAGTGGTGAAAACGGTTGAATGCACGCGAAATATAACATATGCGTAGGGCAAAGATGAGGTCTGAACGGTTTTCATCCCGGAAGCTTGAGGGAGTGGCTATGTAATTCAATTGGTTCCACCTCGTATATGCAGGTGAGTGTGGCTCCTGTAGTTCCCATTTTCGACGGTCAGCAATCGGGCAACAGCGGACCTTCGGCTGCGTTCAAAAAACATTCGATTTCTCGTAGTGGAACACCGCACTCGGCTATTTTTTCGCTAGTGTCAATTACTTGCACTATTAATTGTATTAACTTCTGTTCACTCTAAAATAGTCATTATGACCAAACAACTGCATGTGGTCTCGTTATCGGAAACCGCGTTCCTTACTATCGTCTCTGCCGCTCTTGAGGCGTTCGAAATCTCACATACTAATACGCCAGCAGTCCCACATGTGCCGGTCGAAACCCATGGAAATCTATGGGGCTACGAAACATATTCAAAACGTGGTGAGCGCATTCTTCACATCTCCATTGCCGATGTCTCAACATCGGCCGACCGAGGTACAGGGTTTGTTCAGCCCAAAGACGGGGCCTTCGAACTAAAGCAGGCGTTAATTGTTCGTTTTAAACCTGAACTTGAATATCTTGGCGACTTTCATAGTCACCCCTACGATTTTACGAACGACAAAATAAAAACTGCTCTTGAAGTTGAGCGTGGCGAATACTTTCGGTTTTCTCCAGGGGACCTGCAAGATGCGAAAATGCTAAAAGCCACTAGAAATTATCGCGTTGGTATAGTAACCACGGTTTTCCATGCGGAAAAACAGGTACACCGGAATGACGAATATGTGCGCTTGGAGACGGAACACTATAGTTGCATTCGATTTTCATATGACAAGTTCACGATTTGGATTAAAGCACATGTGTTTGCCGAAAAAAATGCGATTGGGGACCAGAAAATCGTACTGCTGTGCCCGGCCGTCGGCTTCCATGCCGGCCTGCTAGATTCGCTTTGAATGACACGGTTGGATTTTGGGACGCTAAGAAGTCACGGCAGTATCCGGCCAAAAGCAGCCTGATAAGTGAGAATGAATAGATGACGCCCGAAGATGAACTAGAAATTGTTCAGCTTATGCGAAAAGCTCGGCTAGAAAGTCGTGGCTACGCTAGCTTCTTTGGCTGGTCCATCGACAGGGACCAAGAGGAACTGGGTGCAGCGAAGGCTTTAGCAGAGAGCCTTCAGCTTGATGGAAAGCTCTTTTTTCACGACCTCAAACTCAGAGGAAGAGGCAATGACCCTCCTGACCTTGAGGCTCTTTCGCTTTTAGGTGAACGTGTAGCGTTCGAGCTCACGGAGCTTGTCGATGGTGCTGCAATACAAGCATATAAAGCAGGAAGAGTACATGACTGGGCTACATGGGACCGGAAGAAATTCATCGACCTAGTAGGCTCTTTGCTCGAAAGAAAAGCAAAGCGATTTTCAAAATTGAAGGGCTCGCCGTATCCCGGCGGCTACGTGATTGTCATTTTTACCGATGAACCAGAGCTTACTAAGCAAACCGTTGAAAACTATTTGAAGGGTCATACTTTTAGCAAGTCCTCGGATGTATCAGGTAGCTATTTAGTCCTATCATACGACCCTGCGTTGGGGCACTGTCCTTATTTTGATTTGAGATAGTCTTTACAGGATGCTCCGAGATGAAGTAATTCCGGATTGCCGATTGTTGAGTGAGTTTCGAAGGTCCGCAACGGGGCGGTTTCATCTCGGCGTGAGAATTCGTGAATTTTTCAGATAAGCAAGCTGATATCCTGAACTCCGTCGGCCGGATTCGGCCAGAAGCAGCCTGTGGCGTTTGACAAAGGATTGATATGCGACCGGAAATTCGAAGTTTAGTCGATTTGGGTAAGCTGCCGAGTGAAGACAATGGCGACGTCGACAAACTTCGCAAATACGAGGTCGAGTATCGTGCAATCAAAAGGCCAATCACCGACGAAGAGGCGGTTGCACTACTGGGCCTTTTTGGCGATGATGGATGTTTTGGGCTCGCCTCGTCGCTCATGCACTTGATAGAAACTGCACCAGGCTGGCCAATAAAAGAATGTCTTATTGACTCTACGAATCCTTGGGTTATCGAAATGAAAAATCGAGCCATTCGCGGAGGCGTTTTACCAGAAGAAGAATAGGTCGCATTCGGCCAAATGCAGCCCGCCAGAACCTTTAACTATTTGTCAGAGAAATAAAATATGGAAAAGCCCCCTATAGCTAAAAGTAAAGGCGATGTAGCACGAGAGGTCGGAAGAGCCATTGTTTCTCTCGTGCCGGCTGCAGGCGGACCGCTTCAAGTCGCGTTTGAAAATTTGTTCACATCTCCTCTGGAGAAGCGCAAACAAGCCTGGCTAGAGCAGCTCGCTGAGGTCCTTACCGAGGTTGAACAGCGTGTAGAAAACCTGACCCCTGAAAAATTAGCATCGAATGAAGTTTTTGTGACCGTGGTCATGCAAGCGTCGCAGGTTGCCCTTCGTAATCACCAGAAGACCAAGCTAGATGCTCTTCGTAATGCAGTTTTGAATGCAGCTCTATCCAGTGCGCCGGAGGAGGATGAGCAGTTAACGTTCCTTCGGCTAATTGACCAGCTCGCGCCGTGGCACTTAAGAGTATTAGCTGTCCTAGATAATCCGGAACTGTGGATGCGTCAACATGAAATTCAAAACCCAGGTTGGAGCATGGGAGGGGTTTCCACGGTCCTTGAGCACTGCATTCCGGAATTACATGGTCAGCGTGAAGTCTACGACCAAATTGTGCGTGATTTACAAGCTGATGGTTTGATGGGTCAAGGACAGTTCTTGCACATGACGATGACGGGAGGTGGGATGATGGAATCTCGTACAGCCGGGCGCGGGAAGCGATTCATACAGTTTATTTCGAGTCCGCAGTGACTCTGCTTGCCGCTGACGGCCAGGAGCGGCCCTTCATGAAACACTAAGGACTCATCTGGGAAGCATTCATTTGCGTCAGCATTTTTTGAGATTTCTAACAGAGAAAAGCCAGCTATGTTTAACTTTCTTGTGACGTCCCAACCTGGTGGCTGGGACAAGAGTTTTTACGAATGGGAAAAGGGGCGAATCCTCGAGTACACGGAAAAGACTATCTCAGATAAGCTGGAAAAGCTTTCTGACATAGAGTTGAATTCTATGGTTGCTTTACCGTGCATTTTTGCATATGAAGCTTGGAACCGACTTGGTATGAGGGTTGGCCGCATCACAAGATTCGTGCGCAGACAGAGCACGGTGTTGATTGAATTCGAATTTGAATCAAGCATTCCCGAAATTTCTTACGATTCCATTGAGCCGTACTTTCAATACTTTGACATTCGAAAATGGGAAATGAATCGGACGCATTGGGCTGTAAAGGAAGGGGACCTTCTGGACATGCTCCGAACGAGAAACCTCTTGCCTCAAAACGTCAATTCTCCATCGCTACCTTCCGGGGACGGGAGCCTGCCGCCTGAAGAAAACGAAATTGTCCCTATTCACTCGTTGCAGGATTACATTGACAAGGTTCTGTTTGGCTCAGTTTCGATGGATGAGGACGTTTTTTACCGAGGACATTCTAGTAGAACGGGATACAAGCTGGAACCGTCACTATTCAGGAAAGATAAAGATGGGAATCTTCTTTATTTGACAAAAGAGCATTTGATTTACCGCGAGCTTTTGGTTTCGAATGCTAGCGATTTTGCGAGCGATTCTTCAACGCTGGACCGGCTTGTTCGAATGCAACATTACTCACTTCCTACTCGGCTTCTAGATATTACTTCGAATCCTCTCATTGCTCTATACTTCGCCTGCAATGCCAAGGATAAACATAACATTGTTGGAGAAGTAATCAGGTTTGTGGTGCGGCGTGACGCAGTGAAATATTTTGATTCGGACACCGCTAGCTGCTTGGCTAACCTTGCTCGATTGGCTGATACAGAAGAGATTAGCTATCCGGATACTCCAAATGACATAGTTGATGTTGAATTTGGACTCGATTTCTTCAACAGCCAGGCAAGCATAAAGCGTCTCCATCACTTTATCTGTGAGGAAAAACCTTATTTTGAAAAGCGAATTAAGCCCGAAGACTTACGTAGCGTACTCTGCGTTAAAGGGAAGAGAACTAACGACCGGATTTCCTCTCAATCAGGAGCTTTCTTACTATTCGGCGATAATGCGAAGCTGAATGAAGAGGGTGATGATACATTTAAGATTTTTCGTTATGCAGTGACTGACAAAAAGCGACTGGTTAGAGAGCTGGATGCGATGAATATTAACGATAGCACGGTGTTCCCTTACATCGAAAATTCTGCCAAGTACGTGGCAGAAAAATTCAAATTCATTGCACCGGAGAATGAATCGAATTAGCAGGTCGGTAGTGCGGCCGGCGGCTTTGGGGCGGCAGCAGCCCGTCGCCCATTGCCGTCTGAATGTGGTGGGTTCTTCCGGCCCTCCTCGACTCCAATGAAAATTCCTGGACCTGGTATCCAGCTCCCCAAGCATATGGCTCAGGTCCACGAGGCGTTTTTTAACCAGATGCCATACGTTTCGCTCGCACTGCCACGCGCCGCAGACCCCAAGTAGCTTGTCGGGCTCAACCTGCGGGCGTGCGGAGGCGCTCTTCGAAGTCGATGTGTTCCAGGCCAGCATAGACTGCTCGGCAAAGGTGCGCAGGTCGCCTCGACGTGCGCTCTCGGATGACGACCCAGCCATCCGCTCCATCATGCAGGCAATCATCGCCGAGCCCGACAAGCTGAAAGCGCAGCTCAACGTGCTGAAAGCCAACACGCAGGTGACCGTGGACAGACGTCCGCTGGGCGCATCCGTCTCCGCTGCCCCCGGAGCACCGCCGGTAGCTATCCTGACCGTGTCCGCGCAGCTGACGCCGTCCGAGCGCGAAGCCTTGCAGAAGGCGGTTTCGGCCAGTTGAGGGAGCGTCAAGCGCGAACGACGGCCTGGTTGCGGTCGTTCGGTAGGTTGTAGAGCGTTGAGCGGGATATACATCGTGTTGTTTTTTTTGGGGTGTTGCTACGATACGCTACGTTACGCATCGCTGCGGACGGGATGCGGATGCTCCCAGAAGCTAATGCTTTGGCAACCCTAGCGCGGCGTACGTCCAGCCGGTCGTCGTTTCTCGGCTCGACATGGTACGTTTTCGCGCCCTTGCAACACGTTGTATACCGCGGAAAAACGATTTTGCCAACTGCCATGGAGTTGGCTTTGCCTCCCTTAGTTGAGCGTGCTAGCGTCCCCTCAGGTTAATCAAATCGAGAGAATGCAATGCATGAAAATCGTCCTAACAGTACAAGCAGACTTCAAATGCCTTGGTCGGGTGCCCTACCGCGGTGTCAGGGAGTAAAAGCATGCCTTGGCGCACGACGACGAGGTAGCGAGGCTGGAACGCTCGAGAGCGGGGCATAACGTGCGTCCAATTGTGTTTCTCGACATGGACGACGTGCTGTGCTTGGATAAGGTGCATCACAGCGGGCAGATGCTGAAAATATTCGAACAGACTGTTCCCGATTTTCCTGAATTGTGGGAGCGCATTGTTGACCGAGGGGCAGCTGAGAATTTGCGCGAACTGCATGCTGAGTTCGAACCATCCTATGTCATCAGCTCTTCCTGGGCGACATATCTCGACCGAGCGCGGATGTGCGAAGCGTTGACTCGTACACGGCTGCAGTTTGTAGTTGAGAATCTGCATGACGAATGGCGAACGCCCAGGGCGCGCTCGTCCAGCAGGCGGGACGAAATTGAGTGGTGGCTTGATGCAAATCGTGAACCATCACAACCATTCATTATCCTGGACGATACTTGGAGTGGAACCGGACTGCCGCACTCTCCACTAGCGTTGGATGGCCACCTAATCCTATGCCGGAGCGGTTACGGATTTACCAAGAAAAGGTTGAAGGAGGCACGCAGGCAGTTGCAGCGCCAAGTGGGCACTTCGGCTACGTCGGACGTGACCTGAGCAAGGTAGCTCGCGCTTGTTTGAAGCGGCTTGGCGATAACCGAGGTGTGGGGGGCGCCCGAAGCTCACCCATGCACCATCTGGACGTTGTAAAAATGACAAAAACTGTCCTAGTAGGACAGTTTGGCCCGGCGAGGAGGCCCACAGGACTACCAAAAAAAGCGTCGCATGTTGTTAATATGGCAAAATTTCCTTAATAGGACACTTTTGCGCGTTGCAGGAGTTCAGAATACGACCTCTAGTAGCTCAAGCGTGTCGCCCTTGAGCGTGAAAACCTAAATGAACCCCTGAAGAATTTTTGAGTCTAGTTCCTTTATCTGTCGAGGCCACCCTGACTTTGCATCATGTGTCAAAGCCTTACGAAGCCGGGCACCGAGGGTTTTTGCACCCGGTGCGGTAATCACAAAATGGACTTCGGAAATGCGCTTGTCGACGAACATGGTCCGCATGCTGGCAACCACTTTTGCCAGGTCCTTGTCGCTGCTCCAACTGTTTTCCACTTCGACCCAGGCTAGGCCGGTCGTCAGTTGCAGGAGTACTTCAGGTATTTTTCCCTGTACGACTCCTTCGTGGCTATAAGCCAACTGCCCCAGCGGTGCCAATCCGGCTCGAATTTCGAGTTCTGACCACGTGCACCTGTCAGACTCTACATGTAGCGTCCGTCGGCGCGCCCGATGCTGAGCTCGTCGAGCAGGCGCGGCAGACGCACGTAATTGGCGCTGCGGCCCATGCGGCAAGCCTAGTGCGCCAGCGCGCAGGCCAGCCAGGTCTTGCCGACGCCGGTGGGGCCGGTCAGCAGCACGTTCTGTTTTTCCGACAGCCACAGACCGGCCAGCAACCGTTGGTACAGCGCCTTGTCGAGCCCGCGCGCGTGGCGGTAGTCGGTGTCCTCGGCGGCGATGTTGGGCTTGAGCTTGGCCCGCTGCAGGCGCAACGCCTGCGCCTTGCCATCGCGTTCGCTTACTTCATGTTCGACCAGCAGGCCAAGTCGTTCTTCGAATCCAAGGTGGTGCAGGTCCAGTGCGCTCTGTTCGGTGAAGGCGCGTGCCATGCCGAACAGCTTCAGGCGGGTCAGTTTGTCGTAGGTCTGTGGTTCAACATCGGTCATCCTTTCGTGGGCGGGGCGGGGCGCGGCAGGCCGGTGGGCGCTCCACTGTTCTTGCATAAACGGTATGTACCGTTTATGTCGTTTTAGTAAATCTGACTCGACTGGTAGTAGGCCGCGCCGCGCAGGTTCTCGTGCTCGGGCAGTTCAAGCGTGCGCTGGACGTCCTGCTGCTGCAGGTGGAGGCCGTTCTTGAGGATGGCCTGCACGCTCTTCCAGCTGACGGCGCTGTGCTTGAGCGCGCGGGCGCCGGCCGCCTCCAGCTGGCCGATGCCGTACTTCTGCCCCAGCGACAGCACGCCCAGGCAACTGCGGAACGCCTGCTGCGGATGCTGCCGCTGGCGCAGCAGCCGTTCCATCAGCACCGCGCAGTGCGGCCCCACGGCTTCGGCCCGCGCCGTAAGCGTCTGCGCGTTCCAGCCGGCCACCTCGCGGTGCGCCGGCGGCATGTGCGCGGCCACCGTCGTGTGGCATCCCTTGAAGGCGCACTGGGCGTGCCTGGCGATGCGCTGGCCGCGCAGGAACACCTCGCCCGCGCTGCGCGTCATGCGCACGTCCACCTGGGCCCGGGCGTGCTGGCACGGCACCGAGTAGTAGTGGCCGTCGACCTCGACGTGGTAGTCGACGCCGACCCGCGCCACCTTCCATTCGGCGTATTCGCAGTACAGCTCCGGCAGCGCACGCAAGGCAGGTTGGTCCATCTCGGCGAAGGTGCTGGCGCGGCTGCCGGGCAGTTTTTTGAAGGGGCGCTGATTCAAATCGGTCAGCAGCGTGCGCAGCGACCGGTTCAGTTCGTTCAGGCTGGAAGCGCTGATGGCGCAGGCGTGCCAGCAGCCAGTGCGTGACCACCAGCACGCCGTTTTCGACCTTGGCCTTGTCCTTGGGCCGGCGGGCGCGGACCGGCAGCACCGCCACGCCGTAATGCTCGGTCAGGTTGTGGTAGGTGGGGTTGACGTCAGGTTTGCAGCGCGAGGCCTTCGAGACGCCGCTGCGCAGGTTGTCGGGCACCCACAGCTCGGTGCAGCCGCCGAAGGACGCGAGCGCGAGCACCTGGCTGCCTATCCAGTCCTGCTATTGCTCGCTCCTTGTCGCCTCGATGTAGGTGTGTTCGACGCGCCCAGCACGGCGACGAACACCTTGGCGCAGCGGATTTCGCCGGTGCTGCCGTCGGTCACGCCGACAGTCTGGCCGGCGTCGTCGATGAACAGTTGCTCGCTCGGTGTGTGGGTTTCCTATTGCAGGAAGATTGCGGCTCGCGGGAGATGTTCGATTACAGGCTTAGGAGGTGACGGTGATATATGGCGCGAGGACGGGCCATGTAGAGCCCATGTAGAGCCCATGTAGACAACCACGTTTGCTGCACGTTGACCAAGTCTGCGACCCAGTTGCTTGCAGGCTCGCGGCAGAACTCTCATCATATAGACGATTTTTGGCGGAGTCGCCAGTAAGTTTTTGCGTTCGTAAAAAGCAAAACGGCCGCTCTGCGACCGTTTATTGCCTAGTCACCAACTGTTCTAGGAGGTCACTCGCTGAGGACGAACGATAGCAGTGGCACCCGTCAGTGTGCGAAACTCACCAAGTGCAAGAGTACGTGAGAATTTATTCGCAACTTCCTGCAAGCTTTTGCTCTTCAGCTCAGCAACTTGTTGATTGAATTCACGTTTTTTTTCGGTAGCCATAAAAATCTCCTAACGGTTCAAGTATAGGCTCAAAGACTAACATTGGTCCAGACGTACTTGACTTCATTAGGGTTCTCGGAGGTTGACGCGTTGAGGCGACAATGGAGCGATGCAAGTGGCATCTTTCAGTGGCAGCGCCGCTCGGTGTGGAAAGGGGAGTTAGGAGAGTTTTCTAGACGCAATCTAGCATTTTTTGATGAGAAGAATTTGAGTGTCATCTCATGCGCATGAAAATTTTTAATTATACCGAGCAAGGATAATGCGGTATATCGGTCCGTTTTATCAGCACAGTCGAACTATCTTCATTGGGAACGCACCACGCTATTTGGTCAGCTTGGATTCGCCCCAGGTCGCGCGCACAACCTTTAATTTGCTCCCATCATCGGTGAAGTGGTATGTAGCGACTCGGCTACAGGAAGGCGTGCTTTCATCCTTGAGTTTTTCTAAAGCGCGAACGAGACTCACCTTGAAGTTACGCATGTGCGATTCGTAACCTGAGAGTAGATACAAACGCTTGATATCAAGCCACTGGGAGGCTGAGTGTCCCGCATAAAAACTTGCTAACCAGCCAATCAAACCATCGTATCCGATGGCCTCTTTATCGACGGCAGTCCAAGCGCCAGGCCCGAAGAGTTCGGCGACGGATTCCGTTACCCGAAGCAGCATCAGGTCACTGCCTTTGAATACACCACTGCTCAAAGCGTCCTCGAAGCTTGCCGTAAGCAATTTTGGGACCTCTAAATTCCAGCCGTCATATCGCATTCGCATCTGGGCAAAGCTTAACCGTAATAGGCTGGCGCGAATGGCTTTGTGGGTATTTAATCCGTAGGTAAGCCCCATTCGGTTTGAAAATTCGTAGAACGATGTAGTTACGTATTGATGAGAATCTTCAGGAGAAAGAGGCTTCTCTCGATAGTAGTCAAGGCAAGTTGCATACACACGTCGGTCGAACTGACATAATTCATAACCACTGAACGTCAGCGTCAGTTTTTTGAAAGACGCGATTTCCTTCCCTGCGACCAGGGTGCTTAGGTCTCCCTCTAACACCTTTGCGCAATTCGCCTGAACACTTCTGCCCGTCGAGAATAGCGCAGTCCTTAAAAAAGTATTCGGTAGTGCCAAAGCCATAGCGGACCAGCTTGGGAGATAGATGTCCCCACCGCGTCGAGTTGCCTGGCGCCGGCGCGACTTTTGAACCTCTTCAACGGTAGCGTCGGAGTGCAGCACGGCGACTGGCGGCTCAGAAATCGCCAGCTTTGCTTTACGCTCAAGGCCGTCTGCAATTTTGCTCAGTTCTTCCGCCGCACTCAGCACCGTAGTCTGGTTGTCCAATGCAGGGGCCATCGCAGCTCGAGCTGTGCGGTTCGCAAGCTCACGCAGTTTCTTGGCCTTATTAAGTTGCACATTTAACACTGGTTGTTTCTGTTTCATAATTCATGGGCGTTGATTGGGGCCTATGAGTATACGTAAAGGCGCCACGCATGATTTTTCCAATGAAGCCGGTTTCGTATAATTTAAGAAAAATTCCTTTAAACACTGATTGATATTTTTTGTGGGAGATTTATTTACTTGACCTCCACATCGCTTCCGCTTGACATCCGCATCGTTTTTACTTGACGTCCGCATCGTGCTTACTTGACCTGCACATCGCCACGACCATCCGTCAGCGCAATAACAGCCATTAATCACAGAGCTTTTTCAGCGGTGAGAGGCAACCATAGTACTTATAGACCTTGTAGTATGGGAATCCTTGTTGGTGGACTTGGACTCGGGCATAGTGCCATCCAATCCTTGAGCTCTTCCGCTCTATGGAAGATTTATTTTCTTAACCTCCACATCGCTTCCGCTTGACGTCCGCATCGTTTTTACTTGACGTCCGCATCGTGCTTACTTGGCCTGCACATCACCACGACCATCCGTCAGCGCAATAACAGCCATTAATTACAGAGTGTTTTCAGCGGTGAGAGGCAACCATAGTACTTATAGACTTTGTAGTATGGGTATCCTTGTTGGTGGACTAGGATGCTGGCGTAGTGCCATCCAATCCTTAAGCTATTCCGCTCTATGGAAGATACTTGACCTCCACATCGCTTCCGCTTGACGTCCGCATCGCTTTTACTTGACGTCCACATCGTGCTTACTTGACCTGCACATCGCTACGACCATCCGTCAGCGCAATAACAGCCATTAATCACAGAGTGTTTTCAGCGGTGAGAGGCAACCATAGTACTTATAGACTTTGTAGTATGGGTATCCTTGTTGGTGGACTAGGATGCTGGCGTAGTTCCATCAAATCCTTGAGCTCTTCCGCTCTATGGAAGATACTTGACCTCCACATCGTTTCCGCTTGACGTCCGCATCGTTTTTACTTGACGTCCGCATCGTGCCTACTTGACCTGCACATCGCCACGACCATCCGTCAGCGCAATAACAGCCATTAATCACAGAGTGTTTTCAGCGGTGAGAGGCAACCATAGTACTTATAGACTTTGTAGTATGGATATCCTTGTTGGTGGACTAGGATGCTGGCGTAGTGCCATCCAATCCTTGAGCTCTTTCGCTCTTCCGCTCTACGTGGCGCGGGCCTAAACAGTAGTTAAATGTTGGAAGACATGAGTTGATACGCGAGAAAATGCTGTCTTGCGATTCAGACCAACTGGCTGGCGGGGAGGGCGACAGTTGGCCTGTTTGCCGGAATGGAAATCACAACTTTATATTCAAATGAGCCTCGACGTAAAAAGGCCCCGGTTTTGAATGCTATCAGAGCAACATCTCTTAGGGTTTGAATTTTGGGCAGCCAGGGATGAGTGTGCTAGGTTCGCCTGTTTTAAAATCAAAGGTCGAGAGGTAGCCGTTCACCATGACCGGCTTTTTGAAGAAAAGGAGTCTGGGGAGTGGACCACTGTCGCCGCGTCACAGGGCTTCTTCACACAGCGCATAGGAGCGCGTTCGCACACCGCTCAACCCTGGCTGCCCGGCGACTCGCTCAAACGTTCCTCCAGGGCCTTCTGGCGCTTACGGTTGGCCTGATGGGTCAGCAGTGCAGCTCCGCAGTCTCATCCTGCGGACGCCGGTACCTTCATGCAGTTCGTCCGTGTGTGCTCTGCCGGACTAGTTCATCCCCTAGGCAGCTCAATCGTCGCTTTTCACCAACCAGCTGAAGCCCTCTCAAACTGTCGCTATATCTTTGCAAAGTCAAAAATCCGCAACGATATGGTGTGATTGCATCCGGCCACGAAAGTCACTGCCTGAAGGAAAAAAAGCCCTACTAGGACACTTTTCCCCGAAACAAGCTCTAATACCTTGGCGGAGGCTATGCGTACCTTACGACTCGGCGCGATGTGGCGCACTAGGCGAACCTCCCGGAGAGGTGCAGGAAAACTCGTACTCGATTGGCTCGCGCCGCGATGACGCATCGGGAGTGACGACCTGCTTATCAAGGGGGGCAGAAATGGACCTAAGTGGGCGAATAGCAGGCGACGCGAATGGGAGATATTCGCGTCGCCTGCATGCTTTAGTTCGTAATACGGAACTGTTCCTTTTCTTTGCCATCAAGCCAGCGCGGCGCACGGCCACGGCCAGTCCAGGTCTCCCCGGTCTCTGGGTTCTTGAATTGCGCGGCAACGGCGCCCTTGGCTTTTGCTGGCTTTGCACGACTTCCGGAGGAGATGTCCTCCACTGTCACTCCGTGCAGCTGCATCAACTCCTTAATTTTCTGAATCGCCTCATTGATTTCATCTTTGCGGGCTGCTTCTGCGAGGGCTTGCAATTTAGCAATTTGTTCAACATACTCTACATACGACGTCATATTTCCTCCAGGGGGATGAGTGATGAAAATGGTTGAATATACGCGAAATATAACATATGCATAGGGCGAAGATGAGCTCCGAACGATTTTCATCCCGGAAGCTTGGGGGCGCGGCTATGTAATTCAATTGGCGCCACCTCGTATATGCTTGTGAATGTGGCCCCTGTAGTTCCCGTTTTCGACGGTCAGCAATCGGTCAGAAGCAGACGTTCCCGCGCAATCCAATTAACACGATGCATGAATGCCTGACACGATAACGGTAATGCGGCTTGATACAACTATGTACGCAACTAGGATATAAACCTGTGAGTGCTATCGACAAATACTTTTACGACCCAACATTTCCGTTGTACCACTACACTAGCATAAGTGCATTGGAAGGAATCGCTTCGAATCGCACAGTCTGGGCAAGTCATATTTATTACCTTAACGACTCTGCGGAATTGATACATGCCCGCGAAGTCTTGCGGGAGATGCTAGAGACAAAAATTCTAATTGATGGTGCGGAAAATTCCCAAAACGATTTCGCTATTTGCTTTGAAGATTGGCTGAGAAACCTGTTTTCATCAAAGCCGCACAACATATTTGTGTTTTCGATGTCACAGGAACAGAGTTTATTGAGTCAGTGGCGAAGTTATACCCCGCACGGAAAGGGGGTGAGCGTAGCTTTTACGCCATCAAGAGTGGCGACTATTGCAACAACTAATGAATTTCGGCTGGGTCAGTGCATATATGACACAGCATCACATCACGCACTTTTAGGTGCGTTAATTGTTGAGCTTCGAAGTAGATTTGAATGTGCTGAGCCTGCGACGTCAGAGAACTATAATATTCATTTCGAGAAATACGTCAGTGATATATTGCAGGTACTTTCACTTATCAAGCACAAAGCGTTTGAGGAGGAAAAGGAATGGAGACTTATTTCAAGCCTTTTGCCAGATGCAAGCCAAAAAATAGATTTTCGACAAGGTGAGGGGGCCGCAATGCTCGTTCCTTATACTAAGCTAGAACTCGGAAATGACGATTGGATATTCGATAATGTAACTGTCGGTCCGACGCCTCACGAGGCATTGGCCTCATCTGCCCTTCTCGGTTTTCTGCATAAACATAAGGTATGCCGAGCGGTAGGGTCTGGAAATCTTCCATTTCGAAAATGGTAATTTCCTTGGAGAGTAGCGGCGTAATGGCGGGCAGTAAATGTAATTCGCGCATGGCCGCTTTGGGGCGGCTGCAGCCCGTCGCCCATAGCCGTCTCAAGGTGATGGGTTCTTCCGCGCCTCCTCGCTTTCAATGACAATTCCTGTACATGATATCCAGCCCCCAGAGCATGTGAGTCAGGTACACAAGCCGCTTTGCAACCAGATGCCGCGCGTCGCGTTCGCACTGCCGCACGCCGTAGCCCCCCAGCAGCCTGGCTCCCATCAGCTCCTTGCGCTGCTGCGCCAACAGGTTGGGCCAGCAAATGACGTTCACGGTGCCGGACTCATCTTCAATGGTCAAAAATATCACTCCCTTGGCGGTCTTCGGACGCTGGCGAACCGTGACGATGCCGCAGGACTACCCAAAAATCGGAATAAAGCGATAGTTATTGGGGACGTGGCTATACTGCCTGTGTTGCCGGACTAATGGCGGGAATGGTAGTGGAAGCAACTGCTGCGGTAGGGGCAGGAGCCTCAATTGGTAGCGTCTTGCTTCCGGGTGCGGGGACTGGTATTGGGGTAGCATTGGGCTTATTCCTGTGTCCCAAAAAAAGCTAAAGATGCCAGTGACGACACAAATCGCTGACAGCCAATTTGGCTTTTTCGAGAGGTGACTGTAGGTAGTTTTCCGAAACCGTATTTCTTCTGCAATATGCGTCCGTGCTAGAAAGAATCGAGGATTTTTTGACTAGAAAAGCAGACGACGATGCGGCACTTCAGCAAAAGTGTCCTCGCTACATAAATCCGTTTGAAGGGCGAGCCAAACGCATTCATCTCAGCGGCCTCTTCTTGTTTGACCCTGATGTCGCGCTCAGGCTCGGCGGACGCTCAATGCGGATGGCTTTCGTCGAAATGGGCCGCGAATCGTTGTTCAAAGGGCTGGAGCGAGCCGTACGCCTTGGGAGGATTTCGAAGGGGTTAAAGGAGGAACTCTTAGAATTAATGCCGCCGACAATGCAAGATGATATGCAGGCCGCGTTAGATGGAGAGGAAAGCGCCTGCAATCGTATCGCTTTGATAGGGCCATGGGAAGCTTATGCACTTGGTACTTCTCGCGACGAAGCTGGGAATGCCGAGGCGATGTCGGCATCAATGCAATTTCTTTGTGACGTGGAAAGAGCTAGCCGTGCGGTAACCTTGCTCTGCAAGGACGGACGCTTTCTTGACGCGTCAAAAGCGCTTGCTAACGACGAACTTGTGAAACGTTTCGTGCCGCCGGCTTTTCTGTGCGGGTTCGCAGAAGCAGTTAAATTTGAAGACCTGCTTCCCTTGCGGGTCGCCGTCGCGCTGGAAGTCTGGTTGAGCATGTTGGCGATATGGGATATTGAGGCTCGGCCAGCGGATATTGACGATGAAGGTTCGTACGTCTCGTTCCTGATACCCCAGGAGGGTAGCGTGGGGAAAAATTCCATAGCATTATTGTTTGACTGGGTGTTGAAGGCCGCCCATGTTCCTACCTCGGCTGCACTGACAAGGGATGCGAGGCTAAGAAAGGTTAGTATTGATGGTTGCACGCTCGGTGCGTGGAGCAGAGGGAAAAATTTTCCAAGTTCATCGTATACGAAGCTCATCTCGGATGCGTTGCTTTGCTCTGACGATGCTGAAATATTCAAAGCTCTTTGCGCAGTCGCGCGTCAACTCAATTTCCTCGGATATGTTGCTCAGCACTTCCAGGAAATGATTTGCGGACTCAAGGGCAATGACGGCGGAAATCTCGTTACCCCATGGCTCGGCCTTCCATTTGGCTATGACACCTTCGAGTCATGGCTTCGTGGTCGATATTTAGTCTGGCTCCAGTTTCATAGAGCGCGGCTTGCGGCCGGCTTGTAGCGGAAGCGCGGCGGCAAGGCGGGGAGCGCAGGAATCGATGGGGCGGCCGTAGTCGGATGATGCTGGAAACTACGGCCTGACGCCCCTACTTAGTCGTCGTCTCCATCGTCGCCCTGATAGCGGTCATTGTTCGGATTGAGCTGGTCCGAACGATTGTCCTGGCTGTCGTCGTAACTGTCGTTATTCGGATTCATGCTGTCGCTGCGGTCGTCGTTTGCGGTTCTGCTCATTTGTTACTCCATGTGGTTGGCGCCGGTGAAATTGCCGACAGATGCGATTCTGATGGAGGTGGGGAGGGATGTAACTAGGACGGTTTGGAAAAACGTGTGCTGTCGCTTTAGTACTAGTTCCAATTCCGGCGGGTGCCTTTACGTCTCAGCGCGTCAACAATTCCACGTCATTTAGGGGATTTTTTGAGGTGGGTATTGGTGAGAATTGCCCGAATTTTCCGACTGAGCGTGGCCTTCGCCGAGAATTATTCAAAATTCATTGTTTTCTCGTCGGAAACCCCCGGAGAATGGCACCGATGACATTGCGCTTGCGGATTGCCTTCAGTTAGACTGGGCAGCCCAAAGAGAGATTCGTGTAGGAACTATGAACCCGGTCAGCCCCCCCCGTACTGCTGCGCTTGCATGATGCGGTATAACGCAGAAATATATGTTGGCGCGCTGCTGCCGCTGGAGAGCCGACGAATTGCAAAACTGCTGCTGACTGAACCGAACCAGGACGCGTGGACGCATGCCATCGAAACAGAAAACATCCTGCAGAAGAGAACGGCCGCCACCGCTGCGCGACAGGCCAGACTTCTTCGCCGGCGTTTGACGACGTTAGATGCTGAAGGCTGGAAGATGATTTCTGAACGCGAGAGCGAAGTAGTCATCCAGATGCTCATGGCTGCGGCCATCAAACATAGCTTACTGCTCGGCGATTTCATGCTTCGCGTCTATGCGGAACGACAGCGACGACTTGAGCCCGACTTGGCTCGGTCCGACTGGCAGGATTTCTTGGCTGAATGCGGACATCACGACCCATCGTTGGCCGGATGGCCCCAATCCACGAAGGACAAGATGCTTCAGGTCATCCTGCGAATTTTGGTCGAGGCGAAGTACATTGATAGTTCAAAGTCGATGAAGTTGACCCCCAAATCCCTCCACCCCGATGTGCGGCGCTACCTGAACGCACATGGTGAATCCTATGTCCTTGATTGTCTGGAACGTGCAAGATGATTCTGAGCTTTGACGAACGCCTAAACCAAATCCTGCCGCGTGTGACATCGCGTGATTTCTTGGACAGCAAAGGCCTGGGTAATGAAATCGGTTTTTGGATTTTCGACTACCCGCCAGACCGCGAGCTCGACATGCGCAGTTTCCTCTATGGTACCGTGTTGCCAGCGTTAGCTAAGCAGATGCCAGCCTTGCGCGCCGACACCATTGATTTGCTTCAACTGGTGACCGGGCTGTTGGAGGAGCGTAAACTGCTCGACAAGACTATGGACATGCAACTCAGCAAAGGCGACGACATCACGCTGGCCGCACTGCGGTCGGTACTCAAGGAAGACAAGATTGCCCAGAAAATCGCTGCTCAGCACGATATTGCTAATCTCGACCTGTTGATTTTGACCGGTGTCGGTTCCGTGTACCCCATGCTGCGCACCCACACGCTGCTGTCGGCTCTGCATCCCATCATGGGCAATACGCCCCTGCTGATGTTCTTCCCTGGCCGCTACGATGGGCATTCGCTACGCCTGTTCAACTCGCTGGCCGAAGACCACTATTACCGCGCCTTCCGCCTGGTACCAGAAACCACGTAGCTAGCCGCTCAGGCAGTTCAGACAGCTCACGCAGCACACTCAAGCAATCAGGGAACCAGAACAACATGAAAATCAGCGAGCTTTTCCTCAAACCCATCGACCGCCCGATTAATGGCGTCATCAAAGCAGACCAAATGGACGCCGCCAGCGTCTGGCAGGAACTGGAAGAGTACGTCGTCACCAAGCAGATAAGTGAATACCTGCGCAAGTTCTTTGACGCCTACTTGGCTGCCATCGACCGGCCACATGACGCGGCCATTACTGACCGTATGGGTGTATGGGTTTCTGGCTTCTTCGGCTCAGGTAAGTCGCACTTCATCAAGATACTGTCATATTTGCTGGAGAACATCGAGGCTCATAATCCAGACATTGGGGAAAGGCGCAACGCTGCCCAGTTCTTTGACCACCAAAAAATCAAAGACGCTATGCTGCATGCTGACATTCAGCGCGCGGTGCAGGGCACGGCGGACGTCATCCTGTTCAATATTGACGCCAAAGCCAACAAATCCGACCCCGACGCCATCTTGCAGGTCTTCTTGCGTGTGTTCAATGAGAAGGTGGGCTTGTCGGGGGACTCTCCGCACATCGCGGACATGGAGCGCCATCTGATAGCCAAGGGTGCGTTCGAGACATTCAAGGCCGCCTTTGCCGCCTCCAACGGTGGCACCTGGGAGCAAGAGAGTGATGCCGTCGCATTTTATCGCGACGACATTGTGACCGCGCTTGCCCAGGCCTTGAAAATGACGCCTGAATCAGCGGGCAAGTGGTTCGACTCTGCAAGAGATGACTATCGCATTACCCTCGAAGGGTTTGCCAAGGTCGTCAACGAATACCTGGCTACCCGGCCATCCAGCCACAAGGTCATCTTTTTGGTTGATGAGGTGGGCCAGTTCATCGGGACCAGCTCACCGTTGATGCTCAACCTGCAGACCATCACTGAGCAGCTCGGTGCCCAGTGCAAGGGCCGCGCATGGGTCATCGTCACCAGCCAGGAAGATATCGACGCGGCCATTGGCGAGGACAACAAGTCCAAGGGGCAGGACTTCTCCAAGATTCAGGCCCGCTTTCACACTCGTTTGTCGCTGGCCAGCAGCAACACCGACGAGGTCATCGGCGAGCGCCTGCTGTCCAAGACGGAAGCCGCCCACGTTGCGCTGCGCGACACCTTCGCCAGCAAGAGCGACGTCATCAACAATCAGCTCGCGTTCTCGGGAAATTCGGTGACTTTACGTGGTTACAAGGACGCTGCCGAATTCGTTACCTGTTACCCGTTCGCGCCATACCAGTTCACTTTGCTGCAAAAGATTTTCGAATCCATCCGCAAGGTGGGCGCCACTGGCAAGCACTTATCACGAGGCGAGCGCTCGCTGCTTGATGCCTTCCAGTCCGCTGCCGTGCGCAATGCGAACCACAGCATCGATGTGCTGATTCCGTTATATGACTTCTATCCCGCCATTGAGAGTTTTATCGACGGCGTGGCCAAGCGCTCGATTGACCAGGCGCCGGACAATCCTGGCTTGCGGCCCTATGACAGTCTGCTGCTGAAGGCGATGTTCCTCATCCGGTACATCCCTGACATCGTCAAACCGACCATCGACAACCTTGCCACACTTTGCATAGACCAGATTGATGCTGACAAGCTCGTTCTCAAGCGCAAGATTCAGGAAAGCCTGGCGCGCCTGGAGCGGGAGCGCCTGGTCAGCCGCAACGGTGACCTGTGGTTCTTCCTGACCAACGAAGAACGTGATGTCGCCCGCGAAATCGGTCATGTCGAGGTCTCCGCTGCTGAAAAGTCCCGCGAACTGGCGAGGCTGATTTTTGAGGATATTTTCAAGGACCAAACCAAGGTGCGCCACCGCGACACCAAGGCCGACTATGAATTCAACCGTCTGCTTGACGGTGCGCCGTGGCGCCAGGCCAGCCACGCCCTGAGCTTTGAAGTGCTCACGCCGCTCGGTGATGAATACGAACGGCTCCAGCCAGCCCGCTGCATTTTGCGCAGCAGTGAAGGCAACGGCCGCGCCGTGGTGCGCCTGCCGGAAGGCGAGCGCCTAGATATCGAATTGGCGCTATACCTGCAAATCGAAAAATACATCATCAGCCCCAAAGCCGACCAAGCCAGTCCGTCGCTCAAGCGCATCCTGGCCGACCGCAAGGATGAGAACCGTGAACGCCGTATGCGCTTGGTGCATCAGCTTTCCGAACTTATCGCATCAGGCGATTTTTACGCGCTCGGCCAGCCTGTTCAAATCAAGACGGGCAGCCCGGATAAAGTGCTCGATGAGTTGCTCAATTATCTCATCACCAATACCTACAGCAAGCTGCCATATCTCAAGGTGCGCCAGGTTGACCCAATAGCTGAAATCAAGGCCGTACTCAATGCGGATGACTTGGGCCAGCATTCGTTGGGTCTGGACGGCGAAGCCGGCAATGGGCTGGCTATCAAAGAAATGCGTGATTACCTGCAACTGGCCGCCAGCCAGAACCGGGTACTGCTGTCAGACGTGGTGGACCGCTTTGCCGGCATCCCTTGGGGGTGGAAGCCAGAGTGGGAAACAGTGCTGCTCATCGCACGCCTGTTCATGTCCGGCGAAATCAAGCTGATGCTCGAAGGCTCCGACCTGGACCCCGTATCCGCTGCCGACCCCCTCACCAAGTCCGTCCGCTTCAAGCAGGTCTCCATTCTTAAGCGCAAAACGGCTGATGCCACCGCGATGAAACGCGCACGCGAGTTGTATAAGGAGCTGTTCCAGAAAATGGGACGCGAGGAGGAAGACAGCCTGGTTGCCGACTTTCGCGCCCGGCTAACGGATTGGCAAGCCGAGCTCAAAAGTTACGCTCATACCGCCGCAGCACCGCACCATCCTGGCAAGTCCGAAATTGATGCCGCGCTCACCCGCATCGCCCAGCAACTCAGCATCCGTGACAGCTTTGCCTTCATCGAAGCCCTGCTGGCCGCCAAGAACGAGTGGCTCGATGCGGCGGACGACATCCATGACCTGGTCAACTTTTACAAGACCCAGATTACCACTTGGCGCAAGCTGCTCGATGGCCTGAGCGCGTTCGAAAGCAATCGTGAAGCATTGACCAAAGTGCCTCAAGCCGCCGCCGCCCTGATGGACTTGACCCAAATCCGCGACAACCCCAAGCCCTATGGCCAGGTCAACCGCATTGAGCCGCTGCTGGCCTCCGTCACCGCCATCAATGAGCAATTGGCGCACGAAAAACGCGAAAGAGCCTTGCTGTCCATTGATGCCAAGTTGATTGAAGTTCAAGCCAAGCTCGGGACAGCAGCTGCCACGCCCGACCTCAGCAACAAAGCCCTGCGCCCGCTGCAAGACCTGAAAGCGCGCATTGCAAGCCAGACCAGCATTGCGGAGATTATGTTGCTGCAAGGAGCGGGCGGCGATGCGATGGACGACGCCATCAATTTCATTGAAGCGGCTGCGACAAAACGCCCGGACCATGTTGCGATGCCTGGCAATACCGCCAAGCCACTGCAGACCGGCCAGCCCAACGTGCCGGCGCCCGTCGCCAAGACCACCCGCGTCATCCGTGCCGCCGAACTCTCCAGCAAGACGTACCTGGAAACCGAAGCTGACGTGGACGCCTATTTAAGCAAACTGAAAGACGCGTTGCTGACCACAGTGCGCGCCGGTCAAATAGCGCGAATTCAATAGCGCATTCGATAAACCGCTATCGCCCTCATTCAATTTACCCAATAGCTGCCCGCGTGCCATGCACGGGGCAGCTGAAAACCTTATCTGACACATGAACAAAGCCAAACTCAAGTCTTACGCCCCGCAAGCCCGAAAAGACTTCATTGCCGCCGTCACCGCTCGCGCCAATTTGCTGGGCTTGTCAGAAAAGGCGGGCAAGCTGGAAGTCGCTACCAGCCAACCCCAAGGCGACGCGACAGTGATTGCGGGCCAGGCCTGGCCGGTCAAAGTCCACAGTCAGCGTCAGCAACTTATTGCGCGCATCCAAAAAGATGGCTTTGCCCAGACCATGGAAGCTGTGGCCTACACCTGGTTCAACCGATTTGCGGCACTGCGCTACATGGAGCTGCACGACTACCTGGGCCACGGCCACCGAGCGCTTTCCAGCTTGGAGGGTACGCTGCCGGACATCCTGACCCACGCTGCCGACCTTGCCCAAGGTGGCGATGGCGGCTTGCCGGGGCTGAAGCCCGCGCTGGTCGTCGAGATGAAGCTGGCAGGTAACCGCGATGGCGAGCTGTACCGCCTGCTGCTGGTCTCCCAGTGCAATGCGCTCAGCAATGTAATGCCGTTCCTGTTCGAGCGCATCGACGACGAAACCGAGCTGCTGCTGCCCGACAACCTGCTGCGCACTGACTCCGTCATTGCTAAGCTGGTGACCTCCATTGACGAAGAAGACTGGGCGCAAGTCGAAATCATTGGCTGGCTGTACCAGTTCTACATCAGCGAGAAAAAAGACGAAGTTATCGGCAAGGTGGTCAAAAGCGAAGACATTCCTGCCGCCACGCAGCTCTTCACACCCAACTGGATTGTTCAATACCTGGTGCAAAATAGCGTCGGCAGGCTGTGGCTTATGGCTAACCCTACCAGCACGTTGAAAGCCCAGTGGCCGTATTACATTACTCCCGCCGACCAGACTCCTGAAGTGCAAGCCCAGCTCGACGCCCTGATTCAAACCCGCGTGAATGAGGACGGCGACAGCCTGAATCCCGAGTCCATCACGCTGCTGGACCCGGCCTGCGGCTCCGGCCACATTCTTGTGGAAGCGTATGAGTTGCTCAAGGCGATTTACCTGGAGCGTGGCTACCAGCCACGCTCCATTCCACGTCTGATTCTGGAAAAGAACCTGTACGGGCTGGATATCGACGACCGCGCCGCGCAAATGGCAGGATTTGCTTTGCTGATGAAAGCGCGCGCCGATGACCGGCGACTCTTCATTGAGCCCATCAAGCTCAATGTGCTGTCGTTGCAGGAGAGTAAAGGGCTTGACGCAGACGTTCTTGCGCGAGCCCTTCAAATAAATTCGCCTCAAGTCGGTCCGCAGATTGAGACTAATATTGCTGCAAGAGAATTTTGCCGCGACGACCTTTTTCCAGGAACCCACCCGCAAATTAGCCTTGGTGAGTTCATGACTGAGGATAAGGGCGTGGAATCGGTACGATTTGCGATTGAAGCCCTCATCGGTACATTTACCTGTGCCAAGACCTTTGGGTCACTAATTCAAATTCGACCGACACTAAATGCGCAGCTAATGAGCGTGGCGACACTTTTGCAGTCTGCGCTCTCGAGCGGTGACCTGTACGCCAAGGCGGCCGCACAAGACTTATTGCCTCTGGTCGCGCAGGCACGGATTTTAGGTATGAAGGTTGATGCTGTGGTGGCAAATCCGCCTTACATGGGCGGTAAGGGTATGCACCCAATTTTAAAAGACTACGTTAAGACAATCTTCCCGGACAGCAAGGCTGACTTGTTTGCGATGTTTATAGAGCGCGGGTTTGGCTGGTGCAAGCCCAGCAGCTTCAACAGCATGGTTACCATGCAAAGCTGGATGTTCTTATCGTCGTACCAAGCTATGCGGGAGAAATTGCTGAGGGAACGGACAATTCATACAATGGCGCATTTGGGAGCGCGTGCATTCAGCGAAATTTCTGGCGAAGTAGTTCAGACGACAGCTTTTGTGCTACAAGGATATTGCCAAGCGGGTTTCAAACCCGTTTTTCTTAGGTTGGTGGATGGCATAGAGTCGAGCAAAAGGGCCGCACTTTTGGCTGGCTTATATCGGCACGATAACATCATTCAAAATGAGTTTAATAAGGTTCCAGGTAGTTGTTTGGCGTACTGGGTTTCAACGACTTTTCTCGAGTTATTCAAACATCAAAAAATGTCAGATATTGGTTCCGCTTTCACAGGACTTCAGACAGGGGATACCGCTAGTTTTCTGCGCAGATGGTACGAAGTCTCGTTGGGGGAAATTGGTTTTGGTTCACGTAGTCGTGTCGAATCTCTTGAATCTAAAAAGAGGTGGTTTCCGTGTAATAAGGGCGGTGAATCTCGGAAGTGGTATGGAAATCACGATTTCGTCGTTGATTGGCGAGCGGACGGGAAGAATATTAAGGAACGGAAGGAGAATGACCTCCGTTTAGGTAAGATTACAGCAAACAATTCGAAGTGTTGGAATCAAGATTATTATTTCCGAGGCGGAGTTAGTTGGTCAATGGTATCGACAGGTGATACTTCATTTAGGTATTTTCCAGATGGCTTCGTTTTTGACATAGCGGCACCTACTTTTTTTTTGAAATCTGATGACAACTATTTTTCACTTGGGTTTTTGAACTCTAAAGTGAGTCAATTCTTGGCGTCAATTTTTTCTCCCACTGTTAATTTTGTCCCAGGCGTTGTTCATCAGTTCCCGTTGCCCTTCGATAGTAATGTTAATTGTGAAAAAGTCGTGAAGTCCGCTCTTGAAATAGCAATGAGAGACTGGGATAGTAATGAGAATTCCTGGAATTTCAAATCTCTCTCCTGGGTCAATAGTAAATCCCAAAAAAAAATAAAGGATGCGTGGGAGGATTTCAATGTATGCACTAGTAATATAGTTCTCACTATGAAGTCGATTGAAGAGGAAAATAACACTATTTTCATTAACGCATATGGCCTTCAAAACGAACTCTCTCCGGCGGTCCTCGAATCGAAAATAACTCTTGCTCGCGCTGACCGAGAAAAGGATTGTCAACGCTTAGTCTCCTACGCTATCGGTTGTATGATGGGTCGCTACAGTCTGGACTCGCCCGGCCTGATTTACGCCGATTCAGGCAACATCAACTTTGATGACAGCTGCTACGTCAGCTTCCCCGCCGATTCCGATGGCATTGTGCCGCTTACCGACGAACTGTGGTTCGAGGACGAAGCTGCTAGCCGCATCCGTGAATTCTTGCTAGCGGTTTGGGGTGTCGACGCACTGACTGAAAACATGGTCTGGCTGGCAGAAAGCCTCGGTACGAAAGCCGGTGAAACCCCTGATGAAACGATTCGCCGCTACTTAGCCGACAAGTTCTACAAAGACCATCTGCAAACCTATAAAAAGCGCCCCATTTACTGGCTCTTTTCCAGCGGCAAACAAGGCGCCTTCCAGGCCCTTGTCTACCTGCACCGTTACCACGAGGGTACTTTGTCGCGCATGCGAGCCGAATACGTTGTGCCCCTCAGCGGAAAAATCCAGTCTCGCATCGACATGTTGGAAAAAGATGCGGCAGCAGCCTCCAGCACCGCTGGCCGCAACAAATTGGCCAAGGAAGTCGAAAAACTCAAGAAGAAACATGTCGAACTGCTGGCCTACGATGAACAGCTCCGCCACCACGCCGACATGCGCATCACGCTTGACCTGGACGACGGTGTTAAAGTCAACTACGGCAAGTTCGGGGATTTGCTGGCAGAGGTGAAGGCGGTTACAGGTGGTGCTAGCGATGACTGACTCTACGCACTTTAAAGGTATTCGAGAGGTACCCTATCAATGAGCCAACAACGCCTGTTTGTTAGTTTGACCACCTTATTCGCCACCCACCCGGTTGTATTTTGGCACGACGTGGACGCCGAATTTGCCTCCGCGGTGGACACCCTGCAGCTCGACGGCGTGCAATTGGTGCGCCTGGACGAAACGCCAGCGCTGCGGGTGAAGCTCGACATTGAGGGTGCCCCTGAACAGCGCTGGCTGATTTACAGCGCCAAACCTGAGCCGGAACCGACCAATGACTGGCTGCTCGATGTGCGCATGCGCAGCAAGTCATTCCGAGCGGACTCCACCTCCATCCTGCTAGAAGACTTGGGCCTGACCACGCAAGGGCTGCGGCAACACTTGAAAGAGCGAGCCAAATTCCTGCGCGCAAAAGACAGGGTGGACCGCCTCAAGCGGATGGTGCTGCCGGGCGACGGCGCGCCTGACCTGGACCGCAAGATGCTAGCAGTGCTAACGCGTGCCGACCACCCCGAATTGTTTGCCATTTTGCAGCGTCTTTACGGTGCTGTGGTGGTGGATGGCGTGGCGGACTTGTCGGCACAGCCCAAAGCCTGGCAGGAAATCGCTGCCAACGATTTGACGCCTGCGTTCTGGGAATTGGTGCAACTGCAATTGGGCTATCTTGAGGCCAACCCCAGCCTGCGCGACTTGTTGCTTCGTATTCTGGTGACGGATTTCTGCCGAGGCCTGCAGAGTGATGCTCCTCCTCAATTGGCGCACTTTGTGCTGCCTGACCGCACCCTGGCAGCGAATGCGTCAGTATTCGTCGGGCGATGGCGCTCGGATATTGCGCAGTTTGCCAATTACAACGCGCTGGCGCAGGCCGTGGCCAACGAACTTGACCTGGTGAGCTTGTTGTCGGGCCAGTCCGCCGAGCAATTGGTGGAGTGCATGACATTTGAAGACGTCGAGTTGCGAATGGTGCAAGAACTTAAAAAACGCATTGTCGCCGGCGCCGGCGCTAACATGGATGTAGTGCGCGCGCTGATGGCGCGCCGGCGCGACGGGCATTGGGCGAACCCCTTGCTGGCCAGTGCCAACGAGCGCACCCGCGCGCTGGCTGCGTGTTACGACGCCTTGACCGCTGCAGCCGATTTTTTCAGTCTGAAATCGACCCATGCCGCTGGCTTCAGTTTTGCTGACGCCGGCACCGCATTCGAACAATACCGCGATGAGCTATTCCGCTTTGACCAGTTGTACCGGCATTTTCACACGGCGGCCGATGCTGTCGAGCCCACTGGCTGGGCCGTGCTGCACGAGTTGCGCGAGACGATTGAGGGCGTGTATTCTGGCTGGTTTATCCCGCACTTGAGCACTGCCTGGTCCAAAGTGGTGGAGGGGCAGCAGGGCTTGCTCAAACACTGGAAGCTGCCCGAGGTGACGCCACAACAGGCGTTCTATGAGCGCAAGGTGCTGCCGCTGTTTGACGGCGGAGTTAAACGGGTGTTCGTGGTGATTTCCGATGCGTTCCGGTACGAGGTGGCGCAGGAGCTGGTGCAGCACACTAACAGCAAGAGCCGCTTCAAGGCGTCACTTGACGGCATGCTGGGCGTGTTGCCGAGCTATACCGCGCTAGGCATGGCCGCGCTATTGCCGCATAAGACGTTGGCTTACAGAGAGAGTGCAAACCTGGATGTGCTGGCCGATGGTCACTCCGTGGCCACTCTCGACCAGCGTCACGAGCATCTGAAAGCCTTTGGCGGTATCGCGATTAAGGCCGAAGACCTGATGGGGCTGGGCAAAGAAAAGGGCAGGGAACTCGTGCGCGACCAGCGGCTCGTTTACATCTATCACGACCGCATTGACATGACTGGCGACAAGCAGGCGTCCGAGACCAAGACCTTTGAAGCGGCGTCACAAACGGTGCAGGAACTTGCCAACGTCCTGGGCTTCATCATCAACAGCCTCAACGGTTCCGCAGTGCTGGTCACGGCGGACCATGGCTTTATGTACCAGGAATCGCCATTGGATGAATCGGACAAGTCCACATTGGATGAAAAGCCGGCGGGAACATTGAAAGCGAAAAAGCGATACCTGATTGGTCGTGACTTGGGGTTCACCCCTAAAGCTTGGTCTGGCAATACGGCGGTGACGGCGGGCACTACACTGGAAGGCAGTCTGGATTTCTGGGTACCCAAGGGCGCCAGCCGGTTCCATTTTGCCGGCGGGGCACGCTTCGTCCATGGCAGCGCCATGCCGCAGGAGGTTGTGGTGCCGGTCATCACCGTGCGGGTCAGCGAGGCGGACAATGCCAAAACCAGATACGTAAGCGTCAGCCTGTTGGGTGCCGTAAACAAGGTGGTGACCAACACCCAGCGCTTCGAATTCATCCAGACCGACGCGGTATCAGAGCGGGTGCTGGCCCGTTCTGTGGTGGTCTCGCTACGCGATGGCGCGGATAACGACAAACCCATCAGCAACGTGCAATCCATCACGTTTGATAGCACGTCACAGTTGCTCGACGAGCGCAAACGTTCGGTTTTGTTGACCGTGCTGGCCGGCGCGCATGACCCGCACAAGCACTATGACCTGGTGATGCGCGATGCGGTGAGCAACGTGGAAGTGCTGCGCTTGCCCGTCAAGGTAGACTTAGCCTTTGGTAACGACTTTTGAACATTGAAATGATGCAAACCCCGACACCCGCTGCAACACTGGCCAATGAGCTCCCCGATAGCAGCCTGGACACCCTGCTCAACACCCACTTTGCTGGAAAGGTCGTGCGCAAGGCAACCTGACCAAGCTGATTAAAGAGGGGGCGAACGTGCCGGTATACGTGTTGGAGTACCTGCTGGGCATGTACTGCGCAAGCAATGACGAAGCCGTCATCCAGAACGGCCTGGTGAATGTCAAACGCATCCTGACGGAAAACTACGTGCGTCCGGACGAGGCTGAGAAGGTGAAATCCAAGGTGCGCGAGAGCGGCACGTACAAGGTCATCGACAAGGTCACCGTCAAACTCAACGAAAAGCGGGACGTGTACGAGGCGTTGCTATCCAACCTCGGGGTGAAGAACGCCGAAATTTCCAGCAGTTATGTGCGCCAGTTCGAAAAATTGCTGGTGGGTGGCATCTGGTGCATCGTCACACTAAAGTACTTCTATGAAGAGGACCAGAAGGGGTCACCGTTTACGGTAACGGAGCTCAAGCCCATCCAGATGCCGAACATGGACATGGCGGCCTTGTTCGAAGCGCGTAAGGCGTTTACGGATGAGCAGTGGATTGATGCCCTGATTCGTTCGACCGGCATGGAGCCCAGCCACTTCAAGGAGCGCGCCAAGTGGCACTTGCTGGCACGCATGGTGCCACTGGTGGAAAACAACTACAACTTCTGTGAACTCGGTCCGCGCGGTACCGGCAAAAGCCACATTTACAAGGAAATCAGTCCGAACAGCATTCTGGTGTCGGGCGGCCAGACCACAGTGGCCAACCTGTTTTACAACATGAGCGCGCGCAAGGTCGGCTTGGTGGGCTTGTGGGATGTGGTGGCATTTGATGAAGTGGCTGGCATCAACTTCAAAGACCACGATGGCGTGCAAATTATGAAGGACTACATGGCGTCAGGCTCATTCAGTCGCGGCAGAGAGTCCATAAACGCCAGTGCTGCGATGGTCTTCGTTGGCAACATCAACCAGAGTGTAGAGTCGCTGGTCAAGACTTCGCACCTGTTGGCACCTTTCCCGGAAGCGATGATTGATTCGGCATTTTTTGACCGCTTCCATGCCTACGTGCCGGGATGGGAAATCCCTAAGATGCGGCCGGAGTTTTTCACCAACCAGTACGGGCTGATTGTTGACTACTTGGCGGAGTACCTGCGCGAGATGCGCAAACAAAGCTTTGCCGACGCCATCGACAAATGGTTCAAGCTGGGCAACAACCTGAACCAGCGCGACACCATCGCCGTGCGGCGCACGACTTCTGGGCTGCTCAAGCTGGTTTGTCCGAACGGCGAATACACCAAGGACTCGGTGCGCAAGTGCTTGGAATATGCGCTGGAGGTACGCCGTCGAATCAAAGAGCAGCTTAAGAAAATCGGCGGCATGGAATTTTACGATGTCCATTTCAGCTACATCGACCTGGAAGACGGTGTTGAGCGGTTCGTTACAGTGCCCGAGCAGTCGGGGGGGGCTTTGGTACCGGAAGGTCGCCTGAACCCCGGCACCTTGCACACCATCAGCATGGGCTCATCCGAGATGCCAGGCATCTACCGGCTAGAGATTCAGTCTATTCCCGGCACAGGCAAAGCGAACGTATCGGGTGTCGCGCCGCGTGAGGCGGTAAGAGTGGCGTTTGACTATTTCAAAGCCAACTCGTCCCGCGTCAGTGCCTCCATCAGGCCGGGAGAGCGTGATTTTCATACCCACCTGGTTGAGTTGCAGAACAGCGGAGCTCCACAAGCGCTCACTCTTGCAAGTTTCATTGCCCTGTGCTCAGCGGCACTTGCCAAACCGGTGCAGTCGCAACTGGCGGTTTTGGGTGATATGAGCCTGGGCGGTACTATCGTGCAGGTGCGCAACCTGGCTGAGTGCATGCAGGTCGCGTTTGATGCCGGAGCCAAGCGTATCCTGTTGCCGATGTCGAGCGTGACCGACATTGCATCGGTACCAGGGGAGTTGTTTGCCAAGTTTCAGACCAGTTTTTACTCGGACCCGGTTGATGCGGTGTTTAAGGCGTTGGGAGTGGAATAGCGATATGGTGACCATGGGAATTTCCGAAGCGTTTGCGAACTATGGTGCGCGGCTAAAGAACGTGAAGCTCTTCAACGGTTACTGGATGAGTAAATGAGCGTCGAGAGGGCAATCGGCACAGTTCTGGTAGGTGCCTTCATTTGGGCGTTTTCCCGTCAGAGGCCGAGGATTAACGCTGACCTGCAGGGATTGTTCGAATGCTTCCATGACGCGATTAAACTCGACGAAAATGATGAGCGTCGCAAACTGCGCGAGAAGCGTGAAGTTATCCTTTCGACTTTGAAGCGGAGACTTGCCACCCAATCGCTGTCATTTGAGGCGTTTGACCAAGGCAGCTATGCGATGCGAACTGGCGTGGTTCCAAAAGATGGGAACTATGATATCGACGTTGGGCTCATTTTCGACTGCCCGCGCGAACGCTTCCCAGACCCCGTGACCCTGAAGTGCTTAGTCCGCGACGCGTTAGTGGCGAATAATCGCACCGTGAAGATTCGACGAGCGTGTGTAACAGTCGAGTACATACGGCAGGGCATGCCGGACTACCACGTCGACCTCGCTTTATACATTCGGCAGGCAGACGGTCGACTGCGACTCGCAAAGGGACGAGAGTTTTCGGAGCCTCAGCATCGTGAATGGGAGTGGTCAGCGCCGCGCGAGCTAACTCAATACGTGCTTGCTAAGTTTGCCGGCGATGACCAAGCTCAATTCCGTCGATGTATTCGATATCTCAAGCGATGGCGTGACGAAAACTTCTGTACGGGCGCGCCATATAGTATCGCGCTCACATTGGCCGCAGCCTCTTGGTTTGAACCGAGGCGAACTGGGGACGGAGCGTATGTAGACGTCGAAGCGCTGCATTTTCTCGTAAATAGAATGCGCAGCAATTTCGGAAATGACTGGAACTTTAGCCGGCTCGCCGTACGCCTCCCTGGCAGCGCCAAGACCGACCTCATGAAGAGATTGACGGACCCGCAAATGCTTGCACTCAAAGAGCAATTGAGGAGTCTTGAACTCGCGCTCGAAACGTGCTTTGGCGACGTCGCGATTTCCAATTCGGCGGCCTCGCTAGCGCCGCTGTTCGGTTCTGATTTTCCATCACTGCGGGACGCACCTCCATCGACCGCTGGCGGCAATGCGTCTCGCATTTAAAATGCCGGGGGCTCCTGGCCTGCGCCAAGCCGCTTGAGTACCTTGAACTGCCCCGGTGTCGCACTTACTTTTCGCAGAGAGTAGGCGGTCTTGGCGCGTTTGCTCAAGCTTCCGTAGGTGACACCGCGAGTGAGGTTGGCGATGTCGAGGGCGCGAGGCGCCCGGTGGCCGAGCTCTGGGTTGGTTAGCGCCAAGCCTGCCCGCGATTCGGCCTTGTCGCCCTGCCGCCAATTGCCTCAGCTCCTCCACATGCTTATCCTTGGGGAGAGTGAAATAAAAGTTCAGAGAGCGAAAACATGATACTGTTTAGGCATACAGTAGTGCGCCTTAATCTCACGCGGCGCGTCGAAAAATGTACCTTCGTCCTGAACTGAAGGGCGCTGTTTGACGAGCTTTGAATTGACGGCTTACCTATAGGCCCGCAGCATCTTCCCGGGCACCCATATCTAGTCGAAGGTATGTTATCGTTGAGCTAGCACTCAACGCCCGAGAGTGCCAATAGTTGTCTGAAAGCTATCTAACGCCAGGCTGAACAGGAAAGCCGTGCCTAGTTTCGACTCTTAATTAAGGATTTTCAATGCCCGCGGTCCAAAAAAACTTTGAAGATTTCCACTCCAAAATCAAGCTCGACGAGGACGACGAGAAGGCGACGCTGCGTGAAAAACGCGACACCCTTTTGTTGGCGCTCCGCAAGAATCTCGCAGACGACGTCCCCAAGTTTGAAGAGTTTCACCAGGGCAGCTACTCTATGCATACCGGGGTGGTGCCCCTCGATGGAAACTTCGATATTGACATGGGTCTGATTTTTGATTGCAAAAAAGACAAATACCCCGACCCGGTCGCTCTCAAGAAGAAGATTCGCGATGCGTTAGACACCCACGGCCGCAGCGTAAATATCCGCCGCCCATGTGTCACCGTGAACTATATGCGCGGTGACGAAATTGCCTACCACGTTGACTTGGCTGTGTACGCCAAGCGTGATGATGGTTCTCTCGATATCGCGAAAGGCAAAGAGAACTCAGAGGAAAGTAAGCGCGTTTGGGAGCAGTCCGACCCGAAAGAGCTTACCGAGGCAATTTGCACCGCGTTCACCAATGCCTACGACTTGGCGCAGTACCGCCGGTGTATTCGTTACCTAAAACGCTGGCGCCAAGTCCAGTTTTCGTCAGGCGCCCCGCTGAGCATTGCGCTCACGGTCGCGGCGCAGAAATGGTTCAAACCCTATTTTGAAATGTCAGGCAAAGCCGGCGACCTTCAGGCCCTGCTGAACTGGGTCAATGCAGTCCTTAGTCAGTTTCAGTGGGCAAGTGCAAACGGAAGTGGCCACCTGCGCCTCGCGGTGACGCTGCCGGTTATCCCGTACGGAGACCTCATGGGGTGGATGACCGAAGGGCAGATGAGCACCGTGAAGGCTAAATTTGAAGCTCGTTCGCGGTGCCCTCCAGGAGGCGCTTGACGAAGACCTGCCGGAGGATGCTTGCAAAGTGCTCAACAAACAGTTTGGTTCCGATTTCGTTGTACCCGAAAAGTCCGCCACTGCTCGTGCCGGGGTTTCGCCTGTGATTAGCACGGGTAACTCGGCCTGATGGACCCAGATAGCGCAAACGAAGCGTTGACTAAGGCCTGCGTCGAAGCCATCCGGCAAGCCAGTCACGACCGTGGCCTTCAGATAGAAGTCCTGGAAGTCACGCCCGAGAATCGCCTCCAAGTGGTCGTTCAAGGCGCGTCTCAACGTTGGAACCTGGTAGTCGAATGCCTCAGTCGTTCGCTCACGCAATTGCCTCACGTGAGACTGAAGCCTACCGGCAGGCTGCACCCTCATGTGGGCTACTTCGGCACGGTGTGTGTAAGCGACAACCTGGGTCTTTCCCTGGACCCCGATAGGAGAGCGGACGTCGTCGCCTACACAGTTCTCGCCGCTATCGATTTGCTGGAAAAGTGGGATGCGGACAAGGTCGGAAGCGCCGCAGAGTTCTTCAATGAGGTCGAGGGCTACTGGAGTTGGCTGCCGGGCTCGATTGGCACCTCGGGTGCCTTTGACGCCGACGGGAAGGACCGACTGGTCACGTCTTATCTTAAATTCAAGGAGAAGAAGCCTCAGTGGTTTTTCACCGAGCGAGATGTCCCGCCAACCAACGATTTCGACGTGAAGGGGGCTGCTGCTCAAAGCGCTCTGTACATCCATATGGAGGAGTTGGCTCCGCCACCTGTGCGTCCTGAAGAGCTCACTGCCGCTTTTGTAGCCGCCATACGTAGTAACATGTCGGCCGCCCAGCTTGCGCTCTGGGCTCGACTGGTTCGGCCATCGTCCAACAAGAACCATCCGAAACGAGCGGTGCTTCTCGTATCCGTCCCACGTCAGGCCGGCGGGGTATCGGTAATCGGTATCGAATTCGGAACCCGAAATGGCGACGTCGACCTTAAGGCCCCCGTCATGCCCCTTACCATGCGGCGCCTTACTGCCGCATACATGCGCGAGCGCGGCGGTGCGGCTACCTCAATGCTTTCAAAGCATGTCGTCATCATTGGGTGCGGCGCGATTGGCGCTGTGATTGCCGACGCACTTGCAGCGACCGGCGTAGGCCAGCTTACCCTTGTCGATTACGACGACTATTCTGAGGATAACGTGTTTCGGCATATCCTGGACCCAGTCTGGATTGAAACGCCAAAAGTGCACGGTCTTAAGTATCAGCTTGAAAGACAATACCGGGGTCTCAAGGTTACGCCTCGCGCGACTCACGGACAGGAGTGGCTTCGCGGCGCGGACCTTAGTGATGTCGATGCAGTCGTCTTTGCGCTCGGGCTGCCGACACTTGAACGGGCGTTCTCTGGCGCACTGCGGAAGAGAAATAAGCAGTTGCCTATGCTTTTCACGTGGCTGGAGCCCCTTGACCTGGGTGGGCACTCGGTACTGGCATGGATGCAGGGTGAAGGTTGTCTGGATTGTCTTTATCGCGACGACGAAGGTGTTCCGAGCCTTCAGTCCCGCATCGCGTTCCTCACCCCAAACCAGCCGGTCTCCAAGACGATTACAGGTTGCGGGAGCGTCTTCGTGCCGTACGGGGCTTTGCAGTCCCGGCGTACCGGGCTGATGGCTGCTGAACATGTCCTGTCTGCGCTTTCTGGCGCGACAGGCTCCTTCGTATCGCTATTGGGCTGGCGAAGGCAAAGCGGCAGCCGAACAGAATCTGCAAACCACGCCGTGGTGGGATGCGGCAAGAGCGACCGTCCCGAGCGACGCGCAATCGAAGCGCGCATTCGGTAGGCCATGCAAAAACTGCAGGGCGGCCAAATGAAAAAGGTTTTCCGTGTTTCAAGCAATCAGCGCCTTATTTTCGTGGACGAGGCGGTCCAACAGATGCTTACGTTTCGCCAGCGTTCGTGGTGGCAGACAGAGGCCGGCGGCGCCCTCTTGGGGCGCCATCTTCTGGACACGGACGACATAGTGGTAGATGAGGTGACGACTCCGCAGAAGTCCGACCGCCGCAGCCGCTTCAGCTTTTTCCGCTCAAAGAAGCACGGGGTAATTGCTCAGAGCCGGTGGTTGGAAGAGGCAAGCACGCTAGCGTACTTGGGTTTGTGGCACACCCACCCAGAATCAGACCCAACGCCAAGCGGTGTTGACCGGAACGACTGGAATCAAGCGTTGTCATCCGATACCTTCGACGGTGACCGCCTGTTTTTTCCCATTGTCGGTATTGAACGTATTCGGGTCTGGACCCTGGCCCGTGACGGGGCGTTTTACGAACTGGATGAGGAGGGGAAGAGCCGTGGCTAGACAACAACCAAGAGCAACAATTCCGGCTGCAACGAAGCAAGCGCTCTGGATTGCAGCGGCCGGGCGGTGTGAATTTCGGGGCTGCAATAAACCGGTCACACGCGATTTTTTGACCAAAAAAGCGGCCAAAGTGGGCGAGCTTGCACACATTATTGCCGACAGCCCGGACGGGGCTCGCGGTGTGGTGGGGCTATCTGAAAAGCTTGCCGATGATGCGAACAATCTGATGCTGGCCTGTTATGACTGTCACTCTCGCGTGGACCGCAACGGGAAAAACAACGAATACACGGCGGCGCAGCTACAAGCCATGAAGCGTGAACACGAGGCGCGCATCGAGCTGATATACAGCTCCACTGGGGTTACGGATAGCCTGCCAATACTGATGTCGTTTCCCGTCGGGACTCATGTGCCGGTCTTCGATGTTCGCCAAGTGAACTATGCGATGCTCGAAAATAGTCGATTCACACGGGCTCCCAGGAGCCCGCACATACATATCGACCGCGCAGATTTCGACACCTTGGACAGCGCTGATGATTTTTGGCCGCGCGCTGAAGCGGCGCTTCAGACAATTTATGAGCAGCGCATCCGACCGATGCTGACAGAGAAACACGGGCCAACACACCTGACGATTGCTGCATTTGCGCCGATTCCGATGCTTATGAAATTGGGCGCGCTGCTGGGTGACAAAATAGAAGCAACGGTACTCGATTTGCCGGTCGAACGATGGCTATGGGATGTTCGGCCGGAATGTCCAGCTCCGACATACAAATTTGACGTTCCCGATAAGCTCCCTCGAGAGGTCTCGGTTGTAGTCAATATTTCAGGCGTCGCCACGCGGCCGGACCTCCAGATGCCGGTCTTGGAATTTCGTGCTGAAGCGCCCAATAGGGGAATCATTCGAACCGAGGCGCACGTGCTCGAGTTCCGCCGGCAATTCAACGCGTTCTTAAATGTCCTCAATGCTGCTGGGGTTCGCGTGCTGCACATCTTACCAGCGACGCCGTTGTGCGCGAGCGTCGAGATTGGGCGCATGCTGTTGCCAAAGATTTTCGAAGAAGTGCATGCGTGGGAGTGGCAGGCGCCAAACTGGAAGCAAGCGTTGCGTCTGAAATAAGTTCTTGAAGATGACAACATCCTGGGCGGCTATTGGCTTGAGCAGCTCCTTGTTTCGGCGCGATGCGCCTGCTCGACGAGCTCAGCATCGGACGCGCCGACGGGCGCTACATGAAACTGCTCAAGCCGTTGGCCAAGATAGACGTGCTCGTCATCGATGATTGGGGACTGGCGGTGCTCGACGATGCCCACCGGCGCGACCTGCTGGAAGTGCTCGACGACCGCCACAGCAGCCGCTCGACCATCGTCACCAGCCAGCTTCCGATTGAGCATTGGCATGCGGCCATTGGCGACGCCATCCTGGACCGCTTGGTCCACAACGCCCACCAGCTCAACTTGAAAGGCGATTCGCTACGGGGAAAGCGGGCTAATTTGACAAGTTCGCCCCTTCCGGAGTAAAACCACACCTCAACCCCGCGCCGTTGCGTCCAAGGTGTCCGGTTTGGCCTGGAACAGGTGTCCAGTTTGCGTGGAATACGCACCATACTCGGACTTCGCTATTAATGCGAGCAACTCGTCATGGCGACTTACTGAATACAACGCGTTATGGCTACACCAAGCTTGTCTCGTGGAATCTGTGCGCGTAGGCTAATCGCGATGCTGGGTACAAAGGCGACCCGATGCGGTGCGGGCTCGTTGTGTGCAGAGCACGGTGGTGCCTACCTTGACTGCGTGATGAGGGAGCAGCGTCGCGAAGAGTTACAAGGCGTGAACGCTATCGAACCCTTAGTCGCTTCCACAATGTTGAGCGGGACCTTCAGAAAGCTGAGTAGATTTGCCCAAGTTTGAACGCTAGTTCGAATCGCCAAGAAGGATTCGAACTGCGCCTCGTCAAAACTCGTTTGTCAGGTGAGCGGCGGTGGGTTATCATTCCTAAGCGGTACAAGCTCAGGTACAAAGTTGTGGTACAAGAGCTGTTAGCTGGCTCAAAATAAGTACCTGATTTCAATAATTTTTTTTTGTGGCGTCGAATCTCACCGCTTCCGCCAGGAAATAAAAAACCGCCAGCCTGAACCCGCTCAAGATCGCGTTCAGTGCCGGCGGTTTTTTTATTGCTTGGCGGAAGCGAGGGGAGCGCCTGCGCGCTCCCCGTGTGAGATTCGAAGCCCCCGCGCCTGCAGGCGCGTGGCGCCCCGAATCGGCCGACTGCTGCCCGCGCAGCGGGCAGCGCCGCGCGCCTAGGGCGCGCGTTGTACCTCTGATATTGCTCAGCATCCGCCGCCCGCAGCCACAACAAAACCGCCGCAGGCGGTTTTTATTTCCTTGCGGAATTGAATGAGGCCAAGTTCTGCCTGTCGAACACTTGCTCCCAGCCGACCGCTGCGCGACGAGAGGCATGCGCAATCCATGGCAATATGCTCGTTAAATTGCTCCTTAAACTCATTATGCTCGATTAATCGAGCATGGTTTGACGTTCAAGGTGCGCTCCGGTACGATGTTCGTTAAATCGAGCTTTAACGCCGTAGCGGGTGACTTAACGAACATGAAAGTACGTCAATCGGCAGTTCTCAGCACGCACCTCGCGCAGGAGGTTGCCCACCTCGGACAACTTCTTGCTCGTTTGCGCCATGCGCGCAAGGTCAAGCAGGCCGATGCGGCCCTGCGCGCCGGGCTATCTCGCAACACGGCCTACCGCATCGAGAAGGGCGACGCCGGCTTGGCGATTGGACAGGTACTTCGGTACTTGGAGGCCATCGCGCCAGGAACTACTCTGGCAGGACTGCTGAATGAGTCCGACCCATCGCTGAGCGCCCTGCAGGCGCGGGAATCGACGAAGCGTGTACGCGACCTGAGCGCTGCGGAACTCGACGACTTGAACTTCTAGCGCCAACTGCGCAACGGTAGGCATATCATTTAAAGTGGGATCGTTCATGGTTGCCAAAGAGCTGAAGTTAACGACGTTCGCATACTTGGGCGAGGACTGGGCGCCGTGCGGGCAACTCACGATGACCGAGCAGGGCCCGGAGTTGCTGGCATCAAGCTTCGCCTACGGGCTGAACTACCTCAACCGCCCCGATGCTTTAGAAGTCGACCCGGTCAGCCTGGCTATCCATGGGCCGCAGCCAGTAAGGGGCAAGCTGCTACTGCCCGTCAACAACTTGGTGAGCTTCGGCGGCATCCGCGACGCCGCGCCAGACTCATGGGGGCGCCGGGTTATCGAGGCCAAACTCAAAGTGCCCGCAAACAGCCTGGCGGAGTCGCAATACCTACTTCATGCGGGCAGCGAGCGGGTCGGCGCGCTGGACATTCGCTCCAACATCAAGGACGAACCCACTGGCGCCGCTGGTAGCGTTCACGCGCTAGAGTATCTAATGGAGGCTGCTGCGCGCATTGAGGCCGGCGGAGACGTCCCGGCCAACCTTGAAACAATTTTCATCGCTGGGTCAGCACTCGGCGGCGCCCGGCCCAAGGCCACTGTGCGAGACGAGGGCGGCTCTCTGTGGCTGGCAAAGTTTCAAAGCGTGAACGACGCCTTCAATATCCCTGCGGTCGAGTGCGCTTCTTTGGTGCTCGCGCGGGAGGCCGGCTTGAACGTGCCGCCGGTGACTACGCTCGCAATCGGCGACCGCCGCATCATGATGATTCGGCGCTTTGACCGCTATTGGCTGGCGCAAGGAACGCGGCCAACCGTGGCAACGGACTTGATGCTCTTGCCCGCCGATGGCTTGGCTGAGCGCCGCATGGGCTTCGTGAGCGGCCTGACTCTGGTGGGATGCGACGAGACCGAGTCGCGGACAAAATCCTATGCCGACCTAGCCCACGCCGTGCGCAAGTACTGCCATCCGAGCGCGATTCGAGCCGACAACGAAGAGCTTTTCAAGCGGATGGTATTCAACATCTTCGCGAGTAACGATGACGACCACTTGCGCAACCATGGCTTCCTTTGGGCCCCACGGTTGCCCGGATGGCGGCTCAGCCCTCTCTACGACGTGCTGCCGCGGCCGAGCCTCGCCACCGAGCGCTACCTACACCTGGGTATTGGCCCGCAGGGCCGCCTCGCGACGCTCGACAACGCGCTCGGGGGGCATGAAATGTTCTCGTTGAGCCTGCGCCGCGCTTGCGCCTTGGTTGGCGAAGTCTGGCATGTGGTTCGGGAGTGGAAGGTGTCGTTCGAACGCTCGGGCGTCTCGGCCGATGACATTGCCAAGATTGCGCCGGCGTTCCGGCACCTAGACGACATCAGCACGGCGGGCACGCGCAAACTGTTGCCCTGATTTCGCCGAACCGGGAGCGCAATGCCTTGACGATTTTCCGTCAGCTTTACCGCGCTTGGCTTGATGCCTCCCAATCCATTCTCGGACGGACAGCGCACCAATGCCCCTTGTCGATTTTCCCACGTTCTATCCAATCGTACGGAATAGACAAAATGGTTTGACAGCCGAAATCACTGTTTCTACAATGTATAAACATGATGTGGAGGTTGCAAATGGAACTCTCAATTCAGAAGTGGGGCAACAGCGCTGCAGTTCGTCTGCCTACCGAGTTGCTGGGCATACTCAAGGTCACATTGGGCGACAAGCTGAGCGTCAACGTACAGCCTGGCGGCGTCTTGCTAAAGGCGGCGCGGCCTGCTTACTCGTTGGCCGACTTGGTGGCCCAGTGCGACCCTAACGCCCCGGAGCCGGCCGATATGGCCGCCTGGACCAGCGTGGCGCCCATGGGACGTGAAACGTGGTGAGCCGCGTCAAGTTTGGACGGGGCGACATCGTCATGGTCAATCTCGATCCGACCGAAGGTCACGAACAAAGAGGCATGCGGCCCGCGCTGGTGCTCTCCACGAGTGCGTTTAACGCCTTGGGTGTCGTGCTGGTGGCGCCAATTACGCAGGGCGGAGATTTTTCGCGCCATGCTGGTTTCGCGGCCTCGTTGAGTGGGGCGGGAACGAAAACGCAAGGCGTGGCCCTGGTCAATCAGGTGCATATGCTTGACTTTGAGGCGCGAAAGGCGAGGCGTGTAGAGACGGTGCCGGAATCGGTTGTCGATGATGCGCTTGCGCGTCTTCGCGCAATCACCGACTAGAAGACGCCACACCGATCAGCGGGCCGCCTGTTGTGAGCTTGCTTACGGAATAATTCACTTTTACCCGCGACAGGCGTAATTTTCATTTACCTGTATGGCAGGTAATCTGGGGGGGATACTGGATTCTGAGTCTAGGCCACGTCTCATGCACGGGGTAGCTCACTCCACCAACTGTCGTGCCAGAAATTTTAGAACGAATTCGCCGCCTGTACCGCTGGCAGTAATTAGCTCTCGCACATCCGCCCTGACCACTGTCTCATCCACTCCCGCGGCGCCGGCCGCCGCCATGACGGCCGCGTGCGCGTCCAGCACGTCGATGCCCGTGATGTCGTAACCCCACCCATTGGCGATGCCTCTCAACGCTGTCATGCCGGCCGCCAATGCAAACTCTGGCCGCTCGACGGCGAAGTCTCTTGAAGCGCGAATCAGCGTCCGCGGGTCAGCCGGGCTCCTGTTCGCAAGTTCAATGGCCAGCTCGAAAAAGCCAGCGTCCTTCGCAGCAGCAAACCATTTGCCCTCCTGGCCCGGCTGGCTCGCAACCAGGTCACGCAAAATGGTCTCCCTTGGCTTACCCGGGTACTTCTTCACGATGGCTTTGAATGTCGCCAAATTGGTCGTCGCATATGTGGCCGCAACCGCGTAACGCGCATACGCCTCGTCTGCAAGTTCAGACTCCAGCAAAACACCCTCGCAGAACGCCGCAATGGCCGTCAGAGGAGCATTCATCCCCTTCGAGTCCTCAGCGTAGTGAATCGCCTCGGCGCGCCTCCCCATCTTGGCCAACGCCTTAGCGCCCCATACTCTGTTGTGCCATGACTTATGCCGGTACTCAGACTTGTCAATTAATGTGAGAAGTTCATCGTGACGTCCAGCTGCGTAGAGCGCGCTTAGACAGACGTCCGTCCCTTTGAAATAGCCATACTCTCCACTGCGGGCGCAGTGGTCCCACATCGTCGTCAACGTCGGCGAAAGGTACTCAGCCCACTTGGACGCAAGCTCCGGTGTCGCGCACAGCTCACCCCAGAATTCGCCAAGGTATTCCAGGTATGGCATGTTGTCTTCCTGGAGAGCGTCCCACAGACGGTCCAGCCATTTTTCACGTACAGGACGTGCGGCGTCGGCCTTCGCAATGATTGGCACGAGGGTTTCGATGGCGCGATTCACAGCGCTGCCTATGCCGCCCGAGGAACTGTCAACTTGTTCGATGGCTGGCGCGAGCTTCTCCAGAAAGAGCACGGCGCCCTCGGCAGCCAATACGGGCTCCTTCTTGGCCACCGTTTTGATTTCCGTGAGGGCCTCCTTGATGCGCAGGATTGGCGTGCTGGACTTCCATCCGAACGCGTTGCGACGGAAGCGAGGGGCGAACTGCCATTTGTATGCTGTGGCCATGAGTCGGGAAACGCCTTTGAGTTTTTTTGTGATGGCCATTGCGGCGGAGCGCCAAGTGGCGTGGTTTAAGAGCCCGACTAGATGTCCGGCGTACATATTAGCGGTATAAACGATAGGCATAAATATTGTCGTCAATATCGTGAGCGGGGTACTGGCAAATTTTTGTGGTGCTTGCAAAAAAGCTCTTTGTTCGACGGACAAGTGGAGCGGGCCCCGTCATCGCTTACGGCTGCATTCGATCACGCCCCCACGCTTCGGGTGTCACGTGGCTGTAGAGAAACTATCCGCACGATTGAACGGCTTTGACCGTCGCTCTGTATGATTGGTTGCCGAATGAATCCGCTTTCCCGATTAACTCAAGGGCTCCGCGCGAGAGTAGACCCTTGATTGACGAGGTTTCCACCACGCAGCTGACAGGGCCATTCGCACTATTGAGTTTGTACTGTAGGCGCGCGCCCTGCGGCATCGGTTTGCTGCGCCAGTAGCAGCTTCCATCTGGATGAACCTCGCCTCCTTGGAGAACGATTTCGGCAAGCGCATTTTGCATCGTCAGAGAGAGTTTTCTGGTCATAGTCGTTTGTACTGGTTCGCGAGGAGTGGCGGTATATCAAGGACTGAGCGACAGTCACGTCATTGCGTATATCGTATAAACGATATGCTATGTTTTTGGCGCAGCGACGCCATCCACCTTCCTTGGCGCCGCAAGAAGTTCCACAATGTCCTTGACCACCTTCTCCAGGCTCTTGTTGCCGAGCGCCGTCGTCGGATACTCCGGGCGGCCGTGCCCCTTCTTGCTGTTGTAGAGTCCAATGACTGCCGCCTTGGTCCAGCGTTTTTTGGACGTGAGCGGCGAAAATACCATGTGTTCCGGGTAGAGCGCGAAACCTTCTACGGACGAGTCGATGACGTCCCGCGGGGCCATGTCCGTAAAAGTGACGGTCGCCAGTTGCTTTTTGCACGCTAGCCACGACTTGGCGCAAATGAGGCCGGTGCCGGTGTCAACGATGACGGGGAAGCGGGGCTTTCGGAACAGGAAGTTCATTGCGGTCATGGGATTTTTCGGTGTCTATTGCGGAGAGTTGGACGGGGAGGGCGGTCGCATTAGCTGCGGTCGTTTGCATCGCCGTGTCCTGGTATGCCGGGTATGGCAGAGTCGTCGGCCACTATTTTGAGCTTTTGGCTGGCATGAAAGGTCACGACGCGGCGCGCCGGAATGTTCACCAGATCGCTGGCGATGGTGCGGATGTCGTAGGTCAGATCGACGTCTTCGGAGAAGCGCCGGATGACACCAAAAGCTTTCGACAGGGATGTGCCGCCTTTGAAGACCAAGTGCTCGGCGTGGGGGCCGGAAAACAGATGCCGCCGCGCCCAGACCACCCAGATATCCTTTTCCCAAAGATGGGGCGGGAGGCCCGATGCATGGGCGGACGCGATAGCACTTGATCAACAGCTGCGCGATTGCCCAGGTGTAACAATTCTTTTGCAACCAAAGGTGTGCCATCAGGCAGCTCGGCAGCACGCTGCAAGACTTGTTTGGTAAGGGATTGCATGGTGGTTTCTCCAGAATGGTAGAAGTATGCGCTAGTTTCTGACACTCTTCCAGCAACTGAACGAGAGGCTGAGGCCTCTTCATACGACCGTTGGACGGACATATTGCAGGTCAACGCGGCGACCGAAGCCCATCGTCGCGCGTGGGTTGTTCCATGCGACAATTCGGACAACAGTTGCGCACCGAACCACGCCCGTGCCACCGCGCATCGCCCCCGACCATCCAAGGCCCCCATCATGAACCCACCCGCACCGCACTCCCGCCCCGACTGGCTACGGCGCGCCGATCCGATAGACGGCGTCGAGCGCATCGAGGCGTGGTTCCACGGCAAAGCCTACGGCATGCACCGCCATGACACCTACGCCATCGGCCGCACGCTGACCGGCGTGCAGAGTTTCAGCTACCGGCGCGGCCAGCGCAACAGCCTGCCCGGCAACACGATGGTGCTGCATCCCGACGAGGCCCACGACGGCCAGGCCGGCACCGCCGAGGGCTTCCAGTACCGCATGAGCTATGTCGAGCCGGCGCTGTTGCAGGAGGTGCTGGGCGGGCGCGCGCTGCCCTTCATCGAAGGCGGCGTGACCACCGATCCGCGCCTGGCGGCGGCCACCGCGACCCTGTTGCAGCACGTCGGCCACACGCTCGAGCCGCTCGAGCAGAGCGACGCCCTGGCCGAACTGGCGCACGCGCTTGCCGCCGTCGCCGGCCTGCCGGCGCGGCGCCCGACCGGCGACTTCCTCGCTGCGCGGCGCGCCCGCGAGTACCTGCACGCGCACTGCGCCCGCGTCGTCACGCTCGACGAGCTCGAAGTGGCCACCGGCCGCGACCGCTGGAGCTTGTCGCACGACTTCCGCACCTTCTACGGCACCAGCCCCTACCGCTATTTGACGATGCGGCGCCTCGACGCGGTGCGCCGCATGCTGCTCGCCGGCAGCTCGCTGGCCGATGCTGCCGCCGCCGCAGGTTTTGCCGACCAGAGCCACATGACGCGGCACTTCACGAAGACGTTCGGGCTGGCGCCGGGCCGCTGGTTGCAGGTCGCCGGCGCCGTCCGGCGCGGCTGACAACACCCACGATCGTTCAAGACGGCCGCTAGGCGCATGCGTATCCTCGACGCATTGCCCACTTGAACGGAGAGAACCATGCCACCATCCATCCACCATACCGCCGCGCCGGCCCAGCGCGGCCAGTGCCAGAGCATCGACCTGGCCGGCAAGATCGCGCTGATCGACGGCCACTGGCAGCCGCGCGTGGTCGCCGAAATGAATGACTATCAATTCAAGGTCGTGAAGTTCGAAGGCGAGTTCCTGTGGCACAGCCATGCCGACACCGATGAAACCTTCATCGTGCTCGAAGGCGAGTTGCGCATCGATGTGCGCGGCGGACCTGCAGGCGACACGGCTATCGTGCTGCGCGCCGGCCAGATGGCGGTGGTGCCGAAGGGCGTCGAGCACAAGCCCTGCGCCCACGCGGAAGTGAAGGTGCTGCTGATCGAGCCGCGTGGCGTGGCGAACACGGGCGAGGGTGCGGCGGGCGAGCGTACCGTCGAGAACGACCAGTGGATTTAGACCGGCCGCCGGCATGCCCGCCAAGGGCGCTCGGCCAGTTGGATTTTTAGACGTTGTATATATCGTGGAGGCAAGTCTTTACACAATTTTTAGACGCCCCGGACTAAGCTTGTTTGTATCGGAACCACGGAGTTGAACATGAACGAGCACCATCTGGAGTGGTCTGCGGCGACCTTGTCCCACCATTGTTCGGACGCGCATCCGCATCCGCCTGCGCTGCGCGGCCGGCAAAAAATCCAGCGCGCCTTTTGCTTGGTCGGCGCGCTGGCGATGTGCAGCGTGCTGGTGCAGTTGCTGCTGTGGCTGGGCACGCGATAGGTGAAGTTCGCGCCGCCGTCCGTCAAGGGCGGCGTCGCGCCAGCGCCCCCGCCCGTTATCTGCGGCGCAGGTAGCTGGGCCAGAACAGCGCCCACCACAGCACCTTGAGGCCGCCGCCCACGTCGATGCGGTGCCGATCCGGCGTTGGGAAGGGTATCCGTTTGAATTGCATGACGCCCAGGCCGATGTTGAGCCAGACGACGGTCATCACTTCGGTGTTGGTGTCGAACGCGTAGTCGACGAAGAGGGGCAGCAGCAGCACGGCGCCGTAGGCCAGGGCCATGGCCAGCGCGTACTGTAGATAGTGGCGAACATTCATGAGTCGATTCCAAACCGGCCTGGACAAATCCATTGGCGAAAGAGTCCCCAGCTTAGTGGAATGGATCTAAAAGCGGCGTAAAAATACGGCGTCCAAGTATAAACGCGGTGTAAAACCTGGGGCTGACGGCGCGGCCCCCTTGCGGGCTGGCCGAGCGGAACTCGGCCAGGCGCGCGGCGAGCGGCCGCGCGCGTGCCTGCCGGCCGCCGTGTCTAGGCAGGCTTGCCGTGCTCGGCCGCGTGCATCGCCAGATAGGCCTTCAGGTTGTCGTCGTCTATCCCCATGACGCGCAAAATCTCCGCCATGAAGCTGACCGGCGCGCTGCCGGGCGCGGTGACGACGCGCTGGTCGGCCACCGCGTAGGGCACATCCTGGTAGTGGGCGGCACCGGCATAATTCAGTTGCGCAAGGTTCTGAGCCGAGTTGGAGGTGTGGCGAACGTGGTCGAGCACGCCCGCCTGCGCCAACACGCGGGTGCCGTCGCAGATGCCGGCGACGACGATGTTTCTTTCGTGCGCGGCGGCGACCAGGGCGGCGATGTCGGGCGCCCGCTCGCTCTGCCAGATGCTGCCGCCGCAGACGATCAGCAGGTCGAGCTCGTCGAGCTGAATGGCCTCGATCGCCAGGTGCGGCGTGACGACCATGCCGCCCATCGACGTCACCGGGCTGCCGTTGGGGCTGGCGAAGCGCGTGTCGAAGCCGTAGTAGGCGCGCGCGGTCGAGTTGATCAGCGCGGTTTCCCAGTCGGCGAAATCGTCCGTGAGAATAGTGATGGAACGTGTCGAACGTGTCATTTGGTGCTCCCTCCGAGGTCGACAAATGCAGGAGGAATTATCTCCTGCGCAAGCCCAAAGTGTAATCGAGGCGCCTGTCAATTTCCGTCAGTAGTGAGCACCGACTTGCGACGCTTGACTAGCGGTTCTTGCCGCCCACGCCCAGCAGCACCACGCCGCCGACGATGGCGGCGATGCCGGCCCACAGGGGAATGTTGACGGTTTCCTTTTCCTGCACCGACAACTCGAGCGGGCCGAGCTTCAGCGCGGTGGTGTCTTTGGTGTAGCTGAAGCCGCCGTACACCAGGCCCAGCGTGCCGGCCGCGATGAGCAGGGCGCCAATAATTTTGATCGGGTTCATTTGTCTGTTCCTAGAGGTGGGGGACTTGGTTGCCGCTTGACGGGGCAAAAGTAATTTCCCATTGGAACATAAAATGCCGTTTTGGGGCCGCGCGATTGGCGTGGCGCGCCGGGCGGGTGCGCCTGGTCATGCGGCGACGGCGATGTCGTTCTGCGCCGCCCACGCCGCCATGTCCTGCTTCTTGATCGCCGCCGCCATCAAATCCGGAAACTTGTCCGGCGTGCAGGCGAAGCAGGGGATGCCCATTGCGGCGAACTGGGCGGCGTGGCGGTGGTCGTAGCTGGGCGCACCGTGGTCGTCGAGCGCCAGCAGGGCGATCATCTGCACGCCGCTGTCGACCATGGCGCGGGCGCGCGCCAGCATCTGCTTGGCGTTGCCGCCCTCGTAGAGGTCGCTAATGAGCACGAAGATGGTCTCCTGCGGCCGCTTGACCAGGCCCTGGCAGTAGGCCAGCGCCTGGTCGATGTCGGTGCCGCCGCCCAGCTGGGTGCCGAACAAGACCTCGACCGGATCGGCCAGCAGCGGCGTGAGGTCGACCACGGCGGTGTCGAACACCACCACTTGCGTGCTGACCGACTTGATCGACGCCAGCACGGCGGCGAACACGCTGGCGTAGACCACCGACGGCGCCATCGAGCCGCTCTGGTCGACGCAGAGCACGATGTCGCGCAGGCTTTGGCTCTTGCGCGCGAAGCCGACGCGCCGCTCGGCGATGATGGTCTGGTAGTCGGCCTGGTAGTGGCGCAGGTTGGCGCGGATGGTGCGCAGCCAGTCGATTTCGTTGTGGCGCGGCCGGTGGTTCCTGGCGGCGCGGTTCAGGCTGCCGCTGACGGCCTGGCGCAGCGGGCTGCCCAGCTTGCGTTCGAGTTGTTCGACGACGCCGCGCACCACCTGGCGCGCGGTGTCCTTGGTCTTGCTCGGCATCAGGCGGTTGAGCGAGAGCAGGGTGGCGACCAGGTGCACGTCGGCCTGCACGCTGCGCAGCATCTCCGGTTCGAGCAGCATCTGTTGCAAGCCCAGCCGTTCCATCGCGTCCTGCTGCATCACCTGCACCACGCTGGCGGGGAAGTACTCGCGGATGTCGCCCAGCCAGCGCGCCACGTTGGGCGCCGAGCCGTGCAGGCTGCCGCGGCCGTCCTGCCGGTCGTACAGCGCGCCCAGCGTGCGTTCGAGCGGGACGTCGGCCGGCGCCAGCGGCAGGTTGTCCGCCTCGCTGCCCAGCATCAGGCGCCAGCGCCGTCGCAGCGCGGCCTGGTCGGTTTCTTGCGTGCTCATGCCAGTTCCTCTTTCGGTTGCATGTCGCCCAGCAGGCGGTTCAGGATGGGCAGCAGCAGGGCGGCGCGCGCTTCGTCGGTGTGCTGGGCGGGGGCCGGCGCCGCCAGCGCCAGCGCCGCGCCGCCGTGCTCGACGCGCTGGCCGAGCTGGCGCCGCTCGGCCGGCTCGAAGGTGGCGAAGGTGCGCCGCAGCAGCGGCAGCAATTCGGTGAAGCTGTCCTCGCGCAGGCCGGCGACCCACCCGTCGAGGATGTGCCACAGCGCGTCGTTGACCAGCAGCAGCGTGCCGCTGCCGTGCAGGAAGCCCTCCAGCCACTCGGCGCTGGCGAGCGGATTGACCGGGTTGGTGCAGGCCAGCGACAGCGCCCGCGCGCTTTGCTCGACGCTCCAGTGCTCCTGTTCGAACAGGATGCGCACGGCGCGCCCGGCGATCAGGGCGTGCGCCTGCAGCTGCACGCACTGCGCCAGGGCGGCCAGCCAGGCCTCCCGGTGGGCGGCCCGCTGCAACAGGGCGATGGCCTGGTCGGCCTGGATCATATGGCCCAGCAGGAGGCGGGCGGCCTCCTCGTTGATGCCGCGCGCCGCCGTCGGCAGGGCGATGCAGGCGCGCTGCACCAGCCCGTCCAGGACGGCGCCGACGCTGGCGGTGTCGGTGCCGCGCACGTTGCCGTAGCGCAGGACGTTGGCCAGCGGCGCCAGCGCCTCGAGCAGCACGCCGGCGTCCTGGGTGCCGGCGGCCAGCGCCTGCATGCGCGCCATCAGCACCGGCACGGCGTCGCGCGCGTCGGCCAGCAGCATCCTGTCGACCAGCCGGGTCAGCTCCGGCAGCTGCCCGGTCTGCTGGGACTGGTGGCACAGATGGGCGTTGCAGGCGATCTCCAGCGTGGCGCCCCAGACGTTCGCTTCGATGAGCCTGAGTTCGAACTCGGGTTCCCAGGCCAGTTGCCACGACTCGTGGAAGGTGCCGCTCTTGCCGCGCACGGTGAGCGTCTTGCCCCAGCCGATGCCGAGCAGGGCGAGGCGGTGCAGGAAGGTGCTCTTCTCAAGTTGCTTGGGCTGGCGCAGGTCCAGATTCAGTTCGACCTGGTCGGCGCGCGGCGCCATCCGGTGGCGCTTTTGCAGCTCCTTCACGTTCTGCGACAGGGGCAGGGTGGGCGTGTCGGCCGGCACGCCGCCGAGGCGGTCGTTGACCAGCAGCTCGCGCTCGATCAGGCGCAGCGGCGCGTCGCTGTCGCCGAACAACACGCTTTGCAGCGCGTCGAGCAGCTCGCCCAGGCCGGCGCGCGAACGCTCGCGCAGGCTGGCCAGGGTGTCGGCCAGGCGCAGCGCCTCGATCACCTGGGCCGACGAGGCGTCCAGGCCGTGCTTGCGCAACAGGCGCACCGCGTCGGTCAGCCAGTGCGCCGCCGCCTTGTGCGGCGTGTGCCACAAATGGTGGTACCAGCCGGGCGCCTGCACGCCGGCGCCGTAGCCGCTGCCGGCGCTGAGGCGGCCGTAGGTCCACGGCGTCCAGGTGGCGGCGACCTTGGCCTTGGGCAGCTCGCTGAGCAGGTCCTTGTCGTGCTTGGCGGTCGGCATGGCGCGCAGCGCCGGCACGTGCCAGGCGCCGCACACCACGGCGATCCTCTGGTGGCCCTGCTTGACGCCTAGGCGAATCATTTGGCGCATGTGGGCCTCGCGCAGGGCCTCCTCCGGCGCCAGCGGCTGGGCCAGTTCCTCGCGCGCCACCGTCATCATTTCCTCGATGGCGGCGAACAGTTCGAGGCCGTCCTGGCGTTGCTCGACCAGGTGGTCCCACCAGGTTTCCGTGTCGGCGAAGCCGGCCGCCTGCGCCAGGCCGGCCAGCATGTCGCCGGCTTGCGCCGCCTGCGCCTGCGCCTGCTCCGCGTAGGTCATCTCGCGCGCCAGCACGTGGGCTTGCGGCAGGTCGATGAAGCGGGTCGGCACGCCGTGCCGCTGGCCGTGGAGGATGGCCTGCCACTCCGGCGAAAAATCGGCGAACGGGTAGTAGACGGCGTGCTGCGGCATGGCCGGCGCGTAGACCAGCAGCGCCACGGGCGGCCGCATGTCGCCGTGCGCGGCGAGCGGCAGCAGCTCGTTGGCCTCGGGCGGACCTTCGATCAGGATCAGGTCCGGTTGCAGCTGCAACAGGGCCTGCGCCAGGCTGCGGGCGGAACCGGGGCCGTGGTGGCGAATGCCGAACAGGTGGACGGTCATGGCAGCGCAGCGGGGAGGGGACGGCCGCGCCGCATCACAGCACGGCGTGGCAGGCGCGGTACAAGTCCTTCCAGCCGTCGCGTTCCTTGACCACCGTTTCCAGGTACTCGAGCATGACCAGGCGGTCCTGCACAGGTCCCTTGAGGATGGCGCCGATCATCGACGAGGCCATGTCGGCGCCGCGCAAGGTGCCGTCGCCGAAGTGGGCGGCCAGCGACATGCCGTTGGTGACGACGGAGATCGCCTCGGCCGTGCTCATGCTGGCCGACGGCGACTTGAGCTTGATCTTGCCGTCGGCCGTCTGGCCGGCGCGCAGCTCGCGGAAGATCGTCACGATGCGGCGGATCTCCTGCAGGGCCGGCTTTTCGATCGGCAGCTCGAGCGCGCGGCCCAGGCTGGCGACGCGGGTCTCGACGATGCTCACCTCCTCGTCGGCGCTGTCGGGCAGCGGCAGCACCACGGTGTTGAAGCGGCGCTTGAGCGCGCTCGACAGCTCGTTGACGCCACGGTCGCGGTCGTTGGCCGTGGCGATGATGTTGAAGCCCTTGGCCGCCTGCACATAGTCGTCCAACTCGGGAATCGGCAGCATCTTCTCCGACAGCAGGCTGATGAAGCTGTCCTGCACCTCGGCCGGAATGCGCGTCAACTCCTCGATGCGCGCCAGTTTGCCGCTGCGCATGGCGCGCATCACCGGGCTGGGCACCACCGCCTCCATGCTCGGCCCCTTGGCCAGCAGCTGGGCGTAGTTCCAGCCGTAGCGGATGGTTTCCTCGGCGGTGCCGGCGGTGCCCTGCACCACCAGCGTGGAGTTGCCGCTGATGGCGGCGGCCAGGTGTTCCGACACCCAGGACTTGGCGGTGCCGGGCACGCCCAGCAGCAGCAGGGCGCGGTCGGTGGCCAGGGTGGCCACGGCGATCTCGACGAGGCGCCGCTTGCCGATGTACTTGGGGCTGATCTCGACGCCGTTGTCGAGCGTGCCGCCGAGCAGGTAGGTGGCCACCGCCCAGGGCGACAGCTCCCAGTTCGGCGGCCGCTGGCGCTGGTCCACCTCCTTGAGCGCGTTCAGTTCGTGGGCGTACTGTTGCTCGGCGTGCTGCCGCATTACCTTGCTGCTGTTTGCATTGCTCATGCGTCGTTCTCCAAAAAACTGGCGTGCATTGTGTGGCGGAAGTGCAGCGTATCCATCAGATGGTCGACCAGGGGGCGCCATTGCGGCCAGTGCGGCCAGTCGTCGCCCGGCCAGTTGCTGCGCGCGTAGGCCAGATCGGCGCAGTCGAGCACCTTGGCCAGGATGGCGAAATCGCCGCGCGAGCTGTAGTCGGGCTGCTCGTCGGCCGCCATCTGGCGCTGGCCGTGGCGCAGCAGCGCGCGCGACATCTCGGGCGACAGCACCTTGGCGCACTGGTCGGCGCCTTGCTCGGCCCAGGCCAGGGCGTGGACATAGGCCGGCGGCTGGCTGGCCGCCTGCTCCAGCCAGCGCCGCACCACGCGCTCCTGCGCCGCCGCGGGCAGGCAGGGCAGGTCCGGCAGCAGCAGCGCGGGGATTTGCAGCTTGCTCCAGGCCAGGCCGTTGCCGCTGACGAGGGTGACGAACCAGTCGATGGCGGCCGCGTCCGGCGTGGTCTGGACGGCGCGGCCGGCCGCGTGCACCAGGCCGGTGAGCAGGGCCATGTTGAACTCTTGCGCCACCAGCACGTCGACGACCTGGTCGGGCGTCAGCTGCCAAGTGTCGCTCCAGTGCGCGGGCGGCACGCAAGCCATCAGGTCGAGCAGCCAGCCGGCCTTTTCGCCCATGCCGGCGCGGCCCAGGACGCCGATGCCGTCGCGCTGCATGTCCTTGTCGCAGGCGGCGGGCAGTTGCACCAGCAGTTGCGGCAAGGGCTCGCCGGTGTTGCCGCTCAATATGGCGCCGAGCCGCGCCCGCAGCCCGCTGCGGCGTTCGAGCGTGAACAGGGCGGCCAGGCGCGCCTTGCAACGCTCGCTCAATTGCGAGCCGGGCAGCGTCGCCAGCAAATGTTGCGCGGTGCCGCGCACGTCCTTGCGTTTGTCGTCGAGCGCGCGCTCGAGGAAGGCTTCGTCGCGCAAGTTCAGCCCGACAGCGAGGCAGGGCAGCAGGGCCATGCGCTGCTCGGCGGGTTCCTGCGCCCAGTCCTGCTCCAGCGCCAGCCGGGCGGCCTCGGGATCGGCCAGCCGCATCGTCCGCAGGGCGTCGCAGCGCTGGGCCAGGTTGCCCAGTTGCCAATGCCGGGCCACCGTGTCGTTGGCCTGGCCCCCAGCCGGGCCGCTGCCGCTGCCGCCGGCGCTATCGGTATCCTCATCGACGTCGACGCCGACCACCTCGGCCCAGCGCGGCTGTTGGGCCGCCAGCCAACGGCCACGCCGGCCGAGCAGCGCCGCCACGGCGGCGCGCAGGGGCGGTTTTTGCGACGCCAGGTCGAGCAAGGGCACCAGGCAGCTGTGGGGCAGCTGGCGGTTCAAGGTCTGCGCCTGGGCCAGCCAACTGCCGAGCAACTCGGGATGGATGCCGTGCAGGATGGAGAGCAGCACTTGCTCCGCCGCCCGCGAGCAGGTCGGCTCGCTCGGGCAGGCGGGCTGGGCGGACGGGGCCGGCGCGGGCGGCAGGTAGCCGGCGCGCTGCCACAGGTCGCTGGCGGCGACGGTATGCCACAGCCGCAGCTCGTCCGGCACGGCGGCCAGCAGCCCGGTCAGCGCCGTGGGCGCGCCCGCGCCGGGCGCCAGCGGCGCGCGCGACAGACCGGCCAGCAGTGTTTTGTGTAGCGTCGGCGCGAGCATCATGGGACTTGCCCGCCGTCTAGTCCGTGCAGGCGGCCGTCGACGCCGACCGCCAGCGGCAGCAGGGCGTAGCCGTTCCACAGGCCGAACACGCTCACCGGCGCGGCGCCGGCCAGCGCGTGCAGCTGCCAGGCGTGGCGGAATTGGCTGTCGACCGGCAGTTGCGTGCCATCGCTCGCGCGCAACACGAAATGCGTCGCCGGCCCGGCGGCGCGCTGCGGCACGACGTGTTCGAGCAGCATCGGGTAGGTCTCGATGAAGGGATTGACGGCCAAGGCCCGGGCATACTCGGCAAGCAGGGCGGCCATGCTCGACGGTGCCGCCGACGGGGCCGCCGGCAGCGTTGACACGAGCTGGACGTCGGCGCCGAACGCGACACGCATGGGCAGGGCGCCCGGATAAAAATGCAGCGTGCCCCGGTGGCCGGTGCCGAGCAGCAGGGGCGGCGGCAGCGCCTGGGCGCCGGCCGAAAACTGTTGCAGCACGGCCCAGCGCGCGCTGTCCCGGCCGCGCAAATAGCAGCTGCGGCGGCTGACCCTTTGCTCGTCCTGCGTATGGGTGCCGCACACCTGCCACAGGTCGTCGAGGCCGGGCTCGGCCAGCACCTCGTCCTGGTTGAGCACCCAGCCTATGCCGGTCTTGATGTCGTGTTGCAGCGCCGCTGGCAGCGTGGCCAGGCGGCGGTAGCTGTGGCTCAGCAGCGCGATCTGTGCCAGTTCGCGCGCGACGTCCAGCTCCCAACCGGCCGCGCTGGAAGCATAGACCAGCATGCCGGCGCGCCGCAGCCGGGCGGCCAAGCCGGGCGCCTGGGTGTCGACCAGGCGCGCGGCCATCGCGTCCCAGTCCTTGGCCGGTTTGGCGCGCAGGCCGGCCAGGCCTTCGCGGGCCAGGTCGGCCAGCCAGGTGTCGAGCACCGCCAGGCCGGCGTCGACATTGCCCTGGCGTTTTTCTTGCCGCTTCAGTTGCTGCTGGGCCTTGGCGGCGATGTCCTCGTCCGTTTGCGCCGTGTCGGCGTTGGCCAGTTTCGCCGCCTTCTTCTCGCTGCGTTGTTCGCGGCTCTGCAGCCAGTCGCTCACCCAGGCGGGGGCGGCGCTATCGGCGAAGGCGGCGCCGTCGCGCGCGTACAGCAGATACAGTCCAAGGCCATGCTTGCAGGGGAATTTGCGGCTGGGGCAGGTGCACTTGAACGAGGGGCCGGCCAGTTCGATCTGCGCCTTGTACGGTTCCTTGCCGCTGCCTTGGCACAGCCCCCACAAGGCTTGCGCGTGGCCGCCCAAACCCGACCATTTTGCCAGGCTCGACTGGGCACTCCCCGCCTTGGCCGATGCCGGGTCGGGTGCGAGCGCAAGTATTTGATCTGCTGTCAGGGACATCGGAAGGCGGATGGATAGCGATGGCGGATTTTAGCATTTCATGGAGGAAAAATATTCTTTAAATATTATTGCCATTATGAAAATCATGCCGCAAACCCGGTCCGGCTTCCAGCCGCCAGGATGGGGAAGCCTAGTCGGGAACCGCCGCCTCGACCAGTTGCGCCAGCAGTAGCAGCGATTCCTGCCAGCCCAGGTAGCAGGCCTCGGGCGGGATCACTTCGGGGATGCCCTCCTGCACGATGCTCAGCTCGGTGCCGCAAAAGATTTCGCGCAGGGTCAAGGTGGTCCGCATCTCCCCCGGCAGATTGGGGTCGTCGAACTGGTCGGTGTGGACGATGCGCTGGTTCGGCACCAGCTCCAGGTAGGCGCCGCCGAAGGAGTGGCTGTTGCCGCTGGTGAAGTTGGTGAACGACATCTTGTAAGTGCCGCCGACCTTGGCCTCCAGATGGTGGACCTTGCAGGTGAAGCCGTGCGGCGGCAGCCACTTGGCCAGGGCGTCGGCGTCGAGCAGGGCGCGGTAGACGCGTTCGGGTGGCGCGCGCAGCACGCGGTGGAGTCGAATGGTGTTGCTGGACATGGTTGAATCTCCTTTCGCACAAGGTCGATGACGGTCACGGGACGGTTCGACGTGACTCTAGCATAAAACCGGCGACGGAAATCCGCCGCGCCGCAGTCGTGCCGGCGCGGCGGCCAGCCTACTTCAGCCGCGCCGGCACGAACTCCTCCATCACCGCCTTGTACAGCAGCTTGGGCGGCACCAGGCCCTGCGCCAGCACGAAGTCGTTGAAGGCCTGGCGGTCGAACTTGCCGCGCAGCGCCACCTGGGCCGCCTGGCGCGTCTCCATCAAGCGCTGGTAGCCGTAGAAGTAGGAGGTCGCCTGGCCCGGCGCGCGGAAGGTGTAGCGCTGCACCTCCTGCGTCGCCATGCCCTCGGACAGGCCGACCTCGTCCATCAGGAAGGACTTGACGTCGGCCGCCGGGATGCGGCCCAGGTTGACCATCGGGTCGAGGAAGGCGCGGGCGGCGCGCAGCATGCGGTGCTGCAGGGCGAAGAACTGGCCGTCGAGCGGCTCGTAGGGTTGCATCTCGGCCTCGGCGTACAGCGCCCAGCCCTCGACGTTGACGCTGTTGAAGGCGAACACCGCGCGCGCCGTCGACACGCCGGCCTCGATCATCTTGGCGAACTGCAGCTCGTGGCCGGGGCGGCCCTCGTGGGCGGTCAGCGTCCAGCTGCCGGCCTGGTGGGTGAAGTCGTCGAAGCGCAGCGCCTTGCCGCTCGCGTCGGGCGGCATGCCGGTGGTCAGCACGAACTCGCCGTACTCGCCGGTGTTGCCGACCAGCCGTGGCGGGCTCATGTGCGGCGCCGGCTGGCGCGCGTTCTCCGCCTCGCTGGCCAGGCGGATCACCGCCTTGCGCTCGGGCAGGGTGACGACGCGCTGGGCGCGGATCACCTCCTCGATCTGGCCCAGGCGGTCGGCGTAGAGCGGCATCACCGCCTCCTTGGCGATCTGCTTGCTCTTCAGTTCGCGCAGCACGGCGCGGTAGTCGGCCGAGGCCAGGCCCTGCTCCTTGGCGATCAGGCCGCCGGTGATGTTCATCTGGTTGCGGATCTCGGCGAAGGACACCAGCGCCTTCGAGATCAGCTGCTCGGGGTCGACGTCGGTGCCGACCTGGCGCAGGCGGTCGGCGTAGACCTCGGCCGGCAGGCGCGAGTCGGCGCGGGCGCGCGGCAGCACCTCGGCCTTGAGCGTGGCGTTGTAGGCGGTCAACTGTTGCTCCAGCGCGGAGAAACTCTTCTCCCAGCCCTTCAGCTGGCTCTTCTCCAGCAGGGACTTGATGCCGGCGACCAGGGTCGGGCCGTCGTTGATGACCTGCTCCACCTCGCCCTTGAACGGGCCGAGCAGCTTGGGGTTGGCCTTCAGGCGCTCGTGCAGGCGCTCGCGGGCCAGTTCCGTGTAGGGGCGGTAGCCTTTGCTCAGGCCGGCATATTTGTCCAGCCGCAGCAGCAGCGCCTTCTGCCGCTCCGGCGGGATGCGCGGGTCCAGCATGTCGTGCACCACGCCGTAGATGCTGCCGGTGGCGTCGATGAAGGGCAGGAAGTATTTGCGCTCCAGCGCGCTGCTGCGCAGGCCGTCCTCGGCCGAGGCGATGAGGATCTCCAGGCCCTGGCGGATCTTCGCGTCCGGCTCGGCCTTCAGGCGTTTTTTCAGTTCGGCGACCACCGCTTGCGTGCCGCGCTTCTCGTCCTCGAAGCTGTCGCGCGACAGGTCGCTGATCTTCTCGTCGTAGCCGTCGACGCCGAGGTTGCTGGCGTTCTCGGGCGCCAACCTGGCGCGCTCCTCCAGCAGCAGCTTGGCGTTGAGGTTGCTCTTGAGCACCCAGGGCTGCTCGGCGGCGGCGGCCGGCAGGGTGAAGGCGAGGGCGACGGCGCTGCTCAGCAGCGTTTTGATCAACAGTTTCATGGGCGGCGGCTTTCAGTGGTTCCGTGAGCGGGCTGTCACGAATTGCTGAGTAGTATCGTCGTCCGGCATTCCATGGTCAAGCGGGGCGGCGGGCCGGCGATTATTGCGTTGCGGAACCCGGTCTGTGTGCCAGCACACAGACCGGCCGGCGCGCCAGCGGCGATGATGGCGGCTATTCGGCGCGATTTCATCCCGTCGCGGCCGCCATCCTGCTATGGTGGCAAGGTAAGCCGCGTCCCCCCCCTCCTGTCCGCAGGCCGCATGCAAGACCGCTAGCATCTACTAAGTGATTGTCCCGTCCGATGAGTGAGCTTCCCCTGTCCGAACCCGACGCCCCAGCCCCCGGCGTCCTTGCAACGCCGCCGTCCGAGTTGGCGGCCGTGGCCGCGCTGCGGGCGGCGCACGCCAGCGAGGTCGAGCAGCTGCGCGTGCTGATCGGCCAGCTGCTGGTGCAGGTCGAGTCCCTGCAGGCCGAGAAGGACAGCCGCAGCGCCCTCGAGGGCCACGTCGACCAGCTGCGCGAGGCCAACCAGCACCTGGTCTGGGCCACCTTCGGCGCGCAGGACCTGCAGGCGGCGGCCGAGGGCGCCAGCCTGCGCCAGACCGAGTTCCTGTCGATGCTGGCGCACGAGCTGCGCAACCCGCTGCAGCCGATGGCCATGGCCAACGAGCTGCTCGGCCGCCTGACCGGCGCCCACGCCGAGCTGCCCCGGCTGCACGCGGTGCTGGCGCGCCAGCTCAAGCACATGGTGCGCCTGGTCGACGACCTGCTCGACGCCTCGCGCATCCAAAGCGGCAAGGTGACGCTGCAGCGCGGCCTGGTCAGCCTGGCCGACGTGCTCGACAGCGCCGTCGAGACCTGCCAGCCGATCCTGGCGCAGCGCCTGCAGGTGCTGCGGCGCGACACGGCGCCGGTCGACGCCTGGCTCGACGGCGACGCCGTGCGGCTGGCCCAGGTGTTCTCCAACCTGATTTTGAACGCCTCCAAGTTCTCGCCCGAGGGCAGTGCCATCGTGGTGCAGGCCGGCCGCCTGGGCGGCCGGCTCGAGGTGGCGGTCAAGGACAGCGGGGTCGGCATCAGCGCCGCGCTGCAACCGTTCGTCTTCGACCTGTTCACCCAGGGCTTCCGCTCGCTCGAGCGGGCCCAGGGCGGCCTGGGCATCGGCCTGGCGCTGGTGCGCACCCTGGTCGAGATGCACGGCGGCGCGGTGCGGGTGCGCAGCGAGGGCATCGGACTGGGCAGCGAGTTCATCGTCGAGCTGCCGCTGGCGCCGGCGCCGGCCGCCGCCGCCGCGCCCGTCGTGGCGGCGCCGCCGCCGGTGGCGCCGCTGAACATTTTGCTGGTCGAGGACAACGTCGACGCCAGCGACACCCTGGGCCTGCTGCTGGCCCAGGCCGGCCACGCCGTCACCCAGCGCTTCGACGGCGCCAGCGGCCTGGCCGCGCTGCGCGAGCGGCGCTACGACCTGGTGCTGTGCGACATCGGCCTGCCCGGCCTCGACGGTTTCGAGGTGGCGCGCCGCGCCATCGCCGCCGGCGCCGCGCCGCACTTCATCGCCACCACCGGCTACAGCCAGCCGGAGGACCGGGCGCGCGCGCTGGCGGCCGGCTACGACCATTATCTGGTCAAACCGGCCGACTTCGCCATGCTGGCGGAGTTGATCGCGGGGTACGCGCGGTGAGCCGGCGCGGTTTTTTGGGTGGCGGGCTCGTGTCCCGTCCTGATTATCCTGTACGATGCCGCCATTCCGGGCGCGCCGCGGCGACGTCGTCGTACTGCATACACAAGTAAATTTATGGCTACTAACGAGGAACAGCGGCACCGCATGATCGAACGCCTGGTCGGCCGCCCGGCCGCCGCGCCGCTCGACGCCTGCGTGGCGCTGTGGCAGGGCCTGGCGTTGCAGCTCAACGCCATTATCGGCGAGGGCGGCTTCGAGTCGCTCTACAACCGCAGCGCCCACCTGGCGCGGCGGGCCCATCCGTGGCTGGCGCCCAGCGCCGGGCGCGACTTCGGCGCCCTGCGCGACAGCCTGGCGCAGCAGGACGCAGGGCAAGCCGGCGAGGCCTGTAGCGCCTTGCTGATTTTTTTTACCGACACACTGATCTTGTTGATCGGCGAGCTCTTAACGACCAGCATTCTACGTGCGGCCTGGGGTGACGACGCTGTAAATACTGCTGGCAAGGAACCGCAACCATGAGTAGCAAAGTAACTATCCAACGCCTGGCCACCGGGGTGCCGGGACTCGACGACCTGCTCGGCGGCGGCATCCCCGAGTTCTCCTTCAACCTGCTGGCCGGCACGCCGGGCAGCGGCAAGACGACGATGGCGCACCAGATCATGTTCGCCCTGGCCAACCCGCAGCGGCGCGCGCTGTTCTTCACCGTGCTGGGCGAGCCGCCGCTGAAGATGCTGCGCTACCAGCAGCAGTTCCCCTTCTTCGACGTCGAGAAGATCAACCAGTCGATCAAGTTCGTCAACCTGGCCGGCGACCTGCTCGACGGCGACTTCGACCGTGTGCTCGAGCGCATCCGCGACGAGGTGGCCGCCTTCGCCCCCAGCCTGGTGTTCGTCGACTCGTTCCGCTCGGTGGTGCAGTCGGCCCGCGCCCACGAGGACGGCGCCCACGGCCTGCAGCGCTTCGTCCAGCAACTGGGCATGCAGATGACCAGCTGGCTGGCCACCACCTTCCTGATCGGCGAGTACCTGGCGCCGGAGGCCGAGTCCAGCCCCGTCTTCACGGTGGCCGACGGCATCATCTGGATGTCGCAGCTGGTCCACCGCGACGCCCTGGTGCGCAAGATCCAGGTGGTCAAGATGCGCGGCCAGGCGCAGAGCCTGGGCGTGCACACCTTCCGCATCAACGACGACGGCGTCGAGGTGTTCCCGCGCGCGGTGGTGCGGCAGAGCGCCACGGGCGGCGTGGCCATCGACGGCCACCAGCGCCTGTCGATGGGCGTGGCCGAGCTCGACGCGATGATGGGCGGCGGCCTGCCGGCCGGCTACTCGCTGCTGGTGGTCGGCCCGTCCGGCTCGGGCAAGACGGTGCTGGCCACCCAGTTCCTGGCCGAGGGCGTGCGGGCCGGCGAGGCCGGCGTCATCGCCGCCTTCGAGAAGAGCCCGAACCAAATGCTCAGCTACCAGCTCAACGGCATGGTCGCCAGCGGCAAGGTCGGCGTCATCGACACGCGCACGCTCGACCTGTCGCTCGACGAGATTTTGCACGACCTGGTGGCGATGATCGAGCGGATGGGCGCCAAGCGGGTGGTGATCGACTCGCTGTCGGGCTTCGAGCTGGCGCTGGCGGCGGTGTTCCGCGAGGACTTCCGCGAGTCGCTGTACCGGATGATCGCCGTGCTCACCGGCATGGGCGTGACGGTGCTGATGACGGCCGAGTTGGAGGACCGCTACGACATGCTGCGCTTCAGCTCCTACGGCAACGCCTTCCTGGCCGACGGCATCGTCATGCAGCGCTACGTCGAGCTGGACGGCCAGTTCCGCCGCGTGTTGTCGGTGGTCAAGATGCGCGCCAGCGCGCACAGCAAGGACATCCGCTTCTTCGACATCGGCGCCGACCAGATCAGCGTCGGCGACACGCTGAGCCAATACCAGGGCGTGCTGACGGGCCACCCGGTGCGCGGCGACTAGGCGTGCCGGGCGGCGGCCAGGCCGTCAAGCGCCGCTGCGGCGCGGCGCCGGCGGCGCCGCCGTAACGCCGGCGGGCGCTGCCGCGACGACGCTGAAGCGGGCCGTGGCGTAGGAACGCCGCTCGGGCCCGCAGTCGCTCAGCTCGAGCACGAGGACGTGGGTGGTGCCGGCGACGCCGGGCGGCGGGGCCGGCGGCAAGTGGATTGTCGGTTTCATGGTGGCTTCCTCATGGCGGGTTCCGGTGGTGGCGTGGGTGGCGCGGGTGGCGGGGAGCGGACGGCCGCAGGGCGCCGTCGAACCATGCTACGCGGCCGCCGCCGCGCTCACCGTGTGGCAGCGCACAGAGGCCGGCGGCATGTGGCGCCGCCGCCGCGCGGCGCCGGGCTGCGTCTGTTGGCCCACAGAACGAAGCGGCAAACTGCCGCATTGTGTAGCGATGGCCGACTTCGGCTCCACCCAGGAGAACCATGATGCGCACACCAGCACAGCACAGCGGCGGCGCCGCGCAGCACCGACCGGCGGTCCGGGCGTGACGCATCGACGCCGCAGCCGCCGGCCGCCGGCCGTGCCTGGGCAGGCGGCCGAGTCGGCGCCGGCCGACGCCGCGCCGCCCTGGCGCGGCCGCGAACAGCTGCTGCTGGCGCGCGAGCGCCAGGTGCTCGAGCGCGAGCGCGCCGCCGACGCGCGCGCGCGCGGCGCCCGTCCGCTGCGCCGCCACGCCGCCCTGTCCGCCGCGCAGATCGCCATGCTGCAGCAGGCCAACGCCAACCTGGTGATCGCCTCGATGGAGGCGGTCACCCTGGCCGAGCAGGTGCAGCAGGCGCGCAACGCGCTGCTGCACCAGACCCACCACGACGCCCTGACCGGCCTGCCCAACCGGGTGCTGCTGCGCGACCGCCTGCGCCAGGCCATCGCGCTGGCCGGCCGCGGCCGGCGCCGGCTGGCCGTGATGTTCCTCGACCTGGACCGCTTCAAGACCATCAACGACTCGCTCGGCCACGGCGTCGGCGACCTGTTGCTGCAACAGGTGGCGCAGCGCCTGGTCGGCTGCGTGCGCCGCTCCGACACCGTCAGCCGGCAGGGCGGCGACGAGTTCGTGCTGATGTTCCCCGAGGTCGAGCAGGCCGACGACGCCGGCCTGTTCGCCCAGAAGATCCTGCTGGCGATGGCCGCCCCCCACTTGGTCGAGCACCACGCGCTGCATGTCGGCGTGAGCATCGGCATCGGCATTTATCCCGAAGACGGCGCCGACGCCGACAGCCTGATCCGCCACGCCGACACCGCCATGTACCACGCCAAGGAAAACGGCCGCAACACCTACTGCTTCTTCGAGCCGGCGATGAACACGCGCGCCGTGCTGCGCCAGTCGACAGAGGCCAGCCTGCGCCTGGCGCTGGCGCGCCAGGAGTTCGTGCTGCACTACCAGCCGAAGATCGACCTGGCCAGCGGCGTGGTGGTGGGCGTCGAGGCGCTGGTGCGCTGGCAGCATCCGCAGCGCGGCCTGCTGGCGCCGGCCGAGTTCGTCCCGATCGCCGAGGAGTGCGGCCTGATCCTGCCGCTCGGGCGCTGGGTGCTGCGCCAGGCCTGCCGGCAGGCGCAGGACTGGCAGCTGGCCGGCTGGCCGCCGATGACGATGGCGGTCAACACCTCGCCGCTCGAGTTCGGCGCCAGCGACTTCGTCGAGCACCTGCGCCGCACCCTGGCCGAGACCGGGCTGGCGCCGTCGCGCCTGGAGATCGAGCTCACCGAGGGCGTGCTGATGCGGGACGCCAGCGTTTCCGGCGGCGTGCTGCAGGCCGTCGCCGAGCTCGGCGTCAAGCTGGCCATCGACGACTTCGGCACCGGCTATTCCAGCCTGAGCTACCTGAGCCAGTTCCCCATCCACACGCTGAAGATCGACCAGTCCTTCGTCAGCCAGATCGGCTCCAGCGCGGCCGACGCCACCATCGTCAGCGCCGTCATCGGCATGGGCAAGAGCCTGCGCAAGCGGGTCATCGCCGAGGGCGTGGAGACGGCCGCGCAGTGCGCCTTCCTGCGCGACCACGACTGCGACGAGGGGCAGGGCTTCCTGTTCGGCCGGCCGATGACGGCCGACGCCATCGCCTTGCTGTTGCGGGCCGGCCCAAGACCGTGCGAATTATTGTAATCCGCACATTTTTGACGTAGAGTGAAAGGACACACCCACGGGAGGCGGCGGCAATGACAGACTCCACGACAGCGCCGGTTTGGCTCGGTGTTTTCCTGTTCCGCCTGCCCACCGCCGCGCGCCGCGCCGAAGCCCAGGCCTGGATCGAGGCCCATCCGGTCGACGTCGGCCACTTCAAGGCGCGCTTCCCGGAGGCCGAGTCGCTCACCGTGCTCGACGCGCCCGGCGCCGGCGCCAGCCCCGAGTAGGACGCGCCAGCCTCAATCCCCGCTTGGAAACGCTGTCGCCCGCTTGGCAGAACGCAGGACATCTGCTAAATTCTGACTAGACTAGTCTGTAATAGTGGGGGCGGAATGCAAACATGGCAGATGCAAGAGGCGAAGGCGCGGTTGTCCGAACTGGTGAAGCTCGCGCAGACGGAGGGGCCACAGGACATTACCCTACACGGGCGGTCGGTGGCGGTGGTGTTGTCGCGCGAGGCGTTCGAGCGCTTGTCGGGCAGCAAACAGTCTTTGGTGGAGTTCATGCGCCAGTCGCCCCTCTATGACCTGGAGGAGATCGAGTTCGAGCGCGACCGCAGTACGACCCGCGAGACCCCACTTTGAGCTATCTGCTCGACACCAACGTCCTGTCGGAGTTGCGCCGTAAGATGCCCAACAGTGTTGTCCTCGACTGGATGGCCCGGCGGCCGGCGGCCACCCTGTATTTGAGCGTGTTGACACTCGGTGAGCTACGCAAGGGCGTTGAAGGAGTGAACGATCCAATTCGTCGCGCGAACTTGCTTGACTGGTTGGAGAACGAGTTGCCGGCCTTTTTCGCCGGACGCATTCTTGCAGTCGACGCCCAGGTGGCAGATCGCTGGGGGCGCATGGTGGCGGCGGCGGGGCGTCCCGTGCCAGCCATTGACAGCTTGATCGGCGCAACCGCAGCACATTACGGTTTGAGCCTGGTAACGCGCAACGCGCGTGATTTCACGGACCTGGGGCTGGATGTGATCAACCCCTGGACTCCCTAGCGGACCATCCCTGAGTCTGTTCGCTGCCGGCCACACCTACCAGTGGCTACTGGCGTAGTTGCTAGGGCCTGAACAAGGCCGGCTAGCCCGCCTCAGATGCGGTCGCTTTCCTTGCGCACGATGCGGCCGATGATGATGCAGTCGTTGCCACGGCAGACCTTGCGGTGGTATTTGCGCTGGTCCGGGTTGTCCGAGGTCAGCCACCATTCGCCGGCGTCGCGCGACAGGCGTTTGACCACCGGCTCGCCCTCGTAGTTGACGGCGAACACGGCGCCGTCGACCGGCTTGGCGTCGGCGGTGTTGATGATCACCAGGTCGTCCTCATACAGCGACGGTTCCATGCTCTCGCCGCGCACCTTGATGCCGATCAGGCGCTCGGGGATGAAACCGTTGCGGTCGGCCCAGTTGCGCGGCACGCTGAACATGCTGCCGTCGTGCGTCTCCGGCTCGACGCTGAAGCCGCTGATGCCGGCCGACAGGCGCAGCTTGACCTTTTGGATCTGGTAGAAGCGGGCGTCGTCCTCCTGCGCCACCACCACCGGCAGGAAGGCGGACGGCGCCGTGGCGGGCTGGCCGGCCGTGGCGCGCGCGCGCGGTGCTATGCCCTCGTGCAGCCAGTCGAAGGCGACGTTGCAGGCGGTCGCCAGCTGCACCAGCGTGTGGGCCTCCGGGCCGCGCTTGCCGACCCCCTTGAGTATGCGGTTGATGGTCGGCTGCGGCACGCCGGAGGCGCGCGACAAGGCGCTCTGCGATTCGAAGCCGGCCTGTTTCATGGCCGCGTCCAGTCTGCTTGAAATATCCATAATGAATTATACATCCGCGTATAGTTATCGGTGAAATTCTATCCATTTGCGTATTGATCCTGTATTCATTCTCGTATATATTGTGTGAAATGGCAAGTTTTACAGTGGCAGGAACACAGCGAAAGGCGGGTAGGGACATGGGAAACATGAAAACGATGGCGATGGCGGCAACGGCGGCGGGAATCATCAAAGAACAGGAGTATCGGGACGCGATCTTCAGCAGCGCCGGGCAGGCGGTGCACGTGGCCTATATGATCATGGCGCAGGACGCGCAGCAGGACGCGCCGCTGCGCAAGGCGCTGATGCGCATCATGGAGTCGGCCGGCAGCCTGGCCGAGCCGCAGCGCGAGTGGCTCGAACAACTGCGCGGCAGCGCGTCGAAGCGGGTCAACTTCGCCGGGCTCGGCCCGCTGGAGGTGCGCGCCCAGTGCGCCTTGATCGTCCACGCCGTGGCGCACAAGCTGCCGCGCACCGAGATGTGGGCCTTGCAGGCGAAGTACGGCCACACCGACGTGGAGGACGCCGCCGGCGTGCGCCGCTACGCCTTCTCGGCCGAACGCATCGCCGCGATCAAGGGCTTGTCGGACTGGATGGCGCCGTCCTTCCCGGCCATCCAGCCGTTCGCGCTGGACTGCATGGTCGGCAAGCTGTACGCCAACCACAAGAGGATCGAGATCAGCTTCCGCGAGCTGGCCAAGTCCTTCGGCGGCAACCATATGACGTATGCGCGCGGCTTCGAGAAGATCAAGCAGCGCCTGCACGAGCTGGAGCTGGTGGCGCTGGACCGGCTGGAGCCGTATTTGCGCGAGCAGGGCGTGGTCGGGGAAATTTTTTTATAGTTTGTCGAAAATAGTGGTTGACAAGGTGTTACAGAGGGTATAAAGTTTAGTCATTCTCGCAGTAATAGCAACCGAAGCCCGCCTAAGCGGGCTTTGTCGTTTCTGCGGCAAACATAGGATTGCCCCCACGGCATTTCCCCACAACCCGCCCGGCCGCGCAGCCCGGCGGGTTTTTTTATGGCTGATGGCAACCCGGCAGCGCCCGGTTGCGGAGAGGACGCAAGATGAGCGACAAGCTTGAATCGATAGAACAACTGCACGAGGCGATCCGCGGCGGCCTGGCGGCGCGCCTGGCCGGCGTGCCGACGGTGCTGCACTACCCGCCGTCCGAGGCGGCGCTGGCGCTGCCGGCGCTGCTGGTCGAGCTGGCCGAGCTGCGCCCGGGGCGCGATCCTGGCACCGGCGAGACCGGCATGGTCGGCCGCTTCGTCGCCCGCCTGATCGTCGACGCGGCCGGCGCCAAGGCGGCGCTGGCGCTGCGCGAACTGGCGGCGCGGCTGGCGCTGGCGCTCAAGCACCAGAACTGGGGCCTGCCGGTCGGCATGGCGCAGTGGTTGCAGGCCGGCGCCGGCGCCGCGCCGGCCGCCGGCCGCCTGGAATGGCAGCTGGAGTGGAGCCACGAGTTCGAACTGGGCGCGCCGCTCTGGCCCTACCCGGACAGCACGAACACCCAGCTGATGCTGGGCCTGGACCCGGAAACGGGCATCGGCAAGAAGGCCCGCTACTGGCCGGCCGGCGATGTCCCCCCCAACCTATAGGAGGCGGCGATGGACTATCCGATAGTCGAGTTGGACCGCCGCCTGGCGGCGCTGATCCAGGCCGGCAGCATCGCCGAGGTCGACCACGCGGCGGCGCGCTGCCGCATCCGCGTCGGCCAGTGGACCTCCGCGCTGCTGCCCTGGCACACGCTGGCGGCGGGCCAGGTGCGCCACTGGCGCGCGCCGTCGCTGGGCGAGCAGGCGCTGCTCATCGCGCCGTCCGGCGAGCCGGCGGCCGGCTTCATCCTGCCCGGCTTCTACTCTGAACCGCACGGCCAGGCCGGCGAGCGGCGCGCCAAGGTGCTCAGCTGGCGCATGCCCGACGGCTGCCTGATCGAGTACGACTGGGAGGCCGGCGCGTTGCAGGTCAGCGGCAGCAAGAAGGTCAGCGTCAACAACGCCGAGACGGTCAGCATCGTCTCCGGCGGCCAGGTCACGCTGCAATGTCCGGCGCTGGTGGTGGACTGCGCCTCGACCACCTTCAAGGGCAAGGTGAGCGTGGAGGGCGGCGTCAGCGTCAAGGGCAACCTGGGCGTGGACGGCGATGTCGACGCGTCCGGCGCGGTGATGGACTCGGGCGGCAACAGTAACCACCACAAGCATTGATTGAGCCGAATCGTGTCGGCGGCCCGAGCAGCCGACCACGGGCGAAGTCCCGGCGGCGGAGCCCAGGGTCAGACCCTAGGGTCTGACCCTAAATTGCGCCGGCGGGTAATCCGCCGACACGCGCGACCAGTATTCCCCCCCCCCCCAACATGCCCGCCGACGCGGGCATTTTTTTTAAGGAGTCAACCATGGCAAGAGCCAGCAACAAGATCCCCGTCGTGTTCCGCGACACCGCCTTCCAGAGCCGCAGCATCTTCCTGCCGGACGGCACCCAGCACCGCGTCCACAACGGCCACCTGACGGCGGCCAGCGCCGGCCTGATCGCCCACCTCGACCAGCACCCGGAGTTCGAGCGGGCGCCGGTCGTGCGCGCGGCGGCATAGCCATGGCGCTCGTCGGCATGGATCGGCACACCGGCCAGCCGATCACTGGGAGCGCGCACCTGCTGCAAAGCGTGCGCGATATTTTGACCACGCCGCTGGGCAGCCGGCGCGAGCGGCCGGACTACGGCTCGACCCTGCCGCGCATGGTCGACCTGCCCGTCACGCCGGGTTGGAAGTCCTCGCTGCAGGCCGAGGTGGCGCGCGCCCTGGGGCGCTGGGAGCCGCGCCTGAAGCTGCGGGCGGTGGCGGTCGAGTCGGTGCTCGACGGCAGCGTGGCGCTGCGCCTGGGCGGCGACTACCTGGGCGAGGCGATGATATTGGAGGTGAAGACATGAGCACCATAGACCTGAGCCAGCTGGCGCCGCCGGACATGGTGGAGCCGCTCGACTTCGAGCAGATCTACCAGGACATGCTGGCGGCCTTCCGCGGCCAGATGGGCGAGGGCTGGAACGCCGCGCTCGAATCGGACCCGGTGGTCAAGCTGCTGCAACTGGCGGCCTACCGCGAGCTGCAGATCCGCGCCCGCATCAACGACGCGGCGCGCGCCAGCCTGCTGGCCTTCGCCGAGGGGGCCGACCTGGACCACGCCGCCGCCTTCTACAACGTGCGCCGCCTGGCCGAGGAGAGCGACGAGCGGCTGCGCCTGCGCACCCAGCTGCGCACCGCCGCGCTGGCCGGCAACGGCACGCCGGAGCAGTACCGCCTGGCGGCGCTGTCGGCCAGCCCGCTGGTGCACGACGCCGGCATGATGGCGGCGCCGCCGGGCAGCGTGGCGTTGGCGCTGTGGCCGCAGGACGGCGCCGACGGCGCGGCCGTATTGGCGGCGGTGCAGGCGGCCTTCGCGGCGGACGACGCCAAGCCGCTCGGCATCCCGCTGTCGATCGTGCTGGCGCAGGCCCGCCCGCTCGACGTCGCCGCCACCGTCTACCGCGAGGCCAGCGCGCCGCTCGACCTGGCGGCGCAGCTGCAGGCGGCGTTGCCGGCGCAGATCGCCGACTACGCCCGGCTGGGGCGCGACGTGTCCGGCTCCTGGCTGGCCGGCCGCCTGCACGTGGCCGGCGTCTCGCGCATCGAGCTGCACGGCGCCGGCATCACGGTGGCGCCGCACGAGTACGCGGTGGCCGGCAGCATCCGCATCGACGACGGCGGTGTCGCATGGTAGCGCCGGCCGATAGCGCCCGGCTGCTGCCGTCCAACGCCACGCCGCTGGAACGGGCGCTGGCGCGGGCGGCGCCGCGCGCCGCGCTCGACGCGCTGGCCGACGCGCCGGCCGGGCTGCGCCGGCCGCAGGCAAGTTGCGGCGCGCTGGCGCCGTGGCTGGCGGCCGAGTGGCAGCTGGCCGAGTTCGCCCCCTACTTCGACAGCACGGCGGCGTTGATCGAGGCCGGCCTGCCGTGGCTGCGCCAGCGCGGCACGGCGGCCTCGGTCAAGCGGGCCTTGTCCTGGCTGGGCTACCAGGCCACGCTGGAGGAGGAGGGGCCGTGGTTGCAGATCGACCCCGGCGACGCCTACGCCCAGCTGCGCGTCGACGCGGTGGCGCAGCTGGTGCGCGCCTCGCTGCCGGCCCACGCCCGGCTGTACCGCATGTACCACGGCTACGACCTGCGCCCGCTGCGGCTGGACGGCGGCCGCCTCGACGACGCCCTGCTCGACGACGACTCCGGCGTGCTGGTCGACGGCATCAAGCTGTCGTTCGCGGCGCGCCGCGGCGGCGTGGCGGACCTGCCCGGCGAGGTGCCCGGCCACGCCCGCACCGACACGCTGTGTGCCGTCGTGCCCTACGACGACCGCATGATGCTCGACACCTGGCTGCTCGACAGCGAGTTGATCGCCGACGGCCGCTTCATCATGGGCCAGCTGGTCACCGGCACCACGGCCGACACGGCGGCGGCGCCGGCCACGCTGACGGCGCACCGCACGATGGCGCTGTCGCAGCTGCTGCTGGACGGCGACGAGAGCGCGCTGGACGACATCAACGGCCAGCTCGGCGGCGGCATGACGGTGGTGGAGCGCCGCTTCGTGCTCGACGGCGAACGGCTCGACAGCCACGACCTGGGCCTGCGCCGCATCGTCATCGACCGCTTCGACATCGACGCGCGGGCGGCCCTGGCGCCGGCCCTGCAACTGCCGCTGGCCGGTTTCGACCGGCTGGCGCGCCACGCCCTCTTCAGCGGCACGGCCGGCGTTTATGAGACGCCGCTCAAAGCCGGCGGCTGGGGCGGCAACTGGAGTGCGCGCCGCTGGCGCGTCACGATTCCTTCGACCATCACTTTTCACAATGGAGCTTGATATGGCAGTTTTACAAGACGACGGCCGCGCGGCGCTGGCCGAGGCGGTGAAGTCCCGCCCGATCCACCTGGCCTGGGGCTCGGGCGACCCGGCCTGGGACAACGGCGGCACGGCGCCCGAGCCGAAGAACGCGGCCGCGCTGGTGGCCGAGGTGGGCCGCCGCGTCGCCACCGAGGCGCGCTTCGTCGCGCCGGACCCGGCCGGCGAGGTGTCGGTGGTCAGCGGCCGCTACACCTTCAGCGAGACGCCGACCAAGTGGCTGCTGGTGCGTTTCGTGTTCGACTTCCTCGACGCCCCGGCGGCCCAGCTGCGCGAGGTCGGCATCTTCCTCGGCACGGTGGTCAAGCCGGAGCTGCCGCCGGGCCAGCGCTACTTCGTCGCGGCCGACCTGCTCAGCCCCGGCAAGCTGTACGCGCTGGAGCGCTTCGACAAGACCACGCGCAGCCCCTCCATCCGCCAGACCTTCGAATACGTACTGCCTTTCTGAACGGGACCCTTATCATGATCGAACAGTATTACAACCGCTTCAACGCCGCCGACAACCACGAGCAGATCCTGTTCCGCGCCGACCGCGTGTTGCAGTCGGCCGAACTCAACGAGATCCAGTCGGCCGCCACGGCCCGCCTGCAGGGCGTCAGCGACGCCCTGTTCAAGGACGGCGACGTGATCCGCGACGCCCGCGTGCGCATCGACCCGGACAGCGGCGCGTCGAGCTGCGAGGCCGGCGCCATCTACATCCGTGGCGCCGTGCGCGGCCTGGCGGCGCGCGAGCTGAAGGTGGCCACCGTCGGCAGCGCCACCATCGGCGTCTACCTGAAGGACAGCGTGGTCACCGAGCTGGAGGCGCCCGGGCTGCGCAACCCGGCGGCCGGCACGCGCGGCCACCAGGAGCCCGGCGCGGCGCGCCAGAAGACGGTGGCCGTGTGGGGCGCGGCCGGCGACGGCCAGTCCGGCGAGTTCTACCCGGTCTACCTGATCGACGACGGCGTGCTGCGCGCCAAGGAGGCGCCGCCCAACCTGGACGGCGTGACCCAGGCCCTGGCCCGCTACGACCGCGACAGCTCGGGCGGCTCCTACGTGGTCGGCGGCCTGAAGGTGGCCGCCGCCGCCGACGTCAACGGCGCCCAGGTCTACACCGTCTCCGAGGGGCGCGCCCGCGTCAACGGCTTCGGCGTCAACCTGGCCACCGGCCGCCGCCTGGTCTATCCGGCCAAGCCGGACCTGCGCAACATCGAGCAGGAGCCGCACGTGTCGAGCGGGCCGGCGGCGCAGCGCCTCACCCTCGACCGCGTGCCGCTCGGTTCGCTGACCTCGGTCTACCTGACCCAGCAGAAGAGCGCGACGATGACGCGCGGCGGCTACACCGGCGGCGCCGACACGCTGCCCGACACGGCCATCGTGCAGATCGTCGCCGTCAATCAGGGCGGCACCATCAACGCCAACGGCGACGGCTTCGTCGGCGGCACCACCTATGTCGCCGGCAGCGGCGGCGGCGCCAGCTACAAGCTCAGCGCCGGCGCCGTCGACTGGGGCGGCAGCGGCGTCGAGCCGGCCACCAACAGCACCTACCAGGTGATCTACCAGTGCAACGTGGCGGTCACGCCGAGCGCCATCGACGACACCGGCTTCAGCGTCACCGGCGCCGTGGCCGGCACCCAGGTGCTGGTCAGCTACACGCAGAAGCTGCCGCGCATCGACCGCCTGTGCCTGGACGCCGACGGCGCCCTGGTGTGGATCAAGGGCGTGGCGGCCGACGCCAACCCGCGCGCGCCGGCCGTGCCGGAGGCGCTGCTGGCGCTGGCCAGCGTGCAGCAGGGCTGGCGCGCCTCGCGGGTGGTGCTCAACGACGGCGTGCGCGTGGTGCCGATGCACGAACCTGGCCAACATCAACACGCGGATGGACTTCCTGGCCACCCTGATCGCCCAGCAGACCTTGAAGAGCGACGCGGCCAACCGCGACACGGCGCTGAAGAAGGGCATCTTCGTCGACCCCTTCCTCAACGACGACGTGCGCGACCAAGGCGTGAAGCAAAGCGCCGCCATCGTCGGCGGCAAGCTGACCCTGCCGGTGGCGGCCACGCCGAACGCGCCGGGCGGCGACGTGGCGGCGCCGGCCTCGCTGAAGTTCACCTTGGCGACCGTGTTGTCGCAGCCGATGCGCACCACCACCATGAAGGTCAACCCCTACGCCGCCTTCGACGGTCTGCCGGCGACGGTGGTGCTGACCCCGGCCATCGACCGCTGGACCGACGTCGACACCACCTGGAGCAGCCCGCTGACCACCCGCATCGTCACCGGCAGCGGCGTGCTGACCCAGACCAGCAGCAGCACCGTCAACAACCTGCTGTCGACCTCGTCGCAGGTGCAGGAGAAGCTGCGGCAGATCCCGGTGCTGTTCTCGATCTCCGGCTTCGGCCCCAACGAGGCGCTCGACAGCGTCAGCTTCGACGGCATCGTCGTCACCCCAACCGCTTAACAGGAGCCACAACATGACTATTCAAGCCAACGCCCAGGGCGTGCTCTCCGGGCGCTTCCAGATCCCCGCCAACGTGCCGGCCGGCGCCAAGAACGTCGAGTTCATCGGCGCCGGCGGCACGCGCGGCGCCGCCACCTTCAGCGGCCAGGGCCTGCGCGTGACCGAGGTGCGCCAGATGGTCACGCGCATCACCACCAATTTCTACGATCCGCTGGCGCAGACCTTCACGCTGCCGCAGGCCACGGCGCTGGGCGGCGTCAAGCTGTGGTTCACCGTCAAGGGCGCCGCGCCGGTGCTGCTGCAGATCCGCGGCGTCGCCGCCGGCGTGCCCAACCGCACCATCTACGCCGAGGCGCGGCTCGATGCCGCCGCCATCAAGACGGTCGGCCCGACCCAGTTCGTGTTCGCCGCGCCGGCCTGGCTCGACGCCAACACCGAGTACGCGCTGGTGGTGATGACCAACGACGACAAGACCCAGCTGGCCGTCGCCGAGGTCGGCATGTGGGACGACAACGCGCAGCGCCGCGTCACCGCCCAGCCCTACCAGGTGGGCGTGCTGCTGTCCTCGTCGAACGCCTCGACCTGGACGCCGCACCAGGACCGTGACATGAGCTTCGAGCTGCAAAAGGCGGTGTTCTCCGAGACCAGCAGCACGGTCAACCTGGGCAACGTCAGCGTCAGCAACGCCACCGACCTGCTGCTGTTGGCGCTAGCCGAGGCGCCGACCTTCGAGTCGCGCGTCGAGTACACGCTGGCGCTGCCGGGCGGCGCCAAGATCAACGTCGCCGAGGGCCAGCCGGTGCGGCTGGGCGTGCCGGTGACGGGCGAGATCAACGTCAGCGCCAAGTTGAGCGGCACGGCGGCGGTGTCGCCGGTGCTGCACCCGGGCACCCAGCTGGTGGCCGGCACGGTGCAGGCCAGCGCCGACTACGTGTCGGTGGCCTTCCCGGCCGGCGCCAACAGCCGCGTGCGCGTCATCGTCGACGCGGCGCTGCCGTCCGGCGCCAAGCTGGTGGTGATCCTGCCGGGCGCCGGCGCCGACGGCAAGGACGTCGAGGTGCCGTTCCTGTCGTCGCGCCCGCTGACGCTGGACAAGCAGGAGCTGACCTACGAGCTGGCCGGCGTCAACAAGGACAGCGTCAAGGTCAAGCTGGTGTTGTCGGGCACCTCGTCGGCGCGGCCGGAGGTGGAGAACCTGCGCGCCATGGCGCTGTAGGGCGCGCCATGATCAACCAGAGCACCCCCCACCTGCAGCTGCCGCTGCCGCACCCGGACAACCAGCTCGACGACGACGTGGCCCGGCTGCGCGCCGCGTTGACGGCGCTCGACGGCGCCGTCTACACGCTGCGCGGCCTGGTCGCCAGCGACGACGTCAACCTCGACACGGTGCAGGAGATCGTCACTGTGCTCAAGAGCGCCCAGGGCGACATCGGCAACGTCACGGCGCTGCTGGCGACCAAGGTCGGCAAAGACGAGTTCGCGGCCTACAAGGCGCAATTATCCACACTTACCGCGTTGATCTACGCGGGCCTACTGGGATGAGCATGTATGCCAAATAACACACTGACCGAATTCAGGAACAACTTCCTGAGGCAGGCCGAACAAAAAATGAAGGAGGCCGATCTGGACTCCGCCGACAACACCAGCCTGATCACGTTGGCGGCGCTGCTGAAGAGCTACGACGTGGTCAACCGTTTCGACTCCATCGTGCCGGACGCGGTGGCGCCGCTGGAGCTGATGAACGGCGCCATGCTGGATGTCTACCTGTCCGACATCAGCAACGGCCAGAGCTTCAACTTGGTGCTCAATTCGGCTGAGGCCATGGCGGCGATCGTGCGCAGCCCGTCGGCGATGGCGGCCATCGCCGGCAGCGCGCGGGCGATGAGCGCGGTGGTCGGCCATCCCATCGCCTACAACGCGATCATCGCCAGTCCGGTGGCGATAGCGGCGGTTGTTGTGAGCCAGATCGCCATGACAGCAATAGCCGCTAGTCAAACGGTGATTTCCGCAGCGCTTGTTAGCCAAGTCGCGCTGCCGGAGGTCATGGCTAGCCAAGTCGCGATGGCGGCGGTGGCCGCCAGCCAAACCGCGATGGCGGCGGCCATTGCGGCTCCGGTGGCGTTGGCTGTGCTGGTGGCTAGCCCGACGGCGGTGGGCGCGGTGACCGCCAACCCAACGGCGATGGCAGTGCTCGTGGCCAGCGCAATTGCGATGGCGGCCGTCACGGCGAATCAATCGGCAGTGACGGTAGTGCTGGCCACACCGATGGCATTGGCTGCGGTGGTCGCTAGTACAACCGCGATGACGGTGCTGGCGGCGAATCCGGCCGCAATGGCGGCGGTAATCGCCGCACCAGCGGCGTCGAGGGCGGTTGTCGCCAGCCAGACTGCAATGACGGCAATTGCGTCAAACCAGGCAGCAGTGGCAGCGGTATTGGCGGTACCGGCGCTGTTGGCGGCGGTGTTGGCTACCCCACCGGCCTTGACAGTGTTTCTTGCCAGCCTCACGGCGATGACGGTGCTGGCCGCCAACCAGACTGCATTGGCAACAGTGTTGGCGACGCCGGCGGCGTTGACGGCAATTGTGGCCAGCATCACTGCGATGACGGCGATGGTTGCCAATCAAGCCGCATTGACGGTGCTGTTGGCCACGCCGTCGCTCGTGACGGCGGTGGTGGCGAGCTCAAGCGCAATGTCGGTGATGTCGGCCAACCAGGTCGCCATAACGGCGCTGCTGGCTTTCCCGGCCGCATTCACCGCTGCCTTGGCTAGCCCAACGGCGATTGCGTCAATGGCGGCGAGCTCTGTTGCGATGGCGGCTTGCGCGGCGAACTCGGCGGTGATGACTGCCTTCAATGCGTCTGATGCCGTGATGGCCGCGCTTTACGCTTCGCCTTTGATCAAGAAGAGTGTTTGGGGACCGGTTTCCATTTGGCCGACTTCAACCAACGTGCAGACCGGTCCATGTCTGTTTGTCCGTTTGACGACAACGGCCGCGAGCACGAGTGGATGGGGAGAAGGTTCAGCAACTAACGAATGGTTGGCTTTTGACGGAACCAATGTCGGCTTCGCCACCCGTAGTGCTTTCCCGTATAACCACACGGCACTCACTTCGCCGGTGCGACTTCCGATGCGCAAGTTGCAAACCAGTCTGCTGATTCGCGTACATACGGCAGTTGAGGTCGCCGTCATCCCACTGGCTATGTAAGCGCGGGCCGGATCGCGCGACCGCATTGAGCCAATAATCCGGGCCGGCCTCCACAACACCACTTTGTTGCACCCCCCAACCCGCCCTGTGCGGGTTTTTCTTTTTCTAGGAGATTCACCATGGCAGCATCCTTTTTCCACGGCGTCACCGTCACCCTGGTCGATTCCGGCCCCCGCTCGATCGCCACACCGTCCAGCTCGGTGATCGGCCTGGTCGACACCTACACCCCGGGCGCCGGCCTGGCCGCGCCCAACACGCCGGTCAAGATCACCTCGCTGCGCGAGGCCGCCGCCGCCTTCGGCGTCACCAGCAACATCTACAAGTCGCTGCGCGCCGTCTACGCCCGCACCAGCGCCGTGGTGGCGGCGGTCGGCGTGGCCCAGGTGGCCGACGCCGCCGCGCAGACCTCGGCCATCATCGGCGGCATCAGCGCCCAGGGCGCCCGCACCGGCCTGCAGGCGCTGCTCGACGCCAAGTCGGTGCTCGGCCTGCAACCGCGCCTGCTGGTGGCGCCCGGCGCCTCGGCCACCCAGGCGGTGGCCACCGCCATCGATGGCATCGCCGGCAAGCTGCGCGCCATCGGCATCATCGACGGCCCCAACACCACCGACGACGCCGCGCTGGCCTACGCCCTCAACTTCGGCAGCAAGCGCCTGTACATGGTCGACCCGGGCATCAAGGTGTGGGACACGGTGGCCAACGCCGCCGTCGACGCGCCGGCCTCGGCCGCCGCCGCCGGCCTGTTCGCCTGGACCGACAACGAGTACGGCTTCTGGGTCTCGCCGTCGAACAAGGAGTTCGTCGGCCTGGTCGGCACCAAGCGTCCGGTCGAGTTCCTCGACGGCGACGCCACCTGCCGCGCCAACCTGCTCAACGTGGCCAACGTCGCCACCATCATCCGCGACGGCGGCTTCCGCCTGTGGGGCAACCGCACCCTGTCGGCCGATCCGAAGTGGGCCTTCGTCACCCGCGTGCGCACCACCGACATGGTGATGGACGCCATTCTGTACGCGCACAAGTGGGCGGTCGACCGCGGCATCACCAAGACCTACGTGAAGGACGTCACCGAGGGCCTGAACGCCTTCATGCGCGACCTGCGCAACGCCGGCTGCATCATCAACTTCGAGGTCTACCCGGACCCGGACCTGAACACCGGCAGCCAGCTCGAACAGGGCAAGGTGTACTGGAACATCCGCTTCACCGACGTGCCGCCGGCCGAGAACCCGAACTTCCGCGTCGAGGTCACCAACCAGTGGGTCGGCGAGGTGCTCTCGATCGGCAACTAAGCGGGGCGGCCGCGCCGCAGCAGGACATGGCGCCGGCGCTTGAGCCGCCGGCGCCGCCAGCAGTCAACACATCAACCCCACCACAACGGAGCTTTACCACATGATTCCTCAAACCCTCTACAACTTCAACCTGTTCGTCGGTGCCGACAGCTACGCCGGCGTTGCCTCCCAACTCACCCTGCCCAAGCTGAAGGTCAAGACCGAGGACTACCGTGCCGGCGGCATGGACGCGCCGGTCAAGATGGACATGGGCCTGGAGGCGCTCGACGCGGCCTTCTCGATGACCGGCGTGGCGCCGGACGTGCTGGCCTACTTCGGCCTGGCCGACCAGTCCTCCTTCCACGGCGTGTTCCGTGGCGCCTTCAAGGACCAGAAGGGCGCCGTGGTCGCCGCCGTGGCCACCTTCCAGGGCATGCTGCAGGAGGTCGACATGGGCGACTGGAAGGCCGGCGACAAGGCCGAGACCAAGTACAACGTCAACTGCAGCTACTACAAGCTGGAGGTCGACGGCAAGGCCGTCATCGAGATCGATCCGGTGGCCGGCATCCGTGTCATCAACGGCCAGGACCAGCTGACCAAGGTGCGCGCCGCGCTGGGCGTGTAAGCGCCGGCGTCGCGTCGTAAGGCCAAGGCGCCGGGAGCGGCCTAGCAAGCCCCAACGGCGAAGAGCCGGGGTCTGACCCCGTACGGGGTCAGACCCCTGGTTTGCGCCGCTGGGGGTTGTCCGCCCGCCGGCGCCTCACGCAGAACCCATTTTCAATTCGAGGACCACATGGAACACACCAACAACCCGTCCTGGCTGCGCCAGGGCGTCGACGTCGTCACGGTCACGCTGTCGCGGCCGGAGAGCTTCAACGGCGTCAAGACCAACCAGCTGCAGCTGCGCGCGCCGACCGTGCGCGACATGCGCGGCGCGCAGAAGCTGCACCCGTCCGACGTCGAGGAGCGCGAGCTGGCGCTGTTCGCCAGCCTGGCGCAGGTGGCGCCGGCCGACCTGGAGCAGCTCAAGTTGAGCGACTACAACCGCGTGCAGGACGGCTATTTTCGCCTCCTTTCCGATCCTGCAGCTGAGCCTGGAGCAGCTGCGGACCTTGGCGCGGCGGCTGGCGCTTGAGTGCCGCTTCCAGCCCGCCGAGATAGAGCGGATGACGCTGGACGACATGTTGTGGTGGCTGGAGGAGCCGGCCTGATCCCGCAGGGGACGGGCGGCCCGCCACGGCCGCCTGGATGACACACACAAGAGGAACAGGCGAACGCATATGGCGAACAATACGGAACAAGCGGCCGCGCTGGTCGCGGACGGGCTGAAGCTCGGCCTGGGCCGCGTCTTCGGCGACGCCGAGGCGCGCGGCGCCAAGGCCAAGAAGGCGGCCGAGCAGCTGGCCAGGACGGCCGGCGAGGCGGACCGCCAGGTGAAGGGCCTGCGCTTGCAGGCGCAGGGCTACGAGCGCATCGGCGCGAGTATGAAGGAGGGCAAGGAGGCGCTGGGCGAGCTGTCCACCCTGGGCAAGGCGGTGATGGGGGCGGTGAACGCCTCGGCCGAGTACCAGGTGTCGGTGCGGGCGATCGCCAACGAGGCCGGCGCCAGCGGCGCGGCCGGCGAGGCGCGCGTGGCGGCGCGGCTGGCGCTGGAGGCGCGCCAGGCCGGCGTCAACAGCAACGAGCTGGCCGGCGCGGTCGGCAAGATGATCAACCCCCGCCTCGACGGCAAGCAGGCGCTGGAACTGGCGCCGTTGTTGACGCGCTTCGCGGTGGGCCAGGGCGTGTCGATGGACGACAGCGCCAAGTTGATGGGCGCGCTGGCGCAGCAGGCCAACATCAACTCGCCGGCCGAGATGCGCCAGGCGCTCAACGGCATCGTCGACATGGGCCAGCGCAACAAGGTCGACCTGGGCGCGCTGGCCAAGACCATGCCGGCCCTGCTGGCCGAGATGAACAAGCTGGGCGTGCACGGCCAGGCGGCGCCGCAGCGGTTGGCGTCCATGCTGGAGCGCAGCCTGAAGACGGCCGACTCGCCCGAGGCGGCGGCCAAGGAGGTCAAGGAACAACTGGTGAAGCTGCGCGAGCAGGCGCGCGGCAAGGACAAGAAGACCGGCCAGGCCGCGTCGGTCGACACGGCGGCCTCGCTGGCGCGCGCCCGGGCGCAGCTGGACAAGGTGGCGCCGGCCGGCGCGGCGCAGCCGGTCGAGGAGCATCTCGACAAGGACTTTGGCGACGCGCGCAGCAGCTCCAAGAACAAGTGGGGCGCCTTGGACGCCGCCTCGGGCCAGCTGCTCATCAACGTCGGCGACGCGCTGCGGCCCTACAGCGACAAGGTGGCCGTGGTGCTGACCGACCTGAGCAACGGCGCCGCCGAGCTGGCCAAGGCATGGCCCAACGTGACGGCGGGACTGGTGGGCGTGGTGGGCGCGCTCGCCGCCTACAAGCTGGCGAAAAGCGGCGTCGACATGGCGCGCGGCACCGGCGAGGTTCTGCTCGGCGGCATCTTCGGCCGGAAGAAGAAGGCGGCCGGCGCGGCCGGTGCCGGCGAAGACGAGGCGGCAAAGACCGGCGGCGTGCAGCGCGTCCACGTGACCAACTGGCCGGTCGGCAAGTGCTGTGGCGGCGGCGGTGATGGCGACGGCGGCGATGGCGGCGATGGCGCCGACGCCTCCGGCCCCGAGGACGGCGACGGCGAGCGCCAGGGCAATAAGAAGAAGCGGCGTCCGGGCGGCTTGCGCCGCATGCGCCGGCGCGCCGCCGTCCGTCTCGGCCGTATGGGGCGCGGCGCGGCGGCGCTGGGCCGGCGCGCGCTCGGTCTGGGCGGTCGGGTGTTTGGCGGCATCGGCCGCGGCGCCATGCGGGCGGCCCGTGCCACGGCCGGCGGCCTTGGCCGCCTCGGTCGCGGCGCCGCCGGCTTGGGACGGGGCGCGCTCAGCCTGGGTCGTAGCGCGGCCGGCAGCATCGGTCGCAACGCGGCCAGCCTGGGACTGGGCGCGCTCCGTCTGGGCCGTGGCGCCGCCGGCGTGGGCGGGCGCTTGTTGGGCCGCGTCGGCGCTGCCGCCGCGTTGTCGCTGCGCTCGGCGGCCGGTGTGGCGGGCGGCTTGGCGGGGCGCCTCGCGCCGTACGCGGGCCGGCTGGGCGGCGCGGCGGCGATGGCCGGCGGCGCGCTGCAGGTGGTTCAAACCTACCGCGACGCCAAGACCAAGGACCAGAAGGCGGAGGGCTACGGCGGCGCCGCCGGCGCACTGGCCGGTGGCATGCTCGGCGCGAAGGTTGGCGCGGCGATCGGCACGGTCGCCGGCCCGTTCGGCATACTGGCTGGCGCCGCCGTGGTGGGTGCGCTGGGTGCTTGGGGTGGCGAGAAATGGGTAGGGGCTGCGGCCAAGGCGCTGTTTGGCGACAAGAAGCCCGAGCCGAAAGCCAGTACCGCCACAGGCGCCGCAGCCGGCTTGACGGCGCCGTGGCAGCTTGGCCAAGCCGGCCCGGCGAACGGTCCTCTGCCTGGCGGCGCGCCGGAGGTGCTGGCCGCCGCCGCCCGCGCGGCGGCGTTGCAGAGCGCCTTGCAGGGCGTGCTGAAGAATCCGCCGGCGGCACTGCTGCGTGGTCCTCCGGCGCCGCCGGCCGCCGCGCCCGCCATCCACTTCGCGCCGGCCATCACGGTCACGGTGCAGGGCGACGTCAAGGAACCCGCGTCGATCGCGCGCGAGCTGATGCCGCATCTGCAGCGCTTGATGGACGAGCTGCGCGCCAGCCAGGCGCGCACCGCGCTGTTCGACGGCGTACACGTTTAAGGAGCAATCATGGATGTCAAAGAGTTGGTCAATCGGGCCACCAGCGAGATCGGCCGCGCCACCGAAAGGGCGCGCCGGGTCGAGCAGCTGGTGGATGGAAAAATCGCCCAGGCGGGCAAGCTGGCGGCGCTGGCCGTCGGCCACATCGAGCACGCCACGGCGCTGGTCAAGAGCGCCACGGCGACGATGAACCGCGTGCTGCCGCTGCTCGACGGCGCCGTGGTCGAGCGCGGCCTGGCCATGCTGGGCAGCGCCGCCGGCAAGCTCATCAACAGCAAGGTGGCGCTGGTGAAGGAGGCCGCCGCCAAGCTGGCCGGCGCGGTGGGCGGCCTGCGCAAGGCCTTCACCGCGCTGACTGGCTTGGGCGGCAAGGCGCCGGCGCCGGTGGCGGCGGCGCTGTCCTCGCTGGGCCTGAAGAGCAAGGGGGAGGGCGCGGCGGGCGAGGCGGCCGGCGCGGCGGCGGACGCCACGGCTGCCACGCCGCACATGCTGGTGCTGAGCGCGGAGGACGGTTCGAGCTACAGCTTCGGCCTGTCCAACGCCAGCTTCCAGGGCCTCAAGCGGCAGACCAACTACACGGTCGCCGCGCAGGAGCGGCTGAACCGGCAGGACGCGCTGCAGGCGGTGGGCAAGGGCGGCGAGTCGCTGTCGCTGAACGGCGTGATCTTCACCGCGCTCAACACCGGCCGCAAGGAGCTCGACAAGCTGCGCGCCATCGGCGGCGCCACCCGGCCGCTGCTGCTGACCACCGGCTACGGCGAGGTGCTGGGCCGCTGGTACATGGTGTCGCTGTCGGAGGAGCAGGACGGTCTGCTGGCCAACGGCGCGGCGCGCAAACAAACCTTCTCGATGGAGTTCAAACGCTATGGCGACGATTATCAGAACCTGTGACGGCGACGTGCTCGACACGATCTGCCAGGACCACTACGGCTTCGTGGCCGGCAGCGTGGAGGCGGTGTACGCCGCCAATCCCGGCCTGGCGGCGCAGCCGCAGCCGTTCGCCGCCGGCCTGACGATGCTGCTGCCGCCGCTGCCGGCGCGGCGCAGCGACGTGATCCAGTTGTGGAATTGAGGAGGGCGCATGCGAGCCGAATTTGACATCGTCGCCAACGGGCAGAACATCACCGACCTGCTGCGCGACCGCCTGCTGGAACTGCGCCTGAGCGACAAGACCGGCCTGGAGGCGGACACCTGCGAGATCCGCCTCGACGACCGGGGCGGCAAGCTGGCCCTGCCGGCCAAGGGCGCCACCCTGGCCATCTCGCTGGGCTGGGCCGGCCAGGGCTTGAACCTGCTGGGCAGCTTCAAGATCGACGAGGTGGTGATGGAGGGGCCGCCGGCCTGCCTGATCATCCGCGGCAAGGGCGCCGACCTGCGGCAGAGCGCCAAGAGCCAGCGCCACGCCGGCTACGAGAAGACCACGCTGGCGGCCATTGTCGCCACGGTGGCGGCGCGCCACGGCTGGCGCGCGGTGTGCGAGGTGAAGGCGGCGGTGGCGCGGCTCGACCAGGTTGGCGAGAGCGATCTGCACTTCCTCACGCGGCTGGCGCGGCTGCACGGCGCCACCGCCACCGTCAAGAACGGCGCCTTGCTGGTGCTGCCGCGCGGCGCCGGCAAGACGGCCAGCGGCGCGCTGCCGCCCAAGCTGGTGTTGCGCGCCGAGCAGTTGACGCGCTACAGCTTCACCTTCGCCGACCGCAGCGGTTTCGACTCGGTCAAGACCGGCTCGCACGACGCCGGCCAGGCCAAGCTGGTCGAGCAGGAGGTGGCCAATCCGGCGCCGGGGCCGGACGGCGGCGCCGTGCACAGCGACCGCCATCCCTACACCGACACGGCCACCGCCAAGGCCGCCGCGCAGTCGCGCATGGCGGCCTTGAACCGAGCCACCGCCAGCGGTACGCTGAACCTGATGGGGCGGGCCGACATTGGCGCCGAGCGCGTCGTCGGCATCTCCGGTGTGAAGCCGGAGGTGGACGGCGACTACCTGGTCGAGTCCGTCAGCCACAGCTATTCGCACGACTCCTGGCGCATGCAGGTCGAACTCAACGCCGGCAATTTGGGCAAGGCCAAGGCGGGGCAGGGGCCGCGCGCGGCGGGAAACAAGGAGTTGGTGGCCGCCGGATAACGTCGGCGCCCGCCCGTGCCGCCCGCCCGTGCCTGTCCGACGCTGGCCCGCAGTCGGGCTCCTACCCACTCATTGAAAGGAAAACTCATGGCTGAACCCGCAAGTTCGACGGCCTCCATCGCCATCGCCGCCGGCACCATCACCCTCAGCGGCTCGGTGTTCGGCGTGCAGTACGACGCGCTGCTGGCCGGTTTTTTCGGCGGCCTGGTGTCGCTTTCCTACCTGCCGCCGATGTCGGCGCCGAAGATCGTCGGCACCGTGGCCGGCTCGGCGCTGCTGGCCGGTTTCTTCGCGCCGGTCATCGCGGTGGCGGCGCTGCATTACCTGCCCTGGCTGCAAGGCGTGGGCGACTTCACCCGCATCGCCGGCGGCGCCGCGCTCGGCATCGCCGCCCAGGTGCTGATCCCGGCCGGCCTGAAGCGGCTGCGCTCCTTCATTGGAGGTCAGTGATGCTGCTGGCTATTTACCTGGGTGCGGCCACGCTGATCCTCTGCAAGGGCTGTTTTTCACCATCAACCACATGGGTCGCCACACCACGCTGCGCAGCCGGCTGGCGTGGCTGCTGCTGACCACGGCCGCGCTGGACGTGGTGATCAGCCCGGCCTTCGAGCGCACGCCATCGCCATCATTGGGCGGCGTCGCGCTGGTGGTGGCGCTGGCCTGCTATGTGCTGCCGCAGCGCCGTCCCATGTCATTCAACGATCGAAAGGATGCACCATGATTTTGTCTTTGTTGTCCATGCTGGGCGGCGGGCTGCTGCGCCTGCTGCCCGAGCTGTTCGGCTTCCTGCACAAGAAGACCGACAACGCCCACGAGCTGGCCATGTTGGAGCGCCAGTTCCAGTTGGAGCAGAGCCGCGCCGCCAGCCAGCAGGCGCTGGTGGAGTATCGCGGCGGCGTGGAGGAGACGCTGGCCCTGCTCGACGCGCAGAAGGACGCGCTGGCCGGCCAGATGCAGCCGCTCGGTATCTGGTGGGCCGACGCGCTGAACTTTTTGGTGCGGCCGCTGGCCACCTACTACGTGCTGCTGTTGTACGGCTTGGCCAAGCTGGCCATGTTCATGGTGGCGCAGCGCGCCGGCATCGGTGGCTGGGAGGCGATCTTGAAAATTTACGACGCCGAGGACCGCGCCATCCTGTCCGGCATCCTGGCGTTCTGGTTCGTCGGACGCGTGTTCGACAAGCGCAAATGAGCGCCGCGCTCATCGGGGACGGCGCCGCGCTGCCGATGGCGCTGCGCTTGATCCGCGCCTTCGAGGGCTGCCGTCTGCACGCCTACCGCGACATGGTCGGCGTGTGGACCATCGGCTGGGGCGAAACGCTGGACGTGGGGGAGGGCATGGTGTGGAGCCAGCAGCGCGCCGACGAGGTGCTGCGGCGGCGCGTGGCGCAGTTCCAGCTGGCGGTGTTGAAGCTCTGTCCGGCGCTGCATTTGGAGGCGCCGGGGCGGTTGGCCGCCTGTACTTCGCTGGCCTACAACGTGGGCCTGGGCGCGTTTGGCGCCAGCTCTGTGCGCCGCCACATCGCGCGCCGGGAGTTCGACGCGGCGGCCGATAGCTTCTTGTTGTGGAACAAGGCCGGCGGCGCGGTGGTGGCGGGCTTGACGCGGCGGCGCCAGGCCGAGCGCGCGCTGTTTGTGCAGGCGGGGGCGCCGGCCTTGCGCGGTGGTGTGGTGGCTTGATTGAGCATTGGCCGCAAGGGCGACATGCCAGGGTCAGACTCCCCGCCTTGGCGCTAGGGTCTGACCCTACATCTGCGCCGCCGGCCTTTTTGCCCGGCGGGCATTGCCGGCGGCGCCGTGGCGCTACAGCATGCGCGCCAGCAGCGCCTTGTCGTAGCGTTGGTCGAGGGCGATGCGGACGCGGTGGCCGCTGCCCGGCGCCACCTCGATGGCGCTGCCGTCGAGCGCGCGCATCTGCTCGATGCGCACCATCTGGTTGCCGCTCGGGTGGATCACCTCCAGCTGGTCGCCGACGGCGAAGCGGTTCTTGACGTCGATCTCGGCCCAGCCGTCCTGCACGCCCTGCACGTCGCCGACGTACTGGCTGCGGTGCAGCTCGGAGGCGCCGGCCATGTAGTTCTGGTGGTCCTGGGTGTGGTGGCGCTCGTAGAAGCCGTCGGTGTAGCCACGGTTGGCCAGGCCTTGCAGCTGGCCCAGCAGGTCCATATTGAAGGGCCGGCCGGCGACGGCGTCGTCGATGGCGTGGCGGTAGACCTGGGCGGTGCGCGCGGCGTAATACAGCGACTTGGTGCGGCCTTCGATCTTCAGCGAGTCGACGCCGATCTTGACCAGGCGCTCGATGTGCTCGACGGCGCGCAAGTCCTTCGAGTTCATGATGTAGGTGCCGTGCTCGTCCTCCATGATCGGCATCAGCTGGCCGGGCCGCTCGGCCTCCTCGATCAGGTAGGCGCGGTCGGCCAGCGGGTGGCGCTTGATGTCGCCCATCGCCGAGAACGACTCGTCGGCCTCGTTGAGCGCTTGGCGGTAGTTGAAGCCGATGGTCTCGGGGGCGATGCGGGCCAGGTCGCCGCTGGCGTCCTCGTCGGCGTTCATCACCTTGTAGTCCCAGCGGCAGGAATTGGTGCAACTGCCTTGGTTGGGGTCGCGGTGGTTGAAGTAACCCGACAGCAGGCAGCGGCCGGAGTAGGCGATGCACAGCGCGCCGTGGACGAACACCTCCAGCTCCATCTCGGGGCAGGTTTGGCGGATTTCCTCGATCTCGTCGAGCGACAGTTCGCGCGACAGGATCACCCGGGTCAGGCCCATGCGGTGCCAGAACTTGACGTCGGCCCAGTTGACGGCGTTGGCCTGCACCGACAGGTGGACCGGCATGTCCGGCCACTTGTCGCGCACCATCATGATCAGGCCGGGATCGGCCATGATGAGCGCGTCCGGCTTCATGGCCAGGACCGGCTCCATGTCGCGCAGATAAGTCTTGAGCTTGGAGTTGTGGGCGAAGATGTTGCTTGCGACGAAGAACTGCTTGCCGCGCGCGTGGGCCTGGGCGATGCCCTGCTCCAGCACTTCGGCGCGGGAGAATTCATTGTTGCGCACGCGCAGGCTGTAGCGCGGCTGGCCGGCGTAGACGGCGTCGGCGCCGAAGTCGAAGGCGGCGTGCATTTTTGCAAGGGAACCGGCCGGCAAGAGTAATTCTGGAGCGCGAAGCATAAGTGGCTTTCAATAAAACGCGAAAAATCGAGTATTTTAGGCGGCGTAGCGGGTGGATAGCCATGCTTTGTGGCTTCGCGGATTAACATAGATCAAGTTGCTGTAAAAAATAATTGCCAAGACTTTGATCGTTCGGCTAGTATTAATTAAGGCGCAACACATGCGCCTGCGTCGCTCGGACGGTTCCGGGCGCTTACGTGAAGACCAATCCATGACTCAATCCCAAGCTCCGCGCAGCTTTTCGCGCATCAATCGCCTGCCCCCCTACGTTTTCAACATCACCGCCGAACTGAAGATGGCCGCCCGCCGCCGTGGCGAGGACATCATCGACATGTCGATGGGCAACCCCGACGGCGCCACCCCGGCCCACATCGTCGACAAGCTGGTGGAAACGGCCAAGCGGCCGGACACCCACGGCTACTCGGCCTCGAAGGGCATCCCCCGGCTGCGCCGCGCCATCACCAAGTGGTACAAGACGCGCTACGACGTCGAGTTCGATCCGGAATCGGAGGCCATCGTCACCATCGGCTCGAAGGAGGGCCTGGCCCACCTGATGCTCGCCACGCTGGACCGCGGCGACACCGTGCTGGTGCCCAACCCGAGCTACCCGATCCACATCTGGGGCGCGGTGATCGCCGGCGCCGACATCCGCTCGGTGCGCATGACGCCCGGCGTCGACTTCTTCGCCGAACTGGAGCGGGCGATCCGCGAAAGCTATCCGAAGCCGAAGATGATGGTGCTCGGCTTCCCCTCCAACCCGACGGCGCAGTGCGTCGAGCTGGAGTTCTTCGAGCGCGTGGTGGCGCTGGCCAAGCAGCACAATATTCTGGTGGTGCACGACCTGGCCTACGCCGACATCACCTTCGACGGCTACAAGGCGCCGTCGATCATGCAGGTGCCCGGCGCGCGCGAGGTGGCGGTGGAGTTCTTCACCATGTCGAAGAGCTACAACATGGCGGGTTGGCGCATCGGCTTCATGGTCGGCAACAAGGAGTTGGTGTCGGCGCTGGCGCGCATCAAGAGCTACCACGACTACGGCAGCTTCACGCCGGTGCAGGTGGCGGCCATCGCCGCGTTGGAGGGCGACCAGAGCTGCGTCGGCGACATCGTGGCGCAGTACCAGAGCCGGCGCGACGTGCTGGTCAAGGGGCTGCTCGAGGCCGGCTGGCCGGTGGAAAAACCCAAGGCCTCGATGTACATCTGGGCGTTGATTCCCGAGGCCTACCGCCACCTCGGCTCGCTGGAGTTCGCCAAGCGCCTGCTGGCCGAGGCAAAGGTTTGCGTCTCGCCCGGCATCGGCTTTGGCGAGTACGGCGACGAGTATGTGCGCTTCGCGCTGATCGAGAACGAGGCGCGCATCCGCCAGGGCCTGCGCGGCATCAAGGCGATGCTGCGCAACCCGGAGTCGGCCAAGGCGGTCGCGGCCGTTGACGCTGTCGAGTAGGAAATCTAGTTGCCCCGGCGCCACGCCGGGGCAGGCAGATTCGGCGCTTTCTTAAGCCGCCTCAAAGGCCGTGCGTGACACGGCCATTCCCCCCGCCCCATCCTTTGCTACTGTAGCTGCTGATCCCCGCTCGTCTTTTTCGCCGCGTCTTGGAGTGTCATCATGCGTCCCTCGTCGATCAGCGTCAGCATCGTGCAGTTGCTTCGCACCGTCAAAAAAATAGAACTGGGCATGCGTTCCATCGGCCTGCCGAGCTTTCTGGCGCGGCTGCCGGTGGGGTGTTTGTGTTGGTACTACTGCAAATTGCTCGACGAGAAAATCGCCCGCATCGGCCGCATCGGCGAAAAGATCCGCCGTTGGCGTGGCACCCTGCAGGAGATGGGGCGCGAGGGGCCGGCGCAAACCGAGTTGATCGATATCGACAAGGGCCTGCACGCCGATCTGGAGTCGACCCGCAAGGTGTTGTGGGAGTTGCGCGAGGTGTGTCTGGACGTGGCGCGGATGTTCGAGCGGCTCGGCTTCTGCTCGGCCGGGTTGCTGCGCCGCCAGCACGCCTTCCTGCGCGTGCTGGAGGAGTCCTACGCCTCGGCCGGGGTGATGCAGGAGTTGCTGGCCACGCACGACCAGGTGGCCATCGCCCTGTTGCGCCAGCAGCAGAACGCCGGCGCCGGCGCCTAGAAACCTTCCAGCACGATCTTGCCCTTCATGCGGCCGCCCTCGAGCAGCGCGTGGGCACGCTTGAGGTTGGCCGCGTTGATCGTGCCCAGCCGCTCGGCCAGCGTGGTTTTGATCACGCCGCTGTCCACCAGTTGCGCCAGGTCGTTGAGCAGATCGTGCTGCTTTTGCATGTCCGCCGTGTCGAACATCGAGCGGGTGAACATCGATTCCCAGTGCAGCGACACGCTCTTGGGCTTGAGCGGCATCACGTTCAGCGCGAGCGGGTCGTCGATCAGTGCGATCTTGCCCTGAGGCGCCACAAGCTTGACGATGGCCGGCCAGTGCTGCTCGGTCTGGTTCAGGCTGATCACGTAGTCTGGCTGCGGCAGGTCCAGGCGCTGCATTTCCTCGTCCAAGGGCCGGCTGTGGTCGATCACGTGGTGGGCGCCCTGTTGCTTGACCCACTCCGTGGTTTCCGGCCGCGACGCGGTGGCGACGATATTCAGGCCGGTCAACTGGCGCGCCAGTTGCACCAGGATGGAGCCGACGCCGCCGGCCGCGCCGACCACCAGCAGCGTTTGGCCGCGCCGGCCCTTGTCGCGGCTCACTTGCAGGCGCTCGAACAACAATTCCCAGGCGGTGATGCCGGTCAGTGGCAGCGCGGCGGCGCGGCCGAAGTCCAAGGTGGCCGGCTTGTGGCCGACGATGCGCTCGTCGACCAGTTGGAACTCGCTGTTGCTGCCTTGGCGGGTGCGCGAGCCGGCGTACCAGACCTGGTCGCCCGGTTTGAACAGGGTCACGTCGGGGCCGACCGCCTTGACGATGCCGGCGGCGTCGAAGCCGAGCACGCGGCTTTCGCCCTCGGTCGGCGCGGCGGCGTGGCGCACCTTGATGTCGACCGGGTTGACCGAGACGGCCTTGACCTCGACCAACAGGTCGCGGCCCAGCGCCTGCGGCTCGGGCAGTTCGACGTCGAGCAGCGCCTGCGGGTGGTCGATGGGGTGGGAATGGCGGTAGGCGACGGCTTTCATGTTTGCTCCTGGGTGGGTGGTTTGGCGTATCATCATTTATTCGTCCAGAAAGAAAAAGATGCCAAACAACGAAACACTTTCAAAGGAATGAAGAAAATTGCTGCGGCTTGATGATTTGACCGTGTTTGTGCGCACCGCCGAGCGCGGTAGCTTGTCGGCCGCCGCGCGCGAACTGGAGATTTCGCCGGCGCTGGCCAGCGCCGCGCTGAAGCGGCTGGAGGGCGCGCTGGGCCTGCATTTGGTGGCGCGCACCACGCGCTCGCTGCGGCTGACGGAGGAGGGCGAGCACTACCTGGTGCACGCGCGCGAGGCGCTGCGCCTGCTCAGCGAGGGCCATCAGGCGCTGATCCAGGGCAAGGAATCGTTCGGCGGCACCTTGAAGATTTCGATGCCGTCGGACATGGGGAGGAATATCCTGCTCGGCTGGTTGGACGCCTTCCAGGCGCGCTATCCGCAGATCAACTACCAGCTCAGCGTCAGCGACCGCCTGTCCGACCTGTACCGGCAGCCGGTCGACATCGCCCTGCGCTATGGCGCGCAGGCGGACTCCAGCCTGATCGCCTTTCCATTGGCGGCGGACAACCGGCGCGTGTTGGTGGCGTCGCCGGCCTATGTCGCCGCGCACGGCGCCCCGGCCACCTTGGACGACTTGCGCGGCCACAATTGCCTGCGCTTCGCCATCGACGACACCATCCACGAGCGTTGGACCTTTTACGGTGGCAACGGCGCGGCGCCGCGCACGGTGAGCGTGAGCGGCAACCGCAGCGCCGACGACGCCGACGTGGTGCGGCGCTGGGCCATGGCCGGCCACGGCATCGCCTACAAGTCGCGGCTGGACGTGGTTGGCGATCTGTGCGGTGGACGCTTGCAGATCTTGCTGCCGGAACTGCCGGGCGAGCCGGCGCCCTTGCACATGTTGTGCATGCACCGCTCGCAGGTCACGCCGGCGGTGCTGCACCTGCGCGATTTTCTGCGCGCGCAGTGCGAGCGGGAGGCGGCGCTGATGCCCTTACCTTAGGATTCGAGGCGCCGGGGATGCCGGCAAACCCGACGGGCGCAGAGCCAGGGTCAGACCCTCAGGGTCTGACCCTCGGTTTTGCCGGTGGGTCTTGCCGGCGTCCCGCGAGTCTGGACGGAAGCAAATAAAACCGCCAGCCGCGCTTGCTATGGCGCGCTTTGCCCTTACCATGAGTGCAACTTAGTGGGCTTTGGACAGGATCAGCAGCCAGCGGCGCATCAGCAGCACCTCGACGTGGCCTGGCTCGATGCCGGTGTCGCACTCGATGAGCGGGTTGACGGCGTAGTAGCGTTTGCGGAAGTCACGGCAAACCAGCATTTCGCGCTTGCCCATGCGGACCAGGAAGGAAGTAGGGGCATATTCCAGACCGAACCGGGAGCCGAAACCGCTATTCAATGTTGTCATGACGTTTCCTTTGAGGGAGATGCGTTGAACGAGAGAGTCCAGAATAGCATAACTACTGTACGTATGCACAGGTACTGTATAAATAAACAGTTGCTCGGCGGTTGTGTGGTTTTTTTGCCTACACCAGCGAAGAATGGAATTAAATGAAGTTTTTGTCAACAAATAGAATGATGCGTTTTATCGAGGCGCGGTTCACGCCGGGCGGTGAACTGGGGCTGCATTTGACGGCCGGCGTGCTGTTGATGGTGTTGGCCACGGCGCTGTTCGGCATGCTCGCCGGCGCGGTGATGGGCCAGACGGGCATCGCCTTGCTCGACCTGCGCGTGTCGCAGTGGTTCAACGCGCATGCCGCCGAGCCGCTGGCCGGCGCGGTTGCGCTGTTCAGCCAGATACACAGCGTGGCCAGCGTGGCGCTGCTGTCGGCGTTGCTGGGCTGGTATTTCTGGCGCAGGCGTGAGCGCTACTGGTTGTTGGCGCTGGTCTTCGCCATCCCGGGCGGCATGCTGCTGAATGTGCTGCTAAAGTACGTCTACCAGCGCAGCCGTCCGGTGTTCGACGCGCCGATGGTGGACTTGGCCAGCTACAGTTTTCCCAGCGGCCACGCGGCGGCCAGCACGGCGCTGTATGGCTTTCTGGCTTGCTACGTGGTGATGACGGCGCGGCGCCATGGCACGCGCGTGTTGGCGGTGCTGCTGGCGGTGCTGATGGTGGCGCTGGTGGCCACCAGCCGCGTGTATCTTGGCGCGCATTATCTGAGCGATGTGCTGGCCGGCATCGTCGAAAGCTGCGGCTGGCTGGCCTTGTGCATCACCGGCTGCTCGACTTGGCGGCGGCGCCGCGCCGCCGCGCCGCCGAACCGGTCATAACCATATGTTGGAGCAACGGGAGAATATGCTGGGTCCGATTACCGTCATCATCAACGCCAGCGCCGGGCTGGGCTATCAGTCCGACTGGACCGAGCAGTTGCGCGGCAAGCTGGAGGCGCCCGGTTTCGCCGTCACGCTCAAGCTGGCGCACAGCGGCGCCGAGATGGTCGCCGCCGCCGAGCAGGCGCTGGGCGAGGGCGCGACGATGGTGGTGGCGGGCGGCGGCGACGGCACCATCAACGCCGTCGCCTCGGTGCTGGTCGGCAGCGGCGTGCGCTTCGGCGTGCTGCCGCTGGGCACCTTGAACCATTTCGCCAAGGATATGAAAATCCCGCTGGCGCTCGACGAGGCCATCGCCAACCTGGTCCACGGCCAGCCCTGCCAGGTCGACGTGGGCGAGGTCAACGGCAGCATCTTCCTCAACAATTCCAGCCTCGGTCTGTATCCCGACATCGTGCGCCAGCGCGAGCAGTTGCAGCGCAAGCTGGGGCAGGGCAAGTGGCCGGCCTTCGGCCGCGCCCTGGTGGCCTCGCTGCGGCGCTATCCCTTTCTCAACGTCAAGCTCAAGGTCAACGGCGACGCGCACGTGCGGCGCACGCCGTTCGTCTTCATCGGCAACAACGAGTACCGGATGCAGGGACTGAACCCGGGTGTGCGCGCGCGGCTCGACGGCGGCATGCTGAGCCTGTACGTGGCGCAGCGGCCGACCCGGCTGGGCCTGCTGCGGCTGGCCTTCCACGCGCTGCGCGGCCGCTTGTCCGAGGCCAAGGACTTCGACGTGTTGCTGGCGCGCGAGCTGGTGATCGAGACCCACCACAAGCGACTGCGCGTGGCCACCGACGGCGAGGTCAGCATCATGCATCCGCCGCTGTGCTACCGTTCGCTGCCGGCCGCGCTGGCGGTGATGGTGCCGCCTGGCGTGGCCGCCGAGGCCGACGCCAGCAAGGCTGCCGGCATCGACGCCTACGGTGCCGACGCCAGCGCCAGCGCCGGCGTTGCCGCCACCGCGCGGACGCCGGCGGCCTCCAGCCGCTCAGCGGCCCCGGCCTAGGAGGGCGCCATGCGGACACTGGTGCATCTATCGGATTTGCATTTCGGCCGCGTCGACCAGGCCCTGCTGGCGCCGCTGCAAACGCTGGTGACGCGGCTGGCGCCGGACGTGCTGGTGGTCTCCGGCGACCTGACGCAGCGCGCCCGCAGCGCCGAGTTCATCGCCGCGCGGGCCTTCCTCGACACCCTGCCGGGGCCGCAGATCGTGGTGCCGGGCAACCACGACATTCCGCTCTACAACGTCGCCGGCCGCTTCTTCGCGCCGCTGCGCAAGTACCAGCGCCACGTCACGCTGGACCTGGCGCCCGAATACGTCGACGACGAGATCGCCCTGCTGGGGGTGAACACGGCGCGCTCGCTGACCTTCAAGGACGGCCGCATCAACCACCAGCAGATCGGCCAGATCCAGCGCCGCTTCGCCCAGTTGCCGCCGCAGGTGGTGCGCATCGTGGTCAGCCACCATCCCTTCGACCTGCCGGCCGGCGCCGACGAGAACGGCCTGGTGCTGCGCGCGCCGCAGGCCATGCAGGCCTTCGCCGAGTCCGGCGTCGACCTGCTGCTGGCCGGCCACATGCACGCCAGCCACAGCGGCGACAGCTCGCAGCGCTATTCGCTGGGCGGCTACGCGGCGCTGGTGGTGCAGGCCGGCACGGCGACCTCGACCCGCGGGCGCGGCGAGTCGAACTCCTTCAACGTGATCCGGGTCGACGCCCGCCACATCCGGGTCGAGCGCTACGCCTGGGTGGCCGAGGCCGGCGCCTTCGAGTCGGCCGGCCACGCCGCCTTCCGCCGCAGCGGCGCGCTGTGGGCGCCGGTCGCCGACGTGTGAGCGGTAACCGGCTATGGCTAGGCAAACCAGCGGCGACAATTTAGGGTCGGACCCTAGGGTCTGACCCTGGCTGAGCGAACCGGCCGGTCACAGCCAGTAGTTCATGAAGCGCGCCGCCCACTCCTTGACGCGGTTGCCCAGCGGACGGTCGCGCCATTGCTCCAGGGTGATGCGCTGCGAGTCGCGCAGGTTCGTCCTGGAAGGCCCGTTCCATCTCGCTGCCGAAGGCCTCGCCCAGCACGATCACGTTCAGCTCGCTGTTGTGCAGGAAGCTGCGGGTGTCGATGTTGGTCGAGCCGACGGTGGCCCAGACGCCGTCGATGACGGCGGTCTTGGCGTGCAGCACGGCCAGTTTCAGTTGGAAGATCTTGACGCCGGCGGCCAGTAGTTCGTCGTAGAAGGCGTGGCCGGCGTGGAACACCAGGCCGCTGTCGGACACCCCCGGCAGCACGATGCTGACCTCGACGCCGCGCCGGGCGGCGCCCTTCAGCGCCTCCACCGTCTGGCGGTCCGGCACGAAGTAGGCCGAGGTCAGGTGGATGGTCTTCTTGGCCTGCTGGATGGCCAGGTTGTAGGCCTTGAAGATCTCGAACTGGCCGCCCGGATCGCTGGCCAGCACGCGCATCAGCTTGTCGCCGGCGATCACCGGCTGGGGGAAGTAGTCGGCCTCGGCCAGGTCGTCCTGGTCCTGGCCGGCCCAGTGGCGCACGAAGCTCCACTGGAAGGCGGCCACCGCCGGCCCCTCGACCTTGATGTGGGTGTCGCGCCAGCCCACCTGCGACGCCTCGGTGGGCTTGGACTTGGAGCGGAACAGCGAGCTCTTGGCGTAGGTGCCGCTGATGTTGATGCCGCCGGTGAAGGCCACCCTGCCGTCGACGATCAGCAGCTTGCGGTGGTCGCGGCTGTTGACCTTCCAGGCCTCGCCGCGCAGCTTGGCCGGGTTGACCGGGTTGAAGGCGAGCAGGTGGATGCCGGCCGCGCGCATGCGCTCGAAGAACTCCTGCGGCACGCCGAGCGTGCCGACGCTGTCGTAGATGATGTTGACGGTGACGCCGGCGCGCTGCTTGGCGATCAACAGGTCGGCGAACTGCAGGCCGAGCGGGTCCTGGTCGAAGATGTAGGTTTCCAGGTTGATGTTGTTGCGCGCGGCGGCGATGGCCTTTTGCATCTCGGCCATGGTCTGCGGGCCGTCGAACAGCAGGGTCGCCTTGTTGCCGGCGATCAGGGGCACGCCGGTGACTGCCTCCTCCAGCGCGGCCTGGGCCTTCTGGTCCAGGGTCGCCTTGGGCCAGCGCCGCGCCAGCAGGGCGCGGGCGCGTTCCTCGCTGAGCACGCCGTGCACGCCGCTGACGCTGGGCATGGCGCCGGCCGTCGGCGTGGCCGGGGCGGCGCCCAGGTCCGGCAGCGAAGCGCAGGCGCACAGCGCCCAGCACGTCAGTGTGATCGGGAGCCAGCGCGCGACGCTCGTGGTGTTCATCTGTGAACCTTGTGCTTGGATTGAACCTCGTCCGCCGGCGGGGCCGGCGGGGTTTCCTTGGCGCCGATGAAGAATTCCAGCGGCGCCTTGAGGAATTTGCGTCCCAGCACCTTGAGCAGGGCGATGCCGTGCTCGAAGCGCACCTGGCGCGAGCGCAGCGCCACCCACAGCGCCAGGCCGAAACTGACCAGCAGGTTGACCGAGCCGATGGCCAGGAAGCCGACGATGGACTTGGTGGCGAGTTGCCAACCCATATTATGGTCGAGTGCCACCAAGGCTGTCGCAAAGTTGGCCGAGGAGAAGGTGACGTGGCGGATGTCGAGCGGCAGGCCGAGCAAATAGCCCAGGGTGCCGATGGTGCCGAGCAGGATGCCGAAGAAGAAATTGCCCATCAGACCGCCCAGGTTGTTCTCCAGGTACAGGCCGAGGCGGTCCAGGCGCTGCTGGCCGATCAAGCGGCCCAGGCCGCGCAGCTGGCCGATGCGCTGCGCCCAGCGGGTGTACAGGGCCTGGTTGTCGTAGTAGCCGGAGATCAGGCCGGCGACGAACAGGCAGACGCCGGCGATGGCGGCGTAGAACAGCGCCGGGCTGCCGATCGGGTCGATGTCGTGCAGCAGGTGCATGGCCTTCTCCGGCGTCACCAGGTGGCGCCCGGTGATGGCCTTGTAGCCGAGCGCGATCAGCCAGGCGGTGGGGATGGCGGTGGCCAGGTTGCCCAACACCGCCATGTTCTGCGTGCGGAAGACCTTGTTGATCAACTCGGCCATGCTGTCGAGGTCGATGTGGCGGCCGTCCTTGCTGTGCAGGCCGGCGGCGATGCGCGAGGCCGTCATGGCCGGCTGCTTGGTGGCCACGGTGAAGTGCAGCAGGTGGATGAACATGAAGCCGACCGAGTAGTTCAAGCTGTACAGGAAGGCCTCGACCAGCGGCGCGGCGCGCAGGTAGGACATGAGGATCTTGAATAGGGCCATGAAGCCGATCACCACGCCGGCGCCGGCCGACGACAGGAACATGGCGCCCATCTGGCCGCGGTTGTCGGCCACGTAGTGCTCGCCGGTGCGGCTGGCGTTCTCGGTGATGTTGCGCGCCAGCAGGTCGATATTGTCGGCGAACAGGTCGCGCACGGCGTACTTGTTGTTGTGCGCCTCGATCAGCTCCAAGGTCAGGGCGAGGCCGGCGGCGCGGCGCTGCTGCGCCGGCGTGGCGGCCTGGGCGGCGTCGAGCGCGGCGCTGCTGGCGACGGCGGCGGCGGTGGCCGGGATCGCCTCGGCGCAGGCGGCGGCCAGGTCCAGGGTCGGCGCGCTGGGCAGTTCGCCGGACACGTCGACCAGGAACAGCAGCTTGCGCAGCCGGTCGATGCTCTGGCTCAGCGACACCAGCAAGTAGGTCAGGGCGATGCTGGTGCCCTGGCTGAGCGCCTTCTTGCGGATCTTGGCGACCACCTCGTCGCACTGGTCGAGCATCACCAGCAGGTGCTTGGCGTCCTCGATGGCGTGGGCGTCGCCGGCCAGCAGGCGGCTGTAGCCGTCCAAGTAGGCGTTGACCTCGACGTTCTGCTCCATGAAGGGCGAGTCGTAGGTCTCCATCTCGGTGTGGAAGTTGGTCAGCTTGGGTTCCAGGCCGATGGCGCAGACGCGGTAGGACAGCGTGCGGATCGCCTCGAGCAGGCCGGGCAGCATCAGGTTGGCGGCGCCGCCGGACGGGGCGGCGGGGGCGGCGGCGGCCGTGGCGGCCGCGCTGTCGCCGTCGACCGTGGCCGGGGCCGGCGCGCCGATCACGTCGAGCAGGGCCAGCCAGTCGGCGGCGGGCACGGCGGCGATCCAGATGTGGTCGGTCTTCTTGTGGATGATTTGGTCGAGCGCGTCGCTCAGGTACTCGTCGCCCAGCGCCGGCGGCAACATGCGGAAGGAGATGCGGCGCTTGAGTTCGGTGAAGAAGCCGTCGTTCGACAGCACGCCGATCTCGGTGTACAGGCTGGCGTGGCGGCGCGCGCAGCACGCTGCGGGCGTAGCCGCGCAGCGCGGCGGCGTGTTCGGGATTGCCTTTGAGCAGTTGGCAGAGGGTGCGGACGTTGGCCGTGGCGCGTTCGGCGTCGGCCGCGCGCTTGGGGCGCAGGGTGTTGAACAGCTCGACCATCAGGTCGATGTTGCTGCTGTTGGGATCGATACGTTCGAGGAGTGCGAGCATGCGGGAAAACGGACGGGCCGCATTAGTCAAAACGCCAGTATATCGTTTTGTGCGGCGCCGGTATGTACGGCGGCGTACATTGCGCTGGGGAAATGGATTGATGTGCCCCTACCCCGAGCTTCGCCACGGTCGGGGTCTGACCCCGCCGGGGTCAGACCCCTGGCTTGCGGGGTTGGCGCCGCCGTTCCGCCGCCGCTCAGCAGAGCAGGATCTTGCGCGCCGCCAGGCGCAGCTCGGCGCGGAAGTTGGGGTGGGCGATGGCGATCAGGGACTTCGGCGCGCTGGTGCGCCGACTTGCCGCGCAGCTGGGCCACGCCGTACTCGGTGACGACGTAGTTGACGTCGTTCTTGCTGGTGGTGACGTGGGTGCCCGGCGTCAAGGTCGGCACGATGCGCGAGATGCTGTCGTCCTTGGCCGTCGAGGGCAGCACGATGAAGGCCTTGCCGCCGCGCGAGCGGTTGGCGGCGCGGACGAAGTCGACCTGGCCGCCGGTGCCGGAATAGGGCAGGTGGGCGATGCTCTCGGAGCCGCACTGGCCCAGCAGGTCGACCTGCAGGCTGGCGTTGATGGCCACCAGCTTGTCGTTCTGGCCGGCGATGTAGGGATCGTTGGTGAAGTCGACCGGATGCATCTCCAGCATCGGGTTGTGGTGCATGAAGTCGTACAGCTTCTTCGAGCCGAGCGCGAAGGTGGCCACCATCTTGCCCGGCAGGTGGGTCTTGCGGCGGTTGGTGACGACGCCGGCCTCGACCAGGCTGAGGATGCCGTCGCCGATCATCTCGGTGTGGATGCCGAGGTCGACCTTGTTGGTCAGCTGCATGACGACGGCGTCGGGGATGCCGCCGTAGCCGATCTGCAGGGTCGAGCCGTCCTCGATCATGTCGGCGACGTACTTGCCGATGGCCTGCTGCACCGGGCCGATGGCCGGCAGCGGCACCTCGAACAGCGGCGCGTCGTCCTCGATCAGGGCGCTGACCTGGGAGATGTGGACGTGGCACTGGCCGTGGGCGAAGGGCACGTTGGGGTTGACCTCCAACACCAGCGCGCGCGCCTTCTTGACGGCGGCCATGGTGTAGTCGGCGCCCAGGCTGAGCGAGAAATAGCCGTGCTCGTCCATCGGCGAGGCCAGCGTGAAGACCACGTCGGCGGGAATGTCGCCGCGCTCGATGAGCACCGGCAGCTCGGAGAAGTAGGCGGGGATGAAGTCGTTCCAGCCGGCCTGGCCGCCGGGGCGCGAGGCGCCGCCGAAGAATAGCGCCAGGTGGCGCACGTGCTCGACCGTCTCGCAGTCGAAGTAGCCGTATTTGCGCAGCGCCAGGATTTGCGCCACCTTGACGTCGTGGAAGCGGCGGCGCTGTTCCGACAGGGCCGTCAGCAGGGTCGGTGGTTCGCCGACGCCGGTGGGGACGACGATGCAGTCGCCATCCTTGACGTGGCTCAGGGCGTCGTTGGCGGAACAGCGTTTGCTGTCATACAGGGCGTGTACGGATACTTGAGACATGAAGCGGCAGCCTTTCACTATCAATGAACGTGTGGCTGAACTATACGCCGCCGCCGTAGCGAAAATGCATCAAGCGTTGCGTAATATCTTTATATTGTGTTTGCCTCCGCACAGAGGCCGCTCGTCAGGAAGAAGTAAGCTAGATCGACGTTGTTGTAGACGGGCGCGGGCAGGCCGCCCTGCCTTGCTGTGCTGTGCTTGATCCGGGAGACGATCATGAAGAGCCACTACCTCGCCTGCGGCCTGCTGGCGCCGGCCTTCGCCTGCGCGCAGAACAGCGCGGCGCCGCCCCTGTACGGCGTGCTCGACGCCAACTGGGCCGACTACACCGTGCCGCGCCACGACAAGGCCATCGCTTGGCAGACGCCGCGCCTGCGCGGCATCAGCGCCAGCGCCATCTACAGCCTCGGCGAGGCGCCCGGCAACGACGCGCGCAACCGCGTCCACACCGCCACGCTGGGCTATGCGCGCGGCTGGTTCAACGTCAGCCTGTCGCACCAGCGGCGCAGCGGTTCGGTCGACGCCGTGGCGACGCTGCCGGCGGCCGACCTGTCGGCGCAGAGCAGCCTGCTGGCGGCCAACCTGAGGCTGGGACGCGCCACCATGTACGCGGCCTACGGCCACAACCACGGCGACGGCCACCAGCCTTGGGACAGCGGCAACCCCTACGGCGCGCTGGCCTTCTCCACGCCGGCCAGCAACAGCCGCGACCTGTTGTTCGGCCTTGCCGTGCCGTTCGGCCGGACCACGTTGTTGGCCTCCGTGATCCACCGCGCCGACCACACGCTGCTCAACCAGGACGCGCGCCAGTTGGCGCTGGGCATGAGCTATTCGCTGTCGCGGCGCACGGATTTCTACGCCTCGGTGGCGCGCGTGCGCTACCAGAACAGCGGCTACGGCGCGCTCGGCAATGGCCTGGGCCTTGGCGTCGCTCCCGGCCCCGGCCCCGGCGCGATGCCGCGCGCCGACCGCGCCCTCAACATCGGCCTGCGCTACGGCTTCTGAGCGGGCGAAGCTAGTGTAGTGTTGCGCCCTTGTTGATGCATAAAAATGCGCCTTTGCCCGCCATGCGTCGTTGCCAATCCTCGCGATAGCCTGCTATCGCTCCGGTTGGCGCCTAGCCTGGCGAGCAAACGCATCATTTTTATATGCACCCCCAAGAACGCAACACTACACTAGCTGCGCCAGGTTTGCCCGATGGGCGCGGCGCTCAGCGCGGCTTGGCGGCGCAGGTCGGCCCCAGCCATTTGCCGCTGGTCTCCACCGTCACTTGTTCCGGCTTGCCGCTGGCGCTGCTGTTGACCAGCATGGTCATGGCGAAGCCGCTGTCGCCGAGGTAGCGCAGCTGGCCACGGCCGCTGGCCGGCGGACTGGTGCAGCTGAAGGCGATGTTCACGCCGCCGGCGACCGGCTGGTTGTTCGATGTGCATTTGCCCTGCTGGCCGGTGGGCACCTCGCCGCGCGCCGCCATCTCCGGCGTGATGCAGGCCTGCACGCTGAGGCCGCCGTCGGCGCCCGCCTTCGGCATGCCGGCGCCGTGCTGGGACAGCATCGCCTCCATCTGCTGGCGCTGCTCGGGCGGCAGCTTGGCCAGATGCTGCAGCGCGGCGCTCATCGCCTGATCGGTCTCCGCGTTGCCGCTCTTTAACTTGTTGCTCATTTCCCAGAGCCCGGGCTTCATGTTTTGCGCGCCGGCGGCGCCGGCGGCGAGCAGCGTCAGCGTGGCGAGGAGGTGTTGGGTGGCGCGTTTCATGGTGGCTCCGTGGCTGGGTGGGTGGGTGGCGATGGCGATGGCGATGGCACAGCTTAGCGCAAACGGGCGGCGCCAACGGCGAACGGCGCGCCACGCCGAGCGTGCCGCGCCGTTCGCCGGCCCTTGCGGGCACGGAGGCGGAGCTAGACGCCGCGTCCGCTAATCAGGCGCAGCAGTACCATGATGACGGCGATCACCAGCAGCACGTGGATGAAACCGCCGATGGTGTAGGACGTGACCAGGCCAAGCAGCCACAGGATGAGCAGAACTACTGCGATGGTATAGAGCATGATGGTCCCCTTGCGTAGAGTGTGAAATGCGACGGCCCCGCTGCCGGCGTGCTGGCGGGAGGGCGTCGATCGCGATGTCGTGCTGGCATCGATACTGGCCAGCGCGAATCATGTAGCCATTATCGCGAGAGGCGCGCTGCGCTTCCGTTCGCTGCCGTACATAGCCCGGGGGACGTTTCAACACTCAGCGGCGGTGGCGGCGTTCGACCGGGGCGTGGGCGAACCAGTCCAGCATGCCGAGCAGGCCGGTGGCGCCGACCAGGCCGACCAGCATGCCGCCGGTGATGAGCAGGGTGACGGTCAGTTCCGGCATGGCCGGGTCGCTCAGGTTGAGGGCGGCGAAACCCAGGCGCGCGATCAGCAGGCCCAGCAGGACGATCGCGCTCCAGATGTATTTACGCATGTTTCTGTTCCTTGTGTGACAACGGGCCGAGGGTGACGGCTGGTTGCCATTGTCGCGCCGGCATGCGGATTGATCTGTTCGCCATTTCACTTACCCGCACGAAACGCAACAAACCGGCGCCAAACGCGACAACCCCGCGACGGGCGCGGGGTTGTGTGGTGGAAATTGCAAGGCGGCGCCGCCGCCTGCGAGTGCCTAACCGTTGGCGCGCAACTGGCCGTTGACGATCTTGACGGCGTCGCCGTTGCCCCAGCCCGGTTTGCTGCCCTGGTGCAGGGTGCGGCTGCTGCCGTCGTCCATGCGCACCACGATTTCATAGCTGTGGCTGGCGTTGACGTTGCCCTCGATCTGGTTGCCGGCGACGGCGCCGCCGACGGCGCCGACCACGGTGGCCAGCTGGCGGCCGTGGCCGCCGCCGACCTGGTTGCCGAGCAGGCCGCCGAGCACGGCGCCGCCGGCCGCGCCGACGCCGCTACCCTGGGCCCGGGTGGTGATCTCGCGCACCGATTCGACCACGCCGCACTGGCGGCAGACGGCGGCCTGCTGGTTCTGCTGGCGCGCCGGGGCGGCGTCGCGCCGTTCGCCCTGGGCGCGGTGCTCGTCGAGCGCGGCGAGGCGGCGCTGCTCGGTCTGGCGGCGCGCGGCCGCGTCGCCGGACTGCGCGTCGGCCGGGTTGAGCGGCGCGGCGGCCGACTGGGCGTTGCCGTTGGAGCTGGGCAGCCAGCCCATGACGGCGGCCGTGCCGACGCCGCAGAACAGCACGACGGCGACGGCGGCGGTGATCATCAGCGGATGGGGGGCGGTCTTGGTGGGCGTGGTCGGGGTGGTCATGATGCTTCCTTGGCGTGAACAGTTGATGGATGTCATTTTGCCGTCTTGCACCTTGCCGTTCCGTGCGTCAGCGTACATACGCGACATTTATTCGCCGCTACGCTCGAAGCCAGCTCCCCATTCGCCTCATCCACCAACAACACGGCGCGCCGCGCCGGGAAGGTCGCCACCCATGTTCGCGTTCGCCTGCCTGCTGCTGCTGTCCCCCATGCCCTGCCTGTTCCACCTGCTGCGGCGGCGCCCGGTCGCCTTGACGAGGCGGCAATGAACTTGTCCACCGACCCCGGCCCGCCCGTCCGCGCGCCCGCGCGCGCCGGCGGCAACCGCCTGCTGGCCAGCCTGCCCGAGGCCGACCGGCGCCATCTGGCCGCGCTGGCCGAGGTGGTGCGGGTCGAGGTGGGCGAGGTGCTGTGCGAACCGGGCCAGCCGATGCGCCACATCTACTTCCCCGACGACTGCCTGGTCTCGCTGTTGGCCGTCGCCGAGGGGCGCATGACGCTGGAGGTCGGTTCGGTCGGCGGCGAGGGCATGATCGGCGCCTCGGTGGCGCTGGGCCACGCCGAGGCCCAGGTGCGCGCCGTGGTGCAGCGCGCCGGCCGCGCGGTGCGCGTCGACAGCCGCGACTTCTGCGCCGAGTTCGGCCGCATGGCCTCGCTGCAGCGCCTGCTCTACCGCTACACCGACACGCTGCTGGCGCAGGCCATCCAGATCGCCGTGTGCAGCCGCTTCCACGTGTTGGAGGCGCGCCTGGCCCGCTCGCTGCTGATCACCCGCGACCGGCTGCAGTCGGAGCGCTTCCACCTGACCCACGAGTTCCTCGCCCACGCGCTGGGCGTGCGGCGGGTCGGCGTGACCAAGGCGGCCAGTTCGCTGCAACAGCAGAAGTTGATTTCCTATAGCCGGGGCAATATCGAGATCCTCGACTCGGCCGGCCTGGAGGCGGTGTCCTGCCGCTGCTACGAGCTGGTCAAGGACGCCGGCGCGGGCGGCATGGCGAATTTGTTTGTTTGAGAGGGGACGGCGGGGGGCGCTGCGGGGGATTGGGGCGGGCGCGGCCGCGTGGCGGCCGCACCTTGCTGCTCGGGCCCGTGCTTAACGGCGCGGTTTGTCGACCTGGTTGCCGATGACGCCGCCGACGGCGGCGCCGCCGACCGTGCCGACGGCGCTGCCGCCGGTCAGCACCGAGCCGGCCACGGCGCCGACGCCGGCGCCGATGGCGGTGTTCTTGTCCTGCCGCGACATGCCGGCGCAGGCGCTCAGGCTCAGGGCGAGGGTCAGCACGAGGGCCGGTGCGGCGAGTTTTTTGATGATGGTCATGAGGATCTCCTAGTCGGGTGGCTGCTGGCGGAATCGTCGCGTTGCCACCGATAGGGCGAGAGTAGTGGAGCGCCGGCCACGGCTCCGTTCGCCAACGCACATTGCGCTGTAAAACTTGTTACCGGGCCTACTGGACGCCCTATGGACGGACGCCGGCGCCCCCGGGAAATTCAATCCGTTTGGTGCGGAGCCACACTGCGTCTCCCCCAAAGGAAAACGGCCCGAAGGCCATTTTTCTCCCGCCTCAGTACTTCCGGATGGCCGGCGCCACCTTGTTCGTAGGCCAGGATGCCGTCCCTTTTCCGCCAGCCTGCGTCCCCTGCGGCTTCTGGGCCGCGTCGTCGCCGAGCGGGTTCGTGCCACGTGCGCGAGTCACCGTGCCGGTGGCCGCCGCGTTCGATTTCACCATAAAAACGGCACGCGCCGCCACGCCATCGCCTTTTCCATGGCGTACAAGGCTCTCATGAAAGACCCGTTTGGCGATCTCCACAGCTCTCGACTCATCGGCGGTCAAGCGGCGGTTCCCGAGATTAAAGTTGAAAGTTTTTTCATTCATGGTCAATCCAATCTATATCCAATCCGGTTGCTTGACAAGGAACAGCGGAACCATATTGCGCAGCTTCAATTGACGCGCCACCTCGTTATCGGATCGTCCGTCGAGCGTCGTCTGACGCTTTTTAACTGATTCCAAGGTCAATAGTACACCCAAGCTGCCATGGAGTAGCGCGATCTCCTGGGTACGGCCGCCGGCGTCGCGCCACAAGCCAATCGACCGGGCCGGCCGAGATTCCAACCAATTCGAACGGTCAACCATCGCCGAGCAGGTGAAACTGAGCACGGCCGAGCCAGGATCATCGGCCAACACGGTCGCATAACGGCCAGGCCACCGCGTTCCCAGTTGCGGTCCGTCCATGAGTAAAGCGATCACAAGGTTCGGTCCCACTGCCCGGATAATATTGATTGCTGGATCCGCCCGCGCCAGATCCTCGCAAATCAGGGTCGTTATGCTCATGTCCTTTCGCAGCCCGAAGAACGACAACTGGCGGTTGCCTACGTCGATGTCTTCCCACCACTGCGAATTGTCGTCATCGTTGTCGAAGTCCAGCGCGTACCGTTCCACTTGGCTGGCGTCGAGGCGCCACCGGTGGTGTTTGTTGTGTTCGCGTTTGACCGCCCCCTCATCCTTGCGTAAAACGAAGGTCTGCGCGCGGTTGTAAGTCGCGCCAGTTTCCGGGTCAGTGTCCAGCACGCCGGTGATAAGAAACTCGATATGGACGTGATTTTCCTCCAGCGCCTCGACCAACTGTTTCGCTAGGTCGGTAGTCAACGCACACTCTGGCAGCACGATGCCATCGGGCATCGCTCCCGAATGATAGTAGGCCTGCCGGATAAGCGGTATGAGCAGCTCTTCGGCAAGTCTCTTTCCGGTGATCGGTCCGTCCGCCAATTGTAGCCAACGCTGATTCAGCTTGAAGTACGCCGGCAAGCTGTGGCTGATGCCGAACGCCTGGCGCTTGGAACTCAGCTCAAAGCAGTCCGCGTCCACGGTGTAGGGAAACGGAACTAGCAGTAGGCGTACGTCGTAGGGAAGCTGGGGATTGGATCGATCTGCCGATGCGCGTTCTGTCGTGGACCAAATCCACGATGGCTGAACTATTGTCGATGGCGGTAGCAGCGCTAAAAAGTGGCTTAATGATCGTACAGTACAGCCGACCGACGCCGTGAGCGACTTGGGCAGAACGACCGCGAGATCAGGGGGAACCATGACGCAAAAGGATGTGGGAAGGTGACGTAGCAGCTTAGCCGCTTCAACCGGATCGGACATGCATCCCATGGTGTACGACGCAAAGGGACACTGGAGTGCGGATTTCTCATCGACGTCCCAGCCCATACCAGAACAGGTTTCATCTGCGACGGCGAACATTGTCAGCAGAATAGCGACCAGCGCAGGGAGCGAGCAAACGTCGCTTAACTCGGTATCGCCGTGGGTGCTCCACATCGTTTCCCACAGTGCCGCCAACTGTGTCGGCACGGCGCCGGGGTCTTCATTCCAGGAGCGCGCCATCTCTTGAACGTCTTTCAGGCGCAGCACGTGGTCGGAAAGTCGATGACGATCCGGACTCGCCAGCGTGTAACAACCGGAGCGTTCGACAATCGACGCGACAACCGCAAAAAGATCGGGGGGCCAGTTCGGGCAGGTTTGCCGGTAGGCGTCGAGGATGATCTTGTCTTTGTCCTTGTCCAGACTATCGCCGACAAAGGCGTTCGTACCGCCGGGGGTGAGATGCAGTATGTATTCGCGGATGTTCAAAGGTATGGGTACTCGATGTGCTTGCGTGAACTTGTAGGTCACCAGTGTAGCGGACGTCAACTGAGGTAACTTGATATTTATGCACGCTTCCATTTGATAAACTTGTCAAATCTCCGCCCCCCCCCCATTCTTTCTCAAAACATTCAAGCTAGCGCTTGCGCTGCGGCGCCGGGCGCTGGCCGGGCGGCGGCGCCACCGCCTTGCCGGCGGCGTCGGCCAGCAGGCGGGCGCAGCCGCTCGGCCGGTCCGGCCCGCTGCTCAGCAGCGGCACCACGGCGGCCACCGGCGCCACCACGGCCAGCGCCAGCGCGCCGCCGGCGCGCAGCGCCAACACCCCCTTGTCGATGCTGAAGTCGGGCTGCTTGAAGGTGCCGTGCACGTAGATCGGCGCGCGCAGCGAGAACACGCGCAGGCCCCGGCTGTCCGGCTTGAGCTTCAGATCGAGCCGCTCGCTGGCCAGGTTGACGGTGCCGTCGACGGTGAGCAGGGAGTCCTCGGTGTCGAGCACGAAGCGGCGCGTGCGCATCAGGCCGCGTTCGACGCCGAACTCGCTGACCATGCAGTTGAGCTTGACCTGCTTGTCGCCGACCAGCTTGGCCAGCACCACGTTGCCGATGTTCAGGCCGAGCTCCTCGAGCAGCAGCTTGCTCACCGTGCCCTGGTTGACCACGCCCTTGACCTCGCCGCTGGAGCTGGCCAGCAGGCTGGCCACCGAGTTGCCGGTGGCCGACAGGGCGATGTCGGCGTTGATCTCGCCGACGCTGGCCTGCACGCCGTCGAGCGCCGGCAGCAGCTGCTTGAGCTGGATGTGGCTGGCGCTGGCCTTGAGCTCGGCGCGGATGGCGTCCGGGCTGAGCTTGCCGCTGCCGTCGAGCTTGACCTCGGACTTGAACTTGCCGCCGGCCACATCGAAGTTGAGCGGGCTCAGCGTCAGCACGCCGTCCTTCAGGTGCAGCACGGTGTTCAGGTTGTGGACCGGCAGCTCCTTGGCGCGCACGATGCGCTTGGCCTGGAAGCCGACGTCGGCGTCGAGCGCGGTCCAGCGCTCGGTCTTGAAGGTTTCCACCGGCAGCAGCTTGTCGCCCGGCTGCACCGCCGCCACGCCGCGCGCCTGCTTGCTGGCGTTGGAGTCGGCGCCGATCAGCGGGCCGAGGTCGGCGAACTGCAGCAGCGTCGAGCTGACCGCGCCGCTCAGGCGCGGCCGTGGCCGGCCGCTCTCGAAGACCAGCTTGCCGCCGATGTCGCTGGCGCCGACCTTGCCGGTGAATTTGTCGTAGGTCCAGCGGCTGCCGTCCTTGCCCAGGCTGCCGAGCAGGTGGCCCTCGGTGGCGAAGGCCGGCGTCTCCGGCAGCAGCACGCCGGTCAGCGGGTACAGCCGGGCCATGCTGGGGCCGGACAGCTTGAGCCGCAGGTCGAGCGCGGCCAGTTCGGTGGGCCGGGTCAGCGTGCCGACCACGGCGATGCGGCTGGCGCCGACGCTGATGTCGGCCGCCAGCGGGTAGGGCGTGGTCTGCTCCTGCAGCGACAGCACGGCGCCGGCCTTGCCGCTGCCGCTCAGCGGCTGGCCGTTCCAGCGCCCGCGCAGGGTCCAGGCGACGCCGTAGGCCGGGTCGCTGATGGTGTCGACGGCGGCGCTGGCGTCGATCTTCTTGAGCGCGTCGACCAGTTGCACGGTGCCCTTGGTGAACACCACGCGGCGCAGGTCGAGGCGCCAGGGCGAGGGTTTGTCGGCCGGCTTGAAGGTCCAGTTGTTGCGGCCGTCGGCCTCGCGCCGCAACACCACGAAGGGGCGCTCGAAGCGCAGCACGGGGATGGCGATGCGTTGTTGCAGCAGCGGCAGCAGCTCGATGGCGAAGGACAGCTGGCCGACGCTGGCCATCTCGGCCGGCGCCAGCGGCACGGCGCGCACGTCCTTGCCGCCGTCGGCGCTGGAGCTGAGCGCGTCGGCCGGCAGCGTCGCCGGATTGCCGAGGTGGACGTCGTTGGCCAGCAGGTGCGGCAGCGGCAGGTAGTCGCTCCAGCTGCGCTCCTGCGCCGAACGGCCCTGGCGTTGCCAGGTCAGCGCCAGCGCGCCACGGATCTCGAAGGGGCGGTCGATGGCCTCGCCGACCTTGGCGTTGAGCCAGGGGCGGGCCTGGTTCCAGTCGTAGTTGAGCAGCGCGACGACGGCGACGACGGGCAGGACGAGCACGCTGGCGGCGACGCCGAGGACGAGGCGGCTGCGGCGCAGCTTGGGCATGGGCATGGCATGGCCTTTCTTTGTGGATGGCGGGGCGGCAGCATAGCGCGGGCGCGGCCCGAAGGCCAGCGCTGTTCGCGCCGGCGGCGCTATCGACGCCTATTCTAGGCTCTAGTGTAACGGCGCCGCGCCAGCGCCGCCGTGCGCTGGCGTACCGAGTGCGCAGCCGGTGGCGGCGCCACTTTCGGCACCTGTGTGCGGCAGCGAACTGATAGCGGGTTGGCAAGCGCCTATAACGGTATCCATCGTACGCGATCCCGTCGATCAACCGTTCCACTTTGGGAGTACAAGAATGAGCCAGTCCACCACCATCACCCCCACCTTCTTCACCACCCGCAGCCGTCCCGGCGCCGGCCTGTTGTGCGCCGTCGTTGCCATGCTGGCGCTGGGCGCCTGCGCCAGCCAGAAGACGCCGGCCACGGCCGATGTCGCCGTGTCGCGCGCGGCGGTCGAGAACGCCACCAGCGCCGGCGCCGCCGACCTGGCGCCGGCCGAGATGCAGTCGGCCCGCGACAAACTGATGCGCGCCAACCAGGCGCTCGCCGCCAAGGACTACGGCGTGGCGCGCGACCTGGCCAACCAGGCCTCGGTCGACGCCAAGCTGGCGCAGAGCAAGGCCAACTCGGCCAAGGCCAGCAACGCCGCCGACGAGCTGCAACAGAGCATCCGCGTGCTGCGCGAGGAGCTCGACCGCAACAGCAAGGTGCAGCAGCAATAAAGCAGCACTAAGTGCAGCACTAAGTGCAGCAATAAGCGCAGCAATAAGCGTCGCCGTCGACGGACATAAGTGGGGCTGATGCAGGCCCCGACCGAATAAGTAGCGCTAATACGCCGACCCCGCAGCGGGCGGCGCGGCGCCAGCAACCAAGGAAACCATCATGAAAAAAGCCCACATCGTCCCCACCCTGATCGCCATGTCGGTCTTCGTCGCCGCCTGCAGCAGCGCGCCGACCACCACCAGCCTGCTGGACCAGACCCGCGGCGACTACATGACCGTGCAGAGCAATCCGAACGTGGCGCGTCTGGCGCCGACCGAGTTCAAGCAGGCCAGCGAGGCGCTCGACCAGGCCAACGCCGCCGCCGCCCGCAAGGACAGCCCGGAGGCGATCGACAAGCTGGCCTATCTGGCCAAGCAGAAGATCGCCACGGCGCGCGAGGTGGCCAAGCAGAAGGGCGCCGAGGCCGAGGTGGCCGACGCCGCCCGCCAGCGCGACCAGATCCGCCTCGACCAGCGCACCCAGGAGGCCGACCAGGCCCGCCTGAGCGCCGAGCAGGCGCGCCAGCAGGCCGCCGCCGCCAACAGCCAGACGGCCGGTGCCGAGGCCGCCGCGCGCGACGCCCAGGCCCGCGCCGCCGCCTTGCAGGCCCAGTTGGCCGACTTGCAGGCCAAGCAGACCGAACGCGGCCTGGTGGTGACCTTCGGCGACGTGCTGTTCAACGTCGACCAGGCCCAGCTCAGCGCCGAGGGCATGCGCACCGCGCGCAAGCTGGCCGACGTGCTGACGCAAAACCCCGACAGCAAGCTGCTGGTCGAGGGCTTCACCGACAGCACCGGCAGCGCCGCCCACAACCTGGCGCTGTCGCAGCGCCGCGCCGAGTCGGTGCGCAACGCGCTGGCCGGCATGGGCGTGGGCGCCGAGCGCATCGCCACCCGTGGCTACGGCGAGGCCTATCCGGTGGCGGGCAACGACAGCGCCGGCAACCGCCAGCTGAACCGCCGCGTCGAGATCGTGCTGTCGCAGAACGGCCAGCCGATCGCCACCCGCCACTAATCGCGGCACCGTCCATGTAGCAGTGGCGGCCGCAGCGGCCGCCACTGCGTTTCACCCACCGTCGCACCCACTGGAGTATCCATCATGGCTGAAGCATCCACTTCCACCCGGTCGCGTCTCGACACCGAGGCGATCCGCGCCGCCGCCCGCAACCTGCAGGACGGTCCCGTCACGGCCGGCTACCAGGGCGACCGCGCCGGCGTCGTCGCCATGCTCAACGGCGCGCTGGCCACCGAGCTGGTCTGCGTGTTGCGCTACAAGCGGCACTATTTCACCGTCAGCGGGCGCGAGAACGGCGCCGTCAAGGCCGAGTTCCTGCAGCACGCCACGCAGGAGCAGGAACACGCCGACATGCTGGCCGAGCGTATCATCCAGTTGAACGGCAAACCGGATTTCAATCCAGCAACGTTGCCGGCACGTAGCCATGCCGAGTATGATGAGTCCGACGACGTACAATCGATGGTGCGGGCCAACCTGATCGCCGAGCGCGTGGCCATCGAATCCTACCGTCAGATGATCGAGCGGATCGGCGACACGGACCCGACGACCAAGCACTTGTTGATCCAGATCATGGCGGTCGAAGAGGAACACGCCGACGATATGCGCGACTTGCTTGAATAGCCGGACGTTTTGCAGTAGTGCCGCAGTACCGAGTACGGTTTTCACTTTCCCACTAAAAACAGGAGCTTCATCATGCTGGAAAACAATATCTCTACCGTGAACAACGACGTGAAAACCCTGGTGAAGGACGCGCAGGCGCTGTTTACCGCCGCCACCGCGCTGACCGGCGAAAAGGCCGAGGAACTGCGCGGCCGCGGCATGCGCGCGCTCGACACGGCGCTGGCCAAGGCGCACGAGGCGCAGCAGAACGCGCTGGTGGCGTCGAAGGAAATGGCCAAGCAGGCCGACGTGTACGTCAAGGAAAACCCGTGGCGCTCGATCGCCGCCGCCGCCGGCATCGGCCTGCTGGTCGGCGTGATCCTGGGCCGCAAGTAATCCATCGTGGCGCACGCTGACGATATGGACAAGTCCGCCGCGCCCCATCCGGCCGGGCTGATCGCCTCGCTCGGCGCCATGACGCGCAACAGCCTCGGGCTGTTGCTGTCGCGGCTGGAGCTGGCCGCCCTCGAATTGTCCGAGGTGCGCAACAACCTGCTGCGGCTGGTGGTGGTGGCCGCGCTGGCGCTGATGGCCTGCTGGTTCTGCATCGCCTACGGCAGCGCCACCGTGGTCTACCTGGCCTGGGAGGCGATGGGTTGGAAGATCCTGCTGGTGATGACGGCGCTGTTCGCCCTCGCCACGCTGGGCCTGGCGCTGTACGCGCGCTCGATCGTGCGCCAGGGCAAGTTGTCGCTGCCGGCGACGATGGCCGAGATCAAGGCCGACCGCGACATGTTGTTGTAACCGGGGAGTGGAACCATGAGCAAAGAAGCCCAACAGGCGGCCCTGGCGGCCGCCAAGGCGCGTTTGATCGGCGAGGGCGAGCTGTACCGCATCGGCGTGGTGCACGCCAAGGCGCGCGTCGCCATGGCGCTGCGGCCGGAGGCGCTGCTGCACGGCGCCGTCGAGCACGCCGTCGGCCTGGCGCAGGCGCGTTTCGGCGCGCTGCTGCAGCCGGGCGGACTGGGCGGCCTGAACCTGAAGATGTTGATGCCCTACGCGCTGACGCTCGGTTCCTTCGTCGTCCGCAAGCGCCTGTTCAAGCCGGCGCTGGGCGTCGGCCTGGCCGTCGCCGCCGGCGCGGCCTGGCTGCTGCGGCGCCAGCGCGCGCCCGAGCAGGCGGCCGACGACAACGACGTCGCCGACTAGACGACGCCCCCAACGCCGCCACCGCGCGGCGTTTTTTTCAGCAGGAGCCAATTTGTCCGAGAAGATCCACCCCCTCAATCCCGCCGGGCTGCGCGTGGTGCTGGTGCTGCAGGGCGGCGGCGCGCTGGGCGCCTACCAGGCCGGCGTCTACCACGCGCTGCACGAGCACGACCTGGTGCCCGACTGGATCGTCGGCACCTCGATCGGCGCCATCAACGCCGCCATCCTGGCCGGCAACCCGAAGGAGTCGCGGCTGCTCAAGCTGAAGGCGTTCTGGCAGCGCATCGCCCACGACGACCCGGTCGACATGGCCCGCATCCCCGACCAGCAGCGCCGCGCCAACATCTGGCTGCAGAGCTGGGACACCATCGTGCGCGGCGTGCCGGGCTTCTTCAAGCCGCGCCTGCTCAGCCTGTTCGGCATGGGCATGGCGGTGGCGCCCGAGCAGGCCAGCTTCTACGACACCAGCGAGCTGGGCGAAACGCTCGAGGAGCTGGTCGACTTCGACTACCTGAACGCGCCGGGCGGCATGCGGCTGACCGTCAACGCGCTGCGTGTCAAGTGCGGCACGCTGCGCCGCTTCGACAGCAAGGAGGGCGCGCTGGGGGTCGACCACATCCGCGCCAGCGGCGCGCTGCCGCCGGGCTTTCCGGCGGTGCGCATAGACGGCGAGCTGTTCTGGGACGGCGGCCTGTATTCGAACACCCCGCTCGAGACGGTGCTGGACGACCCGTCGCACGCCGACACGCTGTGCTTCATGGTCGACCTGTGGAGCGCCGAGGGCGACGAGCCGACCACCCTCGACGAGGTGCAGACGCGGGCCAAGGACGTCACCTTCGCCTCGCGCTCGAAGCGCCACATCGAGGACTACGTGGCGACCCACAACATGCGCCACCGGCTGCGCCAGTTGTACGCCGCCTTGCCGGACTCGGCCAAGGGCGCGCAGAGCGCGCGCGAGCTCGCCGAGCTGGGCAGCGGCACCACGCTGCACATCGTGCGCCTGCCCTATGCCGGGCGCGACTGGCACATGGCGGCCAAGGACATCAACTTCTCGCGCGGCTCGATCGAGTGGCGCTGGGACCAGGGCTACCAGGACGCGATGCGCGCCATCAAGGCGGCCGGCTGGCTGTCCTTCGTCACCGAGGACACGCCGCTGGTGGTGCACGAGCTGCCGCCGCACCAGGTGGCGGCGCCGGCGCCGGCCTGAGGCGGCGCGCGCGGCGCGCGCTGCAACCAGCACAGGGGGCGCCGCGGCGCCCCCTGTCGCATCCCGCCGCCGGCCGTGCCGGCCTCGGCCTACAGCCTGCCGGTCAGCAGCATGATCAGCAGGATCACCACGATCAGGCCGGTGACGCCGCTCGGCGCGTAGCCCCAACTGCGGCTGTGCGGCCAGGTCGGCAGGGCGCCGATCAGCGCCAGGACCAGAATGATCAAAATCAGTGTGCCCATCTTATTCTCCTTGTTGGGGTGGCGCGGCGCCCGCGGCGGCGATCGGTGTCAACATCAATAGCGGTAGACGCGGCCGTCGACCAGGCGCACGCGGTTGCCCACGCGCAGGTCGTAGACGCTGTCCTGGGTGACGATGCGGTAGTCGCCGTTGTCCATGCGCACGCTGATCTGGTAGCTGTCGCGCGCCTGGGCGCGGCTGCCCTCGACCTGGTTGCCGACCACGGCGCCGCCGACGGCGCCGGCCACGGTGGCGGCGGTGCGGCCGCTGCCCGAGCCGATCTGGTTGCCCAGCAGGGCGCCGACCAGGCCGCCGGCGACGGCGCCGGCGCCGCTATTGGCCGGCTTGCTGGCGACCACCTGGATCGAGTCGATGGTGCCGTAGCCCATGTTCTGCTCCTGCGAGGAGTAGGAGCTCTGTTGCGGCGCGGTGCTGGCGCAGCCGCCGAGCAGGGCGGCGCCGGCCAGCAGCGCGGCGGCGATGGGGGTGGTGGTGTTCATAGGATGTCCTCCTGAAAAGTGTCAGGCCAGAGTAGACCGGCGGCCGGCACGGGTCTGTGCGCTGGCGAACGTTGCCGCCGCCGCCCGGGCCATTTGCGCGGCGAGGAAAAAGCCGCACTGTGTTCGATACCGAACAGAGGGGCGGGGGCGAAGGGCGTAAAACATCTCCATCGGCTCAGCAACACGCCGGGTGTTGAAACGCTCGCAGTGAGCACCAGTTGGTCCCACCGCAATTCCCCCAAGGAGAATCACCATGAAACTAGCCCATAAAATCGCTACCGCCCTGTTCACCGTCTCGCTGCTGGCCACCGCCGGCTGCGCCTCGACCTCCACCAAGGAAGGCACCGGCGAGTACGTCGACGACTCGGTCATCACGACCAAGGTCAAGGCCAGCATCTTCAACGAGCCGACGCTGAAATCGACCGAGATCAACGTCGAAACCTTCAAGGGCACCGTGCAGCTGAGCGGCTTCGTCGCCCAGCCGGCCGACATCGCCAAGGCCGGCGAGATCGCCCGTGGCGTCAAGGGCGTGACCGCGGTGAAGAACGACATCCGCGTCAAGTAAGCGCGGACCGGGCCGGCGCCGCGCGCGCCGGCCAGCGTCGCACCGGCCGCCAGGGCAGGGGCCGTCAACGGCCGCCGCCCTGGCGGCCTTTGTTTTTTTGAACGGCGGCGACGCCGGCGACACTAGCGCCAGGGTCAGACCCTAGGGTCTGACCCTAGGGGTGCGCCGCTGGGTTTTGCCGGCGCCCGGCCGATCCGTGAAGAACCTTTCATTGTCCCCACTTTTTTGCGAGCGCACATGAGCCAGCAGCCCCCCGCCGTCCCCACCGCAGATGCTGCCGCGCCCGCCGATGGCGCCGCCAACGCGCCCGCCGCCGCGCCGGGCAGCAGCGCGCGCCTGCCGCTGCACGTGCACGCGCGCGGCCTGGCGCTGGGCGTGATCGCCTGCGTCGCGCTGTTGTACGCGCTGCAGTGGGCGCGGCCCTTCCTGGTGCCGCTGCTGCTGGGCATCCTGATCTCCTACACGCTCAATCCGGTGCTGTGCTGGCTGGCGGCGCGCCACATCGCCCGTCCGCTCGGCGCCACGCTGCTGACCCTGGCCATCCTGGGCGGCGGCGTGCTGGTGGTCGAGCGCGTGCACGGCGAGTTCCAGGCCATCGTCGAGGCGGTGCCGGAGACCAGCCACAAGCTGGCGCGCCTGCTGTCCGAGCGGGTCGGCCAGGGCGCCAGCACCATGCGCCAGTTGCAGGCCGCCGCCACCGAGCTGCAGCAGGCCACCGCCGGCGGCCAGGCGCGCCGCGCCGCGCGCCAGGCGCAGGCGCCGGCGCCGGCCGCCGGCGCGCCGTTCCGCCTGGGCGACTGGATCTGGGCCGGCTCGATGGGCCTGGCCGGCATCGTCGGCCAGGCCACCATGGTGGTGTTCCTGGTCTACTTCCTGCTGCTGTCGGGCGACACCTTCAAGCGCAAGCTGGTCAAGCTGACCGGGCCGTCGCTGACGCAGAAGAGGATCACCGTGCACATCCTGGAGGACATCAACCTGTCGGTGCAGCGCTATATGTTCATGCTGTTGGTCAGCAACGCGCTGCTGGCGCTGCTGATGTGGGGCGCGCTGCGCCTGCTCGGCCTGGAGAACGCCGGCGCCTGGGCCATCCTGTCGGGCCTGCTGCACGTGATGCCGTATTTCGGCCCGCTGCTGACCACCTGCGCGGTGGCGCTGGCGGCGCTGCTGCAGTTCGAGTCGCTGCGCATGGCGCTGCTGGCGGGCGGCGCCTCGCTGGCCGTGGCGACCCTGGTCGGCACGCTGGTGACGACCTGGATGACCGGGCGGGCGGCGCGCATGAACCCGGCGGCGGTGTTCGTCAGCCTGCTGTTCTGGGGCTGGTTGTGGGGCGCCTGGGGCCTGCTGCTGGGCGTGCCGCTGACCGCCATCCTGAAGGTGGTGGCCGAGCGCGTGCAGGGCATGGAGGTGCTCGCCGAGCTGCTCGGCGAGTAGCCGGCCCGGTGGGCCGGCGCGGCGGGCCGGCGCGGCGGCGGCCGGCTCAGGCCACCGTGGCGGCGCCGCGCAGCACCTTGCACAGGCCCTCGCGCAGCTCGCGCAGCTTGGGCGGCTTGCTCAGCACGCAGTCGACGTACATCGGGTTGTCGCCGTCGCTGACCAGGCGCTGGCCCCAGCCGGTCAGCAGGATCACCGGGGTGTGCGGGGCGCGCTGCTTGATCGCGCTGGCCACCTTGCGGCCGTCGATGTAGGGCATGCCGAGGTCGGTGATGACCACCGAGTAGCCGGCGCCGGCGTCGACGGCGCGGTTGAAGTGGTCGATGCCGGCCTGGCCGCCGTCGGCGGCGACCACCTCGTGGCCGTCGATCTCGAGGATGTCGCGCAGCGACTTGAGCACCATCGGGTCGTCGTCGACCACCAGGATGCGCAGGTTGGCCGGGATCTGGTAGTTGCTGGGCGCGGCGGCGCCGTCGGCGCCGGCGCCCTGGGCGAGGAAGTTCAGGCGCAGGGTGGTGCCCTTGTGCAGCGCGGTGTCGATCTCGATGCTGGCGCCGTGGCGTTCGGTCATGCCGTAGACCATCGCCAGGCCCAGGCCGGTGCCGCGCTCGCCCTTGGTGGTGAAGAACGGTTCGAGGCAGCGCCGGCGGGTCGCCTCGCTCATGCCGACGCCGCTGTCGGCCACCTCGATGGCGACATGCGGCAGGGAGGCGGTGCCGGCCGGCGCCGGCGCCAGGCGGGTGCGCAGGGTCAGCGTGCCGCCGTCGGGCATGGCGTCGACGCCGTTGAAGATCAGGTTGGTGATGGGCCTCGCGGATCTCGCCCTCGATGCCCATCACCGGCGGCAGCTCGGCGGCCAGCTCGAGCGCCAGGGTGATGACGATGCCGCGCTGCAGCGGCATGTCGCTCCAGCGCGCCCGCGTCAGGTCGACCACCTGGCGCACCAGCTGGTTGGCGTCGACCGGCAGCAGGGTCAGCTGCGGCTCGCGCTGGCGGTAGAACTCGCGCATGCGCGCCACGGTGGCGGCGACGTCGTCGATGGCGCGCTTGATGATGCCCAGGCAGTCGCGCGTGCGCCCGCTCAGCGCCGGCTCGGTCTCGAGCAGCGACTCGGTGTACAGGGCGACCGGCGAGATGGCGTTGTTGATGTCGTGGGCGATGCCGCTGGCCATCTGGCCGAGGGCGCGCAGGCGCTCCTGCTGCATCACCGACTGCTGGGTCTGGCGGATGTCGTCGTAGGCGCGCTGCAGCGCGCCATACAGCTGGGCCTGGTTGGCGGCCAGGCCGACGTGCTCGCTGAGCTGGCGCAGGAACTCGCACTCGCCGCTCGAGAAGCTGTTGGCGGCGTGGCGCGCCGCCACCAGCACGCCGAACACCGTGCTCTCGGCCAGCAGCGGCGCCATCACCAGGGCGCGCAGGTTGCCGCGCGCCAGGCGCCGCGGGAAGGGGAAGGGCGCGTCGGCGATGTCGGCCTCGTGCACCAGGTGGCCGCGGACGCACTGCGACAGGCCGTTCTCGTCGATCGCCACCTGGCTGTGCTCGGTCATCGAGAACTCCTGCGCCAGCGCCTCGCTGCGCAGGCCGACGCTGGTCACCACCAGCAGGTTCTGCGCCTGGTCGTACAGGCAGATGCAGCAGAAGTCGACCGGCAGCTGGTCCTCCAGGCTGCGGATGACCACCTGGAAGATGCTGCGCAGGTCGAGCCGCTCGCCCACCGAGCGGGTGATCTGGTGCAGCAGGTTGAGCCGGCCGACCTGGGCGTGCACCTTCTGTTCGGCCTGTTGGCGCACCGCCACCTCGGCGTGCAGGGCGTCGTTGCTGCGGCCCAGCTCGTCGCGCGAGACGGTGGTCTGGCGCAGCCGCGCCGTCATCGAGTCGAAGGCGCGCGCCAGCTCGCCGATCTCGTCGCGGCTGGCGATGCCGACCACGAAGTCGAGGTTGCCGGCGCCGACGATGCGGGTGCCCTCGCGCAGCCGGGCCAGCGGGCGGATCACGCTGCGCAGGGTGATCAGCGCGGTCAGGCCGACGAACAGCAGCACCACCGCGCCGGCCCCCAGCAGGGCGGCGTTGGCGCGCTGCTGGGCCTGGGCGACGCCCTCGCGGCTGCGCTCGGACAGGCGCAGCGCGGCCGTGATCATGGCCTGGGTCTTGTTGGTGATCTGGCCGGCCAGGCGCGACTCGAGCTCCTCGAGCACGGCGGCCTTGCCCTTGTCGCGGCGCAGCTCGTCGTGGTTGCGCGAGAGCAGCTCGAACAGGTGGGCCACGCCCTGGTGGCTGGCGCGCAGGCCGGCGATGACGCGCGCGTCGTCGGTGCCGGCGAACTCGGTGGGCGTGGCCAGCAGGGCGCCCAGCGAGTCGCTGCGCAACTGCCACTGGACTGCGGTGCGCTCCTCGTGGTGCAGCACGTATTCGAGCAGCAGGTAGCGCAGTGCGGTGACGCCGCTGAGCACCTCGCCGGCGTCCTCGTTGCGCGCCAGCTCGCGGCGCATCTGCAGCGTGCTCGAGGCCAGCACGGCCAGGATCAGCGCGACCACGACCACCGACGACAGGCCGGCCAGGGTGAGGCGGGTGGAGATTTTCACGGTGCCCTTCTCAATGGATGACGGTGACGCTGGCCGGCGCGACCGCGCGCAGGCCGTCCAGGTACAGGTAGTTCAGGTAGTTGGGCATGTCGCTGCGCGGCGTCAGCTGGTTTTTCATGGCCCAGCGCGCCTCGTCCTCGAGCGCCAGCAGCAGGCCCTGGTCGAGCGCGACGGCGAAGTGGTAGCCGGGCCAGCCGGCCTTGAGCAGCTCGGCGTCGTGGCGCGCCACCGACACCAGCAGGGCCTGGGCGGCGGCCGGCTGCTCGGCGCAGAAGCGGGCGCCCTGGATCAGCGCGCGCAGCAGGCGCTGCATGCTGGCCGGGTGGGCGGCGATGTAGTCGCGCAGGCCGGCCACCATGTACAGGCTCTCGTAGATGTCGGCGCTGTTGAAGGCGACGCCGTTGCCGCCCTGTTCGGCCAGCATGGCGCCGAGCATCGGCTCCCAGCCGGCGGCGGCGTCGATCTCGCCGCGGGCCAGCGCCGGGCCGAGCTCCTCGGGCTTGTAGTTGCGCATCTTGACCTCGTCGGGCGCCAGGCCCTGGCGGTTGATCAGCGCGTTCAGGGCGAAGTGGCCCGAGGTGTCGAGGGTGACGCCGATGCGTTTGCCCTTCAGGCTGGCGGCGTCGCGCACGCCGCGGTCGCGGCGGCCGACCACGCCGTGGTCGCGCTCGGTGCGGAAGATGCTGGCGATGACCGCCACCGGCACGTCGTTCAGGCCGGCGAACATGACCGGGATGTCGGCCACCGTGGCGACGTTGGCCTGGCCCTGCAGCACCGCCTCCATCGCCGCCTTGCCGCTGGAGCGCGACAGCACCGTGGCGACGATGCCCTGCTGGCGGAAGTAGCCCCTGGCCTGGGCCGCCAGCACCGGGCAGGTGCCGGCGTAGGCGGTGTTGGTGGCGATGGCCAGCGGCTCGAGCGGGGCCGGCGGCGGCGCCTGGCGCGCCACCCAGGCCGAGCGCGCGGCCACCGCCGCCAGCGCCGCCAGCAGCGCCAGCAGCAGCAGGCCGGCGGCCAGCGCCGGGCTGAGCGCGCCGCCTTGGCGCGCCGCCGCGCGCCGCGCCGCGCCGCCGCCGTGGCGCCTATTCATTGCAGCTGGCGCCGACCCGCAGCGCGCTGTCGATCGCCTCGCCGAAGGCGTGCAGGTCGAGCGGCTTGCTGATGTAGCGGAAGAAGCCGGCCACCAGGCCGGGCAGCACGTCGCCCGGCCGCGCGCTGGCGGTGATGGCGATCACCGGGATGTGGGCGGTGCGCGGGCCCTCGTGCAGCAGGCGGCGGGTGGCGGCGCCGTCCAGGCCGGGCAGGTTCAGGCCCAGCATGATCAGCTGCGGCTGGTGGCGCCGCGCCAGCTCGAGGGCGCGCTGGCCGTCGCCGGCGACCAGCAGCTCGAGCTCGTCGCGGCGGCGCAGCAGCAGCTCGCGCACCACCTGCAGGTTGGCCGCGTTGTCCTCGACGTAGAGCAGCTTCTTGGGGCCGTGCCCGGCCGCCCCGGCCGCGCCGGACGGCGCCGGCAGGATGGCGTAGCCGGGCTCGGCGCCGCGCGCCTCGGCCGGGGCGCAGCGCCCCAGCTCGATCCAGAAGGTGCTGCCGACGCCCTGCGTGCTGGCGAAGCCGATCGCCCCCTGCATCGCCTCGACCAGGCGCTTGCTCAGCACCAGGCCGATGCCGGTGCCCTCGGCGCCGGTGGTCTCCTGGCCCAGCCGGTTGAAGGGCTGGAAGATGGCGGCCATCTGCCGGCTGTCGAGGCCGGCGCCGTTGTCGGCCACCGAGATGCGGATGCGGCCCTTTTCCGCCTGGGCGCAGCTGACCTCGACCGTGCCGCCCTCGCGGTTGTACTTGACGGCGTTCGACAGCAGGTTGATCAGGATCTGCTTGAGGCGGGTGCGGTCGGCCAGCACGTGCTGGTTGCCGGCCGGCCCGAAGCGCAGCGCGACGGCGCCCTTGGCCGCCTGCGGCTCGAGCATCACCTGGCACTCCTGCAACACCTCGGCCAGCGGCACCGGCTCGAGCGACAGGCTCATCATGCCGGCCTCGACCTTGGCCAGGTCGAGGATCTCGTTGATCAGGGTCAGCAGGTGGCGGCCGGACTGCAGGATGTGGTTGGAGAACACCTTCTTCTCCTGCGGCGAGGAGGGCAGCTTGTCCGAGGTGAGGATCTGGGCGAAGCCGATGATGGCGTTGAGCGGGGTGCGCAGCTCGTGGCTCATGTTCGACAGGAAGGTCGACTTCTCCTGGCTGGCGCGCTCGGCCTGGCGGCGCGCCTGTTCGAGGTCGCTGGTTGACGGCGTGCAGCTCGGCGGCGTGCTCGCGCAGGCGCTGCTCGAGGCGGGCGTTGGCCATGCGCAGGGCGCGCGTGTCGAGCGCGCGCGCCAGGATCGGCAGGATGGTGGAGACCTTGAAGGGCTTGATGATGTAGTCGAGCGCGCCGACCTTCATGGCGCGCACCGCCGAGGCGATGGTGCCCTCGCCGGTCATGATGATGCAGGCCAGGTCGGGGTCGCACAGGCGCGCCGCCTGCACCAGGGCGATGCCGTCCATGCCCGGCATCATCAGGTCGGCCAGCAGCAGGTCGTAGCCGCCGGCCTGCAGCGAGGCCAGGGCGGCGTCGCCGGAGGCATAGCCGCAGGTGTCGTAATCGTGGTTGCGCAAGGTGTCGCACAGCGCTTGCATGTGCGCCGCCTCGTCGTCGACGATCAGGATGCGGGGGCGCGCTCCTGTTGTAGTCATGCATTCTCCTCGAGGACTGGCTTTCAGGCAGCTTGCAAAGGCAATATTAATCCTATTCGGCAAGCATATGTACACACTTTGTCACCGTTTGCGCAAAGTCATGACGCGCGGGAACAATTTGTGCTGGCCCGGCGGAAACAGGACTTGCCCACCGACTAGAGTTTTCCCGGCGGCGCCCGTGGCGGCCCCGGCGGACGGGGCCGCAGACTACCCATTTGCAAGGCGTACTGGCGGGCGAACTCGGCGCCGAGGAAGAAGATCTGCGCCGAATAGTAGACCCACATCAACAGCGCGGCCAGCGAGCCGGCCGCGCCGAAGCTGTCGCCGACGCCGCTGTTGCCGATGTAGGCGCCGATCGCGTACTTGCCCAGCGTGAACAGCAGCGCCGTGCCGAAGGCGCCCACCAGCACGTCGCGCCAGGACAGGCGGGCGCGCGGCAGCCATTTGAAGATGGCGGCGAACAGGGCGGTGATGACGGCGAAGCCGAGCAGGCCGTTGAGCAGGGCCAGCAGCAGGGCGGCGTCGCGCCAGACGCCGTTGGCGTAGCGTTCGAGCAGGGTCAGCAGGGCGCTGACCACCAGCGACACCATCAGCAGGAAGGCCAGCACCAGCACCATGCCGAAGGACAGCAGGCGGGTGCGCAGCAGTTCCCACAGGCCGCCGTGCTTGGGCGGGGCGACTTGCCAGATCAGGTCCAGGCTTTCCTTGAGTTCGGCGAACACGCTGGTGGCGCCGAGCAGCAGCAGGGCGCCGGCCAGCAGCGCGGCCAGGCGGCCCTGCTCGCGGTCGTGGGCGCCGGCCAGCACCAGTTGCACCGCCTGGGCGCCCTGGTTGCCGAGCAGGCCGCGCAGTTGCAGGAACAACTCGCCGCGCGCCGCCTGCTCGCCATAGAAGAAGCCGGCCACGCCGAGCACCAGCAGCAGCATCGGCGCCAGCGAGAACAGGGTGTAGAAGGCCAGCGCGGCGCCCTTGCTGGCGGCGTGGTGGGCCAGCCAGTCGCGCAGCGCGGCGCGCGCCACCGTCGGCAGCGTGGCGGGCGGCGGCGCCGTGGCCGGCGGCGGGGCGGGATGTGCTTCCATCATGGCGGCCGCGCCGGCGGCGTTACGGCACGCGGCGTTCGATGGTGATCTGCTCGACCTCGACGCGGCGGTTCGGCTCCAGGCAGGCGATCAGCTCGCTGCGCTTCTTGTTGTTGCAGCCCGCCACGGGGTTCCGCGCGCCCTTGCCGACGGCGTCCAGGCGCGCCGCCGCGACTCCCTTGCCGACCAGGTAGGCCTTGACGGCGTCGGCGCGCCGCTGCGACAGCTTCTGGTTGTACTTGGCCGCGCCGAGGCGGTCGGTGTAGCCGCTGATGGTGACCCGGTCGACACCGGCGTTGGCGTTGAGCAGGCTGGCGATCTCGTCGAGCTTGTCCTGGCGCGGCGCCAGGGCGGCGCTGTCGAAGCCGAACAGTTCGGTGGCCGACAGGGTCAGCTTCTCGAAGCGGGCCGGCGCCGGCGGCGGCAACGGCGGCGGCGGCGGCGGCGCGGGCGGCGTCTCGATGCGCGGCGGCGCGGCCGGCGGCGGTGGCGGCGCCGGCTTGTCGAAGGCGAAGTTCAGGCCGACCGTCAGGTAGTAGTTGTTGCTTTTGCTGTTGGGGAAGTCCCGGCCACGGAGGAAGCCGTGCACCTTGCGCAGGTCGGCCTGCAGCGCCCACCGCTCGCTCAGCGAGGACTGGAAGCCGATGCCGGCGCTCAGGTAGGGCGAGGTGCGGCCGCGTTCGCCGATGCCGTTCAACTGCGCCTTGTCGCGCTCGGCGCCGACGCCGAGCAGGACGAAGGGACGGAAGGTCTTGCGCGAGAACAGGTAGAGGGCGTCGACGCCCAGCGTGTTCTGCCGGTAGCGCTCGCCGTTGCCGCGCGAGCGGGCGTAGGTGGTGCCCACCTGCAGGTCCCAGGCGTCGGCCACCGGCTTGCCGAACTTCAGGCCGAGGCCGTAGCCGCGCTGGTCGACGCCGAAGTCGGCGTCCGGCTTCATCGCGTTCAGGCTCGGTTGGACATACCAGGAGGGGGTGATGTCGGCGTCGGCGGCGTGGGCGGCGCCGGCGCAGAGGACGGCGCCGGCGCAGAGGACGGCGGCGGCGAGGGCCAGGCGGTGGACGGGGGTGGCGAGTTTCACAAATAGGCTCCGGTGGTGGCTGGTGGGTGGTGGCGCGGCTGGCCGGGCGGCAAGCGGACGCTTGTCCCTGCGTTGGAGCCGAGAATAGGCGGCTTGCTGCGGCCGGTCGGTGCGCTGTCGCACCCAGTGTCCCGAGTTTGCGGTGTGTCAAAGGCGCCACGCTTGGCCGGCTTATTTCGCCGCCGCGTCGGCGCGGCGGGAACCCCGGCGCCGCGGCGGCATCCAAAGTACAGGGAGGCGGCACCCGGCGCCGTCTGTTTCCCCGTGCAATCGAAGGCAATATTCCCTGCGGATTGATGTGTTGATTGCGTTTTATGTTCGTTGACGCACAGACCGGTGTGGCCGGAAAGGGCAATCTTGCGGCAGATGTAGAGAACGTCGCTGGCGCCATCGCCCCGCCCCAGCCCGTTATCCCGGCAATTGTTATAAGGAGTGTTCAAATGCATGCAATCAGACAAACTCGTCCGGCCGTCGACGCCGGCACGGCGGCGCGGCCAGAGCATCGCGATGGCGCCTCCCGCCAGCATGGCAAGCTGGCGCTGGTCGAGCGTCCGGCGCTGCAGCCGCTGCAACGCGCGCCGCTGTCGATGGCGCCGATCGAGCGGGTGCGCTCGACCTCGGCGACGCTGCGGCGCATCGAGAACATGCAGAAGTTGATCGGCGAGCTGTCGATGCACGAGATGTTGGCCGACGAGATCGCCTGGTTCCTGAAGTTTTCGCCGTCCGGCGCGCGCAAGTACATCCGCGACCTGCGCGAGGCCGGCGTGATCGAGCTGGCCCGCTACATCGAGGGCACCGCCACCTATCTGGGCAAGGCGGTCTACCAGCTGACGCCGGACCCGGACCGGGTGCGCGCCTTCCTGGCCGCCATCGTCCAGCCCAAGCGCGAGGGCGCGCCGCCGCGCAAGGAGCGCCCCGGCCTGCGCGAGCAGCACATGGCCGGCAGCGGCCGCCACTTCCACATCCTGGCCGACGACACCCACTATGCGATCCGCGTCAACCGCGCGCCGGTGATGCGCGACCCGCTGGTGGCGGCCCTGTTCGGCATGGCGCCGTCGCAACAGAAGGAGCAGTCCTAGCCGCCGGGCCGCAAACCGGGCCGCAAACCGGACCGCAAACCGGACCGCAAGCCGGGCCGCAAACCGGACCGCACACAGCGCCGGCCGCGCCAGGCGCCGCCGGCCGATTTGCGTCGGCGGGCAATCGGTGCTTGAATTGTCGGCAAGTTCCCCCACTTGCGGTGGACTGGCCGGGCGCGTGCGCGCCGTCGGCCCCACCCACGCCACCGGACGGACCCGCCGCATGCCAGAGCAACTCATCTTGATCGCCTTGTCGGCGCTGGCCGTCCTCCTGCCCGTGCTCTGGCCGCGCTGGCGCCTGCGCCGCGTGTTGGCGCGGCCGCTGCCGCCGGCCGCGCTGGAGATCCTGCGCCGCAACGTGCCGGTGGTCGGCCGCATGGCGCCCGAGCTGCAGGCCCAGCTGCACCGGCTGGTCGTCCAATTCCTCCATCAAAAGAAGTTCATCGGCTGCGCCGGCCTCGAGCTCAGCGACGAGATGGCCGTCACCATCGCCGCCCAGGCCTGCCTGTTGCTGCTCAACCGGCCCAGCAAGGTGTATCCGGCCCTGCACACCATCCTGCTGTATCCGGGCGAGTTCGTCGCCAAGCGCGACCAGGTCGGCCCGGGCGGCGTGGTCACGCCGGGCCGCACCAGCATGCTCGGCGAGTCCTGGGACGACGGCCGCGTGGTGCTGGCCTGGGACGCCGTGCGGCGCGGCACGGCCGACTGGAGCGACGGCCAGAACGTGGTGCTGCACGAGTTCGCCCACCAGCTCGACAGCGAGTCCGGCCGCGCCAACGGCGCGCCCTACCTGGGCAGCCCGGACAGCTACCGCAACTGGTCCGAGGTGTTGCAGCGCGACTACCAGCACCTGCGCTTCCACGCCATGCACCGCCAGCGCACGGTGATCGACCACTACGGCGCCACCAACCCGGCCGAGTTCTTCGCCGTCGCCACCGAGACCTTCTTCGAAAAACCCTGGCAGATGGCCGAGCACCACGCCGAGCTGTTCGCCGAGTTCGCCCAGTACTACCGGGTCGACCCGCGCCAGTGGCAGGCGGCGCCGCCGCCGGAGTCGGCGGACACTGCGCCGGCGGCGCCACACAGCCACGCGGCCGGGTGGTGAATTGTATGTTGACGCCGCGGAATTGAGGCATAATCGAAGCTAGTCGCGTTGCCTGCACGCATGTTCGGCGCGCCCACCGCGTCCCGGGCCCAGCTTGGCAAGTGGCGACGCGTAGCGACGAGAAGCGAGAGACCAGCGCCATGCAATTCGAGGAATTCGAGTTTTTTTCATCGCCGTCGCCGGCCCCCGCCGGCGTGCCCGCCGAGGCCGCCTCGCCGCTGGTGCGGCTGCAATACCTGGTCGACAACACCCCGGCCATCATCTACAGCACGGTGCCCAGCGGCGACTTCAAGATGACCTTCGTCAGCAACAACGCGCTGCACCTGCTCGGCTACCGGCCGGAGGACATGGTGGCCGACCCCAACTTCTGGTTCGACCACATCCACCCGGACGACGCGCCGGCCATCTTCTCCAGCCTGGCGCTGGTGTTCACCGAGGGCCAGCGCGCCTACGAGTACCGCTTCCGCACCGCCGACGGCTCCTACCTGTGGATGCACGACAGCCTGCGCCTGGTGCGCGACGAGCAGGGCGCGCCGCTCGAGGTGATCGGCGCGCTGACCGACATCACCAGCCGCAAGAAGATGGAGGAGGCGCTGCAGGCCAAGGGCGAGGAGCAGCAGCTGCTGATCGGCAAGCTCAGCGAGGCGCACGACCAGCTGCTGCAGTCCGAGAAGATGGCCTCGATCGGCCAGCTGGCGGCCGGCATCGCCCACGAGATCAACAACCCGGTGGGCTTCGTCAACTCCAACATGGGCTCGCTGCAAAACTATGTCGGCACCCTGTTCGGCGTGCTGGCGCAGTACGAGCAGGCCGCCGCCGCCCATCCGGCGCTGGCGCCGCAGCTGGCGGCGCTGCGCCAGCGCGCCGACCTGGACTTCCTCAAGGAGGACGTGACCGACCTGGTGCGCGAGTCGATGGACGGGCTCAAGCGGGTCAAGGACATCGTCCAGGCGCTGAAGGACTTCTCCCACGTCGGCGAGACCGAGTGGCAGATCGCCGACCTGCACCAGGGCCTGGACAGCACGCTGAACATCGTCAGCAACGAGCTCAAGTACAAGGCCACCATCGAGAAGCACTACGGCGTGCTGCCGCCGATCAAGTGCCTGGCCTCGCAGCTGAACCAGGTGTTCATGAACCTCTTGGTCAACGCCGGCCACGCCATCAAGGAGCGCGGCACGATCAGCATCAGCACCGGCGCGGCCGACGGCTGGGTTTGGGTGGAGGTGGCCGACACCGGCGGCGGCATCGCGCCCGAGCACCTGAACCGCATCTTCGAACCCTTCTTCACCACCAAGCCGGTGGGCAGCGGCACCGGGCTGGGCCTGTCGCTGTCCTACGGCATCGTCAACAAGCACGGCGGCAAGATCGAGGTGGTCTCCGAGCTGGGCAAGGGCACCCGCTTCACCGTGCGCCTGCCGCAGACGCCGCCCGGTTGAGAAAACCCGCAGGCAAAAATCTAGGGTCGGACCCGAGGGTCTGACCCTTGTTTCCGGCGCCGGCGGGCGCCCGCCGTCACAGGATGATCGAGCCGTCCGGCGCGCGGCGCACGTGCAGGATGCCGGGCTCCTCGGCCTCCAGGCGGCGCGCCTCGGCCTCCTGCGGGCTCAGGCCGGCGGCCGCCGCGGCCTCGCGGCGCTGCCGCTCGGCCCGTTCGGCCAGCAGCTCGAGGCGGCGCGCCATGGCCTGGCGCAGCGCCTGCTCCAGCTCGGCCGCCTGCCAGGGCTTGGGGATGAAGCGCAGCACCTCGGCCTCGTTGATCGCGCTCATCGCCGTGCTGAACTCGGTCGAGCCGCTCAGCATCAGGCGCACCGTGTCCGGCGCCACGTCCTTGAGCGCCTGCAGCAGCGCGCCGCCGCTCAGCTGCGGCATCATGAAGTCGGACAGCACGATGTCGTACTCGCCGACGCAGACCCGCTCGAGCGCCGTGAAGGGGTTGTCGCAGAGCTCGATCTGCAGGGTGGCCTCGTCGAAGTCGAGGCGCAGGCTGCGCCGCAGCGCCGCCAGGATGGCCGGCTCGTCGTCGACCAGCAGGATGCGCATCATGCCGGCCCCTTCGGGTTGCGCACCCAGATCGCCAGCCGGCCCTCGCTCTTCGACTCGAAGTCCTGCACCTGCTGGATCATGCGGGCGTCGAGCACGTGCTCGCCGGTGAGCAGCATCAGGCCGTCGCGGCTGATCAGGTCGCGCGCCAGCACCATGCCCGGCACCAGCTCGCCGGACAGGATCTCGACCCCGCCCGGGCCCGTCGTCGGCGCCGCCGTCGACGATCTGGCGGAAGGCCGCCACCACGTTCGGGTCGTAGCGCTTGCCGCTGGCGTCGAGGATCAGCGACTTGGCCTCGTCCGGGCGCAGGTGGCGCTGCACCATGGCGCCCTGCTGCAGGTTGTAGTAGTCGGTGGCCAGCGCCAGCACGCGCGCGCCGATCGGGATGGCCAGGCCGGCCTGGCCGTCGGGGAAGCCGTTGCCGTCGAAGCGCTCGAGCTGGGCGCGCAGGATGGTGGCGCTGGCGCGCAGGTCCGGCAGCGGCATCAGCAGCTGCTCGGCGCGCACCGGGTGCTTGCGGTACAGGCCCAGCTTGTCGCCGGCCAGCAGCGTCAGCGGCGTCGCCAGCATCTCGTCGGAGAAGCCGATCTTGCCGATGTCGTGCAGCAGGGCGGCGACGAAGATCTCCTGCACCTCGCGCGCCTCGAGGCCGAGCTTGACGGCGATCTTGCGCGCCAGGTCGGCCACCAGCCGGGTGTGGCCGGACAGGTTGGTGTTGCGCAGCTCGATCAGGTTGGAGAAGATCTTGATGGTGGTGATGAAGTTGCTCTTGAGTTTTTCATTGGCCGCCACGGCCGCCTCGTGCAGGGTGCGCAGCTGGCGCGTGCGCGCCTCGACCTTGGCCTCGAGGCCGGCGTTGAGCGCCTTCAGTTCGGCGTTCTGGCGCGCCGTCAGCGCCTCCAGGCGGCGCTTGTCCTGCTCGAGCGCGCGCCGCTCGAGCGCGTGGCGCACCACCAGCAGGATGTCGTTGTCGTCCCAGGGCTTGGTGATGTAGCGGTAGATCTCGCCGCAGTTGATGGCGTCGAGGATGGACTGGATGTCGGAGTAGCCGGTCAGCAGCAGGCGGATGGTGTCGGGCCAGTGGGCGCGCACCTCGGCCAGGAAGCGGGCGCCGTCCATCTCCGGCATGCGCATGTCGGAGATCACCAGGTCGACCGGCTGCTGGCGCAGCAGCTCGAGGCCGGCGGCGCCGCCCTCGGCGGTGAGCACGCGGTAGCCCTTGGCGCGGAACAGCCGGCGCAGCGCCGACAGGATGTTGGGCTCGTCGTCGACGCACAGCAGGGTCGGCGGCGGCGCCGCGTCCGGGCTGTCCGGCGCGCCGGCGGCGGCAAGCGAAGGGGCGGTCTCGTTCATGCGCCGGCCTCCTGCTCGGGCACGCTGTGGCGCACCGGCAGCACGACGCGGAAGCGGGTGCCACGGCCGAGCTCGGTGTCGACCTCGATGCGGCCGGCGTGCTTCTGCACGATGCCGTAGGCCAGCGACAGGCCCAGGCCGGTGCCCTTGCCGACCGCCTTGGTGGTGAAGAAGGGGTCGAAGATGCGCTTCAGCGCCTCCGGCGCGATGCCGCTGCCGTTGTCCTCGACCTCGAGCCAGACCTGCTCGGCGTCGAGCACGCCGGTGCGCACGGCGATGCGGCCGCGCTCGGGGCCGGCGATGGCGTGGGCGGCGTTGACCACCAGGTTCATCACCACCTGGTTGATCTGCAGCGGCAGGCACTCGATGTCGGGGATGTCGCCGTATTCCTTGACCACCTCGGCCTTGTACTTGACCTCGTTGGCGACGATGTTGAGGGTCGAGTCGATGCCCTGGTGCAGGTCGGCCCAGACCCACTCCTGGTTGGCGTCGACCCGCGAGAAGTCCTTCAGGCCCTGCACGATGTGGCGCACCCGCACGATGCCCTCCTTGGACTCGCTCATCAGGGCCGGGATGTCCTCGCGCAGGAAGCCCAGGTCGATGTCCTCGCGCATGGCGCGCAGGCGCGCCGCCATCTCCGGGTCGGCCACGCTGGCCTCGGCCTGCTGGTAGACGTCGAGCATGTCGAACAACTGGGCCAGGTAGGTCTGCAGGGTGCCGAAGTTGGAGAAGATGTAGCCGATCGGGTTGTTGATCTCGTGCGCCACGCCGGCCGCCAGTTGGCCGATCGAGGCCAGCTTCTCGGACTGCACCAGCTGCTGCTGGGCCATCGACAGCTGGTCGTTGAGCTCGGTGAGCTCGATGTTGCGGCGGCGCAGTTCGGCGTCGGCCAGCTGGCGCGCCCGGATGTCGTCCTCGAGCCGCTCGTTGACCTCGGCCAGCTGGGCGGTGCGCTTCTCGACGACGTGCTCGAGGTTGTCGTGGGCGCGGCGCAGGGCGTTCTCGGCGACGCGCCGCTCGGTCACGTCGAGCAGGGTCTCGATGGCGCCGACCAGGCGGCCGCCCTGGTCGCGCAGCGGGGCGGCGGTGAAGTGCAGCCAGTGGCCGCTCTTGCCGATGTTGGGGAAGAAGTCCTCGGCCTCGAAGGCGTCGGGGATCAGGCTCGAGCTGTCGTACTTGCCCTCGTAATAGCGGTCGAACTCGACCTGCTCGCCGGAGATGACCAGGTCGGCCAGCAGCGGCCGCGCCTTCGGATAGAAGGCCTGCCAGTGGTTGCTGGTGCCGACCATGGCGCCCTTGCTCCAGCCGAGCAGCTGCTCGCAGGCGCGGTTCCAGTGGGTGATGACGTGCTTGGTGTCGATGGCGAAGGTGGCCACCGGATGGCCGTCGAAGAACTCGGACAGGGCGATGGCGCCGGACTGGCGCTCGCTGTCGTCGTCCGGCGGGGCGGGTTTGAACTGGGCGGTCATGGTGGTGTTTTTTTCAGTTGACCAGGATCTGGCACATGTCGTGGAATTGTTGCTCGGCCTCGGCGAACAGCGCGTTGGCCGCCGCCTCGTCGAGCGCCAGCGCGGCCCAGGCCGGCGCCGCCAGCGGCGGCACCTGGTCGTCCTCCTGGCCGGCCAGGTCGAGGGCGTGGGCCAGCACGTTGGCCAGGTAGACGGCCAGCGCCAGCGAGGGGCTGGCGTCGGCGCCGTCGTGGTGGGCGGCGACGGCCTGTTGTATCTTCTGCGGGAACTTCCAGCGCGCCGCCAGCGCGCTGCCGACCATGGCGTGGTCGAAGCCGAACACGGCCAGCTCGGCGGCGCCGGCCGAACAGTCGTGCCGGCGCCGCCAGTCCTCGACCGCCTGGTAGTCGGCCGGGAAGCGGGTCGCCAGCACCAGCGTGCCCAAGTCGTGCAGCAGGCCGGCGGTGAAGGCCGTCTCCGGGTTCTGGCCGAGGCGCGGCGCCAGCAGGCGGGCGCAGACGGCGGTGCCGACCGAATGGCGCCAGAAGCCGGGGAAGTCGAAGCGCATGCCCGGCCCGGGGGCGAAGCTGGCCGTCACCGAGCAGGCGGTGACGAGGGTGCGGATGCTGTGGAAGCCGAGCACCGAGATGGCCTGGCCGATGCTGGTGACCTTGGCCGACATGCCGTAGAACGAGGAGTTGGCCAGGCGCAGCGTCTTGGCGGTGAGCGACTGGTCGAGGGTGATCTTGGCGGCCAGCGCGTGGGTGTCGATGTCGTCCTGCTCCATGCTCGAGAGCAGCTCGACGACCACCGCCGGCAGCGAGGGCAGGTGCTGGATCTGTTTGACCACGCTGTCGAGGTCGAGCAGGAAGCCGCTCATGGCGCCTCCCCCCGGCGGTAGGCGGTGAGCAGGCGCAGCAGCTCGGCGCCGCCGTCGGCCCCGGCCCCGGCCTCGGCGCCGCCGCCGTGGTGGCGGAACAGCCGGGCCAGGCGCTCGACGTCGTGCTGGCGCTGGCGCGCCAGCGCGGCCGGGTCGGGCGCCGCCGCCGCCTCGAGCACGCAGCAGTGTTCGACGCCGCGGCGGCGCAGCGAGGCCAGCGTCGCCTCGCTCAGCGTGGCGCCGGACGGCAGCAGCACGGCGCCGTGGCCGTCGAGCAGGGCCTCGGCCAGCACCATGCCGGCGGCGGCGGCGTCGAGCTCGACGCGGCGCCCGCTCACGGCGCCACCCCGCAGCGGCTCAGGGTGATCAGGCTGCCGCGCGAGGCCGAGCTCTCGCCCATCGGGTAGACCACCACGGCGTAGCACTGGCCGTCGATCTCGGCGCGGTGGCTGTGGCCGGCGCCGTCGGGCGCCGCGCCGCCGGCCGGGAACAGCTGCGGCAGCACGCAGCTGGCCTCGTTGCCGAGCAGCGCGCCGCCGCCGTGGAACAGGGCGCCGGCGGCGCCGTTGATGAAGGCGATCATGCCGTCGTCGTCCATGCCGATGACCGGCAGCGGCAGGTGCTGCAACAGCTCGCGGGCGATGCTCAGGCTGATCTCGTCGCGGTGGATCTGCTGCTGCTTCTGCTTGAGCAGCTCCTCCATGCGGCGGTTGGTCGAGGCCAGCTCGTGGTTGGCGGTGCGCACCTCGAGGTTGAGGCGCTCGTTGTCGTCGGCGATCTCCTTCATGCGGAAGGCCTCGGCGATGTGGCCGCGCAGCAGCTCGTCCTCCCACGGCTTGGTGAGGAACTTGTAGATCGCCCCCTCGTTGACGGCGTCGGTGACCGACTGCAGCTCGGTGTAGCCCGACAACATGATGCGGATCGTTTCCGGGTACAGCAGCTTGGCCTTGCGCAGGAAGTCGGCGCCGATCATGCCGGGCATGCGCTGGTCGGAGACGATCACGTCGACGGCGTGCTGGGCCAGCAGGTCGAGCCCCTCCTGGCCGCTGTTGGCGGTGTAGATCTGGTAGTCGTCGCGGCGCAGCAGGCGCTTGAGCGCGGCGACGATGTTCTGCTCGTCGTCGACCAGCAGCAGGCTGCGCTTTTGCCGCTGGATGCGCAGCAGGTGCGGCGGCAGGCGGCGCGGCTCGGCCAGCAGGGCGTCGAGCTGCTCGCGCGGCAGCGGCGCGGCGAACAGGTAGCCCTGGATCTGGTCGCACATGTTGCGCCGCAGGAAGTCGCACTGCGCCTCCGTCTCGACCCCCTCGGCGACCACCTTGATGCCCAGGTTGTGCGCCATCGAGATGATGGTCTTCGACAGGGCGGCGTCGCCGGCGTCGGTGGCGACGTCGCGGATGAAGGCGCGGTCGATCTTCAGGGCGTCGAAGGGGAAGCGCTTGAGGTTGCTCAGCGACGAGCTGCCGGTGCCGAAGTCGTCCAGCGTCAGGCCGACGCCGAGGGCGCGCAGCCGCTCCAGGCAGGCGCTGCCGGCGGCGGCGTCGCGCAGCAGCGCCGCCTCGGTGATCTCCAGGGTCAGCGCGCCGGCGCCCAGGCCGTGCTCGGCCAGCGCGGCGGCGACGGCGTCGACCAGGCCGCGGTCGTGGAACTGGCGCGGCGAGATGTTGATGGCCACCGGGATGGCCTGCCGGCCGGCGTCGCGCCAGGCGCGCAGGTCGCGGCAGGCGCGCCGCAGCACCCACTGGCCGATCGCCTCGGTCAGGCCGGCCGCCTCGGCGACGGGGATGAAGCGGTCGGCCGCCAGCAGGCCCTGCTGCGGGTGCTGCCAGCGCACCAGCGCCTCCAGGCTGCACAGGTCGCCCGTCTGCAGGTCGGCCAGCGGCTGGTACAGCAGTTGCAGCTCGTCGCCGGCGACGGCCAGGCGCAGCGCCGCCTCCAGGCCGATGCGCTCGAGCGTGCGCTGGTTCATCTCGGCCGAGAAGAACAGGCACTGGCCGCCGCCCTCGGCGCGGGCGCGCGACAGCGCCAGGTCGGCGTAGCGGGTCAGCGTGGCGCCGTCGGCGCCGTCCTGCGGGTAGAGCGCGACGCCGATGCTGGCGGTGGCGTGCAGCTGCTGCTGCTCGAAGGCGAGCGGCGGCGCCAGCGCGGCGAAGATGGCCTGGCAGCGCGGCGCCACGTCGGCGCCGCCGGCCAGCCGGCCGAGGATGGCCAGGAAGGCGTTGTCGCCCAGCCGGGCGACGGTGTCGTGCTCGCCCATGCAGCCCTGCAGGCGGGCGGCGACGGCCGCCAGCAGGGCGTCGCCGGCGGCGCGGCCGAGGCTCTCGTTGACCAGCGCGTAGTTGTCGACGCCCAGGCAGAGCAGGGCCATGGCGCCGCCGCGCGCGGCCGTCTGCGCCATCGCCTGCTCCAGGCGCTGCTGGAACAGGGCGCGGTTGGGCAGGCCGGTGAGCTCGTCGTGGCTGGCCTGGAAGGCCAGCCGCTGCTCCTTCTCCTTGAGCGCGGTGACGTCGCTGAGGAAGCCGATGTAGTGGCTGGTGCGGCCGTCCTCGCCTGGCACCGGCGAGACCAGCAGCTCGTTCCAGCACGGCGTGCCGTCCTTGCGGTGGCGGCGCAGCACCGCGTTGGCGGCCTGGCCTTGCGGCAGCGCGGCGCGCTGGGCCGCGTCGCCGCCGGCCAGGCAGTCGGCGTAGTGGCGCCCCAGCAGGGCCGCCTGGTCGAGTTCGAGCAATTGGCAAACGCGTTCGTTGGCGCGCACGATGCGGCCGTCCAGGTCGAGGCAGAGCAGGCCGACCGGGGCCTGCTCGAACGACAACGGCAGGCGCGCGGCGGCGGCCAGGTCGATGCCGGCGGGCGGGGTGGCTTGCGTAGCGTCGAGGTCCATCAGGCTTTCCTATCACAATGAAAGCTGGCCGTGGCGCCGTCCCGGGCGGGCGGCGCATTGATTATACGGCCAAGCCCGTGCCCGCCGTCAACGCCGGGGTAAGTTTTTTCATGCGCGCCCTGTTGCGCGCCGGCGCAACAATTTGACGCAGCCGTGATTCTTTTCGGTACGATAGTTGCTACAATAAAAAATCGTCGGCAGGCTCGCGAGCGTGGAGAGGGAGGCGGCAATGACACAGGCATGGGTAGTGCTCACCCGGGCGGACGGCCGCGAGGTGGCGTCGCCGACCGAGGCCCAACTGGCCACGGCGCTGGCCGAGGTCTACGACGGCGCGGCGCCGGCCGACGACGACGGCGCGGCCAGCACGGTGCTGCGCTTCGGCTACGACGACGGCCTGATGTACGAGGTCGAGGTGGCCGGCGGCGGCGCGATCCGTTTCGGCGAATGGTCCGACCGCGACTGCGAGATCGCCCTGGCGGCGCCGCGCCGCATGCTGGCGCTGGGCCGCGACGAGGCGCTGCAGCTGTGGAAGTGGCTGGCGCTGCGCCAGGTGGCGAAGATCCGCAGCCAGCCCTGGTTGCCGGACTAGCCCCGGCCGGCCGCGCCGGCGCCTCCGCCGGCGCGCCTCAGTTGGCGCGCCTCAGTGGGGGCGCCTCAGTGGGCGATCAGCAGCGGCAGCGTGGCCTGTTCGAGCAGCGTGCGGGTGACGCCGCCGAGCAGGATCTCGCGCAGCCGCGAATGGCCGTAGCCGCCCATCACCAGCAGGTCGCTGTGGCGCTCGGCCGCCAGCGCCAGCAGGGCCGCGCCGACCTGGTCGGAATGGCGCAGCAGGCCGGACGCCGGCGCCGGCCGCGCCAGCAGCTCGACGGCCACGCCGTGGCGGCGCAGATGGGCGACGATGGCGGCGTCGGCCGCCGCGTCGTCGGCGCCGGGCTCGGCCGGCGCGAACACCGCCAGGTCGACCTGCACGGCGCGGCGCAGCAGCGGCAGCGCCGCCGTCACCGCCCGCGCCGCCTCGCGGCCGCCGTCCCAGGCCACCAGCACGCGCTCGAGCGGGACGCGCGAGGCGCCGCTGTCCGGCACCACCAGCAGCGGCCGGCCGCCGTGCAGCAGCACGTGGCCGGCCAGGTCGCCCAGCAGGGCGCCGCCGCGGCCGGGCTGGCGTTGGCCGATCACCACCAGGTCGGCGTGGCGGGCCTGCCGGCTCAGGCCGGTGCCGGCGTCGTCGTCGACGACGTGTTGTTCGTGCGAGCGCAGGCCCAGGGCGTCGAGCTGGGCGGCGAAGCCGGCCAGCGCGCGGCCGGCCCGTTCGCGCAGCAGGTTCAGGTGCAGCGCCAGGTGCGGGTCCTGCTCGTCGATGTGGCCGTCGCGGTAGGCCAGGCGGGCGATGCCGGTCAGCGCCACGCCGATCAGGTGGCCCTGGTCGGCCAGCGCCAGCGTCGCCGCCAGGCGCACCCGCTCGGCCAGCCGGGGCGATTCGTCCAGATGGACCAGGATGGTTTTGTACGACATGGCGTAACCTCGCTGCCGTCCCTGCGGTGGCCGGCTATTCCATTATAGGCCGGCGCCGGCGGTCGGTGCGCGCGCATGGCGGCGGACGCCGTGTTTGATCTGGCGCAAGGTCCGCTTCGATCTGGCTCATACACTTGTGGTGGTTATATTGACAACGACAAGGAACCCGGAATGAACCAGAACAACAACAACGGACAGAAAAACGACAAGCCGGCCGCCAAGCGCGTGGCGCTGGTCACCGGCGGCATGGGCGGGCTGGGCACGGCGCTGTGCCGCCGCCTGCACCGCGACGGCTTCAGCGTCGCCGCCACCTATTCGCCCGGCAACGAGCGCTTCCAGCACTGGATCGAGGCGGAGAAGGACGAGGGCTTCCGCTTCCGCGGCTACCAGGTCGACGTCGGCGACTACGCCGACTGCGAGGCGATGGTGGCGCGCCTGCGCGCCGAGCTGGGCGGCGTCGACGTGCTGGTCAACAACGCCGGCATCACGCGCGACCAGAGCTTGCGCAAGATGACGCGGGAGGACTGGGACGAGGTCATGCGCGTCGACCTCGACAGCGTCTTCAACATGAGCAAGCAGGTGCTCGACGGCATGCTCGAGCGGCGCTGGGGGCGCATCATCAACATTTCCTCGGTCAACGGGCAGAAGGGCGCCTTCGGCCAAGCCAACTACGCGGCGGCCAAGGCCGGCATGCACGGCTTCACCAAGGCGCTGGCGCTGGAGGTGGCGCGCCACGGCGTCACCGTCAACACCGTCGCGCCCGGCTATCTGCGCACGGCGATGGTGGCCCAGGTGCCGGCCGAGGTGATGCGCGACAAGATCCTGCCGCAGATCCCGCTCGGCCGCCTGGGCGAGCCCTACGAGGTGGCGGCGCTGGTGGCCTACCTGGCGTCGGAGCAGTCGGCCTTCGTCACCGGCGCCGAGATCGCCATCAACGGCGGCCAGCACATGCGTTGAGGCGCCCGCCTTGGCACCCCGCCTTGGCGCGCGGTGCCGGCGGTCGCTAGCGCGGCGGCCGCTCGGCGCGCGTCTGGCAGACGATGCACAGGCGCGCCTCGGGCCGCGCCTGTAGCCGCGAGTAGCCGATCGGCCCGCCGCACTGCTCGCACAGGCCGTACTCGCCGTCCTCCAGCTTGGCCAGGGCGTGGCGCACCAGCTTCAACTGGCGCGCCGTGTGCTCGACGGTGCCCTGCGCCAGCTCGCTCAAGGTGCGGTTGCTGGCGTTGTCGGCCGGCGAGGCCTCGGGTTCGCGCAGCGGCGCGCCGAGCGCGCCGGCCTGCACGTCGAGCTCGCCGGCGAGCTGGACGAACAGGGCGGCGCGGGCTTGCTCGAGCCGTTCCCTCAGGCTTGCGAATTGTTCTGGGTCCAGTCCGTGCATGGGCGGCTCGCTGGTGCGGTGGTGGTCTGGGCTGACCGGTCTAGTGTTTGACCGGAGAACGGCGCCGATTGTTCGGCCGCCGGGCACGACGCGCGTCAAGCCGCGACCTCAGGCCGCGCGCCTCAGGTCCGGGCCGGCGGCGCGGCCGGTCCGGCCGCGCCGGCCGGGGCGGCCTGGCCCAGCGCGGCGAGGTGGCGGCGGATCTTCTCCAGCGGCGCCGGGATGTGCTCGGGCTTGCCGCCGACGACGGCGCCGGCCAGTTCGACCAGCTCGGCGGCCAGCTCGACCAGGTCGCGGACGTGTTCAAGGTGGGCGATCTGCTCGCCGGCGCGGGCCGTCAGGGCCAGCAACTGTTGCTGGGCGCCGCCCAGGCCGACGGCGGCCAGCCGGGCGCTGTCGAGGTAGAGGCCGTTGGCGCGCTGGCGCAGCGCCACCTCGTCCTCGAACAGGGCCTGGGCCTGCGGCTGGCTCAGTGGCGGCGCGCCGCCGGCCTGCGGCTGGCGCAGGCCGCGCAGCAGGCGCGCGTGCAGGGCGTTGGCGGCGGCCGACAATTGGTCGGCCAGCGCCTCCAGGTCGGCGCCGCTGGCCGGCGCTGCGGTGGGAATGGTCATGGCGGGGCTCCTGGCTTAGGGGTGGCTGGCGGCGGGCGCGGCGGCCACGGCCGTGACGGCGCTCGGCGCGCCGCCGAGCGCGGCCTTGGCGCCGGGCGCGCTCTTGACGTCGTCGCGCGGCGGCCATAGTTGCAGCGCGGCCTGGTGGGCCTGGCTGAGCGCGGCCAGATTGCTTTCGGCCAGGGTGAAGCGCCGTCCGATCAGCCGGTACTCGGCCACCTTGGCCTGTTGGTGCGCCTTGGCCAGCGCCGCCAGCAGATGCTCGCGCGGATTGTCGACGAAGGGGATTTCGCTTTCCAGCGTGCCGAGCACGATGCGCTGCTCGTTGTCGTGGGTCTTGTCGTAGTAGCGCAGCAGGGCGGCCATGGCGTCGAGCAGCTGGCGCAGCTCGTCGCGGCCGTCGTTGAGCATCTGTTCGACGGCGCGGTCCTGGTAGCGCGCCGTCAGCGCGCGCGTGATCAGCCGGGTCAGGCCGGCGTAGGCGTTGACGTGGCGGTCGTCGAGGCCGCTGTCGGGCCAGGCCTTGATGGCCCCGCTCATCGCCTTGACCTGGTCCTCCAGGTCGAAGCGCTCGTCGCCGGCCAGCTTGCCCAGCGCGCGCAGATACAGCGCGACGCCGTTTTCGATGGCGATGAAGTCGGGGTAGGCGGCCTGGCGGGCGGCGTCGAGCTGGCGCTCGCGGGCGTCGGCGGCCGGCGTCAGATAGGGTTGTTGGCGCGGGTAGGTGTCGCGGAAGCGTTGGCTCAGCTCGTTGAAGGCGCCCAGCTTGGACGATTCGGCGCTGAGCGCGCGCACCGCCTGCAGGCGCGGGCTGTTGCCGGCGCAGCCTGCCAGGGCGGCCAGCAGGAGGAGGAGCGCGGCGATATTGGGCGATTTCATAAGTCCTTCCACGGCGGGTCGGTGTCAGACTCATTGTTGCGCGTCGGTGCGGCGGCGGCTTGCGAAACCGCAATCGCGGCAAGGACGGGGCCGCCTTGGTGGCGCCGGGCGGGGCGCGGCGTGGCGCCGCCGCCACGCCGCGCCGCCGCCGCGTTTGGTTGGTGGCTCAGACCGCCGTCAGCGCCTGGCGCCAGCCGAGGCCGGCGACGGTGCCGTCCTTGGGATGGTATTCGCAGCCGATCCAGCCGTCGTAGCCGAGCTCGTCGATGAGGGCGAACAGGTGGCGGTAGTTGATCTCGCCCGTGCCCGGCTCGTGGCGGCCCGGCGTGTCGGCCAGCTGCATGTGGCGGATCAGCGGCAGGCGGGCGCGGATGGTGTTGCTCAGCTCGCCCTCCATGCGCTGCATGTGGTAGATGTCGTACTGCAAAAACAGGTTGTCGCGGGCGCACTCGGCCAGGATCTCGCAGGCCTGGGCGCTGTGGTTGAGGAAGTAGCCGGGCATGTCGTAGTGGTTGATCGGCTCGATCAGCACGGCGATGTTGTGCGGGCGGAACTGGTCGGCGGCCCAGGCCAGGTTTTCCACCAGCGTGGCGCGGGCCCGCTCCGGCGCCAGCCCGGCCGGGGTGATGCCGGCCATGCAGTGCACTTGCGGCACGCCCAGCTCGGTGGCGTACTCCAGGCCGAGCCGCACGCTGTCCTTGAACTCGTCGGCGCGGCGCGGGTCGCAGGCCATGCCGCGGTCGCCGCCGGCCCAGTCGCCCGGCGGCAGGTTGTGCAGCACCAGCTGCAAGCGGTGGCGGCGCAGCCGCTCGCCGATCTGCTCGGCCTCGTAGGCGTAGGGGAAGAGGAACTCGATGCCGGCGAAGCCGGCCTCGTGGGCCAGGGCGAAGCGGTCGAGGAAGGGCGCCTCGGTGAACAGCATCGACAGGTTGGCGGCGAATTTGGGCATGGAAACTCCTGGCAAAGGGCTGGGATGCGCGGCGCGGCGCAGGGCCAAGTCGATATCCTAATCCAAAAACGACCGGACCCGGGCAAACCGTACACCACGAAAACGTCTCTTCACGGGGCGCCGGGATGCCGGTCTTACCCCGCAAGCAAAGGGGTCTGACCCCGTACGGGGTCAGACCCCGGCGTCCGTGTCCCGGGGGAGGGGTAAAAAAAGCCACCGCGACCCCGGAGGGTGGCAGTGGCTGATTGTCTTTACAAATTTACTACTGGCTGCTGCTTAGCGGCCGCGACCGCCGGAGCGGTGTGGCGCCGCCGAGCGTGGCGCGCCGCTGCGGGCACCGCCGCCGCCGCCGGCCGCGGGGCCGCCGTTGCCGCTGGCGCCGCGCGGCTTGGCGCCGCCGCCGGCCGCCTTGACGCGCACCACCGCGCCGCCGCCGCCACCGCCGCCGCTACGGCCGCCGTTGCGGTGGCCGCCGGTGCCGCTGCGCAGTTGCACCGGCTGGGCGCGCGCGGTCGGGTCCGGTTCGAAACCGGGGATCACGGCGCGCGGCAGGGTTTGCTTGATCAGCTTCTCGATGTCCTTCAGCATGTCGTGCTCGTCGACGCAGACCAGCGACACGGCTTCGCCGGTGGCGCCGGCGCGGCCGGTGCGGCCGATGCGGTGCACATAGTCCTCGGGAATGTTGGGCAGGTCGTAGTTGACCACGTGCGGCAGTTGGTCGATGTCGATGCCGCGCGCGGCGATGTCGGTGGCGACCAGCACCTGCAGCTTGTTGTCCTTGAACTCGGACAGCGCCTTGGTGCGCGCCGACTGGCTCTTGTTGCCGTGGATCGCCATGGCGCCGATGCCGTCGGCGTTCAACTGCTCGACCAGCTTGTTGGCGCCGTGCTTGGTGCGGGTGAACACCAGCACCTGGCTCCAGTTGTTGGTCTTGATCAGGTAGGACAGCATCGGGTGCTTCTTGTCGCGGTCGACCGGGTGGATCTTCTGCGCGATCACTTCGACGGTCGAGTTGCGGCGCGCCACTTCGATCATCGCCGGCTTGTTCAGCAGGCCGTCGGCCAGGGCCTTGATCTCTTCCGAGAAGGTGGCCGAGAACAGCAGGTTCTGGCGTTTCTTCGGCAGCACGGCGAGCACCTTCTTGATGTCGCGGATGAAGCCCATGTCGAGCATGCGGTCGGCTTCGTCGAGGATCAGGATTTCCACTTTCGACAGGTCGACGGTGCGCTGTTCCATGTGGTCGAGCAGGCGGCCGGGGGTGGCCACCAGGATGTCGACGCCGTGTTTCAGTTGCTTGATCTGCGGGTTGATGCCGACGCCGCCGAAGATCACGGTCGAGTTCAGCTTGGTGTACTTGCCGTAGATGCGCACGCTTTCCTCGACCTGCGCGGCGAGTTCACGCGTCGGGGTCAGGATCAGCGCGCGGATCGGGCGTTGCGAGGTGTTGCCGGTCATCGCCGCGCCGCTGGCGTCGGTCGACAGGCGGTGCAGGATCGGCAGCGTGAAGCCGGCGGTCTTGCCGGTGCCGGTTTGCGCGCCGGCCAGCAGGTCGCCGCCGTTCAGCACGGCTGGAATGGCTTGCATCTGGATCGGGGTCGGCGTGGTGTAGCCGGCTTCAGTGACGGCACGCACGATGGCGTCGGACAAACCGAGTGTGGAAAAGGACATGTTAGCTTTATGTAAAGATCGGCCTGTCGCCACGGATGGCGCCAGTCGCAGGCAATCGGATTGGGGGAGACAGCGGCTAAGGACTGGTCAGGGGGCCGCAGGCCGGAGTATAACAGCATACGCCGGCGCTTGTTTCAACACGGAAACGAAAAGAGGGCCGCGGCCCTCCTTTTTTGTAACAAAGTGCGCCGCTTAGGCGAATTCGCCCAGCAGGCCGACCATCTGGCCGAAGATCTTCGGGCTGGCGGCGATGATGTCGCCCTTGTACAGGTAGTCGGACTCGCCGCTGAACTCGCCGACGATGCCGCCCGATTCCGTCACCATCAGGGCGCCGGCGGCGATGTCCCAGGGCTTCAGGCCCTTCTCGTAGAAGCCGTCGAGGCGGCCGGCGGCGACGTAGGCCAGGTCCAGCGCGGCGCTGCCGGGGCGGCGCACGCCGTGGCAGCGCTCGGCCATGATGCCGTACATCTTCAGGTATTCGGCCAGCGCGCGCGGGCTGCCGGCCACGTAGCCGGTCGACAGCAGGGCGTTGGCGATGCGGTCGAGCTTGGTGACGCGGATGCGCTTGTCGTTCAAGTAGGCGCCGGCGCCCTTGGTGGCGGTGAACAGGTCGTTGCGCACCGGGTCGTAGATGACGGCCTGGGTGATCACGCCGCGCTGCGCCAGGGCGATCGAGATCGAGTACTGCGGGAAGCCGTGCATGAAGTTGGTGGTGCCGTCGAGCGGGTCGATGATCCAGGTGAATTCGGTCTCGTCGTTGGCGTTCTTGGAAGCGCCCGACTCCTCGGCCAGGAAGGCGTGGTCGGGGTAGGCTTTGGACAGCACCTCGATGATCGCCTGTTCGGCGGCCTGGTCGACGTCGGTGACGAAATCGTTGTGTTGTTTCTCGGTCACAGTGACGCGGTCGAGATCGAAGGACGCGCGGTTGATGACGGCGGCGGCGCGGCGGGCGGCTTTGATCGCCGTGTTGAGCATTGGGTGCATGTAAGCTTCCGGTAAAAGAACGCTATCGCCCACCGGGGCGACAACCGTCCCGGCGGGGCAATAGAGTACAAGAATGAATTAAAGAGCGGTGCGGCGCCGAAAGGTTAAAATCCCGTCTGGCAGCGCCGCCGGGTGACAAATCCACCCCGGCTGGCTGCTGACATCCCCGAATTTTCCGTATCGATACCGCGCAATAGCGCTATTTTAAATGAACCTGCCCGAAATCAACACGTCTCTTTTCACTCGGCTGCGATTTATTCTGGTCCAGACCAGCCGCGCGGGCAACATCGGCGCCGTCGCCCGCGCCATGAAAACCATGGGTTTCAGCGAGCTGGTGCTGGTCACGCCCCGCTTCGACAACGCCCTGGCCGACCCCGAGGCGGTCGCCTTCGCCAGCGGCGCGCAGGACATTCTGGCCAAGGCCCGCGTCGTCGGCAGCATGGCCGAGGCGCTCGAGGGCGTCAACTTCGCCGCCGCCGTGTCGGCCCGGCTGCGCGAGTTCTCGCCGCCGGTGCTGGCGCCGCGCCGGCTGGCCGAGCAGCTGGCCGGCCAGCCCGAGCTGAACGCGGCCTTGATTTTCGGCAACGAGCGCTTCGGCCTGCCGAACGAGGTGGTCGAGCAGTGCAACGTGCTCATCAACATCCCGGCCAACCCCGACTACTCCTCGCTGAACCTGGCCCAGGCGGCCCAGGTGCTGGCCTACGAGTGCCGCATGGCGGCGCTGGACGGCCGCCAGAGCGTCTCCGAGGTCGGCTTCCACGGCCACGCCGCCAGCCACGAGCAGATCGAGGGCATGTACCAGCACCTCGAGCGCTCGCTGGTGGAGATCGGTTTTTTGGACGCCGCCAGCCCGCGCAAGCTGATGCCGCGCCTGAAGCGCCTGTTCGCCCGCGCCCAGCTCGAGACCGAGGAGGTCAACATCCTGCGCGGCATCGCCCGCCAGATGGTGGCGCCGCGTCCGGACGGCAAGGGCGGCGCGGACAAGGGCTGAGGACGGCGCCCTGCGGGTCGACAGTACCGCCGACGCGAACATAGGGTCAGACCCTAGGGTCTGACCCTGGCTCCTTGTCCGTGGCAAGCGTCGTCACCGGCGACGGTCAGTCCGGCGCGAACGGCTCCGCCGCGCCGGCGTAGATGTTGCGCATCACCTGGCGCTCGCGGCCGACGATGGTGTCGACGAAGCGGCCGGCCTGTTTCATCTTCTTGAAGGCGCCAAAGCCGCGTTCCAGGAAGCGCTGCAGCTCGCCCAGCCCGGCCAGCCGCGCCGGCCCGCGCATCACCCCCAGGGTGGCGCTGAGGAAGGGCACTTTGACCAGCGCGCACAGCGATTCGCCCAGCGCCTGCACCAGCGCCAGCTGGCGCTCGCGCTCGGCCGGCGCCGCCGTGGCGCGGTAGGCGGCCAGGTAGCCGGCCTGGTCGAAGCGCTCGCCCAGCGCCCGCGCCATCGCCGTGTCGAGCCGCTCGGACAGGGCGTCGAGCACGATCGCCTCGGTGATCACCCGCAGCGCGTCGAGCGGCAGCACGCGCTGCAGGGTGGGGATGATGCGCTCGAGGTCGGCGTCGCGCCGGCCCAGGTCGTGGGCGCCGTACAGCTCGTCGAGGAAAAACAGCGCGGCGTCGCCGCTGTCGGGCGCCGCCAGCAGGTCGGCGTGGCTGGCCGCCAGCCGGCCCGACTGGAATTGCTTGAGCGCCGTGCGCGCCGCCAGCAGGGCCGGATCGCGCATGGCGCTCTGGCGCTCCGCCTTGACGGTGCGCAGTTGCTCCTCCAGGGTCTGCACCAACTGTTCTTTTCTCATTCCTGCGTTGTACCAGAAGTGAGTAGATCTGGCCCTCTATTTTTGCCGCCGGGGCGGCCGGGGCTTTGTCGTACACTGCCTGGATAAGAAAACCACAACAGGATGGAGACATGCAGACGAAGCGCAGACGATTTTTGAAGCTGGGGCTGATCGGCGCCATCGGCCTGGCCGCCGGGGGCGCCGTCTACCGCGCCGTGCGCGGGCCGGCGCCGCTGGCCCCCTTCGCCCTCGACGGCGACGCCAGCCTGGTGCTGGGCGCGGTGATTCCGGCGCTGTTGGCCGGCACGCTGCCGATCGAACCGGCGGCGCGCGCCGCCGCCGTGGCCCACACCGCCGAGCGGGTCAAGGGCGCCGTCCGGGCCTGCCGCTGGCCACGCAGAAGGAGGTGCAGGACCTGTTCGGCCTGCTGGCGCTGGCGCCGGCGCGGCGCTTCCTGGCCGGCGTGTCCGGCGACTGGGCCGGCGCCACGCCGGCCCAGGTCGACGAGTTCCTGCAAAGCTGGCGCCACCACCGCCTGGCCACGCTGCAAACGGCCTACCACGCGCTGCACGACCTGGTGCTCGGCGCCTGGTATTCCGACCCGGCCAGCTGGCCGGCGATCGGCTATCCCGGCCCGATCAAGGAACTGGCCTGAGCCGACCCCAGCGCGGGCCCCGGCCCGCACCCGCAGCCTAATTCGCGCGCCAGGAAACTGGCCCAGCCCCTAGAATAGAACCGCCGCGCCGCGCCGCGCCGCGCCGTCCGCGCCGCGCCGCGCGCCACCTTTTCGGAAGCCGCAATGACCGACACCATCATCCCCATCAATACCGCCACCGCAACCGCCCGCACGGTGATCCCCGATCCGATCCAGGCCGGCCTGGCCGCCGGCTGGCTGGTCACCGACGGCGCCGAGCTCAGCGAGGACCGCAGCATCGAGGCCGACGTGGTGGTCATCGGCAGCGGCGCCGGCGGCGGCGTCACCGCCGAGATCCTCGCCCTGGCCGGGCTGAAGGTGCTGATCATCGAGGAGGGCGCCCTGAAGTCGTCGAAGGACTTCAAAATGCGCGAGGCCGAGGCCTACCCGGCGCTGTACCAGGAATCGGCCGCGCGCAAGACGCGCGACAAGGGCATCAACATCCTGCAGGGCCGCACCGTGGGCGGCACCACCACCGTCAACTGGACCTCCAGCTTCCGCACGCCGCCGGCCACGCTGGCCCATTGGCAGCAGCACTTCGGCCTGAAGGACTACAGCGAGGAGGCGCTGGCGCCCTGGTTTTCGCTGATGGAGCAGCGCCTGCACGTCAGCCCCTGGGCGGCGGCGCCGAACGAGAACAACGACCTGCTGCGGCGCGGCGCGGCCAAGCTGGGCGTGTCGACGGCGGTCATCCCGCGCAACGTCAACGGCTGCTGGAACCTGGGCTATTGCGGCATGGGCTGTCCGACCAACGCCAAGCAGTCGATGCTGGTGACCACCATCCCGTCGGCGCTGTCGCACGGCGCCAGCCTGCTGACGCGGGTGCGCGCCGAGCGCTTCGTGCTGCGCGGTGGCCGCGTCGAGCAACTCGACTGCGTCGCCCTCGACGCCGCCGGCCTGGCCGAGACCGGGCGCCGCGTCAGCGTGCGCGCCAAGCACTTCGTGCTGGCCGGCGGCGCCATCAACTCGCCGGCCCTGCTGCTGCGCTCAGCCGCGCCCGACCCGCACGGCCTGCTCGGCAAGCGCACCTTCCTGCACCCGACCATCATCTCGGCCGGCCTGTTCGAGCAGCGCGTCGACGGCTACGCCGGCGCGCCGCAGTCGATCTATTCCGACCACTTCCTGCACAGCGGCCCGGTCGACGGTCCGATCGGCTACAAGCTGGAGGCGCCGCCGCTGCACCCGCTGCTGCTGTCGACGACGATGGCCGGCTTCGGCGCCGCGCACGCCGCCATGATGGCGCAGTTCCCCCACATCCACGCCCTGCTGGCGCTGCTGCGCGACGGCTTCCACCGCGACGCGCCGGGTGGCAGCGTGGCCGTCGACGGCCGTGGCGCGCCGGTGCTCGACTACCCGATCAGCGACTATGTCTGGGACGGCGTGCGCCGGGCTATGCTGTCGATGGCCGAGATCCAGTTCGCCGCCGGCGCCAAGACGGTGACGCCGGTGCACGAGTCGGCCGGCCAGTACGCCAGTTGGGCGGCGGCCAGCAAGGGCATCAACGCGCTGCCGTTCAAGACGCTGGCGACGCGGGTGGTGTCGGCCCACGTGATGGGCGGCTGCACCATGTCCGACGACGAGCGGCTCGGCGTGGTCGGCGCCGACGGCCGCTACCACGGCGTGGCCAACCTGTCGGTGCACGACGGCTCGCTGTTCCCCACCTCGATCGGCGCCAACCCGCAGCTGTCGATCTACGGCATCACCGCGCGCCTGGCCAGCCGGCTGGCCGAGCAGATGACGGGGCGGCCGGCGCCGCGCCCGCGGGCCTGAGCATGGCCGCCGCGACCAGCGCCGGCGCGCCGGCGGCGGCCGCCGCCGGCCCCGCCGCCGGCCGCGTGTCGGCGCGGACCGCGCCATGATCCGCCGCCTGCTGGCCCTGCTGCTGGCGGTGCAGGCGTCGGCCGCGCTGGCGCTGGCCTGGGGCCTGTGGCGCGGCGCCGGCTGGCAGCCGGCGGCGGCGCTGGCGGCCGGGGCGGGCGCCGTGCTGGCGCTGCGGCTGGCCATCAACCTGAACAACTTCCGCCTGAGCCGGCGCTGGCGCAGCGCCGTGCCGGCCGAGTTCCAGCTCGGCCCGGCCGCCGCCCTGCGCCTGTGCTGGCGCGAGTTCGCCGCCAGCCTGCGCAGCTCGTCCTGGGACATGCTGCTGCCGTCGCCGATGTGGCTGGCGCCGGCGCCGCCGGCCGTGCCGGCCACAGCGGCGCCGGCCGCGCCGCCGGTGCTGCTGTTGCACGGCTACGCCTGCAACGGCGGCTACTGGCGCCGGCTGGGCCGCCGGCTGCGCCGCGCCGGCATCAGCCACTACGCGCTGGACCTGGCGCCGCCCGGCGCCGCCATCGACGATTTCGTGCCCCAGGTGCGCGCCGCCGTCGCCATGCTGTGCGCGCGCACCGGCGCGCCGCAGGTGGTGCTGCTCGGCCACAGCATGGGCGGCCTGGTGGCGCGCAGCTACCTGCGCGCCGACGGCGCGGCCCGGGTGGCGCGCCTGATCACCCTCGGCAGTCCGCACCACGGCACCGCGCTGGCCCGCCTGGGCCCCGGCGCCAACGCCGCGCAGATGCGCCACGGCGGCGCCTGGCTGGCGGCGCTGGCGCGGGCCGAGGCCGCCGGCGCCGGCGCCACCGTCGTCTCGCTCTTCTCGCACCACGACAACATCGTCGCGCCGCAGGATTCGGCCCGCCTGGCCGGCGCGCGCAACCTGGCCTTCGGCGCCGTCGGCCACGTCGCGCTGGGCTCGGACGCTAGCGTGATGCAATGCGTGCTGGCCGAAATCGCCGCCTGCGCGCCGCCGCGCGGGGCGGTGGACAGCGCCGGCCGGCTTCGGTAGACTGTTTTCCAGCGGCAGCGCCCGGCTGTTGTTTTGCGGTCGAAGGAAGGGGCGGTTGGTGAGTTTTTGTGAGAATATCGGGCGTGTGTTGCTGTATGGTTATTCGTGCGCCGTTCACGTCCACGGCACCCCCACACAAGGTCCACGATGGCAATCGATTTCGGCAGCCTGATCCTGAACGAGACCCCCGACGCCGTCATCCTGACGACGCCGGCCGGCGAGGTGCTGTGCTGGAGTCCGGGCGCCGCCGCCGTGTTCGGCTATGCCGACGACGAGGCCGTCGGCCGCCCGCTCGACGAGCTGATCATGCTGCCCGGCCAGGTCGACGAGGAGGGCGCCGCAAACGGCCGCGCGCTGGCCGACGGCGGCTACAACTACGAGTCGATGCGGCGCGCCAAGAGCGGCGCCCTGGTGTATGTCGACGGCTCGGCCAAGGCCATCCGCGGCGCCGACGGCGCCGTCGAGTACATCCTGTGGAGCAAGAAGGACGTCACCCAGCTCAAGGTGCTGCGCGACGCCAAGCTGCTCGAGGCGCGCTACGGCGGCCTGCTCGAGTCGACCCCGGACGCCATCGTCATGGCCAACGCCAGCGGCCGCGTGGTGCTGGCCAACGGCCAGGCCGAGGCGCTGTTCGGCTACCCCCACGGCGCCATGCGCGGCATGCCGCTCGAACAACTGATGCCGGCGCGCTTCCGCGACGGCCACGTCGGCCACCGCAGCGGCTATTTCGCCCAGGCGCGGCCGCGCCCGATGGGCTCGGGGCGCGACCTGTACGGCCTGCGCCGGGACGGCCGCGAGTTCCCGGTCGAGATCAGCCTGAGCCCGATCGAGACGGAGCAGGGCACCCTGATCATGAGCGCGATCCGCGATATCAGCGAGCGCAAGCTGATCGAGAGCACGCTGCACGAGAACAACCTGGCGCTGGCGCGCGCCAACCGCGCCAAGGACCAGTTCCTGGCCAGCATGTCGCACGAGCTGCGCACCCCGCTCAACGCCATCATCGGCTTCACCGGCACCCTGCTGATGCGCCTGCCCGGGCCGCTCAACGAGCCGCAGGACAAGCAGTTGCGCACCATCCAGGCCAGCGCGCGCCACCTGCTGTCGCTGATCAACGACCTGCTCGACCTGACCCGCATCGAATCGGGCAAGGTCGAGCTGCACTTCGAGCCGCTGCAGTGCCGCGCCCTGGTCGAGGAGCTGTTGCAGAGCTTCCAGCCGCTGGCGCGCGACAAGGGCCTGCGGCTGGAGTTTTGCGCCACGCCGAACGACATCGGCCTGCTGAGCGACCGCCGCGCGCTGCAGCAGATCCTCATCAACCTGGTCAACAACGCCGTCAAGTTCACCGAGCAGGGCGAGGTCTCGGTGCGGCTCAGCGTGGCCCGCTTCGACGAGCGCGAATGCGTCACCTTCAGCGTCAGCGACACCGGCGTGGGCATCGCCGCCGAGCACCGCGACAAGCTGTTCCAGGCCTTCACCCAGCTCGACGCCGGCAGCACCCGGCAGTACGAGGGCACCGGCCTGGGCCTGCACCTGAGCCAAAAGCTGGCCGGCCTGCTGCGCGGCCAGATCCTGTTCGACAGCCGGGCCGGCGAGGGCAGCACCTTCACGCTGGCGCTGCCCCTTGACTAACCCGACCCATCGGGACGGCCGCCGCCGCGAGGGCGGCACGGCGCTCCCGCGTAGCAATATGATCAACCTGGAGCGCTAACGTGTCAGCCCGCATCCTCATCATCGAAGACAACCCGACCAACATGGAGCTGATGGTCTATCTGTTGCGCGCCTTCGGCTACACCCCGCTGCAGGCCCACGACGGCGAGGAGGGCGTGGCGGTGGCCGGGCGCGAGCTGCCCGACCTGATCATCTGCGACGTCCACCTGCCCAAGCTGGACGGCTACGGCGTGGTCGCCGCGCTCAAGGCCGACGCCGCGCTGGCCCACATCCCGGCGCTGGCGGTGACGGCGCTGGCCATGGTGGGCGACCGCGAGCGCCTGCTGGCGGCCGGCTTCGACGGCTACATCGGCAAGCCGATCGAGCCGGACTCCTTCGTCACCCAGATCGAGGCCTTCCTGCCCGGCACCCTGGCGCCGGCCAAGCCCGACGTGGCCACCATCCTGATCGTCGACGACCACGTGCTCAACCGCGAGTTCCTCATGACCCTGCTCGGCTACGGCGGCCACCGCCTGCTCGAGGCGGCCAACGGCGCCGAGGGCCTGAAGATGGTCCACGCCGAGCGGCCCGACCTGGTCATCTCCGACATCCTGATGCCCAACATGGACGGCTACGAGTTCGTCACCCGCATGCACAGCGACCCGGCCACGGCCGAGGTGCCGATCATCTTCTACACCGCCACCTACCGCGAGCGCGAGGCGATGGCGGTGGCGCAGGCCTGCGGCGTGCGCTGGGTGCTGCCCAAGCCGTCCGACCCCGACGTCATCCTGCGCACCGTGCACGAGGCGCTCGGCCTGGCCGCCGAGCCCGAGCTGCTGCCCGGCTTCGCGCCCGAACCGCCGGCCGCCGGCCGCTTCCACGGCATCGACAACAAGGTCGCCGAATATCTGGGGGAGCTGGAGTCGAGCAGCCAGCTGATCACCCAGCTGGCCAACCACCAGGACGGCGCGGCGGCCCAGCCGGAGAATTTGTCGCTGATGACCGAGCGGCTGTCGCGCTCGCTCTCCAGCCTGCAGGCGGTCAGCCTGCGCCTGACCGCGCTCATCGAGCTGGGCATCGAGCTCGGCGCCGAGCGCGACCCGCTGGCGCTGATCGAGATCGGCTGCCGCGTGGCGCAGAACATCTGCGTCTCCAAATACGCCTGCATCGGCGTGCTCGAGCTGGGCGCGGCCGAGCTCAGCTACTTCGCCTCCTGCGGCATCGGCCAGCAGGCCCGGCAGATCGCCGCCACGCCGCGCGCCGGCATCCTCGGCAAGCTGCTCGAGCACCGCCAGCCCTGCCGCATCAACGACCTGGGCGGCGACCCGCAGGAGATCGGCCTGCCGGCCGGCCACCCGCCGGTGCACTCCTTCCTCGGCGTGCCGATCGCCTCGCGCGAGCGCACCCACGGCTGGCTCTACCTGGTCGACAAGCTCGGCGCCGACGAGTTCTCCGAGGTCGACGAGCGGGTCGCCGCCACCGTCGCCGCGCAGATCTCGGTGGCCTACGAGAACCTGCTGCTGTACGAGGAGATCAAGCGCCACCACGCCCAGCTGACCTTGGACATGAACGCCCGCATCCGCCTCGACGAGTGACCTGCGCCGCTTCCGCCTGGCGATGGACGCCACCGCCGACGCCATCTTCCTGGTCGACCGCGCCGGCATGTGCTTCGTCGACGTCAACGTCACCGCCTGCCGCATGCTCGGCTACGAGCGCGAGGACTTCCTCAAGGTCGGCCCCAACAAGGCGGTCGACGGCGACCTGAACCGGCTCGACGACCTGTACGACAAGCTGCTGTCGGGCGACCAGAGCGGCGCCATGGCCGAGCTGCTGCTGCAGCGCAAGGACGGCAGCCCGCTGTCGGTCGAGGTGCAGCGCCGCACGCTGCGCTCGGGGCAGAGCTGGATTTTGGTGGCGGTGGCGCGCGACATCACCGAGCGCAAGGAGGCCGAGCAGCGCCTGCTCAAGCTGGCCCACTTCGACACCCTGACCGGCCTGCCCAACCGCAGCCAGTTCTACGACTCGCTGAGCCACTCGCTGGGCCAGGCGGCCGAGCACAAGTGGGCGCTGGCCGTGCTGTTCCTCGACGTCGACCGCTTCAAGAACGTCAACGACACGCTCGGCCACACCATCGGCGACGAGCTGCTGCGCCAGTTCTCCAGCCGCCTGGTCGACTGCCTGCGGGTGCGCGACACCATCGGCCGCTTCGGCGGCGACGAGTTCGCCGCCATCCTGATGCTGCCCGAGGGCGCGCAGAACGCCATCGCCGTGGTCGACAAGATCCGCGACGCCATGCGCAAGCCCTTCGACCTGAAGGGCCACGAGGTGACGGTGACGGCCAGCATCGGCATCTCGGTGTTCCCCGACGACGGCCTCGACCCGGACACCCTGATCCAGTACGCCGACACGGCCATGTACCGCGCCAAGGAGGCCGGCCGCGACGCCTTCCGCTTCTTCACCGCCGAGATGAACGCCCAGTCGCTGGCCCGGCTCGACCTGGAGAACGCGCTGCGCCGCGCCATCGACCACAACGAATTCGTGCTGTTCTTCCAGCCCAAGGTGCACATCGGCAGCGGCCGCATCAGCGGCGCCGAGGCGCTGATCCGCTGGAAGCGGCCCGGCCACGGCATGGTCTCGCCGGCCCTGTTCATCCCCATCCTCGAGGAGACCGGGCTGATCGTGCGGGTCGGCACCTGGGTGCTGCACGAGGCCTGCCGCAAGATCAGCGAATGGGGCAGGTCGGGCACCGGCGCGGTGCACCTGTCGGTCAACGTCTCGGGCATCCAGTTCTTCGTCGGCGGCCTGGAGGAGGAGGTGATGCGCGCCATCACCGAGCACGCCATCGCCCCCGAGCTGCTCGAGCTCGAGCTCACCGAGAGCTCGCTGATGTCGAACGCCGAGGAGACCATCACGGTGCTGCAGAACCTGAAGGCGCTGGGCATCCAGATCTCGATCGACGACTTCGGCACCGGCTACTCCAGCCTGGCCTACCTGAAGCGCTTCCCGATCGACAAGCTGAAGATCGACATCGCCTTCGTGCGCGAGGTCACCAGCAACCCGGACGACGCCGCCATCGTGCTGGCCATCATCAACATGGCGCACAGCATGAAGCTCGAGGTGATCGCCGAGGGCGTCGAGAAGGAGGCCCAGCTGGCCTACCTGCGCCGCCACGGCTGCGACGAGATGCAGGGCTACTACTTCAGCCGCCCGCTGCCCGAGGAGGAGTTCGAGGCGATGCTGCGCGAGGGCCGCTCCCTGCTGGCGCCGGTCGACGAGGCGGCGCCCGACCAGCAGACCCTGCTCATCGTCGACGACGACGCCTTCATGCTCGACGTGCTGACCGACTTCCTGGCCCAGGACGGCTACCGCATCCTCACCGCGCAGACCGCCGCCGAGGGCTTCGACGTGCTGGCGCGCCACCGCGTCCAGGTGATCCTGTGCGACCAGTGCATGCCCTTGATGAGCGGCACCGAGTTCATGGAGCGGGTCAAGAACCTGGCGCCGGACACCTTCCGCATCATGCTGTCGGCCTACGCCGACCTGACGCCGATCATGGCCGCCATCAACCACGGCGCCATCGACCGCTTCTACACCAAGCCGTGGAAGGGCGCCGTGCTGCGCGAGAACATCCGCGAGGGCTTCCGCCTGCACGCCCTGGTGCACGGGCCGCGCCTGGTGTCGTGAGGCGGCGCGCCCTTGACTTGAGGTAGGGCGGGCCGGAGTCGAGGCCGAACAGCAGAACCCGGTCGACGCATTTGGCCAGCACTACCTTGCCGACCAACTCCGCCAGGGGGAAGTCGTCGAAGGCTTTTTGCGGCGCGCCCGAGAATCTCAGGAACAAGGCGTCGCCGTCCGGCCCGCGCGTCTCGCTGAGCAGTTCAACGCGCTGTCCGGCGGCCAACTGGCAGGCCAGCACCGGTTTGAGCGGCGCCGCCCGCGCGGGCACGAGCGCTCACAGCAGTGCGATGCTTGCGATGGTTTTCACTTGGTAATCTCGTGTATTGCCTGTATCGAGTCTTGTGTTGCTGTTCGACTCAGGCCGCACTTTCGGCCGCAATATCCCAGCCGGGGAATACCAGTACTGCTGGATGGCAGCGCAAAGCGCGGGCCAGCACCTTGGCGCGCGCCACATCCAGTTCTTCCTCGTCGTTTTCGATGGATGCGATCGTTGCCTGAGCGATGCCGGTAAGGCCGGCCAGCTGGATTTGGCTGAGTTCCTGCAATTCACGCAGGATGCGGACGGATTCGCCGACAGATACGTCAACGCATTTTTTCGCAGGTTGGAACGGAGCCATTTCACGGCCTCCTGTAATCGTGGGCAGTAATGTGAACGACCTGAATCAGAAATACGTCTCCAACGATCTGATAAATCACCCTCCATTTTAATCCAAGTCGTGAGGAGCGATGCTTGTGCCATTGGCCGGAAAGCGCTTCGTCGTGGAACCCCTTGATCGCACGCAACCCCAGTGGTCCAGAGAGTTGAGCAATTTGCTTCCATTTTTCGTAGCGCTTGCGAATGTCGACCGGCACTGTATCGGATAGTACTCGCGCCACCTGTCGATGTTCTTCGATTCGCCACATGCCACATTATGGGTACTCCCAACATGGCGTGGCCTTGACGCCGCACAGTGTTTTAAGCTGATGGATGATGGCACTTCGTGCGGCATCGGCGCCCGATTACGCTGACGGGCGCCGGTATCGATTGGCGGCGGTCTAGAAATGCACGCCGCGCAGCAGCTGCTGCATGGCGATCTGCTCCGAGCTCATCGGCGGCGCCTTCTTGCCGTCGCCGCCCTGCGCCGCGTCCGAGTCGGGGAACATGCGGAACGAGGTGTTGAGCACGATCTGCGCCACCCGCGGCAGCAGCGCGTGCAGCACCTGGCCGAACACGCCGACCCGGGTGGCGATGCGCACCGGCCGGTGCACGATGGCCTCGGCGATCATCTCGGCCGCCTCCTCCGGCGACAGGGTCGGCACGTTCTGGTAGAGCTTGGTCGGCGCGATCATCGGCGTGCGCACCAGCGGCATGTTGATGGTGGTGAACTTGACGCCGACGTCGGCCAGCTCCGACGCGGCGCAGCGCGTCCACGCCTCCAGCGCCGCCTTCGAGGCGACGTAGGCGGAGAAGCGCGGCGCGTTGGTCAGCACGCCGATCGAGGAGATGTTGACGACGTGGCCGCGCTGTTGCGCGATCATCCGCGGCAGCAGGCCCATGGTCAGGCGCAGGCAGCCGAAGTAGTTCAGCTGCATGGTGCGCTCGAAGTCGTGGAAGCGGTCGTAGCTGGCCTCGATGGCGCGGCGGATCGAGCGGCCGGCGTTGTTGACCAGCACGTCGACGCCGCCGTGCTCGGCGATCAGCAGGGCGACGAAGCGGTCGCAGTCGGCCATGTCGGCGACGTCGGCCTGGTAGGTGATCAGGCTGTGGCCGCGCGCCTCCACCTCGGCCTTGGCGGCGGCCAGCTTGTCCCCGTCGCGGCCGCAGATGATGGTGACGGCGCCGGCCTCGGCCAGCTTGTGCGCCGCCGCCAGGCCGATGCCCGACGAGCCGCCCGTCACCAGCACCACCTTGCCGGCCACCTGGCCGCGCAAGGTGGTGTCGATGGACAGCGCCGGGTCGAGGTGGCGCTCCCAGTAGTCCCACACCGGCGCGGCGTAGTGTTCCAGGCGCGGGCAGGCGATGCCGCTGCCCTTGAGGGCGATGGCGGTGTCGCGGTTGTCGAAGCGGGTCGGGTAGTTGATGAAGTTCATCAGGTCGTTCGGCAGGCCCAGGTTAGTTCATGATGGCGTCGCGCAGCCGGCGCACCGGCGACAGCGCGAACACGCCCTGGCGGATGGACTTGGGGATGAAGCCGAACAGGGCGGCGTTGATGCGGATGCTCATGGTCGGCGCGTGGGCGGCGCGGCAGAAGGTGTTGAGCACCTCGCCGACGCGCATCGGCTCGGGGTCGGTCAGGTGGAAGGCGCGGCCGTCGAGCTTGGGCAGGTGGGAGATGTGCTCCATCGCGTCGACCACATAGTCGACCGGCACGATGTTGATGCGGCCGCCCTCGATGCCGACGGTCGGCATCCACGGCGGCAGCAGTTGGCGGATGCGCTGGATCAGCTTGAAGAAGTAGTAGGGGCCGTCGACCTTGTCGGCCGCGCCGGTCTTGGAGTCGCCCACCACCATGCCGGGCCGGTAGACGCGCCAGGCGCCCTTGGTCTCGTTGCGCACGATCTTCTCGGACTCGTGCTTGGTGGCGAAATAGGGGTGGTTCGAGCCATCGGCCTCGTCGAACATGTCCTCGCGGAAGATGCCTTCGAACATGCCGGCGGCGGCGATCGAGCTGACGTGGTGCAGGATGCCGGCCTGGATCGCGTTGGCGAACTCGACGGTGTTGCGGGTGCCGTCGACGTTGACGGCGATCTGCTCGTCGGCCTCGGCCAGCATGTCGTAGACGGCGGCGAGGTGGTAGAAGTGGTCGATGTTCTTGCTCAGCGCCTTGATATCCTCCTTGGACACCCCCAGCTTGGGGCTGCGCAGGTCGCCGAAAACGGGGATGGCGCGGGTCTTGCCGACGCCCCAAAACTCGAGCAGGGAGGGTATTTTGTCGCGGCTGGTTTCACGCAGGAGGAAATGCACTACACTGCCTTTGCGGGCCAACAATTTCTTGACCAAACGCTTGCCGATGAAGCCAGTCGCACCGGTAACAAAATACTGCATCCTGATTCTCCTTTTTGTGTTTTTGGTAACTCGCTGCTGAATCATTACAGGCCCGCCGGAGATTGGCAAGCCCTCAGTTTTGCCGCCGCCGCGATTAGAACGGCCGTTCTACCGCATTAGAATCCCATCTCTAGTTTTGCTGTCTAGAATGAAATTATGTAAATCCGATTCAATTTGAAAATATACGGGAGCACACATGGTAAAGAAACTGAAAACTCTGGCAAAAGACAATGACAAACAGTTGGCTAGTGCCGTCCGCAACTCGGCGCAGCAAATCTGGCAGGCCGGCCTGGGCGCTTTCGCCAAGGCGCAGGAAGAGGGCGGCCGCGTGTTCTCGAAACTGGTCAAGGAAGGCACCGATTTACAGAAGCGCACCCGCAGCATCGCCGAGGAAAAAGTCGCCGACGTGCGCGACACGGTCAGCGGCCTGGCCGATGATGTCGGCAGCAAGGCGGCCGGTTCGTGGGACAAGCTGGAGCAGGTCTTCGAGGACCGCGTCGCGCGCGCCCTGGGCTCGATCGGCGTGCCGACCCAAAAGGATATCCAGACGCTGACCAAGCGCGTCGAGCAACTGAGCAAGGTGGTCGCCGAGCTGTCCGGCAAAAAGCTGCCGGCCGTCAAGGAGGTGGCGGTGAAGGCCGCGCCGAAGTCCAAGGCCGCGCCGAAAGCCGCCGCCAAGGCCGCGCCTAAGGCCGCCAGCAAGGCCGCCCCCAAGGCCGCCGCCAAACCGGCCGCCAAGGCCAAGGCCGCAGCAAAGCCGGCCGCCAAGGCTGCAGCTAAACCTGCCGCCAAAGCAGCCGCCAAGCCAGCCGCCAAGCCAGCCGCCAAGGCCGCAGCCAAGCCGGCCGCAAAAGCCGCCGCTAAGCCTGGCGCCAAAGCCGCCGCCAAGCCAGTAGCCAAGGTCGCCGCCAAACCGGCGATCAGCTTCCCGACCGCCGCCTCGGTGACGGCCGCCGCCGCCAAGAAACCGGCCGCCCAGAAGGCTTCCGTCAACGACAGCGACAATGCTGTGACTCCAGCGGTGTAATCGCCGCCGCGCCGATTCCCCTTGGCCGTCACCCCCCGGCCTGTGCACGGGCCGGGTCCAAGGGGAACCGGACAACATGTAGTCGTTTTGGTTCGACCGGGCTTGTGCTGTGCGCAGGCTTTTTTTTGATCGGTAAAGCTGCGGATGTCTAAGCAATTGAAACAGTCGCCGGCGCGGCCCGCGCCGGCCCGCGCCAAGCAGGCCAGTGCCAAGCCGGCCGGCATCAAGTCGGCCAGTGGCCGGCCGGCGGGTGCCAAAGCGGCGCGCGTCGGACTGGCGCTGGCCGGCGGCGGGCCGCTGGCCGCCGTCTACGAAATCGGCGCGCTGGCCGCGCTGGAAGAGGCGGTCGATGGCCTGGACCTGACCGAGGCCGAGATCTATGTCGGCGTCAGCGCCGGCGGCATCATCGCCGCCGGGCTGGCCAACGGCGTCACGCCGCGCCAGATGTGCCGCCTGTTCATCGAAAGCGATGTCGCCGCCGTCGACGGCGCCGTGCTGTTCAAGCCGGAGACGCTGCTGCGCCCGGCCTGCGACGAGTTCGAGAAGCGCGTCGCCGCGTTGCCCGGCCTGCTGGCCGGCTCGCTGGTCCATTACTGGGGCGGCAACGGCAGCCTGGCCGCCTCGTTCGAGCGCATGAAGGAGGTGCTGCCGGCCGGCTTCTTCACCGGCGACGCCATCGGCGAGTTCCTGCGCGCCAGCTTCGCCCAGGCCGGCCGCAGCGACGACTTCCGCCGCCTGCGCCACAAGCTGGTGATCGTCGCCACCGACCTCGACACCGGCAAGCCGGTGCGCTTCGGCACGCCCGGGCGCGACCACGTGCCGATCTCGCGGGCGGTGCAGGCCAGCGCCGCCGTGCCCGGCCTGTTCCCGCCGGTGGAGATCGACGGCGAGCACTTCGTCGACGGCGCGCTGCGCAAGACCATGCACGCCTCGATCGCGCTGGAGCACGGCGTCGACCTGCTGCTGTGCGTCAACCCCATCGTGCCCTACAACGCCGGCATCCGGGCCGGCGCGCGCAAGCTGGCCAGCGGCGGCCTGGTCGACGTGCTGGCGCAGACCTTGCGGGCGATCCTGCATTCGCGCCTGGAGACCGGCATGGCCGGCTACCGGGTCAGCCATCCCGAGGTCGACATCCTGCTGTTCCAGCCGGGCGAGGACGACGCCGAGATGTTCTTCTCCAACATCTTCAGCTACAACAACCGCCGCCGCATGTGCGAGCTGGCCTACCAGAACACCCGGCTGATGCTGTGGCAGCAGCGCGCCACGCTGGGGCCCGAGCTGGCCCGCCACGGCCTGCGGCTGAACCTGGCGGTGCTGCGCGACACGAGCCTGAGCCTGGTCAGCCAGGCGCCGGCGCGCAAGGCGTTGGCGCGGCTGGAGGCCACACTCGACGACCTTGAACGGTATTTAAAAGTCGCCCATGGCATTTAAGCGCCCATCTGTTTCTAAGATCGCGGTATCGGTGTTATGCTTGCAGGAGAATAAAGAGAGATCTCCTGCTATGCTACAAAAAGCTCCCCGCCGCACCCGCGAACGCATTCTGGAATTATCCCTGCGCTTGTTTAACGAATTCGGCGAGCCGAATATCACCACCACGGTGATCGCCGAAGAGATGAATATCTCGCCGGGCAACCTGTATTACCACTTCCGCAATAAAGACGACATCGTCAATTCGATCTTCATCCAGTTCGAGGCGGAGATCGAGCGCATCCTGACGGTGCCCGACGGGCGCCGCTCGAACATCGAGGACGTGTGGTTGTACCTGCACCTGATGTTCGAGCTGATCTGGCGCTACCGCTTCTTCTACCGCGACCTGAACGACCTGCTGTCGCGCAACCGCAAACTGGAGCTGCACTTCAAGCAGATCCTGGCGCACAAGATCAAGGTCGCCAAGCAGTTGTGCGAGAGCCTGCGCAGCGAGAAGTCGCTCGACGCCTCCGACGCGGCGATCGACGCCATGGCCACCAACATGGTGGTGGTGGCGACCTACTGGCTGTCCTACGAGTACGTGCGCAACCCGCGCAAATACACCGAGCAGCAGTCGATGGCCGACGCCTTGGCGCGCGGCTGCTACCAGGTGCTGTCGCAGATCGGTCCGTATCTGCGCGGCGAAACCCATACCTTGTTCCAAAAACTGTCCGAAGAATATTTGAAAAAGCTGAAGTAAAACCCTTTACGGAGACCAAATATGGCATGGAGTAAATTTCCGCATCCCGACCCGGCCTATGTGTACACCCCGGCCAGTTTGAAGAAGGCCTGGGCCAGGTTGCACGTGGGCGATGCGGAACCCTTCCCGAGCGACCCGGCGCTGGTGCAGGTCTGGATCGCCTTCCATGCCGGCGACTTCGAGCAGGCCGCCAAGCTCGGCCTGGACATCGGCGTGGCCGGCTACTCGGTGGCGCACAAGGCCACCTGCATTTATGCCACCTATTTGGAAAAGAGCGAGAAGAAGCGCATCGCCACCTACGAGGAGGTGGCCGAGCGCTGCGAGCGCCAGCAGCGCGAGCAGCCCGGCAACGCCGCCGGCTTCTACTGGCACGCCTACGCACTGGGCCGCTACGCCCAGGGCATCTCGGTGGTCAAGGCGCTGGCGCAGGGCGTCGGCGCCAAGGTCAAGCACAGCCTGGACAGCACGCTGAAGCTGGCGCCCAAGCATGCCGACGCGCATATCGCGCTGGGCGCCTACCACAGCGAGATCATCGACAAGGTCGGCGCCATGATCGGCGGCTTGACCTACGGCGTCAAGAAGGAGGAGGGCTTCAAGCACTTCAAGAAGGCGCTGGAATTGAACCCGGACTCGGCCATCGCGCGCATCGAATACGCCAACGCGCTGGTGATGTTGGACGGGAAAAAGAAAATGGCCGAGGCGGTGGCCCTGTACGAACAGGCGGCCGCCTGCGAACCGCGCGACGCCATGGAACGGCTCGACGTCGAAGCGGCCAAAGAAGAACTTGAGGACTAGAAACGTGACGAAATCGATTTGTGTATATTGCGGCGCCAACGCCGGCGCCAACCCCGTCTACGCCGAGGCGGCGCGCGCGCTGGGCCGCGCCCTGGTGGCGGAGAACATCGCCCTGGTCTACGGCGGCGGCAACGTCGGCCTGATGGGCATCATCGCCGACGAGGTGCTGCGCCTGGGCGGCGAGGTCACCGGCGTGATCCCCTCCGCGCTGGTCGAGCGCGAGGTGGGGCACACCGGCCTGACGCGCCAGTTCATCGTCAAGGACATGCACGAGCGCAAGGCCATGATGGCCCAGCTGGCCGACGGCTTCATCGCCATGCCGGGCGGCATGGGCACGCTGGAGGAACTGTTCGAGATGCTGACCTGGTCGCAACTGGGCATCCACGCCAAGCCGATCGGCCTGCTCAACGTGGACGGCTTCTACGACAGCCTGGTCGGCTTCATCGCCCACGCCAAGGAGCAGGGCTTCATCCGTCCGGCGCACGCCGCGCTGATGATGGTGGAGACGGCGGCCGAGCCGCTGTTGCAACGGATGCGGGCGCTGCAGGCCTGACGCCGACACCCGGCGCGGGCTAACCCAGCCCTAAAACCCAACAGCCGCCCGGCCCAGGCCAGGCGGCTTTTTTGCGTTCGCGGCGTCGCCGCTCGCGCGGCGCCAACCGATTCGGCCTCCTTGCGTCGCATTGCAACAACGTTGCCCAGGATAAATTCAATTGTTTTCAAGCACTTACCTGCGGGAATCCTTCGATATCGAATATGCATGCTTTACTGGTAATTATATTTGGCAACTTCAAGTATCAAAAACTCATTATTTGTGTTCCAATAGCATCACTCGGACATATTTCAGTCTAGGCCCGCGAGATGTTTGGTGCAGGCGACAAGACTTGACCACATTCATTGGAGCTCGTTTGAAAACTTCCACCCTCGTTTCCGCCCTGGCCTTCGCCGCCATGTCCCTTGCCGGCAGCGCCCACGCCACCGTGATCGATTTCACCGACTTGGCCAACAACCGCCTCGTCGTGCCGCTGACCGTACCGAGCTATCTGGAAGACGGCTTCAAGGTGACTGCGCATGGCTTGTTCGCCAGCCTGGTCGCCACCTCGAACCTGAATTTGTTGCAGTACGCCGGTTCGACCGCCGTGGCGGGCACCTTCGGTTCGGTTATCGAGCTGCAGCGCGCCGACGGCGGCGCCTTCAACTTCAATTCCATCGACCTGATCAAGCTCTCCAAGCTTAACGTCGGCGGCAATTCGGTCACCTTCACCGGCACCTTCGCTGCCGGCGGCACGATCAGCCAGGACGCCACGTTCGGCAAGAATTTCAGCTTCACCAACAACGCGTTCAGCGGCTTCACGAACCTGAAGTCGGTCACTTGGCAGGAAGACCGCAACGTGCTGCGCGACTTCCAGTTCGACAACATCAACGTCAGCGCCGTGCCGGAACCAGGCAACTACGCCATGCTGGCCGCCGGGCTGGGCCTGTTGGCCTTCGTCAGCCGTCGTAAAAAAGCCGCCTGAGGGCTGCGCTCCCGCGCACCGTTGGTGCTCAATTAAAAAAACCGCTCATCGAGCGGTTTTTTTTCGGGCAGTCGGCGTGGCGGGCGGGTCAGCCCGGCAACCATAAACGCTGGCCGGCATGGTCCAGCTGGGTCAGGTAGAGCCGCAAGTCGAATTCGTATTGGTGATAATTCGGCTCCATATATTGGCAAAGCTTATAAAATGGCTTGTCGTGCTGCTTTTCCTTCACGTGCGCCAGCTCGTGCACGGCGATCATGCGCAGGAACTCCAGCGGCACCTCCTTGAACATGGTGGCGACGCGGATCTCGTGCTTGGCCTTCAGCTTGCCGCCCTGCACGCGCGAGATCGAGGTGTGCAGGCCCAGCGCGTGGTTGATCACGTGGATCTTGCTGTCGTACTCGACCTTGTTGATCGGCTCGGCGTTGCGCAGGAACTCGGTCTTCAAGTCCTGCACGTACTGGTACAGCGCCTTGTCGGTGCGCAAGTCGTGCGCCTTGGGGTAGCGCTTGAGCAGCACCTCGCCCAATTTGTTTTGCGCGAGCAGTTGCGACACTTGTTGCTGGGTTTGTTCGGAGTAGGCACTCAGGTACTTCAGGGCGGACATGGCGGGGTGGGGCGGAGCGAATCGAGGCGAGAATGTACCATACTTGGCGGAAACGCCGTATGATCGGGCTGGTCCGCTTCGGATTTGCTTCGGACTCGCTTCTTTTTCCACACTCGTTTTCAGCCTCAGCTTGTTATGCGCACCCATGTCAGCTCGGTCGGCCTGTTGATCCACGGCGATCCGGCCCTTTCCTTCAGTTATCCCGAGCACATCGAGCGCGCCAGCCTGGACGCCTTGCCCAGCCAGCCCGGCGTCTACCTGTTCCGCGACGAGGCCGGCGTCGCCATCTACGTCGGCAAGAGCGTCAATGTGCGCGGCCGCGTGCTCAGCCATTTGCGCACGCCGGACGAGAGCCAGATGCTGCAACGCACCCGCCGGGTCGACTTCGAGCGCTGTGGCGGCGAGCTCGGCGCGCTGCTGCGCGAGTCGCGGCTGATCAAACAGTTGCAGCCGGTGTTCAACCAAAAGCTGCGCCGCCTGCGCGAAATGTGCTCGTGGCGGCTGGACGGCGGCGCGCCGCAGCTGGTGTTCGCGCGCGACTGCGATTTCGCCGCCACCGAGGGCCTGCACGGACTGTACGGCAGCCGGGCCAGCGCGCAGCAGGCGCTGCGCGAGCTGGCCGACGCGCACGGCCTGTGCGCCGGTGTGCTGGGCCTGGAGCCGCTGGCGCGCGGCCGGCCCTGTTTCGCGCGGCAACTGGGGCGCTGCGGCGGCGCCTGTGTCGGCGTGGAGGTGGCGCAGCACGCGGCGCGCGTCAGCGCCGCCTTGCTGCCGTGGCGCGTGGCGCCGTGGCCGTACGCGGGGCCAGTCGGCATCGTCGAGGAGTCGGACGGGCTGCGCCAAGTGCAACTGGTGGACCGCTGGTGCTATCTCGGTCCGCGCCCGGCGGGCCGCAAGCGGGCGCCGCCGCGCGCCGCGGCGCAGTTCGACATCGATGTGTACCAGATTCTCGCCAAGCCGCTGTTGCGGGGCGGCTTGACGCTGGAGCTGCTCAGCGAGCCGCTTGGCGATCGCTTGCCAAGGTGTTGCGAATAAATCCACGCTCCGCTGATTTATCGACAAGAAAGTAAACGGCGAGTATACTTGAATTCACATTTCGAGATGTTCTTGATTGCAACAACTTCATGGGTGCTTCCGGCACCACATTTGAATACTGCGTCGGCGAGCGGGCCGTAGCAGGTCTCGCAACTAAATCAAGGCGCCAGGCGTTAATGCGGCGTGGCCCTGCGGATCAAGGGATGGAGCTTATGGCATCGTATTCCAAGTCTGTCAAGTCAGCAACGGCTGCGACACACGCGCCAGCCACCGAGCAGTCCGCATTCTTGGAGAACATTCTCGAGTCTTCAACCGAGTATTCCATCGTCGGCAAAGACCTCACGGGCAAGATCGAGCTTTGGAATGCAGGAGCACGCCGGGTGTATGGCTACGCGCCTGAGGAGGTGATCGGCAAAGCCAACTCCGCCATGCTGCATACGCCGGAGGACATTGCCGCCGGCAAGCCCGAGCAGGTGATGAGCGCCGCCTTGAAGTTGGGCAAGTGGGAAGGCACCATTCAGCGCGTGCGGAAAAACGGCGAGCGCTTCACGGCGCGCGTGGTCATCACGCCGCGCCGTGACGGCAATGGCAATCCCATCGGTTTTCTGCTGATTTCAAAGGACATTTCGGATGAAATCCGCCTGACGGAAGAATTGAAGGCGACCCAGTTCTACGCGCGCAGCCTGATCGAAGCCTCGCTCGACCCACTGGTGACCATCAGCCCGGAAGGAAAGATCACCGACGTCAACGAGGGTTCCATCAAGGTGACGGGTGTGGAACGCGAACGGCTGATCGGCGCCGACTTTTCCGACTACTTCACTGAACCGGAGAAGGCGCGCGAAGGCTACCAGCAAGTGTTCTCCAAGGGGGCGGTCACCGACTACCCGTTGACCATTCGGCACAAGGACGGCCGCCTGACCGACGTGCTGTACAACGCCTCGGTGTACAAGGATGCACAGGGCGGCGTACTGGGCGTGTTCGCGGCCGCGCGCGACGTCACCGCGCAAAAGCAGGCCTCGCAATATGCGCGCAGCCTGATCGAGGCCTCGCTCGACCCCCTCGTGACGATCAGCCCGAAAGGCAAGATCACGGACGTGAACGAAGGTTCGATCAAGGTCACCGGCGTGGAGCGCGAGCGCCTGATCGGCGCCGATTTTTCCGACTACTTCACGGAGCCGCAAAAAGCACGCGAAGGCTACGAGAGGGTGTTTGCGGAAGGCTTCGTCACCGACTACCCGCTGACCATCCGCCACAAGGACGGGCGCCAGACGGACGTGCTCTACAACGCCTCGGTCTACAAGGATTCGGGCGGCAACGTCCTCGGCGTGTTCGCCGCGGCGCGCGACGTCACCGTGCAAAAGCAAGCCTCGCAATATGCGCGCAGCCTGATCGAAGCATCGCTCGACCCCCTGGTCACGATCAGCGTGGAGGGCAAGATCACGGACGTGAACGAAGCCTCGGCCGAAATCACGGGCCTGGCGCGCGAAAAGTTGATCGGCACCGACTTTTCCGACTATTTCACTGAGCCTGAAAAAGCCCGCGAGGGCTACAAGCAAGTTTTCGAGAAGGGCCAGGTATCGAACTATCCGCTGACGATCCGCCATCGCGACGGCAAGCTCACCGATGTGTTGTACAACGCTTCGGTATATAAGGACACGCTGGGCAAGGTGCTGGGCGTGTTCGCCGCCGCGCGCGACGTGACGGCGCAAAAGAAGGCCGAGGCGGCCGTTGCGGAACAGCGCAACAATGAGCTCGAACGCCTTGCCGAACTGGAACGATTCCAGCGCCTGACCGTCGGCCGTGAATTGAAAATGATCGAACTGAAGAAGGAAATCGCGGAGGGGAAGAAGACCATCGACGAGCTGCGCCGAAAGAGCGGTGCCTAAGTGCCCCACCATGGACCTCCCCGAAAAATATAGCCAGGACGACTACGCCAGGGCCTTGCTCAATATTCTCGACGACGCCGCCGCCGAAACGGCGCGCCTGCATGCGACCCAGCGCGCCGTCGTCAATATTCTCGAGGACGCGGCAACCGAGCGCGAACTGCTGCGCGACACCCAGCGCGCCGTCGTCAACATTCTCGACGATGCGGCCGGCGAACGGGCTCAGCTGGAGTTGACGCAAAGGGCCGTGCTCAATATTCTGGAAGACTCCGGCGACGAGAAAATGCACCTGGAAGAAATCCAGAAGGCGGTGCTCAACATCCTCGACGACCTGGCCGGCGAAATGCAGGAGCGCACCCGGCTCGAAGAGCGCTTCCGGGCCCTGCTCGAAACGGCGCCCGACGCGATCGTGATCGTCGACGACGGCGGGCGCATCGTGCTGGTCAATGCGCAGACGGAAAAGCTGTTCGGCTACGAACGCGCCGAACTGCTGGGCCAACGGCTGGAAATTCTGCTGCCGGAGCGTTTCCGCGAGCACCATCCCGTCCACCGCCTGCGGTTTGGCGCCGAACCGCGCGTGCGGCCCATGGGCGCAGACCTGGAACTGCACGGCCGGCGCAAGGACGGCAGCGAGTTTTCCACCGAAATTCTGCTCAGCCCGGTCGAAACGGACGAGGGGACGCTGGTCTCGGCCGCCATCCGCGACGTCACCCGCACCAAGGAGATCGAGCACCAGATCCGCGCCTCGCTCAAGGACAAGGAAGCGCTGCTGCAGGAGATCCATCACCGGGTGAAGAACAATCTGCAGATCATCGCCAGCCTGCTGTCGCTGCAGTCGGGCTATATCAGCGATCCGACCACCTTGGCGAAGTTCCAGGAAAGCCAGGGCCGCATCCGCTCCATGGCGCTGATCCACGAAAAACTGTACCAATCCGCAACCCTGGCGCTAGTCGACCTGGCCGACTACGTGCAATCGCTCGCCGCCATCCTGTTGCGCACCTACAGCGCGAACGAGCGCGTGCGATTGGAAACGCGGCTGCATCCGGCCATGGTCACCATCGACACCGCCGTGCCGGTGGGGCTGATGCTCAATGAGCTGCTGACCAACGCGCTCAAGTACGCCTTTCCCGACAACCGCCAGGGCCGCCTGCTGGTGTCGATCGACTTGGCCGCCGACGGCACGCTGATCCTGGGCGTGCACGACGACGGCGTCGGCTTGCCGCCCGATTTCCAGCTGGAAAATGCATCGTCCCTGGGATTGCGCCTGGTCAGGATGTTCGCCAAACAGCTGCGCGCCGCCATCACGTTCCGTTCGGTCCCCGGCAACACGGGGTTTGACATCCAATTCAAGGAGGCGGCGACCGGATCGCCGTAACCCATATGCAAGACGCTGAAAAAAAAATCCGCGTCCTGGTGGTCGAGGACGAGATCGTCGTATCGGAAGACCTGCAGCAAAGGCTGGTCGAGCTCGGCTTCGACGTCGCCGGCGCGGCCGACACGGGGGCCGAGGCGGTGGCCTTCGCCGAGGCGACCCGGCCCGATGTCGCGCTGATGGACATCATGCTGCACGGCAAGCCAGAGGGCATCGAGGCCGCCACCGTGCTGCGCGACGACTTGAACATTCCCGTCATCTACCTGACTGCGCACAGCGATGCGGCCACGCTGCGCAAGGCCAAGCTGACCGATCCGGCCGGTTACATCGTCAAGCCGTTTGACGATGCGCAGTTGCGCGTGGCGCTGGAGCTGGCGCCGGCGCGCCACGCGATGGAGCAGAGGGCGCGCCAGGCGGCGCGCTGGCTCAGTGCCACGCTCAGCAGCGTGGGCGATGCCGTCATCGCCACCAATATGCGCGCCGAGATCACGCTGCTCAATCCGGCCGCTGAAAAAATGACGGGCTGGACCCAGGACGAGGCCGCCGGCAAGCCGTGCGCGCAAGTGCTGCGGCTCAAGCATCACGATACTGGCGCGCTGCTGGAGGATCCGGCCACCCGGGCGTTGCGCGATGGCGTCGTGGTGCGACTGGACCCGGATACCGTGCTGGTCGCGCGCTCGGGCGCGGAATGCTTTGTCGACGACAGCGCCTCGCCCATTACCGATGAGACCGGCATGACGCTGGGCGCGGTCGTGGTGCTGGTCGACGCCACCGACCGCGCACACGCGCACAGCCGGGTCCAGGCGCTGACGCGCCAGGTGGCCGAGCTGATGGCGGAAAAGGACAAGCACGAGGCCGTCAGCGCGGAACTGGAGGCGTTCGCCGCCGCGATCAGCCACGACCTGCGCGGCCCGCTGGCGGCCATTTCCGGCTTTTCCTATCTGCTGGCCGAGCGCCACCGGGAGCGGCTCGATTCCTCCGGACAGAAATTCATCGACTACGTGCGCACCAGCGCGTTGCAGATGGAGCGCATGGTCGAGGACTACCTTGCCTTTCTCAAGTCCAACCGCGAACACGTCTTGACGATGGAGCCGGTCGACCTGAGGGCAGCTTGGCGCTGGCCGAGTTCGCCACCCTGGCCGGCATGCCGGGTGCGCGCGCCGCCAACTTCGTGTGCGGTCAACTGCCGCCGGCATGGGGCGACGAGGGCATGTTGCGCCAGGTGCTGATCAATCTGCTGGGCAATGCCCTGAAGTATTCTAGCCGGACCCCGCAGGCCGTGGTGGAACTCGGTTTTGTGCCGGATGCTCCTTGCCCGGCCTACTATGTGCGCGATAACGGCGCCGGTTTCGATGTGGCCAACGCGAAGGGATTGTTCGAACCGTTTCACCGTTTCCATCGCGACGCCGACTTTCCCGGCACCGGGGTCGGGTTGGCCATCGTCAAGCGCGTCGTCGAGCGGCACGGCGGCAGGCTGTGGTGCGAGAGCAGGCCCGGCGCCGGCGCGACGTTCTATTTCAGTTTGGCGGCGCCTGTTCCGGGCCGGGCGTGAAGGGAACCGCGTGGCGAGCATACTGATGGTCGACGACCATAGCGTGCACCGAAATTTTCTGCTGGCACTGCTTGGCGGGACAGTGTGCCTGTGCTTCATCTTAGTTGAGCGGCCATTCCCCGCTGCGTTTGATTTTCGCATGCATCGCGTCCGTCCGGGGCCAAAATCCAACTCACATGGCCAGATCATATAGCTGAGTATTCGCATCGAATGCGTGCTTTCACTTTCCGGGGGGATGCCATCGAACGCGTTGCCTAGCCATGAAACCCGGCTTCCCGTTGGTGTCGGATAGCGAGCACCAGAATCGCATCATATTTCGCTTCGTAAGTGTAGAGAGCGACATAGCCCGTTTGACCTTGCGAGATTACAAGTTCGCGTAGGCCGAATTCTACTTGCCGTCCGATCATTGGATGACGGCCAAGAATGCTGATGGCCTCATCGATAAGGTCCAATGTTTCCAGCTCGTTCAAGCCGCCTTCCGACAGAAAATCGTTGATGCGTTCGAGGTCGGCAAGCGCCTGGCTTGAATAGCTTATTTGCGCCATGGTTTGAGCGCTGGCTTGACCGTCTGCCTATTGGCGAGACGTTCCCGCAGATAGGCGTGAACGTCGTCCGCATTGTAGCCTTGTCCATTTTGCAGCATTGCTGCGTGCGCGCTCTGGGCTTGCGCCAGGAATTGTGAGCGCTGCTCAACGCCATCGGCAGCCTGCCGGATCGCGTCGACCATGAAGGCATGGGTGCTGACCCCCAATTCTTGGGCAGCGGAAGCGGCCCGCTGCTTGAGTTCCTCAGATAGCTTGAGCGAAGTGGTCGACATGATAATTGAGTGCGTGTGAGGGTGTTACTAGGGTAACACCGTTCCAGGCTTTGCCTCAAGTGCCACGTTCGGCGGCGTCAAATCTGTGCTTGAGGTCGTCCTACAATTTGGCCGATGTCCTGGTGAGTCAGCTCGTCACGCTTTAGGTCAATAGGCGCCGAATACCCTATCCAGCGCGGTCTGGATGTCAAATTGATGGATCTGGGTAAGGAATGCTTCCTCTATTCCTGCCGGGATTGCTGTAGATGTCGAAACGCCCCATCAGAAGGCGCGCCATTCTTGCAGTGCCACGCCTTCTGCTTCGACTACGCCGTTGTAGGCCGCGATGAATTCGGCATGCTGTGCGTTCCACTGCGGTTCCTTGCGCATCTGTATTTCTTCGCGCAGTCTTTGTTCGCAAACTTGGGAAATGTTGAAGCCAAGGTTTTTTGCGTCAAGGTAACCGTCCATGGCCAGACTGATGTTGGTGGCCTTCTTGGACGGTATTTTCGCTGCATGTGAAGCAAGGCGTGCCGGTTTCATATTTAGCCCAATGCGCATCATGAACGTGGGTGCTTAATGTGCATTATACCCATGACGCGGATGGATGATGGCGCCGTCGCTCAGCGTTCGCGCCCGCGCCGGCGCGCGTTCTCGAAGGCGGCGCGGGTTTGCTCCTCGTCGCGCTGGCCGAAGGCGTAGTTGGCCTCCAGCCACATCACGTTGATGATGGCCAGGGACAGCGCCAGGCCGATCCCCAATATCCAGGCGAAATACCACATGGTTGCTCCTTTTCTTAGTAGGCGGTGTGTTCGTTGTCGCGGATGTGCTCCAGCGTGACCTTGCCGCGCACCACGCGGTAGACCCAACTGGTGTATAGGACGATGATCGGCAGCATGACGACGACCACCCAGAACATCACGCCCAGGCTCTTGTGGCTGGCCACGGCGTCCCAGGCGGTCAGGCTGCTGCCCGGCGCCAGCGACGACGGCATGATGAAGGGGAACATCGCCGCGCCGGCGGTCAGGATGATGGACGCCACGCTCAGGCCGCTGGCCAGGAAGGCGCTAACGGTGTGGCGGCGCGCGCTCAGCAGCATCACCAGCGCCGCGCCGGCGATGGCGGCGACCGGGAAGGCTTGCGTCAGCGGGTAGCGGGTGTAGTTGTCCAGCCAGGCGCCGCGCGCCTGCAGCACCGTCTTGGCGACCGGCATGAAGGCGCTGTTGACGTCGGGCATGGTGTCGATGCGGTAGCCGGCGATGCCGGTGGCAACCCACACGCCGGCGGCGGAGAACAGCAGCATCGTCAGCGCCGCCGCCCAGATCGCCAGGCTGCGGGCGCGGCGGGCGATGTCGCCCTCGGTTTTTTGGTGCAGGAAGGTGGCGCCGTGCATCGCCAACATGGCCACGCTGAGCACGCCGGCCAGCAGGCCGAAGGGGTTGAGCAGGCCGAAGAAGTCGCCGCTGTAGCTCATGCGCATGGTGTCGTCGTAGGCGAAGGGCACGCCCTGCAGCAGGTTGCCGAAGGCCACGCCGAAGATCAGCGGCGGCACGAAACCGCCGGTGAACAGGCCCCAGTCCCAGGCGTTGCGCCAGCGCGGGTCGGCGATCTTGCTGCGGTAGTCGAAGCCGACCGGGCGGAAGAACAGCGCGAACAGGCACAGCATCAGCGCGATGTAGAAGCCGGAGAAGGCCGCCGCGTAAACCAGCGGCCAGGCGGCGAACAGGCAGCCGCCGGCGGCGATGAACCAGGTCTGGTTGCCCTCCCAGGTCGGGCCGATGGTGTTGATGATGACGCGCCGCTCGGCGTCGTTCTTGCCGAGGAAGGGCAGCGACATGCCGACGCCGAAGTCGAAGCCGTCGGTCAGGGCGAAGCCGATCAGCAGCACGCCGACGAAGCACCACCAGATCACTTTATACGTTGCGTAGTCGAATAACATGTTCTCTCCTCAATGCGCGGCGGGCTGTGCCGCCAACGCCGCTTGTTCCCAGTGGTACTTGCCGGTGTGCAGGCTGCTCGGTCCCAGGCGGGCGAACTTGAGCATCAGCGTCATCTCGATCACCAGCAGCAGCGTGTAGAAGCCGATGAAGCCGGCCAGGCTGAAGTAGAGGTTGCCGACCGACTGGGTCGAGGCCGACAGGTGGGTCGGCAGGATGCCGGCGATGGTCCAGGGCTGGCGGCCGTACTCGGCCACCACCCAACCGAGCTCGGCGGCGACCCAGGGCAGGGGGATGGCGCAGACGGCAAGGCGCAGCAGCCAGCGTTGCGAGGCCAGGCGCTTGCGCACCAGGAAGTAGAACGAGGCGCTGAAGATGAACAGGAACAGGATGCCCAGGCCGACCATGAGGCGGAAGGACCAGAACAGCGGCGCCACCTTGGGGATGGTGTCGTTGACGGCCAGTTTGATCTGCGCTTCGGTGGCGTCGATCACCTGGGGCGTGTACTTCTTCAGCAGCAGGCCGTAGCCGAGGTCGTCCTTGAGCGCGCTGAAGGCGGCGCGCGCCTCCGGCGATTTGTCGCCGGCCTTCAGCCGGCTCAGCGCGGCGTAGGCCTTCATGCCGTTGCGGATGCGCACTTCGTGGTTGCGCTTGAGTTCCTTGATGCCGGTCACCTGCTGGTCGGCCGAGCGGGTGGCGATCAGGCCCAGCACGTAGGGGATCTTGACGGCGTAGTCGGTGCGCTCGGCGGCGTCGTTGGGCAGGCCGATCAGGGTGATGCCGGCCGGCGCCGGCTCGGTCTCCCATTCGGCCTCGATGGCGGCCAGCTTGACCTTGTTGACCTCGCCGGCGGTGTAGCCGGACTCGTCGCCCAGCACGATCACCGACAGGGTCGAGGCCAGGCCGAAGCCGGCGGCGATGGCGAAGGAGCGCAGGGCGAAGGGGATGTCGCGCGCCTTCAGCAGGTAGAAGGCGGAGATGCCGAGCACGAACATCGACGCCGTCACATAGCCGGCCGCGACGGTGTGGACGAACTTGACCTGGGCCACCGGATTGAGGAAGACCTCGCTAAGGCTGACCAGCTCCATGCGCATGGTCTCGAAGTTGAACTCGGCGCCGACCGGGTGGTTCATCCAGCCGTTGGCGATCAGGATCCACAGCGCCGACAGGCTGGAGCCGAGGGCGACCAGGAAGGTCACGCCCAGGTGCTGCACCTTGGACAGCTTGCTCCAGCCGAAGAAGAACAGGCCGACGAAGGTCGATTCGAGGAAGAAGGCCATCATGCCCTCGATCGCCAGCGGGGTGCCGAAGATGTCGCCGACGTAGTGCGAGTAGTAGGCCCAGTTGGTGCCGAACTGGAATTCCAGCGTGATGCCGGTGGTCACGCCCATGGCGAAGTTGATGCCGAACAGCTTGCCCCAGAACTTGGTCATGTCGCGGTAGATCTCTTTGCCGGTCATCACGTAGACCGACTCCATGATGACCAGGATCCAGGACAGCCCCAGGGTGAGGGGAACGAATAAGAAGTGATACATCGCGGTGGCAGCGAACTGCAGGCGCGACAAACTGACGACGTCGTCGAGAGGACTCATCATAGACCTTTGCGAGAGAGCGGGTGGTGGGTATGGGTTGTGGCCGCCGGCGCGGCGCGGCGGCTGCGCGCGGCGTGCTTAGTCGCGCTGGGTGCCGGGCGGCGGCGCGGCGCGCGCCTGCACGCTCGGCGCCGGTGCCGGTGCCGGCGCCGGCGCTGTCTGCTGCTGCTGCTGCTGCTGCTGCTGCGCGGCGAAGAAGTGTTGCTGCACCTGGGCCGCCGGCACGCGCATGTGTTTCGCTTGCGGGGTGGAGAAGAATGCCAGCCACAGGCCGTACAGGACCAGGGCCTTGAGCAGCAGCGCCAGCGTGATGGCCAGCGCCAGGGAGGAGCCATGCAGGTGGCGCGGCATCTTAGTTGTCCCGGCCGCCGTCGCGGCTGCCGCCGCGCGCGTCGTCGGCCGGTTCGGCCAGTTCGTCCGGCGCGTTGGCGTTGGCGCCGCTGCGGCCGAAGCCGAGCTTGCCGCGCACGGTGTCGCCGACGTCGAGCAGTTTCTTCACGGTCGATCCCATCTTCATCAGGCCGGCCAGGGTTTCCGGCGACAGGCGCTGGACGTCGTCGAACCAGGAGCTGGACAGTTCGATCAGGTCGTACATCTCGCGCATGCGCTGTTGGGCGATGCGGTCCTCCTCGGTGGCCGGCGTGTCCAGCAGGGCGTCGCGCAGCATCGACAGGGTCGGCTCGACCTCGCGCCGGCGGCGCTCTTCGAGCAACTGCCTTCCAAGATTTCCCAGATGTCCTTGGGCGGTTCGAAGTATTCGCGGCGGTCGCCCGGCTGGTGCAGCAGCTTGACCAGGCGCCAGGATTGCAGCTCCTTCAAGCCCATCGACACGTTGGAGCGCGAGAAGCCGAGGAACTCGGCGATCTCGTCGGCGTTGAGTGGCCGGCCCAGCACGTAGAGCAGGGCGTACATTTGCCCGACGGTGCGGTTGATGCCCCAGCGGCTGCCCATCTCGCCGAAGTGGAGGATGAATTTGGTCGCCAGCGGGCTGAGGTTCTGCATATGATTCCTTCTTTTCCAATTTTCAGTAATTACTGAAATTATAGGACATCTAAGAATTCGGCGTATGGGAGCTACTCATTTCGATGTATGACAGAAAGATCAGAGGCGCTATATAATCACTTATATCGCGCTACCCACTCACCGATAAAGGATGTTCACGATGTCTTGTTCGCCGTCTGCCACCCCGTTCCGCCGCCGCTTGATGCTGGCGCTGCTGTTGTCCGCCGGCGCAGTGTCGGCCCAGGCCGCCGACATCACCGTCTCGGCCGCCGCCAGCCTGACCAACGCCTTCAAGGAGATCGCCCGGGCCTACGAGAAGGAGCACGCCGGCGACAAGGTGTTGCTCAACTTCGCCGCCTCGGATGCGTTGGTGCAGCAGATCGGCAAGGGTGCGCCGGTCGACGTGTTCGCCTCGGCCGACCAGGAGGCGATGGACAAGGCCGAGGGCATGAAGCTGCTGCAGCCGGGCACGCGCAAGAATTTCGTCAGCAACAGCGTGGTGCTGATCGCGCCGCTGTCGAGCACGCTGGGGCTGAAGAGCCTGGCCGATTTGCAGCAGGCCGGCGTCACCCGCGTCACCCTGGGCAACCCGGCCAGCGTGCCGATCGGCCGCTACGCCAGGCACGCGCTGGAGCAGGCCAAGCTGTGGGCCGCCGTCGAGCCCAAGGCCATCTACGGCACGTCCGTGCGGCAGAGCCTGGACTACGTGGCGCGCGGCGAGGTCGACGCCGGCTTCGTCTACGCCACCGATGTGGCGGTGCAGAAGGACAAGGTCAAGCTGGTGGTGACGGTGCCGACCGAAACGCCGGTCACCTATCCCATCGCCGCCATCGCCAGCGGTCCGCAGCAGGCCGGCGGCCGCCAGTTCATCGCCTTCGTGCTGGCGCCGGCCGGCCAGGCCATCCTCGGCAAGTACGGCTTCGGCCGTCCCTAGGCAACCATGGCGGAGATGCTGGCCACCTGGCGCGAGGTATTGCTGAACGGCCCGGCGTGGACCGCGCTGGGCCTGTCGCTAAAGGTGGCCTGTTGGGCCACGGCGCTCGACCTGCTGTTCGGCATCGGCTTCGGCTATCTGCTGGCGCGCTGCCGCTTCGCCGGCCGCGAGCTGCTCGACGCCATGTTGACCCTGCCGATGGTGATGCCGCCGACCGTGCTGGGCTACTATCTGCTGGTGCTGATCGGCCGCGAGGGCTGGCTCGGCGCCTGGCTGCAAACCAATTTCGGCATCAACCTGATTTTCACCTGGCAGGCGGCGGTGATCGCCGCCGCCGTGGTGGCGTTTCCGCTGGTGCTCAAGTCGGCCCGCTCGGCCTTCGAGACGGTCGACCCGCAGCTGGAGCAGGCCGCGCGCGTGCTGGGCCTGCCGGCGGCGGCGGTGTTCCTGCGCGTGACCCTGCCGCTGGCCTGGCGCGGCGTGCTGGCCGGCACCCTGCTGGCCTTCGCCCGCTCGATGGGCGAGTTCGGCGCCACGCTGATGGTGGCCGGCAGCATTCCCGGCAAGACGCAGACCCTGTCGATCGCCGTCTACGAGGCGGTGCAGGCGGGGCAGGACGACAGCGCCAACCTGCTGGTCGTCATCACCTCGCTGACCTGTATCGTGGTGCTGATACTGGCCAACAAACTCACGCCGAACCGCAACAAGGGAGGCAGCCATGGCTAAGCCCGATCTGCAAATCAAGTTGGACATCCGCAAGACGCTGCGCTCGGGCCAGCGTGAATTCCATCTGCAAGCCAGCTTCGCCTCGGCCAGCCAGCGCATTGTCATCTACGGCGCCTCGGGCGCCGGCAAGAGCCAGCTGCTGAAGGCCGTGGCCGGGTTGATGACGCCGGACGCCGGCCGCATCGAGCTGGGCGGCGTGGCGCTGTTCGACCGCTCCGCCGGGCTGGACTTGGCGCCGCAGCGGCGCCAGGTCGGCTACCTGTTCCAGGACTACGCGCTGTTTCCCCATTTGAACGTGCGGCAGAATATCGCCTTCGGTTTGCAGCGCGGCTGGTTCAATCCGCTCAGCCGGGTCGACAACGAGGCCTTGCGCTACTGGCTGGCGGCCTTCGAGTTGGACGCGGTGGCGCAGCAGTTGCCGGACCAGTTGTCGGGCGGGCAGCGGCAGCGGGTGGCGTTGGCGCGCGCGCTGATCGCCCATCCGCGCGCGTTGCTGCTCGACGAGCCGTTCGCCGCGCTCGACCCGGCCTTGCGCGCGCGCATGCGCGGCGAGCTGGACGCGCTGCAACGCCGCCTGGCCATTCCCATGATCATGATCACCCACGATCCGGACGACGCGCTGGCCTTCGGCGAACATGTGCTGCGCATGGACGATGGTAGGATCACGGATGTCGACGATGTGGAGAGAATTGCGCAATATGAAGCCTAGTATCGAACAATCGCAGAAACAGCCGGCCGAACAACAGGCTGAGCAACCGCCCTCAGCGCCGCAAGAACACAAGCCGGAAGCCCAGCTGGCGCTGCAGGGCAATGTGTGGATGACCATCGGCGGCGAGAAGTTCGGCGGCCAGGACCGCGTCGCCTTGTTGGCGGCCATCGCCGAGCACGGCTCGATCACGGCGGCGGCGAAGGCCATCAAGATGAGTTACAAGGCGGCTTGGGACGCCATCGAGGCGATGAACAACCTGGCCGGCGAGACCTTGGTCGAGCGGCTGGCCGGCGGCAAGGGCGGCGGCGGCACGCGGCTGACCCAGCGCGGCGCCCAATTGGTGGAGAACTTCCGCCTGATCGAACAGGAGCACCGCCAGTTCGTCGCCCACCTGAGCCAGCAGTCGCACGCGCTGGCCGATGACTTTTTGTTGATCCAGAAGATGAAAATGAAAACCAGCGCACGCAACCAGTTCAGCGGCATCGTCACCAGCCTCAAGCGTGGCGCCGTCAACGACGAGGTCACGCTGGAGATCATGGGCGGCCAGCATATCGTCGCCACCATCACCTGCGACAGCACCGACAGCCTGGGGCTGGCGGTGGGCGCCTCGGCCTTCGCGCTGGTCAAGGCGTCGGCCATCATCGTCGTCAGCGATGCCGGCGCGGCGCGCTTCTCGGCGCGCAACCAGTTGGCCGGCAGCATCACGCGGCTGCAAGTGGGCGCGGTGAACTCCGAGGTGAGCATCGAGCTGCCGGGCGGCGGCACCATCGCCGCCATCGTCACGCGCGACAGCGGCGACACGCTGGGCTTGGCCGTCGGTGGCGCCGTCAGCGCCATCTTCAAGGCCTCCAGCGTCATCATCGGCCGCGCCGGCTAGCTGGCGCCGTCGCGCTGCCGGGCGCTGGCGAACTGCGCCGGCGTGGTGCCGAGGATGCGGCGGAACAGGGCGATGAAGCTGCTGACGCTGTCGTAGCCCAGCTCCATCGCCACCGTCGTCACCGACTGCCCGGCGGCCAGCCATTCCACGCCCTTTTGCAGGCGCGCGATCTGACGCCATTCCACCAGCGACATGCCGGTCTCGGCGCGGAAGTGGCGCGAGATGCTGCGCCGCGACAGGCCCAGCCGCAGCGCCCAGCCGTCCAGGTCGGTGTCGTCGGCCGGATCGTCGGCGATGACGGCCGCCATCGTCTGCAGGCGCGGCTGGCGCGGCATGGTCAGATGCAAGGGGTCCGGCTCTGCGTTGCCGATCTCGTCGAGGAACACCGTCATCAGGCGCAGCGCGGCGGCGTTGTCCGGCACGCCATGCGGCCATTCGCTCATGCGTTCCAGCAGGGCGCGTGCCAGCGAGGAAATGCGCAGCACCTTCGGCTGCGTCGGCAGCGCCGCGCACAGTGCCGCGTGCATATGGATGGTGTAGCCGGCCAGGCCGTGCTTGAGCTGGTGGCCGTGCACGCTGGCGGCGTGTGGCATGTTCGGCGGCACCCATCCGAGCCTGCCAGGCGCCAACACAGAGCGGTCGCCGCCGGCCTCGACGACGATCAAGCCCTGGAAGGCGATGTACATCTGGCCCTCGGGATGGCTGTGGATGTGCTTGATTTTTTCCGCCGAGGCGAATTGCGGCGTCAGCTGCATCGGCGCCTGGTCGTTGACGGTGATGTCGAAGGTGTTGGGGGATTGCAAATTGTGGCCCGATCGCGTCATTTCTTGTCTTCCGGAAGTTAGCCGGACAATCGCGATGCTGTCAAGCTGTGCTTTTCGTTCACAGCATGAGGAGCCAGCATGACCACCATAGACACCAACGACGTGCTCGAGCGCATGCGCGATGTCGCCGCCGACTTGTGCGAGGTCTTCTGGCAGCAGGAGCCGGTGATCGAGCTCGACGAGATGTTCGCCGCCTTCCAGCGCATCGACGGCGGCGCCGGCGCCGCGCTGCGCGCCAGCCTGGCCGAGGCGTATCCGCACATCGGCTGGCTGGACGGCGAGCTGGAGCGGGCTGCCGCCAACGACGACGACGAGGACGACGGTGATGGCGATGGCGGGGACGCCGGCGAGTGCCGTGGCGAGCGCAATGGCGGCGGCGAGGGCGAGGGCGCGTCGGCCCGTCGGCAGTCGCGCGGCGAATACTGGATCTGCGACGCCATCGACGGCGCTGTGATGTTCGTGCGCGCCATTCCCAATTGGGCGATGTCGCTGACGCTGGTGCGCGACGGCGAGGCGGTCTTCGCCACCGTCTACGACCCGCTGCACGACGAAACCTTCCACGCCCTGGCCGGCGGCGGCGCCTTCCGCAACGGCAAGCCGATGCGCGTCAACGACAAGGGCAGCCACTACCACGGCATCGTCGCCAGCAGCCAGCCGCCGTATGTGGGCAAGGACCAGCAGGCGATGGCGCGCGCCGGGCAGTCGCTCAGCGGCATGCTGCGCGACGTGGTCGCGGTGCGCAACTTCGGCCCGACCTCGCTGCAACTGGCCTACGTGGCATGCGGCCGCCTCGACGCCTTTTGGGAGTTCGGCGAGGACGGTTTCAATTGCATCGGCGCGGCGTTGCTGGTGCGCGAGGCCGGCGGCCTGGTGACCCAGGTCGACGGCCTGCCCTACGGCCTGGGCGCGACCGCCAGCATCGCCGCCGCGCCGCCGGCGGTGCACGCCTCGATGCTGGTACGCCTGCGCGAAAGCTTGCCGGAGACCACCGCCAGCACAACATGCCGCCCGCACGCCCCCCAGCCGCCAAGCCAGGAGCTGGCGGCGGCGTGAACACGGCCCCGTGCGGGAGCAGCGGAGGCAGCGGGTAGCAAGTAGCTGGTAGCTGGTAGCGGGCAGCGGGCAGCGGTAGCGGCAAGCGGCAAGCGGCCAGCTATCGGCCCTCAGCCGCTAGTGCCGCTAATGCCGCTAAGTTAAGCCTCGGCAGCCCGTCGATGGCCTTCATTTTCACCCCGTACCCCGATCCGCTAAGGTCGGGGTCAGACCCCGTACGGGGTCTGACCCCTGGCTTGCGGGGTTATGCCAGCAGGCCACTCACCCATGAACCACCTTAACGTAGCGGCATTACCCTCAGCTACTGGCTGTCAGCCGCTGGCCGGCGGAGGCGGCATCAGCGTTCCCCTTCGGGCTTGCCTCCCTGCCGCGTGCTGCCCTTGGTTTGCTGCTCGGAGCTGCCGACGCGAGTGGCCGACTTGGCCTCGCCGCGCGCCGCCGACTGCCGGCTCTCGCCGCCCTTGCGGCCGATCTCGGCCATGTGTTCGCGGTCGCGGCTGACCGCCTCGCCGCCTTTCTGTCCGGCGCGGCGCGCCTCCTCCGAGTCGAACTCGTGCGCCGTGCCTTTTTGATGCGCCGCCTGGCCGCCCTTGCTGGCGATTTCGCGCTGGGTTTCCTCGTCCATGGCGGCGAAGCCGCGTTTGGCCGTGCCCTTCTGGCTGCTCTGGTTGTCCGACTTTTGAGTGCTGCCCTTGCCTTGCTCGCTGCCTTGGTTACTAGCCATGTCCGTCTCCTGATGTCGATGGGAAAACTGCTTGGAGTGGAGCAGCGCATCCTTCCCGCTGCTCTGTATGGTTAGAGGGCCGGGCCGGGTCTAAGTTCCGGCGCGCGCTCAGGAACGCGACGGCTTGTCGCCGCCGGCCTGGCCGCGGCGGCCGCTGCGGCGGCCGCCGCTGCCGCCACCGCTGCCGGGCGCGGGCCGGGGGCCGCTGTCGCCCTCCAGTTCCTGCTTGAGGTCGGCCATCTCGCCGTGCAGCGTGTCCAGGTCGAGGCCGGCCTGCCGCGCCTTGGGAAACAGATTGCTTTCCTCGTCGCTGATGTGCTGCTCGAGCTGCTCGCGCAGCACGGTGACGGTGGCGTCGACCTGCTCGTCGTCCGGCTCCAGCGCCTCGATCTGGTGGATCAAGTCGCTGACCGAGGCGTGCGCCGCCTCGGCCTCGTCCATCAGCTCGTCGTCGCCGATGGCGGCGCGCAGGGCCGGGTAGAAGATCTCCTCCTCGAGCTTGCTGTGCACGGTGATCTGCTCGCACAGCTGCTCGACCAGCTCGGCTTTCAAGTCGGCCTCGTCGCGTTGCGCGCGCAGCTGGTCGAACTCGCGGAACAGCTGCTTGACCTTCTGGTGGTCGGCCAGCAGCATGGCGATGGCGTCGCTGGCCGAATACGGGGTAGATGGGCGTTGTTGGCTCATGATGGCGCTCCTTTTAGTGATTGAGTGATTGGCTCAATGGCTCAACACGGGGCGGCCCTGGCCGTTGGCGCCGTGCAGTCCCATGCGTTCGAGCGTTTGGCGCTGCCGCTCGGCGGCCTTGGCGCCTTCCTCGTTGGCCTTGCGCACCATGTCGTCGGCCAGCGCGTTGGCCGTGCGGCTGACGTTGGGCAGGTGGGCTTCGGCCGACTGGGCCAGGCTGTGGTTGGCGCGCGCCAGCGCGTCGGCCAGGCCTTGCTGGTAATTGCGCAGCGCATTGCCGCCGACATCGCCGCCGACATCGCCGCGCGCGCTGGCCAGCTGCTCGGCCGGGGTGGCGGCGGCCAGCATGCGCTGGCTGGCCTCGCCCAGCTCGGCCATGGCCTCCCTGGCCAGGCGCATGTTCACCTCGCTGATGGCCTGCAGCGACTCCAGCGCGCGCCGCGCCAGGTCGGTGTGGAAGTTGATCAAAACGTCGCAGTGGGCCTTGACGGCCGGTGAGAGTGCTTCCGCAAACATGGTTCTACCTCGCTGTTGTGTTCCTGGATGAAAAACCCCGGGGCCGGCCCGGGCATCGGGCTGCGGTGGCAGCAAAGGATAGACGTTGACGGCGCCGGCAAGTTCCGCGCGGGGCGAAATTGGGCGGTGGGGCAGGGCGGGGGGGAGGGAGGGTCGTGATACCCGGCGGGTATCACGACGGAGGGTGCGGCGGCCGGCGCGGCGGCCGGCGCGGGGCGGGCGCGGGGCGGGCGTTTAGGCGCGCGCCACCTGCAGCACCAGCTTGCCGAAGTTCTTGCCTTCGAACAGCATGTTGAGCGCCGCCGGGAAGTTCTCGATGCCCTGCACGATGTCCTCCTTGCTCTTGATCGCGCCCGACTGCAGCCATTTGCCCAGCGCGGCCACGCCGAGGTGGTAGCGGTCGGCGTAGTCGAACACCACGATGCCCTCCATGCGCGCGCGGTTGACCAGCAGCGACAGGTAGTTGGCCGGCCCCTTGACCGGCGTGGTGTTGTTGTACTGCGAGATGGCGCCGCAGATGACGATGCGGGCGCGCAGGTTGATGCGGGTCAGCACGGTGTCGAGGATCTCGCCGCCGACGTTATCGAAGTACACGTCGACGCCCTGCGGGCAATGTTCCTTCAGGCCGTCGCGCACCGAGCCCTGCTTGTAGTCGATGCAGGCGTCGAAGCCCAGCTCCTTGACGACGAAGTCGCACTTCTCCTTGCCGCCGGCGATGCCGACGACGCGGCAGCCGAGCTGCTTGGCGACCTGGCCGACGGTCTGGCCGACGGCGCCGGCGGCGCCCGACACCACCACCGTCTCGCCGGCCTTCGGCTGGCCGGACTCGAGCAGGCCGAAGTAGGCCGTCATGCCGGGCATGCCGAGCGTGTTCATATAGGTGGTCAGCGGCGCCAGCGCCGGGTCGACCTTGATGAAGGAGGCGCTCTTGTCGTCGGCCGCGCCGACCCAGTACTGCTGCACGCCGGTGCCGCCGGAGAGGTGCTCGCCGACGGCGAACTTGGCGCTGCGCGATTCCACCACCACGCCGATGCCGCCGGCCCGCATCACCTCGCCGATGGCCACCGGGCGGATGTAGGACTTGGCGTCGTTCATCCAGCCGCGCATGGCCGGGTCGAGCGACAGGTAGAGCACCTTGACCAGGATCTCGCCGTCGGCCAGGGCGCGCACCGGCTCCACCACTTGCTGCCAGTCGCTGTCCTTGACCATGCCCACGGGACGGGCGGCCAGGCGGAACTGCAGGTTCTCCAAGACTTGCGTTGTCATTTTTTCTTCCTCTCAATGGGCTGTGGGGCCTACTATACCGGATATTCGCACGACTGTGCTATTTTGTCTCGCCACCTAGTATTGTGGTCATTTCGTCAGCGTTTCGTGGTGGTTTTGCGACCACAGCGCCGCGCCGTGCGACAATACCGCCCTTGTTATTGTTCACCCACCGTTCACCAAGCCCAGCCATGACCCATCCCGAATACATTTTGACCCTCTCATGCCTTGACCAGCGCGGAATCGTTCATCGCGTATCGGGCTTCCTCGCCGAGCACGGCTGCAACATCATCGACTCGGCCCAGTTCGGCGACGCCGAGTCGCGCCTGTTCTTCATGCGCGTCCACTTCTCGCTCGACGACGGCGGCATCTCCGACCTGCTGCTGCGCGCCGACTTCGCCGAGCTGGCCGCCACCATGCAGCTCGACTGGGAGCTGCGCGACGCCCGCTACAAGCCGCGCGTGATGCTGATGGTGTCGAAGATCGGCCACTGCCTGAACGACCTGCTGTTCCGCTACAAGAGCGGCCTGCTGCCGGTGGAGATCCCGGCCATCGTCTCGAACCACATGGACTTCTACCAGCTGGCGGCCAGCTACAACATCCCCTTCCACCACCTGCCGCTGGCGGCCGGCGCGCCGGCCGAGGCCAAGGCGGCGCAGGAGGCCAAGGTGATCGAGCTGATGGGCACCCACCAGATCGACCTGGTGGTGCTGGCGCGCTACATGCAGATCCTCTCGCCGCAGCTGTGCACCGCGCTGAAGGGCAAGGCGATCAACATCCACCACTCCTTCCTGCCCAGCTTCAAGGGCGCCAAGCCCTACGCCCAGGCGCACCACCGCGGCGTCAAGCTGATCGGCGCCACCGCCCACTTCGTCACCGGCGACCTGGACGAGGGCCCGATCATCGAGCAGGACGTCGAGCGGGTCGACCATTCGATGGACGCCGAGACCCTGTCGGCGATCGGCCGCGACGTCGAGTGCGTGGTGCTGGCGCGCGCCGTCAAGTGGTTCGTCGAACACCGCATTTTGCAGAACGGCGACAAGACCGTCGTCTTCAAATAATTTATTTCATTTACACTCATTCGTCAGGCAGATTCACAGATGGCTATCAAAGCAACGATTTACAAAGCCGATTTACAGATCGCGGACATGGACCGCAACTTCTACGAGACGCAGTCGCTGACGCTGGCGCGCCACCCGTCCGAGACCGACGAGCGGATGATGGTGCGCCTGCTGGCCTTCGCCATCCACGCCAACGAGGCGCTGAGCTTCACCAAGGGCTGTTCGACGTCGAGGAGCCGGACCTGTGGCAGAAGGACCTGACCGGCGCCATCCAGCTGTGGATCGAGGTCGGCCAGCCCGACGAGAAGGTGATCCTGAAGGCCTGCGGCCGCTCCGAGCACGTCATCGTCTACAGCTACAGCGCCACCAGCCACATCTGGTGGAAGGCGCTGGCCAACAAGGTCGAGCGCTGCAAGAACCTGACCGTGGTCAACCTGCCGTCGGACGCCACCGAGCAGCTGGCCAAGATGGCCCAGCGCAGCATGCAGCTGCAATGCACCATCCAGGACGGCCAGATCTGGCTGACCGACGGCAGCGACACCGTCGAGGTGGCGCGCGAGATCATCAAGGACGTGCGCTAAGCGCGTTAGCCGGCGCGCCGTGTTCGGCGCTTTTTTGACCTAGGTTATGGATTCCGCCGGATTCCACCGGCCGGCGCGGTGGCCGCGCCGCGCCCGGCCGGCTTTCCGCTATAATTATTTCATGGCAAGAAAACCGACAATTCGACTGTGGCAGATCTGGCTCGCGTGCTGCGCGATCCTGTTGAACGCCCTCGCGCCGTCGATCTCGCACGCCATCGCCTTCGCCAACGGCCAGCCGACGGCCTGGGAAGTCTGCCGCAGCGACGGCAGCCGCCTGACGCCGGCGCCCGCCGGCACCACGCTGGCGCAGCAGCCGGCCAGCGGCCGGGAGCCGCAACAGCAGCGCGGCATCAAGCTCGACGATTGCGGCTACTGTGCCACGCACGCCGGCAGTTTCGGCCTGCCGCCGGCTGGCGCCGTCAGCGCCGGCCTGTTCGACCTGCCCCGCCTTCAACCGCCGCTGTTCTACCGCTCGCCCTCGCCGTTGACGGCATGGTCGGCCGGCCGCCCGCGCGGCCCGCCCGCGGTCTGATATTTCCCCTCCGTTCAACCATTGTTTTCAGGCGCCAGGCGCCTGGACCTTGCCGCCCCTGGCGGCTATCGCGGGCGCCGCCAGCCATGTTGGCGGCCGGCGCCGCACCATCAAATATCGGAAATATCATGAACAAGCAATTCTTCGCTCTGCTGCTGTCGATGGCGGTTTCTTCCTGCGCACTGGCCCAGGTCAGCGTCAGCCAGCCTTGGGTGCGTGCCAGCGTGCCGGCCGCCAAAGCCACCGGCGCCTTCATGCTGCTCAAGTCGACGCGCGATGCGCGTTTGATCGAGGTGCGCACCAGCGTGGCCGACGCCGAAATCCATGAGATGGTGATGGATGGCCAGATGATGAAGATGCATCAGATCGCCGGCCTCGACCTGCCGGCCGGCCAGGAAGTCAAGCTCGCCTCCGGCGGCTACCACATCATGCTGATGAACCTGAAGCGCCAGATGAAGGAAGGCGAGACGGTGCCGATGACCCTGGTGATCCAGTACCCGGACAAGAAGACCGAGTCGATCGCCGTTGCGGTGCCGATCAAGACCCCGACCCACAGCGCCGCCGCCCACTAGGCCGCCGCCACACCCGTCAGCGTTGCTTGAACCGCCGCCCCGCCGCATAGACGGAAGGGCGGCGGTTGGCACGCGCCTTCAACCGAATACATGTCATGAGCAGGCCGCCCGGCCGGCGTTGCCGAGGCGCGCCTGTGCCTGCCCGCGTCCGGCCGCGCCTGCCCGCGTCCGCCGCGTCTGCCGCGTCTGCCATGTATCAGCACTAAGAGAACAGACCATGTCCACCCCCTTCAATTTCAAACCGCTGGCGTTGATGCTGGCGCTGATCGGCGCCGCCGGCCAGGCCGCCGCCGACCACGCGCCGCAGACCATGGCCGTGGTGCTGGTCAACGGCGGCCGTCCCAGCTCGCTGCCGACGCAGATCCCGACCACCATCGAAGGCATCAGCGGCGCGCAGATCGAGGACCGCATCAACGCCACCGACGCCGAGGACGCGCTGAAGTACCTGCCCAGCCTGAACGTGCGCAAGCGCTACATCGGCGACTACGACCACGCCGTGCTGGCCAGCCGCGCCTCCGGCACCGGCAACAGCGCCCGCTCGCTGGTCTACGCCGACGGCATCCTACTGTCCAACCTGCTCGGCAACGGCGCCACCTACACGCCGCGCTGGGGCCTGGTGACGCCGGAGGAGATCGAGCGCGTCGACGTGTTGTACGGGCCGTTCTCGGCGGCCTATCCGGGCAACGCGGTGGGCGCCGTGGTCGACTACCAGACGCGCATGCCGAGCAAGCTGGAGGCGCACTTCAAGCTGTCCGGCTTCGGCCAGCAGTACCAGCAGTACGGCAGTGACGACAGCTTCCACGGCAAGCAGGGCAGCGCCGCCATCGGCGACCGCGCCGGCGCCTGGTCGTGGTGGTTGGACCTGTCCCGCGTCGACAACAACGGCCAGCCGATCGCCTTCGCCAACAAGCTGCTCAGCAAGGGCAAGGCCGACGGCGCCGGCGTGCCGGTGACGGGCGCGCTGGCCGGCCGCAATCCGCAGGCGCAGGACTGGTGGATACTCGGCGCGAGCAACCAGATCCACACGGTGCAGGACCACGCCAAGGTCAAGCTGGCCTACGACGTGTCGCCGACGCTGCGCGCCAGCTACACGCTGGGCTGGTGGAAGAACGACGTGACGCGCAGCGCCAGCTCCTACCTGCGCGACGGCGCCGGCAACGTCGTCTACAAGGGCGTGGTCAACATCGGCGGCAACAGCTTCGCGCTGCTGCCGTCGGACTTCGCGCCCAGCGTCGGCGCGCTGGAGCACCTGATGCACGGCCTGTCGCTGAAGAGCCACGGCAAGGGCGTGTTCGACTGGGAGCTGGCCTACAGCCGCTACGACTACGGCAGCGACCTGGTGCGCACGCCGACCGACGCGGTGCCCAACCCCGGCACCAACGGCAACGGCAACGGCACCGACCTGGGCGGCAGCGGCTGGAACACGCTGGCGCTGAAGGGCATCTGGCGGCCGGACGGCATGGCCGGCGCCCACATCGTCGACTTCGGCCTGCAGCGCGACAGCGCGCAACTGCGCAACCACGTCTTCAGCAGCGGCGACTGGCTGCACGCCACGGACGGCAAGCTGGTCTCCAACTTCAACGGCGACACCCGGCTGGAGAGCCTGTACGCGCAGGACGCCTGGCGCATCGACTCGCAATGGAAGGCGACGCTGGGCGCGCGGCTGGAGCGCTGGCAGGCCTTCGGCGGCCAGATCGCCAACGCCAAGGGGGTGAGCGTGCCGTTCGGCGAGCGCAGCGAAAGCAGCTGGTCGCCCAAGGCGGCGCTGGCCTTCCGCGCCAACGAGGACTGGACCTTGAAGGCCTCGACCGGCCGCGCGGTGCGCAATCCGACGGCGGCCGAGCTGTTCCAAGGCTCGCTCGACGCCAGCAACAAGATTGTCAACAGCGATCCGAAGCTGCGCGCCGAGCGCTCGTGGACCAGCGAGTTGAGCGCCGAGCGGATGCTGGCCAAGTCCAGCCTGCGCGTCACCCTGTTCCACGAGGACACCCGCGACGCGCTGTACTCGCAGCCGCTGCAGCGCGACCCGACGGTGAGCACGGTGCAGAACGTCGGCCGCGTCCGCACCAGCGGGCTGGAACTGTCGCACCAGGCCGACGACGTGCTGCTGCGCGGCCTGTCGATCAACGACAGCCTGACCTACGCCGACTCGAAGATCGTCAGCAACGACGCGCTGCCGGCCAGCGTCGGCAAGCGGCAGCCGCGCGTGCCGGCCTGGCGCGCCACCTTCCTCGCCTCCTACCACGTCGGCGAGAAGTGGACCACCAGCCTGGGCGCGCGCTACAGCGGCAAGCAGTACGGCACCCTGGACAACAGCGATCCGAACGGCTCGACCTACACCGGCGTGTCGCGCTACTTCGTCACCGACCTGCGGGTGCGCTACCGGGTCGACCGGCATTGGAGCGCCTCGGTCGGCATCGACAACCTCAACAACGCCAAGTACTGGGCCTACCATCCCTACACGCAGCGCACCGTGCTGGCCGAGTTGAAGTACGACCTGTGACGGTCCCGTCAGGCTGGCCGTAAACGAAGAATGCCCGGATCGCTCCGGGCATTTTTGTCTGCCCCCAAACCCGGGACGCGGAAGTCGGGGTCTGACCCCATGCGGGGTCAGACCCCTGTTCTTGCGGGGTAAGGCCGGCGCTCCGCGCAATCTGCGAGGCTGCCTTTCTTGGGGAGTCCAGCGGTGTTACTTCGCCACCACGCCGCCCTTCATCACCCAGCGCACGTTCTCCAACTGGCGCACGTCCTTCAGCGGATCGCCGTCGACGGCGATCAGGTCGGCCAGCTTGCCGGCCTCGATGCTGCCGACCTTGTCGGCCCAGCCCATCAACTGGCTGGCGTTGACGGTGGCGCTGCGGATCGCCTGCAGCGGCGTCATGCCCAGCTTGACGTAGACGGCGAACTCGCGGCCGTTCAGGCCGTGCGGGTAGACCGCCGAATCGGTGCCGAAGGCCACCGCCACGCCCTGCTGGATGGCGCGGCCGATGTTCACCCGCGCCATCGGCAGCACCGTCTTGGCCTTCTCCAGCAGCGGCTTGGGCAGGCGGATCGCCTCGGCGTTCTCGATCAGCCAGTCGCCCAGGTAGAGCGTGGGCACCAGCCAGGTCTTGTGCTCCTTCATCAGCTTGATGCCCTCGTCGTCGATGTAGGAGCCGTGCTCGATCGAGTCGACGCCGGCCAGCACGGCGAGGCGGATGCCGTCGCCGCCGTGGGCGTGGGCGGCCACCTTGCGGCCCAGGCGGTGCGCCTCGGCGACGATGGCGCGCATCTCCTCGATGCTGTACTGCGAGGCGCGCGGGTCGTCGCCGAAGGACAGCACGCCGCCGGTGGCGCAGATCTTGATGACGTCGGCACCGTACTTGATCACCTGGCGGGTGCGTTTGACCACCTCGTCGACGCCGTCGGCGACGCCCTCGGCGCTGATCTTGTACTCGGGCGCGTGCATGGTGTCGTCGCAGTGGCCGCCGCTGATGCCCAGCGCCGGACCGGAGGCGGCGATGCGCGGGCCGGGCAGGTCGCCGGCGTTGATGGCGTCGCGCAGGGCGACGTCGGCGTAGCCTTCGGCGCCGACGTTGCGCACCGAGGTGAAGCCCGCCTCCAGCGTGCGGCGGGCGTTGCGCGCGCCGGTTAGCGCCGCGCGCGGCACCGAGATCGCCACCGCCGCGTAGCCGGCGTCCTCCGGGTTGCCGGTCAGGTGGGTGTGCGTGTCGATCAGGCCGGGCAGCAGGGTCTTGCCGCCCAGGTCGATGACGGTGGCGCCGGCCGGGATGGCCAGCTTGCTGCCGGCGGCGGTGATGCGCTCGCCGTCGATCAACACCACCGCCTGGTCCAGCGTGGCGCCGCTGCGCACGTCGAGCATGTGGGCCGCCTTGACGGCGGTGATGCGGGACGCCGGCGCGTCGGCCGCGTGGGCGGCGGCGCAGGCCAACAACAAGGCGGGCAGCGCGAGCGCGCGGCGGAAGGGCGAGGTGGCGACGGTCAAGTGGATCTCCCGGGTGTTTTTTGGATTGTTGGAGCGGAAAGTATATCGAGCTTTCCGGAAGGGAAGTGCGCCGTTCCGGGCGCGCTTTGCCTGATTTTCTTCGGCGCCTTTGCGCCGCGCCAAGCTCGGCGCGCGCGCCAGGCGAGCTCGACCTGGAGCGCCGCCGCTACAATTTTGCTATGAAGGTCCAAGCCGACGCCAGCTACAAGCAATTGTTCGCCCACCCCGAGCTGGTGCGCGATCTGTTGCGCGGTTTCGTGCCCTATGCCTGGTCCGACCAGCTCGAGGTGAGCGCCTTCGAGCGCGTCAACGGCAGCTATGTCGGCGACGGCGGGCAACAGCGTCACAGCGACATGGTCTGGCGCATCCGCGTCGGCGCGGACTGGATCTATCTATACATCCTGCTGGAGTTCCAGAGCCACACCGACCCGTGGATGGCGCTGCGCATGCAGGTGTATGTTGGGCTGCTCTACCAGGACTTGCTCAAGCAGCGGCAGTTGACGCGGCACGGCAAGCTGCCGCCGGTGCTGCCCATCGTGCTGTACCACGGCCAGCGGCGCTGGAACGCCAGCACCGATCTGGCCGAGTTGATGTTGGCGGCGCCGCAGGGCCTGGAGTCCTTGCAGCCGCAGCAGCGCTATTTGCTGGTCGACCGCGCGCGGCTGGAGCTGGAGCTGCCCGGCACGCGCCGCAACCTAGTCAATTTATTGTTTCGCCTGGAGCACTCGCGCAGCGCGCAGGACATCCTGGCGATTCTGGGCAGCCTGGTCAGCTGGCTCGACGATCAGCAGTCGGCGACCTTGCGCAACAGCCTGAAGCGCTGGATTCACGCGCGTTTGCAGCGTCGAATCAAGACGATTACACTGCCAGTAAGGGCGGATTTCACGGAGGTTAAAATGATCTACGAGCGCGTCTACGAGACCTTTGAACAGATGCTGGAATACGAGGCGATTCAAAAGGGTTTTAAGCAAGGCAAGTTGGAGGGCCGGGAAGAGGGGCGAGAAGAGGGCCGGGAAGAGGGGCATCTATTGGCGCTCCGCTCGGTTCTGCTGGAGCGTTTGGGGCAACTCAGGTGCACGAGGCCGGATGTGCTCAATCAGATCGCCAACGCCGATGCCAGGCAGGTACAGAACTGGATTTATGCTTTGCTGGACGGTGACGAACCCGAGCGGATCTTCCGGCTGCATTGATGGTGGCTGGCGGTGGCGGATGCGGCCGACTTGGCCGGGGTGTTCGGTAGCGAACGGAACAGATTGTCGTTGCGGCGCATGATGCTGCTAGAGAACGCGCATCCATGGTGGCAATGACGCTGCATGATATGCCGTTACATTCCCGTACTACAAGAAAAAGGCCCATCATGAAAATCATCCTGCTCCCACTCGTCCTCGTCGCCACCATCGCTTTGAGCGCCTGCCAGCGCGAAGCGCCACCGACCGTCGTACCGGTCGCCGTTCCAGTCGCGGTTCCCGGCCCTGCCGGCGCGACCGGTGCCACCGGCGCCACCGGCGATACGGGTGCCCCAGCTGCTGCCGGTGAGGCCGGCGCTACCGGTGCCACCGGCGCTACTGGCGCCACTGGCGCCACCGGCAACGAGGGCGTCAGCGGCGCCCCCGGCACCGACGGCGCCAAAGGCGACAAGGGCGCGACCGGCAAGACCGGCGGCGACACCGTCATCGTCGTGCCGCAGAAGTAAGCTGCGCAGAACTAAGCTGCGCAGAACTAAGCCGAATTCAGGCCAGACCGGCGGCTCAGTCCGCCGGCAAGGCAGGGCGCGCAACCATCCTCGCGATGGCTGCGCGCCTTGTTGCGTTTGGCGGCGTGCGGCGACGGCGTGCCGTCGCGTCCGTCGCCGTCCGTGGCGTGGCGTGGTGGTGGTGCCGCCGTGGCTTACTGCGGCGCGCCGCCCAGGCGCTTGACCGAGCCGGAACCCTGCACGCTCTTGCTCACCTGCGGATCGCCGTAGTAGCCGATGGTGCCCGAGCCGGCCACGCTCAGGCTGAGCGACTTCTGCGCGTAGACGGTGGCCTGGCCGGAGCCGCCGATGCTGACCACGGCGTCGCGCGCGGCCAACTGGCCGACCTGTACGCTGCCCGAGCCGCCGATCGACACCTGCAGGCGCTCGGTGTTGCCGCCCGCCTTCATGGTGCCGCTGCCGCCGATCGAGATGGTCACCGCCTCGCTGCTGAGCTTGCCGACATTGATCGAGCCGGACCCGCCCACGTCGAACTGCAGCTTTTCGCCCTGCAGCCGCTCGGCGTTGACGGTGCCGGAGCCGGCCATCGAGACCCGCTCCAGGCTGCGCGCCTGCACCACCAGTTTCAGGTTGCGGGTGTCGAGGCGCTGGTCCTTCTTCAGCGGCCGGATGCGCAGGGTGCCGTTCTCGACCACGGTTTCGATCAGCGGCAGCACGTTGTCGTCGGCCTCGACGGTGACGCTCTCGCTGTTGCCCAGGCGGATCTCGACATTGCCGCCGGTGCTCAGGCCCAGCGCGCTGAAGTGGCCCAGCTCGCGCGTCTGCGCGACCACCTTGCCGCTGCCCTTGACCGTTTCGCCGCGCAGCCAGTCGAGCGGCGAGGCCTGGGCCGTGCCCAGCGTCAGCGGGGCGGCGGCGGCCAGCACGCTGGCGGCGAGCAGCAGGTGGCGCAGGTGGTGGCGCGGGGATGGCGTAGCTTGCATGGTGTTCTCCTGTGGATGGATGGGCGTTGGTGGTGCCGACTCGGCGATGTTGACAGTGGACGCATGGTAGGCCGCCGGCCCGCCGGCGCAAACGCCGCTGCGACGGATTGCAGCCGGCGCGGTGCAGAATGCCGGCAGCGCCGACGGGCCGCGCCCGCGTCGGCCCGGCGGCGGGCGGAAGTCGGCCGGCGGACGGCGGCAAGATGGCCGGGCGGCGCCGGCGGATGAGGTATCATGCCGGTATTGCGCCGTCCTGCGGCGCAGCTTCTCAATGACCGGCCCGCGCCGGTCGATCTCACTGGAATCACATGCTTATCATCACCATCAAACAGGGCAAGGAAAAGAGCTTGCTGGCCGGCGACATCTTGATCTACGCCTCCGCCATCGACAAGGTCGACGGCAAACCGCAGGAGAAAATGAAGCCGGGCTCGAACGCCATCGTGCAAAACTCCGCGCACCAGTTCATCGCCCGCGCCGCCTACAACTCGAAGTCGCAGATCCGCGCCCGCGTCTGGACCTTCAAGGAGGACGAGCCGATCGACCACGCCATGATGAAGCGGCGCGTCAAGGCGGCCGTGCAAAAACGTCTGGCCAACGTGAAGAAGGCGGCGCCGACGCAGATCGTGGCGCTGATCCGGGGCGACGAGGATGGCCTGTCCGGCCTGCTGGTGGACAGCTACGGCGGCGTCGACGGTTATTTGATCTGCCAGTTCCAGTCCGGCGGCGTCGACGCCTGGAAGGTGCCGATCGTCCAGGCCCTGCTGGCCGAGACCGGCTGCCCCAACGTCTACGAGCGTTGCGACGAGCTGATGCGCAAAGGCGAGGGCCTGCCGCTGTTCTCCGGCGCGCTGGCCGGCGAGGAGCCGCCCGAGTCCGTCAACGTGAGCGACGGCGGCAAGCGCTTCAGCATGGACCTGCGCACCGGCTTCAAGTACCGCTAAAACTGGCCGGCCGCGCCGCCGCTCAATCGAGCGGAATGGTGCGGTAACGGTTCACATCCTGCCCGCCGACCGGCGGCGCGTTATTCCCCCACGCACTACGCAGATACGACACCACGGCCGCCACCTCGCCGTCGTCGAGCACATGGCCGAACGGCGGCATGCCGTAGGGCCGTGGGTTGCCGGCCGTGCCGGGCGCGAAACCGCCGTTGAGCACGATGCGGATGGGGTTGACCGCCTCCTCGGTGGTCAGCGCGCGGTTGCCGGCCAGCGGCGGGTAGGCCGGCGGCAGGCCGGCGCCAGTGGCGCCGTGGCAATCGACACAATGGGTCTCGTACAACTTGGCGCCGGCCGCCAGGAAGGCCTGCGCGCGCGGCGACTTGTCGCGCTCGTAGTCGGACGGCTCGGGCGTGGCCGGCAGCGACTTGAGGTAGACCGCCATGGCGCCGATGTCGGCGTCGTCCAGATGCTGCAGGCTTTCGCGCACCACCTCGGCCATCGGGCCGAACACGGTGGCGCGCGGCGACACGCCGGTCTTCAGCAGGGCGGCGATGTGCTCGGGCGGCCAGTCGCCCAGGCCGGCCTCGGCGTCCGAGGTGAGCGACGGCGCGTACCAGCCGAGGACGGGGATCAGGCCGCCGGACAGGGTGTCGGCGCTGGCGCCCAGGCTGTTGCGCGCGCTGTGGCAGGCGCTGCAGTGGCCCAGCCCTCGACCAGGTAGGCGCCGCGGTTCCAGCTCAGCGACTGGCCCGTTTGCGGCCGGTAGACGGCCGGCTTGAAGTACAACGCGCGCCAGGCCGCCAGCATGATCTGCTGGTTGTAGGGAAAGCGCAGGCTGTGCGCCGGGTTGGTCTGTTTCACCGGCGTGAGCGACTGGAAATAGCTGAACAGGGCGTCGGCGTCGTCGCGCGTGACCTTGGTGTAGTTGGTGTAGGGGAAGGCCGGATACAGCAGGCGGCCGTCCTTCGACTTGCCGTTGTGCAGGGCGTTCCAAAAGTCGTTGGCGCTCCAGGCGCCGATGCCGCTGTCGCGGTCGGGCGTGATGTTGGGCGAGACCACGCTGCCGAACGGCGTCTGCAGCGCGCGGCCGCCGGCGTAGGCGGCGCCGCCGCGCGTGGTGTGGCAGGCCATGCAGTCGCCGGCCTTGGCCAGGTAGGCGCCACGGGCGATGCGTTGTTGCAGCGGCAGGGCGGCGGCGGCCGGCGAGGGCGGCGGGCCGGCGTCGTCGCGCGGCCACAGCAGCGCGGTGGCCAGGGCCAGCAGGGCCAGCAGGGTCAGGCCGCTGCCGGCCAGGACGAGGGGGAGTTTTTTCATGGGCGGGGCGTCCTCGGACTACTGGGCGGGCACGCTGCCGCATTGCAGCGGCAGGGGCAGGGCGATGCTGGTGGCGGGCCGGGCGGCCGGATCGGCAGCCTGGCTGGACAGCCAGCCGGAGACGGCGGCGATGTCGCCGTCGGACAGGCGGCCGGCGATGTCGGCCATGCAGTCGGGCGCCTGGGCGTGGCGCGTCTTGTTGCGCCAGGCGCCGAACTGGGCGTTGATGTAGTCGGCCGGCAGGCCGACCAGGCCGGGCACGGCCGGTGCCAGGCCGGTCAGCTGCTCGCCGTGGCAGGCGACGCAGGCCGGCACTTTTTTTGCCGGGTCGCCGCGCAACACCAGCGCGCGGCCGCGCTCGAGCAGCGGCGCGCCCAGGGCGCTGGCGCTCGGCGGCGGGTAGGGCGGATGCTGGGCGGAGAAGTACTCGGCGATCTCCTTCAGATAGGCGTCGGGCAGGTGTTCGACCATGTAGTTCATCATCGGATAGTGGCGCCGGCCCTGGCGGAAGTTGACCAGCTGGTTGTACAGGTAGCCGGCCGGCTTGCCGGCGATGCGCGGGAAGAAGGCGTCGCGGCTCTCCTTGACGGCGTGGCAGGCGGTGCAGGCGGCCACGCGCTGCGCCAGCGTGTCGGCCAGGGTGGCGGGCGCGGCGGCGGCGGCCGGCAGGCTGGCGCCGGCCAGGGCCAGCGCCGCGGCGGCCAGCAGCGCGCGGGGCGCAAGCGGAAAAAAGGTCATAGGCGATACCGTTCAATGAAAGGATGTGCCCGGCAAACAAGGCGTCGTCACAAGGATATACCGGGGCGCCGTTTACGGACAGGCTCAGACGTGTCGGGGAAAGCGGATCAGTTGCCGCGCGCTGGCGGCGACGGCCCTAAACGGGCTCGGTCTTGCCGGCGCTTGCCGGTGTGGTGTCGGCGCTGTCGGCGCTGGCCGGCGCGCGCGCGCGCGGTGGGCGCGGCTGGCGTGGCGGCCGTGGCGGCTTGGCCGGCCGTTGCGGCGGCAACTGGCCGCCGGCGGCGATCCAGTGGCGGAACACGCGCAACGCCACCTGGGCGTCGTCGGCGGCGTAGAGGATCTGTTTGTCGCTCAGGCGCGCGCTGGCCCAGTTGGTGGTGGAGATCTTCTTGGATTTCTGCAGTTTCTGGCCGAAGAACTTGGCCACCGCGCTTTTCGCGCCGAGGTCGTTGCGCTGGCCGCCGCGCAGCGCCACCGACAGGTCGACCACGCCGGCGGCGCGGATGCCCAGCTTGGCGTGCAGGCGTTTGACGTCGTCGGACAGGCCGAAGCCGACCTTGACGGTCAGCTCCGACTCGAGGATGGCGCGCAGTTCGGCCAGCGGCGGGTTGGCGCCGATCTGGAACAGGTAGGCCACGCTGTCGGTGGCCAGCTGGATCAGGTGCGGCCCGGTCGAGCTTTCGCCCTTGGCGAAGGTCGGCTTGGACTCGGTGTCGAAGCCGATCGCGTCGACCGCCAACAGGGCGGCGCGGGCGGCCTCGGCCTCGGCCGGTGTGCGCACCAGGCGCACGTCGGCCAGGGCGATGCCGTGGTAGGGCGGCAGTTCGGGCGGCGCTTCCGTCGGCGGGGCCGGCGTCTCGGGTGTCAAGTCCGCGCTCAACTTAGCCCTTGCGCGAGAACTTCGCGGTCAGCTGGTTGAGCTTGTCGGCGCGCACGCGGCTGGCTTCTTCCTCGGCGGCGGCGTCGCGCTCGGCCTTCTTGCGCTCGGCTTCCTTCTTGAAGCGCTCCTGCAGCACTTGGGTGGCGTGGCTGCGGTGGGTGTCGGTCACTTCCGCGCCGGCGGTGCCGTCGAGGTCGTGGCGCAGCTTGGCCTTCTCCATCACCTTCAGATAGCGCAGCGAGCCGGTGTGGATGCCCAGCGCGGTGCGCATGGTCTTGCGGTCCAGGTCGGGCAGGCGCGCCAGGATCTGCTTGTCGATACCGATGGACAGGGGCAGGAAATCGCGGAAGGCGGGAAATTGTTGCTGCAACTGCTTCAACAGCGTGCGCGGCGTCAACGCCGGCGTGCTCGCTGGCGCGGCTGCCGGCGTGCTCGCTGGCGCGGTCGCCGCAGGGGTAATCGGGGTGCTGCCTGGCTCGTCTGCCTGAGGCTGGGGGGTAAGGCTAGTGTTCATCGACTTCATTGGTTACACAAAGAAGCGCCAGCATATCATGCGGACTAGCCGAATGCAGTGCATTTTGGGCTAGCATGTCGTTTCAATCACATCTTTCTTCCGGAGGGGCAGGTGCGTTTACCCGGCAGACCTTGTATAATGACTGACGCACCACATGTAGGGCGGTGCGGTTTCAGTCAGGTACAAGAAGTTTAGCGGGGGCGCTACGCCCTTGTTATATGGTTTTTTGATGTCGGATATAAGATTTATCAATTATCCTGATGTCTCGCTATACGGCATAATTTGCCCTCTTCTCTATTCTTCACTGAAAAATAGATATAAGCCCGTTTCGCTTACGGGCTTTTTTTATTCCGCTAGGTACAACGTCACAATTTACAACACTCCTGACCCCTGTGCGGCCGTTCGCGGCATCCGCCGGGTCGTGGCGTTTTTGTAAATTCGTGGCGCAGCCGTCCGCAAGGGCAGGCAAACACGCTCCATCGAGTCCGGTACGCAGGCTTAGGTGGAATTATTCACTTCGCGCCGCGAACCGCTGGCCTCGCATTTGAGAGAAATTCATGACAAAAACGCCGAAAACTTTAACGCTGTCCGTCAAGGCCGCCCGTACCAGCGCCGCGCCGTTGGTGGTTCCCAAGACGACTTTATCTTATGTGATCGATAATGCGCAAGAGGCAGCTGGAAAAGCAACGGTGGTCGTCAAGAAGAAAACCCGCCTGGCCGCCGCCGTCGCCGACGCCGCGCCGGCCGAGGCCGCCGTCAGCGTGCCGGCCGCCGTGCTCGACACCGCCGTCGACGGCGCCGATGGCGCCGCCCCGGCCAAGACGCCGACCGTGAAGATCGCCCGCAAGGCCGGCGCCGCCTCGGCCGCCGTGTCGCTGGCCGCGCCGGCCGGCCCCAAGGTGGTGGCACCGAAATCGAAGCTGGTCAAGGCCAAGTCCGAGCCGGCGCCGGTGGTCATCGTCACCGCCGGCCCGGTGGTCAGCCAGGTCACCGACGCGGCCACGCTGGCCTCGATCGACACCTCGGGCTACCTGCTGCCCAGCGTCAAGGTGCCCGGCCGCCGCGGCCGCAAGCCGAGCGAATTCACGCCGGAAAACGACGAAGTGGCGGCGCTGAACGCCGTCGAGCGCGCCGAGTTGAAGGCCGTCTCGAAGGCGCGCGAGCGCAAGGCCAAGGGCGGCGCGGCCGACCTGCTGGGCGCCGACGCCAAGACCTCGGCCGACGAACCTCGAGCGCCGCCGCCAACAGATCAAGAACCTGATCAACATGGGCAAGGAGCGCGGCTTCCTGACCTACGCCGAGATCAACGACCAACTGCCGGAAAACATCGTCGATCCGGAGGCGATCGAAGGCATCATCGCCACCTTCAACGACATGGGCATCGCCATCTACGAGCGCGCGCCGGAGGCCGACTCGCTGCTGCTGACCGACAGCGTGGCCACCGTGACCAGCGACGACGAGGTCGAGGCGGCCGCCGCCACCGCGCTGTCGACGGTCGACTCCGACTTCGGCCGCACCACCGACCCGGTGCGCATGTACATGCGTGAAATGGGCGCCGTGGCGTTGCTGACGCGCGAAGGCGAGATCGAGATCGCCAAGCGCATCGAGGGCGGCCTGAAGGACATGATCCAGGCCATCTCGGCCTGCCCGACGACGATCGCCGAGATCGTCGCGCTGGCCCGCAAGATCGAGGCCGACGAGTTGAAGGTCGACGAGGTGGTCGACGGCTTCGTCGACCTCAACGAGGCCAACAGCGGCGGCAGCGCGCCGGCGGCGGCGCCCGCCGCGGCGGCCGGCGAGGACGACGAGGAAGAGGAGGAGGAAGTCGAGGAAGAGGACGGCGACGCCAACGGCGGCGCGGCCGGCTTCTCGACCGAGCAACTGGTGCAGCTGAAAAAGGCCGCGCTGGAGAAGTTCAACGTCATCTCGACGCAGTACGACAAGATGCGCAAGGCCACCGGCGGCTACGGCTCGAAGGGCTACATCGCCGCGCAGGAAGCCATTTCGGCCGAGCTGCTGGGCATCCGCTTCACCGCCAAGGTGGTCGAGAAGCTGTGCGACACGCTGCGCGGCCAGATGGAGGAGGTGCGCCACATCGAGCGCGCCGTGCTCGAGCTGTGCGTCAACAAGTGCGGCATGCCGCGCGCCCACTTCATCAAGGTGTTCCCGGGCAACGAGTGCGACCTCGACTGGGTCGACCTGGAAGTCGACTGCGCCTATCCGTACAGCGCCATCCTGGGCCGCAACGTGCCGGCCGTGAAAGAGCTGCAAAAGAAGATGATCGACCTGCAGGCCCGCGTCGCGCTGCCGCTGGCCGACCTGCGCAAGATTAACAAGCAGATGGCGGCCGGCGAAAAGCGCGCCCGCCAGGCCAAGCGCGAAATGACCGTGGCCAACCTGCGCCTGGTGATCTCGATCGCCAAGAAGTACATCAACCGCGGCCTGCAGTTCCTCGACCTGATCCAGGAGGGCAACATCGGCCTGCTGAAGGCGGTCGACAAGTTCGAATACCGTCGCGGCTACAAGTTCTCCACCTACGCCACCTGGTGGATCCGCCAGGCCATCACCCGCTCGATCGCCGACATGGCGCGCACCATCCGCGTGCCGGTGCACATGATCGAGACGATCAACAAGATGAACCGCATCTCGCGCCAGATCATGCAGGAGACGGGCAGCGAGCCGGACCTGGCGACCCTGGCGGTCAAGATGGAAATGCCGGAGAACAAGGTGCGCGAGATCATGAAGATCGCCAAGGAGCCGATTTCGATGGAAACGCCGATGGGCGAGGACGGCGATTCGCAGCTGGGCGACTTCATCGAGGACAACACCACGCTGGCGCCGCTCGACGCCGCGCTGCACGCCTCGATGCGCAACGTCATCAAGGAGGTGCTCGACTCGCTGACGCCGCGCGAGGCCAAGGTGCTGCGCATGCGCTATGGCGTCGAGATGTCGAACGACCACACGCTGGAAGAAGTGGGCAAGCAGTTCGACGTGACGCGCGAACGCATCCGCCAGATCGAGGCGAAGGCGATGAGCAAACTGCGCCAGCCGTCCCGTTCGGACAAGCTGAAGAGCTTCCTGACCACGCACTAAGCCTGAACCAGGCGGCCGCGGTTGCGGGCGGAAAAGAGAAGGGAGGCGCGAGCCTCCCTTTTTTTCGTCCCGGAAAAATTGCGCCGGCCCCGGCCGAGAAAGCGGGGGCAGCGCGGCGATGACCTTGTTGTTCCTCATATTGAAGCGCGGGTGGCGGGCGCATCATGGAAACGTCGCACCAGAAGTCCAGCCAGTGAGGCGATCATGAAGCCCAGCCAGTCCAATCAGCAAACCGATACGCAGCAGTCCGCGCAGTCGCCCGACCATCCCAGCAGCCTCGCAGCAAGGCCGGCGCGTCCGGAGCGGCGCCGCGCCGAGCCGGCGCCGCCGGCGCCCGAGCGCGTCCGCGAACAACTGGGCTGGTGGCTGATTCCCGCCAACAAGCGCGGCAACGGCCTGGGCTGAACGCCGCCGCCTCGCGCCAGCCTCGCGCCGCCGGCCGCGCCGCCGCAGGGGCGGGCGCGGCGGCGGAGCGGCGGCGCTAACCCGCCGCCATCGCCTCGACCGGGCGGGCCTGTTGTTCCAGCCCCGGCAGCAGGATCGACATCGAGCTGCCGCTGCCGGCGCGGCGCGCCACCACCAGCTCGCCGCCGAAGGCGCTGACCCGCTCGCCGATGGCGCGCAGGCCGAAGGCGGCAGTCTGCGAGCGCTCGCCCGGTTGCTCGCCGGCGCCATCGTCGGTGATGACGATGGTCAGGCGCTGCGGCCGCAGGTTCAGCGACACCTGCACCGCGCTGGCGCCGGCGAACAGGCTGATGTTGCTCAGCGCCGTCTGCACGATGCGGAAGATGCCCGAGGTCTGGCGCTGGTCGAGCAGGCAGTTGGCGCTGTCGTCGATCAGTTGCAGCGAGCAGCGCAGGCCGCTGCGCTGCTCCAGCCGGCGCAGCTGCCAGTCGACCGCCGCGCACAGGCCCAGCTCGAGCACGCTGGGGTGCAGCTCGTCGATGATGGCGCGCACCGACAGGATCGAGGCGTCCAGCGTGGCCAGCACGCGGCCGGCCTCGCGGTGCAGGTGGCCGTGGCTGGCGCCGGTGCGCGCGTGCAGCATCGACACGTCGAGCTTGAGCGCCAGCAGGTTCTGCCCCAGCTCGTCGTGGATGTCGAGGGCGATGCGGCGCCGCTCGTCCTCCTTGATGTTCTCCTGGTGGTCGGACAGCGCGCGCAACTGTTGCAGCGTGCGTTGCAGGGCCTCCTCGGCGCGCTTGCGCTCGGTCACGTCGACGCACATGGCGACCAGCAGCAGCGGCTGGCCGGCGGCGTCGTACAGTGGCTTCTTGTAGGTCTGCACGTTGCGGTCTTCCTGCCGGGTGTTGTCCCACATCAGTTCCTCGCGCATCAGCAGCGCGCGGTCGGCGAAGGCGGCGCGGTCGTCGGCCAGGAAGCCGGCCATCTGCTCGGCCGGGAAATGGTCGTCGCCGCGCAGGCCGGACAACTCGGCGAAGGGGACGCCCCACATTTTTTCGCAGGCCTCGTTCATCAGCACGATGCGCGACTCGGCGTCCTTGATGAACAGCGCCACCGGCATCATCGAGATGATCTCCTGCAATTGCGCGTCGCTGCGCGCCTGCGCCTGCTGGGCCGCCTTGCGCACCTCGATTTCACGGCGCAGCTGGTCGTTGGCCTGTTGCAGCTCGTCGGTGCGCGCGCCGATGCGCCGCTCCAGCGTGGCGTTGGCCTCGCTCAGGGCCTGGCGGCCGGCCAGGCTTTGCCGGCGTATGCGCAGCAGGATGACGCTGCTCAACGCGGCCAGCCCCAGCATCAGCACGATCATGCCCTGGCGCACACGGGCGTGCTCGGCGCGGTCCTGTTTGCGGATGCGGTCGCGCTGGGCCCGCTCGGCGCTGATCATGCCGATCACCTGTAGGCCGATGCCGGCCAAGCCGTGCTCGCCGTCGGGCGCGCCGGCGTTCATGGCCCGCAGCTGTTGGCGCAGGCGGGCCAGCAGCGGCGGCATGGTGTCGCTGCCCTCGGCCAGCGGCGCGCCCTGTTCGAGCTGGTGCTGCAGGGTGAGCACGGCGGCGGCGCGGCTGGCGCCGGCGGCGGCGTCGGGCTGGCGCTCGCTGAGCATTTCTGTGCGGTACAACTGGGCTTGCAGCTGCTCCAGCCACAGCACCCGGTTGCGGGCCTGCTGGAGCCGGCCATCGGCCTCGGCGGTCAGGCCGCTCTGGTGCCACACGGCGCCGACCATGGCCGCCATCAACGCCAGCACGGCGGCGATGCCGGCCAGGCTCCAAGTTTCAATCGACCATTTTTTCATTGACGGCTCCAGCGGACGTTGTCGCAAAAAGGGCCGGCCGATCCGGCGGGACAGGCGGCGGCGGGCGCGGGCTGCCTTATTGTATTATTTCTTTTATCTATTTGTCTTTCTTTTTGTGTAACATTTTTAAAAAGAAAAAGGGCGGGGCGGCATGTCTGCCGTCCCGCCCTTTGGCCTTGCTGCGCGACTAGCCGCTTAGCCGGTGTTGCGCAGGCCGGCGGCGACGCCGTTGATCGACAGGTGGATGCCGCGGTGGACCCGCTCGTCGACCTTGCCCGGCTGGTTGGACAGGGCGCGGTGGCGCTTGATCAGCTCGACCTGCAAGTGGTTCAGCGGGTCGAGGTAGGCGAAGCGGTTCTGGATCGAACGCGCCAGCAGCGGGTTGCCGGCCAGGCGCTCGCCGGCGCCGGTGATGCTTTGCAGGATCTCCAGCGTGTTGGCGTGCTCCTCGGTGATGCGCTTGAAGATGCGCTCGCGCAGCTCCTGGTCGGCCACCAGCTCGGCGTAGCGCGAGGCGATCGCCAGGTCGGTCTTGGCCAGCACCATGTCCATGTTCGACAGCAGCGTGGCGAAGAAGGGCCAGCGCAGGTGCATGGCGCGCAGCTGCTCGAGGCGCTCCTCGCGCGGGCCGGCGGCGACCCAGGCGCCGATGGCGCTGCCGAAGCCGTACCAACCCGGCAGTAGCAGGCGGCACTGGCCCCAGGAGAAGCCCCAGGGGATGGCGCGCAGCTGGCTCGATGCGCTTGGTCGACTTGCGCGAGGCCGGGCGCGAACCGAGGTTCAGCTCGGCGATCTCGGCGATCGGCGTGGCGGCGAAGAAGTAGTCGGTGAAGCCGGGCGTCTCGTAGACCAGGTTGCGGTAGGCCTTGTAGGCGCGGTCGGAGATGTCGGCCATGACGGCCTCGAAGCCGGCCAGCTCGGCCTGGTGGGCGGCGTCGGCCGACTGCGGCATCAGGCTCGCCTCCAGGGTGGCGGCGACCAGCAGCTCCAGGTTGCGCCGGCCGATGTCGGCGTTGGAGAACTTGGAGGCGATGATCTCGCCCTGCTCGGTCAGGCGGATCTGGCCGTTGACGGTGCCCTGCGGCTGGGCCAGGATGGCCTCGTAGCTCGGGCCGCCGCCGCGGCCGACGGTGCCGCCGCGGCCGTGGAACAGGCGCAGCTTGACGCCGGCGCTTTCGAACACGGTCACCAGGTGGGTCTCGGCCTTGTACAGTTCCCAGTTCGAGGTGAGGAAGCCGCCGTCCTTGTTGGAGTCGGAGTAGCCCAGCATGACCTCCTGGATCTGGCCCTGCTTGGCGATCAATTGCTTGACCAGCGGCAGCGCCATCACCTGTTGCATGATGCCGGCGGCGCGTTGCAGGTCGGGGATGGTCTCGAACAGCGGGATCACCATCAGGTCGAGCTCGGCTTCGGCCTCGGCCGTGGCCAGGCGCAGCAGGCCCATTTCTTTTTGCAGCAGCAGCACCTCCAGCAGGTCGGACACGGTCTCCGTGTGCGAGATGATGTAGTTGCGGATGGCGCGGGCGCCGTAGCGGGCGCGGATCTCGCGCGCCGCGCGCAGGATGGTCAGCTCGGAGTCGGTCTCCTCCGAGTAGGCGGTGTAGGGCGAGTAGAGCAGGCGCGGCTGCGACAGCTCGGCCAGCAGCAGGGCCACCTTGGCGTCCTCGTCCAGGCCGGCGTAGTCGGCCTGGGCGCCGCCCTTGGCGAACAGCTCGGCCAGCACGCGCTCGTGGATGTCCGAGCTTTGCCGCATGTCCAGCGAGGCCAGGTGGAAGCCGAAGATGTCGGCCGCCCGTTTCAGCGTCGACAGGCGCGGCTTGACCAGCATGCCGCCGTGGTTGTTTTCGAGCGAGTCGATCAGCACCTGCAGGTCGGCGGCGAAGCCGGCCGCGCCGGCGTAGGGCTCGGCGTGGCCGACCTCCTTGCGCAGGATGTTGGTGGCGCCCAGCGCGCGGGCGGTGCTAGCCAGGCGGGCGTAGATGCCGATCAGGGCGCGGCGGTAGGGCTCGTCGCTGCGGTGCGCCGAGGTGTCGGGCGAGGCGTCGGCCAGCGCCTGCAGGGCCGGGCTGCAAGCCACCATCAGGGTCGAGATCGACAGTTCGGCGCCCAGCGCGTGGGCCTCGTCGAGGTAGAAGTCGAGGATGGTGGTGGCGTGGCGTTCCAGCGCGTGGCGCATGGTGCCGGCGTTGACGTTGGGGTTGCCGTCGCGGTCGCCGCCGATCCAGCTGCCCATCTGCACGTAGGGCGCCTCGATCAGGCGTTCGCCCGCTTCGGGGAAATGGGCGGCGATGTCGCCCTCGATGTCGTCGTACAGGCCGGGCAGTTCGCGCAGGAAGGTGATGCGGTAGTAGGACAGCGCGTTCTCGATCTCGTCGGCCACGGTCAGCTTGGAGTAGCGCAGCATGCGCGTCTGCCACAGCGTGGCGACGCGGGCGCGCAGCAGGTGCATATTGGCGGCGCGCTCCTTCGGCGTGAGCGGCAGGTCGCGCTCGGCCAGCAGGCGGGCGATGTCGTGCTCGGCGTCGAGGATGCTCTTGCGCTGCACCTCGGTCGGGTGGGCCGTCAGCACGGGGGCGATCAGGGCGTCCTGGAAGAAGGTGCTGACGGTTTCCTGGCTGACGCCGGCGTCCTTCAGCTTGCACAGGGCGAAGTTGACGCTGCCCTGCTGCGGCTTGGAGCCGGCCAGCAGGTGGGCGCGGCGGCGGCGGATGTGGTGTTGGTCCTCGGCGATGTTGGCCAGGTGCGAGAAGTAGGAGAAGGCGCGCACCACGGAAATGGTTTGTTCGCGCGTGAGGATCTTCAACATGCCGTCGAGTTCCTTGGCGGCGCCGGCGTCGGCCTCGCGGCGGAAGCGCACGGCGGTCTGGCGGATGGTTTCGACCACGGCGAAGACCTCTTCGCCTTCTTGCTCGCGCAGCACGTCGCCGAGCAGGCGGCCGAGCAGGCGGATGTCTTCTTTGAGCGGCGCGTCTTTGTCCACGCCCGGTTGTTCGTCTATTGCACTAGATTGTTTTGCCATGTGATCTGCCGCGAAAAATGGTGAATGTCGGTGCAAAAGGCTTTTGGCCCGGTTCTGCAAGAGGGGCGCATGATAAAATTTGTGATCTTAAACATGCGCGAATTAACTGGCCGCCGCCGGTTAGCGTCAGCTACAGCGAAAGAACTGGTTTTGAAAACATCCGAAATGGCCCAAGCTACCCCATCCCGATTAGTCATCGCCTCGCGGGAAAGCCGGCTCGCCATGTGGCAGGCCGAGCATGTCCGCGCGCGATTGACATTATTATATCCGCAGTGCAGCGTCGAGATTCTGGGAATGACGACGCGGGGCGATCAAATCCTCGACCGCACCCTGTCCAAGGTCGGCGGCAAGGGCTGTTCGTCAAGGAGCTGGAGGTGGCGATGGCCGAAGGGCGCGCCGACCTGGCCGTGCATTCGCTCAAGGACGTGCCGATGGAGCTGCCGGAGGGCTACGCCCTGGCCGCCGTGCTCGAGCGCGAGGACCCGCGCGACGCCTTCGTTTCCAACGACTACGCCTCGCTGGCCGAGCTGCCGCCGGGCGCGGTGGTGGGCACCAGCAGCCTGCGGCGCCAGTCGCTGATCGCGGCGCGCTACCCGCAACTGGTGATCAAGCCGCTGCGCGGCAACCTCGACACGCGGCTGGGCAAGCTGGACCGGGGCGACTACGCCGCCATCATCCTGGCCGCCGCCGGCCTCAAGCGCCTCGGCCTGCCCGAGCGCATCCGCGCCCTGCTGGCGCCGGAGGACAGCCTGCCGGCCGCCGGCCAGGGCGCGATGGCGATCGAGATCGCCGAGCGCGCCGACGGCGTCGACCTGCGCGCGCTGCTGGCGCCGCTGAACCACCTGGCCACCGCCCAGGCCGTCACGGCCGAACGCAAGGTGTCGAAGGTGTTCGGCGGCAGCTGCCAGGTGCCGCTGGCCGCCTTCGCCACCGTCGCCGACGGCCAGATGCACCTGCGCGCCATGGTCGCCACGCCGGACGGCAGCCGCATGGCCAGCGCCGAGGTGCGCGGCGCCGCCGACACCGCCGAGCAGCTGGGCGAGGCCGTGGCCAAGTTGCTGGCCGAGCAGGACGCCGTCAGCATCCTGTCGGTGTGCCTTGCCGAGGTTGTGGCAGACCCGCAGGCCGCGAGCGACGCCGCGCCGGATGCCTGACACCGTCGTCATCACCCGGCCGCTGGCGCAGGCCCGGCCGCTGGCCGAGCGGGTGCGCGCGCTCGGCCGTCCGGTCGAGCTGCTGCCGCTGCTGGAGATCGCCGCGCTGGAGGATAGCGGCGCGCTGCGCACCGCGCTGGCCGGCCTGGCCGACTACGCCATGGTGGCCTTCGTCTCGCCCAACGCCATCGACGCCGCCTTCGCCCACATCACGCAATGGCCGGCCGGCGTCAAGCTGGCCGTGCTGGGCGAGGGCAGCCGCACGGCGCTGGCGGCGCACGGCGTCACGCCGGCCGAGGTCGACATCGTCAGCCCGGCCGACGCCAGCAAGAGCGACTCCGAACACCTGCTGCAAACGCTCGACCTGGCGGCCCTGCGCGGCCGCCGCGTGTTGATCGTGCGCGGCGACAGCGGCCGCGAGTTGATGGCCGACGGCCTGCGCGCGGCCGGCGCCGTGGTCGACGTGGTGCCGGCCTACCGCCGCTCGGTGCCGCCGCTGACGGCGCCGCTGCGCGCCACCCTACGCCGCTTGTTGGCGCAGGCCAACGACTGGGTCATCACCAGTTCCGAGGCGCTGCGCGGCCTGCTGGCCCTGCTGCAAGAGATGGACGAGACGGACGACGGCGCAGAAAAAACTGACGCATTGCAACAGAAGTATGTTGTAATGATGCAACAACAGCATTTGATCGTCCCCCACGCCCGGATTGCCGAAACGGCAAATAATCTCGGCTTTACCAGACTGACGCTGACAGGTTCAGGCGACGAACGCCTGCTGGCCGCGTTACAATCACACCCATGAACGAATTGCCTACATTACCTGACACCGAGAAGTCCGCCGGCAGCGCCGGCGAGACGCCGTCCGCGCCGCCACCGGCGCCGTCCGCCCAAGCCGCACCAGCGGCCACGCCCGCGCCGGCCGCGCCCGCCGCGCCGTCCGCCGCCGCGCCCGCCACCCCGGCGGCGCCCGGCCTGGCCGGCACGCTGCAGCAGCCGCTGGTGATCGCCGTCATCACCCTGGGCATCCTGCTGGCCGGCCAGACCTGGTCGTCGCACAACCAGGTGCGCAACCTGCGCGAGGAGATGGCGCGCCGCCTGCAAAAGGGCGACGCCGTCAACGCCGAAACCGGCACCCTGACGCGCGCCGTGCAGGAAGCCAACAAGGAACTGCAAGGCAAGGTCGGCCTGCTGGAGAACAAGGCGGTCGAGGCGCAGAGCCAGCAACTGGCCCTGGAGCAGCTATACCAGGCCTGTCGAAGAACCGCGACGAGTGGGCCCTGACCGAGATCGAACAAGTGCTGTCGACCGCCAGCCAGCAGCTGCAACTGGCCGGCAACGTGCCGGGCGCGCTGATCGCGCTGCAAAACGCCGACCGCAGCCTGTCGCGCTCGGACAAGCCGCAGTTCATCACGATCCGCCGCGCCATCGCCAAGGACACCGAAAAACTCAAGGCCCTGCCGAGCGTCGACTCGGTCGGCGTGGCGCTGCGCATCGACAGCGTGATCGCCCAGGTCGACTCGCTGCCGATGCTGTCCGACGAGAAGCCGACGCTGCCGGCGCCGGCCGAGAAGAAGGCCAAGCCGAAGCAGATGAAGAACGGCAAGCCGGTCGAGCCGGAACCGACCAGCCCGTGGCTGCTCAAGCTGCAGGACGTTTGGACCAGCTGGAGCAGCGAGATGTGGACCGACGTGCGGCAACTGGTGCGGGTGCGCAGCGTGGAAACGCCGGACGCGCTGATGCTGTCGCCGAGCCAGGCCTACTTCCTGCGCGAGAACCTCAAGCTGCGCCTGCTCAACGCCCGCATGGCGCTGCTGTCGCGCAACGAGACGGCCTTCCGCAGCGACCTGATCGCCGCCCAGGAGGCGCTGGTCAAGTACTTCGACGTGCGCGCCAAGCAGACCCAGACCGTGCAGGCGCTGCTGCGCCAGGTGCAGGCGAGCAATCTGGCGATCGAAATGCCGACGCTGGCCGACAGCCTGAACGCGGTGCGTAACTACAAGGCGAAACCTTAACCATGCGCTTATTCCTCTGGTTACTCGCCTTGATGGCCGCCGCCATCGGCATCGCCGTGACGGCGCGTTTTAATCCGGGCAACGTGGTGCTGTTCTACCCGCCGCACCGGATCGACCTGTCGTTGAACTTCTTCGTCGTGCTGCAGGTGGCCCTGTTCGTGCTGCTGTACGTGCTGATCCGCGCCTTCCGCGCCACCGTCAAAATGCCCGGCCGCGTCGCCGCCTACCGCCTGCGCAAGCGCGAGCGCGACGGCAACAAGGGCCTGCGCGAAGCGCTCAAGGCGCTGTTCGAGGGCCGCTTCGGCCACGCCGAAAAAGCCGCCCTGCGCGCCGCCGAACTGCCGGAAAACGCCGGCGTGGCCGCGCTGATCGGCGCCCGCGCCGCCCACCGCATGCGCCAGACGGCGCGCCGCGACAACTGGCTGGCGCGCCTGAGCGACGATCCGGTGCTGAAAACGGCGCGGCTGATGACCATGACCGAACTGCTGGTCGACGACCACCAGCCGGAATTGGCGCTGGAGGCGGTGCGCGAGCTCAACGCCAGCGGCACCCGCCACATCCACGCCCTGCAGTGGTCGCTCAAGGCCCAGCAGCAGGCCAAGAACTGGCCGGAAGTGCTGCGCCTGGTGCGCTCGCTCGACAAGCACCGCGCGCTGCACCCGGCGCTGTCGTCGCGCCTGCGCGAGCTGGCCTACGACGATTTGCTGTCCGACAGCACGCACGACGCCGAATCGGTGCGCCGCGTCTGGTCCACCGTGCCGACGGTCGACCGCGTCAAGCCCTTCGTGGCCTGCCGCGCCGCCACCGCCTTCAACGCCCGCGGCCTGCACGACGAGGCCCGCCTGGTGGCCGAGGAGGCCCTGGCGGCCGACTGGGACGAGCGCGTGGTGCGCACCTACCGCGAAGCGGCGGCGCCGGCCGGCACGCCGGCCCTGCTGACGCAGATCGAGCACTGCGAGGGCTGGTTGCGCGAGCGGCCGACCGACGCCGAGCTGGCGCTGACGCTGGGCTCGCTGTGCCTGAAGCAGAAGCTGTGGGGCAAGGCCCAGCGCTATCTGGAACAGGCCCTGTCCGACGCCGGCGACCCGCGCATGGTGCGCGAGTCCCACCTCAAGCTGGCGCAGCTGCACGACGCCCTGCAGCAGCCGGAAGAGGCCGCCAACCACTACCGACAGTGCGCCCTGGCCACCATCCTGTAATGCCCGAACCCGTCCCCGCGACGGGTTTTTTGTGCCACTAAGTGAAGGCGCCGGCGGCTAGGAAACCACCCAGCGGCAAAGAACAAGGGTCAGACCCTCAGGGTCTGACCCTGGATTTGCGCCGCTGGGTTTTCTTAGCTTAGCTGCATTCTGGGCGGGCCTCGGCCGGGCGGAGCAGGGGCGAGAGCACCGCGGCGCTTGCTGTCGCGTGGCATGGCGCGCTTGTTTTGCCTGCTGCATCGCACAAGCACGCTTCAACTCGCTATAATTATGCGGTTAAACCATTTGCATGCATAACGAGGAAAACCCATGAGCTTGAATAAAGTACCGTCCGGCCGCGACCTGCCAAACGATTTCAACGTGATCATCGAAATCCCGATGAACGCCGATCCGATCAAATACGAAGTGGACAAGGAATCGGGCGCGATCTTCGTCGACCGTTTCATGGGCACCGCGATGCACTACCCGTGCAACTACGGTTACGTGCCGAACACCCTGTCCGACGACGGCGACCCGGTCGACGTGCTGGTGATCACCCCGTTCCCGCTGATCCCAGGCGTGGTCGTGCGCTGCCGTCCTATCGGCGTGCTGAAGATGACCGACGAATCCGGTGAAGACGCCAAAGTCCTGGCCGTGCCGGTCGACAAGGTTCTGTCGATCTACAGCCACTGGCAGAAGCCGGAAGACCTGAACGAACTGCGCCTGCGCCAGATCCAGCACTTCTTCGAGCACTACAAAGATCTGGAAAAAGGCAAATGGGTCAAGATCGACGGCTGGTACGGCGTTGAAGATGCAAAACAGGAAATCCTGAACGGCGTCGCCTCGTACAAAAAAGAAAACCCGGAAGGCTAATCGGCGCGGCGCCCGCGCCGCCCGTTCTTCCCAGAAAGCGCACCCACGCCACGGCGGGGTGCGTTTTTTTTATGAGCGGGTATTTTTATTGCAAGAAAATGGATCTAGTCGGTGTTCAACAGCGGATAGTCACGCCGCGTATTCGCCGGCGACCTGGCGGCCGCTTCCAAACGGGCGCGCGACTGGGGCGTCACGCGCGGGATGCCTTGCAGGGAAATGGTAAAAACACGGCCGACAGTTGCCGTCGATTGCGCCGCCGGTCGGGGCGCGTTAGCGTTGACGGTTCTAGCCATGTTGTTCCCCAGAAGATATTTTTTCACTAGTATAGGGTACCAGTTTTTGCCATGCCGTGCCGGGCGCCGAGTCCAGGTCGAACGTCATCAGGCGTTGTGATCCGTTGGTTTCCCACCACGCCAGGTCGCGCTGGCGTACTTCCTGCACGGCCCTGCATCCCCGCAAATGCGCCACGCCGTCGATTTCGCCGGGCACCAACGCGGCGTCGAAGCCGAGCTTCGGCCAGAACTTGTAGCCGACATGGCGCCTGTTGAAACCCTTGCCGCCGGCCGCGATCAGCGAGATCGTCCGTAGACCGGCCAGGTGGGCCGTGATCTTAATGGGGGTGTTTTTCCGTACTGGACATGATGCCGATCATGTTCTGGCCGGCGCGACGAAACTCAGCGCAGCCACGTCGATCTGATGTGAGTGGGCGTACATTTCAGGGAGAGGATCGCGATGAGCATCATGAAAATTGACAAGGCCGAGTGGAAGACCTATTTCGACCGCATGGCCAAGACGCTGGAGGGCAAGAGCGTCGAGATCGACATCGAGGCCCTGGCCATCGGCAGCCAAGTCGAGGCGCAGTGGTTGCCTCTGCTGGGCATCAGCTACGATCTGCATGAGGGCCTGCTGGCGGTGATGGCCGAGGGTTTGAACCATTTGATCCGCCGGCCGCTGGCCGTGTATGCCGAGGTGCAGATGGGCGAGGTGGTCAGCATCGAGGTGGTCGACGACGAGGACTACCGCCACATCCTCAAGCTGAGCGATCCGCTGCTGTTGTCGGCGCCGCACTGAGCGGCGGCGCCTCGGCTGCGGCTCAGCTGCGGAAGGGGTTGCGCTCGTTGAGCTCGTCGATGTAGGCCTCGATGCCGCCGCTTTCGCGCTCGAGGAAGCGCTCGATGGCGTCGGCGAAGGCGGGGTGGGCCAGCCAGTGCGCCGACCAGGTCTTTTGCGGCAGGAAGCCGCGCGCCATCTTGTGCTCGCCCTGGGCGCCGCCCTCAAAGGTGGCGATCTTGTGCGCGATGCAAAACTCCAGCGGCTGGTAGTAGGCCGTCTCGAAGTGCAGGCAGGGCACGTGCTCCAGCGCGCCCCAGTAGCGGCCGTACAAGGTGTCGGCCGTGTGGATCAGCAGCGAGGAGGCGATGGCCTGGCCGTCGCGCTCGGCGACGATCAGCAGGATGTTCTGCGGCATGCTGGCGCCGATGCGCAGGAAGAAATCCAGATTCAAGTAGGGCGAGGAGCGGTGCTCGGCGTAGGTGTTGGCATAGCAGCGGTGGAAGAAACGCCAGTCCGCTTCGCTGGCGTCGACGCCGCGCACCTGGCGCATCGTCACGCCGGCCTCGCGCACCTTGCGCCGCTCGGCGCGGATGTTCTTGCGTTTCTTGTGTTCCAACGTGGCGAGGAACTGCTCGAAGTCGGCGTAGCCGGCGTTGAGCCAGTGGAATTGCACGCCGCTGCGCAGCATGAAGCCGGCGCGCTCCAGTTGCTTGGCCTGCGCCTCGGGCGGGTACAGCACGTGGCTCGACGACATGCCGGCCTGTTGCTGCTGCGCGCACAGCAGCTCGACCAGCGCGGCGCGCGCGGCGTCGTCGCGCGCCAGCAGGCGGCCGCCGCTGACCGGCGTGAACGGGATGGCCGACAGCAGCTTGGGATAGTATTCCAGGCCGTGGCGCTCGTAGGCCTCGGCCCAGGCCCAGTCGAACACGTACTCGCCGTAGGAGTGCGATTTGACATACAGCGGCATCGCGGCCGCCAGCGTGTCGTCCTGCCACAGGACGAGGAATTGCGGCTGCCAGCCGGTGTCGGCGCAGGCCGAGCCGGATTCGTGCAGCGCATGCAGAAAGGCGTAGGACAAGAAGGGGTTGGCCTCGTCCTTGGCGCCTTGCTGCGCCGCCAGCAGACCATTCCAGGCGATTTCCCCCACCTCGGTCAAAGAAGAAACAATACCCGTGCGATAATTCATTTTCCAAGCTTTCGCATTCAACAGCCTTGCATTCTACGCAGAAAAACCAGCCCACGTTCGGCGCCGCCCGCGCGCGCCGCCCGGCAGTGAAAGAATCGACATGACCCAGAATTTCTTCAACCTGTATTCCCACGATTTCGCCCGCGTCGCCGTCGGCGTGCCGACCTGCCGCATCGCCGATCCGGCCTACAACGCGGCGCAGACCATCGCGCTCGCCAAGCAGGCGCAGGAGCAGGGCGCGGCGCTGGTCGCCTTCCCCGAGCTGGGCCTGGCCGCCTACACCTGCGATGACCTGTTCCACCAACGCGCACTGCTGGACGCCTGCGAGCAGGCGCTGGCCACGGTGGTGGCGGCCTCGGCCGAGCTGGCGCCGGCGCTGGTGGTCGGCCTGCCGCTGCGGGTCGGCCACCAGCTGTACAACTGCGCGGTGGTGGTGGCCGGCGGCGCCATCCAGGGTGTGGTGCCGAAGAGCTATCTGCCGAACTACGGCGAGTTCTACGAGGCGCGCCAATTCAGCACCGGCGACTACGCCGTCGCCACGGAGGTGGAGTTGCTGGGCGCGACGGTGCCGTTCGGCTCGGCGCTACTGTTTGAAGTGAGCAACATGCCGCTGTTCAAGTTCCACGTCGAGATCTGCGAGGACGTCTGGGTGCCGGTGCCGCCGTCGTCCTTCGCCGCGCTGGCCGGTGCCACCGTGCTGGTCAACCTGTCGGCCTCGAACGTGTTGGTCGGCAAGGCCGGCTACCGCCACCAGCTGGTCGGCCAGCAGTCGGCGCGCTGCCTGGCGGCCTATTTGTACACCTCGTCGGGCGGCGGCGAGTCGACCACCGACATGGCCTGGGACGGCCAGGCCCTGATCTACGAGAACGGCGAAATGCTGGCCGAGTCGCAACGCTTCAGCGACGAGTCCAGCCTGATCTGCGCCGACGTCGACCTGGAGCGCCTGTCGCGCGAGCGCATGCACCAGACCACCTTCGGCCACTCGGTGCAGCGCCACGCCGCCGAGGTCAACAAGTTCCGCGCGGTGCGCTTCGCGCTGGCGCTGGACTTGGCGCAGGCGCTGCCGCTGAAGCGCTGCGTCGAACGCTTCCCCTACGTGCCGGCGGACAGCCGCCGCCGCGACGAGCGCTGCAACGAGGTCTACCACATCCAGGTGCAGGCGCTGGCCCAGCGCCTGACGTCGAGCAACATCAAGAAGGTGGTGATCGGCATTTCCGGCGGCCTCGACTCGACCCACGCGCTGCTGGTCTGCGCCCGCGTGATGGACAAGCTCAAGCTGCCGCGCACCAACATCCTGGCCTACACCATGCCCGGTTTTGCCACCAGCGAGCGCACCCTCAAGCAGGCCAAGCAGTTGATGGCGCTGGTCGGCTGCACGGCCGCCGAAATCGACATCCGCCCCAGCTGCATCCAGATGCTGAAGGACTTGGGCCATCCGTATGCCGAGGGCCACGAGCAGTTCGACATCACCTTCGAGAACGTGCAGGCGGGCGAGCGCACCAACCATCTGTTCCGCCTGGCCAACCACCACCACGGCATCGTCATCGGCACCGGCGACCTGAGCGAGCTGGCGCTGGGCTGGTGCACCTACGGCGTGGGCGACCACATGTCGCACTACAACGTCAACGCCAGCGTGCCGAAGACGCTGATCTCGCACCTGGTGCGCTGGGTCGCCGAGTCCGGCGTGATCGGCCGCAACGACGCCCAGGTGCTGCTCGACATCCTCGGCACCGAGATCAGCCCCGAGCTGGTGCCGGGCACGGCCGGCGGCCAGCCGGAGCAGAAGACCGAAAGCACCATCGGCCCCTACGAGCTGCAGGACTTCAACCTGTACTACGTGCTGCGCTTCGGCTTCGCGCCGAGCAAGGTGGCCTTCCTCGCCCTGTCGGCCTGGCAGGACCGCGAGCGCGGCCGCTGGCCGGACGGCGACCACGTCGCGCGCAACCAGTACGGCCTGGGCGAGATCAAGAAAAACCTGGGGATCTTCCTCGACCGCTTCTTCCGCACCAGCCAGTTCAAGCGCACCTGCGTGCCCAATTCGCCCAAGGTGGGCACCGGCGGTTCGCTGTCGCCGCGCGGCGACTGGCGCGCGCCGAGCGACGCGCAGAGCGTGGTCTGGATGCAGCAGTTGCAGACCATTCCAGCAGAGTAGGGCCGGTTTGCGCGGGGTCGATTACAATAGCCGATTCGACGCCGATTCGCTGTTGCGCTGCGGCGTCGCCCGATCGCCGCGCAAGTCGGCGCCGGCTACCCGCCGGCCGACGCGGTCAAGGCTATCCGCCTGATCCAAATCCGCGTTCGCGAGGGCGCCCGGTGTCGCCAGCGGGGCTGGCCACAGGGCGCAGGGCCGCATGCAGCAGGCCGATCGCCGGCCGCGCTGTGGGCAGTGAGCTGCGGCAGTGAACTGATTTACCGATTTATATCAAGGAGATGTCATGAAACAGATTACCGCTGTGATCAAGCCGTTCAAGCTCGATGAAGTGCGCGAGGCGCTGGCCGAAGTCAACGTGACCGGCCTGACCGTCACCGAAGTCAAGGGTTTCGGCCGCCAGAAGGGCCATACTGAGCTGTATCGCGGCGCCGAGTACGTGGTCGACTTCCTGCCGAAAGTCAAAGTCGAAGTGGTGGTCGACGACAGCGTGGCCGAGCAGGTGGTCGACGCGATCATCAAGGCGGCCCGCACCGGCAAGATCGGCGACGGCAAGATCTTCGTGCAAAACGTCGAGCAGGTGATCCGCATCCGCACCGGCGAGACCGGCGCCGAGGCCGTTTAAGCAGGGTGCCGGCGGCGCCGGCATTCTGCGCATAGGCAAGTTGTATAGACTTATTGCATATGCTTATTTGTAATTGTTGGTTTGGTTTTTCCTGTTGAGTTCGTATGATGGGCGGCATCTTCTTCCATCACGACGAGGCCGCCCCAGGGCCGTGAACACCACGGCGCTGCGACAACCTCCACCAGGAAAGCTCCCGCCATGCCCAGCCCAGACTCCCTTCCTCGCCCGCATTTCCCCGTTTCCGTTCCGCATCGCCGCCTGAATTGAGGCCGCCGATGAAGAAAACCGACCAGTCCCGCCGCAACATCCTCAAGTCTTTGCCGGCGCTCGCGCTGGCCGAATCGTTGGCCGGCTATTCCTCGCTGGCGGGCGCCGCCGCCGACGGCCGCGAACAACCGAACATCCTCTTCATCCTTGCCGACGACCTCGGCCACGCCGACCTGGGCGTCTACGGCCAGACCGACTTCGCCACGCCCAACCTGGACAAGCTGGCCGGGCAGGGCATCCGCTTCACCCAGGCCTACGCCAACTCGGCGGTGTGCTCGGCGACCCGCTTCGCCCTGATCACCGGGCGCTACCAGTACCGCCTGCGCGGCGGGCTGGAGGAGCCGATCGCCGGCGCCTCCGACACGCTGGGCCTGCCGCCGCGCCATCCAACGCTGCCGTCGCTGTTGCAGAAGGTGGGCTACCAGACGGCCTTGATCGGCAAGTGGCACCTGGGCTACCTGCCCACCTTCGGCCCGCTGAAGAGCGGCTACGACAGCTTCTTCGGCAACTACGGCGGCGCCATCGACTACTTCACCCACAAGCCCGGCGTAGGCGCCGACGTCAAGGAGGACTTGTACGAGGGCGAGGTGGCGGTGGAGGAGGTCGGCTACTACACCGATTTGCTGGGCCAGCGCGCGGTCGACTTCGTGCGGCGCCAGCAGGCCGGCAAGCCCTTCTTCCTGTCGCTGCACTACACGGCGCCGCACTGGCCGTGGGAGGGGCCGGGCGACGAGGCGGTGTCGCGCGGCATCGCCAGCCTGGGCCACTACGACGGCGGCAACCTGGAAACCTACGGCAGGATGGTCGGCGCGCTCGACAGCTCGATCGGCAAGGTGCTCAAGGAATTGGAGCAGCGCGGGCTGGCCGACAACACCATCGTCGTCTTCACCAGCGACAACGGCGGCGAGCGCTTCTCGAAGACCTGGCCGCTGAGCGGGCAGAAGACCGAATTGTTGGAGGGCGGCATCCGCGTGCCGGCCATCGTGCGCTGGCCGCGCCGCATCGCCGCCGGGCAGGTGACGCCGCAGGTGGCGATCAGCATGGACTGGCTGCCGACCCTGCTGGCGGCGGCCGGCGGCGCGCCCGACCCGGCGTATCCGACCGACGGGCAGAACCTGCTGCCCTGCCTGCTCGACGACAGCGTGCGCGTCGAACGCACCCTGTTGTGGCGCTACAAGGCCAACGCCCAACGCGCCATCCGCGCGGGCAACTGGAAGTATTTGAAGATGGGACGCAACGAGTATTTGTTCGACGTGGTGGCCGACCAGCGCGAGCGGGCCAACCTGGCGCGCAAGCATCCCGAGGTGTTGGCGCGGCTGAAGGCGCAGTGGGAGAACTGGAACCGCGAGATGCTGCCGATCACCGCCGAGGTGCGTACCCACGCCGTCAGCGGCGCGGTGCAGGCCGACCGCTACGGCGTGCCGGCCGGCGGCGTGGCCGACGTGCATCCCCTCGTGCCAAGCGTCGAGCGAATCGAATAGTACGCAGCCAAAGGGATCGAAATATTGTAGCGGGAATGATCGGAGGGGAGCATGATCTACGCAAGGGCCGCAAACTGGCTGCGGACGGTTTAGGAGTGAATTGGCATGACAACTAGGATCACTGTAGCCGCTGACCACGCCATGATCGGCGATATGTTTTACAACGGACTTGGCACTGGAAAACACCCGACCTACGCTTGGGAAGCTATCACCCAGGTCAATTCGGTGGATGGACTGATTCAACTGATTACAGGCCATCTCGAAAGCCACGGAGAATTCTGGTTCGAGCCGGACGAATCAGTGGTCGTGGTTCGCCGCCCACCGATAGAGTCCAAACCAGCTACCGCAGAGCCCCATAAGCAGCGAACTCACGGGCATTAGGGGCGGCTTCATCCTTGGAGGCGGCTGCATGATGGCACATTGGCACCACCCAATGTACGGGCTACGAGCGGTGTCGGCCAGGAGCCCGCGTTCGGTGTGCTCCAAACGGCTAAACGTATGGATTGGCGAACATACGCCCGAGGCCTGGGGCGGGGTATTCTTTCGCGATAGCTGGTTCGTAGGCTGGTGCCATCGGGCAGGAAGACATTCTTCCTTTGAAAGCCGCGCATAGCCGTGCCGTTCTTGCGTAGCGCGAGTCGCTCCGTTTCAACCGCCAGTCAGCGTTGCACGAGTTCCGTCACAAAGCCTTCAGGCTTCACACCGGGACGTGTATCCATCAAATGGAATTCCAGTTCCAGGAAGTCGCATGTGGGCAAGTCGACAGCTTGCTTCGGTTGGTATTCCATGATTCAATCCTTCCGATATGGATCTAAAAATTTGACTGAGCAATGGAAATTTAGTTCGTTTTAGATTTTCGCATCGGGGAACGGGACCATATTAGACTTGCCCTGTGAATTTATAGACCGTTATCGACAAGCGCCCACGAATTTCAGACTGAATTCGCCCCGGATAGCTTCAAATAGACTGGAATAGACCAATTTCTGATTTGAAGCACCCAGCCCAAGGTGAGGCCGTAGCCGTTCGCGAATTTTCTGCTAAGGGGCGGCTTCCGCTGGAAGTGAGAATGCGTAAGTTTTGCAGAAAAGCAAGCTGCTATACCGATACTGAACGCCGTTGGCTGGCTTCGGCCAGAAGCCGACGGTGAAGAAGTTGATCGGTGTCCAACAAGAAGAAACACTTTATTCCTGCAGACGCTTGGCGCTACCATTAAGTCTGCACATTATGCCTACCCAGTTCCGAGGACTCGATGACCGATTTTTCAACTAATTACACCGATAGTTCCAAACCACCGCTTTCACAAGGCCCCGCCAAGAAGAAACTCTTAATTGCATTGCCCTTGTCATCTATTGGAGCTGTGATGTGGTGGGTCAACGTTCCTGGCGGAATGACGCTCTGCATTTTGCTTGGCGCCTATGCGTTGACTGGTGCTGTCGAGATTTTTGGAGGGGTGCCACTTATCGAAGCTGCGAAAAATTGGGAAGCTCTTCCTGGATGGAAGAAGGGGCTAGTCTCAATTCTAGTAATTTCAGCAGCAATTATTGGCCTGTTCTTGACCATTTTCATCTATGCAAAAATGACAGGGTCTGCATAACTGTGCACTCCCGCCGACAAGCTCGGTTTGGCTGGATCTAGTCCTTGAACCTTACGAACCCTTTCACTCCAAGTTCCAAATGATTAAACGTCTAATTTCGATCACGATCGTCCTACTGACCTCTACAAATTACGCTTTAGCCGATGCGGCGCGAGGTATGCAACTCTTCAGGGAGGGGCGATACACTGAAGCCGTTGCCGAATGGCGCCGTACAGGAGATGCTGATAGTCAACTTGGCATTGCTACCGCTCAGTTTTTGGGACGGGGAGTACCTAAAGACGAGCAAGCGGCCGTACGCGCAGCGATACCGTTTGCCGAAACCGGACATGCTGGTGCCCAAAACTTTGTTGGAGCCGCCCTTGAAAGTGGTGTCGGAATAACCCAGAACTACTTGCAAGCCGCTGCATGGTACGAAAAAGCTGCGGCGCAGGGAAACCCTGTTGCCGAGCAAAGTCTAGGCCTTCTATTCGCACAAGGGCTTGGGGTGAAACAGGACTTTGCTAGGGCAAGAATTCTGTGGGAACGGGCGGCATCGAAGGGTATCGCGATTGCTCGCGAAAATCTCAATAAGCTCGACCAGATCGAAGGCCGGACGAGTAAGAAATAACCGGCGCCCTCATGTGAAATACGATTTTTCTACAAAATCATCGGAAAAACTTTGCGCTGCGCGTTTCGGCAACCAGTTATCTTGAACGTTGAACTTCCGCTTGGGGCGAAAGCGGAAGTTCGAAAAACATATTCTCAACGTGCTGTGATAGCTCCGCCGCTCGTGCTGATATCGCGTGCCTGATTGCGCTCTATAATTTTGCAGTGCTTGCGTTTTACGAGAACGGGTGGCGGCTTAGATGCGAATACTCACTGAACCGTCGGGCTCAGGAGCGGCCGATGCGCATGTCGAACTTCCAGGTGAGCAGGCGCAGCAGGGTGATGAAGGTGGCGCTGGCCCACAGCGCGAAGTCGTCCGGCACGTCGGTCTTCATCAGCAGGATGTAGAGCCAGCAGCCGAAGAAGGCGCAGATGGCGTAGGGCTTGCCGTCGCGGAAGACCATCGGCACCTCGTTGCAGACGATGTCGCGCAGCACGCCGCCGAAGATGCCGGTGATTACCCCCATCATCGAGGCGATGAACACCGGCATGTGCGCCGCCTGCGCCTGCGACACGCCGGCCACGGCGAACAGGCCCAGGCCGATGGCGTCGGCGACGACGATCAGGCGTTCGGAGACGATTTGGCGCAGGGTGCGGATCAAGGGCGAGGCGATCAGGGCCAGCACGAAGATCAAGATCGCGTATTCCTGGTGCTGGACCCAGAACAGCGGGCGCTTGTCGAGCAGGATGTCGCGCAGGGTGCCGCCGCCGAAGGCGGTGATGAAGGCCACGGTGAACACGCCGACCAGGTCCATGCGCTTGCGGCGCGCTTCGATGAAGCCGGAGAACGCGCCCACCAGGATCGCCACGATTTCAATGATGGTGATCAGGGAGACGTGCGGCATGTGCTTCATGTTTGGGACTTGGCAAGGTTGTTAATGCCATAGGTTAACATGAGGCAGCTGCCAGCGGGGGTGGTTTTGTTGCTGGGTTGGAAGTGCCGCCTCGCTCGGGCGGGGCAAGGCGAAATTTGAGGGTCAGACCCTAGGGTCTGACCCTGGCATCCGCCGCAGGCTAGCGTTGCGGCAGCAGCGCGGCGCGCAGCAGCACCACCAGCGCGCCTTCGCCGCCGTCGGACGGACGGGCGACGCAGAAGGCCACCACTTCCTCTTTTTTGCACCAGCCAGCTGTGCACCATCGACTTGAGCACCGGCTCCTGGCTCTTCGAGCCGAAGCCCTTGCCGTGGATTACGCGCACGCAGCGGTAGTTGCGCAGCGCGGCGCGGCGCAGGAACTCGCCGAGGCCGTCGCGCGCCTCGTCGCGGCGCAGGCCGTGCAGGTCCAGGTCGTCCTGGATCGGCCAGTGGCCCTTGCGCATCTTGCGCACCACATCGGGGCCGACGCCGGGCGCGGCGTAGTTCAGCGCCGGGTCTTCCTCCATGTAGTGGTCGACCTCGAACAGGTCGGACAGCGACTCGCGCAGCACCGCCTGGTCGTCCTCCTCCTGGGTGCGCGGCCGGGTCGGCGCGGCCGGCGCGGCGCCGGCCTTGGGCAGGCTCGGCACGAAGCGGTTCTGCTCGGGCATGCGCTTGACGCCGCCCACGCTGGACTGGAACAGGTTGGCCTCGACCGCCTGCACCTTGTCGCGCTTTTCGCGCTCGGCCTTGGCCACGGCGCGCACGTCGGCCTGTTCCTTGAGCTGCTTGGCCAAGGACTTCAGGTCGGCGAAGTCTTTCAATCCCATCGCGCGGTCCGCTTATTCCTGCGCTTCGAGGAAGCGCTGGGCGTCCAGCGCGGCCATGCAGCCGGTGCCGGCGCTGGTGATGGCCTGGCGGTAGATGTGGTCCTGCACGTCGCCGGCGGCGAACACGCCCGGCACGTTGGTGGCGGTGGCCATGCCTTCGGTGCCGGTGCGGGTCTTGATGTAGCCGTTGTGCATGTCCAGCTGGCCCTCGAAGATGCCGGTGTTGGGCTTGTGGCCGATGGCCACGAACAGGCCGTGCACGGTCAGCTCGGTGACGGCGCCGTCGGTGGTCGACTTGATCTTGACGCCGGTGACGCCGCTGTCGTTGCCGACCACTTCGTCCAGCGTGTGGTTGTACTTCAGCACGATCTTGCCTTCGGCGACCTTGGCGTTGAGGCGGTCGATCAGGATGGCCTCGGCGCGGAACTTGTCGCGGCGGTGGATCAGGGTGACCTTGTTGGCGATGTTCGACAGGTACAGCGCCTCTTCGACGGCGGTGTTGCCGCCGCCGACCACGGCCACTTCCTGGTTGCGGTAGAAGAAGCCGTCGCAGGTGGCGCAGGCCGACACGCCCTTGCCCATGAAGGTTTGCTCGGACGGCAGGCCGAGGTACTGGGCCGAGGCGCCGGTCGAGATGATCAGCGTGTCGCAGGTGTATTCATGGCTGTCGCCGATCAGGCGGATCGGTTTTTCGCTCAGCTTGGCGGTGTGGATGTGGTCGAACACGATGTCGGTGTTGAAACGCTCGGCGTGTTGCAGGAAACGCTGCATCAGCTCGGGCACTTGCACGCCCATCGGATCGGCCGGCCAGTTTTCCACGTCGGTGGTGGTCATCAGTTGGCCGCCTTGTTCGACGCCGGTCACCAGCATCGGTTTGAGGTTGGCGCGCGCGGCGTAGACGGCGGCGCTGTAGCCGGCGGGGCCGGAGCCAAGGATCAGAACGCGGGCGTGTTTGGTAGTCGTCATGGAGGGCTTCTTCAGAAAAAGTGGAGTGGTCCAGAGTTGGGGGCTTGGGCGCAGAGTGCAAGGCGGCGTGCCGCGCATTGCAATCGTGCAAGCAATGCAGGATTATAGTCCAAGCCGGCTAGGCGGTTGAATCAAGAGGGCTGTTTTGCCCGCTATGCCTTAGAATAACCGTATGTGGGTATTTCTTACCCGACAACATTGCGGTTGAAGCGGAGTTGAAGCTCAGCCGAGCCGCAGTGGCGCACCTATTTTTACCCATTTGTACATGATCCAAGCAGCACAATTCCAGAGCGTATGACGAAACCCAGCCCCGCAGCAGCCAACAGCTATACCCGCAACGTGACAGAGCGACAACCCTTGCCCAACCGGCTGGTGCGCCTTCTGTCGGAAGCGCGCTGGTTCGCGCTGGCCGCGCTCGGCCTGTACTTCGTGCTGATTTTGCTCAGCTATTCGAAGGGCGATCCGGGCTGGTCGCACGCCAATGTGGTGCCCAAGGTACACAATCTGGGCGGCCGCGCCGGCGCCTGGCTGTCCGATTTGTTGCTGTTCATCTTCGGCTTTTCCGCCTGGTGGTGGTGCTTGTGCCTGCTGCGCATCGTCTGGAACGGCTACCGCCGGCTGACCCGCAAGTTCCTCCTGGCGCAGGAAGAGGAAGAAGAGCACCAACACGAGAACCTGATCCGCATCGTCGGCTTCGTGCTGCTGTTCATCGGCAGCGTTGGGCTGGAGTTCCTGCGCATGTATTCGCTCAAGGTGCAGCTGCCGCGCGCGCCGGGCGGCGTGCTGGGCCAGCTGGTCGGCCACTCGGCCGATGTCGCCTTCGGCTTCACCGGCGCCACCTTGCTGCTGTTGCTGCTGTTCGGTCTGGGCTTCAGCCTGTTCTTCCAGGTCTCCTGGCTGGCCGTGGCCGAGCGCATTGGTGGTGGCATCGAGACGGCGATCGACTGGTTCATCCAGCGCTACCAGTACCGCGAGGACCGCCGCCAGGGCGAGGTGGCCGCCGTCAAGCGCGAGGAAGTCGTCGTCATCGAGCGCGCCAAGCACGTCGAGAAGCACGTGGTGGCGGCGCCGGTCAAGATCGAGCCGCAGATCGTCGCGGTGGTCAAGTCCGAGCGGGTCGAGAAGGAGAAGCAGGCCAGCCTGTTCCAGGACTTGAGCGGCGACAGCCAGCTGCCGCCATTGTCGTTGTTGGACGAGCCGGCCGCCGTGCAGGAGACCGTGTCGATCGAGACGCTGGAATTCACCAGCCGCCTGATCGAGAAGAAACTGTCCGACTTCGGCGTCGAGGCCAAGGTGGTGGCGGCCTATCCCGGCCCGGTGGTGACGCGCTACGAGATCGAGCCGGCCACCGGCGTCAAGGGCAGCCAGATCGTCGGCCTGGCGCGCGATTTGGCGCGCTCGCTGTCGCTCACCTCGATCCGCGTGGTCGAAACCATTCCCGGCAAGAACTGCATGGCGCTCGAGCTGCCCAATCCGAAGCGGCAGATCGTGCGCCTGAGCGAGATCGTCGGCTCCAAGGTCTACAACGACAACGCTTCGCCGCTGACGGTGGCGCTGGGCAAGGACATCGCCGGCAAGGCCGTCGTCGCCGACTTGGCCAAGATGCCCCACCTGCTGGTGGCCGGCACCACCGGCTCGGGCAAGTCGGTCGGCATCAACGCGACCATTTTGTCGCTGCTGTACAAGTCCGACCCGGCCGACGTGCGGCTGATCCTGATCGATCCGAAGATGCTGGAGATGTCGGTCTACGAGGGCATTCCCCACCTGCTGGCGCCGGTCGTCACCGACATGCGCCAGGCCGGCCACGCGTTGAACTGGGCGGTCAACGAGATGGAGCGGCGCTACAAGCTGATGTCCAAGCTGGGCGTGCGTAACCTGGCCGGCTACAACGCCAAGATCGCCGAGGCGGCCAAGCGCGAGGAGCACATCCCGAATCCGTTCAGCCTGACGCCGGACTCGCCCGAGCCGCTCGACAAGCTGCCGACCATCGTCATCATCATCGACGAGCTGGCCGACCTGATGATGGTGGTCGGCAAAAAGGTCGAGGAATTGATCGCCCGTATCGCGCAAAAGGCGCGCGCCGCCGGCCTGCACTTGATTCTGGCGACGCAGCGCCCATCTGTGGATGTGATCACCGGCCTGATCAAGGCCAACATCCCGACCCGTATCGCCTTCCAGGTGTCGTCGAAGATCGACTCGCGCACCATTCTCGACCAGATGGGCGCCGAGGCGCTGCTGGGCATGGGCGACATGCTGTACATGCCGCCGGGCACCGGCCTGCCGGTGCGGGTGCACGGCGCCTTCGTCTCGGACGAGGAGGTGCACCGCGTGGTCAAGCACTTGAAGACCACGGGCGAGCCGAACTATATTGACGGCATCCTCGAGGGCGGCACGCTCGAAGGCGAGGGCGGCGCGGCCGGCGGCGAGGCCGGCGAGGCGGGCGGCGAGGCCGACCCGATGTACGACCAGGCGGTGCAGGTGGTGTTGAAGAACCGCCGCGCCTCGATCTCGCTGGTGCAGCGCCATTTGCGCATCGGCTACAATCGCGCCGCCCGTCTGTTGGAACAGATGGAAAACAGCGGCGTCGTTTCGCCGATGCAGTCGAACGGCAACCGCGACATCCTGGTGCCGGCGGCCAGCGCAAGCGCAGAACAATAAGGAAAACAGTATGCAACGTTTCAAAGCGATATTCGTCCTGGCCGGCGGCCTGCTGCTGGCCGGTGCGGCCCAGGCCAGCGCGCTGGAGCAGTTCAAGTCCTTCGTCGCCAGCACCAAGTCGGCCAAGGGCGAGTTCAGCCAGCGGCAGATCAAAAACATGGACGGCGGCAGCACCGCCAAGCCGGCCAGCAACTCCAGCGGCACCTTCGTCTTCGCCCGTCCCGGCAAGTTCATCTGGACCTACGTGAAACCGTACGACCAGCTGCTGCAGGCCGACGGCGAGCAGCTCTACATCTACGACAAGGAACCTGAACCAGGTCACCGTGAAGAAGCTGGGCGACGCGCTGGGCTCGTCGCCGGCGGCGATCCTGTTTGGCAGCAACGACCTGGAGAAGAACTTCACGCTGGCCGAGGGCGGCACCAAGGAAGGCCTGGAATGGCTCAAGGCGACGCCCAAGGCCAAGGACACCAGCTTCGAGCAGATCTCCATTGGCCTGCGCAACGGCCTGCCCGAGGCGATGGAACTGAAGGACAGCTTCGGCCAGGTGTCCGTGCTGGCCTTCAAGAAGTTCGAAAAGAATCCGGCGCTCGGCGCCAACGCCTTCAAATTCGTCATGCCGAAGGGCGCCGACGTCTTCAACAATTAACCACCCGCCTGATTTGGTGAAAAACGCCGCTGCCCGGTGGCGCGGCGTTTTTCCCGTTGTGGCGACAGCAAACGAATCGACCCATCCGCATGGCTGACCTATTTTCCAACGAACCACGGCAGCCCCTGGCCGAGGCGCTGCGGCCCAAGACGCTCGACGAGGTGATCGGTCAGAGCCAGTTGCTCGGCCCGGGCCGGCCGCTCCGGCTGGCCTTCGAGTCCGGCCGGCCGCACTCGATGATCCTGTGGGGACCGCCGGGCGTGGGCAAGACCACCTTGGCGCGGCTCACCGCCAACGCCTTCGACTGCGCCTTCATCGCGCTGTCGGCGGTGTTTTCCGGCGTCAAGGACATCCGCGCCGCGATGGAGCAAGCCGAGCAGAATTTGGCGATGGGCAAGCACACCATCCTGTTCATCGACGAGATCCACCGCTTCAACAAGGCGCAGCAGGACGCGCTGCTGCCCTACGCCGAGTCGGGGCTGGTGACGCTGATCGGCGCCACCACGGAGAACCCGTCCTTCGAGGTCAACTCGGCGCTGCTGTCGCGCGCCCAGGTGTACGTGCTGCAATCGCTCAACGAGGACGAGCTCAAGCAACTGGTGGCCAAGGCGCGCGAGACGGTGCTGGCCCATCTGGTCATCGACGAGGCCGCCATCGACACGCTGGTCGGCTACGCCGACGGCGACGCCCGGCGGCTGCTCAACCTGCTGGAGCAGGCCAGCACGGCGGCCAACGCGGCGCACACCAACGCCATCACCGCCGAGTTCATCCAGAACGCGCTGACGCTCAACGCGCGCCGCTTCGACAAGGGCGGCGACAACTTCTACGACCAGATTTCGGCCCTGCACAAGTCGGTGCGCGGTTCGAATCCGGACGCCGCGCTGTACTGGTTCTGCCGCATGATAGACGGCGGCGCCGACCCCAAGTATTTGTCGCGCCGCATCGTGCGCATGGCCTGGGAGGACATCGGCCTGGCCGACCCGCGCGCGATCCAGCTGGCCAATGACGCCGCCGAGACCTTCGAGCGGCTCGGCTCGCCCGAAGGAGAGCTGGCGCTGGGCCAGGCGGTGATCTACCTGGCCGTGGCGGCGAAGAGCAACGCCGGCTACAACGCCTTCAACCAGGCGATGGCGTTCGTGAAGAAGGACAAATCGCGCGAGGTGCCGGTGCATCTGCGCAACGCGCCGACCAAGCTGATGAAGGAGCTGGGCTACGGCCACGAGTACCGCTACGCCCACGACGAACCGCACGCCTACGCCGCCGGCGAGACCTACTTCCCCGACGACATGCGCGAGCCGGGCTGGTACCGGCCGGTCCCGCGCGGCTTGGAGAGCAAGATCGTCGACAAACTGGCCTTCCTGCGCAAGCTGGATGAGGATGCTGGGAAGTAGGGTGTGTGCGGAATGATTTTCTCAGCGGTTATGACTGCAATCGCAGGTGCTACAATTTAAGCACTTAGGCCAACATGCAAATTTTTCTGACAAAATGGTTTGCGCGTTGGGCTGAAAAAGAAGGTCTGTCTGAGTCCGTGCTATGCCAAGCCGTCGCGGAAATGGAGCAAGGATTGATCGATGCGAATTTGGGCGGCCACGTCGTTAAGAAGCGCATCGGAGTAGGTGGGCGGGGGAAAAGCGGCGGAGCTCGCACAATTCTCGCATTCAAAGTCCACGATAAAGCATTCTTTCTGTATGGATTTGCCAAAAATCGGCGCGACAACATCGACAACAAGGAATTGCGGGCCCTAAAGGAAATGGCGGCCCACTTGCTGGGGTATGATCGGAAGGCATTGAACCTGGCAGTTCAAGCGCAGGAGCTAATCGAGGTGGCAAATGAGTAAGCACGAGAGCTTGTTGGACGTATTGCATGGCACAGCAAAAGGTTTGCATGCTGCCGGCACCATGGACGACGCAACTATGCGTGAGTTCGATGCCCTGTGTTTGACGCCATTGCAGAGTTATAGCGCGTCGGAAATCAAGAGCCTTCGACTGCGCTTTAAGGCGAGTCAGGCGGTGTTTGCGGCCTACCTCAACACCAGCATCTCGACCGTACGGAAGTGGGAGCTAGGACAAATGCGCCCGAGCGGCACATCGTTGAAGTTGCTGAATCTCGCGGATCGCAAGGGGCTGGATATCCTTGCGTAACCCCGGCGAGAGCATACAATTCGATCATGTCTACTCCCACCGTCCCTAATAATCCGAAATGTGGTCGGGGTCAGGTCCGACATTCGGACACGAACTGTGCTGTAGTAAATTCATGAACCATGCTGAGTAACCCAATGCTGAGGCCGTGTCCGAATGTCGGACCTGACCCCGGCGTTTGTGACCCCAGCGTTTGCCTGCCCCAGCCGCGCTTGTCGGTGCGATTTTTTTCGGTGGACTAAGCCGGCTTCATCGAGCTTTTCGGGCCTGCGTTCGCCGCGCGGGACGAGCCGATGGTCCAGCGGTCACCTTGCTTGAGCACGTAGTGCGACCACACGTAGCGCCACGGCACGGCGATGTAGACCAACACCACAAAGGCGCAGTCGAACACCTGCCCCTGGACCGCCGGGTCGACATGGCCGGACAGCCATTGCGGCAGCGCGACGATGCCCAGCCACATTGTTTTCCAAACAATTTCCCACAACAGCACGGGCAGCATCTGCAAGGGGTAGCGCAGCCCCAGGGCGCACATGATCGAGAAGGCGGCCAGCATACAGATGACCGTGCCTCCCATCAGCCCCCACGGCTTGCTGTGGTGGATGATGTCGGGCCACAGGACGATGCCTAGTCCGACAACGACCAGCAGGTACATGGCGCGCAGCAAATACAGGCGAAACGACGAAACTTCATACATGATGATATCTCCTTGAGGTGGGATGTCTTGCTTGGTTGTGCTGCGGTTCGGACGACTGCTTGTTTACTCGACTTCCTTGAGGATTTTTTCGAGCGCGCCCATGCGGGTTTGCAGTTCGGCCAGCGTGGCGCTGACCGACGCCAGCGCCGCCACCGTCTGCGCCTGGGCCGCCGCCGCTTGGGTGGCGACGGCGCGGTAGGCCTCGTCCTGGCCCAGACGCACGCGCGCCTGCAGGATGGCGGACACGTATTTCATGAAGAAGATGATCACCGCAGCGGCGGCGGGGAAGAAGAAGGCCGCAAAGAAGACGTTTTCGGACATGATGGTCTCTACTATTCAGGGTTGTTGGTCAGGGTTTTCACCGCTTCGGCAATGGCTGCCGGCGTGAGTGCAAAGTCGAATCCGCTTACTTCAAAGTAGTTGAGCGCTTTGCCGTCCGAGGACAGCTCCAGCTGGCTGGTGACCAGGCCCGCTCCTTCCAGCTTCTGCAGGTGCAGATGCAGCAAGGGACGGCTGATGCCCAGTTCCCGCGCCAGCTGGCTGACGTAGTTGCGCCCGCCGGCCTGCAGCGCCGCGATGATCCGCAGGCGGTGTGGGTTGGAGAGTGCCGCCAGGATGGCCAGCAGTTGATCTCCGTTGGGTTGTAGTGTTTTCGTATTCACGTGTAAAGAATAGCTGACACGTGATACGAAGTCAAACGATACTCTTCAACTAATTCGATGCCGGTGGGTTGTGGTGCGGGGGAGTGGCGCGGGAAGTCGGCGCCGCTGCGATTGCCGGTTCAATCCGGCGCTTGGTCCTGCCGCGCCAGTTCGCGGCACAGTTCGGCCGTCTCCTCGTCCATCGGGAAGCAGCATTCGATGTGCAACTCGTCCAGCGTGACGTCGCGCGGGGTGCCGAAGGTGGTGATGGTGGAGAAGAAGCGCAACTGCCGGCCGTCGCGTTGCAAAATGGTGGTTTGCAGCGGCTGCGGCGCGCTGTCGAGCTGGCGCACGCGCCAGCCGGCCGGCACGCCGGGGTAGGCCAGCACCTCGTCGAGCAGGGCGCGGGCCACCAGGTCGGTGGGCGCGCCGGCCACCACGCGGTGCATGTGGCGGATCAGGTTGCCGGCCACCTCCTCCCAGTTGACGATGGCCGAGCGCAAGTCCTGCGGGTCGAACATCTGCCGCAGCATGTTGCGCTGGCGGCCGGCGCGCTCGCCGAGCAGGAAGCGGTTGACCCGGGCGGCGGCGCGGTTGGTGGTCTGCACGTCCCAGTGGCGGTTGAGCAGGATGGCCGGGTAGGGCTCCTGCTGGCGCAGGATGCAGTCGATCGCTTGGCGGATCTGCGCCAGCTCGGGCTGGGCCAGCGCCGTCTCTGGGTGGCTGGGCGCGTAGCCGGCAGCCAACATCAGCGCGTTGCGCTCGCGCAGCGGCATGGCCAGGGTATCGGCCAGGCGGCCGATGGTGTCGCGGCTGGCCTGCGCCTTGCCCGTCTCGACGCAGCTGAGGTGGCGGGCCGACATGCCGGCCTCCAGCGCCAGGTCGAGCTGGCTCATGCGCCGCGCCGCGCGCCATTCGCGCAGCAGGGTGCCGATGTGGGCGGGGGAGGGCGGGCGCGTGGCGGAATGGTCCATGGCGCCGATTCTACAGGCCGCTGTGTGGCAAGGCCATGACCTGCCAGGTCATTGATTCCATGTCGTGGTCGCGGCAACAATGTGATTGATATATATTTATCTACCCATTCAATCACTTTCCCGCCCGCAGCCCAGGCCAAGCAACCTTAAGGACACCCCATGGAGCAGCAATTGCAGATCGAAGGCATCGACGTCCGGATCGAGGGCGAGGGCCAGGACACCATCGTCATGCTGCACGGTTGGCCGGACACCTGGCGCGTCTGGGACGGCCAAGTGGCGGCGTTGAAGGGGCGCTATCGCTGCGTGCGCTTCACCCTGCCGGGCTTCGACATCGCCCGGCCGCGCCGCGCCTACTCGCTGGACGAGACGCTGGCCATTATCGAGAAGATCGTCAACCAGGTCAGCCCCGGCCGCAAGGTGACGCTGATGCTGCACGACTGGGGTTGCGTGTTCGGCTACCAGTTCTATATGCGCCATCCGCAACTGGTGTCGCGCATCGTCGGCGTCGAGATCGGCGACGCGCAGTCGCGGGCCCACGTGAAGTCGCTGACCCTGGGCGCCAAGCTGATGGTGGCGTGGTATCAACTGACGCTGGCGGCGGCGTGGAAGATTGGCGGCGCCATCGGCGACGGCTTGACCAAGTTCATGCTCAAGGTGCTGCGCGCGCCGTCGCCGAAGCAGTACATCAGCTCGGCGATGAACTTCCCCTACTATCTGGTGTGGACGGGCGGCTACGGCGGCAAGGGCAATCGGACGGAGTTCGTGCCCAGCTGTCCGATGCTATATATCTACGGTACGCGCAAGCCTTTCCACTTTCACTCGAAGCAGTGGACCGAGTGGCTGGCCGCCCAGCCATCGAGCCAAGTGGCGGCGTTCAAGACCGGCCATTGGGTGATGCTGGAGCAGCCGCAGGAGTTCAATCACACTGTGCTGGCGTGGCTGGACGCCTCGGCGGCGGTTGCCGGGGCAGCGGCAGCGGCTTGACCGTGCAGGCTGTGCTGTAGCCGGGCGGCCAGCCGCGCCGCCCAGCCGATTGCCGTTGGCGCCGGCAGGCGTATCCGCACGCGGCCGGCGCCGACGGCGTCGATCAAGGTCAGGCCGTCGCCGGGAATGTCGAAGCTCTGGCCGGCGCGCAGGATGAAGTCGGCGCTCTGGCCCTGCACGGTGATCCAGGCGGTGCCGGACAGGCATTCGATGCGGTGGCCGGGCGCTTTGCTCAGCCGTAGCGGCGCGTTCTCCGACAGCCGGTACTCGGCCAGGCCCTTGCTTACTGCGATCAGTTCCGGTTTCATTGCGGCCTCCTCGGCGGTTCGAACATGGCTCCAGAATAGCCAGCCGTAACAATCGGCGACAGATGCAATAAAACGAAATTGTTATCGGCACAATCGCACTTCGGCTAAACTGTGCTGGTCGAAATTGCAGCCCGCTGTGCCTATGGCGCGCGGCCGGGTCCGGGCCACAATACGTCCATGTCCTCCACTTTGAATTTATACGAGCAGCTGGCCAACGAGCTGGCCGGCCTGATCGCCGGCCGCGTCTTCGCGCCGGGCGACCGGCTGCCGTCGATCCGCCACCTGGCGCGGCAAAAGCGCCTGTCGGTCAGCACCGTGATGCAGGCGCTGCGCCTGCTGGAGGATCGCGGCCTGGTCGAGGCGCGGCCGCAGGCCGGCTACTACGTGCGCCACCGCGCCCGCGCGCTGGCGGCGGTGGCCGACGCCGGCCCCTTGCGCGAGCCGGCCTACATCGGCATCAACAACCTGCTGATGCGGGTGCTCAAGGCCAACGAGGAGTCCGCCTTGGTACAGCTGGGCTCGGCCTGGCCACCCGACGAGCTGCTGCCGATCAAGCGGGTGCAGAAGACGGTGGCGGCGGTGGCGCGGCGCGCGCCGCTGCTGTTGTCGCGGGTCAGCTGCTACCAGACCAACGAGCCCGACTTCGTGCGCCAGATCACCCGCCGCGCGCTGGACTGGAGCCGCATCGACCCGGCCGAGATCGTCGTCACCGGCTCCTGCTCGGAGGCGATGAGCCTGTGCCTGCGCGCCGTGGCCAAGCCGGGCGACACCATCGCCATCGAGTCGGCCACCTATTTCGTGCTGCTGCAGCTGATCGAGAGCCTGGGCATGAAGGCGCTGGAGATCCCCACCGACCCGAAGACCGGGCCGTCGATAGACGCGCTGGAGCTGGCCATGCAGGCCGGCCTGGTGCAGGCCTGCATGCTGGTGCCCAACGCCAGCAACCCGCTCGGCTGCATCATGCCGGAGGAGAACAAGAAGCGCCTGGCCGGCCTGCTGGCGCGCCACGCCATCCCGCTGATCGAGGACGACATCTACGGCGACCTGTGCTTCACGGCGCAGCGGCCGTGGCCGGTCAAGGCCTACGACACGGGCGGCAACGTGCTGCTGTGCTCGTCGTTCTCCAAGGCGGTGACGCCGGCGGCGCGGGTCGGCTATGTGCTGGCCGGCCGCTACGCGCAGGAGGTGGCGGTGTTGAAGATGGTGTCGAGCGGCGCCACCAGCCACTTCTTCCAGGCCGTGCTGGCCGACTTTTTGACCGGCAGCAGCTACGACATCCAGGTGCGCAAGATGCGCCGCGCGCTGGCCCAGCGCATCGCCCGCATGGCCGACGCCGTCTGCGCCGCCTTCCCCGAGGAGTGCTCGGTGTCGGCGCCGCAGGGCGGCTTTGTGCTGTGGGTGCAGATGCCGGCGCAGGTCGACGCGCTGGCGCTGCACCAGCGCGCCATCGCCGAGGGCATCGCCTTCATGCCGGGGCAGTTGTTCTCCGCCTCGGGCAAGCACGTCAACTGCCTGCGCCTGAACTGCGCCAACCCGTGGACGGCCGAGATCGAACGTGCCATCGCCCGCCTGGGGCGGTTGGTGCACGAGCAGGTGGCGCTGTGCGCCGCACCGGCCGGCGGGTTGCTGCGGCGCGCCTGATTCGCCAAGCCCGAAGGTGCCGCCGGCGCCGTTCTTTTGCAGTTCATCCCGCGTTTTTGCCGCTTCGTCGCATCCCGATGGCGGGGCATAGGGCCTTTAGGTACAGTACAACCATGCCAAGCAGCCATTGGTTCACAACCTCAAGGAGCACCTCATGAACATCCTCAAAAACATGGAAGCAGTCTTCGTCGCCGCCGCCTTCCTGACCACCGTCGCCACCTACGCCACCGCCAGCACCCCGGTCATCGAAGTGGCCGCCGCCAGCGTGCCGCAGGCCGCCATGGTCGCCGCCGCCGACAGCAAGATGCAGGTCATCACCGTCAGCGCCAAGCGCCTGAGCGCCGCCGAGAAGGCCGCCCTGATTTAAGCCTTGCGCTCAGCCTTACCGTAGCGCCCGCGCTGGAGAGCGCCGCAACAGTCGACCCGCATGTGGTCCATTGCGCAAAACTCATTGGGAAGTGGTCATGACTTGGTACAATTGACGTTTTCGATACAACGGCTCTTGTTCCCCCATGATAGACATCCAACTTCTCCGTAAAGACATCGACAACGTCGCCGCGCGCCTGGCGACACGCAAGTTCCAGCTCGACGTGGCAGGTTTCAACGCCCTCGAGGCGGAGCGCAAGGCGATCCAGACGCGCACCGAAGAGCTGCAGGGCAAGCGCAACTCGCTGTCCAAGCAGATCGGCATGATGAAGGGCAAGGGCGAGGACACCTCGGCCGTGATGGCGGAAGTGTCGGGCCTGGGCGATGAGCTCAAGGCCAACGAGACCGCGCTGTCCGAGGTGCAGGCCAAGCTGGGCGACTTCATGCAGGCTATCCCGAACCTGCCGCACGAGTCGGTTCCGGTCGGCAGCGACGAGAGCGGCAACGTGGAAGTGCGCAAGGTCGGCGCGCCGCGCAGCTTCGACTTCGAGGTCAAGGACCACGTTGACGTCGGCGCCGCGCTGGGGCTGGACTTCGACGTCGCCACCAAATTGACCGGCTCGCGTTTCTCCGTGATGAAGGGCGGCATCGCCCGCATGCACCGCGCGCTGGCGCAGTTCATGTTGAACACCCACACCGACGAGCACGGCTACACCGAGTGCTACACCCCCTACATGGTCAACGCCGACTCGCTGCGCGGCACCGGCCAGCTGCCCAAGTTCGAAGCCGACCTGTTCTCGGTCAAGAAGGGCGGTGCCGAGGGCGAGGGCGAGACCTTCTACCTGATCCCGACGTCCGAAGTGTCGCTGACCAACATCGTGCGCGACGAGATCCTGCCGGCCGAATCGCTGCCGCTGAAGATGACGGCGCACACGCCGTGCTTCCGCTCGGAGGCGGGCAGCTACGGCCGCGACACGCGCGGCATGATCCGCCAGCACCAGTTCGACAAGGTCGAGATGGTGCAGGTGGTGCATCCCGAGCAATCGTACGCGGTGCTCGACGAGATGGTCGGCCATGCCGAAACCATTTTGCAGCGCCTCGGCCTGCCGTACCGCGTGATGGCGCTGTGCACCGGCGACATGGGTTTCGGCGCCACCAAGACCTTCGACCTGGAAGTCTGGTTGCCGGCGCAGAACACCTACCGCGAGATCTCCTCGCTGTCGAACTGCGAATCGTTCCAGTCGCGCCGCATGCAGGCGCGCTTCCGCAACGCCCAGGGCAAGCCCGAGCTGCTGCACACGCTGAACGGTTCCGGCCTGGCCGTCGGCCGCACGCTGGTGGCCGTGCTGGAGAACTACCAGCAGGCCGACGGCAGCGTCGAGATTCCCGCCGTGCTGCGTCCGTACATGGGTGGTTTGACCCATCTGACGCCGGCCTAACGGCGGGTTGGATGCGGGCGGGGCGGTGAAAAACACGTCGGGCAAATATTTTTAAGATTTTGCCCTTCCATTTTTATTCCGCTCTGCTATAATTTTGCCTCGCAGCAGCAAGCGATAGTAGTAGAAGGAAAGGTGGCAGAGTGGTCGAATGCGCTGGACTCGAAATCCAGTGTACATCTTTGGTGTACCGTGAGTTCGAATCTCACCCTTTCCGCCAGAAAATGCAAAAAAGCTCCCGGAAGGGAGCTTTTTTCATTTGCGCAGCGGAAAGGAGTAAGCCGCCTGCGCGGCTTACGCGTGGGATTCGAAGACGCTGCGCATACTTGCGCGCGGGCGGCCTGCAAGATGTAGGCGAATCTCACCCTTTCCGCCAGAAAAAGTAAAAAAGCTCCCCAAGGGGGTGCCCCAAGGGGGAGCCCGCAAGGGAGCTTTTTTCATGGTAGCGCCCAATCCATGGTTGCTGGTTTGGGATGGTGAAAAAGGCTTTCAAGTTTATATCGTTTAGCCCTTCCGTTTTTTTGAGAGCCTGCTATAATCTCGCTCTCGCAGCAGCAAGCGACAGTAGTATTAGGAAAGGTGGCAGAGTGGTCGAATGCGCTGGACTCGAAATCCAGTGTACATCTTTGGTGTACCGTGAGTTCGAATCTCACCCTTTCCGCCAGAAAATGCAAAAAAGCTCCCGCAAGGGAGCTTTTTTCATTTTCGCCTCAAAAATCCCCATCTCATTCCCCTCCGGTTTTGCGGTTTCGCCCGCCTGAAGGCATACTCTTGCCTATGAAACAAATTATTTGGCGCAAATGAAGGAATCATCGGTGGAATCGAACAACAAGCCAGGCCCGGCAACCCAGCCAGTTGGCGCAAATAAACTGAAGGCGCCGCTGCTGCGCCGCAAACGCTGGCTGGTCGGCGCGGCCGGCGCGCTGGCCACCTACACGGTGGGCGGCTTCTGGCTGCTGCCGCAAGTGGTGCAGAGCCAGCTGCCCAAGTTCGCCCATAGCGAGCTGGAGCGCAACGCCAGCATCGGCGCGGTGCGCTTCAACCCCTTCACGCTGCGCCTGGAGGCCGACGACTTCCGCCTGGACGAGGCCAACGGCGCGCCGCTGTTCGCGGTCGGCAAGCTGGCCGTCGAGCTGAATTGGTCGTCCATCGTGCGCCGCGCCTGGAGCGTGGCCGAGGTGCGCGTCGGCGCGCCTCGCCTGCACCTGGCGATCGCGCCGGACGGCACCTTCAACATCGCGCAGTTGCTCGACACGCTGAACCGCCGGCCAAAGGAGCCGTCGAGCGGCATGCCGCGCCTGATCATCGGCCACTTCGCGCTGGAGCAGGGCAAGGTCGAGGTGAGCGACCGCCGCGCCGGCTACGCCGACACCATCACCCCCATCGATTTCGCGCTGAACAATCTGAGCACGCTGCCCGACCGCAACGGCGACTACACGCTCAGCGCCGACGCCACCCACGGCGGCAAGCTGCACTGGCGCGGCACGGCCGCGCTCAACCCGATCGGCGGCGGCGGCGAGCTGACGCTGGACCAGCTGGCCCTGCCGGGCCTGGCCTCCTACCTGAAGGCCTACACGCGCGTCAGCGTAAGCAGCGGCAAGCTGTCGGCCAAGCTGCCGTACCGCTTCGCCTACGCCGACGGCAAGCTCGACGCCAGCCTGAGCGGCGCCAGTCTGTCGCTGCGCGAGCTGGCGCTGGTGAACGACAAGGCCGGTGCGCCCTTCGCCAGCGTCAACGCCTTCGACATCAGCGATGTCGGCGCCGACCTGGCCGCGCACACCGTCACGATAGGCGGCGTTAGTTTGGCCGGCGCCAAGTTGGAGGCGCGCCGCAACGCCAAGGGCGAGCTCGACCTGGCGCAATTGATGATCGCCGCGCCAGCGCCTGGTGCCGTGGCGGCGCCCGCGTCAACTAAAACCCCGGCTTCGGCAACGGCGGCAACTGTCGCCGCGCCAACAGCAGCGGTAGCGACGACGATGGCTGCATCATCCGCGTCATCCGCTTCGGCCGCGTCATCCACATCAGCCGTCGCGGCATCGGCGGCGTCGTCCGCGTCAGCCCTCGCGGCGGCGGCCCCGGCGGGCAAGCCGGCGGCCGGCAGCGCCGGCAACTGGAAGGTGCAGCTCAAACAGCTGGCCGTCGAGCAGTTGGGGATGAGTCTGGTCGACGAGACCGTCAATCCGCCGCTGCGTGTCAGCGCCGACAACATCCAGTTGAAGCTGGCCTTGCAGGCCGAGCAGGCTGCCGCCGGCTTGAAAATGCGCGTCGCCGACGCCGCCTTCTCGTTGGCCGAGCTGAGCATGGTCAGCGGCAAGCAGGTGCCGCTCAAGCTGGCGCAACTGGGCTTCACCGGCGGCACGGTCGACCTGGCCGGACGCCAGCTCAGCGTCGACCGCGTCTACGCCGACGGCGGCCAATTGGATCTGACGCGCGACCGCAAGGGCCAGTTCATGTTCATGGGCCTGCTACCGAAGGCCGGCGCGTCGTCCGCAGCGCCAGTGCCAGCGGGCACGGCGTCGCCGGTATCGGCGAAGGCGAAGACGGCGCGGGTCGCCAGCGCGGCAACGGCGGCCGGCAAGGCCGGCATGGCGGACGCGGCAAACGCGGCAAACGCGGCAAACGCGGCAAACGCGGCCGGCGCCGGGGTGCCGGCGGGCGAAGGCGCCGCGCCCTGGAGCAGCAAGATCGGCAGCGTCGAGCTGAGCAAGTTCGGCGCGCTGTACGACGACCAGGGCAGCGGCATCAAGGTCAATCTGCAGGACTTCAACCTCAAGCTCGACGGTGTCAGCAACGACTTGAAGCAGGCGCTGCCGTTCAAGCTCGCCGTCGGCCTGCGCGAGGGTGGCCACATGACGGGGCAGGGCAAGATCGTGCCGGCCACCGGCGCGCTGGAATCGGACCTGCTGCTCAAGGGCCTGGCGCTGGCGCCGGTGCAGCCGCTGTTGGCCAAGCACGTCAAGCTGAAAATCGCCGGCGGCGTCATCAACGGACAGGGGCACCTGAGCAGCAGTGGCGCCGGCACGGCGAAGAATCCCACGCTGCGCTACGCCGGCATGTTCGAGGTGGCGGCCCTGCGCCTGAACGAGCAGGACAACGACCTGTTCGCCGCCTGGAAGACCGTGCGCGCCGACAAGTTGACCTTGAACATCGGCCCCGATTCACTCGACATCCCCGAGCTGCGCGTGGTCGAGCCGAACGCCAAACTGATCATCGAGGACGACCGCAGCCTCAACGCCCAGCGCCTGCTGGTGCGCTCGCCCGAAGAGGCCGCCACGGCGGCGGCATCCGCCTCGGCGGCCGCGACGGGCAAGGCCGCCGCGCCGGCGCCGACCGTGGCCACGGCGCCGACCCCGCTGAGCGCCAGCGCACAAACCGCCAAGGTGCCGGCCGCCAAGGTGCGGAACGCCAACGCGCAGGCCGCCATCGCGCCCGACGCCGACGCCGGCTTCCCCGTGCGCGTGCGCCGCCTGCGCCTGCAGAACGCCAAGCTCGACTTCACCGACCTGAGCCTGCGGCCCCAGTTCAGCGCCAAGATCTACGAGCTCAACGGCATCGTCAACGGCCTGTCGACGCGGCGCGACGCGCGCAGCCAGATCGAGCTCGACGGCCGCGTCGACGAGTTCGGCCTGGCCCGCGTGCGCGGCCAGCTGAACCCCTTCGTGCCGGCCGACAACACCGACCTGGACGTGGTGTTCAAGAACGTCGACATGGTCTCGGCCTCGCCGTACAGCATGAAGTTCGCCGGCTACAAGATCGCCGAGGGCAAGATCTCGCTCGACCTGCAGTACAAGGTGCGCGCCGGCGCGCTCGAGGGCAACAACCACATCGTGCTCGACAAGATGACCCTGGGCGAGCGCATCGACAGCCCGGACGCGCTCAAGCTGCCGCTCGAGCTGGCGCTGGCCATCCTCAAGGACAGCGACGGCCGCATCGACCTCGGCCTGCCGGTGGCGGGCAACCTGAACGATCCGCAGTTCAGCTACGGCGCGCTGGTGTGGAAGGCCGTCGGCAACGTGCTCGGCAAGGTGGTCACGGCGCCGTTCCGCGCCCTCGGCGCGCTGCTCGGCATCAACGGCGACAAGCTCGAGGCGGTCGACTTCGACGCCGGCAGCGCCCGCCTGCTGCCGCCCGAGCGCGAAAAGCTCAAGCAGGTGGCGCAGATCCTCGCCAAGCGCGCCCAGCTGTCGGTGACGGTGCCGGGCCAGTACAGCGAGGCCGTCGACGGCGCCGCGCTGCGCGAACAGGCGCTGCGCCGCAAGGCGACGGCGAAGGCCGGCATCAAGCTCGAGGCGGGCGAGGCGGCCGGTCCGCTCAACCTGGGCGAGCGCGCCATGCGCGGCGCGCTGCGCGACTTGTACGCGGAGCGCTTCGGCGCGGCCGAGCTGGACAAGCAGAAGAAGGCGGCCGAGGCCGCCGCCGCCGTCGCCGTCCCGGCCGGCGAGCAGGGCGGCGCCGCCAAGGCGCCGGCCAAGCTGCCGGTGTGGCAGCGCATGGGCAAGCTGATCCAGGGCGAGCCGCAGGTGGCCGACCCCGCCGCCTTCTACGGCAAGCTGCGCGAGCGGCTCGAGGCCAGCGAGGTGTTGCCGGCCGACGCGCTGGCCAAGCTGGGCGCGCAGCGCGCCGCCGCCATCGTCGCGGCGCTGGCCGAGGCCGGCGTCGACGCGGCCAGCGCGCGCGCCGGCGCGCCCGAGCCGGTCGGCGCCGAGGCCGGCAAGCAGGTCGCGCTCAAGCTGGGCTTGTCGGCCAAGTAGGGGGGGGCAAGCCAGCGGCGGAAACCCAGGGTCAGACCCTGGCGCCAAGGCGGGGAGTCTGCCCCTGGCTTGGTGCCTTTGGGTGGTTCTTAGGCCGCCGGCCTAGTCCAGGCCGTACTTGGCGGCGACGCGCTTCCAGGCCGGATCGTTGCGCATGGCGCCGACCACGGCGTCGAGCTCGCCGGCCAGCGCCGCGTCGCCGCTGGCCGAGAAGATGTAGCGCTCGAAGCGGGCATGCGGCTTGTTCGACAAATACAGCGTGGTGCGCACCGGGCTTTGTTCGCCGAGCTGCTTGAGCAGGTAGCGGTAGGTCGACATCGGCATGATCGTCACGTCGGCCTTGCCGGAGGCCACCTTGCGCAGATTGGACAACTCCTCGTTGGCGTTCTCGCGCTGGATGTCCTTGCCGAAACGGTCCTCGAAGCCGGCGTACTTGTTGCCCAGCACGCCGGCGAACTTCAGCCTTGAGCGAGTCGGTGTCGACGTACTCGAGCTTTTTGCTGTTGAGCGAGACGACGGCGTTGGCGTCGTTCATCAGCCCCGGCGTCCAGTGGTATTTCTTCTTGTCCTTGTCGTCGACGAACAGCGGATTGAGGAACAGCACGATGCCCTTGAAGGCGGCGTCCTTGTCCAGCGTCTGGTTGAGTTTGTCGCGCGACAGGTTGGTGATCTGGAAGGCGTACTTGCCCTTGAGCTTCTCGTTCAGATAGGCCACCAGATCGGCGCCCAGGCCGCCGCCCTCGACCACGAAGGGCACCGCCTGGTAGGAGTTGTAGGCCGGCAGCGTCTCGACCGCGACGGCCGGCGCGGCCGCCAGCGCCAGGGCGGCGGCGGTGGCGAGGCCGCCGGCGCCGTGGCGCAGATGGCGGAACAAGGAGTGACTGGTGTGCATGGGGTCTCCGATCGAAGGGGGGGCGGCCGCGACGTGGTGGCGGCGCTGCGGGCGCTGCGGTGGCGCCTGTCCGATCATATCCGATGCCCGGCGGCAAGACCATCGCCGTATGCCGGCTTGTGGACGCGCCGCGACGGATGCGCAATCGGACGTGGCGCGGGGCGCCGGGCTGGCTATAATTTCAGGGTTCATTGGCGCCGTCGCGGCGCCAAGCTTGTCCACGACAAGGCCTTCCAGCGATTTCCCACAACGCCGCGCGACAGGGCGGCAAGTCCGAGGTGAGCCATGCGCAGCGACCACATTGCCTTCCCGTTCAGTGCGCGCCGGCCCGCGTTGCCGGCCCTGTTGCTGGCCTGCGCCATCGCCGCCATCGCCGCCGCCAGCGCGCCGGCGGGCGCGGCGGCGGCCGGCGGCGAGTTCGCCGACATGTCGATCGAGCAGCTCGGCGAGGTCGTCATCACCTCGCTGTCGCGCCAGGAGGAGCGGCTCGGCGAGGCGGCGGCGGCGGTGTTCGTCATCAGCGCCGAGGACATCCGCCGCAGCGGCGCGCGCACGCTGCCCGAGGCGCTGCGGCTGGCGCCCAATCTGCAGGTGGCCAGGGTGGACGCGCGCAACTACGCGATCACCGCGCGTGGCTTCAACAGCCCGTTCGAGAACAAGCTGCTGATGCTGATCGACGGCCGCAGCGTGTATTCGCCGCTGTTCTCCGGCGTGTACTGGGACGTGCAGGACGTGGTGATGGAGGACGTCGCCCGCATCGAGGTCATCAGCGGGCCGGGCGCGACGATCTGGGGCGCCAACGCCGTCAACGGCGTCATCAACGTCATCACCCGGCCGGCCGGCGACAGCCAGGGCGGCCTGCTCGCCGCCAGCGCCGGCGGGCGCGAGCAGGACGGCGCGCTGCGCTACGGCGGCGCGCTGCCGGCCGACGGCCGCTACCGCGTCTACGCCAAGTACGCCCGCGCCGACGCCACCGAGACCACCCGTGGCGTCGACACGGTGACCGGCTGGCGGCGCGTCCAGGGCGGCTTCCGCGCCGACTGGGCGCTGGCGCCCGGCGCCCTGACCCTGTCCGGCGACGCCTACGACGGCGCGCTGGGCCAGGCCCGCACGGTCGACATCCTGGTTTCCGGCGCCAACCTGCAGGCCAGCCTGAGGCGCAAGCTGGACGGCGGCGCCGAGCTGCGCCTGCAGGCCATCCTCGACCACACCGAGCGCAACCAGCCGAACGCCTTCGTCGAGCGGCTCGACACGCTGACGCTGGAGGCGCAGCACAGTCTGCGCCTGGCCGGCGGCCACAACGTCACCTGGGGCGGCGGCTACCGCCAAGCGCGGGACAGGGTGGAAAACGGCCCGCTGTTCGCCTTCCTGCCGGGCGACAGCACGCTGCGCTGGGCCAACCTGTTCGCCCAGGACGAGCTGGCGCTGCGCCCGGCGCTGCGCCTGACGGCCGGCCTGAAGCTCGAACGCAACAACTACACCGGCCTCGAGCTGCTGCCCAACCTGCGCCTGGCCTGGACGCCGGCCGCCGGCCAGCTCTGGTGGACCAGCCTGAGCCGCAGCGTGCGCGCGCCCTCGCGCATCGACCGCGACCTGTTTGCGCCGGGCAAGCCGGTGATCATCGCCGGCAAGCCGTTCTACGCCCTGGCCGGCGGGCCGCAGTTCGCCTCCGAGGTGGCCAAGGTGCTGGAGCTGGGCTACCGCGCCCAGCCGCGTCCGCAATGGTCGTACTCGCTCACCGCCTACGTCGCCGAGTACGACAAGCTGCGCACGCTGGAGCCGCACCCCGGCGCCTCCTCGCTGTTCAGCAACATGGGCGAAGGCCGTTCGCGCGGGCTGGAGGCCTGGGGCCGCTGGCAGGCGGCGCCGAGCTGGCGCCTGAGCGGCGGCCTGGTGCTGCAGCACGTCGCGACCCGGCTCAAGCCCGGCAGCCACGACGCCAGCGGCGACACCGGCCTGGCCACCAACGACCCGAACCTGCATTGGAGCCTGCGCTCCTCGCACGAGCTGTCCGAGCATTGCCAGCTCGACCTGAGCCTGCGCCACACCGGCAAGCTGCCGCGTCCGGCCGTGCCGGCCTACTACGAGATGGACGCGCAGTTGCTGTGGCGGCTACGGCCCGACCTCGACCTGGCCCTGCTGGGGCAGAACCTGTTGCACGCGCGCCACCACGAGTTCGGCGCCGAGGCCACCAGCAGCGTCTTCGAGCGCAGCGTGTTGCTCAGGCTGAGCAAGCGCTTCTGACGGCCCGGCGCAGCGGCGCGCCGCCGGGCGGCGCATGCGGGTAAGCTGGCGTGGTGTCGGCGCGGCGGGCCGGACTCCGGCCGCCGCCGCCGCAAGCTTGCCACCGAACCGGGAGGAACCACGATGCCGAGTATTCATCCGCACCATCCGCACCATCCGCAGCACGCGCCGGCGACGCCGCCAAACCGCGTGCCGCCGGCCGCGCCGCGCGCCCACAGCACGCCGGAGCCGGACCAGCCGAAGCCGCAACCGGACAAGGCGCCGCCGCCCGACGACATGCCGTTGCCGGAGCAGGCGCCGATCGAGGAGCCGCAGCCGCCCAAGCCGCCGATCAAGACCTGAGCGGTGCCGCGCACGTGTCCATGCCTGCGCCGGACCGCGGCAGCGGCGGGATGCGGCGGATCTGCTCCTCGGTGTCGCGCTCGCCCGGGGTCTTCTCGCCGCTGCCGATGTCGGGCTCGTCGAGGAAGTGGCCGCCCGCCGGCCCTGGCCGCCTATGCGGCCGCCTCGGCCGCCTGTCTGGCGCCGGCGCCTGGGCCGGCTGCTCGCCTGGTTTCATGTCGACCTCGCATTGCCGATTGTCGTTCCGAGCATGCTAGCAGCTCGGCGAAACGGACGGCGCGCGTCACTTGTTGCCATCGGCCGTGTACGGAGCGACATTGTTTTGCTGCGCACTGTGTTGCTTTGCGGATATATATTTTCGAAATTGTGTCGGCTGTCACAATACGGTCACTGAACAGTTTCTATAATTTAGACATGACAACTTCTAGTCGCCACGGAGGCCATGATGGGCAATTCACTACACAACAAAATCTACCTCGGCCGCCGCAGCGTCGCGCTGCTGCAGAACCGCCGCGTGCAAGCCTGGTTGTGCCTCGGCGCCTTCGCCAGCATCGGCCTGGTGTGGCTGGCGATCCGCAATTTCAAGTGACACGTCCCGGCCGACGCGGCCGGCAGGGCGACGCATTACCTTGCCGTGACCGCGCCGGGCGCGTACCATGAGGGCCGCAGCAGTCTCCCATGGAAAAATACGGCAATGAAGAACGAGAAATTAACGCAAGACGAATACGACGCACTGAACGAAGTGGCGCGCGGCCTCAAGGGCGACCGCGTCAGCGCCTGCGTCGGACGCAACACCAAACGCCTGTCCGGCATCAAGCTGCTCAGCTTCGACAAGAAGGGCCGCCTGTCGCTGACCGACAAGGGCCAGCAGACCATCTTCGTGCGCCGCTGCATCATCGGCCTGCGCGCCGTGCTGGCCGATCCGCTCAGCCAGCTCGACGCCGACGTCGCCACCTTCCTCGGCAAGAAGGCGCACATCCTGCCGCGCGAAGACGGCAGCGGTTTCGACATCACCGACAAGGGCCGCGAATCGCTGGCCGACATCGCCAGCCAGGGCCTGTAAGCGCGTCCCGGCGGTGGCAAGAAACGAAAAAGGCGTTCATGCGAACGCCTTTTTTGCATTTGCGGCCGGGTGCGGCCGGGCCGCGCCGGCTCAGCTGATCGCCGTGGCCTGCGACCACACCACCTGCCACACGCCGTCGCGGCACTCGTAGGCGTCGGTGTGCCAGTACTGCGCCGGCGCGACGTGGTGGCCGCCGAACACCACCTCCAGCTGGGCCTGGTAGCGCAGCAGGGCGATATGCGCGTGCACGCGGATCTCGATGGCGCCCGGCTCCCACTGCAGATACTTGATGTGGCCGGCGGCGATGGCGCCCAGGTACTCGTCCTTGGACAGCGCCTTGCCGATCGGCGTGATCAGCTGGAAGTCGGCGGCGTGCAGCGGCCGCGCCGTCGCCATGTCGGCCGCGACCAGGGCCTGCAGGCGGGTACGCTCGGCCGTGCAGATGTGGTCGGCCAGCGAGCCGAGCTGTTCGTCGATGGGGAAGGTGGCGCTCATTGCGGCTTTCGAAAAGGGGCGGTGGGACGGTTGCTTCGGGCGAATCATAGCCGATGGCAACACTGTCAAAATACACACATTATCACCGAGGCCGGCGACGCTGGACTTGGGCGCGGCGCGATGGTAGAGTTATTTTTCTATTAATCTTGCCGAGGTCCATCATGCCGAACACTCCGCTGCTTTCCCTGACCCTGGCGCTGTGGCTATGCGCGCTGGACGCCAAGGCCCAGGTCAAGCCGCTCAGCGGCATGGCGGGGCAGGGCAAGGAGACCAGCGTCGCGGTCGACATCAACGCCCGCGGCCAGGTGGTCGGCGTGATCGAGGACGAGGACGGCAGGCAGCGCGCGGTGATGCTCGACAAGGTGCTGCGCGAGCTGGGCACGCTGGGCGGCAGCGACAGCTTCAGCAAGGGCATCAACGCCGACGGCGTGGTGGTCGGCTCGGCGCAGGACGGCGCCGGCCGCTGGCGCGCCTTCCTCTACCGCCACGGCGAGCCGATGCGCGACCTGGGCACCCTGGGTGGGCGCAGCAGCTACGGCACCGGCGTCAACGCGGCCGGCCAGGCGGTCGGCTTCGCCGACACCGCCGCCGACGACTTCCACGCCTTCCTGGTCGGCGTCGACGGCAAGATGGTCGACCTGGGCACGCTGGGCGGCAACATCAGCTACGCCGCCGGCATCAACGCGCGCGGCGAGGTGGTCGGCACGGCGGCGCTGGCCGACGGCTACCGGCGCGCCTTCCTGTACCGGCCCGGCGCCGGCATGCGCGAGCTGGGCACGCTGGGCGGGCGCTCCAGCGCCGCCAGCGCCGTCAACGACGCCGGCCAGGTGGTGGGCGCCTCGGAAATGCCCGACCGGCGCTGGCACGCCTTCCTGCACGACGGCGCCAAGATGGTCGACCTGGGCGCGCTGATCGGCTACGGCAACAGCTACGCCACCGGCATCAACGCCGCCGGCCACGTGGTCGGCACCATCCTGCTGGGCGAGGAGCGCCGCTCCTTTGTCTACCGCGACGGCAAGATGCTGGTGCACCAGGCGGGCAAGGGCTTGTATTTGACCAACGCCATCAACGACGACGAGCTGGTGATCGGCGCCACCTTCTTCAGCAAGCGCTACGCGGCGGCGACCATGCAGTCGAACGCCACGCCGGTGGTGCCCAAGGGCAGCCGCGACTTCATCGCCTTGATGGGTTTCGTGGTGACGATGGCGGTCGGCGCGGTGCTGCTGCGCCGGCGCTATCGCGGCATCGAGCTGAGCAAGGGGCGGATGTTGCGCATGTGAGCGCCGCTGCGGTGGTTACAAGGTGCGCAGGTAGGCCAGCAGGTCGGCGAGCTGCTGCTCGTTGCCGATGCCCCAGAAGCGCATCTTGGTGTCGGGCACCACGTCGCCCGGCGCCTTGAGGAAGGCGGCCAAGGCGGCCTCGTTCCACACGATGTTGGATTTCTTCATCGCCGCCGAGTAGGCGTAGTCGGTGGCGGCGGCGCGGCGGCCGACGATGCCGTTGAGCTGCGGACCGAAGCCGCCGCGCGCCGACGGGCCGACCTGGTGGCAGGAGGCGCATTTGTTGAAGGCGGCTTTTCCGGCTACGGCGTCGCCGCTCGGCTTGGCGCCGGCGGCCTGGCTCGGCGCCGCCAAGCCGCCCAGTGTCAGCGCCAGCAGCACGGGCAGGAAAGCCTGCGGGAACGGGGGCGGGAACGCGGGCAGAAACGCGGACAGCGGCGGAGCGGTTGGCGGCAGTGGCGCGCGGCCCAAGGTCGGGGCCGGCAGGGGAGGTCTATGCATGGTGGTTGGCGCGAATAATGTCCCCCCGGCGGCGGCCGGGGAGGACGGGGTCTGGTGTCGACCCGTATTATCGCGCAGCGGGGGCGAAGCCGTCGGCGCTGATCTCCAACTCGGTCACCTCGCCGTACTTGGCGGCGATGGCGCGGATCGCCTCGGACTTGCCGACCAGCACGGTCTGCAGCTTGTCGCGCGGGAAGTGGCGCTCGACCAGCAGCTTGGCCTTGGCCGGCGTCAGGCTGTCGACGTCGCGCATGAAGTTGTCGATCTGCTCGCGGCCGACCTGGAAGGCGTACATGTCGCCCAGCAGGCCCGCCAGTTGCTCGCCGGTCTCGAAGCGCGGCGGGAACTGGCCCTTGACGTAGGCCTTGGCCGAGTCCAGGGTGGCCTGGTCGATGCCGCGCGTCCACAGCCGCTGGTAGGTCTGGTGCGCCAAGGCCAGCGCCGCCTCGGTCTTGGGCAGGGCGGTGAAGCTGGAGATGGCGAAGGTGCCGCTCTGGCCCAGCGTGGCGAACTCGCTGCGCGCGCCGTAGGTCAGGCCGGAGTTGACGCGCAGCTCGTCGTTGAGCCAGGACGTGAAGCGCCCGCCCAGGATGGTGTTGAGCACCTGCAGCGGCACGTAGTCCGGGTCGTTGCGGGCGATGCCGGCGCCGCCGATGAGGAAGGTGGTCTCGATCGCGTCGGGCTTGTTGACCAGCCAGACGCGCGCCTTGTCGGCCCGCACCTTGCCGTTGTCCTGCGCCGCCGGCGGACTGCCGACCGCGCGCCAGGCGCCGAACAGCGACTCGATCTGGCGCCGCATCTCGGCCGCCTGGAAATCGCCGACCACGACGATGGCGGCGTTGTCCGGCCGGTAGTAGCGCTGGTGGAAGCTTTTCACGTCGGCCTGCTGCAGCGCGGCCACGCTGGCCACCGTGCCGCCGGCCGGGTTGGCGTAGGCGCCGGCGCCGAACAGCATGCTGCGGTAGTAGTTGCCGACGACGTTGCGCGGGCTTTCCTTGGCCTGCTTGAGGCCGTTGACCTTGCGTTCGCGCAGCTTGGCCAGCTCGGCCGCGTCGAAGCCGGGCCGCTGCACCATCTCGGCGAACAGCGGCAGCAGGGCGGCGGCGTCGGCCTTGGCGAAGTTGGCCTGCAGGGTGCTCTGCTCGCTGCCGGCGGCGCCGGCCAGGCGGGCGCCGCGGAAGTCGAAGGCCTGGTCGATGGCGGCCTTGGGATGGGCCGCGCTGCCCAGCAACAGGGCGTCGCCGGTCAGGTTGGACAGGCCGGCTTGGGCGGCGTCGTTGACGGCGCCGGCCTTGACCACGGCGCGCACCGAGATCAGCGGCACCTCGTGGCGCTCCATCAGGTAGACGGTCAGGCCGTTGGCCAGGCGCGCCGTTTCGAAGGCGGGCAGGCGGAATTCGGCGGCGGCGGCGGCGCCGGCGGCGCCGGTGGCCAGGCCGGCGCCGGCCAATAGGCTAATGTGCAACAGGGTTTTCATCGCTCAGTCCTCCTTCGCGGCGAGCACGGCAACGGTGCGCTGCGATTTTTTCAAGTATTTGGCGGCGACCGCCTGGATGTCGGCCGGCGTCAGTTTTTCATACGCGGCCGGGGCCTCGAACAGCTTGTTGTAGCCGCCGAAGAAGACCTCGTAGTTGCCCAGCTGCTGGGCCTTGCCGTTGATGGTCTCCTGCGCGCGGTACAGGTTGAGCAGCTTCTGGTTCTTGACCTTCTGCAGCTCCTCGGCGCCGACGCCGTTGCGCACCACGTTGTCGAGCTCGGCCAGCAGAGCCTGCTCCAGCTTGGCCGGCTCGACCTTGGCGGCGGCCACCGCGTACAGGTAGAGCAGGCCGGGGTCGAAGCCGTCCAGGCTGTCGGAGCCGACCTGGGTCGCCAGTTGCTGCTCGACCAGGGCGCGGTAGAGGCGCGAGGTCTTGCCGTCGGTGAGCAGACTCTGCAACACGTCGAGGGCGTAGTGGTCGGCGTGGTGGATGGCCGGCACCTTGTAGGCCACCAACAGGTTCGGCGCGCTGACCGACTCCTTGGCGACGAAGACGCGGCGCTCGCCCTTTTGCTCCGGCTCGACGGTGCGCACGGCCGGCGGCAGCGCGCGCTTGGGGATGGCGCCGAAATACTTGGTGGCCAGCTGGCGCACCCGCTCGAACTGGACGTCGCCGACGATGACGGCGACGGCGTTGTTGGGCGAATAGTAGGTGTTGAAGTAGCGCACCAGGTCGTCCTGGGTCCAGGCCTTGATGTCGGACTCGTTGCCGATCACCGACCAGGAATACGGGTGGGCGCTGAAGGCGACGCTGTTGAGCTCCTCCTGCAGCAGGCGCACGTTGGAGTTCTCCAGCCCGGTGCTGCGCTCGGACAACACCACGCCGCGCTCGCTGGCGACCATCTTCGGGTCGATGCTGAGGTGGGCGATGCGGTCGCTTTCCAAGGTGAACACGGTCTCCAGCGAGGCGGCCGGGAACCAGTCCTGGTAGACCGTCACGTCGTTGCTGGTGTAGGCGTTGTTGGAGCCGCCCTTGGCCTCCATGGTGCGGTCGAACATTTTCGGGCCGAAGTGCTTGGAGCCGTTGAACATCATGTGCTCGAAGAAATGCGACAGGCCGGTGATGCCGGGCGCCTCGTTGCGCGAGCCGACCTTCCAGAAGGTGTACATATTGGCGTTCGGGATGGTGCTGCTTTCGAGCACGATGAACTTCATGCCGTTGGCCAGCGTGAACGATTTCACTTGCTCGGCGGCCAGCGCGTGCGCGGCGCCGGCCAGTCCGAACAGGACGCTGGCGGCCAGGACTTTCCACTTCATAAGGCTTCCTTTCGGGGGAGGGGACAGAAGGGGCCAAGGATACGATATTTTTCGGGGGAAAGTAGGCCTATTTGATAACTGTTTGCCAGCAATGGCGGGAGCGGCTAGTGTAGTGTTGCGTTCTTGGGGGCGCAGATAAAAATGATGCATTTGCCCGCCAGGCTAGGCGCCAACCGGAGCGATAGCGGGCTATCGCGAGGATTGGCAACGACGCATGGCGGGCAAAGGCGCATTTTTATGCGTCAACAAGGACGCAACACTACACTGATATGATGTGGATCAAGTCCCGCGAAAACTACTTCAAGCAGAAAGCCGATATGGAAAAACCGATGAGCTGGTCCGCCCACGAACTGTCGATGACGGTGCTGATGACCCCCGACATGGCCAACTTCTCCGGCAACGTGCACGGCGGCACCATCCTGAAATACCTCGACAGTGTCGCCTACGCCTGCGCCTGCCGCTACTCGGGCAGCTACGTGGTGACCCTGTCGGTCGACCAGGTGATGTTTTTGCAACCGATCCACGTCGGCGAGCTGGTCACCTTCCTGGCCTCGGTCAACTACACCGGGCGCACCTCGATGGAGGTGGGCATCCGCGTGGTGACGGAGAACATCCAGCAGCGCCTGGTGCGCCACGCCAACAGCTGCTACTTCACCATGGTGGCGGTGGACGAGCAGCGCAAGCCGGTGCAGGTGCCCACGCTGGTGCCGGAGTCGGCCGAACAGGTGCTGCGCCACCAGCAGGCCCAGCTGCGCAAGCAGGCGCGCCAGATGGTGCACGGCGCCAAGAAGGCCGGCGCGCCGGCCTAGCGCGGCGGGCGGGGGCAACGGCGGGCGGACGGCGCCGGGCGCCTAGGCGAAGGCGGTCGACGGCGCCAGGTGCTTGCCGTCGCGCAGCATCTGTTCGAACTCGGCGGCCGGCACCGGCGGGCTGAAGTGGAAGCCCTGCATCTGGTCGCAGCCGTTGCGCCACAGATAGTCGAGCTGGCGCGCCGACTCCACCCCCTCGGCCACCACGCGCAGCTTCAGGTTGTGCGCCAGCGCGATGATCGACACGACGATGGCCGCCTCGTCGCCGTCGGCGCCGATGTCGCTGACGAAGGAGCGGTCGATCTTCAGCACGTCGATGGGGAAGCTGCGCAGGTAGGACAGGCTCGAGTAGCCGGTGCCGAAGTCGTCGATCGACAGTGTCAGTCCGAGCGCCTTCAACTGCTGTAGCAGCTCGACCGCCAGCGCGACGTCGCTCATCAGCAGGCTCTCGGTCAGCTCCAGCTCCAGGCAGGCCGGCGCCAGGCCGCTGGCGGCCAGCACGGCGGCGATGGCGGCCGGCAGCCCGGGCACGCCGAACTGGCGCGCCGACAAATTCACCGCCACGCGCAGCGGCCCCAGGCCGGCGGCCAGCCAGGCCTGCGTCTGGGCGCAGGCGCTGGCCAGCACCCAGGCGCCGATCGGCACGATCAGGCCGGTCTCCTCGGCCAGGCCGATGAAGCGCTCCGGCTGCACCATGCCCAGCTCCGGGTGGCGCCAGCGCAGCAGCGCCTCCATGCCGACGATGCGGCCGCTGTCGAGGTCGAGCTGGGGCTGGTAGTACAGCACCAGCTCGTCGCGTTCGAGCGCCTTGCGCAGCGCGCCCTCGATGCGCAGCCGTTCGAGCGCCGCCTCGTTCATCGACGGCTGGTAGAACTGGGTGTTGTTGCGGCCCAGCTTTTTTGCGCAGTACATGGCGATGTCGGCGTGCTCGATCAGGTGCTGGGCCGGCGCGCCGTCGGCCTGGTGGACGGCCACGCCGATGCTGCAAGTGACGAAGAACTCCTTGCCCTCGAGCAGCACCGGCTGCGCCACGGCGCGCATGATGCGCTCGGTCACCTGCGGCGTCAGCGCCTCGTCCGGGTGTTCGGTCAGCAGGGCGACGAACTCGTCGCCCGACAGGCGGGCCACGGTGTCGCTCTCGCGCACGCTGTCCTGCAGCCGGCCGGCGACGGTCTTGAGCAGCAGGTCGCCGGCCTTGTGGCCCAGGCTGTCGTTGACGAACTTGAAGCGGTCCAGGTCGATCAGCATCACCCATAGCGGGTGGCCGCTGCGGTTGGCGTAGGCCACCGCCTGGCCCAGCCGGTCCTGCAGCAGCACGCGGTTGGGCAGGCCGGTCAGCACGTCGTGGTGGGCGATGTGCTGGATGTGCTGCTCGGTCAACTTGCGCGCGGTGATTTCGCTGCCGGTGCCACGGTAGCCCTGGAAGGCGCCGGCGGCGTCGAACACCGGCTCGCCGCTGGTGCTGAACCAGCGCGCCACGCCGTCCAGGCCGACCAGCGAGTATTCCAGGTCGTTGAAGGGCAGGTGGGCCTCGAGCCGGGCGATGTGCTCGCGGCCCCAGCCCGCCGCGCGCATCTCGGCGTTGTTGTCCCAGCGCGTCAGGCCGAGGAAGCGCTCGCGCGGCAGGTGGCCCTTGTCGAAGAAGCCGTCGGTGATGTGGGTGAAGCGGAAGGCGGCGTCCTGCTCCCAGTACCAGTCCGACGACAGCGCCAGCAGGCGGCGGAAACGGTGCTCGCTGTGCTGCAGCGCCAGTTCGGTGGCCTTGCGGGCGGCGACGTCCTGGCTCAACTGCTCGTTGCTCAGCTGCAGGTCGTGGGTGCGCGCCTCGACCAGCCGTTCGACGCCGCGGCGGCGCTGCGTCAGCGACTGCACCAAGGCGGCCGCCAGGGCGGACAACAGCAGGCCGCCGAGCAGGGTGGCGAGGGAGCCGAGGTGGCCGGCCGGCAGCGGGCGCGGCAGCGCCGTCACCTGCACGTGCCAGGCCTTGCCGGCGGCGTTGAAGCTGCGGGTGAGCACGCTGGCGCCGTCCGGCCAGGGCCAGCGGCGCGGCGCCGCCGCCGGCCCGGGCGGCGCGGCGCCGCCGTCGGCGGGGGCGGGGGCGGCGAGGGCGGCGCGGGCGAGCGGGGCGGACGGCGCCGGGGCGGCCTCGGCCGGCGGGCCGTAGACCAGGTTGTCGGGCCGCGGCGCGTCGCCGGTGTAGACGCGCAGGCGCAGCCCGGCGTCGTCGAGCAGGCCGGCGCCGAGCAGGATCTTGTGCACCAGGTCGGTCGAGCGTATCACCGCGCCGGTGTTGCCGATCCAGGCGGCGCGGCGCTGCTGCGCCGTGGCGCTGGGCGCGCCGGCGCGGAACAGCGGCATCAGCAGCACGAAGCCCTGCTGCCCGCCGCGCTCCTGGGCCAGGCGCAGCAGCGGGCTGGCGGTGACCAGGCCGCTGGCCACCGCCTGCTCGATGGCGCCGCGCAGCGGCCCGTTGGGCGCCAGGTCGAGGCCGAGGGCGGCCTCGTTGCCCTGGTAGGGTTCGAGGTAGTCGACCACGATGTGCAGCGGGCGCGGTCGCACCGGCACCAGCGCGCCACGGTCGCCCTCGGCCCGCTCGCGCATGCGGTGGCCGGGCAGGCGGGCCGCCAGCGCCGCCTCGTAGGCCGGCCGCTCGGCCTCGCTCAGCGCGCGCTGGTAGTTGAAGGCCTGGATGAAGGGGTGGCGGCGCAGCAGCGGCAGGGTGAAGTCGCGGAACTGCTCGCGGCTGGGCTGGCCGAAGGTCTTGAACAGGTCGTTGGTGATGGTGAGCAGCTCGACGGCCTCGTCCAGGCCGCGGCGCAGCGCCGCCACGCGCAGCTCGGCGCGCTGCCGGAAGCCCAGCTCGAAGGTCTCGACCTCGAGCGCGCCGACGGCGGCGCACAACAGCGCCGTCGCGGCCAGGCCGGCGCCCAAGGTCAGCGCGGCGGCGGCCGAGAGGGCGGATCGCTTGCTGCGGTGCGGCATCGGGCTTCCTTGTGAAGTGAAAGTATGCTGCCGTCCAGTGTGTCACAAAAGCCCGCCGGCGTGGTTTTAGTCGCGCCCGCCGCGGCGCAGCCGCCACACCACCCAGTGCGCCAGCAGGCGGTTCAAGGGCGCCAGCCCCAGGCCCTGGCAGCGCGCCACCCGGCGCAGCGCGGCCAGCGCCGGCGACGGCGCGCCGCCCTTGACGGCGAACAGCAGGCGGTTGTTGCCGGCGATGCCGCGGAACTGGCACAGGCGGTCGGCGAAGGCCATGCGCAGGCGCCGCCGCATGGCCGGGAAGTGCGGGTCGTAGCTGAACATGTTGGCCACCAGCACGCCGCCGGGGCGCAGCGCGCGGCGGCAGTCGGCGTAGAAGCGGGCGCTGGCCAGCGCCGGCGGCAGGCCGTCGGCGTCGAAGCCGTCGACCAGCAGCACGTCGGCGCTGTCGGCCAGGGCGGCCATGTGGCGCGCCGCGTCGACGCAGACGATGCGCAGGCGCGCGTCGTCGGGCGGAATGGCGAACTGCTCGCGCAGGGCGATCACGTCGGCGCGCAGTTCGAGCACGGTGATGCGGCTGTGCGGCAGGTAGCGGTGGCAGAACTTGACCAGCGAGCCGCCGCCCAGGCCGACCATGACGATGTGCTGCGGGCGCGGCTGGAACAAGGTGAAGCACATCATGGCGCGGGCGTAGGCCAGCACCAGCTGGTCGGGGCGCGACAGGCGCATCTCGCTTTGGATCATGCCGGGCAGGAATTCGAGCGAGCGCAGGTCGCCGTCGGTGCGGACCAGCGGTGTGGCGGCGGGCGATTGGGGCTGCGGGTTCATGGCTTCACACATGCTAGCTTGTTGCCAAGCGTGGGTTTCTGATAAGCTGGGGCAATACGTCTTGGCGCCGGCGCTACGATCTTAGCATGGCGCCGGCGACCGTTGCGGCGGCGCGCATGCGGCGGCGGGCCGCCGGATGGCATTTACAGACGGAAAATTTGTAGGTACATTGACAGCACAGCAGCCGCCGCGTCCGACGGCCCCCTTGGAGCGAAGAAGAGAGAGAGCGATGTTTTTAGACCACCCCACGATTACCGCCACCAACAGCTTCACCGAGCCGGACCGGATCGAGCGGCTGACCCGCGTCTACGGTTATGTGATGGCGCTGGCCGACTCGGCGGGCAACACCCATTTCGTCGAGAAGTTCAGCCAGATCCACGACCACAAGGGCACGCTCATCGTCTTCTGGCACGACGCCCCGACCGAGGACGAGAAGTCCTTCTTCGCCAAGGCCTGGGCCAGCAAGGTCGGCGACGGCAGCAGCAACGTCGAACACGAAGTCTGACCGGCGGCCGGCGCGCGCCGCCGGCCGCCCCCGCGCCGGCGCCATGGCGCCGGCCGAACCTGCCCCCTCCCATGGATATAAAAACACTGATTTTGGCGCTGGCGCTGGGCAATCTGAGCCTGTGCGCCGCGTTGTTCTTCTTCGAATACGAGCGCAGCAAGCGCTTCGGCCTGTCGACCTGGGCGCTGGCCAAGCAGTGCCAGGCGGCCGCCTGGCTGCTGCTGTACCTGCGCGGCAGCATCCCCGAGGTGCTCAGCGTGCCGGTCGCCAACGGCCTGTTGTTCGCCGGCGTCGCCCTCGACGCGGCGGCGCTGTGGGGCGCCGTCGGCCGGCCGGTCTGGCGCCGCTTCCTGCTGCCGGCCCTGCTGGTGGCCCAGGCCGCCTTCGTCGGCGCCTGGCTGTTCGACGCGCCGGCGCCGGTGCGGGTGGCCGCCGGCGCGCTGATCGTCGCCGGCTTCTTCCTGGCCGGCGCGCTGGCGCTGGCGCGGCGCTGGCGCCACAACAGCCTGCTGCAACGCTTCCTCGCCGCCAGCATGCTGGCGCTGGGCCTGGCGCTGGCCCTGCGCGGCCTGCTGGCGGCCGGCCTGGCGCCGGGCGGCGGCCCGGACGGCGGCTTCGGCGCGGGTTTGGGTGAAACCTTGTTGCAGTGGCTCGGCTTCGGCGTGCTGTATATGATGATGCTGGTCAACGCCTTCGGCTATCTGTTGCTGTCGCGCCAGCGCCTGCAGGACCAGCTCGACCTGCTCGAGGTGCAGGACGCGCTGACCGAGGTGCCCAACCGGCGCGGCTTCTACCAGGCGCTGGCGCCGTGGATGGCGCTGGCGCGCCGGCCCGGCATGCCGACCGCGCTGATCATCCTCAACCTCGACCATTTCAAGCGGGTCAACGACAACTACGGCCACCCGGTGGGCGACGCCGTGCTCAAGAGCATGGTCGAGGTGTGCAAGAAACAACTGCGCGACAGCGACCTGATGGGCCGCCTGGGCGGCGCCGAGTTCGCCGTCCAGCTGCCGCGCACCTCGCTGGCCGACGCCCTGATGGTGGCCGAGCGCATCCGCAACGCGGTGGCCGCCGTGCCGGTCAAGACCGAGCGCGCCGTCATCAACCTGACGGCCAGCCTGGGCGTGACCACCATCCGCGCCGAGGACAGCACGGTGAGCCTGTTCAAACGGGCCGACGCAGGCATGCAGCAGGCCAAGCGCGACGGCCGCAACCGCGTCGCCGAGGCGCGCGCGGCCAGCCCGCTGGAGGCCTGAGGCGGGCCGCGCCGGGCGCTGTTGCGCGGCGCGCGGCGCACTGGACAAACGTCATCAAGCGGTCATAATCGACGCTTACTGTATAAGAATTTTTGTCGTCATGGACATCGCAAGCCTTTGTGGTCGTTCTTAGAGAGAGGCTGGTATGTACGCAGCAGTAGATTTGGGCTCCAATAGTTTCCGCCTGCACATCGGCCAGCACGACGGCGAGGCGATCCGCGTACTCAAAAGCATGCGCGAGCCGATCCGCCTGGCCGCCGGCCTCGACGCCGACGGCAACCTGACCGAGGCGGCCATGCAGGCCGCCCTCAGTTGTCTGAAGAATTTCCGCGCCACGCTGGCCGGCTACGAGCTCGAGGCGGTGCGCGTGGTGGCCACCTCGGCGATGCGGGTGGCGCGCAACTCGGCGGCCTTCCTGCCGGCGGCCGAACTGGCCATCGGCTACCCGATCGAGATCATCTCCGGCGAGGAGGAGGGCCGCCTGATCTACATGGGCGTGGCCAACGCCCTGGCCACGCCGGGCGAGCGGCGCCTGGTGATGGACATCGGCGGCGGCTCCACCGAGCTGATCCTTGGACGCGGCCAGGACATCGAGCGGGTCGAGTCGTTCAGCCTGGGCACCGTCAAGCAGAGCCTGTTGTTCTTCGTCGGCGGCCGCATCGACGCGCCGTCCTTCGAGGCGGCCATCCTGTCGGCGCGCAGCCACTTCGAGGACGCCGCGCCGCCCTACCATCCACAGCACTGGAAGCAGGCCTACGGCTCTTCGGGCACGATCCGCACCATCGCCGACATCATCGCCAAGAACAAGCTGGGCAAGGGCGACCTGTCGGCCGCCAGCCTGGAGGCGCTGAAACAGCGCTTCATCGCCTTCGGCCACGTCTCCAGGATCGAGATGGCCGGGCTGCGGCCGGACCGCGCCTCGACCATCATCGGCGGCCTGGCGATCCTGATCGCCATGGTGCACGAGCTCGACATCCCGGCCATGCAGCCGATCGAGGCCGGCCTGCGCATGGGCGTGATGTGGGACCTGTACCTGCGCTCGACCAAGCGCGACCGGCGCGAGCAGTCGGTGCGCGGCCTGGCGCAGAAGTTCCACGCCGACGCCGGCCGCGCCGGCCGCGTCGCCGAGGACGCGGCGGCGCTGTACCTGCAGATGAAGCCGGCCTCGGACACCTACAGCCGCCTGCTCTACTGGAGCGCGCTGCTGCACGAGGTGGGCCTGGTGGTGGCGCAGACCGGCTACCACAAGCACGCCGCCTACCTGGTCGAGAACGCCGACCTGCCCGGCTTCACCACCCGCGAGCAGAAGGCCATGAGCCGCCTGGTCCTGGCGCAGAAGGGCAACCTGCGCAAGGTGGCCGACGCGCTGGCCGACCCCGACTTCGCCAAGGCGGTGGTGGCGCTGCGCCTGGCCATCCTGTTCATGCACTCGCGCATCGAGCTCGACTGCGCCGAGCTGAAGCTGCGCATGAAGAGCCGCATCGAGCTGGAGATCCGCCGCGACGTGGTCAGCGACCATCCGACCGTGTCGTACTGGATGGAGAAGGAGCAGGAGCTGTGGGACGAGGTGGGCGTCGACTTCAGCATCCGCGCCAACGGCTGAGTTTGCTGGGTTTGCCGAGTTTGCCGCGCGGCGTTTGTCGGCGGATTGACCAGCCGCGCCGCCGGCCCCGCCAATATTGTTGGGGCGGCATACTTTTCCCCTCCGGATTTGCTTACACTAGACATGCGCGCCGGCTTTTCGCCGGCGCTTGAGAACCGGGGGGCATCGATGAGGATCTGGCGGAATGCGCGCCGCGCGGCGGCGCTGGGCCTGGGCCTGGGCCTGCTGGCCGGGGCGGCCGGGCCGGCCAAGGCGGCCGCGCCGGCGGCGCCGCCGGTGGTCAGCCTGTGCTTCGAGCGGCAGGACGTGCCGCCGTGGCGCACCGAGGCCGGCGGCGGCCTCAATTTCGCCCTGCTCGGCATGGTGGCGCGCAGCCTCGACATCCGTTTCGACTTTCAAAGCATGCCGTGGAAGCGCTGCCTGGCGCAGCTGCAGGCCAACCAGGTCGACGGCGCCTTCGCCGTCAGCTACAAGCCGGACCGGCGCGCCATCGGCGAATACCCGGGCGGCGCCCAGGCCGACGCCAGCAAGCGCATGCACATCGACCGCTACGTCCTGCTGCGCCGCAAGGGCGGCGCCGCCGACTGGGACGGCAAGGCCTTCCACCACATCGACGGCGCCATCGGCTTCCAGCTCGGCTACTCGGTGGGCGACATGCTGCGCGCGAGCAACGTCGAGGTCGACGAGGGCAGCCAGCGCGCCGACGAGCTGGCGCGCAAGCTGACCGCCGGCCGCCTGGCCGCCGCCGCCCTCGGCGGCAGCGACGCCGCCGGCATCATGCGCGGCCCGCTGGCGGCCCAGCTGGAGATGCTGCCGGCGCCGCTGATCGAAAAACCCTACTTCCTGATCCTCTCGCACGCCCTGGTGGCGGCGCGGCCGCAGCTGGCCGAGCGGATCTGGCGCGGCGTCGAACAGGCGCGCAACAGCGCCGAGTACCGGCGCCTCGAGCTGGCCGCGGGAGCCGGCCATTGATCCGACCCTGGCCGGCGGCGGCGACGAGAGCGGCGGCGAGACCGGCGGCGGCCCGCTGGCGCGCCTGGCGCGCGCCTGGCGCCAGGACATCCTGCTGCGCCTGGCGGTCGGCATCTTCCTCGCCGTCGCGCTGTCGACGGCGGTCTACACCACCTACGTGATGCAGTCCCTGCGCAGCGAGGCCGAACAGCAGCTGCGCGAGCGCGCCGAGCGGCTGGCGGCGGTGCTGTCGCAGGCGCTGGCGCGGCCGCTGTTCGACATCAACAGCGCCGCCGTGGCCAGCGTGGTCGACGCCTCCGGCGCCACCCCCGAGGTGCTGACGCTGCGCGTGCTGGCGCCGGGCGGCGCCGAGCTGGCCAGCTACGTCGCGCCGCTGGGCGCGCCCGAGGCCGCGCTGCGCCTGCGCCGCGAGATCGAGTTCAGCGACGCGCGCCAGAGCTACCCGGTGGGCGCCATCGAGCTGGCCTTCTCGCGCCGCCAGATCGACGCCGAACTGCGCCGCCAGATCGTCGGCACGGTGCTGGCCAACCTGCTGCTGGCGCTGGCCATCGTGCTGTCGATCATCCTGGTCGGTCGCAAGGCGATGCGGCCGTTCGGCGACATCCAACGGGCCCTCGAGCGGCTCAGCCAGGGCCACACCGACATCGAGCTGTCCGGCATCGGCCGGCAGGACCAGATCGGCCGCCTGTCCGGCGCCGTGCGCAGCTTCCGCGACACGCTGACCCGCCTGCGCCACGCCGAGGGCGCGCTGCGCCAGTTGAACGGCGAGCTCGAACAGCGCATCGCCGAGCGCACCCAGGAGCTGACGCGCTCGGTGCGGGCGGCGCAGGACAGCCAGGACAAGCTGCAGAGCATCGTCGACACGGCGCTCGACGCGGTGGTGCGGATCGACCTGGACGGCCGCATCGTCGGCTGGAACCGCCAGGCCGAGGCGACCTTCGGCTGGTCGCGCGAGCAGGCGCTGGGGCGCGCCGTCGACACCACCATCATGCCGCCGCGCTTCCGCCAGGAGCACCGCCGCGGCATGCAGCGCTTCCTCGACGGCGGCAGCGGCAAGGTGCTCGACAGCCGCATCGAGGTCTACGGCCTGCACCGCGACGGCCACGAGTTCCCCATCGAGCTGGCGATCACCCACGTCAAGCTGGCCGAGCCGGGCTGCTTCGAGTTCTGCGCCTTCATCCGCGACATCAGCGAGCGGCGCGAGCGCGAGCACAAGCTGCTCAAGGCCAACGTGCTGGCCGAGGCGGCCAACGTCGCCAAGTCCGAGTTCCTGGCCAACATGAGCCACGAGATCCGCACGCCGATGAGCGCCATCATCGGCATGGCCTACCTGAGCCTGCGCACCGAGCTCACGCCCAAGCAGCGCGACTACATCGGCAAGATCCACCGCGCCGCGCTGGCGCTACTGGGCATCATCAACGACATCCTCGACTTCTCCAAGATCGAGGCCGGCCGGCTCGACCTCGAGCAGGTCGCCTTCAACCTCGACGACGTGCTGGCCAACGTCGCCAGCGTGACCGCCCAGCGCGCCGCCGAGAAGCAGCTCGAATACCTGTTCGACGTGGCGCCGGCCGTGCCGCGCCAGCTGCTGGGCGACCCGCTGCGCCTGGGCCAGGTGCTCATCAACCTGGTCAACAACGCCGTCAAGTTCACCGCCAGCGGCGAGCTCGAACTGCGCTGCACGGTGCTGGCCAACGAGGGCGGCCGGGTCGCGCTGCGCTTCGCCGTGCGCGACACCGGCATCGGCATGGCGCCGCAGGACCAGGCCAAGCTGTTCCGCGCCTTCAGCCAAGCCAACGGCTCGACCAGCCGCGAGTACGGCGGCACCGGCCTCGGGCTGTCGATCTCGCAGCGCCTGGTGCGCCTGATGGGCGGCGAGATCAGCGTGCACAGCACGCCCGGCCAGGGCTCGACCTTCCAGTTCGAGCTGGCCTTCGCGCTGTCCGGCGCGGCCGAGCCGCCCGCCGTGCTGCCGGCCGCGCTGAACGGCGCCCGCCTGCTGCTGGTCGACGACAGCCCGGTGGCGCTGCAGATCCTCGCCGAGGCGCTGGCCCCGCTGCCGCTGCGGCTCGACCGCGCCGGCGGCGGGCCCGAGGCGCTGGCCGCCATCGCCGCCGCCGAGCGCGCCGACGACCCCTACCTGCTGGTGCTGTGCGACTGGCTGATGCCCGGGCTGGACGGCATCGCGCTGGCGCGCCGGGTGCGCGCCGACGCCACGCTGCGGCGGCCGCCCGGCATGGTGCTGGTGACCGCCTTCGGCCGCGAGGAGGTGCAGCAGCAGGCCGACGACGCCGGCATCCTCGGCCTGCTGTTCAAGCCGATCGGCCAGTCGGCCCTGGTCGACAGCCTGGTCGCGCTGGTGGCGCCGCCGCGCGCCACGCGGGCCGCCGGCGAGCCGGCCGTCGGCCCGCGCTACGGCGCCCGCGTGCTGCTGGTGGAGGACAACCCGATCAACCAGCAGATCGCCGCCGAGCTGATGGCGGTGCAGGGCATCAGCGTCGACGTCGCCGGCAACGGCCAAGAGGCGCTCGAGCGCCTGCGCGGCGCCGGCCCGCAGGCCTACGCGCTGGTGCTGATGGACCTGGAGATGCCGCTGCTCGACGGCCACGCCGCCACCCGCCTGCTGCGCCAGGACCACCGCTTCGACGCCCTGCCGGTGATCGCCATGACGGCGCACGCGCTGGCCGACGTGCGCGAACGCTGTTTGGAGGAGGGCATGCAGGACTACATCAGCAAGCCGGTCGACCCGGAACAGCTGTTCGCCACGCTGTCGCGCTGGCTGGGCGGCGACTTCCGGCCGCCGGCCGCCGCACCATTCTGATCGTCGACGACACGCCCGACAACATCACGCTGCTATCGGCCTTGTTGAAGGACCGTTACCACACCAAGGTGGCCAACAGCGGCGCCGCCGCCCTGCACATCCTGCGCACGCTCGGCACGGTCGACCTGATTTTGCTCGACGTGATGATGCCCGAGTTGGACGGCTACGGAGACCTGCCGCCGACTGAAGGCCGATCCGGCCACCGCCGCCATCCCGGTGATCTTCCTCACCGCCAAGAAGCGCGCCGAGGACGAGGCCGAGGGCAGGGCGCTGGGCGCGGTGGATTTCTTGAGCAAGCCGATCAACCCCGGCGTGCTGTTCTCCCGCGTCGCCATGCACCTGGCGCCGCGCAACGCGTTGCGCGCGCCCGACTAGCAGATTGTTCGATGCGGCAGGGGAATAATTGGTGGTTGCATGACATTGCTCAAACACATTTTTGATAAATAGTATATATTGTTTATATTGTTGAAAAAAATGGAGTAAATATGAACAAGCCTATCGCCGCCAAGGCCACCGCCAGCAACACCAACGCCAACGCCAACGGCATGGACGCGCCGTTGCCCGTGGTCGCCACGATTGAAACCATCGACACCGCCGCCGCCACGCCGCCGGCCCGCAAGGCGCCGGTGCGCAAAGCCGCCGTGAAAGCGGCACCGGCCAAGGCCGCCGCCAAGCCGGTCGCCGCCCAAGCCGCCGTCAAGGTTGCCGCCAAGCCGGCCGCCAAGGCCGCCGTGAAGCCGGCGGCGAAGGCAGCTGTCAAAACGGTCGCCGCCAAACCGGCCGCCAAGGCGGCCACCAAGGCGGTCGCCAAACCTGCGGCGAAGAGCGTCAAGCCGGCCGCCAAGCCGGCCGCCAAACCGGCCGCAAAAACCGCCGCCAAGTCGGCAGTGAAGGCCGCGCCGGCCAAGACCGCCGCCAAGGTCGCCGCCAAGCCGGTCGACGCCGCCAAGGATAAACCGCACAAGGAAAAACTGGTGCGCGACAGCTTCACCATGCCGGAGCAGGAATACGCCGTGCTGGGCCTGGTCAAGAAAGCCTGCCTGAAGGCCGGCTTCGAGATCAAAAAGAGCGAATTGCTGCGCATCGGCGTCGCGTTGATCAGCCAGATCGACCTGGCCACGCTGCAGAATGTGTTGGCAGCCTTGCCACAGTTGAAAACCGGCCGGCCGAAGAAAAACTGAGTGTGTACATGTCACGGAGATGACATATTGTTGTCATTTTCTTTGAAGTATTAGGCCGTTACGCTTGCTTCGTCTCCCACAGAAAGGACGAAGCATGCAAACCTCGATCGTACAAGCGCACGTCAGGGCAACCTCGGCCAAGCTGGTTTTGAGCATGGCCAGCACACCGGAAGAACTGCACGAAGTGCAGCGCTTGCGTTACAAGGTGTTCATCGAAACCATGGGACTGTCGTCGTTGGCCAGGGAAGATGGCCTGGACAGCGACGAATTCGACGAGCATTGCGATCACTTGATCGTACGCGACTCGGACACGCTCCTGGTGGTTGGCACCTATCGCCTGTTGAGCGCCACGCGGGCCCGCAAGATCGGCCGCGTCTACTCCGAAAACGAATTCGACCTCGGTCGCCTGAACAACCTGCGCGGTCGCATGGTGGAGGCGGGCCGCGCCTGCATCCATCCCGACTACCGTGGCGGCAGCGTCATCATGCTGCTGTGGTCCGGCCTGGCCGAATACATGCGCCGCGAACGCTGCGACTACCTGGTCGGCTGCGCCAGCATCAGCCTGGCCGACGGCGGCCACAACGCGGTGGCGGTGTACCAGTCGCTGTCGGCGCGCCACATGGCGCCGATGGAGTACCGCGTCACGCCGCACCTGCCGTTCCCCATCGACAAGGTCGCGCCGGCGCTCAAACCGCAGATTCCGCCGCTGGTCAAGGGCTACCTGCGTTCGGGCGCCTGGATCTGCGGCGATCCGGCCTGGGACCCCGACTTCGAAAGCGCCGACCTGTTCCTGATGCTGCCGCTGGCCAATCTGGACACCCGCTACGCCCGCCACTACGGCGTCGACGGCGAGGCCGCCGCCGCTTGATCCGGCGCCCGTCGCCAGGGGGCGCGGTTTGCCCCCCTGGCGCCGCCACTGTTGCACAGCAACGTCATGGCCTTGTAATAATTGCCATTTTGATCTGAGTCTATGTTATCGTAAATACATGTCATTTTATTCATTGTTTGATGGAAATGATGTGTTCGCGTCACGGCGGCCTTTCCGTCGCCGCGCGCAACGGGTAGGCCGGGACTGCGTCCGCCGTCTCGGAAATTGACTCTGCTGATGGAGGTTTACACATGGCTGTATCGTTCAAATCCGCTTTGAAGCCGACTATGCTCGCCGCTGTGGCATTGAGCCTGGGCGCCAGCGCCTCGGCCGCCTCGCTGACCGAAGACTTCGACGGCGGCGTGCCCGCCGACTGGGTCAAGGTCAACAATAGTGATCCGCTAGGCAGCACCGACTGGTTCCAGGGCAATCCTCTGGTGTTCGATTCGCACCAGGGCGCGGCCAACTCCTACGTCGCCGCCAACTTCAACGCCGGCGCCAACGTCGCCAACATCAGCGACTGGCTGATCCTGCCGACCCAGGTCTTCAACAACGGCGACAAGCTGTCCTTCTTCAGCCGCACCGCCGACCAGTCGTTCTGGCCGGACAAGCTGGAGGTGCGTTTCAGCGCCGTCGGCGGCAATGACGTGGGCCACACCTCGGACAGCGTGGGCACCTTCACCACCTTGCTGTTGACGATCAACCCCGGTCAGGACCGTTCGCGTATCCCGAGCAGTGGACCCAGTTCGGCGCCACCATCAACGGCCTGTCGGGCGCCACCAGCGGCGCGCTGGCGTTCCGCTACGTGGTCGAGGACGGCGGCCCGAACGGCGACTATTCCAACTTCATCGGCATCGACACCTTGCAGGTCAGCGCCGTGCCGGAGCCGAGCAGCTATTTGATGCTGGGCCTCGGCCTGGGCCTGATCGGCGTGCTGCGCCAGCGCCGCGCCCGCGGCTAGACGGCACCGCGCCGCGGCCACGCCATGGCGGCGGCGGCCGCGGCGCGCGGCAGTAGCGCCGGCGCGCGTTCAGCGCGCGCCGGCGGCGATCTGGCCCACTGCCCGCACCAGCGCGTCGAGTTGCTCGATGCTGGTGAACAGGTGCGGCGTGACGCGCACGCATTCCTCCGCGCCGATCGCGCGCACCACCGTGAAAATCCGATACTCCTCCATTAGCCGCGCCACCACCCGCTGCGCCGCCACGCCCTCGATGCCGAAGGCGGCGATGGCGCAGGAGCGCTGTGGCGCGCGCGGCGTGAACAGGCGCACGCCGGGCACCTCGCGCAGCCGCGCCATCCAGTACTGCGTCAGATGGCGCAGGCGCGCCTCCTTGCGCGCCGAGCCGATGGCCTGGTGGAAGGCCAGCGCGTCCTCGATCGCCAGGATGGGCGCCGGCGGCACCGTGCCGACGTGGGCCAGCTTGTTGATGTCGTCGGCGCCGCGGCGCGTGTCGCCGAACAGCGGCGCGATGTCGGCCACGCGCGGGCGGCGGATGTACAGCAGGCCCAGGCCGAGCGGCGCGCCGAGCCACTTGTGCAGGTTGACGCCGACGAAATCGGCGCCCAGCTCGGCCAGCCGGTAGTCCAGCTGGGCGAAGGAGTGGGCCGCGTCGACCATCACGTCGACGCCGTGGCGCCGCGCCATCGCGGCGATCTTCGCCACCGGCATGATCTGGCCGGTGCGGTGCACCATGTGGGTCAGCAACAGCACCCGGCTGCGCGGCGTGAGCGCCGCCTCGTACCGCGCGACGATCTGCTCGTCGCTGTCCGGCTCGAGCGGCAGCGTCAGGCGGGTCAGCGCCAGCGCGTGGCGCGCGGCGACCATCTCCAGCGTCTCGATGACGCTGTCGTAGTCGTGCTCGGCCAGCACCACCTCGTCGCCGGCCCGCCACGCATAGCCCTGCAGCAGGATGTTGAGCGACTCCATCAGGTTGCGCGTCAGGACCAGCTCGCCCGTGTCGGCGCCGGTGAACTCGGCCAGCGCGCGCATTACGCCGGCCAGCCGCGCGGGGAAGCGTTCGCGCAGGAAATAGGCGCCCTCCAGGTTGAGCTGTTCCTGGTAGCGCTGGAAGGCTTGCAGCACCGGCGTCGCCTGCACGCCGAAGAAGCCGTTCTCCAGGTTGATGAAGTCGGCCGAGACGGCGTACTGGGCGCGCACGCCGATCCAATAGGCCTCGTCCTGGGCGGGGTGGTTGGCGGGCGATGGCTTCAAAGGGGCTCCTGGCTGGTCGGTGGATGGTGGGACGGTTGGCTCGGCAATTGTACTAGCTCCTCGGCGCCCCGGCCCCGGCCCCGGCCCCGGCCGAAATCGCTGTGCAAACACCAACAGCCGTCCTATTTTGGATGGCGTTGCGGAAACCTGTTCCGGAACGCGCTTGACGTCGACGCGCGCGCGGCGCTAGCATGGGCCGGTCGCCATGCAGTGTTGGCCTGGGTGCGGGGAATCAAGAATGCGCTTGCGATCGCTCCTGTTGCTGCTGTGGCTGGCGCTGCCCGTGTCGGCGGCGGCGCCGTTGCCCGCCACCGCGCGCCTGGCCTCGGACGACTGGTGCCCGTTCATTTGCGCCAGCCATGGACAGATCAGCGGCGGCTACCTGGTCGACTTGACGACGCAGGCGCTGGCCTTGTCCGGCGTGCAGGTGGAGTCGCTGCTGCTGCCCTTGAGCCGGGCCGTCAGCGAGACGGCGTCCGGCGCCATCGAGGGGGTCTACGCGCCCTCGAGCGACCCGCGTTTGCAGCTGAGCGTGCCGCTGGCCCACTCGCGCGCCTGCTTCTACACCCTGGCCGGCGCCGTCTGGCGCTACCGCGGCGCCGAGTCGCTGGGCGCGCTCAGGGTCGGCGTCATCGCCGACTACGGCTACGACGACGGCGAGATGGACGCCTACATCGCGCGCCACCACGGCGACAGCGCCAGCCTGGCGTTCGCCTTCGGCGACGCCGCCGGCCTGACCAACCTGCAAAAGCTGTTGCGCGGCCGCTTTCCCGTCTGGTTGGAACACGAGGCGGTGGCCAATCAACTCGTCGCCAAGCTCGGCGCGGCGGGCCGGATACGCCAGGCCGGCTGCCTGGCCCAGGCGCTGCCGTTGACGATCGGCTTTTCGGCCCACGACGCGCGCGCCGCGCGCTGGCTGCACGCGCTGGCCGACGGCCTGCGGTCGATGTCGGCCTCGGGCCAGCTGGCGGCGCTGCGCGCGCGTTACCACCTCGCGCCGGACGGGGCCGCTGCCGCTGCGGCGAGCGTGCGGTAATCTGGTTTACGGTGGCCCTTTGATACTGCGCTGGTCAACTGTGGCATAGTTAGGGCAGTATGTGACGGGTATGGAAGCCAAGCGCGCGCGTCGCGCACATGGGAGTAACTCTATGAACGTTACGACAGTAAAGCTTGACTCGTCAGCACATTCATCAACTGCGAATGAGTTGCGGGCGCTTGTAAGTGCCCATGGAATGATGCAAACGAACGCTGGCTTGGCAACTTACGAGCGTGCCATTCTGTTCTTGGAATCATTGCCAGCTGAGCTTACTCCGCCGGAGTTATCGGTGGACCCGGATGGCGAGATTGCCTTCGATTGGATTTCTGGAGACGATGTCCTGTCCGTCAGCCTAAATGCGTCAGGGAAAATTTCCTATGCTGCCGAGATCGGCGGAAAATTGTTGTCCGGCCCAGCCTTCTTTGGCGGAACACTGCCAGAAGAGATACTGGCCGCACTCAGCCACTTTGGATAGCTCGTGGTCGCGCGCGACGACCAGGGCGTCACTGACGACGAATACGTTTCGCGATTCATCTACGATTCGGACAAAGTCTCGCAAACCGGGACGGTTAAGTCTGGTGCTTTTCTCCCCATTCGTGACCGGGTAACGAATCGTTGGGAGACTTCAGTCTGTCGGCTGAAGAACTGTTCAGTTGATCGAATTTGGCACCTCGCCAGAACTCAACGTGCGGACCGAACGCTCTATGCTAGAGCCGATCTTGCCGTCAAATCGGTGATTGCCGCTACCTTGACGTGTGCTTCATATCCTGTCGCGGGCTTCCCGGAGCATGCGGTCCTAGTCGGCTGGCCTGACGACAAACCATCGCAAAAGGCGATAGCGCTTGTGCTGTCAAAGGCCAGCACCGCAGTTCTTCCTCCTGCACTTTGACGGTCCTTGTCGAATGGTCAGGCCGCCCGCAGCAGCACCGGGATCGACTTCGAGGTCGGCGTGCCGGCGCCGTCGGCCACGCTGGCCAGCGGGATCAGCGCGTTGGTCTCGGGGAAGTAGGCGCCAAGGCAGCCGCGCGGGATGTCGTATTCGACCAGCATGAAGCCGTCGGCGCGGCGCTCGACGGCGTCGTCCCAGACGCTGACGATGTCGACCATCTGGCCGGCGGCGAAGCCCAGCAGCGCCAAATCCTCCCGGTGGATGAAGACCACGCGGCGCATGCCGAACACGCCGCGGTAGCGGTCGTCCATGCCGTAGATGGTGGTGTTGTACTGGTCGTGCGAACGGGCCGTCATCAAGGTCATCAGGCGCGCGCCGTGCTTGGCTTTGGCGCGGTGGATCGGCGTGTCGGTGTCGACGGCGCACACCAGGAACTCGGCGCGGCCGCTGGCGGTGCGCCACTCGCGGGCGCGCGAGGCGACCTTCAGGTGGAAGCCGCCCGGCTTGGCGACGCGGGCGTTGAAGTCGTGGAAGTCGTCGAACACCCGTTCGATGGCGTCGCGGATGCGGGCGTAGTCGGCGCCGTACCAAGCCCAGTCGACCGGCGCCTTGCCCAGCGTGGCCTCGGCCAGGCGCGCCACGATGGCCGTCTCCGACAGCAGTTGCGGCGAGGCCGGCGTGTTCATGCCGTAGGACAGGTGCACCATGCTCATCGAGTCCTCCACCGTGACGCCCTGCGCCACGCCGTGCTGCAGGTCGATCTCGGTGCGGCCCAGCGTGGGCAGCAGCAGGGCGGCGCGGCCGTGCACCAGGTGGCTGCGGTTCAGCTTGGTGGCGACGTGCACCGTCAGCACGCAGGCGCGCAGCGCGGCGAAGGTTTGCGGGGTGTCCGGCGTGGCCATGGCGAAGTTGCCGCCCATGGCGAAGAACACCTTGACGCGGCCGGCCAGCATCGCCTCGATGGTGGCGACGACGTCGTGGCCGTGGGCGCGCGGCGGGGTGAAATTGAACACCTGGCCCAGGCGGTCGAGGAAGGCCGCCGTCGGTTGCTCCTCGATGCCCATGGTGCGGTCGCCCTGCACGTTGGAGTGGCCGCGCACCGGGCACAGGCCGGCGCCGAGGCGGCCGATGTTGCCCCGCATCATCATCAGGTTGGACAGCATGCGGATCGTCGCCACGGCGCCCTTGTGCTGGGTCAGGCCCATGCCCCAGGTGGCGATGACCCGCTCGCCCTTGACGTAGACCTGGGCCAGTTGTTCGATCTGCTCGCGCGCCACGCCCGACTCTTCGACCAACTGGCCCCAGTCCTGCCGGCGCAGGTCGGCGGCGAAGGCGGCGAAGCCGTTGCTGTGCTCGGCGATGAAGTCGACGTCGAGCACGCGCGCCGCGCCGGCCAGGCCGGCCCGGCCGGCGGCGGCGACGGCGGCGTCGTCGAGCTCCAGGGTGCGCTTGGCCAGCGCCTTGATCAGGGCGAAGTCGCCGCCCAGCTTGGGCTGGATGAACAGCGAGCCGATCGCCGTGCTGGAGTTGCTCAGCATCTCCAGCGGGTGCGACGGGCTGGTGAAGCGCTCCAGGCCGCGTTCGCGCAGCGGGTTGATCGAGACGATGGCGGCGCCGCGCTTGGCGCACTCGCGCAGCTCGCCGAGCATGCGCGGGTGGTTGGTGGCGGGGTTCTGGCCGAAGATCAGCAGCGTGTCGGCGTGCTCGAAGTCCTCCAGCGTCACCGTGCCCTTGCCGGCGCCGACGGTGGCCGGCAGGCCCGGCTGGTCGGCTCGTGGCACATGTTCGAGCAGTCGGGGAAGTTGTTGGTGCCGTAGGCGCGCACGAACAGCTGGTACAGGAAGGCGGCCTCGTTGCCGGTGCGCCCGGAGGTGTAGAAGGCCGCCTGGTTGGGGTCGGGCAGGGCGTTCAGGTGGCGCGCGACCAGGGCGAAGGCGGCGTCCCAGGCCACCGGCAGGTAGCGGTCGCTGCCGGCGTCGTAGAGCATCGGCTCGGTCAGGCGGCCGTGCTGTTCGAGCGCGTGGTCCGACTGCGCCAGCAGCTCGCTGACGGTGTGGGCGGCGAAGAAGTCGGCCCGCACCCGTTTGCTGGTGGCCTCGGCGGCCACCGCCTTGACGCCGTTCTCGCAGAACTCGAAGGTGGAGGCGTGCTCGCGGTCGGGCCAGGCGCAGCCGGGGCAGTCGAAGCCGTCCGGCTGGTTCTGCGCCAGCAGCGTCTTGTAGTTGCCGCCGCCGACCTTCTCGCGCACCAGGTTGATCGCCACCTGCTTCAGCGCGCCCCAGCCGGCCGCCGCGTGGGGGTAGGGCGCGATGTGTCCCGCCGGTTTGCTCTTGTCCATGCCTGCTGCTCCTGATACCGTGTTGATGTTGGGATGTGCTTGTCGCCCCGCCGGGCGCTGTATAGTGCCTGAATGTTGATTTGAAAACAAGATGGCTCGGCGCAGGCCGTGCGCGCGCTGGGCCGCCTGGTGGCGCGGCTGGCCGACGAGCCCGCGCCGGGAAAGGGGCCGCATGGATGACGAGGTATTGGCCGCCCTGGTCGGCGTGCTCGAACAACTCTGGCGCAGCGAACGCGAGCGGCCCGGCAGGGCCTGCTCGCTGGCTTGGCTGAGCAAGCAGTCGGCGCGCCCGATGAGCGTGCTGCGGCGCCAGCTGGTCCTGCTGGTCGAGGCCGGCTGGGTGGCGCAGACCTTGGCGGAGGAGGGCGGCGGCACGGTGGCGCTGAGCTACGCCGGCCGGCAACTGTGCGCCAGCCTGTTTTAATGGTATTTTTTGCCCCAGCAGGCCTGCCATGCATGGAAGACATCAGGTTGGCGATGCGCTACACTACGATCAACTTCACATGAAGGGAGTGCGCTATGGCAATCCTGAAACACTCACTCGACGATCATCATGTCCTCGGCGCGACCACCACGGATGCGCCGGTCGTGGAAGATACGATTGAAGCCCGTCGGGCGCGTCGTATGGCTGCGTTGAAAAAGGTGGCCGGCATCTGGTCGCAGCGTCCAGACATCCCTGCGGACGGCCTGGAGTATCAGCGCGAACTGAGGTCTGAATGGCGGGCCTAGTTCTTTTCGATACGAATATTCTGATCGACTGGAGCAAGGGTTATGCGGAGGCGTTGACCGAGCTGGCTCACTGGGACAACCCTGGCATCGCAATCATGCAAGCCTCAGCAGAGATTATGTCGGAACGTCGCCGTTTGGGGCCGAAGATCGGGCTGGCGGACGCGATCATTCAAGCTACTGCGGATGTCAAAAAGCTGACGATCATCACCCGCAACACGAAAGACTTCAAGGGTGCCAACGTGCGCGTCCCATACGAACTAAAGACCGTCACAACGGTCAGCGTCGTGAACGTCGACCCTCCAGGCGACACGCCAAACCCGCCACGCTCGGTACGGCTAGCAGTGCCGCGCACCAACTAGCTGGCAGCCCGTAGATCGCCAGCGGTCGCCGGCATGTAGTAGCAACGGCCACTCTCATCAAAACTGCACAATGATATAGGGATCAGCTGCCTTCCTTATTGAACCTCGCCGCCCATTGCAGTGGCGCGAGGGTTGGTCAGCACGCTGTTTTGACTGCAAAAATCGCTTGCGCCCACGAGGCGCCGGGTTTATAGTTCTTGTACTGATCGGTACACACAGTTCCGATCAGTACAATCAACCACTTTGAAAGGCATCAACATGACCATCCGTCCCCCCGTTCCCCCGTTCACCCGCGAATCGGCCATCGAAAAAGTCCGCCTGGCCGAAGACGGCTGGAACAGCCGCAACCCCGGGCGCGTGTCGCTGGCCTACACGGCGGACTGCAAATGGCGCAACCGCGCCGAGTTCGTGCAGGGCCGCGAGGCCATCGTCGGCCTGCTGGCGCGCAAGTGGACGCGCGAGCTGGACTACCGCCTGATCAAGGAATTGTGGGCTTTCGAGGGCAAGCGCATTGCGGTTCGCTTCGCCTACGAATACCATGACGACTCCGGCCAGTGGTACCGCGCCTACGGCAACGAGAACTGGGAGTTCGCCGCCGACGGCCTGATGCAGCACCGCCTGGCCAGCATCAACGAGGCGCCGATCGCGGCGTCCGAACGCAAGTTCCATTGGGACATGAACGCGCCGCGCCCGGCCGACCATCCGGGCCTGAGCGAGTTCGGTTTTTGATTTGAAGGGCAGACAGCAACACGATGGCAAGAACGATCGCAGAACGCAGTGACGTGGTGCCGCGGCTGGCGGAGGTGTTCCGCAGCTACGGCTACGAGGGCGCCAGCCTGGCCCGCATCACCGAGGGCACCGGCCTGGGCAAGGGTAGCATCTACCACTTCTTCCCCGGCGGCAAGGAGGAGATGGCCCAGGCCGTGCTCGACGACATCGACGCCTGGTTCCGCGAGCGGGTGTTCCTGCCGCTGCGCCAGTCCGCCGCGCCGGACGGCGTGGCCGCCATGCTGCGCGCCGTCGGCCAGTACTTCATGTCCGGCCAGCGCGTCTGCCTGGTCGGCGTGTTCGCGCTGGGCCACGAGCGCGACCGCTTCGCCCAGCGCGTGCGCGGCTATTTCGACGAGTGGATCGTGGCGCTGGCCGGCGCGCTCGAGCGCGCCGGCCGCGAGCCCGCGCAGGCGCGCGACCTGGCCGAGGAGGCCGTCGGCGCCATCCAGGGCGCGCTGGTGCTGGCCCGCGCCGCCGGGCAGCCGGCCCTGTTCATGCGCACGCTGGAGCGGGTCGGCCGGCGCCTGGCCTGAGCGTGTCCCCCTTGTTGCGGCAGTTATTTTGTGACAAGATTAAAAAGTTAATCACTTTGCAAGACCAGACAGGCGGGGAGAACACCATGCAACAAGCAAGCGCCACGGCGCCATCCTGCGTCTCGCTGGAACGGCCCGGAGTGGTCGAGTTCGATATTGTGCGCCACCAGGACGGCCAGGCCTTCGGCGCGCGCGACGAGGTGGCCGAGGAGTTCCCGGTCGCCCTGGTCTACAACGGCATCTCCCACGCCGTCATGATGGCCACGCCGCGCGACCTGGAGGAGTTCGCCGTCGGCTTTTCGTTGACCGAAGGCATCGTCGGCTGCGCCAGCGAGATCCACGATCTGGAGGTGTGTTTTGCCGAGGACAGCGCCGAGGTCCGCCTGAGCATCGCGCAACCGGCCTTCCTCAAGCTCAAGGAGCGGCGGCGCGCGCTGGCCGGGCGCACCGGTTGCGGCGTCTGCGGCATCGAGAGCATCGCCCTGCTCGATCTGGCGCCGGAGCGCATCACCCGGCCGCTGGCGCCCTTGGCGGCCGGCGGCGCCGCGCTCGGGCGCGCCGCGCGCGAGCTGCTGCGGCACCAGGAGCTGATGTGCAGAACGGGCGGGGTGCATGCCGCCGCCTGGTGCGCGGCGGACGGCGCGGTGCTCAAGGTGTTCGAGGACGTCGGCCGGCACAACGGCATGGACAAGCTGATCGGCCATCTGGCGCTGCGCCGCATCGCCATGCAGGACGGTTTCGTGTTCCTGTCCAGCCGCGCCAGTTACGAGCTGGTGCGCAAGGCGGCGCGCATGAACATCCCGCTGCTGGCGACCATCTCGGCGCCGACTTCATTGGCCATCAACATCGCGCGCCAGGCCGGCATGCAGCTGGCGAGCTTTTGCCGCCGCGACGGCTTTGTCGACTACACCGCCGGCCAGGCGCGGCCGCCGGCGCCGCTGGCCTGCGTCAAGCCAGCAGCGCCGCCAGCTCCGCCTCGCTGAAGCCGGCGGCGCGGCGCGCCTCGATGTTGAAGGGGCCGCGCAGCTTGGGCGCGCGGTAGCGCTCGACCATGTCGGCGTAGGCCGCCACCGGGTCGAGGCCGCGCTCGGCGCAGACGTGCTGATACCAGCGGTTGCCGACGGCGACGTGGCCGATCTCGTCGCGCAGGATGATGTCGAGGATGGCCGCCGCCGCGTGGTCGCCGGCCTGCTTGAGCTTGTCGCGGATGGGCGGCGAGGCGTCCAGGCCGCGCGCCTCCAGCGTGCGCGGCACCAGCGCCAGGCGGGCCAGGATGTCGTCGCGGGTCTTCTCGGCCATCTCCCACAGGCTGTGGTGGGCGGGGAAGTCGCCGTAGGCGTAGCCCATGCCGCGCAGGTGGGCGTCGAGCATGCTGAAGTGGTAGGCCTCCTCCTTGGCGACGCGGATCCAGTCGCGGTAGAAGGCGTCGGGCATGCCGGGGAAGCGCCACAGGATGTCCAGCGCCAGGTCGACCGCGTTCATTTCGATGTGGGCCAGGGCGTGGATCAAGGTGGCGCGGCCCTCCGGCGTGTGCATCGAGCGTTTGCCCAGCTTGCCCGGCGCCACCAGTTCGGGGCGCGCCTCGCGGCCCGGCACGGTGCGCTCGGTGCCGAGGATGGCGGCGGCGTCGATCGGCAGCGTGGCGTCGATGGCGGCGGTGGCGGCCAGCTTGGCGGCGTAGTTGGCGGTGGTGATGGCGTCTAGGGCTTGTTGTCTTGGCATGGTGCGGTCTCGGGTCAGGGGCGCAGTGTGCCACGAATCGGCCGGGTCGGTGGACTTGTCGTGGCGCGCGGCGGCGACGGCGGCGACAATTGGCAAAAACGGTTTCTCTGTTTGATAACGAGGGGGGCGCGAGCGCTGGGCTCAAGGTGTGGCTGGGGGGAGGGGTGTTTCGGTAGAACGCGTTCAGCGGGGGCTAGGCTGGACGTTCTGTAGATTGAGTGGATCAACGTGGCTGCAGTCTTGCTGCGGTCCGTTCATCACGGCGCGGTGCTTGGCGCCTGTGTTGCTAGTTCAGCAGGGCTGATTAATGCATTGATGCGGTAGATAAATCTTTAAGCTCTTTAATACTCAGATCCGACTTTTCGTGCATTCTCAACAATATTGTGGCACCTACTGCAAGCTTGCGATGCCTGATCTTGCTGATGATCGGGGGCTGTACTTCCAGCACCCTGCACAACTCTGCATCATTTTTCAAATTCATCTTTTCGATGAGTGTGTCGAGTAGCTTGTTGGGGACAAAGCTTGATGGTTCTAGCGCTCTGGCCCTGTTCATCGCCTCGATCAATTCCAACTTCTTTTGCCGTACGTTCATTTTGCTCCTCCTTTGCTCAAAAACGTGGATAGTTGGCGTCTCCTAGCTGGCCATCGGTCACCGCATTGTGGTATCTAATGGTGCAACCGTCTCAACATTATTGATAACCAAGCAAGTTGACTCAATGATACTACGACCGCAAATGAAAGGGATGATTTAACAAATAAATTATCTTGTTTATTGCTCAAACTAGTTGACGAGTGTTGTTTCTTGTATGCCCGATTTTGTCAAAATGAGAACTTTGTCGGCCATTTCGGCCGCCGCCTGCGAATGCGTGACCATGATAGCGCAGGCGCCGGTGCTTTTGATCTCGGCGCGCAGCAGGGTCAGGATGCTGTGGGCGGTGTCCGGGTCGAGGTTGCCGGTCGGCTCGTCGGCCAGCACCAGGGCCGGCTGGTGCACCAGCGCGCGGGCGATGGCGACGCGCTGCATCTCGCCGCCGGACAGCTGGTGCGGGAAGTCGGCGTCGCGCCCGCCCAGGCCGACGGCGGCCAGCATGGCGCTGGCGCGCTGCTGCGGCAGGCCGTTGAGCAGTAGCGGCAGGGCGACGTTTTGCAGCAGCGTCAGGTGCGGCAGCACGTGGAAGGCCTGGAAGATGAAGCCCATGCGCTCGCGCCGCAGCCGGGTGGCGGCGGCGTCGTCGAGGCCGGACATGGCGACGCCGTCGACCAGGATGGGCGCGGCCTCGGCTTGCGGGCCGGCGTCCGGCGTGTCGAGGCCGGCGATCAGGTTGAGCAGGGTCGATTTGCCGACGCCGGAGTCGCCCATGATGGCGACGAACTCGCCGGCCTTGAAGTGCCACGACAGGTCGGCCAGCACGGGGCGGCCGTTGGTATAGGATTTGGACAGGTGGCGCAGTTGGAGCATGGCGAATCCGGGACAGGGAGTGGAGGGCGGCGCTTGGGCGGTTCAGCGCATCGGCGGGGACATCGGCACCATCGGCATCATCGAGTCAGGGCGCGGCGCATGGCGAAGCTGACCGCGTCGACCAGGGCCACCAGCAGCAGCATGGCGAGGATGACGGTGGCGGCCTGGCGCATTTGGAACAGCGACAGGTGGTATTTGAGCATCTGGCCCAGCCCGCCGGCGCCGACCACGCCGAGGATGGCGGCGGCGCGGATGTTGTTCTCCCAGCGGTACAGGGTGTAGGACAGCATCTGCGGCAGCGTCTGCGGCAGGGTGGCGTAGAAGAAGGCGGCCATGGCCGAGGCGCCGTTGTTGCGCAGGCTGTGCTCGGGCGCCGGCGCGGCGTTCTCCAGCGCGTCGGCGAACAGGCGGCCGAGCACGCCGGCGGTGTGGGCGGCCAGCGCCAGGGTGCCGGCGAAGGGGCCGAGGCCGGCGGCGATCAGCAGGATCGAGGCCCAGACCAGCTCGGGGATCGAACGTAGCACGTTGAGCAGGGCGCGCACCAGCGCGCGCGCCGGGCGGCCGAAGCGGCCGGCGGCGGGCAGGGCCAGCACCAGGCCGGCGGCCACCGCCAGCAGGGTGCCCAGGGCCGACATCGACAGCGTCTCGGCGGTGGCCCAGGCGGTCCTGGCGACGAAGGCCGGCGCCAGGTCGGGCGGGGCGAAGCCGGCGAGGAACTCGGCGATGCTGGCGACCGCCTGCAGGGTGAAGAACTCGCCCCACTTCAGCGGCAGCGAGGCGAAGCTGGCCGCCACCAGGGCGAGCAGGGCCAGCGCCAGCACGGCCGTGCTCCAGGAGCGCGGCGGCGCGGCCGGCATGGCGCGCGGGTCGACAGCGCTCATCCCAGCCTCCGGCGCAGCATTTTGGAGACGGCGTCGGCGCCGGCCACCAGCAGCACGAACACCAGCAGCATCGAGGAGACCTCGCCGCCGGACAGCATTTTCATCGATTCGTCCATTCTTTGTCCCAGCCCGCCGGCGCCGACGAAGCCCATCACCACCGAGCCGCGGATCGCGCATTCCCAGCGGTAGACGGTGTAGGAGACCAGTTCGGAGGCGGCCTCCGGCAGCGCGCCGTAGAGCAGCGCGGCCAGTCTGCCGCCGCCGTTGGCCAGCAGCGCGTCGCTGGCGTGGCCGTCGGTCGATTCGAGGATTTCGGCGTAGACCTTGCCCAGCATGCCGCAGTAGGTCAGCGCGATGGCCAGCACGCCGGCGGTCGGGCCGAGGCCGATGACGCGGACGAACAGCAGCGCCCACACCAGCTCGGGCACGCTGCGCAGCAGCACCAGCAGCCAGCGCACGCTCTGCCGCAGCAGCGCCGAGGCCAGCCGCATGCGGCCGCTGCCGAGGCGCGAGATCGACATCTTCTCCGTCACCAGCAGGGTGGCGGGGATGGCGCCGAGCAGGGCCAGGGTCAGCCCGGCGGTGGCGATGGCGACGGTCTGCCAGGTTTCGCGCAGCAGCAGGGCGAGGAATTCGGGGCTGTGGGCCGGCGGCACGAAGCCGGCAAGGAAGCGGCCGGTGGCCTCCAGGCTCTGCCAGTCGAACAGCAGGCCGGGATGGAATTCGCTGGCCACCACCATCGGCCACAGCAGGGCCAGGGCCAGCACGGTCATGCTCACGCGGCCGCGCCAGGCGGGGTCGGGATGGGCCGCGCGGCTTTTCACAAGGGAGCTATTCAACATGGACACTGGCTTAGACACGGGCTCAGAAGCAGGCGCCGACGGCCAGGCGCGGCGCCGCCGGATCGGCCGGCGGCGTGCTGGCGGCCGGCTGCTCGCCCTGGTACAACTGGGCCACCATGGCGTCGCTGACCTGCGCGCGCGGCAGGTCGAAGACGATGCGGCCGTCGCGCAGCGCGACGATGCGCGGGAAGTGGCTCAGCGCCAGGTCGACCTGGTGCAGGCTGCAGATCAGCGTGGCGCCGCGCGCGGCGGCCTCCTGGCGCAGCGTGGCCAGGGTCAGTTCGGACAGCGCCGGGTCGAGCGCCGACAGCGGCTCGTCGACCAGCAGCGCCTGCGCGCTCGACAGCAGCAGGCGGGCCAGGCCGCAGCGCTGGCGCTCGCCGCCGGACAGGCGGTCGACGCGGGAATACAGTTTGTCGCCCAGGTTGAAGCGCGACAGGGCGGCGAAGGCGGCGGCCGGGTCGGCCGGCTTGACCAGCGAGGCCAGCGCGCGCCAAAAACCCCACTGTGGCAGGCGTGCCGCCAGCACCGCCGTCACCACGCGCTGGCGCGGCGGCAGCGGCGGCGTCTGCGGCGCCAGGAACAGGCGCGCCCGCAGGCGGTGGCGCTCGCCCTCGGACAGCGTCCATGGCGCGACGCCGAAAGCTTCGAACAGGCCGTCGGCCGGCCGGTGGGCGCAGGCCAGGGTGGCCAGCAGCGTGGTCTTGCCGGCGCCGGAGGGGCCGATGATGGCCAGCTGCTCGCCCTGGGCGATCTCCAGGTCGATGGCGTGCAGCGCCGCCGCCTGGCCGCGCGCGGCGGCCAGGTGGCGCACCGTCAGCCCTTGCAGGCGGTAGGTGGGCGCGGCGCCGTTGCTGGTGTTGCAGGAAGCGGACATCGATTATTTTTTCAGCAGGCCCGCGTTGACGGCAGCCGCCTCGATGGCGGTGTAGTTGTCGGCCTTGGTCGGGATGAACTTGCTGGCGCGCTGCAGGTCGAGGATGGCCTTGTCGGCCGGGTTCTTGGCATCGAGGGCGAGGAAGGCGTCGCTGAGTTTTTTCTTCAGGTCGGCGTTCATGTCGGTGCGCACGCTCCAGTTGTAGTCGTAGTAGCCGGGCGTGGTGTAGAACACCCGCACCACGGCCGGATCGACCTTCTTCTCGCCGACCAGTTTTTCCCACACCGAGATGTTGAGCGCGCCGGCGTCGACCTTGCCGCCGGCCACGGCGGCCACGGTGGCGTCATGCGCGCCGGAGAAGGCGATGCGTTTCAGGTCGCTGTCCGGATTGATCTTGGCGGCCAGCAGGTAGGAGCGCGGCATCAGGTGGCCCGAGGTCGACGACTCGGAGCCGAAGCTCAGCGTCTTGCCCTTCAGGTCTTCCAGCTTGGTGATGTCCTTGTGGGTGGTGATGAAGACCGAGCGGAACTTCTCGTCCTCGGCGCGCTGCACCAGCGGCGTGATCTGGTTCTTGCTGCGGTCCTTGGCCTGGATGAAGGTGAAACCGCCGAACCAGACCATGTCGACCTTCTTGTTGATCAGCGCCTCGACCGAGGCCGAGTAGTCGGTCACCGGGGTGAACTCGACCTTCATGCCGATCTTCTTCTCCAGGTACTCGCCGAGCGGCTTGAACTTGCGCTGCAGCTCGGTCGGCGCCTCGTCGGGGATGGCCGAGACGCGGAACACCTGCGCCGGGCTTTGCGCCTGGGCGTGCGCGGCGGCCAGCATCAGGCCGGCCGACAGCGAGGCGGTCAGCAGGGTCTTGAGAGTGCGCAGGGCGGAAGTTTTCATCGTGGCGGGCCTTTTGTGTGAGAGGAATGTTGCAATTGCGATCAAGAACGGTGCGCGCACGGCTGCTGCCTGACGGCGCTTGGACTTGGAGAATCAGCTATCATAGCAAAAAAGTCTTCGCCAAATCGTCATCCGCAGCAACGATCGGCATGGCCTGTGGCAAGCGGCGTGGCGTTCGGATGGCTACCATCCACTTTTGGACTGAGCAACTTTATGCCTATGTCACTGCGTATGACCCTGCCGGCCTCGCCGTTGGCGCCAGAGGAGGCGCCGAGACCGGCCGCGCCGCTGTTGCGCCCGGCCCACGGCGACGCCGATTTGATCGCCGAGATCGCCGCCGGCCTGCTGGCGCCGGCCGCGCATTGCTCGCCCAAGTTCTTCTACGACGGCCTCGGTTCCAAGCTGTTTGAAGCCATCTGCGAGCTGCCCGAGTACTACCCGACGCGCACCGAGGCGGCCATCTTCGCCCGCCACGGCGCCGACATGGCGGCAGCCATCGGCAGCGGCGGCACCTTGATCGACCTGGGCGCCGGCAACTGCGCCAAGGCCGCCAGCCTGTTCCCGCTGCTGCAACCGGCGCAGTACGTGCCGGTCGATATCTCGCGCGACTTCCTGGTCGAGGCGGTCGAGCGCTTGCAGCAGCGCTTCCCGCGGATCGCCATGACGGCGCTGGGCTTGGACTTTTCCGCCGGCTTCGCGCTGCCCGCCAGCGTGCGCGCCGAGCGCCGCCTGTTCTTCTACCCCGGCTCGTCGATCGGCAACTTCGCCCCCGAGCAGGCGGTGGCCTTCCTGCGCGGCCTGCGTCGCAACATCGGCGCCGGCGCCGGCGGCGGCCTGCTGATCGGCGTCGACCTGGTCAAGGACAGCGCCGTGCTCGACGCCGCCTACGACGACGCGCTCGGCGTCACCGCCGCCTTCAACCTGAACCTGCTGCGCCACCTGAACCGCCTGATCGGCGCCGACTTCGACGTCGCGCAGTGGCGCCACCGCGCCTTCTACAACGCCGACGCCGGCCGCATCGAGATGCACCTGGAAGCGCGCGCCCCGCAGACGGTGCACTGGCAGGGCGGCCGGCGCGGGTTCGCCGAGGGCGAGCGCATCCACACCGAGGACAGCTACAAGTACACGCGCCAGGGCTTTGTCGGCCTGCTCGAGCGGGCCGGCTTCGCCAGCCGCGCCGTGTGGACCGACCCGGCCGGCTGGTTCGCCGTGATCCACGCCGAGGTGCTCGCCGACTGAGCGGGCGGCGCGCGCCGCCGCGCCGCCACGCCGCCACGCCGCAACACCGACCCGCGCCAATTCAACGCAAATCAACGCAACGCCGACGCAACGAAGTTCCAACCGCGAGCCGCCTATGCAAATGCACGAAACCGGGCTGTGGAACGCCCGCTACGACACCGTCCGCCAACGTTCGCTGGCGCTGGCCGAACCGCTCAGCGACGAGGACTGCGGCGCCCAGTCGATGCCCGACGCCAGCCCGATCAAATGGCATCTGGCGCACACCACCTGGTTCTTCGAGACCTTTATCCTCGAGCGCATGGAGGCCGGCTTCGCGCCCTTCCATCCGGCCTTCCGGGTGCTGTTCAACTCCTACTACAACGGCATCGGCGAGAAGCATCCGCGGGCCCAGCGCGGCCTGCTGACGCGGCCCTCCATGCGCGAGGTGCGCGCCTACCGCGCCGACGTCGACGCGCGCGTCGCCCGCCTGCTGGCCTCGGCGCTGGAGGCGGCGGCGCGCGCCGAGCTGGCGACCCTGCTGACGCTGGGCCTGGAGCACGAACAGCAACACCAGGAGCTGATGCTGACCGACGTCAAACACCTGCTGGCGCAAAGCGCGCTGCAGCCCGAGTATGTCGCCGCGCCGCTGGCGCCGGCCGCCGCCACGCCGCTGCGCTGGCTCGACTTCGACGGCGGCCTGTGCGAGATCGGCCACGACGGCGCCGGCTTCTGCTTCGACAACGAGCTGCCGCGCCACCGCCAATACGTGGCGCCGTTCGCGCTGGCCTCGCGGCTGGTCAGCAACGGCGAGTACCAGGCCTTCATCGACGCCGGCGGCTACTTCAACGCCGCCCTGTGGCTGGCCGAGGGCTGGGACTGGGTCTGCGCGCAGAAGTTGTCGGCGCCGCTGTACTGGCGCCGCGACGACGCCGGCAACTGGCTCGAGTTCACGCTGTGCGGCGCCCAGCCGCTCGACCCGCACCGTCCCGTCACCCACCTGTCGCTGTACGAGGCCGACGCCTACGCCAACTGGGCCGGCGCGCGCCTGCCCACCGAGGCCGAATGGGAGTTCGCCGCGCGCGCCGAGTTGGGCGGCGCGGCCGCCGGGAGCGCGAATACGCTGGGCACTGTGGGCACTGTGGGCACTGTGGGCACTGTGGGTGCTTTGGGCGGTGCCAGTGCGCCCGGCGACTGGCTGCATCCGGCCGGCGCCAGCGCGGGTGCGGGTGCGGCGGCGGGAACGGGAGAGGGGACGGGAGCGGAGACGGGAGCAGGGCGGGCCTGCGCCAGATGTTCGGCCACTGCTGGCAATGGACCAGCAGCAGCTACGCGGCGTATCCGGGCTTCCGCGCCGCGCCGGGCGCGCTGGGCGAGTACAACGGCAAGTTCATGCTGAACCAGTACGTGCTGCGCGGCTCGTCGAGCGCCACGCCGGCCGGCCACGCCCGCGCCAGCTACCGCAACTTCTTCCCCGCCGCCGCGCGCTGGCAGTTCAGCGGCCTGCGCCTGGCGCGCTGAGGCGCCAGGGTGTTTCGCCCGCCGCAGGCAGGTGGTGGGGTGCGAGGTGTCGGCTACTTTGTGGCTGTGCCGGCTTGCCTGGTGATGCTCAAGTGGTGGCAGGCAGGCGGACGGCGCCGCCCGGCGCGGCCGGCCGTTGTGGCCGCGCGCCGGCGGCGTCGACGCGGAACTGGCTGACCACCTGCTCGAGCGCGTCGGCCTGGTCCTGCATGGCGGCGGCGGCGGCCGCCGCCTGCTCGACCAGGGCGGCGTTCTGCTGCGTCACGTCGTCCATCTGGGCGATGGCGATGTTGATCTGCTCGATGCCGTCGGTCTGCTCGGTGTTGGCCAGCGAGATCTCGCCGACGATGTCGCTGACCCGCTTGACGCTGGCCACCACCTCGTCCATCGTGCTGCCGGCCTGCTCGACCAGGCGGGCGCCGGCGTCGACCCGGGTCACCGAGTCGGCGATCAGCTCCTTGATCTCCTTGGCCGCGCCGGCCGAGCGCTGCGCCAGGTTGCGCACCTCGGAGGCGACCACGGCGAAGCCGCGCCCCTGCTCGCCGGCGCGCGCCGCCTCGACGGCGGCGTTGAGCGCCAAAATATTCGTCTGGAAGGCGATGCCGTCGATCACGCCGATGATGTCGACGATCTTGCGCGAGGAGTCGTTGATCGCGCCCATGGTGTCGACCACCTGCGCCACCACGCTGCCGCCGCGTTGCGCCACCTGCGAGGCCGACCGCGCCAGCTCGTTGGCCTGGCGCGCGTTGTCGCTGTTCTGCCGCACCGTGGTGGTCAGCTCGACCATCGACGAGGCGGTCTGTTCGAGCGAGCTGGCCTGCGCCTCGGTGCGCGAGGACAGGTCCATATTGCCGGTGGCGATCTGGCTCGAGGCGCTGGCGATGGTGCCGGTGCCGCTGCGCACCTGGCCGACGATGTGGGCCAGGCTGTCGTTCATCTCGCCCAGCGCGCGCAGCAGCTGGCCGGCCTCGTCCTGGTGCGCGCTGTGGATGCGGCTGGTCAGGTCGCCGGCGGCGACGGCGCGCGCCACCTTCAGCGCGTAGCCGATCGGGTCGGTGATCGAGCGCGACACGCGCCAGGCGAAGGCGGCGCCCAGCAGCAGGGCGGCGGCGCCGAGGATGGTCATCAAACGGCCGGCGGTGGCGATGTCCTGCTTGACGGCGGCGCCGTTGCGGGTGACCGCGCTGCGTTGCAGCTCGGACAGTTCCTTGATGCTGTTTTGTAGCTTGTTCAGCCGTGGCAGGGTGTCGCTGCTCATCAGCGCGACGGCGCCGTCCTGCTGCTGCTCGCCGATCAGCTTGCTGACCTTGCTGAACGAGGCGACGTACTGCATGCGCTGCTCGCGTATCGCCGCCAGCATCGCCTTGCCCTCGGGCAGGTAGAGCAGCTTGTCGAGCGTCTCGATGGCGCCGCCGATGGTCTTCTTGTTGGCGTCCACCTCGCGCAGGATCTCGGCGACGCGGGCCGGGTCCTTGGCGATGAACAGCTCGAGCACCAGCGCCGAGTTGGCCCGCGTGGTGCTGCTGATGGTGGCGGCGGCGTCGGCCTTGACCCAGTCCTTGTCGATGATGGTGTCGTTGTGCGCGCCGATGCTGCTCAAGCGTTGTAAACCCACCACAATCAAGATCAACATCAGGGTCAGCACCGCGCCGAATCCCAGTCCAAGACGAATACCGATCTTCAGGTTCGAGATGTTCATGCAGTGGCTCCTCACAGGCGTAGCAGGGGGGGATTGCAGAAATGGTGCGGTGTAACAAATCGATTGTAACGCCGAAAACGGCGCAGGCGTTGTGCGTTAAAGCAACGCGAGGAGGAAGAGTGGCAAGGCGGCGGGGGATGCGGCGGGGAGGGGGCGCGGGAACGGCGGGCGTTCCCGCGCCGGGAACTAGCTAGTTAATGCGAACTCAGGCGGTCACGCCGGCGCTCTTGCCGCTGGCGGCGCCCTCGCTCAGGCGCAGCTGGCGGTTGACGGCGCTCAGCACGGCCTTGAACGAGGCGGTGACGATGTTGCTGTCGACGCCGGCGCCGAACAGGGTCGGGCCGTTGGCCAGGCGCAGCTCGACGTAGCAGGCGGCCTGGGCGTTGGCGCCCGAGCCGATCGAGTGCTCGTGGTAGTCCATCAGCTTGATGTCCAGGCCGAGCGCGTTGACGAAGGCGTCGATCGGGCCGTTGCCGCCGCCCTGCAGGGCCAGCGGCGCGTTGCGGTGGCTCAGCGCGATGTCGATCTGCACCGACTCGTCGCTGGTGGTGTCTTCCACCAGCTTGTGCGAGGCGTAGGCGTAGGGCGCGGTCTGCTCCAGGTACTCGTTCTGGAAGATCCGGTGGATGCCCTCGGCGGTGATCTCCAGGCCGGTGGCGTCGGCCACCGCCTGCACGGCGCGGGAGAACTCGATCTGCAGGCGGCGCGGCAAGACCAGGCCGTAGTCCTGTTCCAGCAGGTAGGCCATGCCGCCCTTGCCGGACTGGCTGTTGACGCGGATCACCGCGTCGTAGCTGCGGCCGAGGTCGGCCGGGTCGATCGGCAGGTAGGGGATTTCCCACAGCGCGCCCGGCTGCTGCTGGGCGAAGCCCTTCTTGATGGCGTCCTGGTGCGAGCCGGAGAAGGCGGTGAAGACCAGATCGCCGACATACGGATGGCGCGGGTGCACCGGCAGCTGGTTGCACTCCTCGACGCACTTGCGCACCTCGTCGATGTCGGAGAAGTCCAGGCCCGGGTTGACGCCCTGGGTGTAGAGGTTGAGCGCCAGGGTGACCAGGTCGACGTTGCCGGTGCGCTCGCCGTTGCCGAACAGGCAGCCCTCGACGCGGTCGGCGCCGGCCATCACGGCCAGCTCGGCCGAGGCGACGGCGGTGCCGCGGTCGTTGTGCGGGTGCACGCTGATGATCAGCGAGTCGCGCCGCGCCAGCTTGCGCGACATCCACTCGATCTGGTCGGCGTAGACGTTGGGCGTGCTGCATTCGACGGTCGAGGGCAGGTTGACGATCATCTTGTTGTGCGGGCTGGGCTCCCAGATGGCGCTGACGGCGTCGACGATGTGCTTGGAGAAGTCCAGCTCGGTGGTGGAGAACGATTCCGGCGTGTATTCGAAGACCCATTCGGTTTGCGGATGCTGGGCGACGAGTTGCTTGACCAGGCGGGTGCCGCTGGTGGCGATCTCGGTGATCTCCTCGCGCGACATGCCGAACACCACCTTGCGGAACACCGGCGCCACCGAGTTGTACAGGTGGACCACGGCGCGGCGGGCGCCGACCACGGAGTCGACGGTGCGACGGATCAGCTCCTCGCGCGACTGGGTCAGCACGATGATGGTGACGTCGTCGGGGATGCGCTTCTCGTCGACCAGCTTGCGCACGAAGTCGAAGTCGGTCTGCGAGGCGGAGGGGAAGCCGACCTCGATCTCCTTGATGCCGATCTTGACCAGCAGCTCGAAGAAGCGCAGCTTCTTGTCGGCGCTCATCGGCTCGATCAGCGCCTGGTTGCCGTCGCGCAGGTCGGTGCTCATCCAGATCGGCGGTTTGCTGATGATGTTGTTGGGCCACTGGCGGTCGGACAACTGCACGGGTGGGAAGGCGCGGTATTTGCTGGATGGGTTCTGCAACATCATGGGATGCTCCTGGGTCTCGAATGGGGGAATGCGGGGAAGGCGTTTTTCACTGCGGCTGCGCGCTGCATTCTGCGTTGCGCAGGTGGCGACTGGCTGCCGGGCGGCCACGTTACACTAGGCCAGGCAACCGATCGGTAGCGATAGCAGCAGGGCCGACAGGACGCGCGCGGGCGCGGGGCGCGACGCGGCGGGCGAATTGTCGGTGCTGCTAGGGACGCGGGTAGCCGGAGTGAACATCTGGGCAAACTTTCCTGGGGTGGTGAGACACGTGCGGCTTGTGGCCGGACGGAGCAATGCGTTGAAACGAATTTAAGCGCGTGCTAGTAGTAGCGACGCTAGCGATAGGGCGCCAGCGTGCGACAGCAGGGAAGGGGATGTGTGCAGATGCGAGGTCATGCATCGAATGTACGAGATTGCAAGCGGGCTTGTCAAGTCCTTTGCGCGGCGCGCGGCCGCCGGCGTGGCGCGGTGGCCGCGCCGGATGCCGCGCCACGCTTGGGTGTTGATACGAAAGCAATGTAAAATATGCACTTTTCCCGGGCCGGTCCGGCCGCGCGGCGCCACGCCGCCACGCCACCGCCGCGCCGCACCTCCACCAAGTCGAAAGGATATCCATGCGCTTCATTCCGTTCATCCAGACCACCCGTCTGCTGGCCTTGGCCGGCGCCTTGGCCCTGGCCGCGCCGTTCGCCCACGCCACCGGCGCCGGCTTCGGCGCCAACCTGATCGTCAACGGCGACGCCGAGGCGGGCGTCGGCTCGTCCGACGGCGGCCTGGGCAGCACGCCGGGCTGGTCGCTGAGCTCCAATTTATCCACCGTCCAGTACGGAGCCGGCGGCGGCTTCCCTACCGCCAGCGACGCCGGCCCGGCCAACCGGGGCCTGAACTTCTTCGCCGGCGGCGACAGCAACGGCGCCTCGCGCGCCAGCCAGGTGATCGACCTGAGCGCCTACGCCGGCGCGATCAACAGCGGCAAGACGCAGTTCGACCTGGCCGGCTGGTTGGGCGGCTACGCCTCGCAGGGTGACAACGCGACGCTCAGCGCCACCTTCCTCGACGCCGGCGGCAACGTGCTGGGCAGCGCCAGCCTGGCGCCGGTCGGCGCGGCCGAGCGCCACAGCCAAACCGGCCTGGTGGCGCGCGACACCCAAGGCTATGTTCCGGTCGGCGCCGTCACGGTCGGCATCGCGCTGGACATGCAGCGCCTGGACGGCTCCTACAACGACGGCTACGCCGACAACCTCTCCTTCGCCATCGCGCCGGTGCCGGAGCCGGGCACCTGGGCCATGCTGGCCGGCGGCTTGGCCCTGCTGGGCGGCCTGGCCAAGCGCAAGCAGCGCAAGGCCTGATGCGGCTGGCGTCGGCCGCTTAGGCCGCAGACGACAAAACGCCGCCACGGAATATCGCCGTGGCGGCGTTTTTCTTTGTTGCGTCGGTGGGCCCCGGAATCAAGCCAGGGTCAGACCCTGAGGGTCTGACCCTATGCGGATAGGTCGGCCCGCCATTGGATCGCCGGGTTGCCGTTACGTTAGGCGGCCACTTGCACGTGCGCCGCGCCGGCCACCATCCGGCCGATCACGGCGGCGCTGTCGAAGCCCTCGCGGGCGAACAGGGCCAGCACCTCGTCGACGCTGGCCGGATCGCACGACACCAGCAGGCCGCCCGAGGTCTGCGGGTCGGTCAGCAGGTTGTGCTGCGCCTGGCTGACGGCCGGCGCCAGGGTGACGTCCTTGCCGTAGGCGTCCCAGTTGCGGCCGGAGGCGCCGGTGAAGTAGCCGTCGTGGGCCAGTTGTTCGACGCCGGGCAGCAGCGGGATCTGCGCCATGCTCAGTTCGGCCGTCAGGCCGGCGCCACGGGCGATCTCGAGCAGGTGGCCGAGCAGGCCGAAGCCGGTGACGTCGGTCAGCGCGTGCACGCCGGCCATGTCCGACAGCGCCTTGCCCGGCTTGTTCAACTTGGTGGTGTTGGCGATCATCGCGGCGTAGCCGGCGGCGTCGAGCTTGTCCTTCTTCAGCGCGGCCGACAGCACGCCCACGCCGAGCGGCTTGCCGAGAATGAGCACGTCGCCGGCGCGGGCGTCGGCGTTGCGCTTGACCTTGGACGGGTGCACCAGGCCGAGCACCACCAGGCCGTAGATCGGCTCGACCGAGTCGATGGTGTGGCCGCCGGCGATGGGGATGCCGGCCTCGGCGCAGATGCTCTCGCCGCCACGGATGATCTGGCCGATGGTCTCGAGCGGCAGTTTGTTGATCGGCATGCCGACCAGGGCCAGCGCCATGATCGGCGTGCCGCCCATGGCGTAGACGTCGGAGATGGCGTTGGTGGCGGCGATGCGGCCGAAGTCGAAGGGGTCGTCGACGATCGGCATGAAGAAGTCGGTGGTGGCGATCAGCGCCTGCTCGTCGTTGAGCTTGTAGACGGCGGCGTCGTCGGCCGTCTCGATGCCGACCATCAGCTCCTTGGGCACCGGGAAGCCGGTCGAGTTCTTCAGGATCTCGGACAGCACGCCGGGCGCGATCTTGCAGCCGCAGCCGCCGCCGTGGGAGAAGGAGGTCAGTTTGATGGTCTCGGTGGTCATGTTGGTTTCCGTTGTTGGGTGGTGTGGTGCGGGCAATGGAGCAGATTATCCACTAACTTCAGCAGCGCCGCTTGCTCGGCGGCCGGGGCGAACAGCGGCGCGCGGGCGGCGCACTGGGCGCGCAGGCGGGCGTGGAAGGCCGGTTCGGCGACGCAGCGATCGATCAGGCCGGCCAGCGCGGCGGCGTCGCCGGGCGCGAAGTAGCCGGCGTAGTCGTCGCCCAGCATGCCGCGGTTGCCGCCGATGTCGCTGGCCAGCACCGCCACGCCGCAGGTCACCGCCTCGATGATGACGTTGGCGCCGCCCTCCATGTGCGAGCTCAGCGCCATCAAAAAACTGCGCTTGAGGCGCTGCCGCGTGGCTGCGTGGGGCAGGGCGCCGAGCCACCGGTAGCGCGGCGTGGCGGCCTGGGTTTGCTGCGCCAGCCGGCCCAGCTCCGCCTCGAGCGCGCCGCCGATGTGCAGCAGGCGCGCCGCCGGCGCCGTCACCAGCGCGGCGGCGCGCATGAAGGTTTGCGGGTCTTTTTCGGCGCGCAGGTGGCCGATCATGCAGATGTCGAGGTGGCGCCGGCGCGGCGCGGGCGGTGCCGTGGCGTCGATTGCGGCTTTGGTCGCCGCTTCGGCGGTGGCGGCTGCGTTGGCCGTGGTCGCGTCCATGGTACTGGTCGCGGCGCCGGCCGGCGCGCGCAGCGTGGCGGCGGACTGGTAGATCACGCTGGCGTTGGCGCGCAGCGCCTCCGGCAGGTGCGCAAGGCCGTCCGGCTGCAGCACCACCAGCGCGCTGGCTTGGCGCAGCGCGGCCTGGGCGCTGGCGTCGTGTTGGATGTCGCGGTACAGGTCGGTGCCGGTCAACAGCAGCACGGTCGGGCGCTGCGGCCAGGTCTGGTGGTAGGCGGCCAGCGCGGCGGCCGAGCGGCGCGCGTGCAGCGCGACCAGCAGATCGGGCGCGGCCTCGCCCGCGTCGCCGTCCGGCGCCGGCCACTGTTGCGCAATCGTCACGCGGTAGCGCGTGCGCAGGAAGCGCGCCCAGCGCTTGGCGCTCTGCCAATTGCCGTTGTTGGCCTTGGCCGAGGCCGGGCTAACGATCCAGATGTGCGGTTTGCTCACGGTGTTGGCTTGCTCATGGTTGGTCTTTTGGCGGGCGCCTGGGCTACAATCGGGGCATGAGTTCAATCAACGCCTCCTTCCGAAACGCCCGTCCGATGCAGCTGGCCGACGCCTTGCAGAGTGCGCGAGATTATACGCTGACACTGTTCGAGTGCTTCGCGGCGGCCGGCATGGACGTCGCCGCCAACGTGCCGCAGCTGCGCATCGTCAACCCGCCGTTGTGGGAGTTGGGCCACACCGCTTGGTTCGCCGAATGGTTCATCCTGCGCGAGGCTGCCTCCAGCCACCCGGTCGACGCGCTCTACAACTCCCTGCTGAGCCGGGGCGACGACTGGTTCGACTCGAACACGGTGGCGCACCGCAGCCGCTGGACGCTGGACCTGCCCAGCACCGGCGCCGTCAAGACCTACTGCCACGAGGTGCTCGACCGCGTGCTCGACAAGCTGAGCCGCGAGGCCTTCGAGGACAAGGCGCTGTATCCCTACCGGCTGGCGCTGGCGCACGAGGACATGCACGGCGAGGCCTTCCTGTACACCCTGCAGACCCTGGGCCTGGCCGCGCCGGCCCGGCTGCTGCTCGAGCAGCAGCCCTGCTACACGCCGTTCGACATCCGCTTCCCCGGCGGCACGCTGCACCTGGGCAGCGCCGCCGACGGCGGCTTCGTCTTCGACAACGAGCGGCGCGACCACGCCTGCCACGTGGCGCCGTTCTCCATCGGCAGCAGCCTGGTGACCAACGCCCAGTACGCCGAGTTCATCGCCGACGGCGGCTACGACAAGCGGCAGTTCTGGAGCGGCGCCGGCTGCAACTGGCTGATGCAGCAGGAGCGCTCGGCGCCGCGCTACTGGCAGCGCGAGGGCCAGCAGTGGCGCACCATGCGCTTCGGCCAACTGAGCACGCTGACCGGTGCCGAACCGGTCCGCCACATCAACCTGTACGAGGCGCAGGCCTACTGCGCCTGGGCCGAGCGCCGCCTGCCCACCGAGGCCGAATGGGAATACGCCGCCTTGTCGGGCCACTCGGCATTCCGCTGGGGCCAGTTGTGGGAGTGGACGGCGTCGCCGTTCGAGCCTTACCCCGGCTTTGTCGCCGACCGCTACCGCGAGTACTCGGAGCCGTGGTTCGGCAGCCACCAGGTGCTGCGCGGCGCCAGCTTCGCCACGCCGTCGCGGCTCGGCTCGGCCAAGTTCCGCAACTTCTACCAGCCCGAGCGCGACGACATCTTCTGCGGCCTGCGCACCTGCGCCTGGGAGGGCTGAGCCGGCCGCGCCGGCGCGCCTAGGCCGGGAAGCGGGCGGTGAAGGTGCAGCCGGCGCCGCCCAGGCCCGGCCCCAAGGTCAGGCGGCCACCCAGCCGCGCCGCCGCCTGGGTGGCGATGGCCAGCCCCAGGCCGGTGCCGGCGGCGTCGTGGCCGGCGCCACGGTAGAAGCGTTCGAACACCAGTTCGCGCTCGGCCGGCGCGATGCCGGGGCCGTTGTCGGCCACCGACAGGGTCAGTTCACCGTCGCGCCGCGCCAGTTCCACCACCACCTCGCCGCCGCTGTGCACGTAGCGCAGCGCGTTGGTCAGCAGGTTTTGCAGCACCGACTGGAAGGCGTGCAGCTCGAGCGCCTGCGCCAGGCTGTCGGGCGCCTCCAGCGACAGCTCGATGCCGCGCGCCATCGCCGCCGGCGCCAGCTGCGCCAGCTCCTGCCGCACCACCTGCGCCAGGTCGAGCGGCGCGCTGGCCGGCGCCTGCTCGCGGTCGATCTGCGCCAGCTCCAGCAACTGTTGCACCAGGTGCGAGGCGCGGCCGATGGCGCGGTCCAGCCGCCGTTCGGCGTCGGCGCGCTGGCGCGGGTCGTCGGCCCGCGCCAGCGCGTGGGCCTGGGCGGAGATCACCGCCATCGGCGTGCGCAGCTCGTGGGCGGCGTCCTGCACGAAGGCGCGCTCGCGCTGCACCTTGTGGCCCAGTTGCGCCAGCAGGCTGTCGATGGCGCTGGCCAGCGGCTTCAGCTCGGCGTACCTGGAGTCGATGCCGAGCGGGCGCAGGTCGTCGGCGCCGCGCGCGGCGATGCGCTCGGACAGCGCGCGCAGCGGCCGCATGCCGCGCGCCACGCCGATCCAAATCGGCAGCAGGAACAGCGGGAAGGCGATGACCATGTCGAAGGCCAGGTCGCCGGCCACCATGCGCACCGCCCAGGACTTGGCGATCAGCGGCTGCGCCAGCGTGACCAGCCAGGGGCCGGCGCCACGCTGGAACACGCGGTACTGGTGGCCGTCGATCAGCAGGGTGGTCAGCCGCGCGCTGTCGCCGGGCAGCGCCACGCCGACCCCGGCCGGCGCCGTGTGCAGGCGCCGGCCCTGGCCGTCGGCCAGCTGCAGCAGGCGCACGCCGGGGATCTCGTTGATGCGGTAGGCGTTGTGCAGCATCGCCGCCGAGGCGTCCAGCGCGACGCGCGCCTCGGCCTCGCTGCCGGCCGCCGCCACCGAGGCGGCGACGGCGCCGCCCATCGCCGCCAGGTCGCGGTCCAGCGAGTGCGAATCGAAGAATTCGCTCGACAGGTAGGCCAGCAACAGCAGCCAGGTCAGCGCCACCGCCATCAGCTGCACCAGCAGCACGCGGCGCACCAGCGTCGGGCGCAGGCAGTGGCGCAAGCGTTCGATCGGCGCCATCTCAGGCCGCCAGCATGTAGCCGACGCCGCGCACCGTGCGAATGCGCTCGGCGCCGATCTTGCGCCGCAGGTTGGAGATGTGCACCTCGATGGCGCCGAAGTCGAGCGCCTCGCCGAGCGGTTCCATGCGCTGCGCCAGCGCACCCTTGGGCACCACGGCGCCCGGCTCGCGCGCCAGCTCGAGCAGCAGGTGGAACTCGCGCGGCGACAGTTCCAGCTTCACGCCGGCCAGCGTCGCCGTGTAGCTCTTCGGTTCGATGCGCAGCTCGCCCACGCTCCACACCTCGCTGGCCTGCTGGGCGTAGCGGCGCAGCACGGCGCGGATGCGCGACACCAGCTCGGCCGTGGCGAAGGGCTTGAGGATGAAGTCGTCGGCGCCGCCGTCCAGGCCGGCCAGGCGGTCCTCCAGCGCCGAGCGGGCGGTGATGATGATGACCGGGACGGCGATGCCGGCGCGGCGCCAGCGCGCCAGCAGGTCGAAGCCGGTGCCGTCGGGCAGCGACAGGTCGAGCAGCACGCAGTCGTAGGCGCAGTCGTGGAAGGAGCGCGGCGCCTGCTCGACGCGGCGCAGCCACTCGCTGCTGATGGACTCGGCCTTCAATGCCTGCTGCAGGGCGAAGCCCAGATCCAGGTCGTCTTCAATGATCAGTATGTGCATGCTCGAATTATAGGTGGCCCAACCTTAAGCTAAGCCAAAGCTTGCGGAAAATAGAATGGCGCCATTGATCGTGGAAAGCGGGAGTATGTATATGAAACGCATAGGAACAATCGTGTTGACCTTGGCCTCGGGGTTCTTCCTGCTGGTGGTGGTGCTGGCCACCCAGACCAGCATGTTTGAGTAGTCTTTTTGGTAACTGTGAGTTAATCTCAACTACCCCCAACCTGGAGAGAATTGATGAAGAGAGTAGTCAAGTGGATGTTGATGGCGGTGTTGACCTTGGTGCTGGCGCTGGCCGCGCTGCTGGCCCACACCGTGTACGCCAAGCCGCTCAAGCTGGACTGGTTCTACACCCGCGTGTTCGCCTCGTTCGCGCTGGACAGCCCCGAGCTGCTGTCGTCGCTGCGCATCCTGCCGGGTTGGTTGGACTTCTATAGCGCCAAGCTGGACGACGCTTCGCCGGCGCACGAAAAGAAGATGACGGCGCTGGTCAAGAACGAGCTGGCCGTGCTGGACCAGTACGACCGCAAGGCGCTGGACCGCGAAGGCCAGCTGTCCTATGACACCTTGCACCAGTTCCTGCAACTGCAGGCCGACGGCGAGCCGTTCAGCCAGCACGACTTCCCGCTCAACCAGATGGCCGGCATGCAGAGCGCGCTGCCCAACTTCATGGCGCAGGTGCACCAGGTGAAGAGCAAGGGCGAGGCCGACAACTACGTCGCCCGCCTGAACAAGTTTCCGCGCAAATTCAGCGAACTGCTGGAGGGCCTCAAACAACGCGAGGCCAAGGGCATCATTCCGCCGCGCTTCACGGTGGAGAAGGTGCTGGTGCAGATGAACGGCTTCGTCGCCAAGGCGCCGCAGGACAATCCGCTGTATGCGAGCCTGAAGGAGAAGCTGGCCAAGATTCCGGCCGCGCAGCTCGACGAGGCCGCGCGCGCGCAGCTGCTGGCGCAGGCCGAGGCGGCGATCAAGGACAGCGTCCACCCGGCCTACCGCCAGTTGATCGCCTACTTCGTTGCGCTGCAACCCAAGGCTACCGTCAACAACGGCGCCTGGAGCCTGCCGAACGGCGATGCCTACTACGCCTGGTGCGTGCGCATGCACACCACCACCGACATGACGCCGCAGCAGGTGCACGAATTGGGCCTGGCCGAGGTGGCGCGGGTCGGCGGCGAAATGGACGCGATCCTGCGCCAGCAGGGGCTGGCCGAGGGGACAATAGGCACGCGCGTGCAGACGCTGGCGCGCAGGCCGGAACAGCAGTACGCCAACACGGCCGAGGGCAAGGCGGCCATGCTGGCCGGCTACCAGGCCATCCTCGACGAGGTCAACAAGGGCCTGGACGGCGCCTTCGACGTGCGTCCAAAACTGGGCGTGGAGGTGCGGCCGGTGCCGGCGGCGTCCGAGGCGAGCGCGCCGGGCGCCTACTATGAACCGGGCGCCTTCGACGGTTCGCGGCCCGGCGTCTTCTACGCCAACATGCGCGCGCCGGGCGAAACGCCCAAGTTCGCCATGCGCACGCTGGCCTACCACGAGGGCATCCCCGGCCACCACTTCCAGATCGCCATCGCCCAGGAGCTGAGCGGCGTGCCGTTCTTCCGCAAGGTGATCCCGTTCACCGCCTACCAGGAAGGCTGGGCGCTGTATGCCGAGCGGCTGGCCTACGAGCTGGGCTTCCAAAAAAACCCGCTCGACAACCTGGGCCGCCTGCGCGACGAGATGATGCGCGCCACCAGGTTGGTGGTCGATTCGGGCATCCACTACAAGCACTGGACGCGCGAACAGGCGATCGGCTACATGATGGACAACACCGGCATGGCGGAGGGGGATGTGACGGCGGAGGTGGAGCGCTACTTCGTCGCCCCGGGCCAGGCGCTGGCCTACAAGGTGGGCATGCTGAAGATACTCGCGCTGCGCGAGCACGCCAAGCGGGAGCTGGGCGCGCGCTTCGACCTGAAGCAGTTCCACAACGAGGTGCTCAAGCACGGCGCCTTGCCGTTGACGGTGTTGGAACGGGTGATCGAGGATTGGATCGTTGCGCGTAAGAAGGCCTAGGGAGGCGGGCGCACGTTGCTTGGACGGTTGGAAAAACCGGCGGCCTGGCCTTAGGGTCAGACCCTAGGGTCTGACCCTGCCTTTGCGGCCGTGGGTTCGTCCGCCGTCCCCTGCCGCTTGAGTTAGATCAGCTGCTGCGCCAGGTCGTCCAGGTCGGCAGAGTATTCCAGCTCGTTGAGTTCCTTGCGCGCCACGCCGCTGCGGAAGGCCGCCGTGGCGATCTTCGGCGTGACGCCGCTCAGCAGGCGCGGGTCGAGCAGGCCCGGCACCACGTAGTCCTTGCCGAAGCGCGCGTCGCTGCGCGCCATGCCGGCCAGCGCCACCACGCAGGCGCGCTTCATCTCCTGGTTGATGGTGCTGGCGCCGCAGTCCAGCGCGGCGCGGAACAGGTAGGGGAAGCACAGCGCGTTGTTGATCTGGTTCGGGTAGTCGGAACGGCCGGTGGCGATGATCGCGTCCGGTGCCACTTCGCGCACCAGTTCCGGCCGCAGCTCGGGCTCGGGATTGGCCAGCGTGAAGACGATCGGCGTCTTGGCCATCTTCCGCACGTCCATCTGCGACAGCACGCCCGGACCGGACACGCCAAGGAACACGTCGGCGCCCTCGATCACCTGCGACAGCTTGGTGGCGATGGTGTCGCGCGCCCAGTCCAGCTTTTCGCCGGACAGGCCGCGCGCGGTGGTCAGCACGCCCTGGCTGTCGCAGACGAAGATGTTCTCGCGCCGGGCGCCCAGGTCGACCAGCAGTTCCAGGCAGGCGATGGCGGCGGCGCCGGCGCCCGAGCAGACGATCTTGACGGTGGCGATGTCGCGGCCGCTCATCTCGATGGCGTTCAGCATGCCGGCGCCGACCACGATGGCGGTGCCGTGCTGGTCGTCATGGAAGACCGGGATCGACAGGCGCTCGCGCAGTTTGCGCTCGATGTAGAAGCACTCGGGCGCCTTGATGTCTTCCAGGTTGATGCCGCCGAAGGTCGGGTGCAGGGCGGCGATGATCTCGACCAGCTTGTCCGGATCGGTCTCGTCGATCTCGATGTCGAAGGAGTCGATGCCGGCGAATTTTTTGAACAGGACGACCTTGCCCTCCATGACCGGTTTGCCGGCCAGCGCGCCGATGTTGCCCAGGCCGAGGACGGCGGTGCCGTTGGTGATCACGCCGACCAGGTTGCCCTTGGCGGTGTATTCATAGGCCTTGGCCGGCTCGCGCTGGATCTCCAGGCAGGGCGCGGCGACGCCGGGCGAGTAGGCCAGCGCCAGGTCTTCCTGGGTGCTGACGCTCTTGGTCACCTCGATGGCGATTTTGCCGGCGCTGCCGGAACGGTGATAGGCCAAGGCCTTCTGTTCGATCGTGCTCATTGCTTCTCCTAGCTTGTTCTTGTCGTTTAATGCGAAAAACGCCTGCACAGGCAAAAGCCGGTGCAGGCGCGATGATGCTGATGTCAGCGTCGGATCATGGATACAGGCCGCGTACTTCGCGCGCTTGCAGCACGCGGGTGCAGGCCAGGATGAACGTCGCGGTACGCAGCGTCACCTTCTTGTCCTGCGCCACGCTCCAGACGGCGTTGAAGGCCTCTTGCATGATGCGGGTCAGACGGGCGTTGATCTCGTCCTCGCTCCAGAAGAAGCTGGAGAAGTCCTGCACCCATTCGAAGTAGCTGACGGTCACGCCACCGGCGTTGGCCAGCACGTCCGGCACGATCAGCACGTCCTTGTCGGTCAAAATATCGTCCGCTTCCGGCGTGGTCGGGCCGTTGGCGCCTTCCAGGATGATCTTGGTGCGGATGATGTTGGCGTTGGCGGCGGTGATCTGCTGTTCCAGCGCGGCCGGGATCAGGATGTCCGACTCGATGCCCCAGAAGGCGTCGCGGTCGAGGAAGGCTTCGGCGCCGGGGAAACCGGTGACGCTGCCGCATTCGGCGACGTGCTGGTGCAGACGGGCCACGTCCAAACCACCCTGGTTGACCACGGTGCCGGTGTGATCCTGTACCGCGATCACTTTCGAGCCGGCTTCGGCGAACATGGTCGCTGCCACGCCGCCGACGTTGCCGAAGCCCTGGATGCAGACACGGGCGCCGGGGATGCTGACGCCACGCTTGGCGGCGGCTTCGCGGCCCACCACGAACACGCCACGGCCGGTCGCTTCGCGGCGGCCCAGCGAGCCACCCAGCGAGATCGGTTTGCCGGTCACGACACCGGTCGACAGGTTACCTTCGATCATGGCGTAGGAGTCCATCATCCAAGCCATCACCTGTTCGTTGGTGTTGACGTCGGGCGCCGGGATGTCCTTGTTAGGGCCGATGATCAGGCTGATTTCGCTGGTGTAGCGACGGGTCAGGCGCTGCAGCTCGTTGCGCGACAGGGTCTTTGGATCGACACGGATGCCGCCCTTGGCGCCGCCGTATGGCACGTTGACCGCCGCGTTCTTGACCGTCATCCAGGCCGACAGGGCCATCACTTCGGACAGGGTGACGTCCTGGTGGAAGCGCACGCCGCCTTTGCCGGGACCGCGCGACATATTGTGCTGCACGCGGTAGCCTTCGTAGTGGGCGATCGAGCCGTCGTCGCGCTCGATGGGCACGTCAACGGTCAGGATGCGCTTCGGGCGCTTGAGGGTTTCGACCCAACGCGACAGGCTGCCCAGGTGGGGCGTGACGCGTTCGATCTGTTCGAGGTAAACGCCCCAAGGGCCGAGATCATCGGGATTGAGGTAGGAAGGCAGTGCGTGTTGGGTGGTCATGCTGAAAGCTCCTATGAATTCGTGATTGTCGCCACTGGTGAAGGCGTTCAAGTGGCACGAATCATAGGACGAGGCGGGCTGGGCCGGCCAATGCTGTATGCGCATTTGGCTATGCATTTTTTGCATAGTTTAGGACGCCGGCCCAACCCGGAAAGGCAAGGGGTCTGACCCCGTACGGGGTCAGACCCCGGCGGTGGCGCAGCGGGTTGGGGTTGGAATTCAGCGTTCGGAGACGGCGACGCGGCGCTTGCGGTTGGCGCTTTTCTGCGCGTGTTCGAGGTACTCCCACAGCCGCTCGACGATGGCCTTGCCGCGTCGTTGCGCCGACGGGCGCTCGCGGTAGAGGCGGATCTCCATCTCGATTTCCCAGTCCGGCACGCCGCCGTCGGCGCGCGCCAGCTGCTTTTGTTTCAGCTCGCGGGTCACCGCCGACTCGGGCAGGAAGGCGATGCCGCGACCTTCCAGCGCCATCATCTTCAGGCCCTCGGCCATGTCGGTTTCGTACTGCGGGTCGAGGTGCAACTGCGTTTTGGTGTCGGACAAAATCAGGTCGACCATGCGGCCCAGATAGGCGTTATTCGTGTACGACAAAAACGGCAGCGGGCCCTTGGCGCTGCCCGGCAGGGTGAACTCGGGCACCTTGTTCTTGTCGCAGCGGGCGTAGGCGCGCAGCGATTCGCGGCCCATCACCAGCATGTCGTAGCGGCCCGGGTCGAGCTGCACCGGCTGGCGCGGATGGTGGTAGCACAGCAGCAGGTCGCAGCCGCCTTCGACCAGTTGCAGCACGGCGTCGTGCACGTTGAGCGCCATCAGGCGGCTGCTGATCGGGGCGAAGTCGCGCTCCAGCGCGGTCAGCCATTTCGGCACGAAGGTCAGCGACAGCGTGTGCGGCACGGCCAGGTCGATGCTGGTCTGCGCCGCCGCGCGCTTGGAGCGCAGCATGTCGCGCGCGCCGTTGATCTGCGCCAGCATCTCCAAGGCCTGCTCGTAGAACACCACGCCGGCCGGGGTCAGCCGGGTAGGGTAGGAGGTGCGGTCGATCAGGTCGGTGCCGAGCCAGTTCTCCAGCGACTGGATGCGGCGCGAAAAGGCCGGCTGCGTCACGTGGCGCAGCGCCGCCGAGCGGCTAAAGTTGTTGGTCTCGACCAGCGAGATGAAGTCTTCCAGCCATTTCGTTTCCATCGCTTGCAGTGTCCCGAGTGTGTGTACCGATCCGTGATTTTACAGGTAGGAGTTGGCCGCGCCGCGCGCGCAGCCTTGCAGGTGGCGCGCCAGCAGCACCGCCAGCTCCGCGTCGGCGTCGACGGCGGGGTCGGACGAGGGCGCCAGCGTCTCGACCACGGCGCAGTCGAAGGCCGCCGCGCCGTCGCGCCGCCAGTCGGCTTGCAGCGCGGCGTAGCGGTGCTGGCCAAAGCCGAGTTGGAAGCGGTGGCGGTTCAACAGGCCTTCCGGGTTGCGGCTGGCCTCGATCAAGGCCCTGCCGCTGGCGATGTGGCGGATGACCACGACGCCGGCCGCCGGCGGGCTGAGTTTGTAGGCGGCTTTCAGTTCCGCCTTGCGCGCATTGGCTTGCTTCATGTTTGCTCCGGGTTGTTAGTGTAAGCGATGCGGCGCATCGGCGTGGCCACCGCCGCCGTCAGCGCGAACAGCAGCAACAGGCCGCCGCCGCCGGCGAACAGTTGGCTCAAGGTGATCGATTGCAGCAGCCAGCCGGTGGCCGCCGCCGACAAGGGCGCCAGCCCCATGAAGATGAACATGAAGATGCTCATGGCGCGCCCCATCATGTCGCGCGGCACGCGGCGCTGGATCCAGCTGAACACGGCGATCTGCATGAAGCCGGACAGCACGCCGACCAGCAGCAACAGCAAGGCCCCTTGCCAGGTGGCGTCGATGGCGCCGAGCGGCATCAGCAGGGCGCCGGCCAGCGCGTCGACCAGCAGGATGGTGGCGCCGAAGCTGGCCAGGCGCAGGCGCGCGCCACCCACCGCCGCGACGGCCATGCCGATCAACATGCCGCTGCCGTTGGCGGCCATCAGCAGGCCGAAGGCGCTGGCGCCTTGCAGTTTTTGATCGGCCAGCACTGGCAGCGCCACTTGCAGCGAGCCACCGATGAACAGCGCCACCACGCCCCAGTAAGCGAAGCAGGTGCGCAGCGCGCGGTCGTGCCAGACCATCGCCAGGCCGGCGCCGACGGCGCTCAGCACCGGCGCTTGCCGCGCCGCCGACGCGGCTGGCGGCATGCGCACCTGCGACAGGGTCCAGGCGGACAGCAGGAAGCTGAGGCAGTCGATGGCGAAGGCCAGCGCGATGCCGTGGGCGTTGGCGACCAAGCCGGCGCCGCCATTGGCCGCACCCGCGCCGGCACCCGCAGCGGCCGCGTCGAGCGCGCCCGCTGTGACGCTGGCGCTTGCGCCGCCGTCGCCACCTAGTGCGATTAGGGCGGCGGCCAGCAGCGGCCCGGCCAGCATGGAGATCTGGCGCAGGCCCATCATGATGCCGTTGGCCATGTCCAAGTGTTCGGGCGCGATGGTGCGCGGCAGGATCGAGGTGCCGGCGGGGATGCTGAAGGCCTGCGCCAGGCCGATCAACAGGGCCAGCGCGTAGAGGATGGACAGCGTCATCTGCGGGCCGACCAGCAGCGTGAACGACAGCGTGTCGCTCAGCGCGACGGTGTGCGGCGTGTGCGGGTTCAGCACCAGCGCGGTGAGCAAGGCGAGCAGCAGGGCGTTGGCGTACTTGCTCAGCATGAGCACGCGCTTGGGCGAGTGGCGGTCCACCAGGGCGCCGCCGATGAGGATGAAGATCGCGCGCGGCACGCTCATCATCGCCACCACCAGGCCGAGCGCCAGCGGGTCGCCGGTGAGTTTAAGTACCAGCCAGGGCAGGGCGATCAGGGTCAGTTGGTCGCCGATCAGCGAGACCACGCTGCCGCGCATCAGCCAACGGAAGTTGGGGTCGCGCGTCAGGGCGGCGCGCTGGGTTGTGCTGTCGGACATGGCGGCTCCGTCAGGTGCTGGAGAAATGGACGCCGGCCACTTGGCCGAGCGCGGCGCCGAGCGTGTCCAACTGGTCGGCCGGGCAGTTGCGCAGCAGTTCGGCGCAGGTCTGCTGCGCTGTCAGCAGGGCGTTGTTGAGCATGGCCTGCCCGGTCGGCGTGATGGCGGCGAAGCCGACGCGGGCGTCGCGCGGGTCGGCCTCGCGGCTGATCAGGCCGATTTTTTCCAGCGGCAGCAGGGTGCGCGTGACGCCGGAGGCGGTCAGGCCCTGGCGCTCGGCCAGGTCGACGCGGCGCAGCCGGCCGCCGGGCGCGCGGTTCAGGTAGAGCAGCAGCATGAAGTCGCTGAAGCTGATGCCGTGGTGGCCGCCCAGCGTGGCGTCGAGGCGGCGCAGCATGACGGCCTGGGCGCGCGCCAGGCGCAGCGTGAAGTCGAGGGCGGCGCCGATGGCGGGGGTGTCGTTGTTGCTATTGTGCTCGCTCATGGCGGGTTTCCTTGTGTCGGTGTGGCAGCTGCATTACTTGAGTGTTATTTGAGTAATGCTTGAGTAATCAAGTATATCGCAATTAAAAAACCGCGCAAGCGATTTTTGTCCTTGTGCGGTGGCGGGGGGGATGAGCCGGCGCGGAGGGTGCCCTTGCCAACAGAGTGTTGAACCCGCACCCCGGACGCTGGGGTCTGACCCCGCCGGGGTCAGACCCCTTGCAGCCGCATTGCGGGGTAGTGCTTGGCTAAGCGGTCGAGTATGCCGCTGGGTCGAGCCGCCTCACTGCTCGTCGCGCTCGCGGTGGTCGGCGCTGCCGACCTTCCAGTAGCCGGCGTTGGTGAGGGCGGCGGGTGGCAGGCCGCGTTCCTGCAGCAGGTGCTGGCGCACGGCGCGCACCATCGCCGACTCGCCGGCCAGCCGGCCGCTCCCTCGTCGCCGTGCATCACGAAGTCGAGGTCGAGGTAGCCGGCGGCCTGGTCGAAGGCGCGCACGGTATAGGCGCGGCCCGGCGGGCGCACGCCGTCCGGCGCCGGGAAGAACACCTTCATCCACTGGCCCGGCAGGTCGATGCGCAGGGCGCGCAGACTGTGGCCGGCGACGGAGATGCGGCGCATGCCGGGACTGAGGTCGCGGATCTGCACCACCTCGGCCAGGTAGGTGGTGCGGGGAGGTTTGGTGCTGTTCATGGTTTGGCTCCGGTGGCGGTGGGGACTGTGGCGGCGGGCGCCTTGGCCGGCGCGCGGGCGAACCAGACGATGGCTAGGGCGACGGCGAAGGCGAAGGCGGACAAGGCGAAGAAGTCGTTCAGCGACAGCATGCGGGCCTGGATGTCGCGCTGGCGCGAGATCACGGCCCAGGCCTGCTCGGGCGAGAAGCCGGCCGCTGTCAGCTTGCCGACCACGGCGGCGCTTTGCTGGCCCCAGCCGGTGAGCGTGTCGGCCAGGTGGCTTTGGTGGAAGCGCGCGCGGTGCTCCCAGAAGGTGCCGGCCATCGACGCCACCAGGCTGCCGGACATCATGCGGATCGCCGTTTGCAGGCCGGAGGCGGCGGCGATCTTCTCCGGCGCGAGGCCGGCCAGCGACAGGCTGACCAGCGGCGTCAGGAAGAAGCCGATGCCGATGCCCTGCGCCAGGCAGATCAAGGCGACCGTGCCGGCGTCGACGGCGGTGGTCATGGTCGAGCGCCACAGCGCCACGGCGATCCAGGCGAGGAAGGCGACGCTGGCGAAGCGGCGCGCGTCGGTCTTGCGCACCCACTGGCCGAGGAAGGGCGCCAGCGCGATGCCGAACAGGCCCATCGGCGAGGTGACCAGGCCGGCCCAGGTGGAGCTGTAGCCCATGTCGGTTTGCAGCCACAAGGGCGTGAGCACCAGCGCGGCGAAGTAGAAGCCGAAGCCCAGTGCGACGGCGGCCGTGCCGACGGCGAAATTGCGCTGCTTGAACAGGCGCAGGTCGATGATGGGGTGGGGCGTGCGCAGCTCCCAGGCCACCAGCGCGATGAAGCCGAGCAGCGCCGCCGCCGCCGAGGCGCAGATGAAGTCGGAGGCGAACCAGTCCAGCGTGCGGCCACGGTCCAGCGTCAGTTGCAGGCTGCCGATGGCCAGCGCGAGCAGGGTCAGGCCGGGCAGGTCGATGGGCAGCTTGAGGGTGGGCGTGTCGCGCCCGCGCAGCAGCGTGGCGGTGGACAGCACGACGAACAGGCCGACCGGCGCGTTGACCAGGAAGATCCACGGCCAGGTGAAGGTGTCGGTGAGCCAGCCGCCCAGCAGCGGGCCGGCGACCGGCCCGGCCATGTTGGTCATGGCCCACATGGCGACGGCCAGGGCCTGCTTCTCCTTGGGGAAGACGGCGACCAGCAGCGCCTGGCTGAGCGGCACGATGGGGCCGGCCACGGCGCCTTGCAGGATGCGGCAGGCGAGCAGCGATTCGAACGAGCCGGCCAGCCCGCACAGCACCGAGGCGATGGTGAAGGCGGTGATCGCGGCGAGGAACAGGCGCACCTGGCCGAAGCGGCGCGACAGCCAACCGGTGAGCGGGATGCAGATCGCGTTGGCGATGGCGAAGGAGGTGATGATCCATTCGCCCTCGTCCGAGCTGATGCCCAGGTTGCCGGAGATGGTCGGCACGGAGACGTTGGCGATGGTGATGTCGACCACCGCCATGAACGAGGCCAGGCCGAGCGACAGCGTGGCCAGCGTGCGGGTGCCGCCTTCGAGCGGCACCAGGGCTTGTTTGGCGGGCGCGTCGGCGGCTGCCGTGGTGCTTGCGGCACCCATCACTGCGCTCCGCTGAGCCGCGCGGCGCGCTTGCCGGCGCTGGCGTCGCCGTCGGCGCCGCTGTCGTTGGCGTTGCTGCCGACGCCGCTGCGGCCAGCGCCGATGCTGCCATCGATCAGTTGGCGCACGTGGGCGTCGGCCGCCGCGCTTTGCGCCGCGTACAGCGCGCTGGCGTCGTCCACCCGGGCGGCGCGCGTGGCGGCGGCGGGGCAGCTGCTGGTGTCGATGCTGACCCGGGTCGACATGCCGATGCGCAGTGGATGGCTGAGCAGCTCGGCGCGCTCCAGGCGGATGCGCACCGGCACCCGCTGCACCACCTTGATCCAGTTGCCGCTGGCGTTCTGCGCCGGCAGCAGGGCGAAGGCGGCGCCGGTGCCGGCCTCGATGTCCTCGACGTGGCCGTGGTAGACCACCGATTTGCCGTAGACGTCGGCGGTGACGGTGGCCGGCTGCTGCGGACAGACGCCCTTCAGCTGCACCTCCTTGAAATTGGCGTCGACCCACAGGCGGTCGAGCGGGACGATGGACATCAGCCGTTCGCCCGGCTGCACGCGGCGGCCCAGTTGCACGCTGCGTTGCGCCACCATGCCAGCCACCGGCGCCTGCACGCTGCCGCGCAGCAGGGCCAGTTGCGCCGCGCGCACGCGTTGCGCCGCCGCGTCGACGGCCGGGTGGGCGCTGACGCTGGCGCCGCTGATCTGGGTTTGCGCCTGCGCCGCCATTTGCTGGGCCGCTTGCAGCGCGGCCGTGGCGCCGCGCACGGTGTCGGCGGCGTGGCGCACCTCCTCGGCGGTGACGGCGCCGGAGGCGGCGATGCTCTTGCGGCTGGCGAGGTCGGCCTGGGCGCGGTCCAGCTCGGCCTGGCGGGCTTCGATGTCGGCGCGGTAGCGGGCCTCGCCGGCGTTGAAGCCGCGCACGCTGCGCAGCGCCTGCGCCAGCTGGGCCTCGGCCGCCGCCAGCTCGATGCGGGCGTCGGCCGGGTCGATCTCCACCAGCGGCGCGCCGGCGTCGACGCGGTCGCTGTTGTCGGCCAGGACGCGGCTGACCATGCCGGGCACCTGCGCGGTCAGCTGCACCACCTGGCCGCCGACGTAGGCGTCGTCGGTGCTGCGTTGCCGGTCGTCGGCGAAGATCCACCAGGCGCCGGCGGCGAGGGCGGCGACACAGGCGGTGGCGCCAAGGCCGGTGGCGATGTGGCGGCGCTGGTTGGTGGCGGTGCTTGGATTGTTTTCGGTGTTGTTCATGGCGTTAGCGTTGTGATGTTGGGATGGTCTGGACGGAGGTGGCGGTGGCAATGCCGGCGGCGGCGGACCGCCAGGCGCCGCCGAGCGCGCGGATCAGGCCGAGCTGGGCCAGGCCGGTGCGTGTCGCCGCCTCCAACGCGCGGCGCTGGCTGCCCAGCAGCGCCAGTTGGGCGGTGTTGATGTCGAGCGCGCCGGCCATGCCGCTGTGCGCGCGCTGCTGCTGCAGGGTGGCGGCCTGGCGCCAGTCCCGCATGGTTTGCCGCGCCAGCTCGTCGCGCTGGCGCGCGCCGCGCAGGGCGACGACGCCGTCGGCCACCTGCTGCAGCGCCGTCATCACGGTGTGGTGGTAGGCGGCGACGGCGTTGTCGTAGTCGGCGCTGCGCTGCTTGAGCTGGCCGCGCCGGGCGCCGCCGTCGAACAGCGGCAGGCTGAGTGCCGGGCCGACGCCGGCGGCCACGCTGCCGGGCCGCATCAGCTGGCCCAGGTCGAAGGCGCGCAGGCCGGCGAAGGCGGCGATGTCGATGTCGGGATAGAAGGCGGCGCGCGCCACGGCGATGTCCTGCTGCGCCGCCTCGACCATGGCGCGCTGGGCCTGCACGTCCTGGCGCCGGGCCAGCAGCGAGGCGGGCAGGGTGGACGGCGGCAGCGGATCGGCCAACTGCAGCAGGGCCGGCGCGGTGAGCGTGTCGCCGAAGGCCGGGCCTTGGCCGAGCAGGGCGGCGATCTGGTGGCGTCGGTGCGGCAGCTCGGCGTCGATGTTGGACAGCTCGCTGCGGGTTTGCGCCAGCGCGTCGCGCGCCGCCACCATGTCCAGTTCGGTGGCCAGGCCGGCGCGCACGCGAGTGGCCAGCAGGGTGATGGTTTGCTGGCGCTGGTTCAAGGCCGCCTCGGCCAGGGCGTGCAGCTTGTGCGCGCGGTCGAGTTGTAGATAGGCCTCGACGATGGCGGTTTGCAGCAGCAGGCCGGCGTCGGCGGCCTGCGCCAGCGCCGCTTGCTGGCGCGCCTGCGCCGAGGCCTTGGCGGCCTGGCGCTTGCCCCAGAAGTCGAAGCGGTAGCGCGCGTCGGCCAGCAGCAGGCCTTCGCTGCCGCTCTTGCCGGCGTATTGCGACGAGTAGCTGTAATGGTCGGGGAAGTGCTCCAGCGCGGCGCCGGCGCTGGCGCCGAACTGCACCGCGTCGGCGGCGCCGATGGTGTCGACGGCCGCCTGGGAGCGGCGGATGCGCGCCTCGGCCAGGGCGATGTCGGGCGCCTGTTCGGTCAGCGCGCCGAGCAGGCGCTCCAGCTGCGGGTCGCCGTAGCGGCGCCACCAGTCGCCGGCGGCGAGGGCGGGCAGGGCGGCGCCGGCGGCTGAGGTGCTGGCCTGGCCGGCGATGCTTTGGCCGGGCTGGATGGCGTCCAACCGCGGCAGCGTGGCCTGCGGGTGGATGTCCTGGCCGGTCTGGCAGCCGGCCACCGCCAACAGGCAGCAGCCGGCCAGCAGGCCGGCGGGGAGACGGGATCGTCTGGGTTGCAACATGGCGCTTCCTTATCAAGATGGAAGTCGCCAGCTTAGGTGGCCGGGGGATGTTTGAAAATGATCGTCGTGGTAACAATGACTTTCATCTAGTGAAACTGAGTTTCGTGGTAAGGTTGGCCAAAATTTAACTTTTAGGCATCTTCAAAGGACCCCATCCCGACCATGCAAGCACTGGATTTGAACCTGTTGATCGCGCTCGACGCGCTGCTCACAGAGGGCAGCGTGACCGGCGCCGCCGAGCGCATGAACCAGAGCGTGCCGACCATGAGCCGCACGCTGGCGCGCATCCGCCTGGTGGTGGGCGACCCCATCTTCGTGCGCGCCGGCCGGGTGATGGTGCCGACCGCGCGCGCCGAACAGCTGCGCGACGGCACCCGCACGCTGGTGGCACAGGCGCAAGCCTTGCTGCAGCACGGCGGCGAGTTCGATTTCCAGACCTTGGAGCGCAGCTTCACCATCCGCGCCGACGACGGCTTTGTCAGCAGCTTCGGCCCGGTGCTGTTGCGCGCCTTGACGAAGGTGGCGCCGCGCGTGCAGATCCGCTTCCGCTCGCAGGGCCTGCAGGACGTGGAGGCGCTGCGCGCCGGCCTGGTCGATCTGGACATCGGCGTCATCAACGACATCGGCCCGGAGATCGTGCGGCAGACCTTGTTCAAGGACCGCTTCGTGGCGGCCTTCCGCCTCGGCCACGTGCTGGAGCAGGCGCCCGAGCTGACGCCGCAACTGTTCGCCGACTGCGGCCACGTCACCGTGTCGCGCCGTGGCCGCACCAGCGGACCGCTCGACGAGGCGCTGGCCGAGCGGGGCCTGAGCCGGCGCGTGGCGGCGGTGGCGCCCACCTTCGCGGAGGCGCTCGCCATCGCCCGCGAGACCGATCTGGTGGCCACCGTGGCCGAGCGCCTGACGCAGACCGCGCGCCACGGCATGCGCACGCGCGAGCTGCCGCTGGAGACGCCGCTGGTGACCATCTCGCAGGCCTGGCACCCGCGCTGCAACGCCGACCCCGGCCACCGCGCCTTGCGCGCGCTGCTCAAACAGTCCTGCGAACTAGCGTATTGAGGATGCTTAGAGGGAGCGCCGAACCCCGCAAGCTCGGGGTCTGACCCCGTACGGGGTCAGACCCCGACCGTGGTGGGCCGTCTCGGGGTGGCAAAAAAACGGCCACCAGATCGCTCTGGTGGCCGTTTTTATTGTGTGCCGCTAGCGGTGACGATTAACGATCGCCGTAGCTGCTGCTGGTGCGGCGGGCGCCGTCGGTGGTGCGGGCGCTGCTGCCCTTGTAGCCGCCGGTGCTGCCGCCGTCTTTGCGCGGTGCGCCTGGCTTGCTGAAGGTGCGCTGGCCTGGCTTGGCCGCTGGGCTGCGGTTGTCGCCTGGTTTCCAGCCGCCTGGACGCGAAGGCGAGCGGGTTGCCGACGCGGTCTTCTTAGGCTCGAAGCCCTCGACGACGTTGACCGGGATCAGCTGCTTGGTGAAGCGCTCGATGCGTTTGACGTTCATGCCTTCGGCGTGGTTCACCAGCGAGATCGCCAGACCGTTGCGGCCAGCGCGGCCGGTACGGCCGATGCGGTGGACGTAGTCTTCCGGGAACTTCGGCAGGTCGTAGTTGAACACGTGGGTGATGGTTGGAACGTCGATACCGCGGGCGGCAACGTCGGTGGCAACCAGTACCTTCACCTGGCCGCGGCGCATGCCGTCCAGGGTGCGGTTACGCGCGCCCTGGTGCATGTCGCCGTGCAGCGCGGCGGCCGAGAAACCGGCGATGTTCAGACGGTCGGCGATGGTGTCGGCGTCACGCTTGGTGGCGGTGAAGACCACGGCCTGGTCCAGCGTTTCGTCGCGCAGCAGGTGGTCCAGCAGGCGGTTCTTGTGCGACAGGTCGTCGACGAAGTGGACGCGCTGCGAGATGTTCTCGTGCTTGTTGGCGGCGCTGACCACTTGGATCACTTGCGGGTTCTTGGTGATGCGGCGGGCCATGTTGCCGACCACGCCGTCGAGCGTCGCCGAGAACAGCATGGTTTGACGGGTCGACGGGGTCGCTTCGACGATCTTTTCGATGTCGTCGATGAAGCCCATGTCGAGCATGCGGTCGGCTTCGTCGAGCACCAGGATTTCCAGTTGCGAGAAGTCGATCTTGCCCGATTCCATGTGGTCGATCAGACGGCCGGGGGTCGCCACCAGAATCTCAGGATTCTTGGCCAGCAGTTGCATCTGTTTAGGGTAAGGCATGCCGCCCAGGATCGAGACGGCCTTCAGGCGACGCAGGTTGACGGCGTACTTGTCGGTGTTCGAGGTTACTTGCAGGGCCAGTTCGCGGGTCGGGGTCAACACCAGCATTTTTGGCTGCGCAGCTTTGAAACGTGGACGCTCGCCGCGCGCACGGGCGGCTTGCATTTCCTGGTTCGCGGTCTTGCCGGCGGCGCTCTGTTCGCCTTCCAGCGACAAGCGGTGCAGCGACGGCAGCATGAACGCTGCGGTCTTGCCGGAACCGGTTTGCGAGGACACCAACAAGTCCTTGCCTTCGATGGCGGCAGGAATCGCTTGCATCTGGACCGGGGTGGGCGCGGTGTAGCCGGCGTCGGTCAGTGCTTTGATAAGGGACGTGTTGAGGCCTAATGATTCAAATGTCATTCTTTTCTTTCGTAAAAATCAGCGTTCATGCAAAAGCAGAACGCGAAATAGCAACGCCAACCAAAACGAAATGACTCAATCAAAATCGAAAGAAATTTCGGCACAAAAGCTTTGCGCCGGGACGGTGTCAGGTGCGACACACAAGGCGGGAGGGCTTTAGAAGCGTCATCCGAGGGATGCGCTAGGGCTTGCGAAGCTGCTAATTATTATAGGCGTCTGCAGTGTTGCAGCGCACAAGCGACACTATACCGTATTTCTACTGTTTCTGCACGTATTAATGAGTTTGCGCATATGAGCGCCACCTATGAAACAGCAAGTTGTATCTATTTGTAAGTTTGCGACCCCGTGTCGCCGTGTCGTCCGTTTCACGTTCCATGCCGGGATGTTCCGGGAACACGGAGGCGACTATGTTGCAGCAAACGGTGGGACGAATGGCGGGACGAATGGTGGCGCTGATGCTGGCGCTGTGCTGCGTGGCGGGCGCCGCTCGCGCCGCTGCCGCACCGCAGATCATGACGACGATAGGCGGCGAGCGGCCCTTGCGCCTGCAAAGCCTGGACATAGACGGCAGCGTCAGCGGCGGCATGGCGCTGACCAGGGTGCGCATGGTGTTCTTCAATCCGAACCAGCGCGCGCTGGAGGGGCGGCTGCAGTTTCCATTGCTGCCGGGCCAGCGGATCACCGCCTTCGCGCTCGACGTCGAGGGCCAACTGCGGCCGGCGGTGCCGGTGGAGAAGGCCAAGGGACGGCAGATCGTCGAGCAGCTGGAGCGGCGCCGTGTCGATCCGGCGCTGCTGGAGCAAACCCAGGGCAACAACTTCCAGCTGCGCGTGTATCCGATCGCCGCGCAGGGCACGCGGACAGTCGAATTGACGTATGCGGAGCCGCTCGAGCGCGAGGGCGCCAACTGGGCCTACCGCCTGCCGCTGGCGTATGGCGAGGTGGCGCGTGGCTTGAACTTGCGGCTACAGTTGAACGGCGCCGACGCCGCGCCGCAGGCCAGCGGCACCTTGGCGGAGCTGGCCTTCGCCCGGCGCGCTGGCGGCTACGAGGCGCAGATCGTCAAGGAGCACGTTAGCCTGGACGGCACGCTCAAGCTGCTGCTGCCGGCCAGCGCCGAGCCGCGCAGCTTCGTCCAGCAGTTCGACGGCGCCACCTACTTCATGGCCGAGGTGCCGCTGCCGCCGCTGCCGCTGCCGCTGTCCCTGGCCGCGCCGCGCGGCGCACGGGTGCTGCCGAAGGTGGTCGGCCTGCTGTGGGACAGCTCCGGCTCCGGCGCCAACCGCGCCCACGCCGCCGAGCTGGTGGAACTGGAGCGCTACTTCAAGGCGCTGGGCGATGGCGAGGTGCGCTTGACCCGCCTGCGCGACCGCGCCGAGGCGACGCTCAGCTACAAGGTCGTCAACGGCAATTGGGACGCGCTGCGCAAGGCCTTGCAGGACACCGTGTACGACGGCGCCAGCGCGCTGGCCGACTGGCGCGCCCAGGCCGACGTGGGCGAATACCTGCTGGTTAGCGATGGCCTGCTGAACTACGGCGGCCAGCGCTTCCCAGAGCTGAAGGCGGGGCAGCGGCTGTACGCGCTCAACTCCGCGCTGAGCGCCGACAGCGGCCGCTTGGCCGCGCTGGCCGAGCGCACTGGCGGGCGCCTGGTGCAGATCCGCGCCGACCTGCCAGGCGCGGCGGCGCAGGCCTTGCTGAGCGAGGGCGTGCAGCTGCGCGCGATCCGCGCCAACGGCGCCAGCGAGGTGTTGAGCGCGCCGGTCGACGCGGTGGACGGCCAACCCGGCCTGCTGCGCCTGGCCGGCAAGCTGACCAGTCCGACGGCGCAGCTACAACTGACCTTGCAGCAGCAGGGCCGACCGGTGGAACTGAACATCGAATTGTCGTCGGCCGCGCCGCAGCACGCCTTGGCGGCGCAGCTGTGGGCCGGCTACAAGCTGCACCAGTTGGAGGCCGACTACGAGCTGCACCGCGCGGCGATCCGCCGCCTCGGCACGCAGTTCGGCATGCCGACGCGCGAGACCTCGCTGCTGGTGCTCGACACGCTGGAGGACTACGTGCGCTACGACGTCGCGCCGCCGGCCCAGTACCTGGCCGCGTTCGAATCGCTCGAGGGCCTGCGGCGCGGCGATCTGGCGCAGCGTCGCGGCAAGCAGCTCGAGCGGGTGGTGCGCGCCTTCGAGCAGAAGGTGGCCTGGTGGGAGAAGTCCTATCCGAAGGACTTTTTGTATCGGCTGCCGCCCAAGCCCGGAATGGCCGAGGAGCCGGCCGACGATATGCCGCCGCTCCCGGCGCCGCGCCCGCTGGCCCGTCCCGCGCCGGCGCCGTCGTGGGAGCGCGAGAAGGTCGTCGTGGGCGGCAGCCGCGTGACGCAGGGCGATCTGGCGTATGGCGCGCCGGCGCCGGCGGGGCCGGCGGCCGAGTCGGCGGTTGTGGCGGCGGCGACCAACTTCCTGCACCGGGCCGAGTCGAAGTCTGCGACGTCGGGCACCAGCGAGATCGGCGTGTCGCTGCAAAAATGGCGCGCCGACGCGCCCTACATCGCCCGCCTGCAGGCGGCCGGCACCGACCGGCTGTACGCCATCTACCTCGACGAGCGGCCGTCCTACACCAACAGCAGCGCCTTCTTCCTCGACGTGGCCGACCTGCTGTTCGAGCGCGGCCAGCGCGAGCTGGCGCTGCGTGTGCTGTCCAACCTGGCCGAGATGGATCTGGAAAACCGCCAGGTGCTGCGCATCCTCGGCTACCGCCTGATGCAGGCCGGCGCGCCGGAACTGGCGATCGGCGTGTTCGAAAAGGTGCGTGAGCTGGCCGAGGAGGAGCCGCAGTCCTTCCGCGACCTGGGCCTGGCCCACGCCGCCGCCGGCCACGCCCAGCAGGCCGTGGACCAGCTGTACGAAGTGGTGCTGCGGCCGTGGGACCAGCGCTTCGCCGAGATCGAGCTGATCGCGCTGGCCGAGCTGAACGCCATCGTCGCCAACGCGCCGCGCAAGGCCGCGCTCGACACCAGCCGCATCGACCCGCGCCTGCTGAAGAACATGCCCTTGGACCTGCGCGCGGTGCTCAGCTGGGACGCCGACAATAGCGACATGGACCTGTGGGTGACCGACCCGAACGGCGAGCGCTGCTTCTACGGCAAGCGCTTCAGCTACCAGGGCGGCCGCATGTCGCTCGACTTCACCGGCGGCTACGGGCCGGAGGAGTTCTCGCTGCGCCACGCCAAACCGGGCAAGTACCGCATCGAGGCCAACTTCTACGGCAGCACGCAGCAGCTGGTGGCCGCCGCCACCACGCTGCAGCTGCGCCTGAGCGGCGGCTTCGGCGGCGGCGCGGCGCAGGACAAGCTGATCACGCTGCGTTTGAAGGGGCGCGGCGAGACGGTGCTGGTGGGCGAGTTCGAGGTCAAGCCGAAGTAGGGCGGGGACCGGAGTGCCGCTGCAGGGTCACGATATCGGCGTACTCGGCATACTCGGCATACTCGGCATACTCGGCACAATCGGCGTGTTCCGCCCGTGGCATAATCGGCAACCATGACATTTGCCGAACAACCGTCCCAAGACGACGCGCCGCTGCGGCGCATCGCCCGCGCCGAATACGCGCTGCGCATGAACCGCGTGCTCGACTACATCGACGCCCACCTCGACACGCCTCTGGAGCTGAGCCAGTTGGCCGACGTGGCCAACTTCTCGCGCTTCCACTTCCACCGCATCTTCGCAGCCTGGATGGGCGAGACGCTGGGCGACTACGCGCGCCGGCGCCGCCTGGAGGTGGCGGCACAGCGGCTGGCTTGCGGCAGCGGCGCCTCGGTGCTGGCGACGGCGCTGGCCTGCGGCTTCGGTTCCGGCGAGGCCTTCGCGCGCGCCTTCAAGCTCAAGTTCGGCTGCACGCCGACCGCCTGGCGCGCCGGCGCGCCCGAGCGCCGGACGGCGCAACTGGCGGCGCTGCGCGCGCCGCAGAGCAATCCGGATCAGGCGGATAGCAAGCACGATCAGGCGGGCGGGGGCGCGCCCGGCGACTATGGAGTCTCTTCCCAACTTCATAGAAAGAACAACATGCAAGTACGCGTAATCGATTTGCCGCGAGTGCGGATAGCCTACCATCGCCACATCGGCCCCTACGGCGCGCCGGTGACTGCGTTCTGGCGCGACAAGGTGGCGCCGTGGATCCAGTCGAACGGTTTGCAGGGGCGCTTGTGCTTCGGCGTCGGCCACGACGACCCCAGCGTGACGGCCGCCGACAAGTGCCGCTACGACGCCTGCGTCGCCGTGCCGGACGACTTCCGGGGTAACGGCATGGTCAGCGTCGGTTCGCTGCCGGGCGGGCGCTACGCGGTGGCCGAATTCAAGGGTAGCCCGGCCAGCATCGGCGGGGCGTGGATGACGCTGATGCGCGAGTGGCTGCCGTCGAGCGGTCTGCAGTGCGACGAGCGGCCTTGCTTCGAACAGTTCGCGCCGGCCAGCGCGCTCGATCCGCTGACGGGCGAGTTCAGCTGTGAGCTGTGCATTCCGGTGCGTGCGCTCTAAACTTTTACCAGCAATGTAGCTCGCCATCGCCGACATCGTGGCGGCGATGGCGAGCTATTCCTGCGCCGCCTTGATCCTCGCGCGCAGGGTCTCGGGCACCGGGTGGTCCGGGTAGGCCAAGCGAAATCTCGTCCACTCGCTGAGCGCGTCCTGGCGCAGCTCGGCCTTCAGCATCTCGTCGATAACGTTCAACCAGGCCTGCGCCCGCGCCGCCTCGGCCGGCTTGGCAGCGGCGGCCGGGCCGGTTGGCGCGGCCATGAGACGCGAGCCGGTGACGGTCACGTTGACGGCATCACTGGCGGCGGGCGCTCCGTAGCCGGCGACCGGCGCGGGCGGTGCTACGGTTGCCGGCGCCGGCGCGCTTAGGTAGCCGGCGGGCGCGCTGGTGGCGCGGGCGTAGACGGATTGTTCAGCAGCAGGCTTTTCCAAGACACTGGCCGACGCCGGTGCGGCCTTGGGCGGTGGTGCTATATGGGTACGCGCCGCGTCATTGTCACGCGCGACGGTTTCTTCGGTCGACATCTTGGAACCCGGCACTGCGGCGCGCGCGGCCGAAGCGGCAAGAGGGGGAGCGGGGGCCGGAGGGGCAGCCGCAGCGGTAGGTTTCGGAGCAGGAGCAACAGCAGGTGCAGCAGGAGCCGCAGGAACCGGTGCGGTCGGAGCAGATGCGACCGTGGGTGCGGCAGCCACGGTGATCGATTCGGCCGTGGCGGGAGCTACGGCGCTTTGACGCGGTGGTGCGATGCGTTCGGACTCGGGTTGCCGCTGCCATTGCAGCATCAGCGAGATGGCGCCGATGACGCTGGCGGCGGTGGCCAGCGGCATGCGCCAGCGCGCCAGCCTGCTCACGGTCGGCTGCGGACGCAGTTCGCCGGCGGTGGATTCGCCGGCGCCCGGTGCTGGGTCGTTGGCCGCTAGCTTGGTCGAAGTCGAAGTCGAAGCCGGCGCCGCCAAGTCGGCCCGCACGGCGGCCAGGATGGTGGCGTCCAGCGCGGCCGGCGCCTGCGGCTGGGGCAGGGCGGACAGCTGGCGCGCCAGCGCGCCGTCGCCGCGCAGGAAGGCCTCGAACTCGTCGTCGTCCAAGTGGTCTTTGCCCTTGCTAGTCATGCCTGCTCCCCTTGCGCGGCCAGTCCGGTCGACAATTGTTCACGTAATTTTCGCATGGCGTAGCGCAGCCGGCTTTTCACCGTCTCCACCGGCGCGTCGACCAGCGCGGCGATCTCCTCCAGGCTCATGCCGCTGAACTGCTGCAGCACCAGCGCCTCCTTTTGCTCGACCGGCAGCGTGTAAATGGCGGCGTGCAGGCCGGCCTGGCGCTGGCGCGCGTCGAGTGCCTGCTCCTGGTTGCTGTGGCGCGCGTCGGCGTGGGACGCGGCGTGGGCGCCGTCGGCCAGCTGGTCGAACAGCGGCGCACCGTCGCGGTCGGCGCCCAGCTCGCTGGCCAGCAGGGCTTGCGGCTGGCGTTGCAGGTCGATCAGGCGGTTGCGCGCGATCTGGTACAAATAGGTGCGGAAGCTGGCCTGCGGCTGGTAGCGGGCGCGTGCCTGGTGCAGGCCGATCCAGCTGTCCTGGGCGATCTCGTCGACCCAGTCGCGGCGCGGCGAGCGCCAAGCCACGAAGCGGTACAAGCCGCCGCTGTGGCGCCGGTACAGCTCCTGGAAGGCGCCCAGGTCGCCGTCGCGGTAGCGCAGCATCAGGGTCTCGTCGGTCGGCTCAATTGACATGCCGGCAAGTGTAGGGGCAACGGCATGGCGATGCAACACCTTACCCGCAAGCAGGCTTGCCGCCGGGTGGAAGGCGCGGGTCACTCTATCAGTCCGTGCGGCGGATGGCCCCTATGGCTTGACTGGCGGCTTGGCCGGCGCTGCGGCGACCGGCGCCGGCTGGGCGTAGATGACGATGGGCGCGGGCGCAGCCGATTTCGGCACGGCATTGTTGAGCACGAAGGTCATGATGGTGATCCCGGCAATGCCGAGGCCGGAGACGGTGCCGACTATCCATTTGACCATCGTCAAGGTTAGCGCGTGCAGGTCGGCTCGAACATCGGCAATGTCCGCCTTGGTGGCGGTTTGGTCGAGGCGCACCTCGATCTTTGCCAGGCGCTCCTTGGCATCCGAGGCGAACTCTTCGAGTTTTGTTAGCCTAGCTTCCATCGTTCCATCATAGGACGGATCGCCCTCGGCCGCAACCGCGCCATCGGCAATTTCAGGCGAGTAGCTTTCTGCCAAGGTGTGACAATCAGTGAATATTTCCCATAATGCAACATGTTATAGTCTGAAAATAGTTTCTGACAAGTGCTGATGCTTTGAGATGCGCAGTAATATTGCGCGTGGAGCTGGCTGTTGCATGCGGACGGGAGTCGAATTTGGCGCCTGAGGTTTAGTCGGTGACGCTATCGTAGGCGGCGCTATTGCTTACATCGTTTATAGTATGACCGCGGAATAAAACCAACGATGCTGTAATGTGAACATGCCCGGAGGGCATGTTCATGAAACAAGGAGAGACAAATGATTAAAAAAAGCCATAAAAGCTACCGCAATGCGGGAGGTGTGGTATTTGCCATAATTATTGGATTGGCATCGACTGCTTTTCCAGCCATGTTCGGAAAAACAATTACGGTATCGCCGATGCTGCTTTTCGGAATCATCATCCTTAGCAACTTGCCACATTATATAAAATCAAAAAATCACAATGACGATGATAGCGGAATTTTCAGCAGTAATTTTTTTGAAAATTTGGCCATCTCTTCATTTCTTTCAATTCTGTTGATATTTATATATAAATTCGCAATTGCATTAAAATAGGAATGCCAGCCCTGTTTCCGGTTACGAATGCAGGTCGCTACACCCCAGAATTATGGCTTTATACCGTTCCGGGTGGGAATTGATCTCAGGCGACATACCATGTTGGCCAGACGTTTGATCGGTTCCCGGCGGCAGCGGCGCGCCCAGGATCGCCAGTCCAACAAGTCCTGCTCCGCCTTGGTGGCGCGGTTAGCGGCCACGGCGCCGCGATAGACCTCGCGCAAGGCCTGCTTCAAACCCCAGGTGGCGGCCCACGCCGCAGGCCGGGCAAGGCAACTGTTTGGCGTTGCACGACACCTCGAAATCGATTCGGCGCTTGGCCATATCCAGCCCGCACCATCCGCAAACTCAGGCGTAGTCTTCCGCGTTCAGCCCCATGACGTGGGAGAAGCCGCCGTCGACGTAGGTGATCTCGCCGGTGATGCCGGAGGCCAGGTCGGACAGCAGGAAGGCGGCGGTGTTGCCGACCTCCTCGATGGTGACGTTGCGGCGCAGCGGCGCGTGCGCGGCGGCGAAGCCGAGCAGCTTGCCGAAGTCCTTGATGCCGGAGGCGGCCAGGGTCTTGATCGGGCCGGCCGAGATGCCGTTGGCGCGCACGCCCAGCTTGCCCAGGTTCTCCGCCAGGTAGCGCACCGAGGCCTCCAGCGAGGCCTTGGCCAGGCCCATGGTGTTGTAGTAGGGGATGGCGCGCACCGCGCCCAGGTAGGACAGGGTCAGCAGCGCCGAGCCCTCGCGCAGCAGCGGCAGCGCCGCCTTGGCCATGGCCGGGAAGCTGTAGGCCGAGATGTCGTGGGCGATGCGGAAGTTCTCGCGCGTCAGGCCGTCGAGGAAGTCGCCGGCGATCGCCTCGCGCGGGGCGAAGCCGATGGCGTGCACCAGGCCGTCGAGGTGGTCCCAGTGGCCTGCCAGGTCGCCGAACAGGGCGGCGATCTGCTCGTCGCTGCCGACGTCGCAGTCGAACACCAGCGTGCTGTCGAACTCCTTGGCGAACTCGGTGATGCGCTCCTTGAAGCGCTCGCCGACATAGGTGAAGGCCAGTTCGGCGCCCTCGCGCCGGCAGGCGCCGGCGATGCCGTAGGCGATGGAGCGGTTCGACAGCAGGCCGGTGATGAGGATCCTTTTGCCTTGCAGGAAAGCCATGGCAGGATCAGTCGTCGTTGCGGTGGCCCTTGCGGCCGGCGGCGTTGCGCGGCACGCGCGCCTTGACCAGCTTGACCGGGGCGTCGTCGTCCGACGCCTTGCCGCCCTTGGCCGCCTTGTAGTTGCCGGTGCGCTTGCCGCCACGGTCGGCCACGTAGTTGACGGTGGCGTTGTCGGCCACCTCGGGCGCGATGTCGACGTTGAGCGAGGACGAGATCTTCGGCACCAAAATGGTCGAGCCGGCCACCAGCATGGACCTCTGCGGGATGTTGTTGGCCTGGCGGATCACCTCGGGCGTGGTGTGGAACTTCGAGGCCAGGGTCTCGATGCGTTCGCGCGCGCCGGTGATCTTGTGGGTGGTCCAGGTCGACAGGGCGCGGCCCCACTGGGCCAGGTTCAGGTGGAACTTCTCGGCGTTCTCCTGCGGCAGCAGGATCTTGGTCTTCTCGCCGCCGGTGATGACGGGGCGGTTGAACTGCGGATTGAGCGCCTTGAACTCGTCGACCGACAGCTCGGCCAGCTGGGCGGCGATGGTCAGGTCGATGTCGCTGGTCTTGTCGACGGCGGTGAAGTAGGGCTGGTTGTCGATCAGCGGCAGCGACAGGCCGTACTGGCCCGGGTTGGCGATGATGTTCTTGACCGCCTGCAGCTTGGGCACGTAGTTGCGCGTCTCGGCCGGCATCAGGTCGGCCAGGCTGTCGAAGTCGGTCGGCTTGCCCAGCGCCTGGTTGCGCTTGATGGCGCGCTGCACCGAACCCTCGCCCCAGTTGTAGGCGGCCAGGGCCAGCTGCCAGTCGCCGAACATGTCGTACAGGCGCTGCAGATAGGTCAGCGCGGCGTCGGTCGAGGTGACGATGCCGCGCCGCTCGTCCTTGAAGACGTTCTGTTTCAGGTTGAAGTCGCGTCCCGTGCCGGGCACGAACTGCCACATGCCGGCCGCGTTGGCGCTCGACAGGGCCTGCGGGTTGAAGGCCGACTCGATGAAGGGCAACAGCGCCAGTTCGGTCGGCATGCCGCGCTTTTCCAGCTCGTTGACGACGTGGAACAGGTAGCGCGAGGCGCGCGCCGTGGTGCGGGCGATGTGGTCGGGCCGGGTGCTGTACCAGGTGACGTGCTTGGCGACCAGGGAGTTGTCCAGGTCGGGGATGGCGTAGCCGGTGCGGATGCGGCCCCAGACGTCGGTCTCGCGCAGCGCGTCTTCGCTCAGCGCGGGTTTGGCGGCGCGCTCGGCGCGGGCGGTGGCATCGGCGATGCTGCTGGCGCTGCGCGACGGGGCCGACAGCGGCGCGCCGCCCGTGGCGGCGTCTGCGGCGTGGCCGGCGGCGGGCGCCAGGGCGATCAGCAGGGCGGCCAGGACGGCGGAGGTGTTAGAGCTTGCTTGCATAGTTTTCCATTGTTGTCGACTGAGAAACATCGGACTTACCATGAATAAACGTGGAGTGTACGAAGGTCGACTAGTTGAGTCAAGAAATATGTCAGCCTGATGACGGCGTTCCAGGTTAATTCTTTTTGGCAATAGTTTCGAGAAAATACAGTGAAGTTGCCGGCAGAATAGCTGAACATGCCGCAACAACGGGCGCGCGGCAACATGCCCTTGCCTTGCCTGCACTGTGTGCCGCGTCCCGCTGTTGGGCAAGCGGCGCGGCCATAAAGTATGAGATGGCGCAAAGAGTGCGTACAATTTGCCCTGTCGAGCGCAGCATCGCCTCACCCAACAAGGAAACATATATATGAACACCCCCGCCGCGGACCACGCCGCCATCATCGCCGCGACCACCAGCTGGCTGGAGAAGGCCGTCATCGGCCTGAACCTGTGCCCCTTCGCCAAGGCGGTCCACGTCAAGAAGCAGATCCGCTACGTGGTCAGCGACGCCACCACCCCGGAGGAGCTGCTCAGCACGTTGATGGACGAGCTGCAGCGCCTGTCCGACACCTCGCCCGAGGCGGTCGACACGACCCTGCTGATCCACCCCCACGTGCTGGCCGACTTCGCCGACTACAACGAGTTCCTCGACGTGGCCGACGCCGCGCTGGAGGACATGGACCTGGTCGGCGAGCTGCAGGTGGCCAGCTTCCACCCGCAATACCAGTTCGCCGACACCCACATCAACGACATCGAGAACTTCACCAACCGCGCGCCCTATCCCACGCTGCACCTGCTGCGCGAGGACAGCGTCGAGCGCGCCGTCGAGGCCTTCCCCGAGGCGGGCGACATTTTCGAGAAGAACATCGAGACGCTGCGCAAGCTGGGCCACGACGGCTGGGACAAGCTGATGGCGGAGAAGTGAGATGACGGCGCTACCGCCGCGGCCGGACACGCCCTGCGTGGCCGTCTGCTCGACCACCTTCGACGAGATCTGCCGCGGCTGCGGCCGCAGCGTCATCGAGGTGGCGCACTGGGTGTCGATGACGGCCGAGGCCAAGGAGCTGGTCTGGCAGCGCATCCTGGCGCAGGGCTACCCGCGCCGCAACACCTGAGGCGGCAAGGCGCCGCGCCGGCGGTCGGTGCGCAGAGCCGCGGATGCCGAGGGTCAGACCCTAGGGTCTGACCCTGTGACCGTTTGCCTAGCCGCCGGCGCGCGCCGTTCTTAGTAGCTGCCGATGAAGTTCTTCTTGCCGATGTCCAGGCCGTTGTGGCGCAGGATGTCGTAGGCGGTGGTGGCGTGGAAGAAGAAGTGCGGCAGGGCGTAGTGGAACAGGTAGGTCTGGCCGGTGAAGTGCTTGGTCTTCTCGCCGCTGCCGGTGGTGATGGCGCGCGTCTCGCTGCCCTCGATCTGGTCCTGCGGCAGCGCCTCGATGAAGGCCAGCGTCTTGACGATGCGCGCCTTCAGCTCGGCGAAGCTCTGCTCCGTGTCGTCGTAGGCGGGCACCTCGGCGCCGGCCAGGCGGGCGCCGCAGCCCTTGGCGAAGTCGCAGGCGATCTGGATCTGGCGGGTGAAGGGCAGCATGTCGGGGAACAGGCGGAACTGCAGCAGCGCGTTCGGCTCGATCTTCTTCTCGGCGGCGTGGCTTTCGGCCTTGTCGAGGATGACCAGCAGACTGTTGAGGATCTGTTTGAAGACCGGGATGGAGGCGGAGTAGATGGAAAGGGTCATGGCGGGTTCCTCGTAATAAGAGGGGCGATGATAGCAAGCTTGCGCGTTTTTTGCTTGGCGCGGCGCGGCGCGGTCCGCAAGTTGGTGACTTTTGCCCCTTTTTCCGTGCATAATTCCACTGAGGGAAAAGTTTGCCAGGCCAGCTAGCCGCACCGCGCCGCCCGGCGCCGGCCGCAGTAGTGTCTCCACTTAACGAAGCTCGATGATGCAAACTTATACACAGGCTGCCGCAGTGCTGCTGGCCGCATGACCGGCAAATCCATCTATCAAGGTTTACGCGCCAGGCTGGGCGCGCTGTACGGCCTGTCGATCTACGGCGCCCTGTTGCTGGTGGTGTTCGGCGGCCTGGTGATCCCGGCCATCATCGGCAGCTACCTGCTGATCGGCGTGCACGAGCAGCAGTCGGCCAAGACGGCGCTCAACGAGTCGCTGCAGCGCAACGCCGACATCCTGGCGCTGGGCATGCAGGAGTCGCTGTGGAACATGAACGCCGAGTCGGCCCATTCGCTGGTCGAGTCGGTGATGCGCGACCGCTCGGTGGTGCAGGTGCAGGTGGTCGGCCAGGCCGACACCCAGTTCATGCACGTGCATTCGCCGCAGCGGCCGATCGGCAACGTCTACCGCGCCGAGCGCGAGATCCTGGTGCGCGGCGAGCGCATCGGCCGCATCATGGTCGAGATGGACGACGCCCGCAGCCAGCAGGAGCTGCGCGAGAAACAGCTGTCCTACGTGTTCGTGCTGGCGGCCCAGCTGACCGTGTCGCTGCTGCTGATCGTGCTGTTCCTGAACACCCGCCTGTTGAAACCCCTGCGCAAGCTGATGCGCTTCTCCGACCGCCTGTCGCACGGCGACTTCGAGACCCGCCTCGACCTGGCCGGCAGCGACGAGCTGGGCCGCCTGGCCGGCCAGCTCGAGCAGATGCGCGTCGCCATCAAGCACCTGTTCGAGGACATCGGCCAGCGCGAGGAGCGCTTCCGCACCATCGTCACCCAGGTGCCGGGCGCGGTGTTCCGCTTCCGCCCGGACGGCCCGATCGACTTCATCAGCGACGCCATCGAGGACATCTCCGGCTACTCGGCGGCCCAGTTCATGCGCGGCACCTCGCACTCCTGGGCCAACCTGATCTGCCCGGAGGACCGCAAGCGCCAGCGCCACTGCGTCGGCCAGGCGGTGCGCGACGGCCAGCCCTACGAGATCGAATACCGCATCGTCGACGCCAGCGGCACCGAGCGCTGGGTGTCGGAGAACGGCCAGCCGCAGCCGCACGAGGCGGGCGGACTGGCGCCGTGGATCGACGGCATCATCGCCGACATCAGCGAGCGCAAACACAACGAGATGCGCATCTCCGCCCTGCTGGCCGAGCAGAGCGCGATCCTCGACAACGTGATGTTCGGCGTGATGTTCGTGCGCCAGCGCCACATCGTCTCGGTCAACCGGCGCTGCGAGGAGCTGTTCGGCTACGCGCCGGGCAGCATGGTCGGCGCCTCGACGGCGATCCTGTTCCCCGACAGCGTCGACTACGAGGAGGCCGGCGCGCGGCAGTATCCGACCCTGGCCGCCGGCGAGTACTTCAACGAGGAGCGCCACTACCGGCGCCGCGACGGCACGCTGTTCTGGTGCCTGGTGAGCGGCTGCGCGATCGACCAGAGCCGCGCCAACGAGGGCAGCATCTGGGTCTACGCCGACGTTTCCGCGCGCAAGGAGGCCGAGGAGAAGCTGCGCCTGTCGGCCACCGTCATCGAGCACATCGCCGACGGCGTGGTGGTGCTCGACGCGGCCGGCAGCATCGTCGCGGTCAATCCGGCGTTCAGCCAGATCACCGGCTACGCGGAGCAGGAGGCGATCGGCCGCGACCGCACGCTGACCCGCTCCGGCCGCCACGACGAGGCCTTCTACGAGCAGATGTGGACCGAGCAGATGACCACCGGCTTCTGGCGCGGCGAGCTCTGGAACCAGCGCAAGAACGGCGAGCTGTATCTGGAATGGCTGACCGTCTCGGCGGTGCGCGACCACCGCGGCATCGCCACCCACTACGTCGGCGTGTTCAGCGACATCACCAAGGCCAAGGAGTCGCAGGAGAAGCTCGACCACCTGGCCCACCACGACCCGCTGACGGCGCTGCCCAACCGCCTGCTGTTCCACGACCGCCTGCAGCACGCGCTGCAGCGCGCCGTGCGCGACGACGAGCAGCTGGCGCTGCTGTTCATCGACCTGGACCGCTTCAAGAACGTCAACGACACGCTGGGCCACCACATCGGCGACGAGCTGCTCAAGCAGGTCGCCAAGGCCTTGTCGGACAAGCTGCGCGAGGGCGACACCCTGGCCCGCCTGGGCGGCGACGAGTTCATCGTGCTGCTCGAGGACGTCGAGGGCCAGTACAAGGCCAGCATGGTGGCCGAGAAGCTGGTGGCGATGTTCGAGCAGCCCTTCATGGTGGCCGGCCACGAGCTGTTCGTCACCTGCAGCGTGGGCATCAGCCTGTTCCCGGCCGACGCCGCCGACCTCAACATGTTGATCCGCAACGCCGACGTGGCGATGTACCAGGCCAAGGCGCGCGGCCGCAACGGCTACAGCTTCTACGCCCCGTCGATGACGGGCGAGGGCGTCGAGCGGCTGCGCCTGGAGACCTTCCTGCGCCGCTCGATCGAGAAGGACGAGGTGTTCCTCAACTACCAGCCGCAGGTGGAGATCGACACCGGCCGGCTGATCGGCGTCGAGGCGCTGGTGCGCTGGAACCACCCCGAGCTGGGGCCGGTGCCGCCGGTGCGCTTCATCCCGCTGGCCGAGGACACCGGCTTCATCAACCAGCTCGGCAAGTGGGTGTTGTTCGAGGCCTGCCGCCAGATGGTGCGCTGGCAGGCCGACGGCCTGTACGTGCCGAAGATCGCCGTCAACCTGTCGGCCAAGCAGTTCGAGCGCGGCAGCATCGTCAACATGGTCTCGGCGATCCTGCGCGAGACCGGGCTCGAGCCGCAGCGCCTGCAGCTGGAGGTGACCGAGTCGGTCATCATGAACACCGGCGACGCGCTGGTGTTCATCAACGACCTGCACTCGATCGGCGTCGGCCTGGCCATCGACGACTTCGGCACCGGCTACTCCTCGCTGGCCTACCTCAAGCAGTTGCCGGTGCAGACGCTGAAGATCGACCGCTCCTTCATCAAGGACATCTCGACCGACCCGAACGACGAGGCCATCGCCATCGCCATCATCCAGCTCGGCAAGAGCATGAACTTGTCGGTGATCGCCGAGGGCGTCGAGACCGAGGAGCAGGCCGCCTTCCTGCTGCGCCACGGCTGCTACCTGGCGCAGGGCTACTACTACAGCCGGCCGGTGCTGTCGGGCGACCTGTTGACGCGCTGGCGCCCGAAACCCTAGGCGAGCAGACCCGAATCCCGCCACCGCCACCGCCACCGCCACCGCCACCACCGCCACGAAAGCCACCATGCTCAAACCGACCAGACTGTCGCGCCGTCGTTTCCTCTTCAGCGGCGTCGCCGCCGCCGGCGCGCTGCTGGTCGGCTGGGGCCTGCTGCCGCCGCGCCAGCGCCTGCGCGCCAGCCATCCGCTGCCGCTCACCGGCGGCGCGGTGGCGCTCAACGGCTGGGTCGCCATCGGCACCGACGGCAGCGTCTCGGTGGCCATGCCGCGCAGCGAGATGGGGCAGGGCGTGCACACCGCGCTGCCGATGCTGGTGGCCGAGGAGCTCGACGTGCCGCTGTCGGCGGTGCGCCTGCTGCAGGCGCCGCTCGACGGCATCTACGGCAACGTCGCCATGCTGCGCGACGGCCTGCCCTTCCACCCGGACGAGCAGGGCAATCTGAAGGCGGTGGCGCAGTGGACCGTCGGCAAGGTGGCGCGCGAGCTGGGGCTGCAGATCACCGGCGGCTCGTCCAGCGTGAAGGACGCCTGGGGGCCGATGCGCGAGGCCGGCGCCACCGCCCGCGCCCTGCTGGTGGCGGCCGCCGCGCACGAGTGGAAGGTGGCGCCGGCCGAGTGCCGCACCGAGGCCGGCTTCGTGCTGCACGCCAGCGGCAAGCGCCTGGCCTACGGCGCGCTGGCGGCGCGCGCCGCGCTGAGCGAGCCGGGCGAGGTGCGCCTGAAGCAGCCGCGCGACTTCAAACTGATCGGCACGCCGGCGCCGCGGCGCGACAGCGCGGCCAAGGTCAACGGCAGCGCCAGCTTCGGCATCGACGCCCGGCCGCCCGGCCTGCTGTACGCCGCCGTGCGCATGGCGCCGGTGCTGGGCGCCGCCGTCGCCAGCGTCGACGCGCAGGCCGTCAAGGGCATGCCCGGCGTGTCCCGCGTGGTCGATTTCTCGGCCGCGCTGTCGCCGCTGGGCGGCGCGCGGGCCGGCGCCGCCGTGGTGGCGGCCAGCTACTGGCAGGCCAGGCAGGCCGCGCTGGCGCTGCCGATCACCTGGACCGAGGGGCCGCACGGCAAGCTGTCGAGCGAGCAGATCTTCCAGGAGTTCGCCGCCAAGCTCGACAGCGAGAGCGGCTACGCCTACCACCAGGCCGGCGAGGTGGGCGCCATCCAGCGGGGCGTGGGCGGCGTGGCCAAGGTGCTCAACGCCGAGTACCGCGCGCCCTATCTGGCGCACGCGGCGATGGAGCCGGTCAACTGCACCGCCCAGGTCAAGGACGGCAAGGTCTGGCTGTGGGCGGCGACGCAGTCGCCCAGCCTGGCGGTCAAGGCGGCGGCCAAGGTGGCCGGCGTGGCGGCGGCCGACGTGGTGCTGGAAGTGACCCTGCTGGGCGGCGGCTTCGGCCGCCGGCTCGACGTCGACATGGTGGCGCAGGCGGTGGCGGTGGCCATGCAGTGCGGCGGCGCGCCGGTGCAGCTGATCTGGAGCCGCGAGGACGACATCGGCCACGACGTCTACCGGCCGGCCGCGCTGGCGCGCTTCACCGCCGGACTGGACGCGGGCGGCAAGGTGCTGGCCTACGACAACCACTCGGCCAGCGGCTCGGTGTCGCACCAGTTCTTCAAGCGCAATCTGGGCCTGCCGCCGGGCGGGCCGGACAAGACCACCGCCGAGGGCGAGTTCGACATGCAGTACGAGTTCGCCAACCAGCGCATCCGCCACGTCATCGTCGACAGCCCGGTGCCGCTGGGCTACTGGCGCTCGGTCGGCCATTCGCACAACGCCTTCTTCAAGGAGAGCTTCGTCGACGAGCTGGCCCACGCCGCCGGCCAGGACGGCGTGGCCTTCCGCCGCGCGCTGCTGGCGCGCCATCCGCGCCACCTGGCCGTGCTGGACGCGGCGGTGGCAAGGGCCGGCGCGGCGCCGGCCGGCCGCGCCCACGGCGTGGCGCTGCACCAGTCCTTCGGCACCATCGTCGCGCAGGTGGCCGAGGTGTCGGTCGAGGGCAGGGAGATCCGCGTGCACCGGGTGGTCTGCGCGCTCGACTGCGGCATCGCCGTCAACCCCAACATCATCGCCCAGCAGGCCGAGTCGGCGGTGGTGTTCGGCCTGTCGGCGGCGCTGTTCGGCGCGGTGACGATCAAGGACGGCAAGGTCGAGCAGAGCAATTTCCACGACTACCCGGTGCTGCGCATGGGCCAGGCGCCCGAGGTCGAGACCATCATCATCGCCAGCGCCGAGCCGCCCGAGGGCATGGGCGAGCCGGCCACGCCGCCGATCGCGCCGGCGGTGGCCAACGCCGTCTTCAAGCTGACCGGGCAGCGCCTGCGCAGCCTGCCGCTGACCTTGGCTTAAGATTCAAGGCACCGGCGGCCCCGAGCCAGGGTCAGACCCTAGCGCCAAGGCGGGGAGTCTGACCCTCGATTCGCAGCCCCTTGATTTGCCAGGTTTGTGACGAAGGGGCTTCTTGGCTCAACCCAGCGCGGCGCCCAGCAGCGTGCGCAGGTTGCAGTCGCGCTGCCATTGGCGCCGCTCCTCGCTGCTGACGGCGGTGGCGGCCAGCTCCTCGTCGCTTTGTTCGGCCTTGGACATCACCAGACGGTGCGCCAGGTGCGGGTCGGGCAGCATGGTGCCGAAGAAGGCGACCACGTCGTGGCGCTGGATCAGCAGGGTGGGGAAGTTGTCGACGTCGAGGTCGCCGACCACGTCGGCGTGGTCCTCGATGTCTATCCACAGGAAGAACTTGTCGGGGTGGCGCGCCGCCACCTCCTCGAACTGGGTGCGATAACTGGCGCAGGTGCCGCACCAGGCGGCGCACAGGCAGGCGACGATCCAGCGTTCGCCGGCCAGGGCCGCCGCCACGTCGTCGCGGTTGTCGTTGTTCAGGGTCACACTATGCATGGTAGGTCGAAGCCAAACGGGCGCCGGGCGCCGATCGCGCATATTCTACAGCCTGCGGCGCGCCGTGGCCGGCCGGCGGCGGCGCCGGCCAAAAAAAATCGCCGCCGCGGCGGCCCCGGCGCCAAATCGGCCGCGTCCGGACCTGCCCCGGCCCGGCGCGGCGGGTTAAAATACGCCATGCCTATTATTCTCGCCATTGAAACCTCCTCCGAACTCGCCTCCTGCGCCCTGCTGCGGGACGACGTCGTCCTCTCCCGCGAGTCGTCGGGCGTGCGCACCCATTCGCAAGCCATCCTGCCGATGGTCCAGGAACTGCTGGCCGAGGCCGGCATCGCCCTGGCCGACTGCGCCGCCATCGCCTACGGCTCCGGCCCCGGCTCGTTCACCGGCGTGCGCACCGCCTGCGGCATCGCCCAAGGCCTGGCCTTCGGCGCCAACCTGCCGGTGGTGCCGGTGGTGACCCTGGACGCGATGGCGCTGGCCTGCCACCAACAATCCGCCGCGGCGGATATTTTGGCCGTGCTCGACGCCCGCATGGGCGAGGTCTACTGGGCGCAGTACCACTACGCCGACGGCCTGCGCGCGGTGCTGGCGCCGGCCCTGTCGGCGCCCGAGGCGGTGGCGCCGCAGGGCAGCCCGGCGGCCTGCGGCAACGGCCTGTCGGCCTACGCCGAGGCCTTCGCCGGCCGGGACTTCGCCGCCGCCGCGCAGCCGCAGGTGATGCCGCACGCCGTGCAGATCGCCCAGTTGGCGCGCCTCGCGCTGGCGGCCGGCGCCACGGTGACGGCGGCCGAGGCGCAGCCGCTCTACCTGCGCAACAAGATCGCCTTCACCAGCGCCGAGCGGCGCGATATCAACGCGGAAAAGGCGGCGCAAGCGGCGAAGGCGGCCGGGGCGCCGGCATGAGTCAACAGTGGGATCTTGCCCGGCTCCAATACGAGCCGATGGGCGAGGCCGACGTCGACCAGGTGCTGGCGCTGGAGGAGTCGGTTTATCCGCATCCCTGGAGCCGCGCCAACTTCGCCGACTCGCTGGCCAGCGGCTACCAAGCCTGGCTGCTGCGCGACCAGGGCGGTGAGCTGTTGGGCTATTTTTTGGTCCTGGCGATCCTCGACGAGGCGCATCTGCTCAACGTGGCCGTGGCGGCGAAGCGCCAGGGCCAGGGTCTGGGCCGGCTGCTGCTGAACCAGGCCTGCGCCTGCGCGCGCGGGTTGGGCATGGAGTCGATGCTGCTGGAGGTGCGGCCGTCGAACACGCGGGCGCTGGCGATCTACCAGCGCTATGGATTTATTCAAATCGGCCGGCGCAAGGCGTACTACCCGGCCGCCAATCAGCAACGCGAGGACGCGATCGTTATGCGGTTTGTTTTATGAGTCAGATCACAGGCCGCAGCGCGGTGTTCCTGGAAGAGATGGGCGTCGGCCCGCAATGGTCGCGCCGCAACCTGCCGCCGGCCGGGGCGATGCCCGAGCCGATCGAAGCGCCGGCCGAACTGCTGGCGGAAGACGAGGCGCCGGCCATGCAGTCGGCCGCCTCGTTCGCCGCCGCCGTCATGGCCGCCGTCGCCGATGACCTACCTGACGGCGCCGCCGCCATCGCCGCGATGTCGGCCGCACCCCCGGCCTTAGCGCCAGTGCTCGCCGCTGAGGTGGCGGCGCGGTCGCACGACGACGCGCTGGAGCATGCCGCCGCATCCGCACCGCTAGCCGAAGCTGCGCCCGCGTCCGTTGCCGCACGCGCGCCGGCCGCCGCCGTGCCGGCCATGCCGGTTGCCGCCGATGTTGCCGATGGCGTCGATGACGCCGACTCGACCGCCTGGTTCGACGACGCCCCAACCCCGGCGCGCGCCGCGCCCATCGCCGACGAGGCCATCGCCGCGCTGGACTGGGCCGGCCTGAAGCAGGCCATCGCCAGCTGCACGCGCTGCGACCTGTGCGCCACCCGCCGTGGCACGGTGCCGGGCCGGGGCGAGGGCAGCGCTGGCTGGATCGCCATCGGCGCCGCGCCGAGCCGGCTGGACGAAAAGGAAAACCGCGCCATCACCGGCGACGGCGGCCAGCTGCTGGCCAACATGCTGAAGGCGATCGCGCTGGCGCCGGACACCGACGTCCACGTGACCAACCTGGTCAAGTGCCGGCCGTCCGACGCCGACGGCGCCGACCGCAGGCCGACGCCGGACGAGGTGGCGGCCTGCCGCCCCTTCCTCGAACGCGAGCTGGTGCTGAGCGGCGCCGCCATGGTGCTGACCTTGGGCCAGGCCGCCGCCAAGGGCCTGCTGGGCGCCGCCGCACGCGGCCAAGTGCTGCGCTACGGCGCGTTGCCGGTGGTGGCCACCTACCACCCGGAAGACCTGCTGCGCCGGCCCGAAGACAAGGCCAAGGCATGGGCCGACCTGTGTCTGGCCAGGGCGGCCCATGCCGGCGAGGCCTGAGGACGAGGCCAGCTTCCAGGCGCTGTTCGAGCGCCGCTGGAGCCGGCTGACCCGGCCCCACGTGCGGGCGCTGGCCTGGCTGCTCGACGCGCCCGACCTGCTCGACGCGGCGGCGCCGCAGTGGCGCGGCCGCATCGCCAGCCTCGGCCCCTTGTCGGCCGCTGGCGTCGACTGGCTGCACGCGCTCGAGCGCGACCCGGCGCCGCTGGACGCCGCGCTCGGCACGCGCTTCTATTCCCGCCTCGGCCTGTACGCCGAGAAGCTGATGGCCTTCTACTTCGCCGAACACGGCACGCTGGTGGCGCACGGCCTGCAAGTGCGCGCCAACCGCAACGACACCGTCGGCGAGTTCGACTTCCTGCTGCGCGACGGCGCCCGCCTGCTGCACTGGGAGTTCGCCACCAAGTTCTATCTGCTCGACGAGCTGCCCGACGGCGACGGTGTCAACCGCCTGATCGGCCCCAACCTGGCCGACACGCTGGGCGCCAAGATGCGCAAGATCCTCGACAAGCAGCTCGCGCTGGCGCTGCATCCGGCGGCGCGGCCGCTGCTGCCGCAGCCGGTCGATCTGGCGCAGGCGCTGGTGAAGGGCTGGTTGTTCTATCCGCAGGGGCGCACGCCGGCGCTGGCCGGCATCGCCGCGCCGCACTGCCACGGCTTCTGGAGCGCGCTGGCGCGCTTCGAGGCGGCCGACGACGAGCGCTTCATCGTCCTGCCACGCCTGCAATGGCTGGCGCCGTGGAAGGGCGCGGGCGACACGCCGGTGTTGAATCCGTGGCAGTTGCGCCAGGAGCTGACGCTGCGGATGGAGACGCTGGCCGCGCCGGTGATGGTGGCGGCGGTGGTGGAGCAGGGCGGCTGGCTGGTGGAGCGGCGTCGCGGCTTCGTGGTGCCGGACGACTGGCAGGCGCAGGCCGCCGCGCGGCGCACGGCCGGCTTGCTGCCGGCCTGATTTCGCAGTCAAGTCAGGCCACCGGGATGCCGGCCTTACCCCGCGCCCAAAGGGGTCTGACTCCCCGCCTTGGCGCCGTACGGGGTCAGACCCCGGCTTTCGCGTCACGGGGTAGGGGTAAATGAGCAGACCTAGTGCTTCAGCTCGCCGATCAGGGCGAGGGAATCGTGTTCCTTCTGGTTGGCGGCGTGCTTGCGCATGATGAAGAACATGGTGCCGGCGACGAACAGGCCGAACATGATGATGATGACGTTCAGGTCCAGATGCAGGCGCAGCATCAACGAGTAGGCCGCCAGCATGGTCAGGATCGACAAATTCTCGTTGAAGTTCTGCACCGCGATCGAGTGGCCGGCGCTCATCAGCACGTGGCCGCGGTGTTGCAGCAGCGCGTTCATCGGCACGACGAAGAAGCCCGACAGCACGCCGACCAGGATCAGCAGCGGATAGGCCAGGTAGATCGAATTGACCAGGGTCATGCTCATCACGATGATGCCCATGCCGATGCCCAGCGGGATCACGGTGAGCGACTTGCGCAGCGTGATGAAGCAGGCCGACAGCACGGCGCCCAGCGCCACGCCGATCGCCACCACGCCGACCAGGCTGGTCGCCTTGTCGTAGGGCAGGTGCAGCGAGCGCTTGGCCCATTCCAGCACGATCAGTTGCAAGGTGGCGGCGGCGCCCCAGAACAGCGTGGTGACGGCCAGCGAGATCTGGCCCAGCTTGTCTTTCCACAGCAGCGAGTAGCAATTGGCGAAGTCGGTGATCAGCTTGACCGGGTTGCGTTCCTGGTGGGCGTACACGCAGCCCGTCTCGGGGATGCGCAGGTTGAACATGGCGGCCAGCACGTAGATGACGACGACGACGCACAGCGCCGCCTCGGTCGGTGTGTTGATGCCGGTCTCGAGCATCGGCACGTCGATGCCGAGCAGGAAGGCCGAGCTGCGGCCGCTCACCAGCAGCCCGCCCATCACGGTGCCGAAGATGATCGAGGTGACGGTCAGGCCTTCGACCCAGCCGTTGGCGGCGACCAATTTCTCGCCCGGCAGCAATTCGGTCAGGATGCCGTACTTGGCCGGCGAGTAAACCGCCGCGCCAAAACCGACCACGGCGTAGGCGGCCAGCGGATGGACCTGGAAGAAGATCAGCGCGCAGCCGAAGATTTTGATCAGATTGGCAATGAACATGACCCGGCCCTTGGGCAGGGCGTCGGCGAAGGCGCCGACAAAAGCGGCCAACAGCACGTAAAAGAGGACAAAGGACAGTTTCAGCAGCGGCGTGATCCAGCCCGGCGACTTCATGGTGATCAATAGATCGATCGCGACAAAGAGCAGCGCGTTATCCGCCAATGACGAAAAGAACTGCGCGGCCATGATGGTATAGAAACCACGATTCATACTGGGATGCCTGAAAACATATCTGGCTTGCTTTATACCATAAATGGCTGGGTATCAGAAACAATGCGGGTTCGCGGCGCGTTTGCCGAACGGCATTGCGAATTGCCTGAAAATCGCTTTGGCGGGAGGCGGTGCCGGCCTTGGCCGCTCGGATCGTTGTGCCGGCCCGCCTTGGTATGCCCGTGCTCAAGGGGCGTTTCGCCGCGCCGAGTTTATTGGCCGGAGCCGATGCGGTTTATTTCCCGGTGGCGGCGGATTTTCTTGTAAAAAAAACATTCCGGAACTACCATCTGAGTTCAGACTTTATTGCATGGTTAACCAGCAAGCATGTCATGGGAGAATAACGTGCCTCAATTCCCCAAACCAGGCCAGAACAAGCCAGTGTTCGCGCGTGCGGCGGTAACCGTGCCGGCCAGCGCCAAATCGGTATCGAGGTCGCCGGTAGCACCGCCTTTAGCGGCCTTGGCAGGCCCGTCGCGTGTGCAGGTCGCCGTCCCGCCGCCACCTGCGGCAATGTCGACGAGCCGTTCCGCCCCGGCACAAATGTTGCAAGCCAGGCAGGCAGTGGTAATGCCACTGCCGGGGCGGCCGGCGCAGGTCGCCGCAGTACCCAGCGCCACAAGTCCAGCGCCGCGGAACCACGCCATGCGCCAGATGGCGCGGCCGTCGTGGACGGCCCCGGTAGTGCCCGGTCCGCGCCTGCTGCAGCGGGCGACCAACGGGTCCAGTTCCGCGCTCAGCCAAACGACGCCTACGCTTCCCGGCACGTCCTCGCAACAGGCGGCGACGAGTCGGGCGCATCGGCGCTTGGCGGTAATCGCTGGGCACTTGGCGCCACCCATTCCGCAACAATCTACGACGAGTCAGGCGCTTCGCCCCATGCCGGTACATGTTCCGCCCACTTCGTCCTCCTCGTCCTCCTCGTCCCTATCTTCCTCTTCGCCTCCTCTGCGCATGTCGCACACGTCGCATACCCCGCAAATCGACGTGTATAAGTTGGCCGTTGTTGGCGCCGGCAGCGCGGCCGCCTACTACCTGAATACCCTGGGGCCGGCTTATGACCATTCGCGCACCATCGTGATCGGCGACACAAACCCTTGGCATGAGGAGCGTGGGCACGGCCTACCGACGATCAGCCATACCGCGCGTCAAATCGGCATGCCCAGCCGCAATGTGACTGAGCATATGGGCGCCGATCAACTAGTCAACCGGCGCGATTTCGCCGCAGAGGCGGATACGGAGATCGTCAGGGTTAGAACGCACACACGTCGCGGCAGGGTGGCGGCGGTGTCTTTGCCCGCCCTCGGCGTATACACACTGACGCTCGACGATGGTAGTATCGTCCGGGCAAGCAGGGTGGCCTATATGGCGGGCTCTGGCGCATTCAGACTGCCGCCGATGCTAACGCCCCCCTCCGGTTCCGGCCTAACGAGCTCATCCGGCTCCAGCTTATCCAGCTCATCTAGCTCATCCAGCTCATCTAGCTCGCCCAGCGCATTCCATCGGCAGGACCGTGTCATCGGCCTGAATGAATTTGTCCGCAAGATCGGCGCGGATGGATCGTTCCGGCCGAGGTCGATCGTCGTTTGGGGCGGGAATGCCGCAATCGACGCACTGGCCGCAGCCGACAGGCACCACGTGGAAGTCGCCCTCTGGATCTACGACGGCCCCCCAGTGTGGTTGTCTGGATCATTGTTCAGGCAGACCGCCGAACCACCGCCCAATCGTCAAGTGTTGATTTCGCGGGAAGAACGCGCCGGGATACAAATCCTCGACAGTACGACAAGCTCCGGAGTCAGTTTTATCTGGAGCAAGAGCGGCCATACCCATTCCGTGACTGTGGATTACGTGGTTTACCGGCTTGGGCAGCGAGAACCAGCTTGTGTATCCGGAGCGACTGGAGCCCCTGCTTGACCGTGACGGTGTGTTTAGCGACCCATCCTTGCCCTCGCATTTGGAAAGCCAACCGGCCTGGCTGGGCTGGCAGAACAAGGAGACCACCCTCCAGGTCTTTGGCTTGGCGGCGGAGAACTTCAGCAACAGCGGCAATCCTCGCGACAATCCCCGCGTCAGCCCTGTGGAACCGTCCGTGATGGCGCTGAAAAAATGGCTGTCCGGCGACATCGTCACTGTCGGCCAGTTGGGTTATATGCGTTCTGCCATACGGGCCGCAAACAACTATGTGCCGCCGACTATCGCGGATCGAGTCGACTTCAGCCATGCCGACGCCAACTTGCTGCGCATCCACCTGGCAAGCCGATATCCGAACCTGCCGGAAGCGCTTACGGCGCAATTCATCGGGATGATACGCAACGTTCGTGACGGCCTTGGAAGAGAGTTGCCCTATGGCTTTACGGTGCGGCAGCAAGCGCTGATTGTCAGGGCGCTTACCCTTTGGGAGTACATTATGAAGCAACATGCAGCCGGCCTCGACAGGTTTGAGAGGGAAAAAACTCAGATGCGGAAAATGATTCGGGCCAATCGACAGTCTGGGAAAGCGCAGGAGGCAAGCAGACTTCAGACTATTCTGGATGAACATCTAAGGCACGACCAGGACGTGGCCGCCGAGATGGTCGAACCGCTGCGCCAGGAGCTCCTGCGCCTGGCCGCGACGGCAAGCGAGGTGGCGGACGCCCGCCAACGAGCCAACAAGCCCGCGCTATGAAGTCTGGCCGGTGGTCCCCTCGGCGCGCGCAAATTGGACCGTGCGCGAACGCCCGCGTCCGGTAAAATACGGCCTTCCTCCATCCGCTTCCACTTCCTATGCCACGGCCGATAGTCGCAACGATCCACCTCGAATCCATGAAACACAATCTGGCCCGCGCCAAGGCGTGCGCGCCGCAGGCCAAGGCCTGGGGCGTGCTCAAGGCCAACGGCTACGGCCACGGGCTGGAGCGCGCCATGCGCGGCTTCGCCGCCGCCGACGGCCTGGCGCTGATCGAGTTCGACAACGCGGTGCGCCTGCGCGAGTTGGGCTGGAGCAAGCCCATCCTGCTGCTCGAGGGTTGCTTCGACGCCGACGACGTGCGCGCCATGGCGCAGTACGACTTCAACTGCGCCGTCCACTGCGACGAGCAGATCGCCTGGCTGGAGGCGGCCGAGGTCAAGCGGACCATCCACCTGCACCTGAAGATGAACACCGGCATGAACCGCCTCGGCTTCAAGCCGGAGGCCTTCGCCGCCGCCCACGCCCGCCTGCGCGCGCTGCCCTGGGTCGGCGAGATCACCTTGATGACCCACTTCGCCAACGCCGACGAGGCCGGCCACCCGGTGCTGACCTTGCACGAGCAGATCCGCCGCTTCAACCTGGGCGCGGCCGGCCTGCCCGGCCCCTACAGCCTGGCCAACTCGGCCGGCACGCTGCACCAGGCCGAGCTGGCCGACGTGCTGGTGAGCGACTGGGTGCGTCCCGGCATCATGCTGTACGGCGGCACGCCGGGCGGCCACAGCGCGGCCGAGTTCGGCCTGCGCCCGACCATGACCTTGAGCAGCGAGATCATCGGCACGCAGGACATCGTCGCCGGCGACGCGGTCGGCTACGGCAGCCGCTTCCTGGCCGAGCGGCCGATGCGCATCGGCGTGGTCGCCTGCGGCTATGCCGACGGCTACCCGCGCCACGCCCCGCTGGGCACGCCGGTGCTGGTCGACGGCGTGCGCACCCGCCTGGTCGGCCGCGTCTCGATGGACATGCTGACCGTCGACCTGAGCGACCTGCCCAACGCCGGCGTCGGCAGCAAGGTGGTGCTGTGGGGCGAGGGCATGCCGATCGACGAGGTGGCCGAGGCCGCCGGCACCATCGGCTACGAGCTGATGTGCGCGCTGGCGCCGCGCGTGCGCGTGGTCGAGGGCTGACGCGCGTGGCCACCAAAGCGAAAACCAACTACACCTGCAGCGACTGCGGCGCCGTCAGCAACAAGTGGACCGGCCAGTGCGCCGCCTGCCAGCAGTGGAACACCATGCTCGAGACGGTGCTCGAGAGCGGCGGGCAGAACCGCTATTCGAACCCGCCGCAGCACATGGCGCTGGCGCAGACCGCGCCGGTGCTGTCGCTGGCCGACATCGACGCGGTCGACGTGCCGCGCTTCGGCACCGGCATCGAGGAGTTCGACCGCGTGCTCGGCGGCGGCCTGGTGGCCGGCGGCGTGGTGCTGATCGGCGGCGACCCCGGCATCGGCAAGTCGACCCTGCTGCTGCAGGCGCTGGCCAACCTCTCGCACGACAAGAGCGTGCTCTACGTCAGCGGCGAGGAGTCCGGCGCGCAGATCGCGCTGCGCGCCAAGCGCCTGCTGATCGACGCCAAGGACTTGAAGCTGCAGGCCGAGATCCAGCTCGAGAAGATCCTCGGCACCCTGGCCGAGCTGAAGCCGCAGGTGGCGGTGATCGACTCGATCCAGACCGTGTATTCGGACGCGTTGAGCTCGGCGCCCGGCTCGGTGGCCCAGGTGCGCGAGTGCGCCGCCCAGCTGACCCGGGTGGCCAAGCAGACCGGCATCACCATCATCCTGGTCGGCCACGTCACCAAGGAGGGCGCGCTGGCCGGCCCGCGCGTGCTCGAACACATCGTCGACACGGTGCTGTACTTCGAGGGCGACAGCCATTCCAGTTTCCGCCTGGTGCGCGCCATCAAGAACCGCTTCGGCGCCGTCAACGAGCTGGGTGTGTTCGCCATGACCGAGAAGGGCTTGAAGGGGGTGTCCAACCCGTCGGCGCTGTTCCTCTCGCAGCACGACAGCCAGGTGCCGGGCTCCTGCGTGATGGTGACGCAGGAGGGCACCCGGCCGCTGCTGGTGGAGATCCAGGCGCTGGTCGACACCAGCCACCTGCCCAACGCGCGCCGCCTGTCGGTCGGCCTGGAGCAGAACCGCCTGGCCATGCTGCTGGCGGTGCTGCACCGCCACGCCGGCATCGCCGCCTTCGACCAGGACGTTTTCATCAACGCCGTCGGCGGCGTCAAGATCACCGAGCCGGCGGCCGACCTCGCCGTGCTGCTGGCGATCAACTCGTCGATGCGCAGCAAGGCCCTGCCGAGCGGCTTCGTGGTGTTCGGCGAGGTCGGCCTGGCCGGCGAGATCCGCCCGGCGCCGCGCGGCCAGGAGCGCCTGCGCGAGGCCGCCAAGCTGGGCTTCAAGCTGGCCATGATCCCCAAGGCCAACGCGCCCAAGCAGCCGATCGAGGGCATGACCATCATCGCCGTCGAGCGCATCGACGACGCCTTCAACAAGCTGCGCGAATACCAGTGAGGCGAAGCTAGAATCCGCGCCGGCAATGCGCCGCGCGTCAAAGCGCATTGCGCTGTAGAATAATAGACTATGCAGATTGCGGCGACACGCCGCGCCGAATTCTTTCATGTTGCTACCGTATCGGATTGAGAATTGTTAGTGGATCACAGATCAGCTGCGCGCAAGATCATGCGCTCGAAGGCCGTCGTAGTGATGGATGGCGCGCCGCCGGCGCAAGGGCGTACCCTGGACATCGGCGCCAGCGGCATGTCGATCACCTTCGACAGCAAGCTGGCGGTGGGCCAGATGGGCCAGGTGATGTTCGAGCTCTTCCTCGACGGCAAGGCGCAGATCATGACTTGCCGTTCGAAAGTCAGTTATTGCATCTTCAGCGGCGACCATTTCAAGATCGGCTACCAGTTCATGAACCTGGACCAGCCGACCTTGGCATCGATCACCAAGTTCCTGCGCTGAGTCCGTAGCGGGTGCCGACGGCGCGGGGCAGGGCGGCAAATCGCCCTCTGTTCGGGGTTTTAAAATTTCGGCAATCGTGGATAATAGGCAACTTGAAGAGCCGAGGCCGGCGCCCGCGCCGACTCCCTGTCACGCCCGGCTCGTGACGACACCGCGCCGCCGCGATCCGGCCGCGCCACCGAACTGGACGCGCACACCATGGTTACTACCTCCGCCCTCTCCGCCGGCAACTACGGCAGCACCGCCGCCACCTCCGATGTCTACGCCCGCGTCGAGCGGACCATGGCCTCGCAAAACAGTGGCGTCGCCAAACTCAACACCACGCTGACGCGCGACCAGGCCAAGTTGTCCGGCCTGGGCCAGCTGCAAAGCGCGCTGGCGAGCTTCAAGAACATCGCCGCCGGCCTGGCCGGCAACGGCCTGAGCACCAGCGCCTCGAGCAGCACCAAGGGCGTGCTGGCGGCCAGCGCGAGCGGCAGCGCCAAGGCCGCCACCTACGCCGTCGACGTCAAGCAACTGGCGCAGGGCCAGTTGTTGACCAGCGACATGCTGGTCAACAGCGCCGGCAAGATCGGCACCGGCGCCCCGGCCACCGTCAAGATCGAGTTCGGCAACGCCGACGAGAAGAGCTTCACCCCGGTCGGCGCCGGCAAGAGCATCACCATCGACAGCAAGAACAACACCCTCGACGGCATCGCCGCCGCCTTCCGCGAGGCCGGCGTCGACGCCAAGGTGGTCAAGAGCGGCAACGGTTTCGCCTTGTCGATCGCCGGCCAGAGCGGCGCCGAGCACAGCATGCGCATCAGCGTCAGCGGCGACGCCGCCGTCAAGGACCTGCTGGCCTACAACCCGGCCGGCACCAAGAACATGAAGGAGGGCGCCGCCGCCCAGGACGCGCTGTTGACCGTCAACGGCAAGGAGGTCAAGAGCGCCAGCAACACGCTGGACAAGGCCATCGACGGCGCCTCGCTGACCCTGGCCGCGAAGGGCAAGACCGACGTGGTGATCGCCCACGAACCCGGCGCAGATCGGCAAGAACGTGCGCGCCTTCGTCACCGCCTACAACGAACTGAACGACAAGCTGCAGGCCTTGCAGAAGGGCGAGCTGAAGTCCGACCGGGCGCTGAGCCAGGCCAGCGGCCAGCTGTCGCAGCTGCTCAAGACGGGCGGCAACGGCGTCTCGGTGGCGGCGCTGGCCAACGCCGGCGTCACGCTGGAGGCCAACGGCAGCCTCAAGCTGGACGAGAAGAAGCTCACCAGCGCGTTGGCGGCCGACGCCGGCACGGTGGGCAAGCTGTTCAGCAACGACGGCAAGGGCATCGCCGACCAGCTGGCCAGCAAGATCACCGCGCTGACCGGCAACGACAGCACCATCCGCAGGGAGGCCTTGTCGATCGGCAAGGAGATCACCAGCCTGAACGGCAAGAAGGCGCAGATGACCAAGGCGCTGACGGCGCAGGCCAACGCGCTGGTGGCGCTGTACACCCAGCAGGCGCAGACCGGCGCGGCCGGCGGCGCGGGTAAACCGACCTCGCTGTTCGACATGCTGGCCTGATTCCGTTTCTCCCGCCCCGGCCGCTGCCCGGCGCGAATCGCCGCGCGCCGGCCGGCGTGCGGTTCTGCTTGCGCCGCGCGCTTGCCAAGCTGGCTACAATGTCCGATCATCACGCCTTGTGTAGAATTTCCATTCTTCGGGAGGCGGGACCATGGCGGACAAGCGTAACAACAAGCGGGTGGTGGTGAATCTGGCGGCGGCAGCGCTGGCCGTCGCGGCGGCCCTGACGGCGGGCACGGCAGCGGCCCAGGCGCAGGAGGAGAACGGTCCTCAACATCTACAACTGGTCGGACTACATCGCCGACGACACGGTCAAGAACTTCGAAAAAGAAACGGGCATCAAGGTCCGCTATGATCTGTTCGACAACAACGAGATCCTCAACTCCAAGCTGGTCGCCGGCAAGTCCGGCTACGACGTCGTGGTGCCGACGGCGCCGTGGGCGCGCCTGCAGATCGACGCCAAGCTGCTGCGCAAGCTCGACAAGTCCAAGCTGGGCAACCTGGCCAACCTCGACCCGACCATCCAGGCCAAGCTGGCCAAGATCGACCCGAACAACGACTACCTGGTCGACTGGCTGTGGGGCTACACCACGGTCGGCATCAACGTCGCCAAGGTCAAGGCCGCGCTGGGCGAGCTGCCGATGCCGGACAACGCCTGGGACCTGATCTTCAATCCGAAATACGTCGCCAAGCTGAAATCCTGCGGCGTCTCCTTCCTCGACTCGCCGTCCGAGGTGCTGCCGGCCGCGCTGATGTACCTGGGCAAACCGGCCTACTCGAAGAGCGCCGCCGACTACACCGAGGCGGGCAAGCTGCTGCAGACCGTGCGCCCCTACATCACGCTGTTCAGCTCGTCGGGCTACATCAACGACATGGCCAACGGCGCCGTCTGCGTGGCGATGGGCTGGTCGGGCGACATCAACATCGCCCGCCAGCGCGCCATCGAGGCCAAGAACGGCAACGTGATCGAGGTGCTGCTGCCGAAGACGGCCGCCGCGCTGATGTTCGACACCATGGCCATCCCGGCCGACGCGCCGCACCCGAACAACGCCCACCTGTGGATCAACTACATCCTGCGGCCCGAGGTGCACGCCAGCCTGACCAACAAGGTGTTCTACGCCAACCCGAACAAGGCCGGCGTCAAGTTCGTGCGCAAGGATATCGCCGAGAACAAGAAGGTGTTCCTGTCCGACGCCGACAAGCAGCGCATGGCCGCGCCGGAGGCGGTGCCGGCCGACGTGCGCCGTTCCATCACCCGCATCTACACCAAGTTCAAGACCGGCGTGTAAGCGGCGGCCCTGGCCGGGGATTGCTGGCCTTACCCCGGCTTCGGGGTTCCGGGGTAGGGTGAAAGCAAAAAGGCGGCAGCGCCGGCATCCGGAGGGATGCCGCCACTGCCGCCCTGGCTTCCAGGCGAAGCCGATGGCTATTCGTGATAGCGGTCGACGAGTTTGGTTTTACTCCCACGCAGCTCTTCGACGAGCTCGTAAATGACCAGCGCGATCATGCCGCCGAAAATGCCGATGGTGAGCAGGGTGAACATATTGATATCAGCCGCCTTACGACGGCCGCTCCCTAGAGTTGGTACATTTTCACTCTAGCAGATGGTTACCGCTTTGCAAGCTCAACCCTGTTGAGGCAACGCTATTTGACCACCAGGTCGGCCGACATCACCGCCTTGAGATACAGGCTGCGCGGGTCGCCCGGCTCGCGCTGGGCGAACCACCAGGCGCTGGCCTTGCGGATGTCCCAGTCCATTTCCTCGCCCGTCATCAACAGCGCCGCCACCTGGCCCAGCGTGGGTTGGTGGCCGATCACCAGCACCGATTCCTTGGCGCCCGGCCAGTTGGCGGCGCGCAGGATGTCCTCCGGGTCGGCGCCCGGCGCCAGGTCGGCGTGGATTTTGAACTTGCGCCCCAGCGGCTCGGCCGTCTCCAGCGTGCGCAGCGCCGGGCTGACCAGCACCTTGCAGCTGTCGGGCAGTTGCGAGGCCAGCCACTGGCCCATGCGCCGCGCCTGCTTATGGCCTTTCACGGTGAGGGCGCGCTCCAGGTCGGTTTCGCCGGCGGCCGCGTCCTCGGCCTCGGCGTGGCGCCACAAGATGAGATCCATGCTTTTCTCCTGTTATCGAATTCAACGCAGCAAAAGATGATCCGGTGGATGGCGCGGCGCCACGCTAGTCGCCGGCCTCGTTGCTGGGCGTGCCCAGCGCTTGCATCAGGTAGTGCTGGGCGCTGAAGGCGGGCAGCTTGGCGCGCGGCTTGCGCCGCAGGTATTGGCCGTCCGCTTCGAGTTCCCAGGAGTTGCTGTTGTCCTTCAAATACGGGTTCAGGCCCTCGGCGATGACGCGCCGTTTCAGCGTGCGGTCCAGCACCGGGAAGGCCACCTCGATGCGGCGGAACAGGTTGCGGCTCATCCAGTCGGCGCTGGCCAGCATGACGTCGTGCGCCAGGTCGTTGCGGAAATAATAAATCCGGCTGTGCTCGAGGAAGCGGCCGATGATCGAGCGCACCCGGATGTTGTCGGACAGGCCGGGCACGCCGGGCCGCAGGGTGCAGGCGCCGCGCACGATCAGGTCGATCTTGACGCCGTCCTTCGACGCCGCGTACAGCGCGCGGATCACCGACTCGTCGACCAGTGCATTTATTTTAACAATAATCCGCCCCGGCCGGCCGGCGCGGGCGATGCGCGCCTCGTTGCGGATCGCCTTGATGATCTCGTTCTGCAGCGCGAACGGCGCCAGCCACAGGTGCTCGAGCTTGTGTGGCTTGGTCAGGCTGGTCAGGTGGATGAACACCTCGTTGACCTCGATCGCCAGGCCGGGGTGGCAGGTCAGCAGGCCGAAGTCGGTGTACAGCTTGGTGGTGGTCGGGTGGTAGTTGCCGGTGCCCAGGTGGGCGTAGAAGCGCAACTCGCCTTCCTCGCGGCGGATCACCAGGGCCAGCTTGGCGTGCGTCTTCAGGCCGACCACGCCGTACACCACCTGGGCGCCGGCCTGTTCCAGCCGGTCGGCCCAGTTGATGTTGGCCTCCTCGTCGAAGCGCGCCTTGAGCTCGACGATGACGGTGACCTCCTTGCCCTGGCGCGCCGCCGTGATCAGCGAGTCCATCAGGTCCGAGTTCATGCCGGTGCGGTAGATGGTCTGCTTGATCGCCACCACCGCCGGGTCGTGCGCGGCGCTGCGGATGAAATCGATCACCGTCTGGAACGACTGGTAGGGGTGGTGCAGCAGGATGTCTTGCTTCTTCAGCGCGCTGAAGATGTCCTGGTTCGGGTTCTTCGGCGCGAAGCCGGGGAAGAAGGGCTCGAAGCGCAGGCTGGGCTGGTTGACGTGGTCGATCAGCTCGGTCAGGCGCACCAGGTTGACCGGGCCGTTGACGGCGTACAGCCGGCTCTGGTCGAGGCCGAACTGGTCGAGCAGGAACTGCGACAGCTCCGGCGGGCAGTTCTTGGCCACCTCCAGCCGCACCGAGGTGCCGAACTGGCGGCCCTGCAACTCGCCTTTTAGGGCCTGGCGCAGGTTCTTGACCTCGTCCTCGTCGACCCACAGGTCGCTGTCGCGGGTGACGCGGAACTGCGAATAGGCGAGCACCTCGCGGCCGGCGAACAGGTCGGATATATGCGCGTGGATGATCGACGAGAGCAGGCAGAACGAGACGCCGCCGCTTTTCGACAGGTGGTCGGGCAGGCGGATCACCCGCGGCAGCACGCGCGGCGCCTTGACGATGGCGATCGCCGTGCCGCGGCCGAAGGCGTCCTTGCCGGACAGCGCGACGATGAAGTTCAAACTCTTGTTGACCACCTGCGGGAAGGGGTGGGCCGGGTCGAGGCCGATCGGCGTCAGCAGCGGCCGCACCTCGCGCTCGAAGTATTCCTTGACCCAGGCGCGCTGCGCCTCGTTGCGCTCGTTGTGGCGCACCAGGTGCACGCCCTTGGCCTGCAATTGCGGCAGCACTTCCTGGTTGAGGATCTCGTATTGGTGCGCCACCAGGTCGTGGCACTCGTTGCTGATGCGGCTCAAGGTGGCCACCAGGGCGGGGTGCTCGGACAGGGCGCCGTCGACGCTGGCGGCGGCCAGCAGGCTGGCCACGCGCACCTCGAAGAACTCGTCGAGGTTGCTGCTGGCGATGCACAGGTAGCGCAGGCGCTCGAGCAGCGGGATGGCCTTGTCCTCGGCTTGCGCCAGCACGCGCCGGTTGAACATCAGCTGGGATAGTTCGCGGTCGAGAAAAATGCTGTTTTTGGTCACGTCCACACGCAGATCAGGCTTCATGGTGTATTTAATCACTTTAACAGATAGCTAATTCTAGCCTGAATACACAATACATATTGATAACTTCATAGTGTAGATGTCAAATATGACGAGTTCGTGACATAGTCTGTCATAAATGCCGGGAAAGAGGGTTCAATTGTGACAAGCGCAGAGTGAAAAGCGGCGCAAAATACTCTTTTCGACATAATTTCGGCATGTCATAAACCTGTCATATTTGGCCGGTAGACTGCGCAGCATCCCAACCCCGGATAATCAAATCAAAAGGACTTGATATGCGTATGAAACAGTTGTTCTCTTCCCTGGTAGTCGGCGCCGCCGCAGTGATGGCATTCTCGTCCGCTTCCGCCGCCGACATGACCGGCGCTGGCGCTACCTTCCCATACCCGATCTACGCCAAATGGGCGGAGTCGTACAAAGCGGCAACCGGCAACGGCCTGAACTATCAGTCCGTCGGCTCCGGCGCCGGCATCAAACAAATCAAAGCCAAGACCGTCGACTTCGGCGCCTCGGACATGCCGCTCAAGGCGGAAGACCTGGACACCGAAGGCCTGATGCAGTTCCCGGCCATCATGGGCGGCGTGGTCACCGTGGTCAACCTGGACGGCGTCACCCCGGGCCAGCTGAAGCTGACCGGTCCGGTCATCGCCGACATCTACCTGGGCAAGATCACCCACTGGAACGCGCCTGAGATCGCCGCGCTGAACGCCGGCGCCAAGCTGCCCGCCACCGAAATCACCGTGGTGCACCGCGCCGACGGTTCGGGCACCTCCTTCCTGTTCACCGACTACCTGTCGAAAACCAGCCCCGACTTCAAAACCAAGGTTGGCGCCGGTTCGGCCGTCAAGTGGGTGGTCGGCGTGGGCGGCAAGGGCAACGAAGGCGTCGCCGCCAACGTGCAGCGCATCAAGGGTTCGATCGGCTACGTCGAGTGGGCCTTCGCCAAAAAGAACAAGATGCAGCACACCCAGCTGAAAAACAAGGACGGCAACTTCCTGCAGCCTGACGACGACTTCTTCAAAGCCGCCGCCGCCAGCGCCGAGTGGACCAAGACCCCAGGCTTCGGCGTGGTGCTGACCGACCAGGCCGGCAAGAACTCCTGGCCGATCACCGGCGTGTCCTTCATCCTGATGCACAAAGCCCAGGCCGACGCCGCCAAAGGCAAAGAAGTGCTGAAGTTCTTCGACTGGGCCTTCAAGAACGGTGGCGCCTCCGCCGTCGAACTGGACTACGTGCCGCTGCCGGCTTCGGTCGTCAAGCTGGTGCAGGACTCCTGGAAAGCCAACCTGAAAGACAGCTCGGGCAAGGCCATCTACTAATCCGGATCTCCCCTTCGGCCCGGCCCCGGCCGGCCGAGGGGGTTAGCCTGCTCTTCTCGCCCGGGAGGAGCAGGCTAGCTGACATCCACGAGACAACATAATATGAGCGCAGACATCACTTCCCCGCCGTTTTCCCTGTCCGAGTCCACCATGAGCGAAGCCGAGCACGCCGTCATGCACAACACCATGCGCAAGCAGCGTATCCAGGACTTCATCTTCCACAAGGTGACGATGAGCTTCGCGCTGTCGGTGCTGTTGGTGCTGATCGGCATCATCGCGCTGCTGGTCAAAGGCGCCTGGCCGGCCTTCCACGAGTTCGGCCCGGCCTTCATCACCACCGTCGAATGGGACCCGGTCAACGACAAGTATGGCGCGCTGATCGCCATCGTCGGCACCCTGACCACCTCCGGCATCGCCCTGTTGATCGCCTTCCCGGTCAGCTTCGGCATCGCCCTGTTCCTCACCGAGATCTGCCCGACCTGGCTGCGCCGCCCGATGGGCACCGCCGTCGAGCTGCTGGCCGGCGTGCCGTCCATCATCTACGGCATGTGGGGCCTGTTCGTCTTCGCGCCCTTGTTCGCCGACTACGTCCAGCCGCTGCTGAAGAACACCATCGGCCACCTGCCCGTCGTCGGCCAGTTGTTCAACGGCCCGACCATGGGCATCGGCATCCTCACCGCCGGTCTGATCCTGGCGGTGATGATCATCCCCTTCATCTCCTCGGTGATGCGCGACGTGTTCGAGATCGTGCCGGCCGTGCTGAAGGAATCGGCCTACGGCCTCGGCTGCACCAAGTGGGAAGTGGTGCGCAAGATCGTGCTGCCCTACACCAAGACCGGCGTGGTCGGCGGTGTCATGCTGGGCCTCGGCCGCGCCCTCGGCGAGACGATGGCGGTGACCTTCGTCATCGGCAACGCCAACAAGCTGTCGTGGTCGCTGTTCGCCGCCGGCAACAGCATCGCCTCCACCCTGGCCAACGAGTTCGCCGAGGCCGAGTCGACGCTGCACGTGTCCTCGTTGTTCGCGCTGGCGCTGATCCTGTTCGTCATTACCTTTATCGTTTTATCGGCCGCCAAGATCATGCTGGCCGGCATGTCCCGCAAGGAAGGCGTCAAATAATGAGCCAAGCTAACGTTACCCCGATCGACGCGTCGGTCCAGTTCAACCCGCAGTTGAACCCGGTCTACCGCAAGCGCCTGTTCGTCCACCGCGTCGGCATCGCGCTGTCGGTGGCCGCCATGTCGCTCGGCCTGATCTTCCTGTTGTGGATTCTCGCCACCTTGCTGTTCAAGGGCTTCGGCGCGCTCAGCGTGGCGATGTTCACGCAGACCACGCCGGCCCCCGGCAGCGAGGGCGGCGGTTTGCTCAACGCCATCGTCGGCAGCCTGATGCTGGTCGGCCTGGCCACCGCCATCAGCACGCCGATCGGCATCCTGTCCGGCATCTACCTGGCCGAGTATGGCGAAGAGAACAAGATCGCCCACCTGACCCGCTTCGTCACCGACATCATGCTGTCGGCGCCGTCGATCGTCATCGGCCTGTTCGTGTACGCCATCTACGTCGCCAACGTCAAGCACTTCTCCGGCTACGCCGGCACCCTGGCGCTGGCCCTGATCGCCGTGCCGGTGGTGGTGCGCACCACCGACAACATGCTGCGCCTGGTGCCCAACAGCCTGCTCGAAGCCGCCTTCGCCCTCGGCGCGCCGCGCTGGAAGGTGGCCCTGATGGTGCGCCTGCGCGCCGTCAAGGCCGGCGTGGTGACCGGCGTGCTGCTGGCGCTGGCGCGCATCTCCGGCGAAACCGCGCCGCTGCTGTTCACCGCGCTCAACAACCAGTTCTTCAGCGCCGACATGAACCGGCCGCTGGCCAACCTGCCGGTGGTGATCTACCAGTACGCCATGAGCCCCTACGACAACTGGCGCGAGCTGGCCTGGGGCGGCGCGCTGTTGGTGACCTTTAGTGTGCTGGCGTTGAACATCCTGTCGCGCACCCTGTTCAGCCAAAAAATCCCGAATTGAACGATACTGAACGACTCTGATAAAGCGATCAATAATGAATACGCAACTGACCCCTGAGAACACCGCCGCCATGACCGCCAAGCGCAAGACCATCGAAATTTCGGGTTTGAACTTCTTCTACGGCAAAACCCAGAGCCTGACCAACGTCAACCTGGACATCCACGAGAAGCAGGTGACGGCCTTCATCGGCCCCTCCGGCTGCGGCAAGTCGACCCTGCTGCGCACCCTCAACCGCATGTACGACCTGTACCCCGGCCAGCGCGCCGAGGGCCAGATCATCTACCGCGGCCGCAACATCCTCGAACCGGGCCAGGACGTCAACATGTTGCGCGCCAAGGTCGGCATGGTGTTCCAGAAGCCCACCCCGTTCCCCATGTCGGTCTACGACAACATCGCCTTCGGCGTGCGCCTGTACGACGAACCTGTCGAAGGGCGAGATGGACGAGCGCGTCGAATGGGCGCTGAAGAAGGCCGCGCTGTGGGGCGAGGTCAAGGACAAGCTGAGCAAGAGCGGCCTGAGCCTGTCGGGCGGCCAGCAGCAGCGCCTGTGCATCGCCCGCGGCGTCGCCGTCAAGCCCGACGTGCTGCTGCTCGACGAGCCGACCTCGGCGCTGGACCCGATCTCGACCTCCAAGGTGGAGGAGCTGATCAGCGAACTCAAGCAGGACTACACCATCGCCATCGTCACCCACAACATGCAGCAGGCCGCCCGTTGCTCCGACTACACCGCCTATATGTACCTGGGCGAGCTGGTCGAGTTCGGCGAGACCGACCAGATCTTCATGAATCCGGCGCGCAAGGAAACCCAGGACTACATCACCGGCCGTTTCGGCTAAGCCGGCAACCCCCAAGTCGGGCCCGGCCTTTTACAATATAGAACGCATCGAAACGGAGAGACAGCATGTTAGGCGAGCATTCATCCAAGCAGTACGACAACGAATTAGAAGCAATCCGCTCCAAGGTGTTGCTGATGGGCGGCATCGTCGAGACCCAGTTCCTCGACGCCATGACCTGCTTCCGCATCGGCAACCCCGAGCGCGCCGACCGCGTCATGCGCGAGGACGACGCCGTCAACCAGCTCGAAGTGTCGCTGGACGACGCCTGCAGCCACCTGATCGTGCGCCGCCAGCCGGCCGCCAACGACCTGCGCACCATCATGGCGACCATCAAGGTGATCACCGACCTCGAGCGCATCGGCGACGAGGCCACCAAGATCGCCCGCGTCGCCAAGAGCCTGCACGGCCGCGGCACCGTCACCGTCAACCACTACGAGATGGTGCGCGGCATCGCCAACAGCGCCAGCGACATGCTGCACGACGCCCTCGACGCCTTCGCCCGCAACGACGGCAGCCAGGCGCTGCAGCTGATCGCCCAGGACGCCGTGATCGACCACGAGTTCCGTTCCATCATGCGCAACCTGATCACCTTCATGATGGAGGATCCGCGTACCATCTCGGCCGCGCTGGACACCCTGTGGGTGGCCAAGGCGATCGAGCGCATCGGCGACCACGCCAAGAACATCGCCGAGTATGTGATCTATGTGGTCGAGGGCAAGGACATCCGCCACACCAAGACCGCGCCCCTGCCGGACGAGCTTTCGAAATAAGAGTTATGGCATCTGATAAAACCACGGTATTGATTGTTGAGGACGAACCGGCGATCGTCGAGCTGGTCACCTTTTCGCTGCGCGAGGCCGGCTGGAACTGCTGTGCCGTCGCCAGCGTGGCGGAGGCCTGGGAGTTCATCCAGACCCGCACGCCGCAGCTGATTTTGCTCGACTGGATGCTGCCCGACCAGACCGGTTTGCGCCTGCTGGCGCGCATCCGCGCCGACCGCCAGTTCGGCACCATCCCGGTCATCATGTTGACCGCCAAGAGCATGGAGGAGGACAAGCTGGCCGGCCTCAACAGCGGCGCCGACGACTACGTCACCAAGCCGTTCTCGCCGCGCGAGCTGCTGGCCCGCGCCAAGGCGCTGCTGCGCCGCAAGAGCCCGGAGCACGCCCAGTCCACCATGCGCGCCGGCAACGTGATGCTCGACCCGGTCAGTTGCACGGTGTCGATGGACCAGCAAAAGATCGACATCGGCCACGCCGAGTACAAGCTGCTCAAGTTCCTGCTGGCCCACCCGGAGCGGGTGTTTTCGCGCAGCCAGTTGCTCGACAAGGTGTGGGGCGACCATGTGGTGATCGAGGAGCGCACCGTCGACGTCCACGTGCTGCGCCTGCGCAAGGCCTTGAAGGAGGCCGAGCACCTGATCAAGACGGTGCGCAGCGTCGGCTACATGTTGTCGGAAAAATAGGCGACAATCACCGCTTCGCCCACCACCGCCTCAATTCTCGCGACACTCTCCCCTATGAATCCTAAACTGCTGTTCTGGGTGCCCGCCGCGCTGCGCATGGGCATCATCCTGGCCGGCGTGGGTGTGCTCGGTTTCCTCTTCGGCGCCATGCCGGCGCTGATCGTCGCCTGTGTCGCCATGGCCCTGCTGGTGTTCGTCCAGCTCGGCTACCTGTACCAGCTCAGCGACTGGCTAGACCATCCGCACAGCGCCAAGCTGCCCGACGGCTGGGGCGCCTGGACCAACATCTTCTCCCGCCTGTACCGCCTGCGCCGCGACGACGAGAAGAACCAGGCCGAGCTGACCGAGTGGCTGGCCCGCTTCCGCCAGGCCATGCATTTGCTGCCCGACGGCGTGGTCATCATGGACGACGTGCTGTTCCTCGAATGGTGCAACCCGGCCGCCGAGCAGCACCTGGGCCTGACCCACGAACGCGACAAGGGCATGCGCGTGACCAACCTGGTGCGCAGCCCGGACTTCATGGACTACATCATCCTCGGCCGCTACGAGCAGCCGTTGACCTTGAGTTTCCGCGAGCGCAAGCTGATCGTCCACATCATCCCCTTCGAGAACCGGCGGCAGATTTTGGTGACGCACGACGCCACCGAGACCGAGCGCACCGAGATGATGCGGCGCGACTTCATCGCCAACGCCTCGCACGAGCTGCGCACGCCGCTGACGGTGATCGTCGGCTTCCTCGAGATCGCCGCCTCCGAACAGCTCGACCAGGCCACCCGCATGGGCCACCTGAAGCTGATGACGGAGCAGGGCCACCGCATGCAACATTTGATCGAGGACATGCTGACCTTGTCGCGGCTGGAGTCGGTCGACTACCCGATGCGGCCCGAGCGGGTCGACGTGCTCAAGTTGATGGGCCAGATCCAGCGCGACGCCCGCGCCCTGTCGGCCGGCAAGCACGAGATCAGCATGGACGTCGACGGCCCCGACGTGATGGGCAGTTACGACGAGCTCTACAGCGCCTTCGGCAACCTGGCCTCCAACGCGGTGCGCTACACGCCGGCCGGCGGCACCATCCACCTGGAGTGGAAGGAGGGGCCGTCCTGGGCCAAGTTCAGCGTGGTCGACACCGGCATCGGCATCAGCCCCGAGCACATTTCGCGGCTCACCGAGCGCTTCTACCGCGTCGACAAGAGCCGCTCGCGCGAAACCCAGGGCACCGGCCTGGGCCTGGCCATCGTCAAGCACGTGCTGCTGCGCCACGGCGCCACGCTGCAGATCAAGTCGGAGGCGGGCAAGGGCAGCAGCTTCGTGGTGTGCATGCCGAAGGCGGCCATCGCGCCGCGCCAGCCCGAGTTGCTGCTGAACTGAGGCGGCATCGCCCGGCCGCGCCACATGGAAGGGTCAGACCCTAGGGTCTGACCCTGGGGTGCTGTCGTTGGGCTTGTGCCGCACGGCTGGCGCCTGGATGCCGCATTAAAAATGCCTTAAACCACGCCGCCGGGCCGGCCCCGGCGGTGGCGGGTGCATCAATTACGTTACAATCTGCTGCGCCAATCACAGCAGACCAGAACACCACATGCATCCAAGACGTACCGCCCTCATCGCTCTCGCCGCCCTGGCGCTGAGCGCCTGCAAGACCGTGCCCACCGCGCCCGAGGCGCCGGCCCAGGCCGCCCCCGTGGCCCCGCGCAAGATCAAGATCGGCCTGGCGCTGGGCGGCGGCGCCGCGCGCGGCTTCGCCCACATCGGCGTCATCAAGGCGCTCGAATCGCAGGGCATCTACCCGGACATCGTGGTCGGCACCAGCGCCGGCAGCGTGGTCGGCGCCCTCTACGCCGCCGGCAACACCGGCTTCCAGCTGCAAAAGATCGCCTTCGACATGGACGAGGCCGCCATTTCCGACTGGGCGCTGCCGCTGTTCGGCAAGAGTTCCGGCGTGCTCAAGGGCGAGGCCCCTGCAAAGCTATGTCAACAAGACGGTCAACAACGCGCCGATGGAGAAGCTCAAGCTGCCCTTCGGCGCCGTGGCCTCCGACCTGAAGAGCGGCCAGCCGATCCTTTTCCTGCGCGGCAACACCGGCATGGCCGTGCGCGCCTCGTCGGCCGTGCCGGGCGTGTTCCAGCCGGTGGTCATCGGCGGCCACAGCTATGTCGACGGCGGCCTGGTGGCGCCGGTGCCGGTGCGTTTCGCGCGCGACATGGGGGCCGACTTCGTCATCGCCGTCAATATCTCGACCCAGGCCGATGTGCAGGCCACGGTCAGCTCGCTCGACGTCATCATGCAGACCTTCAGCATCATGGGCCAGCGCATCAACCAGTTCGAGCTGAAGGACGCCGACGTGGTGATCCTGCCGGCGCTGGGCAAGATGGCCGGCAACGACTTCAACGGCCGCAACCAGGCCATTTTGGCCGGCGAGCAGGCCGCCTTCGCGGTGATGCCGCAACTCAAGGCCCGGCTGGAAGCCAAGCGCAAGCCATAATCTTGGCGCCGGCGCAACAAACTATCGCAGCAAAAGTCGTACAATTCGGCTTCATTTTTGAGGGAAACAACATGCAAACCAAACCAGTATTGACGCTAGCAGACGTCAAAAAGATCGCCGCCGCCGCCGAAGCCGAAGCCGTGGCCAACAATTGGGCGGTGGTGATCGCCATCGTCGACGACGGCGGCCATCTGCTGTGGCTGCAACGCCAGGACGGCGCCGCGCCGCTGTCGGCCCACATCGCCCCGGCCAAGGCCAAGACCGCCGCGCTGGGTCGCCGCGAGTCGCGCATCTATGAAGAAATGATCAACGGCGGCCGCGTTTCCTTCCTCAGCGCGCCGGAGATCGAAGGCATGCTCGAAGGCGGCGTGCCCATCGTCGTCGACGGCCACTACGTCGGCGCGGTCGGCGTGTCCGGCGTCAAATCGGCGGAAGACGCGCAGATCGCCAAGGCCGGTATCGCCGCCCTGAACTAAGTTCCAGTAGGGCAGGGCGGCCGCCGCGCCCTTTGTCCAATTGGCAAAAAATGCCGCCCCAGCCCGCTGGGCGGCATTTTTTATGTGCCGCCGCTCATTGCCAAACAGGGGAGAATTGGTTATAATTCAAAGGTTTAGCCAATCACACACATACCGTAGCGACTACCACACATCCCTTCATTCATATGACCTGCAAACCCTGGGCACAACGGCTCGGGGTCCATGGCGGTCGGTCTGACGTGGCGCAGCTACGGTAACTTTATCAGGAGTTGCCCTTGCCGCCATTTTTTTCTGGCCCTTCCGTCCCAGCCATCCTCGCGCTCGCTGACGGAACCATTTTCAAAGGTTTTTCCATCGGTGCCGCCGGCCATACCACCGGCGAGGTGGTGTTCAACACCTCCATGACCGGTTACCAGGAAATCCTTACCGACCCGAGCTATTGCCGCCAGATCGTCACGCTGACGTATCCGCACATCGGCAACACCGGCATCAACGCCGAGGACGTCGAGTCCTCCAAGGTCCACGCCGCCGGCCTGATCATCCGTGATCTGCCGCTGATGGCCTCGAATTTCCGCTCCACCCAGTCGCTGGCCGACTACCTGAAGGCCGAGAACATCGTCGCCATCGCCGGTATCGACACCCGCAAGCTGACCCGCATCCTGCGTGAAAAAGGTGCGCAGGGCGGCGCCATCCTGGTCGGCACCCAGGGCAACGAGCCGTCCACCGCGCAAGCGCTGGAACTGGCCCGCTCCTTCCCCGGCTTGGCCGGCATGGACCTGGCCAAGGTGGTCTCGACCAAGACCGCCTACGAGTGGACCGAGTCGGAATGGGCGCTGGGCGAAGGCTACGGCAAGCAGGCCGATCCCAAGTTCCACGTGGTCGCCTTCGACTTCGGTGTCAAGCGCAACATCCTGCGCATGCTGGCCCAGCGCGGCTGCAAAGTGACGGTGCTGCCGGCCCAGTCGTCGGCCGCCGACGCGCTGGCGCTGAACCCGGACGGCGTCTTCCTGTCGAACGGCCCCGGCGACCCGGAACCGTGCGACTACGCCATCGCGGCGACCAAGGAGTTGATCGAGAAGGGCATTCCCGTCTTCGGCATCTGCCTGGGTCACCAGATCATGGCGCTGGCCTCCGGCGCGAAGACCTTGAAAATGAAGTTCGGCCACCACGGCGCCAACCACCCGGTGCAGTAACCTGGACAGCAAGAAAGTGATGATCACCTCGCAGAACCACGGTTTCGCCGTGGACGCCGCGACCCTGCCGGCCAACTGCCGCGTCACCCACAGCTCCCTGTTCGACGGTTCCCTGCAGGGCTTCGCCCGCACCGACAAACCGGCGTTCTGCTTCCAGGGCCACCCTGAAGCCTCGCCGGGCCCGACTGACGTCGCTTACCTGTTTGACCGCTTCATCGGCCTGATGGAAGCTACGGAGAAAAAATAAGATGCCAAAACGTACAGACCTTAAAAGTATTTTAATCATTGGCGCTGGCCCGATCATTATCGGCCAGGCCTGCGAGTTCGACTATTCCGGCGCCCAAGCCTGCAAAGCCCTGCGCGAAGAGGGTTACAAAGTCATCCTGGTCAACAGCAATCCCGCGACCATCATGACCGACCCGGAAATGGCCGACGTCACCTACATCGAGCCGATCACCTGGCAGGTGGTGGAACGCATCATCGCCAAGGAACGCCCTGACGCGATCCTGCCGACCATGGGCGGCCAGACCGCGCTGAACTGCGCGCTCGACCTGTTCAACAACGGCGTGCTGGAAAAGTACAAGGTCGAACTGATCGGCGCTTCCCCGGAAGCGATCGACAAGGCCGAGGACCGCTCCAAGTTCAAGGACGCGATGACCAAGATCGGCCTGGGTTCGGCCAAGTCGGGCGTGGCGCACACCATGGACGAGTCGTGGGCGGTGCAACGCACGCTGGGCTTCCCGGTCATCATCCGTCCTTCGTTCACCATGGGCGGCACCGGCGGCGGCATCGCCTACAACGAGGAAGAGTTCGAGACCATCTGCAAACGCGGTCTGGAAGCCTCGCCGACCTCGGAACTGCTGATCGAAGAATCGCTGATCGGCTGGAAAGAGTACGAGATGGAAGTGGTGCGCGACAAGGCGGACAACTGCATCATCATCTGCTCGATCGAAAACCTGGACCCGATGGGCGTGCACACCGGCGACTCGATCACCGTGGCGCCGGCGCAAACGCTGACCGACAAGGAATACCAGATCATGCGCAACGCCTCGCTGGCGGTGCTGCGCGAGATCGGCGTCGACACCGGCGGCTCCAACGTGCAGTTCTCCATCAACCCGGAAGACGGCCGCATGATCGTCATCGAGATGAACCCGCGCGTGTCGCGTTCCTCGGCGCTGGCCTCGAAGGCCACCGGCTTCCCGATCGCCAAGGTGGCGGCCAAGCTGGCCGTCGGCTTCACGCTCGACGAGCTGCGCAACGAGATCACCGGCGGCGCGACCCCGGCCTCGTTCGAACCGTCGATCGACTACGTGGTCACCAAGATCCCCCGTTTCACGTTCGAAAAATTCCCCACCGCCGACCACCATCTGACCACCCAGATGAAATCGGTGGGCGAGGTGATGGCGATCGGCCGCACCTTCCAGGAGTCGTTCCAGAAGGCCCTGCGCGGCCTGGAAGTCGGCGTCGACGGCCTGAACGAAAAGACCAAGGACCGCGAGAAGATCGAAGAGGAACTGGGCGAGCCCGGTCCCGAGCGCATCTGGTACGTGGGCGACGCCTTCGCCCAGGGCTTCACGCTGGAAGAGGTGCACCAGCTGACCCATATCGACCCTTGGTTCCTGGTGCAGATCAAAGAGATCGTCGACCTGGAACTGTGGCTGGACACGCAGAAGCTGGAGCAGCTGGACAAGACCACGCTGTACAAGCTCAAGCAAAAAGGCTTCTCGGACCGTCGTCTGGGCTTCCTGCTGCAAACCACCGACACCGCCGTGCGCCTGCAACGCCACGCCATGAACATCCGTCCGGTCTACAAGCGCGTCGACACCTGCGCCGCCGAGTTCTCGACCGACACGGCCTACATGTACTCGACCTACGACGAGGAATGCGAGTCGAATCCTAGCGATAAGAAAAAGATCATGGTGCTGGGCGGTGGCCCGAACCGTATCGGCCAGGGTATCGAGTTCGACTACTGCTGCGTCCACGCCGCCCTGGCGATGCGCGAAGACGGCTACGAGACCATCATGGTCAACTGCAACCCGGAGACCGTGTCGACCGACTACGACACTTCGGACCGCCTGTACTTCGAATCGCTGACCCTGGAAGACGTGCTGGAAATCGTCGCCATCGAAAAACCGGTCGGCGTCATCGTCCAGTACGGCGGCCAGACCCCCTTGAAGCTGGCGCTGGACCTGGAAGCCAACGGCGTGCCGATCATCGGCACCTCGCCGGACATGATCGACGCCGCCGAAGACCGCGAGCGCTTCCAGCAACTGCTGCACAAGCTGAACCTGCGCCAACCGCCCAACCGCACCGCCCGCACCGAGGAAGACGCGCTGCGTCTGGCGCAGGAGATCGGTTATCCGCTGGTGGTGCGTCCTTCCTACGTGCTGGGCGGCCGGGCGATGGAAATCGTCCACGAGCAGCGCGACCTGGAGCGCTACATGCGCGAAGCGGTCAAGGTCTCGCACGACTCGCCGGTGCTGCTGGACCGCTTCCTGAACGACGCCATCGAGTGCGACGTCGATTGCATCTCCGACGGCGAAACCACCTTCATCGGCGGCGTCATGGAGCACATCGAACAAGCCGGCGTCCACTCGGGCGACTCGGCCTGCTCGCTGCCGCCGTACTCGCTGTCGCAGGAGACCATCGACGAGCTGAAGCGCCAAACCGCGCTGATGGCCAAGGGCCTGAACGTGGTCGGCCTGATGAACGTGCAGTTCGCCATCCAGAAGCAGGAAGTCGACGGCGTGCTGAAGGATGTCGTCTTCGTGCTGGAAGTGAACCCGCGCGCCTCGCGCACCGTGCCTTTCGTCTCCAAGGCCACCGGTCTGCAACTGGCCAAGATCGCCGCCCGCTGCATGGTCGGCCAAACCCTGGCCTCGCAGGGCATCACCACCGAAGTGGTGCCGCCTTACTTCAGCGTCAAGGAAGCGGTGTTCCCGTTCGTCAAGTTCCCCGGCGTCGACACCATCCTCGGCCCCGAGATGAAGTCGACCGGCGAAGTGATGGGCGTCGGCACCACCTTCGGCGAAGCCTTCGTCAAGTCGCAGTTGGGCGCCGGCGTCAAGCTGCCGAAGTCGGGCAAGGTCTTCCTCAGCGTCAAGGCGTCGGACAAGCCGCGCGCCGTGCAGGTGGCGCGCGACCTGGTGCAGGCCGGCTTCACGCTGGTGGCGACCAAGGGCACCGCCGCGGTGATCGCCGCCGCCGGCATCCCGGTCACCCCGGTCAACAAGATGGTCGAAGGCCGTCCGCACGTGGTCGACATGATCAAAAACCACGAAATCGTGCTGGTCATCAACACCGTGGAAGAGAAACGCAGCGCCATCACCGACTCGCGGGCCATCCGCACCTCGTCGCTGGCGGCCCGCGTGACCACCTACACGACCATCGCCGGCGCCGAAGCGGCGGTCGAGGGTATCCGTCATTTGGACGAGTTGCGTGTGTATGATTTACAAGGTCTGCATAAAACCTTACACTAAGCTTCTTTGCAGTACCCCTTAACCACAGAGCCCGCGCTGTAGGATGGCGCGGCCTCTGTGGTTTTCCATTGTAACAACACAGTAAATAGCAGATAAAACATGACTTCAGTCCCACTTACCATGTTCGGCGCGGCGCTCTTGAAAGAAGAGCTGCATCAGTTGAAGACCAAAGAGCGTCGCATTGTCATTGACGCGATTGCTGAAGCGCGTTCGCATGGCGACCTGTCCGAGAACGCCGAATACGACGCCGCCAAGGAGCGCCAAGCCTTCGTCGAAGGCCGCATCGCCGAGCTGGAAGGTAAGCTGAGCGCCGCCCAGATCATCGACCCGACCACCCTGGACGCCGAAGGCCGCGTGGTGTTCGCCGCCACCGTCGACCTGGACGAACCTGGACTCGGGCGCCAAGGTGACCTACCAGATCGTCGGTCTGGACGAGGCCGACCTGAAGCTGAGCAAGGTGTCGGTGACCTCGCCGATCGCCCGCGCGCTGATCGGCAAGTCGGCCGGCGACGTGGTCGAGGTGCAGGCGCCGTCCGGCCCGCGCGAATACGAGATTTTGGAAGTGCGCTACATCTGATGCTGCTCGCCCGCGCCCGGCTGCTGGTGGCCACCTTGTGGGCCGGCAGCCTGTGGACGGTCGGCTATCTGGCCGCGCCCACGCTGTTCGCCACCCTGAGCGACCGCGTGCTGGCCGGCACGATCGCCGCCAGCCTGTTCCGCATCGAGGCGATGCTGTCGCTGGCCTGCGGCGCGGCGCTGTTGCTGCTGTTGTGGCTGGGGAAAGATTTCTCGGTCGCGCGGCAGCGCACCCTGTTGCTGATCATCCTGGCGATGCTGGCCTGCACCGTGGCCTCGCATTTCGGCCTGCAACCGCTGATGGCGGAGTTGCGCGCGGCGGCGGGGCCGGCCGGGGTGATGGAGTCGGCCGCGAAGAGCCGTTTCGGCATGCTGCACGGCATTTCCAGCGGCATCTTCCTGGTGCAGAGCCTGCTGGCCGGCTGGTTGGTCATTAAGCAATAGTTGAGCAATAGGCATGCAATAAGCATGCAATAAGCATCGTCCAGACGTAAAAAAGGCCGGATCCGAAGATCCGGCCTACATGGCGATTCCTGGCGACACCGCGTGGTGTCGCCAAAAAACAACCGGCGCGGGCTTACTTGCTGCCCAGTGCGCTTTTCTTGGCCGAGGTCTGACGCGGCTTGGCACGGCGGATGTTGCCGCCGGCGGTGACCCGCTCGTTACCCTTGATCATGACCTTGGTCACCGATGGCCGCTTGGTGCCGCTCGGGCTAGGCTTGACGATGGTGACTTCGCGCATACCCTTGCCGGAGCGGGTCTTGCTCTCTTTCACCACTTCTTTTTTCGGACGGTACAGAACCAGCAGTTTGCCAATATGTTGTACCGGTGCTGCATCCAGTTGCGTGCAAATCGTGTCGTACATCGCGACGCGTGCCTCGCGGTCGTCGCCGAACACACGGACTTTGATCAGTCCGTGCGAGTCGAGACCGAGGTCGATTTCCTTGATGACGGCAGGTGTCAAGCCCGCTTCGCCAATGATGACGATAGGCTTCAGCGCGTGTGCTTCAGCGCGCAAGGCGCTGCGCTCAACGGGTGTAAGTTTTAGCATAATAATTTTTAGTGTTTCCCTTAAAAGCAGTATTCTACGCGAATGGCAAAGAACAAATTAAACAAAAACTGGTTACACGACCACATTAACGATCCTTACGTGAAGTTGGCGCAGAAAGAGGGCTACCGCGCCCGGGCTGCGTTCAAGCTGAAGGAAATCGATGAGGACGAGAAACTGATCAAACCGGGCCAGGTCATCGTCGACCTCGGTTGCACCCCCGGCAGCTGGGGCCAGTACGCCCGTCGCAAGATGGCCGGCAAGGAGGGCGGCGGCATCAACGGCACCCTGATCGGCCTGGACATGCTGCCGATGGAGCCGATCGCCGACTTCCACTTCATCCAGGGCGACTTCCGCGAGGCGCGCATCCTGCGCCAACTGGAGGTGGTGCTGGCCGGCCGCAAGGTCGACGTGGTGCTGTCGGACATGGCGCCCAACCTGTCGGGCATCGCCACGGCCGATTCGGCGCGCATGGAGCATCTGATCGACCTGGCCGTCGAGTTTTCCCAGTTGCACCTGAAACCCTCGGGCGCGCTGCTGGTGAAATGCTTCAACGGCATGGGCTACAGCCAGATCGTGGAGAAGTTCCGCGCCGAGTTCAAGATCGTCGTGCAGAAAAAGCCGAAGGCGAGCCGGGACAAATCGTCGGAAATCTTCCTGCTCGGCCGTGGTCTCAAGCATCCGATCGAAAATAAGGCGCAAAATAGCCCGGCGGAAGACGATTCCGCCCTTGATATCTAGGGCAACAGCCGCACATCCATGCAGGGGAGGGCGGTTGGCCGCCATCTTGCTTCGCGCAAGATGGATAAAACGGCAAAATACCGCCTTTTCCGCTGCGCGCCGTGCTAATTTTGGCCGCGCGCAAGGGTGGGCTTCTGGCACCGCCTGCTTATTGCGAGTAAAATCGGGTTTCTAGCTATCGGTACAAGATGCGCCCCCGCATCCAAGGAGTTTTCGTGAATAACATGTTTTCCAAATCTGCCATTTGGGTAGTTGTTGCCCTGCTTTTATTCATGCTGTTCAAGCAATTTGACAGCCATGGCATCGCGGGTGGCACCAAGGCCATCGCTTATTCCGACTTGTTGGATGAGGTCAAAGCCAAGCGCGTCAAAGAAGTGCTGATCGAGGGCGGCAACATCACCGCCACCCGCATCGACGACACCAAGGTGCGCACCACCGCCACCTTCCTCGACCGTGGCCTGATCGGCGACCTGCGCGACAGCGGCGTGCGTTTCGACGTCAAACCGCCGGAAGAGCCATCGTTCCTGCAACAAGTGTTCGTCTCCTGGTTCCCGATGCTGTTGCTGATCGGCGTGTGGATCTTCTTCATGCGTCAGATGCAGGGCGGCGGCAAGGGCGGCGCCTTCTCCTTCGGCAAGTCGAAGGCGCGCATGATGGACGAGAGCAACAACACCGTCACCTTCGCCGACGTCGCCGGTTGCGACGAGGCCAAGGAGGAAGTCAACGAAGTGGTCGACTTCCTCAAAGACCCCACCAAATTCCAAAAGCTGGGCGGCCGTATTCCGCGCGGCGTGCTGATGGTCGGCCCACCGGGCACCGGTAAGACCCTGCTGGCGCGCGCCATCGCCGGCGAGGCCAAGGTGCCGTTCTTCTCGATCTCCGGTTCCGACTTCGTCGAGATGTTCGTCGGCGTCGGCGCCTCCCGCGTGCGCGACATGTTCGAGAACGCCAAGAAGCATTCGCCCTGCATCATCTTCATCGACGAGATCGACGCCGTCGGCCGCCACCGTGGCGCCGGCATGGGCGGCGGCAACGACGAACGCGAACAGACCTTGAACCAGTTGCTGGTCGAGATGGACGGTTTCGAGGCCAACTCCGGCGTCATCGTCGTCGCCGCCACCAACCGCGCCGACGTGCTCGACAAGGCGCTGCTGCGTCCGGGCCGCTTCGACCGCCAGGTTTCCGTCGGCCTGCCCGACATCCGCGGCCGCGAACAGATCCTCAACGTGCACATGCGCAAAGTGCCGATCGGCACCGACGTCAAGGCCGACATCCTGGCCCGCGGCACCCCCGGCTTCTCCGGCGCCGACCTGGCCAACCTGGTCAACGAGGCCGCCCTGTTCGCCGCCCGCCGCAGCAAGCGTCTGGTCGACATGATCGACTTCGAGGACGCCAAGGACAAGATCTTCATGGGTCCGGAGCGCAAGTCGATGATCATCCGCGAGGAAGAGCGCCGCAACACCGCCTACCACGAGTCCGGCCACGCCGTCGTCGCCAAGCTGTTGCCGAAGGCCGATCCGGTGCACAAGGTCACCATCATGCCGCGCGGCTGGGCCTGGGCCTGACCTGGCAGCTGCCCGAGCACGACAACCTGTCCGGCTACAAGGACAAGATGCTCGAAGAGATCTCCATCCTGTTCGGCGGCCGCATCGCCGAGGAAATCTTCGTCGGCCAGATGTCGACCGGCGCCTCGAACGACTTCTCGCGCGCCACCAAGCTGGCCCGCTCGATGGTGACCCGCTTCGGCATGTCCGACAGCATGGGCGTGATGGTCTACGAGGACAGCCAGAACGACGGCTTCTTCGGCGGCGCGTCGAAAACCATCTCCGAGGCGACCCAGCAAAAGGTCGACGCCGAGATCCGCAACATCCTCGACACCCAGTACGCGCTGTCGCGCAAGCTGCTCGAAGAGAACCGCGACAAGGTCGAAATGATGACCAAGGCGCTGATGGAGTGGGAAACCATCGACGCCGACCAGATCAACGACATCATGGCCGGCCAGGAGCCGCGTCCGCCCAAGGCCGGCGTGGTGATCCGCAAGCATCCCAGCGACGGCGGCCCGGGCGTGACGCCCAGCGTGACGGCCCCGGCCTGATCGTTCCGCCCGCTAGCATGGCGCAGTCAAGGGCGAGGAGAGATCCTCGCCCTTTTGCATTGGGCGCCGGCTTTTAATTTCCACATATCAAGTTACGTTTTTCTAAACCACGTTCAATGCCAGCACAATTCCAGTTCGGCCGCTTCAATTTCCCGCTGCAAGGCGAGGGCGCCCGCGCCCGCGTCATGGGCATCCTCAACGTCACGCCCGACTCCTTCTCCGACGGCGGCCGCCACGGCGAGCTCGAATTCGCCATTTCCCACGCCGAGCAGATGCTGCTCGAGGGCGCCGACATCATCGACGTCGGCGGCGAGTCGAGCCGGCCCGGCGCGCCGCCGCTGCCGCTCGACGAGGAGCTGCGCCGCGTCATGCCGGTGCTGTACGCGCTGCGCGACTGCGGCAAGCCGATCTCGCTCGACACCTACAAGCCGCAGGTGATGCGCGAGGCGGTCATCGCCGGCGTCGACATGATCAACGACATCAACGCCTTCCGCGCCCCCGGCGCGATTGAGGCGGTGCGCGACAGCGACTGCGCGCTGTGCATCATGCACATGCAGAGCGCGCCGCAGACCATGCAGCTGCAGCCGGCCTACGCCGACGTGGTGGCCGAGGTGCTGGCCTTCCTGCGCCAGCGCGTCGAGGCGCTGACGGCGGCCGGCATCGAGCGGCGCCGCCTGTGCATCGATCCGGGTTTTGGTTTTGGCAAGACCGTGGAGCATAATTACGCCTTGCTCAAGGCCGGCCGGCAACTGGTCGACGAGCTCGGCCTGCCGCTGCTGGCCGGCCTGTCGCGCAAGTCGATGATAGGCGCGGTGACCGGCAAGCCGGTCGAGCAGCGCCTGGCCGGCAGCCTGGCCGGCGCCCTCGCTGCGGTGGCGCATGGCGCCTCCATCGTGCGGGTGCATGATGTGGCCGAGACGGTCGACGCGCTCAAGGTCTGGCGCGCGGCCCACTAATTTTGTCGTTCAGTTCATTTCAGTCACTTCTCTAGAGAGTTTAAACATGGCACGTAAATATTTTGGTACCGATGGTGTGCGCGGCCTGGTCGGCGTGGCGCCGATCACGCCCGACTTCGTGATGCGTTTGGGCTACGCCGCCGGCAAGGTGCTGGCCAAGGTGCGCGCCGGCGCCGCGCGCCCGACGGTGCTGATCGGCAAGGACACGCGCATCTCCGGCTACATGCTGGAGGCGGCGCTGGAGGCCGGCTTCTCCGCCGCCGGCGTCGACGTGATGCTGGCCGGCCCGATGCCGACCCCGGCCATTGCCTATTTGACGCGGGCGCTGCGCCTGTCGGCCGGCGTGGTGATCTCCGCCTCGCACAACCCCTTCCAGGACAACGGCATCAAGTTCTTCTCCGACCAGGGCACCAAGCTGCCCGACGCCGTCGAGCTGGAGATCGAGGCGGCGCTGGACCAGCCGATGGACTGCGTGCCGTCGGAAAAGCTGGGCCGCGCCAAGCGCCTGGACGACGCCCAAGGCCGCTACATCGAGTTCTGCAAGAGCAGCTTCCCCAACGAGCTCGACCTGCGCGGCCTGAAGATCGTGGTCGACTGCGCCCACGGCGCCGCCTACAACATCGCGCCCCACGTGTTCCATGAGTTGGGCGCCGAGGTCGTCGCCATCGGCAACAAGCCGGACGGCTTCAACATCAACGCCGGCTTCGGCGCCACCGCGCCGGCCGCCATGGCCGCCGCCGTGCTGGCCCACGGCGCCGACCTCGGCATCGCCCTCGACGGCGACGCCGACCGCCTGATCATGTGCGACGCCAACGGCCGCCTGTACAACGGCGACGAGCTGCTGTACGTGATGGTGATGGACCGCCTGGCCACCGGCCCGGTGCCGGGCGCCGTCGGCACCTTGATGACCAACATGGCGCTGGAAGTGGCCTTCAAGGAACGCAACATCGGCTTCGCCCGCGCCAAGGTGGGCGACCGCTACGTGCTCGAGGTAATGAAGGAGCGCGGCTGGATCCTTGGCGGCGAGGGCTCCGGCCACCTGCTGTGCCTGGACAAGCACACCACCGGCGACGGCATCGTCTCCGCGCTGCAGGTGCTGTCGGCGCTCAAGCGCAGCGGCCAGTCGCTCGAGCAGTGCGCCGCCGAGCTGGTGCTGTTCCCGCAGACCCTGATCAATGTGCGCGTCGCGCCCGGTTTCGACTGGACCAAGAACGCCGCCATGGTCAGCGAGAAGGAGTTGGTCGAGCGCGAGCTGGGCGACAGCGGCCGCGTGCTGATCCGCGCCTCCGGCACCGAGCCCTTGATCCGCGTGATGGTCGAGGCGCGCAACGCCGCCGACGCCGAATCGATGGCGCGCCGTATCGCCGACAAGGTGGAAACCCAGCTGGCCGCGTAATATTTAGTACATTTGTAGTGGGATCCTTGACGAAAGTCGCTGCGGCGGCTATGATGTTGTCTTCGGAGTGTGGCGCAGCCCGGTAGCGCACCTGGTTTGGGACCAGGGGGTCCAAGGTTCGAATCCTTGTACTCCGACCAAGAACTTTTAAAACGGGTTGTCTCTGACAGCCCGTTTTTCATTTCCGCAGCACATTCGTGCCGCGACATTTTCTCACTGCCCGTAGCTCAGTTGGATAGAGCATCAGCCTTCTAAGCTGAGGGTCACAGGTTCGATTCCTGTCGGGCAGGCCATAAAATCAAGGACTTGGACGCAAGAAGTAGCCTGTATTTTGCGGATGTGTTTTCTGTGTAGGCACTGTGTAGGAATTTTCGACTCGTCGCACCATATCCATCGGCTGGGAGTCTGTGCAATGTTTCCGACAGTAATTGTTCCTGCTGATGCTGCTGAACTATCCGAGCAAATGGGCACCAAATTCAAATTCTGGTACTCAGACGAGCTGCGCCAACGAACACTGTTCAAAGAAGGGCGGCCAGGTACAGGGGAGAATTGGGCAGAGAAGCTTGCCGCAGAATTTGCTGGCCTGCTTGGCATCCCTCATGCCCATTATGATTTGGCGATATGGAAGGACCGTTGCGGAGTCATTACTCCATCACTCGTTTCAAGGAAGGAACGCCTCATCCATGGAAATGAGCTCATTGAGGGCAAAGTCATCCGTGCATCCAACGATGAGAACCTTCGCTACTACGAGCAACGAAGCCACATCGCCACGCGAGCATTTCAATTTCTGAAAAGAAATTCGGATATCGTCGCTGCACCGCACACATATCAGCCGATAAACGGCGTAGACTCGGCACTGGGGGTGTTTGTTGGGTATTTGTTATTCGATGCTTGGATAGCAAACCAAGACCGGCACTCAGAGAACTGGGGAATTATCATGAGTGCGGAAGGCAATTTCTACCTTGCGCGGCGTTGTTGCATAAATCGAGTCTGACAGGGACTTTCCCCTTTCCCCATGAATTTACCCGATACGGACGGACTGAGGGCGTGCCAGCGCGACCATGCGATTGAGCACGCCCGCGCGGATGGCCACCTCGGTGGCCTGGGCGCCAATCGTGCGCGCCGCCAAGCTTCTGCCGGTGAGCACCTTCAAGCGGTACATCAACGTCTCGGCGAGCGAGCGCCGGTGGTAGCCGCTCGATCTCTTCCACTCCCGTCGGCTGCTGCGGCCGATGATGTCGAGCGCGTCGTTGCGCCAAGCCGCGCCCGGGATTCGTTGCGGCCAGGGCGCCGCGCCGTCGCGCGGCGGGATCGACGGCGTGGCCTCGCGCGCGGCGATCACCGCGTGGCATTGCCGGGTGTCGTAGGCGCCGTCGCCGCCGACGACCCCGATCGGCGTGCCGGCCGGGATCTGGTCGAGCAACTCGGGCAGCACCTCGCCATCGCCGACATCCTGGTGCGTCATCAGCACCGCGCAAATCTGGCCGGTGTTCGCGTCCATCGCCAGATGCACCTTGCGCCAGGTCCCTGCGTTTGGAATAGCCGTGCTTGCGCACCTTCCATTCGCCCTCGCCAAACACCTTCAGGCCGGTGCTGTCGACCACCAGATGCAGCGGCTCGCCGCTGCGCAAGGCCGGCAGCACAACGTCGAGCTCCCGGGCGCGGCGACATAACGTCGTGTAGTTGGGCACCGGCAGATCGCCGAAGGCGAGCTTGTTCATGCTCCCCGCGAAACCCTGCAACGCGCGCAGCGGAAGGCGAAACACCTGTTTGAGTCCAAGCAGCATCTGGACGACCGCGTCGGCGTAAAGGCGTGGCCGGCCGCGCTTGGCGGCGCCGGCTTCGGCATTCCGTTGCCACAACTCCGGCTCCATCCAGATCGTCACGTCGCCTCGCGCGATCAGCCCGGCGTTGTAGGCGGGCCAGTTCTTGACGCGGTACTGGCCCTTGGGTTCTTGCCGCTGTTGTTCGTCCTTGCGCATCGGTTCAGGCAAAAGACCAGAATCTACGCAAGTTCGTCGAAAGTTAACAGCCCTGCGGCACCGGTTGTTGCGCGTAAACGTCAGCCCTCGCCACGGCTGGATTTATGCAACAACGCCACCTTGCGCCGTCGTATGACCATGGCTCCAGTCTCGGTAGGAATGAGACGGATGATAGGCGGCAAGCAATCCTTGCGACCAGGGACAAGGGCCAGTCAATGGCCGCTTATGTGCGTAGGGCGAGGTCAGCGTTTTACCCGCCGGCCCCGGTGGGTGCCAAGGTAAAGGCATACCCAACCCTAGAATTATTCGAACTAGCTTGCAAGATGGACCCGCTTGCTGGCTTAGCTTGGCAGGGACAACTCGCGGCAATTGAAGAGCAGAAGATTCGCGAAGTCATTTCGATGGTCCCGGACGAGCACATGTCGGGGATAGCAAGAGAATTTACGGCTAAATTATTGCTGACCAATATTGATAGATTACTTAGTTTGAAAATTCGATGATGAATACGTTGTTCGTAGCTTGGCAACAACCGGACTCTAAGGAATGGATTCCGGTGGCAAAACTCGAACATTTGAATGGAATCTACTGCTTCTCCTACACGCAAGGTGTTTATCGAGCAAAGCAGTTTCGCCAATTTAGCGGCATGTCGCAGTTACACGCGATTTACGAATCACCCCACTTGTTTCCCATTTTTTCCAATAGGCTGATTAGCAAGTCTCGCCCCGAGTTCAAGGATTATTTGCGCTGGCTGGGATTGTCGGGCGCGGCTGACAACCCGATGGCAATGCTTGCACTTACTGGCGGCATCAGAAGTACCGACTCCATCGAGCTTTTCCAGCCGCCTGTAGTGACGGCTGGCGGACAGTACCGGTTAGACTTCTTTGTACGTAGCTTGTCGCATATGCCGAAGGCTATCATTGAACAGATTGGGGGCATGAAAGAGGGCGAGCGACTTTATCTTATGAACGATAGCCAAAACGATTTTGACCGTTTGGCCATCGCCGTGCGCTCAAATAAACCGGCATCTCTGCTCGGGTATTGCCCAAAGTATTATGCAAAAGACCTCAGCGTGCTGCTTGCAAGTCGAGACGGTGACTTGGAAGTGCGGGTTAAATGCATCAATTTGGATGCACCATTGAATATGCGATTACTTTGTTCAGTGGCCGCAAAAGTCCCCGCTCACTTCGCTCCGCTAGAAACAGAGGAGGATTTTCAACCCGTTACCGGTGAAGCGCCTATTGATTGGAGCGAGCTAACCAACAACCTCGAAGACACCTTCTCGCGATTCAGCTATCCGCTTTAAATCTTAACCGCATGTAATATACTGGCCCGCGATGCTGCATACAGTCGGGCAAGGGCACTGACACTCTTGCCGGCGGCGTAATTGGCAATCAGGTCGGTGCGCTGCTTGGCCGTGGTCTTCGACGGCCGGCCCAGCGTCTTGTCGTCGCTCTTGGCACGGGTCAATCCGGCTTGCGTGCGCTCCACCAGCAAGTCTCGCTCCATCTCGGCCCTGGTCGCCAGCATTGTCATCATCATCTTCCCGGCGGCCGAGGTCAGGTCAAGCTTGTCCAACTGCAGGACGATGACGGCAATCTCGCAGGGCAGGCAGCCGGCAACTTGACCGTGGCGCTTACGTCTTGCGCGTCTCCGCCCAGGCGGTCGAGTTTCGCAACCGGCGAGTGTACATCCTGTATGTTTTTGCCCATGAGGAGTACAACAAATGGAAACTCTAGTGGACCGAGACCTGGTTGCGGAGATTACTTCGCGCTATCAAGCCCTGTCGTCGCTTGTTCCGTTGCATGCCATTCGTAACGAGGAAGACTACATAGGCGCCGTGTTCGCGTTGAACCAACTGCTGGATGCCGGAGCGGCGAATGACGGGCATCCGCTTGCCGACTTGGTCAATGCGCTGGCTAATCTCGTCAGCAATTATGACGAGCAGCACTATCCGCTTGAGCAAATTACACCAGTTGCGATGATCCGATTTTTGATGGAACAACATCGACTCTCCCAGTCCGATTTGCCTGAAATTGGTGGCCAGAGCGTGGTTTCTGAGGTGCTGAATGGCAAGCGGGAGCTGAACGTGCGGCAGATTAAAAGGTTGTCGGAGCGCTTCAATGTGCCGGCAAGCGTCTTCCTGTAGCGTCGGCTTGGTCGCTGGATTTCTCCGAGAGAATGGTTCGAATCCTGTCGGGCAGGCCAACTGATGAACGGTGGCAGCAGCGTTGCCGCCTCCACGCCGCTTTGAACTCTTTGTCGGCATGGACTAGGATGGACTTAGTCCATCAGGAGCATTTATGGCCACGGTTAGCATTCATGAGGCGTCAACCAACTTTTCCAAATTGGTCGACACCGCCGCCAAAGGCGAGAAAATCGTCATCGCCAAAGCTGGCAAGCCAGCCCCGCGACTGGTGTCGCTGGAGACGTCACCGGCTGCGCGTCACTTCGGCGCACTGAAGGGGATGCTACGGATCGCCGACGATTTCGATGCCCCCTTGCCGGACGAACTCCTGCTGGCGTTTGAGGGCAGTTAATCAAGGTGCCGCTAAAAACGCTTTCACCATCTCCGCCGTGATGACGCCGGAGCGCGCCTTGCTGTCGCCGCGTCCGTTGAACCAGTAGCTGCGCGGCATTTCGCCGTGCCAGCCCTTGTCCACCGCGTAGCGCAGCCGTTCCGCCGGCTCGGCGCCGTAGGCCCAGGCGTTTTTGCTCAGGCCCAGTTGGGCCAGGCGCTTTCTCATCATCCCGGCCAGCTCCGGGTCGCCCAGCGAGTCGGTGCCCAGCGTGACCACGTTCAACTGCCGTTGCTTGCGCTTGATCGCCGACAGGGTGCGCAGGCTGGCCTGGCAAAATTCGCAGTCCAGCGACCACACCACCAGCACGAAAGGCCGCCCCTGTTGGCTGGCCAGCACCGTGGGCAGACTGTCCGAGGTGAATTCCCGCACGGCCTGGGCGGCGCAGGTGTGGCTCAGGGCCAGCAGCATCAGGCCGGCGAGCAGGGCAAGGAGGCGCTTCATGGCAGGACTCCGGTGGCTGAGGGGGCGGGGATGGCGGGCAGGATGCGCACGCCTTCGTCTTGCGTGCGCCACAGCAGGAAGGCGCCGGCCGGCGTCGCCAGCAAGTGGGGCTGGTCGGAATTGCCCCGGCTGCTGGCCAGCACGCCGCTGGTCCAGTTGAGGCCGTTGTCGGTGGAGCGGCGGCCCCAGATGGCGGTGGCCTTGCCGTCGAACTGCTTCCACACCAGCGTGATCGTTTTGCCGTCGACCAGCACGTCGGCATGTTCGGCCTGGGCGCTGCCGAGCTGCTGGACCTGGCCCAGCTTGCCGTCGGCGTCGGCGACGCCGTAGAACACGCCGCCGGCCTCGCCGCGCACGCCGAACCAGGTTTGGTGGCGCTTGCCGTCGGCGCCGAAGGCCAGCGCCGGGCCGTGGTGCGGGCAGGCGTCGATATGCCAGTCGTCGAAGCTGGCGCGTTGCAGGGGCGGCAGGACGCCGTCCGGCGTCAATTCGCGCAGCGCGTGGTCGCGCACGTTGGGCTCGAACACATGGCGCCACATGGCCACGGCCTTGCCTTGCGGCGTCAGCGCCATGGCGATGCGGCAGCATTCGCAGGAATGGTCGGCCGCCTTGTAGTCGCCCTTGAAGCTGGCGCCGGCGTCGTCGGAGACGGCGTAGTAGATCGCCGCGCCGCGATAGGCCTCCTTGCGCGCCTTGGCCAGCTCGATGTCGCGCTTGTCGATCCAGGCGATGTGGATGCGGCCTTCGCGGTCGACGATCATCGATTCGAAGCGGTGGGTGATTTCGTCGCGGTTGCGGTGCACGGTGACGGGGGCGGAGAAGGTTTGGCCGCCGTCGAGCGAGCGGACGAAGCGGATCTCGCCCGTGTAGGGCTTGCCCAGCGGCTTGGTGTAGGCGATGTAGATCTGGCCCTGGCTGCCGAAGGCCAGCTTGGGGCGGCTTTCGCCGTCGGCGGCGACGGCTTCGGGCTCTTGCTGGATGCGGCGCGGCGCCGACCAGCTCGCGCCCATGTCGGGCGACGATTGCAGCACCACGTACTGGGCCGGGCTGCCGGCCGCCTGCTCCTTGCTGGCGATCCACAGCCGGCCCTGCGGATCGAGCGCGGCGGCGGTGCCCAGCTCGGCCTTGGCCGCCATGCGTTTGCCGTGGTCCATTTGCGCGTGGGCGCCGGAGGCCAGCGCGGCCAACAGCAGCAGGCTGCCCAACTTGATTGCGGTAGTGAGCTTCATCATGGTTCTCAGTAATCGAATTTGACGCTGGTGAAGAAGGTCCGTTGCGGATACGGATTCGGATTCACATAGTATTTGAAGGCGCCGACGTTGTTGACGCCGAGCGAGGCCGTCCATTGCCGGTTCAGCTTGTAGAGCAGCTTGGCGTCGAGCACGCTGTAATGGCTGACCGCGCCGTACACGTTCGGATTGACGTCGTTGTAGCGATTGTTCTTCGGGTCGAACAGGGTGTTGTGCTGGCGGCCGCTGTAACGGTAGCTCAGGCTGTAGGACAGGCGCTCGCTGGCGCGGTAGGTGGCCGACAGGGTGAGCCGCCAGTCGGGGATCCTCGGCTGGTCGGTGCCGGCCAGGGCGGGGTTGCGGCGGTCTTCGACGATGGTCGATTTGGTGTAGGTGGCGCTGCCGCCCAGGTCCAGTCCGCGCAGCCAGATGTCGCGCAGGTCGGCCACCATTTCCAGACCGTAGGTGCGCACCTTGTCGACGTTTTGTATGCTGGAGTAGGTTGGCGTGACGGTGGTGTCGGTCTGCGAAATCAGGGCGTCGCGCTTGTCTTCCCAAAACAGGGAGGCGCGCGCCATGCCGGCGTCGAAGCTGCGCTCGGCCATCAGTTCCGCCGAGTTGAGTTTCTCCGCTTTCAGGTTGGGATCGTTTTGCTTGACGTTGTCGGGCAAACTGATCACCTGGAAGATTTCCGCCACGGTCGGGTAGCGCACGGCGTGGGCCAGCGAGGCCCGCCAGGCCCAGTCGCTGTCGCCACGGTAGGACAGCGAGGCCTTGGGCGAGAAGTCGGTGCTGGAGCGTTCGGCGTAGTTGAGCTGCCTGTACTTCGCCACGTTGGCGAGGTTGAAATTGCTGCCGTCGTAGGCGCGCCAGTGTTCCAGCCGTCCGCCGAACAGCAGTTTCAGCGCCGGTTGCAGCTGCACCACGTCTTGCAGATAGACGGCCTGGGTGGCCGTCTTGCCGTAGGAGTTGGACGAGGCGCCGGCTGCGGCGGGGCCGTCGATCCAGTCGCCGGCGATGGCCGAGGTGACGGACTTGAGCACGTAGCGGTCGGCGTGGTAGCCGAAGCTCAGCCGGTGCTGGCGCCCGCCGTCGGCCGCCGGGCGCCATTCGCCGCGCAGGTCGAGGTTTTGCCAGCCGGTGCCGTCGCCCACGGTGAGCGTGCCGCCGGGGCGCACGCTGGCGTTGCCCGAATCGTAGAGGCCGCCGGTATTGGCGGCGCTGCGCGAGAGCTCCTTGTTTTGCGCGTAGACGCTGGCGACAACTTCCCAGTCCCAGGCGCCGCGCGTGTCCGATTTGAGCGCCACGCCATGCATGACGTGCATGCTTTCGCCGCTGCCGGGCGAGACGCCGGCCAGCGTGTAGTAGTTGGCGTCGCCGGCGAATTTCACAAAGGCGCCGGCGCCCTTGCCGCCGGTGTTGTAGACCGGCGCGCCGGCCGCGTCGCGCAGATAGCTGGTCACTTCGCTGCTGGAGCTGTTTTGCCACAGGCCCAACGAGTAGGTGGCGCGCAGTGTCGGCGACACCTGGTAGGCCAGCTTGAACTTGCCGTTGTCCTGGACGGTGTGGTCGGCGCCGATCGCGCTGCCGATGATCCTCGGGTTGCCGCTGGTGTCGATGTCGCGGCTGGCGCCGTAGACGTTGGTCCAGGCCGGCGCGTCCTTCGGCGTGGCCTTGGTCGCCGCGCCGAAGGTTTGCGGCTGGCTGTGGTTGTCCAGGTGGTCGGCCGTCAGCCAGAACGACCAGGCGCCGGATTTGTTGCCCAGCGAGACGGACTGGTGCTGGCCGCCGAAGTGCTGGTCGGTGCCGTACAGTTTGAAGCGCTGGCCGAACAGGTCGGCCTTGACGTGGGCCTCGAACTGGTCGGGCATATGCGTGCTCATCTGGACCACGCCGCCGGCCGAATTGCCCGGATAGAGGGGCGAGAACGGACCGTACATGACCTCGATGCGCTCGATTTCCTCCGGCGCCACCATGCCCCAGCGCGGCGCCGTGCTGTAGCTGTTGTTGAGGAAGTTCGACAGCAGAAGGTTGTCGGCGTACACGGTGGTCTGCGCGCTGGCGATCGAACTGTTGACGCGCATGACGAGAATGCCGTTGCGGTCGCCGATGTAGCGCTCGCGCACGTGCGTGCTGGGCAGGTAGTTGAGGCCTCGGCCGACGTCACCGCGTTGATGCGTTCGGCGATTTCCTTGGCCGTGATGGTCTCCACGGTGGCCGGCGAATTGACCGGAACGGCCGACTTTCTGCTCTTGACGACGATCTGCGGAACGCTGTCGTCGGGCGCGGCGGAGTCGGCCCAGGCCGGTGCGGCGGTGCAGAAGGCGGCGATCAGGGCCAGGGTGAGTTGGCTTGGCGTGCAGGCGAATTGGTACATATCAAACCTTGGGAAGCGGGTGCATTTGGCACCGAATAGGGTGCGGGCAATGGGGCGGCGCCATGCCGGCCGACATGGAAGACGGTCGGGGGCGGCGGGAACCGCGTACTGGCCAGGCGAAGGCCTGAACGACCGGCGATGCCCGGGCAGCGCTCAGGTGCGATCAGGCGGTGATCGGGTGAGGGGCGGGCGGGGCGCGCGATTGCGCGGGTGCCCAGATGAACAGCGGGCCGGGAGATTGGTAGAACAGCGTCGCTTGCAGGTCCAGCGCGCTGGCGGGCGCCAGCGTCAGCGGGACGCCGGGCGGCAGGGCGGTGGCGTCGGCCTGGGCAAAGCAGTATTGGCAGTGCTCGCCATGCATGCCCTTGTCCGCCGGTGCGGCGGGAGCGGCGCCCTTGTCGGTGGCGGTGGCGGCGGCGAGCATGCCGCCGCCGCTGGAGCAAATGTCCGCCATCGCGGCGGTCGAGGCCGCCGCGGTCGGCAGCAAATGGGTCATCGCCGGGACAAGCATGGCCGCGAGGATTGCAAAGCATGCAATCCAGGCGGCAAACAGGCGCGTGACACGGTCGATTTTCATGTCGTCATTTTAACAGCGTGCCTTGCGGCAACCCCAGACTTCTTTGGTACTAGTCACTTTGGATCAGGCCGCCTGGGCCATTGGCGGTCGGCGTGAATCCGTCGGGAGCTTGCTCAGCCCTTGCGGCGGCGTGCCACGGCACCCAGCAGCAGCAGGCCGGCGCCGAACATGGCGTAGCTTTCCGGCTCGGGAACGGGGGCGGCCGCCTCCCAGGCTTGGGCATTGCCGATGATGCTCAGGCTGTAGGATTTGTCGACCAGGCTGCTGTTTTTGATGGTCAGTTTCATGCCTTGGCCGTCGATGATCGATTCGTACTCATCTGCTTGTCCAATCCACGAGCTGGCTCCCATCCCGTTCAGGCCCGTCTCGAACGAGCCTATCCGCATGTTCGCATTCACCGCGCCATACGAGCTGCCTTCGCCGTTCCAGTTGACCGGTGCCATCCACGGTCCCAGGTATCCGGGACCCTGACAGGATGCTGTTGGCAGTCACGCTGAAGGTTGCCTGCGTGCCGGCCGCGAGCGTGAAGTTTTGCCCGAACATCGCGCCGGACGATACGTTGCGGCCTACTGCCACGTTGGCGTCCAGCGTCATTGCCTCGAAGTTGAAATCGGACATCTTCACTTGCTGCGTTCCATTGCCGTGTTGTGACACTGTGCTCAGGCCAGGTACGCTCCAAGCCGATTGTTGTAGACGGCCTTCGCCGTTCCAATCGATGTACGAGTAGCCGCTGTCCATCTTCCAGCCCAATTGGGACCGTTCCTCCGAATTGGTCGTCGCGTAGCCGCCACCCCAGCTTATCTCCGGGGCCTTGCCGTCGCCGGCGTTGAAGGTCCTTCAACACGGTGCTGAAGTTGCTCAACGACAGAGAGGCGTGGGTGGTGGCCAGTGCCGGCAGGGCCAGGCCGGAAAGGAGGGCGGTGGTCAGGATCATGCTTGGTTTCATCATATGCCTTCGCTATTTGTGGCGCATTGTCGGGACGTGGTGTTTATGGAATATCAAAAACGCACGAATTAACTATAAATTAATATGCGCAACTTATCAATATTAAATTTACCTTTCGGCAATATTGCCCCGGCGCACGCGGCGTTGTTGCAACAACCGCCAGGCCGCCGGGATGACGAACAGCGACAGCAGCGGCGCCGTCACCATGCCGCCGACCATGGGCGCGGCGATGCGCTGCATCACCTCCGAGCCGGCGCCGTTGCCGAACATGATCGGCAGCAGGCCGGCCAGGATCACCGCCACCGTCATCGCCTTGGGCCGCACGCGCAGCACGGCGCCCTCGCGGATCGCCTCGAGGATCAGCTCCTGCGTCAGCGGCCGGCCGGCGTCGAGCCGGCTTTGCAGCGCGTTGCGCAGGTAGACCAGCATCACCACGCCGAACTCCGCCGCCAAACCGGCCAGCGCGATGAAGCCGACCGCCGTCGCCACCGAGACGGCGTGGCCCAGCATCCAGATGAACCAGAAGCCGCCGACCAGGGCGAACGGCACCGTCAACATCAGCAGCGCCGCCTCCGCCGTCGAGCGGAAGGCGAAATAAAGCAGCACGAAGATCAGCGCCAGCGTCAGCGGCACCACCGTCTTCAGCTTGGCCGAGGCGCGCTCCAGATACTCGAACTGGCCCGACCAGCCGATGGCGTAGGCCGGCGGCAGCACGACGCGCTGCGCCACGCGCGCCTGCATGGCGCGCACCACGCCGAGCAGGTCGGCGCCGCGCACGTCGACGTAGACCCAGCCGGACAGGCGGGCGTTCTCGCTGCGTATCATCGGCGGGCCGTCGTTGACGGCGAGGGCGGCGACGTCGCCGAGGCGGATCTGCGCGCCTTTTTCGGTCACGATCGGCAGCTCGCGCAGCGTCTGCAGCGAGTTGCGGTAGTCCTGCGGGTAGCGCACGTTGATGGGGAAGCGCTGGCGGCCGTCGACCACCTCGCCGACGTTGGCGCCGCCGATGGCGGCCGCCACCACCGACTGCACGTCGGCCACCGCCAGGCCGTAGCGGGCGGCGCGGGCGCGGTCGATGTCGACGTCGATGTAGCGCCCGCCGCTGAGCCGTTCGGCCAGCGCCGAGCTGACCCCGGGCACGTCGCGCACCGCCGCCTCGATCTGCGTGGCGATGGCGTCGATCTGCTTCAGGTCGGCGCCGGACACCTTGATGCCGACCGGCGTCTTGATGCCGGTCGAGAGCATGTCGATGCGGTTGCGGATGGGCGGCACCCAGACGTTGGACAGGCCGGGCACCTTGACCACGCGGTCGAGCTCCTCGACCAGCCTGGCCGGCGTCATGCCGGCGCGCCATTGCTGGCGCGGCTTGAACTGGATGGTGGTCTCGAACATCTCCATCGGCGCCGGGTCGGTGGCCGACTCGGCGCGGCCGGCCTTGCCGAACACGCTGGCCACCTCGGGCACGGTCTTGATCAGGCGGTCGGTCTGCTGCAGCAGCTCGCCGGCCTTGGCGGCGGACAGGCCGGGCAGCGCCGACGGCATGTACAGCAGGTCGCCCTCGTCGAGCGGCGGCAGGAACTCGCCGCCCAGGCGCATGACGGGAATGGCGGTCAGCGCCAGCGCGACGACGGCGATGCCGATGGTCGCCAGCGGATGTTTCAGGCTGGCGTCGAGCAGCGGCCGGTAGGCGCGCATCAGCACCCGGTTGAGCGGGTTGGCCGCCTCGCTGGGAATGCGGCCGCGTATCAGGTAGCCCATCAGCACGGGGATCAGCGTGATCGCCAGCGCGGCGGCGGCGGCCAGCGTGTAGGTCTTGGTGTAGGCCAGCGGCGCGAACAGCTTGCCCTCCTGCGCCTCCAGGCCGAACACGGGGATGAAGGACAGCGTGACGATCAGCAGCGAGAAGAACAGCGCCGGCCCGACCTCGATCGAGGCCTCGGTGACGATGTCCCAGCGCTGCCTGGCGTTGATGGTGTCGCCGGGATGGGCGTGGCCCCAGGCCTCCAGGTGCTTGTGGGCGTTCTCGATCAGCACCAGCGCGGCGTCGGTGGCGGCGCCGACGGCGATGGCGATGCCGCCCAGCGACATGATGTTGGCGTTGACGCCCTGGTAGCGCATGACGATGAAGGCGCCCAGCACGGCCAGCGGCAGCGTGACGATGGCCACCAGCGCGCTGCGCAGGTGGAACAGGAACAGCGCGCAGACCAGCGCGACGACGATGAACTCTTCGACCAGCTTGTCGCTCAGGTTGGCCACGGAGGCCTTGATCAGCGTCGAGCGGTCGTAGGTGGTGACCACCTCGACGCCCTTGGGCAGCGAGGCCTTCAGCGTTTCCAGCTTGCGTTTGACGGCGGCGATGGTGTCGAGCGCGTTTTTACCGGAGCGCATAATCACCACGCCGCCGGCCACCTCGCCCTGGCCGTTGAGTTCGGCTATGCCACGCCGCATCTCGGGGCCGAGGCGGATGGTGGCGACGTCGCGCAGCAGCACCGGCGTGCCGGTCTCGCTGGCGGACAGCGGGATGCTGGCGAAGTCGTCGAGCGTGCGCAGGTAGCCGCGCGCGCGCACCATGTACTCGGTCTCGGCCAGTTCGAGCACCGAGCCGCCGGTCTCCTGGTTGGCCTTGGCCAGCGCCTCCAGCACCCTGGCCTGCGACATGCCGAAGGCGCGCAGCTTGTTCGGGTCCAGCACGATCTGGTACTGCTTGACCATGCCGCCGATGCTGGCCACCTCGGCCACGTCCGGCACGGTCTTCAGCTCGAACTTGAGGAACCAGTCGTTCAGGGCGCGCAGCTGGCTCAGGTCGTGCTTGCCGCTGCGGTCGACCAGCGCGTATTCGTAGACCCAGCCGACGCCGGTGCCGTCCGGTCCCAGCTCGGCGCGCACGCCGGCCGGCAGGCGGCTCTGCACCTGGTTCAGGTACTCGGTGACGCGGGCGCGGGCCCAGTACAGGTCGGTGGCGTCGTCGAACAGCACGTAGACGAAGGCGTCGCCGAAGAAGGAATAGCCGCGCACCGTTTTCGCACCGGGCACGGAGAGCAGGGCGGTGGTGAGCGGATAGGTCACCTGGTCCTCGACCAGCTGCGGCGCCTGGCCGGGATACTGGGCGCGGATGATGACCTGGGTGTCGGACAGGTCGGGCAGCGCGTCGAGCGAGGTTTTTTGCAGCGACAGCAGGCCCCAGCCGGCCAGGATGGCCGCCGCGATCAGCACCCAGACGCGGTTGGCGATGGAGGCGCGGATAACACGGGCGATCATTGCTTGCCTCCGTGGGCTGAGTGGTCGGCGTGGGCCGCCGAAGCCGAAGCCGAAGCCGAAGCCGAAGCCGCAGCCGCAGCCGAAGCCGCCGTAGGCATCGACGCTATCGCCGCCGCGCCGGCCTCCGCAAACTTGGGCAGGATACCCTTCAGGTTGGCTTCCGAATCGATCAGGAACTGGCCGGAGGCGACCACCTTCTGGCCCTCCTCGAGCCCGCTGACGATCTCGATGTCGTCGCCGCGTTCGCGGCCCAGGCCGACCGTGACCGGGCGGATGCTGTTGCCGTCGCCGGCCACCAGCACCACCGAGCGCTTGCCCGAGCTGATCACCGCCTCGGCCGGCACCAGCAGGCGCGACGCCGTCTGCTTGCCCTCCAAGCGCACCTGCATCAGCATGCCGGGCGTGAGCGAGCCGTCGTGGTTGTCCAGTTCCAGGCGGGCCTGCGCGGTGCGCGTGGCCGTGCCGACGCCGGGCAGCATTTCGCGCACATGGCCGGTGTAGCTGCGCTGCGGCGCGCCGGCGAAGCTGGCCGTGACGGCCATGCCGACGTGGGCGGCGCCGAGCAGCGCCTCCGGCACCTCGGCCAGCAGCCACACCGTGCCGAGGCCGGAGATTTTGGCGATGGTCACGCCGGGGCCGACCATGGCGCCGTCGCGCACGGCCAGCTCGGTGATGACGCCGTCGGCCGGCGCGTTCAGCGTTAGCCGTGTTTGCGCCTTGCCGCTGCGTTCCGCCTCGGCCACCAGCGCGTCGGGAATGGACAGGGCGCGCATGCGCAGCCTGGCGGCCGCCGCCAGCGCCGTATCGCCGCCGCGTTTGAGGGCCAGATACTCCTCCTGCGGCGCGATCCATTCCGGCACGAACAGCGTGGCGATCGGCTGGCCGCGCGTAACGCGCTGCTGCGGCGCACGCGCGTGCAGCCGCTCGACGTAGCCGGTGACGCGGCTTTGTAGCACCTCGGCGCGGCTCTCGTCGAACTGCGTCGTGCCGACCAGCTCCAGCGTGTCCTTGACGTCGGCGCGGCGCACCGTGGCCATGCGAATGCCCAGGTTCTGCCGCAGCGCCGGGCTGACCTGGACGCCGCTGTCGGCGCCGGCCTCGTCGGCGTAGACGGGCACCAGGTCCATGTCCATGAAGGGGCTCTTGCCGGGCTTGTCGAATTTTTGCGTCGGCACCATCGGATCGTGCCAGTACAGCACCTTGCGCGCGGACGCGGCTTCCGCCGCCGGCGTGGCGGCCGTGCTGGCGGCGTGTTGGCGCGCGCCGCCCCAGTAGCCGGCGTAGACCAGTCCCGCAGCGAGCAGCGCCAGGACGATGTGTTTTGGGGTGAATGCGTGTTTCATTGTGCGGTCCTCGCCTGGTTCGTCATGTCGTGTGGGATCACGTGTAATTCCAGCCTGGCCCAGGTGAGCGCGGCCTGTTTGTCCAGTTCGTTGATCTGCAGTTGTTTCTCCAGCAGCGTGCGGCGCGCCTTGAACACGGCCGGCAGCGTGCCGGCGCCGGAGCGGTAGGCGGCCATGGCCAGTTCCACCTGCTGCTGCGCGGCCGGCAGCAGGGTGGCGCCGAGTTGTGCGGCGCGCTCGCGCAGGCTGCCCAGCTCCAGCGACATCTGCTCGATCTGCGCGCGCATCTCCAGCAGCGCGTCCTCGTACTGCAGGCGGGCCTTGGTGCCCAGCGCCGACTTCTCGGCCACGTCGCGGTCCTGGCGCTGGCCACGGTTGACCGTCAGCGGGATGCTGACGCCGAAGGACAGCATGTTGCCGTACTGGCTGCCGCGCTGGCTGAACACCGCCTCGAAGCTCCAGTCGGGACGGCGTTCGCGCAGCGCCACGGTGGTCTCGGCGTCGGCCAGGTCGATGGCGCGGCGCGCGTTGAGCACGCCGGCGTGGTACTGCTCCAAGTCCGCCGTCGGCACCGTTGACAGGTGCGCGCGCATCGGCGGCGGCGTGTCGGCGACGGTATCGACCGGCGTTTGCACCCAGCGCGCCAGGACGATGCGCGCGCTGGCCACTTCCTGCGCGGCGCGGCGGCTGTCGTCCTGGCCCAGGGCCAGCTCCATTTGCGATTGCAGCACGTCGGCCGCCGTGGCCTTGGCGCCGCGATGGGCCGCCTGCGCGGCGCCCAGGTCGTCGGCCATGGCCTTCTCCAGTTGGCCGTAGAGTTGGCGGGCGCGCTGCGCGTACAGCAGCGTCAGCCAGGCCTTGCCGGCCTCCTCGCGCACCTTGCCGAGGTTTTCCAGATAGGCGCCTTCCTCCATGGCGACGGCGCGTTTGGCGCGCTCCTGGCGCGCCTGCCGCTTGTCCGCCGAGACCCACTGCTGCTCGAAGCCGTAGCGGCGCATGGTCATCGAGTCGCCGGTGGTGCTGTATTTGTCGGCGCCGCTGAGCGGCAGGTTGTCGACACCCAGTTTGAGCATCGGGTCGGGTAGTTGGTCGGCGCGGGCGGCGGCCATGCCGCTGGCCTCGACGGCGGCTTGCGCGGCCTTGTTGCTGGACGAGGCTTGTGTGGCCAGGCGCAGCGCCTGCTCCAGCGTGAGCGTGGTGGTTTGTGCGCCGGCCAGCGTGGCGCAAAGCGACAGGGCGGCGGCGAGCGCGAGGCGCAACGGCAGCGCGCGCTCGCGGTGAAGCGTCGCGCCTGGGCGCGATGGTGATAGTGAAGACATGATTTCCCCTCGGTGATAGACGAACACCGCCAGCGGCCAGGGCCGGGCGGCGCAACCAAATCGGGGACGGGTCAGATTCTCAGGCGCAGCGTTTGCAGGTAGGGCGGGTCGCTGCCGTCGGCCGGCGCGGACGCGGCCCATGGCGCGTCGATCACGGCGGGCACCAGCGGCTGGAAGGTCGGAATGATGAAGGCGAAGGAGATCGGCGCCAGCGTCGGCGCGGCGGCCAGGTAGTCAGGCGTGCCCTTGGCGCCGGCCTTGAACTCGGCGCATTGGACGGGTTTTTCCAGGTCCATGCCGACGCAGGGCGCGTTGTCCATCAGCCGCACCTGGGGTTGGCCGGCGCTGAGCTGCGGGCAGACATAGGCGGCCATCGCCACCCCCGCGTTCATGACCGTCAGGGCCAGGAACAGGGCAAGCAGGCGGAACAGGGACGGGAAGGCTAGCCGCATGATCGTTGTGTGGTGGTGAGCGCCCAGTGTCGGCGGAATGTATTAGTCCAAGCTTAAGCACTGTGCCCGAACGTGGCCATGATAGGGAACAATCCGATCGAATTTGTTGATGCAGGTCAAAAAATAACCACTGCGGCGACGCTTTGCTCTGCGCGCAGCGCTTGACAGCGGCTGCGGCGTTACTTGCCTGCTTTGCGCGACGACCAGTGCAGGTGGGTGATCTGCCAGCCGTCGCCTTGCTTGGCCAGCAGCGCCGTCTCGGTGCCGAACAGGTGTACCTTGGCGCCCTTGTACTGGCCGCTTGTTTCGGTTTCGCGCATCACCACGGCCAGGTTGCCGTCGACGCGCTCGCTTTGGCGCAGCACGGTGTTGCTGGTGGACTTGGCGAAGGCCATGTCGGCCGGCAGGTGGTGGCCGGCGTATTCGTCGCGCGAGCGTTCGACGTGGCCGGACTCGTAGATCTGGATCTCCGGCGCCAGCAGGGCCTGCGCCTCGGCGCCTTTGCCGCTGGACATGGCCTGGTGGAAGGCGGCCAGGGTTTCCGTCGGCGTGGCGGCGTGCAGCGGCAGGCAGAGGGCGGCGAGGGCGAGCGGAAGGGCGGTGCTGAGGATGCGGCGCATGGGATGGGGTCTCCAGGAAGGGGCGGAGCGGCAATTTAAACAGCGCCGGCGCGGCCCGGCAAGCGCAAAAGAAATATTGTTGTGTGGGCCAGTTTACGCTTGACCTTCCTCCTGTGGGAAGGTCTATAGTGAACGATCTTGTCATGCGCCGCGCCTTTGCGCTACTATTTGCCGCTTATGCAAACCCTAGTCCGTTACCTGCTGTGGATGTTGATCGCCGCGCTGCCGCTGCAGGGCACGGCCGCCGCATTCATGTCCGGCGCCGGCATGGACAGGGACAGCGCCGCGCGCGCCGGCGCGGAAATGGTCGAGGCTGTGATGGCGGCCACGATGCCGGCCACGGCGCCGACCGCCCAGACCGGCATGGCGGACGAGCTTGTCGCCATGCACGCCGCCCATTGCGGCGAGGCTATGCCCGAGCACGGCAAGGCCACGCACGGCAAGTGCAGCAGCTGCGCCAGTTGCTGCGTGGGCGCCTGCGCGCCGCCGCAGGCGGTCGTACTCTTTTCTGCCCTTCCTTTGGCGCGCTGCGCGGTGCTGGTCGCCGAGCCGGCGATGACCGCCTTCATTCCTGCCACGCTCGAACGACCACCACGCCTGGTCTCCTGAAGATTGCTGTTGTCGCGAAGTTCGCTTCGCGCCGCCCTGAATCTCCGGTTCGGGTGTCAGTGTTAATTCTAAGGAAAATCATGAAACGTTTACGCTTCCTACTGTTCGCGGTGGCCGGTGTGCCGCTGCTTGCCTCCGCGCAAGCGGCGCGTGTCGACACGGCCGCGCCGCAGGCCGGCGCGTCGGCTACGCTGCCGTACCAGTCCGCCTTTGCCGGCTATCTGCCGGCGCCGCAACCCGACCTCACGCCCGACAAGGCCTGGCTGCAAGCCAATAGCGAGCTGGCAGCCGGCGGCGGCCATGCCGGCCACGGCATGATGTCTATGCATCAGGACAAGGCTCCGGCGGCCGGCCAGGCCGTCCCACAACAAGCGCAACAAGCCCGTCAGGGCCACGCGGCGGCGCAAGCAGCGCCGGCTGCGGCTGCGGCCGCTTCGCACCAAGGCCACCAGGCTGCGCCGTCGTCGGCGCGCCCGTCGTCCGACCCGCACCAAGGCCATGCGGCGCCACGGCCCGCCTCGCCGGCAGCCGATCCGCACCAGGGTCACCACATGCAAATGAAAGGCCAATAACATGACACGTTTCCCTTTACGACCCGGCGTAGCGATGCTGGGACGGGCGGCGGCGGGCTTGTCCGTCGCGCTGCTGGCCGGTTGCGCCAGCCTGTCTCCGGACGGCGGCCTGGACGATGTGTCGCGCTTGACCAGCGAACGCGTCGGCCAGCCGGCCAGCTTCCGCCAGGACGCCGCCGACGGCAAGACGGCAGGAGCCGACCGCGACAGCCAGCTGCAAACCCTGCTGGCGCAGCCTTTGAGCGCCGACGCGGCGGTGCGCGTCGCCCTGCTGAACAGTCCGGCGCTGAAGTCCGCGCTGGCCGAGCTGGGCGTGTCCGAGGCCGAGATGGTGCAGGCCGGCCGCATGCGCAATCCCAGCCTGAGCTTCGGCCGCATCCACGGCGGCGGTGAAAGCGAGATCGACCGTGGCGTGATGTTCGACCTGGCCGGTCTGCTGACCCTGCCGATGCGCAGCCGCATCGAGCAGGGCCGCTTCGAGCAGGCCAAGCTGCGCGCCGCCGGCCAGGCCGTGCAACTGGCGGCCGACACGCGGCGCGCCTACTTCACGGCCGTGGCCGCCGCCCAGTCGGCGCAGTTCGCCGAACAGGTGCGCGGCGCGGCCGAGGCCTCGGCCGAGCTGGCCGAGCGGATGAGCAAGGTGGGCAACTGGAGCAAGCTGGACCAGGCCCGCGAGCGCGCCTTCTACGCCGACGCCGTCACCCAGCTGGCGCGCGCGCGCCACGAGGCCCTGTCCAGCCGCGAACAGCTGCTACGCCTGCTCGGCCTGCGCGAGCAGGGCTTCAGCCTGCCCGAGCGCCTGCCCGAGCTGCCGGCCGCGCCGCGCGAGATCCGCCAGGCCGAGGCGCAGGCGCTGGAGCAGCGCCTCGACGTGCTGGCCGCCCGCCGCGACACCGAGGCCACCGCCAGCGCGCTGGGCCTGAACCGCGCCACGCGCTTCGTCAACGTGCTCGACGCCGGCTATGTCAACAAGAGCAGCAGCGGCGCGCCGCGCGAGAACGGCTACGAGGTCTCGCTGGAGCTGCCGCTGTTCGACTGGGGCGGCGCCCGCGTGGCGCGCGCCGAGGCGCAGTACATGCAGGCGGTGCACCGCACCGCCGACGTGGCGCTGCGCGCCCGCTCCGAGGTGCGCGAGGCCTATTCCGGCTACCGCAGCGCCTACGACATCGCGCGCCACTACCGCGACGAGGTGGTGCCGCTGCGCCGCAAGATCTCCGACGAGGTGCTGCTGCGCTACAACGGCATGCTGGCCAGCGTGTTCGAGCTGCTGGCCGACTCGCGCGAACAGCTCGCCAGCGTCAACGGCGCCATCGAAAGCCAGCGCGATTTTTGGATCGCCGAGACCCGCCTGCAGTCCGCCCTGAATGGCGCCGGCAACAACGAAGCAAGGACCAACCCATGATTTCACGTAGAAACTTCTTCAAGGGCGCCGGCGCGGCCGCCGTCGGCGTCGCCGCCATCAGCAAGGCCGGCGCGGCCGGCCTGCCCGAGGCGATGATCATGAACAACGCCAACACCCACGTGCCGCCGTTGCCCGCCAACGGCCGTCCGTTCAACCCGGTGGTGACCCTGAACGGCTGGTCGCTGCCCTGGCGCATGAACAACGGCGTCAAGGAATTCCATCTGGTGGCCGAGGCCGTGGTGCGCGAACTGGCGCCCGGCATGAAGGCCAATCTGTGGGGCTACAACGGCCAGTCGCCGGGGCCGACCATCGAGGTGGTGGAGGGCGACCGCGTGCGCGTCTTCGTCACCAACAAGCTGCCCGAGCACACCAGCGTGCACTGGCACGGCCAGCGCCTGCCCAACGGCATGGACGGCGTGACCGGCCTGACCCAGCCCGGCATCGCGCCGGGCAAGACCTTCGTCTACGAGTTCGTCGCGCAGCGGCCCGGCACCTTCATGTACCACCCGCACGCCGACGAGATGCTGCAGATGGCGATGGGCATGATGGGCTTCTGGGTCACCCACCCGAACGAACCCGGCGCTGCACGCGGTGGACCGCGACTTCGTCTTCCTGCTCAACGCCTACGACGTCGAGCCGGGCAGCTACACGCCGAAGACCAACACCATGCTCGACTTCAACCTGTGGACCTTCAACAGCCGCGTCTTCCCCGGCATCGACTCGTTCAACGTGCGCCAGGGCGACCGCGTGCGCGTGCGCGTCGGCAATTTGACGATGACCAACCACCCCATCCACATGCACGGCCACGAGTTCGTCGTCACCGGCACCGACGGCGGCTGGACGCCGCCGGCCTCGCGCTGGCCGGAGGTGACCACCGACGTGGCGGTGGGGCAGATGCGGGCGATCGAGTTCGTCGCCGACGCGCCGGGTGACTGGGCCTTCCACTGCCACAAGTCGCACCACACCATGAACGCCATGGGCCACAACGTGCCGACCATGATCGGGGTCGACCATCGCGGCGTGGCCGAGAAGATCAACAAGATCGTGCCTGACTATATGGTGATGGGCGACAAGGGCGGCTCCATGGGCGGCATGGACATGCCGCTGCCGGAGAACACGCTGCCGATGATGTCCGGCGAGGGGCCGTTCGGCGGCGTCGAGATGGGCGGCATGTTCACCGTGCTCAAGGTGCGCAAGGAGCAGAAGCGGGGCGACTACAGCGACCCCGGCTGGTACAAGCATCCGCCCGGCACGCTGGCCTACGAGTGGACCGGCGCCTTGCCGGAACCCAAGCGCAGCGCCAGCGCCGGCGGCCAGTCCATGCCGGTGAGGAACAAGCCCGACGTCGAGGTGACGGTGCGCAAGCCGTCCGGCCATAGCGGCCATTGATGAAATCTATTTAAGTTGAAGGGAAATGAGATGAAAAAAATGAATGCACTGGTTCTCGCCGCGCTGCTCGGCATGTTCTCCCTTGCCGCGCCGCTGGCCCAGGCCCAGGCGCAGCAAGCCGCCGTGGCGCAGGACGCCATGAGCGAGGGGGAAATCAAGAAGGTGGACAAGGAGGCGGGCAAGCTGACCATCAAGCACGGCGAGCTGAAAAATCTGCAAATGCCGGGTATGACGATGAACTTCCGAGTCGCCGATCCGGCCATGCTGGACAAGGTCAAGGCCGGCGACAAGGTGCGCTTCAAGGCCGAGCACATGGGCGCCGCGCTGGCCGTCACCGCGCTGGAAGTGGTCCGCTAAGCGGCCCGGGGAGACGACGAGATGAAAACACTACACGCATTGGTAGTTGCCACCACCTTGGCGGCGGGAGCGCTGTTCAGCTCGCAGGCTTTGGCGCACGCCAGCTTGACGGCGTCCGAACCGGCCGCCGGCGCCACCGTGGCGCCGGCGCCGAAGGAGATCGCGCTGAGCTTCAACGAGAAGGTCGAGGCGGCCTTCAGCAGCATCACGCTGGCCGATGCCGGCGGCAAGCCGGTGGCGGTCGGCAAGGCCAAGGTGGACGGGGCCAATCCCGCCGTCCTGCGGCTGAGCTTGCCGGCGCTGGCGCCCGGCGCCTACACGGTGGGCTGGGCGGCGGCCGGCCGCGACGGCCATCGCCGCAAGGGCGAGTTCACGTTCACGGTGAAATAGGTGGACGCGGTCGCGCTGTTGCAGGTCGGCTCGGCGCTGCTGCTCAATCTCGGCTTCGCCTGGTTGGTCGGCTCGGCGTTTGTGCGCTGGTGCTGGCGGGCGGAGCGGGCGCGGACTGGGGCGGCTAGTGTTGACACTGTTGGTGCCGCTGCCTTGGCTGCCACGGCCGGTGCCGGCGCCGGTGCCGGTGGCGCCGGTTCTTCGGCGGCCTTTGCCGACACGGTTTCCTCGGCTGTCTGCACCGGCGCCGCTGCCGCCACGGGTTCCACCGGCGCGGCTGTGTCGCGCTGGCCGGACTTGGCGGCCTTGCGGCGGCTGGACGTGGCCGCCGCCACCTTGGCGCTGCTGGCCAGCGTGGCGGCGCTGTGGGCGTCGACCGCCGTGATGGGCGGCCTGCCGCTGGCCGAGGCGTCGGACATGTTCTGGATGATGCTCACCACCACCGACCACGGCCACGCCGGCTGCGTCACCATCGTCGCCATGCTGGTGTTGCTGGTGCTGCGCGGCATAGGCGGCGCGGGGCTGGCCAGCGAGGCGGCGGTGCTGCTGTCGCTGGCCGTGTTCGCCTACACCCGCGCCACGATGGGGCATGCCGGCGAGCTTGGCTTCTGGAGCTTGCCGCTGGCGGCGGAGACGTTGCATCTGGCGGCGATCTCCCTGTGGACCGGCGTGGTCGTGCTGTCGGGCTGCTTCGTCTTCAACGGCGCGCGGCTGGCCGGCGCGGCGGTGGACGGCGCGGGCACGGGGCGGTATCTGGAGCGCATGTCGCAGGCGGCGGTGCTGGCGCTGGTGCTCATCGCCGCCACCGGCGTCTATAGCGGCTGGCACCGGGTGGGGACGGGCGGCAATCTGCTGCACACCGCCTACGGTTTGACACTGCTGGCCAAGGTTGGCCTGGTCGGGCTGGCGGTGGCGCTGGGCGGCTACAACAAACTCGTCGGGCTGCCCGCCGCCGCGCGCTCGGAGCGAGGCTTGTGGCTGGTGCGCACGGTGTTGCGGATGGAGGCCTTGCTGTTGTTGGCGGTGCTGGTCGCCGCCGCGCTGTTGACCTCGCAGCAGCCGCCAACTGCGCTGTAGACTTCGGTTTCCGGTCGGGGTGCAGGGCAGCGCATCCCGACCGGGTTTGATCGTGCTACTCGGTACGGAAATTGGACAGCGTGGATATCAGTTTCGCGCCACAACTGGTTTTGTCACCGTCGAAGGCAATCAAGACGCCACAGAGGTTATGCTTGCTTAAGCCACTGACAACAGCGCACCCATGAGGCCTCATTGCAAATTCAATAAATTCTGCCAAGGGAAATAGTACAGGCGAGTAAAATGGGGGACCCTATTTTATTGTGAATGCGCTATGACGCCTTTGAAAAAGACTCTAATTTCACTTAGTACAAGTTGGGGCAGCAAGCTGGGCGGGATCAATTGCTTCAATTTTGATTTTTTGATGGCTTTTCAAGCCGCAAATTATAGTTTTGCACAAACCGTTTGCGTTGTGCTACATGCAAGTGTGGCGGAAATTGCACAAGCGCGCAACGAGGCGATTACTCTCGTTTCTCTCGACTTGCCAAGACAGCGCGATTTTCCGGCTGATTTGCTTGAGCAAGTTGCTGTCGCGCTGAGGACAGCTGGTGTGACGAGCGATCCCGAAACTGTCTGGCTCGGACATGATCGTATCACCGGCGCAGTTGCACTCGCTGCCGCTTCACTGTATAGCGGGCGCGCGGCATTGATTCATCATATGAGCTACCGCCATTACGAAGCGTTCGCCGAAGGAAGTGACAGTGCTTACAAAAAAGAATCGGAACAAAGGAACTTGTTTGGGCAAGCCGACTTCACGTTTGCCGTTGGGCCTCTGCTGCGTGATTCTTTGATTGAGATGCTCGATCATGATCGAGTGGTGATGCTGGTGCCTGGCATGGCCGAGATTGAACCGAAAAAGATGCATCGCACTTTCAAAGGATTTCTGAGTGGACGTTTGAGCTCCGATGCGAAAAAAGTGAAGCAAGCACAGCTCGGTATCGCTGCTTTTGCTAACGCGATCAAACAAGCTAGCGAAAATTCCGGTTTGCCTGCCGATTTACGAGGAGCAAGCGAACCCCAGCTGACGCTGCGAGGGGTGGATTTTGAAAATGGTGCTGATGCCAACGGCACCGAACTGAATTTACAAAAGTACGCTTCTGATGAGGCAGGCCGAGCCTTTACGCCGCTTGCTTTGCCTTACACGACAGACCGCAACGCCTTGTTTGAGGATTTGCGCAGCGCTAAAGTTGCCATGATGCCTTCATGGCACGAAGGATTTGGTTTGGTTGCGTGGGAAGCCATTGCCGCCGGCGTTCCAGTGATCGTCAGCGAGAAGAGCGGGGTTTATCACTTACTCAAGGAAATCGAGAACGCGCGGTTTACCGCTTGGGTGACGAAGATTGACGTTGCCGGAGAGGTTGTGGAACCATACTTCCAGCTGAAAGATAAGACTGCGCTAGCACAAGCGATTCTCGACATCGCCAATGATTGGCAAACATATCATGGCAAAGCTGTAGCTTTACGGGGTGAATTGAGGGTTAGGTTTTCGTGGAAAGCTTGTGTGGAGAATTTCTCAACAGCCGTGGGTTGGGCGACATCAGCACATCTTCCAGTTCTCATGTCGCCCGGTACAGAGGCATTGCAAGACATGCCTGCTACGGTTCCCACTTTCACCTTCAACTCGCCAGCGGCCCCGCTAATCGCTGATCTGGAAATCTCACCAAAGGTCTGGCGCTCGGGCTCTGGCATGCAGGCCAGCCGTCTATTGCGAGCTGAAGAAGAAATTATTCCTTTTGATCCACTGCGCGAGCCGTTTTTAAATCTGCAATTGGATTGGGTACACTACACAGCTTACCCTATTGCGATACGGCTTCTAACCGGAGCCGGGGGCGTCGGGAAGACTCGGCTGGCATTGGAACTTTGCAAACGCTTGAATGCACGAAATTGGCAGGCTGGCTTGTTGCGCGGTGATTTTTCGGTGGGTGACGCCTCCTCGTTGGTGCGTGCCATCGAAGCCAGCGGGCAAGATTGCTGTGTGGTTTTAGATTATGCCGAAACCCGGCAACAGGTTTTGCTGGCGCTGCTCAAAGCTTTGCTAGCACGACCATCGGGAAAAGTAGTGCGCCTATTGCTGCTAGCGCGCGACGGCGGCGAATGGTGGGATGCCTTGCCCCGCAAGGATGCCGCCTGCGCAGCTTTGCTGGAAGGTATGGCCAGTACCGGGCCATATCCCATGCCACAGTTGCATGACAACGAAGGGCAAAGGCAAGTAGCGTATCAACTTGCGGTAAAGACTTTTGCCGTCTGCTTAGATCAAAGCGCACCGGAGTACACGCCGCAACTTAGTGAAGAACAGTTTTCTCACCCTTTGTACAGCCAAATGGCCGCACTGATGGCACTTCACGGTGAGCGGCCGAAGACCGCTGCCGCCTTGCCCGATGTGCTGGTAAATCATGAGCGGCGTTACTGGACAAATACCTTAGCCGCAGCGCCTGTCGGCATGCAAGAGCAGGAAGCGCAAGCGGCGTTGCTCATGACGCTGGCGAGCCTACTCGGGGGAATCGCTACGGTGAAAGAGGTAGAAGACGTTTGGAAAAGGGCGGGCGGCACAAAAAACTTGCTTAAACCTTTGTTTAGTTTGCTGCGTCCACTCTATCCAGCACGGCAGGGTTTGGAAGGATTACGGCCTGATCTACTAGGCGAATCGCTGGTAGCGCAGGTGTTGCAGAGTGATGGAGAGGATGAATTGCTGGACGCCGTGCTGTCACAAAAAAGTCAAGCAGGGCGGAGAGCGAGCCTGACGGTATTGGCGCGTACGCTGCGCAACCGGGATGTGCTGGAAGATATCATCGAAAATGCACTGGTTAGAAATTTCAGGAACGTCGCACATGAATTAGTTGCTGTCTGTATTGAAACTCCTAGTCCTTTACCAAAAATCGTTGAAGCTGCATATTCCAGGCTTGAACGTAAAGACGAATGGCAAGCTGCTGGATTGCTAGCTCCTTATTTTGAACATGAGATTTTTCCTTTGACAGGTTTGGAAGTGTTAGTTTCGCGCACTTTGCTTGCCAAGGCTGAAAAGGCCGTGCGAGGAGGCCAGCTACGTAAAAATAAGGCTGACTATGCTGGCGCATTGCTAAATTTGTCGTTGGCGCTTAAGCGGGATGGCCGCATGAATGATGCGCTAGTCGCGTCAGGTCAGTGCTTGAAAATCTACAGGAGACTCGTCCAGGAGGACCGTGCGAACTTTGAGCCAGATTTCGCGACGTCACTGAACAACCATTCGAGTTATTTGGCGGAACAAGGCAATATGGTTGAGGCATTGGCTGTATCTGGTCAAGCATTGGAAATAAGGCAAAGGCTGGCACAGGCCATGCCAGAGCGCTATGAACCAGAGTGGGCAACGTCACTTAGTAACCATGCGGTTCGTTTGGCCGAGTATGGCAAAATGACAGAAGCATTGGTAAGATCGGGTCAGGCGCTAGAAATGAGACGAAGACTGGCGCAGAACAATCCTGAACGCTTCGAACCAGAGTGGGCGACGTCGCTTAGCAACCATGCGGTTCGTTTGGCCGAGAATGGCGACACGGCTAAGGCATTTGAGATATCTGTTCAGGCGCTAGAAATTAGGCAAAGGCTGGCGCAGGCCAAGCCAGAGCGCTTCGAATCGGACTGGGCAACTTCGCTCAACAATTACGCGAATCATTTAGCAGAACTGGGCAAAATGGCAGCGGCTTTGGATGCTTCTGGCCAAGCACTGGAAATTCGTAAAAGACTGGCGCTGGCCAAGCCAGAGCGCTTCGAACCGGACTGGGCAATATCGCTTATCAATCATGGTACGCGTTTGGCCGAGCTTGGCAATACCGAAGAAGCATTGGATGCATCCTCTCAGGCACTAAAAATTAGGCAAAGGCTGGCCCTGGCCAAACCAGAGCGCTTCGAATTGGACTGGGCAACATCACTTAGCAACCATGCAATTCGTTTGGCTGATTTTGCGCAATGGAGTGATGCAGTACTACTAGCACAGCAAGCCATCGAGGTGCTTAATCGCTGTGCTTCTCGCGATCCTAATCGCTTTCTTTATGAGCAGGAAAAACACAAATTATTGCTTGCATTTATGTGCTGGCTAGCTGACGCTCAAAGCGTGCTTGACGTCCACCGTCCAACGCTACTAATGCAGGTCGATGCACGACAGCAATCCGAACTGAATTTTCAGTATCACACCTTGCTTGCCTTTGGCACGCCAAGCCCAGTAAATATTGTTGCAGCGCTCGCGTATTGGCAGGAATTCGATATTGGCCTGCAGCAAAGTTGGAAAACTTTCTACCTGCTTCTAGCCGCACTCAGCGAACACTACTTCGGTACCACAGGAGGCCCGTTGCCATGGCGTGAGCAATTTCATAAATTTCGCCTGCAACGTCAAAATCGGCTCCCCGCTTGGCTGCCAGAAGTGGCGCGCCGCATAGGCGTCACATTACCTGGCTAATGTGATATTAGATAGTAATTCTCGTCCTTTCTTTCTTGCTCCTGCTGAAAGTTTATGCAGTTCGGTAAGCATCAATCGGCAGACAGTGGATGATATGAAAGGGCGTTCTCAAGAACCAAGTGCAACACCTACTTGCTGTAAGGTGCTGCCATGCCGAGAAACTATATTCATCTGACCCCACAAGACCGTGCGGTCGTCATGCTCATGCGCGACGACCAGTGCAGCATCCGTTCCATTGCTAAACGCCTTTGCCGTTCGGCGAGCACGATCAGCCGCGAGCTCAAGCGCGCCGACGCGGCCGGCGTGTATGATGCGAACCAGGCCCAGATGAAGGCGCTGGCGCAGCGCGTCAAGCCGCGCAAGGTGCCCAAGCTACATGTTCACAGCATGATGTTCATCGTTGTGCGCCATCTCCTCAACTTACGCTGGTCACCCCAGCAGATTGCCGGCACGCTCAAAGCCATGTGGCCCCACGACTCCAACGAGACCGTCTCGCACGAGACCATCTACAACGCCATCTACCTGCATCCACGTGGCGAACTGAAGCGCGAACTGATCGCCTGCCTGCGCCACCATAATCAGGTGCGCAAACCACGCAGCCAGGGCGCGGATCGGCGCAATCAAATTCAGGACATGCAAAGCATCCATATCAGGCCGCCCGAGGTCGAGGACCGCCTTATTCCGGGCCACTGGGAGGGCGATCTGATCAAGGGTGCCGGCAACCGCTCGTCGGTCGGCACGCTGGTCGAACGCGCGACCGGTTTTGTGGTGCTGGCCAAGATGGACAACGCCACCACCAAGGCCGTCGTCGACAGCTTCGCCATCGTAATCAACCGCGAACCGGCCGCCATGCGCAAGACCATGACCTACGATCAGGGTCGCGAGATGCACGGCCATAAAACGCTCACCGAGCGCACCGGTGTGTAGATCTACTTCGCCGATCCGCACAGCCCTTGGCAGCGCGGTTCCAATGAGAACACCAACGGCTTGCTGCGCCAGTACATGCCCAAGGGATCGGACCTGTCGATCTACTCCCAGGACGAACTCGATGCCATTGCACTTGAACTCAACCAGCGCCCGCGCGCCCGATTTGGCTTCCAATCGCCACTGGCCGTTTATACTGCCCACATGACCCAATTAAATAATCCGAACATCGCTGTTCATTAACCCAGTGTTGCAGTTGGTTCTTGAAACCGCCAAGTGTACTTGGCAAAGGGCTGTATTCACCATTACAGCTACGTTGCCAGTGTAAGTTGTGATGATTTAATTGATGTCCCTATGTGGAAAGAGAACCGATTTTTACCGTCAACTTCTATCATCATTCGGCTTCATCCTGTAGCCCCAAGTCACCACTATCGAACGCGGCAAGGATCTCCCGGTCCAATACCAAATTGGCTTCGGGGATGAGTCCCCGTGCGTCGCCGATGGCGGGGCGAGCAGGAGATTGGCCTAGGTATGCTGATCGTCGGTGACGACGGCGCGGATGCCGGCCGCCACCAAACAACCGCGCAGGACATGGGCGTCCGTTGGCACCAGGCGCCGCGCGACTAAGCGGAAATCGTTATCCATTGGGGCTCCGTTTGCTGGCTACCACCAAGCGTTGAGCTTTTGCCACTTGGCGTAGCACCGCAGACAGTACTTGCGGGCCACCAATTTCGCCGGCTTCATCCATGGCTGCGGCGAGATACTCATCCAGAAACGCCGGGTCTTCGCGCAACAATTCCACCATGGTCTCGTCGTGCGGTCGAGAAGCTTTGTTCATGAGCGGGCCTGCGGGTTCGGGTTGCATTAAAAGATGCCCACAAGTCGGGCAACCGTCTCCAACTGGTTGTTTTCCTTGTTTTTGCGAACTACTGCAAGGAAGTTTCCCTTGTTTTCTTCGACATCGGCGATAGACAACAAAGCAAAGGCCCGGCGGATCGCTTCGCCTTTGCTCAGGCCGCTACGGCGAGCGATGTCGGTCAGACAGCGATCTATTTCATCGCTCAATTCCAAGGTGAGTCTGCTCATGGCACCCTCCATCCAAGCGCCCAAAAACATGATTGTCACCCGCCCAGCATACTCCTAAGCCGCCGGATACAGCCCCCGCCCGCGCGCGAACAAACGGGCCAGGCCGAACAGCGCGTCGATGTTGGGCGTGGCCACGCCGACGCGCTGGCCGATCTCGCGCACGGCGCCGACGATGCTGTCGAGCTCGATGGCGCGGCCGGCCTCGACATCCTGCAGCATCGAGGTCTTGAAGCCGCCCAGCTTGCGCGTGACCAGGTGGCGCTCCTCCGGCGTCTGCAGCACGGCGCAGCCGATGCGCTCGCCGACGGCGGCCGCCTCGCGCATGGCGGCGGAGCAGAAGTTGCGCACCAGATCGTCGTCCTGCAGGCGGTCGGTGGTGGCGCCGGTCATGGCCGAGACGGGGTTGATGGTCATGTTGCCCCACAGCTTGTACCAGATGTCGTAGCGCACCCGGGGCGACAGCGTGACGTCGAAGCCGGCGTGGCGGAACAGCTCGCACACGGCCTGCGCCCGCGCCGACTCGCCGCCGGCCGGCTCGCCGATGATCAGGCCCTGGCCCATCTTGTGCGCCACCACGCCCGGTTCGGTGGTGGCGGTGCTGGCGTGCACCACGCAACCGAGCACGGCGGCGAGGGGGATCGCCGCCGCCGCGCGGCCGCCCGGGTCGACGCTGTCCAAAGGCGTGTCGCCGAGCGCCGCGACGCCGCTGCCGAACCACCAGGGCACGCCGTTCATGGCCGGCAGCACGATGGTCTGCGGGCCGAGCAGGGGGGCGATGTCGGCGACGACGGAGGCCAGCGCCGGGCCCTTGACGGCGATCACCACCAGATCCTGCGGACCGAGCTCGGCGGCCCGCTCGGCGGCGCGCGCCGGCACTTGCAGCAGGGCGCCGTTTTGTTGCAGGCGCCAGCCGTGCTCGCGCAGGGCGGCCAGGGTGGCGCCGCGCGCCAAGGTGCTGAGCTCGCAGGCGCCGGCCGCCGCCAGCCGCGCGCCGAGAAATCCGCCGATGGCGCCGGCGCCGATGATGCATACCTTCATGTTGAAACTCCGCAGCTGCTTAGGAGCCGCGATATTGCCTGCGAAGCGGCGCCGATTCAAGTGTCTTGAGTGACAAATCGTCAACTTCGGGCAAATGGGCCGCAAGTGCGTCGATTCGCCGAACGGTCGAGGCAGCACCGCCATCGCGTCGGCGCCGCCCTGGCCGTCCATGTAACTTTTCGTAAGGATATCTTGCGTAGTGTTGCTGGCCGGGGCGGACGGCGTGACGGCCGACGGGCGGCGACGCCCGTCGTGGCGCGGGCCATACCACTTGCGCGTAAAGAATTGTAAGCTGCCGGTTTGTGGTGAATAAATCTAGCGAATCTGCCAAGATTCGGTGTTACGATTCAAAAACACGCCGAGCTCAGGCGATGCTTCCGACAGAGAAGCGATTCCGCGTTTCAATACAAGGAGACAAGCAATGAAGCTGCACAGGACCCTAGGCCATGCACTGCTGTTGACGTTGTTGTCCGCCGGCGCCGCCCGCGCCGGCAATCTGCTCATCGAAAGTTGGCGGGTCGACGACAAGGCCCTGTGGGAGACGGTGCTGATTCCCGCCTTCGAAAAAACCCATCCCGGCATCAAGGTCAAGTTCTCGCCGACCGCGCCGACCGAATACGATTCCTCCTTGGCGGCGCGGCTGGCCGGCGGCACAGCCGGCGACCTGATGGCCTGCCGTCCCTTCGACGTGTCGTTGGCGCTGTACAAGAAGGGCCATTTGGACAAGCTCGACGGCAAGCCGGGCATGCAGAACTTCCCCAACATCGCCTTGCTGGCCTGGCAGACCGACGACGCCAGGGACACCTTCTGCATGCCGATCGCCTCGGTGATCCACGGCTTCCTCTACAATAAAAAAATCTTCAAGCAGCTGAACCTGCAGCCGCCCAAGACCGAGGCGGAGTTCTTCAACGTGCTCGACGCGATCAAAAAAACCGGCAACATCGCGCCCTTGGCGCTGGGCACGGCCGACCAGTGGGAGTCCAGCCAGATCGTCTTCACCAGCATCGGGCCGAACTACTGGCACGGCGAGGACGGCCGCATGTCGCTGATCGCCGGCAAGGCCAAGTTCACCGACCCGGCCTTCGTCGGCGCGCTGGAGTACGAGGCCAAGCTGGGCAGCTATCTGGCCAAGGGCGCCAGCGCGCAGACCTACGGCGACAGCCAGAACCAGTTCGCGCTGGGGCGGGCGGCGATTTATCCGGCCGGCTCCTGGGACATCTCCTACTTCAACCAGACTTCCGGCCTGGAGCTGGGCGCCTTTCCGCCGCCGGTCAAGCGCGCCACGGACAAGTGCTACATCTCCGACCACATGGACATCGGCATGGGCGTCAACACGCGCTCGAAGAACAAGGCCGACGCCTACACCTTCCTGAGCTGGGTCGGCTCGGCCGAGTTCGCCGACATCTACACCAACCGCGTCACCGGTTTTTTCTCGCTGTCCAAGCATCCGGTCAAGGTACGCGATCCGCTGGCCAAGCAGATGGTCGACTGGCGCGCCACCTGCGCCTCGACCATCCGGGTCAATTCGCAGGTACTCAACCGGGGCCAGCCGAGCATGGAAAACGAGCTGTGGAACATCAACGCCCAGGTGTTGAACGGCAAGCTGGCGCCGAAGGACGCGGCGGCCAAGCTGCAAAACGGATTTGCCAAGTGGTATAAGCCACCGCAATAAAGAAAACGCCTCCTCCTCCTCGGCGTTTGTTGTGCCGGCGTCGCCCAGGCGCCGGCATTTTTTTACCCCACCCCGATCCGCCACGGTCGGGGTCTGACCCCGTGGGGTCAGCCCCCTGGCTTGCGGGGCAAGGGCCGGCATCACGCCGGTCGCTGTACGAGCGTTTTTTTTGGGAGATTCCTGTGCAACCTGCCGACCACAACATCGGCCGCTGGCAACTGGCGGCCTTCCTGGCGCCGGCCGTGCTGATCTATGCGCTGTTCAGCGCGCTGCCGCTGGTCGACACGCTGCGCCAGGGCTTCTTCAGCAGCGACGACGCCGGCCGCCAGACCTTCGCCGGCCTGGCCAATTTCCGCACCGTGTTGTTCGACGCCGATTGGTCGGCCGCGTTCTGGAACGCGATGCGCAACAACCTGCTGTTCTTCGCCATCCACATGTTGCTGCAAAATCCCATCGGCCTGCTGCTGGCCACCTTGTTCAGCTTGAAGGGGCTGCGCGGCGCGCGCACCTACCGCACCTTGATTTTTCTGCCGACCTTGTTGTCGGTGGTGATCATCGGCTTCATCTGGCAATTGATTCTGTCGCCGCTGTGGGGCGTCGGCGAGCGCCTGTTGGGCACGGTGGGCGCGGCCGGCCTGTTCCAACCGTGGCTGGGGCAGGAGGGCTCGGCGCTGGCGACGCTGGCGCTGATTTCGGTGTGGCAGTACATCGGCATTCCGACCATGCTGATTTACGCGGCGTTGCTGGCGGTGCCGGAGGAGATCGTCGAGGCGGCCCACGTCGAGGGCGCCGGCGCGCTGCGCATCTTTTGGGACATCAAGCTGCCGCTGATTTATCCAACCTTGGGGCTGGTGACCATCCTGACCTTCGTCGCCAACTTCAACGCCTTCGACCTGATCTATTCCGTCAAGGGCGCGCTGGCCGGCCCCAACTACGCCTCCGACATCCTCGGCACCTTGTTCTACCGCACCTTCTTCGGCTACCAGGCCCAGGTCGGCAACGCCAATATGGGCGCGGCGGTGGCCACGCTGATGTTCCTGGCGATACTATTCGGCGTCGGCGCCTACTTCGTTGGCGTGCAGCGGCGGCTGAGCCGCTACGCGCTGTGAGGCGGGCGGCATGAACACTTCGTCCGAGTCCACGCTGCTGCGGCCCGATCCGGGCCGGCTGGCCGTGCATCTGGTGCTGCTGGCATACACCGCGCTGGCGCTGTTCCCCATCGCGCTGATCCTGATCAATTCGCTCAAGTCGCGCGCCGCCATCTTCGACGATCCACTGGCGCTGCCCAGCGCGGCCACGCTGTCGCTGGTGGGTTTTCAAAAGGTGCTGTCGGCGACCAACTTCCTTCTGTTCTACGGCAATAGCCTGGTGGTCACCCTGGGTTCGCTGCTGCTGATCGTGCTGTTCGGGGCGATGGCGGCCTGGGCCTTGTCGGAATACTCCTTCCGTGGCAACCGTCTGCTGGCGCTGTTCCTGGCGCTGGGCATCATGATTCCCATCCGCCTGGGCACGGTGTCGATTCTGGAACTGATGGTCGCGCTGAACTTGACCAACACCTTGCTGGCGCTGGTGCTGGTGTACACCGCACAAGGCTTGCCGCTGGCGGTGATGATACTCACCGAGTTCATGCGCCAGGTGCCGGGCGAGTTGAAGGACGCGGCGCGCTGCGACGGCGTCGGCGAGTTCAAAATTTTCTTCCAGGTGATCCTGCCGTTGATCCGGCCGGCCATCGCCACCGTCGCCGTGTTCACCATGATCCCGGCCTGGAACGACCTGTGGTTCCCGCTGATCCTGGCGCCGTCCGAGCACACGCAGACCGTCACCTTGGGCGTGCAGCAGTTCATCGGCCAGTACGCGACGGACTGGAATTCGGTGCTGGCGGCCTTGTCGCTGGCGGTGCTGCCGATGCTGTTGATGTACGCGATCTTTTCGCGCCAGCTGATCCGTGGCCTGACGGCCGGCGCGGTCAAGTAATCCAAGGGCAAGTGCAAAACAAAGGAAGGCAAGATGGCTAGTGTGAGTCTGAGGCAATTGCGTAAATCGTATGACGGCAAGACCGACGTGTTGGCCGGCATCGATCTGGACATCGGCCACGGCGAGTTCGTCGTGCTGGTCGGGCCTTCGGGCTGCGGCAAGTCGACCCTGCTGCGCATGCTGTGCGGCCTGGAGCGGATCAGCGGCGGCAGCATGTTGATCGACGGGCGCGAGGTCAACCATCTGCCGCCGGCCGAGCGCGGCATCGCCATGGTGTTCCAGAGCTACGCGCTGTATCCGCACATGACGGTGTTCAAGAACATGGCCTTCGGCTTGAAGGTGGCGGGCGAGGGCAAGGCCGCCATCGCGGCGCGGGTGCAGAAGGCGGCGGAGATCTTGAAAATCGGCCATTTGCTGGAGCGGCTGCCGCGCGAGTTGTCCGGCGGCCAGCGGCAGCGCGTGGCGATCGGCCGCGCCATCGTGCGCGAGCCGCAATTGTTCCTGTTCGACGAGCCCTTGTCCAACCTGGACGCGGCCTTGCGCGTGCAGACCCGGCTGGAGATCGCCAAGCTGCAGCGCCAGCTGGGCGCCACCACAGTGTATGTGACCCACGACCAGGTCGAGGCGATGACCTTGGGCGACAAGATCGTCGTCATGCACGAGGGCAGGGTGCAGCAGGCCGGCTCGCCGCTGGAGTTGTACCAGCAGCCGGCGAACCGTTTCGTGGCCGGCTTCATCGGCGCGCCGACGATGAATTTTTTCGCCGGCAAGGTGGTCGAGGCGGCGGCGGACGGCGTGTTGGTGGCGCTGGAGCAGGGCGGCCAGGTGCGCGCGCTGGTGGACGGCAGCGGCCTGCGCGCCGGCGACGCGGTCAGCCTGGGCCTGCGTGCCGAGCATGCGGTGGCGGACGGCCAGGCGTCGGAACGCTTCGCCGGCACGGTCAGCGTGGTCGAGCATTTGGGCGAGACCAACTACGTCTACCTGACCATGGCCGACGGCCAGGACGTGGTGATACGCAGCGACGCCAATCTGGCGCTGCGGCTGGGCCAGCCACTGGCCTTCGCCGCCGACAGCCAGGCCTTCCACCTGTTCGACGCGGACGGCCGCGCCGCCCGCCGCCTGCGTCCCGGCAACATGGTGGCGACCAGCCGCGAGGGCTAAGCCCGGCTTACAGCATCGGCAAGCGCAGCATGTCGACGATCTTGCGGATCAGCAGCTTGCGGTTCTTGGTGTAGGGCGGGAAGAACAGCTTGATCAGCATCAGCGGCGAGGCGCGCAGCACGCCGCGCTCGTGCGAGAAGGTCTTGAAGCCATACTCGCCGTGGGCGTTGCCGATGCCCGAATTGTTGACGCCGCCGAAGGGCAGGTTGCCGTGGGCAAAGTGGGCGACGCAGTGGTTGACGCAGGCTCCACCCGAGCTGGTCTGTTGCAGCACCTGGTCGATATGCGCCTGGCGCTTGCTCCATACATACAGGGCCAGCGGCTTGGGCCCGGCGTTGATGGTGGCGATCACCTCGTCCAAGGACTCGTAGGCGATGATCGGCAACAGCGGGCCGAAAATCTCCTCCTGCATGATCGCCGCGCCGGGCGGGATCTGCTCGAGCAGGGTGGGGGCGATGTAGCATTGCTGCTGGTCCACCTCGCCGCCGCAGCGCAGGACGGCGCCGCGCGCCAGCGCGTCGCTGAGCAGCCCGGCGACGCGCTGGGTGTGGCGGCCGTTGACGATGCGGGTCAGGTCGGGGCTGCCCTTCTGCTCGGCCGCGCTGGCGCCGTAGCGCGCCGCCAGCACGCTGTTGCAGGCGGCGACGAAGGCCTCCTTGACCGAGGCGTGGACGTAGACGTGGTCGGGCGCCACGCAGGTCTGGCCGTTGTTGAGGAACTTGCCCCACATGATGGTTTCCGCCGCCAGGCCCAGGTTGGCGCTCTGGTCGACGATGGTCGGCGACTTGCCGCCCAGCTCCAAAGTCACGCTGGTCAAATGGCGCGCGGCGGCGGCCATCACCAGCTTGCCGACGTTGGGCGAGCCGGTGAAGAAGATGTGGTCGAAAGGCAGTTCGAGCAGGGCCTGCGAGGTCGGCTGGCTGCCCTGGAACAAGGCCACCTCGTCCGGCGGGAAGACGGCGGCGATGATCTCGGCCAGCACGGCCGACACAGCCGGCGTCATCTCCGACGGTTTGATGATGACCGTGTTGCCGGCCGCCAGGGCCGACACCAGCGGGCCGAAGCACAGGCTCAGCGGATAGTTCCACGGCGCGACGATCAGCACGCGGCCGCGCGGCTGGTACTGCACCGAGGCGTAGGTGCCCAGCATGGTGGTGGTCGGCCAGTGGCGGCGCGGCTTCATCCAGCGCTTCAGCGCGCCCAGCACCTGGCGGATCTCCTCCATCACCGGCAGCAGCTCGGAGGCCTCGACCTCGGCCGGCGGCTTGTGGTAGTCCTGGGCGAAGGCGGCGTACAGCGCCTCGCGCCGCGCCATCATGGCGTCGCGCAGACGCTTGACGCGGGCGATGCGCTCGGCCGCGCTGGAGCCGCGCCAGCGCAGCGCGGTGGCGCGCTGGGCGGCGAAGGCTTGCTGGATCAGGCGCGGATCGGCCTCGCCGTCGCTATGTAAATGCAAGGCTGGCACCGCCTGTTGTTGTTCGTTCATAAAGCTCGTCCCCCGTATTGGATCAGCTAGCCTAGCACGAGTGCCCGTGCTATTTTTACATGATTGCTCTAATTCGCACGGCGCCGCCCGTCCGGCGCCAATGGCTATTGACATAGTCGTTGCGATGGCCGCTGCGGTGGCGTTTGTGCTGGCGCAATGCCGGCCGGCTTAACGGTTGAGTAGGCGGACTGGTCTGCTTTAATGAACGGTGGGTCGTATCAATCGGACAAGGAGACGCACATGAAATTCGCAAAAACCGCCCTGGGGGTTGCCGTCGCAACGCTGGTCGCGCTGGCGCCGGCGCTGGTGCGCACGCAGGAGGCGCCGGCCGCCAAGCCGGGCAAGCCGTCGAGCTACAGCCCGGTGGTGATCCGCGAGGACTTCGCCGTCACGCTGGCGCGCATGAAGGCGGCGCGCGCCGGCCTGATGCGGCGCCAGCAGGACTTGCTGGCCGAGCGCTACGACCTGGCCGACCGGCCCAGCGGCGCGACCATGTTCCGTGGCAAGCCGGTGCAGGGCGGCGTGCGCGTGCGCCTGCCGCGCGGCGTGACGTGGGAGCAGCTGGCGGCGCTGACGCCCGAGCAGGTGCGCGAGCGCGACCTGTTTCCCGGCGGTTTGCTGCCGTTGCCGCATCCGCACCAGGCCGAGGGCGGCATGCTGTTCCCCCACTTCGAGATCGAGGAGATCAAGCGGCAGGAGGGCCGCGATTTGACCCGCTTCGATTTGGACTTCGACCTGCCCGACCATTTCCTGCCGGAGTTCCCGGCGCCGATCTTCCTGACCACGCGGCCCGACCTGGGCGACGTGTCGAAGGGCAAGCTGCTGAGCATCGACAACTACTACGAGATGTTCAACGGCGTGCTCAACCCCAAGCAGATCGAGGGCCTGCGTCTGCTGCTGACGCCGTTCCCGCAGCAGCAGTTCAACCAGACCGAGGACAGGCGCAGCGAGCGGCCCAGCCGTGGCGTGGCCTGCTTCGACTGCCACGCCAACGGCCACAGCAACGGCGCCACCCACCTGGTGGGCGACATCCGGCCGCAGGAGTTCCGCCACCGCATCGAGACGCCGAGCCTGCGCGGCGTCAACATCCAGCGCCTGTTCGGCTCGCAAAGGGCGCTCAAGTCGGTCGAGGACTTCACCGAGTTCGAGCAGCGCGCCGCCTACTTCGACGGTGATCCGGTGATCGCCACCAAGAAGGGCGTCAACATCTTGGAACGCGGCAGCCAGGTGCATTTCATGGCCGAGGTGCAGGAGATATTGGACTTTCCGCCGGCGCCCAAGCTGACGGTGATGGGCAAGCTCGACCCGAAGAAGGCCAGCGAGAGCGAGCTGCGCGGCCAGACCGTGTTCTTCGGCAAGGGCCAGTGCTTCACCTGCCACGCGCCGCCCTACTACACGGACAATTTGATGCACAACCTGAAGGCCGAGCGCTTTTACAAGCCGCGCCTGATCAACGGCATCATGGCCTCGTTCGACGGGCCGATCAAGACCTTCCCGCTGCGCGGCATCAAGGAGTCGCCGCCGTATCTGCACGACGGCCGCCTGTTGACGCTGGAGGACACGGTGGAGTTCTTCAACCTGATCCTGGAAACCAAGTTGAGCGACAAAGAAAAAGGCGACCTGGTCGCCTTTATGCGCACGCTGTAGCGTGACTTTGTCGACGGCGGCGCGGCAAGGGCCGCGCCGCCGTCGCCGATCCAGCGATCAGTAGGTGTAGAACATGCGCTGGATTTCCTTGCTGTTGCTGGTCTTGGTCAGCGCCAGCATCAGCAGGATGCGGGCCTTCTGCGGGTTCAGCGTGTCGGCGGCGACGAAGTCGAGTTCGTCGTCGTTGGCTTCGCCGTTGCGCGCCACGATGCCCTGGCCGACGCGGCTGGCGCGGACGATCATGGTGCCCTGTTTGCGCGCCGCGCTCAGCGATGGCACGACCTTGTGGGCCAGGCTGCCGTCGCCGACGCCGGCGTGGACGATGCCCTTGGCGCCAGCGGCGATGAAGGCGTTCAGCGCGGCGGGCCCATGTTGGCGTAGCCGTAGACGATATCCACTTGCGGCAGGGATTGCAGGTTACTGATATCGAATTCGGTATCGGTGGTGTGCTTGCGGCTGGACACGTGGTAGAAGTAGGGCTTGTTGCCCTGGATGTAGCCGAGCATGCCCAGTTCGGTGGTCTTGAAGCTGTCCGGGGTCGAGGTGTTGGTTTTCGACACGTCGCGGGCGGCGTGGATCTGGTCGTTCATGGCGACCAGCACGCCCTTGCCGACGGCGTCGGGGCTGGCGGCCAGCAGCACGGCGTTGTACAGGTTCAGCGGGCCGTCGGCCGACAGGGCGGTGGACGGGCGCATGGCGCCGACCAGCACGACCGGCTTCTTGCTCTTGACCACCAGGTCGAGGAAGTAGGCGGTCTCTTCCAGCGTGTCGGTGCCGTGGGTGATGACGATGCCGTCGACGTTGCTCTGCGCCAGCAGGGCGTTGACGCGCTTGGCCAGGGTCAGCCAATGCTCGTTGCTCATGTTCTCGCTGGCGATCTGGAACACTTGCTCACCCGTCACATTGGCCACCTTGGCCAGTTCCGGCACGGCCTGGATCAAGCGCTCGACGCCCACCGTGGCGGCGGTGTAGCCGATGGTGGTGGTGCTGCTGGCACCGGTGCCGGCGATGGTGCCGCCGGTGGCCAGGATGGTGACGTTGCCCAGCTTGGGCGCGGCGGCCTCGGCGCGGACGTTGCTCGTGAACAGCACGAACATGGTGGCCACGACCGTGAAGAATTGTGCGGGTTTATGGTGCAGCATGCGATCTCCTTGTTAAACTTTGGGTAAGGATGGTAACAAATCTACGCCGGGGCCGGGCTGCCGGCGCGAAAAAAGCACGGCGCGTGCACATTTTTTGTGGCTTTTGCGGCACCCCCGGCTCAGTTGCGTGCGCGTCCGCGCCACCGCGCGTGGAGCGAGTAAAATATTGCGTGATCGGCTACAATTGCATTTGAGTATCACAATGGTCGTCAAGGCAATATTGCCGGGCGGCGCACCGGGCCGGACGGGGCCCCGTTTCACCTTTTTTTGAAAGATTGTATGAACAAAGGAATTGCGTTGCTGCTGGCGGCGGTCATTTCCTGTGGCGTGGTGGGCTGCGGCAAGTCGGCGGCACAAAAGCAGCGCGACGAGGCGGCCACCCTGACCAGCCTGGGCGAGAAGTATGTGAAGGAAAAAGTGCTGGAACCGGCCTCGGCCCAGTTCCGCAACCAGTTCATCGGCAAGAAGGGCGCGCCCTGCGGCGAGGTCAACGCCAAGGACGCCTTCGGCGCCTACATCGGTTTCCAGCGCTACATCTCGGTGGCGCGCGACCTGACCCTGCTGGCGCAGGACGTGGCGCCGGCCGAGTTCGAGGCGTCCTGGGCACAGCTGTGCCGCTGAACGCCGCCGGCGCCCATGCCTAATCGCTGACCTCGAAGGTGGCCGGATCGAGCGCGTCCAGCGTGGTGGGCTTGGCGCCGGCGGCTCGGCCGGCGCCGCCGGCCTGCGCCTCCAGCCGGGCGCGCACCTGGGCCAGGTAGTCGGCGCGGCAGCGGCGCAGCACGAAGTCGCGGAAGTTGCTCTGCTCGATGTCGCGCCAGGCCTGGCTGCGGCCGGCGTCGGAGCGCAGCAGGGCCTCGCCGTGGTGGCTGTCGGTCACGCTGGCGTCGGCCGCCGTCATCAGGGTGTAGCCGTAGCGCAGCATGTCGTCGCGCGTCAGCGTTTCGATGACGCGGATCTCCTCGCCGGACAATTGCTGCTTGAACTTGTCGGCGTGGGCGGCGATCGGCGCGAAGCAGTTCGACGACCACAGCGCCGACAACTGGGCGATCTGCTGCGCCTCGACCGAGCTGCCGACGTCGAGCATCTGCGGCAGGAAGTCGATCCCCATGAAGTCGCACAGGGTGCGCAGCGTGGCCTCCTGGTTGGACAGGAAATCCTCGTAGCGGATGGTCAGCACGCGGCGCGGATAATGGCGCATCACGGCGTCGGCGGCGCGGTGGGCGGCCAGCCAGGTGCGGGTGTTGAGCAGGGTGTCGAAGTCGTGGATGATGGCGCGGTTCATCGACGCCACCTGGGCGCGCGGGTCGCGCACCACGTTGACGAACAGCATGTCCGGCAGCAGGCGCATCAGCTCGTCGGCGTAGTGCACGCTGTCGAGCGACTTGTCCATCACCACGCGGGCGCCCTGGCGCTCGCCGGCGCGCAACAGCAATTCCCACACCACCCGGTGCACGCTGCGCGGCTGGTGGCGGATGGCCTCGAAGATCTCGACCGGGTCGAACACCACCTGCTGCCACTTGACCATGCTGACCGCCTGCAGGCCGACCACGTCGACCACCAGGCGGAAGTAGGCGCGGTCGTCCTGCAGGTCGCCGTACAGCGGCAGCATCGGCATCAGGTCGACGATGTGCAGCGGGTAGGGCGAGTAGAACTGCGGCGACAAGTTCAGCCGCAGGCGCAGGGCGTGGCTGCCGCAGCGGCGCAGCGGGATCATCATTACCGGATGCGGCCGCTGCTTGTCGGCGGGGGCGGGGTGGTCGGTGTTGCTCATCATGGTCTCCTGGTCGTACCTGTCACAAAAAAATTCTCGGTTCAACAACTACAACGCCAGCCAGCCGAGCAGGGCGGCGGCGGCCACCACCCAGGCGGCGTCGACGCGCCAGCGCAGCAGGGCCAGCAGGGCGGCGCCGCCCAGCGCCAGCGACAGCCAGCCGGGCGCGGCCATGCGGCCGATGGTGACGGCGGCGCCGAACACCATGCCGGCCAGGGCGGCGCGCACGCCGGCCAGCGCGGCCTGCGCCGGCGCCGAGCGGCGCAGCCGCTCGACCATGCCGCTGGCGGCCAGCATCAGCGCCGCGCTGGGGATGAACATGCCGGCGCTGGCGGCGGCCGCGCCGGCCAGGCCGGCCACCTTCAGGCCGACGAAGGCGGAGCTGATCATCACCGGGCCGGGGCTGAGCTGGGTCAGGGCGAGGCCGTCGACGAACTCGCGCTGGCTGAGCCAGCCGTAGCCGTCGACCACGGTGTGTTGCAGCAGCGGGATGAAGACGTAGCCGCCGCCGAAGGTCAGCAGGCTCATGCCGGCGAAGGCGCACAGCAAGGTGAACAGGATGGCGCTGTGGGCCGCCAGCAGGGCCAGCGCCGCCGCCGGCAGGCCCAGCGCGGCCAGCGCGGCGGCGGCGCGGCGCGCCGAGCGGCGCGCGCGCGCGCCGTTGGGCGCCGGGCCGGCGCCGGCCGCCGGTCCTCCGCTCGCCGCCGCTTCGTTCGGCGGCGCGGCGCCCGCGCCCGCGTCTTGCGCAGCCGGCGCCGGACGCGGATATTTCCAGCCGGTCCAGGCCGCCGCCGCCAGCACCAGCAGCGTGCTCGGCAGGCCCGGCAGCGCCGTCAGCAGCGCCGCCGCGCCGAGCGCCAGCGCGCCCTGGCGCCAGTCGCGCACGGCGCCGCGCCAGAGCCGCCAGGCCGAGGCCAGCACCACGGCGGTGATGGCCGGGGTGACGCCGAGGAAGACGGTGCGCACGGCGTCCATGCTGCCGTAGCGGAAGTACAGCGTGCCCAGCGCGCAGATCCAGACGAAGGCCGGCAGCACCGCGCCGAGCACGCAAACCACGGCGCCGGCCACGCCGCGCAGGCGGTAGCCGACATAGGCGACGACGTTGATGGCGACCGGGCCGGGCATCAGCGAGGCCAGGGCCAGGCCGTCGAGCAGGCCCTCGGCGCTGAGCAGGCGGCGCTTGTCGACCACCATTTGCTGGGTCACGGCGACCATCGCCATGAAGCCGCCGACGCTGCTGCAGCCGATGCGCAGGAACAGCAGGGCCAGCGTGGCCAGCGAAACGGCCGGCACGGGGGCGGGCGCGACCGGCTCTTCCGTGCCGACCGACCGGGCCGGCGCGGCCGGCGGCGCCAGGCGCAGCTTCTCGCTAATGCCCATGGTGTTGCTCGGGCAGGGCGAAGTAGCGGCGGAACCGTTCGATGAAGCGTTCCACCTCGGCGGCCGGCAGGTGGTTGATGCCGGCGGCGGCGCGGCGTCCGCCGCCGCCGGGGAACTGTTCGCACAGGCCGTGGGCGCTGCGCTCGGCCGGCGCGCCGGAGCGCACGCTGACGACATAGTGGCCGTCGGCGTGGCAGCTGAGGATGGCGAAGGAGGCGGCGCCGCCGCCCGCCGCCAGTTGGTTGGCCAGCACGCCGCTGACCCGGCGCGCCCATGGCGCCGCCGGCAGCACGTACACGGCGCCGCCGGGCCGCTGCCAGTGCGGCCGCAGGCCGTGCAGGCGGGCGCAGTCGGCCTGGTAGCCGTCCAGCAGCAGGGCGTGGCAGGGGCTGTCGGCGATGAAGGCGAGCGGGTCGGCGTAGGCGCTGACGGCGCGGTACAGCTGCTCGGGACAGATGTGCAGGTCGGCCACGCAGTCGCCGTAGGCGTTGTAGTTGAGCACCTGGCCGAGCTGTTCGAGCGCGGCGGTGGCGGCGCCGTCCAGGCCGGCGCGGGCGGCCAGCGCGCGCGCCGGCGCCGCCAGGTTGTCGCCGAAGGCGGCCGCCACCGCCCAGGGGCGGTAGCGGCCGTCGAGGTAGCGGTCGACCAGGATGCTGGTGCAGCAGTCCGGGCAGTCGTCCCAGAACAGGCGCAGGCCGGGGTGGGCGAAGGCCTGCGCGGCGGCGTGGTGGTCGAAGTAGTCGACGCTGGCGCCGGCCGCGAGCAGGCGGCGCAGCGGCGCGGCGTTGCTGTCGAGCGAGATGTCGAGCACCAGCAGCTCGGCGCCGGCGCAGTCGCGCTCGGCCAGGCGCGCCGCGACGCGCTCGAGCAGGGCGATGTCGCGCTTGACACCGGTGACCAGCTCGGTGTCGGCCGGCGCGGCCAGGCGCAGCTGGTGCAGCGCGCAGATGCCGTCGGCGTCGCCGTTGAAGACGTCGATGCGGCGCGTCGGCGTCGGCCGGCCGCTGGGGGCGACGTCGCGGCCCATGGTCTAGTTGCGGCGCTGCGCCAGGTATTGGAACAGCTGGCGGCTGGCTTGTTGCAGCGTCAGGCAGTCGGTGTCGAGCACCAGGGCCGGATAGAGCGGCACCTCGTAGGGCGCCGAGACGCCGGTGAACTCGGGGATCAGGCCGGCGCGGGCCTTGGCGTACAGGCCCTTGGGGTCGCGCTCCTCGCACACCTGGCAGGGCGTGCTGACGTAGGTCTCGATGAAGTTGTCCTCGCCGATGATGGCGCAGGCCATGGCGCGGTCCTGCCGCAGCGGCGAGATGAAGGCGGCGATGACGATCAGGCCGGCGTCGTTCATCAGCCGCGCCACCTCGGCGCTGCGGCGGATGTTCTCCTGGCGGTCCTGCGGCGAGAAGCCGAGGTCGCGGTTGAGGTGGTGGCGCAGGTTGTCGCCGTCGAGCACGTAGGCGGCGCGGCCGGCGTCGACCAGCATCTTCTCCAGTTCGCAGGCCAGGGTCGACTTGCCGGCCCCGCTCAGGCCGGTCAGCCAGACGGTGGCGCCGCGCTGGCCGTTCTGGCGGTTGCGCGCCGCCGCCGACACCTTGCCGGTGTGCCAGAAGATGTTCGGTGCGCTGGGCGCGGCCGGCACTTCCTGGTCCGGCAATGCCGGGCTCGGCGGGTTCTGGGCCGGCGTCTCGCGGTACTTGAGCGTGCTCATGCTTCTCCCTTGCGGCGCCGTTGCGGCGCCGTTTGCTTGCTGGTGGTGGTGGTGGTGGTGGCGGGCGCGGCGGCCGGCTTAGAACTCTTCCCACTCGGCGTCGGACGGCGCCGTCGGGCGCCGTGCTCCCCCCTCGCCGGACAGGGCCGGCTGGCGCCGCGCGGCGGGCGCGGCCACGGCCGGCCGGGCCGGCGCGCGCGCGGGGCGGGCCTCGGCGCGCGGCGCCGGGCGCGGCTGGGCCAGCGCCGCCGGCTGCGCCAGCAGCGCGCGGCCGGACTGGCTCTCGATGCGGAACACGCTGACCACCTCGGTCAGGCTGTTGGCCTGGTCCTGCAGCGCCTGGGCGGCGGCGGCGGCCTCCTCGACCAGGGCGGCGTTCTGCTGGGTCACCGTGTCCATCTGGGTGACGGCGATGTTGATCTGCTCGATGCCGGACGACTGCTCGGCGCTGGCCGACATGATCTCGGACATGATCTCGGTGACGCGGCGCACGCTGTCGACCACCTCGTGCATGGTCGAGCCGGCCTGTTCGACCAGCTTGTTGCCGGCCTCGACCTTGTCGACCGAGTCGCCGATCAGGGTCTTGATCTCCTTGGCGGCGGCGGCGCTGCGCTGGGCCAGGTTGCGCACCTCGGTGGCGACCACGGCGAAGCCGCGGCCCTGCTCGCCGGCGCGCGCCGCCTCGACGGCGGCGTTGAGCGCCAAAATATTCGTCTGGAAGGCGATGCCGTCGATGACGCCGATGATGTCGACGATCTTGCGCGCCGAGACGTCGATGGCGGCCATGGTGTCGACCACCTGGGCCACCACGGCGCCGCCCTTGAGCGCCACGTCCGAGGCGGACACGGCCAGGCCGTTGGCCTGGCGCGCGCTGTCCGAGTTCAGCCGCACCGTCGAGGTCAGCTCCTCCATCGACGAGGCGGTCTGCTCGAGCGTGCTGGCCTGCTGCTCGGTGCGGGCCGACAGGTCCATGTTGCCGGAGGCGATCTGGCCGGCGGCGGTGGCGATGGTGTCGGTGCTGACGTGCACCTGGCTGACGATCAGCGCCAGGCTGTCGCGCATCGAGGCCATGGCGAACAGCAGGCTGTGCTCGTCGCCGGGTTTGGTGGCTATGCGCGTGGCCAGGTTGCCGGCGGCGATCTGGCCGGCGATGGCGGCCGCCTCGCCGGGCTCGCAGCCCAGTTCGCGCACGATGCCGCGGGTGATCAGCGTGGCGGCGACGGCGCTGGCCAGCAGGGCCAGCGAGCCGATGATCAGCATCAGCGAGCGGGCGCCGGCGTAGGCCTCGGCGGCGGCGGCGGTGCCGTCGGCGTTCTGCTTGTCCTCGACCTCGCGCAGCTGGCGCAGCAGCTCCCACCATTTCTTCTGCACCGGGCGGAACTCGAAGCGCAGCACCTGGTAGGCCTCGTCCTGCTTGCCCTCGAGCGCCAGGCCGGCGGCGCGCGCGGTGAACGGCGCGGCCAGCAGGGCCTGCTGTTTGATCTGTTCGAGCAGGTTCTTCTCCTCCACCGAGGTGCCGGGCAGGCTGCCGAACATCCGGCCCAGCTGCTCCTGCGCGGTGTTGTATTTCTTCTCTTGTTCGGCCAGGCGCTTGACCTCGATCTGCACCTCGTTGGCCTCCTTGAGCAGGATCAGGTTGCGCAGCGCCAGCGCGCGCTCGGTGACGGTCAGGTCCATCGTGCCGGCCAGCCGGGTTTCGACGTCGTTGACCTTGGTGATCTCGTCCATGCGGTCCTGGAGCTGGCTCATGCTCGACAAGCCCAGGCCGATCACCACCATCAGCAGCAGGGCCACCAGACCGAAGCCGATGGCGAGCCGGGATGCGACGCTCATGTTCTGCAGTTTCATACTTACCTCCGTGGGGCGCGATGGCCAGGGCGGCCTCGGCCGCCCCCGCCGCCCGGGAAGGGTCCGGGGCGGCGCCACTGCGCAGTTCAGATGAACAAAAACACTTCGCGAAAAGAAATGTCTGTTTGGATAGTAGTAGATTGAATGCGTCAGATTGTATTCAATAGTCACACCGGCGACGCTCGCCGCAGAGCCTGCTATGACGAGGTGTGACTTGCAGAATGGCAGTGTTGCTGCGCGGCATCATCGAGCCGCGCCGGACGGCGCCGCGGGCGCCGCCGGCCAAGCCGGGGATGGTTCAACCGAGCTTGTTGTCGGCCTTGCCACGGGCGCACAGGCCGAGCAGGCCGAGGCCGATCGACAGCATCAGGAAGCCGGCCGGTTCGGGCACCGGCGCCGTCACCAGGTTCAGGTTGCCGGCGTAGGAGCCGCCACGGCCGGCCAGCGCGGTGGCGCCGCTGACGCTGAAGCCGTAGTTGCCGGCGACCAGGGGATCGGCCGGATAGAACTCGATCGCCGCGCCGCCGTTGAAGACCGACAGCAGGTTGGTGCGGCTGTTGTCCAGGTTGACGCGGAAGAAGGTGATGTCGCTGATGCCGTAGTTGGCCAGGCGGTTCGGATTGATCCAGGTCTTGCCGACGGCCGCCGTGCCGCTGGCCCAGCCCATCAGCTCGGGGTCGACGGCGAACAGGAACTCGTCGACATAGCTGCCGGGGCCGGCGTGCAGGGCCGAGAAGGTGGCGTTGCCGGCCGCGTCGAACACCAGCGGGTCGGCGTGGGCGGCGCCGGCCAGCAGGCCGCCGGCCAGCAGCAGGGCGGCGAGGGGGGAGAGGTGGAGGTGCTTCATGTTGTTGCTCCTTGTATGCGAGAAGATGGTTCAAGCGGAGGACGACGCCGGTCGGCGCACAACAGGGTGGGCGCGGGGCCCGCCGTCAGGCGTTGCAAAATGGATTGTTTTCCAACCTTGCCAATGTATCAGTTGCTGCAAAAAAAACAACCCGGCGCCGCCGCCGGGTTGTGCTGTCGCAACGCTAGCGTGGCGCTAGTCAGCTGTGGAGGGGGGCGCTGGCGAGTCGGCCGGCGGCGCTCACGCCGCCAGCGCGGCCTCGTCACCGTCGCCGGGGGCGCGCGGCCGGACCTCGACGAGGATCCTCTCCAGGCCGGCGCGGGTGGCCATTTTGAGGTCGTACGCCTGTTGTAGGTTGAGCCAGGACTGTGGCTCGCCGCCGAAGTAGCGCGCCAGGCGTAGCGCGGTGTCGGCGCTGACGCCGCGTTTTTCGTTGACGATGTCGTTGATGCGCGCCGGCGTCACATGCAACGCCTTGGACAGCGCGTGCGGCGTCATCGCCAGCGGCGCCAGGAATTCCTCGCGCAGAATCTCGCCGGGATGGATCGGACGCATTTGGTTCTCTGCCATGGTGCTCTCCTTAGCCTCGCTAGTGGTAGTCGACGATTTCGACGTCTTCGGGACCCGCCGAGGTCCAGACGAAGCAGATTCTGAACTGATTGTTAATCCGGATGCTGTACTGTCCTTTGCGATCGGCGCCGAGTGCCTCCAAGTGGTTGCCTGGCGGCGTGCGCAAGAAATCGAGGCTGGCGGCGCTATCGAGCAGTTGAAGCTTGCGTTCGGCCGTGGAGCGGACGTTCGCGAATTTTCCGACCTTGCCACCGGCATACAGCGCCTTCGTATCTTTGCAACGGAAGGAACGGATGGTCATATTGTATATCGATTATCGATAAACGGAAGGTTGAGATTAGGAGTGGGATTTCCCGCGATCTGGAGTGTTTGATAGTAGAGAAACATTGTCGTGCCGGGATCGCCATTCAGACGGAACGGCGGTGACTTCGAGTTAGGGACAGGGGACACGCATGCCGCCATGCCCCATATTGCCAAGCCCGGTCAGCACCGTGGGTGGAAGTAGGCCGAGTGCGAACACGAACGCGAGGCCGGCGAGTTGCAACACCGTGGCGGCGCACGCGTAAGCCATGTTGGTGTGCCGAATATTGAAGGCGGCGAGCGGTAACGCGGCGATCAATATAACGCCAGGAAATATCCAAGCGAGCGGAAGATCGTCCAAGTCCTGGCATGGGCCTTCGTAAAACAGGTAGAGCGGCGTCGGTAGCAGCAACAGGATGGCGCCAATGATTAACGTAGGGAGTGTCAGTAGCGAGAAGTTGATGCGCGATCGCAAGCGGGCCGCTATGGCACGCACGGCCAGAGCGACGATAAGGATCGCGGTGCCCATGGCAAGATTGATCAACAGGGTTTGCTTGTCCATAACCACGTGCGCCCATGAGGTGATAGTTTCTTCCTTGGTGACTGCTGGAGGTAAGCGCCAAGCATAATGCCACCGGCAGGCCGACGAATTGAGGCATGGCAAAGCGACGACTGCCTTTTGCGCGGCACCATACCGCCCCCGCCCGCTAGCGCAGCGCCTTGCTGTGGCGGGTGGCGTTGCGGATCGCCGCCGGCTGGCCGGGCGGGCGGCCGAAGGCCTCCATGCCGCGCTCGTAGCCGTAGAGCCACTGCTGCTCCATGGTGGCGACGAACTCGTCGTAGCTGTGCGGCATGTCGAGCTGGATGCGGTTGTGGCGCCACACCAGCTTCTTCTGCACCGGCTCGCCGGCCAGCGCGCGCGACACGTCGGAGGTGTCGATGCGCACCTCGGCGCGCTGGCCGTTGACGTAGCGCAGGCGCTGGTTGCCGTCCAGGCCCAGCACGGCGCGCCAGGCCGGGATGGCGAAGGTCTGGTCGAAGGCCTCCTTGAACTCCATCATCACCTCCTCGGCCAGGTGGCGCGCCAGCTCGATGGGGAACAGGTCGAGCACGCCGCCGATGTAGTGGTGGCCGGCGTAGCGCTGGCAGCGGAAGTAGATCATGTCGGCGATCGAGACGCGCGCCGCCTCGCCCAGCGGCGCCGTGCTGTCGGTCAGCAGGGCGCGGGCGACGGCGTGCTGGCCCCAGCGCGGGTCGCTCAGCGGCGCCTCCAGGCCGTGCAGCAGCGCGGCCGCGCGCGGCGGACAGAACACCGTCTCGGCGAACAGCTTGCGCCGGCCGCGCGGCCGGCCCACCTCGGCCGGCTCGAACAGCAGGCGGCCGGCGATCACGCCGACGTCGACCGCCGGCACCGCCGGCTCGGGCGGGAAGGGCAGTTGGCGCGGCATCTCGAACAGGTAGTCGCCGAACAGGTCGGGGATGGTCGGGGCGCGGCCGGGGTTGAGCTTGCGCTGGGCGGCGCGCAGCAGCGTGCCGACCAGACCGGTGTGGCGGGCCGACTTGAGCCCGCTCCAGAAGCGGTACATTTGCGGCGAGCTGAGCCAGGCGCGCCGCTGCGCGTCGTCGGGCAGGTTGCGGATGATGGTGGCGGCGATGGCGCTGCCGCAGCTGGCCAGCAGGATGTCGGGGGCGCGGCCGGCCTGGCAGGCCGCCGCGTACATGCCCAGATAGATGCCGAAACGCGCGCCGCCGCCGGCCATCACCATGCAGCGCTGGTATTTGTGTGCTTGAATCATCCTGACAACATACCACAGGCGGACCGGCGCGCCGGCCGATGTTGCCCGGGAGCCGGCTGCGTTAGCTCTGAAGCAATGTTGTAACATTTCCCAATCCCAACATATCTACATGCTATTATTGGATTTTATGCAAGCAAGGATGAACGGATGCGGGAACTATCGAGGAAGTGTGGCGCGCTCTTGCTGTGCGTCGCCATCAGCGGCTGCACCACGATGCGCGTGGTGGCCGACGGCGACGACGCGGTCAAGTCGGTGGCGGCGCGGCCGGTCGACGGCCTGACGGTCGGCGAGACCTTGTTGCTGGTCGGCCGAGACGGCAAGAAGTTCGACTTCAAGCTGGCCGCCGTCGAGGCCGACGCGCTGCGCGGCACGGTCGACGGCCAGGAGCGGCGCATCGCCTTCGGCCAGATCGAGCGCATCGAGCGCGGCCATGTCGACGCCGGCAAGACGGCCGGCCTGATCGGCGCCGCCGCGCTGCTGGTGGTGCTGGCGGCGGCCCGCTCGATCGGCAAGGACATCGACAACATGGGACCGAAGCCGAAATCCAAGTAGCGCCGCCGCGCCGCCCACGGCGCCCGCCGATGCGGCATACAATGGCCGGGCGCGCGCGCAGCCTGCCGCCGCCGTTGGCGCCCTGGGTGGCGTATTGGATGGATTATGTATTACGGAGAGCGTTTCAACAGCATCACCCACACGGTCGGCGCGGCGCTGGCGGCGGTCGGCGGCGTTTTGCTGATCGTGCTGGCGGCGCGCAGCGGCGACGTGTGGAAGATGGTCAGTTTCAGCATTTACGCCGCCACGCTGCTGGCGCTGTACCTGAGCTCGACGCTGTACCACAGCCTGCGCGGCCCGGCCAAGGACTTCTGGCGCACGCTGGACTACTGCGCGATCTATTTGCTGATCGCCGGCAGCTACACGCCGTTCACCCTGGTGAGCCTGCGCGGCCCCTGGGGCTGGTGGCTGTTCGGCGTGGTGTGGACGCTGGCGCTGGTCGGCATCGCGCAGGAGGTCTGGTACGCGCGCGGCGCGCGCCTGCTGTCGCTATTGATCTACGTGATGATGGGTTGGCTGGCCGTGATCGGCGCCCGGCCCCTGATCGCGGCGCTGAGCTGGAACGGCTTCCTTTGGTTGGCCGCCGGCGGCGTGTTGTACACGGGTGGCATCGTTTTCTATGCCACCGATCACAAATTGCGTCACGGCCACGGTGTGTGGCATTTGTTCGTGCTCGGAGGCAGCATCTGCCATTTCGGCGCGGTACTGCTGTATGTGGCCTGACGCTTACCGGCGCGCTTGCGCGCCCCAGGACCATAGTGGATATTAATTCTGACGATCTGAAGATTTTTGTAACCGTCGTCGACAGCGGCACGCTCAGCGCCGCCTCGGTGCATCTGGGCCAGACCACCTCGGGCGTGAGCCGCGCCCTGTCGCGGCTGGAGGACAAGCTGGCCACCTCGCTGCTGACCCGCACCACCCGGCGCATGGAGCTGACCGAGGAGGGCGCACTGTTCCTGCAGCAGGCGCGCGCCATCCTCGGCGCCATGGAGCAGGCCGAGGAGGCCATCCGCATCCGCCGGCAGAAGCCGGCCGGCCGCCTGTGCGTCGACGCCGCCTCGCCCTTCATGCTGCATTGCGTGGTGCCGCACGTGGCCGAGTTCCGCGCCCTGTATCCGGACATCCGCCTCGAGTTGAGCAGCAACGACCGGATCGCCGACCTGATCGAGCACCGCACCGACATCGCCATCCGCATCGGCGCGCTGAGCGACTCGACCCTGCACGCCCGCGCGCTGAGCTCGAGCCCGCTGCACGTGCTGGCCAGCCCCGACTACCTGCGCCGCCACGGCACGCCGAAGATGCCGGAGCAACTGGCCGGCCACAGCCTGCTCGGCTTCAGCCACTACGAGCAGGGCAACGCCTGGCCGCTGCGCCACGACGACGGCAACAGCCTGCAGGTGGCGCCGGCGCTGGCCGCCTCCAGCGGCGAGACGCTGCGCCAGCTGGCGCTGGCCGGCCAGGGCATCGTCTGCCTGGCCGACTTCATGACGCGCGAGGACATCAAGGCCGGCCGCCTGGTGCCGCTGCTGGCCAGCTTCAACAGCGGCTACCGCCAGCAGATCCACGCCGTCTACTACCGCAACACGCAGCTGTCGCAACGGATCAGCTGCTTCCTCGAGTTCCTGCAGCAGAAATTGTGAGGCGCCGCGCCACTGTGCGGCAGCGAACGGAAAGCGCGGCGGCGCGGCGCTAAGATGGCCCTGCGTGATCGAAGCGCGGCGCCCGCCACAACGGCGCCGCGATCGATCGGCAGGTAAGCCGGTAGCCTCAAGTACCGGCACCAATTCGACGACGCCACCGTTGCGAGGTCATCATGGCACAGACCACCCACCCATCGAAATACCTGGTACGCGCCTACCTCGAGCGGCGCAACCACGACGCCAAGCCGCCGCCGACGCCGGAGGAGATTCGCCGCCAACTGGGCTGGGGCATGCTGCTGATGGAACCGCGCATTTGCGCCGGCGGCGGCCGCTGACGTCCGACAGCCCGCCGCGCGCGGCTTTTTCACCCCGCACCTCGATACGCCACGGGGTCTGACCCCGTGCGGGGTCAGACCCCTTTGTATTCCGGGGTGGGGTCGGCGTTCCGTCAAACCGTGAAGCACCGCCGTTTCCCTCCCGCTCCAGCTCCGCTCAGGCGCGCCGCCGTTGGCCGATCCACGCGCCATTCGCCGGCCGCCATCCGCCGTTCGCCGAAAAGCCCTTCCGCTGGCGCGGCGGGACGGGTATCGTCACCTCCATGCCATCGTCAACCAGGGGACCGAGATGAAAGACGCGACAAGCCAGGACTGGCGCAAACAACTATTGTGGGGCATGCTGCTGATCGTGTTCGGCGCCCTGGTGCTGCTCGACCGCGCCGAGCTGCTCGAACTCGACCTCGACCTGCGCCGCATCTGGCACTACTGGCCGTGGCTGCTGGTGGTGTTCGGCATCGGCGATATGCTGCCGCCGTCCTCGCCCCGGCTGTTCCTCAACGGCCTGTGGAAGGTCTTCTTCGCCGCCTGGTGGTACGTCTCCTACGAGCACGTGTGGGCCTGAGCTTCCGCGACAGCTGGCCGGCGCTGCTGATCGCCTGGGGCCTCGGACTGGTGCTGCGGCCGCTGCTGAACGACTACTTCAATTCGAACAAGGAGCACTGATATGCGCATCGATCGCCAAGAAGCACGCCAACAAAGACGCCAACGCCAGCGTGGTCCGAACGGCCAGGTGGTGGTCGGCCTGATGGTCATCGCGCTGGGCGTGCTGTTCCTGCTCGACAACCTGGGCCTGCTCGACTTCCGCTACTCGATGCACTTCTGGCCGCTGGTGCTGGTCGTCATCGGCGTCCTGAAGATCCTGCAAACCCGCACCGCCGGCGGCGCCATGGTCGGCGGCGCGTTGATCCTGTTGGGCGGCCTGATGACCCTCAAGGGACTGGGCCTGGTCTACGTCACCTGGCGCACCTTGTGGCCGATCCTGCTGATCGGCGCCGGCGTGGCGGTGGTGTACCGCTCCATCACCGGCCGCCGCGTGTTCGAGGTCGGCGTGGTCCGGCTGGACAAGGCCGACAACTGGCAGGACAAGGGCGGCGGGAGCGGCGCGCAGGAGAACGCCGGGACGGCCGACAAGGCCGACAAGGCCGACGACTCCGTCATCAACGTCACGGCGGTGATGGGCAGCTACGCCAGCCGCGTCACCAGCCAGCACTTCCGTGGCGGCGAGGTGACCGCCGTGATGGGCGGCTGCGAAATCGACCTGCGCCAAAGCTCGCTCGACGGCGAGGCGGTGCTCGACGTGTTCGCCCTGTTCGGCGGCATCCAGATCAAGGTGCCGCCCGATTGGACCGTTGTCTTGATGGGCACGCCGGTGATGGGCGGCTTCGAAGAGAAGACCATCGTCCCGAAGGACGCCAGCAAGCGCTTGCTCATCAAGGGCTACGCCATCATGGGCGGCCTGGAAGTGCGCAACTAGGCGATGCAAGGCCTGTTCGCCAACCGTCGCGGCGTCGTCGTCTACCTGGCGGTGTGGCTGTTCCTCGGCCTGGCGTTGGCCGGCGTGATCACCCTGGTGGGCGCCGCCGCCGCGCCCAACGCGCTGCTGTTCGCCTTGCCGGTCAATCTGGTCTACGCTTTCGCCGCCGGCTACTCGGCCTACTACCTGTGCCGCTCGTATCCGCTGGGCGGCGCGCGGGCGCGGGCGATCCCGCTGGTGTTCTCGGCGGCGGCGCTGGTGGCCGGCGGGCTGTGGCTGGCCGTCGGCCAGGGTTGGAACAGCCTGTGCCTGCTGCTCGGCGTCAGCTGGGCCGGCATCGACTTGGGCCACAGGCTGGCCGCGCTGATGCTGGCCGAGGGCGTGCTGCTGTACGGCTTCGCGGCGGCGCTGCATTACCTGGTCATCGAATTCGTCCGCGCCACCGGCGCCGAGCAGAGCGCGCTGCAGGCGCGCCTGATGGCGCAGGAGGCCGAGCTGCGCATGCTGCGCACGCAGATCGATCCGCACTTCCTGTTCAACAGCCTCAACTCGATCAGCGCGCTGACCTCGCAGGCCCCAAGGGCGCGCGCCGCATGACGCTGGAGTTGGCCAGCTTCTTCCGCCACAGCCTGGGCCTGGAGGCGCACCGCAAGGTCACGCTGGGGCAGGAGATGGAGTTGGTCCGCCACTTCCTGGCGGTCGAACAGGTGCGCTTCGGCGCCCGCCTGCTGTTCGCCGAGGAGGTGAGCGCCGAGGCGGCGGCCTGCCTGCTGCCGCCGATGCTGATCCAGCCGCTGGTGGAGAACGCCGTCAAGCACGGCATCTGCCACCTGCCCGAGGGCGGCACCATCCGCCTGACGGCGCGCCGCGCCGGTTCGCTGCTGCACATCGGCGTCGACAACCCGGTCGACCCGGACCCGCCGGCCGGCGGCGCCAAGGGCCAGGGCATCGGCTTGAACAACGTGCGCCAGCGTTTGGCCGGCGCCTACCGGCACGAGGCCAGCATCCACTGGACGCGGCGGCAAAACCGATTCGGCGTGGAGATCACCATGCCGGCCCAATTGAGCGAGGAGTGAGCATGCGTATCATCATTGTGGACGACGAGGCGCTGGCACGCGGCGTGGTGCGCGAGTACCTGGCCGAACACGCCGACGTCGACATCGTCGCCGAATGCGCCAACGGCTTCGAGGCGGTCAAGGCGATCAGCGAGCTGGCGCCCGACCTGGTCTTTCTCGACATCCAGATGCCCAAGCTGGATGGCTTCGAGGTGGCCGAGCTCAGCGCCGGCAAGGCGCGCTTCATCTTCGCCACCGCCTTCGACCAGTATGCCATCAAGGCCTTCGAGTTCCACGCCCTCGACTACCTGCTCAAGCCGTTCAGCCAGCAGCGCTTCGACCAGGCGCTGGCGCACGCCCGCGCCAGCCTCGGCCAAGCCGACGCGCAGGCCGATCGGGCGCGGGCCGCCGTTGCCGCCGTGGCGCGCGAGGCGGCGGCGCGCAAGGCGCCGCTGGCGCGCGTGTTGATCCGCGACGGCGCCAAGGTCCACGTCGTCGCCTGCGACAAGATCGCCTACATCGAGGCGCAGGACGACTATGTGCGGATCCACAGCGAGGGCAAGTCCTACCTGAAGAACCAGAGCCTGTCCGAGCTGGAGGGGCAGCTGGAGGCGCAACGTTTCGTGCGCATCCACCGCTCGTACATCGTCAACATCGACTTCGTCGGCCGCATCGAGCAGGCCACGCGCGACAGCCACGTCGCGCTGCTGGCCGACGGCAGCCGGATTCCGATCAGCCGCAGCGGCCACCAGAAGATCCGGAGCGCGATGCGGTAGCGGCGGGCACTAGCCGCGTTCGGCCTGTTCGACGTGCCACCAGGCCGGCAGCAGGCGGGCGATCTCCGGTCGGCCGAAGCGGTCGTCGATCAGGTAGACGGTGCCCCGGTCGGTCTGCGTGCGGATCACCCGGCCGGCGGCCTGCACCACCTTTTGCATGCCGGGGAACAGATAGGCGTAGTCGTAGCCGGCGCCGAAGATGGCGTCCATGCGCTGGCGGATCTGCTCGTTGACCGGGTTCAGCTGCGGCAGGCCGAGGGTGGCGATGAAGGCGCCGATCAGGCGCGCGCCGGGCAGGTCGATGCCCTCGCCGAAGGAGCCGCCCAGCACGGCGAAGCCGACACCGGCGCTGTCGTGCGCAAAGCGGGCCAGGAAGGCGGCGCGCGCCGCCTCGTCCATGCGGCGCTGCTGGCGCCACTGCGGCACCTGCGGGTGGCGTTGGGCGAATTGTTCGGCGGCCTGCTCCATGTAGTCGAAGCTGCTGAAGAAGGCCAGGTAGTTGCCCGGCTGGCGGGCGTACTGCGCGCCGATCAGCGCGGCGATCGGCGCCAGCGAGGTGGCGCGGTGCTGGTAGCGGGTCGAGATGTGGCCGGCCACGCGCACCGCCAACTGCTCGGCGACGAAGGGCGATTCGACGTCGACCCAGGCGGTGTCGGCCGGCATGCCGAGCGTGTCGCAAAAGTAGTTCCACGGGCTGAGCGTGGCCGAGAACAGCGCCGTCGTGTGGCTGGCCTCGAAGCGCGGCCGCAGGAAGGGCGCCGGCACGATGTTGCGGATGCACAGCAGCGAGTCGGGCCGGCTGGCCGTGCCGCCGCGCTTGCTGATGTCGAACAGCGAGTGCTGGCCGAAACTGTCGGCCAGGCGGTTGAACTGCAGCGCGGCGAAGTAGAACTCCAGCAGCGCCGGGTCGGACTGGGCCGGATGCTCGGCCTGGTGGGCGGCGATGGCGTTGGCGGCGTTCTGCAGCGCCGCCATGAACTTTTCCGGCAGCTCGGCGTAGGGCTGGTAGTCGGCCGTCTGCTCCTTTTCCAGCGCGTTCCAGGCGCGCTGCACGCGCTCGAGCGGCTTTTTCAGCGCTTCCGGCGCGCTCTTGCGCAGCAGGCGCAGGGCGGCGTGCTCCAGTTCCGCCGAATACATCTTGCGGGCGCGCGCCACCATGTTGTGCGCCTCGTCGACCAGCACGGCCACCTTCCAGTCGTTGAGCAGGGTCAGGCTGTGCAGCATGGCGCCGCTGTCGAAGTAGTAGTTGTAGTCGCCGACGACGACGTCGCACCAGCGCGCCATTTCGCTGCACAGGTAGTAGGGGCAGACCTGGTGCGCCAGCGCCACCGTGCGCAGCGTGGCCTGGTCCAGCGTGCCGGCCCGCAGCGCGGCGGCGCGCGCGGCCGGCAGGCGGTCGTAGAAGCCGCGCGCCAACGGACAGGAGTCGCCGTGGCAGGCCAGCTCGGGATGCTCGCAGGCGCTGCTGCGCGCCACCAGTTCGAGCACGCGCAGCGGCAGTGCCGGCGCTGCCATTGTCGCTGCCGGCGCCGCCGCCGTCGCGGCGCGAGCGATGATGGACAGCGCGTCCAGCGCCATCTGCCGGCCGGAGGTTTTGGCGGCGAGGAAGAACACCTTGTCGAGCTTGTGCGCGGCGCTGGCCTTGAGCAGCGGGAACAGGCTGCCGACGGTCTTGCCGATGCCGGTGGGCGCCTGCGCCAACAGGCAGCAGCCGCGCGCGCTGGCCTTGTACATGGCCTCGGCCAGCTGGCGCTGGCCGGCGCGGAACCCGGCGTGCGGGAAGGACAGGGCGCTCAGCGCCGCGTCGCGCGCCGCGCGCTGCGCCATCTCCTGCTCGGCCCAGCGCAGGAACAGGGCGCACTGCTGCTCGAAGTAGGTTTGCAGTTCGGCGGCGTCGTGCTCCTCGTGCAGCACGGTCTCCTGCTGGCTGCCGATGTCGAAATAGACCAGCGCCAGGCGCAGGCGGGCCAGTCCCAGCTGGCGGCACAGCAGGTGGCCGTAGATCTTCAGCTGCGCCCAGTGCAGCCGGCGGTGGTTGTCCGGCATGCGCGCCAGGTCGCCGCGATAGGTCTTGATCTCCTCCAGTTGGCCCAGTTGCGGGTCGTAGCCGTCGGCGCGGCCGCGCACGCGCAGCGGGCCGTAGTCGCCGCTCAGGCCGATTTCGCTCTGGTAGTGCGGGCCGCGCCGCGCCGTCACCACGCCGTGGCCGGCGATGCCCTCCTGCGCCGTGGGCGAGGGGGTGAAGCGCAGGTCCAGGTCGCCGGCCTTGGCGGTGAACTCGCACAGCGCGCGCACGGCGACGGTGTAGCCGGGAGCGCTGGCGCCGGTTCGCGCCGCGTCCGCCGGCGCGGCTGTGGCTAGCGCCGGCCCGGCCGCGCTCAGGTCCGCCCGCATCGTCTCAGGCGCTCCACTGCAGGTAGCAGACCGACACCGGCATCTGGTGCTCGGCGCAGTAGGCGATCCAGCGCAGCTGGTTGTCCTGCAGGCGGTCGCCCGGTCCTTTCACCTCGATCATGCTGTAGCGCTTTTCCTCGGGCCAGAACTGGATCAGGTCGGGGAAGCCGCTGCGGTTGGCCTTGACGTCCTGCAGGATGCGCTCGAAGGCCAGGCGCAGGTGCCGCGGCGGGATGCAGGCCAGCGCCAGGTCGAGCAGCTCCGGTTCGAGCGCCTCCCAGTACAGGAAGGGCGACTGGATGCCGGCCTTGCGCGCGTAGTTGGCGCGCACCGTGTCGCGCCAGCCGTCGCCGTCGAGCTGGGCCAGGCAGGCGGCGAACTGCGGCGCGCGGCGGCGCTGGAAGTCGGCGCTGTGCAGGTCGGCCGGGCCGCGATGGAAGGGGTGGAAGAAGGCGCCGGGGATGGCGCAGAAGATGGCGTCCCAGCAGAGCAGGCCGAACAGCGAATTGATCAGCGCGTTCTCGACATAGAACACCGGCGCGTCCGCGCTGCTCAGGTGGTCGCGCACGACGAACTCGACATACGCGGGCTGGCTCGGCGCCGGCAGGCTCAGCTCGAGCTTGTGCACCGGCGCCGGCGCGGCCGGCGCCGGCCGCGCCTGGCCCAGCTTGCGCGCCAGGCGCGGCGCGATGCGCAGCAGCTGCTGGCGCTCGGCCTCGCTCTCGGGCTCGCGCTGGGCCGCCTGCAGCAGCGTGAAGGCGGCGGCGCTGCGGCCGTCCTTCTCCAGCACGCGGATGGCGCGCGCCCGCGCGCCGGGGTAGCCGCAGCCGGCGTACAGGGCGTGGGCGGCGCACCAGTCCTGCTGCTTTTCGAGCTGCTGGGCGAACTGGAACAGCAGCTTGTCGCGCCGGCTGCGCAGCCATTCGTTGTCGACGGCCGGCGGCGGCAGGCCGGCGAGCACCTCGTCGAGCGGCTCGCCGTTGGCGAAGCGCTCCTGGCAGTGCTGCAGGCGCAGGTAGTCGTCGATGTCGGCGCGGCTGCGGAAGCCGCGCGCGGCCGGCGCGAACTCGACCTTTTCGTATTGGTAGATGCCCAGGTCGGACAGCACGAACTCGGTCCAGTCCTGGTGGGCGTTGCCGAAGAAGATCAGGCGCAGGCGGTCGCACAAGGCCTGCGCGGCGATGCGGTAGGCCTGCTCGCCGGCGGCCGGATGCCAGGCCGAGAAGCGGCGCGCGCCGTCGTGGCGGCCGGCCAGCAGGGCCAGCTGCTCGGGCTTGCGCAGCTTGGCCTCGGCCGGCGCCAGTTGGAAGGCGGCGGCGATCTCCGGCTTTTGCAGCAGCTCGAACAGCTGCTCCAGCGTCAGCAAGGGGTCCGCTTCGACCAGGCCGAGCGCCGCCAGCGGCCGCGCGGCGTCCTCGGCGGCGCCGATCTCGGCGTAGACCAGCTTGCTGGCGCGGAACAGCTCGCCCTTGCGCATCACCATGCGCACGAACAGCGCGCGCGAGGGCTGCGGCAGGCCGGCGAAGTCGCGGATGAAGCCGCTTTCCTGCTCGGTCAGCAGGTCGCTATAGCGGCCGGCGATCCAGTCCAACACCTGGTGGAAGTTGTCCAGGTAGTACAGCGGGTTGTCCAGAACGTTGATCATTGCGGCGGAGAAAGGGGGCAGGGGAGGACGGCGGGAAATATTGGACTGGGTTTATGTACAGTGTATCGCGTCCGCCCCCGCTTGCCCAGCGAATTTGCGCGCATCGTCCAGACGGGGCGCGCGCCGGCGGGCGCCGCAATGAAAACGGGCCGCCAAGGAGCGGCCCGCAGGAAAGGGTTTTACGGTGTAGGGGGCAATCAAGGCGCCGGGACGCCGGCAAACCCGTGCAATACCTACTTCTTGGCGGCCTTGGCGGCTTTTTCCGGCGCCTGGTCGACCAGCGCGGCGGCTTTGGCGATCTGCGCCTCGACCGCCTCGACGGCCTGCTTGGTGGCCTTGGTCACCTGCTCGTAGCCGTTGAAGGCGTTGTCGATGGCCGATTTGACGATCTGCACGGCGTTTTCCGAACCGGGACGCACGTTCTTGGTGACGTCGTAGATCAGCGCGCTCAGATTGCTCTTGGCCTCGGCGATGTGGGCGTCGGCGGCGCGGGTGAACTCCTCGCGGATGTCGGCGATGATGGTGCCCAGTTGCTGGTTGTAGGCGGCTGCGTTGGCCATGCCCGGTTTGGCCTGGGCCTGGGCGACGGCCAGCGCCGCCTTCGGATCGGACGCCTGGCTGATCTCCTTGCCGGCGGCCAGGCCGCCCTCGACGTTCGACTTGGCGGTGGCCATGTTCAGCGCCACCACCTGTTCCACGCCCTGCACGGCCTTGCTGGTCAGGGTGTTAAATGTTTCCAGTTGAAATTCGAATAAGGCTTTGGTGGCATTGGCAAACTGTTCGGGATTGGTGAACATAGAATCTCCTCGTGGTGATGGGATGAACTAGTACTTCCTTCAAGTCGTTGCAAGAGTGCGGCGAATTCGGCGGGCTGGTCCCTGTTGTCGTGGCCCCATTATTTAGCAAGTGATGGCTTTTCGCAATGGCTATCTCGGTAGGGGCCGGCAACGACCTCCCAGCCGGGGCCGAGCGGGGTCTGGTGGCAGACGCGCGCGCCGTCCACCTTGCTGCGCCAAATGTACCAGGGCGCCGGGCCGGCCAGCAGGCTGGCGCAGTACAAGCCCAGGCCCAGCGCGGCGGCCAGGCGGGCGGCGCGCCGGCCGGCGCCGCTGGCAGCGGTGGCGGCCGGGGGCGCGGCGGCGGCGGGGAGGGCGGCGGCGTGGCGTGGCGGTCGAAGGTCGGGCATGCGGGTCCTCACGGCAGTTGCAGGGCGCGGACCTGGTTGCGGCCCGCCTTTTTGGCAGCGTACAGCAAATTGTCGGCGCTGGCGATGATGCCGTGGTGGGCCGCCGGGTTGGCCGAGCTGGCGAAGTCGGCGCTGGCCACGCCGAAGCTGGCGGTGACGCGGATCAGCGCCAGCTGGTGCGGGATGGCGCTGGCCGCCAGCGTGGCGCGTAGGCGCTCGGCCAGCAGCACGCCGCCGCGCAGGTCGGTTTCCGGCAGCACCAGCAGGAACTCCTCGCCGCCGTAGCGCACCACGCCGTCGACGCCCTCGCGCGTCATGGCGCGCAGCAGTTCGGCGAACTTGACCAGCACGGCGTCGCCGCCGTGGTGGCCGTGCTGGTCGTTGACCGCCTTGAAATGGTCGAGGTCGCACATCACCACCGTCAGGCTCAGCTTGTAGCGCTGGGCCCGCGCCAGCTCGTTCTCCAGCAGTTGCTCGTGCAGGTGGCGGCGGTTGTAGCAGCCGGTCAGGTGGTCGCGCATCGACTGGTCGCGCAGCACGCAGCGGGCGCTGTACTCGTCGCGCCACAGGCGCTGGTAGCGGCGCGCGGCGACGTAGCAGAACACGTTGGCCAGCAACAGCAGGGTGGCCATGGTGCCCAGTTCGGCGCCGCGCAGCGGCGCGCGCAGCCAGGCCAGCGCGACGAAGCCCAGCGTGGCCGCCAGCGCCACCGCCAGGGCGTACAGCAGGCGGTTCGGGATGTAGATGTAGAGCACCACGACGAGGATGCTCATGCTGATGGCGTGCAGCAGGAACTCGTCCGGCCGCAGCGCGGCGATCAGCAGGAAGCCGGCGCTGCCGGCGCTGGTGGCGGCGCTGGCGGCGAGCCGGCTGACGCGGATCGAGCCGGGGTGGCGGCGCAGCAGCCACAGGCAGCCGAGCGCGCACAGCACCACCGCCGCGCGCGCCGCCAGCAGGACGCCGGTGTGCTCGCCGGCGCCGTGCCGCGCCAGGTCGGTGACGGCGAAGCCGAGGTAGAAGACCGAGCAGAACAGCAGGGCGATGCGCAACTGGCCCTGGGTCATGGCCAGCTGGTGGGCCAGGAAGTCGCGCTCGGTGGCGGCGTGGCGGAACTCGGCGCTCAGCGGCGCCAGTTGCCAGGACTCGGGGCGGGCGGGGGACGGGCTCACGAAGCGGGCTCCTTGCGCGGCGGCGCGGCCGGGTTGTCGACGCCAACTTGTCGACGCCAGCTTGTCGCCGACATATTGTCGATGATTATACGGCCGCGCCGGACCACGCGGCCAGGGGGAAATAGCCGCCTCAGCGCGGCGCGCTGGCCGGCAGGCGCAGGGTGAAGCAGCTGCCCCGGCCGGGCGCGCTGTCGACCTCGATGCGCCCGCCCAGCACGCCGGTGACGATGTTGTGGGTGATATACAGGCCCAGGCCCGAGCCGCCCGAGCCGAGCCGGGTGGTGAAGAAGGGGTCGTAGATGCGCGCCAGGTGCTCGGCGGCGATGCCGGCGCCGTTGTCGGCCAGCGACAGGGCGATCTCGCCGTCGGCCCCGGCGCGCGCGCGCAGCGTGATCAGGCCGTCGGCGCGCCCGGCCAGGCCGTGCAGCAGGCTGTTCTCGTACAGGTTGCCGACGGCCTGCTCGAGCGGGCCGGGATAGCTGTCGAGCTCCAGGCCGTCCTCGATGTCGAGCTCCAGCCGCGGCGCGCCCGGATGGGCCGCCCTGAGCTCCTGCAGCAGCTCGGGCAGCAGCTGGTCGAGGTGGAAGCGGCGGCGCTGCGAGCCGGCCGAGTCGACGGCGATGCGCTTGAAGCTGGCCACCAGCTCGGCGGCGCGGCGCAGGTTGCGCACCACCACCTCGTCGGCCTCGCCGGCCTGGGCCAGATAGCTCTCCAGCGCCGAGCGGCGCAGGCCGCCGGCCAGGCCGGCGCGCAGCACGCGGGTGCGCTCGCTGATGGTGGTGGCCATCATCAGGCTGTTGCCGATCGGCGTGTTGAGCTCGTGCGCGACACCGGCCACCAGGGTGCCCAGCGCGGCCAGCTTGCCGCGCCGCACCAGCTCGTCGCGCGTGCTGCCCAGCTTGGCCAGCGCCGCGCTCAGCTCGGCGTTGGCGCGCTCGGCCTCGTCCTTGGCCTGGCGCAGCTCGGCGGTGCGCGCCGCCACCAACTCCTCCAGGTGCTCGCGGTGGCGCAGCAGCTCCTGCTCGCGCCGCGTGCCGGCGATGGCGATGCCGGCCAGGTGGCTGGCGGCGTGGATCAGGCGGCGCTCCTCGGCGTTCGGGCTGCGCACCTCGCGGTAGTACATGGCGAAGGAGCCGAGCACCCGGTCCCGCTCGAACATGATCGGCGTCGACCAGCAGGCGCGCAGACCGTGGGGGGCGGCCACGGCGGCGTAGGGCGCCCACAGCGGGTCGTGCTCGATGTCGGCCACCACCACGGTGTGTTTGTGGTACATGGCCGTGCCGCAGGAGCCCACCGTCGGGCCGATCGCCAGGCCCTCGAAGGCGTGCAGATAGGCCGGCGGCAGGCTGGCGCCGGCGCCGGCGCGCATGGCCACGCCGTCCTCGTCGAGCAGCAGCACCGAGCACAGCACGCCGTCCGACTGGGCCTCGATCAAGCGGATCAGCTGGTCGAGGGTGGCCGCCAGCGGCGCGCCGCGGGCGATCATTTCGAGCAGCGCGTTCTGGCCCAGGCGCAGCGCCTCGGCGCGCTTGCGGCTGGAGATGTCGATGATGCGCACGTGCATCAGTTGGCGCTCGGCCTTGTCCAGCGCCACCATGCGCATCTCGCAGTCGAGTTGGCGGCCGCTGCTGTGCTGGAAACTGATCTCGAACATGCGGATGTCGCCGGCCTGCACCTGCGCCACCTGGGCCGCCAGCGCCGCCGCCGAGCCGCGCCCGTCCGGCTGCACCTGCGGGCACAGGTCGAGCAGGTTGCACTGCAGCAGCTCGGTTTCGTCGCGGCCGAACAGGCGGCAGGCGTTGCGGTTGAGGTCGATCAGGCGGTTCTGCTCCAGGTCGAACAGCAGCACGATGTCGGGCGAGCTGGCCAGCATGGCGTGGTAGTTCACCACCAGTTCGGCCAGGCGCGGATCGGGCGGCGGCGGGGTGTCGGCCAGCACGCCGAGCTGGTGCAGCACGCGGCGGGCCAGCTCGGCCGGGCGCAGCGGCAGGGCGACGTAGGCGCTGGCGCCGGCCGCCAGCGCGCGTTCGCCTTCCTCGTCGCTGGGCGCGGCCGACAACAGGAAGACCGGCAGCGCGCCCACGCTGGCCGCCGCCAGGCGCCGGCACAGTTCGAAACCGGCGCTGCCGGCCAGCGCCACGTCGAGCAGCACCAGGGCGATGCCGCCGGCCGCCACCGCCTGCAGCGCGTTGTCGCCCTTGCTGACGGCCTGCACCTGGAAACTGTAACGGGAAAGCAACTGCTGCAGGGCGGCCAGGTCGTAGGCCGAGCTGGTGGCGATCAGGATGGTGTGCGGCGGGCGGAAAGGCGGCGTCATATCGGTAAAAGTTTCCGAAACAGAAGTTCAAGCCAGTGTAGTACAAGATCGCCCCGGCCGGTCCACCCTTCGCCCCGGCGGCGCGCAAATTAGGCGGCCGCTGTCTGTTTCCCGCCCGCGGAGTCCGCTTGTTGCCGCGCCGCCGCGATGCGCGGGTAGCTCTGCTCGATCCAGTCGACCAGCGCGGCCAGCCGTTCGGCCGCCTCGCGGCCCAGCGCCGTCAGACGGTACTCGACGTGGGGCGGAATCGCCCGGTGGTCGAGGCGCAGCACGAAGCCGTCGCCGACCAGGCCGTCCAGGGTCTGCGCCAGCATCTTTTCGCTGACGCCGCCGACGGCGCGGCGCAGTTGGCTGAAGCGCTGGCTGCCGTCGGCCAGCAGCACCACCATGATCAGCGTGCCCCAGCGGCTGGTCAAATGGCTGAGCACGGCGCGCGAGGGGCAGTTGGCCGCCGTCAGCCGGGCGGCGAAGTCGCCGATGTCGGCGTTGGCGGCGATGCTGGCGCGCAGCGTCTTGCCCGGCAGGCCGCTCGGCTGCCGGGTCGGCGGCTCGCCCTGTTCGTTCTGCTGGTGGTCCATGGCTTTCTCCATACTTACTAAAATGTGCGTACTTACAATTTGTTAGTGTCGGTCCTATTATACGTTTTTCCCCACCAAACAAAGAGGATACCCATGATCGTCATCACCGGCGCCAGCGGCCAACTGGGCCAACTGCTCATCGCCGACCTGCTCAAAAAAATTCCCGCGGCACGGATCGTCGCCGCCGTGCGCGACGTCGCCAAGGCCGCCGACCTGGCCGCGCTGGGCGTGCAAGTGCGCCACGCCGACTACGAGCTGCCGGCCACGCTGGACGCCGCCTTCCAGGGCGCCAGCAAGGTGTTGTTGATTTCGTCGAACGCGATGGGCCGGCGGGTCGCGCAGCACCGCAACGCGATCGACGCCGCCGTCCGCGCCGGCGTCAAGCTGCTGGCCTACACCAGCGTGCTGCACGCCGACACCTCCAAGCTGGGCCTGGCGGCCGAGCACCGCGAGACCGAGGCGGCCGTGCTCGCCTCCGGCCTGCCATACACCTTGCTGCGCAACGGTTGGTACATGGAGAACTACACCGCCGGCCTGGGCGGCGCGCTGGAACACGGCGTGTTGCTCGGTGGCGCGGGCGAGGGGCGCATTGCGGCGGCGGCGCGGGCCGACTACGCGGCGGCGGCCGTGGCCGTACTGCTGAGCGAGGCGCCGGTTCCGCAAGTACTTGAGTTGGCCGGCGACCAGGCCTTCACCCTGGCAGAATTGGCGGCCGAGCTGGCGCTGCAAGCCGGCAAGGCCGTGGCCTACAACAATCTGGACGAGGCGGCCTACCGCGAGGCCTTGCTTGGTGTTGGTTTGCCGGCCGGCATGGCGGCGCTGATCGCCGATTCGGACGCCGCCGCCGCCCAGGGCGCGCTGTTCGACGACAGTCGCAGCTTGAGCAAGTTGATCGGCCGTCCGACCACCACCCTGGCCGCCGCCGTGCGCGCCGCGCTGTAGCTTGAAGGGGCAGGGCGCGCCGCGTATTTTCGGCGCGCCCATGAAAAAAGCCGCAGACTCGTGAAAGTCTGCGGCTTTTTTGCGTATTCGGTAGAGTGGTGCCCACGGAGGGACTCGAACCCCCACACCTTGCGGCACATGGACCTGAACCATGCGCGTCTACCAATTCCGCCACGTGGGCACTGAACTGCTTGCTACTCTCTGCTGCGTGTTCTGCAACAGAGGACAGAATCATAATGGACGGCCGTGCCAGCGTCAATAGTGAAATGGTTCTTTTACGAAAGAATTTCATTCCCGCGCGGAGGAGGGTGAACTTGCGGGCCGGGAATGAAAAAAGCCGCAGACTGGTGAAGGTCTGCGGCTTTTCTTTTCCTGCTATCCGGTAGTGGTGCCCACGGAGGGACTCGAACCCCCACACCTTGCGGCACATGGACCTGAACCATGCGCGTCTACCAATTCCGCCACGTGGGCACTGCGGGTTGTCATTCTTTCCGACAACTTTGCAACGAGGAGAATCATACCGACCAGCAAGCACCTGGTCAATGGGGAAATACAAAATTGTGCAGATTTCTTCATCCGCTGTAATGCGCGAACCAGGTTGGCGAGCGGGCCTGCGGCGGCCGTCTCGGCCGGAGCGGGGCGGCAATGAAAAAAGCCGCAGACTCGTGAAAGTCTGCGGCTTTTCTTTTCCTGCTTGTCCGGTAGTGGTGCCCACGGAGGGACTCGAACCCCCACACCTTGCGGCACATGGACCTGAACCATGCGCGTCTACCAATTCCGCCACGTGGGCACTGCGGGTTGTCTAATCATCCGACAACTTTGCAACGAGGAGCATCATACCGGCGCCGTGCGGCCCGGTCAATAGCTAAATGCAATATTGTGCAGATTTCGTCATCCGCCTGTGGTGGGAATGAAAAAAGCCGCAGACTCGTGAAAGTCTGCGGCTTTTTTACTTATTCGGTAGAGTGGTGCCCACGGAGGGACTCGAACCCCCACACCTTGCGGCACATGGACCTGAACCATGCGCGTCTACCAATTCCGCCACGTGGGCACTGATGCTGCTCAACAACTTCTGCTATTATAGCGTTTTGGAGAGTTTTGCGCCAGATGAGCTTTCGCTCCTTACTGCACATCAACCCTGTCTTACGCTTCCCGCTTGACGCTGTTTTTCAACGTTGTCGCTGCGAGAGACCAGAATTATAGAGGAATCGCCGACGTTGTCAAAGCCGTTTTGTGAAATTCTTTCAAAAGCCACCGGCGGACGTGCTGCGTTAGGTAAAGAGCCCCGAATCCAAGTACACTACGGCCTATCACCGTGTCAATATATTGACGGTGGCAGTTTTCAGGCCGGAACTTCCATTTGATCACTGTCAATAATAACTATAGAAATACTTTTGAACCAATCTACCCACACCATTCCCAGCCGGGAGGAAATTCTCGGTATCTTCCGCAGCGCCAAGGCGCCGCTCGACTTGCGCGCCCTCGCCAAGTCCCTCAAAGTAGGCACCGAAGCGCAGACCGTGCTGTCGCGCCGGCTCAACGCGATGGAACGCGACGGCCAGCTGAAATCGGATGACACGGGGCACTTCGTGCTGGCCGAGCAGACCGGTTTCGTGGCCGGCCGCGTCAGCAGCCACCGCGACGGCTTCGGCTTCGTCATTCCCGACGAGCCGGGCGACGACCTGTTCCTGCCGGAAAAAGAGATGCAGAAAGTGCTGCATGGCGACCGCGTGCTGGCCAAAGTGGTCGGCGTCGACCGCCGCGGCCGTCCGGAAGGCACCATCGTCGAGGTGGTCAGCCGCGCCAACACCCACATCATCGGCCGTCTGTTGAACGAGAACGGGGTCTGGGTCGTGGCGCCGGAAGACAAGCGCATCGCCCAGGACATCCTGATCAGCGGCGGCGTCGGCAAGGCCAAGTCGGGCCAGATCGTCAGCGTCGAGCTGACCGAGCAGCCGATGCGCTTCAAGCAGCCGGTCGGCAAGATCTCCGAAGTGCTGGGCTCGCTGGACGACCCCGGCATGGAGATCGAGATCGCCGTGCGCAAGTTCAACGTGCCGCACATCTTCTCCGACGCCGCCCTGAAACAGGCCGCCAAGCTGCCCGACGTGGTGCGCGAGTCCGACCTGGGCGAGCGGGTCGACCTGCGCGACGTGCCGATGGTCACCATCGACGGCGAAGACGCGCGCGACTTCGACGACGCGGTCTATTGCGAGCCGGTCAAGATCGGCCGCAGCAACGCCTTCCGTTTGATCGTCGCCATCGCCGACGTCAGCCACTACGTCAAACCGAACGACGCGCTCGACACCGACGCGCTCGAGCGCAGCACCTCGGTCTACTTCCCGCGCCGGGTCATCCCGATGCTGCCGGAAAAACTGTCCAACGGCCTGTGCTCGCTGAACCCGGCGGTCGACCGCATGACCCTGGTGTGCGACGCCGTCATCACCGCCAAGGGCGAGATCAAGGCCTACCAGTTCTACCCGGCCGTGATCCACTCGGCCGCGCGCCTGACCTACACCGAAGTGGCCGACATCCTCGGCAACACCAAGGGACCGGAGGCCAAGCGCCGCTCGGCCATCGTGCCGCACCTGCAGAACCTGTACGACGTCTACCAGGCCCTGCTGAAGGCGCGCACCGAACGCGGCGCCATCGACTTCGAGACCACCGAGACCTACATCGTCTGCAACCCGTCGGGCAAGATCGAGAAGATCATCCCGCGCACGCGCAACGACGCCCACCGCCTGATCGAGGAATGCATGCTGACGGCCAACGTCTGCGCCGCCGACCTGCTGATCCGCAACAAGCATCCCGGCACCTACCGCATCCACGCCAGCCCGACCAAGGAAAAGCTGACCCAGGTGCGCACCTTCCTCAAGCAGGTCGGCCTGAACCTGAACGGCGGCGACAAGCCGACGGCGGGCGACTACGCCGAGCTGATGAAGAAGGTCAAGGAGCGCCCGGACGCCGGCCTGCTGCAAACCATGCTGCTGCGTTCTATGCAGCAAGCCGTCTACAGCCCGGACAACATCGGCCACTTCGGCCTGGCCTACGAGGCGTACGCCCACTTCACCAGCCCGATCCGCCGCTATCCCGACCTGCTGACCCACCGCGCCATCAAGGCCATCCTGCTGGGCAAGAAGTACGAGCCCAAGGTGCTGGCCACCAGCGTGCTCAACACCAACGTCTCGAACGCCACGCGCAAGCAGCAGGCCAAGGACAAGGCCGAGGGCAAAGAGAAGAAGTCGGCCGACCTGACCATCTGGGACGCCCTCGGCGTGCACTGCTCGGCCAACGAGCGGCGCGCCGACGAGGCCTCGCGCGACGTCGAAGCCTGGCTCAAGTGCTACTTCATGCAGGACAAGCTGGGCGAGGAGTTCACCGGCATCATCACCGGCGTGACCACCTTCGGCATCTTCGTGCAGCTGGACAGTCTGTTCGTCGAGGCGCTGGTGCACGTCACCGACCTGGGCGCCGACTACTTCCAGTACGACGACGCCCGCCACGAACTGCGCGGCGAACGCACCGGCCAGCGCTACCAGCTGACCGACAAGGTCACCGTCCAGGTCACCCGTGTCGACCTGGAAATGCGCAAGATCGACCTGCGCCTGGCCGGCGTGCCGGTGGCGGCACCGAAGGGTCCGCGCGGCAAGGGCGGCGCCGAAGTCGACGAGCCGGTCTCCGGCGGTCGCGGCCGCAACCACAACGGCGGCGGCCGGACCAACGTCAAGCCCGGTCCGAAGACGCAGTCGCGCCACGAAATCAAGACCAGCGAGCCGCAGGCCCACGCCCAGCCCCAGCCCGCGCCAGCGGCCAAGGCCAAGGCCGCAGGCGGCCGCAAGTCGAATGCCGCGGCGGGTGCCGCGGTAGCACCCCGAGCAGCCAAGCCTGCCTCAAAATCTGGTAAGAAGAAGCGATAAATGAAGAATAAAATGATTTTTGGTTTCCATGCGGTGACCTCGCGTTTGCGTCACGAGGCCTCGTCGGTGGAAGAGATTTTCATCGATGCGACCCGTAGCGACCGCCGCATGCAGGATCTGGTGGCCAACGCCAAGAGCCTGGGCGTGCGCGTCATGCCGGTCGACTCGTCCCGTCTGGACAAGATCGTCGGCACCCGCCGCCACCAGGGCGTGATCGCCTTCGCCTCCGAACTGGCGCTGGCGCGCAACCTCGACGAGCTGCTCGACGCCATCGACGGCCCGCCGCTGCTGCTGGTGCTCGACGGCATCACCGATCCGCACAACCTGGGCGCCTGCCTGCGCGTCGCCGACGGTGTCGGCGCCCACGCCGTTATCGTGCCGAAGGACCGCGCGGTCGGCCTCAACGCCACCGCCGCCAAGGTCGCCAGCGGCGCCGCCGAAACCGTGCCCTACATCACGGTGACCAACCTGGCGCGCACCCTGCGCGACCTGAAGGACCGCGACATCTGGCTGATCGGCACCTCCGACGACGGCGACAAGGGCCTGTACGAAGCCGACTTCACCGGCCCGACCGCGCTGGTCATGGGTTCGGAAGGCGAGGGCATGCGCCGCCTGACCCGCGAGACCTGCGACATGCTGGTCAGCATCCCGATGTTCGGTTCGGTCGAAAGCCTGAACGTCTCGGTCGCCTCCGGCGTCTGTCTGTACGAGGCGCGCCGCCAGCGCATGGCCAAAGAAGGCTAAGCTTGTTCCCGCCGCGCCGCCTCCCGGCCGGCAAGCCGCTGACTTGAGCCCACCCCGAGGCGTGAAGCTGGGGTCAGACCCCGAGGGGTCTGACCCCGGTTTGGCATCGGGGCAACAGGTGCAAGGCCAGCGGCTCCCCCTCCCAGCAAACCCCGACCGGATGCGCTACCATCAGCCATCGGCCGCCCCACCAGTGCAAGCCATGTTCCACCACCTGCGCCAAGACATTCAGAGCATCATCGAACGCGATCCCGCCGCCCGCAACGCCTGGGAGGTGCTGACCTGCTATCCCGGCCTGCAGGCCATCGTCATGCACCGCTGGGCGCACTGGTGCTGGCGGCACGGCCTGAAGTGGGGCGGCCGCTTCATCAGCTACCTGGCGCGCATCGTCACCGGCATCGAGATCCACCCCGGCGCCAGCATCGGCCGCCGCGTCTTCATCGACCACGGCTTCGGCGTGGTCATCGGCGAGACCGCCGTGGTCGGCGACGACTGCACCATCTACCAGGGCGTGACCCTGGGCGGCACCTCGCTGCACACCGGCGCCAAGCGCCACCCGACCTTGGAGCGCGGCGTCATCGTCGGCGCCGGCGCCCAGGTGCTGGGCAGCTTCACCGTCGGCGAGTTCGCCAAGGTCGGCTCCAACGCCGTGCTGCTCAAGCCGGTGCCGGCCGGCGCCACGGCGGTCGGCAACCCGGCCCACGTGGTGCAGAAGGACGCCGGCACCGGCGCCCAGCTGTTCGCCGCCTACGGCGTCACGCCGAACGGCGACGACCCGCTGTCGAAGGCGCTGCGCGGCCTGATCGACCACGCCGCCACGCAGGAGCGGCAGATCGAGCGCATGCTGGCGGCGATGCGGGCCGCCGGCCTGAGCTGCCAAGGCACGGCCGAATGTGATAAATTTGATTCCGTACAACTCAACAAGCTAGTCGACTAAGGATCTGCGTATGAACATGGAATCGTCGCCCGAGGGCACAGCGGTACTGGACCCGTTTGAAATCCGCGTGCTCGCCGTGCTGGCCGAGAAGGAGGCGACCACGCCGGACAACTATCCGCTCTCGCTCAACGCCATCACCAACGGCTGCAACCAGCTGTCGAGCCGCGACCCGGTGATGTCGCTGTCGGAGGACACGGTGGCCGAGGTGCTGCAGCGGCTGATGCAGCGCAAATACGTCAACGGCATCACCCAGGCCGGCGCCCGCGTCACCAAGTACGAGCACCGCATGCGCATCAAGTGGTCGCTCGAGCAGGACAAGCTGGCCATCCTCAGCACGTTGATGCTGCGCGGCCTGCAGACCGCCGGCGAGATCCGCACCCGCACCGGCCGCCTGCACGAGTTCAAGACGGTGGGCGACGTCGAGCTGGGCCTGCAATTCCTGATCGACAAATACCCGCCGCTGGTGGCCCGCCTGGCCCTGGCGCCCGGCACCAAGGAGCCGCGCTACGGCCAGCTGCTCGGTGGCGAGGAGGCACCTGGCGCGCGAGGAGACGGCGGCCGGCTTCGCCGGTTCGGTGTCGGCGCCGCAGCACGGCGGCCGCGTCGGCCAGCTGGAGCACGAGGTGGCGCTGCTGCGCCGCGACGTCGACGAGCTGCGCGAGCAGTTGCAGGCCTTCCGCCAGCAGTTCGAGTAAGCCGCAGTTGCGGGACGGCGCGTCGCACCGGCGCCCGCCCGTTTGCCGCCGCCGCTCAGCAGGCCATTAGCTCGTCGAAGGCGTGCAGGCTGGCCTGCTGGTCGATGGCGCCGATGTGCTCGGTCTTCGACAGCACGATGCGGAAGTGGTCGCACATCGGATAGAACCAGCGGTGGTTGTCGGTGTTGATGTAGAAGCCCAGCACCTTCTTGTTGTAGGCCGAGGCCAGGTGGATCACCGCCGTGTCCGGCGAAATGACCAGCTCGCACTGCTCGATCAGCGCCGCCAGCTCGAGGATGCTGGCGGTGGCGAAGGACAGTTGGACGTTGTCGCGCTGCACGGCGGCGACGATGCCCTCGGCGCGCGCCCGGTCGCCCGGCGGATGGATCACCAGCAGGGCATGGTCGCGGTACTTGTCGGCCAGCGCGCGGCACAGCGCCACCGCGTCGTCGCTGCTGATGGTGCGGTTGGCCATGCTGCCCTGGTAGTTGAAGCAGACGATGCCCTTGTGGCGCCGCTTCAGCTCGGCGATGAAGTCGCGCGGCCCGGCCGGCAGTTGCTCGACGCCGAACAGCTCGTAGCGCGGGTTGACCTGCTTCAGGTCGAAATTCTTCAGCGCGGAAAAATAGCTCTCCAGGATGTGGCGGTCGCGGTTGCAGTCGACCGTGTAGTCGTACATGCCGAGCTGCTGCGTGCCGGTGCCGTACTTGTTGATGTTGAAGCCGATCAGGTGCTTGGCGCCGAGCAGCTTGAGCCGGGTCAGCCAGGGAATCGAGAAGGCGTTGGTGGTGCTGAAGATGACGTCGTAGCGCTGGCGCCGTATGCCGAGCACGATCTTCAACGTGTCGAGTCCGCTGCCCCAGTCCCAGATCAGAATGTTGCTCACGTGCGGGCAGGCGCGGATCACCGTCTCGTTGACGCTGCTGGCGGCGACGTCGATCTGCAGCGCGGGGTAGGCCGCCTTGAGCTCGCGCAGCAGGGGCGTCGAGACGATCATGTCGCCGATGCGGTCGTTGCGCAGGATGAGCATTTTCTTGATCTTGCTCGGATCGAAGGGAACTTTCCCCGACTTGTCGAACAGGAGGTGCAGCAGGTGTTTCTTGAGGAAGGACATAGTGGCGCTCAATGGTGCGGTGGCGGCCGCCGATTACCGGCCGCGAATAATGCACCATTGTAATGGATATAGCGGAACTTGCTTAAAAGTAAGCGTGCCGGCGGCGCCTAGTGGGCCGCCGGCCGCTCATTTGAGCAGCGGACGGACGCGTTCGTTGAGCAGCTTCCACTGGGCGTCGAGCAGGGCCTGGTTGGGATCGTGGCCGCCACGCGGCAGCAGCACGAACTCCTTCTGCGGCGCGCGGATGCTGTCGAAGTAGCGCTTCGCCACGGCCGGCGTGGTCAACAAGTCCTCGGCGCCGTGGACGATGAAGACCGGCAGGGCGAAGTCGGCGCCGAGCGCAGGCAGGTCGACCAGGGCGAACATGCCGTCGCCGTTGCGGCCGACGAATTGCAGGTAGGAGTAGTCCTCGCCGGCCTCGTCGTCGATCAGCTGCTGCGCCGTCAGATACTCGTCGGCGCGCTTCCACCAGGCCGCCGGCGCCGGGTCGGTGGCCAGCGCCTCGTACTTGCGGTCGATGCGCCGCAGCACGCCGAAGCTGCGCGGATCGCGCCACGGCGGCGCGCCCAGCGCCTCCAGCTTGGCCACGCCGGCGCTGTCGCCGGCGCCGCGCGCCAGGGCCAGCAGGGCCTCCCGGCTGGTGCGCATGTTCTCCGTCGAGTTGACCAGCTGCGCCGCGCCGAGATAGGCGTGGAACAGCTCGGGCCTGGCCTTGGCCATGCTCACGGCCAGGTAGGAACCCCAGGAGCCGCCCATCAGGATCAGCTTGCGCTGGCCCAGGTGGCCGGTGAGGAAGGCGGCCAACTCCACGCCGTCGTCGCGCAGCTGCGCCGCCGTCAAGGGCAGCCATCGGCCGGTCGGTTCCTGCCATAGGTTTTGCCGGCGCCGCGCTGGTCCCACTGCACCAGCGTGTAATCCTTCTGCCAAGCGCCGTAGATGGCGTCGGCATACGGGCTGAGCGGATTGCCCGGGCCGCCGTGGACCACCAGGATCACCGGGTTGGCGCAGCTGGCGCCCTTGATGGTGACCCATTGCGCGATGCCGCCGATGGCCACGTAGCCGGCCTCGTTGACGGCCTGCGGCACGGCGCCGCAACGCAAGGGCGGCGTGCGCGCATCCAGCGTGGCCGGCGCGGCGGCCGGCGTTTGTGCGCCGCCGTTGGCGGCCGCCAGCAGCAGCGCGGCGGCGAGGAGGGCGGGGAAGACGGGGAAGACGGGGAGTGCGCTCATGCTATTCCTTGCGAGAAGTGGCGGACGGTGTGGCATTGTGCAGCAGGGGTGGGGCGGGCGCCGGCCTGGCGGCCGGACGCCCGCCGCTATCAGCCCTCCTCGCGGCGGCGGCGCAGCCAGATGGCGCCGGCGATCATCGCCACGCCGGCGGCGACGCCGATCCACACGTTGGCGTGCGCCAGCGTACCCCAGGATTGGCCGAGGATGTTGCCCAGGTCGGCGCGGTGGCCGTCGGCGGCCAGCAGCAGGGCGGGGTCGACATGCTCGACCGCCAGCCAGGAACCCGGCGCCACGCCCAACAGCATGCGGCTCACCACCTGCTGGATCAACCAGTCGATATTCCAATCCAGGTGGAAGGCGTGCTTGGCCCACTTGACCAGCATCATCGCCAGCAAAGGCGCGCCGACCGCCCACAGGAACACCTTGGAGCGCGCCCAGCTCGACACCAGCAGCAGCCAGGCCACCGTCGGCAGCGCCCACAGCGCGTACACCGGCAACAGGGCCAGCAGCTGCAGCGGCGCCAAATAGAAGGCCGGCGACATCAGCAGCGGGCCGAACAGGTTGAGTCCCTTGAAGGCGGCCGCCGTGCAGATCATCAGCAGCACCGCCAGCGCGGCCAGCGCGCCGACCACGGTCACCACCAGCGGCGCCACGCCGAGCGCCAGCAGCAGCTTGGACAGCACCGTCGTGCGGTCCGACACCGGCAGCGACTTCCAGAACAGCAGGCTGCGGTCGCGCCGCTCGTCGTACAGCGCGCCGAGGCAGTAGAAGAACACCAGGAAGCCGAGCATCAGCAGCACCGGCGCGGCGGTGGCGATGTAGCCGTGCGCCAGCACGTCGAGGATCTTGGCGCGCATCGCCGGCGTGGCGTCGATCATGCCGAGCGTGATCGACTCGCCGTTGATGTCGATGCTGCCGCTGCTGCCATACAACAGCACCAGCGCGGTGAAGGCGGTGATCAGCCCGCCGACGATGGCCGGCGCCCACAACAGCATGCCCTTGTGTTCCCACAGTTCGCGCTTGATCAACCATGTCATCGTTTTCATGCGTAGCTTCCTTTCATGGTCGCGACGAACAGGTCGGCGACGCTGGGGGTGCGGGTTTCGCCGAAGACGGCCAGCTGGCTGCGCGCCACGCCGTCGAACAGCATCACGGACTTGCCGAACACGGTGCGCTGGCTGAGCGGCTGCAGCGCGGTGGCGGCGACGGCGTAGGGCGGCTCGACCATCACCTCGGTGAAGCGCTCGCCGATCTCGTCCATCGAGGCCGACAGGGTGATCTTGCCGTCGCGGATGAACAGCAGGTCGGTCAGGATGTGCTCGACCTCCTCGATCTGGTGGGTGGTGATGAGGATGGTCTTGCCCTCGTCGAAATAGTCCTCCAGCAGGTTCTGGTAGAACTGCTTGCGGTACAGGATGTCGAGGCCCAGCGTCGGCTCGTCGAGCACCAGCAGGCGGGCGTCGATGGCCATCACCAGCGCCAGGTGCAGCTGCACCACCATGCCCTTGGACATGGCCTTGACCTTCATGTTCGGTGCCAGCTTGGTGTGGGCGATGTAGCGCTCGGCCTTTTCCCGGTCGAAGCGCGGGTGCACGCCGGCGACGAAGTCGACCGCGTCCTTGACCTTCAGCCAGCGCGGCAAAATGGCCACGTCGGCGATGAAGCAGACGTCGCGCATCAACTCGTCGCGCTGGGTGCGCGGGTCCAGCCCCAGCACGCTCATCTGGCCGTCGAACTGGGTCAGGCCCAGCATGGCCTTGAGCGTGGTGGTCTTGCCCGAGCCGTTGGGGCCGATCAGGCCGACGATGCGGCCGGACTGGATCTCGAAGCTGGTCTGGTCGAGCGCCAGCGCCTTGCCGTAGCGCTTGCTCAGATTGCTGGCGGAGACGATGGCGTTCATGCCGCACCTCCCGCAGTCGGCAGGCCCGGCTGGCCCGGCTGGGCCGCCTGCAGCAGCTGTTGCAGGTCCAGGCCGAGGCGGCGGATGCGTTCTATCATGGCCGGCCACTCCTCGCGCAGGAAGCGCTCGCGTTCCGTGGCCAGCAGCTTGTCGCCGGCGCCGTCAGTCATATACATACCCAATCCCCTCCGTTTTTCCACTAAATTTTCGTCGACCAGCTCCTGGTAGGCCCGCGATACGGTGATCGGGTTGAGCTGGAAGTCGGCCGCCACCTGGCGCACCGACGGTAGCGCGTCGCCCGGCTTGAGCAAGCCGTCGAGCATCATGCCGATCACCCGCTCCTTGAGCTGGCGGTAGATCGGCGCATTGTCATTCCAGCCCATGGTCATGGTCGCTGCTCCCTGGCTGCTGTGTTGATGATTCGGACATTCATGTATCCCCCTTGGTGATATAACGAAGTGGTGTTGTAGTGAACTATAACACCGATGTTGACAAAATCAAGTGTTTTTTTGGCAGCGTGGGCCGGACGTGCCCGGCCGTCGCGGCGGAAATCGAGTAAACTCTGCGCTCTCCCGCGCCTGGAAAACCAACAAGGAAGCACATGAACGATATCGCCAACTTCACGCTGCGGCGCCGACGCCTCGGCCTGGTCGCGATGGCCGTGGCGGCCAGCACGCTGTTGGCCAGCTGTTCGACCTTGATCGGGCCGCGCCAGGTCGAGCTGCCGCTCGACCGCATGCAGCAGGGGCTGGACAAGCGCTTCCCGCTGCGCCAGCGCGTGCTGGCCGTGTTGGAGGTGGAGCTGAGCCATCCGCGCCTGCGCGTGCTCGATGCCAACGACCGTGTCGCCCTCGAACTCGACGCCAGCGTGGTGCCGCTGCTGGGCCGCCAGTCCTGGCGCGGCAGCATGGCCATCTCCGGCCGGTTGCAGGTGGACCGGGCGCACAACGCCATCTACCTGAGCGACGCGCATGTCGACCGTTTCGCCTTCGACGGCATGGACGAGGGGCGGCAGAACCAGCTGGCCAGCGTCGCCAATCTGCTCAGCGACAAGGTCATCAAGGACATGCCGATCCACCGTTTCCGCCCCGACGAACCTGCGCTACGCCGGCGTGCAGTTCGAATTGACCGGCATCGCCACCAAGCCCGGCGCGCTGGTCGCCACCTTGGCCCCGGCACCCTGAGCCGGCGCCGGAATCTTAAGCCGCGCTTACCATGGCGGCCGCGCGCTTGCCGCGCCGTCGCGCAGCTTCTACAATCGGCCTCATTGACTAGACTATTGGAGTAGGCATGGCGATTTTCGGCATTGGATTGCACGTACTGGTGGCGCTGTTTTTCGCCATCCACGCGATCCGCAACGGACAGCAGCTGTTTTGGCTGCTGATCCTGTTCTCCTTCCCGCTGCTGGGCAGCGTGGTGTACTTCTTCGCCATCTACCTGCCGGGCTCCGGCTGGCAGCACGGCGCGCGCAAGGTGGCCAAGGTGGCCGTCAAGACCTTGGACCCGAGCCGCGAGCTGCGCGAGGCGCGCGCCGCCTTCGACTACACGCCGACCGCGCAAAACCAGATGCGCCTGGCCGCCGCCCAGTTGCAGGCGGGCGACGCCGCCGAGGCAGCCAATACCTACGAGGCGGGCCTGCAGGGGCCGTTCGCCGGCGATCTGGAGATCCGCTTCGGCGCGGCGCGCGCCAACTTCGCCTGCGCCCGCAGCGGCGCGGCGGTGGCCCACCTGCAGCAGATCCGCCAGGCCGACGCCAACTTCCGCGCCGAGCAGGTCTCGCTGCTGCTGGCCCAGGCACTGGCCGGCGCCGGCCGCCAGGCCGAGGCGAAGGCCGAATTCGAGTTCGCCGTGGCGCGCTTCGGCAGCTTCGCCGCGCGCGCCGAGTGCGTGATTTGGGCGGTGGCCAATGGCGAGCAGACGCTGGCCGCGCGGCTGCGCACCGAGCTGCTGCCCACCATCGAGCGCTGGAACCGCCACACGCGCGACATCAACCAGGAGCTGCTGCGCCGCCTCGACGCGGCGTTCGGCCAGATCCGCGGCTGACGCCGCCTCCGCGACTGGTTAGTGCCGCTCGGCGGTGGCGGCGATGGCCTGGTTGAGTTTGTTCATCACCTCGGCCGGCACGTCGCGGCTGCACACCAGGTAGCGCTTCAGGCCTGGCGGCGCGTCGGCGTAGTCGCGCCGCACCGCCGCGTTGAGCTCCGCCGCGTGGGCGCTGGCGTACTTCCAATCCTCGCGGTCGACCAGCATGTAGTCGGCGCGGCCGGCGGCGATCATGCGCATCATGTTGACGGTGGTGACGGTGCGCCGCATGATCTGGTTGGCGCTGCGGGCGATCAGCGCGTCGAGCTCGGGACCGTAGGAGACGCCGTCGACCACGCCCAGCGTCAACTGCGGATCGGCCAGCAGGCTGGCCAGGGTGGCGTGGGTCCGCACCCGGGCCAGCGCCCGCGGCGCGATCAACACGCCTTGCGGCGGATCGGTCATCAGGGGCTGGCTGAATTGCGCCACCGCCTCGCGCTCGGGCAGGCGGTACCAAGCGATTGAGCAGTAGTTCGGCGTGCCGTGTGCGAAGTTGATCCAGATGCGCTTCTGCGGCTCCTGCACGAAACGCGCCGGCACGCCGGCCAGCGCGAAGACCTCCTTGGCGCGCTGCAGCATGAAGCCTTTTGCCACCCCGTGGTCGAGGTAGTAGTAGGGCGGCTTGTCGCGCCAGGCCACCGTCAGCGTCGGTGCCGCCACGGCGCAGGAGGCGCCCAGCAGGCAGGCGGTGGCAAGAGCGGCGGTGTATCTCATCAAAAGGCGATCAGGACGCGGAGCAGGCCGCTATTGCTGACGATTATAGGCAGCGCACGGGGCCTTGTCACGGCGCCGCGCCGCCGCTGTTGCAATCCGGCCCGCCTGGGGTGGGCCACGCCGGCCGGGTGCCTGCTGCCCGGGCGGGCGGTGGGGCGCGTAGCCGAGAGCGCGGCCGACAGCCTAGTCGACGATGGCGCCGTCCAGGTCGTGGCGGCTGACCGCGCCCGTCTCGTCGATGGCGATCCAGCCGCCGCGCGGCGGCGTGGCGTCCGGCTCCCAGTCCGGCAGCACGTAGCGGCGCGTGGCGCCGACCCGGTGCAGCGCGGGGCGGTGCGTGTGGCCGTGGATCATGACGTCGGTGCCGGTCCGCGCGAACACCTCGGCGATCGCCTGCGGCGCCACGTCCATGATCTCGTCGCTCTTGTTGCCCTGGTCCTTGCGGCTGTTCTCGCGCATGCCGGCGATGATCGCCTTGCGCTGCGCCAGCGGCATGGCCAGGAACTGCGCCTGCCAGGCCGGCTGGCGCACCTGGGCGCGGAAGGCCATGTAGTTGACGTCCTCGGTGCACTGGGCGTCGCCGTGCAGCAGCGCGACGCGCAGGCCGCCGATCTCGACGACGTGGATCTCGGGCAGCAGCGTCAGTCCGGCGGCGGCGGCGAAGGGCGCGCCGACCAGGAAGTCGCGGTTGCCGGCGATCCAATACAGCTTGACGCCGGCCGCGCCGACGCGGCGCAGCGCGGCGACGATGGCCTGGTGGTAGGGCTCGTCGACGTCGTCGTCGCCGGCCCAGTATTCGAACAGGTCGCCGAGCAGATACAGCGCGCGGGCGTGCACCGCCTGCTGCTGCAGAAAGCGGAAGAAGGCCTCGGTGGTGTGCGGGTGCGACGCTTGCAGATGCAGGTCGGAGATGAACAGCGCGGCGACGCGCTTGTCAGGCATTGTCATTCCTGATTCCTTCAACAATACCCGGCCGCTGTGGAAAACGGCGAGCGGATAAAAAAGCCGCGCGCCCGCGTTGGCGGGCGCGCGGCTGCCTACTGGCGCTGAATTACGCTGCCAGTTCGATCGATTCGATGACCACGTCTTCCACCGGCACGTCCGAGTGCATGCCGCTGCGGCCGGTCTTGACCTTGCGGATCGCGTCGACCACTTCGGTGCCTTCGGTGACTTTGCCGAACACGGCGTAGCCCCAGCCGTCCTGGCCAGGGTAGTCGAGGAAGCTGTTGTTTTTCACGTTGATGAAGAACTGCGCCGAGGCCGAATGCGGGTCCGAGGTACGTGCCATGGCCAGCGTGTAGGTGTCGTTTTTCAGGCCGTTCTTGGCTTCGTTTTCAACCGTGGTGTCGGCCGATTTCTGTTTCATGCCCGGGGCGAAACCGCCGCCCTGGATCATGAAGTCGCCCATCACGCGGTGGAAGATGGTGTTGGCGTAGTGGCCGGCGTTCATGTACGAGAGGAAGTTCTCAACCGTTTTCGGCGCTTTTTCCGCGTCCAGAACGGCGGTGAACTTGCCCATGTTGGTGGTGATGATAACGGTGGTCATAATAGTCCTAGAATGTGTTGTTCGATGGTCAAACGCGGGCCGCGCGCGCGGCGCGGCCGCAGCCAAGGCGCTATTTTACAGTTTCGGCTGGATCGGCGTCTTCAAAATCGTCGCCGACTGGATCACCACCGGCGTCACCGGCAGGTTTTGGAACATGCCCTTGTCGTCGACCAGGGTGCCCTTGATCTTGTCGACCACCTCCTGGCCCTTGATGACCTTGCCGAACACGGTGTAGCCGAAGCCGTCGCGGCCCGGGTAGTTGAGCATCTCGTTGTCGGCCACGTTGATGAAGAACTGCGCGGTGGCCGAGTGCGGGTCGCCGGTGCGCGCCATGGCGATGCTGTAGGGCGCGTTGGGCAGGCCGTTCTGCGCCTCGTTCTTGACGGGCGGGCGGGTCGGCTTCTGCTTGAGCTTCTCGTCGAAGCCGCCGCCCTGGATCATGAAGCCGTCGATGACGCGGTGGAAGATGGTGCCCTTGTAGTGGCCGCTCTTGACGTACTGCAGGAAGTTGTCGACCGTCTTGGGCGCCTTGGCCTGGTCGAGTTCGAGGACGATCTCGCCCATGCTGGTTTTCAGCGTGACCTGCGGCGTGGCCGTGGCCGCCGGGGCGGCGGCGGCCGCCGCCAGCACGGCGCCGGACAGGGTGGCGCCGGCGAACAGGCTGAAGAATTTGGTCAGAAAGGACAGGCGGCGCGGCGCGGTTTGGTGCATTATTGCTTCCTTGGCGAGGTAGGTGGGGCAGCGGCGAACAAGTGAAGATTCGTTTGCCGTTCAAAAAATCCTAAGCTATATCGGGCCAGTGCGGATTTTATCAATGCTATACTTGTCCGAGAAGTTTCATTCTAACAAAGAAGAACTAGATACCCGAGGGTCTGTCAGTTTCCACGGCGCACACGAACAAGTCCAGGCGCGGCATCCCCAGGGTGTCTGCGCCCGGTCCTCGTATTGCCTGGCTGGCGGCCCGAAAAATACGCAAGAGTCCGATGAGCAATTTAAAGATTTACAACACGCTGGCGCGTGACAAGCAGGTTTTCGTACCGATCGAAGAGGGCAAGGTCCGCATGTATGTGTGCGGCATGACCATCTACGACTACTGCCATATCGGCCACGCCCGCATGATGATGGCCTTCGACGTGGTCTACCGCTGGCTGCGGGCCTCCGGCTACGACGTCACCTATGTGCGCAACATCACCGACATCGACGACAAGATCATCAAGCGCGCGGTGGAGAACGGCGAGACCATCTCGCAGCTGACCGCCCGCTTCACGCAATACATGGACGAGGACACCGGCGCGCTGGGCATCCTGGCGCCCACCCACACGCCGCGCGCCACCGAATACGTGCCGCAGATGCTGGCGCTGATCGACACCCTGGAGCAGCGCGAGCTGGCCTACCAGGGCAGCGACGGCGACGTCAACTACGCCGTGCGCAACTTCGCCAACTACGGCCGCCTGTCCGGCAAGTCGCTCGACGACCTGCGCGCCGGCGAGCGCGTCGACGTCAACACCGGCAAGCGCGACCCGCTCGACTTCGTGCTGTGGAAGTCGTCCAAGGAGTCCGAGCCGGAAGAGGTCAAGTGGGACTCCAAGTGGGGCAAGGGCCGGCCGGGCTGGCACATCGAGTGCTCGGCGATGGCCTGCGCGCTGCTCGGCGAGCAGTTCGACATCCACGGCGGCGGCGCCGACCTGCAGTTCCCGCACCACGAGAACGAGATCGCCCAGTCCGAGGGCGCCTTCGGCCACAGCATGGTCAACTACTGGCTGCACAACGGCTTCGTGCGGGTCGACAACGAGAAGATGTCCAAGTCCTTGGGCAACTTCTTCACCATCCGCGACGTGCTGAAGAAATACGACGCCGAGGTGGTGCGCTTCTTCATCCTGCGCGCCCACTACCGCAGCCCGCTGAACTACTCCGACGCCCACCTCGACGACGCCCGCGTCGCCCTGACCCGGCTCTACACGGCGCTCGACGGCGTCGAGGGCGACGGCCTGCCGCTCGACTGGAACGAGGCGCACGCCGTGCGCTTCGCCGAGGCGATGAACGACGACTTCAACACCCCGGTGGCGCTGGCCGCGCTGTTCGACCTGGTCAGCGAGCTCAACAAATCGAAGTCGCCGGCCGTGGCGCGCCAGCTGAAGGGCCTGGCCGGCGTGATCGGCCTGCTGGCCCGCACGCCGCAGCAGTTCCGCCAGGCCGCCGTCGGCGACGCCGACAGCAGCGCCGACGGCGCCATCGTCGAGGCCATCGCGCGCCGCGCGGCGGCCAAGCAGGCGCGCGACTTCGCCCAGTCCGACGCCATCCGCGCCGAGCTGCTGGCGGCCGGCATCATCCTCGAAGACAAACCCGACGGCAGCACCAACTGGCGCCGCGCATGATGGCCCTCTCCAAGGTAAGCGACGGCGCCGCCGTCCCGCTGGTGGTGGCCGTGCCACCCTACTGGGAACAGGCCAAGATCGAGCTCATGAAGCGGGACCGCATCATGAAGAAGCTGATCCCGCAATTTGGCGACCTGCACCTGGTCGGCCACGGCGACCCGTTTACTACCTTGGCGCGTTCCATCGTCGGCCAGCAGGTGACCACCAAGGCGGCCGACGCCGCCTGGCACAAGCTGCTGCTGGCCTGTCCGAAATGCACGCCGGCGCAGGTGCTCAAGGCCGGCGTCGAGCAGCTCTCGGCCTGCGGCCTGTCCAAGCGCAAGACCGAATACATCATCGACCTGGCCGAGCATTTCAAGGCCAAGCGGGTGCACGCCAACCAGTGGGACCAGATGGACGACGAAGCCGTCATCGCCGAACTGGTGCAAATCCGCGGCATCGGACGCTGGACAGCGGAGATGTTTTTGATATTTAATCTGCTCCGGCCGAACGTGCTGCCGCTCGACGACCCCGGCCTGATCCAGGGCATCAGCGTCAATTACTTCTCCGGCGAGCCGGTCTCGCGCAGCGATGCGCGCGAAGTCTCGGCCAACTGGGAACCCTGGCGCACCGTCGCCACCTGGTACTTATGGCGGAGTCTGGACCCGCTTCCGGTAGAATAGCGCAAACTTAATCGCCGCCCCGCGTCGCGCCGTCCCCAGGGCGGGGCGGGGACGGCCGAGAACAAATACGGAGGTACAATGACTAAAACGACTTTCCTCAATTTTGAGCAACCGATCGCGGAACTCGATTCCAAGATCGAAGAGCTGCGTTTCGTGCAAGACGATTCGGCCGTCGACATCTCCGAGGAGATCGACCGCCTGGCCAAGAAGAGCCAGCAACTGACCAAAGACATCTACGCCAAGCTGACGCCGTGGCAGGTCGCGCAGATCGCGCGCCACCCGCAGCGGCCATACACGATGGACTACGTCAACGAGATATTCACCGACTTCCACGAGCTGCACGGCGACCGCAGCTACGCCGACGACCTGTCGGTGGTGGGCGGTCTGGCCCGTTTCAACGGCCAGGCCTGCATGGTCATCGGCCACCAGAAGGGCCGCGACACCAAGGAGCGCGCGCTGCGCAACTTCGGCATGCCGAAGCCGGAGGGCTACCGCAAGGCGATGCGCCTGATGAAGCTGGCCGAAAAATTCGGCATCCCGGTGTTCACCTTCGTCGACACGCCCGGCGCCTTCCCCGGCATCGACGCCGAGGAGCGCGGCCAGTCCGAAGCGATCGGCCACAACCTGTACGTGATGGCCGAACTGAAGGTGCCGCTGATCGCCACCATCATCGGCGAGGGCGGCTCCGGCGGCGCGCTGGCGATCGCCGTGGGCGACGCCGTGCTGATGCTGCAATACTCGACCTACTCGGTGATCTCGCCCGAGGGCTGCGCCTCGATCCTGTGGAAGACCTCGGAGCGCGCCTCCGACGCCGCCGAGGCGCTGGGCCTGACCGCGCACCGCCTGAAGGCGATGGGCCTGATCGACAAGATCGTCAGCGAGCCGCTGGGCGGCGCCCACCGCGACCCGAAACAGATGGCCACGCTGCTCAAGCGCGCCCTGGCCGACTCGCTGCGCCAGTTCCACGGCATGAAGACCAAGGGCCTGCTGGAAGCGCGCCACGAGAAGCTGATGAGCTACGGCAAGTTCAAGGAAACCACGCCGCAGGAGTAATCCGGCGACAAGAAAATCGAGGCGCCGGCGGCGCCGGCCAAAGCCCTGGACGTTGAAAAGAGGGTCAGACCCTAGGGTCTGACCCTGGTTTCGGCCCGGGACCCAGCCGGCACATCTGCGCCCACCAAAACCGGGAACCGACCGGGGCCATCCGCCTCGCTCCGTTCCCGGTTTTTTTATCGGAGCAGCAATTGAAGAAGCAACAAATCCCCAGCCTGGCGTCCAACTTCGCCGAGGCGCTGGCGGCGGCCGGGCAGGGCGCCGGCGGCCGTCTGGCCATCGCCCTGAGCGGCGGCCTCGACTCCTCGGCCCTGCTGCACCTGGCGCAGGCCTACGCCGGCGCCAACGGCGTCGAGCTGTACGCCTTCCACGTCCACCACGGCCTGAGCCCCAACGCCGACGCCTGGCTGGCCCACTGCGAGCAGGCCTGCGCCGCGCTGGGCGTGCGCTTCGAGGCGCGCCGCGTCGTGCTGGACGCGCCGCGCAAGAGCGGCACCGAGGCGGCCGCCCGCAAGAGCCGCTACGCCGCGCTGGGCGCCCTGTGCGCGGCGCACGGCGTGACCCTGCTGCTGACCGCCCACCACCAGGACGACCAGGCCGAGACGGTGTTGCTGCAGCTGCTGCGCGGCTCCGGCCCGGCCGGCCTGTCCGGCATGGACGCCGCCAACGCCGCGCCCGAGCTGCTGGCCAATCCGGCGCTGGTGATGGCGCGTCCGCTGCTGTCCGCCTCGCGCCGGCAACTGGCCGAATACGTGGCGGCGCGGCAGATCGCCCACGTCGACGACGAGTCCAACCACGACCCGCGCTTCGCCCGCAACGCCTTGCGCCACCAGGTGATGCCGGCGCTGGCGGCGGCCTTCCCCGGTTTCCAGGAGCGCTTCGCGCGCAGCGCCCAGCACGCCCAGTCGGCCCAGCGCCTGCTCACCGAACTGGCCGAGCAGCGACCTGGCCGCCTGCCTGGACGGCGACTGCCTCGACGTCGCCAAGCTGCGCGCCATGAGCACGGACCGCGCCTGCAACCTGTTGCGCCACTGGTTCGCCACGCGCGGCCTGCGCATGCCCACCACCGCCTGGCTGGCCGAGATGCTGACCCAGCTGGTCGAGGCGCGCTACGACGCCCAGCTGCTGGTCACCCATCCCGACTGCCATGTGCGGCGCCACCGCGACCGCCTCTACCTGACACCCAAGCTGGCCGAGCTGGAGGGCACCCGCGTCGACGAGTCCGACATCAAGGACGGCCAGGCCTTCCGCTGGAACGGCGAGGCCGAGCTGGCCTTCCCGGCCTATGGCGGGGTGTTGTATTTTGATCCGGCCGAAGAGGCCTGGCGGCCGACTGGCTGCGCGGCCAGGAGCTGGTGATCGACTTCCGCCAGGGCGGCGAACGGCTCAAGCTGGCACAAAACCGCTCGACCCGTGGGCTGAAATACCACTATCAAGCTTGCAATATTCCCGCGTGGGAAAGAACCCGTCTCCCCGTGGTCTGGGCCCGCAAACAACTGCTGTTCGCCGCCGGCGTCGGCATGGATTGCCACCACCTGGTGAGCGAGGGCGAAACGCGATACCGCCTGCGCTGGCAGGCTGTCTAGACAATTTCATTCCGCACAAATCGGGTATGAGCATATGCCGAGACTGTATGAGTTTATGACTTTTTTGACTTGTTATTATGCAGTGCAGCATGTAGAGTTAAGGGTTCCTTTTACACCTAATTGAGCGGAATACTCACTGTTATGGCTTTAATCGTGCATAAATACGGCGGTACGTCGATGGGTTCGACGGATCGCATCAAGAACGTTGCGCAGCGTGTCGCCAAGTGGCATGACGCGGGACATCAAATTGTCGTGGTGCCGTCGGCCATGTCGGGCGAGACCAACCGCCTGATCGGTCTGGCCAAGCAGATCCAGGAGCAGCCGGATCCGCGCGAGCTCGACATGATCGCCTCGACCGGCGAGCAGGTCTCGGTCGGCCTGCTGTCGATGGCCCTGCTGGCGATCGGCAAACAAGCGGTGTCCTACGCCGGCTGGCAAGTCGCGATTAAAACCGATTCCGCCTTCACCAAGGCGCGCATCCAGTCGATCGACGACGAGAAGGTGCGGCGCGACCTCGACGCCGGCAAGATCGTCATCATCACCGGCTTCCAGGGCGTCGACGAGAACGGCAACATCTCGACCCTGGGCCGGGGCGGTTCCGACACCTCCGCCGTGGCCATCGCCGCCGCGATGAAGGCTTCCGAATGCCTGATCTTCACCGACGTCGACGGCGTCTACACCACCGACCCGCGGGTGGTCTCCGAGGCGCGCCGCCTGAAGGCCATCACCTTCGAGGAGATGCTGGAGCTGGCCTCGCTGGGCTCGAAAGTGCTGCAAACCCGCTCGGTGGAATTCGCCGGCAACTACCGCGTGCCGACCCGCGTCCTGTCGTCGCTGACCGACCCGATGCTCGATCTGGAGATCGAAGCCAACTCGGGCACCCTGATTTCGTTTGAGGAAGATAAACACATGGAACAAGCAGTCATCTCCGGTATCGCGTTCAACCGCGACGAGGCCAAAATCACCGTGCTGGGCGTGCCAGACCGCCCGGGCGTGGCCTACCACATCCTCGGCCCGGTGGCCGAGGCCAACATCGAAGTCGACATGATCATCCAGAACCAGTCGGTCGACGGCAAGACCGACTTCACCTTCACCGTGTCGCGCAACGACTACGCGCAGGCGATGGACGTGTTGAACGGCACCAAGGCCGAACTGGGCGCCGCCAGCATCACCGGCGACGCCAAGGTGTCGAAGCTGTCGGTGGTCGGCGTGGGCATGCGCAGCCACGTCGGCGTCGCCTCGCAGATGTTCCGCACCTTGTCGGAAGAGGGCATCAACATCATGATGATCTCGACCTCGGAAATCAAAATTTCCGTGCTGATCGACGAGAAATACATGGAGTTGGCCGTGCGCGCGCTGCACAAGGCTTTCGAGCTGGAAAAAGCGTAAAGAAGGGCGTAAAAAGTTTCAAAAAAGCCGTCCGGTTCCTTGACCAATCCGTATCCGGTCTATACTATGACGGTCGTCTGCTGCAGCGATTTATTGCAAGGTGGACATAGTTGAGTGATCAGCTAGGAGACGTGGCCGAGTGGCCGAAGGCACATCCCTGCTAAGGATGCATACGGCTTATACCTGTATCGTGGGTTCGAATCCCACCGTCTCCGCCAGTATTTTAAAAACCCGCCTCGGCGGGTTTTTTCATTCCTGCCTTGCGGAGACGAATGATGCCCCTGCGGGCATCATGGGTGGGAGGCGAAGACAAGCGCGTGCACGCGCTTGGGCGGCCTGCGGCAGGTAGGCGAATCCCACCGTCTCCGCCAGTATTTTAAAAACCCGCCTCGGCGGGTTTTTTCATTCCTGCCTTGCGGAGACGAATGATGCCCCTGCGGGCATCATGGGTGGGAGGCGAAGACAAGCGCGTGCACGCGCTTGGGCGGCCTGCGGCAGGTAGGCGAATCCCACCGTCTCCGCCAGTATTTTAAAAACCCGCCTCGGCGGGTTTTTTTTATGTGCGCCCTGCGGAGGCCAGAGCTAGTATGTCCGGTATATTTGACAAGCTACGCTATATTGTCCAATATATCTGACATGAAAACATCATCGCCACGTCCTTTCCCTGCCGTCGAGAAACAGATGGTCGCGCTCGGTCAGCGCTTGCGGGAGGCCCGTCTGCGCCGCAGCATTAGCACTCTTCTGTTCGCCGAACGGATGAACGTGTCGCGCGATACGCTCAATCGCCTCGAAAAAGGCGATCCCAGTATCGCCATGGGTACCTATGCCCGGGCGTTGCGCGTCCTTGGCATCGAAAAGGATCTTGATAAAATGGCGCAAGACGACGAACTCGGCCGCAAGTTGCAGGATCTGAAAATGCCGGTCGCCAGAAAGCCGAGGGGCGCAATGGGCGGCAAGGCAGCCAAAGTGGACAGAAATGAGGAAGATGATGGCTTCCAAGAGACCGAATAGCGAAACGCGCGACGCGTACGATGTCTATCTCTGGGCCGCCGACCTAGGCGTGGAGGCACGCGTTGGCATAATGTACCGGGACACGAGGCGCTTGGATTTGCCAGCGAGCTTCGCCTACGACAGCGACTGGCTAAAAAGCGGAAATAGTTTCATGCTCGACCCTCGGCTGGAACTGTGGGCGGGCGAGCAACATCCTGAGGTCGACATGCCGGCCTTCGGCGTGTTCATGGATTCCGCGCCGGATCGCTGGGGGCGGGTCTTGCTCGAGCGCCGCGAAGCCGCAATGGCCGAACGGGAAGGGCGCAAGTTGCGCCAGCTCCATGAAGTGGACTTCTTGCTGGGAGTCCACGACTTGACGCGCATGGGCGCCTTGCGTTTTAGGAAGGGCGCCGACGGCCCGTTCCTGGACAATCAAACGTGCGCCGCGCCTCCGGTCACGAGTCTTGGCGAGCTGGCCGACATCAGCCGTCGCATCGAAGAGCCCGGTGTCGAACAATTGCCCGAATACGAAAAATGGCTGGCCATGTTGATCGCGCCCGGGAGTTCCTTGGGTGGCGCACGGCCCAAGGCGAACTTCACCGGTAACGATGGCCAGTTGTGGTTCGCGAAATTCCCTGCCGGCGATGACCGGTATGACGTTGGAGCATGGGAGTTCGTGGCCCATATACTTGCCGCCAAGGCGGGTATTTTCGTGTCCGAAGCGCGCATTGAACTGTTGGGCGATCGCTACCGCACGTTTTGCGTCAAGCGCTTCGACCGTGCCGGCGACAGCCGCAGGATGTTTGCTTCCGCGATGACGCTGTTGGAGCGAAGGGACGGCCAGCCAGGCGGCAGCTATCTGGACCTGGTTGAGTTTATCGAGGACCAGGGGGCACGGAATCACATCGCTGCCGACCTGGAGCAGTTGTTCCGGCGCGTGGTCTTCAACGTATTGATCGGCAATCGGGACGACCACCTGCGCAACCATGGCTTCATCCGGGAAACCACCGGCTGGCGCCTCGCTCCCGCCTACGATATGAATCCCAATCCAGGCAAGGCTTGCCACGCCTTGACCCTCGATGGACACAACGCACAGCCCAGCCTGCCCGCGGCAGTCAGCTGTGCCGACATGTACCGTGTGAGCGCCGTGCGCGCCAGAGCCATCGTGGACGAGGTGCGCGGCGTACTTGCTGGCTGGCGCGACGAGGCTCAGCTTCATGGATTATCTAGTCTTGAAATACAGCGCATGGAGGCCGTGATTCAAGCGTAGCCGGCGCGCCGCCATCGAGGGGACCATGCTGCACGCGCAAACAGTGTCGGAACCGCTACGCTGCGGTTCTTAAAGACCGGCGTTGGCGGTTTTTTGTCCCCGCACTGTCTACCGCTACGCATCGGCCGCCGGTGCCGCGTCCGCCCCGGGCTTGTCCGCCCCCGGCGCCGGCGCGGCCCGATCGGCCGAGATCGCTTCGTTGATCGTCTCCAGCAGCAGGTCGGCGTCGATCGGTTTGGTCAGGTAGCGGAAGAAGCCGGCAGCCAGGCCGTGCTTGACGTCGCTGTGCATGGCGTTGGCGGTCAGGGCGATCACCGGGATGTGCGCCGTCCGCTCGTCCGCGCCCAAGATCTTTTTGGCCTCCTTGCCGCTCATGCCGGGCAGGTTGATGTCCATCAGGATCACTTGCGGTTGTCGACTCAGCGCCAGCGCGATGCCGTCGCGGGCATTGGTCGCCGACAGCAACTCGAGGCCGGAGCGGAAGCCGACGATCTGCTCGACCAGGCTCAGGCTGGCCGGGTTGTCTTCGATGTACAGTATCGTCGTTGGCCCGCCGCGCCTCGAGCCCAACGGCACCAGCACCGGCTTGGCGACGGCGTTCGACCCGGCGGCGCTCGCTTCCTGTCCCGCAATGTCCAGTTCGATCCAAAACACGCAGCCGGTTCCCTGGGTGCTGGCGACGCCCAGCGTGCCGCCCATCAGCTCGACCAGGCGCTTGGTCACCACCAGGCCGATGCCGGTGCCTTCCTCGGTGCCGGCCTCCTGGCCGAGGCGGTTGAACGGCTGGAACAGCGCCTCGATTTGTTCCGGGCTCAGGCCTTCGCCGGTGTCCTGCACCGAAATACGCAGGCGGCCGGCCGCGCCGCGCGCGACGCTGAGCACCACGGCGCCCCCCTTGCGGTTGTATTTGATGGCGTTCGACAGCAGGTTCAGGATGATCTGCTTGAGCCGGGTGTGGTCGGCGCGCACCGTCACCGCCGTCGCTTCCGGGTACAGCATGCGGATGCCGCGCCGCTCGGCCTGCTCCTTGACCATGTTCACCACGTCGGCCAGCAGCAGCGTCAAGCGCACCGGTTCCAGCGACAGGCTCATGTTGCCCGATTCGATCTTGGCCAGGTCCAGGATCTCGTCGATCAGGGCCAGCAGATGCCGTCCGGCCGAGACGATGTTGTGCACGAAACCGCGTTTCTGCTCGACGCTCGAGGGCAGCGCCTCGTTGGCCAGCAGCTGCGAGAAGCCGAGGATGGCGTTGAGCGGCGTGCGCAGCTCGTGCGACATGCTGGTGAGGAAACGGTCCTTGGCCTGGTTGGCCCGTTCCAGTTCGTACTGGCGCCGCTCGAGCTCGAGCTTTTGCTCGTTGAGGGCGCTCTCGATCCGCTTGCGGTCGGTGATGTCGCGGATGGCCGACGAGACCAGCACGCCGTCCTCGGTTTCCAATGGCGACAGGCTGATTTCGACGGGAAACTCGGAGCCGTCCCGGCGCAGGCCGTACAGTTCCAGGCCGGCACCCATCGCGCGCGGCCGCGGCTGGTCGAAGAAGCCGCCGCGGAAATGCGGGTGCTTGGCGTGGAAGCGGGCCGGAATCAACACCTCGATTTTTTTGCCCAACAGTTCGGCGCGCGGGTGGCCGAACAGCATCTCGGTCTGCGAGTTGACCAGCACGATCTCGCCGGTCTGGTTGACGATCACGATCGCATCGGGCGCCGACTCGAGCAGGCCGCGGAATTTCTGTTCGGCCTTCTTGCGTTCGCCGACATCGCGGATCGCGCTGATGACAAAGGCGCCGGCCTCGGTTTGGATCGGCGACAGGCTGATCTCGACCGGGAACTCGGCATGGTCCTTGCGCCTGCCGTGCAGTTCCAGGCCGGCCCCCATGGTGCGCGGGCGCGGCAGGTCGAAGTAGTGCGAGCGGTGGCCGACGTGGGCGTGCTGGAAGCGTTCCGGCAGCAGGATCTCGATGCGTTTGCCGTCCAGCTCGCGCGGCTCGTAGCCGAACAGCCGTTCGGCCTGGGCGTTGGCCAGCACGATGGTGCCGGTGGGATTGGTGACGATGATGCTGTCGGGCGTAGATTCGAACACGCTGCGGAACTTCACGTCCATCAATTGCGCGTCGCGCGCCGCCTTGCGCTGCGTCACATCCTTGGTGTTGGAGACGATATGCGTCATGCGGCCGTCGGCGTCGAGGATGGCCGCGCTGGAGCCGTCGACATAGATCAATCCGCCGTCACTCCTTCGGCGCAGCATTTCATAGTCGCAGGTGCCGCTTTCAGCCAGCTGGTGGTCGATTTTACTGTCTTCCTCGGCCTGGCCGGGGAGGGCGATCAAGCTGCGCACATCGCAGCCGAGGGCGGCGTCGCTGTTGTAGCCGAAGATACGTTCCGCCCCCTTGGTCCAGCGCGCCACGATGTGGTCCGGCGTGGTCACGATCACCCCCCCCGGAGCATTGTTCAGGACAAGTTGATCGAGGTCTGTTTCCATGCCATTCCCTCTGGGGAAGCCGGTGTTGCGATTGCTCGCGAGGGGGGAGCTAACCCTAGAAGGATGAATTTAGGCTTCGGTGGCGCACGTGTCAATGTTGTCGTATCGTGTGATAGCCACTCGGCGGGGCGGATTCGAGCGGCCGCTTCGGTGCTTTTTCAATTTCCGCAGTGAATGCTGTCGGCTTTCTTGACCAATTCGCATCCGGCCTATATGATTGCGCTCGTCTGCTACCGCGCTGTTTGGCGAGGTGGACATAGTTGAGTGATCAGCTAGGAGACGTGGCCGAGTGGCCGAAGGCACATCCCTGCTAAGGATGCATACGGCTTATACCTGTATCGTGGGTTCGAATCCCACCGTCTCCGCCAGAATTGAGTACCAGGAGGCCCAGCAGGGTCTCAGCAAGTCCACAAAAACCCGCTCCTTTCACTCGAGGCGCGGGTTTTTTGTATTCTGGCGTCTCTTCACGTTCCCCGGTGTCTCGCTGAGTATCGCATTTTTGGTTGCACGGGAGGGTACACGTTCCGGCTTAGCCCGCGCCTCGTGTAACTTAGCGGCGATGTGGCGGTTTAGTTCTTTCCATGGGGACTGTTGGCGCTCGGGAAATTCCACAGGCGAACATTGCTGAGACGGTTGCGGTCGCTGCTCGGCGGTGGCGATACCGATATCGATCACCTCAAATCGGCAAGTGTTGCATGGTGTGCAATCTATGCGGATGTTCATTCCTTGACCGAAGCGGACAAAAATATCGTGATCCGAATTTCATTGCCCGGATTTGGCCGTGTGGAGTCAACAAGTCGAGCCAGGAATGCTCTTGCCTGTACGTAGGTTGAGACCAAAGCGGCAGGTGTAGGGCGACGACGGAGTTTCCTTATCATAGGTGCATTCCACGTCGCCCTTTTCCCTGATCCTTAGGCGAGCCGATGCGCCGCAGGCAGCCTTTAGGTCAGGACCAATGGATTCGAACATCTCCTTCGCCATCGGCCCTTCAACCATCAACGCAATTTTCCTATCATCTCGGGTAGGAGCTTGCTTTTCGTCCAGGTCGTTCGAATAGAGAATGTAGTGCCCCTTGTATGCTGTGTACGTGCCGTCCCACGGCTTTTCGGCGCTTGCATAAGCCGAAAAAGATAGTGTGGCTGCCGCGACAAGAAGTGCAAAGGGCTGTTTCATGCTTGCTCCTTAGGTAATCTAGTTGAACTGGACGTGGAAGTGATTGTCGTGCTTCTTGAGACGAGTTGCGGCGACTATCCGGTTGTCGTTGAAAAAAATCGTCAAGCTGCCTGGCGCGTTGGCGCGAAAGAGGTTTATCAGCGTCTCGGTCGCGTCGAGGTCATATTCGTCGTCAAGATAAGTGACTGGAACTTGACGCCCATCTTTGCGCAACGGGCGAATGTCTACCTCCAGCCCTGACAAATGGGACGCGTGATCGAACTTGACGCCGTTGGCCATACTGATGTTTCCTACGCCGAATTTACGGTCGTCAATTGCCTCCCATTCCCGCTCGACTGCGAAAATCAGGGTTAGCATTCGGGGATGGGCATACTGGGCGGCGCCGCCACCTGGTGTGCCGTAGACGTAGTAGCCGGCGTCCTCGGGAGCCTGGGGAAGAATGAAGTAGCCGCGTGAATCCTTGGGTTGGACTTCGAGCATGGCGAGCCCCTTATGCGATTCGGTTGGTCGAAAGATCCCAGCCGCCAGAAGTGTTGCCGCCGGCGCCGCCGGCGATCTTCTGCTGACTGTATTTCCACTTCACCTTTGAAAATTTCAATCCAATGGAATCGTGCAAGACGTCACCTTCGTGCACCACTTGGCTGATATTGCCGATCAGTACGTTTTCCAGTTCGACCTCGTAATACTTTACGCGCTCGCCTTGGCCATCGGCTCGCATGAATTCGAGCCGAGCCTTCGGAATCGTTCGGCCGGCGGAACATGTCTGCATTAGAACTGGTGAGGACAGGTCCGCGAGTTTGGTGATTGAGATGCTTTGATGCTCGCATCGCTCCGCCGTGTGGCCGCCGCCGGTCGATGCGGTAGCGCTTTTCGGCTGTCTCACGCCCCATTGGGCAGATGTGAGCTCGATCCAGCCCGAGTGCGTAGAGTCGGCGGATTCGCCTTTGATGCCGTCGATTTGTAGGTACACGTCGATTGCCATGATATCTCCTGAGGTGGTTGGCGAAATGCCAAGGGCATTGTTGCGCGTCCCACGGGGGAGGGCGTTGGGGCCGCTCAAGCTAACTGGCTGCCGGGGCGTTTTGTGTGCTGGTTGCGGACTCTAATCAAGTTGAGTGTCAGGCGGCTACTGGAGAGGGACTCACACCACCACCAAGCCTCCTGCCGAACGCCGTCCAGCAACTGCTGCGCGGTGCCGTCGTGGCCCGCTTGAACTGGCAGCGCCGGCCCAGGTGACGCGGTTCGGCCATTTTCCATCGACGGAAGCCCAGCATCGGTTAAAGATATATTTAATTTGAATCTTATTGCCGATGGGATTAAAATCATCCTGTCCAGGCAAGTGTGGCGGCCGCGTGCATTCCGGCCCCGCCAACAGCCTGAGTTTCCCGGAGCGGCAAGGCCATGGCCAAGATATTCCCCATCCACCCCAAGAACCCCGAGCGCATCTGCTGGGGCTGCGACAAGTATTGCCCGGTCGGTTCCCTCGCCTGCGGCAACGGCTCGGACCGGACGCAACATCCGGTCGAGCTGTTCGGCGACGACTGGGCCGAGTGGGGCCTGGACGGCGTCAGCGGGCCGGCCAAGCCGAAGGACGGCTAAGGCCGTTCGGCGCGGCTTTGGCGGGCGCCGCCGGTGGCGTCGTTTGGGGCGCGATGACGGCGGGTGCCGGTGCTGGTGCCGCTGCGCCGGCTTTCTCCGCGATATGGCGTAGCATGAAGGTCGGGACGGATAGCGACAGGGTCAAGCCAAAGCGCCAGTTCACCTCGGCCAAGCGCGCATTCACCTCGGCGCGAAACGCCTTGATCTCGCCGGAGACCGAGGCCGAAACAGCCTGCGACTTGGCGTCGATGTAGTCTTTGTCGGGTGAGGTGCCCATTCGTCCATCGTCGGCCTGCCGGCGCCGCTTGTCAAGCGCCGTTCCCACCGTCTTTGTGAGCGCTTAAACAGGCCACGCCCGTGGCGATTCGACAAGATAGTTACGTCGCACCGCCTTCATCGAATATAATTCTTCACAGTTGTGCCGGGCTTAGCGCCGCGGCACGGCGGCAGAATTTGACAATCACCAAAAGGCTGTGGCTTATGAGTTCCTGGTGTTACGCGGCGCGCTCGACAAGCGCCGGGCGTTCCGCCCCGCAGGTAGGCGAAGGGCGGACGCGATGATGTGGGCAGTGAAGCGCGGCCATCCGGCCTTCCTGTTGGGTTTGCTGTTGACGGCCGCCGCGCCGGGCGCGGCGTTCGCCGCCGAGCGCGCCGCCAGCGTCGTGCTGGAGGAGCTCACCAGCAGCGAGCTGCGCGGCCGCATCGACCACGGCGCCACCACCATTTTGGTGCCGATCGGCGGCGTCGAGCAGAGCGGCCCCTACATCGCGCTGGGCAAGCACAACGCGCGCGCCGGCCTGCTGGCCAAGCTGATCGCCCAGAAGCTCGGCAACACCCTGGTCGCGCCGGTGGTGTCCTACGTGCCCGAGGGCAGCATCAACCCGCCGGCCGGCCACATGCGCTTCGCCGGCACCATCTCGATCCCCGACGCCACCTTCGAGTCGCTGCTCGAGGCGACCGCCGCCAGCCTGCGCCAGCACGGTTTCCGCGACATCGTCTTCATCGGCGACCACGGCGGCTACCAGCAGAACGAGGCGCGCGTCGCCGCCAAGCTGAACCGCGCCTGGGGCAAGGCCGGCGAGGCCCGCGCCCACGCGCTGCTGGACTACTACGAGATCACCCAGACCGCCTATGTCGCCGACCTGAAGAAGCGCGGCTACAGCGCCGCCGAGATCGGCCTGCACGCCGGCTTGGCCGACGCCGCGCTGACCCTGGCCACCGACCCCTCGCTGGTGCGCAGCGAGGCCATGGCGCGCGGCGCCAAGCCGACCCCGCAGGACGGCGTGCGCGGCGACGCCACGCGCGCCACGGCCGAACTGGGCCAGCTCGGCGTGCGGCGCATCGTCGACACCTCGGTCGCGGCGATCCGCAAACTGCAGGAGCGCGCCCGCTAGCGCCGGCACGGTGCCAAGAATCCTGTCCAGAATTTAGTCCCGAATTTAGTCCCGAATTTAGTCCCGAATTTAGTCCCCATCAACCGACCGGACCACCACACATATGAACCCGAAACCACGCCGTACCACGCTCGCAGTCACCATCGCCCTGGCCGTCGCCGGTCTGGGCATCGCCGGCTACGTCGTCGGCGCCGCGCCGGCCGCCCCGGCCGCCGCCGCCGCGCCGGCCTACTCGGCGCTGCCCGGCATGCCGCCGCTGGCCGACATCAACAACGTCTACGGCAGCACCGGCCCGGCCAACATGAGCGCCGCCGTCAAGGGCCATCTGGCGCGCGTCTACGTGCCCAACCTGCGCTCCAACGACGTCTACGTGATCGACCAGGAGACCTTGAAGGTGGTCGACAAGTTCAAGGTCGGCCTCGGCCCGCAGCACGTGGTGCCGGCTTGGGACCTGCGCACGCTGTGGGCGGCCAACAACGCCGAGCGCACCGACAAGGGCAGCCTGACGCCGATCGATCCGCTGACCGGCAAGCCGGGCAAGTCGGTGCCGGTCGACGATCCCTACAATATGTACTTCACGCCGGACGGCAAGTCGGCCATCGTGGTCGCCGAGGCGCGCCACCGCCTCGACTTCCGCCACCCGCAGACGATGGCGATGCAGTACTCGATCGACACGCCGGGCTGCGCCGGCATCAACCACGCCGACTTCTCCAACGACGGCCGCTTCGCCGTGTTCACCTGCGAGTTCGACGGCACCATCGCCAAGATCGACCTGGTCGAACGCAAGGTGACCGGCTATCTGAAATTGAAAATGCCGGCCACCCGCTTCGCCGAGTCGGTGCCGGTGGGCGGCCCGCCGGGCGAGGTGTGCAGCTCGAAGAAGGGCATGCCGCAGGACATACGCATCTCGCCCGACGGTAAAAAATTCTACATCGCCGACATGGACGCCGACGGCGTCCACGTGGTCGACGGCGTCGCCTTCAAGGAGATCGGCTTCATCGCCACCGGCGTCGGCGCGCACGGCATCTACCCCAGCCGCGACGGCAAGAAGTTCTACGTCGCCAACCGCGGCACCCACCGCATCCACGGCAAGCGGCGCGGCAAGGGCAGCGTCAGCGTGATCGACTTCGCCACCGACAAGGTGGTCGGCAGCTGGGTCATCCCCGGCGGCGGCAGCCCGGACATGGGCAACGTCAGCGCCGACGGCAAATACCTGTGGCTGTCCGGCCGCTTCGACGACGTGGTCTACCGCATCGACACCACCGGCGGCAAGGTCGACCAGATCCGCGTCGGCCAGGAGCCGCACGGCCTGACCGTCTGGCCGCAGCCGGGCCGCTACTCGCTGGGCCACACCGGCAACCTGCGCTGACGCGCCGGCACGCCGGGCCGCCCGTCGGCCCGGCGCGCCTTGCCGGCTAGGCCAGCGGCGGCAGCGCCACCGTCGGATCGCCGAGGATTACCAGGGTCTGCCGGTCCATCGACACCAGCTGGTGGTACAAGGCCCAATCTCGCATCCTTGGCACGTTGGCGTTGATTTTCCTCTTGTCGTCCTGCCACAGCGCGTGGAAGGCGCCGGCCTCGTCGAACACCCGGCGCAGCGCGTAGCCGATCGGCGTGCGCATATCCTGTTGAAACAAATCGTTGTACAGCGACTGCGCCAGCACGTGGGTCAGCACCTGCTTGGTGGTGGGGTCGCGCAGCGTCCAGTCGAAGGTCGGTTCGACGTGGCCGACGAAGGCGCGCAGCGGCGCCGGCATTCCCAGCAACTTGCGCGGCAACGGCGCCACCATCGCGCCGGCCGCGGCGGCCACGCCGTTCAGGGTCTGGCCGATGGCGCTGTCGGCGGCCAGCAGGTTGGCGTAGCGCGACTCGCTGTCCGAACCGGCCGAGCAGCAGGCGTGGGCGTACCAGATGGCGCCGCTCGGCCGCCAGTCGCGCAGGTCGTCGGCGCGCAGCGGCTCGTGCCGCAGGTCGACCGGCGCGCCCAGTTGCGCGCGCAGTGCGGCGGCGTCGTTCAGCGGCCCGGTCATGCCATGGCTGGTGGTGACCACCAGGCCCGGCCTGCGCTCGGCCAGCGCGTCGGCCAGCGCGCCGCGGCTGGCCAGCTCGCCCTGCAGGCGCAGCCGGCCCGCCAGGTCGCCGTCGTTCTCCAGGCGCTGCCACAGGCGGTCGGCCACCGCGCGCGCCATCAGCCAGGTGATGTCCTGCTGGCCGTGCTCGACGCTCCACACCACCGGCGCGCCCGGCCGGCAGGCGCTGTCGCCCCAGTCGTTGAGCAGGGCCTCGACATAGTGTCCCAGCCCCTCCTGCTCGCTCAGGTCGAGCCGGCCGACGTAGGTCGACATGTTCAAGCCGTACTGCACGCTCCACGGGATCTGCTGCGGCGTGGCGTAGATCAACAGGTAGCGCGGGATGTAGCCGTCCTTGACGCCGGGCTTGGGCGCGGCGACCGACAGGTCTGCGCCGTGCCGTCGGCGTAGTAGCGGCGCAGGTAGTAGTTCGCCAGCTTGGCCGACCAGCGCAGCACGGGCGAGCCGGGGCGCGCCGCCAGCAGCCGCCGGATCGGCGCCGGGGCGTCGTCGGCGCGCGCCTTGGCGGCGGGTTCGAGCGCGTCGTCGTCGGGCAGCAGCAGGCCCAGCCGATGTCCGGATGCTGCCAGCGCCGCTCGTCGACCGGCGCCGCCGGCGCCAGCCACTTGACCGCCCGCCTGACCCGCTCCTCCTGCGCCCACGGCAGGCGCGGCGGCAGGGCGGCGCGGTTGTCCAGCGCGCCCGACCAGGCGTTGATCTGCAGGCTCTCGGGCCGGCTCAGCTCCCCGCTCATCGGAAGCCCCCGTCCAGGTCCGGGCGCAACGCCGGCGGCACGACCGGCTCCTGCGCCAGCATGGCGAGGATTTGTTCGCGCAGCGCCACCGGCGTGCTGGCCGGCAGGTTGCGCAGGGTCTGGCCGACCAGGGCGATGCGCTTGCGCATGTCGACGCTGGCCAGGCCGACCTTGAGCGGGGCGTCGCGCTGGTACATCACCGGCAGGCACCAGCGGCCGAACGCATTGTCCTCCTCGCCCGGCGCCTGCGCCTTGCTGTGCAGATTGGCGCGCGCCTGCGCCACCGCCGCGCCGAAGTCGATCCGGGTGGTCTGGCCCAGCGCCATGCCGGCCAGCGCGTTGCCGATGATCTCGAAGGCCTTGCGGTAGAAGCCGTCGGCGAACAGGCTGGCGTCGCCCGGTTGCATCGGCTCGGCCATGCCGATGGCCACCGGCGAGACGGTGTTGGCCAGCTCGCGCGCCATCGAGAACAGGCGCGGCACCTCCTGCGCGCTGGAGCAACTGCTGAGCACCGTCAGCCAGACCGTGCCGGCGGCGGCCAGCGCCGGCCCCAGCCGTTCCAGCGACAGGTCGATCGAACCGCGGGCGGCGCCGATGTCGTGGTCGTTGATGCTGGCGAACTCCAGCCGCGGCACGTTGTCCTGGGCGTAGCCGTGGCAAAAGAAGTGGACCAGTTGCACCGGGTCGTTGCTCAAGGCCCGCGCCAGCGCGAAGGTGTCGCCCGGAATCGGCAACACCTCGATGCCGGGCAGGCGGCCGGCCGCGATGTCGGCCTCGGCCTGGTCCAGCAGGCGCCTGCTCGCCCAGGTAGATGGTCGCCCTGACGGCCAGGCCGTCGCCGATGGCGGCGGCGACCGCCGCGCTGATGGCGCCGAACTCGGCCCGCGAGTCGACCTTGCTGGGCGACAGGAAGGCGGCCATGCGGATCGGCAGGCTGTAGATGCGCGGCCCGGGGTCGGCCGCGGCGGCGGCGAAGGCGATCCGCTTCAGGCTGCACGACTGGCGCGCCGCCAGGAAGCAGTCGGGCGCCTCGTCGTGCAGCGCCTCCCAGCGGAACGGTTCGCCGTCGTCGGCGCCGATGGCGAACTGCAGGCTGGCCTGCTGCCGAGGCGCGGCGCCGCCGTCGGCCTGGAGCGACTGGAAGATCTGGCTCAGCTCGTCGCGCACCGCCGAATGCAGGTACAGCGCCTCGCGCAGCGTGTTGCCGTAGCTTTGCACGTTGCTGCGGCTGTCGAGCGGCGGCAGGGTCGACGGGTGCAGGGGGAGGGTGACGAAGCGGTGCATGTTGAGATGCGGAGAGCTGCTGCGCAGCAGGCGGAACATCACCGCCCCGTTGCTGTCGATGGTGGCGATCTCCACCGTGGCGTCGCGGTCTGGCATGGCGTCTATTCCCCCCCTTGGGTTTTCATGTAGTTGGCGATGACCGACTGGATGTCGGCCAGCGTCCGGTTGGCCGCCGCGTCCGGCGTCATCGGCCCGATGGCCGACTGCCACTGGTCGGGCGCGGTCTGGGTCAGCAACACGTCGGGCGCGGCGCGGCGCGCCTCGTCGAACACGGCCGACTCAAGGAAGCGCTGGCTGGCCCCCAGCCAGCTCGGCGCCACCGGCGCCGGCGCAGCCCCGCTCAGCGATTGCCACAGCCGCGCCGTCAGCGGCGTCCTCGGCGCCAGCAGGGCGGCCTGGCTGGCGAGCACGCCGAAGGCGGCCAGCTCGAGCGACAGCTGGCTGCCGCGCACGAAGGCGGGGTGGCAGTACAGGAAGCCGTGGCGGAACCGCGGTGCTTGCGAAGGCGTGCTGTGGAACAGCAGGCGGCAGGCGGTGTCGAGCGCGGCGGCGTCCTCCTCGGCCGCCGGGTCGTAGTACAGCACGGCGCCGGGGCGGCGGTGGGCGAAGCCGTCGGCGGCCACCATCACCGCCTGGCGCTGGCCCGCCGCGCTCGGCGCGAAGCTGCAGGCCCAGGCGCCGGCGCGGTTGAGCAGCAGGCACAGCTCGTCGTGGTCGAGGGCGATCATCGGCACCAGTTCGCCGCGGTCGAACGGCGAGTGCGACAGGCCGATCTCGGCGCCGTTGTCGCGCCGTTGCGCGCGGCAGACCAGGTGCACCGCGTCGACGCCGAGCCCGGCCAGGGTGGCGGCGATCCAGTTCGACCAGGCCGCCGAGCGTAGCGCCGGCGCGCCCTCGAGCGGGGACGCCGCGCTCGTCGCGCCGTCCGCCGCGGCGGCGGCCGGATCGTGCACCCGCACGCGCGGCTCGTCGGCCAGCACGGCGAGCGTGTCGAACCACTCGCCGGTGGTGAATATGTGGACCCGCGTGGCGGCGCGCGACGAACCGGCCAGCACGGCCCGCAGCAGGCGCGCCGTGCGCGCCAGGACGTCGCCGGGGTCGGCCCCGGCCAGCGGACCGGGGTCGACCAGCAGCGCGTTCTCCAGCACGTCCGGCCGCTCCGCCGGGCGCTCGGGGAAGTCGGGCAGGCGCAGCACCGGCCGGCCCAGCGCGGCGCCCAGCTCGCGTTCCCACGGCACGCTGCCGAGCAGGCCGTAGGGCCGCGCCAACCTGAGCCATAGCGGATGGGCCGGCGCGGCGCCCGGCTGGGCGGCGAGGCGGTAGCGCACGTCGTCGGCCAGGCCGCGCGGCAGCAGCAGATCGGCGCCCGGCTCGGGCCGCCGCCCGGCCCGACCGTCCGGCATGCTCGGTTCGGCCGCCGGCGCCGGCTGGAACTGGTCCAGGCGGACTTCCCAGGACTGCGCCTCGGCGTCCGTCGGCGCCGCCGCGTCGGCGCCGGCCAGCTCGAACCGGACCACGGTGTCGCCGCGCCGGAACAGCAGCTTCACCGTCAGCACCGTCAGCGGCGCGGCGGGCAGCGCCGTGCCGGCGAGGGCGGTCCTCAGCAGCGCCGCGCTGCTGTTGAACAAGTCGACGGGATTGAAGTTCATGGCGTGCTCCTAATTGTGCGTTTGGCTCATCTGGACGTAGAGCAGCCAGGCGGTGTAGGCCGAGCGCACGTCGCCGTGGCCGTTGATGCGCTTGTGCAGCGTGCCGTCGAAGGCCAGCGGGGTCGATCCGGCCGGCAGCACAAAGCTGGTGCCGGGTTCCGGCAGCGGTTCGCGCAAGGCCTCGCCGGCGCCGCGCGGGCCGTAGCCGCCCAGCGCGGCGTAGGCGTTGGGCGGTGCGCCGGCGCTCGTGTCGCCGGCGGCGGCGGCGCCCAGTTCGGCCAGGTCGGTGTCGCGCCGCAGTGCGCGGTGGAACACCTCGTGCAGCGGGAAGTCGTGGCCGCTGTAGGTCATCAGCAGCGAGCCGGCGATGCGCTCCAGCACGGCGCGGTAGCCGCCCGGCCCGGCCCGGCCGGGCACATGCTCGGCGAAGCACAGGTGCGAGACGGCCGGTTCGAGCAGTAGCACCGAGGCCAGCGGACGCGGCAAGGGGGCGGCGGCGATCGACGACAGCACCACCTTGGCCCCGTACGAGTGGCCCAGCGCGTGCAGCGGCCCGGCGCAGCGCGCCAAGATCTCGCCGAGCAGGGGCGCCAGGCCCAAGCGGCCGACCGTTCCGGCGCGGTCCTTCATCTGGTAGACCGAGGCGACCCGCAGCGCCTGGCGCGGATCGAGGTAGTCGAGCGGGCCGGCGTCGCGCAGCGGCGCGGCGCGGCCGCCGCCGTCGACGGTGCCGCCGCCGTCGAGGCCGGCGCCGGCGTTGTCGGCGTTGTCGAGTTCGCGCAGCGCCTGCGTGCCGGCGACGATGGCGCCGGCGTCGGCCGCCGCGATGTCGTCGCCGGCCTCCGGCCGCGCCTCGGCGCGCAGGGCGCCGGCCAGCAGCGCGCCCAGCTCCTGCGCGTCGGACTCGTTCAGCGCGCCGCGCGCCAGCAGCGCGAGCAGGCGGGCTTGCTGCGCGTCGGGCAGCAGGGCCGCCAGTTCGGCGCCCAGCGCCTGCTCGGCGCTCGGTGCGCCGGCCGGCGTCGCCGAGGCCATGTCCGGACCATGATCGAAGGACAGCCAGGTGCTGGGCCAGATCACGCCGAGGAAGATCGGTGCCACTGGTCCGCTTGAGTATTGATGCCAGTGGGCCTGCAACTGCAACAGGAAGTCGCGGTACAGCGCGACGGCGTCGCTGTAGTCGTTGTTCCAGCCGTGGGAGAACAGGATGACGGGCGCGTTCGGCGCGTTGTCGAGCCGGGCCAGGAAGGCGGCGCGGGTTTGCGGCGAGACGCAGGCGCCATGCTTGTCAAATTTGAGCAACCATGTTTCGATTTCCACTCCGGTGAACCGCACCGGACCAACCGGCTCGCTGGGCATCATGTCTCTCCTTGGGAACAAGCAAAAATCTTGGCCGCACCACCGCCACCGCCGCCACCACCATCGCCAGCGGCCGCCACGAACCAGGCCGGGGCGCCCGGGCAAGCCGCCGCTAGGGGGGCGGCGCGGTCCGGCAGGGGGCGCGCGGCTTGGCGGTCCGGCGCCATCGGTAGTCGGCGATCTCCAGCATCCTGTTCAAGGCCTCGCCCTGGGTGGTGCTTTGTCGCGAGGCCAGGCCGCCCTGCAAATAGCGCGCCGAGCGGATGGCGGCCAGCACGCAGGCCTTCTCCTCGTCCTTGAGCAGGCCGGCAAGCTCATGGAACAATGAGATCAGCCCCCGCTCGCGGTACTCGGGAAAGGCGGCGCGCTGCGCCGACGGCGCCATCAGGTAGGCGTTGTAGATACTCCTGGCCGTATCACTTTCTATGGCGAAGCCATTGGTCTTCAGGACCAGCAAGGGCAGCTCGTCCAATTCGGTCCCATTGACGTAGAAGCGCGACGCGATTTCGGCGTCGAGCCTGAGTATATTCTGCTGCACCTGCTGTTGCCGATTCCGCTCGTCTTTCCAAACGGTGAAAACCCACGAGCCGAAGGTGATAAATATACTGCTGAACAACCAGAGCGCGAACGAGGAGTTGACGAAGGACCAGGCGGAGACCGAAGGTCTTGCGCTGTTGGTTCTCGCCGACATCCTGGCGCGAAGTCGGCTGGCGCTGCTGGAAATGGCCGGCATAATAAATATTAAAGTTTATTCGAATGACATTCTAAGTTGTTGCTTTGGAATTAATGTATTCTATTGTGCCGTGGATTTAATTCGGCAACTCAATTAATTAATAATTTAATATTACACTTTTTTGCTTGTGTGGCGGCGCAAATTTATGTTTGCGCTCATCTTTGCAACAGAGTTAGAGCCGTCGCGGCGGGGGAAAGTTCACCTATCTGCAGCGGCCGAGCTTGAATGTCGATTTTTCTGCGTGTTTTGCGCATAGGCCTGCCAATATCGCGCCTAACATACGCACAATGAGCGGGCGAAGCGCCCTACAATTTCGTCTCTCACACCACGCCGGGGAATACGTCATGACTGATCTGTTAGCAAATCCTATGGGCCTGATGGGCTTCGAGTTCATCGAATTCGCCTCGCCCACGCCGAACACGCTGGAGCCGGTCTTCGAGGCCATGGGCTTCACCAAGGTGGCGCGCCACCGCTCCAAGGACGTCACCCTGTACCGCCAGGGCGGCATCAACTTCATCATCAACAACGAACCCGGCAGCGCCGCCGCCTACTTCGCCGCCGAGCACGGCCCGTCGGCCTGCGGCATCGCCTTCCGCGTCAAGAACGCGCAGCAGGCCTACCGCCGCGCGCTCGAACTGGGCGCCCAGGCGATGGACATGCCGGTCGGCCCGATGGAGCTGCGCCTGCCGGCCATCAAGGGCATCGGCGGCGCGCCGCTGTACCTGATCGACCGCTTCGAGGAGGGCAGGTCGATCTATGACATCGACTTCGAATACCTCGACGGCGTCGACCAGCATCCCAAGGGCGTCGGCCTGACCGTCATCGACCACCTGACCCACAACGTCTACCGCGGCCGCATGGCCTACTGGGCGGCCTTCTACGAGAAGCTGTTCAACTTCCGCGAGCTGCGCTACTTCGACATCAAGGGCGAGTACACCGGCCTGACCTCGAAGGCGATGAGCGCGCCGGACGGCATGATCCGCATTCCCCTCAACGAGGAGTCGTCCAAGGGCGCCGGCCAGATCGAGGAGTTCCTGATGCAGTTCAACGGCGAGGGCGTGCAGCATATCGCGCTGTTCACCGACGACCTGATCGCCACCCTGGACCAGCTGAAGGAGGCCGGCGTACCGTTGATGACCGCGCCGCCGGCCACCTACTACGACATGCTGGAAGGCCGCCTGCCCAAGCACGGCGAGCCTGTCGCCGAACTGAAGGCGCGTGGTATCCTGTTGGATGGCACCAGCGACGAGAACGGCCGCCGCCTGCTGCTGCAGATCTTCTCGAAAACCGTGCTCGGCCCGGTGTTCTTCGAGTTCATCCAGCGCAAGGGCGACGAGGGCTTCGGCGAGGGCAATTTCAAGGCCCTGTTCGAGTCCATCGAGCGCGACCAGATCGAACGCGGCGTTCTCAAAGCGGACTGAGCCAATCCGCCAGACCCAGCACAAGAAGGAGCAACATGTTTAAAGAAGTTGAAGCCTACCCGGGCGACCCGATCCTGACCCTGAACGAGCAGTTCGGCGCCGACCCGCGTGCCAACAAGATCAACCTGAGCATCGGCGTCTACCTCGACGCGGCCGGCAAGATGCCGGCGATGCGCGCCGTCCTGCAGGCCGAGACGGCGCTGGCCGCCGTGCTGGGCACCCGTCCCTACCTGCCGATGGAAGGCAACGCCGCCTACCGCAGCGCGGTGCGCGCGCTGATCTTCGGCGCCGAGCACCGCGCCGTCACCGAGTCGCGCGTGGCCACGGCGCAGACCCTGGGCGGCTCCGGCGCGCTCAAGGTGGGCGCCGATTTCATCGCCCACTACTTCCCGAAGGCCAAAGTGTGGGTCAGCGATCCGACCTGGGACAACCACTACAGCATCTTCGGCGGCGCCGGCCTGACGGTCGGCAAGTACCGCTACTACGACGCGGCCACCGGCCACGTCGACTTCCCCGGCATGCTGGCCGCGCTGGAGCAGCTGCCGGCCGGCGACGTGGTGCTGCTGCACGCCTGCTGCCACAACCCGACCGGCGCCGACTTGAACCAGGCGCAGTGGCGCGAACTGGCGGGCCTGATCCGTCGTCGCGGCCTGCTGCCGTTCTTCGACATCGCCTACCAGGGCTTCGGTGAAGGCCCGGACGCCGACGCCTTCGCCATCCGCCACTTCGCCGAGGAGGGCATCGCCCTGTTCGTCGCCAGCTCGTTCTCGAAGAACTTCTCGCTGTACGGCGAGCGTTGCGGCTCGCTCAGCGTGGTCTGCGACGACAGCACGCAGGCCACCAACGTGCTGGGCCAGTTGAAGGCGACCATCCGCCGCAACTACTCCAGCCCGCCGATCCACGGCGCCCGCATCATCGCCCGCGTGCTCGACGACGCCGGCCTGCGCGCCGAATGGCTGGCCGAGTTGGAAGGCATGCGCCTGCGCGTCAAGGCCATGCGCACCGGCTTGTACGACGCGCTGAGCGCGCGTTGCCCGGGCCTGGACTTCAGCTACCTGAACAAGCAGACCGGCATGTTCAGCTACACCGACCTGACGGCGGCCGAAGCCGACGTGCTGCGCCAGGAGTTCGGCCTGTACGTGCTCAGCTCCGGCCGCATCTGCCTGGCCGCGCTGACCGAGGGCAGCATCGCGCCGGCGGCCGACGCCATCGCCCAGGTGCTCAAGCGCCGTTGATTTTTTCGGTGGCTAGATAGCAGCAGCGGCGCCTTGTGCGCCGCTGTTTTTTTATGCGCTGAACTGCACGCGCTGCTTGCTCAGCTTGGGCTGGGCCAGGTGGTCGAGCGGCAGTATGGTGACCTGCTTGACCTTCTTCAGCGAGATGTTCGACTTGACGTTGGTGACCCCGGGAATGCGCAGCAGGCCGTCCATCATGAACTTCGAGAAGGAGTTCAGGTCGTGCGAGATGACGCGCACGATGTAGTCGGCCTCGCCGGTCACCGAGAAGCACTCCAGCACCTCGGGCAGGTCGGCGACCGCCTGCTCGAACACCTCGCCGCGCGTTTCGCCGTGGCGGTCCAGGGTCACCTGGACGAAGGCCATCACGTCCAGTCCCACCACCAGCGGATCGAGCACGGCGGCGTAGTGGTCGATCACGCCGGCTTCCTCCAGCCGCTGCACGCGGCGGCCCACCTGCGAGGTCGACAAGTGGATGCGCTCGCCGAGCGTGCTGTTGGTCAGCTGGCCATCGCGCTGCAGCTCGTTGAGGATGGCGAGGTCGTGGCGGTCTACGGTAATGGTGGTCATCCGAATGCTCTAGTGAGTTGATTGGCGGCGCGTGCCTTGTGCGTCTTCTGGGCTGGATTGTGCATCGTTGCGTCCGGCATTGCAATAATGATGTGCAAAATCCGACTATCCCGCGTGTTTTGGTCGCGCACGCACAGCTTAACTATTGACGGCGACAATCCGGCTGTCCGGCCTGGCGCCGCAGCGGGACGCCATCCGCCAACGAGCACCATTGGGCGATGCACGATTGAGTCGCCAACCCCGGCGCGCCGGCCGGTGGCAGCGCTGGCGCAGTCGATCCAGGGGAATTAGTCGGCGAGCAGGCGGCTGGCGGCCCATTTGCCGCTGAAGGCTGCGCCCTCCGTGGTGGGCGCGCTCATGTAGTCGCCGGCCAGCAGCACGCGCTGGTCGGGCTTGAGCGCCGCGCGGTAGGCGGCGATGGCGCGCGCCCGCCCCACCGCCGAGCAGGGCTCGGCCTCGCGCCAGCGGCAGAAGTGGGCGAAGGCGGTGTTCTTGCGCACCCCGGGGAAGTAGCGTTCCAGCTCGGGGAACACCTCGTTCAGCACGGCCGCCTCGCCCTGGTCGAGCAGGCGCGCGCCGGCCTGGCCGTCGAGCATGACGTTGAGCAGCTCGCCCCGCGGCACCAGGCTGGACGCCTTGCGCGACTCGATGCCGACCGCCGCGATCACCTTGCGTTCGCGGCGGGGAATCAAGAGGCCGTAGATGTCGTCCGGCACGGCGCTGCCACGGATGCCGCCGGGCAGGGCGATGCCGATGTTGATGGTCGAACTGTAGCGCGTCGCCAGCAGCGCCCTGGTCAGCGCGCAGTCGGGATGGTACAGCGCGGCGGCGGCCGAGGCGGTGGTGGCGAGGATCACGTGGTCGGCGCGCAGCTCGCCGTGCGGCGTGTCGACGCGCACGCCGGCGCCGTCGTGCGACAGGCCCAGCGCCGGCGTGGCCAGGCGCACGTCCAGCCGGGCCGCCAGCGCCTCGGTCAAGCTGCCCATGCCGCCGTCCAGCGCCGCCGTCCTGAAGCGGCGCGCGCCGTAGCTCCAGGTCAGCAGCGAGAGCGCGCGCGAGGCCGCCTCGGGCGACTGGAAGAAAAAGCCCGCCAGTACGGGTTCGAAGATGTGTTCGAGCGCGTCGGCGCCGAAGCGTTCGCTGGCCCAGGTGGCCGTGCCCTGGTCGTCCCACTGCTGCCAGGCGGCGTAGTCGTTGAGCGGCAGGTGGGCGCAGCGGCGCGCGTCGAGCGCGCCGGCCAGGCCCAGGCGCAGCAGCGCGCCCCAGCCCAGCAGGCCGCTGCTGGCCACGCTCCACGGCTTGTCCGGACTGACCCGGCGCACCTTGCCGGCGCGCGCCGTGCCGCCCCACTGCGCGCAGGTGCTCAGCTGCGCCGCCATGCCCATGCGTTCGATCAGCGCCTGGATCTCGACGTAGCCGGTGGAGAGGAACTGCGCGCCCCGGTCGATGCGGTAGCCGTCGCGCAGGTCGGTGCCCATGCGGCCGCCAACCCGCCCGGCCGCCTCCAGCACCGTCACCCGGCAGCCGTGGCGGCTCAGGTGGTGGGCGGCGCTCAGGCCGGCGATGCCGGCGCCGATGACAATGACTGATCGTTGCAAATTTTCCCTCGTTGGTAAAAGCTGGTGCCGTGCCGCTGGCCGCACCGCGTGGCAACAGGAGTCTAGCGTGCCAAAGTTAATTTCAGCTAAAGCCGGCGGATGGTGGCGGTCGGCGCATGCCGGCGCAGCGTCGATTTGCCGAAAAGGCAATGTTCTGCTAGAGTCTGCTGGATGCGGCGGGCAAACGGGGGGCGAATTTGAAGACTTATCACGGCAGTTGTCATTGCGGCGAGTTGCGCTTCGAGGCCGACATCGACCTCGCCCAAGGCACCATCCGCTGCAACTGCAGTATTTGCGCCAAGACCCGGTTGTGGTCGGCGGTGGTGCAGCCGTCGGCATTCCGGCTGCTGGCCGGGCATGGCGCATTGCAGAAATACCAGTTCAAGCGCATGGTCGACCAGCACATGTTCTGCCGGCATTGCGGCGTGCGCCCCTTTTGCATCGGCGATTCGCCGCGCTGGGGTGCGTTCTACGCGGTCAACCTGAGCTGCCTGGACGATGTGACGGCGGAGGAGCTGATCACGGCGCCGATCACTTATCTGGACGGGAAGAACGACAATTGGGATGCGCCGCCGGCCGAGGTGCGCCATCTGTGACCGCTGCAGGGTCTAGGATGAGCCACTGTTGAGACGCCAAGCTATGATGAAGAAACTGATCGCATCCGAAGTCGCGACGTGCGTGTCAGCGGCATTGTTTGCCGCCGTCGATGCGGTTTCCCCGCTGCGGCATCTGGCGCAAGCCGACGACGCGGCCTTGCGCGCCGCAGCGATTTTCGAGTTGCCGCTCGCGCTAGCCTACCTGCTGATACTGTGGCTAGTTGTGTTTCCTGCGACGCTGCGGCTGCGCAAGCTTGGCGCCGTTTGCGCCCCGACGGCTGTGGCTTGCTCGCTCACATTGCTGGTGGCTGCCTTGTTGCACGACTCTGCGGTGGACCGTTCTTTCATCGCGACAGCTGCCTATGTTCTTGTACCGATGGCTCTGCCTTGGGCGCTGGCGGGAGGGGTATTTTTGCGTCTGTGGCCGTCGCCTTTTATTGGCGGCGCCGACAAATCGTAATCTCATCGTCGAACCGGGATGTTATGCATATTCGAGAAGTGACTGTTTCCGACGCCGAGGTGATCGCTGGCCTGCTGGCCTCGTTCGGCTATCCCGGCTGCGAGGAATTCATTGCGGCGAAAATCCTTGCGCAAATCGCCCATCCCGATGCGCGGCTGTTGGTGGCCGCCAGCGGCGACGGGGTGGATGGATTCATTTCGCTGCATTTCGTGCCGCAGATCGCGCTGGCGGGGGATTTTTGCCGCATCAGCTATTTCTGTGTGGCCGAGGATAAACGCGGCCATGGCATCGGCGAGGCGCTCGAGCGGGCGGCGGCAGCGTTGGCGGAAGAACGCGGCTGCGACCGGATCGAGGTGCATTGCCATTCGCGCCGCTCGGGCGCGCACCGGTTCTACCAGCGGCAGGGGTTCGCCGAGTCGCCGAAGTACTTTGCCAAGGTGGTGGGCTGAGTCGTCGGCGTTGCGCTAGCTAGGTAGTCCAAACAGGGAGGGTTGGCAGATGGGATGGAAAGCGTTTGCGGTGTTCGCCACGGCCGTGCCGGGCTACTTCGGCACGCGGCCGCGCCACGAGGCGCAGCGCGCCGAGCAGCTGCGCCTGCGCCTGGGCCTGTCCGGCTACGCCTACGTCGGGCCGGCCACGCTGGACGCCGCGCTGTATCCGCGCAAGGGGGCCTTGTTCATCGGCGCCTACCCGGACGGCGCGATCGTCTGCGAGAGCCAGTTGGTCTGCCAGCTGTTCGACGATGCGTCGTGCCGCAAGATCGGCGGCGGCGCCGCGCCGTTCGCCGAATTCAAGCCGGCCTTGCTGGGACTGTATCCGGCCGGCGAGGTGCTGGCGGTGGTGCTGCACAGCGTGGTCAACCTGTGGGGCTACAGCCTGTACGCGGGCGGCACGCTGCGGCGCAGCGCCGCCGGCGCCAGCGACGACGGCATCATCGTCGACGAGGGCGCGCCCCTGCCGGAGGAGCGGCGCGTGCTCGACACCTGCGCCATCGAGGAGGTCGACGAGGAGGTCGGCGGCGAGGAGCTGGTGTTCGACGTGTCGGCGCGCATGTTCGGGCTACGCCTCGATGGGTTCGACCAGTCCCATCTCGAACTGAGCGAGTACAGGAGGGCGTCCGGCCCGGTCGCCTCCCTTTTCAACAGAATGGTGGGGGAAAAATGATGAATGACGAAATCGATATCCGTCCGCTGAGCAGCGCCGATTCGGCCGCCTTCCGCGCCATCAGGCTGCGGGCGATCGTCGATTCGCCCAGCGCAGTATGGCCCACCTTGGCGGAGGAGGAGGGCCGCACGCAGGAGGAAGTGATGGCGCGGATCGCGCAAACGGACGCGCAAGTGGTCTTTGGCGCCTTCGACGGCCCGCGGTTGATCGGTATCGCCGGCTTGCGTCGCGAGGTCTTGCTGCAGGTCGCCCACAAGGCGACCTTGTGGGGCGTGTTTGTCGATCCGGCCTGGCGCAAGGCCGGCATCGCCCGGCGTCTGTTCGCGCTGGCGCGGGCGCACGCGCAGCGCAGCGGGGTTCTGCAAATCCAGCTATGCGTCAACGCCGCGAACCTGCCGGCACAATCGTTGTACCGCGCGCTGGGATTCGTCGGCTACGGGCTTGAACCACGGGCGATGCGGGTCGGCGAGCGTTTCTACGACGAGCAGCACATGGCGTTGCGATTGGGCGAGTGAAGCGCCGACCGTCGCGCCGCCGTGCCAGCGCATCAAGCCAACTTTGAAGGAGCATCGCCATGAACAACCTGATCGCCAACGGACTGTGCATCCGCCCCCTGGTTACCGCCGACGCCGCCGCGTTGGCGCAGGCCGCCGTCGAGTCGCTCGACACCCTGGGCCTGTGGATGCCCTGGTGCGACGAGCGCTTCGGCCTGGCCGAGGCCGAGCAGTGGGTGCAGGTCTGCGTCGCCGAGTTGGCGGCGCGGACGGCCTACAGCATGGGCATCTTCGCCGAGGCCGACGGCGCGTACATCGGCGGCATCGGCATCAACCACATCAACCGCCAGCATAATTTCGCCAATCTGGGATTCTGGGTTCGGGCCTCGCGGCAGAACCAGGGCGTCGCCCGGCGCGCCGTGCCGATGATGGCCGCCTTCGGTCTGGACGTGCTGGGCCTGGACCGCATCGAGATCGTCATCGCCGAACACAACCTCGCCAGCCGCCGCGTGGCGGAGGCGGTCGGCGCGCGCTTCGAGGGCGTCCTCGCCAAGCGGCTGGCGATACACGGCACGCCGGTGGCCGCCGCGATGTACTCGCTCACGCGCGACTGAGCGGCGTTTCCGGCGGCGGGGGCCGGAGGCCGCGCGCATCGCCGACAACGCCTGCCGTTCACTACCGGGAGGGGGCCGGGCGCCTTAGGTCGGCACCAGGAAGTCCCAGTTTTGCGCGCCGATCGTGTGGATGGCCATTTCATTGGACGTCATGAAACCCTGGGCGACCTGCTCCAGCGTGAGGCCTTGCGCCATCTTGTCGATCCAAAACGCCAGGCCGCCGGCGTCGCTGTGGCGGCTGAAGATGCCCTGGTAAAGCAGTTCGACGTCGTGCGCGTTGTCGCCGTTGAACTGCATCGGATGCCGGCTTTGCGATTCCGCCGAGCTGATGATCCCCAGCGCGATGGTGCCCAGGCTGGCACCGCTGTTCGCCAGACGGCCCCAGGAGTCGATGCCCAGATAGTCGGCCTGGCGGCCCAGCACGTCCTTGTAGAGGCCGGCAATAAAGGACAGTTGCTGGCTGTTTGCGACCGCCGTGACACCGTCGCTGAACTTCAAATACTCGGCGTTGATCACCAGCGCCTGTTGCGCCGGCTGCGCCTTGGCGCTGACCAGCAGATAGCCCTCGTGGGCTTCGACGTTGTAGTCGGCGCTGGCGCCGTTGAAGGCGACGATATCGCTGTCCAAGCCGCCATGCAGGATGGTCGTGCCAGGCGGGGCCGCGGCGGTCGAGGCCTGCGGCGCGGCGCTACCCTGGGCTTGCGAGGCGGAGAACAGCAGCGTGTCGCCGCCGCCGCCGGAGAACACCGCGCCGCCAACGCCGGAGGACACGGTGAAGTTCTGCTTGGCGTTGTCGCCGGTCAGGATCTGGCCGCTGGTATTGCCGCTCACGTTGACCGCGCCGATGACGGCGGCGAAGTCCACCGCGTGGAGCACCAACTGGCTGCCAACGGGGAGATTGCTGGCGTCGATGACCAGCGCGGTGTGCTGGCCGGCGTTGCTGGTGCCGGTCAGCGTCAGCGCGCCGCTGGGCGCGCTCGCGCCGCTGCTCGGCACGATGGTCTGGACCAGCAGCGGTACGCTGGCGGCCAGTTGGTTGAGGAAGCCCACGCCGTTGCCGGTCAGGTGGCCCTGGTCGCTGCTCGGGTGGTCCGGCGTGGCCGCCAGGATGGATTGGATCAGCTGGTCGACCGAGCTGCCGGCCGGTTGGCTGGCGCCGCCGCTGGCACTCAGGCCGAAGCCCGGCGCGACCTGCGCCAGCAGCAGGTTGTTGGCGCCGGAGGTGACCAGCGGAATATCGGCGACGCCGGCGCCGCCGCTGGAGTCGCTGCGCGTGTCCGTGACGATGGGTATCGTGGTCTGCGTGCCGCTGCCGCCGCCCGGCAGGGCGACCGGCTGCTGCGTGACGGCCACGCCGTCGACCGTGGTGGTCGGCGGCGTGGCGGGCGGCGGCGACACGATCGTCAGGGCCAGCGACGCGCCGGCCGGCGAGCTGTTGCCGGCCAGGTCGGTCTGCTTGGCCGTCAGCGTGTGCGCGCCGAGCGACAGCGCGCTGCTGGTGATGCTCCAGTTGCCGGCGCCGTCGGCGGTGGCGCTGCCCAGCAGCGTGGTGCCGTCGGTGTCGTACAGCATGACGCTGGCGTTGGCGGCGGCCGTCCCGGTGACGGTCGGCGCGGCGACGTTGGTGACGTTGTCGCCCAGGGTGCCGCTGTCGCTGGCGCTGGCCAGCAGCGGCGCGCCCGGCGCCTCCGGTGCCTCGGTGTCGATGGACAGCGCCAGCGCGGCGCTGGCGGCCGAGACGTTGCCGGCCGGGTCGCTCTGCTTGACGGTCAGCGTGTGGCCGCCGTCGGAAAGCGTGCTCGAGACGATGCTCCAGACGCCGGCGCCGTTGGCCGTGGCCGTGCCCAGCACGGTGGTGCCGTCGCTGTCGTACAGCGTGACGGTGGCGTTGGCCTCGGCCGTGCCGGTGATGGTCGGCGTGGCGTGGTTGGTGGCGCCGTCGCCCAGCGCGCCGCTGTCGCTGGCGCTGGCCAAGGTCGGCGCGGCGGGGGCGGCGGCGCCGGTGTCGATGCTGACCGCCAGCGCGCCGCTGGCTACCGAGACGTTGCCGGCGGCGTCGGTCTGCTTGGCGGTCAGCGTGTGGCTGCCGGTCGACAGCGTGCTGCTGGTGATGCTCCAGTTGCCGGAACCGTCGGCGGTGGTGGTGCCCAGCAGCGTGGTGCCGTCGGTGTCGTACAGCTTGACGGTGGCATTGGCCTCGGCGCTGCCGGTGAACTCCGGTGTGGTGTTGCTGGTGATGGCGTCGCTGCTGGAGCCGCCGCTGTCGGTGCCGGCGGTCATCGCCGGGGTGGACGGCGCGGCGGCCGCCGTGTGGTCCAGCGTGAAGGTCTGGCCCGCGGCGTAGCCGCCGATGATGTCGACCGACGAGCCGTTCTGGATGCCGGTGGCGCTGCCGTTCAGGTCCAGCCGCAAGGTGCCGTCGCCGCTGATGGCGTTGACGGTGACTGTGTAGGTGGTGCCGCTGACGGCGACGACCGAGGCGATGGTGCCGGCCGCGCTGCCGCTGGCGGTGAGCGTGAAGTCGGCGCTGTCGACGCCGGTCACCGTCTGGCTGAAGGTGACCGTGTAGACGACCGCGGTGGCGGCGGTGGGCACGCTGGCCGAGGCGGCGGCGGCGCGCACGATGCTGTCGACACCGGGCGCGTCGACCACGGTGACGGTGAAGATCTGGAAGGCGTCGTTGCCGGCCGCGTCGGTGGCCCGCATGTAGATGTGGTAGGTGCCGGCGGCGAGGGTCTGCGCCGCCACCAGGGAGTTGCCGTCGACGGTGAACTTGGCGTTGTCGGCGTCGATGGTGCCGTTGCCGACGGCGAAGCCGTATTGCACGGCGGTGATGTCGGTGGACGACAGCGTGGCCACGGTGGCGCCGTTGGTGGCGGCCGACATCGGCACCGAGCTGGTGCTCAGCGCCATGCCGACCGGCCCGATGGTGTCGAGCGTGTAGGCGAAGCCGGCGGAGGCGCTCGAGACGTTGCCGGCCGGGTCGGTCTGCGTGGCCGTCAGCGTGTGCGCGCCGCCGTTGAGCGACGAGCTGGTAATGCTCCAGTTGCCCGAGCCGTCGGCGGTGGAGCTGCCCAACAGCGTGGTGCCGTCGGTGTCGTACAGGCGCACGGCGGCGTTGGCCTCGGCTTGGCCGGTCACGGTCGGCGTGCCGTCGTTGGTGATGCCGTCGCCCAGCGCGCCGCTGTCGCTGCCGGCGGCCAGGGCCAGCGCGGTGGGCGCGGCGGCCGAGGTGTCGATGGTCACGGCCAGTCCGCCGCTCAGCGCCGAGGTGATGGCGCCGCCGTCGGTTTGGGTCACCTTCAGCGTGTGGCTGCCCGAGGTCAACGCGGCGCTGGTGATGCTCCAGTTGCCGGCGCCGTCGGCGGTGGTGGTGCCGAGCAGCGTGGTGCCGTCGGTGTCGTACAGTTTGACGGTGTTGCCGGCGTCGGCCGTGCCGGTCAGCGTCGGCGTGGTGTCGTTGGTGATGCCGTCGCCCAGGGTGCCGCTGTCGCTGCCGCTGTCGACGGCCGGGGTGGGCGGCGCGGACGGGCCGGGCCGCCCGCCGAAGACGATGGTGCTGGAGCTGAAGGTGGCCGAGTCGACGCCGTCCGTGCCCTGGATGGCGTTGACGTCGTTGCCGCCGGTCGGGTCCGAGTAGGAGAACTCGATGATGTCGCCGGCGGTGAGGGCGCTGGCGCTAAAGGACAGGGTGACGGTCTTGGCGACGCTGTCCACCACCACGCTGGTGACGGAGGTGCCGGTGCCGTTGATCTGCATGTCGAAGGCGTTGGTCGGCGGGGGATTGCCGGCGTCGAGCGCCACATCGAAAGACATCGTGAAGAACTGCTCGCTGATATAGCCGACTGCGCTTGCATAGGTAGGCTGTGACATCTGTCGCTCCCGAACCGTTGGATGGATATTGGATTCCGATAGGGCGAGTATATGGCAATGCCTTGCGAAATATCATGCAAAGTTCTGCGGTGTTGATGGAATGCAACAAGGTGCATGTCGCTAGTCGTGGACGGTTGTAGCTGCGTGCTGGGACTGGGCCCGTTGGTGGGAACGGTTTGCAAATCGCGATCCTCCCGTCGGGAAGGGGCCGGCGTGCCGAAGCTATTTGCCAGCTTGTCGATCCAGCACTTGCATCACCGCGGCGACAATCGCCGCCGGCGCGCCGTGCCGCACTTCGGCCAGCGGCATGTCGCCGAAAGGCTTGCGCGCGCTGCGCAGCTGGCTTGCGCTGGTCTCTAGCTTGTCCAGCTCCGAGGCGCGGGCGCGCCAATAGGACGGCGCGGCCGCTTGCGCCGCCTGCGCCGCCGCCAGCGCGGCGCCGACGTCGCCGTTGATGGCGGTGGCGGGGTAGGCGCAGGCGGCGTCGCTGTTGCCCTGTTCCGCCGCCGCCAGGCAGGCCAGCGCAGCATCGAGCTGGGCGGCGCGGTCGGCCGGCAGCGCGTCCTCATGCATGGGCTCGACCAGCACCAGGCCGGTGACGGCGCCGCGCGGGCGCAGCGCGAAGTGCTGCGCCACCATGGCGCCGTAGCCGGCGCCCACCAGCACGAAGGGCGCCTCCATGCGCGCGTTCTTGAGCAGGAAATGCAAGTCCTTGCTGGCGTTGGCGACCGTCGACGCCCGCGTGATCGGATCGCTGGAACCCAGGCCGGCGCGGTCGTAGACGCAGGCGCGCGTGCGCTTGGCCACTTCCGGCAGCACCGCCGACCAGTCCCAACCGGCGCGGCCGCCGTCGGCTTCGAACAGCACCGTGGGGCTACCCTTGCCGCTGCAATACAGATTGAGTTTGCGGCCGCCGACATCGACCTTGACCTGGGGGCCGGCCAGGGCGTTCTGGCCGATCGGCGCTGCCGCGTGGGTGTTGGCGTGGGCCAGCAGGAAGGTGGCGGCGGCGACGGCCGAGCGAGCGAAATTGTTCATGACGTTGGGTGTGGGGACGGTGAAATGGCGCCCTTGTTGGGGCGCCTGTTGATGTGCGGCTTGGCGACGGCTGGCCGGTGCGGTGTTGATGTGGCGTTGGTGCGGTGGCGTCGGCCGCGCGCCGCGCGATCGGGCGCTTGACGGCGCTCGGCAGCGCCGTGATCGAGCCTGCGGCGATCTTACTATCGAAGGCCGCGCCGAACAAGGTCGAGGCGTGCGGCCGGCCCTTCGTCGAGCCGCGCCTGCCGGCGCTTAGTTGATGCTAAATAATCAAAATTGTCCTAATATACTGGTGCGCAGGCGCACTCCGGCTCCCGCCGTGTCAAGATAGTAATCGCAGTGGGAAGCCGCAAATGCGATTGATTAATAGGGGATTCAATGCGTTTCACATGGTTATGTTTATTATTGTTAAGTTGTTCGGCGCCACTAACAGCCAGTGCCGCTGATGTTTTGCCAGATTACGTGACCGGCACATGGGGTACAGCTTCCTCGTTGTACGACGGTGTGAATAAACAGTCTGAAATATATCTTCTGGCGGACGGATTTGGAGTGTTGGCGGGATCTACCCCAGCAGGCCGACGTGTAGATGGTATAAATGATGGGAAGCCTGGTCCACGCGCGATCATTGGATTTCCAGTCCGGGCCACTTTGGACGGAAACACCTTGTCGGTTCGCACACTGTTGCCCAAGGATCAGCGAGGACTAAAAGATATTGGAGTAAGCATTCGCTGCCAGTATGAGCCGGAAGGGCCGAAATTGGTGTGTGCGGGGCAGGATGGGATATTGATTGGAATGACTCGGCGGAGCGAATCGGTCACGGAGGAAATTGTTTTGACTATTGACAAAATTCGGACGTCATTTCAATAGGAGAGTTCTCAATGTCGACGATGCTGCTGCCTCGATGCTTATCGAATATTCGATTCCGGATCTTTTGCCGACGATCTTGGATTCCAAATATCTGCATTCCATCCATGTTGAAAAATATTCCGGTAGCGATATTTATCGGTTTAGTAGGATTGGACGCGCTGGCAGCGGCGGAGGAATTTCCAATTGATGTCTTAGCTTTTCTTGATGAACGCGAATCGTGCGACCATTGGCGTAGTGAGCTTGGGTATGACGAGGAACGTCAGGCTGATATTGACTGGTCGATCTGCCAGTCATGTCCAGGTAGCGACGCGAAGCTTGCTGGCCTTAAGATGAAATATCAATTCAACAAGGTTATTATGAATAGGCTGGATGAACTCGAATCCAATATAGAACCGGAAAACAACGTCGAGGCCAAGGCATTTTGCCACAACACTAGAAAGCCCAACTGGGGTTAAAATTTTCCATCTGCTGCTCGATATCGGGCGCGAACAAGAGAAAACCGTGTCGCGCGGGAATGATTATTTGGAGGGGGAGTGCGGATTGCAATTGAAGTAGGGAAATTTTGTCTGCTCTTCCTAACCGGAATTCAGCCACGATCCTTTTGGTCTATTGCCATAGCTTCTTGCCGCACGAGTTCTACGGAGGTGCAGGAATTAACCCCGAGGCCAAGCGCTTTGGTGGCATTGTCACGTTGCTTCTTCTTTTTTCGGCACCAGCATTCCCAATTTTTTGATTGTTTCAGAAATATGCGGCATTGGCTGCAGCCTCAATCGGTTGGATGCCGCTGGCTTTGTCAGCCACGCTTGCATACCCAGTAAGTGCGGATGAAACTAAGGCGCTCTCGCTAGGCTTGACGGCGCCCGGCTTCGCATGCTGGCTGGAAGTAATATTTTGGGATTGGGCTGTAAAAATATTATTAACATATCGATTATGAATCATGTCTGAACTCGGCCGGAAGCTGCCATTCGGTGTGCGTCAAATGGCGGAACGTATGGATTGGCGGAAATACGCCCAATGTCTGGGGCGGGGGGCTTCTTTCCGCGCAATCAGTCTAATTCGGTTGAAACCACTCGACTTCGGTCTAATAGAGTCGAGAATGGCCGAGGCGCGAAGTTTTATAGACTGAATTCGCCTTCCCGAAGAAATCTTGGGTGCGAATTAGACTTTCAGTCTTACCGAATTAGACCATTTTGTACATCTCGGATCTTTTTTAGACCCGCATTCGCAGCTGATCATCAACGCGGGCCCTGCAATTGTCGGCGCGAACCCAGCGCCAACCTTCTAGAAGGTAAAGTAAGTCCGTAATACAATAGCGGTATGAAATGCAAACGGACTTCTGACGGCCGCAAACTGGACCACCACGCGCTCCAGGTCATGCGCCAACAAGCGATCAAAGCGGTGCGCGAAGGCCAGACGGCGGCGAGCGTGGCCGCCGCCAACGGTTTGAGTGTCACCACTATTTTCCGGTGGCTGGCCAAGTTTGCCGAAGGCGGCCAGAACGCCTTGCTCGCCAAGCCCATCCCGGGCCGACCGCCGAAGATCAGTGCCGAGGAAATGCGGTGGATTGCGCAGGCCGTGAAGAACAACACGCCGCAACAGTTCAAGTTCGCCTGATTATGTTCGTTCGTCAGAACTTTTCCACTCCTGTTGAGTCAAACCTATCAGGATGGCAGAGCCACTGAGGGGGACGATGATGACGATCAACGGGATTCAGTTTCAGAAGGGGCTGTCGCTGCCTGCGTTCTTGCGCGACTACGGCACCGAGGAGCAATGCGAGGCGGCGTTCATCAAGGCGCGGTGGCCACAGGGATTCATTTGCCCTTGCTGCGGCCATGGCGCCGCTTACGAATTCAAGCGGCGGGAACTGCGCTACTGGCAGTGCGGTGCCTGTCGGCATCAAACCAGCCTGCGTGCCGGAACGGTGATGGAACATGGCCGCCTGCCGTTGACGAAGTGGTACTTGGCGATCTACCTGGTGACGCAGTCGAAGACGAACATCGCCGCGCTGGCCATGATGCGGCAGCTGGGCATCTCCTGGAAGGCCGCCTGGCTGCTCAAGCACAAGCTGATGGAGGTGATGGCCCAGCGCGAGGCCGATCGGCCGCTGCGGGGCGATGTCCGGGTCGATGACGCGTATCTGGGCGGCGAGCGTACCGGTGGCGGCCCAGGACGCGGCTCGTCGAACAAGGTGGCCTTTGTCGCCGCCGTTGAGATGTGCGAAGGGAGGCCGCAGCGCGTGCGCTTCGATCCGGTGGCCGGGTTCTCGTTCAAGGCACTGACGCCCTGGGCGCGCTTGGCTGTGGCGCCGGGAAGCTGCGTCTTGTCCGACGGGCTGCTGGGTTTCGAAGTGCTCGAAAAGCTGGGCTATACGCATAAGGTGGTGCTGGCGCCGCGCGGTAAGGCGGGCACGGAGATCGAGCCGTTCAAATGGCTCAACGTCTTGTTGGGGAACCTGAAAACGGCCCTGTCCGGGACGCACCACGCGTTTAAATTCGCGAAGTATGCCCGGCGATACCTCGCCGAGGTCCAGTATCGCTTCAACCGCCGCGCCGACATGGCCGCCATGGTGCCGCGATTGGCGGTCGCGCTGGCACAGACGAGGCCGTGCCCGAAACGGTTGGTGCTGGGAAAGGCTGATGTAAGAACATAATCAGGCAAGTTCGAGTTTGGCCTGTTGACGCTGTCGCTGATGCGCGAATTGATCAACCGCCAGTTCGGCAAGTCCTTGTCGTTGGAGTCGGTCCGGCGCGTCATGAAGCTGCTGGGTTTTTCCGTGCAGAAGCCGCTGTATCAGGCCTGGCAGCAGGATCCGCTGCTGGTCTAGAAGTGGGAGGCCGAGACCTATCCGGCCATCAAGGCCGAAGCGAAGGCCGCCGGCGCCAACATCTACTTCGCCGACGAGGCCGGCATCCGTTCCGACTACCATACTGGCACCACCTGGGCTCCGGTTGGCGAAACGCCGGTCGTCGAGGTGACCGGGCGCCGCTTCTCCTTCAACATGATTTCGGCGGTGAGCCGGCGCGGCGACTTTCGTTTCATGATTCATGAGGGCACCGTGGACGCGGCCGTGTTCAAGGAGTTTCTCAAACGCCTGATGGTCGGAGCAAGCAAGCCCGTGTTCGTCGTCGTGGACGGCCACTCCATTCACAAGGCCAAGCTCGTGAGGCAATACGTCGACAGCCTCGACGGCGCACTCAAATTGTTCTACCTGCCGCCATACTCGCCGCATCTCAGTCCCGACGAGCAGGCATGGGCACACGTGAAGCGCTAGGTCAGCAAGCAATTCGTGCAAGACAAAGGCGGGATGAAAAAACTCGCCCTCGGTGCCTTGCGCCGTATTCAGAACTTGCCGGCGATGGTCAAATCGTTCTTTCAACAGCAGGAATGCCGCTACGCCGCCTGAGCATCTCGCGCCATTCCTGCTTAGGCTTGGCGCGCACGGGGAAAACCTGTCCTGCGAGACTATCACTTGGGCGCTGGCTGCGGAGCTCTAGCCTCCGGACACTAGCGCGTCATTGTGCCCAGCAGGGCCGCCGCGTCGCCGGCGGCGACGCGGCCCTCGTCGGTCGGCACCACCCAGATCTCGACGCTGCTGGAGGCGGCGTGGATGGCCATGATGCTGTTGCCGTCGGCCTCGCGGTTGCGCGCCGGGTCGACGCGCAGGCCGAGGAAGGCCAGCTGCTCGCAGGCGGCCTGGCGCAGCGCGGCGTCGTGTTCGCCGATGCCGCCGGTGAAGGCCAGTAGGTCGACGCCGCCCAAGGTGGCGGTCAGCGCGCCGCATTCGCGCACCAGGCGGTGGACGAACAGCTCGATGGCGAAGGCGGCCTCGGGCTGCTCGCTGGCGCGCAGCGTGCGCATGTCGGCCGAGACGCCGGACACGCCGAGCAGGCCGGACTGCTTGTACAGCATGGCCTCGATGCGGGCGCAGTCCCAGCCCTGGCGCAGCAGGTGCAGCAGCACGCCGGGATCGAGCGCGCCGCTGCGGGTGCCCATCATCAGGCCGTCGAGGGCGGAAAAGCCCATGCTGGTGGCGCTGCTGGCGCCGGCGCGCATGGCGCAGACGCTGGCGCCGTTGCCCAGGTGGGCCATCAGCACGCGGTCCTTGGCCCGTGCGCTGTGCTCGGCCAGGCGCGCCGCCACGTAGCGGTAGGACAGGCCGTGGAAGCCGTAGCGGCGGATGCCCTCGCGGCGCAGCGCCTGCGGCAGGGCGAAGTTCTGCTCCAGCGGCCCCATGCTGGCGTGGAAGGAGGTGTCGAAGCAGCCCACCTGCGGCAGGCCGGGATAGGCGCGCTGGAAGGCTTCGACGCCGTCCAGGTTGTGCGGCTGGTGCAGCGGCGCCAGCGGCGCCAGCGCGCGCAGCTCGGCCAGGGTGGCGGCGTCGAGCAGCACGGACTGGGCGAAACGTTCGCCGCCGTGGACGATGCGGTGGGCGATGGCGAGCACCTCGACGTCGCCGGCGTGCTGGCGCAGGATGCCGCGCAGCGCCGTCAGCGCCTGTTCAAAACTGTCGCCCGGCGTGGTCGGCAGCGCCTGTTTGATGCTGGCGCTGGCGGTGCGCAGCGCCAGCGCCGGCTGGCCGTCCGGCTCCAGGCCGTCGATGCCGCCGCTCAGCGTGGCGGCGCCGGTCGAGCCGTCGGCCAGGTAGGGGTAGAGCGCGAACTTCAGCGAGGAGGAGCCGGCGTTGACGGCGATGATGGCCTGTTGGCGCGCGCCCATGGGCGCTCCCGCGCTCACGGGCGCTCCTTGCGGTAGCGGTGCGCCAGCAGCAGCGCCAGCGCGGCCGAGGCGACGCGGGCGTCGGCGTCGTCGGCGCGGCTGGTCAGGGCGATCGGCACGGTGGCGCCCAGCACCACGCCGCAGGTGGCGGCGCCGGCCAGGTATTCGAGCTGCTTGGCCAGCATGTTGCCGGCCTCGAGGTCGGGCACGATGAGGATCTCGGCGTGGCCGGCGACCGGCGAGACGATGCCCTTGATGCGCGCGGCGGCCGGCGAAATGGCGTTGTCGAAGGCCAGCGGGCCGTCCAGCAGGCCGCCACGGATCTGGCCGCGCTCGGCCATCTTGCACAGGGCGGCGGCGTCGATGGTCGAGGCGATCTTCGGCGTCACCGTCTCCACCGCCGAGAGGATGGCCACCTTCGGCAGCGGGTTGCCCAGCGCGTGCGCCAGGTCGATGGCGTTCTGCACGATGTCGGCCTTTTCCAGCAACGTCGGCTGGATGTTGAGCGCGGCGTCGGAGATCAGCAGCACCTTGTCGTACATCGGCACCTCGAGGCGGAACACGTGCGACAGGCGGCGCTTGGTGCGCAGCTGCGGCTGGGAGATCACGGCGGTCATCATCTCGTCGGTGTGCAGGCTGCCCTTCATCAGGATCTCCACCTCGCCGGCGGCGGCCATGGCGGCGCCCCGGGCGGCGGCGGCGTGGCTGTGCGCCACGTCGATGATCTCAATGCCCTCCAGCGACAGCCCGGCCTCGGCGGCGGTGGACTGCAGCTTGGCCAGCGGCGCGATCAGCACCGGCACGATCATGTTGTGGCGGCCGGCCTCCAACGCGCCCTTGAGCGACTCGGTGTCGCAGGGGTGGATCACGGCGCAGCGCACCGGCTCGAGCGCGGCGACCGAGGCCAGCAGCACGGCGAAGCGGGCCTTGGGGTCGACCAGGCGCAGCAGCGGCAGCTGGGTGCGCGGCCGGCGCACCTTCTCGGTCGGCGCGATCACCGTGGCCACGCCGGCCAGCACCAGGGCGCCGTTCTGGTTCTTGATCTCGCATTCCAGGGTGACGTGCTTCTTGACCTCCTCCTTGCTCAACACGGTGGCGGTGACGCGCAGCGTGTCGCCGATGCGCACCGGCTTGAGAAAGCGCAGCGTCTGCTCCAGGTAGATGGTGCCGGGGCCGGGCAGGGTGGTGCCGAGCACCTTGGAGATCAGGCCGGCGCCCCACATGCCGTGCGCGATCACGCCGTGGAACAGGGTCTTGTCGGCGTAGTCGGCGTCCAGGTGGGCCGGGTTGACGTCGCCCGACAGGGCGGCGAAGGCGGAAATGTCGTCCTCGGTCAGCGTGCGCGTTTGGCGCGCGCTTTGGCCTACCTGCAGCTCATCGAAGGTGATGTTCTCGATGATCTCGGGCAGGTCGTCGTCGGTGTGGTCGTTCATGAAGTGTCCGTTCCTTGCGTTCGCGGTGCTGGTTTGGGTTAATTAACGATGTGGTAGCCGGCGTCGATGTAGATGGTCTGGCCGGTCATGCCGGCGGCGCCGTCGCCGGCCAGGAAGGCCGCCAGGTTGCCGATTTCGTCGAGCGTGACCAGGCGGCGCAGCGGCGCCTTCTCCTCGGCGCGGCGCATCAGGCTGTCGAATTCGGCCAGGCCGGAGGCGGCCCGGGTGGGGATCGGGCCGGGCGACATGGCGTGCACGCGGATGCCCTTCGGCCCCAGCTCGACGGCCATGTAGCGCACCAGCGATTCGAGCGCCGACTTGACCGGCCCCATCACGCCGTAGTTCGCCACCGCCTCGGCGGCGCCCAGGTAGCTCATGGTGATCAGGCTGCCGCCGTCGGCCATGTGCGGCTCGCACAGCCGCGCCAGGCGGGCGAAGGAGTGGCAGGAGACGTTCATGGCGCGCAGGAAGCCGGAGCTGGAGCTGTCGGTGACGCGGCCGTGCAGGTCACTCGGCCGGCGCCCAGGCGATCGAGTGGACCACGAAGTCGAGGCCGCCCAGCTGGGCCGCCGCCTCGCGCACCAGTTGTTCGAGCTCGAACTCCTGCTCGACGTCGCAGGGCAGCAGCGGCGCCTGCAGGGCCAGCGCCACCGGCGCGGCGTACTGCATCGCCTTGTCGCTGACGCAGGACAGCACCAGCTGCGCGCCGAGGCCGTGGGCGGCGCGGGCGCAGCCGGCGGCGATGCTGTGTTCATTGGCCACGCCAAGGATCAGGCCGCGCTTGCCGGCCAGCGAGAAGGGGAAGGAGATGGTCATGGTGTCGTCCTCAGGTTGTGTGCGTAAGGGATGGGTCAGACAAACTCAGCCAAAATCAGCCAAACTGCTTGGTGAAGCGCAGGGTGCAGGCGGTGCCGACCGCCAGTCCCAATGCCAGTATGCCGGCCATCATCGGCCACAGGGCCGCCACGCCGGCGCCCTTGAGCAGGATGCCATAGCTGGCGTTGATAAAATAGTACAACGGCGAGATATACATCAGCGCGCGCATCACCGTCGGCATGGCCTCGGGCGGCGTCCAGGCGCCGGACAGGAACATCATCGGCGCCAGGATCAGGATCACCATCATGCCGGCCTGCGCCATGTTGCGCGTCACCGTGGCGATCAGGATGCCGATGCCGGCCAGGGTGCAGATGTAGCCGGTGGTGACGACGAAGAACAACAACAGGCTGCCCTGCACCGGCACGCCGAAGACCGGGATCAACAGGCCGAACAGGCCGAGCGCGGTGCCGCACAGGATCACCGCGACCATCGCCAGTATCTTCGGCAGCATGATCTGCAAGGGGCCGAGCGGCGACACCAGCAGCTGCTCGATGGTGCCGCGCTCCTTCTCGCGCACCATGGCGGCGGCCGGCAGCAGCATGGAGAACAGCGTGACCACGTTGAGCAGCTCGGAAATGCCCATGAACCAGGCGTCGTTCTGGTTGGGGTTGAACCAGACGCGGGTGCGGTTGTCGATGATCGGGCCGTCGATGGCGCCGCCGCCCAGGCCGAGGCGGGCGCTGGCCGTCTCCAGGCCGAAGCGGGCGACGATCTGGGTCGCGTCGACCGAGGTGAGGAAGCCCTGCACCGAGTTGGAGGCGTCGATTTGCAGCTGCACCGAGGCCTGCTCGCCGCGTTCGAGGGCGTCGCCGAAGCCGGGCGGCACGTCGAGCACGGCCATGGCCTTGCCCTCGTCGAGCAGGGCCATGCCGGTGCTGGCGTGGCCGGCGCCGCCGATCTGGCGGAACTCGGGCGGCAGGAAGCGGCCGGCCAGCTCGCGCGAGGCGCGGCTGTGGTCCATGTCGAGCAGGGCCAGGGCGGCGTTGTTGAGCTGAAGGGTGACGCCGGAGGCGGCGTTGTAGATGTCGGCCGAGAAGGCGTAGACGACGAACAGCAGCAGCAGCGGGTCGCGCATCAGCTGCACCAGCTCCTTCCACGTCATCACGCGCAGGCGGCGCCACCAGGTTGTATCGGGCCAGAGTTGCATAGTGTCTTTCAGTTGGCGGGGCGCTTGTGGAAGCCGAGGAAGCCGGCGGTGAACAGGCCGGCGGCGTACAGCGCCAGGATCAGCAGGTTCGGCCACAGCGCGGCGAAGCCGGCGCCCTTGAGGAAGCAGCCCATGGCGATCTCGGCGTAGTACATGCCGGGCAGCAGATGGGCGATCACGGCGGCGATGGCCGACAGCGACGGGATCGGGATGATCATGCCGGAGTAGAGCACCGCCGGCACCACGGTGACGATGGCGGTGCCGACCATCGCCGCCACCTGGGTGTTGACCAGCACCGACACCAGCAGCCCGATGCCGGTGGTGCAGACCACGTACAGCACGGTGGAGACGGCGAACAGCAGCGGGTCGCCCTTGAACGGCGCGTCGAACAGGAACAGCGCCATCAAGGTCAGCAGCACGCCGTTGATGATGGAGATGCCGACGTAGGGCGTCAGCTTGCCGACCAGGTACTCGCCGCGCGACAGCGTGGAGGCGTAGACGTTGTAGATGGCGCCGGACTCCTTTTCGCGCACCACGCCGAGGGCGGTGAGGAAGGGCGGCGACAGCATCAGGATCACCATGATCAGTTTCGGCGCGATCGACCAGATGCTCTTGACCTCCTGGTTGTACAGGTAGCGCGTCTCCAGCCGCACCGGTTGCAGCATGTTGCGCACCTCGGCCGGCGGCACGCCGCGCGCGGCACCCAGCCAGTTGGACAGCTGGTCCAGCGTCATGGCGGCGTTGATGGCGGTGACGTAGCCCTTGGTGGTCAGGGCGCGGAAGGGGAAGGTGCCGTCGATCCAGGTCTGCACCTCGGCCGGGTGGCCGCTGGCCAGGCGCTGGCCGAACTGCGGCGGAATGATGACCACCGCGCGCAGGGTGTTGTTGACCACCAGTTTGCGCAGCGGCTCCTCCTGCGTGGCGTAGCCGTAGAACTGGAAGTAGCGCGAGTCGGTGAAACGGTGGGCGTATTCGCGCGACTGGGCGCTCTGGTCGTGGTCGATGATGGCCAGCGGGATGTGCTCGACGTCGAGCGACAGGCCGTAGCCGAACAACAGCATCAACAGCGAGGGGACGACGAAGGCGAGGGCGAAGAACAGCCGGTCGCGCACGATCTCGCGCCATTCCTTGTAGGCGACTACGGTGATGCGGCGCAGGTTCATGCCGGTGCTCCCTGTTTGGCCACGGCCGGCGCCGGTGCCGCCTTGGCCTTGTTGTTGTGGTCCTGCTCTTCGAGCTTGGTGACCAGGTGGACGAACACGTCCTCCATCGACAGGCGGCGCGGCGTGACGGCGTCGACCCGCAGGCCGTGGGCGGCCAGCAGCGTTTGCAGGCGCGGCAGCTCGTTCTGCGGATCGGGCAACAGCAGGTGGACGCGGGCGCCGAACAGCGCGGCCTGGCCCAGCCGCTCCTGGCGCAGCATGTCGATCACCGGCTGCGGCGTGGCGGTGGCCAGCTCGTACAGCTTGCCGCCGTCCTTCTCGACGTCGGCCTTGAGTTGTTCCGGCGAGGCGTCGGCCACCACGCGGCCGGCGTACATCAGGGCGATGTGGTCGCAGTGCTCGGCCTCGGACATGTAGTGGGTGGTCACCAGGATGGTCACCTTGTCCTCGCGCGACAGGCGGTACAGGATGTCCCAGAAGGCGCGGCGGCCGACCGGGTCGACGCCGGAGGTGGGCTCGTCGAGGAACAGCACCTGCGGCCGGTGCAGCAGGGCGCAGCCGAGCGCCAGGCGCTGGCGCAGGCCCATCGGCAGGCTGGCCGCCAGCGCGTTGGCGAAGGGGTGCAGGCTGGCCATTTGCAGCACCCACTCGATGCGCTCGGCCATTTTCGCGTAGGGCACGGCGTAGATGCCGGCGTACAGGCGGATGTTCTCCATCACCGTCAGGTCGAGGTAGAGCGAGAAGGCCTGCGACATGTAGCCGATGCGTTCGCGGATCTGCCGGCCGGCGCTGCTCATGTCGGCGCCGGCGACGCGGCCGCGCCCGTCGCTGGGGCGCAGGATGCCGGTCAACATTTTGATGACGGTGCTCTTGCCGGCGCCGTTGGCGCCGAGCAGGCCGAAGATTTCGCCCTGCGGCACGCGGAAGCTGACCGCGTCGGCCGCCTTGAAGGCGCCGAAGGTGCGGGTCAGCGATTCGGCCTCGATGGCCAGCGTGGCGGTGCCGTCGGCGCCGGCGCCGGCTGGCGCGGCGGATGATGCCGCTGCCGCTGCCGCTGTCGCTGCTGTGGTCGATGCCGCCGCAGCGGTCGGCACAGCCGCCGCAGCCGACGCGGCCTGCGCGGGCGGTGTGGTGGCAAGGCCTGCGGCCGCCGGCTTGGCTCCGCCGGCCGCGCCGCTGGCGCCCTTGTCTTGGCCGTCCTTGGCCCGCTGTTGGCGCAGCAGGGCGATGAACACGTCCTCCAACTCCGGCTCGAGCATTTCGCAGGCCTCGTGCGGCAGGTCGCCCAGCGTCTGGTCGACGCGGGCCACGGCCTCGCCGGCGTCCTCGCCGTCGACGAAGACGCGCAGCTCGCGGCCCAGCGCCTCGGTCTGCGGGAACTCGCGCTGCAGGCGCTCCAGCGCCATGGCCTGCTGCTGGTCGACGGCGCTGCGCACGATGCAGCCGGCGCTGAGCGCGCGCATCTGGTCGGGCGTGCCGCTGGCCAGCACGCGGCCCTCGTGCATCATGGAGACGCGGTGGAAGCGGCTGGCCTCGTCCATGTAGGCGGTGGAGACCAGCGCGGTGGTGCCGTTCTCGGCCAGCAGGCGGTCGAGGATGGCCCAGAACTCGCGCCGCGAGACCGGGTCGACGCCGGTGGTCGGTTCGTCGAGGATGACCAGCTTGGGCTGGTGGATCAGGGTGCAGACCAGGCCCAGCTTCTGCTTCATGCCGCCCGACAGGTTCTTCATCGGCCGGTCGCGGAAGGCCTCCAGCCGGGTGCTGCGCAGCAGCGACTCCTTGCGCTGACTGAGTTCGTCGGCGCCGAGCAGGCGCAGGCCGCCGAAGTAGTCGATGTTCTCCTCGACCGACAAGTCGCCGTACAGGTTCTGTCCCAGGCCCTGCGGCATCAGGCCGATGCGGTCCTTGATGCGTTCGCAGGCGCGCTCGGAGTCGAGCCGCACGCCGAACACGTCGAGCGTGCCGCTGTCGAAGCTGAGGATGCCGGCCACCGACTTGAGCAGGCTGCTCTTGCCGGCGCCGTCCGGGCCGATCAGGCCGTAGATCTCGCCGGCGCGCACCTCCAGGTCGACCGCGTCGACGGCCGTGACGGCGCCGTAGCGCTTGCCCAGGCCGCGCGCCCGCACCAGCAGGCCGCTCGTGGCGGCGCCGCTTACCACGTCGGCTTCTGCCAGGCGACGTTTTGATCCCAGCGGATCACCGCGTCGGCCGGCAGGCCCGGGGTCAGGCGGTGCTGCGGATTGGCCTGGATCGCCAGCTTGACGGCGTAGACCAGCTTGACGCGCTCGTCGGCGGTCTGCACCTCCTTCGGCGTGAACTCGGCGCGCGAGGCGATGTAGCTGACCTTGGCGTCGTAGGCCTGGTCGGGCTGCGAGTCGATGTACAGGCGCACCGGCAGGCCCAGCTTGACCTTGCCGATCAGCGCCTCCGGCACGTAGACCTTCAGGTGCAGCGCGTCCAGGTTGGCCAGTTCGGCCACGGCGCTGCCGGCCTGGATCACCTCGCCCGGCTCGCGCAGGCGCGACACCACCACGCCGGCGGCCGGCGCCTTGATCAACTGGTCGGCGCTGACCGAGGCCGCCTCGGCGACGGCGGCGGCGGCGCGCTCGCGCTGGGCGCGCAGGGCGGCCAGCTCCTGCTCCTTGGCGACGATCTTGTCGCCGCCGAGGGCGGCGCCGCTGCTGCCCTGGCGCGCCCGCACCAGCGTCTCGCGCGCGGCGGCAACGTCGTTCTGCGCCACGTGCCAGGCCAGTTCGGCCTGTTCGGCGCGGTGCTTCTCGATGCTGCCGTGTTCGAACAGCTCGCGGTGGCGGCGCGCGTCCAGCGCGGCCTGCGCCTCGACGGAGCTGGCCTTGCTCAGCACCGCCTGCGCCTGGCTGACGCCGGCGTCGGCCGAGTTCTGGTTCAGCGGCACCTCGCGCCGCGCGATGGCCCAGGCCGCTCTCGCCGGCCTTGAGCTGCGCGTCGAGCGCGTTGGAGGGTCTGGCGCGCCTGCTCCAGGCGGCTGGCGATCTGCGCGTCGTCGAGCTGGGCGATGCTGGCGCCGGCGGCCACGTTGTCGCCCTCGCGCACCATGATGGCGGCGATCTTGCCGGGAAATTTGCTGGCGGCGACGATGCGGTCGGCCTCGATGCGGCCGGTGGCGGCGATCAGGCCGTCGGGCAGGCGGCGCGCGTGCGCCATGTAGTAGACGACGCCGCCGGCGATGGCCAGCAGCACCACGGCGATGACGGCCGGGCCAAGGTATTTGCGCTTATCGGACATGGATCAGCTTTCGAAGGGAATAGGGGGGATGGATTACAGGCGGCCGCTGGCGTACTGCAGGCGCAGCTGGGCCAGGGCGCGGTCGTAGAAGGCGTTGTCGCGGTTGGCGTAGGCGCCCATGCGGCGCGTTTCGGCGTCGAGCACCTCGCTGTTGGGCGCCAGGCCGGCGCGGTAGCGCTCGCGCGACAGGTCCAGCGTTTCGTCGGCCTGGGCCAGCGCGGCGCGCGCCACCTCGATGCGGGCGGCGGCCTCCTGCAGGCGCAGCCAGGACTGGCGCACCTGCAGCTCGATCTTGTCGGCGGCCTCGGCGCGCAGCTCGGCCACGGCCTGGGCGTTGGCGCCCAGCTGGGCCGCCTCGCGCTTGACCAGGCCGCCGTCGAACAGCTCCCACTTCAGCGCCACGCCTATCCACCAGCCCTTGTCCTCGACCAGATAGCGGTTCTGCAGCTTGCCCCAGCCGCCGGACACGCCCACCTGCGGCGCGCGCTGCGCGGCCACGCTGGCCGACTGGCGGCGCAGCGCGGTTTCCTGCGCGTTCAACTGGCCCAGCTCGCTGCGCTGGCCGCGGCCGGCGGCGATCAGGGCGGCCAGGTCGGGGCCGCCGGGGTTGGCGTCGTTCAGCTCGGCCAAGTCCACGCTCTGGTCCTGGGCGCGGCCGAGCAGGCGGTTGTAGGCGGCGCCGGCCAGCGCCACGCCGTTGGCGCCCTGCAGCGCCTGTTGGCGCGCGTCGGCCAGCGCCACCTGGGCGGCCAGCAGGTCGTGGCGGGCGGCGTAGCCCTGCTTGAACAGCTGGCCGACGTCGTCGGCGTGGCGCTCGATCGACTTGACGTGGCTGACGGCCACGGCGTTCAGGCGCTGGGCGCGCAGCACGCCGACGTAGGCCTCGGCGACGGCCAGCTTGAGTTCGTTGCGGCCCATCTGGCTGGCGGCGCGGGCGGCGTCGGTCATCGCGCCGGCGGCGGCGATGCCGTTGCCGATGCGTCCGGCGGTAAACAACGGTGCGCTGAAACTTACGCCGGCCGAGTAGGATTCGTCTTGGGCGAAGGGTAGGCCGTTCAGGTGCAGCGCCGGGATGTTGATGGCGGCGGCCGGCTCCGACTGCAGGCGGGTGTAGCCGGCGTTCAGGTTGACCGTCGGCAGGCGGCGCGCCTCGGCGGCGGCCAGGCCGTGGCGGGCCGCCTCCTCGCGCTGGCCGGCGGCGGCCAGGCCGTGGTCGACCTGCAGCGCGTTGGCCCAGGCCTGCTCCATCGTTTCGGCCGCCATGCTGCGGCCGCACAATGCGAGTATTAAGCAGGCCAAACCGACCTGGCAGCCCTTGCGAGGCTGTATATTCTTGTTTTTCATGGATACCGTATTGGTGGGTATTGATGCAGCGCAGTGTAAAGGAGGGGTCATCGGAGTGTATTTGATCTAGATCAAATACAGCCGGGTTCGCCAATTGTCATAATGAAAATCAAATCCACTGGAGTGAAGCCGAAAATGAACGATATGAGTCCGTTGCGCGCACCTTCCGCCACCACCACTACCAACCCCGGCGCCGAGAGCGTCGTCGCCGCCGTCGCGCTGGCGCCGCTCGCCAAACCCCTGTGCTACCTGGCCGACGAGGTCGGGCCTGCCAACCAGCTCGACTTGATGTTGCAGAGCGCGATCGCCAAGATGACCGGCGGCGTCTCGCCGATCGCCATGTCGCTGGCCTTCCAGGACTGGTTGATGCACCTGGCCGTCTCGCCCGGCAAGCAGCTCGAACTGGTCGAGCTGGCCAAGCGCCAGGCGCTCAACTGGGTGCCCAACGGCGACGCCAAGGCCGAGGCCGAGGCCCACGCCGACACCCGCTTCAAAGGGACAAGACTGGAGCAACTGGCCGTTCAGCGCCATGTCGCGCTCCTTCGTCAACGCCCAGCAGTTCTGGCAGCATGCCACCAGCGGCGTGCGCGGCGTCGAGCCGCACCACAGCGACGTGGTCAACTTCACCGCGCGCCAGCTGCTCGACATCTACTCGCCGTCCAACTACTTCTGGACCAATCCCGAGGTGCTGCAGAAGGCCATCGCCAGCAAGGGGCAGAGCGTGCTGGCCGGCTGGACCAACTATATGCAGGACATCTCCGGCAAAAAGGCGCTGAAGGACGACAACCCGGCCTACCTGGTCGGCCGCGACGTCGCCATCACGCCCGGCAAGGTGGTCTACCGCAACGAGCTGGTCGAGCTGATCCAGTATTCGCCGCAGACGCCGGGCGTCTACCTCGAGCCGGTGCTGATCGTGCCGTCGTGGATCATGAAGTACTACATCCTCGACCTGTCGCCGCACAACTCGCTGGTGCGCTACCTGGTCGAGCAGGGCCACACGGTGTTCATGGTCTCCTGGCGCAACCCCGGCAGCGCCGACCGCGACCTGGGCATGGACGACTACCTGCGCTGCGGCGTCATGTATCCGCTGCAGGAGGTCGACCGCATCTGTGGCGGCGTGCCGGTGCACGCCGCCGGCTACTGCCTGGGCGGCACCCTGCTGGCCATCGGCGCTGCGGCGATCGGCTCGGGCCGCCACGGCGAGCCGGCCAAGCTGGCCTCGGTCACGCTGCTGGCGGCGCAGACCGACTTCACCGACCCCGGCGAGCTGGGCCTGTTCATCGACGACAGCGAGCTGGCCTTCCTCGACGCCGTGATGTGGAAGAACGGCTACCTGGACGGCACGCAGATGGCCGGCTCCTTCCAGCTGCTCAACTCGCGCGACCTGGTGTGGTCGCGCATCATGCGCGAATACCTGCTCGGCCAGCGCAACGTGCCGAACGACCTGATGGCCTGGAACGCCGACACCACGCGCATGCCCTACCGCATGCACAGCGAGTACCTGAAGCACCTGTTCCTGCACAACGACCTGGCCGAGGGCCGCTACTGCGTCGACGGCAAGGCGGTCGCCGTGACCGACATCAAGGCGCCGATGTTCGTCGTCGGCACCGAGCGCGACCACGTCTCGCCGTGGCACTCGGTGTACAAGATCCACCTGCTGGCCGACACCGAGATCGACTTCGTGCTGGCCTCGGGCGGCCACAACGCCGGCATCGTCTCCGAGCCGGGCCACGCCCGGCGCAGCTACAAGGTGCAGCCGCACCGGCCGCTGGGCGCCGCCTTCATCGGCGCCGACGAGTGGATCCAGGGGGCGACCGAGCAGCCCGGCTCGTGGTGGCCGCACTGGCACCAGTGGCTGGCCGAGCGCTCGCAGGCCGAGCTGATCGCGCCGCCGCCCATGGGCGCCGGCAAGGTGCTCGACGAGGCGCCCGGCCGCAACGTGCGCGAGGCGTAGTGGCCGCCAGGGTCAGACCCTAGGGTCTGACCCTAAGTGTACGCGGCCGACGCTCTACAAGCTCTACCGACCGACTTTAAGGTGACAAGCAAACTCCGCCGCCAGCCCTTACAATAGGCTCAAGCATCCGTTTCGCTCTCACCTTGAAGGAGTTGCACCTTGCAGACCCGTCCGTTCATCGCCCCCATGCTGTTTGACGATCCTGCCGCCGCGTTCGAACAGGTGCGCACTATTTACGACAGCAACATCGCCTATCTGCGCGAGTGCATGCGCCGCTTCATCGCCGGCGAGGAGTTCACCGAGCACGTGCGCGCCTGCTACCCCTTCGTCCGCGTCCACACCGACACCGTGGTGCGCGCCGACTCGCGGCTGGCCTTCGGCTTCGTCGCCGGCCCCGGCACCTACGAGACCACGCTGACCCGCCCCGAGCTGTTCGCCGGCTACTACGAGCAGCAGTTCCGCCTGCTGTTGAAGAACCACGGCGGCAGGCAGCAGGTGCAGCTGGAGGTGGGCACCAGCGCGCAGCCGATCCCGATCCACTTCTCCTTCGCCGAGCACGACCACATCGAGGGCAATATGAGCGCCGAACGCCGCGTGCTGATGCGCGACGTGTTCGACCTGCCCAACCTGGCGACGATGGACGACGGCATCGCCAACGGCACCCACGAGCCGGGGCCGGGCGAGGCGCATCCGCTGTCGCTGTTCACCGCGCCGCGCGTCGACTACTCACTGCAGCGGCTGCGCCACTACACCGGCACGGCGCCGGCGCACTTCCAGAAGTTCGTGCTGTTCACCAACTACCAGTTCTACATCGACGAGTTCGTCCGCCTCGGCCACGAGATCATGGCCTCGCCGTCCGCCTCGGACGACGACAAATACGTCGCCTTCATCGAGCCGGGCAACCTGGTCACGCGCCGCGTCGGCCAGGCCGTCGAGCCGGGCGACGCGCACGGCGCCGCCTTGCCGCGCCTGCCGCAGATGCCCGGCTACCACCTGGTGCGCGCCGACGGCAGCGGCATCACCATGGTCAACATCGGCGTCGGCCCGGCCAACGCCAAGACCATCACCGACCACATCGCCGTGCTGCGGCCGCACGCCTGGCTGATGCTGGGCCACTGCGCCGGCCTGCGCAACACCCAGCAGCTGGGCGACTACGTGCTGGCGCACGGCTACGTGCGCGAGGACCACGTGCTCGACGGACGGACCTGCCGCTGTGGGTGCCGATCCCGCCGCTGGCCGAGGTGCAGGTGGCGATCGAGGCGGCCGTCGCCGAGGTGACCCAGCTGACCGGCCACGAGCTCAAGCGCGTGATGCGCACCGGCACCGTGGCCAGCACCGACAACCGCAACTGGGAGCTGCTGCCGCAGCGCACGCCGGAGCGCCGCTTCAGCCAGAGCCGCGCCATCGCGCTCGACATGGAGAGCGCCACCATCGCCGCCAACGGCTTCCGCTTCCGCGTCCCGTACGGCACGCTGCTGTGCGTCAGCGACAAGCCGATGCACGGCGAGATCAAGCTGCCCGGCATGGCCAACCAGTTCTACCGCGACCGGGTCGACCAGCACCTGCGCATCGGCGTCCGCGCCGTGGAGATGCTGCGCGCGCTGGGCGTCGACAAGCTGCACAGCCGCAAACTGCGCAGCTTCACCGAGGTGGCCTTCCAGTAGGCCGCGCTACTCGCTGTTGTACGCCTATGCCCGTCAGTCGCCCGCCTCGCGCGGGCGATTTTTCTTATGCCACCTCGGGGATCGCTTCGATGTGAAGCCGCATGCCAAGCGCGTGCAAGACCTTCACGATCGTCGCAAAGCTGGGATTGCCGTCGCCGGACAGCGACTTGTAGAGGCTTTCCCTGCCCAGTCCGGTATCCGTTGCCAGTTGCCCCATCCCCTGGGCGCGCGCCACATTGCCGAGTGCCTTTGTAATGAAATCCGCGTCGTCGCCGGCCTCCTCAAGGCAGGCCTCAAGATAAAGGGCGATGTCCTCCTTGGTCTGAAGGTGTTCGGCGCTATCCCATTTGCTCGTTTTCAGTGCCATGATGAGCTCCAACATCTTGTTTCTATCGTTGAGCGCTTGCTGATTTTCATTGTATCCAACGGGGTACTCGGACGCTAGGAGCTTAATCGGTAAACGATGCTGAGCGGTCGACTCTGAGAGGGGGGCTGTTTGTTGAGGTTCTATGCGTTTTTCCGGTGAAAATTGACCGGGCTTGGCGCTTGGAGCAGGCCTTGCGCGAAGCACTTTGACCGTCAACTGCGCGACCAAGGCGGAGCAGGACTTGTTGGGTTGAATATCTTGGGCGCGTCGCTGCCGTCTAGAACCGTTCTAACTCTTGATAAACTCCCTCCCGGAGCGCTTACCTGGCGTAGTGCGCGATATGCTCGACAGCCGTAGCAACGCCAATGGCGAGGCCTTGAATGGTTTGCTCTAGCAGACCAAACGTGCCGCGCGCGGCTTCCGCACCGTCTCCAACTTTATCGCAATCGCCCATTTACACATGGCCAAACCGAACGCAACTCAGCTAAGTGAAAGTAAACGCAAAATTGAACAAAACTCACATGAGCAGCTGCAACGCATATAGTGCAAAAGGATCTTATGGTGTCATTTTCATTTTTCCGGAGTTGTTTATAAGCAGATGTGGCTAAATTGCCCGGCGCTTCTATTGGGCAGAATATACTCGACGAGCGGTATATGGTTAAATTCTAAAATTAGCGTAAGTGTTTCGCTTTGACTTGTGTTCCGACGAATGTAATTCCATTTTCTGCCAACCGCAAATTCGCCTTCTCTGTATTTGCAAAATGAACTTTTCCAGAGGCAACCCATAGCCATTTAGCGATTATTTTCCCATCGCGCAGATGATTTTTTAGTTGTTCTTTTGCAGATTTTCGTTTATTTATGACCGTCGTAATCTCATCCTGTTTGGCAGAGTGCGGTTCTACCGCGATAATTTTAGGCTCTATGCCGTTTCCAGTGGAAATTGACTTCAGGCGGCATGCCGCGTAACGCCAAACTCGCGCGGTACGGCAGCGCGCAGCGGATTGGCCGGCAGGTGTTTGAGTTTGGCCATGCGTAAATAGGCAATGGCGATGAAGTTGGTGACGGTGCGGAAGCCGCGCGCGGCCCGCTTGGTCTGCTGGAGCAAGCCGTTCATCGCCTCGACATAGGCGTTGCTGCGGCCGTCGAGCATGCCGCGCACCACGCCGGGCAGGCGCTCCTTGAGGGTGTTGGCCAGACGTTTGAACGGTTCCAGGCGGCAGCGGCGCGCCCAGGAGATCCAGCCCAACAAGTCCTGCTCCGCCTTGGCGGCGCAGTTGGCGGCCACGGCGCCGCGATAGACCTCGCGCAGGGCCTGCTTCAAGCGCCAGGCGCGAGCGCTTTTCAAATTGGAGCGTTGTAGCCAATGCATCGAATTGATCTGCTGGTAGGTCCAGCCGACGGGATTTTTGCGCATGCCCCACAGCATTGCCTTGACCGCCTTGCGGTCTTCGCCCAGCGCGGCGCGCACGGCCTTGGGCTGGGTGCGCATTTCTTCGCGCCGCACCTCGTCCATGGCGTTGTTGGCCAGGGCGATCACGTGGAAGCGGTCGTAGCTGATCTGGGCGTTCGGCAGGCTGGCGGCCACGCCCTTGGCATAGGCCGCGCTCATGTCCATGCAGACATGCTTGATCTCGTCGGCTGCGCCGCCGTGCGCCACCAACTCCCGCTTGAAGGCGGCCACCGTTTCGTGGTCCCGGCCCGGCGTCATGAACAGCAGCCGTCGGGCCTCGAGGTCGTGCACCACGGTGACGTAGTTGTGCCCCTTCTTGAGGCTGGTCTCGTCGATGCCGACAACGCGCACTCCCGTCATCTCGTCGCGGCGCCGCGCGATGCCCACGTAGTGCGCGATGCGCCGCCACAGCCGTTTCGAGCGCACCCGCAACTGGGCCGCGGCCTGGGCCACCGGCAGAGTCTGGCACAGCGACAGGGCCAGAGCCTCGAACAGCAGGGTGAAGCCACTGCCCGGCCGCGCCCACGGCACCTCGGCCTGCGTCGTCTTGCCGCAGGCGCTGCAATCGACGCGCGGCACCTCGGCGTGCAGCCAGGCTTCGAATTGGAAGAAATCCAGATGCCGCCAGCTGCGTTTGACCCGGTCGTGGATGCCTTGCCCGCTCACGCCGCAGGCCGGACACGGCAGCTTCCCCGCCTCGCACGACACCTCGAAATCGATCCGGCGCTTGGCCGTATCCAGGTCAACTTTGGCAACAACCCACGGCGCTTGCAGACCCAGCGCGGTGGTGAACAGGGCTTCGACGGCGATACTCATCAGGAACTTGCACTCACAAAATGGCGTTGCCCGGCATGATACCCGATGTCAATTTCCACTGGAAACGGCATAGAACCTAATTTTATTCGTATCTTTATGGCCAAGAAGGTAATCCCAGCGATTATCTCTCTCATTTCCAATTCTCATTGCTTCGTCCAGCTCCAAACTATCGGAGAATAGATTTTTTATGCCTTCTTCGATATAGTTTCTGTGGCTATTTTCAACCGCACCAAGTCCATTCTTTACTGAAGCTAAGAGACTAGAATCGTCATTTAGCGCAGCCCGAACTGGTGTTTTTTTATTTGAATTTTTTGCCATAAACTATTCCTCACTTTCATTGACCGCATTTCGTACGGCATCTCCAAAACGCGACGAAAATTCTGTCAACCCTCCCCAGCCAGAAATCCGTTCGTCGTCAGAGGATGGGTCCAATTCAGAAATGTCAACCGAATTTACTTTTCTTTTTCCATCAAATTCCATTAAGTAAGCACGATAATCCTTAGTGATCGCTTCTTTTGCAACATTTTTCATGGCTATGGATGCTGTTACATCAAACGCATTACACACTAATTCAGGACGTGCATTATATTTCTTCAATTGCCGCATCATCCACAGCATTGTTAGAACATGAGGTGAATGGGAAGAAATTACAACTTTATACCCACGCCATAGAAGATCGAGGACAAGCAACATTGCAGCTGTAATAGCCTGCGGGTGTAATCCCATCTCAGGTTCTTCCAGTACCACCCAATCTGTTTCTGCGCGTTTGCGTTGCTGTGTAGATGGTAGTAGGTGATAGAGTCCAAGGAGTAGGGGGGTAAATTCACGTTGCCCAGCCGTCCAGGTCATAAAAGGGAGGTGCATTGAACCATGGACGAGACGTAGTCGCTGTGCATGTTGGGCATCCTCTTCAATTCCAACTTTTCCGCCATGGAAAACCGCTTGATCGATCTTTTCCCGAATTTGTTGTTTTAATCTTTTTTCTACGGGGAAAAGTGTACCAGTATCTTTTCCACTGAAACGGTCAAACAGGTTTTGGCTAAAAATTCGGGCAACAGCGGGAGTATCTGATGTTAATTTTTGAAACGGCGACGCCCATCCATCGCTGATAAGCATTGAACGGTGTGCGGGAACGAAGAACAACTTTTCAGCGCCATTACCTACTCTGGAAATATTCTTTGGGTTTATTTTTTTCTTACCTAATAAAATTTCAGACTCATTTTCACGCCAAGCTGGTGCCATTCCAGTCCCGAAGAGTAAGTCAATTAGTACTTCTGAGCGATCTGTGGGATGCCCCGCAGCCTTAAGAGCATCAACAATCTGTCTGCCGTCAAGTGCAACTTTCAGCCACTGTAGCGCCAAGCTTTTTCCTGCTCCTTGCGGACCAACAAGCACGGTAAGGTCACCAAAAGTGAGATCTATTTTTTTTAGATGCGCAAAATTCCTAATAGATAAGGTTGTAGGCCTTTCTTTTTTTTGAATATTTTTTCGCTTCTCTTTTGTCATTTTTTTCCTTAAGTAAACCATTCTTTGAGTCGGTAGAACGCCTTATTCCATCCAACACGGAATTTAATTGTCTAAAACTCAATGAGACTAAAATTCAGTGCATAGAACTGCGCAAGGAAGGTGTCTTGAAGTCTAAATGGGTTCATTCATCCATGCTGAAAATCTATTTTCACATTTCCATGAAGGGAAATTATTGTGAATTGTTAAGTCGGGATACTGAGCAATTAACTCAAGTATTTCCGCAGCAGGTTCTGCAGTAAGACTTGGCGCGACTCGCTCCCATTTGCCAATTGCAGCTTTATGGAAAAGGATAGCATCCTCTCTGCGACCTTTCACTCCCATTACTTGAGCTATCCAATATCGAACATAGCCCTGATCAATAGCTGAAGAATTTCCGTCGTCAAGTTTTGTTGCTGCTCTGTGGTAAGCTGTTAAGGCTTTTTCAAAGTTGTCGCAGAGTTGGAAACATCTGCCTAGATTGCCGAAAAACTCACCGCCTCGGGTCTTAAATGATTCTGAAGAAAAGATCTGTTCATCGGTTAATCCATATTTGAAGTATTCGAAAGCAGCATCAAGCATTCCTGAATCTCTTTGGGCCAATGCTAATGTGTGGTCACACTGAAAGATAGTATCAACATTTGAATTCTCTTTTAGTATTTTCCCTTTTGTTGCCCAAATAATGGCATTGTCAAAATCTTTTAAGAACCAGAATTCATATGCCCTCAGATCGCACAGATTTATATACTGAGCACCTTTTCCAGCAATGCTAAGTTCATATTTATAGAGCCAAAGATCTGCTTCAGTTGAATTTTCAACCTCTATTACTGAGCGTATGCTTTTATTGAATAGAATGTCGAAATTCCTATAATTAGTAACAGCCTCTAGCCAGTCAATGTTAAGGAATATCCTTTTGGCCAACCTAGATATCTCTTCATTTAAACCGTTCTTGTCGAGTTGCCCCAGTATTTCGCTAAGAGTCTCAATTGCTTTCTCCATCGCGCCAACGTTGATTTGCAAATCGACTTTATGAACCCACATTTCTAATACAACATGAGGTATCGGAAGGTTAAGCTGTTTTCTAAATTTGAAAATCCTTTTATCCAGATAAAAAACTACTTTGTCAATAAAGGATTCTCGTTCCTTTTTCTCAAAATCTTCTCGAACGAATTGCTTTATTAGAGGGTGTAGATCTATCACTTCTATCTTGTCTTGTGTGATTTTTCTTTCTATTAAACACATTGACTGAAGACGAAGAATTGCTTTATTTAATCTGTTGAATTTTAACTCTGTTATTTCCTCAATATTTCGTTCCGACTCCGGACGTTCTAATTCGGCAAGAGTTCTAAGTACATGCTGTTGGTTGGAATTTAATAACTCCCATATTTGACGAAGCATTTGCTTGGGTAACTCAACCCCGATATCGTGGAAGCCGTCGAGGATTTCCTCAATACTTTTTCCTATTCCGCAAGACTGTGCTGCGATAATGCTAAGCCACAATGGATGCCCAGCGGTTCGTTCATAGAGACGCTTGAAAGAATCCGAGTTTATCTCATTTCCATATCGATATTCAAAGAGTGATTTTGCATTTTCTAGCTTTAGTCCATATAACCGAATCTCAAGAAAATTCGGACTATCCATTTTAACTAATGGGCGCGCTGTAAATATGAATACTATGTTGGGACTCTCTAATAGAACGCTGTCGATCACAATTTTTAGGGCGCCAAGAGGTTCATTTGTTTCCAGATCGATGTAGTGATCGACGTTATCAAAGACTATGACTCCGGATTTTCCATTTAGGTCTAATAGTAGTATTTTTATCAGTTCCGTAATTGGTTGTTTTGAAATATCGCTTACTTTTATCGCGCCGCCACTTGATTTTTCAATGGCGCTACATATTGCCAAGTTAATTGTATTTCCTTGCTCCCTACAATCTTTCCAATCGAAAAAACTATTTTCATTTGAAATTTTCTTCATTGAGAAATATCGACTTGCTAGTGAGGACTTTCCTTGCCCACCAATCCCCGTAATCGCAATTACATTTGCAGAAGTTGCGATTAGCTTGCTCAGTTCCTCATCCCGTCCAAACCAGACGTCAGTTTTCGGTACCGCATTAACTGGCGAGCTCTGTGCTGGACTGTCGAAAATTGAAGCAAGCTCCCGTTGGTCTCGTGTTGTAGGGGTGGCGGAAATAGTTTGAACAGAATCAACTGGCGGATGAAGTAAATTCACCAGATTTGGGAAAAATTCGTGACAATCGATTCCTGCGTATAACGAAACACGGCCGCGATCGATTCCAGCGCCGAGTTTTCCCAGAATTTCTTTATTCTGAATAGGTATATCGTCAAGCGAGGAGCTGTAAAAGGTCCATGCAATTTCCGGGAAGGACGAATCATCTAGAACAAGTTCCGCCAATGTCGAGGTAATAATATCATCCCAACCTCCATACCCTATAGTTACTAGCAACGAATTTTTTGCTATGCTCGCGAGAGAGGATCTCAATTGCGCGCGCACTTGCGTCAACTGGCGTGGAGTATGAAGAGTATCGCTACCACGCCAAGATCCATGCAGGTGAACGACGTGAACAGCATCAGATCTTGTTTGAAGTAAGTTACCCTCACGGTGCAGCATGGTCGTATATGAAGATCCTCCCGCTTTTGCGATTGCAATTTGGACCAACGGATCAAAATTTGTCGTTAGAATTGTATGAAAAATGTTTCGAGAATCTATTGATAGCAATTTCCCCAAGCTTTCAACGCCTGGGGTTAAGTTCCAGTTATTTATATCTTTTTCGGCAGATTCCAGAAATGCCGGAACATCGGCGGAGTTCGGAGCGCCTTTGTACGAGTTTAATACTGCTCGTTGAATAATTTCGTTAGCATAATCAATTCCTCGTCTAAGTATCAAAAATTCAAATGCTGATTGATAACTATTCTGTCCAGCCAACTTCAATGCGTTATCCAGTTGTTTTGTCGAGGTTGGATTGCTTGAGAATTCTGTTTTTATTAAATCGACTATGTCGTTTACGCCTAATACACCTTTTTTTTCGACCGTTTGTGATGCTGTAAGTGGAGAACCGACAATAAATATAATCGACTTTCCTTTTTCGTGAGAAAATACAAGCCTATCGTACAAAGCCTCAATGTCGCCGAATTGATATGTCATTTTTTTTGGAAATTTATTAATGTATAAATATTATATACTTGGCATACTGTTTTTGGTATAATTTTGCTGCCATTTTGGAGGCGTTGTTGCAAATTTTCACTTTTCGCGAGATCGATTTTTGAGGTGTCTGTAACATGGATAGGCATGAGCCTGCGTCAGAAACAATCGGCATTGTGGGGAACTGTGGCATCGCCACCAACACTACCCACTTTTTCGGACTTCCACGCAGCATTGTAGGTGTAATAACCATATAGTAATCCACTTTTGTTTGCAACTTTGCAATGATATATTTTTTGCACAAGCTTAACCTTATGGTATTTTGGGTGCCGTCATAGCATTCGGACTTGCTAGATAATATCGGTTCTTATGCCGTTTGTTCGGACGACTTGAAGTCATATCGTCATACATAGGCCGTCATTGCCGAAGAAAGTATTTACATTTCAAAGACTTACATCGCCGTCAACGCCCCGCTCAAGTTGCTAGCTCGAGTCCCTCATCGGAATTTTTGGCGGGAGAGACTCAGATGTCTTTTTTGATATCGGAAACCAAAAAAATGTCATTGGTTTGTTTTTCGACCGCGTTCTAAGATGGCTTCCTGACCACTAGGGGCACTGACCATTTGACTACCATGACACCTCGGCCCGGCATCAGCCGCGCGCCGTTCGGCCAGTTGCCGGACGGCCGTGCCGCCAGCCTCTTCACGCTGCGCAACCGCGCCGGCATGGTCGTGCGGATCAGCGACTTCGGCGGCGTTATCACCGCCATCCACGTGCCGGACCGTGCCGGTGTGCTGGCCAATGTCTGCCTCGGCTTCGACGACGTCGAACCCTACCGCACGGTGTCGCCGTACTTCGGCGCGCTGATCGGCCGCTACGGCAACCGCATCGCCAACGGCCGCTTCATCTTGGACGGCGTGGCCCACCAGCTCGACATCAACGACGGCGCCAACCACTTGCACGGCGGCGCGCTGGGCTTCCACCGCGTGCTGTGGCAGGCGAGCGTCGCCAACGCCAGCGCCAACGCCAGCGCCAACGCCAACGCCAACTCCAACTCCAACTCCAACGCCGTCGCTAACGCCGCCGACATGGCGCTGACGCTGCGCTACCACAGCCCGCACGGCGAGCAGGGCTATCCCGGCGCGCTGGACGTGACGGTGCGCTACGCGCTCGGCGACGACAACGAGTTGTCCATCACCTTCGACGCCGTCTGCGACCGCGCCACGCCGGTCAACCTGACCAACCACGCCTACTTCAACCTGGCGGGGCGGGGCGACATTCTCGGCCAGGAGCTGATGATCGCGGCCGACAGCTACACCGCCATCGACGCGGCGCTGATCCCGACCGGCCCCCAGCCGCCGGTGGCCGGCACGCCGTTCGACTTCCGCCTGCCGCAGGCGATCGGCGCGCGCATCGCCGCCGACCACCAGCAGTTGCGCAACGGCGCCGGCTACGACCACAACTTCGCGCTGAACCAGCCGGCGCCGGGCGCCCGCGTGCTGGCCGCGCGCGTGCGCGAGCCGTCGTCGGGCCGGGTGCTGGAGGTGTTCAGCGACCAGCCCTGCCTGCAGTTCTACAGCGGGAACTTCCTCGATGGCAGCCTGGGCGCCGGCACACAGTACGCCTACCGTGGCGCCTTCTGCTTGGAGCCGCAGCATTTCCCCGACTCGCCGAACCGGCCGCAACTACCCACCACCATCCTGCGCCCCGGCCAGCGCTACCACAGCGTGATGACCTACCGCTTCACCGTCGCCGGCTGATACCTCAAAGAAATTGATACTGATTTCGATATCACTATCGAGAAATAATTCATTGGAAAGTTATCGCGGCAGATCTTAGTATTCCCACATCGCGGCGCTGCCTGCACGGTTGGCCGGCGCCCCCAAGAACAACCAGGAGGAATGCATGTCGGAGACAAAAAAGGTGGCCCTGCGCTCGGCCGAGTGGTTCGGCACCCAGGACAAGAACGGCTTCATGTACCGCAGTTGGATGAAAAACCAGGGCATACCCGACCACGAATTCCAGGGCAAGCCGATCATCGGCATCTGCAACACCTGGTCCGAGCTGACCCCCTGCAACGCCCACTTCCGCCAGCTGGCCGAACACGTCAAGCGCGGCATCCTCGAGGCCGGCGGCTTCCCGGTCGAGTTCCCGGTGTTCTCCAACGGCGAATCGAACCTGCGGCCGACCGCCATGTTGACCCGCAACCTGGCCAGCATGGACGTCGAAGAGTCGATCCGCGGCAATCCGATGGATGCGGTGGTGCTGCTGGTCGGCTGCGACAAGACCACGCCGGCGCTGTTGATGGGCGCGGCCAGCGTCGACATTCCCACCATCGTCGTCAGCGGCGGGCCGATGTTGAACGGCAAGCTGGACGGCAAGAACATCGGCTCCGGCACCGCCGTCTGGCAGCTGCACGAGCAGGTCAAGGCCGGCACCATCAGCATGCACCAGTTCATGGCGGCCGAGTCGGGCCACTCGCGCTCGGCCGGCACCTGCAACACCATGGGCACGGCCTCGACCATGGCCTGCATGGCCGAGGCGCTGGGCACCAGCCTGCCGCACAACGCCGCCATCCCGGCGGTCGACTCGCGCCGCTACATCCTGGCCCACATGTCGGGCATCCGCATCGTCGAGATGGTGTGGGAGGAGCTCAAGCTGTCCAAGGTGCTCAAGCGCGAGAACTTCGAGAACGCCATCCGCGTCAACGCCGCCATCGGCGGTTCGACCAACGCGGTGATCCATTTGAAGGCCATCGCCGGCCGCATCGGCGTGGAGCTGGAGCTGGAGGACTGGACCCGCGTCGGACGCGGCACGCCGACCATCGTCGACCTGATGCCGTCGGGCCGCTTCCTGATGGAGGAGTTCTACTACGCCGGCGGCCTGCCGGGCGCCATCCGCCGCCTGGGCGACGGCGGCCTGCTGCCGCATCCGGACGCGCTCACCGTCAACGGCAAGTCGCTGTGGGAGAACTGCCGCGAGGCGCCGGTCTACGACGACGAGGTGATCCGCCCGCTGGCCAAGCCGCTGCTCGCGGACGGCGGCATCTGCATCCTGCGCGGCAACCTGGCGCCGCGCGGCGCGGTGCTCAAGCCGTCCGCCGCCACGCCGGCGCTGATGCAGCATCGCGGCCGCGCCGTGGTGTTCGAGGACTTCGAGCACTACAAGAGCCGCATCGTCGATCCGGAGCTGGAGGTGGACGCCGGCTCGATTTTGGTGATGAAGAACTGCGGCCCGAAAGGCTATCCCGGCATGGCCGAGGTGGGCAATATGGGCCTGCCGCCCAAGCTGCTGGCGCAGGGCGTCAAGGACATGGTGCGCATCTCCGACGCGCGCATGAGCGGCACCGCCTACGGCACCGTGGTGCTGCACGTGGCGCCCGAGGCGATGGCCGGCGGCCCGCTGGGCATCGTGCGCGACGGCGACTGGATCTCGCTCGACTGCGCCGGCGGCGCGCTGAACCTGGAGATCTCCGATGTGGAGATGGCGCAGCGCCTGGCCGCGCGCGCCGAGCAGGCCGTGCCGGAAGTGCGCAGCGGCTACCAGAAGCTCTACATCGACCACGTGCTGCAGGCCGACCAGGGCTGCGACTTCGACTTTTTGGTCGGCAGCCGAGGCTCGGCCGTGCCGAAGCATTCGCATTAAACGCCAACGCAGATCGATGCATTCGTCCGCAGCGCTTTGAGAAAACCCAATGGCGAAAATCTAGGGTCAGACCCTAGGGTCTGACCCTGGCGCTTTGCCGCTGGGTGGTTTTGGAGCTGCGGAATTTGCGGCAACGCCCTCTGCGTCCGGCCGTTGAGCAAATCACCACTAATGGAGACACCATGCTACTCATACAATTCACCAACGCATCCGGCGCGCGCCATGTCGGCCTGCTGGAGCAGGACCGCGTGCGCGTGGTCGACGGCTACGACAGCAGCTACGGGCTGGCGCGCCAGGCCATCGCGCGCCGCGTCGGCCTGGCCGACCTGGCCGGCCAGGCGGCCGGCGCCACGGTGCTGTCCTACGCCGACATCGCCGCCGCCGGCCACCTGCTGCCGCCGCTCGACCACCCCGACGACGCCCACTGCTTCGTCACCGGCACCGGGCTGACCCACCTGGGCAGCGCCGACACGCGCGACGCCATGCACAAGAAGATCGGCGGCGCCGTCGAGAACCTGAGCGACAGCATGAAGATGTTCCGCCTCGGCGTGGAGGGCGGCAAGCCGGCGCCGGGCACGGCCGGCGTGCAGCCGGAGTGGTTCTACAAGGGCGACGGCTCGATCGTCGCCGCCAGCGGCCAGGCGCTGAACATGCCCGACTTCGCCCTCGACGGCGGCGAGGAGCCGGAGCTGGCCGGCCTGTACCTGATCGGCGACGACGGCCAGCCCTACCGTGTCGGCTACGCCATCGGCAACGAGTTCTCCGACCACGTCACCGAGCGGCAGAACTACCTCTACCTGGCCCACTCCAAGCTGCGCGCCTGCGGCCTGGGGCCGGCGCTGCTGGTCGGCGAGGCGCCGGCCAGCGTCGAGGGCGTCTCGCGCATCATCGACGCGCAGGGCAGGGTGCGTTGGGAAAAGCCCTTCTTCAGCGGCGAGCAGAACATGTCGCACACCATCGCCAACCTGGAGCACCACCACTTCAAGTACCCGCTGTTCCGCCGCGCCGGCGACGTGCACATCCACTTTTTCGGCACCGCCACCCTGAGCGTGGCCGACAACATCGTGGTGCGGCCCGGCGAGACCTTCGAGATCGAGGCGCCGCAGTTCGGCCCGGCCCTGCGCAACACGCTGGCCGTGTACGCGACCGAAGTGGCGAAGGTGAAGACCTTATGACGATCACCGGCGAAGCGCTGATCGGCGGCCTGGCCGTCAAAGGCAGCGAGGGCGGCCAGCGCGCCTTCAACCCGGCCACCCTGCAATATCTGGAACCGGAGTTCCATACCGTCGGCGCGGCGCAGATCGACCTGGCCTGCCGCCTGGCCGGCGCCGCCTTCGACAGCTACCGCGCCACCAGCGACGAGCAGCGCGCCGTCTTCCTCGACGCCATCGGCGAGCAGATCATGGAACTGGGCGAGGCGCTGCTCGAGCGGGTGATGGCCGAGACGGGCCTGCCGCGCGCCCGCGTCGAGGGCGAGCGCGGCCGCACCGTCGGCCAGCTCCAGCTGTTCGCCAATCTGCTGCGCCGGGGGGCGTGGAGCGACTTGCGGATCGACCCGGCGCTGCCGCAGCGCCAGCCGCCCCGGCCCGATCTGCGCATGCGCCTGATCGGCGTGGGGCCGGTGGCCGTTTTCGCCGCCAGTAACTTCCCGCTGGCGTTCTCGGTGGCCGGCGGCGACACCGCCTCGGCGCTGGCGGCCGGCTGCCCGGTGGTGCTCAAGGCGCACTGGGCGCACCCCGGCACGTCCGAGCTGGTCGGCCGCGCCATCGTCAAGGCGGCGGCCGTCTGCGGCATGCCGGCCGGCGTGTTCGCGCTGCTGACCGGCAGCGGCAACGCCTTCGGCGCGGCGCTGGTGGCCCATCCGGCGATCCAGGCAGTCGGCTTCACCGGCTCGCGCGGCGGCGGCACGGCGCTGATGGCGGTGGCGGCGGCGCGGCCGCAGCCGATTCCCGTATACGCCGAAATGAGCAGCATCAATCCGGTGTTCCTGCTGCCGCAGGCGCTGGCCGTGCGCGCCGAGGAGATCGCCGCCGGCTTCGCCGCCTCGCTGACGATGGGCGTGGGCCAGCTGTGCACCAACCCGGGCCTGGTGCTGGCGCTGGACGGGCCGGACCTGGAGCGCTTCAAACAGGCCGCCGCGCTGGCGCTGGAGGGCGGCGGCGCCGGCACCATGCTCACCCCCGGCATCGCCGAGAACTTCCTCGGCGGCGTGCACCGGCTGGCCGACCACGCCGACGTGGCCACGCTGGCGCTGGCGCCGCAGCAGGGCGGCAAGGGCGCGCCCGCGCTGTTCGCCACCAGCGGCGCGGCCTTCCTGGCGCGCCGCGAGCTGGCCGACGAGGTGTTCGGCCCGGCCTCGCTGGTGGTCGCCTGCCGCGACCTGGCCGAGCTGCGCCAGGTGGCCGAAAGTCTGGAGGGGCAGTTGACCGCCACCCTGCAGCTGGAGCCGGGCGACTACGACGCGGCGCGCCAGCTGCTGCCGGTGCTGGAGCGCAGGGTGGGCCGCATTTTGGCCAACGGTTTTCCCACCGGCGTCGAGGTGGCCAGCGCGATGGTGCATGGCGGGCCGTTCCCGGCCACCTCGGACGGCCGCAGCACCTCGGTCGGCACGGCCGCCATCGCCCGCTTTCTGCGGCCGGTGTGCTACCAGAACCTGCCCCAGGCGCTGCTGCCGGCCGCGCTGCAGGATGATAAGCTGGCGGGCGCTTGGCGCCGCGTCGAGGGCGAGCTGACCGGCGGATAAGCGGTTCCGCACTTAGAAAAACAGCGGCGCAAATCCAGGGTCAGACCCTAGCGCCAAGGCGGGGAGTCTGACCCTCGCTCTCCGCCGGTGCAAATCCAGGGTCTGACCCTCGCGCTCCGCCGCTGGGTGGTTTGAGAGCCGCCGCGTCCGTGGTTCCAGGATATGGGGTAAAACAATTTAAACAATTCGGAGACTGTATGAACCAACTAGCCACATTCGCCAGCCTGCGCGGCAAGCGCGTCTTCATCACCGGCGGCGGCAGCGGCATCGGCGAGGCGCTGGTGGCCTCGTTCGCCGCCCAGGGCGCGCTGGTGGCCTTTGTCGACATCGTCGAGCAGGCCAGCGAGGCGCTGTGCCGCCGCTTGGCCGACGCCGGCCATCCGCCGCCGCGCTTCCGCCGTTGCGACATCACCGACATCCCGGCGCTGCAGGCCACCATGGCCGAGCTGGCCGGCGAGATCGGCGACTTCGACGTCCTCGTCAACAACGCCGCCAACGACCAGCGCCACCAGACCGAGGAGGTCACGCTGGAGTATTGGAACGAGCGCATCGCCATCAACCAGAGGCCGATGTTCTTCACCTGCCAGGCGGTCCTGGAGGGGATGAAGCGGCGCGGCGGCGGCGCCATCGTCAACGTCAGCTCGATCTCCTGGCACGCCAAGGGCGCCGGCTATCCCGTCTACGCCACCGCCAAGGCTGCCGTGGTGGGCCTGACGCGCGGCCTGGCGCGCGAATTCGGCGCCCACGGCATCCGCGTCAACACAGTCACGCCGGGCTGGGTCATGACGCAGCGCCAGATCGACCTGTGGGTCGACGACGCGGCCGAGCTGGAGATCAAGCGGAACCAGTGCCTGCCGACCAAGCTGATGCCGCAGCATATCGCCTCGATGGTGATGTTCCTCGCCTCTGACGACGGTGCCATGTGCAGCGCGCAGGAGTTCATCGTCGACGCCGGCTGGGTGTGAGCCGGCTAAACGGGCTTCAGCCGATATTGAAATCGATATCGAATTGGCTAAAAATGTGATTGGATAGATATTTGTCTTTCTCTTACCATTGTTTTACCAATACGGCCGACACAGGCCGAGCGGCACGCCGGGCGATCCCGCACGGCGGCCATGGAAAATAATCGGAGACAGACATGACCATCCACCGCAGAACCGTGCTCGCCACCGCCGCTTTGGCCGCCTTCGCCGCCCTGGGCGCCAGCCCGTCGGCCTTCGCCGCCAAGCCGCTGGTGATCGGCTTTTCCCAGGTCGGCGCCGAGAGCGAATGGCGCACCGCCAATACCGTCTCGATCAAGGACGCCGCCAAGCAGGCCGGCGTCACCCTGAAATTCGCCGACGCCCAGCAGAAGCAGGAGAACCAGGTCAAGGCGATCCGCTCCTTCATCGCGCAAAAGGTCGACGTGATCGCCTTCTCGCCGGTGGTCGAATCGGGCTGGGACACGGTGCTGCGCGAAGCCAAGGCGGCGAAGATTCCGGTGGTGCTGACCGACCGCGCCGTCAACGTCAGCGACACCTCGCTGTACGTCACCTTCATCGGCTCCGACTTCGTCGAGGAGGGCCGCCGCGCCGGCAAGTGGCTGCTGGAGCGCGCCGCCAAGACGCCGGACGCCACCCTCAACATCGTCGAGCTGCAGGGCACGGTCGGCTCGGCGCCGGCGATCGACCGCAAGAAAGGCTTCGAGGAGGTCATAGTCGCCAATCCCAAGCTGAAGGTGATCCGCTCGCAGACCGGCGACTTCACCCGCGCCAAGGGCAAGGAGGTGATGGAGGCCTTCCTCAAGGCCGAGGGCAAGAAGATCAACGTGCTGTACGCGCACAACGACGACATGGCCATCGGCGCCATCCAGGCGATCGAGGAGGCTGGCCTCAAGCCGGGCACGGACATCGTGGTGATCTCCATCGACGGCGTCAAGGGCGCCTTCGAGGCGATGATCGCCGGGAAGCTCAACGTGACGGTGGAGTGCAGCCCGCTGCTCGGCCCGCAGCTGATGCAGATCGCCCGCGATGTGGTGGCCGGCAAACCGGTGCCGAAGCGGATCACCACGGTCGAGGGCGTGTTCCCGGCCGAGGTGGCGGCGAAGGAATTCCCGAACCGGAAGTACTGAGCGCTGCGACGACACCACCATCATGAGTATTCCAGCGCACGCCGCTGGTTCCACGCCGCGCGCGCCGCAAGCCGCGCCGGTGCTGGAGCTGCGCGGCATCTGTAAGCAGTTCCCCGGCGTGAAGGCGCTCAACGACGTCGGCCTGCGCCTGTTCCCCGGCGAGGTGCACACCTTGATGGGACAGAACGGCGCTGGCAAGTCGACGCTGATCAAGGTGCTGACCGGGGTCTACACGCCGGACCGTGGCCAGATTCTGCTCGACGGCGCGGCCATTCGTCCGGCCGCCACGCTGGAGGCCCAGCGCCTGGGCATCAGCACGGTCTACCAGGAGGTCAACCTGTGCCCCAATCTGTCGGTGGCGGAGAACATCTTCATCGGCCGTTATCCGCGCCGCTTCGGCCGCATCGACTGGCAGGCCATGCGCGCGCAGGCTGCCGCGCTGCTGGAGCGGATGGGTATCCGCATCGACGTGGCGGCGCCGCTGGCGCGCTATCCGCTGGCGATCCAGCAGATGGTGGCGATCTCGCGCGCGCTCAACGTGCGGGCGCGCGTGCTGATCCTCGACGAGCCGACCTCCAGCCTGGACGAAAGCGAGGTGGCGTTGCTGTTCGGCGTGCTGCGCCAGCTGCGCGCCGACGGCATGGCGATCCTCTTCGTCACCCACTTCCTTGAGCAGACCTACGCCATCTCCGACCGCATCACGGTGATGCGCAACGGCGAGCGGGAAGGGGAGTACGCCTGCGCCGAGCTGTCGCGGCTGGCGCTGGTCAACAAGATGGTCGGCGCGCCGGACCACCACGGCGCCGACGAGGCGCGGCCGGGTGCGGAGCTGGACGCGGAGTTGGACGCGGCGCTGGACGCCCGCCTGCGGGCGCGGGGGCAGGCGCCCACGCAACCGCACGCACCCGCACCCGAACACCCGCACCCGGACGCGCCGGCGCGCCAGCCGGCCTTTCTGCTGGCGCGCGGCCTGGGCCGCAAGGGCGCGCTGGCGCCGCTCGACCTGGACATTCACCCCGGCGAGCTGCTGGGCCTGTGCGGCCTGCTTGGCTCCGGCCGCACCGAGGCGGCGCGGCTGCTGTTCGGCGCCGACAAGGCCGACAGCGGCGCCATCGCCATCGACGGCAAGCGGCGCGCCATCGCCTCGCCACGCGACGCCATCGCCGCCGGCATCGGCTTCTGCTCGGAGGACCGCAAGCACGAGGGCGCGGTGCTGGAGCTGTCGGTGCGCGAGAACATCATCTTGGCGCTGCAGGCGCGCGGCGGCCTGCTGCGCGCCATCCCGATGCGCCACCAGCAGGCGCTGGCCGAGGAGTATGTGCGGGCGCTGGGCATCAAGACGGCCAGCATCGAGACGCCCATCGGCAGCCTGTCCGGCGGCAACCAGCAGAAGGTGCTGTTGGCGCGCTGGCTGGCCACCGCGCCGAGGATGCTGATCCTCGACGAGCCGACCCGTGGCATCGACGTGCGCGCCAAGCAGGAGATCATGGACTACGTGGCCGCGCTGTGCCGCAAGGGCATGGCCATCCTGTTCATCTCGTCGGAGCTGAGCGAGGTGCTGCGCTGTAGCGACCGCATGCTGGTGCTGCGCGACCGCAAGGCCTGCGGCGAGTTTGCTCGCGGCGAGCTGGACGAACATTCGGTGCTGCAGGTGATCGCGGCGGGAGAGAGCTGTGCTTAGGACCATTCCATTCACCCCATCCATCGGCCTGCCCATGTTCGTGCGCCACCCCTTGTTCCGGCCGCTGGCCGCGCTGGCCCTGCTGTTGCTGGTCGACCTGCTGCTGATCCCCGGCTTCTTCCATCTGGAGGTGAAGGACGGCCATTTGTACGGCAGCGTGATCGACATCGTCAACCGCGCCGCGCCGCTGATGCTGGCGGCGCTCGGCATGACGCTGGTGATCGCCACGCGCGGCATCGACATTTCGGTCGGCGCCGTGGTGGCCATTTCCGGCACGGTGGCGGCGATGCTGGTCGGCGGCGGCATGGTGATCAACCACGGCGTGCCGGAATACGTCAGCCGCGTGCCGATGGCCTGGGCGCTGGCCGCCGCGCTCGGCGCGGCACTGCTGTGCGGCGCCTGGAACGGCCTGCTGGTGGCCGGCCTGGGCCTGCAGCCCATCGTCGCCACGCTGATCTTGATGGTGGCCGGGCGCGGCCTGGCCCAGCTGATGACGGACGGGCAGATCGTCACCGTCTACTACCAGCCTTACTTCTTCATCGGCGGCGGCTACCTGCTCGGCCTGCCGTTCGCGCTGTACATCGTCGGCGCCGTGTTCCTGGCCACCGCGCTGCTGATGCGGCGCACCGCGCTGGGATTGTTCATCCAGACGGTCGGCATCAACCCGGTGGCGGCGCGGCTGGCCGGCGTGCGCACCGCCGTGCTGATCTTCCTGGTGTATGTGTTTTGCAGCGCCTGCGCCGGCATGGCCGGCTTGATGATCAGCGCGAACATCAAAAGCGCCGACGCCAACAACGCCGGCCTGCTGCTCGAACTCGACGCCATCCTCGCCGTGACCCTGGGCGGCACCTCGCTGGGCGGCGGCAAATTCAGCCTGGTCGGCAGCGTCGTCGGCGCGCTGATCATTCAAACGCTAACCTACACCATCTACTCGCTCGGCCTGGCGCCGGAGGTCAACATGGTGGTCAAGTCGGCGGTGGTGTTCCTGGTCTGCCTGTCGCAGTCGGCCGAATTCAAGACCATGTGGGGCCGCCTGCGGGCGCGGGCGCTGCACAGCAAACAAGGTGGCACGGTATGAACACAATGCGCATGAACCCGATCCAAGTCCGCTGGCGCGCGCTGCTCGCTTCTCCCTATTTCACTTCGCTGGTGACGGTGGCGCTGTTGGCCGTGCTGCTGGCGGCCGGCGGCGCCACCTATCCGGGCTTCCTGTCCTTGCAGGTGCTGTTCAACCTGTTGATCGACAACGCCTTTCTGCTGGTGATCGCGGTCGGCATGAGCTTTGTGATTCTGTCCGGCGGCATCGACCTGTCGGTCGGCTCGGTGCTGGCGCTGAGCACCATGGTCGCGGCCTGGCTGCTGCAGGTGTGGCATCTGCCGCCGCTGCTGGTGATTGGCGTGGTGCTGTTGCTCGGCGCCGGCTTCGGCGCGGCGATGGGCGCGCTGATCCACTACTTCAAGCTGCAACCCTTCATCGTCACGCTGGCCGGCATGTTCCTGGCGCGCGGCCTGTGCTACCTGATCAGCGTCGGCTCGATCACCATCACCGATCCGCTGTTCGTGGCGATGTCGCAGACCCAGCTGGCGGTGCCGGGCGGCTTCGTCTCGCCGGGCGTGCTGATCGCGCTGCTGACGCTGGCGCTGGCCATCTACCTGGGCCACTACACGCCGTTCGGCCGGGCGCTGTACGCGGTGGGCGGCAACGAGCAGTCGGCGCTGATGATGGGCCTGGCCGTCGGCCGCAGCAAGGTGTTGGTGTACGCCTTCAGCGGCGGCTGCGCGGCGCTGGGCGGGGTGCTGTTCTCGTTCTACATGCTGTCCGGCTACGGCCTGCACGCGCAGGGCGCGGAGCTGGACGCCATCGCGGCGGTGGTGATCGGCGGCACCTTGCTGAGCGGCGGCTACGGCTATGTGGCGGGGGCCTTGTCCGGCGTGCTGGTGCTGGGCACGATACAGACGCTGATCGCCTTCGACGGCACGCTCAGCTCGTGGTGGACCAAGATCGTCATCGGCGGGCTGCTGTTCGTGTTCTGCGTGGTGCAACGCTTGATGGGGCGCGCCGCCGCGTAGAGTGATATCGAAATTAATCGAATATGGATGGGATCAATACCGATTATGATATCATTTCCCCCATGGATACCAACCCGAACTGGTTTTTGCGCGCGCGCCTGAAGACGCGGCAGCTACTGTTGTTGATCGCGCTCGACGAGCAACGCAACATCCACCGCGCCGCCGAGGAGTTGCACATGACGCAGCCGGCCGCGTCCAAGCAGCTCGAGGAACTGGAGGAGATGCTCGACGTGCAGTTGTTCGAGCGCCTGCCGCGCGGCATGGAGCCGACCATCTACGGCGAGACGATGATACGCCACGCCCGCATGGCGCTGACCAGCCTGTCGCTGGCGCACGACGACATCGTCGCCATCAAAGCCGGCCTGGCCGGGCAGGTGGAGATCGGCACGATCATGACGCCGGGCATGGCGCTGCTGCCGCGCGCCTTGTCGCAGGTCAAGCAGGCCGCGCCGCGCCTGCGCATCGGCGTGCAGATGGAGCAGAGCAACATCCTGCTGGAGCAGCTGCGCCGTGGCCGGCTCGACTTCATGATCGGCCGCATCCCCGAGCGCGACGGCGCCGCCGGACTGGGCTACGAGGAGCTGACCGACGAGCCGGCCTGCGCCGTGGTGCGGGTGGGCCATCCGCTGCTGGCCTCGGCCGATCTGCGGCTGGAGGAGCTTGCCGCCCAGCCCTGGGTGCTGCCGCCGCCGGGCAGCATCCTGCGCTCGCGCTTCGAGCTGATGTTCCGCCGCGCCGGGCTGGAGGTGCCGGTCAACATCATCGACACCACCGCCGTGCTGCTGGTGACGGCGCTGCTGCAGCAGACCGACGCGCTCAACGTGATGCCTATCGCGGTGGCGCGCTACTACGCCTCGCTCAATGTGCTGAGCATCCTGCCGATCGAGCTGCCCTGCCGCATGGACGCCTTCGGCATCATCACCGTCGACGGCCACCTGCTGTCGCCCGGCGCCCAGCTGCTGTTGCAGACGGTGCGCCGGGTGGCGCAGGAAATCTACTAGCGCCGCAGGATTGATTCGGCCGTGTTTTGAACCTATACTCAGATTTCACTATGGTCGGCATGGCCGCATATTTACGCTTGGAATTTTAGCCAACTGAGATTATGCGGCCCTTTGAATTGTTGATTTCCAAGCGTCCGGTTTCGTTTCAAACGAAGAGGCGAAAGAATCTCCAAGCATGGAAGGGTTTTGTGCGGGCGGAGGCGAGGAAAGTGTGGAACGCAGCCGATCTTCCGGTTTCTTCGCCCTTTCTCCGATGCGTGATCGTCTATCTCTGCGACAGTGCGCCGGCGGATATCGATAACATCATCAAGCCGATTCAGGATGCCTTGGTTGGTTTGGTTTTCGAAGATGATTTCCTGGTTTCCGATGTGGACAGCCATCGTCGTTTCTTGGCCGATCCTATTGATGTGACATCACTGCCGCCGTTGCTTCAAGCCGGTGTGGCGAAAGGGGAGGAGTGCGTGTATGTACGGATTTGCGACGCACAGCAACCTGAGGAGCTACTTATGACCATTTCCACCCAAACTCTGCGCGACCGGAAGATGGATGCGCTGGCGGCCACCTATGCGAAAGAGGGCTATCTGGTGTTGAAGGAGCCGGCCGCCGGCGAGTTGCCATTCGATTTGAACGGTTATCGGCCCGATCTGATCGCAAAAAAAGACGACGGCGGACTCATCATCGAGGTGCGGGCGGGCGCATTGCCCGGGTCGGTCGACCGTGTCCAGTATCTCGCCCAAGAGATCTCAAAGCACCCGGGCTGGCGATTCTTGCTAGCTACCGTGGCGGATGCCGATCCTTCCATCGTGCCGACCACGGCGGACGATTTGCCTACCTGGCGGCAATTGGCGGACAAGCTTACGCAGGCGAGGGCGCTGGCTGGGAATGGTGCTGTCGAGCCCGCTCTACTGTATCTGTGGGGCATATTCGAGGCGGCGCTGCGCAAGCGCGCGATCGCCGAAAACATTCCGGTGGAGCGGCTGCCGCCAGCCATGCTGCTCAACCACATGTATTCGCAGGGCGAGGTCTCCATTGCCCAACACGACCTGTTTCGTGAGTTCATGACCATCCGCAATCGTATGGCGCACGGTGCCAATACGACTGTTGATTCCGTCCACGTGGCCACGCTGCTCAACGAAACGGAAGAGCTTGTTGCCGATTGGGCTGCGGCGAAAGCAGTCTAGCCAATTTGCGGAGCCGGAGACCCGCCGCCTTAGCGCGGCATAGCGTTCAATCCGATGTCCGCACATGCCACGGCGTCAACCGCCGAGCAATTGCGGCGCCTGGTCGGCGTACTCGTGCCACAAGGTTTCGAACTGCGCCAGCGGCAGCGGGCGGCCGAACAAATAGCCCTGGTAGTGCAGGCAGCCGACGTGGGCCAGCTGCTGGCGCTGGTCTTCGCTTTCGACGCCCTCGGCGATGACGTCCAAATTCAGGCTGTGCGCCATCGCCGTGATGGTGCGCACGATGGCCTGGTCGCTGTTGTCGCTGGCCAGGTCGCGCACGAAGGACTGGTCGATCTTCAACTGGTCGAGCGGCAGCTGCTTGAGGTATTGCAGCGAGGAGTAGCCGGTGCCGAAGTCGTCGAGCGAGAAGCGCACGCCGATGGCCTTCAGCTCGGTCATGCTGGCCACCGTGTCGCTGATGTTCTCCAGCAGGATGCCCTCGGTCAGTTCGAGCTTGAGCAGGGCCGGGTTGATCTCGTGGCGCTGCACGGCGGCGTACACCTGGGCGCCGAAGTCGGCCTGGCGGAACTGGCGCGCGCTGACGTTGACGGCCAGCGACAGCTTGCTGGTGCGCGGGTCCTGCGACCATAGCCGCAACTGGGCGCAGGCCGTCTCGATCACCCATTTGCCGATCGGCAGGATCATGCCGGTTTCCTCGGCCAGCGGGATGAACTTGGCCGGCGAGATGAAGCTGCCGTCCGGCTGGATCCAGCGCAGCAGCGCCTCGGCGCCGGTGGGGCGCTGCTCGGAGTCGACCTGGATCTGGTAGTACAGCTCGAACTGCTGCTGCTCGAAGGCGCCGCGCAGCTCGCTCTCGAGCGCGGCGCGGGCGCTGATGGCGTCCTGCATCTTCTGGTCGAAGAAGCGCAGCGCGTTGCGGCCGGCCTTCTTGGCCTGGTACATGGCGATGTCGGCCTGCATCAGCAGCTCGTCGGGCGCCTGCTCGTGGTTGTGGAACAGCGTCGCGCCGATGCTCGGCGTGCTGCGCACGGTGTGCGCGCCGAGCTGGTAGGGCAGGTTCAGCGAGGCGAGGATCTTGTTGCCCAGCGTTTCGGTGTGGGCGGCGGCGCCGACGGCGTGGTCGCTCATGCCCTCGGCCAGCACGACGAACTCGTCGCCGCCCAGGCGCGCCACGGTGTCGCCGTGGCGCAGGCAGTCGTGCAGGCGCTTGGCGACCTGCTGCAGCAGCTGGTCGCCGATGTTGTGGCCGAGCGTGTCGTTGAGGGTCTTGAAGTTGTCCAGGTCGAGGAACATCAGCGCGCTGTACTTGCCGGTGGCGGCGGTGCTGGCCAGCACCTGGCGCAGGCGGTCGAGCAGCAGGCGGCGGTTGGGCAGCCGGGTCAGCGGGTCGTAGAAGGCCAGGTTCTTGATCTCGTCGCTGGCCGCCTTGCTCAGGGTGATGTCGGTCAGCGAGGCGACGTAGTTGGTGACGCTGCCGTCGCGCTCCTTGACGGCGGTGATGTTGAGGCGCTCGGGATACACCTCGCCGTTCTTGCGGCGGTTCCAGATCTCGCCCTCCCAACTGCCGTGGCGGCGGATGGCGTCCCACATCGCGGTGTAGAAGGCGGCGTCGTGGCGGCCCGAGTTGAGCACCTTGGGCGACTGGCCGATGATCTCGCCGCGGCTGTAGCCGGTGATCGTGCAGAAGGCCTGGTTGACCTGCAGGATGTGGCCGCGGGCGTCGGTCACCATCATGCCCTCGGGCGACTCGAAGGCGATGGCGGCGATGCGCAGGTTGGCCTCGCTCTGGCGCCGCTCGGTGATGTCGCGGTGGGTGACGACGGCGCCGCGCCAGTCGTATTCGAGCGGCGTGGCGGTCATGCTGTACCAGCGCTGCTGGTGCGCCGTGTGGCAGGGGTATTCCATGCTGAACGAGGGCAGTTTGCCGTCGAGCACGGCGCGGATGCCGGCGCAGGCGTCGGCGGCGCCGGTGGTGGCGCCGGCCAGGCCGGCGTCGCAGCCGCTCAGGTAGTTGCTGCCCAGCGCGGCGTGGCCGGGGATGGGCGTGTTCAGCTGGCGGTTGTCGTCGGCGAAGCGGCGCCAGGCGGCGTTGACGGAGACGATGCGGCCGTGCTGGTCGAGCACGGCGATCTGTTCGGGTAGGCCGTCGAGCACGGCGCAGGCGAAGGGCTGGCAGCCGTCGATGGCGATGCCGGCGCCGCCGTCGCATTGCGGCCGGGCGGCCGGCGCGGCCGCCGCCGGCTGGTCGAGCAGCTCGCAATGGGCCAGCTGCGTCGCGCCGCAGGAGGGCGGGCAGTGTTCGGCGGCGTGGCCGCAGCGCTCGCCGCGGGTGTGGGCGGCGTGGCTGGACGGGGGCGCGGGAGGGTGCGCAGCGAGCCCTTCCGGGGGAGGGCTGGGCAGGTCTTTCATGGCCGACTTCCTGGGTGTTCTATAGTTGCCGTCAAGCATAATGATATAGAACAATAAAAAACTTGATTTGGATCAAAATAGCGCCAATGGAGCGGAAACTACGTAGCCGAATTGACGCTTGCAAATGACAAGTGACTCGATTCGGTGGTATGGCCGACAAGCTTATCGGCCGTGTGGCGGGGCGGCCGGGCCGAAGGAGGCGAAGGTGTCGAGCAGCACGCGGGCGCGGAAGGGCTTGAGGATCAGGCGGTGGACTTGGCGGGTTTGCAACTGTTTGAGCAGCGCGCAGGTGGCGTGCTCGACCATGATGGCGATGGGGATGTCGGCCGCGCTGGCGGACTGGCCGCCGCGCACCTGGTCGAGCAGGCTCAGGTCGAAGCAGCCGGCCGCGCCGTCGGCGCAGTCGATGGCGAAGACGGCGCCGTCGAAGGCCTGGGCCTGCAGCAGGCGGCGGGCGACGGCGCCGCTGGCGGCCTCGTGGATGGTGCCCATGCCGAGCGAGCGGGCGGTCAGCGCGACGGTCTGGCGCAGCAGCGCCTCCGGCTCGACCAGCAGCATCTGCGCCCCGGCGCCTTGTCGTTCGGGTATGCGCTCAACCATGCCCGGCCCCGGCCGGCCGGCCCAGTTCCTGCACCAGCAGGTCGCGCAGGCTGCGCAGGATGGCCAGGTCGACGGCGCCGAACTGGCGCGGCCGGCTGTCCATCACGCACAGGGTGCCGACGGTGTTGCCGCAGGGTAGGGTCAGCGGCGCGCCGGCGTAGAAGCGCACATGGGGCGGGCCGCCGACCAGCGGGTTGTCGGCGAAGCGGGCGTCGGCCAGGGCGTCGGGGATCAGCAGCACGTCGGACTCGGCGATGGCGTGGCCGCAGAAGGAGATGTCGCGCGCCGTCTCGCAGGCCGGCATGCCGACGCGGGCCATGAACCACTGGCGGTTCTGGTCGACCAGGCTGATGGTGGCGATGGGCATGTCGAACTCGGCGGCGGCGAACTGCACCACCTTGTCGAAACGCTGTTGCGGCGGCGTGTCGAGGATCAGCAGGCGGTGCAGGGCGGCCAGGCGTTCGGCGTCGTTGGCGGGGATGGGGGCGGCGAGCATGGCGGGGCGGTGGCGGGCGGTGCCGGCGAGGGTGGCGTTGGCAAACACTGTAGCAGAAGCGGCGCCGGCCGCGGTGGTTTTGCCGGCGCGCTCAGCGAAACAGCTCGGCGGGCGGGTCCAGCCGCAGCTTCAGGCTCGATTCGGCGAACTCGCCGTCGCGGCGGTGGTAGTAGACGGCGCCGTTCAGGTCGATCAGCACCACCTCGGTGGCGCCGGCGGCCAGGTAGGCGCCGATCTTGACGCCGATCGCCTTGTGGCGGTTGCCCGGCGACAGCACCTCGACCACCAGCGGCGGGCAGCTGGACATGGTTCGGGTGTTGAGCGCCTCGGCCCAACGCTCCTCCGGCAGCCAGGCGACATCGGGCACGCGCACACCGGCGCGGGTACTGATGGCCAGGTTGGGGTAGGCCCGTCCGCCCAGTTGTTCAAGTAGCTGCTGGATGACCCAGGCGACGACAGACTGGTGCCGGTTGTGGGGCAATGGGCTCACGATGAGCTCTCCGTACTCGGATAGTTCGTAGAAATCGGGGCTGTTCGGGTCCAAGCCCAGCTCCTCCCACAATGCGGACAGAGCGGCCGGGCTCAGGGGTTCAGGTTTTTCAATGCAGGTATGCATGGCGGGCCTCTCAAAAAACTGCAAGCAGATGGCCAGTATAGCGTGCGGCGGCGCGACGCCGGCGGCGCACTCTTGGTGGTGCCCTGTGGCTGTGAGGTAGATCAATTCTTGCCGACGGGTTAATTTTTCTGGCAATATTGCCGCGCGGGGAGGGGCGTTCGGCGCCGGCCCATCGAATCTTTATCCAACGGGAGTTGCATGCAAGCTAGTCGAATCGGAAGATGGTCCAGGCGCGCCGCGCTGGGCCTGTTGTTGCTGGTGGTGTTGGCGGCGCTGGGCGCGTGGCTGTTCCTGCGCGCCAGCCTGGCCCAGCTCGACGGCACGCGCCGGGTGGCCGGCCTGGACGGCAGCGTCAGCGTCGCCCGCGACGCGCTGGGCGTGCCGCTGATCAGCGGCGCCAGCCGCAACGACGTGGCCTACGCCACCGGCTTCGTGCACGCCCAGGAGCGCTACTTCCAGATGGACCTGCTGCGCCGGGTGGCGGCCGGCGAGCTGGCCGAGCTGTTCGGCGAGCGCGCCGTCGCCGCCGACAAGAGCCACCGCCTGCACCGCTTCCGCGCCCGCGCCGAGGCGGCGCTGGCGACCCTGCCGGCGGCCGACAAGCTGCTGTTGCGGCGCTACGTCGACGGCGTCAACGCCGGCCTGCAGGGCCTGGCCGCGCGGCCCTTCGAATACGCGCTGAGCGGCGCGGCGCCGCGCCCCTGGGCGATGGCCGACTCGCTGCTGGTGATCTGGGCCATGTACTTCGACCTGCAGGGCGCGCAGGAGGGGCGCGAGCTGGCGCGCGGCTGGCTGGCGCAGAACAGCGACGCGGCGCAGCGCGATTTCCTGACGCCGCACGGCAGCCTGTGGGACGTGCCGTTGGACGCGGCCGGTGCGCCGGCCGGCGCCGAGTCGGCCACCATTCCGCCGCGCGCGCCGGCCTGGTGGGGCCGGCCGCTGCCGGCGGCGCCGGCCGGAGGCGTCGGCGCGGCCAGGCTGGCGCAGGCGGCGGCGCCGACGCTGGCCTCGGCCGACTTCGTCGACGCGGTCGGCAGCAACAACTGGGCGCTGGCCGGCAGCCGCACGCGCGACGGCGCCGCCCTGGTCGCCGACGACATGCACCTGGGCATACAGCTGCCCAACACCTGGTACCGCGCCGCGCTGCAGTTCCCCGACGCGCAGGGCCGGCCGCGCCGGGTGGTCGGCGTGACGCTGCCGGGCGCGCCGGTGGTGGTGGTGGGCAGCAACGGCCACCTCGCCTGGGGCTACACCAACAGCTACGCCGACCACCTCGACCTGATCGCGCTGGAGGGCGACGCGGCGCGGCCCGGCCAGCTGCGTACCCGCGCCGGCTGGGAAACCCCGCGCACGCTGCAAGAGACCATCCTGGTCAAGGGGGCGCCGGCGCTCACCCTGGCGGTGCGCGAAACCTCGCTCGGCCCGCTGCGCGAGGCGCTCGGCCGCACCTATGCGATCCAGTGGAGCGCGCACGCGCCGCAGGCGGCCAACCTGAACGCGCGCCGGCTCGAGCTGGTCGACACGCTGGAGCAGGCGCTGGCGTTGGCGCCGACGCTGGGCATCCCGGCGCAGAACATGGTCGCCGGCGACGCCCAGGGCAACATCGGCTGGACCATCGCCGGGCCGCTGCCGCGCCGTGGCGGCGACGCCGGGCGGGCCGGCTTCCCGCTGGCGCTCGACGAGCCGGCCGGCGTGTGGAGCGGCTGGCTGGCGCCGGCCGAGTATCCGCGCGTGGTCAACCCGGCCGGCGGCCAGCTGTACAACGCCAACAGCCGCCAGCTGGCCGGCGCCGGCGCGGCGCTGCTGGGCGACGGCGGCTTCGACCTGGGCGCGCGGGCGCGCCAGGTGCGCGACGACCTGTCCGCGCTGGGGCCGCGCGCCGACGCGGCCGGGGTCTACGCGGTCGGCCTGGACGACCGCGCCCTGTTCATGGCCGGCTGGCGCGAGCGCGCCGTGGCCGCGCTGGACGCGGCCGCCGTGGCCGGCAAGCCGCAGCGGGCCGAGGCGCTGCGCCTGCTCAACAGCAGTTGGAGCGGGCGCGCCAGCGTCGACTCGGTGGGCTACCGCATCGCCCGCGACTACCTGTTCGCGCTGTACGACATCGTCTTCGAGAGCGCCAACGCCGAGTTGGCCCGGCTCGACCCCAAGGCCAACATGGGCGCGGCGAGCCGGCGCTGGCCGGTGCTGCTGGCGCGCCTGCTCGACGAGCGGCCGGCCGGCTGGCTGCCGCCGGCCTACGCCAGCTGGCAGCAGCTGCAACTGGCCGCGCTGGACCGCGTCATCGCCCGCTTGGGCCAGGACGGCCGGCCGCTGGCCGAGGCCAGCTGGGGCGAGCGCAACCGCGCCAGCAGCGCCCATCCCTTCAGCAGCCTGCTGCCGGCGCAGCTGCGCTGGCTGGCCGTGCCGCCCGACATGCTGGCCGGCGACAGCCACATGCCGCGCGTGGCCGGGCCGGCCTTCGGCCAGTCCGAGCGCCTGACGGTGGCGCCGGGGCGCGAGGAGCAGGGCCTGTTCAGCATGCCGGGCGGGCAGAGCGGCCACCCGCTCTCGCCGTACTTCCTGGCCGGCCACGCCGACTGGGTGGCCGGCCGCGCCCTGCCGCTGCTGCCCGGCGCCGCCGCGCACACCTTGACCTTGACGCGCTAGCCCCGCCGGCCCCGCGCCGTTTGCGGCGGCGGCCGGGATTGGGGGTATCATCGACTCACCGCCGGCCGGGCGCCCCGGGCCGGTTTACCGAAAGAGGACGGCATGATCAAGGATTTTGCCAGCGCGTCGCGGCAGACGATGAGGTTTTTGCGGGAGCGCTTCGGCTTTCAATTGTGGATGGTCACCCGCGCCGAGGGCGAGGACTGGATCGTGCTGCACGCCGAGGACCACGGCTACGGCGTGCGCGCCGGCCAGGTGTTGCGCTGGAGCGACTCGTTCTGCTCGCGCATGATGCGCGGCCTGGGGCCGCGCATCGCGCCCGACTGCGGCCGGGTGGCGGTGTACCAGGCGGCGCCGATCGCCCAGTTGGTGAAGATCGGCGCCTACATCGGCGTGCCGCTGACGCGCGCCGACGGCAGCCTGTTCGGCACCCTGTGCGCCTTCGACCCGTTGCCGCAGCCGGAGGCGATCACGCAGGAGCTGGCGCTGCTCGAACTGATGGCCGGCGTGTTGTCGGCGCTGCTGGCGACCGAGCTGCAGGCGGCCGAGGCGGTCCGCCGCGCCGAGCGGGCCGAGGCCGAGGCCACCCGCGACAGCCTGACCGGCTTGTACAACCGGCGCGGTTCGGGCCCTGCTGCTGCGGCGCGAGGAGGAGCGTTGCCTGCGCTACGGCCATCCGGCCTGCGTGATCTCGATCGACCTCGACGAGCTGAAACTGACCAACGACCGCGAGGGCCACGCCGCCGGCGACCTGCTGCTGATGCGCACCGGCGAGGCGCTGCGCCAGGTGATCCGCGCCACCGACGTGGCGGCGCGGCTGGGCGGCGACGAGTTCGCCGTGCTGAGCATCGAGTGCGACGACGCCAGCCAGCTGCTGGCGCGGCTGCGCGACAAGCTGGCGGCGGGCGGCGTCAAGGCCTCGACCGGCACGGCGGCGCGGCGCGCCGACCTGAGCCTGCAACAGGCCTTCGAACAGGCCGACGCGCAGATGTACCTGGCCAAGCGCCAACGCAAGCAGCAGGGCGGCTAGGCGCCTGCGCGCTGCCGCGGCGCGGCCGGGCCCAGCGTGATCAGGGCCGGCTCGCCGCCGTTGGGTGGTTTGTTAGCCGCTGGCGCCTTCATTTTCCGGTCCTGCCGGTGGAAACGCCCGCAGGCGGGCGATGACGTCGGCGCGGTACTGGCGGCTGCACGGGACGCGGGCGCCGTCGCGCAGCAGCAGCTCGGCGTCGCCCTTGTCGAGCGGGTGGACGCTGGCGATGCGGTCGAGCCGCACGGCGGCGCGGCGGTGGCAGCGCACGAAGCGCTCGCCGAGCCGCTCGACCAGGCCGGCCAAGGTCTGGCGCAGCAGCGGCCGGCCGGCGGCGGTGTGCAGGACGACGTAGTTGTCGGCGCTTTCCAGCCAGCTGATGTCGTCGACCGGCACGACGCGGGTGGCGCCGCGCTCGCTCACCAGCAGCTGGCGCAGCGGCTCGCCGGCCAGCGCGGCCAGGGCGGCGGCCGCAGCGGCGGCCTCGGCGGGCAGCAGCGCCAGGCGCCCGCGCAGCCGCTGCAGGGCGCGCCGCAGGCGCTCCTGGTCGTAGGGCTTGAGCAGGTAGTCGACGGCGTTGGCGTCGAAGGCGGGGATGGCGTACTGGTCGTAGGCGGTGACGAAGACCACCAGCGGCGCCGGCGTCGGCAGCGAGGCGGCCAGCTCCAGGCCGCTCACCTCGGGCATCTGGATGTCGAGCAGCAGGGCGTCGGGGGCGAGGCGGGCGACCAGTTCGAGCGCCTCGACGGCGTCGCGCGCCTCGCCGACCAGCTCGACGTCGGGGTGCTGCGCCAGCATGCGGCGCAGCCGGTCGCGCGCGGGCCGCTCGTCGTCGACGATCAGCAGGCGCATGGCAGCCTCAGTTCGGCGCGCACGCCGGCCGGCGCCAGCGCGCTCAGCGTCAGGCCGGCGCGCTCGCCGTGCAGCTCAAGCAGGCGCTCGCGCAGGTTGGCCAGGCCGATGCCGCCGCCGTCGGCCGCCCCGGCCGGCGACGACGCCGCCCCGCTCGCCTGCGCCGCCGCGGCGTCGGCCAGCGCCGACGGTGTTGTTGCGGCGCCGGCCGGTGCCAACGCCGCCGCCGCGGCGTTGGGCGCCAGCGTGCCGCCGTCGTCGTCCATCCTGAGCACCAGTTGGCCGCCCTCGCGGCTGGCGGCGATGCTGATGCGCACCGGCTGGCGGCGCCGCTCGACGGTGTGTTTGAAGATGTTTTCCAGCAGCGGCTGCAGGCTCATCACCGGCACCGGGCAGGCCAACAGCGTCTCGTCGATGTGCCAGTCGATGCTGACGCGGTCGCTGAAGCGTTCGCGCATCAGGCCGGCGTAGGCGCGCAGCAGGCGCAGTTCGGTGGCCAGCGGCGCCTCGTGGCGGCCGTTGAGCTCCAGGGTGGCGCGCAGCACGTCGGCCAGTTGGATCAACATGGTGTCGGCGCGCCCGACGTCCTCGTGCATCAGCGAGGAGATGGTGTTGAGGGCGTTGAACAGGAAGTGCGGCTGCATCTGCTGGGTCAGGCGCAGCAGCTGTGCCTGGCGCAAGGCGCCCTTGGCGCGCTCGGCGCGTAGTTGCTCCTGCAGCAGCGCGTGGTAGGACAGGATGCCGAACAACACCACGGCGGCGGTGCCGAAGAAGACGCTGATCTTGACATTCTCGTACAGGAAGGTCTCGACCCAGGCCTCGTGGTGGTAGGTGTCGCCGGCCAGCGCGTAGACGGCGTGGCGCATGCCGAAGGTGAGCGGCACGAAGCTGGCCCAGTAGACCGGCAGCCAGAGGAACTGGCGGCCGAACCAGCGCAGCGGCGTGGCCAGCAGGTGGTCGTGGCGCCGCGTGAAGTGGCGCTGGGCCAGCGTCAGCAGCGTGGCGGTGATGCCCGAGGAGGCCGACCACAGCACCGGCTGCCACACTTGGTGGTGGCCACGGCGCAGGTAATCCTGCACCTCGGTGGTGATCAACAGCAGCCAGAACAGCACCCAGACGGCGCCGGCGGCAAGTTTGGCGCGTCTGCTCAGCATGGCCGCTTGCCTTAAAAGAAAGCAAGATGATTGCCGATTCCTAGGTGCTTGTCAAAGCCCGCTAGAGCGCGCCGCTTACGCCGCGCCGGCGCGCTCGGCGCGCTGGCGCCACAGGGTCACGGCCAGCATCACGCCGGTGCTCATCAGGATGGTCACCACGCTCATCGCCATGCCCTTGCCGACCGAGCCCTGCTCGAACTGGCGCCAGATGTACAGCGAGGTGGTCTTGACGCCGGTGGGCGCCAGCAGCAGCGTGGCGACCAGCTCGCGCGAGGCGACGGCGAACACCATCATCATCGCCGCCAGCAGGCTGGGGAAGACCAGCGGCAGCAGCACGCGCAGCAGGGTGCGGCGCAGGTCGGCGCCGTGGACGCGGGCGGCGGCCTCCATGTTGTCGCCGATCTGGGCGAAGGCGGCGCTGGCGTAGCGCACCGGGTAGGGCAGCAGCAGGCAGCAGTAGGCCAGCAGCAGGATGGCCCAGGTGTTGTACGGCGTGGCCGGCCACAGCGGCTGGTTCCACGCCAGGATCAGGCCGACGCCGACGACGATGCCGGGCAGGCAGTTGGGCGCCACCGACAGCAGGTCGAGCGCGCGCCGGCCGCGCAGCCGGGTCTTGACCACGCAGTAGGCCACCAGCAGGCCGAGCACGCCGGTCGCCAGCGCGGTGGCCAGCCCCAGGCCGGCGCTGGTGGCCAGCGCCTGCAGGGCGCTGTCGTCGCCGCCGAGGATCTCGGCGAAGTTGGCCAGCGACAGGTTGGCCGGGCGCAGGCCGCCGGACAGGGTGCGCATCAGCGCCGTGGCGACGATGGCGAACAGCGGCGCGGCGGTGGCCACCAGCGCCACCAGCAGGAACACGGCGGCGACCGGCCACTGCCAGGCGCCGAGGCGGCGCGGCGCCACCTCGGTCGGCTTGCCGGTCTGGGTCTCGAAGACCTGCTGGCCGAGCAGGCGGCGCTGCAGCCAGAACACCAGCATGGCCAGCAGCACCAGCAGCACCGACAGGGTGGCGGCGCCGGGCAGGTCGATCGGCCAGTCGGAGAAGCGCCGCTCGATGCCGGTGACCAGCACGAAGAAGCCGGCGTTGGCCGCCAGCGCGGCCGGCGTGCCGTATTCCTCGATCACCATGGCGAACACCAGCAGCAGGCTGGCGGCGATGCCGGGCGTGGCCAGCGGCAGGGTGATGCGCAGGAAGGCGCGCCAGGGCGAGGCGCCGCAGACGCGGCCGACGTCGGCCAGCCGCGAGCCGCTGCTGGCGACGCCGCGCGAGACGGCGAAGTAGACCACCGGGAAGACGTTGAGGGTCATCACGAAGACCACGCCGCCGAAGGAGAACAGGAAGCCCGACAGGCGCGGGCCGGCGAGCTGCTCGAGGTAGCCGTTGGGCTGCAGCAGGGTGATCCAGCCGAGCGCGGCGATGTAGGGCGGGATCATGAAGGGCACCAGGAACAGCAGGCCCCACAGCGCCGCGAAGGGCAGCTTGAACAGGCCGCGCAGCATGCCCAGCGGGATGCCGACGGCGGCGCTGGCCAGCACCACGCAGGCGCCCAGGCGCAGCGTGTTGCCGGTCAGGGCGAGCAGCGCCGGGTCGCCGAACACGCCGGCCAGGTGCGACAGCGGCGCCGCCAGCGAGCCGTTGGCCAACTGGGGGAACAGCGCCTGCAGCAGGATGAAGGCGAGCGGCAGCGCCACCAGCAGCAGCAGGGCCGCCGTGGTGGCGCCGAACAGCAGCGGCGTGCCCAGCGCGGCCAGGCGGGGAAGGGCGGCGCGCACGCGCTACTTGCGGCCGAACAGGGTGGCGAAGCGGTGCAGCGCGGTGGCGCGCGCGGCCAGGCTCTGGCCGGCCTCGAGCTCGGGCAGCAGCTTGATGTCCTTCAGCGTCTGGCGCTTGGCGGCGACGTCCTGGCGCGCCGGGATCAGGTAGGCCTCGGCCACCAGGGCCTGGCCGCGCGGCGAGAGGACGAAGTCGACGAACTTGCGGGCGTCGTCGGCGGCCTTGGACGATTTCAAAATCATCATCGGGCGCGGCGCCACCACGGTGCCGCTTTTCGGGAAGATCACCTCGATGCTCTCGCCGGCCGCCTGGTTGCCCAGCGCGACGTAGTCGACGGCGCCGAACACCACCGCCTTGGCGCCCTGCAGCACCGGGTTCATCGCCTGGGCGTTGGGGCCGGCGATGACCATGCCGTTGGCCTTGAGGGCGCCGAACAACTGCCAGGTCTGCTCGCTCTGGCGCCCCTGCATGCCCGACAGCAGGTCGAGCGAGGCGCCCGACTGGGCCGGGTCGGGCATGGTGAGCTTGTCCTTGTAGGCGGGCAGGGTCAGGTCGCTCCAGTCGCGCGGGCGCGGCGTGCCGCTCTTGCTGTTCCAGACGATCGACAGCACCGACAGGCCCTGCGCCACATAGGCGGGCTGCTTGAAGCGGGCCGGCACCTGGGCCGCGTTGGGGCTGCTGTAGGCGAGCAGCCAGCCGCGCCGGTCGAGGTCGGCGGCGCTGTCCCAGGAGGCCGAGATGACGACGTCGGCGCGCGGGTTGCCGGCCTCGGCCTGCAGGCGCGCCATGACCTTGCCGGTGTCGGCCTGGAAGACGTCGACGCCGATGCCGCTGGCGCGCTTGAACTCGGCGGCCAGCGTGTCGATCAGCTTGCCGGGGCCGGCGCTGTAGATGGTCAGCGCCGAGGCGGCCGGGGCGGCCAGGGCCAGGGCCAGCGCGGCGGCCAGCGCCAGGCGGGACGGGTGGTACGGTGCGGCGAGTTTCATGTGTTTCCTTGTCACGTGTTCTATGGTTGGGCGGGCCGGGGCCGCCAGCAAGCGGATTCAACAGTCGGGGTCAGTGCCGACAATCGGACAAATGTTGCCTGCCCGGCCGGCGTTCCACATGAGCTCGTGTCCGAATGTCGGCACTGACCCCGGGGTTTCCGGGATTCAGGCGGCGTGCGGCAGCCAGCGCAGGCGCTGCCAGTCGAAGCCGAGCTCGATGGCCTGGCCGGGCCGCAGCGGCTGGTCGGTGAGCAGCGTCAGGCCGGCGGGGGCGCCGGCGGCGCGCACGGCGGTGTGGTAGCGGCCGTTGCGGTAGCGCTGGCCCAGCACCTCGCCGGGCAGGCCGCCGCCGCCGGCGTGCAGCGTCAGCGCGCTTTGCGGGATCAGCAGGCGCTGCGCCGTCTTGTCGCAGCGCGGCGCCAGCCCCCGGCCGTGCCAGGCGGCGGGGACGGCGTCGCCGGGCAGCAGGGTGCCGAGCTGGAGGAATTCGGCGATGCCGCTGTCGGCCGGCTGGCCCAGCAGCTCGGCCGGCGCGGCCAACTGGCGTATCCGCCCGCCGCGCATGACGGCGACCCGGTCGGCCAGGGCGAAGGCCTCCTCCTGGTCGTGGGTGACGTAGACGGCGGTGGTGCCCATGGCGCGCAGCAGGGCGCCGATGTCGTGGCACAGGCTGTCGCGCAGGTCGCGGTCGAGGTTCGACAGCGGCTCGTCGAACAGCAGCACCTGCGGCCGCGCGGCGATGGCGCGCGCCAGGGCGACGCGCTGCTGCTGGCCGCCGGACAGGCTGGACGGGTTGCGTTGCTCGTAGCCCTGCAGGCCGACCACGGCCAGCGCCTCGGCCACCCGCGGCGCGCACTGGCGGCGCGGCAGGCCGCGCATCTCCAGCGCGAAGGCGACGTTGCCGCCCACCGTCATGTGCGGCCACAGCGCGTAGTCCTGGAACACCATGCCCAGGCCGCGCGCCTCGGGCGGCAGGAAGCGGCCGTCGCCGGCGACGCGGCGCGCGCCGAAGTCGATGCTGCCGTGGCCGGCGGCCAGCGGCAGCAGGCCGGCGAGCAGCTTGAGCAGGGTGGTCTTGCCGCAGCCGGAGGGGCCGAGCAGGGCCAGCACCTGGCCGGCCTCGAGGTGGAAGTCGATGCCGTCCAACACCAGCTGGTCGGCGTAGCGGTGGCGCAGGGCGGACACGGTGACGGCCGTGCCGGCCGCCGCCGGGCTGGGGTGCTCTGCCATGGCCTTAGAAGCTGTGGCGCAGGCCGGCCATGGTGCCGAACTGGTTCTGGCCGGCGGCGATGTCGACGCCGAAGCCGTTGACGCCCAGGTTGGAGCCGCCGCGGTTGCTGGCGTAGGAGTTGATCAGGTACAGGTCGGTGCGCTTGGACAGCGAGTACTTGACCATGGTGATCACGGACAGCGGGCCCTTGTCCGAGTGCTTGACGTCGGTGCGGTAGAGCGAGGCGCTCAGCTGCAGCGGCGCGCTGACCTGGTAGGCCAGGCCGATCCAGCCCAGGTCGGTGCGCACGCTTGCGGCGCCGACGCCGACGTTCTCCTGTTTGCGCCGCAGGTAGCCGCCCAGCACTTCGGCCGCGCCGACCTTGTAGCGGGCGCCGAAGGTCAGGTGCTCGTCGGTGTTGTTCTCCAGCGCGGCGGTCTGGCCGTGCTTGCGGTCGTAGACCAGGGCGGCGCGCCAGGCGGCGCCGTGGTACTGCAGGCCGGCGCCGAGCTGGCGGCCGGCCTTGCTGTGGCCGGCCAGTTCGCCGCCCTTGCTGCTGTCGTAGCCGGTGCTGTAGTAGACCGACAGGTCGACGGCGTCGAACTTGCCGCTGTACTTGACGGCGTTGTCGATGCGGTCGGAGAAGGCGGCGTCGTGCACCTTGGACGACCAGGTGGCGTTGTCCATGGTGTTGTACTTGCTCATCCAGTCGAGCATCAGGCTGTTCTGCCGGCCCAGGGTCAGCGCGCCCCAGCCGCCCTGCAGGCCGACGTAGGCCTGGCGGCCGAACAGGCGGCCGCCCTGCAGCGCGGCGCCGGTGTCGACGCCGATGCCCGATTCGAGGGCGAAGACGGTCTTCAGGCCGCCGCCCAGTCCCTCCGTGCCGCGCAAGCCCAGGCGCGAGCCGGACAGGTTGCCCGAGCTGAGCCGGGTCAGGTTGGCCTTCGAGCCGGCGATGCTGGCGGAGTGGTTGATGGCTTCGACGCCGCTGTCGATGATGCCGTAGACGGCGACGTTCGACTGGGCGCCGGCGTGGCCGGCGAGGGCCAGCGCGACGGCGGCGGCGGCGGTGCTAACAACGACTCTTGACTGCATTCAATTCCCCTAGATGAAAAAATCGCCCCGGCTGGCCAGGGCGATCAAACGAGTTTGGTCCGGCGACGGGGCGTGCCGCCACAGCGGCGGCGCGCCCAAAACAGTTGGCAGGATAAGGGCGGCATATGTCGCCTTGATGACAGGGCGGCGCGATTCGCCACCGCCTTCTGGCGCGAACGGCGCCGTCCTGGCATAATGGGGTCTCTCAGCGGGAGTAGCTCAGTTGGTAGAGCGCAACCTTGCCAAGGTTGAGGTCGAGAGTTCGAGCCTCTTCTCCCGCTCCAAATTCCAAAGAACCCCGTCGGCCCCGACGCGCAACAGCGCGCGCGGTGTCGGCGGGGCTTTTTTTCGTCCGGCTTTTCATGTTTGGCGGGAAACTGTTGACAGTTCTTGCAATGTTTCAGGCGCGCGCGGCGGGGAGCGTTGTATATCGCCGCCAAAAGGGGATTGATTCAGGCCAAAACTGGCGTTCCCATAGGCAAAATCGTTATACTGGAAAGGCAATGGAATTATTTCCCGAACAGGGTTTTTCCTATGAGCCGCGCGACGCGCGCGGCCGCCAACCGGTCAATAGTCGTGCCCCAGACGGAGATGAAGCATATGAAATCAGTTCAACAGGAAGTGGACGAACGCAGCAACCTGACCAACTCCAACAAATTCGAGCTGCTGCTGTTCCGCCTCGGCGGCGACGCCAACGGCGAACATTCGGAACTGTTCGGCATCAACGTCTTCAAGATCCGCGAGATCGTCGCCATGCCCGAGGTGACGGCGGTGGCCGGCTCGTCGCCGCACATGCTCGGCGTGGTCAACCTGCGCGGCCAGATCATCACCGTGCTGGACCTGCCGGCCATCGTCGGGGTGATCCCCAAGACGGGCCTGAACATCATGCTGGTGACCGAGTTCGCCCGCACCACCCAGGCCTTCGCGGTCGAGTCGGTCGACGAGATCGTGCGGCTCGACTGGAGCCAGGTGCTGACGGCCGAGGGCACGGCGGGCGGCAAGGTGACCAGCATCGCCCGCCTCGACGGCGACGTCAACAACACCCGCCTGGCCCAGGTGCTCGACGTCGAGACCATCCTGCGCGAGATGGTGCCCAACGAGGGCAAGGACGTCGACCCGGAGACCATCGGCCCGCAGCTGCTGCTCAAGCCGGGCGCGGTGATCCTGGCGGCCGACGACTCGGTGGTGGCGCGCAGCCTGATCGAGAAGGGCCTGACGGCGATGGGCGCCCACTTCATCATGACCAAGTCGGGCAAGGAGGCCTGGGACCGGCTGCAGCACATCGCCGACGGCGCCAAGGCCGAGGGCGTGCCGGTCGAGAACAAGGTGGCGCTGGTGCTGACCGACCTGGAGATGCCGGAGATGGACGGCTTCACGCTGACCCGCCTGATCAAGCAGGACGCCCGCTTCAGCAAGATCCCGGTGGTGATCCACTCCTCGCTGTCGGGCAAGACCAACGAGGACCACGTCAAGGGCGTCGGCGCCGACGCCTACGTCGCCAAGTTCGTCGCCGACGGAACCTGGCGGCGACCATCCGCCAGGTTCGCTCAGCAAGTAGGCCGCCGCGCAGGCGGGCCGGCCGCCCGCGAGGGGGCCGGGGAACGGCGCCGCGAGCGATCGCGGCGCCGTTGTCACGTGCGCGGCGTGCGCGGCGTGGACGCCGGCGCGCACGTGTGGAAACGGCAAAGTTGCCTGCGCGGCCAGCCCGGGGCGGTTTTTGGGTTATGATGGAACGGTCGTACCGCGAACGAAATTCCGTCCCGGCCGGGGCGGAACAACTTTTCTGTAGGAGATGACCGTGGCAGCGAAGAAAATTCTGTTGTTGACCGGCGATTTCGCCGAGGACTACGAGACCATGGTGCCGTTCCAGGCGCTGACGATGGTCGGCCACACGGTGCACGCCGTGTGCCCCGGCAAGAAGGCCGGCGACACCGTCAAGACCGCCATCCACGACTTCGAGGGCGACCAGACCTACACCGAAAAACCGGGCCACCTGTTCGCCCTGAACGCCGCCTTCGACGAGGTCGGCGTGGGCGACTACGACGCCCTGGTGGTGGCCGGCGGCCGCGCCCCCCGAGTACCTGCGGCTGAACCCGCGCGTCGTCGAGCTGGTGCAGCAGTTCGCCGCCGCCAACAAGCCGATCGCCGCCGTCTGCCACGGCGCCCAGTTGCTGGCCGCCGCCGACGTGATCCGCGGCAAGCGGATCGCCGCCTATCCGGCCTGCGCGCCCGAGGTGCGGATGGCCGGCGCCGAGTACGCCGAGATCCCGGTCGACCAGGCCGTCACCGACGGCATCTTCGTCACCGCGCCGGCCTGGCCGGCCCACCCGCAGTGGCTGGCCCAGTTCCTGCAACGATTGGGCACCGAAATCAAGCTGTGACGGCGTGGGCGGCCGGCCGCGCCCCCTTTGCACGGGGCGCGGCCGCCGCCGCGCTAGGCCGCGCCCAGGTTGCGGGCGTGGAAGCGCAGGTGCTCCTCGATGAAGCTGGCGACGAAGTAGTAGCCGTGGTCGTAGCCGGCGTGGCGGCGCAGTTGCAGCGGCTGGCCGGCGCCGCGGCAGGCGGCCTCGAACACCTCGGGGTAGAGCTGCTCGGCGAGGAACTTGTCGGCCAGGCCCTGGTCGACCAGGATGCCGGCCGGGAAGGGCGCTTTCATGCCGGCCATCAGCAGGCTGGCGTCGTAGCGGCCCCAGGCGGCCTGGTCGGCGCCGAGGTAGCCGGTGAAGGCCTTTTGTCCCCACGGGCACAGCGAGGGCGCGGCGATCGGCGCGAGGGCCGACAGCGAGCGGAACAGCGTCGGGTTGCGCAGCGCCAGCACCAGCGCGCCGTGGCCGCCCATCGAGTGGCCGCAGATGCCGACCCGCGCCGGGTCCAGCGCCAGCTCGGCCACCAGCAGCTCGCGCAGCTCGAGGATGTAGCTGTACATGCGGTAGTGGCGGGCCCACGGCGCCTCGCTGGCGTCGAGGTAGAAGCCGGCGGCCAGGCCGAAGTCCCAGGCGGCGTCCTCGCCGGCGACGGCGGCGCCGCGCGGGCTGGTGTCGGGCGCGACCAGCATCAGGCCCAGTTCGGCGGCGACGCGCTGGGCGCCGGCCTTGGCGGCGAAGGTCTCCTCGTTGCAGGTCAGGCCGGCCAGGTAGAACAGGCCGGGCCACGCTTGGCCGGGCCGCGCTTGGCCGGGCGGTGCGGCGGCGGCGGCGGCGGCCGGCGGCAGGAAGACGGAGAAGCGCATCGGCAGGCCGGTGGCGGCCGAGGCGTGGCGGTAGAAGCGCTGCACGCCGCCGAAGCAGGCGTGTTCGCTGAGCAGTTCAAGCATGGTGGTCCCTTGGTCGATGGCGGCGCGGCGGGGCGCCGGCCTGGCCGAATTGTACTGCGCTGCGGTCGCGGCCGTCTGGCGTGCGACGCGATGCCGCCGTTTGCAATAAACTGGCAGCCTTGTTGTCCTTTTTTGTCGTGCCCGTTTGTCGTGCCCCCACCGGTCCCGGGGCAGTCCCCCGCGAACCACCCTTGCAGCATTCCCGGCCCGCCCCGCGCCGCCCGGGAAACGCGGCCGGCGCGCCCCAGCGGCCCCGGCCACCATCAATCGTTGCGCGCCGGCGCCGCCGCCGGCAACCCACTTTGGGAGATACTCCATGCCAGAAACCCTGGTCATTCCGGCCGAACTCGCCTGGCCCTTCGCCATCGCCCTGTCCTGGCTGTCGGGCGAATTGATCCACCGTTGGAGCGGCCTGCCGCGCATCAGCGTCTACGGCCTGGTCGGCTTCCTGCTGGCGCAGGCCTTTCCCGAGGCGCTGGCCAGCGACGGCTCGAGCGCGGTGACGATGCTGGCCAACCTGGCCTTCGGCCTGATCCTGTTCGAGTTCGGCTACCGCATCAACCTGCACTGGCTGCGGGTCAACCCGTGGATCGCCGCCAGCGGCCTGGCCGAGTCGGCCGCCACCTTCGGCCTGGTGTACTGGATCTCGCAGACGACCGGCATGCCGTCGATGACCTCGCTGCTGCTGGCCTCGCTGGCGATGTCGACCTCGCCGGCCGGCGTGCTGCGCGTGATCAACGAGAAGAACAGCGCCGGCCAGGTCACCGAGCGGCTGCTGCACCTGGTCGCCATCAACTGCGTGCTGGCGGTGTTCGTGTTCAAGGTGATCGTCGGCTTCTGGGTGTTCCAGACCTCGGGCAGCCTGTCGCAGGCCGTCTCGCACAGCCTGATCGAGCTGCTCGCCTCGGCCGCGCTGGGCGCGCTGTTCGGCATGCTGGTGCCGGCCGCGCTGCGCCGGCTGGGCAAGCTGTCGCAGGACGGCACGGTGGCCTTCGCGCTCGGCGTGGTGCTGCTGGTGGCGCTGGCCCACGCCAGCGACTTGTCGCCGGTGTTGGCGACGCTGACCTTCGGCCTGACGGCGCGCCACCGCCGCGTCGCCTTCAGCCGCACCGAGCGCAACTTCGGCGGCCTGGGCGAGCTGCTGACGGTGCTGCTGTTCGTCTTCGCCGTCTCGACGCTGGAGTGGGACCGGGTGGTCGCCGGCGCCGCCCTCGGCGCCGTGCTGCTGCTGGCGCGCTTCGTCGTCAAGACGGCCGCCGTGGCGCTGTTCGCCCACGTCTCCGGCATCTCCTGGCGCAAGGGCGCGCTGACCGGCATCGCGCTGTCGCCGATGTCGGTGTTCGTCGTGCTGATGCTCGAGCAGACCAAGTACATGGGCATCGTGCTGGTCGACGAGCTGGCCGCGCTGGCGGCGATGACGCTGTTCATGGAAGTGCTGGGACCGATCATCACGCAACGCGCGCTGGTCTGGGCCAAGGAAACCCCGTCCAACAAGGAGAGCTGAGATGCCATTGGAACCCTTCACCACGTCGACGCCGCTGACCATGGGCGTCGAACTCGAGCTGCAACTGGTCAGCCTGTCCGACTACGACCTGACCGCCTCCAGCCCCGACCTGCTGCACCTGCTCAGGCGCAAACCCTTCCCCGGCAACGTCACGCCGGAGATCACCGAGAGCATGATCGAGATCAACAGCGACGTGCACACCAAGCACGCCGAGCTGCTGGCCCAGCTGCAGCTGACGCGCGACACCCTGGTGCAGGCCGGCGAGACGCTCAACATCGGCATCTGCGGCGGCGGCACCCATCCGTTCCAGAAGTGGTCGGAGCGGCGCATTTTTTCCAAGCCGCGCTTCAAGGAGGTGTCCGAGCTGTACGGCTATCTGGCCAAGCAGTTCACCATCTTCGGCCAGCACGTGCACATCGGCTGCGCCTCCGGCGACGACGCGCTGTTCCTGCTGCATTCGCTGAGCCGCTACGTGCCGCACTTCATCGCGCTGTCGTCGTCGTCGCCTTTCGTGCAGGGCAACGACACGCTGTTCAACTCGGCCCGGCTGAACTCCGTGTTCGCCTTCCCGATGAGCGGACGGGCGCCCTTCCTGTTGAACTGGAGCGCCTTCGAGCACGAGTACTTCTCGAAGATGGAGCACACCGGTGTGATCAAGAGCATGAAGGATTTTTATTGGGACATCCGGCCCAAGCCGGAGTTCGGCACCATCGAGCTGCGCGTCTGCGACACGCCGCTGACCGTCGAGCGGGCCGCCGGGCTGGCCTGCTACCTGCAGGCGCTGTGCCGCTATCTGCTCGAGCGGCGCGAGGAGGCGCCGGTGGAGGACGATTATTTGGTCTACAACTACAACCGCTTCCAGGCCTGCCGCTTCGGCCTGGACGGCACGCTGGTGCATCCGAAGACCTACGAGAGCCTGTCGCTGCGCGAGGATATCCTGACCACGCTGCGCAAGATGGAGCCGCACGGCGCCGCGCTGGGCGGCGGCGCCGGCCTGGAGCATCTGGTGCGGGTGGTCCACGAGGGCAGCGACGCGCACTATCTGCGCGAGCAGTTCGCCGACAGCGGCAGCGTCGAGGGCATGGTGGACGCGGCGATCCAGCGTTTTCGCGGCAGTTGAGCGGGCCAGCCGGCGCCGCTGTGCGCCGACCCGCTTCCGTCGGCTGCGGTGGGCGCGGCGCGCCCTAGTCTTCCATGCAGGCGTCGATCATCTGGTCGTCGTGGCGCCGATGCTTGGGCTGGCGCCGGTTGAACAGCTGCGCGGTTTGGTGGTTGGCCTGCTCGACCAGCAGCAGCGCGCTTTTCAAGGTGTCGCTCATGCATCGCGCGGCGGCCGTCATCGCCTCCATCGGCGAATTGGGCTTGGCCGCCAGACGGCGCCGCTGCTCGTTACGCAGTTCGGTGGCCGTCCGCCAGTGCTGGTCGGCGGGGCGCTGCACCCATAAATCGCGCCAGGCGTTGCGACCTTTGCCGCCGATCTCCAAAGCCATTTGGTGGGGCGACACGCTGTAGCCCCGATAGATCAGCTCGTCGTCGCGCACGCTGGCGTATTCCCAGGCATCCTGGTAGAACATGCGCACTTGGCTGCCGTGCGGCAAGAACAGGCATTTCCATTGATAGCCGCGCGGCGGTTCGCTGGACTTTTTCTGCGTGTCCATCCACAGTTTGAGCGCGTGCACCACCGCCTCGGTCGGCGACAGCGTGCTGCCACACTGGCGCAAAAAATTGCCCAGCTCCGCGAGTGCGGCGTTGGGGATGGCCGCACAGACCTCTCGCTCTTCCATGCTCTTTCTCCTGTCGGATTTGTCTCTTTTTGTCTCTTCCTGTCTGTTAGACCGGGCGGACGCCGCCGAGTTCAAAAGAGACGAAAAGAGACGGGAAGAGTAGGGCGAAAGAGTATGAAGGAGCGAGAGGTCCGGGAGGGAGACCGGTAGCATCTATTCGGTGCCGGCGACGGATATTGTCGTTATGCGCACATTATTGTTGGTAAATAAGCCATTTCGATGTATAGTTCCGCAACTTTCATGCCACAACGTCTCGGCGCCCGGCGCCGGCCCCACACCTTTCACTGGACTATCCATGCACACTATCGCCAAGCCGCTCGCCCTCGTTGCCACTTTCGCCCTGAGCATGGGCATGTCCAGCGCCCACGCCGCGCCCTACACGGCCAGCAGCATCGCCAACAATGTGCGCGACATGGGCGGTGTTGTCGCCCTGACCAGCGGCGACGACAAGAGTGTGGCGGTGACGCTGCCGTTCGCCTTCAATTTCTACGGCACCGATTACCGCACGGCCTACATCAGCACCAACGGCTTCCTCTCCTTCACCATATCCGACGCGGCCTGCTGCAACGGCCAGAGCTTCCCCGGCGCGCGCATCGGCGCCGCCGTCGCGCCGGCCTGGACCGACTGGGTCGCTGCCGTCAGCAGCAAGACCACGGGCGCGGCCGGCACCCAGGAGTACGTGGTGAGCTGGACCGGCGTCGAATTCGGCAACGGTGCCAACCCGGCGAATTTCCAGGCCATCTTGCACGAAGGTAGCAACAACATCGAGTTCCAATACGGAAAAACCTTCGCCAGCGGACACGTGCTGGGCAGCGGCATCCAGAGCGCCAACGGCGCCGGCGCCGTCGGCCTGAACCTGAGCACCAGCAACTTCAGCGGTCGCGGCGTGCTGATTTCGGCTGTGCCGGAAGCGGACACCTACGCGATGCTGCTGGCCGGTCTCGGCCTGATCGGCGTGGTCGGTCGCCGCCGCCGCGCAGCCGTCTAAGAGGCCATCGGCCAGCCGGCCTGCGCCGCGCGGCGCAGGTCGGAGCGCACCACCATGCGGTGAAAGGGCGCGATCAAGCGGATGTAGTTGCGACCCAGCAGGTTGTGGCAATGCACGACGGTTGACACCACCACCTGCGGCGCGCCGTCAACTTCCCGGCATAACACCGAGAGGCGGAAGTCGAGGTGTTTGTCGTTCTCGCCGAGGATGATTTCATGCGCGCGCCTTTCGTAGATCTTGAAAAAGGCGATGCGGGCGTCGTCGGCATTGACCAACTCGCTGGTGGTTTTGAGACCGATCAAGCTGACTACAGCGTCGCGCAGGCGCATCAGCCGGTTGACCCATGGCGCCTGCTGCGAAAACATGAGGCGGGCCAGTTGTTCCGGATCGTCGCTGGTGCCGGCCGGCAGGCGCAGCGTGTAGGCGTCGGCGAGGAAGGGCTGCCGGTAGATGGTGCTCACGCGCGAATCGGCGGGCAGGGCGACCGGAATAATCGGCCATTCAGTGTCTGGCATATCAAACTCCTCAATGCGATGCCGTGAGGGTACAGCAAATCGCCACACCGCGTGCGGCAACGGGCCTGAGTGTGTGAAACCGGCTGGCGTCGGATTTGCGCGGAGGTTACGCTAAAATTCCACACCATGACCACCACCACCACCGCCACCACCACCACCACCACTCCAGCCGCAGCCGCAGCCGCAGCCATCGTCGTCGGCCTGGCCGGCGCCGACGATCTGGCCTGGTCCAACGCCCGCTACGCCGACATCGATTTCCTGCCCTCCAAGGCGGCGGACCTGATCGCCATCGCCCGAGTTGACGGCGTGGCGGCGGGACTCGGCCGCGTGGTTGCCGTCGCCGACGGCGAGGGCGAGCTGGGTGGCATGTACGTGCTGGACGGCTTCAAAGGCCTCGGTCTGGCGCGGCGGATCATCGCCTTCTTGCGGGACAATAGCGGCTGCCACACGCTGTATTGCCTGCCTTTCGCCGAACTGGCCGCGCTGTACCAGTCGATGGGCTTCGCGCCCGTCGCCAACGACGCCGCCGTGCCCGCAGCGGTGGCGGCCAAGCACCGTTGGTGCAACAGCCATTACGGCAAGCCGGTGCTGTTGCTGCGCAGCGGCAATCCGACGCATCCCCATCATTCCCATCATTCCCACCCCCCCCATTTGCCGCAGCCAGGCTAGCGCCCGCCGAGCGGGCCGGCTCAGAAGCGCGTCTCGCGCGCCACGCGCAGGAAGTTGTCGAGGATGGGCGTGCAGTCGAGCAGCTCGACGCCGCCGGCGCGGTGGAACTCCGGGTGCCACTGCAGGCCCATGACGAAGGGCGCCTTGCGGTAGCGGATCGCCTCGATCACCTGGTCGGGCACCGACAGGGTCGACCTGCATGTCGCGCCCCAGCGTCTTGACGGCCTGGTGGTGGATCGAGTTGACCAGGCCGCGCGGCCGGTCGCGGAACAGCCGCTCGAGCGAGGAGCCGGGCGGGAAGGCGACGGCGTGGCGGTTGCGGTCGTACTCGTCGTTGACGTGGCGCAGCGCCTCGGGCAGGTCGGAGGCGATGTCCTGGAACAGCGTGCCGCCGAAGGCGACGTTGATCAGCTGGCAGCCGCGGCAGATGCCCAGCACCGGCTTGCCCGCCTCGACGAACTCGTGCAGCAGCTCGAGCTCGTACATGTCGCGCGCCCGGTCGCCGCCCCACTCGGGCCGGGTCGGCGCTTCGGCGTAGCTCTGCGGCGAAACGTCGGCGCCGCCCTGCAGCACCAGGCCGTCGAGGTGGCGGGCGTAGTCGCGCAGGCGGATGTTGCTGGGGTGCAGCAGGCCCTCGGTGTTGACGGTGGGCACCATGAAGACCAGCACGTCGCGCGACATCACCCACTGCGCGACCGACTCCTCGAGGTACTGCAGGTTGCGGCTGCGCAGGCCGGTGGCGCCCGGCTCGGGGTGGAAGATGCGCGCCGAGATGCCGATGTGCAGCGGGCGCTGGATGATGTGGCGGGTGGCGGCGGCGGCCAGGCGGCGGTAGCGCGCCAGCAGCACCCGGCGCCACAGGCTGAACACGGTGTCGCCCGGGTCGAGGTAGCGCGGCTTGGCCTCGTCGCGGTCCGACTTGCGCCGCTGCGGCGGCGCGTCGGCAGGGGGGGCGCCGGGCGCGGGCGCGCCGAGGGGGGATCGTTGTCGCCGCCGCCGTTGTCGCCGCCGTTGTCGTCTTTGGCCATGCCCGCGCTCCCGTTGCTGTCCAGGCTGACAGTGTGCCACAGCGCGCCCGCGGCGGTCGCGCGCCTAGTCCGCGCGGCTAGCCGGTGCGGCCGAAGTAGCGCGCGTGCAGCCGCTCCAGCTCGACCTCGGCGGCCGGCTGCGACAGCACCAGGCGGCCGCCGGCCAGCAGGTGGACGTGGTCGGCCAGCGCCACCGCGCGCGCCGTGTTCTGCTCGACCAGCAGGATGGCGCGGCCGTCCGCCTTGAGCTCGGCGAGCAGCGCGAACAGCTCGTCGACCAGGCGCGGCGCCAGGCCCAGCGAGGGCTCGTCGACGATCAACAGGCGCGGCTCGGCCATCAGGCCGCGCGCCAGCGCCAGCATCTGCGCCTCGCCGCCGGACAGCGCGCCGGCGGCCTGGCGGCGCCGCTCGCGCAGGCGCGGGAAGCGGGCGTAGGCGCGCTCGAGCGCCTGCGCCAGCCCGGCGCGGCGCGCCGGCGGGTAGGCGCCCATGGCCAGGTTGTCCTCCACGCTCATGTCGCGGAACAGCATGCGGCCCTCCGGCACCATGGCCAGGCCGAGGCCGGCGCGGCGCCAGGTCGGCGTGCCGGCCAGGTCGGCGCCGTCCAGCCGCACGCTGCCGGCGGCCAGCGGCAGCAGGCCCATGACGGTGCGCAGCAGGGTGGTCTTGCCGGCGCCGTTGGGGCCGATGATGGCGGTCACCTGGCCGGCGCGCGCCGCCAGCGTGACGTCCCACAGCACGTTGACGGCGCCGTAGCCGGCCCGCACGCCGTCGAGCTCAAGCATCGCGCCACCCCGCGCCCGCGTCCGGGTCCGCGTCCGCCGCCGCCGCGTCCGCCGCCGCCGCGCGGGCCGCCGCCGCGCGCGCGCCCGCCGCCATCGCCGCGTCCGCGTCGGCGCCCGTTCCCGTGTAGCTGCGCACCACCGCCGGGTCGCGGAACACGTCCGCCGGCGCGCCGTCGGCGATCAGCCGGCCGAAGTCGAGCACGGCGACGCGCGGGCACAGCGCGTGGATGGTTTCGATGTCGTGCTCGATGAGCAGCACGGCGCTGCCGAAGCGCGCCGGCAGCTCGGCCAGCATGGCCATGAAGCGGCGCTTGCCGTGGCTCTCCAGCCCGGCCAGCACCTCGTCGAGCAGCAGCAGGCGCGGCGCCGTGGCCAGCGCCTTGGCCAGCTCGAGCGCCTTGAGCTCGCTCAGGGCCAGGCCGCCGGCGGCGTCGCGGCCGGCCTTGCCGGCCAGGCCGGTGAAGTCGAGGATCTCGGCCAGGCGGGCCGGGTCGACCCGGCCGGCGCCGAAGCGCTGCGCCACCAGCAGGTTCTCGGCCACCGTCAGGCGCGCCAGCGGCTGCGGGATCTGGAAGGTGCGGCCGACGCCGAGGCGGGCGCGGCGGTGCGGCGCCAGGCCGGCCAGGTCGCGCCCGTCGAACAGCACGCGGCCGGCGCCGGGCCGCACCAGGCCGGAGACGGCGTTGAACAGCGTGGTCTTGCCGGCGCCGTTGGGACCGACCAGGCCGAGCACCTGGCCGGCGCCCAGCGCCAGGTCGACGCCGTCGAGCGCGGCCAGGCCGCCGAAGCGCACCGACAGGTTTTTCAGCTCAAGCATGGCCGTCCCCCGCCGGCCGGCGCCGCCGGCGCCACCAGCCGGCCAGCGGCGGCAGCAGGCCGGCCGGGCTGCGCAGGATGGTGGCCACCAGCAGCGCGCCCAGCACCAGCTGGTGGCCGCTCGGCAGCAGCGCCTTGAACAGCAGCTGGTCGAGCAGGTAGACGGCCAGCGCGCCGAGCACCGGCCCGGCCACGCCGCGGTAGCCGCCCAGGATGGCGGCCACCACCGGCAGCGTGACCCAGCCGGCGGCGAAGGCGTAGTCCGGCTCGAGGAAGCCGATGTAGTGGGCGTTGAAGGCGCCGGCCAGGCCGCACATGGCGCCCGACAGCAGCAGCATCAAGCCCTGAGCAGGGTGGTGTCGACGCCGAGCACGCCGGTGGCGTCCTCGCCGTCGTGCATGGCGCGCAGCGCCAGGCCGTAGTGGCTGGCGCGCAGGCGCGCGTAGCCGAGCGCGAACAGCAGCACGATGCTGGCGATCAGCAGGTAGGCGGCCAGCTTGCCGCCGGCCGCCTGGCCGAACAGCGCCGGCAGCGGCGCGATGTTGGCCAGGCCGCCGGCGCCGCCGGTCAGGCCGCGCCACTCGGTGGCGAGGATGCGCAGGATCTGCGCGCAGGCCAGCACGGCCAGCGCGAAGTAGGGGCCGCGCAGGCGCAGCAGCGGCAGCATCAGCGCCGCCGCCAGCAGGGCGGCGCCGGCGCCGACGGCCAGGCCGGCCGCCACCGGCACGCCCAGCCTGGCCGTCGCCAGCGCCGAGGCGTAGGCGCCGACGCCGAAGAAGGCCGAGTGGCCGAAGCTGACCATGCCGCCCAGGTTGCCCAGCAGGCCCAGGACTGCGCCACGGCGGCCACCACCAGGGCCGCCACCAACAAGCTCATCACGTAGTGGTCGGCGCCCAGCAGCAGCGGCACGGCGCCGTACACGGCGGCCAGGCCGGCGGCCCAGGCCAGGGCGGGGCGGGCGCGCCTCATCCGCGCCGCCCTGTGGCGCCGAGCAGGCCGTTGGGCAGGAACAGCAGCACCAGCAGGAACAGCGCCATGCCGGCCAGCTCCTGCAGCGCCGAGCTGGCCAGGGTGACGGTGAGCGCCTCGGCCACGCCGAGCAGCATGGCGCCTAGCAGCACGCCGGGGATGGAGCCGACCCCGGCCAGCACGGTGATGACGAAGGCCTTGACGGTGAGCGCGCCGCCCAGCGCCGGCTGGACCACGCCGTAGCTGTACAGGGCGACGCCGGCCACGGCGGCCAGCGCGCCGGCCAGCAGGAAGGCGGCCAGCTCGGCGCGGCCGGGGTCGACCCCCATCAGCGCGGCGGCGTCGCGGTCGGCGGCGACGGCGCGCAGCGCCCGGCCGTGCCAGCTGCGCGCCAGCCACCACCACAGGGCGCCCAGCAGCAGCAGGCTGGCGGCGCCGAACAGCAGCTCGCCGCGCATGCTGTAGAGCGGGCCGAGCACCACCGCCTCCTGCAGCCAGCTCGAGCCGGTCGAGCGGGCGTCGGCGTGCCACAGCAGCAGCATCAGGTTGGTCAGCACCACGCCGAGGCCGAAGGTGGCGATCAGCGAGTTGATCTCGCGGTCGGCGCCGATGCGGCTGACCAAGGCGTGCACGCCGGCCGCCGCCGGGCACACCACCAGCAGCGCCAGCGGGATGGCCAGCGGCGGCGCCAGCCCCAGCGCCGTCTCGGCCGTGTGGGCGACGTAGGCGGCCAGCAGCACCAGCTCGCCGTGCGCCAGGTTGATCACCCGCGTGGTGCCGAACACCAGCGCCAGGCCCAGCGCGAGCAGGGCGTAGCTGCCGCCCTGCAGCAGGCCGGAGTACAGCGCCTGGGCCAGCAGCTCGCTCACGCCGGCCGCCCGCCGGCCGCCGCCACGGCCGCCACCGCTGTCACGGCTGCCACGGCAGCGCCGGATAGGCCGCCTTGCCGGTGGCGTGCTGCGGCGGCCAGACGATGACGATCTTCTTGCCCTGGTGCTGGCCCATGCGGTGGACGAAGTTGGGGTTGTCGCCGTTGGCGCCGAAGCGCACCCGGCCGATCAATGTGTCGCGCTCGGTGCGGCGCAGCTCCTCGGCCACGCCGCCCTGCTTGACGCTGCCCTTGTCGGCGGCGCGGGCGATCGCCTCGAACAGCAGGCTCGCCTGGACGTAGCCGAACTGGCCCAGGTAGTCCGGCTCCTTCTTGTAGAGCCGGCGGTAGGTGTCGGCGAAGGCGCGCCCGTCGGCCGTCTCGAAGCTGGCCGGGTAGGGCAGCAGGGCGGTGCCGAACACGTTGGGCATCAGCTCGGGGAACTCGGCCGCCATCTTCGGCGTGGCCAGCGACCACACGCCGACCAGCGCCTTGAGCTGCGGCTTGAGCACGCGCGCCGCGCGCAGGATGCCGACGTAGTCGTTCTCGTAGCCGACCATCAGCAGCACCTCGGACTTGTCCTGCAGGCGCACCTTGTTGACGATCGGCTTGAAGTCGCCGATGGCCGGGTCGAAGGGGTGGCCGACGGCCTTCACGCCGCGCCCCTCGAGCGCCTTTTGCACGTTGCCGGCCAGGTCGGAGGTGGCGTCCTTGGTCGAGTAGAGGATGGAGACGGACTTGGCGCCGACCTCGGCCAGCAGGCCCAGCACGGCCTTCTCGTAGCCGGCCGTGTTGTTGATGCGGAAGAAGTTGCGCCGGCCGCTGGCGACCAGGCTGTCGTCGACGCCGCCGGAGGTGATGTAGACCAGCTTGAGCTTGTCGGCCGCGTCGGCGGCCGGCGCGATGTTGTTCGAGCCGTAGCCGCCGGTGATCGCCACCGCGCCCAGGCTGGCCAGCTTCTCGACGGCGGCGATGGCCTTGGCCGGCGAGGACTCGTCGTCGATGGTGCTCAGCCTGACCTTGTGGCGGCCGTTGGCCTGGTTGAACACCTCGGCCGCCACCACCACGCCCTCCTGCATGCCGGCGCCGACGCGCGCCAGCGCGCCCGTCAGCGGCAGCTCGACGCCGACCAGGAACTCCTCGCCGCGCGCCGGCGCGCCGGCGCTCCAGGCGGCGGCCGCCAGCGCGGCCAGGGCGATCCGTTTGATGGGGTTGTGCATGTTGTTCTCCTCGGGGGGCGGGCCGTGGCGGCCCTGGTTCTGGTTGTGTTTTGTCCGTTGGCGGCCTATTGCCCGGCCGGGCGCAGCTCGCGCGCCAGCTCGCGCAGCCGGCCCTTGAGCACCTTGCCGCTGGCCGCCGCCGGCAGCGCCGCCATGACGACGATGCGCGCCGGCCGCTTGTAGGGCGCCAGCCCGGCCGCCAGGTGGGCGTGCAGCGCGCCTTCCGTTATTGTATGGCGTGGATCGATTTCGACAAAGGCCACCACCTCCTCGTCGCCGTCGGCGCCGTCGCGTCCGACCACCGCCGACTGGCCCACCGCCGGGTGGGCGTTGAGCACCGTCTCGACCTCCAGCGGGTAGACGCTGAAGCCGCAGCGGATGATCAGCTCCTTGCTGCGGCCGGCGATGAACAGGGCGCCGTCGGCGCCGCGCCGGGCCAGGTCGCCGGTGGCCAGCCAGCCGCCGGGGCGCAACGCCGCCGCCGTCTGGGCCGGCTCGCGGTAGTAGCCGAGCATGACGTTGGGGCCGCGCACCCACAGCTCGCCGACAGCGCCGGGCGCCGCCTCGGCGCCTTCGGCGCCGACCAGGCGCGTCTGCACGCCGGGGATGGCCATGCCGACCGAGGTGTCGGCGCGCGGCCGTTGCAGGTCGGTCTGGCTGATGGTCGGCGCGCTCTCGGTCATGCCGTAGCCGTTGTGCAGCGGCAGGCCGAACAGGCGTTCGACGTCGGCCTTCAGGCCCGGCGTCAGCGGCGAGCCGCCGGCGTAGATGAAGCGCAGCCGCGCCGGCAGCGCCGCCGTGGCGGCGGCCGGCGCCGCCAGCAGGCGGGCGTACATCGCCGGCACGCCCTGGACGATGGTCAGGCCGTCGTCGCGCACGGCGGCCAGCAGCGCCTGCGGGTCGAAACGGGCGGCCAGCTGCAGGCAGGCGCCGGCGTACAGCGTGCCCAGCATCACCGAGGCCAGGCCGTAGACGTGCGAGATCGGCAGCACGCCGTAGGCGCGGTCCTGCGGGCCCAGGCCGCGCAGCGTGCTCGAGACGGCGGCGATGAACAGCAGGTTGCGGTGGCTCAGCATCACGCCCTTGGGCTGGCCGGTGGTGCCGGTGGTGTAGACCAGGGCGGCGGCCTGGGCGGCGCCGTCGGCGTGCACCGGCGCCGGGGCGCAGGCCGCGTCGAGCGGGCCGACCCGGCAGCGCGCCAGCGCGTCGAAGGCGCCGCCGCCAAGGCTTGCGCCACCGTCCGGCGCGGCGCCGTGGCGCGCCGCGTGGCCGTCCGCCTCGGCCGAACCGGCCGTGTAGAGCACGCGGCGGGCGCCGCTGTGGGCGCGGATCTGGTCCAGTTCTGGCGCCGACAGGCGGCTGTTGACCAGCACGATCCAGGCGTCGACGCTGGCGGCGGCGAAGCACAGCACCACCTGTTCGAGGCAGTTCTCGCCGACCACCATCAGCCGGTCGCCCGGCCGCAGGCCCAGCGCGCGCAGCCGCGCGGCGGCGGCGTCGACGGCCGCCGCCAGGGCGGCGTAGCTCAGTTGGCGCACGCCGTCGCGCAGCGCCGGCGCGTCCGGCGTGCGCGCCGCCCAGTGGGCCGGAATGGCGCTCAGGCGCGCCGGCAGGGCGGCCAGCAGGGCCGCCGTGTCCTCGATGTCGTTGATGGGTTCCATGCGCCATTGTAACGGCGCGGGCCGCCCCGGCGCCAATCGGCGCGGACGTGGCCGGCCCGGGCGGCCGCGCGGCGCCGCCCCCGGGGGCTCAGGCCTTGGTGTCGATCAGCGTGCCGAGCCGCTCGTCGGCCGCCTGCACCACCTTGGCCGACAGCGCCGCCTGCGCCTTGTAGACCAGCGAGTTGCCCAGTTCCTTGGCCAGGTCGGTGCCGCTGGGCCGCTCGCCGGCCTGGGCTTGCTGCAGCGCCTGGGTCTGCGCCGCGCCGGACAGGGCCTGGCCCTGCACCGACAGGGTCACGCCGGTGCCGGCCGGGCCGGCCTCCTGGAAGCTGGCCCGCTGCGGCGCGAAGCCGGCGGTGTTGGCGTTGGCGACGTTGTGCGCCGCCACGTCCAGCGCGCGCTGGTTGGCGGTCAGGCCGGAGACCCCGGCGGAGAGGGCGTTGAATCCCATGATGTTTCCCTTCGGCAATAAGCGCCAGTGTACACCGATTCGGCCGTCCGCGCGCGTGTTCCGCCACATTGTTCCGCCACATTCCTGCCACATTTTTCGGCAGCGCCGCGCCGCCTTGCTACAATCGCCCCATGTGTGGACGCTTCGACCAAAACGACATCTCCAGGGGCACCCTGGCCGCCTTCGGCTGGGCCGACGCGGCCTGGCACTGCGCCGCCGAGCCCACCCGCAACGCCGCGCCCGGCAGCCGCCGCGCCGTGCTGCACCGCCACGCCGGCGCGCCCCGGCTCGACGAGCTGTACTGGGGCTACCGGCCCGACTGGGCGGCCGGCCGGGTGCCGCTGGCCTACCAGGCGCGGCTCGAGAAGGCGCACGGCGGCTACTGGCGCCGCCTGCTCGAGCACGGCCGCGCGCTGGTGCCCGTCAACGGCTGGTACGAGTGGACCGGCGCCAAGGGCGCGCGCCAGCCCTGGCACATCCACCGCCGCGACGGCCAGCCCTTCCTGCTGCTGGCGCTGGCCAGCTTCGAGGCCGTCCAACACCACCCGGCCGAGGCCGGCTTCGTGCTGCTGACCGCCGAGGCGGGCGGCGGCCTGGTCGACCTGCACGACCGCCGCCCGCTGGTGCTGGCCGCCGAAGACGCCGCCGCCTGGCTCGACCCGGACCTGTCGGGGCGGCAGGCGGCGCGGCTGGCCGCCGCGCTGGCGCTCGGCGCCGAGCACTTCGCCTGGCACCCGGTCAGTGCCGATTTGCAACACGTGGTCGCGCCGCCGCCCGTCCAGCTCGGCCTGCCGCTGTAGCGGCCGGCCCGGCCGCTACAGCGGCAGGGGCGCGGCCTTGTCCAAGCGCGGCGCTCGTAGTAAGGTGCTATTCCATGGGCCGCCGCCACAACCGGGGCGCGGCCCGGGCGCCGGGCCGGCCCCCACGACAACCAGGACAGAGCATGAATCAGACGGTCATTCCGATTGTGGTTCAAGGCAAGGGGCAGGGCGCCGCCCGCCAGCGCAAGCGCGAGCGCCCACGCGGCCGCCGCGCCGAGCCGGCGGCGCTGGCCGAGATCCACGCCCTGCTGGCCGGCCGGGCGCTGCGGCCCGAGCTGTTGATCGAGCACCTGCACGCCATCCAAGACCGCTACGGCGCCTTGTCGGCCGCCCACCTGGCCGCGCTGGCCCAGCTGATGCGCCTGCCGCAGGCCCAAGTCTACGAGGTGGCCAGCTTCTACCACCATTTCGACATCGTCAAGGAGGGCCAGGCCGCGCCGCCGGCGCTCACCGTGCGCGTCTGCGACGGCCTGTCCTGCGAGATGGCCGGCGCCGGCGCGCTGCTGGCGCGCCTGCCGGCCCTGCTCGGCGCCGAGGTGCGCGTGCTGGCCGCGCCCTGCGTCGGCCGCTGCGAGCAGGCCCGGCCGCGCTGGTCGGACAGCTGGCGCAGGGCCGCGCCAGCGAGGCGTCGCTGGCCGCCGCCGTCGCCGACGCCTTCGCCGCCGCCGCCGAGATAGCGGCCGCCAGCGTGCCCGCGTCCGTAGCAGCGCCTACGCCTACGCCGGCACCTGCACCGGCCGCCGCCGCTCCGCCGGCCGTTCCCGCCGGCGCCGCCATGCGCGCCGCCGTCAGCGCCGTGCCGCCGGCCGGCTACATCGACTACCCGGCCTACCAAGCGCGGGGCGGCTACGCGCTGCTGCGCGACTGCGTCGACGGCGTGCGCGGCGCCGAGCAGCTGCTCGCCACCATGGAGGACTCCGGCCTGCGCGGCCTGGGCGGCGCAGGTTTCCCGGCCGGCCGCAAATGGCGCATCGTGCGCGCCGAGGCCGGGCCGCGCCTGCTGGCCGTCAACCTCGACGAGGGCGAGCCGGGCACCTTCAAGGACCGCCACTACCTCGAGCGCGACCCGCACCGCTTCCTCGAGGGCATGTTGGTGGCCGCCTGGGCGGTCGGCGCCGCCACCGTCTACATCTACCTGCGCGACGAATACCACGCCTGCCGCGCCATGCTGGCGATGGAGCTGGCCCGCCTGCGCGCCGAGCCGCCGGCCGGCCCGCTGCCCGAGATCGTGTTGCGCCGCGGCGCCGGCGCCTACATCTGCGGCGAGGAGTCGGCCATGCTCGAATCGATCGAGGGCAGGCGCGGCATGCCGCGCCTGCGCCCGCCCTACGTCGCCCAGCGCGGCCTGTTCGGCCGGCCCACCCTGGTGCACAACTTCGAAACCCTGTACTGGGTGCGCGACATCGTCGAGCGCGGCGCCGCCTGGCTCGCCGGCCAGGGCCACCACGGCCACCACGGCCGCCACGGCCTGCGCTCGTTCAGCGTGTCGGGCCGGGTGCGTCTGCCGGGCGTCAAGCTGGCGCCGGCCGGCATCACCGTGCAGCAGCTGATCGACGAGCATTGCGGCGGCATGGCCGACGGCCACGCGCTGTACGCCTATCTGCCGGGCGGCGCCTCGGGTGGCATCCTGCCGGCGGCGCTGAACCAGCTGCCGCTCGACTTCGACACGCTGCAACCGTACGGCTGCTTCATCGGTTCGGCGGCGGTGGTGGTGCTGTCGCAGCACGACTCTGCGCTGGCGGCGGCGCGCAACGCCATGCGCTTCTTCCAGCACGAGTCCTGCGGCCAGTGCACGCCGTGCCGGGTCGGCACGGCCAAGGCGGCCGCGCTGATCGGGCAAGCCAAGTGGGACACGGCGCTGCTGGCCGAGCTGGGCCAACTGATGCGCGACGCCTCCATCTGCGGCCTGGGCCAGGCCGCGCCCAATCCGGTCGACTGCGTAGTGCGCTACTTCGCGCAGGAGTTGGCGCCATGAGCCCGCGCGCGAGCCGCCCGGCCGGCGCGCCGCTGAGCTTCGAGCTGAACGGCCGCCAGGTCGCCGCCGACGCCGGCGAGACCTTGCTCGAGGTGGCCGACCGCGAGGGCGTGGCGATCCCGCGCCTGTGCCACCGCGACGGCATGGCGGACGTCGGCAACTGCCGCGCCTGCATGGTGGAGATCGCCGGCGAGCGCGTGCTGGCGCCGTCCTGCTGCCGCCATCCGGCCGAGGGCATGCGGGTGAGCACCGACAGCGCGCGCGCCGTGGCGGCGCAGAAACTGGTGCTCGAACTGCTGCTGTCGGACATGCCGGCCACCGCCCATGGCCGCCACAACGAGCTCGACGAGTGGGCCGCCGCGCTCGGCGTCGGCCGGCCCCGTTTCGCCCCCCGCGTCCAGCCGCCGCGCGACCTGTCGCACGCCGCCATCGCCGTCAACCTGGACGCCTGCATCCAGTGCACCCGCTGCGTGCGCGCCTGCCGCGACGAGCAGGTCAACGACGTCATCGGCCTGGCCTTCCGTGGCGACCGCGCCGCCATCGTCTTCGACATGGCCGACGCCATGGGCGAGTCGAGCTGCGTGGCCTGCGGCGAATGCGTGCAGGCCTGCCCGACCGGCGCCCTGGCGCCGGCGCGCGGCGCCGCGCTGGCCGAGGCGGACCAGCAGGTGGCGTCGGTCTGCCCCTACTGCGGCGTCGGCTGCCAGCTGACCTACCACGTCAGCGACAACCGCATCGCCCACGTCGAGGGACGCGACGGCCCGGCCAACCACGGCCGCCTGTGCGTCAAGGGCCGCTACGGCTTCGACTACGCCAACCATCCGCAGCGCCTGACGGTGCCGCTGGTGCGCCGCGCCGACGCGCCGCCCAAGCGCGGCGACGCGGAGATGGACCCGTCGCGTGTGATGGAGCTGTTCCGCGAGGCCAGCTGGGACGAGGCGCTGGCGCTGGCCTGCGGCGGCCTGGCGCGGCTGCGCGACGGCCACGGCAAGGGCGCGCTGGCCGGCTTCGGCTCGGCCAAGGGCAGCAACGAAGAGGCCTACCTGTTCCAGAAGCTGGTGCGCACCGGCTTCGGCAGCAACAACGTCGACCACTGCACCCGGCTGTGCCACGCCTCGTCGGTGGCGGCCCTGCTCGAAGGCATAGGCTCGGCCGCCGTCTCCAACCCGGTGCGCGACGTGGCCAAGGCCGAGGTGGTGATCGTCATCGGCGCCAACCCCAGCGTCAACCACCCGGTGGCGGCGACCTGGATCAAGAACGCCGTGCGCGGCGGCACCAGGCTGATCGTCTGCGATCCGCGCCGCTCCGAGCTGTCGCGCCTGGCCCACCGCTACCTGCAGTTCACACCCGACACCGACGTCGCCCTGCTCAACGCGATGATGCACGTGATCGTCGCCGAGGCACCTGGTCGACCGCGACTTCATCGCCGCCCGCACCGTCGGCTACGCCGAGCTGGAACGCAACGTGGCCGCCTACAGCCCCGAGCTGATGGCGCCCATCTGCGGCGTGCCGGCCGAGACCATCCGCTACGTGGCGCGGCTGTACGCCAGCTCGAAGGCCTCGATGATCCTGTGGGGCATGGGCATCTCGCAGCACGTCCACGGCACCGACAACGCCCGCTGCCTGATCGCGCTGGCGCTGATGACCGGGCAGATCGGCCGGCCCGGCACCGGCCTGCATCCGCTGCGCGGCCAGAACAACGTGCAGGGCGCCTCCGACGCCGGCCTGATCCCGATGATGTACCCCGACTACCAGCGGGTCGACAACCCGGCCGCGCGCGCCCGCTTCGAACAGGCCTGGGGCGTGGCGCTGGATCCGCGCCCCGGCCTGACGGTGGTCGAGGTGATGCACGCGATCACACGCGGCGAGGTGCGCGGCATGTACATCATGGGCGAGAACCCGGCCATGTCCGACCCGGACGCCAACCACGCCCGCGCCTCGCTCGCCGCGTTGGAACACCTGGTGGTGCAGGACATCTTCCTCACCGAGACGGCCTACCTGGCCGACGTCATCCTGCCGGCCAGCGCCTTCCCCGAAAAGACCGGCAGCTTCACCAACACCGACCGGCTGGTGCAGATGGGCCGCCAGGCGCTGCAACCGCCCGGCCAGGCGCGCCAGGACTTGTGGATCATCGTCGAAATGGCCAAGCGGCTCGGCCTGGACTGGCGCTACAGCGGGCCGGCCGAGGTGTTCGAGGAGATGCGCCAGACCATGCCCAGCATCGCCGGCATCAGCTGGGACAGGTTGGAGCGCGAGCACGCCGTCACCTATCCCTGCCTGCACGAGGGCGATCCCGGCGAGGCGGTGGTGTTCACCGCCAGCTTCCCGCGCGAGACGGGGCGGGCGCGCTTCGTCCCGGCCGACATCATCCCGGCCGACGAGCGGCCCGACGCCGACTACCCGCTGGTGCTGATCACCGGCCGCCAGCTGGAGCACTGGCACACCGGCAGCATGACGCGGCGCAGCGCCGTGCTCGACGCGCTGGAACCGGACCCGGTGGCGCTGGTCCACCCGCTCGACCTGGCCGCGCTGGGCGGCCGCCCGGGCGACGTGCTGACCCTGGAGTCGCGCCGGGGCAGGGTGGCGCTGTACGCGCGCGCCGACGACAGCTCGCCGCGCGGCGCCGTCTTCGTGCCGTTCTGCTACTACGAGGCGGCCATCAACAAGCTCACCAACGCCGCGCTGGACCCCTTCGGCAAGATCCCCGAGTTCAAATACTGCGCCGTCCGCGCCACGCTGGGCGGCACGCTGGCGGCGCAGGGCAGCTTCGGCGGCGGCCAGGTGCTCGACGCCTTGGGCGAGGGGCCGGCGGCGGAGCCGCAGCCATGAGCGGCCCGCAGCTGTCGAACGCCAGCGCCGCGCTGACCCACGAGGTCGAGGTGCTCGACGAGCGCGGCCGCCGCTCGACCATTGCCATCCCGGCCGAACGGCCGCTCACCGTCTATGTCGACAAGCGCGAGCTGGTCACCCTGATGACGCTGGGCGGCGCGCCCGAGGCGCTGGTGCTGGGCTACCTGCGCAACCAGCGCCTGGTGGCCGCGCTCGACGAGGTGCTGTCGGTGCAGGTCGACTGGTCGGTCGACGCCGCCGCCGTCGTCACCCGCCACGGCATCGCCGACCTCGACCAGCGCACCGCCCAGCGCGTGGTGACCACCGGCTGCGGCCAGGGTTCCGTGTTCGGCGGCCTGATGGACGACGTCGATCAACTGTCCCTGCCGGCCGATGCGCGGCTGCGCCAGTCCACCGTCTACCGCATCGTCGAAACGATACGCGGCCAGCAGTCGATCTACAAAAAAGCCGGCTCGGTGCACGGCTGCGCGCTGTTCTCGGCCGGCGGCGAGCTGCTCTACTTCGTCGAGGACGTCGGCCGCCACAACGCGGTCGACGCCATCGCCGGCCGCATGTGGCTCGACGGCGTGGCCGGCGCCGACAAGGTCTTCTACACCACCGGCCGGCTCACCTCGGAGATGGTGATCAAGGGCGCGCAGATGGGCATCCCCTTCCTGCTGTCGCGTTCGGGCACCACGCAGATGGGCCACATGGTGGCCGAGCGGGTCGGCATGGCGCTGCTGGCGCGCTGCACCGGCACCCACTTCCTGCTGCTGACCGGCCAGCAGCGCCTGCTGTTCGAGCCGCAACTGCTGGCCGCGCCGGCGCCGGCCGTGGGACAGGCCGTGGGACAGGCCATGGGACAGGCCACGTTGCCGGCCACGGCGGCGGCCGACTGATGCCGCTGTTCGAGGCCACCCGCGCCGCCTTCGCGCTGCTGCTGTCGGGCGACGCGGCGCTGTGGCTGATCGTCTGGACCTCGCTCAAGACCTGCCTGCTGGCGCTGCTGCTGGCGGCGCCGCCCGCCGTGCTGGCCGCCTACGCCCTGGCCAGCCGGCGCTTCCCCGGCCGGCGCCTGCTGATCTGGCTGGCCCAGGCCGCGCAGGCGCTGCCGACGGTGTTGATCGGACTGCTGCTCTACCTGCTGCTGACGCGCCACGGCCCGCTGGGCGGCCTGCACTGGCTGTTCGCCCAACCCGGCATGGTCGCCGGCCAGGTCTTGATCGCGCCGCCGGTGCTGCTGGCCTTCACGCTGGCGGCGCTGCAGGCGGCCGACCCGCGCTACGCCGAGACGGCGCTGGCCCACGGCGCCTCCGCTTGGCGGGTGATGCTGACCGTGCTGCACGAGGTGCGCTTCGGCGTCGTCGCGGCGCTGGTCAGCGGCTTCGGCCGGGTGATCTCCGAGGTCGGCTGCGCGCTCATGGTGGGCGGCAACATCGCCGGCGCCACGCGCACCATCACCACCGCCATCGCGCTGGAGACCAGCAAGGGCGAGTTCGCCCAGGGCATCGCGCTCGGCCTGGTGCTGGTCGCGCTGGCGCTGGCGATGAACGGCGCCTTGCTGCTGCTGCAGGGCGACGCCCATGGCGCACGGGGCCGGCGGTGACGGCGCTGCTCAGCATTGGCCGGCTGCGCCTGCGCCACGGCGCCCGCGAGCTGTTCGACCTGGCCGACTTCCACCTCGACGCCGCCCGCGCCTACGTGCTCACCGGCGTCAACGGCGCCGGCAAGAGCGGCCTGCTGCGCGCCCTGGCCGGGCTGGAGCGGGCCGAGGCCGAGCAGCTGGTGTTCGCCGGACGCGCGCTGGCGCTGGCGCCGTATCCGCGCGCCATGCGCGAGGCCGTCGTCTACGTGCACCAGGAGCCGGTGATGTTCTCCACCAGCGTGGCGGCCAACATCGGCTACGGCCTGAGGGCGCGCGGCGTGGCGCCGGGGCGCGCGGCGCCGCTGGTGGCGGCGGCCATGGCCTGGGCCGGCGTCGAGCACCTGCGCGACTTCGATCCGGCCACGCTGTCGGGCGGCGAGCGCCAGCGTGTCGCGCTGGCCCGCGCCAAGGTGCTGGCGCCGCGCCTGCTGCTGCTCGACGAGCCGACCGCCAACCTGGACGGCACAGCCCGCGAGCAGGTCATCGCGCTGATCCCGCAACTGCTGGCCGGCGGCGCCAGCGTGGTGATGGCCTGCCACGACCGCGACCTGATCGGCCTGCCCGGGGTGAGCCGCCTCAAGCTGCGCGACGGCCGCATCGAGTACCGTTGAGACCCATCCACCCCGACCACAAGGAAGCAGCCATGCGACTCCTCCATCCCCTCCTGCGCGGCGTCCTGGCCGCCTGCCTGGCGCTGTGCTGCCAGCCGCCGGCCCTGGCGCAGCAGGCGCTGCGCCTGTCCACCACCACCAGCACCGAGAATTCCGGCCTGCTGGCCCACCTGCTGCCGCAGTTCGAGGCCGACAGCGGCCTGCGCGTGCAGGTCATCGCCGTCGGCAGCGGCAAGGCGCTGGAGCTGGCCAAGAACGGCGACGTCGACGTGGCGCTGGTGCACGCCCGCGCCGCCGAGGACAAGTTCGTCGCCGACGGCCACGGCGTCGAGCGGCGCGACGTGATGTACAACGACTTCGTCGTGGTCGGCCCGGCCGCCGACCCGAGCGGCGCGCGCGGCCGCGACGTGCTGGCCGCCTTCCGCCGCATCGCCGCCGGGCCGGCCCGCTTCGTCTCGCGCGGCGACAACTCCGGCACCGAGCAAATGGAGCAGAGCTACTGGCGGCTGGCCGGTGCGCGCCCGCCGGCGGCGCGCTACGTGGCGGCCGGGCAGGGCATGGGCGAGGTGCTCAACATGGCCGCCGAGCTGCAGGCCTACACGCTGGCCGACCGCGCCACCTTCAGCACCTACAAGGCGCGCACCGGACTGGAAATATTGGTCGAGGGCGACGCGCGCATGTTCAACCCCTACGGCATCATCGCGGTCAATCCGGCGCGCCACCCGGGCGTCAACATCCAGGGCGCGCGGCGGTTGAGCGAGTGGCTCACCTCGGCGGCGGGACGGCGCGGCATCGCCGCCTTCCGGCCCGCCGGCCAGCAGCTGTTCTTCCCCTCGACGCGCTAGCGGGCGCGGCGGTGGGCGCCGCGCCCGCGCCTGAGGCCGGAGGTGCGCACGTTTGATTCAGATCATGCCTCGAAGGTGCTGCTCACGTAGCCTTGTGTCTCGCGCTGCAGACGCGAAGTCCGGTCCGGCGCCGTCCGCAGCGGCGTCCGGTCCGGCGCATGAGGCCATACCGGCGACACGTAAGCGGCCCGGATACACCGGCCGTCTTGCTTTCTTCAAACAAATTTCTATCATTCGAGGCATGTATGTATCCATTCACCCAAGCAGTCACCCCAGCCGCCAAAGACCACATGGAGGCGCATTTGTCGTTCTTTAACGACATGTCCAAATCGCTGTTCCGCACCATCCAGCAGTACAGCGACCTGAACATTCAGCTGGCCCAGACCATGTTGGAGGAGGGCGCGATGGCGGGCCAGCAGGCGATCATCGCCCACCGCCCGACGGAGGCCATCGCCGCCGCCGCCGCCCACGCCCAGCCGGCCGCCGAGAAGCTGCGCGCCTACCAGCAGCACGTCTCGCGCATCGCCGCCGACACCCATGTCGACCTGGCCAAGGTGGCCGAGGTGCATGTCGCCGAGACGGCCCGCACCGCCAAGGCGCTGGCCGACGAGGTGGCGCGCCTGGCGTCCGAGGAGACCGAGAAGACCGTGCGCAACCAGCAGGACGCCATGCGCAACTTCACCGACCCGTTCGAACGCTTCGCCGACGGCGGCATGCGCCACCAGCAGTCGCGCGGCAACGAGATGCGCGGCAGCTCGACGCTGCAGAGCGCCGGCCAGAACGGCGAGGGCCGCGAACGCGAGATGCAGGGCGGCAGCATGCAGGGTGGCAGCCACACCGGCACCCAGGGCTCCAGCACGGCGGCCAGCCAGGCGGGCAAGCAGCCCACTTCGCGCAAGGAAACCTGATCCGGCGGCGCCGCTCGGCCAGCGGCGAGCATCGGGGGGCGGACCCTCGGGGTCTGACCCTGGCGTTCCGCGCCTGGGCGGCGGGGGCGCCGCCGACGCCCCCGCCGCGGCTCAGGGCGTCTCGCGCAGCCAGGCGGCGATGGGCCCGGCCACCGCCGCGGCCTGTTCCCGTTGCGGAGCTGGTGCGGCCTGACTGACGCGGCGGCGCAATCTCTGCTAATCTTGTGTCCGTTCTTCGCCGCATAGACACAGGATCAGCCATGCCCGCCACCACCACCGCCCAAGCCGAATCGCTGCACATCGTTTGCCCCCACTGCGACGCCGTCAACCGCGTGCCGGCCGCCCGGCTGGCCCAGCAACCGACCTGCGGCAAGTGCCAGCGCGCGCTGTTCGACGGCCATCCCGCGGAGTTGTCGAGCGCGCGTTTCCTGAAGCACATCGAACGCAGCGACATCCCCGTGCTGGTCGACTTTTGGGCGCCGTGGTGCGGCCCCTGCCGCAGCATGGCGCCGTTCTACGCCCAGGCGGCCGCGCAGTTGGAGCCGCAGTTCCGCGTCGTCAAGGTCGACACCGAGGCGGCGCAGGAACCTGGCGGCGCGCTACGCGATCCGCAGCATTCCCACGCTGGCCTTGTTCCACCACGGCCGCGAGTTGGCGCGCCAGCCGGGCGCCATGGACACGGCCGGCATCCTGGCCTGGGCCAGGGCGAACAGCCGGCGCTAGCGCCGTCCGGCCAGCTGGCCGCTCAAGCGCACTCGCGCTCGATCCAGCCGGCCACGCCGGCGATGCTGCGGAAGTCGGCCACCGAGCGGCAGGCGATGTGCGGATGGCGCGCCCGCAGCATGCGCGACAGCGCCGCGCCCGGCCCCAGCTCCAGCGCCACGGTCACGCCGGCCTCGGCGCAGGCGTCCATGCAACCCATCCACAGGATCTTCTCGGCCAACTGGCGCGACAAGTGCTCGACCGCCTGCGCCTTGCCGCTGCCGGCCAGCGCGCTGATGCCGGCCAGCACCGGCGCGCGCATGGGGGCGAAGTCGGCGCCGCGCAGCAGCTCGGCGAACGGCGCCACCGCCGGCGCCATGTAGGGCGTGTGCGAGGCGACCGCCACCGGCAGGCGTTGGCAGCGTCCGCCCGCCGCCACGGCCTGGGCTTCGAGGGCGGCCAGCGCGGCGGCCGGCCCGCCGGCGATGCAGCCGTCCTCGCCGGTTTCGATGGCGACGTGGCAGGCGTGCGCGGCGCACAGCGCGGCGGCCTGGCGCAGCGACAGGCCGGACAAGGCCGCCAGCGCCTGCTCGGGCTGCGCCGCCAGGCAGGCGTCCATCAAACCGGCGCGCGCCTCGGCCAGCGCCAAGGTCTGGGCCGGCGTGAAGGCGCCGGCCACGCCGTAGGCCGCCAGCTCGCCGATGCTGTAGCCGGCCACCAGCGCCGGCCGCGGCAGCCTGTCGCGCAGCGCCTCCCAGGTGGCCAGCGTGCTGGCGACGATCAACTGCTGGGCGCCGCGGTTGTCGAACATCTGCTCCAGCGGCGGCAGGGCCAGCGAGTCGAGCAGGGCGGCGGCGCGCGGCTCGCCGCGCGCCAGATCGAACATCTGCGCGTGCTGGCCGCCCTGGCCGGGGCAGAGTATCAGCAGCCGGCTTCTCATGGCGGCGGTAGCGCGGACATGGCGTGCACCAGGCAGCTGGCGGCCAGCAGGTCGGCCGCGCCACCCGGCGACAGGCGCCGCCGCACGAACAGGCGGTGGCAGTCCAACGCCGCCTCGCGCCATTGCGGATGGCCGGTGCCGCCGAGGGCGATGAAGCGTTCGGCCTCGGCGCGCACCGTGCGCGCGCCCTCGGCGCCGCCGCGATGGTAGACGTTGGTGTCGCTGACGTGGGCCATCAGCGCGAACAGCGCGTCGACGCGGGCCTGCTGCATCGCCGCGCCGCGCGCCAGGCCGGCCCGCAGCGCCGGCAGGCCGATGTCGAACACCGACGGCAGGCCCAGCGCGCCTTCCTCGCGCGCGCCGCTGGCCGCGTGCAGCGCGGCGGCGCGCAGGCCGTGGCTGGACGTCGCGGCGTGGCGCGCGGCGTGGCCGGGAGACGAAGCGATGGCGCAATCGACGGCGGACTCGGCGCATGGCGCGGTGGCCGATTCGGCAACCCCGGCCGCCCCGGCCGGCTGTTCGATGGCGCCGCAGTGGGCCGCCAACTCGTCGCCCCAGCGTATCAACAGCACGGCGCGCAAGGCCGCCGGCGTCAAGGGCATGTTCTGCGCCGCGCCGCGCCCGGCCGCCGCGCACAACAGGCCCAGGCTGAAGATGGCGCCGCGATGGGTGTTGACGCCGCCGGTGGCGTGCAGCATCCGCGTCTCGGCCTCGATGCCCAGTTGCTTGAGCCGGACGAAGGGCGCGCCCTGTATGCCGGCCAGGCAGATGTGGCGGAAGTAGTGGCGCAGCGCGAACAGGCTGCGCAGGAAGGTGGCCGCGTTCATGTCGTCGTGGCTGCCGTTGTCGACCAGCGAGACCAGCCCCGGCTTGGGGTAGAGGCTCAACTCGGCGTACAGGCTGCGCACGGCGAGGCGGGCGACGGCGGCGGCGAAGGCGCGCTGGCGCCGCAGCTCCGCGCGGCGTAGTGGCGCCGGCAGCGACGCCGCAAAGCCCGCAACGTGCAAGCCAACGGGCCGTCCGAGGTCGGCGGTTCGGCCTGTTCGGCCTGTTCGGCCGCCCTGGTCGAGCGGGCCGCGTTGGGATGGGGAACGACTCACGACGCCTCCAGCGCCGCGCACAGCTCGTCGCGCGTGGCCAGGCGCACGCTGCCGGCCAGCTTGGCCAGCACGCGGGCCTGGCTGGCGCCGGCGGCGTGCCACTCCTTCCACGCCACCGCCTGCGCCGACGGGAAGACGATCTCGCCGTCCAGCGGCAGCTGGGCGGCGTGCCGCGCCAGCAGCGCCACGCCGTCGCGCAACTGCGCCGTGCTGGCCGGCTGGAACAGGATGTCGATGTCGGAGCCGTCGCGCAGGTAGGCCAGCCCGGTCAGCACCTGCAGCGCGACCGAGCCGTAGACGCGCAATTCGATGCCGGCGTCCTGCGCGTCGTCCAGCAGGGCCGCCAACGGCGCCTGCCAGGCGGCGGGCAGCGCCGGCATGTCGAGCACGGCGGTCAGCGGCAGCGGGGGCCAGGTGCGTGCCACCTCTGCCGCGTTCAGCCGCAGGGCGATGCGCGGCTTGCGGCCGTCTGCCTCGGGCGGCAGCGCCACGCCGAGGCAGACCTGCCCGGCGCCGGCGTCGGCGTCGCGCCGGCGCACAATGCACGGATGGCCGGCGCGCTGCCATGCGCGCAGCGCGCCGGCGTGTTCCGGCGCGGCCGCCGCGATGGCCTCCTGCCAGCCTTGCGCCGACAGCCAGACCAGGCTATGCCGTGCGTACATGGCCGCCCGCCACGATGGCGTCGATCACCGGCTGGGCGCTCAAGCGTCCGCCGCGCGCCAGACCGAGCGCGCTGCGCCGGTCGCCGGCCTGTTCGCCGCCTGGCTCGGCGGCGCGCTCGGCCTCGACCAGCGCCAGCGCCTCGGCCAGCCGCCGCGCCAGATCGTCGTGCCAGATCTCCTGCAGGCCGCCCATGCGCAGATAGTTCTCCGGCCCCGGCGCGAACACCGGATTGCTCTTGGCCAGTTCGGTCAAGGTCTCCAGCGGCACCTTGGTGATGCGCGCCATCGCCGGCAGGCCCATCACGCGGATGGTGGCGCCGGGCAGGGCGTAGCAGGCGTCCGCCATCAAGCCGCTGGTGATGAAGCCGCCCGACAGCGCCTGGTCGTACACCAGGCCGAGCACCGCATGGCCGCGTCGCCGCGCCAGGTCGACGCACTTGCCCAGGTGGGCCATGTAGCTGTTGATGCCCAACATCTCGTCGCGGTGGCGCAGGCGCTGGCCCTGCGTGTCGACCAGGATCAGGATCGGCCGGCCGGGCGCCTCGCGCACCGTTTGCAGCACCGCCTTGGCCTGCGCCAGGGCGATCTCCACGCCGATCGGCGCGTGGCCGGTGGTGCCGATCACGGCGATGCTGCGCTCGCCCACCTGCGCCGTGCCGGACAAGAAGTCGTGCTGCTCGGCGATGGCGTGGCCGAGCGGGAACAGCGTCGCCGCCAGTGTTTTCCAATCCATTAGTTCGCTCCCAGACGGTGTGGCGCGGCCGCGCTGACGAAGGCCTCGGCCTCCAGCATCGGCAGCTTGTTCGGTTCCGCCATGCCCAGCGCGGCCCAGATGTCGAGCGGATCGGCCATGTCGCCGAAGCGCTCCAGCCGCTCGCTGAGCAGCAGCTGCTCGCGTTCCATCGCCTCCAGCGTCAACTCGACCGGCGCGGCGGCGCAGCTGGCGATGGCGTCGATGGCGGCCAGGCGGAAGGCCGACACGTCGTCGGCCACGATCATCTGGCAGTCGCCCAGCAGGTAGCGGTGTTTGCCGCCGGTGGTGCGCCAGACCAGCGCGCGGTCGCGCGAGTCGAACTCCTCGACGCCGCTGGCCGTCTCGATCACCTCGGGACCGGACATGGCCAGCCGGCCCTCCTCGGACATCACCACCACGTTGGCGCAGCGCGAAACGATGCCCATGCCGCCGAAGGCGCCGTTCGAGCCGCCGATCAGCACCACCACCGGAATGCCGGCGGCGCGCGTGTCGAGCACGGCGCGCATCACCTCGGAGACGGCGATCAGGCCGGCGTTGGCCTCGTGCAGGCGCACGCCGCCGGTCTCCAGCAGCAGCACCACGGCGCCGACGCGCTCGCGCACGGCGCGGCGCAGCAGGCCGACCAGCTTGGCGCCGTGCACCTCGCCGACCGCGCCGCCCATGAAGCCGCCCTCCTGCGCCGCCGTGTAGACCGCTTGGCCGTCCAATGTGGCGCTGCCGACGGCGACGCCGTCGTCGAAGGCCACCGGCGCGTTCAGCTGCGCCAGGTGGGGACTGACGACGCGCTCGGCCGGGGCGACGAATTCCTTGAAACTGCCGGCGTCGAACAGGGCGCGCAGCCGTTCGCGCGCGTTGGCTTCCAAATAGCTGCTCATGCGCCGCCTCCCAGCATGGTTTCCACCGCCTGGTCCAGGCGCAGGCTGACCACGGCCGGCGTGGCGCCCATGTCGTTGATCGAGATGCTGACGTCGGCCAGCTGCCAGCGCTGTTGGAAGTCGCGCATCACGGCCTGCCAGATGGCGCCGAAGCCGACGGCGGCGGTCTTGATCTCGATGGCGCAGGCGCCGTCCAGCGCGGCCGGTTCGATCAGCACCTCCAGGTTGCCGGAGCTGACCACGCCGACCAGTTGCGCCCGCTCGGCCAGGCGCCGGCTGCCTTGTTCAAATCGGTAGTTCAGGGTTTCCATCCTTGGTCCTTCGTCTCGTTCAGAGTGCAATGCCGCCCAGTTGAACGTACCCAGCGGCGGAATTCGAGGGTCAGACCCTAGGGTCTGACCCTGGTTCGGCGCCTTTGGGGATAACTCCCAGCGCCGTTCAGATCACCAGTTGCGGAAGCGCTTGGGCGGGTTGTACAAGCCGCCCGACGCGCGCACCAGGTCCTTCATGTTCTTCGCCGCCAGCAGGTCGCGTGTCGCCAGGCGCTTGTCGATGCCCAGGTCCTCGGCGCGGCGGATGATGCCGCGCCGGCGCAGATCCGCCACCATCGCCTGGTCGCGCGCCAGGCCGACCGGGGTGTAGCCGGCCACGCCACGGATGGCCTGTTCGCGCTCCGCGTCGCTGCGGCACAGCAGCAGGTTGGCGATGCCCTCCTCGGTCAGGATGTGGGTCACGTCGTCGCCGTAGATCATCACCGGCGGGATCGCCATGCCGGCCTGCTCGGCCAGCTCCCAGGCGTCGAGCCGCTCGACGAAGGCCGGCTGCATATGCTCGCGGAAGGTCTCGACGATCTGCACCACCAGCTTCTGGCCGCGCGGGATGGTGTTGCGGCCGCCGCGCGCCTCGGCGCCGGCCTTCAGCCAGGCCGGGCTGGCGTGGCGCCGGCCGCGCGCGTCGGCGCCCATGTTGGGCGCGCCGCCGAAGCCGGAGATGCGCCCGACCGTGGCGGTCGACGAGTTGCCCTGCAAGTCGATCTGCAGGGTCGAGCCGATGAACATGTCGCAGGCGTAGTGGCCGGCCGCCTGGCAGAAGGCGCGGTTGCTGCGCATGCTGCCGTCCGGGCCGACCGCGAACACGTCGGGGCGGGCGCGGATGTAGTCCTCCATGCCCAGCTCGGAGCCGAAGGAATAGACCGATTCGACGAAGCCGCACTCGATCGCCGGGATCAGCGCGGGGTGCGGATTGAGCGCCCAGTGGCGGCCGATCTTGCCCTGCAGGCCGAGCGAGGCGGCGTAGGTCGGCAGCAGCAGCTCGATGGCGGCGGTGTCGAAGCCGATGCCGTGGTTGAGCCGCTCGACCTGGTACTCGGCATAGATGCCCTTGATGGCCATCATCGCCATCAGCACCTGGATCTCGGAGATCTGCGCCGGGTCGCGCGTGAACAGCGGCTCGATGTAGTAGGGCGTGGGCGACTGCACGACGAAGTCGACCCAGTCGCCGGGAATGTCGACGCGCGGCAGCGTGTCCATGATCCGGTTCACCTGGACGATGACGATGCCGTTCTTGAAGGTGGTGGCCTCGACGATGGCCGGCGTGTCCTCGGTGTTGGGGCCGGTGTAGAGGTTGCCGTTGCGGTCGGCCGCCTCGGCGGCGATCAGCGCCACGCGCGGCGGCAGGTCGACGAAGTAGCGGCTGAACAGCTCCAGGTAGGTGTGGATGGCGCCGATGTTGAGTTTGCCGGCGGCCAGCAGCTTGGCCACCCGGCCGGCCTGCGGGCCGGAGAAGGAGAAGTCCAGCTTGGACGCCACGCCGCGCTCGAACACGTCGAGGTGTTCGGGCAGGGCCAGCACCGACTGCAGCATGTGCAGGCCGTTGACGCGGGCCGGGTCCAGCCCGGCCAGCGCCTGGCCGAGGAAGTCGGCCTGCTTCTGGTTGTTCCCCTCCAGGCAGACGCGGTCGCCGCATTCGAGCACGGCGTGCAGCAGGTCGGCGATGCGGCCGGCCGGCAGGCTCTTGCCGGCCAGCTCGTTGCCGAGCGTGGCGCGGCCCCGTTCCAGCCGCGCGGCGCGGTTGCGCTGCAGCGTGTCCCACTGGCGCGGTTGGTTCGACGTCTGGTTCATCATTTCACTCCCATGATCAGGTTCGGCAGACCGGTGGCGATGCCGGGGAAGACGCACAACAGCAGCACGGCGACGAACATCAGCACCAGGAAGGGGAACACGCCCCAGATCACGTCCTTGAGCGGAATGTCCGGCGCGATGTTCTTGATGACGAAGATGTTCAGCCCCACCGGCGGATGGATCAGCCCCATCTCCATCACCACCGTCATGACGATGCCGAACCAGATCAGGTCGAAGCCGGCGGCCTTCAGCGGCGGCAGGATGATGGGCGCGGTCATCAGGATAATCGAAACCGGCGGCAGGAAGAAGCCGAACACGATCACCATCAGCAGTATCACCGCCAGCAGCAGCCATTTTGACAGATGCATGCCGACCACCCAGTTGGCGGCCGACTGGCTGATGTGCAGGTAGCTCATCACGTAGGAGTAGAACAGCGACATGCCGATGATCAGCAGCAGCATGGTCGACTCCTTGATGGTCGAGCTCAGGATGGGCGCCAGGCTCTTCGGCCGCCAGACCTGGTAGACCACGGCGATCAGCACCAGCGCCAGCAGCGCGCCCAGGCCGGCCGTTTCGGACGGCGTGGCGAAGCCGCCGTACAGCGCCACCATCACGCCGATCAGCAGGACCAGGAAGGGCAGCACGCGCGGCAGCATCTCGACCTTTTGCGCCAGCGTGAAGTGCTCCTCCTCCAGATAGGCCGACTTGACGCCGCCCTGTTCGTAGATCTTCAGCGCCAGGCGGTACTCCTTGCGGGCGCGCTGCACGGCGTAGCCGGCGAACAGCAGCACCAGCAGGATGCCGGGGCCTATGCCGGCGAGGAACAGGCGGCCCAGCGACTGCTCGGCGGCCACCGCGTACAGGATCATGGTGATCGACGGCGGCAGCAGGATGCCCAGCGTGCCGCCGGCGGCGATGATGCCGGCGGCGAAGCCGGGCGAGTAGCCGCGCTTGCGCATCTCCGGAATGCCGGCCGAGCCGATCGCCGAGCAGGTGGCCGGCGAGGAGCCGGCCATGGCGGCGAACAGCGCGCAGGCGAACACGTTGGCGATGCCCAGGCCGCCCGGCACCTTGTGCAGCCAGGTGTGGATGGCCGAGTACAGGTCTTTGCCGGCGGGCGACTTGCCGATCGCCGCGCCCTTGAGGATGAACAGCGGGATCGACAGCAGCGTGATCGAGGCCATCTCCTCGTAGACGTTCTGGGTGATGGTGTCGAGCGAGGAGGCCGGCATGCAGAAGTACATGAAGCCGGTGGCCACCACGCCCAGCGCGAAGGCGATCGGCATGCCGGAGAACATGACCACCAGGGTGACGGCGCCGTACAGGGCGCCCAGCGTCAGTTCGCTCATGGCGCCTCCCCTTGTTGGGGTTGATTCGTCATGTGGGCCAGGGTTTGCAGCAGGATCTGCAGCGTCAGGATGGTCATCCCGGTCGCCATCATCGCGTAGGGAATCCACAGCGGCGGGGCGAAGGTGGACGAGGTGGTTTGGCCGTCGCGCCAGGCCTCGTGGAACAGCGTCCACGATTTCCACGAGAAGAAGGCGCAGAACAGGCAGGACAGCAGGTCGACCAAGAACAGGCGAAACTGGTTGACCCGGCGCGGCAGCAGCGCGGCCAGCGCCTCGATGCCGATGTGGCCGCGATACGACTGCACGTAGGCGGTGCAGAAGAAGGTCACGCCGACCAGCATAAAGACCGAGGCCTCGTCCTGCCAGTCGGTGGGCGCTTGGAAGAAGTAGCGCGACACCACCGAGTAGGTCAGCACCAGCGCGGTCAGCACCAGCGCCGCCATCGACAGCTTGAGCAGCGCGCTGTTGAGCAGGTTCAGCAGCTTGGCGACGGCGGCCAGCGCCGGGTGGTCCGGCAGCGCCGGCCCCGGCGGCGGCTTCAGTTCGAAGCCGTGGCTCATAGCGTCTTCTGGGCCAGCATCAGCAGCTTGGCGCAGTTCTCGTTGCGTTCGCCGTAGTCCTTCCAGGCGGTGGCGCGGGCGATGGCCTGCCACTTCTTGACGGTGGCGGGGTTCAGGTCGACCACCTTGGCGCCGGCCTTCTGGTAGACGGCGGCCACCAACGAGTCGTCGGTCTGCGCCGATTTGCGGGCGAAGGTCTCCAGCTCGCCGCCGACCGTCATGATGGCGGCCTGCTGCTCCTTGCTGAGACGGTCGAACACCGCCTTCGACATCATCAAGGGCTCGAACATGAACCAGTAGGCGGCGCCACGGCCGCTGGTCAGCGCCTTCGACACCTCCTCCAGGCGGAAGGAGATCAGCGAGGTCGACGAGGTCAGCGCCGCGTCCATCGCGCCGGTCTGCATGGCGGCGTAGATCTCGTTGGACGGCAGCGAGACCACGGCGGCGCCGGCCGCCTTCAGGATCAGATCCATTTCGCGCGAGCCGCCGCGGATCTTCAGGCCCTTGGCGTCCTCCGGCTCGACGATCGGTTTGCCGCGCGAGGCGACGCCGCCGGCCTGCCAGATCCAGCTGACCACCACGATGCCCTTTTCCAGCAGGATGCGGCTCAACTCCTTGCCCACCTCGGCGTTCTTCCAGCTGTAGCCCTGCTCGTAGGAGGTGACCAGGCCGGGCATCAGGCCGATGTTCACCTCGGGCACCTCGCCGCCGGCGTAGGACAGCGGCACCAGCGAAAGGTCCAGCGCGCCCTTGCGCATCGAGGAGAACTGGGCGTTGGTCTTCATCAGCGAGGAGCCGGGATAGACCTCGAACTTCAGCGTGCCCTTGCTGCGCTTTTCCACCTCGGCGGCGAACATGCGGGTCAGGCGGTCGCGGAAGTCGCCCTCGCTGATGGTGCCGCCGGGGAACTGGTGGGAGATCTTCAAGCTCGTCGCCGACTGGGCCCAGGCCGACTGCAGCCAGAGTGGGGTGGAGAGGCCGGTGGCGAGCGCGCCCAGCATTGCCCTGCGTTTGAGTAAGGTCATACGTCCTCCAAGGATTTAATTAGAACAACATTATGGATCACGCAAGATAATATGCAATGTCCGTTTTTATGTATACAAGAATATGTTGACTGAATACATTCTCAAGCCAGACTTAGGTTTTATAATGAAGGGTCATATACACGGCAGCCAGAACCATGAGCAACCATTCCGCCACCTTGCGCGAAGCCATAGAAGAACTGATCGCCGTCGGCAGCCTGTCGCCGGGCCAGCATTTGGACGAGACCGAACTGGCGCAACGCTTCGGCGTGTCGCGCACGCCGATCCGCGAGACGCTGATCCAGCTCGCCTCGATGGGGCTGGTGGTGATCCGGCCACGGCGCGGGGCCATCGTCGCCGAGCTGGGGCCGCAGCAGCTGGTCGAGATGTTCGAAGTGATGTCGGAAATGGAGGCGACCTGCGGCCGCCTGGCGGCGCGGCGCATGACGCCGGAGGAACAGCAGGTCTTGCTGGCGGCGCACCAGGCCTGCAAGGAGGCGCGCGACGCCGAGGAGCCGGACGCCTATTACTACAAGAACGAAGTGTTCCACGAGACGATCTACGCCGGCAGCCACAACCAGTTCCTGATCGAGCAGACGCGCAATCTATACCGCCGCCTGCGGCCCTACCGCCGCCTGCAACTGCGCGTGCGCAACCGGCTGGCCAACTCCTACGACGAGCACGACGGCGTGGTGCAGGCCATCCTGCGCGGCGACGGCGAGCTGGCGGCCCAGCTGCTGCGCGACCACGTGATGATCCAGGGCCAGCGCTTCGCCGACTTGATGGCCTCGCTGCCGCAGCTGACTCAGAAGAGCGCCGCTTAGCTAACGGCGGTGGCGTGGGCTGCGCGTCCAGCGCGCAGCTAAGCTAAGTACACCCACCGGCGACAATCTAGGGTCAGACCCTAGGGTCTGACCCTGGTTCTTTGCCGTTGGGTGGTTGGGGAGGCCGCTGGCGCCTTGACCTGGGGAACGTTCAGGCGCGCGGCATGAAGGTGATGGGCACGGCGCCGTCGGCCGGTGCGTCCTTGGGCAGCAGGTCGCGCAGGGTCAGCTTGTCGAGCACGGCAAGATAGGCCTGGGTGGCTTCGCCCAGACTGGACTTGAGCTTGCAGTCCGGCGTCAGCGGACAGGAGTTGTTGCTGCGGTCGAAGCACTCGGCCATGTAGAAGTCGGTTTCCGTTTCGCGCACCAGCGCGCCGATGTTGATCTGCTCGGGCTCGCGCTTGAGGCGCAGCCCGCCGTTGCGGCCGCGCACCGTCTCGACGACGCCCGACAAGCCCAACTGGTAGACCACCTTCATCAAATGGTTCTTGGAGATCGCGTGCAGGTCGGCGATGTCCTGGATGGTGACCAGGCGGTCGCGGTTGACACCGAGGTAGAGCAGGGTGCGCAGCGTGTAGTCGGTGAAGGAAGTCAGTCGCATCGTCTCGGTCCGTGGGAGGGCTGCCAGGCCGCTTACTCATGCCTTGCATGGCGCTATTCTACTTGCAGGGCCGCCGCCGTGGCCGGCTTTTCATGCAAGTTCGGCCAGTATTTATACCATTATCTCGGCCAGGATATCGCGCACGCGCAGCAGGGCGACCTCGATGTCGAGCGTGTCGATGGCGCCGTAGCCGAGGATCAGGCCTTGGCGCGGCGCGCTGTCGGCGTAGAAGCCGGCCAGCGCGTACAGGCCGACGTCGGCGCGGCGCGCCAGCCGCAGCAGCAGGTCCATGTCCAGCGGCGCCTTGCACAGCGCGGTGATGTGGAAGCCGGCGCTGGCCGGCACCAGCTCGAACCACGGCGCCAACTGGTCGGCGAACAGCGCCAGGATGCGCTCGCGCCGGCCGGCGTAGAGGGCGTGGCAGCGGCGGATGTGCTTGAGCAGGTAGCCGTCGGCGATGAACTTGGCCAGCGCCTGCTGGGTCATGCTGGCGCTGTGCCAGTCGTTCAGGTGCTTGACGGTGACGGCGGCGCGCTCGATCGCCGGCGGCAGGATGGCGTAGCCGAGCCGCAGCTCCGGCAGCAGCACCTTGGAGAAGGTGCCGACGTAGGCGACGATGCCGTGCCGGTCCATGCTCTGCAGCGAATCGGTGGGCCGGCCCTCGTAGCGGAAGGCGCTGTCGTAGTCGTCCTCGACGACGATGGCGCCGATCTCGCGGGCGCGCGCCAGCAGGGCGTGGCGGCGCGCCACGCTCATCGGCATCCCCAGCGGGAACTGGTGGGCCGGGGTGACGTAGATCAGCCGGGCGCCGGCCGGGATCTGCTCGACCAGCATACCTTCGGCGTCGACCGGCACGCCGACCACGCGCGCGCCCTGGCTGGCGAACAGCGCGCGCGCCGGCGGATAGCCCGGCTCCTCGACGGCGACCACGCAGCCCGGCTCGATCAACACGCGTCCCAGCAGGTCCAGCGCCTGCTGGGCGCCGTTGGTGACCAGCACCTGGCCGACCTCGCAGACCACGCCGCGCGAGAAGGCGGCGTGGCGGGCGATCGCCTCGCGCAGCGCCGGCAGGCCCTCGGTGGGCGCGTAGTGGCCGCGCGTGCGGCCGTCCTCGCGCAGCGCGTGCAGCACGCAGCGGCGCCACTCGTCCTGCGGGAAGTGCGACGGCGAGGTGCAGCCGCCGCGGAAGTCGTAGCGCGAGCGGCCGTGCGGGAAGCGTTCGCGCAGCGGCGTGGCGATGGCCTCCCAGCGCGCCACCACGGCGGCGCTGGCCAGGTCGGCGGCCTGCTGGCGCCGTGGCCGCGCTTCGGCCGGCGCGCTGACGAAGCTGCCGACGCCGACCCGGCCGAGCAGCAGGCGGTCCAGCGTCAGCCTGGCGTAGACGTCGGAGACGGTCTTGCGCGACAGCCCCAGTTGGCTCGCCAGCAGGCGCGAGGGCGGCAGCTGCTGGCCGTCGGCCAGGCGGCCGCTGCGGATGGCGTCGTGCAGCTGGCGGTACAGCTGCCCGGCCAGGTCCTTGCTGCCTTCGATGGCGATGTGGAGTTCCATGTGCTTGATGGTCTAGTCTTTTTTGTCGGGATTGGCATCCTGCGGTGGCGCACGGCGCTCCTACAATGGCTGCACTGACCGAACCTTAACAGCGTACATTAACCTTAACAGCGCCTTAACAGCGAACTTTAACAAAGGAAGCACCATGGAACCAAGAATCGATTTTTATACCGCCTCGCCGGAAGGCTTCAAAACGATGCTGGCCTTCGAAGCGGCCGTCAGCAAGCTGGGCCTGGAGGCCTCGCTGCTCGAGCTGGTGCGGCTGCGCGCCTCGCAGATCAACGGTTGCGCCTTCTGCGTCGACATGCACGTCAGCGACGCGCGCAAGGCCGGTGAGACCGAGCGCCGCCTGCAAACCGTGGTGGTGTGGCGCGAGACCACGCTGTTCACGCCGCGCGAACGGGCCGCGCTGGCCTGGACCGAGGCGCTGACCCGCATCGCCGACACCCACGCGCCGGACGCCGACTACCTGGCGCTGACCCAGCACTTCAGCCCGAAGGAGGCGGTCGACCTGACGCTGGCGATCAACTCGATCAACAGCTGGAACCGGCTGGCGATCGGCTTCCGCAAGCTGGTCAGCGAGTAAGCTCGGCGCGCCTGGCGGTGAGGGCTGCGGCGCCATGTGCGCTGCCGCACCACGCGGCGGCGCGCGCCTGGCATATACTGGGTGCTCAGCACTCAGGAGGAAGCATGGAAAACAGTGATCAACGCCGGCAGTTCGTCGGCGAATTGTGGCGCCGCTTCGAGGCGTTGCAGGAATGGGCCATCCACAACTGGCCGGAGCAGCAGCATCCGCTGTCGAGCGCCAACTTCGTGGAGGCGCGCAAGGAGATCCTGGCGCTGGGCCACGACGACATGTTCAAGCAGGCGGAGCCAAGCGCTGCCGAGCCGGCCGACGGCGGCCCGCAGTACATCGAGGTGACGCCGGCGCCCTGGCCCTAGGCGGGCTCGGCCACCTCGGCCGCTTCGGCCGATTTGCCGCCCTGCGCCAGCAGCCATGCCAGCAGGCTCAGGACCAGGCCGGCCATGACGCCGTAGGCCAGCTTGAGCGCGCTGTCGAACAGCAGCGGCGCCACCAATCCCGACACCAGCGCGAACAACAGCATCTGGATGAACGACTGCATCGACGAGGCCAGCCCGCTGTTGTTGGGGAAGTGGTTCAAGGCCAGCAGCGTCATCGGCGGCATCGCCAGCGCCAGCGCGAAGGAGTAGACGAACAGCGGCAGCACGGCCCACGGCACCTCGGCGGCGAAGTAGTAGTTGTAGGCGATGTTGACGGCGGCGGCGACGGTCATCAGCGCGTAGCTGGTCCAGATCAGCGTGGCCTGCGAGTAGCGGTGGGCGAACTTGGCGGCCAGCGCCGAGCCGACCACCATGCCGCTGATGAGCGGGATGAACAGCCAGGCGAAGGCCGTCTCCGGCAGGTGCAGGATGTTCATGACGAAGTAGGCGGCCGAGCCGATGTACAGGGCGAAGCCGGCGAAGCTCATGCCGACGGCCACCGACACCAGCAGGAACTGGCGGTGGCACAGCACCTTCCAGTAGTTGGCGGCGATCACGCCGAGGTGGAAGGGATGGCGCTCGCGCGGCGGCAGGCTCTCCGGCAGGGCGCGCTGCACGGCGACGAACATCAGCACGCCGAAGGCGGCGAGGAACCAGAAGATCGAGCGCCAGCCGAACGACACCTGCAGCCAGCCGCCCAACACCGGGGCGATGGCGGGCGCCAGGCCGAACACCATCATGATGTGCGACAGGATCTTTTGCGCCTCGCCGCCGGAGAAGCGGTCCTGCACGATGGCGCGGCTGACCACCGAGCCGGCGCCGGCGGCCAGACCCTGCAGCACGCGGCAGGCCAGCAGCACGCCGTAGGACGGCGCCAGCGCGGCGCCCAGCGAGGCGGCGATGTACAACACCAGCGAGCCGAGGATGACGGGGCGGCGGCCGAAGGAGTCCGACAGGGTGCCGTAGAACAGCATCATGAAGGCGAAGCAGAACAGGAAGGCGCTCAGCGTCTGCTGGATCAGCATCGGGCTGGCGTCGAAGGTCTGCGCGATGGCGGGGAAGGAGGGCAGGTAGGTGTCGATGGCCAGCGGCCCGACCATGGTCAGTCCCGCCAGCAGCAGGGTCAGCAAAATATTCATGAAGGGGCTTATTGTTCGTTAGGACGGTATTTTACGTCAGGCGGCGCGGCGGCGTCGGCGCCAGCGCGTTTTCGCGCGGGATGACATAATCCTATGCCGATGCCGCATATCGAACGACGAAACGATCCCCTCGGTTTCGTCGCCGGCCTGCGCACCATGCGGTGTGCCGGCAAGCGCGCGTCCCGACCCCAAGCGAAGCGGAACCACGATGACTATCGATACCTTTGACAAGCACGGCGTCAAACCGACGCACTGGAACCTGGCGCCGGTGATCGCGCAGTTGCGCGTGTCGCGCGAGGCCACCCACAACATCCGCCACCAGGGCCGCGTGCGCGAGCTTCCCTCGCGCGAGGCGCTGACCATCATCGTCAACGGCCTGTCGGCGGTGCTGTTCCCGACCCACTACGGGCGGCCCAACCTGACCGACGAGAGCATCGACTACTTCGTCGGCGACACCCTCAACACCACCTTGAACCGGCTCACCGAGCAGGTGCGGCGCGGCCTGCAGTTCTCCGCCGGCGGCGGCCCCTGCGACGACGAGGCGCTCGGCGAGCAGGCCAACTGCATCACCCGCGAGTTCGCCGCCGGCCTGCCGGAGATCCGCGCGCTGCTGGTGTCGGACGTGCAGGCGGCCTTCGCGGGCGACCCGGCGGCCACCTCGGTGGCCGAGATCATGCTGTGCTATCCGGGCACCATCGCCATCCTGTACTACCGGCTGGCGCACCGGCTGCACCAACTCGGCTCGCCCTTCCTGGCGCGCTTGATCTGCGACATCAGCCACACCTTGACCGGCATCGACATCCACCCCGGCGCGCGCATCGGCGCCAGCTTCTTCATCGACCACGGCACCGGCGTGGTGATCGGCGAGACCGCCATCATCGGCCAGCGCGTGCGGCTGTACCAGCACGTCACGCTGGGCGCCAAGCGCTTCCCGGCCGACGAGCAGGGCGCCCTGATCAAGGGCGTGCCGCGCCACCCCATCGTCGAGGACGACGTGGTGATCTACGCCGGTGCGACCATTTTGGGCCGCATCACCATCGGCGCCGGCTCCACCATCGGCGGCAACGTGTGGCTGACGCAGAGCGTGCCGGCCGGCAGCAACGTGTCGCAGGCGCAGATGCGCAACGACTGACCGCGCCGCCGCCGCCGGGCGGACCGGCCCGCAGCGGTCAGCAGACCGCCAGTCCTTGCAGGGATGGAACGATGTCGCCCAGGCTGGCGACCTCGTAGGTGGGAAGCGCCGCCGATTCGTTGGCCGCGCGGGCGGGGTTGAACCAGCAGCTTTCAATGCCGTATCGGTTGGCGCCGAGAATGTCGGCGTCCAAACGGTCGCCGACGATGACCATTTCGTCCTTGGCGAAGGCGCCGGCCATCTTGGCGGCATAGTCGAAGAATCGACCATCCGGCTTGGCGAAGCCGCAGGCCTCGGACGTCGCCACGAAGGAAATGTGCTCGAGCAAGCCGGAACTGGCGATGCGGCGGTTCTGGATCGATTCCACGCCGTTGGTGATGATGCCTACCTTGCCGACGCCGGCCAGGGTGGCGCAGAGCGTCTTGGCGCCGTCGATCAGGACCACCGTGTCCGACAGGGACTCCAGATAAGCGCGACTGGCCGCCTCGGGGTCCAGCTCGAGGCCCTTGCTCTGGAAGGTGGCGCGGAAGCGCTCCACCTTCAGAAAATCCTTGGAAACGCTGCCTTCCTCGAACTTTTTCCAGAGTTCCAGGTTAACCGCCTGGTACTGCCGGAACAGCCCGTCGATGCCGTCGCGCAGGCCCAATTCCTGCATGGTGCGCACAAAAGAGAGTGTTTCGGACGCTTTGAAGTCGAGCAGCGTATCGTCTAAATCAAACAGGAACAATTTATATTTCATGGGAGCATGTTAGCACGGCCGTTTGTATGCCGCCGCCCAGCTGGGCAGCGGCAGGCGGCGGGAATGCATGCTTGCCATGGATTCCCGCCAGCGGGCCGGCTTACCGGGCCGGCTTGCTTGGCCGGCTTACTTCTTCGCCGGCTTGGCCGCCGGCTTGGCGGCCGGCTTGGCCGCCGCCTCCAGCGCCAGCTGGTCGTCGGTCTTGGCGTAGTCGGCGAAGTGCTTGTTGGTCACGTCGAGGAAGGCCTGCGAGCGGTAGGCCGCCGCGATGTCCTTGGCGAACTGCTTGTCCTTGTCGGCGCTGCGGATGGCCACCAGGTTGACGTAGTTGGCCGAAATCTTCTCGGTCAGCAGCGCCTCCTTCAGCCGGATGCCCGAGGCCAGCGCGTAGTTGCCGTTGATGAAGGAGAAGTCGGTGTCCTGCAGCGAGCGGGGCAGTTGTGCCGCCTCCAGCGCCACCAGCTTGACCTTCTTGATGTTGTTGACGATGTCCTTCTCGGACGCGCGCAGCGGGTCGACCTTGTCGCGCAGCTTGATCCAGCCCAGCTGGTCGAGCATCACCAGCGCGCGCGCCTGGTTGGTCGGGTCGTTCGGCATGGCCACGGTCTGGCCCTCGCGCGCCTCGCTCAGCGCCTTGTGCTTGCGGCTGTAGATGGCGATCGGCGCGGTGGGGATCTGCACCAGGTCGGTCAGCGCCAGCTTGTGCTCGGCGGCGAACTTGTTCAGGTAGACGGCGTGCTGGAACACGTTGGCGTCGAGCGAGCCCTCGGCCAGCGCGAAGTTGGGTTGCACATAGTCGTTGAACTCGACCAGTTTGACCTTGTAGCCCTGCTTTTCCAGGATGGGCTTGATGCCCAGCTTGATCTGGTCGGCGTAGGGGCCGGTGCTGGTGCCGATGACCAGTTCTTTCGGGTCCTTGGCGGCGGCGGAGCCGGCGGCCAGGGCCAGGGTCAGGGTGGAGAGCAGCAGGGCGCGGCGGGTGATGGTCATTTGCATATTCCTTATGGGATTAACGTTTGTCGATGCGTTTGGCGATGCGGTTGCCGGTGAATTGGATCACCTGCACGATCACGATCAGCATGGCCACGGTGGCGATCATGATGTCGGTCTCGAAGCGGTAGTAGCCGTAGCGGATGGCCAGGTCGCCGATGCCGCCGCCGCCGACCACGCCGGCCACGGCCGAGTAGGACAGGAAGCTGATCGACAGCACGGTGAGCGCCGTCACCAGGCCGGCGCGGGCCTCCACCAGCAGCACGCGGGTGACGATTTGCAGCTCGGTGGCGCCCATCGCGTGGGCCGCCTCGATGACGCCGCGCGGCACTTCGCGCAGGCTCTGTTCGACCATGCGGGCGAAGTAGGGGATGGCGGCGAAGGACAGCGGCACGGCGGCGGCCAGCGGGCCGATCGAGGTGCCGGCGATGACGCGCGTGAGCGGCACCAGCGCCACCAGCAAGATGATGAAGGGGAAGGAGCGCACCGTGTTGACCAGCCAGCCGAGCACCAGCGCGGCGGGGCGGTTGTGCAGCGACTGGCCGTCGGCCACCAGGAACAGCAGCACGCCGAGCGGGCCGCCGAGCAGCACGGCGGCGCTCAGGCCGATGCCCAGCATGGTCAGGGTCTGGCCCAGCGCCACCCACATCTCGGGCAGCATCTCGACGACGGGGGCCAGGCGGGCCGGCAGGTCGGTGGTGAAGAACTCAAGCATGGGCCAGCTCCTTGCGCGCTTGCGCTGCGATGATGTCGGCGCTGTGTTGCGCCAGTTCGCGGCCGAGCACGGTCTTGCGCACGGCCGAGGTGTCGGCCAGGTCGAATTGTTCGGCGACTGCGCCGTCCTCGATCACGGCGACGCGGTTGCAGATCTCGCCCAGCACCGACAATTCGTGGCTGACGATGACGATGGTGACGTCGAGGCGCTGGTTGATGTCGCGCAGCGTGCCGAGCAGGGCGCGGGTGGTTTCGGCGTCGAGCGCCGAGGTCGGCTCGTCGCACAGCAGCACGGCCGGGCCGCTGGCCAGGGCGCGGGCGATGGCGACGCGCTGCTTTTGGCCGCCGGACAATTGGGCCGGGTAGCTGTCGGCCTTGTCGCCCAGCTCGACCAGCGCCAGGCAGTCGGCGACGCGGGCGGCGACCTGCTCGGCGTTCATGCCGCCGTGGATGCGCAGCGGGAAGGCGACGTTGTCGAACACGGTGGCGTTTTGCAGCAGGTTGAACTGCTGGAAGATCATGCCGATGTTGCGGCGGGCGTCGCGCAGCTCGTTCTTGCGCAGCGCCGTCAGCTCGCGGCCGTCGACGGTGACTGTGCCGCTGTCGGGCCGCTCGAGCAGGTTGAACAGGCGCAGCAGGGTGGACTTGCCGGCGCCGCTCTTGCCGATCAGGCCGAAGATGTCGCCTTCGCGCACCTCCAGCGTGACGTCGCGCACGGCGTGGAAGTCGCCGCCCTTGGGCAGGGCGAAAGTCTTGTTGGCGCCGGCGATGCGGATCAGCGTGGGGCGCAGCGTGGCGGGTGGTGGTGTTGGTGGTGCGGAGAAACTGGTCAAATTGCGCATAAATCAGGAGTAGGGGTAATGGCCGGCGGGCCGGTGGGCGCGCGGCGGCGGGTTGTTGCGGGTACCTGGCTCGCGGATCGCACGAGGGCTGTAGGGCAGTCTGGACGACGTGGTGAGTCTGGCCGGATACTTCGATGCCGTGGAGTATGGCATCGACCCTATGTTCAGGTAAACGAAGATATAAAGCTTTCTATATGCTTAAAATGTATTAAGAGCTGCGGCCTTGCGAATTTTCTGTTACTAGCATGCGGCTATTATCGATTTTTTCGATTATAAAGCGGGAAATTTTTCGTTTTACTTCCCAATAGTGCGCGAGCATAATTTGTTTCATTCGATATCATAACAACCAGGCAAGATGTATCGCGTGCACGAAGCGCGCCGCCTGGTCGAATCTTGAATCCCCTGTTCATTTTTGGAGTCTTACATGAAAAAGATTGTTGCCCTGTTGATCGCCGCCGGTTTCTCGATGTCCGCCTTCGCCGCCGAGACCTACAATATCGACCCCAGCCACACCTTCTCGCGCTTCGAGTACAGCCACTTCGGCTACTCCACCCAACAGAGCCGCTTCAACAACACCACCGGCAAGATCACGCTGGACCGCGCCGCCAAGACCGGTTCGGTCGACGTGGTGATCGACACCAAGTCGGTCGACACCGGCAACAGCGTGTTCAACGGCCACATCCAGGCCGAGGACTTCTTCGACACCGCCAAGTTCCCGACCATCACCTACAAGTCGACCAAGTTCAACTTCGACGGCGACAAGCTGGCCTCGGTCGACGGCAACCTGACCATCAAGGGCGTCACCAAACCGCTGACGCTGACCGTGACCTCGTTCCAGTGCATGCCGCATCCGATGCTGAAGAAGGATGCCTGCGGCGCCAACGCGGTGGCCAAGATCAAGCGCACCGAGTTCAACGCCGGCAAATACGCTCCCTACGTCGGCGACGACGTCAGCCTGAGCTTCGCCATCGAGTCCGTCAAAGAGTAAGGCCGGGGTAAGCGAGGGATCACCCTAGGGTCAGACCCTAGGGTCTGACCCTGGCTTGGCGCGCGGCAGGTTCGCCGGCATTGAGCGTCCCAATTCCAAGCGCTAATTCAAACCAGTTGCAGGCCGCCGATCAGGGCGCCGGCCGCCATCAGCCACAGCAGGTGGATCTTGGTGCGCCAGATCAGCAGGCAGGCGACGCTCGACAGCAGCCACAGCGGCCAGTCGGTCGATGGTTCGCGGTGGGCGCTGCCGAGGATGATGCCGGCCGACACCAGCAGGCCGACCACCACCGGCGCCATGCCCTGTTTGAAGGCGCGCACGCCGCGCAGTTCGCGGTTCTGGTGGCCCCAGCGCGCCGCCAGATAGGTCAGCGTGGTGCTCGGCAGCATGATGCCGACCATCGTCACGGCCACGCCGAGCAGGGCGGCCGCCATGCTGCCGGCGTTCAAGCCCACATTCCAACCCATCAGGGCGACGAACAGCACGTTCGGTCCAGGCGCCGCCTGGGCGATGGCGATCGAGTCGTTGAACTGCGCCTGGGTCAACCAGTGCTGCTCGACGACGAGGAAGCGGTGCATTTCCGCCGTGGTGGAGATGGCGCCGCCGACCGACATCAGCGACAGCATCAAATAGTGGCCGAACAGGTTGAGCCAGTCGGCCCAGTCCAGCACCAATTGCAACGACGGCAACGGCGGCGCGCTCATGGCTTGAGCCGGCGCCAGGTCAGCACGCAGCCCAGGCCGCCCAGGCTGGCCAGGGTGTAGGGCAGGGGCCAGTGCAACACCACCATGAACAGCACCGCCAGCAGGGCCAGCGGCAGGCTCCAGGCCAGCGGCAATGGATGCTTCTTCAGCGCCGAGGCCAGTTTGACGCCGGTGGCGACGATCAGGCCGGCCGACACGGCCGCCATGCCGCGCAGCGCGCCGGCCACGGCGGCGTTGTCCGAATAGTGTCCATACAGCACCGCCAGCAGCACGACGATGACCAGCGGCACGGCGAGCATGCCGGACAGCGCCGCCATCGCGCCGGGCAGGCCGAAGTAGCGGCCGCCTATCATCAGCGCCAGGTTGGCCACGTTCGGGCCGGGCATGATCTGGGCGACCGCCCATTCCTCGATGAACTCCTCCTGCGTCAGCCAGCGCTTGCGCTCGACCAGCTCGCGCTGCACCACGGCCAGCACGCCGCCAAAGCCCTGCAGGGCCAGCACGGTGAAGGAGAAGAACAGGTCGCTGAGGGAGGATGGGCGGGGCCGGTCGGGGTCTGTCGCAGGGGTCATGGCGACATTATCGCTGGCGCCGTGGCCGCTGTCCATGCGGGTTTCCACGTGCTGGAGATGGCGGCGGGGCAAGGCGGCGGGGCGGAAAAATATCGCCCGCGATAGGAAGCTGACATTGACTTTGGCCGCCATTGTTCGATACTCTCCCTGCCACCCCGCTTTGGCATTGGCCTGGACCGATTTCCTCCATTGAAAAGAGACCGATCATGATCAACGCTTCCTCCCTGGACGCCTCGCAGGCCAGTGCGCCGCCCGTCATCCATCAACTGCGTAGCAATATGCAGAGCAGCGAGGTGGTCGACCGGGGCATCTCGGTGCAGGCCAACTTCAGCTCGATTTGCGCCATCGAATACCTCAAATCCCACAACATCGACCCCGACGTCATCGAACGGGTGCTATTACATCCAGAACAGCGGCGAAAGTCCCGCCATTGACGGCGATCCGACTCGTCTTGCCTGGCCTGCCGGGGTTCTTTTCCGGCAGGAAATTGGTGCGTCCGTGCTATTTGTCGCTCAGTCGCCCGGCGGCTTAAGTTATGCACAAATATTATGGCTAAGAAATTCCGTGATATTTTTTCAGGCGGCAAACCAGGTATTCGTAAGTCATTGATTTATAAGGGCTATGTTTTTGCCTTTTGGATAGGCAGTTTGTTGTAAGCCGCACCGTTACAGGGTCTCCGGGCTGTCAATAGGGGGTTGTCCACAAAGATATCCACAGCCATTGTGGATATCCGAAAAACTCCTTAACAATCCGCAACTTAGCCTCATCCATCCACTTGCAGAAAGCAAGATGCCGGCGTTTACCGGGGAAGTTCGGCGAAATTACCGGCAGATGACGACTGTATGCCCGTACAGTGCTTTCTGTCATAAGTTGTCGGGGATGCCACTAACAAGGCGTGGCGAGGACGATATACTGGCTGGGCTTGCCGTCGGCGTCCAAGGTCGGCGTCACGCTCAGCCGCAACTTCAGCAACTCGCCGTCGCGGCGCGCCAGGGCGACCACGTCGCTCCACGCCCCGCCCCGTGCCAGCGCCGTCAGCGCGGCCGCCTGCTGCTCGGCCGGCCAGGCTGGCGGCGGCAGGGTCGCAACCCTGGCCCAGCAGCTCCTCGCGCGCATATTGCAGCTCGGCGCAGAGCTTGTCGTTGACCTCGGTGATCTTGCCCTTGGGGGTCAGCGTCATCAGCATGGCGTGCTGGTCCAGCGCGGCCAGCAGTTGCCGGCTCTTGGCCAGCGCCGCCGTCAGCGCGTCGCTGCGCTGGCGCGCCGTCAGCAGGTTGGCGTAGCTGCGCAGCGAGGAGATCACTGTGGTGAACAGCTTGCGCGTGGTCAGGTCGGTCTTGCACCAGAAGTCGTTGATGTCGTAGTCGAGGATGATGCTGTGTTCCAGCGCCTGGCCGGGCTGGCCGGTGCGCAACACGATGCGCACCAACTGGTTGTCGAGTTCCTCGCGGATCTGCCGCGCCACGCGCAGGCCGGCGTCGCTGGTCTCCATGATCACGTCGAGCAGCACCAGCGCCACGTCGGCGCTGTTGCGCAGGATGGCCAGCGCTTCGTCGCCGCTGTAGGCGTGCAGGAAGCACAGGCGGCGCCCCATGAAGCAGGCGTTGCTCAATGAAAATTTCGTCACCACATGCACATCGACGTCGTCGTCGACGATCAACACCTTCCACGGCGCCGGCGCGGCCTTGCTGGCGGCCGGGGCGGCGGGGTTCGATTCGTCATCGATCATCCATTCCGTGCTGTCGTCGTCGTTCAGGTTCATGCATCTTCCTGTGGCGAGTGAATTGACCTGTTCCGTAGAGTGACACTATTCCTAGGCGGAAGTTTTGTCAAAGGATTCCCGGCCAGCCGTGGCAAGCTTACTTTAAGCACAAAATATATTTTTTGTGCGGAAGCGAAAGATCGTTGACGAGTCGAGTTGCATGTTTGTAAGTCATTGATTTTATTCATAAAAATTATTGCCTGTGGATTGGGCATTTTATTGAAACCCGCATCAGTGCTGGCGTTCCGCGCTGTCAAGTGGCACTTACCCACAACCTTATCCACAGTTGGTGTGGATATCTATGAAAAGCGCTTTAAAAACGGTCGCTTAGCCGGATTTGCTGAGAAACCGCCTGCGAAGTGGCCGCGACAACCGGCCGCAAAGCCGCTGGCCATGCGGCTTGCGCACTGTTTTGGTGCTTGCTTAGAGGCGTGCTTTGAGCAGATTTAATTGCTCCAGGAAACGTTCGCAGGCCAGCGCGGGCGTCCATGGTTCCCACGGCGTGCCGCCATATAGTTGTTGCAAAGGGTCAACATCGAGTGGCGTCGCGCTGATTTTCAGGGTGCGGCGCACCTCGTGGCGCGACCAGCCGACCACGTGCACCGCCTCGCTGGCGGCGGCCAGGCGGTCGGCGCGCTTGTGCAGGACATGCTCGCGGCGGGTCCAGTGCGGCAGGCCGTAGCGCAGGAACACCGCCTGCTCGAGCCGCTGGGTCAGCTCGCGGAAGGCCTCGCCGAGGAAGGGTTTGAGCACGGAGATGCAGTCGAAGCCGAGCAGCCTTCCTCGGCGTCGTGCAGCAGCTCGCGCAGCTCGCGCACCGGGTCGGGCGGCTGGGTGGCGGCGGCGCGGCGGATCAGCATGACGGCGATCGAGTGCTGGGCCACCGACAGCGGCAACGGCCAGGCCGAGTGGCCGCCCCAGCGGTAGGTGCGGGCCAGGCCCAGCGCCAGGTCGGCGTCCTCCCAGTCGAAGGGGGTCGGGTCGAGCAGGTCCAGCCGTTTGGCCGAGGGCATGCGCACCCAGGCCCTGATTTCGTTGCTCATGTTGCGCGACTCATGTGGATGTTTTTCCTGGTGTTGGTGTGTGTATGCTACAGCGGATCGGTCCGCTCGCGGCCGGCGCCGTCGGCCAGCGTGGCCACGCAGTCGTTGCAGGGGCTGGCGCGCAGCTCGGCGCAGGCCTGTTGCAGCGCTTGTTCCAGCTGCGGCAGGGCGGCGACCACCGGCGCCAGCGCGCCGGCGCCGGCCAGCGCCTCGAGCTCGTGGCACAGCCCGTGCAGCCGCGACGAGCTGAGGTAGCCGGCGCTGCCCTTGAGCGCGTGCAGCGCCGCCGAGGCGGCCGCCGCGTTGCCTTCGGCCAGCGCCTGGCGCACCAGCGCCAGACGGCGCGGCGCCTCGTCGAGGAAGGCCTGGGTGATGCGTTGCAGGTGTTTGTGCGACAGGCCGGCCAGCGGCAGGATGCGGATCGTCTCGGCTTGCCCGGGTTCGGCAGCCAAGGGCGCCACGCCGAACTGGGCGGCCAGCTCGGCGTCGCCGGGCGGCGCCTGCCCGGACGGCGGCGCTTGCCCGGGCGGCTGCGGCGTCGGCTCGGCGCCGGCCGGGCGCAGCGTGCGGCCACGGGCCAGCAGGCGGGCGATGGTTTGCTCGAACTGGTCGAACAGCAGGCGTTCGTCGACCGGCTTGCTGAGGAAACCGTCCATGCCGGCGGCCAGGTAGCGGGCGCGGTCGAGGTCGCTGGCGTTGGCGGTCAGCGCGATCACCGGCACGGTCGCATCGAGCACGCGGTGCTGCGGGTCGCCGCCGGCGCGGATCTGGCGCACTGCCTGCTCGCCGTCCATCAGCGGCATGCGGCCGTCCATCAGCACCAGGTCGTAGTTGGCGCTGGCCAGCGCCTGCAAGGCCTGCAGGCCGTTCTCGACCAGGTGGATGTCGTGGCCCATCTGTTCGACCAGGGTGGCGATGATGATCTGGTTGGTGCGCACGTCCTCGGCGCACAGCACGCTGAGCCGGTAGGCGTGGCGCTGCCGGCGCGGCGCGGCCAGCGGGTCGGCCGGCGGCGCGGTGCCGGGCGCCAGCGGCAGGGTGACGTGGAAGGTCGAGCCGGCGCCGATCCGGCTGTCGACGCCGATGGCGCCGCCCATCAACTCGGCGAGCTCCTTGCAGATGGCCAGGCCCAGGCCGGTGCCGCCGTAGCGCCGGGTGGTCGAGTGGTCGGCCTGCTCGAACTTTTGGAACAGGCGCGACAGCGTGGCCGGGGCGATGCCGGGGCCGGTGTCGCTGACGGCGAAGCGGATCGCCGCCACGCCGCCGCCTTCGCCGCCGCCGACGTCTCCTGGAACGGCCGGCAGCGCCGTCACGCGCAGCTGCACCTCGCCGCCGTCGGTGAACTTGATGGCGTTGCCCAGCAGGTTGAGCAGGATCTGGCGCAGCCGGGTCGGGTCGCCGCGCACGTAGCGCGGCAGGTCGAGCGCCACCTCGCGGCGCAGCAGCAGGCTCTTGGCGTCGGCCTGGGCCTGCAGGATGGCGACTGCGTCGTCGAGCAACAGCATCAGGTCGAAGTCGACGCTTTCGACGCTCAGCTTGCCGGCGTCGATCTTCGAGTAGTCGAGGATGTCGTTGAGGATGGTCAGCAGCGCCTCGCCGTTTTGCAGGCCGATGCGCAGGTATTCCTCGGTGCGGCCGCGCACGCTGGCGTCGCGCATGGCGAACTTGAGCATGCCGATCACGCCGGCCAGCGGGGTGCGGATGTCGTGGCTCATCGCCGAGAGGAAGTCGATGCGGTGGCGGCTGACCACCTCGGCGTGCTCCTTGGCGGCGTTCAACTCGGTGGTGCGCTCGGCGACGCGCTGCTCGAGCGTGTTGCGCAGCAGGCGGATCTGGTCGGCCAGGGCGAAGGCCAACAGCAGGCCGTCGAGGGTGCCGCCAAGCAGGGTGAACAGCTGGGCGTTGGCCACCACGGCGGGGATCAGGCCGACGTTGGCGGGCAGGATCAGCAGGCCGGGCAGCATCAGCGCGGCGAAGCCGAGCACGAAGAAGCGCGCCGGCTGGTAGCCCTGGCGCCAGACGACGATGCCGCTGAGCAGGGCCAGGACCATCCAGACCATGATGACGATGGTGGCCAGGGTGTGGGCGTAGGCGAGCGCGAAGTAGCAGCTGGGCATGGCCAGCAGCGGCAGCACCAGGTTCAGGCGGCTGAGCCGGTACAGCCGGGGCGCGTGTTGGCGCAGGCGCAGGAAGCGGGTGTAGAACAGGGTGCTGAGCACCGGCAGCAGGAAGAAGGGCAGGTAGTGGACGCGCAGCTCGTGCCAGTCGAACAGGTCGGTGCCGAGGTGGAAGGTCAGGCCCCAGCCGGCGGCGTAGCTGAGCACGTACAGCGAGTAGTACAGCGAGGACGGGTCGCGGGTGTAGGAATAGATGAAGAAGTTGAACAGCGCCAAGGCCAGCAGGGCGCCGATGGCGCCGATGGTCAGCACGTTCTCGCGCGCCACAAGCAATTGGTAGGCCGGCTGCGGCGCCAGCGCGAACACCGGCGTGCGCGCGTAGTAGGGGCTGGAAAAGCGCAGCAGCAACTGGTAGCGCTGGCCGGGCTGCAATGCGACGTCCTTGCCGTAGTGCAGCATATAGTCGTGCGGCGCGCGGTAGCCGGTTTGCCGGCGGGTGACGGTGCCGTCGGCGCCGTAGAGGCCGATGTCGACCCGCTCGATCAGGGTGTCGTTGGGGTCGACCACCCAGGCGCTCGAATGGCTGTCGTTGCGCAGTTCGACGTGCAGCCAGTAGCTGCCGCCCAGCAGGTCGACCTTGGCGGCGGGGCGCAGGCCGGCCAGCATGGCGGGCAGGCCGGCGGCGCTGGCCGGGGCGGCTTGGCCGGCGTCGGCGTGGTAGAGCGTGGCGTGGGGCGCCAGGTCGAGGCTGGTTTGGCCGTCCTGCAGGCTGGCCAGCGACGCCGCGCCGGCCGGGGCGGGCAGGGCGCAAAGCAGGCACAGCAGACTGAGCAGGCACAACAGGTAAAGCGGCGCCGCAGCGGGGTGGTTTGCGGCAAGACGTGGCTGAAGAATTGTCATCTTGCGTGCAATACTCGTGGGTGGTCGGGGTGGTCGGGCCGCAGCTGCGGCGCTGGCGTCGGCAGTAAAAGAAGCGGCCGGGCAAGCCATTTTAATCGACAACGCCATGTCGCTGGCGAAACGCAAGCCACTGCCGTGCGCCAGCGGCGCTTTTGCCAACGCGCCCGCCGCGCGGGTATCATGGCGGCTTTTCGACCAGGAAACTGTATCGTGCTCATTACTCCAGAACAAGCCATCGCCTTCCTCGGCGTCGCCGTCGCGATCACCGCCTCGCCGGGACCGGACAACCTATTGGTGCTGGGCGTGGGCATGTCGCGCGGCCGGCGGCAGGGCATGGCCTTCGGTCTCGGCTGCGCCCTGGGTTGCCTCAGCCACACGGTGCTGGCCACGCTGGGCGTGAGCGCGCTGATCGCCGCCTCGCCGCTGGCCTTCGGCGGCCTCAAGCTGTTCGGCGGCCTGTACCTTGTCTGGTTGGGCATCGGCGCCCTGCGTAGCCGGGGCGGCGCCAGCGTCGACGGCGCCGGCCTGCCGGACGACAGCCTGGGCAAGCTGTTCGCCAAGGGCTTGTTCGCCAACAGCATCAACCCGAAGGTGGTGCTGTTCTTCCTCTCCTTCCTGCCGCAGTTCGTCGTCGCCGAGCGCGGCGACGTCAGCTGGCAGACGGCGCAGTTGGGCCTGATCTTCACGGCGCAGGCCTGCCTGCTGTTCGGTTTGCTGGGCTATTTTTCCGGCGCGGTGGGCAAGTGGATCAATCGCCATCCGCGCGCCGGACTGTGGCTGGACCGCATTGCCGGGACGATTTTCGTCGGCCTCGGCGTGCGCTTGATGGTGGCGCGCTAGCCGGCGCGGCGCGGTGGTACGGCAGGAATGCCTTGCTCAGGCGGCGTCCGCCGGCGCCGGCGCCTTGGCGTCCGGCAGGTAGGCGTTGACGCGGTTGCGGCCGCCGCTCTTGGCCTGGTACAGCGCCTGGTCGGCGCCGGCCAGCAGCCACTTGCAGTCGACGCTGTTGGCGTCGTCGGCGGCGGCCACGCCACCGGAGAAGGTGTAGGCAAAGCCGGGCGCCACCGCCTCGACGGTTTGCCGCGCCAGCTGCTCGACCATGCGGCGCAGCACGAACAGCGCCTCCTCGACGCCGGTTTCCGGCAGCAGGATGGCGAACTCCTCGCCGCCCAGCCGGCCGATCATGTCGACGGCGCGCAGGTGCTGGCGCATGAAGGCGGCGAAGTGGCGCAGCACGGCGTCGCCGGCCGGGTGGCCGTAGCGGTCGTTGACGCGCTTGAAGTGGTCGAGGTCGAGCATCGCCAGGCACATCGGGTGGCGGTAGCGGCGCGCCCGCGCCAGTTCGGTGTCGAGCTGCTGGAAGAAGTGGCGGCGGTTCGGCATGCCGGTCAGCTCGTCGGTCAGCGCCAGGCGTTGCAGGTCGGCGTGGGCTTGCTTGAGCTCGAACTCGACCTTTTTCTGCTTGGTGATGTCGGTGCACAGCACCACCATCTCGCCGCCGGCGTGCACCTGCTCGTTGAGCAGCAGCCAGCGGCCGTCGACCAGGTCGACCTCGAAGGCGCGGAAGCGGACGCTGCGCTGCCGGCTGTGCACGTGGGCCAGCCACTCGTCCAGGCTGGCCGCCTCGATCAGCGGACCGCTGCGGTGGGTGTAGGCCCAGGCCATCATGTCGTCGTAGTGCTTGCCGAGCATGGCGCCGTCGGGGAAGCCGAACATGCAGGCGAAGGCGCGGTTGTGGAACAGGAAGATGTTGTTGGCGTCGAGCACGGCGATGCCGTTGTCGCTGTCGACGGCGTCGCGCAGTAGGATCTTGGACAGGCTGGCGGCCGACGGTTGTTGCATACACATATCTCCATTATTCTCGGTCCAGCATAGTCCGCGCGATGGCGCGCTGTCAACGCCGCGTGCGCGGCGGTCTCTTACGTCGGTGGAAACGTTAATGGATTTGTCATCAAGCCGTCATGCTGCACTGCGACAATGGCCTTGCTCTTTCAAGTCTCTCCCGATTTGAAACTTTTCGCCCGCAGCGCAAGCTCGCGGGCATTTTTTTTGTCGCCTCACGGCGCCAGGGCGACCAGTTCGAAGCGCAACTCCAGCTGGTCCTGCACGGCGAGCGCACCGCCCATCAGCGAGTAGGGCACGATGCCGAAGTCGCTTTGCTTGAAGCGCGCCGTGCCGCTGGCGCGCAGCGTGTTGTGCTCGCGTTCGATGCGCACCGGTATCGTCAACGTGCGGCTGACGCCGTGCAAGGTGATGCTGACGGCCAGCGGAACGTCGGCATTGGCATCGGCATCGGCATCGGCGTTGCTGGCGGCGCCGGCCGCCGCGCCGCGCTCGACGTGCACCTGGACCAGCGGATAGCGCTCGGCGTCGAGCACCTTGACCAGCATGTTGTGGCGGGTGCCGGCGATGGCGTCGGCGCCAGGTTGCGTGTCCAGACCGGCCTGGGCGCGCAGTTCGGTCTCGTCGACGCTGAGCTGGTCGAGGCGGAAGCTGAAGTCGGCCAGGCCCGCCGCCGGCGCGACCAGGCCGTTGACGGCGCGGCTGGCCACCACGTGGTCGTGGCCGAAGCGGGCGAAGGCGCCGCCGCGCCGCACCGTGACGGCGATCAGCGAGCGGCCCGGTGCGATGCTCAGCACCTGTTGGCCGAGCTGGCGGGCGCGCTGGTAGGGCGCCAGCGTTGCCGCGTCCATGTTGGCGTCGGCCGCGCCGGGTGTGGTTGGCGCTGGCGCAGCGGCCGCTGTGGGCACAGGCTGCGCTGTTGCCGGGAACGATGGCGCGACTGGTGTTGCCGGCGCCTCCGCCGTGCGCGCCGGTGGCGGCGCCAGCGGCGCGCAGGCGTTCAACAAGGCTGCCAGCAGCAGTGCGGTCGTCAGCAGCGGGGCGCCGCGCCGCGCCGGGGACGTCGGTGTGTTCATTGCAAATCCCTTGCTCGTGTAAGGTCTCTCGTCGAGATTGGCGAAAGTTTGTCGACGGTCATTTGGCCGTCATATTGCCCCTATATGATCCGTCTCGCTGTACCAAGCGTGCTCCAGTTGGTCACCATGTCCAAGCTGGCAAGGGATGTCACGGAGCATGACTCAGCAGGCTAGCCGGTGGCCTTAAACATCGGCACCAATTCCCCTTCAATGCCAGGCCGACGCGCCTGGCATTGTGCATTTCCTCCCCGCGCGACCCATCCACCCCGGCATTCTGGCACGGCGAAGGGGTATTTAAGCTGTCTTAATGAAGTCCTAAGCCTGACTTTGGGGATTGCTGGCAAAGTAACACCTGTAGCGCGCGGTTCAAGCCAAGCGACAGGTTGCCGGACTTCTTTTCCGGCACGAATTTTATCCAGGCGGCACGATTGCCGCCGGACACCGACCATCCCCACGCCTAAAAAGCGTTTCAGGCCGGCCCATCTCACGATGTGGCCGGCCTTTTTTTGTTCCTAAATGAGCCAGCCATACGGGAAGCCGTAGCGCCAGACATTGAATAGTTCGGCGGAGCTCTCGACGCCACAAATTTCCATCACTTTGCTGAGATACTCGAGAACTTGGTCGCGCTCTTCGGATTCCGTGGTGTCGAAGTTGGCCAGTGTGGCTTTCATTGTCCTGAGGACGGTTGAGCGCTGCGGCCGTTTGGGCAACTCTGCAATGAGGGACTGGATCGTCGAATCTACCGCCGCCTGCGCAATATGCCTGGCTCTTTCATCTATCGCGCCGGGGTAGAAGGTAAGGCCATCGGGACCAAACTTATGTTCCGATTGCAGAGTGCGCAAGCGCTGAATGACGTCGGGTGTTACGGACAATTTGTGGTCGTTGAAGCCGGTTGGCCAAACGTAAAAGCTTAGACCGGACAGGCCTGCAAAGACTATCACGGCAAATACGATTGCGATACTGGCAAGTATTTTGAGAAACAATTGGTCTACCTTGCAAAAATGGTGTCGTGGAATGTTGAAAGTCGTAGTACAGACACTCGGGGCATCGACTGGGCGATTTTCTGTTAAGCAATGAAGCCGGCAAGAAGGCCGCCGGCCAAGCCGCCTGCCATCGCGGCGATAAAACTCAGAATAGTGTAGCCAATCATTCGAGAGAGGGAGCGCAGACGTCTAGTGGAATTGCTAAACATGGAAAAACATAATCCACATGCGCATTACCTCTGTGAATGCACACGCTTGCTCGACATGCAAACGTTCCAATCGACATTGATCATGATTTATGATCAGACGCGGCGCAAGGCGAAGACGCCGGCATGGCGTCTTCGTCCCGCAGCGGCGGGCGAACCGCAGGCTTAGCGCGGCTGGGCGGCCAGCCAGGCGTCGATTTCCGGCAGGCGCTCGCTGCGCACCTTGATGCGGTACTCGATGCCGGCGATGGCGCTCTTGGTGTCGCCGCGTGCGCTGGCGCTCAGGTTGGCGTCGGCGTAGGCCTTGAGCTTGACGATCATCGCCGGGTCGGCGGAGTTCTTGCCCAGGCCGGGGAAGTAGCGGCTGCGCGAGTTGGCGTCGACCCGCTTGTTCAGCTCGGCCTGGTTGGCCAGCGCGAAGTCGAAGGCCAGGTCCGGTTGCCGGTTGGCGACGCGACTGATCATGCCCGGGCCGGTGGTGGCGTCCGGTTCGGCGCCGATGGCCAGTTGCAGCGCGCGCTTGGCCAGCGCCGGGTCGGCGGCGGCGGCCAGCAGGCCGTACAGCTCGGCCTTGACCAGCGGCGTCTTCTCGGCTTGGGCGGCGGCGTGCAGAGCGTCCCAAGTGGCGGCGTCGGCGTGGCGCGCCACCACGGTCAGCACGGTGCGGCGCAAGGCCGTCGGCAGGGCGCTCTGGTCGGCGTAGCGGCGGCGCGCCTCGGCGATGACGAGCGGGTCGCCCAGGTCGCCCAGCGTTTCGATCAGCTCTTCACGCAGGTTGATGACCGAGGTGGCCTCGCCGGCCTTGGCTTCCCAGCCGATGTGGGCCAGCAGCGGCGTCAGGTGGGCGATGGCGAACTTGGCGAAGCGCTGGCGGCGCTCCGGCGCTGCCTCGTACGAGCGGTCCAGGGAGTGGAACACCTCGACGATCTTGCCCCACACCTGGGGATCGGCCGCCAGCGAGGTGGCCTTGGCCAGGTCGAGGAAGTTGGAGGCCGGTTGCAGGCCGGCCATGCTGAGCGACCAGCTGTCGGCCATCAGGCCCAGTTGGTCGATCGGCGCCAGTTGGGCGAAGCCGCCGGCCAGCGCGGCGAAGGCCTTGGGCGTGTAGACGGTGCGGTAGTAGCCGGCCTGGCCGGCGTTGACCAGCACGGGGCCGCAGCCGGGCACGCTCAGGCTGGCCTTGCCGCCGCTGACGACGGTGCGCGCCGGCTTGCCGCCGATGGTTTGCGCCACCACCGGCACGCGCCAGGAGAGCGCCTGCTTGTTCGGCAGATCCTTGCTGAACTCGCCCTGGCTCAGGCTCAACTGGGTGTTGCCGTTGCGGCAGACGGGGTCGGCGACGCGGATCAGCGGCACGCCCGGTTGCAGCGTGAAGTCGTGGGCGATGGCGCGCACCGGCAGGCGGGCGGCCTTCTCGACCTGCTGCCACAGGTCGTCGGAGACGGTGTTGCCGTACTTGTGCGCCTGCATGTAGGCGCGCACGCCTTCGCGCCAGGCGTTTTCGCCGACGTAGTTTTCCAGCATGCGGATCACCGCCTCGCCCTTCGAGTAGGTGATGGCGTCGAAGGCCTGGCTGGCCTGCTCGACGGTGTCGATGTGCTGCACCACCGGGTGGGTGGTGACCAGCGCGTCGCGTTCCATGGCGCCCTCGCGGCTGCCGATGGCGCCGAGCGCGGTGTTCCATTCGGGATGCAGGCGGCTCATGGTGCGGTTCTCCATCCACGAGGCGAAGCCCTCGTTGAGCCAGAGGTCGTCCCACCAGCGCATGGTGACCAGGTCGCCGAACCACTGGTGGGCCATCTCGTGGGCGGCCACCAGGAAGGAGGCTTGCTTGTCGCTTTGCGTGGAGATGCTCGGGTCGAGCAGCATCACGTGCTCGAAGGTGAAGATGGCGCCCCAGTTTTCCATCGCGCCGAAGAAGGGGCTGCGGCCGGGGGCGGCGATGTTGTCCAGCTTGGGCAGCGGATACTTGACGCCGAAGTAGTCGTTGTATTCGCGCAGCACGGCGCGCGAGGAGTCGAGGGCGAACTGGGCCTGGCCCAGCGCGCCGCGCTTGGTCACCACGCCCAGCTCGACGCCTTGTTCGACGGCGCTGGCGCGCTCGAAGTCGCCCAGGCCGAAGAACAGCAGATAGGTCGACATCTTCGGCGTGGTGGCGAACTGCACGCGCTTGCGGCCGTCGCCCAGCTCGCTGCTGGCGGCGATCGGCATGTTCGACAGAGCCATCAACTGCTGCGGCACGACGGCCTCGAGCGCGAAGGTGGCCTTGTAGTCGGGCTCGTCCCACGAGGGGATGACGCGGCGCGCGTCGGAGTTTTCGAACTGGGTGTAGAGGGCGCGCTGCTTGCCCTGGGCGCTGTCGTAGTCGAGCGAGAACAGGCCGCTGGTCTGCGTGCCGATCTTGCCGCTGTAGACCAGTTTGAGCTGGTACTTGCCCGGCGCCAGCGGCTGGGCGAAGCGGAAGCTGGCCGTTTCGTTCTTTTCGTCGACGCTGATGGCGGCCTGCTGCAGGGGCTGGCCGGGGCCGGCGCTGATGGCGGCGCTGCTGAAGGCCAGCTCGGCCGCGTTCAGGGTCAGCGTGTCGCCGCGCTGCTTGACTTCGAGCGCGATGGTGACGCTGGCGTCGAAGGTGGCGGCGGCGGCGTTCGGCGTCAGCGAGACGGCGTAGTGGCTGGGCACTGCGTTGCGCGGCAATTGGGTGGTGGTCTGGCCTTTGCCGGGCGCGGCCTTGGCCGGCGCGGCCGGTTTGGCGGCGGCCGCGCCGACATGGGCGGGGACGGCGCTCAGGCCGATGAGCGCCAATACGGCGGCCGAAATCAATTTGCGTTGCATGCGGTGTCCTTCTTGTAGAGGTAGAGTGGCGGTGGTGTGACGTTGATGCGTGCTACCAGGCCGACGCCGGAGGGTGTCCGGGGTCTTGCGTGTAGCAATCTAAGGGCAGTCGCGCCCCTTGTCAACCGAGCAATCTTCCTTGCATCCCCCTGGCCCAAGCAAACGGTGGAAAATGCGGCTATGATCGAAGTCCGCCGGCCTGCGCGCCGCGCCCGAACGAGCCAAAAAACAACGAAAGGCAGACCATGATCGATTTGTACACGGCGGCCACGCCGAACGGCCACAAGATTTCCATCGCGCTGGAAGAGCTGGCGCTGCCCTACACGCTGCACGCGCTGGAGCTGTCGAAGAACGAGCAGAAGGAGCCGTGGTTCCTGGCGATCAATCCGAACGGCCGCATTCCGGCCATCGTCGACCGCGCCGCCGACAACTTCGCCGTCTTCGAGTCGGGCGCCATCCTGATCTACCTGGCCGAGAAGAGCGGGCAATTGATGCCGAGCGATGCCAAGGGCCGCTCGCAGGTGTTGCAGTGGTTGATGTTCCAGATGGGCGGCGTCGGTCCGATGATGGGCCAGGCCAATGTGTTTTTCCGCTACTTCCCGGAAAAACTGCAGGGCGCCATCGACCGCTACCAGGGCGAGAGCAAGCGCCTGTTCCGCGTGCTCGACGGCCGCCTGCGGGACCACGAGTTCCTGGCCGGCGACTATTCGATCGCCGACATCGCCAATTGGGCCTGGGTGCGCACGCACAACTGGTCGGGCGTGAACCTGGACGGCCTGCCGCACCTGCAGCGCTGGGTCGACGCCATCGCGGCGCGGCCGGCGGTGCAGCGCGGCATTTTGCTGCCGCCGTCGCAGCTGGACCGCAACGCCAGCGAGGAGAAGACCCAGCAGTACGCCGCCGAGGCGCGCAAGATGCTGGAGACCGGCCAATCCACCCAAGCGGGAGTCTGAGATGAAACTCTACACCACCGCCCGCGCGCCCAATCCGCGCCGGGTCGCCATGTTCATCGCCGAGAAGGGCATCGAGGGCGTCGAACTGGTCCAGGTCGACATCATGCAGGGCGAGCACAAACGGCCGGAGTTCCTCGCCAAGAATCCGCTGGCGCGGGTGCCGGCGCTGGAGCTCGACGACGGCCGCGTGCTGTGCGAGACGCGCGCCATCTGCACCTGGCTGGAGGGCTACGCGCCGGAGCCGAACCTGATGGGCGAGGGCTACGAGGAGCGCGCCTTCATCGAGATGGCCGACCGCCGCGTCGAGCTGCACCTGCTGCTGGGCGCGGCCAACTGGATACGCCACGCCCATCCGGCGCTGGCGCCGCTGGAGCAGCCGCAGTTCGCCGAGTTCGGCAACAGCCAGGCCGACAAGATGCGCGAGACGGCGCGCTGGCTGGACCAGACGCTGGCCGGGCAGGAGTACATCGCCGGCGCCCGCTTCACCATCGCCGACATCACCGCCTTCTGCGCGCTCGAGTTCGCCCGTGGCCTGATGAAGTTCCGTCCCGGCGCCGAGGGCATGGAGCATCTGCAGGCCTGGCGCGACCGCATCGCGGCGCGGCCGAGCGCGGCGGCCGGTTAATTCCGCAGCGGCGCGCGCCGGGCGTGCTTGCGGGCATTTACCCCGCAAGCCAGGGGTCTGACCCCGTACGGGGTCAGACCCCGACCGTGGCGGATCGGGGGCGGGGTGGAACCATGCGCCACGGCTGCGGTGCTCAGCGCCGCGCGCCGTCGTCGGCGCGCTGCTCGACCCAGACCGGCGCCGACCACAGGCTGCGGCCGTCGTCCTGGGTCACCTTGGCGTAGTAGAAATGCGGGCCGGGCGCCGGCGTGACGGTGCTGTCGGCCGCGCTGCCGAGCAGGGCGACGACGCCGTTGCGGCCGGGCACGCCCTCGAACACGCTCAGGGCGGCCACGCCGCGCCCCTCGCTGTTGGCGTAGCGCACCGACAGGGTCAGCGGCCCGCTGTTGGCGAAGCGCTCGCCCATCACGTGGCCGTTGGCCAGCAGCACCAGCTGCGACTGCTTGTCCATGGTGGCGAAGACGCGGCGGGCGCGCAGCGCGTCGAGCAGGCTGGCCGACGACAGCGCCGTGCCCTTGGGGATCAACACCCCGGTGCGGTTGGTGTAGGCGGCGCCCCAGTTGGCGCAATGGTTGTCCTGGTTGCTGCTGAAGGCCAGGTGGAAGCCGGCCTCGAGCGCGGCGTTGCAGGACTTTTCGTAGGTGCTGCGGCGTGGCTCGGACTCGTCGACCACGCGCGAAAAGGCGTTGCTGTTCAACACCTCGCACAGCACCATGGCGGCGTCGCCGTCCGCGCTGTAGCCGAGCGGCCGGCCGGCGACGCGGAACTGGCCGGCCCCCGGATGGTTGAACTGGCCGATCCAGCCGTGCTCGCGCATCAGGCCGTACAGCGCGGCGTAGTCGCCCTTGGCGCTGAAGGTGTCGGCCAGCAATTGGCCGGCGCCGTTGCGCTCCCAACCGAGCAGTTGCTCGCTATTCAGGATGTTCAGGTGGCCGCCCTTGGCGATGACGCCCCATTCCATGCCGTAGATGGCGAGGAACTCGGGGTGCTCGGCGTTGTAGCGCGCCGCCTCGGCCAGGCCGCCCTGGTACAGGCCGCGCGCGGCGAGCGGGTCGGCGCTGGCGTTGGTGCCGTCCGAGCCGTCGTACATGTGGTTGTGCTCGGAGGTCATGAGGAAGTCGAGGCCGTGCCGGCGCGCGAAGTCGTAGGCGTCGCGCGGGCCGAAGGCGGCGCTTTGCGGCTCCTGCGCGCCGCCGCAGTGGTCCAGCGCGGCGCCGCCGTCGCTGTGCTTGCTTTGGCTGTGCAGGTTGCCGAGGTAGACGGTGTAGTCCAGGCCGGACGGCGCCGGCAGCGCCGCCGGCGCGCCCGGTGGCGCCGGCGTGGCGGGCGCCGGCGCGGCGCCGCGCGCCGTCGGCAGGGCGGCGAAGGGCGCCAGCGCGACGGCCGGCGGCGCGCCGACCAGCAGCTCCCAGCTTTGCTCGACGATGGCGTCGGCCGCCGCCGCCGCCGCTGTTGCCGAGCCCGCCGAAGGGGCCGCAAGCGCCGCCGCCGGGCGCGCCCGGCCGGCCGTGCGGCGCGGCGCGGCCGGCGGCGCCGCGCCCGGGCCGGCGCGCAGGCGCAGGCGGTACAGCCCGGCCGGCGCCGGCCGCCCGCCGAGCCGGCCGTCCCAGTGCCGCAGCAGCGTGCGCGGCGCGGCGCCGAGCCGCTCGCGGCCCTGCCAGTGGCGCACGCCGCCCGGTCCGCTCAGCTCGAGCCGCCACCACACCGGGTGGACGCGGCCCCCGTCCGGGTAGCTCAGGTGCAGCGTGAAGTCGCGCGCCGCCGCGTCGCCGGGGGCGCGGAAGGGCGTGTGCACTTGCGCGTCGAACTCGCGGTGGTCGGCCGTGTCGGCCAATGCCGGCGCCGCCGCCAGCGCCAGCGCCAACAGGCCGGCGACGATATAGTCGGTATGCATGCCATCCTCCCCGTTCACTCATTTTTAGAGTGGCGCGGCGGCGCAATGGTTCCGCCACGGGGGAGGCGGACCCGGCTGCGGTTTTGTCAGGTAAACGTGGTTCGGCGGCGGCATTGATAGTATGCTGCTGTGATGCAAATTTCGAACCTCCCCCGGGCCGGCGGCCGCCGTCCGGCCGGGCCGGTTCCTTCTCGATGAAAAGTGGCGGGCGATGCGCAAATTAGGTGATCTGGGGAAAACGCTGGCCAATTCGCGCGCGCTGATCTGGGGCGTCGGCCTGTCGCTCGCCCTGGCGGTGGGCGCCAGCCTGTACCTGGCCGCCGCCAAGACGGTCGACGACGACGCCGAACAGCGCTTCGAGAACCTGACGCGCAGCACGCAGTACAGCATTTCGGCGCGCGTCAAGTCCTACTCGGACCTGGTGCGCGGCCTGGTGGCGCTGTTCCAGACCTCGGACGCGCTGAGCCGGCGCCAGTTCCACGACTACGTCGCCAGCCTCGACCTGGCGCAGCACTTCCCCGCCATCGAGGCGCTGACCTTCGCCCCGGTGGTCGGCGACGCCCAGCGCGACGCCTTCGTCGCCGCCGTGCGCGCCGACCGCAGCCTGACGCCGGACGGCTATCCGCAGTTCGACATCCGCCCGCCCGGCCGGCGCCCGTCCTACGCCGTGCTGACCTATCTGGAGCCGGCCGCGCTGATGCGCGAGAAGTTCGGCGTCGACATCGCCAGCAACCCGGCCATCGAGCGCGCCATGGCCGCCTCGCGCGACAGCGGCCAGGTCAGCGCCTCGGGCCAGCCTATCGTCGTCAAGCTGCCGGTGCCGCACATCGGCCTGGGCATGCGCCTGCCGGTGTACCGCCGCGGCATGCCGCTGGCCGACGTGGCCGGCCGGCGCGCCGCCTATGTCGGCTCGGTCGGCATCGGCTTCAGCGTGCCCAAGCTGGTGCAGGGGGCGATCGACGAGATGGCGGTGCGCCAGGTCCACCTGACCCTGTACGCCGACGGCAGCAACGACGTCGAGCAGCGCCGCCTGGCCATCGAGAAGAGCGACCGCCTGCTGTTCAACGACAACGGTTCGATGGTCGCCAGCCCGATCCCGCCGGGCCAGCAGGGCGCCTATTTCGAGTCGGTGCTGCCGATCGACTTCAACGGCAGCCTGTGGAAGGCCTACTTCCGCGTCCGCAAGGCCGACCTGCTGACCGGCTTCGACGTGGTCTTCCCGTGGATCGCGCTGCTCACCGGCTTCGCCGGCACCATGCTGATCTACGGCTACTTCCTGGTGCTGAGCGGCTCGCGGCGCAGCGCGGTCAAGCAGCGGGTGCTGCTCGACACCGTGCTCAACAACGTCGACGCCCACGTCTACATGAAGGACGCCGGCCGCCGCTACATCTACGCCAACGCCAAGATGGCCGAGGTGATGGGCCTGCCGGTGCAGGACATCATCGGCAGGCTCGACCGCGAGCTGATGCCGGCGCGCAGCGCCGACGCCGTCTGGGCCGAGGACCGGCCGATCTTCGACGACGGCCTGAAGCGCTCCGGCGAGGGCCAGTACACCGACCGCGACGGCGTGGTGCACCACCTGTGGACGGTCAAGGTGCCGGTGGTGATCGACGAGGCGGTGGCGGCGGTGATCGCCCTGTCGACCGACGTCACCGAACTGCACAACCTGAAGGTGCAGGCCGACGCCGCCAACCAGGCGAAGAGCGACTTCCTGTCCAACATGAGCCACGAGATCCGCACGCCGATGAACAGCATCATCGGCATGGCCCACCTGGCGCTGAAGTCGGTGACCCATCCCAAGCAGCGCGACTACCTGCAGAAGATCTACCACTCCGGCCAGCACCTGCTGGGCATCATCAACGACATCCTCGACTTCTCCAAGATCGAGGCCGGCAAGCTCGAGCTCGAGGTGCTCGACTTCGGCCTGGAGTCGCTGCTGGCCAACATCTCCAACCAGCTCGGCGAGAGCGCCGCGCGCAAGGACCTGGAGCTGGTCTACGAGATCTGGCCGGGCCTGGCGCACCAGTTGCGCGGCGACCCGCTGCGCCTCGAGCAGGTGCTGCTCAACTTCACCGGCAACGCCATCAAGTTCTCCGAGAACGGCAAGATCCACATCCGCGCCCGCCCGCTGGAGGACCGCGACAGCCACACGGTGGTGCGCTTCGAGGTGGAGGACCGCGGCATCGGCATGAGCGAGGCGGAGATGGCGCGCCTGTTCCAGTCCTTCCAGCAGGCCGACAACTCGACCACGCGCAAATACGGCGGCACCGGCCTGGGCCTGGTGATCAGCAAGCAGCTCGCCGAGCTGATGGGCGGCGAGGTGGGCGTCGACAGCCGGCCCGGCGAGGGCAGCACCTTCTGGTTCACCGCCCGGCTCGACAAGGGCACCAACTTCCTCGAGCGCAGCGGCGACGCGCTGCAGCCCGAGGTGCTCGAGAGCATACGCGGCGCCGCCATCCTGCTGGTCGAGGACAACGTGTTCAGCCAGCAGGTCGGCCAGGAGCTGCTGGAGGACGCCGGCGCCACCGTCTGCGTCGCCAACAACGGCAAGGAGGCGATCGACCTGCTGTTCCAGGAGCGCTTCGACTGCGTGCTGATGGACGTGCAGATGCCGGTGATGGACGGCTTCGAGACCACCCGCATGATCCGCGCCCACCCCAAGCTGGCCGGCACCCTGGTGATCGCCATGACCGCCAACGCCGGCCGCGAGGACCAGCAGCGCTGCATCGAGGCCGGCATGGACGAGTTCGTCACCAAACCGATCGCGCCCAAGCTGCTGTTCGCCGTGCTGGCCAAGTGGATAGACCGGCGCGCCCGCGCCGCCGAGGGCGCGGCGGCCGGCGCCGACGGGCCGGCCGGCGGGCTAGGCGGCGGTCTCAACGGCGGCCCGGCCGCCGCGCCGGCGCCGGCCGCCAACGGCGCGCTGTACCAGCCGGCGCGTGGCGGCGACGGCCAGATGCTGTCGGCCGACGCCGAGCTGTTCGACGTGGCGGCGCTGGGCCAGACCTTCGGCAACAAGCCCGACAAGATGCGCAAGTACGCGCTGCTGTTCCTCGACTCGGCGCGCGACGGCATGGTCGAGGTCGACGCGGCGCTGGCCGAGGGCGACCTGATCCAGCTGTCCGAGCTGGGCCACCGCATCAAGTCGTCGGCGCGCGCCGTCGGCGCGATGAGCTTCGGCGACCTGTGCCTGGCGCTCGAGCACGTGCGCCACGACGAGGAAAGCGGCCGCGCCGCCCAGCTGGTGGCGCAGATGCACGCGCTGCTGCCGCGCCTGCGCGAGCAGATCGCCCAGGAGCTGCTGGCCAACACGCCCGGCTAGACATATCAGGCGGCGGGCGGGGAAATTTTCAGGGAAACGCGGCGGAGCGGGTGGCGCGGGATGCTGCCGCCAAGCCGGCCTGGCCGCCAAGGTGGTCGATTGGGCGGCAGCCAAGCTGGCGCCGCCGCCGTGGCGCCGGCCTACTTGCAGGCCGGCGGCTGGGCCGGTGCCGGCGACATGAAGACCACGCCGTCGGCGCACACCAGGTAGGCGATGCGCACCTGCGAGTCGGCCGGCCGGCTGATGCTGGCCAGGTGCAGGGTCTTGGTCAGCCCCTCCTTGGTCTGCTGCAGGCGGATCAGCGACTTGCCGGGATGCTCGGCGGACGGCGCGGCGACGTCGAGCGTCAGGCCGTCGGCGTTGATGCTCGCCGCCGTGCCCGCCGGCACCTCCAAACCGTAGTTCTTCGCCGGTCCGTTGCCCTCCTGCAGAGAAACAACATAGCGCAGGTTCGGACTGGCCTGGACGCCGAACGCGGCCAGGGCCAGCAGTACGGCGTAGGCGCCGTGGACGGTGGAGGAAGTCATGACTGATGCACTCGCTTTCTGCAGTGTGGTGGACAGACTGGAACGGTTTCCGGCGATGAAATATTGCAAATATATTACGGCGTATTTTTCATAAGCGCAATCACATTGTTGCTTAAAGTGAAATTTAAATGCCATTTTCCCATCTGAGCGCACAAGTCGACGGCATCGGCTGGATTTCTTCATGTTTGCCGGCAGTTCCGACAGGGCGGCGGCACGCCAGAGCTTGAAAAAAATTCCCCCTGCCGATAGGCGATTCCACCCGGCAGCGGCGATAATGCCAGCTCTCAATGCGGCGCTGTTGCCGCGTGTCTAGCCCACGGAAGCCCATGCCCACCAGCGTCACCCCCGGTCTGCTTATTTTGCACGGCAATCAGATGGAGCAGCTGCGCGCCGCCGTGTTCCAGTGGCTGCGCAACCATCCGCTAGCCCCGCTGGAGTCCGACATCTTCCTGGTGCAGTCGAACGGCGTGGCCGAGTGGCTGAAGATCGCGCTGGCCGAGGACATGCGGGTCTGCGCCGCCACCCGGGTGGCGCTGCCGGCGCGCTTTTTGTGGGACACCTATCGCGGCATGCTGGGCCGCGAGCGGGTGCCGGTGCGCTCGGCCTTCGACAAATCTCCGCTGACCTGGCGCTTGATGCGGCTGCTGCCGGCGCTGCTGGCCGACGAGGTGTTCGCGCCGCTGCGCCACTTCCTCGCCGACGGCGACGCCGAGCGCCGCCTGCAACTGGCCGAGCGCCTGGCCGACTTGTTCGACCAATACCAGGTCTACCGCGCCGACTGGCTGAGCGACTGGGCCGAGGGCCGCGACCAGCTGCGCAGCGCGCGCGGCGAGGTCGCGCCGCTGGCGCCGGAGCAGCGCTGGCAGGGCCGGTTGTGGCGCGCCGTGATCGCCGACGTGCCGCCGCAGTACCGCGAGCTGGGCCGCGCCAGCGTGCACACCGAATTCGTCCAGGCCATCGAGGCGGGCGTGGCGCCGGCCGGCCGGCTGCCGCGCCGCATCGTGCTGTTCGGCGTGTCGGCGCTGCCGTTCCAGAGTTTGCAGGCCCTGTCGGCGCTGGCGGCGCACTGCCAGGTGGTGCTGGCGGTGCCCAACCCCTGCCAGTTCTATTGGGGCGACATCATCGAGGGCCGCGAGCTGCTGCGCTCGGCGCACCGCCGCCAGCAGCTGCGCCAGGGCCAGGCCTGGGCCAGATCCCGCTGGAGGAGCTGCACGCCCACAGCCATCCGCTGCTGGCCAGCTGGGGCCGGCAGGGGCGCGACTTCATCCGCATGCTCGACGAGTTCGACGAGGCGGCGGCGGCCGCCGGCCGCGCCGACAACCTGCGCCTGGACCTGTTCAGCGCCGACGAGGGCGGGCACCTGCTGGGCCAGGTGCAGGCCGCCGTGCGCGACCTGCTGCCGCTGAGCGAGCATCCGGCCGTGGCGCCGGACGACGCCGACCGCTCGATCGAGTTCCACGTCACCCACAGCGTGCAGCGCGAGGTGGAGGTGCTGCACGACCAGTTGCTGGCGATGTTCGCCGCGCCTGTGGACGGCGAGGCCGGGCCGCTGCGGCCGCGCGACGTGGTGGTGATGGTGCCCGACATCGACACCTTTTCGGCGGCGATCCACGCCGTGTTCGCCCAGCACAAGCGCAGCGACCCGCGCTACATCCCCTTCGAGATCGCCGACGTCAAGGACCGCAGTGTCAATCCGCTGCTGGTGGCGCTGGAATGGCTGCTGCGCCTGCCGCAGCAGCGCTGCCGCCAAAGCGAGGTGCGCGACCTGCTCGACGTGCCGGCGCTGGCGGCCCGCTTCGGCCTGGCGCAGGACGAGCTGGCCACGCTGGGCCAATGGATCGAGGGCGCCGGCGTGCGCTGGGGGCTGGACCAGGCGCACCGCAGCGGCCTGGGCTTGGGGCCGGCGGGCGAGCAGAACGCCTGGATCTTCGGCGTGCGGCGCATGCTGCTCGGCTACGCCAGCGGCGGCGGCGCCAGCTTCGCCGGCATCGAGCCGTATGCCGAGGTGGGCGGGCTGGACGCCGCGCTGGCCGGCTCGCTGGCCCAGTTGGTCGAGGCGCTGCTGCACTGGCGCGCGCTGCTGGCCCAATCGCGTTCGCCGGCCGAGTGGGGCGTGCAGGCGCGCGCCCTGCTGGCGGCCTTCTTCAAGGCGGGCGAGGAGGGCGACCGGCTGACCCTGGGCCAGCTCGACGATTCGCTCAACAGCTGGCTCGACACCTGCGAGTTCGCCCAGTTCGACGAGGCGGTGCCGCTGGCGGTGCTGCGCGAGGCCTGGCTGGGTGCGCTCGACGAGCCGACCCTGAACCACCAGTTCGTCTCCGGCGGTGTGACCTTCTGCACCCTGATGCCGATGCGCGCCGTGCCGTTCCGCGTGGTCTGCCTGCTCGGCATGAACGACGGCGACTTCCCGCGCCGCGCGCCCAAGGCCGACTTCGACCTGCTGGCGCAGCCGGGCATGGCGCGCCCGGGCGACCGCTCGCGCCGCGACGACGACCGCTACCTGATGCTCGAGGCCCTGCTGGCGGCGCGCGACAAGCTGTACATCAGCTGGGTCGGCCGCAACGTGCGCGACAACAGCGAGCAACCACCGTCGGTGCTGGTGTCGCAGCTGCGCGACTATTTGACGGCCGGCTGGCAGCTCGACCTGCACGCGCGCACCACCGAGCACGCGCTGCAGCCCTTCAGCCGGCGCTACTTCGAGGCCGGCGGCCTGCTGACCTATGCCCGCGAGTGGCGCGCCGCCCACGCCGAGGCGGGGCAGGGCGGCGACGGCGCGTTGTCCGACGCGCCGTTCGACGCGCAGTTCGACGAGGCTGCGCCGGCGCTGACGGCCGGCCTGCCCCCCTACGAGATCGACGCCGTCTTCCGTCTCAAGCTGCTCAACCTGGCCAACTTCCTGCGCCAGCCGGTGCGCTACTTCTTCCGCCAGCGCCTCGGCGTGATGTTCGGCGACGTCGCCCTGGTCGGCGAGGACGAGGAGCCGTTCGCGCTCAACGCGCTGGAGCGCTATCTGCTGGAGGACACCATGCTCGACGACTCCGCCACGCCGGAGGCGCTGGAGCAGGTCTACGACAAGCTGAGCGAGCGCGCCGGGCGGCTGGCGCGCGAAGGCCTGCTGCCGATCGGCCTGATCGGCCAGCAGTGGCAGCACGACCTGGTCGAGGCGCTGGTGCCGGTGCGCAGCGCCTGGCTGACGCTGCGCGCCAGCTATCCCCACGCGGCGCCCAAGCTGGCGGTCAGCCTGGAGTTCGGCGGCGTGCTGCTGGAGGACTGGGTCGACCAGTTGCGCAGCGACGGCCACGAGACGGTGTGGCTGATGCAGATGTCGTCCAAGGTGGCCGACAAGAACGGCCAGCCGCGCGGCGACAAGTTGATCGCCATGTGGTTGCGCCAGCTGGCCGCCGCCGCCGCCGGCATGCCCGTCACCGGCATGCTGGTGGCGCGCGACGCCATCGTCACCATGCAGCCGCTGGCGCGCGACGCCGCGCTGGCGGTGCTGGCCGACCTGGTGGCGATCTGGCGCGACGGCATGAACCGGCCGCTGCCCACCGCCTGCAAGACGGCGCTGGCGCTGGCCCAGGACGGCGATCCGCGCGCCGTGTACGACGGCGGCTTCGAACTGAGCGGCGAGAGCGAGGGCCTGCGTCTGGCCCGCCTGTGGCCGGACTTCGCCGCCCTGTCCGGCGAGGAGGAGTGGGCCGACGTTGCGCTGGCGCTGTACGGCCCGCTGGCGGACTGGCTGAAACAATCGATCACGCTGGCCATGATCCACGGCGAGCAAGCGGCATGACGGGACTGAAACATGAGTGCGACCATGAGTAAACTACTGGCGCCCCTGCGCTTCCCCCTGCACGGCTCGCGCCTGATCGAGGCCAGCGCCGGCACGGGCAAAACCTGGACCATCGCCGCGCTGTACGTGCGGCTGGTGCTGGGCCACGGCGGCGCCGACGGTTTCGTCCGTCCGTTGCTGCCGGCCGACATCCTGGTGATGACCTTCACCCGCGCCGCCACGCGCGAGCTGTCGAACCGGGTGCGCGAGCGCCTGGTCGAGGCGGCGGCCTATTTCCGCGGCCAGGGCGACAAGCCCGACCCCTTCCTCGACGAGCTGCTCGACTCCTACCCCGGCCACAACGAGCGCCAGCAGGCGGCACACCGCTTGATGCTGGCCGCCGAGACGATGGACGAGGCGGCCATTTTCACCATCGACGCCTGGTGCCAGCGCATGCTGCGCGAGCACGCCTTCGACAGCGGCAGCCTGTTCGACGAGGAGCTGGTGAGCGACGAGCACGCCCTGTTCGAGGACGCGGCGCACGACTACTGGCGCCAGCAGGTGTATCCGCTGGGCGCCGGCGCGCTGGCGCCGCTGCTCGACTGCTGGCCCGACGTGACGGTGCTCAAGCGCTCGGTGCGCGAGCTGGCCAAGCGCGCCAACAGTTTGCCAGCGCTGGGCGGCGAGAGCCTGGCCGGCCTGATCGGCCGGGTGCAGCGCGAGCAGCGCACACAGTTGGCGGCCTTGAAGGACGGCTGGACTGAGCGGGCCGACCGCATGGAACAATGGATAGGCGGCCACCGCGCCGCCGCGCCGAAGTGCTTCAACGGCGTCAAGATGAAGCCGGAGACGCTGGTCAAGTGGTTCGCCGGCCTGCGCGCCTGGGCGCGCGACGAGCAGGCCCACATGCCCGACATCTCGGACACGGCCTGGCGGCGCCTGACGCCGGACGGCATCGAGGACGCCTTCAGCAAGGGCTTCAGCACCGCCGTGCCGGACGACTTCGACGCCACCGCGCCGCTGTATGAGGCATTGCAAGCCATCGTCCCGCTGAGCCACGCGCTGTACCAGCACGCCGCCAGCTCGGTGGCGCAGCGCATGGACGAGTTGAAGCGGCGCGGCCGCCAGTTCGGCTTCGCCGACATGCTCGACCGCCTGAACGCCGCGCTGCAGGGCGAGAACGCCGAGGCGCTGCGCAAGCGCATCACCGAGCAGTATCCGGTGGCGATGGTCGACGAGTTCCAGGACACGGCGCCGAACCAGTACGAGATTTTCAACCTGCTGTACCGCGTCGCCGACAACGAGCCGAGTCTTGGCCTGTTCCTGATCGGCGACCCGAAGCAGTCGATCTACGGCTTCCGTGGCGCCGACATCCACAGCTACCTGTCGGCGCGCGCGGCCACCGAGGGCCGCCACTATCAGCTCGGCACCAACTACCGCTCGACGGCGCCGCTGGTCGACGCCGTCAACCGCCTGTTCCTCTACGCCGAGGGCGATGACCCCGGCGTGGCCGGCGGCCGGCCCGGCTTCCCGCGCGGCGCCTTCCGCTTCCGCAAGGACGGCGTCAACCCGCTGCCGTTCGAGGCGGTCGGCGCGCAAGGCCGCAAGGAGGTGCTGATGGCGGCCGACGGCCCGGTGCCGGCGATGGCGGTGTGCTGCAACGTGGCCGAGGACATCAAGGCCGACGGCTACCGCGACTTCTTCGCCTGGCACTGCGCCGAGGACATCGTGGCACGGCTGAACGACCCGCAAGCCGGCTTCGAGGGGCCGGACGGCCTGGTGCGGCTGCAACCGGCCGACATCGCCGTGCTGGTGCGCGACCGCAAGGAGGCGGCGGCGATCCGCAAGGCGCTGCAGCGGCGCAAGGTGGCCAGCGTCTACCTGTCGGACAAGGACTCGGTGGTCGACAGCGAGGAGGCGGCCGACGTGCTGCGCTGGCTGTCGGCGCTGGCCAATCCGCTCGACGGCGCGCTGGCGCGGGCCGCCTTCGCCACCCGCACGGCAGGCCTGGCGCTGGCCGAGCTGGCGCAGCTGTCGTCCGACGAGCTGGCCTGGGAACAGCGCGTCGAGCAGTTGAAGGCGCTGCACATCGTCTGGCAGCGCCAGGGCGTGCTGGCCATGCTGCGCCGCTTCATCCACGAACTGGGGCTGCCGGCGGTGCTGCTGCGCCAGGCCGGCGGCGAGCGGCGCCTGACCAACCTGCTGCATTTGGCCGAGCTGCTGCAGTCGGCCAGCCGCCAGTTGGACGGCGAACAGGCCTTGATCCGCTGGCTGGCCGAACAAATCGACGGCGGCGGCGAGGGCGGCGACGAGCGCGTGCTGCGCTTGGAAAGCGACGCCGAGCTGGTCAAGGTCATCACGGTGCACAAGTCGAAGGGGCTGGAGTACCCGCTGGTCTACCTGCCGTTCGCCGTCACCGCGCGCAAGGTGGAGCGGCGCAACCGCGCCTTCTTCGAGTACAGCGACGACGACGGCCGGCGGCAGATCGACATGGCGCTGAGCGACGCGGCGCTGGCCGCCGTCGAACGCGCCCGCATCGAGGAAGAGCTGCGCCTGCTGTACGTGGCGCTGACCCGCGCCCGCCACTTCCTGTGGCTGGGCGTGGCGGCGCTGGCGGCGCGCAAGGCCGGCGACAACACGCTGCACGAGTCGGCGCTGGGCTATCTGCTGACCGGCGGCGAGGCGCTGCCGGTCAGCCTGCTGGTCGAGCGCTGGGAGTATCTGCGCGGCGACTGCGAGCACATCGCCATCGGCACGCTGGCGGCGCCGCAACAGATGAACTTCCTCAGCCGTGTCGAGCAGCGCGCCGCGCTGATCGAGCCGGCGCAGTACAAGGGCCGCTTCGAACGCGATTGGACGGTGGGCAGCTTCACCTCGCTGGCGCGGCGCGTCGGCACGCCCGGCGCCAGCCACGTGCCGCGCCGCGCGCTGGAGGAAAAACTGCTGGAGCAGGAGGACGCCCCGGCCGGTCTGGCGGCGGCCAGCCGCACCGAGGACGCGCCCTGGCACCGCTTCCCGCGCGGCTCCGTGCCCGGCAACTTCCTGCACGAGCAGCTGGAGTGGATGGGGCAGGAGGGCTTCGGCAGCGTCGACGACGAGCAGTTCGACGCACGGCTGGCCAAGCGCATCGAGCGCGCCGGCTGGGGCCACCGCCAGGAGGACAGCATCGCCTGGCTGCGCGCCATCGCCACCACGCCGCTGCCCGAGCTGGGCGTGGCGCTGTGCCAGCTCGACGCCGTGCTGCCGGAGATGGAGTTCTGGTTCCCCAGCGAGCGCCTGAGCACCGGCGCGCTGGACCGCCTGTGCAGCGCGCATCTGCTGGACGGCATCGCCCGGCCGGCGCTGCCCGAGCGCCAGCTGCACGGCATGTTGAAAGGCTTCACCGACCTGGTGTTCGAGCACGACGGCCGCTACTGGGTGGTCGACTACAAGTCGAACGCGCTCGGCTCCGGCGACGCCGCCTACCATCGCGGCGCGCTGGCGGCCGGCATGGCCGAGCACCGCTACGACATCCAGGGCGCCATTTACATGCTGGCGCTGCACCGCCTGCTGGCCAGCCGGCTCGGCGAGCGCTACGACCCGGCCACCCAGCTGGGCGGCGCGGTGTTCTTCTTCTTGCGCGGCATCGCCAACCCGCACACCCACGGCTGCTATCTGCTGGCGCCGGACGCCGCGCTGCTCGACGGCCTGGACCGACTACTGGACGAGGCTACCCAGCCGGAATTTGAACATGACGATTGATCCGCACACCTTCCGGCCGACGCCGGCCGACGCCGCCACACTGGCGCTGCTGGCCCAGGTCGACGCCCTCACCGAAGACGGCCAGTTGCGCCGCCTGAGCGCCGCCTTCGCCCGCTTCATCGGCTCGATAGGCGGCGGTTCGCCGCAATTGGCGCTCGCTTGCGTGCTGTTGTCCGAACTTGAGGGGCGCGGCCACAGCTGCCTGGAACTCGACGCGCTGGCGCGCGACCCGGCCGGCCTGCTCGGTTGGGGCGAGGACAGCTGGCGCGGCCTGCGCGAGGCGGCCGGCGTCTGGCCCAAGCGCGGCGCCGCCTGGCACGCCTTGCTGGCGGCCTGCGAGCAGGTGTGGGCGGTCGGCGACCTCGATTTCGAGCAGCCGCTGGTGCTCGACGGCGAACGGCTCTACCTGCGCCGCTACTGGCGCGACGAGACGCTGGTGGCGCAGGCCGTGCGCGGCCGCGCGCTGACGCCGCGCCAGCCCGACCTGGCCGAGGTGCGGCGCTGGCTGGACCTGCTGTTCGAGCACGCGCCGCGCGAGGGCGGGCCGGACTGGCAAAAGATCGCCTGCGCCGTCGCCCTGCACGGCAACATGGCGATCATCACCGGCGGGCCGGGCACCGGCAAGACCTACACGGTGGCGCGTCTGCTGGCGCTGCTGTTCGCCAGCGCCGGCGAGGGCAGCGGACGGCTGCGCATCGCCTTGGCGGCGCCCACCGGCAAGGCGGCGGCGCGGCTCAAGCAGTCGATCGACCACGCCCTCGACGGCCTGGCCGACCGGGTCGGCCCGGCGCTGCCGCTGCGCGAGCTGGCGGCGCGCATGGGCGCGGCGCGCACCCTGCACAGCCTGCTGGGGGCGCGGCCGGGCACGCGCGCCTTCCAACACCACGCCGGCAACCCGCTCGACGTCGACGTGCTGATCGTCGACGAGGCCTCGATGGTGCACTTGGAGATGATGGCGGCGCTGCTCGACGCGCTGCCGCCGCAGGCGATGTTGGTGCTGCTCGGCGACAAGGACCAGCTGGCCTCGGTCGAGGCCGGCGCCGTGTTGGGCGACCTGTGCCACGAGGCCCAGGCCGGCGCCTATTCGATGGAAACCTTGCGCTATGTGCAAGAGAGCAGCGGCCAGACCATTCCCGACGCCTTCGTCGGCGCCGGCGGCCCGCTGGCCCAGCAGACCGTGATGTTGCGCCAGAGCCGGCGCTTCAGCGGTCCGATCGGCGCGCTGGCGCTGGCCGTCAACGCCGGCGACGCGGCCGCCGCGCAGGAGGTTCTGCGCGGCAACAGCGACGGCAAACTGGCCTGGATCGCGCCGGCGCAACAGGCCGACGTGCTGCAACTGGCCCTGGCCGGCCGCGCCGACGAGATAGGCGGAGGCTATCGGCCCTACCTGAGGATGATCCAATCCGGCCCCGGCCAAGCCGACGAGTCCGGCCATGACGGCGGCCAAGACGGCGGCCACGACGGCTGGGTGCGCGGCGTGCTGCACAGCTTCGAAGCCTTCCGCATCCTGTGCGCGGTGCGCGAGGGCGAGTGGGGCGTGGCCGGTTTGAACGAGGCGATCGAGCACAAGCTGGAGGGGGCCGGGCTGATCCGCAAGCGGGGCGAATGGTATGTCGGCCGGCCGGTGATGGTCACCCGCAACGACTACGCCACCGGCGTGTTCAACGGCGACATCGGCCTGACCCTGCCCGATCCGGCGCGGCCCGGTTATCTGCGCGTCTACTTCTCCGAGGGCGACAAGGTGCGCAGCGTGCTGGCCACGCGCCTGCGCAATGTCGAGACCGCCTTCGCCATGACGGTGCATAAATCGCAAGGTTCCGAGTTCAGCCACACCGTCATGGTGTTGCCGCGCGAAGGCGGGGCGGTGATCGCGCGGGAGCTGGTGTACACCGGCATCACCCGCGCGCGCGAGCTGTTCACACTGCTCACGCCGGCACCACAAGTGCTGCTCGACGCCATCGCCGCGCGTACCCAGCGCGCCTCCGGTCTGCGCGAACTGCTCGATTCGCCGACCGTTTAGCGTTTCGATTTTATTAGTATCAATTGCTGCTAACCACAGCGGAGAAGGGCCGGTCTTGATAAGGGCCGGCCCTTTTTTATCGCCGCCATCTCGGCTTTTGCGCCACTTATTGGCATAAGTGCACCAATATTTGGCGTGAGAGAGTGATCTCTTGCGTGTGCCGCTTGTGAACATGCGGTTTTCCGGTGTGCCAGGTGTTCGACGCCTACTCAGTTGGGTTCGTCATAAGGTAGTCCCATTTGCGTTCGCACAAACACTTAAGTATTGTGGTGATTGCGATATTTTCGATTTTGTATGAAACTGGAAGTGGATAATCGAATTGGAGTGATGATATGGCTACGCTTGCTCGCAGACTTTCCAGAACCAAGGAAACGAGCGTTGATGTGCTGGCATTGATCGCCGAAGGCTTGGTGGCAAAAATCCCTGCATTGAAAGTCGAGATGCAGGCTGAGATCGCCGCAGCGCTCCACGATCTGCTCGATGGATGCGACGAATTGTCGCGGCTTGCCAGAGTTGGCATGCAACACCATTTGATCCAGGTCGCCGAGGATTTGCTCCAAAATACGGAGTCCAAGGTGATAGATAAAATGTTAACAACCGAGCAAGCAGCGACCTTAATGCATTGCAGCCGTCCCTACGTGGCTATGCTTGTCGATAACAAAAAATTGGCAGGCGCGACAATTACCGAAGGCGGACATCGTCGCGTCCCGGAATCCTCGGTTCGTGCTTGGATCAAAAGCAAGGAAGAACAAGCAGCAGGTGTCGACTACCGTGCGGCTGGCGTAGAGGCCGGTATGTATGAGATCCCCGAGCAGACATATGTCGACGTGGCGGACAAGGCTTGAGATGAGATGGTCCATAGTCATCCACTATCGCCAGTGGGAACCACCTTTGCCCTCCTGGATGCGAACGTGTTACTGCCGCCAAGGTTGTCCGATGTGATGTTTGACCTTGCCGGGGCAGGCTTATTCTCGGCAAGATGGACGGGAATGATTGAATCCGAGTTCTTGAGAAACTGGTTGGTAGTGGTCGACAAAGCTAGCCGGAAAAGTGCTCGAACACCCTTGGCCTTGTCCGGTTTGGAACGGCCGGCAGCGTCGTCGAAGGCCTTGACAAGGCTGCAGTGCTACCGGAATGCGGTGCGGGACTTCGAGGTCTACGGCGCTGAAGATGAGTTCGTGGTGGCACGAGTACCAGATGCGGTCGACCCGGGCGACAGACACGTCGCAGCCGCTGCTATCGCGCTATTGAACTATGCGAACAAAAGTGGTTCGGTAGAACGAGCGTGTCTATTGGATGCGTTGGCTTTGCATGGCGCGAAGGAAACAGTCCTTCATCTCGCGACAATATGGAAGGTGGCGCCATCGAGTACGGGCTAGGGATGGCAGGGGGAAACTCTGCAGCGGTCGCTGCAGAGTATTACATTGGAGTTAGGACGCGCGGCGGTGGCGGCGGGTGCTGGCCTTGGCGGCCTTCTTGTGGCGCTTGCCGCCGGCGACCATCACCTTCGGCTCGGCGTCCGGGCCGGCGATGAAGCGGCGGATGTTGAGCGCGTCGCCGATGCGGGCCGAGTTGGCGCGGGCGTTGAGCAGCACCAGGGTGGCGTTCTTGCCGGCCGCCTTGATGCGCATGATCAGGCAGCGGCCGGCCTCTTCGGTGTAACCGGTCTTGGACATGCCGATGTCCCAGCCCTTGGCGCCGACCAGGCGGTTGGTGTTGTGGTACTCCACCTTGCGGCCGTTGATGTTGATGATGTCCTTGGTGTCGGTGGTGATGCGGCGGATCTCCGGGTAGGCCGAGGCGGCGGTGGCCATCTTGACCAGGTCGGCGGCGGTCGAACGGTTGTTCGGCGACAGGCCGGTCGGCTCTTCGATCACCGTCTGGGTCAGGCCCAGCGCGCGGATCTTGGCCTTGACGGCGGCGGCGAAGGCGCTGCTGCCGCCCGGGTAGGTGCGGCCCAGCGAGGCGGCGGCGCGGTTGTCGGACGACATCAGGGCCAGTTGCAGCACGTCGCGGCGGGCGATCTCGGCGCCCACCGGCACGCGCGAGGTGCTGTGCTTGAGCATGTCGACGTCGGTCTTGTCGATGCTGATCGGGGCGTTCATGTCTTGCTTGGCGTCGAGCACCACCATCGCCGTCATCAGCTTGGTCAGCGAGGCGATCGGTACTTGGACGTTGGAGTTCTTTTCCAGCAAGATCTTGCCGGTGCCGTCTTCCACCACCAGCACCGATTGGGAACCAAGCGGGACCGCGACGGCGGCGACGGAGAATGATGTCAGCAGTAAAGCGACGATTTTTTTGAGCATGTCGGGTAGTCGTGACGGAATGGGGTGTATCGGGCGCCGGGAGGCGGCGCTGCGCGTACTGGTCTAGCTATACGGCAATATTTTCCTAAGGATAGACAATAACATTAAAGTGAATTCTCGTCTATTGAATGTAAGTCGTGCGGACTGAACAATGAAAAAAAGCCCCGGACGGCCGCTGTCCGGGGCTTTGGAAGGGCGGCAGGCCTGGATTTCCACCTTGCCGCGGTGCTGCACACTGCCCCCCTCGGGGTATTGCCGAAGCGTACTACTGAATCTTGGCGATCGACACCTCCGTCGACTTGACCAGGGCGATCACCTCGCTGCCCACCTTCAGGCCGAGGTCGTGGATGGAGCGCGAGGTGATGACGGAGGTGACGATGCCGTGCGCCGTTTCGACGTCGACCTCGGAGACCACCGGTCCGAAGATGATTTCCTTGATCTTGCCGGGGAATTGGTTGCGTACATTGATTTCCGAAATGGCCATCAGGATTCCTTATAAATGACGTTGAATTATCAGCGTTTCCGATCAATGCTGAGTCTTCAGAGTACGTCCATGGCGGCCGTTTGGAAACGAATGCTTGCGCATATCCTTATTTGGATTGGTAGATCTTGTCGAACTCGCCGCCGTCGTCGAAGTGCTTCTTCTGCGCCGCCTTCCAGCCGCCGAACACATCGTCGACGGTGAACAGGGTGATCGGCTTGAAGCTGGCGGCGTATTTCTTCGCCACGGCCGCCGAGCGGGGACGCAGGAAGTGCTTGGCGGCGATCTCCTGGCCGGCGTCGGAATACAGGAAGTTCAGGTAGGCGGTGGCCTGCTTGCGGATGTTGCGGCGGTCGACCACCTTGTCGACCACGGCCACGGGCGATTCGGCCAGGATGGAGTTGGCCGGGTAGACCACCTCGAAGTTGTCGCCGAACTCGGTGCGCACCAGTTGCACCTCGTTTTCGAAGGTGATCAGCACGTCGCCGATCTGGCGCTGGGTGAAGGTGGTGGTGGCGGCGCGGCCGCCGGCGTCGAGGATCGGCACGTTCTTGAAGATGCGGCCGACCAGGTCGCGCGCCTGCGCCTCGGTGCCGCCTTTTTTGACCACGGCGCCCCAGGCGGCCAGATAGCTGTAGCGGCCGTTGCCCGAGGTCTTGGGGTTGGGGATGATCACCTTGACGCCGGGCTTGCCCAGGTCGTCCCAGCCCTTGATCTGCTTGGGGTTGCCCTTGCGCACCAGGTAGACCATGGTCGAGTAGAACGGCGCGGCGCCGTTGGGGAATTTTTTCGCCCAGTCGGCCGCCACCAGGCCGCGATCGGCCAGCAGGTCGATGTCGTTGGCCTGGTTCATCGTCACCACCGAGGCCTCGAGGCCGTCGGCCACCGAGCGGGCCTGCTTGGACGAGCCGCCGTGCGACTGGTTGATGGTCAGCGTTTCGCCGGTGCTTTTCTTCCATTCCGCGATGAAGGCCGGGTTGATGTCCTTGAACAGTTCGCGCGTGACGTCGTAGGAGGCGTTGAGCAGCACGGTGTCGGCGGCCGAGGCGCTCATCGGCAGGGCCAACAGGACGGCGGCGGCGGCGAAACCGCCGGCGAGGAAGCTGCGGCGCGGCAGCGCGCGGGCGGTTTTGGCGGAAACGATGTTTGGCATGGTGGGCTCTATTGTGAAAACAGACCGCCATAGTCTAAAATCCGGCCCGGAAAAGATACGAATTTTTCGTAATATGCTTAGATGGTATCGACCACAAGGGTTTCCAGCGAAATCCGCATATGGATTCTTGCAAACATTCGTCGGCAAGGCCGGGGCGGCGATGCAGTATGGCGGGAGTCGGAAAAAGGACCGGTGCGCATCGGTTTTTGCCGCTTGGTGTATAGTGGGTTACGCACTGAGAAGCCAGCTGAGACCTGCTTCATTTTGCTATCGGGAATATTTTGTGAGCGTTCATGAGTCTTGAAATTCGTATTGCTGCGTCGACAGATGCGTCTGCGGCATGCAATGTGTTACGTCGTTCGATCGAGGAGTGCTGTGTTTCCGATCATAAGAACGACCCGGCCATCCTGGCTGCCTGGTTGGGTAACAAGAACCCGGAGACGGTGGCGAGCTGGTTTGCCTCGCCGACCAATTTTTCCCTGGTCGCGCTCGAGCGCGGCGAGGTGGTCGGTGTCGCCCTGCTGACCGGCGCCGGCAAGCTGGCGCTGTGCTATCTGTTGCCGGAGGCGCTGCGCCACGGCGTCGGCAAAGCCCTGCTGCAGCGCATGGAACAACAGGCTTGCAGCTGGGGCGTCAAGGCGCTGCAGCTGCACAGCACGGCCAGCGGCGAGGCCTTTTTCGCCAGCCAGGGCTATGTGCAGGCCGGCAAGGTGCGTTCGCCCTACGGCGTGGAAACCATTTTCTTCTGGAAGCAACTCGACGCCGTTGCCGGCGAGCCCGACGGCAAGCGCAAACGTTTTTGCAACTGCAACTCCAACTCCGCCTGAGTCGGCCCAAGCCAGTGGCGGACCCCGCCAACTTAAGGTGTCGGCCGCTCCCAAACCATCCAGAGCCGCAGAGCCAGGGGCGGCCCCCTAGGGGGCTGACCCTAGATTGGCGCCTGTGGGTTTTCTTGGCTTAACCGCACTCGGGGCAGACCCCGGGGGCCGACCCTGGATTGTCGCCTTTGCGCTGGCTTCGTTTAGCGGCACGACCAGTTCGACCACCGTGCCCGGCCGCGGCGCCTCGCCGCCGGCGTCCAGCCAGGCCAGCGTGGCGCCCAGCTTGTGCGCGCGCAGCCGCATGTTGGCCATGCCGTGGCCGCCGCCGGCCAGGGGCGGCGGCGGCGCCATGCCGACGCCGTCGTCCTCGATCCGCACGCGCAGTTGGCGCGGCGAAAAATACACCTCGACCTTGACCCGCCGCGCCTGCGCGTGGCGCAGCACGTTGGCCAGCGCCTCCTGCAGCACGCGCAGCAGCTGCAGGCCGGCGTGCGGCGCCAGCGTCAGCGCGTCGGGCAGGGCGTGGTTGGTCCAGAGGAAGTCCAGGCCCAGCGCGCGGCAGCGCGCCTCCATGCGGAAACGGAAGTTGCCCAGCACCGGCAGCAGGTCCGGCTCGTCGGGCGCCAGGGTGTCGATCGCCAGGCGCATGTCGTCCATGCACTCCTGCAGCAGCAGCACGGTCTGTTCGCGGCTGGCGTTGCCGCCTTGCACCATCATCAACGCGCTCAGCAGTTGCGAGCCGACGCCGTCGTGCAGGCCCTGCATGATGCGCAGGCGTTCCTCGTTGACGGCGTGTTCGCGCTCGAAGGCGCGCGACTGGATCTGACGGGCGTCGCGTTCGTGCCAGAAGCGCAGCAGGCTCCAGGCGGCGGCGCCGCTGACGAGCAGGCTGAGCAGCATGATCAGCGCGCCGGCGCGCGCCTCCTCGCGCCATTTCTGCAAATAGTCGTCGCTGGCCAGGCCGACGCTGAAGTAGAGATTGGCCGGCGCGGCCAGCAGCGGCCGGTCGAAGATGCGTTGCAGCGAGATCAGCCGCTCGACGCCGTCCAGCGGCGAGGTGAACAGATACGTCTCGGGCCGCTGGCCGGAGGCGACGTAGGCGCGCAGCTTGGCCGAGGCGATGGTCTTGCCGATCATGGTGTCGTCGTAGTGCCGCCGGGCGTAGCGGGCGAACACCTGTTCGTCGGACGAGCTGAGCGTCATCGCGCCCTTGGCGCCGACGCTGACCAGCGAGAAGGCGCTCGACAGCCGCGCCAGGTCCACCTCGGCCGTCAACACGCCGTGGAAGCGGCCGCCGGCGTCGCGCATGGCGCGCGCCAGCAGCACGTGCCAGCGGCCGCTGGCGGCGTCCAGCCGTGGCGGGCTGATGCTCAGGCCCGGACCGGCCGGGCCGCGCAGGGCTTGGAACCAGCTCCGGCCGGCGATGGCGCCGGCCGCGTCGGACGGCAGCGCCGCGCCGCGCTGCAAACGGCCGGCGGCGTCGAACACGCGCAGCGCGCCCAGCGCCGGCTGGCGTTCGCGCAGTTGCGCCAACAGGCCGGCGGCGGCGGCGGGGGGCAGTTGCAGCAGGTCGTCGGCGGTGCTGCCGAGCGCGGCGTCGAGGGCGCGCAGGGTGCCGGAGATGTTTTCCTTCAGCACGGTCGACAGGTTCTGCGCCGTGACCCTGGCGTGCTGCATGGTCTGCTGGTGGCTTTGCAGCAGGAACAGGGCCAGCACGGCGCCGATCAGCAGGTTCAGCGCGGCGCCGCCGCCCAGCACCACCAGCGTTGCTTGGCGCCGCCGGGGCGCCATCTACAGCAGGCCCAGCGCGGTCGCTTCGTAGACCGCCTCGCCGCGCGAATGCACCGCCAGCTTCTTGTAGATGTTCTTGACGTGGCGCGCCACGGTGTGCGGCGAGATGGTGTACATGTCGCCGATCTCGTTGAAGCTCAGGCCTTGGCCAGCGCGCGCAGCATTTCGACCTCGCGCTCGGTCACCAGCGCCCGCCCGGCCGGCGGCGGCGCCGCCGCCGGCGCGGCGGCGCCGCTCTTGCCCAGGCGTTGCAGGATCTTGCGCGCGATCACCGGGCTGACCGGCGCGCCGCCTTCGCGCAGCACGCGCACGCAGTCGAGCAGGGCGGCCGGGGCGCTGTCCTTGAGCAGGTAGCCGGTGGCGCCGGCCTCGATGCTGGCCATGACGTGGGCGTCGTCGCCGAACACGGTGACCACCACCACGTCGCAGTCGGGGTGGCGGCGCTGGGCGTGGCGGATCAGCTCGACGCCGTCCATGTCGGGCAGGCCGAGGTCGATCAGGTAGAGGTCGGCGCGCTCGCGCTCGATCAGCGCCATGCCGTCGCGGCCGTTGCCGGCCACGCCGAGCAGCCGCAGGCCGTCGCTGGCGTCGACCACGGCGCTGAAGTGGCGCAGGAATTCCAGGTTGTCTTCAATGATTGCGATGGTGGTTGGCATGATTCTCGGCAATGTTGAAGCGGCGTATGAAGGCATGGTAGCCGATGCAACACCATGCGCGCAATGGCGCCGCCGCGCGTCGTTCGCCGTGGCGGCCGGCGCGCGCCGCGGTCAGCAGATGGCGAAGTGCAGGCGGCGTGTGCTGGGCGCCGGCGCGGCCGGGCTGGCCACCGCCTGGCCGGCGACGAACAGGCGCAATTCGCCCGGAGCGAAGGCCTGCCAGGGCTCGTCGCTGGTCAGCGGCGCGGTGGCGATGACGGCGATGCGGTCGTCCAGATGGTTGTGCTGGCGGAAGTCGATGCTCAGGTCGCAGTCGATCAGCCGCGCCACCGAGAACGGGTAGGCGCGCAACACGTAGTACAGCTTGGTCGAGCAGTGGGCGAACATCAGCTCGCCATTCGACAGGATGAAGTTGAAGCTGCCGTGGGCGGCGACGGCGCCGGCCAGCTCGGCCAGCGTGGCATACAGCAGGTGGCGCGCCGGCTGGCCGTCGGGAAAGCGTTGCAGCAGGCCCGACAGCAGGTGGCAGAAGGCCATTTCGCTGTCGGTGTCGCCGGCCGGGCGGTAGGCGGCGGGCGGCGCGGCGAAGCGGCCGAGGTCGCCGTTGTGGGCGAACGACCAGGTCCGGCCCCACAACGTGCGGGTGAACGGATGGCTGTTCTCCAGCGCGACGCGGCCCTGGGTGGCCTTGCGGATGTGGGCGACGATGTTGCGCGCCTTGACCGGCTGGCGCTTCAGCTCGGCGGCCAGCGGCGAGTCGATCGAGGCCAGGTGGTCGGTGATCAGGCGGCAGCCGCCGTCGCCGTGGATGGCGATGCCCCAGCCGTCCTTGTGCTCGCCGGTGCGGCCGCCGCGCTCGGCGAAGCCGGCGAAGGAGAAGCCGAGTGCTGCCGGCTTGCTGCTGTTCATTGCGAGGAGTTGGCACATGGCGGGCGGCGGTGGAGTGGCGATAGGCGACGATAAGCCCGGCCCCGGCGCGGCGGCAAGGAAGTATTTTGCATATGCATATTCGGCCCGCCGCCCCGCCATCCTTATACGCGTCGCGCATAAGGATGGCCGAAACGATTCCTTCTTTTTCGCCGCCGCCGGCCTTAGGCTGTGTTTTCCCGCGCCAGCCGAACAGGCCGTCATGGCGCGCCAGACCAAGGAGTCCACCGCATGTCCCAGCCCGCCCAGCCCGCCGAACTCACCCAGTCCGCCCAGACCGCCCAGGCCGCCGCAGCGCCGTCCAATGCGCCGGCGGACGCGCCGGCGCTTTCCCATCCGGTGTCGTATCCTGTGCTGCAACACTATCTGGCGCGCTTGTCCGGCGCCGGCGGCGCCACCTCGTCGATCCGGCTCGACGCCGACGGCAAGGCGCAGGGGCGCTTCTTCAACTGCACCATGGGCAGCGCCTTCCAACCGATCCGCCAGCTCGACGCGGCGGACCGGGCGGCGCTGGCCTACGAGGGCCTGGCGCGCGGCGTGGCGCTGGCCGACCAGGGGCTGTCGCTGTGGAAGCTGCTCGACCACGCCGCCAGCGACGACGAGTCGATCGAGCTGGACCGTTTGTGCCGCATGCTGCACGCGATCAATTTCTTCCGCCAGTTGCAGGCGCCGGCGGCGGGACAGGAGCCGGTCGACCTGTATTTGAACGTGCACGACCGTCTGCTCAGCGCCGTCAGCAGCAACCACGGCCACGCCTTCCAGCGCATACTGGCGGCGCTGGGCCTGCCGATCGAGCGCATCGTGCTGCAATTGCCGCAGGTGGCGCCGCAGCAGGGCTGGTTGCTGCAGTACGTGGCCGACAACTACCGCCGCAACGGCTTCCGCTTCGCCGTCAACGCCGCCACGCCGGCCGAGGCGCGGGCCTGCTGGCGCGGGTGCGGCCGGATGTGCTCAAGCTCGACGTCCGCCTGCTCGGCCAGGCCGACCAGCCCGGCCTGCTGCGCCTGGCCCAGGCCTGCCACGCGCAGGGCGCGCGGCTGGTGTTCAAGCGGCTGGAAACGAGCACGGCGTTGGCGCTGTTGCGCTGGCTGGCGGTGGCGGCGGGCGTGCCGGTGCTGGCCCAGGGTTATCTGCTCGACACGCCGGACGCCGTGCTGGCGGGCGGCGGGCGCCGGTTGGCGGCGGCGTGACGGGCGTCGGCGGCGTCGCCGTCCGCCGCGGGCGCCGGCAAGCAGGCAAGCAGGCAAGCATGTGAATTTTTCTACGTGGGGTTTTTCAATTCCCCCACCTATAGGCTATAGTAAGAACATTGTCTCAATGGATGCACTATGGTATCGCGTAGAAATTTTATTCAGCACGGCTTGGGTCTGGGCGCGGTCGGCATGCTGGCCACGCCCTTAATCGGCTGCGCCGCCCGCAGCGTCAATGGTGGCGCCGATAGCGCCGCCGTCCACACCGCCGGTAAGCCGGCGGCCCATGCGGCCAGGGCGGCAAAACCGGCCACCATGCTGGCACAAGCGCCGAGCTCGGCGGGGCCGACCGAACTGGCGCCGCCGCCGGACATCTTCGACGCCCAGGCGCTCGACCTGGAGTTCTGGCTCAAGCCGCGCGTGCTCAGCGTGACGCGCCCGGCCAGCGGCGAAAAGGCCAGGATCTTGTATTGGAAGGACGGCGAGGTGATCGACTCGGCCTACCAGGAACTCTGTCATTTGATGCGCGACGTCAACGGCAAGGAGACCGCGCCCATCGATCCCAAGTTGTTCGAAACCCTGTGGGGCACCCAGGCCTTCGTGGCGCGCTACGGCATCGACCATCCGTTGGAGATCCTGTCGGGCTACCGCACGCCGAACTCGAACAAGAGATTGATCGAGGCGGGCGTGCCGGCGGCGCGCCAATCGCTGCACATCACGGGCCGCGCGGCCGACATCCGCATCCCCAACCTGAACGCCGAGGTGCTGGGCGGCCTGGTGCGCAGCTTCCGCCAGGGCGGGGTGGGCTTCTACTACCGCGAGGGGGCGCGCGGCGGCTGGATCCACGCCGATACCGGACTCAAGCGCACTTGGAAGGGTTGAGCTCGCCGACGGCGAGCACCGACGCCGCCGCCGTTGCGGTAGTTCAGCATATGCCCGCCCTCCATCCACATTCGACCGCCGGCCGCGGCGGAAGTTGCGCCGTTGTCGATGCGCGCCCTCAAGTCGTCCTTAAAAATTTCTGCACCTGCAAGATCGGCTAAACTAGCGCTTTGGCCCGTAGCCATGGGCCGGTAGACACCAGAAAGCCAGGATGAACATGCAGGACGCAGTAGACAATCAGCCGGAGCCGGTCGCGCCGCCGCGCTTCCGCCCGGTGCCGTGGAGTGCCTTGGAGAACGCCGGCGACGTCGAGTTGTGGATCGAGGAGCACAACCGCTGCATGCAGGACAACATCGGCAAGAACGAGAGCGGCTACGGCGTGCGCTTCACCCTGGCCGAGGGCGGCGACATCTTCATGCAGACCAGCGCCGACGGCGCCGTCATCCTCGACCTGACGCCGGAGGCGGACTGGGTGGCGCCGCTGATCATGGCGGCGGCGCGGGTCGAGGCGCCGGCCGGCGCGATGTGGGTGCTGCCCGACGACAAGCTGATCCAGTTGATGATCGGTCTGAGCAGCCTGATCGCCAGTTCGACCCTGGTGGTCGGCCATCATTTCGGCCGCCGCCGGCACCAGCCCGGCTACGCCCGCCAACTCTAGGACGGCGGCGCCGAGGCGGGCGCTGCTGTGGCGGAAAAGGCCGCCGCGCCCCACCTGGGCCATCGACAGCGCCGGGCTTCGGTGCTAGTCTAGTTCTGCCAGCATTCCCACATGCACAACTTTGCCAGCGCGGTGGCCGCGCCCGGCGCAGAGAGGTCACATGGAAGACGATCAAGCGCCGACGACCTTGTCCAAACGCAAGCGGGCGCCGTTGGCGGCCGGCCTGGCCGGCCTGGCCGACGCCTCGGCCGTGCAGGCCTACCACGCCATGATGGCGGTCGGCGCCGGTGGCGCGGCGGCGGCGCCGCAGGCGGCCATCGAGGCCGCCCTGAGCCCCGAGCGCCTGCGCCTGGAGCAGCAGCAGGGCCTGTTCAACGATGTCTACCTGCTGGCCCCGGTCGGCTATTTCGTGCTCGGCTTCGACACGACGATTTTGCAGATGAACCTGGTCGGCGCCGACCTGCTCGGCGTGGCGCGCCACAATCCCCAGCAGGTGCACTTCCGCTCCTTCGTCTGCGCCCGCTTCCTCGACGACTTCGACCGCTTCGTGCGGCGCGCCCTCAACAGCCAGGAGACCGAGCGCTGCGACCTGCAGATGACGCGCGCGCGCCACGAGCCGGGCTTCCCGGCGACGCTGCGCGCCAGCGCCGACGGCAGCGGCCAGGCCTTCCGCGTGGTGCTCGAGCTGGCCGAGGGCAAGCTGGCCGCCCTCGAGCGCAGCGAGGCGCGCTTCCGCCGCATCGTCCACAGCGCCGAGGAGGGCATCTGGGAGATCGACGCCGACGCCCGCACCACCTTCGTCAACCCGAAGATGGCGCAGATGCTCGGCTACGGCATCGAGCAGATGCTCGAGCAGCCGCTCACCGCCTTCATGGACGAGGAGGGCCGCGCCATCCTCGAGCGCAACATCGCCCGCCGCCAGCAGGGCATCGCCGAGCGCCACGAGTTCAAGTTCCTGCGCCGCGACGGCAGCGAGCTGTGGGCCACGCTGGCGACCAACCCGATCTTCGACCCGGACGGCGCCTACCTGGGCGCGCTGGCGCTGGTGAGCGACATCACGGCGCGGCGCGAGTCGTCCGAGCTGATGTGGCAGCAGGCCAACTTCGACGCGCTCACCGGCCTGCCCAACCGCCACATGTTCCACGACCGGCTGCGCCAGGAGATCAAGAAGGCGCAGCGCGAGGGCTGTTCCTGGCGCTGCTGTTCATCGACCTGGACGGCTTCAAGCAGGTCAACGACAGTCTCGGCCACGGCTGCGGCGACAGCCTGCTGGTCGAGGCGGCGCGCCGCATCGGCGGCTGCGTGCGCGCCGCGGACACGCTGGCGCGGCTGGGCGGCGACGAGTTCACCATCATCCTGTCCGGCCTCGACCATGTCTCCAGCGTCGAGCGCATCGCGCAGAACATCCTGGCCAACCTGAACCGGCCGTTCGCGCTCGACGGCGCCAGCGGCCAGGTGTCGGCCAGCGTCGGCATCGCGCTGTACCCGTCCGACGCCGCCGAGCCGGAGCAGCTGCTGCACCACGCCGACCAGGCGATGTACGCGGCCAAGCACGGCGGGCGCAACCGCTACAGCTACTTCACCCCCGACCTGCAGCTGGCCGCCCAGGCGCGCCAGCAGGTGGCGCTCGACCTGCGCCTGGCGCTGGCCGAGCGCCAGTTCGAGCTGCACTACCAGCCCATCGTCAACCTGCGCGGCGGCGCCATCGTCCGCGCCGAGGCGCTGCTGCGCTGGCGCCATCCGCAGCGCGGCCTGCTTTGCCCGGTCGACTTCCTGCCCTTCGCCGAGTCGAGCGGGTTGATCGTCGAGATCGGCGACTGGGTGTTCCGCCAGGCGGCCGACCAGGTGCGGCTATGGCAGGACGGCCTCGACCCGGCCTTCCAGGTCAGCGTCAACCTGTCGCCGGCGCAGCTGCGCGGCGACGCCGCGCTGTGCCGCGGCTGGTTCGAGCACGTCGCCGCGCTGGGCCTGCCGGCGCGCAGCATCGTCATCGAGATCGCCGAGGGCGTCCTGCTCGACCAGGCCGGCCCGGTGGTCGAGCGGCTGCGCGCGCTGCGCGCCATGGGCCTGCAGGTGGCGCTGGACGATTTCGGCACCGGCTATTCGTCGCTGGCCCACCTGAAGCGCTTCGACATCGACCTGCTGAAGATCGACCGCAGTTTCGTGCACTGACCTGGTGAGCGATTCGGGCGACCTGGCGCTGTGCGAGGCGGTCATCGTGATGGCCCACAAGCTGGGCCTGCAGGTGGTGGCGGAGGGGGTGGAGACGGCGGCGCAGTGCGCGCTGTTGATGGCGGCCGGCTGCGACTTCGCGCAGGGCTATGTGTTCGCCAAGCCGATGCCGGCGGCGGCGCTGGCCGCGCTGGCGCGCCAGGGGCCGGCCGCGCTGCCCGGCGCCTGAGGCCGGGCGATCCGCCGGGGGAGGGCTAGCGCAGGCCGAGCAGCGAGATGACGCGCTCGCGGCTGATGCCGACCAGCGCCGAGGTCAACGACAGCAGCGACTGGTAGCCGGGCTGCCTGGTGGTGGAGACGAAGTTCTGCGCCGCCTGGTCCATCGCCGGCGGCGCCTCGGGCGAGGCGGTGGCGAGGCGGCCGCCGGCCTGGCTCAGCGCGTTGCTGACCGAGGCCATCGCCTGCTCGACCTGGGCCAGCGCCTGCACCACCTGCTGCAGCGTCTGGCGCAGCGCCGCCTCGTCCGAGGTGTCCCAGCTGTCCGGCTCGATGCTGGCCGCCTCCGGCTCGGTCTTGACGCGGTTCATCTGGCCGGTGGGGAAGCGGATGCCGCTGCCCTGCACGGCGAAGCTGTCGCGCACGCCGGCCCAGGCGTCCTCCGGCGTGGAGAACTCCAGCGCGCCGTCGGCGTTGACGCCGGCGCGCACGCCGAGCGGGGCCAGCGCCTCGTCGAAGCGTTGTGCGATCTCGGCGTCGCTCAGGCCGGGCTCCAGGCCGACCGAGCGCACGCCCTGGGCGGCGCTGCCGACGGCGATGCTGAGCACCTCGCGGCTGCCGTGGCGCAGGCCGGCCAGGGTCATGCCGCGCACCGTGAAGCGTTGCGCGGCGCCCTTGCGGCTGTAGCCCAGGCGGGCGTCGAGGGTGCCGCCGGAGGTCTGCTGGCGTTGTTTCCAGGTGCTGCTGAACTGGCGCACGCGCGCCTCGATGGTGCCGTCGCGCACCTGGCGCGAGGCCAGCTTGGCGCTCAGGTCGGACTTCAGCGCGCGCAGCTGGGCCGCGCTCTGCTCGAGGAAATCGAGGAGCCTGCTGGGCGCCGGCGACGTCGCCCTGCAGCGGCTGGTCCCAGTTGCTCAGGCCGCGTTGCAGCGGCGCCGCGGCGCCCGGCGTCGGCGTCACCGGGGTGGCGGTGGCGGCGTTCTGCCCGGCCAGCCCCAGCGCCGTGCCGTCGGCCGCGACGGCATTGCTGGCATTGCCTTGCGGCATGGTGGCGGGGGTGGTGGATTGAACGATTTGCATGATGGTTTAGAGCACGTTGAACAGCGACAGCCCGCTGACTTTGGCGTAGGCCTTGTAGGAGGCCTCGAGCGCCAGGTTGTAGCCGCCCAGTTCGGTGGCGGCCTCGGCGTAGTCGAGCTTGCCCAACTGGATCAGCGCGATGCCGTTCGACAGGCTGACGTTGGTGTGGTTGTCGTTCAGCGTGGCCAGGATGTTCTGCGCGCCGCCGAAGTCGGCGATCTTGCTGGAGATGGCGCCCAGCGCCACGTCGGAGCCGTCCAAACTGGCCGTCAGCGCGGCGCGCAGGCTCGGCGTCGAGGCCGTGATGCCCGGCGCGGACAGTTCCGCGATGGTGGTGTCGAGCTGGTTCAGATAGGTCTCCAGGCCGGACACGTCGACGTTGGCGGTCTGGTTGATGCCGTTGCCGACCACCACTTTCTGCTGGTTGGTGTTGCCGCTGAAGGTGTAGCGCGAGCCGACGGGGGCGCCGGCGTCGAAGGTGATCGCGTCGCTGTTGGTCGCCGTGCCGGAGAAGATGAAGCGGCCCTCCTGGTCCTTGACGTTGGCGCTGTAGAACAGCGAGTCGCGGATCGAGGTGAAGGAGTTGACCATGGCGCCCAGGTCGGCGCCGGTGTTGCTGCCGTCCAGGCCCCAGACCAGCAGGTCGCGGGCGCTGTTGATGTCCTTGGTCATGCTGGTCAGATAGGTCTCGTTCTTTTGCAGGCGGATCTGCACGGCGCCGATGTTGGCTTTGTACTGGCCGACGATGGCCTCCTCGCGGTTCAGGCGCGAGATGCGCACACTGGTGACCGGGTCGTCGGACGGCAGTTGCAGCTTGTTGCCCGACGCCATGAGGTCGGTCTGCCGGGCGGAACCCTCCTGGTTGAGGTTCAGGCCGCGCAGCATGGTCGATTGAAACTGGTTGGTGGCGATGCGCATGGTGTGCTCCTTAACCGAACATTTGCAGGGTGGCGTCGAACAGCGAGTTGGCGACCGCCACCGCCTTCATGTTGGCCTGGTACATCCGCTGGTACTCGATCAGGCTGACCGCCTCCTCGTCCTCGTTGACCCCGCTGGTCGACTTCCAGTCGTCCTCGGCCTGTTGGCGGATGGTGGTGGCGGTGTTGAGCAGGGCCTTGTTCTGTTGGCTGTTGATGGCCAGCTTGCCGACCAGCTGGGTGTCGGCGTCGCCCAGCAGCACGGTGCCGACCGAGGTCAGCGTCACGTTCTGGCCCTTGATGGCGATGAGCAACTGCAGGTTGCTGCTGTCGCCCGGCATGCCGTCGGCCGAGAAGGCCAGGTCGTTGGCCTTGATGCCGCTGGTGATCTGCAGCAGGCCTGTGGCGCTGCTCGGGTTGAACACCAGCAGCGGCCCGCCGGGCAGGCCGTTGGCGTCGAAGCCGAGCGCCAGCTGGTCGTTGATCTTGGTCGTCATCTGCTCGGCGATGTCGGAGATCGACTTTTGCAGCGGAATCAAAGTGTTGACCTGGAAGTCGCCCAGGCCGCCCAGTTGGCCGCCCAGTTTGGCGTCGTCCAGCGTGAAGTTGCTGGAGGCGAAGTTGAGCTTGAGCGTTTGCGGCACGGTGCTGTTGTCGAAGGCCAGCGTGCCGGCCAGGCTGCCGTCGACCAGCGGCTGGCCGCTTTTCAGCGAGACGCTGCGGCTGCCGTCGCGATTGTCGATGACCTCGATCGACACCATCGAGGCCAGCTTGTCGATCTCCTGGTCGCGCTGGTCGACCAGCGCCGAGGTGTTGGTGCCGGTGGCGGCGGCGCCGGCGATCGCGCCGTTGAGCGCGGCGATGTTCTGCAGCGACTCGTTGAGCTTGGGCAGGATGGCGCCGCGCTGTTGCTGCACCGACAGCAGCTGGTTGGCCGTGACGTTGTAGATGCTGTTGAAGTGTTGCGACATCGAGTCGGCCGCCGTCACCACCTGCTGGCGCAGCGGGGTCGAGGTCGGGTCGACGCCGGCCGCGTTGAGCGCCTTGAAGAATTCGTCGATACCGGCGCTCAGGCCGGAGCGGTCGTCGCCCATCACCCGCTCCAGTTGCGTCAGGTAGGGCTGGGTTTGCGAGCGCTGGCCCAGGTCGGAAGCGGCGCGCCACATCTGCTGGTTCTTGTAGGCGTCGCTGAAACGCAGCAGTGAGCTGACCTCGACGCCGCTGCCGGCGCTGCCGGCGTTGCCGCCCGGGCCGATCGCCGCCAACAGCACGCCCTGCCGGGTGTAGCCCTTGGTCTGCAGGTTGGCGATATTCTGCGAGGCGGTGTTGAGGGCCGCTTGGGCGGCGAGGGCGCCGGACAGTGCGTTGTTCGAAATGCTCATGGGGCGATGGTCTTTCCTGGTTAAGGCCGGGGGACCAGTTGCGCCTGTGCAGCCACTGGTCCGTTATCTGTAAAGGGCGACCACCGGTCAGCTTACATTAAGCGGGCCGGCAAAGTTCTGCGCCGGCACGCTCGGCGCCGGCGCCGGCAGCAGCTGGCGCAGGATGGCGTCGGCGATGCCGAAGGCGCGCTGGCCGGCCATCTTGTCGGCCACCAGGTTGTCGGCCATGTCCAGCATGTCGCTGTTGACCGGGTCCTTGAAGACGCTGTCCGGGCCGGCCATCTCGCGCGTCGCCGAGCGCATCTGGTGCAGCATGTGGCCGATGAAGAAACTCTCGAACTTGACGGCCGCCTCGGTGGCCTTGGCGCGGTACTTCGGGTCGAGCGTGTCGGCGGCCGGCGCGACGGCCGCTTCGGCGGCGCTGTCGGCGGCCTGCGCGGCGGCGCCCTGGGCGGGGTGGAGGATGGTGTTCATGGGCTGTCCTTAAATGACGATCAGTTCGCCTTCGATGGCGCCGGCCTGGTCGAGCGCCTGCAGGATCGCCATGATGTCGTCGGGCGAGGCGCCCAGGCTGTTGACGGTGTCGATGATGGTTTGCAGCTTGGCGCCGGCCGGCCACTTGAACATCTGGCCCGAGCCCTGGTCGACCGAGACGTTGGACTGCGGCGTGGTGGTGGTCTGGCCCTGGCTGAACGGCGCCGGCTGGCTGACCTTCGAGCTCTCCGAGATGACCACCTTGAGCGAGCCGTGGGTGACGGCGGCGGCGCGCACGCGCAGGCCCTCGGCGATCACCACGGTGCCGGTGCGCGAGTTGAACACCACCTTGGGCGAGTCGTCGCCGACGTCGATGCTGAGCGATTCGAGCTTGGCCATGAAGGCGACGCGCTGGGTCGGGTTGTCCGGCGCCACCACGTCGATGCTGGTGGCGTCGCTGGTGGTGGCGATCTGGCCGAAGCGCTTGTTGATGCTGTCGACGATGTTGGTGGCGGTCTGGAAGTGCGGGTGGCGCAGCGACAGGCGGATGGTCGGGCGGGTGGCGAAGTCGGTGCCGATCTCGCGCTCGATCGCCGCGCCGCTGGGGATGCGGCCCGAGGTCGGGGTGTTGACGGTGACCGAGGAGCCGCTGCGGCCGGCCGCGGCCAGGCCGCCGACCACGACGTTGCCCTGGGCCAGGGCGTAGACCTCGTTGTCGGCCGCCCGCAGCGGCGTCAGCAGCAGGGCGCCGCCGCGCAGGCTCTTGGCGTCGCCCAGCGAGGAGACGGTGACGTCGATGTTCTGGCCGCGCCGGTAGCCGGGCGGGAAGATGGCGCTGACCATCACGGTGGCGACGTTCTTGCTTTTCGCGTCGGTGCCGTCGGGCACCTTGACGCCGAACTGCTTGAGCATGTTGATCACCGACTGGCTGGCGAACTTGACCTGGGTCGAGTCGCCGCTGCCGTTCAGGCCGACCACCAGGCCGTAGCCGACCAGCGGGTTGTCGCGCACGCCCTCGATGGCGACCAGGTTGCGCAGCACCTGCGCGGCCCGGGCCGGCGCGGCGCCGAGCAACAGGGCGCAGCAGGCCAGCAGGGCGGCGGCGGTGGAAAGGCGGGGGCGGGGGGTGTGCATGGGGGAATCCTTAGAACGGCATCCATGGGCCGGTGAAGAAGCGCGTCAGCCAGCCCGGCGCCTGGGCGTCGGCCAGGGTGCCCTGGGCCGAGTAGGCGATGCGGGCGTTGGCGATGCGCAGCGAGGAGACCTGGTTGTCGGCGTCGATGTCGGCGGCGCGCAGGTAGCCGCGCAGGCGGACGAACTCCTCGCCCTGGTTCAGGGTCAGGCTCTTCTCGCCGGCCACGCGCAGCAGGCCGTTGGGCAGCACCTCCTGGACGATGACGGTGATGGCGCCGGTCAGGGCGTTCTGCTGCGAGCTGGCCGAGCCGCCGGTGAAGGAGCGGGTGGCGCCCAGGTTCAGGCCGGCCTTGGGGAAGGTCTTGCCCAGCAGGCTGGGGGTGGCGACGTTGGCCGCCGAGTCCTTGGAGAAGCTGGTGTCGGCCTTCTTGCTGGCCTGGGTGGTCTCCTGCAGGTTGACGGTGACCACGTCGCCGACGCGGAAGGCGCGGCTGTCCGAGGTCAGCGACAGGCCGGTGTCGGCGCTGAACACGCCGCCCGAGCTGCCGCGCGGCGCGGCGCCGCGGGCGACGGCGGGCGGCTCGTCGGACGGGCCGGGCCGCACCGCCGGCGGCGCCAGGCCGGCGCAGCCGGCCAGCAGCAGCGCGGCCAATGCGGTGGCGGCGGCCTTCATCAGCGCGCCGCCTGGGCCAGGTACTGCAGCATGTTGTCGGCCGCCGACAGCACCTTGGTGTTCATCTCGTAGGTGCGCTGGGCGGCGATCATGTCGACCATCTCCTCGACCACCTGGACGTTGGAGCCTTCCAGCGCGCCCTGCTTGAGCTTGCCGAACTGGGCGTCGCCCGGGTTGCCCTCGGTCGGCGTGCCGCTCGAGGCGGTTTCCTGGAACAGGTTCTCGCCCAGCGCCAGCAGGCCGGTCGGGTTGATGAAGCTGGTCAGGGTCAGCTGGCCCAGCTGCGAGGCGGCGGTGTTGCCGGGGATGGTGGCCGAGACCATGCCGTTCTCGCCGATGGTGACGGCGGTGGCGTTGGCCGGCACGGTGATCTGCGGCACCAGCGGCAGGCCGTGGGCGTTGACCAGGATGCCGTTGGCGTCGACCTGCAGCTGGCCGGCGCGGGTGTAGGCGGTCTCGCCGTTGGGCCGGCGCACGGCGAGGAAGCCGTTGCCGGTGATGGCCACGTCGAGCGCGCCGCTGGTGGTCTGCAGGTTGCCGGTGGTAAACACCTTCTGCGTGCCGACCATGTGCGTGCCGTTGCCCAGCTGAACGCCCGACGGCGCCAGGGTGTTGTTGTCGGCGCGCTGGGTGCCGGGCTGCTGCTCGATCGAGTAGAACAGTCCTCGAAGACGACGCGGTCGCGCTTGAAGCCGACGGTGTTGACGTTGGCCAGGTTGTTGGCGATGGCCTGCAGTTTGGCGTCCTGCGCCTGGACGCCGGTCTTGCTGATCCACATTGCTGGATTCATGGGGTTCCCCTAATTGTGTAGGTGTGCGTGTGCGTTACGGAAGGCCGGGCCGGCCGGCCTAGCCGCCGACCAGGCGGTTGCCGACCTCGGCCATCGAATCGCTGGCCTTGAACAGTTTCATCTGGATCTCGAAGGTGCGGTTCAGGCTCATCGTGGCGACCATCTCCTCGACCGCCGAGACGTTGCTGCCCTCGAGGTGGCCGGGGCGCACCAGCACGCCGGCGTCGCTGGCCAGCGGCTGGCCGCTGCGCGCCACCAGCAGGCCGGCCTCGTTCTTGGTCAGCTCGGCGGCCTCGGCCTTGACCAGCTTGAGCTTGTCGATGCTCTGCATGGTCGCCGCGCCCGGGCTCTGGATCGAGATGCTGCCGTCCTGGCCGATGGCGATCTTGCTGTACTCGGGCAGGGTGATCGGGCCGCCCTCGCCGAGCACCGGCATGCCGTTGACGGTGAGGGTGCCGGCCGGGTCGAGCGCGAAGGCGCCGGCGCGGGTGTAGGCCTCGCCGGTGGCGTGCACGGTGAAGAAGCCGTCGCCGCTGATGGCGGCGTCGAGCTCGCGCCCGGTCGACTTCAGCGTGCCCTGGCGGGTCAGCACGGCGTTGGCCTGCAACTGCGTCATGTGGCGGTCGTCGTAGCCGTAGCCGGGCAGGGTCTGCGCCGTCGACAGCTCCATGTTGGCGCGGAAGCCGCCCGTGTCCATGTTCGCCAGGTTGTTGGCGTGCACCTGTTGTCCGCGCAGGGCCCGTTCGGCCCCGCTCATGGCGGTGTAGATCAGCGCGTCCATGCGGCCCCCGTTACAGCGCTTGCATCAGCGATTGCAGCATGGTGCTCTCGGTCTGGATCACCTTCGAGTTGGCCTGGTAGTTGCGCTGCGAGGTCATCAGGCCGACCAGTTCCGAGGTGATGTCGACGTTCGATTGTTCCAGCCGCGCCGTGTTCAGCGCGCCGCCCATGCCCTTGCCGGGAATATCGTCGAGGGCGCGGCCGGAGGCGGCATTGGCGATCCAGCTGGTGTCGCTGATGTTGGTCAGCGCGCCCTCGTCGGCGAAGGTGGCGACGGCGACCACGCCGACGCTTTGCTTCTGGCCATTGGTGTACTTGGCGACCAGATTGCCTTTTTCGCCCAGTTCGACGCCGACATAGGTGCCGGCGGCATAGCCGTCGGCGTTGTTGATCGCGGTGGTGGGTTCGCCGGCGTAATTGGTCATGCCGGTGTAGTCGAGGGTGAGCACGTAGGGATCGCCGGCCACCTTCGGCGTGGCGCCCAGGTTGGCGCCATTGGGCAGGGTGATGATGAGCGGTTGCAAGGCCTGGGTTGGCGGGTCCAGTTGTCCGCTGGCGGCATTGAAGGTCAGCGTGGCCTTGGGCACCAGGGTCAGGTCGCCATCGAGGCTGTAGTTGACATCGATGGTTCCCGCCCCCGTGTAGACGAAGTACTGGGTCAGGATGTGCTGGTTGCCGACCGAGTCGTACATGACCGACGACTTCAACATATTGTAGGAGGTGAATTCGGCCGGATCGAAGGTGGCGTTGGCTGGCGCGACCCAATCCTTCGACAGGTTCGACTGGAAGGTCAGCTTGCCGGAGGCGACGGGGGCGATCTGTCCGCTGGGGATCGGCAGGTCGCCCAGGGGGGACATGTCGATGCTGGGCGGTTTCTGGCTGTAGCCCTGGACCCGTTGACCGTTGCTGTTGACCAGGAAGCCATCGATGTCCTTGGCGAAGATGCCGACCCGGGAATAGGTCGACTGGCCCTGCGCATCCTTGCTGATAAAGAAGCCGCGGCCGTTGATCGAGGCGTCCAGGCCGCGGCCGGTGGCGACGGTGCCGCCGTTCTGGCCGATGCTCTGGGTCAGCGAGCTGACCTCGGTGCCGGTCGGCGTGCTGCCGGCGTACAGCGAGGAGAAGTTGGCGCGGCTCGACTTGAAGCCGTAGGTGCCGGCGTTGGCGATGTTGTGGCTGATGGTGTCGAGCTGGTTGTTGATGGCCTGGATGCCAGACAATGCGATATCGAAACTCATGGCGGATACCTTTCTTAGAGACTAGATTGAGTGGCGGAAGCGGATTTGCCGTTGAAGGCGATGATGTCGGACGGGGTCACCTCGCCGACGTTGGCGACGTTCAGGGCGACATTGCCGCCGCCGGCCATGCGCACGCTGTTGAGCCGGCCGCTGATGGCGATCGTCGGCGTGTCCTTGCTGCTGGTCTCGACGCTCATCGCGTAGCTGCCGGGCGGCAGGCCGAGCGCGCCCGGGTCGATGGCGAAGGGCACCACGCCGGCCGGCTGGGTGCCCAGGCTGACGTTGTGCTTGACGCCGTCCTCGCCGGTCAGCACCAGCGTGGTCTTGCCGCTGGCGTTGCCCAGGGTGATCTCGCCGGCGACCTTGGCCGTGCCCAGCTTGACGCTGGCGGCGCTGACCAGCACGTCCGAGCCGACCTGGGCGCCCATCGCCAGCACCTGCATGCTCTGCAGCACGCTGGCGTTGGCGCTGGTCAGGGTCGACAGGTTCTGCAGCGACTCGGTCTGCGACAGCTGGGTCAGCTGGTTGATGAACTGGCTCGGGTCGGTCGGCGACAGCGGGTCCTGGTTCTTGATCTGCGCCACCAGCAGCTTGGTGAACATGTCCTTGGTCTCGGCGGCGCTGTTGCCGGCGATGTTGGCGCCGCTGTTGACGCTGCCGCCGTTGTTGCTGTTGTTGTTCAGAAGACTGGTTTGCATGGCTTAACCTTCACCGAGTTTGAGGAGGGATTGCTGCATCGTGCGGATGCGCCCGAGCACTTCGACGTTGGTCTCGAAGGCGCGCGAGGCCGACATCATGTCGGTCATCTCGGCCACCTGGTTGACGTTGGGGTAGAACACCATGCCGTCGGGGTTGGCCATCGGATGGCCGGGGTCGTAGACCTTGCGCAGCGCCTCGGCCGACTCGACCACGTCGAGCACCTGGACGCGGCCGCCGGCGCCGCCCTGGTTGTCGAGCCCCTCGTTCATGACGGCGGCGAACACCGGCTTGCGGGCGCGGTAGGTGTCGGCCTCGGTGCCGGCGACCGAGTCGGCGTTGGCCAGGTTGCTGGCGATGGTGTTGAGGCGCACGGTCTGCGCCGCCATGGCCGAGCCGGCGATCTCGGAAATATTCTTGAACGACATGGGGTCTCCCTTACTGGCCGTTGATGGCTTTGCCCAGACCCTTGAACTTCATGTTGGCGAAGGTCAGGCTGGTCTGGAAATCGGTGGCGTTCTGCGAAAACGCGGCCTGCTCGACGCCGAGCTCGACGGTGTTGCCGTCGGCGCTAGGGTGGTAGGGCACGCGGTACAGCGCGTTGCTGTCGGCGTCGAGGGTCAGCTCGCCGGCGGCCTCGGCCTGGGTGCTGGCCAGCGTGGCGGCGAAGTCCATGTCCTGCGCCTGGTAGCCCGGCGTGTTCTCGTTGGCGAGGTTCGAGGCCAGGATGCGGGTGCGCTCGGCCCGGAGATGCAGCGCGTCGGCGTGGACGCCGAGCGCTTCCTTGAAATTGATACCCATCATGTCCCCCTTGGTATTTTTACCGTGTTACTGTGAATCCAGATCGAGTCGAACGGGCCGCGCCACCCCATGTAAAATGGCGGCCGGTCGCTTCACGCGCCGCAGCCGCTTTAGGCATCATAGTAGAGGTATTGCTTATGTTCAACAAATGTATTGTAACCCGGGCGAGCGTAATGTTGCTCGTTGGTATTGTTAATCTTTCCGCCAGAGCGGCCACGCCGGCCGAGCAGGTGCCGGCGCTGGTGCAGGCGGCGGCCCGCCAGCACCTCGAGCGGCAGGCCGAGGGGGCCGGGCTGGTGGCGCCGCAGATCGTCGTCGAGGTGGTGCGCGGCAGCCGCCCGCTGGCGCCCTGCGCGCTGGCGCCGACGGTGGCGGCGGTCGACACCCGGCTGGCCTCGCGCATGCGCTTCGCCGCCGTCTGCGCCGGCGCCGACGGCTGGCGGTACGAGTTCGTGGTGCGCGCCCAGGTCTCGGCCAGGGTGGTGGTCAGCGCCGCCGAGGTGGCCGCCGGGCGGGTCTTGACGGCCGACGACCTGTTGTTGGAGCGCCACGACATCTCGGCCATCCCCGACAGCCTGGCCGACCCCAAGGCGGCGCTCGGGCTGGCCGCCAGGCGCACGCTGCGCGGCGGCGAGGTGTTGCGCGCGGCCGTGTTGGCGGCGCCGACCCTGGTCAAGCGGGGCGACGCGGTGCGCATCGTGGCGCGCCGCGAGCAGGTCGAGGTCAGCATGGCCGGCGAGGCGCTCGACAGCGGCGCGCGCGGCGCGGTGTTGCGCGTGCGCAACGCCAACGGCGCCACCATCCGCGCCCGCGTCACGGCGGCGGGAACGGTCGAGCCGGTCGATATGCCCGTGTCCATTCAATCACCCGACTGAGCGGCGGCCTTGGCGCCGCCGCGCTGGAGTTGCGCGGCCACCTTGCCGAGCTTGTCGGCGTAGGCCGGGTCGGTGGCGTAGCCGCCGCGCGCCAGGCCTTGGGCGAAGGCGCGCGCGTCCTGGCCGGCGTTGAGGGCGCCCTGGAAGCGCGGATTGTCGATCAGCATGTTGGCGTAGTCGCGGAAGGCGCTGGCCGTGTCCGGGTAGCTGCGGAAATGCTCGGTCTTCTTCAGCGCCGCGCCGTGCTCGTATTCGGTGGTGGTGGCGGCGGCGACGGCGCCCTGCCAGCCGGCGCCGGCCTTCAGGCCGAACAGGTTGTTGCTGTCGGCGCCGCCGGCGCCGCGCAGCGGCCGCTGGCCCCAGCCCGACTCGAGCGCGGCATGGGCCGCCACCAGGTGCGGCGCCACGCCGAGCCGCTCGGCCGTCTCGGCCGCCCAGGGTTGGATCGCGGCGAGGAATTGCTGGCGCAGTTCGGGCTCGGCGGCGTTGCCGGGCGCGTCGATGGCGCCGGCGCCGCCGGCGCGCTGGCGCAGCGCCATGCCCTCGACGCTGAGCGCCGGCGCCGCCGCGGCCTGGGAGCCGGCGCCGGCGCCGTGGCTGATGAAGTCGGCCACCTCGCCCTGCAGCTGGCGCAGGGTGGCGCCGAAGCCGGCGCCGCCGGCGTTGCCGAAGGCGGCGGGCAGGGCGGCGGCGGGCCGCGCCGCCGTCATGTTGGAGGCGGTGGCGGCGGTGGCCGCCGTGGCGCGCAGCGGCTCAGGCGGGCGCATACAGCGGCTCCTCGTCGCCGTGCAGCACGCGCTGCATGACGGTGTGCTGGCCGAGCAGCAGCTCGCTGTTGCGCTTGCCGATGCGCTTGCATTCGAGCACGCGCTGCTCCAGCGCGCGCCAGTCGGCCTCGGCCTTGTCGCGGGCGCCGCTCTTCAGCAGGGCGAACACCTGGGCCATCGCCGCCTGCGGGCCGAGCAGGCGCTGCGCCAGTTGCAGGCGCAGGCGCCGGCGCGCCTCGAGCCGGTCGACCAGGGCGCCGATCGCCTCGGCCGCCTCGGCCAGCGGCGCGCTCTGGTGGCGCAGCGCGGCGCCGAACTGTTGTTCCAGCAACTCCTGCAGCAGGGGATAGTCGCGGCCGTCCTCGGCCAGGCCCTGCAGCAGGCCGTGCATGGCCTGCTGGCGTGTCGTCTGGTTCATGGCTCGCTGCCGTGGAAGCGTTGGATCAGGCCGGCCAGCTTGGCCGGGTCGAACGGCAGCTCGCCCTTGGCCAGGGCGTCGCGCAGCGCGGCCACCTTGTCGTGGTCGATCTCCGGCATGGCGCGCAGCGCCGCCAGGGCCGGCTGCAGCACGGCCGACTGCAGCGCCGCCTGCGGCGCGGCGGCCGGCGCGGCCTCGGCCGCCTCGGCGGCGGCGCTGTCGACGGGGCGGGCCGGCGCGACGCCGGCGGCGAGTCCTGTGGCTATTCTCATACGTGTGCCTCTTGGCTTGGTTTCCATGTCAACCCGCTTGCCGCCGGCGGGCGCGGCGTGCTTCAACGTTCATTGTAACTGCCCGGCTTGGCCGTTTTCTTTTCCACGGGCATTATTTTTTCGCGCAGGCGTTGCAGCATCGTCACGTCCGGCAGCTCGGTGTCGATCTCCTCGGTCAGCGCGTTCTTGTTGCTCGGCACGCCGAACATCGCCGCCACGGTCTTGGCCTGGGCGGTGGTGAGGATCAGCAGCTCGATGCGGCGGTTGACGCCGGCGTCGGCCCGCTTCGGGTCGAGCGGGGCGCGGTCGGCCATGCCGACCACCTGCAGCACGCTCTCCGGGTTCATGCTGCCGGCCAGCAGCTGGGCGCGGGCCGACATCGCCCGGTTGCTCGACAAGGTCCAGTTGGAGAAGGCGGCGTAGCTGGTGTCGGCGTACTGCATCGAGTCGGTGTGGCCGACCACCAGCATCTGGTTCTCCATCTGGGCGAACAGCGGGCCCATCTTGCGCAGCAGCGAGCGGAACCTGTCGGTCGGCACGGCGCTGCCGCGCACGAACATGCCCTGGCGGTCGGTGTCGTGCATCATCACGCGCAGGCCGTAGGGGGTGATGACGGACTCGAGGTTGCTGGTCAGGCCGAAGTCGGCGCTCATCTTGGTCAGCGCCTTCGACAGCGCCGCCAGGTCGCTCGGGCTGTCGTAGGTGACCTTGGCCGGCGGCGTGACGACGGGCGCCGCCTCGCCGCTGGCCTTGGCCTCGCCGGGGCGCTCCGAGTTGCCGGTGCGCGGCATCGGGAAGCGCTCGATCAGGCTGCCGCGCGGGCCGCCCACCTGCTGCGGCATGACGCCCTTGCCCTGGTCGGTCTTGGCGCCGTCGGCCTCGGTGAGGATCTGTTCCAGGCTCTCGGTGTTGCGCGCGGCCATCAGCCAGAGCACCAGGAACAGGCACATCAGCGCCAGGCAGAAGTCGGCGAAGGCGACCTTCCAGGCGCCGCCGTGCTCGTCGTGCTTGTGCTTGCCGCCGCCGCGCTTGACGATGGTTTGCTCGTGGCCCTTGTCATGCGGCTTTAGCACGGCCACCTCCCCGGCGCGAGTTCTCTTCCGGCGCGCTGTCGCGGCCTTCCAGGTCGTTGATCCAGCGTTCCAGCTGGGCGAAGCTCGGCTTGATGTTGAGCGGCACCAGGCGGCGCCCGGCGTCGATCGCCAGCAGCGGCGGCTTGCCGGCGACGTGGGTCACCAGCACCACCTTGACGCACTCCTTGTTGGAGGCCTCCTGGCCGACCAGCTGCTTCATCATGTTGCTGATCGGGTCGAGCACGCCGTAGCAGAAGAAGATGCCGATGAAGGTGCCGACCATGGCGGCGCCGACGTGCTCGGCGATCTCGCCCGAGGTGGCGCCCTCGCTGACGGTGTTCATGGTGATCACGATGCCCAGCACGGCGGCCAGGATGCCGAAGCCCGGCATCGCCTCGCCGATCTTGTTGAGCGACTTGGCCGGCTGGTTGAGTTCCTCGTGGATGGCCTCGAGCTCCTGCTCGAGCACGCCCTCGAGCTCGTGGGCGTTGATCTTGCCCATCGCCATCAGGCGGAAGTTGTCGACGATGAAGGCGAGCAGCTTGGACTCCTCCAGCACCCGCGGGTAGCGCTGGAACAGCGGGCTGTCCTTGGGCGCCTCGACGTGGGCGTCGAGCGCCTTCAGGCCGCCGGCGGCCAGTTGCAGCAGCTCGTACATGAGCAGCAGCAACTGGCGCTGGAACTCCGAGTCGTACTTCTTGCGGAACAGGATTTTCTTGAGTTGCGTCATCATCTCGGCGAGCACGTGGCGCGGGTTGCCCAGCACCAGGGCGCCGAGGCCGGCGCCGGCGATGACCAGCAGTTCGATCGGTTGCCAGATCTGGTGGAAGGAGCCGCCCATCATGAAGAAGCCGCCGAAGACGGAGCCCATGACGATGAAAATGCCGAGTATTTGCTGCATGGTTGATGCCTTTCTGCTGTTCTAATTGGTGCCGCCGCTGCGCTGCCGCCGCGGTGGTGTCGCCGTCGCCGCCGGCCGCTCAGGCGCTTTGCAGCACGGCCTTCATCTTGCCCAGGGCCGCCTTGTTGAGCTGGCAGACGCGGGCGTCGGTCAGGTCGAGCACGGCGGCGATTTCCTTGTAGCTCAGTTCGAACTCGTAGTACATCTGCACCACCCGCTGCTCGCGCTCGTCGAGGCCGCGCAGCGCCTGCTCCAGGCTGCGCCGGGTCATCAAAGCCTCCTCCGGGTTGGGCGCCGTGTCGGCGCCGACGCTCTCCTGCAGCACCTCGTCGAAGCTGGCGATCAGCTCGGCGTTCTCGTCGAGCTGGTAGGCCTGGTAGGCCTCGGCAGAGATGCCCAGGCCGTCGAGGATGTCCTGCTCGCCGGGCTCGCGGCCCAGCTTGCGGGTCAGCGCGCGCACCGCGTCGCGCAGCTTGTGGCTGTGCTGGCGCACGGCGCGCGGGCGCCAGTCCTGGCGGCGCAGCTCGTCGAGGATGGCGCCGCGCACGCGCAGGCTGGCGTAGCTGCCGAAGCCGCCGTCGGGCTGGCCGTAGCGGCGCAGCGCCTCGAGCAGGCCCATCAGGCCGATCTGCTCCATGTCGTCGCGGTCGATGGCGCCGGCGATCTGCGAATTGAGCTGGCGCACGATGCGCTTGACCAGCGGGGCGTAGGCCAGCAGGTGCTTCTGCTCGTCGGCCACGCTGTGGCGGGGCGGCGCGCTGCCGTCCTCGCCGTAGCTTTCGGCATATGCCTCCGCGTATTGCTCTATCAATGCCATGCCGGCCCCGCTGGTGGACGAATACTGCGTTGGAGGGTGAAGCATCACTCGATGATCAGTTTGCCTATCATGACTTCGGAGAAGGGCTTTTCCCGTTTGTCGTGGACGTAGGTCTCGTCGAACGCCTTGTTCAGTTCGGCGGCGAATTGGTCGATCGTCATCATTTGCGCGGTGGCCATCGGCAGGTTCGACAAGGTGCGCACGGCGACGCTGCGCAACATCGGCAAATGCTCCTTGGCCGTCTTTTCCTTCTCCTCGTTGGTGGTGATCACCAGATCGGCCGACATGTAGTGGCTGGCCGTGTCGCCCGGACTGCGCTTGAGCATGATGATGACCTTGTCGACCGTCAGATACTTGGGCGGCTTGCCCTCGTCGTGCTTGACCTCCACCTTCTTCTCGTGGCCGGCGGCCGGCGCGGCGCCCTTCGACATGTACCAGACGGCACCGCCGGCGACGCCCGCGCCCAGCACGGCCACGGCGGCGAACGCCACGATCATTTTCATATTCTTCATCTACGGCTTACTCCTGTTCGGTCAACATGGCAAAGGTGGCGGCGGCGGCCTCGTCGTCGGACAAGGCGCGGCCCGGGGCGCGGCCCTGGTCCTGCTGGCCCTGCCGCCCGCCGCGGCCGTCGCCCTCGGCCATAGCCTGGCCGCGCGGGCCGGCGCTGGCGCTGACGTTGACGGCGACCTCGCCGAAGCTGCGCTGCGATAGATCCTGCCGCACGCTGTCGCCGATGTTGTTGAGTTGACGCAAGACCTCGCTGTTGCTGGCCGACAGGTTGACCTGCAGCGCGCCGGCGCTGTGGCGGATCGAGATCTCGATGCGGCCCATGTTGGGCGGCTCCAGGCGGATCACGGCGTGGTCGTTGTTGCGCTGCAACTGCAACTGCAGGCGCTCGCCCAGCGCCTCGCGCAGCGGCTGCTGCCATTGCTCGGCGCTGCCGGCCAGCTTGACGCTGTCGGCCAGCGGCGCGGCGGCCGGCGCGGCCGGCGTGTAGGCGCCGTTGACGCCGTTGCCGGCCGGCGCGGCGGCCAGCCGCAGGCCGCTGCCGCCGCCGTCGTCCTTGGCGCCGGCGGCGGCCGTTGCCGCGCTGGCGAAGTGGCCGCTGGCCGGGGCGCGCTCGGCGTCCTTGCCGGCGTTGCCGGCGCGCGCCGGGGCGGCGCTGTTGGCGCTCGGGGCGGCGGCGGCCAGCGCGGACGCGGCGGCGGCCTGGGCCGCGGGTGCCGCTGGCGAGGTCGGCGCGGTCGGCGCGGCGCCGGACGCCGACGCCTCGATGGCGCTGTCGCCCGGCGTGGCGGGCGCGGCCGTGGCGCCGGCGCCGCCGCCTGTCGCCGCCGCCGGCGCGATGGCGGTGGCGATGGCGGTGGCGGGCGCCGTGCCACCCGGCTGCTGGTTGGCGATGTTCAGGTTCAGGCTGATATTGCTGCCGCTGGCCAGCCGCGCGCTCATGCCGTCGACGCGGGGCTGGTCCTGGACGGTGGCCGAGGCGGCGTTGCCGGCCGGTGTGGTGGCGCCGGCGGCGAAGGGCAGGGCCATGGCCAGGTTCAACAGCGGCGCGGCCATCGCGTTCATCATGGCGCCCTGGTCGGGCGCGGCGGCGGCGCTCGCCGTGCCGGCGTCCGGCGTGGTGGCGGCGGCGCCGTCGCCGCTGTCCGCCGTCGCGGCGTCATCGGCGGCGGGCGGCGCGAGCTCGATCTGTTGGGCCAGGTTCAGCAACTGGGCGAACAGCGCCGCCCCGTCCACGGCCGCCGCGGCCGGCGGCGCGGCGGCGGCGTCGGCCATGGACAGCTGGTCGAGTTGGTCGAGCTGGTTGGCGGCCGGGTTGGCGTTCGGGAACAGGCCGGCGGTGTTCTGCTGGGCGGGTTTGGCTGCGGCGGTACTCAGGGTCATGGTCATGCTTAGATTCCGGTTTCAGCGGTTTCGCTGTCGAGGGCGTAGGCGAGCCAGCCCTCTTTGTTAGCTTGCATTTCGTTCAATTGGCGGCCGAGGTCGGCGGTGGCCTGGTCGCAGCGCTGCACGGCCTGCTCGTGCAGTTGGCGCAGCGCCGCCAGGGCGGCCCGTTCGGCCGCCGTCCAGTTGCCCTGCGCCGCCATCTGCGGCAGCGCCGAGGCCATCATGGTGTTCAGCGCGCCGAGCGCGGGCCAGTCGGCGGCGTCGAGCGCGGCGCCCATTTTCTGTCCCAGTTGCAACAGCGTGCGCTGCCTATCCATTCTTCGCCTGCACGCCCAGCCAGCCCTGCTTGATGGTGGTGAGCAGGGTGGTGACCTCGTCGACGATGCTCGGGTCGAGCTGGACGCCGGCCGTGTGGAGACGCTCGGCGCAGTAGTCGTAGAGGCGGCCCAGGTTGGCCACCACCTCGCCGCCCTGCTCGAAGTCGAGCGAGCTGGACAGGCCGTTGATGATCTCGGTGCACTTGTTCAGGCTGTTGGCCTTGAGCTCGTAGCGCTTGCCGACGATGTGGCCGCGGGCGCGCGCCAGCTCCTCGAGCAGGCCGTTGGTCAGCACCAGCACCAGCTCGACCGGCGAGGCGCGCGCGGTCTGGGCGTCGAGGTTGACGGAATGGTAACTGCTGTAGGCTTCCTGGTTCAACATGGTATTCACCGTACTTCTATGCTTGCGTTGGGGGGGCGGCGGCCGGGGCCGGCCGCCGGCCGGTTTTAGGAACTACTGTTGCTCGAGGAGAACAGCGCCGTGAACAGGCTGGAGGTGTTGTTCATCTTCGACTGGAGGGTCTGCAGGTTGGTGAACTGGACCAGGTAGCGGTTGTAGGCGTTCTGGAACTGGGTTTGCACCTTGGCCTGGCGGTCGGTCAGCGAGATCTGCTCCTTGTCGACCGAGACCTTGCGCGAAGCCAGCTGGCCGTTGGCCGAACTGGTCCATTGGGCCATCAGTTTGTCGAGCGCGCCGAGCACGCCGCTGCTGCTGCTCAGCGAGGCCTTGCCGAACAAGCCGTCGAGCCCGCCCGGATTTGCCAGCACGGCCTTGCCCAGCCTGGCCGTGTCCAGGCCCAGGGTGCCGTCGCGCTTGGCGCTGATGCCGTAGTTGACCAGGGTCTGGCCGCCGACCGCCGTGCGCAGCGTGCCGAGCATGCGGTTGCGCAGCGCCGCCAGGCCGGAGTCGGAGGCGAAGACCGCCGCGCCGACGCCCTTGCTCGGGTCGCCCACGTCGGTCAGGCCGTCGAGCGTCGTGATCACCTTGTTGTAGGCGTCGACGAAGGCTTGCACGTTGGCGCTGGTGGCCGCGGTGTCGGCGGCGACGGTGAGCGTCACCGGCGCGGTCTCGGTGGCGGCCTGGGCCTTGGTGAAGGTCATCGTCACGCCGTCGACCACGCTGAAGACGTTGGAGGCCTGGACGATCTGGGTGCCGGTGGTCTTGGCGCCGACCCACACCAGGGCGTCCTGCGCGGCGACCACTTGATTCTGGTTGGCGGGGGCGTCCAGCGCCGCCTTGAGGGCGGCGTTGGTGACGCCGCTGGTGTCGAGCGAGGCGGCGTTGGCGGCGCCGGTCAGGTTCGAGGTCAGCACCAGCGTGGTGGCGCCGTTCAGGCTCATGGTCGAGGCGGTGACGCGCGAGCTGTTGCCGGCGGCGATGTTGATGGCGGCGGCGATCTCCTTCGGCGACAGGTTGCCGTCCATGTTGCTGTCGGCGGTGTTCAGGCTGACCTGGAAGTTGCTGCCGTCGGCCAGCATCACGCTCAGGTTGCCGCTGCCGGCGGCGGTGGTGTCGCTCAGGCCGCCGTAGGACACCTGGCCGGCCGTGGCCAGCCGCTCGACATAGAACGAATAGGTGCCGGCGATGGCCGCCGAGGTGGCCGTCGCCGTGCCGACCGCCGAGCTGAAGGTGGCCGCGTTGGCGCTCATGGTCTTGCTGCCCAGGCTGAGCGAGGACAGCGCGCTCTGGAAGGCGCCCATCGCGCTGCTCAGCGTGGTCAGCGCCGTCTTGGTGGCGGTCGCCACCTTGCTGCGGCTGTCGATCATCGACTGCGAGCCGGCCACGTAGGCGTTGGCCAGGTTGGTCGCGGTCGTTTTCGGATCGTAATTAATATTGTTGAGTGCCATGATCGTGCCCCTTGGAAAGGATGGATGAAGTGTACCTTGTTATAAGGCGACCTAAATCGTTTCCGTATGAAAATATTCTCAACTATTTTTCGTTCTTCTGGCCGCGGAACCAGGCTTGTGTGGCCAATTCGTCATGTTGCTTGCGCTCTTGTACATGTTGCTCCTTGCGGACCACCTGGTGCTGCTTGTCGAGCACCTTGCCGAGCACCTCGCGCTTCACCCAGGCCGCGTTGAGGGCCTGTTGCGACACCGCCATGTCGGCCTCGTGCATGTGCAGGTCGAGCCGGTGGGTGTCGGCCAGCTGCATCACCGCCTGCTTGTAGTCGCCGCAGTTGCCGGCCAGCGCCATGTGCAACACGCCGCTGGCGCCGCTGTTGGTGTACAGCCCGGTGAGGCGGTCCAGGTTCTTCTGGTAGCGCTCGCGCAGGTTGGCCTTTTCCGCCATCTCGGTCTGCAGGCGCTCGACCTCGGTGTTGCGCAGCGCCACCAGGGTGGTCAGGTTGCGGATGTTGTGCTGGCTCATGTCATCAGCTTCTCAAGTTGATCGACGCAGGGGGAGAAGGGCGCCGCTTCCTTGGTGCCCTGGCAGAGGAACTCCTCGACCGCCGGATGCAGCTTGACGGCCTTGTCGGTGACCGGGTCGGCGCCGGGCACGTAGGCGCCCAGCGGGATCAGGTCGCGCACCCGGTCGTGGCGCGCCATGCTGGCCTTGAGCGCGCGCGCCGCCAGCATGTGCGGCGTGGTGATCACCTGGGTCATGCAGCGGCTGATCGAGGCGGCCACGTCGATGGCCGGATAGTGGCCGCGTTCGGCCAGTTCGCGGCTGAGCACGATGTGGCCGTCGAGGATGGCGCGCGCCGTGTCGACCACCGGGTCCTGCTGGTCGTCGCCCTCGGCCAGCACGGTGTAGATGGCGCTCATGCTGCCGACCTGGTTCTCGCCGTTGCCGGCGCTCTCGACCAGCTGCGGCAGGTTGGAGAACACCGACGGCGGATAGCCCTTGGTGGCCGGCGGCTCGCCCAGCGCCAGCGCCACCTCGCGCAGCGCCATGGCGTAGCGGGTCAGCGAGTCGACCAGCAGCAGCACGTTCTTGCCCTGGTCGCGGAAGTGGGCGGCGATCGAGTGGCACATCTCGGTGGCCATGATGCGCATCAGGGGGCTCTCGTCGGCCGGGGCGATCACCAGCACCGCCTTGGCCAGGCCGTCCTTGCCGAGCGACATCTCGACGAACTCGCGCACCTCGCGCGAGCGCTCGCCGATCAGGCCGACGACGACCACGTCGGCCACGGTCTGCCGGGTGATCAGGCCGAGCAGCACCGACTTGCCGACGCCGCTGCCGGCCATCAGGCCGACACGCTGGCCCTTGCCCAGCGTCAGCATGGCGTTGATCGCCCGCACGCCGACGTCGAGCGACTCGGTGACCGGTTTCTTTTTCAGGGGGTTGATGCGCGGCGGGGTCGACTCGAGCGGATGTTCGCCGCCCAGCTTGCCCAGGCCGTCGATCGGCTCGCCCAGGCCGTTGACCATGCGGCCCAGCCAGGAGGGGCCGATCTGCAGGCTGACCTTGTCCTGCGAGGGCAGCACGCGGGCGCCGGTGGTCAGGCCGACGGCCTTCTTGAACGGCATCAGGAAGGACAGCTTGTCGCGGAAGCCGACCACCTGGGCGTCGAGCCACTCGCCGCCGACTGTCTCTATTTGGCAACGCTGGCCGGTGTGCAGCCGGCAGCCGGCGGCCTCGAGCAACAAGCCGGACGCGCCGACCAGCCGCCCGGTCGGGGTGGCCATCGGGACGGCGCCCAGTTCTAGGTTGCGCAAGGCATCGGCGATCATTCTTCGCTTTCCGTGTCGTCGCCGCCGTCGGCGGCTTGTAACTGATTATCGACCTGTTCCATGACGGCGGCAAGACGTTGATGGCAACCGGCATCGACTTCGTTGTCGCCGGCCTTGATGCGGCACTCGCCGGCGTCGAGGCGGGCGTCGCCGATCAGGTTCCAGCGCTTGGCGCGCTTGGGGTCCAGTTCGCTGATGCGCTTCAGCTCCTCCGGGTTGAGGAAGACGTCGATCTCCTCGCGGGTCGGCGGCATCGAGGCCAGCGTCTCGTCGACCAGGGCCATGATCTGCACCGGTTGCAGCGCCAGCTCGGCGCGGATCACCTGGCGCGCCACCTTGGCCACCAGGTCGACCACCTCCTTGCGCTGGGCGGCGCGGTAGTCGGCGCGCAGTTTTTTCAAGCTCTTGAGCATGGCGTCGACCGGCCGCGCCAGCTGGTCGTAGGCCACCAGGGTCTCGGCGCGGCCCTCCTCGCGGCCCTGCTCCTGGCCGGCGGCGCGGCCGGCCTCGAAGCCGTCCTCCTGGCCGCGCGACAGGCCGACCTCGTAGCCGTCGCGCTGGCCCTGCTCGAAGCCCTCGCCGACCGAGGCCTGCCACTGCGCGCCGGCGTCGACGCCGCCGCTGCCGTTCGACCCGTTCGGGTGCGCCCGTTGTGCGACTGCAACAACCTGCGACAGCGGCGGGAAGCGGTAGGGACGGAACTGCTTCATTCGACCACCGCCTCGGCGAACAGCTGGATCTCGATTTCGCCGCTGTCGGCCAGCGCCTTGACGGTGGCCATGATCTCCTGGCGGGTCTGCTCGATGCGCGACATCGGGATCGGACCGGCGCGCCGCATCATGTCCTCGAAGGCCTGGGCCTGGCGTTTCGGCATGGTCTTGAGCACCGCGTCGCGGATCGACAGCTCGGCGCCCTTGAGGGCGATGGCCCACTGCTCCAGCGGCACCTCCTCGATGATGCGGGTGATGGCCACCTCGGACTGGGTCGACAGGATGAAGAAGTCGTACATCGACAGCTCGATCTGCGCCACCACCTCGGGATCGTGGGCGCGCAGCAGCTCGACCATCTGCGCCCGGTTCGACGGCAGCCGGTTGAGGATCTCGGCGGCCTGGCGGATGCCCTCGACGCTGGTGCTCTGCATGTCGAAGGTGCCCAGGCAGCGGCCCACCAGCTGGTCGAGCTCGAGCAGCAGGTCGCGGTCGATCTCGTCGAGCCGCGCCAGGTTGAGCAGCACCAGGTCGCGTCCCTCGAGGGGCAGGGCGTCGAGGATCTGGCCGGCCAGGGTGGCCGGCAGGAAGGCCAGGAACACCGCCTGCATGCGCACGTGCTCGTTGGAGATGTATTCGGCCAGCCACTTCGGCGAGGCCCACTGCAGGCGCGCCATCTTGGGCCGCAGCTCGTCGCCGTAGATGCTGTTGAGCACCGTGTTGGCGATGTCGTTGCCCAGCGCCAGGTCGAGCGAGCGCTTCAGGTAGCTGCGCGAGGCGCCGTGCACGCCGGACTGCTGGCGGTAGTCGTCGAAGAAGGTCTGCATGGCGTGCTTGACCGACTCGACCTTGATGCCGCTCATGCGCGACATCACCTGGGTCACCTCGAGCAGCTCCTCGCGCGACAGGCAGCGCAGCACGGCGGCGGCCGGCTCCTCGCCTATGCTCAGCAGGACGATGGCGGCCTGTTCGACCGGCGTCAGGTAGACGCCCTCGGGCTGGTCCATGGAATCTTGCATGCTATTGAGTTCGGCCATTTTTCTGCATCCATTGTTTGACGACTTCGGCGACGCGTTCGGGTTCCTTCTCGGCCAGCACCTTCAGGTGGTCGACCATCACGTCGACCGCCGAACCGGCCGGCGGCAAATCGTAGTTCTCCAGCAGCGGCACCACCGGCATGCCCGGCATGCCGGCGGCGCCGGCCGCCAGCGCGTCCGGCTCGCCGGCGGCGTGTTCCGGCGAGGCCAGCGCCGGCGCGCCGGCGCCGTGGGCGCCGGCGGCCACGGTGCTGGCCTCGGCGCTGCGGCGTTCGGCGGCCAGGCGGGCGGCGGCGGCCGGCGACGGCGCCAGGCGCGCCGTCAGCAGGCGCAGCAGCGGACGCAGCAGCAGCAGGTAGCCGAGCAGGGCGCCGACGGCGTACATGATCCACGAGCTGAAGTCGACCACCGTGTCGCGCTCCTGCCACCACGGCGTGAGCGCCGCCTTGGGCGGGAAGTTCATGGCGCTGACCACCAGCTGGTCGCCGCGCTCGGTGTCGATGCCCAGGCCGTTGCGCAGCAGCTTGTCGATGTTGGCCAGCTCGGCCGGCGTCCAGCCGGTCTTGGGGAAGGGCGCGGCGGCCTGCGCCAGCACCACGGCGATGCTCTGCTTCTTCAGCGTGCCGCGGCTGCGCTTGGTCTGGGTGATGCTGCGGTCGTAGGCGTACTGGCGGGTGGTGGCGTTCTTGCGCGCCGTGCCCTCGTCGGCCTTGGCGGCGCCGTCGGCGGCCTTGGCGTCGGTGGCGGCCGGCGGCGGCCGGTTCGACAGGGTGCCCGGCACGCCCATGGCGATGCGGTTGCGGTCCTGCTCCTCGCGCATGGCCTCGCTGGTGACCTTGGGCGCGTCGCCGTATTTCTCGACCGTCTCCTCGACCTTGTCGTTGTCGACGGCGGCGGTGACGCTGAGGCGGAAGTTGTCCTCGCCGATGACCGTGCCGAGCAGGCTCCTGACGTTGCTGCGGATCTCGTCCTGGAAGCGCTTGCCGTTGTCGTTGCCGTTGCTGCCGGCGTCGAAGCCGTCGGCCAGGTCGACGTGCGAGGACAGCAGGTTGCCGGCCTGGTCGACCAGGCTGACCCGCTGCGGGCTCAGGCTGGCCACGCTGCCGGCCACCATGTTGACGATGGCGGCGATGTGTTCCGGCGCCAGGCTGCGGCCCGGCTTGGTCGCCACCACCACCGAGGCCGACGACTTGTCGCCGTCGCTCGAGACGAAGGAGGTCGACTTGGCGATCGACAGGTGGACGCGGGCGTGGCCGATGGCGTCGAGCGTCATGATCGACTGCGCCAGCTCGCCCTCCAGGCCGCGGCGGAAGCGCACGTCCTGGACGAACTGGCTGACCCCCAGCGGGTCGTTCTTGTCCATCAGCTCGAGGCCGGCGGGCAGCTGGGCGGTGACGCCGCGCGCCGCCAGCAGCATGCGCACCTTGCCCAGCATCGACTGCGGCACCAGCACCTGGCCGCTGTCGGGATGCAGGCGGTAGGGGATGTGGTCGGTGTCGAGCACGGCCATCATGTCGGGCGCCGAGACGCGCTCGCGCGCGCCGAACACCGGCTTGTAGGCCGACTGGTCGCTCCACAGGTACATCAGCACCATGGCGGTGACGCCGACCGCCAGCAGCAGCAGCGGGTACAGGTTTTTGACCAGGGCGGGGGGCAGCGACGGCAGCGCGGGATCCGCGCGCCAGCGCCCGAAGGCGGACTTGAGGGTGTTGATCACTTGGATTGCTTTCGCGAAGACTTACAGCGGAAGTTTGATGAGCTCGTCGACCGCGCCCATCACTTTGTTGCGTACTTGCATCAACATCGAGAAGGACAGGTTGGCCTCCTGGCTGGCCAGCATGGCGCCGACCAGGTCTTCGCTCTTGCCGCTGTCGACGTCGGCCATGCGCTGGCCGGCCACGCGGTCGTCCTCGTTGACCTTGCCGATGGCCTGTTTCATCGAGTCGGCGAACGAGCTCGCCGGGGCGGCGCCGGCGCCGCCGCCAGCGAACTGGGCGGCGGCGGCGACGCTGTCGCCGGCCAGGTTGCGCGCTGCGTTGCTGAGGGAGGCGAGATCCGCCTGAATCAGGGTTGCGATACCATTGCTCATGTTGCCACCTCCACTTTCTCTTGCAACGTTGGTCATAACTGCTTGTCCTTCCCAGGCCCGCCGCCCGCCACCGGCGGCGCTGCGGGTCCGGTCTGCATATCGCCGTCCGGTAGGACGAATGGTATATACATGTCGGTCAAACCCTGACACGCGGCGGCCGCCTCGCGGCCGCCTATGCCATATCAATACCACGATTTCACGCGGCCAGGTTTGCTGGAAAACTATACTTTACGCCGCACTGTTTCTTTACAATCGAAACTGTTTTCTTAAAGCAAATATCGTTATAAATCATTCACTAAGCGCAGATTGACAAAGTTGTTCTGCAACTGCTAGACCTGCGCTATGATACGAGGAAGCTTACTGCCTAGCAACTTTCTTGTAAAGGTCTATTTGGCCGTTCCATTATTGTTTTATGGCAAATAAAATATTGTTGCGTGGCAATAATGTGAATTATGATGTATCCTGTGCTACCGAGATCGTCCTACTTTAAGTTACGATACGATACGCAGCCGAATTTCTGAGAATCGAGGCCGCTGCGGTCGCTGCCAGCAGCGGCGACCACGGGTCTTGGAAGCAGGCACCAGAGTGTTTCGACATGACCACGACATGACTACGATAAAACCGACCGCGCAACACCAAGTGCTCGATCCCTGCTTGCTGGGACGGCCTGTGCACTTGTTGCACATCTTCGCGGCCCAGCTGCGCGACGACCTGGCCCAGGCGATGCGCCTGAACATGAGCCGGCGCTACTGGGGCGGCTTCCAGGTCGACGATGTCGTCTTCGGCCGCCTCGAGGGCGGCGAACAGATCGGCCGCTGGCTCAGCTTCGCCGCGCCGTCCGGCAACATCGGCTTCTCGCTGGAACGCAAGGTGCTGCTCAGCGTGCTGAACTTCCGCTACGGCCGCAACAAGAACGACAGCAAGGCCGAGGGCAACAGCGCCGCCGCCGCCGCCGCCGTCGACGAGAGCGCGGTGCGCGTCACCGCCACCGAGGAACGCCTCGCTGTGGTGTTGGGGCAACAGTTGGCCGGCACCCTGGCCGGCCGCATCGAGCTCAACCTGCCGGCCATCGACAAGGCGGCGCCGGCCGAGGGCGACGAGTTCAAGCCGGCCGCCGGCGCCCACCCGCCGAAGGGCACCTGGATCGTCACCGTCACCGTCAGCGACGTCGACAGCGGCGCCACCGGCCGCTTCTGGTTCTCGCTCGACAAGGCGCTGATGGCCAGCGTGCTGCGCGGCCTGATGCCGGCGCGCGAACTGAACAAGAAGGGCGGCAAGAACCAGGGCCCGCTGGCGCAGCGTTTGCAGGTCGGCCTGCACGGCCGCCTGGTCAGCAAGGAGGTGCCGCTGGGCAGCCTGTTCGACCTGCAGGTCGGCGACATCATCCCGGTCAGCCTGCACCGCGCCGACGTGCTGCTCGACGACTCGCGCCTGTTCACGGCGGCCGTGACCGAGCACAAGGGCAAACTCTGTTTAACCTCTTTTGAAGATGTCGAATAACATGATGAACATGAATGCAAGCGGTACCAGCGACGCCCTGTTGGAGGATTTGTCCGAGGAAATGATCATCGACCAGGTCGGCGCCGAGCTGCCCGAGCCGGTCGAGCCCAAGCCGCGCCGCGACCTGCCGCAGATGATGCGCAAGATCCCGGTGACCCTGACGCTGGAGGTGGGCTCGGCCCGCATCTCGCTGCAGGAACCTGATGGCGATCGGCCCCGACAGCGTCGTCGAGCTCGACGTGCAGGCCGGCGAGCCGCTGATCATCAAGGTCAACGGCACCGCCATCGGCCGCGCCGAGGTCGTCGTCGCCGGCGAGAACTATGGATTGAAGGTGATCGACCTGGACGGTCTCAACCTCGACATGATGACCCCATGACGCACGGTGTGACCCCCGCGGCGGGCTGGCGGCGTGCGCTGCCGACCGCGCTGGGCGGCGGACTGTTGCTGCTGTTGCTGCTGAGCTTGGCGCCGGGCACGGCCGGCGCGGTCGACCTGCTGGGCGAGGTGGTGCCCGGCGCCAAGACGGATCTGACCGTCAAGACGCAGATCCTGATCATCATGACCCTGCTGGGTCTGTTGCCGGTGATGGTCATGATGATGACCAGCTTCACCCGCTTCGTCATCGTGCTGTCGCTGCTGCGCCAGGCGCTCGGCCTGCAGCAGGGCCTGCCCAACCGCATCATCACCGGCATCGCCCTGATCCTCACCCTGCTGGTGATGCGGCCGATCGGCGACCAGGTCTGGCGCGACGCCTTCGTGCCCTACGACAAGGACCAGATCGGCCTGCAGGACGCCCTGCGGATCGCCGAGAAGCCGATCTCGCGCTTCATGCTGGCGCAAACGAGCAAGGCGGCGCTGCAGCAGATCGCCCACCTGGCCGGCGAGGACAAGATCAGCACCCCGGCCGAGCACGCCTTCACCGTCAAGCTGGCCGCCTTCGTCCTGTCCGAGCTGAAGACCGCCTTCCAGATCGGTTGCATGCTGTTCATCCCCTTCCTGGTCATCGACCTGGTGGTGTCGTCGGTGCTGATGGCGATGGGCATGATGATGCTGTCGCCGCTGGTCATTTCGCTGCCGTTCAAGCTGTTGCTGTTCGTGCTGGTCGACGGCTGGACCCTGACCGTCAATACGCTCGTCACGAGCATACAGGCCTACTGATGCTGACCCCCGAAGTTGCCGTCGACCTCGTCGTCGAATCGCTCCACATCGTCATGCTGCTGGTGGTGCTGCTGGTGGTGCCCGGCCTGATCACCGGCCTGGTGGTGGCGCTGGTGCAGGCCGCCACGCAGATCAACGAACAGACGCTGAGTTTTTTGCCGCGCCTGCTGGTGACCTTGCTGGCGATCATCGTGATGGGCCGCTGGATGGCCGGCTACCTGATGGACTTCTGCGTCTCCATCTTCACCCGCGCCGGCTCCCTGGTCGGCTAGCCGGCCCGCAATCCGCCCCATGGAGACCGTGTTCAGCCAGTTGCTGCCGATGTTGACCGCGTTGTGGTGGCCGTTTTGCCGCTGCATGGCGCTGCTGTCGGCCGCGCCGGTGATCGGCGAGGCGGCCACCCCGGTGACGGTGCGCATCCTGGTCTCGCTGGTGCTGGCCGTGGTGCTGCTGCCGCTGACCGGCGCCGGCCCGGCCCACACCATCGACCCGATCTCGCTGCAGGGCGTGCTGGCCACCGTCGAGCAGGCCCGCTCGGTTTCGTGCTGGGCCTGGCCTTCCACTTCAGCATGGCGGTGATCGGCGTGCTCGGCTTCATGGTGTCGTCGCAGATGGGCCTGTCGATGGCGGTGATGAACGATCCGATGAACGGCCAGTCGTCCGACGTCGTCTCGGCCCTGTTGTCGGCGCTGGCCATCATCGTCTTCTTCGCCATCGACGGCCACCTGGTGCTCACCTCGGTGCTGGCGCACAGCTTCAAGGCCTGGCCGCTGGGCCAGGGCTACGGCCCGTTGCTGCTGCAGACGGTGGCCTACAACGTCGCCTGGATCTTCTCGGCGGCGATGCTGCTGGCCATCCCGGTGGTGTTCTCGACCCTGGTGGTGCAGCTCGGCTTCGGCTTCCTCAACCGCGTCGCGCCCAGCCTGAACCTGTTCGCCCTGGGCTTCTCGGTGATCACCATCTTCGGCCTGCTGATGCTGTCGCAGTTGGTGCGCTTCATCCCCGCGCACTACACCATGATGACCGACCGCGTGCTGGAGATGATCCAGGCGCAGATGCGGGCGGCCGGCCATGGCTGAGTCGACCGGCGACAAGACAGAAAAGGCCTCGGCGCAGAAGCTCAAGAAGTCGCGCCAGGAAGGGCAGGTGGTGCGCTCGCGCGACCTGTCGACGGCGATCGGCATCCTGGTCAGCCTGAAGCTGTTCGTCTACCTGCTGCCGACCTATTACGGCGAGTTCCTCGAGCTGTTCCACCAGGGCTTCGCGCCGCTGGCCAGCGAGGGCTCGTTGGACAACGCGCTGTCGATCGTCTTCTCCACCGCCATCTGGCTGCTGGTGAAGATGGTGGCGCCGCTGTTCGTGGTGCCCTTGTTCATCGTGCTCGGCGGGCTGGTGCCGGGCGGCTGGGTGGCCAGCACCAAGAACTGGTCGTTCAAGATGGAGCGGCTGAGTCCGGCCACCAACCTGGGCCGCCTGTTCTCCGCCAAGCACGGCTTCGACTTCCTGATCTCGCTGGGCAAGGCCGGCGTGCTGATCTGGGTGCTGACCCACGTCGCCCGCTCCACCGTGCGCGACTACACCCAGCTGCAGCACATGCCGCTGGGCCAGGCCATGATGAGCGGCTCGAACCTGATGCTCGACGGCCTGATGTCGCTGTGCTCGGTGTTCGTCATCTTCGCCGTCATCGACGTGCCGGCCCAGGCCTACTTCTTCGCCAAGCAGCAGCGCATGAGCAAGCAGGACATGAAGGAGGAGCACAAGAGCAACGAGGGCCGGCCCGAGGTGAAAAACCGCATCCGCCAGCTGCAGCGGCAGATGGCCAAGCGCAGCGCGCGCAAGACCGTGCCCACGGCCGACGTCGTCATCGTCAACCCGGAGCACTACGCCGTCGCCCTCAAGTACGACGAGGGCCGCGCCGAGGCGCCCTACGTGGTGGCCAAGGGCGTCGACGAGATGGCCCTGTACATCCGCCAGCTGGCCGCCGAGTTCAACATCGAGGTGCTGCCGCTGCCGCCGCTGGCGCGCGCCATCTACAACACCAGCCAGGTCAACCAGCAGATCCCGGTGCAGTTGTACCAGGCCGTCTCGCAGGTGCTGAACTACGTGCTGCAACTGCAAGCTTTCCGTACTGGGCGGCGCGCCGTCCAGCCACCATTCCCCAACGAGGTGGTCATTCCACCGTCCATGAGTGAGGTTTCGCCGTCATGAATTTCCTGAACCGGATGATCGCAGAGCTGCGTCGCCACAAGTTCGCCACACCCGCCTTCCTGCTGGTGATCTTGGCGATGATCATCCTGCCGTTGCCGCCCGTCCTGCTCGACGTGATGTTCACCTTCAACATCGTGCTGGCCCTGATCGTCATCCTGGTCAGCGTCTCGGCCAAGCGGCCGCTCGACTTCTCGGTGTTCCCGACGGTGATCCTGGCCACCACCATGATGCGCCTGACCCTGAACGTCGCCTCGACCCGGGTGGTGCTGCTGCACGGCCACGAGGGCACCGCCGCCGCCGGCCAGGTGATCGAGGCCTTCGGCAAGGTCGTCATCGGCGGCAACTTCGTCGTCGGTATCGTGGTCTTCGTGATCCTGATGATCATCAACTTCGCCGTCGTCACCAAGGGCGCCGAGCGGATCTCCGAGGTGTCGGCCCGCTTCACGCTGGACGCGCTGCCGGGCAAGCAGATGGCCATCGACGCCGACCTCAACGCCGGCCTGATCAACCAGGAAAAGGCCCAGGCGCGCCGCCTCGACGTCGCCGCCGAGGCCGACTTCTACGGCGCCATGGACGGCGCCTCCAAGTTCGTCCGCGGCGACGCCGTCGCCAGCATCCTGATCCTGATCATCAACATGGTCGGCGGCGTCGCCATCGGCTCGCTGATGCAGGACATGAGCTTCGGCGACGCCTTCCGCCAGTACGCCCTGCTGACCATCGGCGACGGCCTGGTGGCGCAGATCCCGGCGCTGCTGCTGTCGGCCGCCGCCGCCATCCTGGTGACCCGCATCTCCGACTCGGGCGACTTCGAGCAGCAGGTCGGCAGCCAGCTGCTGGCCTCGCCGCCGGTGATCCTCAGCGCCGCCGGCATGATGCTGGTGCTGGCCATGGTGCCGGGCATGCCGTGGATGATGTTCACCGGCTTCGCCGGCGTGCTCGGCTTCGTCGGCTGGAAGCTCAGCCAGCACGTCAAGGCGCCCGACAACGACAACCTGGCCGCCATCGAGGCGGCGCTGCGCGAGGAGCGCGCGCCCGAGCTGGAATGGCAGAGCCTGCCGGCGGTGGCGCCGCTGCAGGTGGCCTTGGGCTACAAGCTGGTCGGCATGATCGACAAGGCCCAGGGCGAGCCGCTGTCCAAGCGCATCAAGGGCCTGCGCCAGAGCCTGTCCGAGGCGATGGGCCTGCTGCTGCCGCCGATCGCCGTGCGCGACGACCTCGGCCTGAAGCCCTCGCAGTACGCGGTGATGCTGTCGGGCACCACGGTGGCCTCGGCCGAGGTGTTCCCCGAGCGCCTGATGGCGATCCCCTCGCACAACGTCTACGGCCAGATCGACGGCATCCCCGGCATCGAGCCGGCCTACGGCATGCCGGTCACCTGGATCGAGCCGGGCGAGAAGGCCAACGCGCTCGGCCTGGGCTACCAGGTGGTCGAGGCGCCGAGCGCCATCGCCACCCACCTCTCCAAGCTGATCCGCGAGTACCTGCCCGAGCTGTTCCGCCACGAGGACGTGGCGGCCCTGCTCGAGCGGCTGGCGGCGCTGTCGCCCAAGCTGTCGGGCGCGCTCGACAAGGCGCTCACCCACACCCAGCTGCTGCGGGTGTTCCGCGTGCTGCTGGCCGAGAACGTCTCGCTCAAGGACATCGTGCCGATCGCCACCACCCTGCTCGACAGCTCGGAGACCACCAGGGCCCGATCCTGCTGGCCGCCGAGGTGCGCTGTGCGCTGCGCCGGCAGATCGTCTCCAGCCTGTTCGGGCAGAAGCCGGAGATGCAGGCCTTCAACCTGGGCGGCGACCTGGAGAATATGCTGCTCGGTTCGCTGAACCAGGCGCGGCAGAGCGGCAAGGTGGTGCTCGACAACTATCCGATCGACCCGCACCTGCTGGCCCAGCTGCAGGTCAACATGCCGGTGGCGCGCGAGCAGATGAAGCAGCAGGCCACGCCGCCGCTGCTGCTGGTGCTGCCGCAGATCCGCCCCCTGCTGGCGCGCTACGCCCGCCTGTTCGCGCCCGGCCTGCACGTGCTGTCCTACAACGAGATCCCGGAGAACCGCGAGGTCAGCATTATCGGCACGGTCGGCTAGCGCCGGCTTGGGGGAACGAAAAATGGCGCCGGGTGGCGCCATTTTGTTGTTGGCCGGCGGACGGGCGCCCGCCGGGACCGCCGCTCAGGCCGTTTCGGAGAACAGGTCGTCCGGCGGCAGCGGCTGCGACAGCAGCACGGCCACCTCGGCCATGGCCTTGAACATCGCCTTGCCCAGCGTGGCGATCTGCTCGCGGGTGGGCAGGGCGGCGCCCTGGGCGTTGGGCGCCAGCTCGCGCAGCAGGCGGCAGCGCAGGATGGTCAGGCCGGAGCGGCTGACCGTCGAGGCCAGCAGCGGCAGCATTTCGCGCATGTGCTGCATCGCCGAGCTTTGTTGCGCGCCCACCTCCAGCACCACGCCGCTGCCGGCCGGCTCCATCTGGATCACCACCCGGCCCACGCCCGGCAGCATCAACTCCAGCCGCAGCGCGACGCGGCGCCGCCGGCGCCGCGTTTGCTCGCTGTCGCCGTCCTTGGCGACCACCCTCAACACCAGTTTTTCCGCCCCCCAGGCGTAGACGGCGAAGCGCCACGGCTCCATCTCGGTGACCAGCGGCAGGCCGGGGCGGCCCTCGCGCATCGAGTTCGGCGTGTGGTCGGCCATGAACAGGCTGGCCGGCACGTGCTGGCCGGCGGCCTGTTGCAGCAGCGCGTCGCGCTGGGCGCCGTAGGTGCGCACCATGACGAACCAGGAGGCCGCCATGGCGTTGGTGTCGGGCTGCTGCCACACCAGCTGGCGCGACATGAACAATTGGTTGGGGCGCATCGCCGCCGGGTCGTTGGCGCCCAGCTTGTCGCTGAACAGGGCGTCCATGCCGGCCTGGGCCCGGGGCAGGGGGCGGCCGTCGCCGCCGTCGGGTAACAGGTCGACCGCGCCGGGGGCGCGCGGCGCGAGCGGATACACGCCGTCCTCGCCCAGCGCGGGGGCCGGCGCCGGGCCGGTGTGTTGCGACTGCCGCTCGAGCGGGCCGAGCGGCGCGGTGGTGGGGCCCTATGCGGTCGAATGCCATCGTGCTTTCTCACGTCTTGCTGGGCAAAAAAAAAGCCAACCGGGTCTCCGGTTGGCTCCTGGTGTTCCCGCCTGTCGCCAGCGCAGGAAGAGGCTACGATTATTGCAGCAGGGACATGACCAGCGACGAGGTGCTGTTGCTTTGCTTCAGCATCGCGGTGCCGGCTTGCAGCAGCATCTGGTTCGAGGTCATGCTCGACGATTCAGCGGCGAAGTCGGTGTCCATGATGCGGCCGGCAGCGGCCTTGGTGTTGGTCGAGACGTTGGCCAAGTTGTTGTAGACGTGGTCCAGGCGGTTCGATGCCGCACCCAGTTGCGAGCGGACGGTGCCGACCTCGTCGATCGCGGTCTTCAGCAGGTCGATGGTGGCGCCGGCGGTGGCGGTCAATTCGGTGCCGGACGGGGTGGCGGCGACACCGGTGTTGACGTAGCCGGTGGCGGCTGCGACGATCGCACCGTGCATGACGCCTATCGCGGCCGACACGTTCACGTTCATTTTTTCCGTGGTCGAGGCGCCGATCTGGAAGTCCACGCCTGCGCCGAGGGCAAAGGTGCCGGTGGTGTCGTTCATCAGCTTCTGGCCGCCGAACGAGGTGTTGCCGACGATGTTGGTCAGTTCCTGGGTCAGTGCGTCGAATTCGGATTGCATGGAGGTTTTGTCAGCCGCGTTCGACGAGCCGTCGGCCGCCTGGGTGGCCAGGTCTTTCATGCGGATCAGGATGTTGGTGGTCTCGTCGAGCGCGCCTTCGGCGGTCTGCATCATCGAGATCGAATTCTGGGTGTTGCGCATTGCCACTGCCATACCGCTGGTCTGGGCTTTCAGCCGGGTGGCGATCTGCAGGCCGGCGGCGTCGTCCATTGCCGAGTTGATGCGGAAGCCGGTGCTCAGACGGGTCTGCGAAGTCGACAGGCTGGACTGGGTGCGGGTAATCGAGTTCTGTGCGGAGAGGGCAGCAGCGTTGGTGTGAAGGCTCAGCATGGGATAACTCCTGGTAGGTGGGTTCAGTTCGGAGCAACGTTTTGATGCTCTCCCAAGTACAAGACGACCATTGAGGGGAGGACATTAAATGCTTTGTGGAAATTTTCGAAAATAAATTATTTCAGCCCTTAAACCGCGCGCCGGGCCAGCCGTACGGGGCGTTTCCACCAGCGGATTATGGGCCGTTTCCACCGTCCCGGCGCGGAAAATATCATGCATAAAAGAAAAAACAGCGCGGGGTGGGGCTCACCGCGCGCTGTTTTGTTGCTTTTCCGCCTAGTCCGGCCGGCGGGCCGGCGGCCTTACATGTTTGGATAGTTCGGTCCGCCGCCGCCCTCCGGTGTGATCCAGACGATGTTCTGGGTCGGGCCCTTGATGTCGCAGGTCTTGCAGTGCACGCAGTTCTGCGCGTTGATCTGCAGACGGTCGGCGCCCTCGTCGGTCTTGACGAACTCGTACACCCCGGCCGGACAGTAGCGCGCCTCCGGGCCGGCGAACTGGGCCAGGTTGACGTCGACCGGCACGCTGGCGTTCCTCAGGGTCAGGTGGATCGGCTGGTCCTCGGCGTGGTTGGTGTTGGAGATGAACACCGACGACAGGCGGTCGAAGGTCAGCTTGCCGTCCGGCTTGGGATAGACGATCGGCTTGCATTGGGCGGCCGGCTTCAGGCACTCGTGGTCGGCGTAGCTGTGGCGCAGGGTCCACGGCGCCTTGCCGCGCAGGATCAGCTGGTCGATGGCGGTCATCACGCTGCCCAGGTACAGGCCCTTGCTCAGCCAAGGCTTGACGTTGCGCGCCACGTGCAGCTCCTCGTGCAGCCAGGACTGCTCGAAGGCGGCCGGGAAGGCGCTCAGCTCGTCGTGCTGGCGTTGCGCGCCCAGCGCCTCGAACACCGCCTCGGCGGCCAGCATGCCGCTCTTGATGGCGGCGTGGCTGCCCTTGATGCGGCTCATGTTGAGGAAGCCGGCGTCGCAGCCGATCAGCGCGCCGCCCGGGAACACCAGTTTCGGCAGCGACTGCAGGCCGCCGGCGGTGATGGCGCGGGCGCCGTAGGAAATCCGCTTGGCGCCTTCGAAGAAGCCGCGGATGGCCGGGTGGGTCTTGTAGCGCTGGAACTCCTCGTATGGCGACAGGTAGGGGTTTTCATAATTCAGGCCGACCACGTAGCCGACCATCACCTGGTTGTTTTCCAGGTGGTAAAGGAAGGAGCCGCCGTAGGTCTTGCTGTCGAGCGGCCAGCCGGTGGTGTGGACGACCAGCCCGGGCTGGTGCTTGGCCGGGTCGATTTCCCACAGTTCCTTGATGCCGATGCCGTAGGATTGCGGGCCTTGCCCTTGTTCAGGTCGTACTTGGCCATCAATTGTTTGCCAAGGTGGCCGCGGGCGCCCTCGGCGAACAGGGTGTACTTGCCGTGCAGCTCCATGCCGATCTGGAAGTCGGGACCGGGCTGGCCGTCGCGCTTGACGCCCATGTTGCCGGTGGCCACGCCCTTGACCGAGCCGTCCTCGTTGTACAGGATCTCGGCGGCGGCGAAGCCGGGGAACACCTCGACGCCCAGCGCCTCGGCCTGCTGGCCCAGCCAGCGCACCACGTTGCCCAGCGAGATCACGTAGTTGCCATGGTTCTCGAAGCAGGCCGGCAGGACGAAGTTCGGCGTCTTGTAGGCCTTGGTTTCGGTCAGGAACAGCACGCGGTCCTCGCTCACCTCGGTGTGCAGCGGCGCGCCCAGCTCCTTCCAGTTGGGGATCAGCTCGGTGAGCGCCTTCGGGTCCATCACCGCGCCCGACAGGATGTGCGCGCCCAGCTCGCCGCCTTTTTCCAGCACGACGACGGACACTTCCTGGCCCTTGTCGGCCGCCAACTGCTTGATCTTGATCGCCGCCGACAAGCCAGCAGGGCCGCCGCCGACGATGACGACGTCGTATTCCATCGCATCGCGTGGGCCGTACTGTTCAACTAGATTATTAGGCTGTGTCATGGTGTTTTTTTATAGTGGAGAAAAATTTAAGCACGAGTGTGCTTCTTTTTGCTGCGGATTGCAACTTTGGCGCCATTTTGGAGGACATTATTAGATGCCGCAATCTAATACTGGCGATTTGTGTAATGATTGCGCTTAGATAGCGCAGGGGTGTGCGCCGCGCGTCTACAATGGATCACCAGACAATCAGATAGTTCCAAGTAAGGGAGTAGCTCGTGGGTATAGAAGTCAATTTCGAGGGAAAAATCGCCCTCATCACCGGCGCCTCCAGCGGCTTGGGCGCGCGTTTCGCCAAGGTGCTGGCGCAGGCCGGCGCCCAAGTGGTGCTGGCCTCGCGCCGCACCGAGCGGCTCAAGGAGCTGCGCGCCGAGATCGAAGCGGACGGCGGCGCGGCCCACGTGGTCAGCCTGGACGTGACCGACTTCGCCAGCATCAAGTCGGCCATCGCCCACGCCGAGACGGAGGCCGGACCGATCGACATCCTGGTCAACAACTCCGGCGTGTCCAACACCCAGCGCCTGGTCGACGTCTCGCCGGAGGACTACGCCTTCGTCATGGACACCAACCTGCGCGGCGCCTTTTTCGTCGCCCAGCAGACCGCCAAGCGGATGATCGCGCGCGCCAAGGGCGACCCCAAAAAACAACACCGCATCATCAACATCGCCTCGGTGGCCGGCCTGCGCGTGCTGCCGCAGATCGGCGTCTACTGCATGAGCAAGGCCGGCGTGGTGCAGATGACCAAGGCCATGGCGGTCGAGTGGGGCAAGTACAACATCAACACCAACGCCATCTGCCCGGGCTACATTTCGACCGAGATCAACGAGGACTATTTCACCAGCGAGCAGGGCCAGAAACTGGTCGAGATGCTGCCGCGCAAGCGCGCCGGCAAGCCGGACGAGCCTCGACGGCCTGCTCTTGCTGCTGGCCGGCGAGGATTCGCACTTCATCAACGGCGCCATCATCTCGGCCGACGACGGCATGCTGGCGATGTAAGGACGGGCCGCGCCCGACACCGGCGCGGCAGGGCATGGCAGGGCGGGGCCGCCGTGGCGCGTCGACAGCGCCGCGGCCTGGTCTAGGCGGCCTATTGCTGTTGCAGGCCAACGAGCTTGTGCACCAGTTCGGACGAGGTGGCGGCGGAGAATTTGCGCATCAGCTTGGCGCGGTGCATCTCCACCGTGCGCGGCGACAGGTCGATCTGCCGGGCGATGACCTTGCTGGTCTTGCCCTCGACCAGCAGGGCGGCGATCTCGCGCTCGCGCGGGGTCAGCTCGGCCGTCACCGGGCGTTTCTCGCTGACGTCCTCGAAGGTCCAGATGCCGGGCCCGAGCGGCTCGTTGAGCTTGAGGGCGTGGCCGCTGACGTGGCACCAGAACAGCTCCTGGTTGGCGCGCCGCATGATGCGCTCGTCCGAGTAGCGGCCGCGCGCGTTCATGATCGGGATGATGCGGTCGCCGGTGCGCAGGAACTCGTCGGCGGTGGGGTAGAGCACCTGGAAGGACAGGCCTCGAGCATGCCGCGCGTGTAGCCGAACATCGCCGCCAGCGCCTCGTTGCAGGACTGGATGACGCGGTTCTCGGAAATGCACATGCCGACCGGCGCGTGCAGGAAAATGGTTTCGTAATCGATGGCTTGCGGTGCATTCATCTGGCGCGGTTTCAATTCTGGTCGAGGGAAAGAATGCAGGTAGTTCTACGGTATTGTGCTTTTGTTTTGTGTATTTTATGCTGAGACGTTGCGCTGCATGCGATATCAACAAAACAAAGCGACACAGCTTAACAAAAGATAAGGGACGCGTATGAACAAAGTGTATCCGGACGCCGCCTCAGCCCTGGCTGGCGTGGTCCAAAACGGTCAAACCATCGCCGTCGGCGGCTTCGGCCTGTGCGGCATCCCCGAGGCCCTGATCCTGGCGCTGCGCGATTCCGGCGTGACCGGGCTGACCGCCATCTCCAACAACGCCGGCGTCGACGGCTTCGGCCTCGGCCAGCTGCTCGAGACGCGCCAGATCAAGAAGATGATCGCCTCCTACGTCGGCGAGAACAAGGAGTTCGCCCGCCAGTACCTGGCCGGCGAGCTCGAGCTCGAATTCACCCCGCAGGGCACCTTGGCGGAAAAACTGCGCGCCGGCGGCGCCGGCATCCCGGCCTTTTTCACCAAGACCGGCGTCGGCACCATCGTCGCCGACGGCAAGGAGATCCGCGAGTTCGACGGCGAGCAATACGTGATGGAACGCAGCCTGGTGGCCGACGTGTCGCTGGTCAAGGCCTGGAAGGCCGACAAGGCCGGCAACCTGGTGTTCCGCAAGACCGCGCGCAACTTCAACCCGAACGTGGCGATGGCCGGCAAGATCACCATCGCCGAGGTCGAGGAGCTCGTCGAGGTCGGCGAGATCGATCCCGACCAGGTCCACCTGCCGAGCATCTTCGTGCAGCGCATCGTGGTCAACGCCACGCCGGAAAAACGCATCGAGCAGCGCACCGTGCGCGCCGCCGCCTAGGCGCCCGGCACCCCAGAACAAAGAAAGACGGAGATTACTATGGCATGGACTCGTGACGAAATGGCCGCGCGCGCGGCGAAGGAATTGCAGGACGGATTTTATGTGAACCTGGGCATCGGCCTGCCCACCCTGGTGGCCAACTACGTGCCGCAGGACATCGAGGTGTTCCTGCAGTCGGAGAACGGCCTGCTGGGCATCGGCCCCTTCCCGACCGACGCCGAGGTCGACGCCGACCTGATCAACGCCGGCAAGCAGACCGTGACGGCGCTGCCCGGCTCGGCCTACTTCAGCTCGGCCGACTCCTTCGGCATGATCCGTGGCGGCAAGATCAACCTGGCCATCCTCGGCGCCATGCAGGTGTCGCAGCAGGGCGACCTGGCCAACTGGATGATCCCCGGCAAAATGGTCAAGGGCATGGGCGGCGCCATGGACCTGGTGGCCGGCGTCAAGCGCGTCGTCGTGCTGATGGAGCACGTCGCCACCGCCAAGGACGGCTCGACCTCGCACAAGCTGCTGAAAAAATGCGACCTGCCGTTGACCGGCGTCGGCGTGGTCGACCTGGTCATCACCGACCTCGGCGTGATCGAGGTGACGCCGCAGGGCCTCAAGCTGATCGAACTGGCGCCCGGCGTCAGCAAGGACGACGTCAAGGCCGCCACCGGCGCCGATCTGGACGTTTCCGCCGTATAACGCGGCGGCGGCACTGAACGGTACGCAACGGCACGCCCCTGCGGCGTGCCGTTGCCGTTTACGCCGGCCCGCCAAGGCGCGGGACTGGCCGTTTCGCCCTGTGTGGTGTAGCGTACTGACTTGATGGTATGTACAACATACAATCATTGCAATACATTCCACAGAGGACACAATGCATACCCCAATTAAAGCTTATCTGGTCGGAGGCGGCATCGGTTCGCTCGCCGCCGCCGCCTTCATGATCCGAGACGGCGGCGTCAGCGGCGCCGACATCACCATCTTCGAGGCCATGGACATCGCCGGCGGCAGCCTCGACGGCGGCGGCAACCCGACCGACGGCTACACGCTGCGCGGCGGCCGCATGCTCACCACCGACAACTACGAATGCACCTGGGAATTGTTCAAGTCGATTCCCTCGCTCGAACACCCGGGCCGCAGCGTCTACGAGGAAACCATCGCCTTCAACGAGAAGCACGTCTCGCACTCGATGGCGCGACTGGTCGACCGCAACCGCTTCAAGCTGGACGTCAAGTCGATGGGCTTCTCGATGACCGACCGCCTGGAGTTGCTGCGCCTGAGCGAGGCCAGCGAGGACGTGCTGGACGGCAGCGCCATCACCGACTGGCTGTCGCCGGCCTTCTTCGAGACCAAGTTCTGGTTCATGTGGGCCACCACCTTCGCCTTCCAACCCTGGCACAGCGCGGTCGAGTTCAAGCGCTATCTGCACCGTTTCATGATGGAGTTCTCGCGCATTGAAACGTTGGCCGGCGTCAAGCGCACCGTCTACAACCAATTCGATTCCCTGGTGCGGCCGCTGCAGCACTGGCTGCAGCAGCAGGGTGTGCGCGTGCTCACCGGCTGCAAGGTGGAGGACATCGAACTCAAGGAGCAGGACGGCGTGACCATGGCGACGGCGCTGCAATGCCTGCGCGACGGCGCCAGCGAGCGCGTCGAGCTCGGCCCCGACGACCTGCTGTTCTTCCAAAACGGCTCGATGACCGACGCCGCCAGCTACGGCTCGATGAGCAGCGCGCCGCCCAAGCTCAGCAAGCGCGACAGCGGCGGCTGGGCCTTGTGGGAAAAGCTGGCGGCGGGCCGGCCGCAGTTCGGCAATCCGGCCGCCTTCAATTCCAGCATCCCTGAATCGTGGTGGGAGTCGTTCACCGTGACCCTGCACGACAGCGCCTTCTTCGACCGCATGGAGAAGTTCAGCGGCAACAGCGCCGGCACCGGCGGCCTGGTCACCTTCAAGGACTCCAACTGGTTCATGTCGATCGTGCTGGCGCACCAGCCGCACTTCGCCGGCCAGCCCGAGGGCGTGCAAGTGTTCTGGGGCTACGCGCTGCACCCCGACCGTATCGGCAACTTCGTCGCCAAGCCGATGGCCGACTGCAGCGGCGAGGAGATTTTGCGCGAGCTGTGCGGCCATTTGAACTTCGACTACGAGGTGATGGCCAAGGCCAATTGCATTCCCTGCCGCATGCCCTACATCACCAGCATGTTCATGCCGCGCGTCAAGAGCGACCGGCCGCTGCCGGTGCCCGCCAACACCCGCAACCTGGCCTTCGTCAGCCAGTTCGTCGAGGTCGCCGACGACGTCGTCTTCACCGTCGAGTACTCGGTGCGGGCGGCGCAGATGGCGGTCTACCAGCTGCTCAAGGTCGAACGCGAGGTGCCGCCGGTCCTGCCGCACGACCACGCGCTGAAGGTCAAGTTCGACGCGCTGGTCAAATCCTTCCAGTAAGCGCGGCTTGGCAATAAAAAAATCCCCGCACATCGCTGTGCGGGGATTTTTTTTTCGCCGCCAGGGGCGGCCTAGGCGTGGTGCGCGCGGCTGATCGGGATCAGGTCGGGATCGATCACGGTCGAGCCGGGGTTGGCCAGTTCGCGCTTCAGCGTGTCGTGGTTCAATTCCTTTTCCCAGCTCGACACCACCACCGTGGCCACACCGTTGCCGATGAAGTTGGTCAGGGCGCGGCATTCGCTCATGAAGCGGTCGATGCCGAGGATCAGCGCCATGCCGGCCACCGGAATGGTCGGCACCACGGCCAGGGTCGCCGCCAGGGTGATGAAGCCGGCGCCGGTGATGCCGGAGGCGCCCTTCGAGGTCAGCATCGCCACGCCGAGGATGGTCAGCTCCTGGGTCAGCGTCAGGTCGGTGTTGGTGGCCTGGGCGACGAACAGGGCGGCCATGGTCATGTAGATGTTGGTGCCGTCCAGGTTGAACGAGTAGCCGGTGGGAACCACCAGGCCGACCACCGATTTCGAGCAGCCGAGGCGTTCCAGCTTGGTCATCAGCGAGGGCAGGGCGCTTTCCGACGAGCTGGTGCCCAGCACGATCAGCAGTTCTTCCTTGATGTAGAGGATGAAGCGGCCGATCGAGAAGCCGGTGTACTTGCAGATGGCGCCGAGGACGATGAAGATGAACAGGGCGCAGGTCAGGTAGAAGGAGCCCATCAACGCCGCCAGCGGCTTCAGCGAGGCGATGCCGTACTTGCCGATGGTGAAGGCCATGGCACCGAAGGCGCCGACCGGGGCGGCCTTCATGATGATGGCGACGACGGCGAAGATGGCGGCCGACAGGTCGTCGATCAGCTTGGTGACCGGCTTGCCGCGCTCGCCGATCAGCGACAGCGCGAAGCCGAACAAAATGGCCACCAGCAGCACCTGCAGGATCTCGCCCTTGGCGAAGGCGTCGACCACGGTGTTGGGGATGATGTTCATGACGAAGTCGGTGGTCGACTGGCCCTTGGCCTTGGCGGTGTACTCGGCGATCGACTTGGTGTCGAGCGTGGCCGGGTCGGCGTTGAAGCCGGCGCCCGGGCGCAGGATGTTGGCGACGAACAGGCCGATCACCAGCGCGAAGGTGGACACCACCTCGAAGTACAACAGGGCCTTGCCGCCGACGCGGCCGATTTTCTTGATGTCCTGCATGCCGGCGATGCCGGATACGACGGTGCAGAAGATCACCGGCGCGATGATCATCTTGATCAGTTTGATGAAGCCGTCGCCGAACGGCTTCATGGCCACCGCGTCCTTGGGGAAGAACTCCCCGAGCAGGATGCCGCAGGCGATGGCGAACAGCACCTGGATGTAGAGAATTTTGTAGAACGGCTTTTTCACGGAAGCTCCTCGGAAAGCGGTGGAATATTTGAGGAGTTCATGATGAGTCAAGCCGCCAGATATCACCATTGTGGTTAACCGCAAATCACGGTTGGTGATATCTGCTCGTGGCGCACGGGCCACAGGCCGTGCAAGCCACAGGCAAAACCTAGGGTCAGACCCTCGGGGTCTGACCCTGGCTCTCTGCCTTAGGGTGGGTTGAGAGCCGACGGCGCCTACTGGGCGACCCAGCCGCCGTCCATGTTCCAGGCCACGCCGCGCACCTGTTTGGCGGCGTCGCTGCACAGGAACACCGCCAGCGCGCCCAGCTCCTCGGGCGTGACGAACTCGCCGGACGGTTGCTTGTCGGCCAGCAGGGCCTGCTTGGCGGCGTCGTTGCTGATGCCGTCCTTGCTGGCGCGCGCGTCGACCTGTTTTTGCACCAGCGGCGTCAGCACGAAGCCGGGGCAGATGGCGTTGACGGTGACGCCGGTGGTGGCCGTCTCCAGCGCGCCGACCTTGGTCAGGCCGATCAGGCCGTGCTTGGCCGCCACATAGGCCGACTTCTGCGCCGAGCCGACCAGGCCGTGGGTCGAGGCCAGGTTGATGATGCGGCCCCAGTTCTTCGCCCGCATGCGCGGCAGCACCAGGCGCGAGGTGTGGAAGGCCGAGGTCAGGTTGATGGCGATGATGGCATCCCATTTCTCGGTGGGGAAATCCTCGATGTTGGCGACGTATTGGATGCCGGCGTTGTTGACCAGCACGTCGACGCCGCCGAACTTGTCGTCGGCGAAGGCGATCATCGCCTCGATCTCGGCCGGCTTGGACATGTCGGCGTTGTGGTAGGCGGTTCGCACGCCGAATTCCTTGGCCACGTCGGTCTGCAGCTGCTCGATCTCGGCGGCGTCGCCGAAGCCGTTGAACAGGATGTTGGCGCCGCTGCCGGCCAGCGCGCGCGCCATGCCCAGGCCGATGCCCGAGGTGGAGCCGGTGACCAGTGCCGTTTTGCCGCTCAAAAGCTTGTCTGCGTTAGTGCTTGCCATGGTTTCCCCTGTGGTGAAAGATGTTGGGTTGGTGGTATGGGCGCCGCTGCGCTACACTGCGGTAAGATTTTAAGCGCAACGACCGGTAAAATGTCATCGCCGGCCAACATTACATAAAAATCCCCATGCGGTCATTTGGTGACGAATCCGCATCTGACAAGGAAGTGGCATGCTCGAAGCAAAAATTAAGTCGGTTCAGTGTTTGTCGATGGCTGGTCTGCACCAGATGGCGTACAAGGAATGGGGCGACGCCGACAATCCCAATGTGCTGGTCTGCGTGCACGGCGTGACCCGCGTCGCCGACGACTTCGACAGCATGGCGCGCGCCCTCGCCGCCGACTACCGCGTGGTCTGCCCCGACGTGGTCGGCCGTGGCCGTTCCGGCCGCCTGCGCAACCCCCAGCTCTACCGCATTCCGCAATACGTCGCCGACATGGTGACCTTGCTGGCGCGCGTGCTGGCCAACGGCGAGCGCCAGACGGTCGACTGGTTCGGCACCTCGATGGGCGGCCTGATCGGCCTGGGCATGGCGGCGCTGCCGGACAGCCCGGTCAGCAAGCTGGTCCTCAACGACATCGGCCCGGTGCTCGACCCGACGGCGCTGCAGCGCATCGGCGACTACATCGGCCAGGGCCTGCGCTTCCCCACCTTCGACGAGGCGGCCAAGTTCATCCGCGACGTGTCGCAACCGTTCGGCCCGCACAGCGAGGCCGAGTGGCACAAGCTGGCGGCCGACGTGCTGCGCCAGGACAAGGACGGCATGTGGGTGCGCCACTACGACATGGGCCTGGCCCAGCCGTTCCGCTCGGCCACGCCGGAGTCGGCCCAGGCCGACGAGGCGGCGCTGTGGAGCGCCTACGACGCCGTCACCTGCCCGACCCTGCTGGTGCGCGGCGCCGAGTCCGACCTGCTGTCGCGCGACACGGCGCTGGGCATGACCCGGCGCGGCCCGCGCGCCGAGCTGGTCGAGATCGCCGGCGTCGGCCACGCCCCCACCTTCATCCACGACGAGCAGATCGCCGTGGTGCGCAAGTTCCTGTTGAATAAATAGCCGCGCGGGCGCATCTGCCGGCATCCCCCGTTTTTCGCAGCACCGTATTCGCTTCACGTTTCAGAACCAAGATTGAGAGTAAAAAGCATGGAAATCAAACGACTGTATGTAGGCAAGCGCCTGTCCGAAGTGGCCATCCACAACAGCACGGTCTACCTGGCCGGCCAGATCGCCGAGGACACCACGCAGGACATCGCCGGCCAGACCCGCGAGGTGCTGGGCCACGTCGACCGCCTGCTGGCCGAGGCGGGCAGCGACAAGACCTGCATCCTCAGCTGCCAGATCTACATCGCCGACATGGCCCACTTCGCCGGCATGAACGAGGAGTGGGACGTGTGGGTGCCGAGCGGCCACACGCCGCCGCGCGCCACCGTCGAGGCCAGGCTGGCCGATCCGGCCGTGCTGGTCGAGATCGTCGTCGTCGCCGCGCAGCGCTAGGGGCGGTATGGTTTCCATCGCGGCGCTCAACAGCGCGACGTCGGACCAGCTGGTGCAGGGCCTCACGGCCGAGGACGGCGCGCGCGTGCTCGCCGCGCTCGACTACGCCAGCGAGGTCTACGGCACCACCCTCAGCGGCCACGGCCAAAGCGCCTTCGACTTTTCCGTCGGCGTGGCCAGCACGCTGGCCTTCCTGCGCTCAGACGCCGAGACCCGCATCGCCGGCCTGATGTTCGAGCTGACCCTGCTCGACCCGACCCAGGTGCCGACCATCGAGCCGCGCTTCGGCCAGGAGGTGTGCGACCTGGCCACCGGCGTGCGCCAGTTGATCCGCCTGCGCGAGCTGACCGTCGGCCAGCACGGCGGCGGCGGCCGTGGCCGCAACGCCGCCCAGCTGGCCGTGGCCCAGGTCGAAACGCTGCGCAAGATGCTGCTGGCGATGGCCTCGGACATGCGCGTGGTGCTGGTGCGCCTGGCCTCCTGCATCACCACCTTGCGCTTCTTCGCCGACAGCAAGCGCTTCGACGACGTCACCCGCGCCTACGGCCGCGAGACGCTGGACCTGTACGCGCCGCTGGCCAACCGCCTGGGCATCTGGCAGCTCAAGTGGGAGCTGGAGGACTTGTCGTTCCGCTTCATCGAGCCGGACGCCTACAAGCGCATCGCCAAGATGTTGGAGGAAAAGCGCATGATGCGCGAGGGCTTCGTCACCTCGGCCATCCTGCGCCTGCAGACCGAGATGGCGGCGGCCGGCATCCAGGCCGAGGTGTTCGGCCGGCCCAAGCACATCTACAGCATCTGGAGCAAGATGCGCGGCAAGGAGCTCGACTTCACCGACCTGTACGACGTGCGCGCCTTCCGCGTCATCGTCGCCGACGTCAAGACCTGCTACACGGTGCTCGGCGTGGTGCACAACATCTGGACGCCGATCCCGAAGGAGTTCGACGACTACATCTCGCGACCGAAACCGAACGGCTACCAGTCGCTGCACACGGTGGTGACGGCGGAGGACGGCCGGCCGCTGGAGGTGCAGATCCGCACCCAGGAAATGCACAGCTTCGCCGAGTACGGCGTGGCGGCGCACTGGCGCTACAAGGAGGAGGGCGGCTCCAACTTCTCCGGCCAAAAATACGACGAGAAGATCGCTTGGCTGCGCCAGCTGCTGGCCTGGAAATCCGACGTCGCCGACGCCGTCGTCGGCCAGGAGGACATCCAGCGCGAGTGGGTCGAGAAGCTCAAGTCGGCCGCCCTGGACGACCGCATCTTCGTGCTCACGCCGCAGGCCCGCGTGCTCGAACTGCCGGTCGGCGCCACGGCGGTCGACTTCGCCTACCATTTGCACAGCGACGTCGGCCACCGCTGCCGTGGCGCCCGCGTCGACGGCATCATGGTGCCGCTCAACACGCCGCTGAAGAACGGCCAGACCTGCGAGATCATCACCGCCAAGGGCGCGCCCGGCACCGCCGGCCCGTCGCGCGACTGGCTGGGCAACGACTACACGGTCAGCACCCGCACCCGTTCGAAGATCCGCGCCTGGTTCCACGCCATTGACATGCAGGAGACGCTGTCGAACGGCCGCGCCTTGGTGGAAAAATCGCTGCAGCGCGAGGGCAAGACCGCCGTCAACCTGGAGTCGCTGGCGCACAAGCTCGGCTTCGCCAAGGTCGACGACCTGTTCCTCTCGGTCGGCAAGGACGAGTTCAGCCTGCGCCACGTCGAGCAGGCGCTGCACGACACCGGCGAGGTGGCCGAGCCGGAGGACGCCGTCGTCCTCGGCAAGAGCCGCGCCTCCAGCGTCGAGCAGGGCGCCAAGTCCGGCGTGCTGGTGGTCGGCACCGACGGCCTGATGACGGCGCTGGCCAAGTGCTGCAAGCCGGCGCCGCCGGACGGCATCGTCGGCTTCGTCACGCGCGGCAAGGGCGTGTCGATCCACCGCACCACGTGCAAGAACTTCGCCGAGATGCGCAGCAAGGCGCCGGAGCGGGTCATCGTCACCGAGTGGGGCCGCGCGCAGTCGGACACGGTCTACCCGGTCGACATCTTCATCCTGGCGGGCGACCGCCAGGGCCTGCTGCGCGACATCTCGGAGATCTTCTCGCGCGAGAAGATCAACGTCATCGGCGTCAACACGCAGAGCGCCAAGGGACAGGCGCGCATGACCTTCACGGCGGAGATCGGCGCCACGGCGCAGCTGCAAAAAGCGCTGATGGCCATCACCGAGGTGAGCGGCGTGATGGAGGCGCGGCGCGCCTAGCGCCGCTGCGTGTGAAGTATCTCAATGGTGGGCGTGCGGCCGATGCTGCATGCCCGCCACTTCCGCCTGCAGGGTCACATGGTCGATGCCGTGGCGCGCCAGCAGCATCGCCTTGACGGCGGCCAGCACCTGCGGCCATTGCTGCAGCTCGGCGATCTCGATATGGCCGATCAAGGCCGGCTGGCCCGGCGACATATCCCACACGTGCAGATCGTGCACCGACAACACCCCGGCCACCTGTTCCAGGTCGGCGCCCACCTGCAAATAATCGATCTGCTGCGGCACGCCCTCCATCAGGAAGTGGTAGGACTCGCGCAGCACGCCGACCGTCGACTTCAAGATCAGCAGCGAGACGAGCAGCGACAACAGCGGATCGATCTGCATCCACCCCGTCAGATAGATCACGCCGCCGGCCAGCAGCGCCGCGACGGAGCCGAGCAGGTCGCCCATCACGTGTACCAGCGCGGCGCGGGTGTTCATGCTGTCTTTGTCGTGCGACAGCACCCAGGCCACCGCCACATTGATCGCCAGGCCGATCGCCGCCACCACGAATACCGTGCCGCCTTGCACCGAAGGCGGATGGCTGAAGCGTTGCACCGCCTCGACAACGATCCAGGCCACCACCGCCAGCATCGCCATGCCGTTGACGAAGGCGGCCAGCGCCTCGGCGCGGCCGAAGCCGAAGGAGTGGCGCGCCGACGGCGGCCGCTTGGCGATCAACTGCGCCAGCAGGGCCAGGCCGAGCGCGGCGGCGTCGGTCACCATGTGGCCGGCGTCGGAGATCAACGCCAGTGAATTCGACAGGAAGCCGGCCGCCACCTCGACCACGGCGAAACCGAGCGTCAACAGCAGCGCCCAGCCCAGCACCTTCTGGCTGCGCCGCTCGACGTAGTGGGCGTGCTTGGCGTCGCCGTCCAGGTGGGCGTGCAGATGGGTGGAGGAGGGCGTGGTGGATTTGGCGGACATGGTTGGATGGCGTCGAGTGGCGTTGTGTCTAGTGTAAGGGATGGTGCCGTCCCGGGCGCGTCCATGCCGTTAAGTTGGGCAAAAACCAGCGGCGAAAATCTAGGGTCAGACCCTGAGGGTCTGACCCTGGCTTTGCGCATCTGGGTGGTCCTAGCGCTCCAGACACCTCCCCCCCCTCGGCGCAGGGTTTGTTGCGGTGTTTTGCACGCGCAATGCTTTTCATCAATGTTTCCTATGAAAGCCCTTGTAATTGTCCGTTCGGCTCTCTATAATCTTGGGCTTCGGGCGGTTAGTTCAGCTGGTTAGAATACTTGGTCGACATCCAAGGGGTCGGGGATTCGAATTCCTCACCGCCCACCAGAACATGAAATACAGTAGTTGCAGGGGTAGTAGAAACAAGGCAGGCGCGGTACAATGCGCGGCACGGGGCGGTTAGTTCAGCTGGTTAGAATACTTGGTCGACATCCAAGGGGTCGGGGATTCGAATTCCTCACCGCCCACCAGAATTCGCGGTACGGTAACAGAGCAAGAGCAGTAAAAAACGCAGGTGCAGTCAAATGTGCAGGCCGAGGGCGGTTAGTTCAGCTGGTTAGAATACTTGGTCGACATCCAAGGGGTCGGGGATTCGAATTCCTCACCGCCCACCAGAATATATGTAAGAGCGAGAAAGGCAAAACCGGTTATGACACCGCGAACTACTACCAAGATTTGGGAGTGACGCTAGTCGATCGGATTTCCTTTGCTTGTCAAAAAGTGAGAAAACGCGGCTAGCCCGCGTTTTTTTTCGTCCGCATTTTCGTTGTTAATTTTTTTGTACCAATTACCCGGCGTCCGCGCCACTATGGAGATCACTATGCTTTCAGTCCGCCTTCCAGATGGTTCAGCCCGTGAGTTCGACGGCCCCGTCACCGTTGCGCAAGTGGCGGCCAGCATCGGCACCGGCCTGGCCAAGGCCGCCTTGGCCGGCAAGGTCGACGGCAAGTTGGTGGATACCTCCTTCCTGATCGAAAAAGATTCCGATCTGGCCATCATCACCGACAAGGACGCCGACGGCCTGGAAGTGATCCGCCACTCGACCGCCCACTTGCTGGCCCACGCCGTCAAGGAATTGTTCCCCGAGGCGCAGGTGACCATCGGCCCGGTGATCGAAAACGGTTTCTACTACGACTTCTCGTACAAGCGCCCGTTCACGCCGGACGACCTGGTGCTGATCGAAAAGAAAATGACCGAGCTGGCCAAGAAGGACGAGCAGGTCACTCGCAAGGTCTTGCCGCGCGACGAGGCCGTCGCCTACTTCAAGTCGATCGGCGAAGCCTACAAGGCCGAGATCATCGAATCGATCCCGGCCGACCAGGACGTCTCGCTGTACAGCGAAGGCAATTTCACCGACCTGTGCCGTGGCCCCCACGTGCCCTCGACCGGCAAGCTGAAAGTGTTCAAGCTGATGAAGCTGGCCGGCGCCTACTGGCGCGGCGACAACAAGAACGAGATGCTGCAGCGCGTCTACGGCACCGCCTGGGCCAAGAAGGAAGACCAGGAGCAATACCTGCACGTGCTGGAAGAGGCGGAAAAGCGCGACCACCGCAAGCTGGGCAAGCAACTCGACTTCTTCCACTTCCAGGACGAGGCGCCGGGCCTGGTGTTCTGGCATCCGAAGGGCTGGGCCATCTGGCAAGCCGTCGAGCAATACATGCGCAATAAATACCAGGTCAACGGCTACCAGGAGGTGAAGGCGCCGCAGATCCTCGACCGCACGCTGTGGGAGAAGACCGGCCACTGGGAGAACTACCGCGAGAACATGTTCTCCACCGAGTCGGAGAACCGCTCCTACGCGCTGAAGCCGATGAACTGTCCGGGCCACGTGCAGATCTACAACTCCGGCATGAAGAGCTACCGCGACCTGCCGCTGCGCTTCGGCGAATTCGGCCAGTGCCACCGCAACGAGCCGTCCGGCGCGCTGCACGGCATCATGCGCGTGCGCGGCTTCACCCAGGACGACGGCCACATCTTCTGCACCGAAGAGCAGGTCGAGTCCGAGGTGACCGCCTTCCATGCCCAGGCGATGGAGGTGTACGACGATTTCGGCTTCGAGAACATCGACGTCAAGCTGGCGCTGCGCCCGGACAACCGCATCGGCTCCGACGAGGTGTGGGACATGGCCGAGGAATCGCTGCGCTCGGCGCTGCGCGCCTGCGGCGTCAGCTGGACCGAGCTGCCGGGCGAGGGCGCCTTCTACGGCCCCAAGATCGAGTACCACCTGAAGGATTCGCTGGGCCGCCCATGGCAGGTCGGCACGATGCAGGTCGACTTCTCGATGCCGGGCCGGCTGGGCGCCGAGTATGTGGCGATCGACAACAGCCGCAAGGTGCCGGTCATGCTGCACCGCGCCATCGTCGGCTCGCTCGAGCGCTTCATCGGCATCCTGATCGAGAACCACGCCGGCGCCTTGCCGATGTGGTTGGCGCCGATCCAGATCTCGGTGTTGAACATCTCCGACGCGCAGGCGGAATATGTGCAGAAAGTGGCGCAAAAGCTGCGCCAATGCGGGTTCCGCGTGCAGACCGATTTGCGCAACGAGAAGATAACGTATAAAATACGCGAACATTCCGTACAAAAACTGCCCTACATTTTGGTGGTGGGCGACAAAGAACGGGATGCCAACACCGTGGCCGTGCGGGCACGGGGCAATGTCGATCTGGGCGTAATGTCCATCGAGGCCCTGGTGGAACGACTCCAACAAGACGTCGCAAACAAAGCCTGACGAGGTGACTCGCAGCATGGCCGATCAATCAGATTTTTAAAGGAAACACCATAGCTACTGACAAGTCGCATCGCATCAATGGCGAAATCACTGCCCCTGAAATGCGTTTAAGTGGGGTCGATAACGAGGCTCTCGGTATCGTGACTTTGGCCGAAGCCTTCCGCCTGGCGGAAGAGGCAAACGTCGACCTGGTGGAAATCGCGCCTACCGCGCAGCCACCGGTTTGCCGTTTGATGGACTACGGCAAATTCAAGTATTCGGAGCAGAAGAAGGCTCACGAAGCGAAATTGAAGCAGAAGATCATCGCCGTGAAGGAAGTCAAATTCCGTCCGGGCACCGATGACGGCGACTACAATATCAAGCTGCGTAACCTCATCAAGTTCCTCGATGAAGGCGACAAAACCAAAATCACGCTGCGTTTCCGCGGCCGTGAGATGGCGCACCAGGATATTGGTTTCCGCATGCTGGAACGTCTGAAGGCCGACCTGGAGCCGTACGGCCAGGTCGAGCAGTTCCCGAAGATGGAAGGCCGCCAGATGATCATGGTCCTGTCTCCCAAGAAGAAAAAGTAAGCCGTACCAGCTGTGAACTGTCGGGCTGGGCGCCGATCTTGGCGCCCGCCGCTTTTCCAGTGCAGAATTGCGGCAGTTGGTCTATAATGGCCGGCTGTTGCACTGTGGCGGACTCGCATCCGCTGCAAAACATGTGAAAGCAGGCATCTAAGCGCGACGTCGTGTTGCCACCTGCAATCCTGTTATAAATGGAGCTGTCCGTAAAAGGACAGATTGCTATGCCTAAAATGAAAACCAAAAGCTCCGCGAAAAAACGTTTTCGCGTGCGTCCGGGTGGTACTGTTAAGAGTGGTCACGCTTTCAAGCGCCACATTCTGACCAAGAAGACCACCAAGTCGAAGCGCCACCTGCGCGGTATCACGAACGTTGATGCGGCTGACGTGAAATCCGTCATGCGCATGATGCCAACCGCTTAATCTCACACTCAATTTAAGGAGTTACTATGCCTAGAGTAAAACGTGGGGTTACAGCTCGTGCCCGTCATAAAAAAATCTTAAACATGGCCAAGGGTTACCGCGGTCGTCGCAGCAAGGTATACCGTGTTGCCAAGCAAGCAGTCATGCGCGCTGGCCAATACGCTTACCGCGACCGTCGTAACAAGAAGCGCGTCTTCCGCCGCCTGTGGATCGCTCGTATCAACGCCGCTTCCCGTGAGCATGGCGTGACGTACAGCGTGTTCATGAACGGTCTGAAAAAAGCTTCGATCGAACTGGACCGTAAAGTCCTGGCCGATATGGCAGTGATGGACAAGCCAGCGTTCGCTGCGATTGTCAACGCTGTGAAAGCAAAAATCGCTGCGTAAGCATTGATTTTGTCAGCGCCGCCTTCGGGTGGTGACTAAAAGAACGGGGCAGAGGTGTATACCTGTGCCCCGTTTTTGATTGAGGAAAACAAAAACGCATGGACTCCCTGGAACAACTCGTCGCCTCCGCAGTGCAGGACTTCATGGCCGCGCAAGATGACGCCGCCGCACTGGAAAACGCCAAAGCCAAATACCTGGGCAAGACCGGCCAGATCACCGAATTGATGAAGGGTCTGGGCAAGCTCGACCCGGAACAGCGCAAGGCGCAGGGCGCCCTGATCAATGCCGCCAAAGGGCGGATCGAAGCGGCGTTGACGGCCCGGCGCGACGCGCTGGCCGACGCCCAGATGCAAACCCGTTTGAACGCCGAGGCGATCGACGTCTCGCTGCCAGGCCGCGGCCGCGCCGGCGGCGGACTGCACCCGGTGATGCGCACCTGGGAGCGGGTCGAAGAGATCTTCCGCTCGATCGGTTTCGACGTGGCCGACGGCCCCGAAATCGAGAACGACTGGACCAACTTCACGGCGCTCAACAGCCCGGAAAACCATCCCGCCCGTTCGATGCAGGACACCTTCTACATCGAGGGCAACGACAGCGAAGGCAAGCCGCTGCTGCTGCGCACCCACACCAGCCCGATGCAGGTGCGCTACGCGCGCAGCCACACGCCGCCGATCAAGGTGATCGCGCCCGGCCGCACCTACCGCGTCGACAGCGACGCCACCCACTCGCCGATGTTCCACCAGGTCGAGGGCCTGTGGATCGCCGAGGACATCAGCTTCGCCGACCTGAAGGGCGTCTACCTGAACTTCGTCAAGGCCTTCTTCGAGACCGACGACCTGCAGGTGCGCTTCCGCCCGTCCTACTTCCCGTTCACCGAACCGTCGGCCGAGATCGACATCGCCTTCGGCTCCGGTCCGCTCAAGGGGCGCTGGCTGGAAGTGTCCGGCTCCGGCCAGGTGCACCCTAACGTGGTGCGCAACTTCGGCCTCGACCCCGAGCGCTTCATCGGTTTCGCCTTCGGCTCCGGCCTCGAGCGGCTGACCATGCTGCGCTACGGCATCAGCGACCTGCGCCTGTTCTACGAGGGCGACCTGCGCTTCCTGAAGCAGTTCAACTAAAAAACGGTTTACCCCGTTTCTACAATCGCGGTCGAGCGCCACGCGCTCCCGCCTTGGACAATCTTTGAAGGCTTGATTATGCAATTTTCCGAAAACTGGCTCCGTACCATGGTCGATCCGAAGATGACTTCGGACGAGCTGGCCCACCTGCTGACGATGTCCGGCCTCGAGGTCGAAGAGGTCGAAGCGGTCGCGCCGCCATTTTCCAACGTCGTCGTCGGCCTGGTGCGCGAGATGAACAAGCATCCCAACGCCGACCGCCTGAACGTGTGCCAGGTCGACGTCGGCACCGGCACCCTGCTCAACATCGTCTGCGGCGCGCCCAACGTGCGCCCGGGCCTGAGGGTGGTCTGCGCCATGGCCGGCGCCATCCTGCCGCCCGGCGCCGACGGCAAGCCGTTCGAGATCAAGGTCGGCCAGCTGCGCGGCGTCGAGTCGCAGGGCATGCTGTGCTCGGCGCGCGAGCTCAAGCTGTCGGAAGAGAACGCCGGCCTGCTGGAACTGCCGGACGACGCCCCCGTCGGCCAGAACTTCCGCGACTACTACGCCCTCAACGACCTCAAATTCACCATCAAGCTGACGCCGAACAAGGCCGACTGCCTGTCCGTGCTGGGCGTGGCGCGCGAAGTGTCGGCGCTGACCGGCACCCCGCTGCAGCAGCCGCAGTACCGCACCGTGGCCGTCAACAGCGCCGAGGTGCTGCCGGTCAAGGTGTCGGCGCCCGACCTGTGCGGCCGCTTCTCCGGCCGCGTCATCCGCAACCTGAACGCCCGCGCGGCCACGCCGGACTGGATGAAGCAGCGCCTCGAGCGCAGCGGCCAGCGTCCGCTGTCGGCCCTGGTCGACATCTCCAACTACGTCATGCTCGAGCTGGGCCGTCCCAGCCACGTGTTCGACCTGGCGAAGATCCACGGCGGCCTGAACGTACGTTGGGGCAAGGCCGGCGAATCGCTGAAGCTGCTGAACGGCAACACCGTCGCCGTCGACGACTGGGTCGGCGTGATCTCCGACGACAAGGAAATCGAGTCGCTGGCCGGCATCATGGGTGGCGATTCCACCGCCGTCTCGCTCGATACCGACAGCATCTACCTGGAAGCCGCGTTCTGGTGGCCCAGCGCCATCCAGGGCCGCGCCCGCCGTTTCAACTTCTCGACCGACGCGGCGCACCGCTTCGAGCGCGGCGTCGACTACGCCACCACGGTCGAGCACATCGAACGCATCACCGCGCTGATCATCGAGATCTGCGGCACGCCGCAGACCCAGGTCGGCCCGGTCGACGACCACGTCGTCAACCTGCCGCAGCGCGCGCCGGTCAAGCTGCGCACCGCGCGCGCCCAAAAGGTCATCGGCGTGGTGCTGAGCGACGCCGTCATCGCCGACATCTTCACCCGCCTGGCGCTGCCGTTCACGCTGGAGGACGGCGTGTTCTCGGTGACCGCGCCGAGCTACCGCTTCGACATCGAGATCGAGGAAGACCTGATCGAGGAGGTGGCCCGCGTCTACGGCTTCGAGAACATCCCGACGGTGGCCCCGGTGGCCGCCAACAGCATGATCATCGCGCCGGAAAACACCCGTTCGCTGTTCGCCGTGCGCCACCAGCTGGCCGACCTGGGCTTCCAGGAAGTGGTCAACATGAGCTTCGTCGAGGCCGCCTGGGAACAGGACTTCGCCGACAACGCCAGCCCGATCAAGCTGCAGAACCCGATCGCCAGCCAGATGGGCGTGATGCGTTCGACCCTGGTCGGCAGCCTGCTGGCCAATGTGCGCTACAACCTGAACCGCAAGACCAACCGCGTCCGCGTGTTCGAGATCGGCGCCATCTACCAGCGCGACGCGAGCGTGCCGGACGGCCCGCTGAGCGTGGCCGGCTACCACCAGCCCAAGCGCGTCGCCGCGATGGCCTACGGCGGCGTGGCCGACGAGCAATGGGGCCAGGCCGCGCGCAACGTCGACTTCTTCGACCTGAAGGCCGACCTGGAGGCGCTGTTCGCGCCGCGCCAGCTGCGCTTCGTCAAGACCGCGCACCCGGCGCTGCACCCGGGCCGCTCGGCCAGCGTCGAGCTCGACGGCAAGGCCATCGGCTTCATCGGCGAGCTGCACCCGCGCTGGCAGCAGAAATACGACCTGCCGCTGGCGCCGGTCGTGTTCGAGGTCGATGCCATTGCCACGCAGCAACGAATCGTGCCAAAATACGAGGAGATCTCCAAGTTCCCCGGCGCCACCCGCGACATGGCGGTGGTGCTCAAGCAGAGCGTGCCGGCGCAGGCCTTGCTGGACGTGTTCCATGCCGCAGTGCAATCGAATCCGCAAGGCAAGATTGTGCAAGCCATTGTTTTGTTTGATGAATATCGGGGCAAAGGCTTGGAGGCGGACGAGAAATCACTTGCTTTCCGCTTTAGCTTGCAAGATACTCAAAACACCTTGCAGGACGATGTCGTCGACCTCGTGATGGCCGCTTTGGCCGACGCGACCAAGCAGATCGACGGCGCCAAACTGCGCTCCTGAGCAACGCCCCGGCGTTCGCAGGGGGCAACTTAGGCAACACACGGGAGTCCGGCGCGGCCGGACTCGCTCGTTCTTAGAGAAGGCAGGGCAGGAAAATTAATAACAACGACGTTGATTCCGCCGTACTCCAATCCGCCCTGGCCGCCGATTTGCATCGCGCCATGTTGGTGGCCAAGGTACGCCAGGAAGCGGAAAAAGATTTGCCGACGCTCACCAAGGCCGAGCTGGCCGAGCTGTTGTTCGAACAGGTCGGCTTGAACAAGCGCGAGGCGAAGGACATGGTCGAGACCTTCTTCGACGAGATCCGCAACGCGCTCGAGCGCGGCGAGGCGGTCAAGCTGTCCGGCTTCGGCAACTTCCAGCTGCGCGACAAGCCGCAGCGGCCCGGCCGCAACCCCAAAACCGGCGAGGAGATCCCCATCACGGCGCGCCGCGTGGTGACCTTCCACGCCAGCCAGAAGTTGAAGGGCATGGTCGAAGAGACCAATCCGCTGGCACGCGCAGCCTGAGCCTGACTGGGACATGACCCGTGATGAATGATCGCATCGGTAAAACCGAACTCGTCGTACTGCCGCCGATACCGGCCAAGCGCTATTTCACGATCGGGGAGGTGAGCGAGTTGTGCGGCGTGAAGCCGCATGTGCTGCGTTACTGGGAGCAGGAGTTCACCCAGCTCAAGCCGGTCAAGCGGCGCGGCAACCGGCGCTACTACCAGCACCACGAGGTGCTGCTGATCCGCCGCATCCGCGAGCTGCTGTACGAGCAGGGTTTCACCATCAGCGGGGCGCGGAATAAACTCGACAGTCGTGCGTACGATCCGGCGCAAGCGGAGTATGATGGGGCGGCTGGCGCGGACGGCGCGGCACTGCAGGCCGAGCCGGCCTTGCCGCCGCTCGACCGCGAGCTGATCCGCAGCGAACTGCTGGCGATACTCAGCCTGCTCAAGTAGCGGCGGCGGTGCCATGGAAGGCGCGCTGGGCGCCTTTTTTTTCGTCCGTCGGGGCGGGTGGATTGAGAAATATCCGCTGTTATAATACGAATGTTGATAATTTGTTATTCAAAAATGCATACGCTGATGCAGGACGGCGTGAAGTCCCGGTCTGCTTTCCCATGCCAGGAAAATACGAGGGAAAACGATGATACGCGTTGCTATATGTGACGACCACCAGATAGTCCGAGCCGGATTCAAACAGATCTTCTCCGCCGAGGGCGACTTCGACGTGGTGGCCGAGGCCGGCACGGGGCGGGAGGCGCTCGACATCGCCCGTCGCGAGATCTGCGACGTGCTGCTGCTCGACATCGCCATGCCCGACCAGAGCGGCATCGACACCCTGCGCACCATCCGCCAGGGCCAGCCGGACCTGCCGGTGCTGATCCTGTCCGGCTATCCGGCCCAGCAGTACGCCTTGAACCTGTTCAAGATGGGCGCCAACGGCTACCTGAACAAGGAGTGCGAGGCCGACGAGCTGATCACCGCCGTGCGCACCATCTACCAGGGCCGCCGCTACGTCAGCTCGACGGTGGGCGAGTTGCTGGCGCAGAGCTTCGACCGCGACCCCAACACGGCGCTGCACACCGAGCTGTCGGACCGCGAGTTCCAGGTCTTCCTGCGCCTGGCGCGCGGCGCCACCGTGTCCGACATCGGCGTCGCCCTGTCGCTGAGCATCAAGACGGTCAGCACCTACCGCACCCGCGTGATGGAGAAGATGGGCCTGCAGTCGAACAGCGACCTGACCTATTACGCCATGAAGAACAACCTGCTCGACTAGATTTTCTTGTCCAAGGCTCGGCGCCAGCATCTGAGCCCGCGTCCGGCGTGGCCATGAGACGTGTATATCCTCTGATCTTTAGCAAGCCGGCGCGACAGTGTCGCGCCGGACCCGCGCCGGTCGACCCAGCGTAACGGGTTATAGTCTAAGCGAACGCCTCCCTAAGTAGCTTATTCCATTTCGGCACGAGCGATGGGAAACTGCGTGCTCGGGAGGGTAGCGACTTGGATAAAGTCTATCGCGAGTGGTTCGATGCTGAGACCGTGACGGTTCACATCGCACCTGAGTACCAGGTGGGATTCTTGACGCGTCGTGAAGTCGTTGAGTTGACCGGTGCACCGAAGAACAGCACGGTGTTGCTCTCGACTGGCGGCAAGGGAATTGAGTTTCGTGTCGCCAACCCGATCTTCGCGGAAGACATGTTCCGGTATTTGGTTCAAAATCAAAGCGGCGAGTATGAGTTCTATTTACTGAACGCTGGGTTAGTTCTAAAGAGCGAGTTCTCGCAGCGGGGTATAGGGCCCCGTTGCGTCATCAAGGAAATATTCGCCGCCAAGAGGCTGGCAAGCGGGCTTCCAATTGTCAGCGTGGAGGTCTCCGCTGTGGGGAATCATGCATCCGCGCAACTGGCGGACGATCCGATGCGCGGCTACTATGTGTGGGCCACGATGGGGTTTGACGGGAAAATTCCTGAGCAGGTACGGCCCCGCTTGGCCGAGAAATTCCAAGGATGCGTGCTTGTCAGCGATCTGATGTTGAGTTTTGAGGGGAGGCAAGAATGGTTTCAATGTGGAGAATCGGTCGACTTGTCTTTCAGACTCGCCGACGCCTCGGCTAGTTGGCGAGTGCTCAAGCAATACATGTTGGCGAAGGAGATTGAATTGTGAAAAGAAATCTTTTGCAAGTCCTGCTAAAAAATACGGTGCCAGTGTCGCGCGAGGAGTTTAAACAGTATATTGAGCTTCGGCACGGTGGCGTCGTGCGCGAAAATGCCAGTGCCGATCTCACGGCCTTGGATTCGGCGGGCCTGGCGGCACTCGAGGCTGATGCGAAAAAAAGCCAGCAAGCTATCTCGAAGAGCGTCAAGCCAAAAATGGCCTCGGGTTCCGCCATGTCGTCGAATTCTGCTGGGACAAGTCCGCCGCCAAGCGAGAAGGTTGTTGCCGGGGCAAGCCCCCCCAAAAACGCATGGCGGGGCGCGCACGGTAGGGCTGCTGCGGCGCAGCAGTTTGTCTTACGGTCTATAATTGGCCGGCGCGGCCTCTCTCAGCAGGCCGCCCACTCTAGCCAAGGATGTATTCCGGATGTATTTCACCGTCGAACAGGCGCCCCAGCACCGTCTCCCCCTGTACAAGACCGTCTTGTGTATCACCTGCGCCTTGATCCTGATCGTCAACGGCCTCAGTCTGTTCCACAATCTGCAATCGCTGAAGGGCGCCAACTTCCTGCTGAGCCAAAGCTCGCGCGTGGCCGACCGCCTGCAATACCTGAACGTGCTGGTGCTCGACGCCGAAAGCAGCATGCGCGGCTACTTCATCTCCGGCAAGGATTCCTATCTGGGGCCGACCAGGACGGCCGTCGCCGCCACCGAGGCCGAGTTCAAGGAACTCGAACGCCTGCTGGCCGACAGCCCGTCGCAACTGAAGAACCTGGCCCAGCTGCACACCCTGGTGCGGCGCAAGCTGACGATCATGGGGCAGGGGCTGGACGTCTACCGCGAGGGCGGCCTGAGCGAGATCGTCAAGATCGCCACGCTCAGCGACGGCCGCTCCAGCATGGACGAGATCCGCCTGCTGGTGGTGATCATGGTGCAGGAGCAGAACGAAACCCTGGCCGCGCGCAGCGCCGCCTTCTATTACGAGTATCAAAAAGCCGTGATGTTGGGCATGGGCATCAACGCCATCGCCATCATGGTGTTGATCATGTTCTACCAGCTGGTGCGGCGCAGTTTCCAGAACCGCGCGGCGGTCGAGCACGCGCTGCAAAGCGCCAACGAGAACCTGGAGTCGACCGTGGCGCAGCGCACCGAGCAGTTATCGGTGCTGTCGCGCCATTTGATCAGCATCAGCGAGGAGGAGAAGGTGCGCCTGTCGCGCGAACTGCACGACGAAATGGGCGCCAATTTGACCTCGATCAGCATGGACATCGCCGCCGTCACCCAGCGCCTGCAGAAGATCGAGCCCGAGCTGGCGGTGCAACTCAAGCGCGCCCGCGCCACGCTGGTCGAAACGGTGGAGATGAAGCGGCGCATCGTCGAGAACCTGCGCCCCAGCCTGCTCGACAACCTCGGCCTGTGCGCCGCCATCGAAAGCTATTGCGACGAGTTCAGCCGGCTGGCCGAGGTGCGTTGCGACACCGACATCGCCGCCGAAGTCGAAAACGAGGCGGGCCGCTCGGGCGACCTGTCGATCGCGCTGTTCCGCATCGTCCAGGAATCGCTGACCAACATCCGCAAATACGCCAAGGCTAGCAAGGTCACCGTCAGCCTGTGCCGCAGCGCCGAGGGGCTGGTGCTGCGGGTGATCGACGACGGCGTCGGCATCGCCTCCAACACCATCGTCAAGCCGATGTCGCACGGCCTGCTGGGCATGCGCGAGCGCGCCTTGCTGCTGGGCGGCAGCATGACGATACGCCGTGGCCGCAACGAAACCGGCACTTGCATCGAGGTGCATATTCCCTTGCGCGGCCCGCTGGTCACCGTGGTGGACGGACCGCGCCAGGATCTTAACAGCGTGCCACATCCACTAGCAGACGGTCATATTCCGTCTTCGCCACCTTGTAGCACTCTCCCGCATACAGCTCCAGACCTTGGCGGTCCAACACCGTGATGTTGCCGCGACGGTAGGTGATCAGGCCGTCGTCCTGCAGTTTGCCGGCGGCGGCGGTGATGCTTTCGCGGCGCACGCCGAGCATGATGGAGATCATCTCCTGGGTCACCTTCAGCTCGTTCGACGGCGAGCGGTCGAGGCGGTCGAGCAGCCAGCGGCACAGTTTTTGTTCGATCGAGCTGTGGCGGCCGCCGACGGCGTTCTGCGCCATCTGGGCGAACAGCGCCGTGTTGTAGCGCATCAGCAACTGGGGCAGGGCGCCGCCCTGGTTGAAGGCGTCGCGCAGATGCTGGGCCTTCAGGCGGTAGCCGTAGCCGGCGCTCTGCACCACGGCGCTGCACATGGCGCGCTCGCCGGCGAACAGCGACACGCCGACCACACCCTCGTGGCCGACCACGGCGATCTCGGTGGTGGCGCCGTCCTCCATCACGTACAGCAGCGAGACGATGGCGGTGGTGGGGAAGTAGACGTTCTCCAGCTTGTCGCCGAACTCGAACAGCTCCTTGCCGAAGGGCAGGGCGACCAGTTCCAGGTGTTCGAACAAGGACTCCAGCGCTGCGCGCGGCAGGGCCGCCAGCAATTCGTTCTGCTGGGCGCCGCTGTAGCTGACAACCGGCCGGGACGCAACTTTGTATTCGCGGGAACCAACAGGCATGGTCTTCGACAGCGACTGCTTGGTTTTGGCGCTCAGTTGAGTATTGTTCATTTTATTCCTCACAGACTTTGAATACGGGGTGACGACGCGGACCGGACGCAGGGTTCGGGTGGGCTTCTGTTCTCGCCTCACTTAGCGTGTCGTGTTGTTGTCACTTTAACGATCTATGTCGCTGGCGAACATAAGACGAGTAGTCGCACTCATGTAGGCTCTCAACAGGGTGTTTTGTAAGCCTAGTCCTACTTGCATGATGATCGCCACTGCGCGCCGCCCGTTTCCGCTTGCCTTGGATTTTCTACGGTGCAATACTTGACCCTGGCGCGCGGCTATTGGACGCGGCGCGACCTGCCGCATAATGGAGCGCTGCGGGGCCGCCGTGGCCGCGCGCGGCCCAGTCGTACGCGGCCCGGCCTTACTTGGCCCGGGTTGACGCGGCCCGGCCTGGCGTGGCCCGGCCTGTTAGCAAGGGAATCGAGCATGCATGTACTGGTGGTGGAGGACGACGCCGTGCTGGCCGACGGCCTGGCCCGCGTGCTGGGCGGCCACGGCATGCTGGTCGAGGTGGTCGGCAACGGCAGCCAGGCCGACGCCCTGTTGCAGCGCGGCGCCGCCGCCGAGGTGCTGGTGCTCGACATCGGCCTGCCCGGCATCGACGGCTTCGAGGTGGTGCGCCGCCTGCGCGCGCGCGCCAGCGCCATCCCCATCCTGCTGCTGACGGCGCGCGACGCCATCGAGGACCGCGTGCGGGCCGAACTGGGCGCCGACGACTACCTGGTCAAACCCTTCGCCACGGCCGAGCTGGTGGCGCGGATACGCGCGCTGGCACGCCGCCACGGCCCCAAGCCCAGCTTGCTGGCGCTGGGCGCATTGACGCTGGACACCGCGGCCAAACGGGCCCGGGTCGGCGAGCGTGTCATCGAACTGTCGGCGCGCGAGTGGGCGGTGCTGGAGTACCTGCTGCAACACGCCGCGCGGGTGGTCTCCAAGCAGCAGATCATCGACGCCATCCTGCCCTGGGGCGACGACCTGACGCTCAACGCCGTCGAAGTCTACATTTCGCGGGTGCGCCTGAAGATCGCCGACGCCGGCGTCAGCATCCGCACCATACGCGGCTTCGGCTACATGCTCGAACAAAACGCCGACCATGCCTAGCATCCGGCTGCGCCTGCTCAAACGCCTGATCGGGCCCATCCTGCTGATCAACCTGGCCGGCGGCGCGCTGACCTATCTGTTGGCCTGGATGCCGGCCCAGCTGGCCTTCGACGAAAGCCTGGCCGACGCCGCCGGCGCGTTGGCGGCGCGGCTGGGCCGGCAGGGCGCCGGTTGGCAGATCGACTTGCCGCGCCAGGCCGAGCAGGTGCTGCGCAACGACGCCGCCGACGCCGTCTACTTCGTCGTGCGCGACGGCAGCGGCGGCGTGATCGCCGGCGACGCCGACTTCCCGCCATTCGCCGCCAGCGCACCGGCCGGCGCCACACCCGCCGCCGCCGCCGCCGCCACCACCACGGCACCAGCCGCCGGACCTGCAGGCGCGCCGGCGCGCGCGGCGCAGGCCTACGACGGCATGATGCGCGGCGAACCGGTGCGCCTGCTGGTGCAGCGCGTGGAGCGCGACGGCGCCGGCGCCGGCATCGGCGTGGCCAAGACGCTGCGCAAGCGGCTGCAGGTGCGCCAGGCCATCGTGCGCGCGCTGGTGTTGTTGGAGGCCTTGCTGACGCTGGCCTCGGTCGGCCTGGTTTGGTTCTCCGTCACCAACGGCCTGCTGCCGCTGAAACGCATGGGCGCCGACTTGAACGCGCGCGGCGGCGACGACCTGGCGCCGATAACCCAGGCCGCCGTGCCGCACGAGTTGGAACCGGTGGTGGCCGCCCTCAACGGCCTGCTCGACAAGGTCGGCGCCGGCGCCCAGGCGCAGCACGACTTCCTGGCCAACGTGGCGCACCAGCTGCGCACGCCGCTGGCCGGTTTGCGCACCCAGTTGGAGTGGCTGGCGCAGCGCCACGACGAGCCGGACACGGCCCAGTCGATCCGCCTGATGCTGTCGTCGACCGAGCGCATGATACGCCAGACCAAGCAGCTGCTGGCGCTGGCGCGCGCCGAGCCGAGCCGCTTCGCCAAGACGCGGCTCGAGCCGCTGGCGTTGGAGTCTCTGGTGGAGGAGGCGATCCAGCATTTCGTCGACCAGGCCGCGTTGAAACACATCGACCTGGGCTTCGAGCTGCTGCCGACGCAGGTGCGCGGCGACCGTTTTTTGTTGCGCGACCTGGTCGACAACCTGATCGACAACGCCATCCGCTACACGCCGCCGCACGGCACGGTGACGGTGGGCTGCCGCCCGGACGGCGCCGGCGGCGTGCTGTTGGTGGAGGATTCCGGCCCCGGCATCGCGCCCGACCAGCGCGAGCTGGTGTTCAGCCGCTTCCTGCGGCTCGACGAGAAGAGCAGCGGCAGCGGCCTGGGCTTGGCCATCGTGCGCGACATCGCGCAGGCGCACGGCGCCAGCATCGCCATCGACAGCGGCCACGGCGGCCGGGGCGCCTTGTTCTCGGTGCGCTTCCCGGCCTGAGCCGCCGAGGCGGCGGCGCCGGCTCGGCATGGCCCGGCGAGGTTCGGCGAGGTTCGGCGTGGCCGAGTGTGGCCAAACCAGGCGAAACGATTTAGAAGGTTTCCCAATCGTCGCCGGCGCTGCTCGCCGGCGCGCGGCGTGGCGCCGCCAGCCGGCTTGCCGGGCGCGTTGCGGCGGCTTGCGTGTGGCCACGCGGCGCGGCGCCGGCCGGCGCGGCGTGGTTGGCGTGGATCTTGAACACGCTGACCGAATCGTGCAGCACGGCGGCCTGTTGCTGCATCGAGGCGGCGGCGGCGGCCGCCTGTTCGACCAGGGCGGCGTTCTGCTGGGTGGCGTTGTCCATCTCGGCGATGGCCTGGTTGACCTGGGAGATGCCGGCGTTCTGCTCGCCGCTGGCGACGGCGATCTCGCCGATGATGCCGGTGACCCGCTGCACGCTGCTGACCACCTCGTCCATCGTCGCGCCGGCGCGCGCCACCAGCTTGCCGCCGGCCTCGACCCGCTCGACCGAATGCGAGATCAGCTCCTTGATCTCCTTGGCCGCCGCCGCCGAGCGCTGCGCCAGGTTGCGCACCTCGCTGGCGACGACGGCGAAGCCGCGTCCCTGTTCGCCGGCGCGGGCCGCCTCGACGGCGGCGTTCAGCGCCAGGATGTTGGTTTGGAAGGCGATGCCGTCGATCACGGCGATGATGTCGACGATCTTCTTCGAGGCCTCGTTGATCGAGTCCATCGTGGCGATCACCTCGGCCACGTCGGCGCCGCCGCGCAGCGCCACGGCCGAGGCGCCGCCGGCCAGCACGCTGGCCTGGCTGGCGTTCTCGCTGGTCTGGCGCACGGCGGCGGTGAGCTGCTCCATCGACGAGGCGGTCTCCTCGAGCGCGCTGGCCTGGGCCTCGGTGCGGGCCGACAGGTCCTGGTTGCCCTGGGCGATCTCGGCCGAGGCCAGGGCGATCGCGTCGGTGCCGCCGCGCACCTGGCCGACGATGCCGGCCAAACTGTCGTGCATGTGCTTGAGGGCGGCCAGCAGGGTGCCGATCTCGTCCTTGCGATTCACCGCGATGTCCTTGCTCAGGTCGCCGTCGGCGACCACCTGGGCGATCGCCACCGCCTCGTTGAGCGGGCCGATGATGCCGCGCGCCAGCCACAGCACGATGGCGCCGCCCAGCAGCACGGTCAACAGCAGCTCGACCAGCAGCTGCACCGTGGCCGAGGTGTGCGCCGCCTGGTTCTGCGCCGACAGCGCGGCCATCAACAGCCGGGTCTGCTCTTCCATGTAGCGCACCGTCTCGTCGATCTTGGCGGCGGTGGGGCGGTCCCTGCCGCGCACCTCGGCGTCGACCAGCTGCACGCTGGCCGGATCGGCGGCGTCGTACAGCTGCAGCGCGGGCAGGAACACGCCGGCCAGCTGCTCGTGCATCTTGATGGCGTCGTCGACCAGCGGCGTGGCCAGGCTCAGCTTGGCCAGCAGCGCGTTGACGCGCAGCAGCTCGGCGTGGGTCTTGTCGGCCGCCCGCTTGAACTCCTTCAGATACTTCTCGTACTCGTCGGCCTTGCCGCCGCGCACCAGGATGTTCTTCCACGCCTGGATCTGGTCCTTGAACTCGACCTGGGCGCTGCGCGCCGTGTCGATGGCGTCGGTCAGCGTGGCGGCCTGTTGCATGCCCGTCTCGCTGCGGCCGTTGGCCTGGCTCAGCGCGCGCCAGCCGTTGAGGCCGACCAGCAGCAGGGCGAGGCAGAAAAAGCCTCCCAGCAGACCGAGCCGCATGGTGATTTTCAGGTTGGCCAAATTCATGTGTTTTTCTCCGGTGAAGTCATGTCGCGAAGACGCCGGGCGCGCGCGGGCACCGCCCCGATCTTGTGGATCGTTGCGTCAAGGGCAAGTAGTATCGCGGGAGCTTAACGTGGGGTCAATAAATAAGTTGGTTGTGTAGCAATTAATTGATGTAAAACAACATGGTAGCGCTATGAAAGTCACTGCCGCGCCGGCGGCGCGGAGTGATCCGGGAACATGCTCGATGATCTTGCCTGAACTTCAAGCCGATGCCGGGGCTAGAGCGGGCCGTCGTAGGCGCGGCGCAGCTGGGCGATGTCGAGCTTTCTCATGGCCATCATGGCGCCCATCACCCGCTGGCCGCGCTCGGACTCGCCGTCGCCCAGCATCTCGATCAAGACCTTGGGCACCACCTGCCAGGAGGCGCCGTATTTGTCCTTGAGCCAGCCGCACTGCTGGGCCGCCTGGTCGCCGCCCGCGCCCAGCTGTTCCCAGTAGTAGTCGACCTCGCGCTGGTCGGCGCAGTCGACCAGGAAGGAAACGGCCTCGTTGAAGCGGAAGACCGGACCGCCGTTGAGGGCGGTGAAGCGTTGGCCGTCGAGTTCGAAGGCGATGGTCATCACCGAGCCGGGCTGCTTGCGGTGGACCTCCTGGCCGGCCTCGCCGTAGCGCGACACGGCCAACACCTTGGAGTTGGGGAAAATGCCGGTGTAAAACTCGACTGCTTCTTCGGCCTGCTCGTCGAACCACAGGCAGGGGGTGATCTTGGACATGGTGACCTCCAACGTCGCGGGGGAGAGAAGGGCGGGGCGGGCCGCCGCCGGGCTGGCTGTACGACAACGCAAGATTAGCAGGACGGCCGTCCCGGTGGCGCGCCGTTGCCGCCCGCCGCCGCCGCCGCCCGCCGCCGCGCGGCAAGGTCGAACCGGCGCGCCGCGCGGCTGTCAGCATTCCGTCAGGATTTCCTCAGGGAAATGCAAGCTTGGGGGGCTACTATCATGACAGCGAGCAACGCGGCGGCATCCCGCCCCCGGCGCCGCCGCCACAGGAGGAAGCGCCATGAAACGCCTGCAACAAGGCTTTACGCTGATCGAGGTGATGATCTCGGTGGCCATCGTCGGCGTGCTGATGGCGGTGGCGCTGCCGGCCTACAGCGACTATGTGACGCGCGGCCGCCTCAGCGAGGTGTTCACCGCGCTCGGCGCGGCGCAGCCGGCGGCCGAGCAGTTCTGGTCCAACTCGCGCAGCTACGTCGGCTTCGACGGCGCCGTCACCTTCCCGGCCAACAGCGCCAACTTCACCTACGCCCTGTCCGGCGCCTCGGCCTCGGCCTACACGGTGACCGGCACCGGCATCGGCCGCATGGCCGGCTTCGCCTACACCATCGACCAGAACGGCGGCCACGCCACCACCGCCAGCCCGGCCGGCTGGGGCACCAGCACCAGTTGCTGGGTCGACCACAAGGGTGGATCATGTTCCAACTAGAGCGCGCCGGCGGCTGGGCCGAGGCCGGCGCCGGGCAGGGCGGTTTCACCATGGTCGAGCTGATGATCGCCCTGGTGGTGTTCGCCTTCATGCTGGCGCTGGGCGTGCCGAACATGAGCAAGTGGGTGCTGGCCAGCAAGGCCCGCTCGGCCAGCGAGTTCTATGTCGACGGCTTCGCCCGCGCCCGGCGCGAGGCGGTGGCGCACAACGCGCGCAGCCGCATCGTGCTGTCGCCGAATCTCGTCAACGGCCAGATGGACTGGCAGATCGACCTGTGCTTCCCGGTGCCGGGCACGCCGTGCAGCCAGGTCAGCGGCGTCTGGTCGACGCCCGACACGCCGGCGCCCAACGATCCACAGGGCGCGGCCGGCTACAAGTCGGTGTTGCGCGGCGCCGACGCGCTGCCGCAGGCGGACACCCTGGTGCCCACCCTGACCCCGCAGGGCAGCTCGGAGATCTACTACACCGAACTGGGCTGGGTCGACACCACCTTCGCCCAGCGGCTGACCCGGCTGCAGCTGGAGCCGAGCAGCCAATTGGCCGGCGAGGTGCCGACGGTGGCGCTGGTGGTGACCCTGGCCGGCATGGCGAGCAAATGCGATCCGACCGTGGCGCCGGGCGATTCGCGCGGCTGTCCGCCATGAACGCCGCCATGAACGCCGCCACCCCGGCCGCCACCCCGGCCGCCACGCGCGGGGAAGGGCGCGGCGCCGCCCGCCGCCGCGCCGGGCGCCTGGGCGGCGCCGCGCAGCGCGGCGTCGCCCTGCTCGAGGCGATGCTGGCCATCGTCATCCTCGGCATCGGCCTGCTCGGCACGGTCGGCCTGCAGGCGCGCGCCTACTCGGCGCTGTCGGACGCCAGCATGCGCGCCGAGGCCACCATGGCGGTGGAGAAACTGCTGGGCGTGATGAGCAACGACGTCGCCAACATCCCCAACTACGCGCTCGCCGAGGGCGCCGTGCCCAACGCCACGCTGGCGCCGTGGGTGGCCGAGACGCGCGGCCACATCCCCGGCGCGCGCATCGACGTGGCGGTGACGCCGGAGCTGCGCCGCTTCCGCGTCGACGCGACCATCCGCTGGACGCGCAAGGCCGGCGGGGTGGAGAACCAGCACCAGATCACCTCCTACATCTCGAACTGACATGGACGCCCGCCACCCATCCCCCCCGCCGCGCGGCCGCCGCGCCGGCTTCTCGCTGGTCGAACTGCTGGTCAGCGTGGTGGTCGGCCTGCTGGCGCTGATGTTCGCCACCCGGCTGATCGTCAGCGCCGAGCAGAACAAGGCGACCTCGCTGGGCGGCTCGGACGCCATGCAGAACGGCATGCTGGCGCTGTTCTCGCTGAACGCCGACGCGGCCCAGTCCGGCTGGGCCTGAACGACGACCTGGTCACCGGCTGCGACACCACCTTCAGCGACACGGCCGGCTTCACGCTGGCGCCGGCCACCCGGGGCGGCGCCGCCGTCACGCCGCTGGCGCCGGTGGTGATCGAATGGAACAACGCCAACTCCGACCGCATCACCTTCTACACCGGCAGCTCGAGCAGCGCGGTCGGCTCGGTCAAGCTGCTGGCCAACTACGTCGGCGGTCCGCTGCTGACCAGCGACACCAACGCCGCCTTCGGCTTCGCCGACGGCGACGTGATCGTGGTGGCGCCCGAGCCGGCCGGCGGCAATTGTTCCCTGGCCCAGCTGGCCGGCGCGCCGGCCGGCCCGGTGCTCAACATCGCGCCGGGCGCGGCCTACCGCTTCAACCTCGCCGCCGGGCTGGGCAACAACTACGGGCCGGGCCAGGCGCGCATCTTCAACCTGGGGCCGGGCGCCAAGCTGGCCATGCACAGCTGGTCGGTGCAAAACGGCATCCTGCTGCTGCGCTCGACCGACCTGGCCGGCTCGTCGGCGCAGCCGGTGTCGGTGATCGACAACGTGGTGGCCATCAAGGCCCAGTACGGCTTCGAGACGCGCGCCATCGCCAACTACAGCCCGGCCAAGGACGGCATGCAGGTGGGCCAGTGGAGCGGGGCGATGATCGACGCCGACGGCGACGGCGTGGTCGGCGGCGCCGGCGACTTCCTGCGCGTGGCGGCGGTGCGGCTGGCCGTGGTGGCGCGCAGCAAGAGCGCGGAGAAGCCCAAGGCCAGCAACGGCCAGTGCGACGCCAGCAGCGCCAAGCCGGTGTTGTTCGCCAGCCAGGCGCCGGCCACGGTGGCGGCCGCCCCCGTCACGGTGGAGGTGGCGGTGGCCGGCGACACGATAGCCTGGCAGTGCTACCGCTACCGCGTGTTCGAGGCCATCGTTCCGATCCGCAACGCCGAATGGAGGCCGTGATGCGCCGCCTGCCCTGTCGCCCCCTCTGCCGCCCCCTCTGCCGCCGGCCCTGCCGCCCGCTGTTGCAGCGCCTGGCCGCGCGCCGTCCGTCCCGCCAGTCCAGGTTGGCGCGCGCCGCGCGCCAGGCCGGCGTGGCCCTGCCGGTGATGCTGATCATGTTGACCGTCATGTTAATTAGCAGCATCTACCTGCTCAAGTCGAGCACCTCGACCACGCTGACCACCGCCAACCTGGCCTACGACTCGGCGCTGAGCAAGGCCGCCGACCTGGGCGTGCACACCGCCTTCGCCTGGCTGGCCGCCGCCGACAAGTCGACCCTGGTGGCCGACCAGGCCGCCAGCGGCTACTTGGCCACGCTCAACCCGCTGCAGACGGTCAACACGCCGGCCTTCTGGAACGGCTCGGTGACGCTGCTCGACACGGCCGGCAACCAGGTCGAATACGTGATCCACCGCATGTGCACCTTCACCGGCCTGTACAACTCGACCAACCCGCAGAACAGCTGCGTGCTGACCTCGGCCAAGGCCAACGTCAAGTCGGCCACGCCGGTGGGGCGCAGCCTGTCGTCGGACGCGCCGGAGTACCAGGACCAGCCGCAGCTGCACTACGTGGTCACCACCCGCATCTACGGGCCGCGCGGCGGCAACGTGGTCAACCAGTCCGTGGTGATGATGGGCCCCTGAGGCGGAGGCGCCGGCCGCTCCAACACCAGGGTCAGACCCTAGGGTCTGACCCTAGGTTTCGCCGGAGGGTTTTCTCAATTTAGCTGCACGCGCCAGCCGTGGCCACCTTCTTCAATGGGACTAGCATGAAACCGATCACTCTATTGTCGCTCGCCGCCGCCGGCCTGCTGGCCGCCGGCCCCGCCTTGGCCGGCCAGACCCAGATCGCCCAGGTGCCGTTGCTCAACATCACCGGCACCGGCACCGTCAAGCCCAACCTGATGCTGTTGTTCGACAACTCCGGCTCGATGGACCAGGCCTACACGCCCGACTATGTCAACGACAACCTGTGCCGCTCGGCGGCCCAGTTGTCCGGCGGCGCGACCGCCTGCAACGTCGGCCATCCGCCCTTCATGAGCCCGGACTTCAACAAGCAGTACTACAACCCGAAGATCCGCTACCAGGCGCCGATCAACTCGGACGGCACCTTCTACCCGGAGCAGACGGCCGCCGCCACCGGCACCTGGAGCAACGTCACCAGCGACGGCTTCGGCGCCCACAAGACCAACCTGTACGGCAGCAGCAGCAGCGCGATCAACCTGGTCAGCGGCTTTCCCGACCTGAAGTGGTGCGACCCCAACAACACCAGCTCCTGCCAGGTCAACAGCGCCAGCTACACCTATCCGGACAACACCTTCCGCAGCGCCGTCGCCATCAACGGCGGACCCTACTACTACACCATCGGCGTGGCCGAGTACTGCACCGACGACAGCATGAGCAACTGCAAGTCGACCTCGGTGGGCGCGGCCGCGCCGGCCGGCTACCCGGTGCCGGTCAAGCTGCGCTGGTGCAGCAACACCCTGCTGACGGCCTGCCAGGGCAAGCGCGTCGGCAGCTTCATCTACCCGCGCTACTCGGCGGCGGTGGGCTCCAACGCCGCCTACGGCACCATCTCCATCGGCGCCTCGGCGTCGAGCTCCTCGATGACCATCAGCAGCGTCACCATCCCCGACCCGAGCACCGCGCGCACCATCAGCAGCGGCACGCTGACCGCCAGCGCCGGCACCAACACGGCGCTCAAGCAGCAGACCGTGGCCAGCGCGCTGGCCGCCAACATCATCGCCAGGTCTGTCGCCAAGAGCAACACCAACCTGTACTACGCCTGCGTGCGCGCGCCGATCGGCCAGCCCAGCGTGCCGGCCTGCGCCACCGCCTTCGGCATCACGCTGGCGGCCGACAACATCGTCGCCGTCGTGCCGGTGCTGTGCAGCGGCGCCGTCAACCTGGCCAACTGCCTGCCGATCAACGACGCCAGCCGCGCCGGCTGGGGCATCACGCCGACCGCGCCGGCCGTCACGCCGACGCCGGCCACCACCGGCGTGCCGCCCACCGCGCTGTTGTTCGCCAGCGGCACCACCTCCGGCTCGGGCACGCCCAGCCTGGCCTCGGTCAAGCTGGGCGGCACCACGCTGGCCAGCGCCATCGGCCTGGGCAAGAGCACCACCGCCAGCGGCGTGGTGGTCAAGCTGCAGGCCGCCATCGGCGTCGCCGGCAGCATCCGCGCCTACATCGGCGGCAACGCCGTGACCAAGCTGTGCCAGGCGCAGGGCGCCACCACGCTGTGCCTGGTCGACACCGGCGCCACCGTCAACGGCGCCGCGCCCTCGGTCGGCAGCCTGAGCAACGGCGGCACGCTGGCCTTCACCACGGCCAACGCCACCAGCTCCAGCGACGCCATACCGGTCGCCACGGTGGCGTTGTCGGCCGGTTCCAGCGCGCCGAGCAGCTTCAGCCGCGTCGACATCGTGTCCGGCGCCACCTATCCGAAGGGCAGCGAGCGCACCGACTGCGTGGCCGGCGCCGGCGTCTGCAGCTACGCCGAGGAGATGACCAACTTCGCCAACTGGTACGCCTACTACAAGACCCGGCTGCAGATGATGAAGAGCTCGGTCGGCATCGCCTTCTCGCCGATCACCGGCAACTACAAGGTCGGCTACGCCAAGCTGTCGGTGACCGGCGCGGCCGGCGCCATCGACATGAAGCCGGCCGACTTCACCGGCAGCGCGCGCAGCACCTGGTACACCCTGCTGTACAACACCACCACCACCGGTTCGACGCCGATCCGCACGGCGATGGACAACGTCGGCCGCATGTTCGGCAACCTGGCGCCCTACAACTACGCCGCCGGCAGCGAGGTGGTGCAGTACCCCTGCCAGCAGAACTTCATGATCCTCACCACCGACGGCTATTGGAACGGCAGCTCGACGGCCAACGTCGTCAACAACGACAACGTCGAGAACGCGGCGCGCTTCTGCAGCCAGGCGCGCGGCTGCGTCGACGCGCGGGCGCAGAGCCAGCCCTCGATCGCCGACGTCGCGCTGCACTGGTACAACGGCGGCTCCAGCACCACCACGGTGTCGCTGCGGCCCTCGCTGGAGCCGGACATGAGCAAGCCCGGCTCGGTGCCGGCGGCCGGCGGTGAGAACACCCACCTGCACATGAACACCTACACCCTGGGGCTGGGCGTGGACGGCGTGATGACCTACGAGGCCAACTACGACTCGGCGCCCAAGGTCGGCGGCGATTTCTACAACCTGATCACCGCCGCCAGCTCGGGCTGCCCGTGGAACGGCGGCGGCGCCTACGTCTGGCCCAACCCGGACACCAGCAACACCGCCAGCACGGTGCAGGAGCGGGTCGACGACCTGTGGCACGCCGCCGTCAACGGCCACGGCAAATACTTCAGCGCCTCCGAGCCGCGCGAGGTGGTCGACGGCCTCAGCTCGGCGCTGGCCAACATGCAGGTGAAGATAGGCGCGGCGGCGGCCGCCGCGACGTCGACGCCGAACATCTCGCAGCAGGACAACGACATCTTTTCCGCCACCTTCACCACCGTCAAATGGTACGGCGAGCTGTCCGACAAAAAGATCGACCCGGCCACCGGCATCGTCGGCAGCACGGCCAGCTGGACCAGCTCCGACAAGGTGGGCCAGAAGGTGGCCGCCGCCAGCGACACGCGCACCATCTACATGCTCGACGCCGGCAGCGGCGCGCTGAAGAACTTCAGCTACGGCGCCATGTCGGGCAGCGAGAAGGGCTGGTTCGACAACAAGTGTGCCGCGCTGTCGCAGTGCACGCTGCTGTCGGCCGCCGACAAGGCCGTGGTCAACGACGGCAACAACCTGGTCAACTGGCTGCGCGGCCAGCAGCAGCACGCCGACGACCAGCTGTTCCGCGCCTACACGCTGACGCCCAACACGCCGGCCGGCTCGCCGGGCCCGATCCCCATCGTGCTGGGCGACATCGCCTCGTCCAAGCCGGCCTACCTGCGCGACCCGCGCAAGAGCTTCCTGACCAGCGGCTACAGCGCCTTCAAGAGCGCCAACGCCGGCCGCGCCGGCACCGTGTTCGCCGCCGCCAACGACGGCATGCTGCACGCCTTCAGCGCCGCCAGCGGCGAGGAGCTGTGGGCCTACGCGCCGCGCATCACCATGAGGAAGCTGTACGCGCTGGCCAGCACCACCTACGGCACCAACCACCAGTTCAGCACCGACGCCTCGCCCGAGCTGGCCGACGTGCAGATCGGCGGCGTCTGGAAGAGCGTGCTGGTGGCCGGCCTGAACGGCGGCGGCCGCGGCTACTACGCGCTCGACGTGACCGACCCGGCGCATCCGGTGGCGCTGTGGGAACTGTGCGCCGACGCCAACGTCTGCGCGCGCAACGACACCGACCTCGGGCTCTCCTTCGGCAATCCGCAGTTCGGCATGTGGCAGGGCAAATGGGTGGTCTTCCTCACCTCCGGCTACAACAACGTGCCCGGCGTCGACGGCGTGGCCGGCGGCAGCGGCCAGGGCATCCTGTTCATCGTCGACGTGGCCACCGGCGCGGTGTTGAAGAAGGTGTCGACCCTGGCCGGCGACACGACGACGCCGTCCGGCCTGGCCAAGATCACCTCGATCTCGCTCGACCCGAGCACCGACCCGAGCACCACCTACGTCTACGGCGGCGACAACCAGGGCCAGATGTGGCGCTTCGACATGAGCGACCCGAACAGCAGCGCCGTGGCGGTGCTGAAGATGGGCGACGCCGGCGCGCTGCAGCCGATCACCACGCGGCCCGACGTGACGCTGTGCGCGGTCAGCGCCAGCAGCACCGTGAACGGCATCACCACCGTCACCGAGACGGCGCAGCGCGTGGTCTTGTTCGGCACCGGCCGCCTGCTCGACGTGCCCGACACCTCCAACACCGACGTGCAGAGCCTGTACCTGCTGAAGGACAGCGGCAGCGCCGTCGCCAACCTGCGCGGTTCCAGCATGGTCGAGCAGACCCTCAGCCTGGCCGGCTCGAGCAGCAACATCAACACCTACGCCATCACCAGCAACCAGGTCGACCTGGGGCAGAAGAGCGGCTGGTTCTTCGACTGGAAGCTCAACGCCGGCGAGCGCATGAACCTCGACCCGCAGATCGTCAGCGGGGTCGCCAACGTGGTCACCAACATGCCGACCTCGTCGTCGGCCTGCTCGGTGGGCGGCTCGAGCAACAGCTACCAGGTCGACGTCTGCGACGGCAGCGCGGTGTCCGGGCAGGCGGCCGGCAGCACCTTGTCGAACACCTCGGCGGCGGTCGGCTTCATCATCATCCGCCTGCCCAAGGGCGAGCTGAAGATGATCAGCACCATGGCCACCGGCGAAACGCGCACCAAGTCGCTGGCCGAGCAGAACTCGGCCGCCGCCCACCGCGTCGGCTGGCGCCGGGTGAAGGGCGACTGAGGCCGGGCGGGGCCGATGGCGGGGCCGAAAGCGGGGAAACAGTTCACACGAAAGGCCCAACTATCGGTAAAATTGAAGGTTTTTTGCGGGGCCATAATATGGTCGCGACTATGGCCAACGATACCGAAAACACAATACCCGAATTGAACGACGATTCCGCCCCGGCCAGCAGCGCCAAAACGCCGGCGCTGATCGCCCGCGAAGTGCAGCGCCGCCGCACCTTCGGCATCATCTCCCACCCGGATGCGGGTAAGACCACGCTGACCGAAAAGCTGCTGCTGTTCTCGGGCGCGATCCAAATGGCCGGCACGGTCAAGGCGCGCAAGAGCGGCCGCCACGCCACCTCCGACTGGATGGAGATCGAGAAGCAGCGCGGCATTTCCGTGGCCTCCTCGGTGATGCAGTTCGAGCACCGCGACCACGTCATCAACCTGCTCGACACCCCCGGCCACCAGGACTTCTCGGAAGACACCTACCGCGTGCTGACGGCGGTCGACTCTGCCCTGATGGTGATCGACGCGGCCAAGGGCGTCGAGGCGCAGACCATCAAGCTGCTGGCGGTCTGCCGCATGCGCAACACGCCCATCGTCACCTTCATGAACAAGATGGACCGCGAAACGCGCGATCCGCTGGAACTGCTCGACGAGCTCGAATCGGTGCTGAAGATCCAATGCGCGCCGGTCACCTGGCCGATCGGCATGGGCAAGAACTTCCGCGGCGTCTACCACCTGCTGAACGACGAGATCATGCTGTTCAAGGCCGGCGAGGAAAAGGCCGACGGCGCCTTCGAGGTCATCAAGGGCATCGACAATCCGCGCCTGCAGGAGATGTTCCCGCTGGAGATGGACCAGTTGAAGATGGAAGTGGAGCTGGTGCACGGCGCCTCCCACCCGTTCAACCTGGACGAGTTCCTGTCCGGCGTGCAGACGCCGGTGTTCTTCGGCTCGGCCATCAACAACTTCGGCGTGCGCGAGATCCTTTCGGCGCTGGTCGACTGGGCGCCGGCGCCGCGTCCGCGCGACGCCACGGTGCGCGTGGTCGATCCGGCCGAGCAGCCGTTCACCGGCTTCGTGTTCAAGATCCAGGCCAATATGGACCCGGCCCACCGCGACCGCATCGCCTTCCTGCGCGTGTGCTCGGGACGCTTCGAGCGCGGCATGAAGGTCAAGCACCTGCGCCTGGGCCGCGAGATCAAGGTGTCGTCGGTGGTGACCTTCATGGCCTCGTCGCGCGAGCAGGTGGAGGAGGCCTACGCCGGCGACATCATCGGCCTGCCCAACCACGGCAACATGCAGATCGGCGACAGCTTCTCCGAGGGCGAGCTGCTCACCTTCACCGGCATCCCGTACTTCGCGCCGGACTTCTTCCGCTCGGTGCGCATCCGCAATCCGCTGAAGATCAAGCAGCTGCACAAGGGCTTGCAGCAGCTCGGCGAGGAGGGCGCGGTGCAGGTCTTCAAGCCGGTGCAGGGCGGCGAGCTGGTGTTGGGCGCGGTCGGCGTGCTGCAGTTCGAGGTGGTGGCCAGCCGGCTGCTCAACGAGTACGGCGTCGACGCCGTCTTCGAGGGCACCAGCATCAGCAGCGCGCGCTGGATCTCCAGCGACGACAAGAAGGCCCTGGCCGACTTCGAGAACGCGCTGGGCCACAACGTCGCCTACGACGCCGCCGGCAACATGGCCTATCTGGCCACCTCCGGCGTCAACCTGCGCCTGACCGAGGAACGCTGGCCCAAGCTGAAGTTCCACGCCACGCGCGAGCACTCGGCCAAGCTGGCCTAAGGGTTCGTCCAGCGCGACACGTCGGCCGCCACGGCCGACAAAAGACCGCCCGGCGCGCAAAGCCCGGGCGTTTTTTTGGGATGGGCCTCAAGGTGCCGGCGGCTTCAAAACCACCCAAAGGCGGAGAGCCAGGGTCAGACCCTAGGGTCTGACCCTTGGTTGTGTCGTTGGGTTTTGCCGGCGTGAAGACACCGCCTACTTGGCCGGCGTCGCCAGCGGCTTGCCCTTTTCCACCACGTAGACGCCGACCAGGCGCATCACGGCGCTGCCGGTGTTGCGCGCGTCGTGCACCTTGCCGGCCGGGATGACGAAGGCCTCGCCGGCCTTCAAATGGCGCGGCGGCTCGCCGTCGACCAGCAGCTCGCCTTCGCCCTCCAGCACGTAGCTGATCTCGTCGCCGGGATGGGAGTGGCGGCCGGCCTGCACGCCGGGGTCGATCTCGACCCGCGCCACCACCGCCTCGCGGCCCTCCACCGACACATCGTTCTTCTGCACCACGCTGCGGCGCAGGCCGGCGTTTTGCGCCAGCGCGGTGCTGGCGCTGGCCAGCAGCAGGATGGCGATCAGGCTACGCTTCAGGGGGCTTGCGGTCGCGGCATTTGCGGTCATGGCATTTCCTTTTACGTTGGTGGGTGGAAGGGCGTGCGGCCCCGGTGTCAGTGGTGGTGTTGCCGGCCCAGCCACAGCGCGTCGAGCACGCTGCCGAGCCAGCAGACCAGCAGCACCAGCGCCGCCAAGTTGCCGGCCGGGCCGGCGAGGCCGGCGGCCTCGACCCGTTGCGCGATCAGCTCCGGGGCTAGCGGCAGGGCGCCGCTGGCGACCTGCTCGGCCAGCGGCATGATCAGCTGGGCCATCCGGCGCAACAGGTAGCCGGCCGCCAGCAGCGTCGGCAGCAGGAACAGGCAGCCGCGTCCGGCGCGCCGCAGCAACAGGTGGCCGAGGCCGGGGAACAGCAAGCCGTTGACGAGTGCGGCCTTGAGCGATGGTGTCATGGTGTTCCTGGTGGTCTTGGTGGGCGTTGCGCCGGGCCTTGCGCCGGCCGGCGGTTTGCGCCAGCGCAAGGCCGGCGCGGGGCAAGCGTCGTACAGTACGACATGCGCCTAGGCAAGATTGCGCCTAGGCATATCGTGCCCGCGCGGCGGGTCCGCCGTGCCACCCATCATACCTGCTCAAGCCGGACCATGGCGCGACGGGCCGTCATCGTCAAGGAGAAAACATGAACACTCGGATCGTGCTGTCGTTGCTGCTGGCGCTGGGCGCCTGCGGCCAACTGGTGCAGGCCGCCACGCCGGCGGCGGCCACGCCGGCCATGGCCAGCGAAAAGGATGCCATCGCGCTGGCCGAGAAGGGTGCCCAATTCGTCCGCCAGCACGGCAAGGCCGAAATGGTCAAGCGCATCAACAGCAAGGACCCGGAATTCAACCAGGGCAGCCTGTACCTGGCGATGCGCGATCTGGACGGCATCACCGTCGCCCATCCGACCACCGCGCTGATCGGCAAAAACCTGCTCGACGTGCCCGACGCCGACGGCAAGCCCTTCCGCCAGGAGCTGGTGGCGACGGCCAAGGGCAAGGGCAAGGGCTGGGTCGACTACAAGTTCCGCAACCCGGCCACCGGCAAGGTCGAGGCCAAGTCGACCTATGTGCTGCGGGTCGACGACATCGCCCTCGAGGCGGGCATCTACAAGCACTAGCATTAGCACTAGCACGCGTAGTGCTGGCACGGGCCTCGGCGTCGGTGCGCAATGCAGCTAAGTGAAGAAAACCCAGCGGCGATGCTCGAGGGTCAGACCCTAGGGTCTGACCCTGGTTCCGCGCCTTTGGGTTTGGAGGCCGCTGGCGCCTTAACTGAGCGGCATGAGCGCCGGTCGGCGGCCGCGCACACCTGGTGGGACAATATGCTGAGCAAACTGAGGTTGGGTCCGAAACTGCTGCTGGCGCCCGGCGTGGTGCTGCTGCTGTTGATCGTGCTGTCGGCCGGCTCATCTCGGCCTGCTGCGGCAGAACCACTGGCTCGACAACATGGTGCAGCAGCGCGCCGCCCGCATGAAGGCGGCCGACGAGCTGGTGGCCGGCGCCAACCGCGCCCACACCCAGAGCTACCAGCTGCTCACCTGGATCAACGCCAGCTTCTCGCCGTCGCGGGTGGACGCGCTGATCCGCGAGCTGCACGCCCGCCACGCCGTGCTGGACCGCCAGTTCGCCCAACTCGAGATGGCCATCGAGAGCGACGGCGCCGAGCGCCGCTTCGTCGCCCAGTCGCAGGCGGCCCATGCGCAGTATGTCAAGGCGGTGGCCGACGTGGTCGAGCTGAGCATGGTCGACCCGTCGATGGCGGCCAACGCCATGTCCAAGGCCGAACGCGCCTTCGAGGTGGTGGCGCTGCGCCTGCGGGAGCTGTCCACGCTGGAACAGCAGCTCAGCGAAACGGCCTACCACCGCGCCGAGGCCGAATTCAAGACCATCTCCATCCTGATGCCGCTGGTGGTGGCCTTGTCGATCGCCCTGTCGCTGCTGGTGACTGTGGCGGTGCGCAAGGCCATGCTGAAGGAGGTCGGCGAGATCGGCGCGGCGGCGCGCGACCTGGCCGAGGGCAATCTGACGGTGCGCGAGCGGGTCTATGGCAGCGACGAGATCGCCGAGACCTCGCGCGCGCTCGACACCAGCATCCGCAACCTGAACACCACGCTGAAGAGCATCCTCGGCTCGGCCCAGGCGATCGACGACGCCTCGCGCGAGATCGCCGAGGGCAACGCCGACCTGTCGAACCGCACCGGCAAGGCGGCCAGCACGCTGGAGCAGACCAGCAGCTCGATGCAGGAACTCAGCAGCACCGTCAACCAGACCGCCAGCAACGCCCGCACGGCGCGCCAGCTGGCCCACTGCGCCAGCGACTTCGCCCAGCGCGGCGGCAACGTGGTGCAGCGCCTGGTGGTGACGATGGCCTCGATCCGCGGCAGCTCGCGCCAGGTCGGCGAGATCGTCGGGGTGATCGACGGCCTGGCCATGCAGAGCAATCTGCTGGCCTTGAACGCGGCGGTGGAGGCGGCGCGCGCCGGGCCGAACGGGCTCGGCTTCGCGGTGGTGGCGGGCGAGGTGCGCGAACTGGCGCAGCGCTCGGCGCTGGCGGCGCGCGAGATCAAGCAGCTGGTCGCCGCCTCGGTGGCGGAGATCGAGCAGGGCAGCCGCGCGGTGGAGGAGGCCGGCAGCAGCATGGCCGACATCGTCAGCTCGGTGCAGCAGGTGGGCGAGTTGATCGGCCAGATCAGCCAGGCCAGCGTGCTGCAGGCGGCCGGCCTGCAGGGCGTGCACGAGGCGATCGTGCAGATGGACCAGGTGACGCAGCAGAACGTGGTGCTGGTGGAACAGGCCGCCTCGGCGGCGCAGGGCTTGCAGGAGCAGGCGCTGAACCTGTCGCAGGCGGTCGAGCGCTTCAAGCTCGACGATGGCGACGGCCCGGGGGCCGGTCCCGGCGCTGGTGGTCCGGCGCTGGGCGGCGGCGGGACGAAAAAAAACGCAGTCGGCCAGGCGGCGCGACTGCGTCTTGCTTCCAACCGGAGCTGAGAAGCGGGCAAAACCCAAGGGCGCAATTCCAGGGTCAGACCCTAGGGTCTGACCCTCAAGGGCGCCTCCTGCGGTCCGCCTTTGAGTCCTGCCCGCTTACTCGTAGTCGCTCATCGGCGCGCAACCGCACATCAGGTTGCGGTCGCCGTAGACGTTGTCGGCGCGGCCGACCGACGGCCAGTACTTCTGCTTGCGCAGCGACGGCAGCGGGAAGGCCGCCACCTCGCGGCTGTACTTGCGTTCCCACTTGTCGGCGGTGAGCACCTCGGCGGTGTGCGGCGCGTGCTTGAGCGGATTGTCCTCGCGGTCGAATTCACCGTTCTCCACCTTGGCGATCTCCATGCGGATGGCGACCATGGCGTCGATGAAGCGGTCGATCTCGGCCTTCGATTCGCTCTCGGTCGGCTCGATCATCAGCGTGCCCGGCACCGGGAAGCTCATGGTCGGGGCGTGGAAGCCGAAGTCCATCAGGCGCTTGGCGACGTCCTCGTTGCTGATGCCGGTGGCATCGGTCAGCGGACGCAGATCCAGGATGCACTCGTGGGCGACCAGGCCGTCGTGGCCCGAGTACAGCACCGGGTAGTGCGGCGACAGGCGGCGGGCGATGTAGTTGGCCGCCAGGATCGCCGTTTCGGTGGCGGCGGTCAAACCCTCCGCGCCCATCATCGCGATGTACATCCACGAGATCGGCAGGATGCTGGCCGAGCCGTAAGGCGCGGCGCTGACCGCGCCGATGCCGGCGACGTCGCGCTGGTAGCCGCTGGAGCGCTGGTTGGGCAGGAACTTGGCCAGGTGGGCGCCAACGCCGATCGGGCCGACGCCTGGGCCGCCGCCGCCGTGCGGGATGCAGAAGGTCTTGTGCAGGTTCAGGTGCGAGACGTCGCCGCCGAAGCTGCCCGGCGCCGCCACGCCGACCAGCGCGTTCATGTTGGCGCCGTCGATGTAGACCTGGCCGCCGTGGCCGTGGATGATCGCGCACAGCTCCTGGATGCCTTCCTCGAACACGCCGTGGGTCGACGGGTAGGTGACCATCACGCAGGCCAGGTTCTTCGAGTGCAGCTCGGCCTTGGCCTTCAGATCGGCCAGGTCGACGTTGCCGCGCGCGTCGCAGGCGGTGACCACCACCTGCATGCCGACCATGTTGGCCGAGGCCGGGTTGGTGCCGTGCGCCGACGAGGGGATCAGGCAGATGTTGCGGTGGCCTTCGCCGCGCGACTCGTGGTAGGCCTTGATCACCAGCAGGCCGGCGTACTCGCCCTGCGAACCGGCGTTGGGCTGCAGCGAGACGGCGGCGTAGCCGGTCAGCGCGCACAGCATGTCTTCCAGCTGGACGATCATCTCGCGGTAGCCGACGGTTTGCGCATCGGGCGCGAACGGGTGGATGTTGGAGAACTCGGGCCAGGTGACCGGGATCATCTCGCTGGTGGCGTTCAGCTTCATGGTGCAGGAGCCGAGCGGGATCATGGTGCGGTCCAGCGCCAGGTCCTTGTCGGCCAGGCTGCGCAGGTAGCGCAGCATTTCGGTTTCGGAGTGGTAGCGGTTGAACACCGGGTGGCTCAGGTAGGCGCTGCTGCGCTCCAGCGCGGCCGGGAAGGCCTGCTGCACGTTCGCCTCGACCAGGTCGAAGTCGGCCTTGGCGGCGCCCTTGACGCCGTGGGCGAAGATGGTCCACAGCAGTTCCAGGTCGTCGCGGCTGGTGGTCTCGTCGAGCGAGACGCCGACGTGGTGGGCGTCGACCTTGCGCAGGTTGACGCCATTGGCGACGGCGGTGGCCAGCAGCGCCTCGGCGTTGTCGGTCTTGACGGTCAGCGTGTCGAAGTAGGTGGCGTTGCTGATCTCGTAGCCGAGCGCGGCCAGGTTGGCGGCCAGGATGCCGGTGTAGCGGTGCACGCGCAGGGCGATCTGTTTCAGACCGGCCGGGCCGTGGTAGACGGCGTACATCGAGGCGATCACCGCCAGCAGCACCTGCGCGGTGCAGATGTTGGAGGTGGCTTTTTCGCGGCGGATGTGCTGCTCGCGGGTTTGCAGCGCCAGGCGGTAGGCCTTGTTGCCCTGGGCGTCGATGGTGACGCCGACCAGGCGGCCGGACATGCTGCGCTTGAATTCGTCGCGGGTCGACAGGTAGCCGGCGTGCGGGCCGCCGAAACCGAGCGGCACGCCGAAGCGCTGGCTGTTGCCGACGACGACGTCGGCGCCCCATTCGCCCGGCGGGGTCAGCACGGTCAGCGCCAGCAGGTCGGCGGCGACGACCACCATCGCGCCCTTGGCCTTGACGGCGGCGACGCCGTCCTTGTAGTCGCGCACCACGCCGTTCACGCCGGGGTATTGCAGCAGCACGCCGAAGCAGTCGTGCAGCTCGGCCAGTTCGGCCGGGGCGAAGGTGCGCACCTCGATGCCGAGCGGCTCGGCGCGGGTCTGCACCACTTCACGGGTTTGCGGCAGCACGTCGTCGGCGACGTAGAACACCTGCGACTTGGACTTGCCGACGCGCTGGATCAGCGTCATCGCCTCGGCGGCGGCGGTGCCCTCGTCGAGCATGGAGGCGTTGGAGATGCCCATGCCGGTCAGGTCGGTGATGACCTGTTGGAAGTTCAAGATGGCTTCCAGGCGGCCCTGCGAGATCTCCGGCTGGTACGGCGTGTAGGCGGTGTACCAGGCCGGGTTTTCGAAGATGTTGCGCAGGATGACGCCGGGCGTGTGGGTGTTGTAGTAGCCCTGGCCGATCAGCGACTTGAGCACCTTGTTCTGCGACGCGATGGCCTTCAGCTTGGCCAGCGCCTCCTGCTCGGGCATCGGCTGCGAGTACTGGCCCAGCGGCAGCGCGCCCTGGTTGCGGATGTTGGCGGGGACGAGGGCGTCGATCAGCGCGGCGCGCGAGGCGTAGCCGAGGGTCGACAGCATCGCCGCTTGTTCTGCTGCGTCGGGGCCGATGTGGCGGGCGATGAAGGCATCGCGGGCTTCAAGTTGGGTCAGGCTGGAGCGGGTCATGATTTGTCAGGGCCAAAAAAGTGCTGCGCCGGCGCGCGCGGGGCGCGCTCGGCAGGGAGGGGGCGTATAGCAAAAAGGCCAGCGCGAAGGCTGGCCTGGTGCGTGGTTTACGCTGCGGTGGTCTTGCCGTAGGCGGCCGCGTCGAGCAGGCCGTCGATGGCGCCGGCGTCGCTCGGCTTGATCTTGAACAGCCAGGCGGCGTAGGCGTCGGCGTTGATCGACTCGGGGGCGCTGACCACGTCCTCGTTGACGGCGATGACTTCGCCGGCGACCGGGGCGTAGATGTCGCTGGCGGCCTTGACCGATTCGACCACGGCGGCGTCGGCGCCGGCGTCGTAGCTGTTGCCGACCTTCGGCAGTTCGACGAAGACGATGTCGCCCAAGGCGTCCTGGGCGAACTCGGTGATGCCGACGGTGACGCTGCCGTCGGCTTCCAGACGCACCCATTCGTGGGATTCGGTGTACTTCAGGTCTGCAGGGATGTTCATGTGTGGCTCCAGAGGGTAAATGTTATTAATTGTATTAATTGTATTTATACTTCTACGGCGTGACTATGCAGCGTATTCATGCGGCCGCGCAGGGCGGCCGCGCTCCTCGCTGTTTTTCTTATACGGCGAGGATTTTACCGTTGCGCACGAAAGGCAGCTTGACCACGGAGGCGGCCAGCTTCTTGTCGCGGATCTCGACCTGGACGGTGTCGCCCACGGCCACGCCCATCGGCACGCGGGCCAGCGCGATGGCCTGCTGCATGGTCGGGCTGAAGGTGCCGCTGGTGATCTCGCCGACCTGCTCGGAAGCGGCGACGATGACTTTTTGGTGGGCGCGCAGCACGCCGCCTTTTTCACGCAGGATCAGGCCGACGAACTGGGCGTTCTGGCCCTTGGCGACCAAGGCGGCCTTGCCGATGAAGTCGCGCGGCGACACCAGGTCGATGGTCCAGGCCAGGCCGGCGTCGAGCGGGTTGACGGTTTCGTCCATGTCCTGGCCGTACAGGTTCATGCCGGCTTCCAGGCGCAGCGTGTCGCGCGCGCCCAGGCCGGCCGGCTTGACGCCGACCGCCAGCAGGGCGTTCCACAGCGCCTCGGCCTGGGCCGCCGGGAAGGCCAGTTCGAAGCCGTCCTCGCCGGTGTAGCCGGTGCGCGCCACCATCACCTCGCCGAAGGCGGTGTCTTTGACGATGACGGCGTTGAAGGGTTTGATCTCGGCCGAGGCGGCCTGGGTCTCGGGCAGCACCTGCCACACCTTGGCGCGCGCGTTCGGACCCTGCACGGCGATCAGCGCCATGGTCTCGCCCAGGGCGCCGTCGCGGCGCTGGGTGATGGTCAGGCCGCTGTTGGTGGCGGCGTTTTGCGCGTTGATCCAGGCGAGGTCTTTTTCGGCGGTGCCGGCGTTGACCACCAGGCGGAACCAGCTCTCGTTGATGAAGTAGACGATCAGGTCGTCGATCACGCTGCCCTGTTCGTTCAACATGCAGGAGTACAGCGCCTTGCCGCTGGCCTGCAGCTTGTCGACGTTGTTGGCCAGCAGGCCGCGCAGGAAGGGACGGACCTGGTCGCCGACCAGGTCGACGACGCACATGTGGGAGACGTCGAACATGCCGACGTCGCCGCGCACGGCGTGGTGTTCCTCGATCTGCGAGCCGTAGTTGACCGGCATGTCCCAGCCGCCGAAGTCGACCATGCGGGCGCCGGCGGCGCGGTGGGCGTTGTTGAGTGGGGTGGCTTTGAGCGTCATAATTCCTCGGTCCAAACGTAAAAGGGGTTAACAGAACATGCAAGGAAGAGCTGAAGCAGCCTTTTCCACAATGATCGCAGACCCCTCTGTCCTTGGTACCTGAGAGATTACGGGACGAATCCCGTGCGCCCCTTCGGTGGGCCGCCGGCGTGTGCCGCGGCCGCTCTCCAGAGTTGAGCCGGGTGGCGCATCGCGAACGATGCGCGCCGGTCCCTTGATCGGTCCTTTTGCCTGAGAGTTTTTGGGTAGTGCCCCTTCGGCGGCAACGCGAGTTTGCCCTCTCCCGATCAAGACTCGGGAATATATGTCAGAAGGGGCTTCCTGTCAATCTTGAGGCGGCGCGCTAGCGCACTGTACGGGTACAGCGGGGCGGCCGGCGGCGGTGTTCTTTGCTAGAATGATTTATCCAATTTTGCAGGTGGCACCATGGGCGAAGAGAACGCGAAATATGCGGGGCAGGGCTGGTTCACCCTGTCGGGCGACGTCAACAGCGACATGGTGCGGCGCGTCTTCGACGCCGTCGCCGACATGAGCGAGGACCGGGTCGAGACGGCGCACATCCTGATCCAGTCGAACGGCGGCTATGTCAGCGACGGCATCTGCCTGTACAACTACCTGAGCCGGCTGCCGCTGAAGGTGGCCACCTACAACGCCGGCGCGGTGGCCTCGATCGCGGTGATCCTCTACCTTGCCGGCAAGCAACGATACGCCAGCGACACGGCCCGCTTCATGGTGCACAAGTCGCACGCCAGCGCGCCGCACGGGGCGCGGCCGGACGCGCTGCGCATCATCGTCGAGGGCCTGCAGGCGGACGACGCGCGCACCGAGCAGATTTTGCGCGAGCATGTGCACCTGAGCGAAGAGCACTGGCGCGTGCACGCCTATTCCGACCTGCACCTGACGGCCGCCGAGGCGCTGGAGGTGGGCTTGATCGACGAGGTGAAGGACTTCGCGCCGCCCAAGGGCATGCGCGTCACGAATATCTGACGGCGATCCGGCCGCACGGGGAGGCGGGGTAACTGACCCCGGCGGTGGGGCGGCATGCCGTCCCCGGCGCCGGGGACGGGACTAGCGGTTCTTGTTGCCGCCGGGGGACTTGGCGCCGGAGGCGGGCGAGCCTGACTGCTTGTTGCCGTCGTTCTTGTGGCTTTGTTGGCCGGCCGCCACATGTTGCTCGTGGCTGCCGCCCTGGGTGCCGGCGCCCGACCCTGGCGAGCCGGACTGCTTGCTGGCGCCGCCCCGGCCCTGCTTGCCGCCAACGCCTTTGTCTTTCTGATTCGCACTCATGGTTGTTCCTTTGTGAAAAGTTGAAGTAGCCATCGCCGAAGCCCGCCGCGCCTTGCGGCGGGGTGTTTCCGGTGGTGCAATCATGCGATTCCGCTCAGGCTTTCGCTATCGGAATTCCACTCGGGCGCTTGTAGGAGGCGGCCTTGCGCCGCCCGCCCGGCCGGCCCCGGCCCCGCCGCCGCGGGGCGCGCCGGCGCGGCCCGGCCCGCCGCGTCGGCGTCGTCGGCCCCGGTGAACACGGCCATCAGCTCGCCGAGGTGTTCGGTCTGTTCGCGCATCGCGCCGGCGGCGGCGGCGGCCTGGCGCACCAGGGCGGCGTTCTGCTGGGTGGCCTGGTCCATGGACGAGATCGCCTGGTGCACCTGGGCCAGGCCCTCGGTCTGTTCGGCGCTGGCCAGGGCGATCTCGCCGACGATGGCGGTGACCCGCTGCACGCCGCCGACCACCTGCTCCATGGTGGCGCGCGCCTTGTCGGCCAGCTCGGTGCCCAGCACCACCTGGCCGACAGAGTCGTCGATCAACACCTTGATCTCCTGCGCCGCCGCCGCGCTGCGCTGGGCCAGGCCGCGCACCTCGGCGGCGACGACGGCGAAGCCACGGCCCTGCTCGCCGGCGCGGGCCGCCTCGACCGCCGCGTTCAGGGCCAATATATTCGTCTGGAAGGCGATGCCGTCGATCACGCCGATGATTTCGACGATCTTCTTCGAGGCGGTGTTGATCGAGGCCATGGTGCCGACCACCTGCTGCACGTCGGCGCCGCCGCGCCGGGCCACCGCCGAGGCCGAGTCGGCCAGGGCGCTGGCCTGGCCGGCGTGCTCGGCGTTCTGCCGCACGGTGGCGGTCAGCTGCTCCATCGAGGCGGCGGTCTGCTCCAGCGCGGCGGCCTGCTGCTCGGTGCGGTCGGACAGGTCCTGGTTGCCGCTGGCGATCTCGTCGGCGGCGCCGCCGATCACGGCGGTGCCCCGGCCGACCTGGCCGATCAGCTCCAGCAGGCTGTCGTTCATCTCCTGCATGGCCCGCAGCACCTGGCCGGTTTCGTTGGCCGGTTGCGGCCCGATGCGCGCGCCCAGGTCGCCGCCGGCGATGCGCCGCGCCATCGCCACCGCCTCGCGCATCGGGCCGGCGATGGAGCGCGCCAGCCACAGCGCCAGCGTGGCGCCCAGCACGGTGCTGGCCACCAGCAGGGCGGTGGTGACCAGGCGCGCCTGGTCGTACAGCCGGTCGGCGGCTTGCGCCGCGCGGCGGCCGCCGGCCAGGTCGTGGGCCACCAGCAGGTCGATCTGCGCGACCATGGCGAGGAAGTGCTCGCGCATCGTGGTGTTGTACAAGACCAGGGCCAGCGCCTTCTGGTCGTTGCCGGACAGGTTCAGCAGGCTGACTTGTTCAGCGGCGAAATCGGCCCGCAGCGTGTCCAGTTGGCGGGCGTAGCCGCGGGTCTGCTCCTCGCCCTGGCGCTCGATCAGGCGGCGGCAGTCGTCGCGCAGGGCCAGCATGGCGGCCGCCACCTTGTCGCGGTACTTCGCCATGCCCTCGCGGTCGCTGGCCAGGATGTGTTGGGTCTGCCATTTGCGGATTTCCTGCAGGTCGTTCTTGATCGAGAGCACGGCCATGATCTCGGGCAGCCAGCGCTCCGAGATCACGGTGGAGGCGTCGTCGATGTCGCCCATGTGGTCGAGCGAGCCGACGCCCTGCAGCACCATCAGGCTGAGAACAAAGGCGAACGCCGCGAGCAGCTTGTGGGCGGTCTTCAAATTGTGCAGAAAGGACATGGCAACCTCGGCGAAGGACGGGAAGGGGACAGCCAGCTTGTCATGTTAGGCAATGCGCAAGCTTGATTCTTGTGCAGCGTCAAGTGTGGTTCGGCGTTGGCGCAATGTGTTTCAAAACAGAAAAAATGCCCGATTCTCGCCAATTGTTTCACTTTGCCTATTGCCTTGTGGAAACGCTGTGTGAAAATGGAGGTGGGCGTTAAATGTTTAGTTCGCTGTTCCGTTAACACCTTGCATCTTGTCTTTTGTCCAAGCAGCACAACGCGGCGCTTGCCCCGCCGCCAGGCCGACCATGATTTCTTCCTCGCCGAGCAGCGCGCCGCCGCCACCGCCCAAGCCGGTGTCGCCGCGCCATGCCCTGCTGGAGGAGTTGATCGGCATCGCCTGCGGCCACCTCGACGCCCAGCTGCCCGAGCTGGCCACGCGGCTGGCCGGTGCCCTGATCGACGCGCGCGACGGCGACCCCGGCACGCTGCAGCAGCGCATCCGCGCCGGCAACATGCTGCGCAACCGCAACTACGCCTTCCTCCACCTGGCCAAGCTCGCGCTCGAGCGCGCGCTGCGCCAGGAAATGGCCCAGCTGGCGCCGGCGCCGGCGGCGCGCGCGCGGCCGGCCGCCGAGCCGCTCGGCCTGGTGCCCTACGAGGAGATGGACAGCCGGGTGGCGTTGGGCGCGCTGTGCAAGCCCTTCGAGCTGCTGCACGCCGACGTGCTGCAGACGCTGAGCGTGCGCCTGGCCTTCCTGTTCGAGCGCGACATCCTGCGCCCCGGGCAGAACCCGTTCCGCCCCGAGGTGTGGCTGCAGGCCCTGCAAGCGAGCTGGGCCGAGTTCGCGCCCGACGCCGATCTGCGCCAGCTGCTCGCGCCGTTGTGCAAGCCCGGCCTGTTCTTCGAGCTCGGCCCGATGCTCGAGGCGCTCAACCTGGCCCTGCAGCGCAAGGGCGTGTTGCCCGGCGCGGCGGCCGCCCGGCCGGTGCGCAAGGCCGACGCACCGGCCCGTCCGGCGGCGCGCCCGCGCGCCGATCCCGCCGCCCTGGCGCAGCAGTTGCGCCAGTTCTTCGCCGCCGGCGGCGAGGACGCGGCGCCGGCCGAGGCCTTCGACCTGAGCATTCCCGACCTGCCCAACCTGCCGCCGGGCGGCGCCCGGCCGTGGCGCCAGGGCGCGGCCGAGGGCTTCCACGCCGGCCAGGACAACCGCATCGCGCAGCGGCAGACGCTGGTCGGCGCCAAGCGGCCGTTGCTGAGCTTGTTGGCGCAGCTGCAGCAGGCCCTGCCGGCGCCGGCGGCCGGCGGATTTGTCGATGGCCCGGGCGGCGCCGCGCACAGTGCCGGCGCTGCCGGCCACGGCGCAGCGGGCGGCGATGGCGCCACGACCGGCGGCGCCAACCCCGGCGGCGGCCATGGCGGCGGCGGGCGCCGCGACGCCGACTCGGCCAAAGTGTTCTACCTGCCCGGCATCAAGGACCGCCTGCCGCGCGGCAGCCTGTCGCGCGCCGACGAGAGCACCATCGACCTGTTGGCGGCGGTCTTCGAGACGGTGTTCGGCGACCAGAACATCGCCCAGGAGATCCGCGACCTGATCCATCTGCTGCAGATCCCGGTGTTGAAGGCGGCGCTGGTCGACCGCGACTTCTTCTTCCAGGAGGAGCACCCGGCGCGGCGCCTGATCGACCTGCTGTCGCGGCTCGGCTGGGAGCCGCGCCGCGGCCCGGACGACCCGCTGTTCCAGGCGATGCGGCGCAGCGTGGAACGGGTCGGCCGCGACGACGCCGACGAGCGCGCCGTGTTCGCCGCCGCCGTCGACGAGCTCGAGGCCACGGTGCGGGCGGCGGCGCAGGCCGAGGAGGGCGCCGCCGCCAGCGCGTTGGCCGCGCCGGTGGCCGTCGCGCTCAAGCAGGAGAAGCTGGCGCAGGCCGGCCAGCAGGCCAAGAGCGCGGTGGCGCTGCGCCTGGGCAGCGGCGAGGTGGTGGCGGTGCTCGAGGCCTTCCTGGAAAACAAATGGGTCGACGTGCTGACCATCGCCTACAGCGTCGAGGACGACAAGCCCGGCGCGGTGGGCAACGCCACCCGGGCGATGGACGAGCTGATCTGGAGCGCCAAGCCGAAGCTGCGCGCCGACGAGCGCAAGCGCCTGATCGCCATGCTGCCGGGACTGCTGGCCACGCTCAACAAATGGCTCGACATCGTGCAATGGCGCGACGCCGAGCGCCTGCAGTTCTTCGCCGAGCTGGCCGAGTGCCACGCCTCGATCGTCCGCGCCCCGCTCGACATCACCGCCGAGCGCCAGCTCGAGCTGGCCATGGAGGCGGCGCGCCAGTCGGCCGAGCGGCGCGCCGAGCGGCAGGCGGCGCAGTCGGCGGCGGCGGACGCGGCGGCGCCGGCCGAGGCCGGGGCGGCCGAGGCCGAGGCCGGCGCCGAGGTGGCGGCGCTGGCGCGCGGCATGTGGCTGGCCTTCGAGGAGCCGGACGGCACGCGGCGCAAGGTCAAGCTGGCCTGGATCAGCCCGCTGCGCACGCTGTACATCTTCGCCACCGGCGCGCGGCAGGAGGCGTTCTCGATGTCCGGCGCGGCGCTGCTGGAGCGCTTCCGCGCCGGCGGGGTGCAGGTCCAGCTGAGCGAAGGCGTGGTCGGCCAGGCCTTGAGCCGGGTGCTGGCCGGCGCCGCCGCCGGGGAAGACCCGGACGCGGCGGCGGCCGCCACGCGCCGCTCGGCCTGAGCGGCGATAAAAAATGATATTTCCCACGCGCAATATTCGGTAAAATGCGGGCAAATGTGGTTCAATGATGCACCGCCGCAAAAAAACCACGCCGCTTTCCGGCCGGGCGGCGTCGTCAAACCATTGTTCGCAGGGCAAACTTTTTTACTGGATTTTATGATTTGGTGGCATTTTTTGAGTGTGTTGGGCGGCCTTTCGGTCACCGGTCCCCTGGGCATCGCCATCGCCGGTTGGCTGCTGGCGGGTAGATCCTGGCGCCTGACGCTGTCCTGGTGCTGGCTGTTCGGCATCGGCATGGCCCTGGTGGTGGCCACCAAGGTCGCCTTCATCGGCTGGGGCGTCGGCTCGGCGTCGTTCGAGTTCGGCGGCATCAGCGGCCACGCCATGCGCGCCGGCGCGGTGTATCCGGTGGCCGGCTACCTGGCCTTCCGCCACGCCGGCGTCCCGCTGCAGCGCCTGGCCGTGCTGGCCGGCGTGCTGCTGGCGCTGTTGATCGGCGTCTCGCGCCTGGAGGTGAAAGCGCATTCGATGTCCGAGGTGGTCACCGGCTGCCTGCTCGGCCTGAGCGTGGCGGCGGCCTTCATCCGCATGGCGAGCGCCGAGCCGTCGATGGCGCCGAGCCGGGTGCTGGTGGCGCTGTGCCTGCCCATCCTGCTGATCACGCCAAAGCTGGAGCCGGTGCCGACCGAGGCGTGGATGACCGGCCTGGCGCTGTATTTGTCCGGCCACGAGCAGCCCTTCACGCGCCACATGTGGCGGCAGATGCGCCTGCCGCCCGTGCTCGGCTGAGGCGGGCGCGGGCCGGGCGCGCTGTTTGGCTGTTTTTGGCCTGATTTGCCCCGCAAAATGGTATGATTAACCACTTATCCTTCACCTAAGGCCAGTCCTGGCATAGAACCCTAAACAACGTGCGACTCTCTTCCATCAAATTGTCGGGATTCAAGTCATTCGTCGATCCCACCAATTTCCAGGTGCCGGGTCAGCTGGTTGGCGTGGTCGGTCCCAATGGCTGCGGCAAGTCGAACATCATCGACGCCGTGCGCTGGGTGCTGGGCGAGTCGAAAGCCTCGGAGCTGCGCGGCGAGTCGATGCAGGACGTCATCTTCAACGGCTCGACCCACCGCAAGCCGGCCGGCCGCGCCTCGGTCGAGCTGGTGTTCGACAACAACGACGGCAAGGCCGCCGGCCAGTGGGGCCAGTACGCCGAGATCGCCGTCAAGCGCACCCTGACGCGCGACGGCACCTCGACCTACTACATCAACGGCCAGCCGGTGCGCCGGCGCGACATCCAGGACATCTTCCTCGGCACCGGCCTCGGCCCGCGCGCCTACGCCATCATCGGCCAGGGCATGATCTCGCGCATCATCGAGTCGCGCCCGGAGGAGCTGCGCGTCTTCCTGGAGGAGGCGGCCGGCGTGTCGAAGTACAAGGAGCGCCGCCGCGAGACGGAGAACCGGCTCAACGACACGCGCGAGAACCTGTTGCGGGTCGACGACATCCTGCGCGAGCTCAACGCCAACCTGGAGAAGCTCGAGGCGCAGGCCGTCGTCGCCAACAAGTTCCACAGCATGCAGGCCGACCAGGACGAGAAGCAAAAGCTGCTCTGGCTGCTGCGCAAGAACGAGGCCGAGAGCGAGCAGAAGCGCTGCTTCCGTGACATGGAGCAGGCCCAGACCGACCTGGAGGAACAGACCGCCAAGCTGCGCCACGTCGAGCTGTCGCTCGAGCAGATGCGCCAGGCCCACTTCGCCGTCGGCGACCGCCTGCACCAGGCGCAGGGCCAGTTGTACCAGACCAACGCCGAGATCGGCAGCCTGGAGGCGCAGATCAAGTTCGTGCTGGAGTCGCGCAGCCGCTTGCAGAACCAGCTGGCCACCCTGGCCGCCCAGCGCGACCAGTGGCAGAACCAGGCGCAGGAATACGCCGAGCAGATCGAGGAGGCCGAGTTCAACCTGGAGGAACTGTCGGCCAAGGTTGAGCAGTCGCAGATGATGGCCGAACAAAAGGCCGAGTCGCTGCCGGAGTTGGACGCCGCCTGGCGCGCCGCGCAGGAGCGCAGCACCGAGTCGCGCGGCCGCATCATGCAGGCGCAGCAGCAGCTCGAGCTGGAGTCGGCGCAGCAGCGCAACGCCTCGAACATCCTGTCCGGCCTGGCGACGCGGCGCGAGCGCCTGCAACAGGAAAAAAACGGCCTGAACCTGCCCGACAGCAGCCACCTGGCCAACCTCAAGCTGCAACTGGAGGAGAAGCAGCAGGCGCTCGAGGAGCAGGGCTACCACTTGGAGGAGGCGCTCGAGCAGCAGCCGCTGCTGGAGCAGGAGCGCCAGGCGGCGCAGGCCCAGGTCAACGCCGAAACGACCGCCAACGCCCAGCTGGAGGCGCGCCTGAACGCGCTGCGCCAGATGCAGGAGCGGGTGCAGAGCCAGGGCAAGGTGCAGCCGTGGCTGCAAAAACACGAGTTGGACGGCCTGCCGCGCCTGTGGCAGAAGCTGCAGATCGAGGCCGGCTGGGAAACCGCGCTGGAGGCGGTGCTGCGCGAGCGCACCTCGGCGCTGCAAATGTCGAACATCGACTGGGCCAAGGCCTTCTTCAACGACGCGCCGCCGGCCAAGCTGGCGCTGTACGCGCCGTCGACCACGGCGCCGACCGCCGCCGCCGCCGAGCCGCCCGGCCTGAAGCCGTTTTTGAGCCTGCTGAAATTGAACGACCCCGGCCTGCGCGGCCTGCTGCAGGATTGGCTGCACAACGTCTACCTGGCCGAGGACGCCGCCGCCGCCTTCGCCGAGCGCGGCCTGCTGCCGGCCGGCGCCAGCTTCGTCACCCGCCAGGGCCACGTGGTCAGCCAGTCCAGCGTGCGCTTCTACGCCGCCGACTCGGAGCAGGACGGCATGCTGGGCCGCCAGCAGGACATCGACAACATCACCAAACAACTGCGCGCCCAGCAGATGCTGGCCGACGAGGCGCGCGCCCCGCTCGGTGCGGGCCGAGGCGGCGCTGTCGCACAACACGCGCCAGCTGGCCGAACTGCGCGCCAAGAGCCAGAGCCTGACCCAGGCCGTGCACACCCTGCAGCTCGACGTGGTCAAGCTGTCCGAGGTGGAGGCGCGCTTCAACCAGCGCAGCGGGCAGATCGCCGCCGACCTGGCCGAGATCGCCGCCCAGGAGGCCGAGCAGATGCAGGCCAAGATGGAGTCGGAGGAGAAGTTCGAGCAGCTCGACATGGCGCTCGGCGACCTGCAGGGCGCCCACGAGGACGGCCAGACCCTGTTCCTGCAAATGGAGCAGCGCCTGAGCGACGCGCGCGAGGCGCTGCGCGACCTGGAGCGCAAGGCGCAGGAGGCGCAGTTCGCCGAGAAGAGCGGGCGCAGCAAGATCGAGGAGCTGCGCCGCAGCATCGCCACCGCCACCACCCAGGCGGCGCAGGTGGCCGCCAGCCTGCTGGCCGGCCAGCAGGAGCTGGAGAACCTGGAGTCCGGCGCCGCCGCCGACGGCCTGCAGGACCTGCTGCAGCGCCGCACCGAGCAGGAGAAGGCGCTGTCGGACGCGCGCCACGAGCTCGACCAGATCACCCAGCAGCTGCGCGGCGCCGAGGAGGCGCGCATGCAGTCCGAGCGCAGCCTGCAGCCGCAGCGCGACAAGATCATGGAGATGCAGCTCAAGGAGCAGGCGGCGCGCCTGAACCAGGAGCAGTTCGCCGCCCAGCTGTTGGAGGTGCAGGCCGACGAGGCGGCGCTGGCCGGCAAGCTGCACCCCGATTTGAAGCCGTCCTATTTGCAGGGCGAGGTGACCCGGCTGGGCAACGCCATCGCCGGCCTGGGCGCCGTCAACCTGGCCGCGCTCGACGAGCTGTCGCAGGCGTCCGAGCGGAAGAACTTCCTCGACGCCCAGAACGCCGACCTGAACGAGGCGATCAACACCTTGCAGGACGCGATCCACAAGATCGACAAGGAAACCCGCGAGCTGTTGCAGGACACCTTCGAGCGCGTCAACGGCCACTTCTCCGAGCTGTTCCCGATTTTGTTCGGCGGCGGCCAGGCGCGCCTGATCATGACCGGCGACGAGATCCTCGACTCCGGCGTGCAGGTCATGGCGCAACCGCCGGGCAAGAAGAACGCCACCATCCATTTGCTGTCCGGCGGCGAGAAGGCGCTGACGGCGACGGCGCTGGTGTTCTCCATGTTCCGCCTGAACCCGGCGCCGTTCTGCCTGCTCGACGAGGTCGACGCACCGCTGGACGACGCCAACACGGAACGTTTTTGCCGGATGGTCAAACGGATGTCCGAGCATACCCAATTCCTCTTCATCTCGCACAACAAGATTGCGATGGAGATGGCCAATCAACTGATCGGTGTGACGATGCAGGAGCAGGGCGTATCGCGCATCGTGGCGGTGGACATGGAGTCCGCCGCCCATTTCGCTTCCGAGGCACAAGCAGCATGACAGATCTCCAATTGAGTTTAATGGCGGCCGGTGGCGTATTCATCGTCGGCGTTTTTTCCTACAACAAGTGGCAGGAGCACAAGGCCAAGAAGAGTGTCGAACGCGCCTTCTCGTCGGACCACGACGACGTGCTGATGCGCGCCGGCGAGGCGCCGCAGGTGCGCCAGGAGCCGAGCTTTTCGAGCGACGAGGCCGCCGCTCCGGCGCGTGGCCCGGCGCACGCGCCTAGCGCCGCGCCCGAGCACGCCGCCGGCCAGCACGCCGCCGGCGCGGCCGGCGCCGGTGCCGACGCCGCCACCGCCACGCCCGCCGCGGCGGCGCCCGGCCACGCCAGTCCGGAGGCCGACAAGGCCACCAGCCTGGTCGACCCTTTGATCGACTGCCTGCTGCCGTTGGCGCTGGAGGGCGCGGCGCGCGGCGAGAAGATCCTGCCGGCGCTGCAAACGCTGCGCATGGTCGGCAACAAGCCGGTGCACTACATCGGCCTGGCCGTCAGCGGCGAATGGGAACCCATCGTCCACGGCGGCGTCTACACCAAACTGCAGGGCGGCGTGCAGCTGGCCAGCCGCAGCACCGCCTTGAACGAGCTGGAGTACTCCGAGCTGGTGACGCGCCTGCGCGCCATGGCCGACGAGATCGGCGCCGAGCCGGAGATTCCGGACATGATCGAGGTGATGGCCGAGGCGCGCAATCTGCACCGCTTCGTCGCCGGCCACGACGCCCAGCTGGGCGTCAACCTGGCCAGCAACGGCGCGCCGTGGTCGATCGTCACCCTGCTCGGCGCCTTGGAGAAGCAGGGCTTCGACCTGCGTCCCGACGGCCGCTACGTGATGCCGGACGGCGAGGGCGGCCACTTGTTCACCCTGTCGACCAACGTCACCCTGGCCGAGGAGACCACCGCCCGCCTGACCCTGCTGCTCGACGTGCCCTGCGTGGCGCCGGCGCGCGACGGTTTCGGCGCCATGGTGGCCTGCGCCAAGTCGCTGGTCGGCCGGCTCGACGCCACCATCGTCGACGACTACAACCAGCCGCTGAGCGACGCGGCGCTGGCCGAGATCGCCGGCCAGGTGCAGGACTTCTACACCGAGATGAACGACGCCGACATCCCGGCCGGCTCGACCCGCGCGCTGCGCCTTTTTAGCTGAACAATAAAACCAAACACCGAAGCTGAACACCGCACATGAACGATACTAGCCACCAGGACGGCGCCGCGCGCGCCGCCTGGCTCACCGCCGAATTGAACCGGCACCTGCACGCCTACCACGTGCTCGACGCCCCCACCATCCCCGACGCCGAATACGACCGCCTGTTCGCCGAACTGCAGGCGCTGGAGGCGGCCCACCCCGAGCTGCAGGCGGCCGATTCGCCGACCCTGCGGGTGGGCGCGCCGCCGCTGCCGCAGTTCGAGCAGATCACCCACACGGTGCCCATGCTGTCGCTCAACAACGGCTTCTCCGACGAGGACATCGAGAACTTCGACCGCCGCGTGCGCGACGGCCTGGGCGACGGCGAGGTCGAATACGCCGCCGAGGTCAAGTACGACGGCCTGGCGATCAACCTGCGCTATGTCGACGGCGTGCTGCGCCAGGCGGCGACGCGCGGCGACGGCTACACCGGCGAGGACGTCACGGCCAACATCCGCACGGTGCGCTCGATCCCGCTGCGCTTGAACAGCGCCACGCCGCCGGCCGTGCTCGACGTGCGCGGCGAAGTCTTGATGTTCAAGAGCGACTTCGCCGCCATGAACGCGCGCCAGCGCGCCGCCGGCAACAAGGAGTTCGTCAATCCGCGCAACGCCGCCGCCGGCAGCCTGCGCCAGCTCGACTCGCGCGTCACCGCCGAGCGCAAGCTGAGCTTCTTTGCCTACGGCGTCGGCGCGCTGGAGGGCGCCGAGCTGCCCGAGTCGCACTCGGCGCTGCTGGCCTGGTTCCAGCAACTGGGCCTGCCGGTGGCGCGCGAGGCCGACGTGGTGCAGGGCCTGGACGGCCTGCTCGGCTACTACCGCCGCATCGGCGCCGAGCGCCCGGCCATGCCCTACGAGATCGACGGCGTGGTCTACAAGGCCAACCGCCTGCGCGACCAGCGCGCGCTCGGCTTCGTCTCGCGCGCGCCGCGCTTCGCGTTGGCGCACAAATTCCCCGCCGAGGAGGCGCTGACCACCGTGCTGGCGATCGAGGTGCAGGTCGGGCGCACCGGCGCCATCACGCCGGTGGCGCGGCTGGCGCCGGTGTTCGTCGGCGGCGTCACCGTCACCAACGCCACCCTGCACAACGAGGACGAGGTGCTGCGCAAGGACGTGCGCGTCGGCGACACCGTCATCGTGCGGCGCGCCGGCGACGTCATCCCCGAGGTGCTGGCGGTGGTGCTGGAGAAGCGCGCGCAGCCCGAGCCGGCGCGCTACGAGCTGCCCAAGCGCTGCCCGGTGTGCGACTCGCACGTGGTGCGCGAGGTCGACGAGGCCATCGCGCGCTGCTCCGGCGGCCTGTTCTGCTCGGCCCAGCGCAAGGAGGCGATCCGCCACTTCGCCGGCCGCCGCATGATGGACATCGAGGGTCTGGGCGACCGCTACATCGACAACCTGGTCGAACACGGCAAGGTGCACCGCGTCGCCGACCTGTACCTGCTGACCATGGAGCAGCTGCTCGACATGAAGCGCCTGGCCGACGAGCGCGACGGCAGCACGCCCGAGACCGTCGTCCAAGGCAAGGTGGCCACCAAGTGGGCCGACAACCTGCTCGAGGCCATCGCCGCCAGCAAAAAGCCGCCGCTCGAGCGCCTGCTGTTCGCGCTGGGCATCCGCCACGTCGGCGAGTCGACCGCCAAGACGCTGGCCGAGTGGCTGGGCCGCTTCGAGCTGGTGCGGCGCGCCCCGGTGGCGCTGCTGCGCGTGCTGCCCGACATCGGCGGCACGGTGGCCGTCTCGATCGCCGAGTTCTTCGCCGAGCCGCGCAACCAGGAGGCGATCGACGCCCTGCTGGCGCAGGGCGTGGCGCCGCAGGGCGAGCACGCCCCCAGCGCCCACCTGCGCGAGCAGCTCGACCCGGTCAAGCTGCTGGCCGCGCTGGCCATTCCCAAGTTGACCGAGCCGCGCAGCCGCCAGCTGATCGAGCAGGGCGTCACGCTCGACAAGCTGGCCGGTCTGCCGGTGTTCGACGTCTGGGCCTGCCGCCCGCCGTGGCGCAGGCGCTGGAGGAGTGGATGCGCCTGCCCGGCAGCCGCGAGCAGGTGCGCGCGCTGGCCGCGCTGCGCGAGGAGCTGCTGGCGCAACTGCCGGCGGCGGCGCAGCAGGGGCCGATGACGGGCAAGACCTTCGTCCTCACCGGCACCTTGCCCAACATGAGCCGCGACGAGGCGGCCGAGCTGGTCGAGGCGGCCGGCGGCAAGGTGTCCGGCTCGGTGTCGAAGAAGACCAGTTACGTGGTGGCCGGCGCCGAAGCCGGCAGCAAATTGAGCAAGGCGCAGGAGCTGGGCGTGGCCATTCTCGACGAGGCCGGCCTGCTGGCCCTGTTGAACGTGGCCGCGCCGCCGGCCGCAGCAGAATAAACCGCAACCGATAGCAAGGACCACAGACCATGACCAGAATTACCAAAGCAGTCTTCCCGGTGGCCGGCCTCGGCAGCCGTTTCCTGCCCGCCACCAAGGCGCAGCCGAAGGAGATGCTGCCCATCGTCGACAAGCCGCTGATCCAGTACGCCGTCGAGGAGGCGGTCGCCGCCGGCATCACCGACATGATCTTCATCACCGGCCGCAACAAGCGCGCCATCGAGGACCACTTCGACAAGGCCTACGAGCTGGAGGCCGAGCTGGAGGCGGCCAACAAGCAGTACCTGCTCGAGCTGGTGCGCAACGTCATCCCCAAGCACATCAACTGCATCTACATCCGCCAGTCGGCGCCGCTGGGCCTGGGCCACGCCGTGCTGTGCGCCCGTCCGGTGGTGGGCAACGAGCCCTTCGCCGTGATGCTGGCCGACGACTTCATGGACACCGCCGACGGCGTCAAGCCGGTGCTGGCGCAAATGACCGAGGTCTACGCCTACGAGCGCTGCAGCCTGCTGGCGGTGCAGGACGTGCCGCGCGCGCAGACGCGCCAGTACGGCATCGTCAGCGCCTCGCGCTACCAGGAGAAGCTCGAGCTGGTCTCGGGCATCGTCGAGAAGCCGGCGCCAGAGCTGGCGCCGTCGACCCTGGCGGTGGTCGGCCGCTACGTGCTGTCGGGCCGCATCTTCGACTACCTGGAGCACCTGGGCACCGGCACCGGCGGCGAGATCCAGCTGACCGACGGCATCGCCGCGCTGATGCGCGACGAGCGCGTGCTGGCCTACCGCTACGACGGCCAGCGCTACGACTGCGGCTCCAAGCTGGGCTACCTGAAGGCGATGACGGCGATGGGACTGAAGCACGCCGAGACGGGCGCCGAGTTCCGCGACTTCCTCGCCGAGCTGCACATCGAACGGGAAAACGCCAAATGACGGTGCGCGAGATCCTCAAAATGGGCGACCCGCGCCTGCTGCGCGTGGCCGAGCCGGTGCGCGAGTTCGCCACGGCCGAGATGGACGCGCTGATCGCCGACATGTTCGACACCATGCACGCGGCCAACGGCGCCGGCCTGGCGGCGCCGCAGATCGGCGTCAACCTGCAACTGGTGATCTTCGGCTTCCGGCAGAACCAGCGCTACCCGGAGGCGCCGCAGGTGCCCGAGACGGTGCTGATCAACCCGCTGCTGACGCCGCTCTCAGACGAACTGGAGGAGGGCTACGAGGGCTGCCTGTCGGTGCCCGGCCTGCGCGGCAGCGTGCCGCGCTGGACCAGCCTGCGCTACGAGGGCGTCGACCAGTCCGGCCAGACTATCCGGCGCGAGGTCGACGGCTTCCACGCCCGCGTGGTGCAGCACGAGGTCGACCACCTGCACGGCATCCTCTACCCGATGCGCATCAAGGACTTCTCCCGTTTCGGCTACACCGCCGTGATGTTCCCCGAGCTCGATCCCGACCAAGACGACTAAGCCATGAAGAATAAGCCATGAAGCCGACCGCCCATCCGCTGCGTCCCAAGGTCGGCACCGTGCGCGGCGCCTTCAGGCTGGGCAACTCGCAGATCAAGCGGGTCGGCGTGAGCCGCTGGAACTGGAGCGACTCCTACCACTGGATACTCACGCTGAGCTGGCCGATGTTCTTCGCCTGGGTGCTGCTGGCCTACCTGCTGACCAACCTGTTCTTCGCCACCGCCTTCTACCTGGTGCCCGGCTCGGTGGCCAACGCCCGGCCCGGCTCCTACCTGGACATGGTGTTCTTCTCGATCGAGACGCTGGCCACCGTCGGCTATGGCTACATGAACCCGGCCACCACCTACGGCCACCTGGTGGCGTCCACCGAGATCCTGCTCGGCATGGCCGAGGTGGCCACCGTCACCGGCCTGTTGTTCGCCCGCTTCTCGCGGCCGTCGTCGCGCATCCTGTTCTCCGAGGCGGCGGTGGTGACCAACTTCAACGGCGTGCCGACCCTGATGATCCGCGCCGGCAATGAGCGCAGCAACCTGATCCTCGAGGCCTCGGTGCGCGCCTCGTTGGTGCGCCGCGAGCACACCTTGGAGGGCCAGTTGTTCACACGCTTCTACGACCTCAAGCTGGAGCGCGAGCAGAGCGGCGTGTTCGCGCTGAGCTGGACCATCATGCATAGCATCGGCATCGACAGCCCGCTGTACGGCAAGACGCAGAAGGATCTGCACGACGAGGGCACCACCTTGACCGTGGCCATCTCCGGCACCGACGACACGCTCAACGACTTCGTCCACGCGCGCCAGAGCTACGCCGCCGAGCACATCTTCTTCGGCCACCACTTCGCCGACATCCTGTCCGACAAGCTGCCCGGCCCGGGCGGCGACGTGCGCATCCTCGACTTCGGCAAGTTCCACGACATCATCGCCGACGGCAGCGACGACGGCGCCGCCTCGGGCGGCGCCATGGCCCACCCGGGCTAGCGCGGCACCGCAGCAGCGCGCCGCGCCGCGCGGCCCCTCAGTCGCCCAGCAGGTCGCGCGCGTTGAGCAGCGCGTAGACGATCTCCGGCTGCTGGTCGAGGCGGCGGCGCAGCGCCGCCGGCACCGCCTCGCGCGTCTTGCGGCACAGGCCGGGGCGCTCCAGCAATTCGATCGCCAGGCCGCGCACCGTGCGCACGCCGCGCGCGCTGGGCGTGATGCGCAGCTCGACGCCGAGTTGGGCGCGCAGGCGCTGCTCCAGCGTGAGCAGCTCGGCGTAGCTGGCCAGCGCGCCGATGTGATCCAACAGCTTGCGCTCCTCCTCGCGGGTCAGGCGCAGCACGCGCAGGTCGGCCGGCGCCGCCTCGGCGCCCGCGTCCGGCGCCAGCAGCGCCTCGCGGCCGCAGACGCAGGCGCCGGGCGGACATTCTTTGCGGATGGGGAAGGGCGGCGCGACGGACATGGCGGCGGACGGGCGTGGGTGGCGTGGGCGGGCGGCGGAGCCGGGCCGCCAATTCTACCGCGTTCGCGCGGCGCCGTGCGGCCCGCCGCCGGCCGCCGTGAAATGTATGTTTTTATACAATTCGAGAGCGGAATCGCGGCCGCGAGTGTTGTTGCTTCTGTGGCGCCGGTTTGACATAGATCATGGAATTCACCTGATCCGTTTGCGATATCGCAACTATCACGTTGTTTTTCGTCGAGGAATGCTACTCTTGAGCAATCCTTTTCCACTCCGCCAAGACAGGACTCTTGTATGCCCAAGAGGAATCATTTTATCGCGCTGGTCACCGCCAGCTATGTCGCCCTGGCGCTGCTGTGGATACTGCTGTCGGACCGCTTGCTGCTGGCCTTCGGCGACCTCGCCTCGATGTACTGGCTGTCGCAGGCCAAGGGCATCGCCTTCGTCGCCGCCAGCGCCACCGGCTACTTCTTCGCGCTGCGCGCCGTCGCCATGCGCACGCCGGACGGGCAGCAGTCGACGCTGGACCTGCTGGCCGGCGGCCTGGCGCCGAGCAGCCGTCCGCAGTGGAGCAACTACCTGCTGGCGCTGGTATTGACCGCCGCCATGCTGTTCCTGCGCGCCCAGCTCGGCCTGGGCAACGGCACGCGGCCGCTGATGATCCTGTTCATGTTCCCGATCATCCTCAGCGCCCTGCTGGGCGGCGTCGGGCCGGGCTTGCTGGCGACGGCGGTGGCGGCCGTTTGGGCCAAGATGTACGTCGTCGCCCCGCTGCACAGCCTGGCCTTCGACGACGACCACGACCTGCTGCAATGGGTCGTGCTGCTGGTCAACGGCGCCATGATCAGCGTGCTCAGCGAACTGTTGCGCGGCGCCCTGGTCAAGGGGCAGATCGACCGCGGCCTGATTAACAGCGTTGTTTCCGGCACGCCCGACGCGATCTTCGTCAAGGACGCTGCAGGGCCGCTACCTGATGGCCAACGACGCCACCGCGCAGTTCGTCGGCCGCACGCGCGAGCAGATACTGGGCCGCGACGACCGCGCCATCTTCCCCACCCACCAGGCCGCCGCGCTGATCGAAAGCGACCGGGCCATCATGGCCGCCGGCCTCACCGCCACGCACGAGGAGCTGCTCAGCTGCGCCGACGGCCGCGAGGTGCTGTTCCACACCACCAAGGGGCCGGTGTTCGACAAGAACGGCCGCGTGGTCGGCCTGTTCGGCATCTCGCGCGACGTCACCGAGCGCCGCCGCGCCGAGGAGAAGATCGAATACCTGGCCCACTTCGACGCGCTGACCGGCCTGCCCAACCGGGTCCAGCTGGCCGAACGGGCCGGCTACGCGATCAGCTTGGCGCAACGCAACAACGAGCACCTGGCGCTGATGTTCCTCGACCTCGACCACTTCAAGGACGTCAACGATACGCTCGGCCACAGCGTCGGCGACGCCGTGCTGGTCGGCCTGGCCAAGCGCCTGCTGGCCGAGCTGCGCGTCGAGGACACCGTTTCGCGGCTGGGCGGCGACGAGTTCATCCTGCTGGTCCACGCCGGCGACGCGCGCGGCCTGTCGCAGGTGGTCGAGAAGGTGCTGGCGCTGGTGGCGCGGCCGCACCAGGTCGAGCAGCACCAGTTGACGTTGACCGGTTCGATCGGCATCGCGCTGTATCCGGCCGACGGCAACGAACCTCGAGGAGCTGGTCAAGTGCGCCGACGCGGCGATGTACCGGGCCAAGAAGAACGGCCGCAACGGCTATTGCTTCTTCACCGCCGAGATGCAGGCGCGCACGGCGCGCCACATGCAGATCGTCGGCGCGCTGCGCCAGGCGCTGCGGCTGGGGCAGCTGGCGGTGCACTACCAGCCGCAGTTCGCCGCGCGCGACGGCCGCATCGTCGGCGCCGAGGCGCTGCTGCGCTGGCAGCATCCGGAACTGGGCGCGGTGTCGCCGGCCGAGTTCATTCCGGCGGCCGAGGAGAGCGGTTTGATCCTCGAGCTGGGCGAATGGGTGCTGCGCACGGCGGTGCGCCAGGCCAAGGACTGGATGGACGCCGGCATGGCGCCGCTGGTGATGGCGGTGAACCTGTCGGCGGTGCAGTTCCGCCATCCCAACCTGCCCGACCTGATCCGCGCCATCCTGCGCGAGGTCGGCCTGGCGCCGGAATACCTCGAGCTCGAGCTGACCGAGAGCGGCGCCATGCAAGACCCGCCGAGCGCCATCGCGGTGATGAACAAGTTGCGCGAGCAGGGCGTGCGCATGTCGATCGACGACTTCGGCACCGGCTATTCCTCGCTCAGCTACTTTGAAGAAGTTCAAGGTCTACAAGCTGAAGATCGACCAGTCCTTCGTGCGCGACATCAGCACCGACCCGGAGGACAAGGCGATCGTCGTGGCCATCATCAACATGGCCAAAGGCCTCGGCCTGCAGACCATCGCCGAGGGCGTCGAAACGCTGGCCCAGCTCGAGTTCCTGCGCCAGCAGGGCTGCGACGAGATGCAGGGCTACCACTACAGCCGGCCGCTGCCGGCGGCCCAGTTCGAGCAGTTCGCCCGGGCCAGGAGCGACAAGGTGTTGGCGCTGGCCTGAGCCTGCGGGGTGGCGGCCTTACCCCGCAAGCAAAGGGGTCTGACCCCGTACGGGGTCAGACCCCGGCTTCCGCGTCCAGGGGGGTAAAAAAATGCGCACCGAGGTGCGCATTTTGCCGTGCTGCGTAGGCGTTGGCCGCTTAGGCGGCTTTGCGGCGGCGCGCCAGGAAGGCCATGATGCCCAGGCCGCCGAGCAGCATGGCGTAGGTTTCCGGTTCCGGCACCGCCGTGATGAAGACGGTGCCGCCGTAGGCGGTGCCGCTGGTCGACAGCACGCTGCCGTTGACCGCCACGTAGTAGTCGGTGTTGGCGGCGATGTTGACGCCGGCGAAGCGCCAGTAGCCGCTGCCGGCCTGCGCCACCGACGAATCGGCTTCGCTGACCTCGATCGCGCTGCTGCCGACCAGCGAGTTGTTCGAGGCCAGGTACAGGCCGAAGGAGCTGATGGTCACTTCCGTTTTCACCGTGTGCAGCAGGGCGTCGGTGATGTAGGCGCTGGCGTCGGTGGTGAAGGTGAAGTGGTCGCTGAAGTCGCCGGCGCCGGCGAAGGAGTTGCCCAGGTTGTCGCTGTTGAAGTCGATCAGGTTGACCAGCGCATGGTCGACCGGGGTCACGGCCTGCGCCTGCGGGGCAAACATGCTTGCGCTCAGGGCGATGGCGGCCAGCGCCGCTTTTGTCGTCATATTCATTTTGTGGGCCTTTCAGTCGGTGTGGGGCGGATGCGGGGCGCGGGCGGCTCAGGCGGCCGGGCCGCGGCGGCGCTGGCGGCGGGCCATCAGGCCGACCATGCCGAGGCCGAGGCCGAGCATGCCGTAGGTGGCCGGCTCGGGCACGGCGGAGACCAGTTTGCCCGACAAGGCGTAGGAGCCGCCCGGCTTGGACACGGTGATGCCGCTGACGCTGATCGAGTAGTTGCCGTTGACCAGATCGAGCGTCGGCAGCTTCCACAACTCGGACACGCCGGTCTGGACCATGCTGCCGGCCGAGTTGATCGGGCCGCTCAGGGTGAAGTTGCTCAGGTCCATGCCGAGCAGCGCCGACTGGGCGTCCGACGAGACCTGGAAGTTGCTGAAGGTCGCATGGCCCGTCGCCGACGCCACGCTGAAGGTGAACACGTCGGTGAAGGTGCTGCCGGCCAGGATGGTCTTGCCGAAGCCGGCGCCGTCGTTGGTGTTGCCGCCGACGAAGACCAGCGCCTTGCTGGCGTGGCTGACGTCGGCCGCCTGCGCCGCCGACATGCCCAGGCCGGCGGCGGCGATGGCCGCCGCGATGATGGTTGTATTGACGAATTGTTTCATGTGGCACCACTCCTGCAAGGATTGATCGATGAAAATATTTCGTCCGGCGGGGCGGCGGCCGGAAAGGGTTTGGAGCAATCAAGCTCTACTGGAATTTAGGATAGCATAACTTTTGGAAATTAATTGTTAATTATAGATGTTTAATTACCGTGAGGAAATATTATCGACATTTCCGCGACATATGATTTCCACAAGGAATTTTATGGCCGGAGAATGTTTTAACCCGGGCAAGTGAAGGCCGTCCCGGGCGCTTGCCGTGCCTGCGCCGGGTGGAAATTATTTTCTTGGAATGTTTGCTAGAATGGCTATTTTGAGCAAGGAGACCGCATGTCGATTCCCGCCACCGTCGCCTGCCTGTGCGGCAAGGTCGAGCTGGCGCTCGGCGCCGCGCCGCAGGCCCGCGCCAACTGCCATTGCGCCAGCTGCCGCGACTTCTACGCCACGCCCATGTTGGCGGCGAGCGCCTGGGCCGCCGCCGACGTCCGCGTGGTGAAGGGGGAGCCGCGCCGCTACGCCCATCCGGATAAGCAAATGAGCCGGGCGTTCTGCGCCGAGTGCGGCGAATTGATGTTCGGCACCAACCGGCTGGGCATGACGGTGCTGCCCAACGGCCTGGCGGCGCGCGCCGCCGGCGGCGCGCTGCCGCCGGCGCTGGCGCCGCAGATGCATTTGTTCTACGCCGAGCGGGTGCTCGAGGTGGCCGACGCCCTGCCCAAATACCTGCAGGGCTGGGACGGCCCGCTGCTGGCCGACTAGCCGGCGCGGCGGCTGGCGGCTAGTGGCCGCCGGCCTTGCGGCTGGCGCTGAGGCGGTCGAGCTGGCGCGCCAGCTCCTCCTGCATCATCGGCGACAGGTTGGCGAATTGGCAGCCGATCTGCACCTGCTCGCCGAGCAGGAAGGAGCGGAAGGTGCGCGACAGGCGGATGTCGAGGTCGGCGATCATCACCGCCTCCGGCCCCAGCTCCAGGCGCACCCGCTGCAGGCGGCGGCCGACGTGCAGGCCGACCGCGTCGCGCGGCGCGGCGCGCATGCCGACGCCGCCGGCCGAGAAGTCGTACAACTGCAGCTCGTAGGGCTTGCCGTTGAGCACGAACGAGGCCAGGTAGTAGATCCCCAGCGGCGTCTCGAGGCGCTGGGCGGCGCGCCGGTTGAGGATCTGGCACTTCTCCGGGAAGGCGGCCGGCACCAGGGTCGGCTGGTTGGCCAGCGGCGACCAGTCCGGCGAACTCAGCTTGAACTGCATCTTGGCGCTGCGCAGCCAGGCCACCAGCACGCACTCGCCCGGCGGGATGTATTCGCCCTCGTTGAGCTCGAGCACGAAGTAGGGGTTGTCCGGGTCGACCGAGCGGATCCGCCCCATCACCACGTTGGTGCTGCTGGCCGGGTAGATCGACACCGGGTCGCCGGTCTCGGCCAGCAGGGCCAGCGAATTGCCGATCTCGTCCGGATCGGTCATGTCGTGCGGCTTGGAACCGAAGGGGATCGGCTCGACCGCGTCGGACAGGCGCGGCGGGCCCCGGCGGAATTCGTTAGGTAGTGGATCGTTCACGACGGCATATCTCTTTGATAGTTTCCAATGGGAAGCAAATTCCGGTTCGAAGAGTTTACATTTTATTCGCCGCTTTGGCTTGCTAAATGGCAAGAATTTCGCGTCGCGGGCGACAAGCGCCGGCCCGTTTGGCGCGGCGACAACGTTTTGTCCCTGACAATCTTATCAGAATTGCTCGTCCGGGCGCAGATAGCGCCATTGGCCGACCGGCAGGTCGCCCAGCTTGACCTTGCCGATGCGCACCCGCTTGAGGCCGACCACGCGCAGCCCGACCATCTCGCACATGCGGCGGATCTGCCGCTTCTTGCCCTCGCGCAGGGTGAAGCTGAGCTGGTCCTCGTTCTGCCAGCGCACCTTGGCCGGCAGCAGCGCCTTGCCGTCCATCCACAGGCCGTGGTTGAGCTTTTTCAGCGCCGCCTCGGGCAGCGTGCCCTCGCCGGTGTATTGCACGCGCACCAGGTATTCCTTGTCGACGTCGGTGTCGTGGCCGATCAGGTGCTTGGCGACGCGGCCGTCCTGGGTCAGCACCAGCAGGCCGACCGAGTCGATGTCGAGGCGGCCGGCCGGCACCAGGCTGCGCAGCTGGGTCGGGTGGAACTGCTCGTCGGCGCCGCACTCGGCCCAGCGGTTCTCCGCCTTGATCAAGGCCACGGCCGGCTGGTAGCCGTCCTCGGCCTGGCCGCTGACATAGCCCATCGGCTTGTTGAACAGCACGGTGACGCGCTTCGACTGTTCGGCGGCGGCCTGCCGCTCGACCGTCACGCGTTGGCTCGGGTAGACCTTGCTGCCCAGTTCGGACACCACCTGGCCGTCGACCCGCACCCAGCCGCGGGCGATCCATTCGTCGGCCTCGCGGCGCGAGCACAGGCCCAGTTCGGACATGCGTTTGGATAAGCGTAAGAGTTCTTCGGTCATGGTTCTGTTTCTGCTTCTATATCGTTGGATTGCGGTTGTTCGGGGTGGCGCGGCGCGGCTCAGACCTTGAGCGCCTCGAGCAGTTCGGTCTCGAGCTGCAGCTGCAGGCGCGTGTTGTTGAGGGCGGCGCCGTCGACCAGGAAGACGTCCTCGACCCGCTCGCCCAGGGTCATCACCTTGGCCGTGTGCAGGTTGATCTTGTACTTGGTGAGCACGTTGGCGATGGCGTACAGCAGGCCGGTGCGGTCGTTGGCCGCCACCGACAGCAGGTAGTACTGGCCGCGCTCGTCGGGCCGCAGGTCGACCGTCGGCTGGATCGGGAAGGAGCGCGACAGGCGCGACAGGCGGCCCCGGCCCGGCGCCGGCAGCGCCGCCTGGCTGACCAGCAGCTCGGCCAGCTCGTGCTCGATCAGGTTGATGATGTCGCGGTAGCTGTTGGCGAAGCTCTGCTCGGTGACCAGGAAGGTGTCGAGCGCGTAGCCGTGCCGGGTGGTGTGGATCTTGGCGTCGAGGATGCTGAAGTTCTTGCGGTCGAAGTAGCCGCAGATGCGGGCGAACAGGTCGGCCTGGTCCTTGACGTAGACGGCCACCTGCAGCTTCGCCGATCGGCGCCAGGCGGCACTTGACGACCGGCGTGGCGCTGCCCAGGCGGTCGTACAGGGCGCGCGTCTGCCAGGCGATGTCGGAGGCGTCGTGGCGCAGGAAGTAGGCGACGTCGAGCTGCTTCCACAGCGCCTCGTGGGCGTCGGGCGGCAGGCCGTACAGGCGCAGCGTGGCCAGCGCCTCCTGCTGGCGGTTCTTCAGCTCGCGGTCGGCCGAGGGCGGCTCGCCGCCCAGCACGCGCAGGGTGATGCGGTACACGTCCTCGAGCAGCTTGCCCTTCCAGGCGTTCCACACCTTCGGACTGGTGCCGCGGATGTCGGCCACCGTCAGCAAATACAGCGCGGTGAGGTGGCGCTCGTCCTTGGCCAGCTTGGCGAAGGCGGCCACCACGTCGGGGTCGGACAGGCCCTGCTTCTGCGCCACCTGCGACATGGTCAGGTGGTTTTCGACCAGGAAGACCACCAGCTCGGTGTCCTCGGCGCTCAGGCCGTGGTCGTGGCAGAACTGCGCCGCGTCCACCGTGCCCAGCTTGGAGTGGTCGCCGCCGCGGCCCTTGGCGATGTCGTGGAACAGCGCGCCCAGGTAGAGCAGCCAGGGCTGCGGGAAGTTGGCCATCAGCTGGCTGCAGAAGGGGTACTCGTGGGCGTGCTCGGGCATGGTGAAGCGGCGCATGTTGCGCACCACCATCAGGATGTGCTGGTCCACCGTGTAGACGTGGAACAGGTCGTGCTGCATCTGGCCGACGATCTTGCGGAAGTTGGGCAGGTAGCGGCCCAGCACCGACAGGTCGTTCATGCGCCGCAGCGCGTGGATGATGCCGACCGGGGCCTGCAGGATGCGCAGGAACAGGGCGCGGTTGCGCGGGCTGGCGGAACGCCGTGTCGATCTTGAAGCGTTCGTGCCACAGCGCGCGGGTGGCGCGCGCCGTCATGCCCTTCAAGGCCGGCCGCTCGGTCATCAGGACGAAGATCTCCAGCATGGCCGACGGCGTGCGCTCGAAGGTGTCGTCGTCGGCGATGTCGATGAAGCCGTTCAGCTCGTTGAAGCGCTGGTTGATCGGCAGCGCCACGCCGGACGGCGGGAACAGGCGCTCCTCGATGTTCTGCAGCAGGATGGTGTTGAGCTGGGTCACCGTCTTGGCCGCCCAGTAGTAGCGCTGCATCAGGTATTCGCTGGCGCGGCGCATGTTGGCGCCGCTGCCGGTGGCCTGCAGGCCCAGCGTCTCGGCCAGCGCGGTCTGGATGTCGAACACCAGGCGGTCCTCGCGGCGGCCGGCGTGCAGGTGCAGGCGCACGCGGATGTCCTTGAAGGCGCGCTCCTTCTCCATCAGCTGCTTGGCCTCGGTCTGGGTGATCAGGCCGCCGGTGGCCAGGGTGCGCCAGGAGCTGGCCAGGCCGGCCGCCTTGGCCAGCCACAGGATCACCTGCAGGTCGCGCAGGCCGCCCGGGCTCTCCTTGCAGTTCGGCTCCAGGCTGAAGGCGGTGTCCTCGTACTTGGCGTGGCGCTGGCGCATCTCCAGCAGCTTGGCCTGGAAGAAGGCCTGCGGGTCCATCGCCGCGTCGTAGCGGCGCTGCAGCTCGGCGAACAGGGCGGCGTCGCCGCACACCAGGCGCGCCTCGAGCAGGCTGGTTTGCACCGTGATGTCGGCCTGCGACTCGCTCAGGCACTCGTCGACGGTGCGGATGCTGTGGCCGATCTCCAGCCCCAGGTCCCACAGCAGCTGCACCAGTTCCTCCAGCCGGGCGCGGGTGTCCTGGTCGGGCGCGCGGCCGAGCAGGATCAGCAGGTCGACGTCGGAGTACGGGTACAGCTCGCCGCGGCCGTAGCCGCCGACGCCGACCAGCGCCGTGTCGGCCGGCAGCGCGGCGGCCTGCCAGGCCGTCGCCAGCACCGCGTCGACGCTCTGGCGCAGGCTGCGCAGCAGCTTCTCCGGCATGCCGTCGGCCTGGAAGGCGGCGACGACGATCTGCCGGTCGGCCTTCAGTTGGCGTTTGAGTTGTTCACGCAGTTGCTGCTTCATCGCGGCGGCCGGCACGGTGGCTCAGACGGCGGTGGCGGCGGCGCTGGCGGCCAGCACGATGGCCGGCGGCGGCGGCGTGCCGGCCGAGTTGGTCAGCACCTCGTAGCCGGTCTCGGTGACCAGGATGGTGTGTTCCCACTGCGCCGACAGGCTGCGGTCCTTGGTTTTGATGGTCCAGCCGTCGCCCATCTCGCGGATTTCGCGCTTGCCGGCGTTGATCATCGGCTCGATGGTGAAGATCATGCCGGCCTTGAGCTCGTCGAGCGTGCCGGGACGGCCGTAGTGCAGCACCTGCGGCTCCTCGTGGAAGATCTTGCCGATGCCGTGGCCGCAGAACTCGCGCACCACGCTGTAGCCGGCCTTTTCGGCGTGCTGCTGGATGACGTGGCCGATATCGCCCAGGTGGGCGCCCGGCTTGACCTTGGCGATGCCCAGCCACATGCACTCGTAGGTGATGTCGGACAGGCGCTTGGCCAGGATCGACGGTTCGCCGATGAAGAACATGCGGCTGTTGTCGCCGTGGTAGCCGTCCTTGATGACGGTGATGTCGAGGTTGACCACGTCGCCGTTCTTGAGCACCTTGTCGCCCGGGATGCCGTGGCAGATGACGTCGTTGACCGAGGTGCAGATGGCCTTCGGATACGGCGTGTAGCCGGGCGGGCAGTAGTTCAGCGGCGCCGGGATGGTGCCCTGGACGTCGACCATGTAGGCGTGGCACAGGCGGTCGAGCTCGCCGGTGGTGACGCCGGCCTTGACGAAGGGGGTGATGTAGTCCAGCACCTCGGCGCCGAGGCGGCCGGCCACGCGCATGCCTGCGATGTCTTCGGCGGTTTTGATGGAAATGGACATAATGGGTCGCAATCTGCTAGGTAAACGGGGAGACAGGCATCGCGGCCGGGCCCGCCGCGGCGCGGGGGGCGCTGCGGCCGGCTCGGCGGGATGCGGATAGGATGAAATTATAAACGACGACGGGAGTGCGCGGGCGGGCCGCCGGGGGAGGGTGTGGCGGCGGCGGCCGGCGCCACAGCGGCGGCGGCTCAGGCGCGCTTGGCGGCGCGGCGCTTGGCCCAGCCGAGCAGGCCCAGGCCGGCCAGCAGCATGGCCCAGGTTTGCGCCTCGGGCACGGCGGAGGGGGTGAACTCGTGGTCGCCCACCGGATCGAAGGGGTTGCGGCCGCGTGCCAGCCAGCGCAGGCCTTCCTCGTCGTCGCCCAGCGCGACCAGCTCGGGGTCCAGGCCGCCCAGGCCGCGCGGCCCGCGTTTGCGCAGCTGCTCAAGCTCCTCCTCGGTCAGCTCCTCCTGCGGCTCGGCGTCGACCAGACCCAGCTGCCCTCGCCCTTGGCGCCGTCGTCCAGCGCGCGCGCGGCCGTCGCCGGCGGCGGCGCCATGGCCGTGGCCGGCGCCTTGCTGCGGCTCACCCGGCTGAAGTTGCCGCAGATCTTGGGCACCAGGATGCAGTGTTCCTTGGCGCAATAGACCACGCCCGGCTCGTCGCGCTCGGCGCTCCATTTGGCGCGCGTGACGCTGCGGCACACCGAGGCGCGGCCGAAGTGCATGTCGCGGATGGCCGGCTCGTAGGCGTACTTGCCGCCGATGCTGTCGCGCTTGATGCTGACCTTGTCGTCCGCTTGGCCCTGCTCGATGCGCCGCTTGAGTTCGGCGCGGATCTCGGCCGGGATGTCGCTGTAGCGCTCCAGCGCGGCCGCGGCGCTGCCGGTGTAGGGGTTCACGCCCGGCCGGTCCCACGAGCAGTGGGGTTGCACGGTTGAAATGGCAGCAAGCGTCAAGGCGAAGGCGACGGACATGGTGGGGTTCCTCTATGTAGTTCAGATTTGCTTCGTGTCGCAGTCGGGGTAGTTGGCAACACGGAACTAAACTTTTCCCTATGATAATATAAAACGGTCGTGCGTGCTTATCGGGCCATTGTTTTTTATAAAAGTAATTGCCATCCGGTGGCCGCCGCCCTCGCCGGCGCCGCACTGTTGTCGATAGTTTAACCATGGAAACGCTTGTTGTGTTGTCCAGGTTGACAAAACATGACGAGGATCACCCATCGCCACCACGGCCCGCCCGCCCGGGGCGCCCGGGCGCACGCCGCACTTGCCAAATCGGCTGGTTTCAGGGTACAATTTTGGGTTGCTTGAATTCGGTTTTGAGCAATGTTGTGAAGCAGCGGGGCGGGTGGCGTGTTGTTTGCCCCTCGTTCCGCCTCGAAAATCGTTAATAAACGCGAATCCGGTCGACAAGGGTGCCTCTATGGTGACTGATCGGATTCCAGACCCAACCCTGGAGTTAATTATGTCCGTAACAATGCGCGAAATGCTGGAAGCCGGTGTCCACTTCGGTCACCAAACCCGTTTCTGGAACCCAAAGATGGCTCCTTTCATCTTCGGTCACCGCAACAAGATCCACATCATCAACTTGGAAAAGACGATGGCGATGTATCAAGAAGCGATGAAACACGTGAAACAGGTTGCTTCGAACCGCGGCACCATCCTGATGGTCGGCACCAAGCGTCAAGCTCGCGAAATCATCGCGGCTGAAGCGGCACGCGCCGGCGTTCCTTTCGTCGACCAACGTTGGTTGGGCGGCATGCTGACCAACTTCAAAACGATCAAGACCTCGATCAAGCGCCTGAAAGACATGGAAGCGACGATCGAAGACGGTTCCGTTGAGAAGCTGTCGAAAAAAGAAGCGCTGATGTTTGAACGCGAAATGATCAAGCTGCAGAAGTCGATCGGCGGCATCAAGGACATGGGCGGCGTTCCTGACGCCATCTTCGTCGTTGACGTCGGCTACCACAAAGGTGCGATCACCGAAGCAGCAAAACTGGGCATCCCGGTCATCGGCGTGGTCGATACCAACCACTCGCCAGAAGGCGTGCAGTACGTGATCCCAGGTAACGATGACTCCTCGAAAGCCATCATGTTGTACGCCCGCGGTGTTGCAGACGCAATCATCGAAGGCCGCGCAGCTGCCGGTAACGAAGTCGTTGAAATGATCAAAGCCGCTGCCGGCGACGAATTCGTCGAAGTTAGCGAACAGGCTTAATTGCTGCGCTATCGCGAGATAGCTTCGCAGTAATGGAAAAGGGGTGGCAGCAGCTCCCCCTTTTTTTTAATGAAAATGGTTTGGGCGCTGCGCGCTCCGCTTCATCCGAGCCGCCCCGGACCACCCCCACCGAATACAGGAGAAACACATGGCAGCGATTACAGCAGCGATGGTAGGCGAACTGCGCGGCAAGACCGACGCACCGATGATGGAATGCAAGAAGGCACTGACCGAAGCCGACGGCGACATGGCCCGCGCCGAAGAGATCCTGCGCGTCAAACTGGGCGGCAAGGCATCGAAAGCCTCGTCGCGCATCACCGCCGAAGGCGTGGTAGCGACCTTCATCGCCAACGGCGTCGGCGCCCTGGTCGAAGTGAACTCCGAGACCGACTTCGTGGCCAAGAACGACGACTTCCTGGCGCTGGCCAACAACGCCGCCCGTCTGGTCGCCGAACACAACCCGGCCGACGTCGCCGCCCTGCTGGCCCTGCCGCTCGACGGCAAGACCCTGGACGAAGTGCGCGCCGCCCTGATCGGCAAAATCGGCGAGAACATGTCGATCCGCCGCTTCCAGCGCTTCGAGACCACCGGCAAGCTGGCCTCCTACCTGCACGGCGCCCGCATCGGCGTGATCGTCGACTTCGACGGTGCCGACGAGCAAGTTGGTAAAGACGTCGCCATGCACATCGCCGCGATGAAGCCAGTGTCGCTGTCGTCCGAGCAAGTGCCGGCCGAACTGATCGAAAAAGAGCGTTCGGTTGCCAAACTGAAAGCCGAAGAAGACGCGGCCAAAGCGGCCGCCGAAGGCAAAGCCGCCCAGTCGCCGGAAATCCTGGCCAAGCGCCTGGAAGGCTCGGTTCAGAAGTTCCTGAAGGAAGTGTCCCTGCTGAACCAGGCCTTCGTCAAGAACGACAAGCAGTCGATCGAACAGATGCTGAAAGAAAAAGCGACCACCGTCAAAGCCTTCACCATGTACGTGGTGGGCGAGGGGATCGAGAAGAAGCAAGACGACTTCGCCGCAGAGGTAGCCGCGCAAATGGCTGCTTCCAAAGGAGCGTAATGTGAAAACGGGCCGCGAGGCCCGTTTTTTTAGCCTGACCCGCCAGCCGGCCGCGCGCCGGCCGGCGGCGAGCATTTTCCGGCGGCGCGTGTGCCAGGCAGTTTTTGGTATCATGCAGGGCCGCCGGCAGTCCCACCGAATCAACCCATTTTAGGAGCCCCAGCTCATGTCAAAACCAGCCTACAAGCGTGTCCTCCTCAAATTGTCCGGCGAAGCCCTGATGGGGGATGATCCCTACGGCATCAACCGCAGCACGATCGAGCGCATGGTGGCCGACGTGGCCGAGGTGGCACAACTGGGCGTGGAGCTGGCGATCGTCATCGGCGGCGGCAACATCTTCCGTGGCGTCGCGCCCGGCGCCCAGGGCATGGACCGCGCCACCGCCGACTACATGGGCATGCTGGCCACGGTGATGAACGCGCTGGCCCTGGCCGACGCCATGCGCCATGTCGGCATCACCGCCCGCGTCATGTCGGCCATCGGCATCGAGCAGGTGGTCGAGCCCTACGTGCGCCCGAAGGCGCTGCAATACCTGGAGGAGGGCAAGGTCGTCGTCTTCGCCGCCGGCACCGGCAACCCCTTCTTCACCACCGACACCGCCGCCGCCCTGCGCGGCTCGGAAATCAGCGCCGAGATCGTGCTCAAGGCGACCAAGGTCGACGGCGTCTACACGGCCGATCCGAAGAAGGACCCGAACGCCACCCTGTTCCACACCATCACCTTCGACGAAGCCATCGCCAAGCACCTGCAGGTGATGGACGCCACCGCGTTCGCCCTGTGCCGCGACCAGAAGCTGCCGATCAAGGTGTTCTCCATCACCAAGCCGGGCGCGCTGATGCGCGTCATCATGGGCGAGGATGAGGGTACACTGGTCCACGTTTAAGTTCCCACCCATTAAGATCCACCCCCAAGATACAGGAGAGCAGCAATGTCCTTAGCTGACGTTAAAAAGAACGCCCAAGACCGCATGGTCAAATCGCTCGAAACCCTGCGCGCCGACCTGGCCAAGGTCCGCACCGGCCGCGCCCACACCGGCATCCTCGACCACGTGACGGTCGAGTACTACGGCTCGCCGACGGCGCTGTCGCAGGTGGCCAGCATCAACCTGATCGACGCCCGCACCATCGGCGTGCAGCCGTTCGAGAAGAAGATGGCCGCCACCATCGAAAAAGCCATCCGCGACGCCGACCTGGGCCTGAACCCGTCGAGCCAGGGCGACGTGATCCGCGTGCCGACCCCGGCGCTGACCGAGGAACGCCGCAAGGAGATGGTCAAGCTGGTCAAGGGCGAGGGCGAGGACGCCAAGATCGCCGTGCGCAACATCCGCCGCGACGCCAACGAGACCGTCAAGAAGCTGGTCAAGGAAAAGGCCTGCTCCGAGGACGACGAGCGCCGCTCGTCCGACGAGGTGCAGAAGCTGACCGACAAGTTCATCGCCGACATCGACAAGATGGTGGTCGACAAAGAGAAGGAAGTGCTGACGGTCTAGTCGGCACACTCCCGGCGCGCGCCCACGCGGCGCGGCGCCGGGAAGCCGGGGTCAGAGCCTTCGCGGGGTCTGGCCCCTTGCTTGTTTTGGGGGCCGGCCAGCGCAGCGGCGGGCCCTGGGTTTGCAGCACCTGGCACCACTTAATCTGGCAAAACGTTTTCATGAAATATACCAGCTCGACCACCGCTGTTCCGGACACCCCGAACGTGCCACGCCACGTCGCCATCATCATGGACGGCAACGGCCGCTGGGCCACCAAGCGCTTCCTGCCGCGCGTCGCCGGCCACGTCAAGGGTGTCGAGGCGGTGCGCGCCGTGGTCGAGGCCTGTGCCCGCCGCGGCGTCGAATACCTGACCCTGTTCGCCTTCAGCTCGGAGAACTGGCGCCGGCCGGAGGAGGAGGTGTCGCTGTTGATGCGCCTGTTCGTCACCGCGCTCGACCGCGAGGTCTCCAAGCTGCACGCCAACAACATCCGCCTGAAGGTGGTCGGCGACCTGAGCCGCTTCGACGCCAAGCTGCAGACCATGATCGCCTCGGCCGAGCGGCGCACCGCCGCCAACACGCGCATGACGGTGACGGTCTGCGCCAACTACGGCGGCCGCTGGGACATCATGCAGGCGGTCGGCAAGATGGTCGCCGGCCACGCCGGCGCCACCGCCTTCAGCGAGGAGCAGCTGGCGCCCCACCTGGCCATGGCCTACGCGCCCGAGCCCGACCTGTTCATCCGCACCGGCGGCGAGCAGCGCATCTCCAACTTCCTGATGTGGCAGCTGGCCTACACCGAGCTGTACTTCACCGACACCTACTGGCCCGATTTCTCCGCCGCCAGCCTCGACGAGGCGATCGCCTCCTACCAGCACCGCGAGCGCCGCTTCGGCCGCACCGGCGCCCAATTGGCCGACAAGGCCACCTGAAAAGACCACCCCATGCTCAAAACTCGGATACTGACCGCCCTGGTCCTGCTGGCGGTGCTGCTGCCGGTGCTGTTCTTCGCCTATTTCCCGGCCTTCGCCGTGCTGGCCACGCTGTTCCTCGGCGCCGCCGTGTGGGAGGCCGGCCGCCTGTTCGGCCTGCGCGCCGCGCCGGCCTGGGCGCTGGGCGTGGCCGCGCTGTTCGTCTACGTGCTGCTGCGTCCCGCCGGCGGCGGCAACAACATGCTGTTCGCCGTCTGCGCCGCGCTGTGGCTGATGCGCTTCACGCCCTCGCTGGCGATCGGCCTGCCGCCGCTCAAGGGCTCGGCCAACTACATGGTCGCCTTCAGCTTCTGCTTCGCCCTGTTCGGCTGCTTCGTCGCCATCGTCGCGCTGTTCCAGCACTCGCCGGCCTTCCTGCTGTCGGCCATGGCGCTGGTGTGGGTGGCCGACATCGGCGCCTACTTCTCGGGCAAGGCCTTCGGCAAGCGCAAGCTGGCGCCGACCATCTCGCCGGGTAAATCCTGGGAGGGCGCCATCGGCGGCGCCATCGCCGTGCTGGCCCTATCGGCCGCGAGCATTCTGGCCGCGCCGGCCGCGCCCTGGCTGGCCGACACCTTCGCCGTGCTGCTGCAGGCGCGCATGGGCTGGTTCGGCGCGCTGGCCATCCTTATCGTGATCGTCGCCGCCAGCGTGGTCGGCGACCTGTTCGAATCCCAGCTCAAACGGCGCGCCGCCATGAAGGACAGCAGCAATCTGCTGCCCGGCCACGGCGGTGTGCTCGACCGTATTGACGCCTTGATCCCGGTGCTGCCGCTGGCCGCGCTGATCGGTTCCTGGCTGTGAAGGAAGTCACCATGCAACAAGTCACCATCCTCGGCGCCACCGGCTCGATCGGCGTCTCCACCCTCGACGTGCTGGCGCGCCACCCCGAGCGCTATAGCGTCTACGCCCTGTCGGCGCACAGCCGGGTGGCCGAGCTGGCCGCCCAGTGCGCGCAGTTCCGCCCGGCCCGCGCCGTGGTCGGCACGGCCGCCGCCGCCGCCGAACTGAGCGCGCTGCTCAAGGCGAAGGGCCTGACAACTCAGGTCGAGCACGGCGAGGCGGCACTGTGCGCCATCGCCAGCGCCGCCGAGGTGGACACCGTGATGGCCGCCATCGTCGGCGCCGCCGGCCTGGCGCCGACCCTGGCCGCCGCCCGCGCCGGCAAAAAGGCCCTGCTGGCCAACAAGGAGGCGCTGGTGATGTCGGGCCAGTTGTTCATCGACGCGGCGCAGCAGGCCGGCGCCGTGCTGCTGCCGATCGACAGCGAGCACAACGCCATCTTCCAGTGCCTGCCGGCCGACTACGGCCGCGCGCCGCAGGGCAGCGGCGTGGCCAAGATCTTGCTGACCGCCTCGGGCGGCCCCTTCCTGACGCGCGCCGTCGACACGCTCGACGCCGTCACGCCGGAGCAGGCCTGCAAGCATCCCAACTGGGCCATGGGTCGCAAGATCTCGGTCGACTCGGCCACCATGATGAACAGAGGCTTCGAGGTGATCGAGGCGCACTGGCTGTTTGGCGCGCCGGCCGAGCAGATCGAGGTGGTGATCCACCCGCAGAGCGTGATCCACTCGATGGTCTCCTACGTCGACGGCTCGGTGCTGGCGCAACTGGGCAACCCCGACATGCGCACGCCGATCGCCCACGCCTTGGCCTACCCGGAGCGCATCGCCTCCGGCGTCGCCCAGCTCGACCTGACGCAGATCGCCACGCTGCAGTTCGAGCGTCCCGACTACGCCCGCTTCCCCTGCCTGGCGCTGGCCTTCGCCGCGCTGCGCGCCGGCGGCACCGCGCCGGCCCTGCTGAACGCCGCCAACGAGGTGGCGGTGCAGGCCTTCCTCGACCTGCGCATCGGCTTCCGCCAGATCGACCGCGTCATCGCCCAGGTGGTCGAGGCGCTGCCGCACGGCGCCGCCGACAGCATCGAGGCGGTGATGGCGCAGGACGCGCTGGCGCGCGCCGCCGCCGAACGCCTTATCGCCGGGTTGACGCGATGAGCTTCCTGCACACCTTGCTGGCCTTCGTCGTCGCGCTCGGCTCCTTGATCGTCATCCACGAGCTGGGCCACTACTGGGTGGCCCGCCTGTTCGGCGTCAAGGTGCTGCGCTTTTCGATCGGCATGGGCAAGGTGGTGTGGTCGCGCCGCGTCGGCCCCGACCAGACCGAATGGGCCGTCTCGGCGCTGCCGCTGGGCGGCTACGTCAAGATGCTCGACGGCCGCGAGCAGGATCTCGGCGGCCTGGCGCCGGCCGAGCTGAAACGCGAATTCACCCGCCAGTCGGTGTGGGTGCGCATCGCCATCGTCGCCGCCGGCCCGCTGGCCAACTTCCTCGTCGCCATCCTGCTGTTCGCCGGCCTGTACATGGTCGGCATCGCCGAGCCGTCCAGCAAGGTCGGCGCCAGCGCCGCCGGCAGCCCGGCCGCCGTCGCCGGCCTGCACGGCGGCGACCGCGTGGTCGCCGTCAACGGCCAGGCCGTCGCCGTCTGGTCCGAGCTGCGCTGGCAGCTGATCCAGGCCGCCGTCGACAAGACCGAGGCCCGCCTCGAGGTCGAGCGCCCCGGCGCCGGCCGTTACAGCCTGCTGCTGCCGGCCGCCGCCCTGACCGCGCTGGACCTGGAAGGCGACGTGCTGGGCAAGCTGGGCATCAACCTCGGCCGCCCGCCGCCGCTGGTCGAGGAGGTCGTCGCCGGCGGCGCCGGCGCCCGCGCCGGCCTGCGCAAGGGCGACCTGATCGTCGCCGTCGACGGCCAGCCGGTGGCCGACGGCCCGGCCTTCATCACCATCGTGCGCGGCGCCGCCGGCCGCACGCTGAACCTGGCGCTGCGCCGCGCCGGCCAGGAGCTGCAACTGGCGCTGACGCCGGACGCCCAGGCCGAGAAGGGCGCTACAGCTGTAACAGTCGGTAAGATCAACGTCTACGTGGCGCAGATGCCGGATATGATCACCGTGCCCTCATCCGCGCCGGCCGCGCTGCACAAGGCCGTCGCCAAGGTGTGGGACACCAGCGCGATGACGCTGAAGATGATCGGCAAGATGATCGTCGGCGAGGTCTCGTGGAAGAATGTGACCGGGCCGATCACCATCGCCGACTACGCCGGGCAGACCGCGCGCATCGGCGTGGCCAGCTATCTGAGCTTCATCGCCTTCATCAGTATCAGTCTGGGCGTGATGAATTTGCTACCCATTCCGGTTCTAGATGGCGGCCATTTGCTGTATTATTCGCTGGAAGTTTTGACTGGGCGCCCGGTGCCGGAGCGCGTTGGCGAGATTGCGCAGCGCATCGGCGTCGGCCTGCTGGTCACCTTGATGGTGCTGGCGGTGTTCAACGACTTCGCCAGGCTGCTGTAAATCGCGTCGGCCACCGCGCCCGGCGGCATGAGTTTCGCATCGTTGCGTTTGTGTATTCCAATGAGAGCCATTGATTTAGCCAATGAAATTATATTCTGACCGTTTTGCCTCGCCTTCGTTTCGCCGCAGCCTGATCGGCGCCGCCGTGCTGGCCATGTGTGCCGGCCAAGCGCTGGCCATCGAACCCTTCACCGTCAAGGACATCCGCGTCGAAGGCATCCAGCGCACGGAGGCCGGCACGGTCTTCAACTACCTGCCGGTGCGCGTCGGCGAAACCTTCAACGACGACAAGAGCGTGGCCGCGATCAAGGCGCTGTACGCCACCGGCATCTTCAAGGACGTGCGCCTCGAGCAGGACGGCAATGTGCTGGTGGTGCTGGTCGAGGAACGCCCGGCCATCGCCAAGGTGGAGTTCACCGGCACCAAGGAATTCGAAAAGGACACCCTGGTCAAGGCGCTGAAGGACATCGGCGTCGGCGAGACCAAGGTCTTCGACAAGGCCTCGGTCGACCGCGCCGAGCAGGAACTCAAGCGCCAATACCTGTCGCACGGCCTGTACGGCGTCAAGATCACCACCACCGTCACGCCGATCGAGCGCAACCGCGTCAACATCGTTTTCGCGGTGGACGAGGGCGAGATCGCCAAGATCAAACAGATCAACATCGTCGGCAACAAGGTCTTCAACGACAAGGAGCTGCGCGAGCAGCTGGCCTTGAACACCGGCGGCTGGTTCAGCTGGTACACCAAGGCCGACCAGTACTCCAAGACCAAGCTGACCGGCGACATCGAGTCGCTCAAGTCCTACTACCTGAACCGTGGCTACATCGAGATGCAGGTCGAGTCGACCCAGGTCTCGATCACGCCCGACAAGAAGGACATCTACATCACCATCAACATCACCGAGGGTGAGAAGTACACCGTCTCGGGCATCAAGTTCGAGGGCGAGATGTTCGGCCGCGAGGAGGAGCTGCGCTCGCTGGTGCTGCTGCGCCGTGGCGAGACGTATTCGGGCGAGCGCCTGACCGCCACCAACAAGCTGATCTCCGACCGCCTGGGCACCTTCGGCTACGCCTTCGCCAACGTCAACGCCAACCCGGAGATCAACCGCGACAAGCGCGAGGTCGGCTTCACCTTCTTCATCGATCCGGGCAAGCGCGCCTACGTGCGCCACATGAACATCGCCGGCAACACCACCACGCGCGACGAGGTGATCCGCCGCGAGTTCCGCCAGTTCGAGTCGTCCTGGTACGACGCCAACAAGATCAAGCTGTCGCGCGACCGCGTCGACCGCCTCGGCTACTTCAAGGACGTCACCATCGACACGCCGGAAGCCCAGGGCACCAACGACCAGGTGGACGTCAACCTCACCGTGGTGGAAAAACCGACGGGTAACTTCCAGATCGGCGGCGCCTTCTCGCAGTCGGAGAAGTTCACCTTCCAGGCGGCGATCCAGCAGGCCAACTTCGCCGGCAGCGGCACCACCGTCGGCATCGAGCTCAACACCAGCAAGTACAGCCGCACCATCTCGTTCTCGCAGACCAACCCGTATTACACGGACGAGGGCGTCTCGCGCGCCTTCGAGGTCTACCTGCGCACCACCCAGCCGCCGGCGCTCAACATCGGCACCTACAGCATCAAGCAGGAGGGCGGCCGCATCAGCTACGGCGTGCCGTTCTCGGAAAACGACACGGTGTTCTTCGGCATCGGCCTGGAGCGTTCGCGCATCTCGACCGACGGCTCGAGCCCGCAGCGCTTCCTCAACTACATCCGCGACAACGGCGGCCCGGCCAACGGCATCGGCACCGTCAGCTCGAACGCCGTGCCCTTGACGGCGGCCTGGGCGCGCGACAGCCGCGACAGCGCGATCACCCCGACCATCGGCCGCTACCAGCGCGCCAACCTGGAAATCGACGTGATCGGCAACATCAAGTACTACCGCGCCGTCTACGAGCAGCAGTGGTACAAGCCGCTGCATCCGAAGGTCACGCTGGCCCTGAAGGGCGAGATCGACTTCGGCCACGGCATCGGCAGCAAGCCTTACCCGGTGTTCAAGAACTTCTACGGCGGCGGCATCGGCTCGGTGCGCGGCTACCTCAGCTCCTCGCTGGGCGCGGTCGACCCGGTCAACTACGACGCCCTGGGCGGCGCCTCGCGCCTGATCGGCAACGCCGAACTGCAGATGCCTTTCCCCGGCTCCGGCCAGGACCGCAGCCTGCGCTGGTTCGGCTTCCTCGACGGCGGCCAGGTCTACCAGGAAGGCCAGAAGATGCGCCTGTCCGAGCTGCGCTACTCGGCCGGTCTGGGCATCAGCTGGATTTCCCCGGTCGGTCCGCTCAAGTTGAGTTATGCTAAGCCCCTGAACGCCAAGCCGGGCGACCGCCTGGAACGCTTCCAGTTCCAGATGGGCACCGGTTTCTAATGCCAATGAGCATTGTTAATTTTTTCGGAGAAATAAGTTGAAGACTGTATCCGCCACCATGAGCAAATATCTTGCCGCGCTTGCACTGGGCTGGTGTGCAATGGCGTCGGTGCAGGCGCAGACCGCTTCGCGCATCGCCTGGCTCAGCCCAGAGCGCATCTACAACGAGTCCAAGCTGGCCAAGCTGGCCGGCGAGAAGCTGGCCGAGGAGTTCAAGTCGCGCGAAAAGGCCGTGCAGGAGATGGCGGCGCGCTTGAAGGTCTCGTCCGAAAAACTGGAAAAGGAACTGCCCTCGCTGGCCGAGGCCGAGCGGGCCAAGCGCCAGCGCGAGTACTTCGAGCTGGACAAGGAATTCCAACGCCGCCAGCGCGAGTTCCGCGAGGATTTGAACCAGCGCACCAACGAGGAGCGCGCCACGATCTCGGAGAAGGCCACCAAGATCATCAAGCAGCTGGCCCAGGTCGAGGGCTTCGACATCGTGCTGCAGGACGCCGTTTGGGCCAGCCCGCGCATCGACATCACCGACAAGGTGCTGGCCGCGCTCGACAAGGACAAGTAACACGCAGGGCCGGCGGAATGCCGGCCTGAGACTCACAACCACAGATTGGAACTCCCCGATGGGCACTCGACTAGGAGAATTGGTCGAACGCTTGGGCGGGCAGTTGGTGGGCGACCCGAACCTGGAAGTGATCGGGATCGCGCCACTGACGGACGCCGGCGTTTCGCACATCAGCTTTCTCAGCAATAGCAAACTGCGCGCGCAGGCGCTGCACAGCCAGGCGGCGGCGCTGATCGTCGCGGCCGCCGACGACGAGTTCATCGCCGCCGGTTATGCCGGCGCGCGCATCGTCACCCCCAACCCCTATGTGTACTTCGCCCGCGCCGCCCAGTTCTTCGCGGCGCAGCATGCCCACGTGGCGCCGGCCGGCATCCATCCGGCCGCCAGCGTCGACGCCATGGCCACGGTGGACGCCAGCGCCAGTGTCGGCGCGCGCGCCGTCGTCGAGGCCGGCGCCGTGGTCGGCCCGGGCGCGGTGATCGGCGCCGGCTGCTACGTCGGCCGCGACGCCGTGATCGGCGAAGGCACCGAGCTGTTCGCCAACGTCACCTTCCACGCCCGCTGCCAGATCGGCGCGCGCGGCATCATCCACTCGGGCGCCGTGATCGGCACCGACGGCTTCGGTTTCGCCAACGAGGGCGGGGTCTACATCAAGATTCCGCAGACCGGCCGCGTGATGATCGGCGACGATGTCGACATCGGCGCCAACACCACCATCGACCGTGGCGCGCTGGCCGACACGGTGATCGAGGACGGCGTCAAGCTCGACAACCAGATCCAGATCGGCCACAACTGCCACATCGGGGCGCACACGGCCATGGCCGGCTGCGTCGGCGTGGCCGGCAGCGCCAAGATCGGCAAATACTGCACCTTCGGCGGCGCCGCCATGGTGCTGGGCCACCTGACCATCGCCGACCGCGTGCACATCTCGTCGGGCAGCATGGTCTCGCGCTCCATCCTCGAGCCGGGCCAGTACACCGGCTTCTACCCGCTGGCCAAGAACGCCGAGTGGGAAAAGTCGGCCGCCATCGTGCGCAACCTGGCGAGCATGCGCGAGAAGCTGCGCGCGCTCGAAAAGACAATTAAAACACTGACCACACAAGACACAAAATGACCACTACCGACACCAGCACCGCCACCGAGACTCCAGCCAAGAAGAGCATGGACATCCACCAGATCAAGCAGTATCTGCCGCACCGCTATCCGATGCTGCTGGTCGACCGCGTGCTCGACTGGGAAGCCAACAAATCGATCACCGCGATCAAGAACGTCACCGTCAACGAGGAGTTCTTCAACGGCCACTTCCCGCACAAGCCGGTGATGCCGGGCGTGCTGATGATCGAGGCGATGGCGCAGACCGCCGCCATCCTGTCCTTCCTGACCATGGACATCAAGCCGGACGAGAATTCGGTGGTCTACTTCGTCGGCATCGACAACGCCCGCTTCAAGCGTCCGGTCGAGCCGGGCGACCAGTTGGTGATGAACGTCGAGATCCTGCGCGTCTCGCGCGGCATCTGGAAGTACAAGGCGGTCGGCAGCGTCGACGGCAAGGTCGCCGTCGAGGCCGAATTGATGTGCACCATCCGCAGCGCGGACGACGCTAGTCAGCCCGCCGGGAAGTAAGGCCATGGTCAAGATCCATTCGACCGCGGTCATCGATCCGAAGGCGCAGCTCGACAGCAGCGTCGAGGTGGGACCGTACACCATCATCGGACCGCACGTCAGCATCGGAGCCGGCACGGTGGTCGGGCCGCACGTGGTCATCGAGGGCCACACCACGATCGGCCGCGACAACAAGCTGTTCCAGTTCTCGTCGATCGGCGCCGCGCCGCAGGACAAGAAGTGGGCCGGCGAGCCGACCCGTTTGACCATCGGCGACCGCAACACCATCCGCGAGTTCTGCACCTTCAACACCGGCACGGTGCAGGACCGGGGCGTGACCAGCCTGGGCGACGACAACTGGATTTCCGCCTACGTCCACCTGGCGCACGACTGCCAGGTCGGCAGCAACACGATCTTCTCGAACAACGCGCAGATCGCCGGCCACGTCGAGATCGGCGACTGGGTGATCATGAGCGGCTTCGCCAACGTCCACCAGTTCTGCAAGATCGGCGCCCACGCCTTCGTCGGCATGAGCACCAGCCTGACCCAGGACGTGCCGCCGTATGTTCTGTTGAACGGCAATCCGGCGCAGGCCCACGGCGTCAATATCGAGGGTCTGAAGCGGCGCGGTTTCACCCGCGAGCAGATCAACGGCGTGCGCGCCGCCTACAAGATCATCTACCGCTCCGGCTTGACGCTGGAGGAGGCCAAGGCGGCCCTGCTGGCCGAGGAGCTGGCCACGCCGGCGGCGGCCGAGCAGATCCGCGCCATGCGCGAATTCCTCGATACGGCGTCCCGTGGCATCGTCCGCTAAGCCCGCCGCGCGCTCGGTCGCGCTGGTCGCCGGCGAACCGTCCGGCGACGTGCTGGCGGCGCGTCTGCTGTCGGGCCTGCGTCCGCTGCTGCCGGAGGCCCGCTTCCACGGCATCGGCGGCGAGCACATGATGGCGCAAGGCTTCGAGTCGCACTGGCCGATGGAACGGCTGACCGTGCGCGGCCTGCTGGCGGTGATCCCGCGCTACCGCGACATCAAGGGCATCCAGAACGCGCTGCGCGACCAGCTGCTGGCCGAGCGTCCGTCCGTGTTCATCGGCGCCGACTACCCGGGCTTCAACCTGGGCCTGGAGATGCAGTTGAAGGACGCCGGCATCCCGACCGTGCACTACATCGGGCCGCAGATCTGGGCCTGGCGCGGCGGCCGCATCAAGAAGATCATCAAGGCCGTCTCGCACATGCTGGTGGTGTTCCCCTTCGAGGAGGAGATCTACCGCAAGGCCGGCGTGCCGGTCAGCTACGTCGGCCATCCGCTGGCCGAGCTGGTGCCGCTGACGCCGGACGAGGCGGGCGCGCGCGTCCAACTCGGCCTGCCGCAGGACGCCAACGTGGTCACCATCATGCCGGGCAGCCGCATGTCCGAGCTGAAGTACAACACCGCCGCCTTCGTCGGCGCGGCCAAGCTGCTGCTGGCGCGCGACCGCTCGCTGCGCTTCGTCGCGCCGATGGCCGGCGAGAAGCAGCGCCAGTATTTCCTCGAACTGGTGGCCCAGGCCGGCCTGCAGGACGTCGAGATCCAACTGCTCGACGGCCAGTCACACACCGCCATCGCCGCCGCCGACGCGGTGCTGGTGGCCTCCGGCACGGCCTCGCTGGAGGTGGCGCTGTTCAAGAAGCCGATGGTCATCGCCTACAAGATGATGGCGGCCGAATGGCAGATCCTGCGCCACTTCGGCTACCAGCCGTGGATCGGCCTGCCCAACATTTTGGCGCGCGAGTTCCTCGTGCCCGAGCTGCTGCAGGACGCCGCCAACCCGGCCGCGCTGGCCGAGGCCATGTGGCGCCAGCTGAGCGACGTGCCGCACCGCCTGCAACTGGCGCAACGCTTCACCGAGATGCACCACAGCCTGCTGCGCAACAGCGCACAGGAGAGCGCGCAGGCGGTCATGCGCGTCATCGAGGGGCGCTAGGCGGCGCCCGCCCGCCGTTTGGTTTCCGCAGTATCCGCTTCAATCAGAACAGTAAAACAGTAAAGTAGCCACCCAGTGAAGCAACCAGTGAAAAACATCTATCCCGGCCTGTTCGACGACCTGCCGTTCTCCCTCGACGAAATCGTCTGCGGCGTTGACGAGGCGGGCCGTGGCCCGCTGGCCGGCCCGGTGTTTGCCGCCGCCGTGATCCTGCACGCCGACCGGCCCATCGCCGGCCTGCGCGACTCGAAGAAACTGAGCGAGGCCAAGCGCGACCTGCTGGCGCCCGTCATCAAGGCCAACGCCCTGGCGTGGGCGGTGGCCGAGGCCTCCGAGGCCGAGATCGACGAACTGAACATTTTGCAGGCCTCGCTGTTGGCGATGCGCCGCGCCGTCGAGGCGCTGGCCACCGTGCCAACGCTGGCCCTGATCGACGGCAACCGCTGCCCTGTGATGAAGATCCAGGCCATGGCCATCGTCGGCGGCGACGACAAGGTCGACTCGATCTCGGCCGCCTCGATCCTGGCCAAGACGGCGCGCGACGCCGCCCTGGTGACGCTGCACGCCGCCTATCCGCAATACTGCTTCGACCAGCACAAGGGTTATCCAACCGCGCTGCACCTGGCGCGCCTGCGCGAGTTCGGCGCCTCGCCGGTGCACCGCCGCTCGTTCGGCCCGGTGCGCAAAGTGCTTGAATCGACCGGCCTGGGAGAGGGCAAATGAAAACCATCACCTCGCGCGACAACGCGCAGTACAAGGACCTGAAACACCTGGCCGGCAGCTCGCAGGCGCGCAAGAAGGTCGGCCAGACGCTGCTCGACGGCGTCCACCTGTGCCAGGCCTACCTGCAGCTGCGCGGCCTGCCACAGCAGTGTGTGGTGAGCGAGACGGCGCTGCACAACCCCGAGGTGGGCGACATTGTCGGCCAGCTGGAGGCGCGCCACGGCCACGTGCTGGCCCTGCCGGACGCGCTGTACAAGGCGGTCAGCCAGGTCGAGCACGGCGTCGGCGTGATGTTCCTGATCGATACGCCGGAGCGCGCCGCGCCGGCCGCGCTGAGCGTCTCGGCGGTGTTGTTGGACAACGTGCAGGACCCCGGCAACGTCGGCTCCATCCTGCGCAGCGCCGCCGCCGCCGGCATCACCCAGGTCTACTGCAGCGCCGGCACGGCCTTCTGCTGGTCGCCCAAGGTGCTGCGCGCGGCGATGGGCGCCCACTTCGTGCTGGAGATCTTCGAGAACGTCGACCTGGCGCCGCTGGTGCAGGGCTCGCCCATCGCCACGCTGGCCACCAGCGGCTACGCCACCCAGCGCCTGTACGACGTCGACCTGCGCCAGCCGGTGGCTTGGCTGTTCGGCCACGAGGGGCAGGGCGTGGCCGACGATTTGCTGTCGGCGGCGCGCCACCAGGTGGTGATTCCCCACCTGGGCCAGGTCGAGTCGCTCAACGTCGCCGCCTGCGCGGCGGTATGCTTTTTCGAACAAGTCAGGCAGAATCAAGGGTAGGATGAACGCATGATAGCCGCCGGCTAGCGTGGGCGGCGCCGGCCGCACCTCTCGGGAGCAGTCCATGGACAACGCGCAGTTGCACTTTCTGGTCGCCGAGGGCGATGCCGGACAGCGGCAGGCGCTGCTCGCCATGCTGCGCGAGCTCGGTGCCGTCAACGTCAGCGAGGCGGCCGACGGCCACAGCGCCTTCAGCCTGTTCGATACCGACATCGCGCCGGCGCCGCAGATCGCCATTGTCGACCTCGCGCTGGCGGGCATGGACGGGCTGGAGCTGATCCGCCGGCTGGGCGAGGGGCGGGCCCAGGCCGGCGTCATCGTCACCGGCGAGCAGAGCGCCGAACTGTTGTTTTCGGTCGAGACCATGGCCATGGCCTACGGCGTCAATCTGCTCGGCAGCATCGCCAAGCCGGTCACGGAGGCGCGGCTGGAGGCGCTGCTGGCCAACTACGTGCCGCCGGAGAGGCGCAACGAGCTGCGCCGCTCGGCGCTGAGCTTCTCCTTCGCCGAGGTCGGGCGCGGCCTGCAGGCGCGCGAATTCGAACCCCACTTCCAACCGATGATCGAGCTGGCCAGCGGCCAGGTCAAGGGACTGGAGATGTTCGCCCGCTGGCACCATCCGCAACACGGCGTGCTCGGTCCGGCCGCCTTCTTCGGCGCGCTGGAGGCCAACGGCCGCATCGACTTCCTCGACTGGAGCATGATCGAAAAATCGGTCGCGGCCTGCCGCGGCCTGCACCAGCAGGGCATCCCGATTTCGATGTCGATCAATGTCGACCAGGGCACGCTGGCGCATCCGCAGTTCATCGAGCAGATCAAGGCCTGCCTGGAGCGGCACGATCTGCTGGCCGACTACATCACCTTCGAGATGACCGAGTCGGCCGTACTGATCACCGAGCCGCACTTCCTCGAACGCCTGCTGCGCCTGCGCATGCTGGGCTTCGGCCTGGCCATCGACGACTACGGCACCGGCCGCTCCAACCTGCAGCTGCTGGCGCGCATCCCCTTCACCGAATTGAAGATCGACCGCAGCTTCGTCGACGGCGCCGCCAAGCGCCGGCCGATCGGCACGGTGCTGCGCTCCTGCCTGGGGCTGGCGCGCAGCCTGGAGCGGCGCTCGGTGGCGGTGGGGGTGGAGACCAAGCAGGACTGGGACTTCCTGCAGGGCCTGGGCTGCACCTACGCGCAGGGCTACTACATCGCCAAGCCGATGCCGGTGGAGGAGTTCCCCGGCTGGTTGGCGGATTGGCGGCAGTTCTTCTGACAAGATTGCTAAGCGCAGCGTGGCGCATATAATGAGCCAGTGAACCCTTTGGAACGAAGACGATGAAACCGTCGATGGCCTTGGAGGCTAAGCGCGAGTTGGTCCGCGCGCTGGTGCAACGATACCGTACCGTCAATCCGCGCGTGTTCGGCTCGGTCTTGCATGGCATGGACCACGAAGGGAGCGACCTAGACCTGCTGGTCGACGCCTTGCCCGGAACTACGCTGTTTGATCTGGGTGGCCTGCAAATTGCGTTGGCGGAGCTTCTTGGCGTCGCGGTAGATGTATCAACGCCGGGCGACTTGCCGGTGAAATTCCGCGAGCAGGTTCTGGCCGAAGTCAGCCCGGTATGAACCGCGCGCCGGACTTTCCGCGTGTGCCACCCAAGGGTGATTTGAGCCTCGACGGCGCGAAGTTGTTGATGTATGTGTGATGAATTGCCCCTCGTTTAAACGTTCCAACTGAAGCTTTTATAGGATTTCAAAGATGCTTGTCAAAGAGATTGAGGTTGCACAGCGCCTCGTGCGGACTGACGCTTACCAAATGTCTATTGGTGAGATCATTACCATGTACGGTAACGAAGAGATCATTATTGATCCGGAATTTCAGCGATTGTTTCGGTGGGACATTGGCCAGAAGTCAAAACTGATCGAGTCGTTGCTATTAGGGATACCGCTGCCCTCGATTTTTGTCTTTGAGCGGGAGGACGGAAAGTGGGAACTCGTTGATGGCTTACAGCGAGTTTCGACCATACTTGAATTCATGGGGGCTTTGCGCAACCCTTCGGGGGGGCTATATCCACAGTCTGTTCTGGCGGCGACCAAGTATCTCCCTCGCTTCACAATGCCGTGTGGGAAACATCGGATCGCATTCTGGACGTAGCTGTGAATGATCAGCGCCCCATCGACAAAACACAGCAGCTTGCCATCCGTCGAAGCAGACTTGGAGTTGAGATCCTGAAGCGTCCCAGTGACGACCAGACGAAGTACGACCTTTTTCAGCGGCTAAATGCTGGGGGGACACAGGCAAATGCTCAGGAGCTTCGGAATTGCATTGTGCTGATGATTAACGGTGACTACTTCCGCGCCGTGAAAACCGCCGCCGATCATGCTGCATTCCGGAATGTCATATCGGTCGGCGAAGATCAGGTGGAGAAACAGAGGCACCTGGAATTGGCTATGCGCTTTCTCGTTCACGCGGGAGTACCATATGACGGTCGTTTGGATGTCGAGGAATTTATTGACGAAGGTATCGTTAACTTGGCTACCGTAGGGGATCAGGTCAGTGCGCTAAATTTGATCAACAGAACTTTCCAACTGCTGAACGACGTGGCCGGGGCTAACGCACTTCGACGTTTTAGCAATGGTCAATATATTGGTAAGGTTGTTCTCGCCGGTTTGGAGGGTATCGCCGTTGGCGTGGCAAAGAACCTTGATGCAATCCAAGCTCTTGGCGCGAACCAAGCCAAGGAATTTATAAAGCAGAAGATGGAGGCATTCTGGGAGCAGCCAGAGGTGGCGACCTTTACCTCGCTCGGTCTCCGCGGCACAGTGAGAATCCAACGTACGGTTCCGTTTGGTGAGGCATGGTTCCGCCCATGAGCAAACCCTACTCGGAGAGCGAATTCTCCGCGCAGATTACGGCCGATAGGAACTGGCGCATCAGGGAGATATCAGACCTTAAATTGGCGATCAAGAGGGGCGATGGCAACATGCGAAAGGTGCTGTTGCGAGCACTGGTTGCCATTTGTTACGCGCATTGGGAGGGCTACGTCAAATTTTCTGCAAGAAAATATTTCGAGCACATTGCGCTAAGGAAAATCCCGTACAGTGCGCTCGATCGACAGTTCTTGCGGAACTATTTTTTGCCGCGACTCGCTGCGCTTGCCACGTCAAAAATTAGCGTTGCCGAGCGCTGCACCCTCGTTGATGAGGTGCTGGATTGTTCCGAGCGTAGATTTACCCACGTGAACGATGATCTGATCAACACCAAGGCCAATCTGAACTTCAACGTATTCGCCGATATCTGCCTAGTGTGCGGCGTGTCGGTGGCCTTGTTTGAAGACAGCTCCACATTCATTGACGTCATTCTGCTTAAACGCCGGAACTCCATCGCACACGGGGAAGATACCATGGTTGCGTTTGATGATATGGATGATATTGCAGAGAACACCATCGGCATAATGCGCTCATTCGGCAATGAGCTAGAGAATCGTGTCGTCCTCCAGGCGTACAAGGGAACTCAAGCACCCAATTGAATTGTGCTGCTGCGGCCAGCGCGACCGGCGCGCCGTCGCAGTCAACCCTAGTAATCCCGCCGGTTCGGCTTGATCTCCTGCAGGATCGTGGTGGAGATCTCCTCGATCGACTTGGCGGTCGACGACAGCCAGCGGATGCCTTCGCGCTTCATCATCATTTCGGCCTCGTTGACCTCGTAGCGGCAGTTCTCGATGGAGGCGTACTTGCTGCCGGCGCGGCGCTCGTTGCGGATCTCGGCGAGGCGCTCGGCGGTGATGGTCAGGCCGAAGATCTTGCTCTTGAACTCGTACAGCGAGGAGGGCAGGCGGCCGCGCTCGAAGTCGTCCGGGATCAGCGGGTAGTTGGCCGCCTTGATGCCGTACTGCATGGCCAGGTACAAGCTGGTCGGCGTCTTGCCCGAGCGCGACACGCCGACCAGGATCACGTCGGCCGAGGACAAATTCTTGTGCGACTGGCCGTCGTCGTGCGCCAGCGAGAAGTTGATCGCCTCGATGCGGTTCTTGTACTCCTCGCTGTCGACGATGTTGTGCGAGCGGCCGATGGTGTGGGTCGACTTGACGCCCAGCTCCTGCTCGAGCGGCGCGACGAAGGTCTGGATCAAGTCCATGTGCAGACCCTTGCAGTTGCGGATCACCGCCGACAGGTCGCTCTTGACCAGGGTCGAGAAGATGATCGGGCGCTGGCCGTCGGCGGCGAAGGCCTCGTTGATCTTGCGCGCCGCGTCGTGCGCCTTGTCGAGGGTGTCGATGAAGGGCAGGCGGATCTGGCGGAAGCGCAACTCGAACTGCGTCAGCACGGAGTGGCCGAAGGTCTCTGCCGTGATACCGGTGCCATCCGATACGAAAAATACCGTGCGGGCGGCGTTGGGCAGGGGCGGGCGTTGTTCTTGGGTCATTTGGGTGCCAGGTTAATCGTCAATTAAGTATTGTGAATCGTCAATTTGCGCTGCAGGCTGTAAAATGTCTGCCAACGGTAAGATTGTGCTGCACGACGCTAAGAATAACAAGATTGAATGTCGGCGCCTCGCGGGAAGATTTCTATCATCAAGTAAGGGTGTCATTATGACCAGCATTTCCAACGCAGCATTGAAGGAGCAGCAGGAGCAGACGGGCGAGGCGGTGTACGTTGCCTCGTTCGAAACATTGCGCATGACGGATGTCGAATCCGTCGGCGGTAAGAACGCCTCCCTGGGCGAAATGATCAGCCAGCTGGCCACGGCCGGCGTGCGCGTGCCGGGCGGTTTCGCCACCACGGCGCAGGCCTTCCGCGACTTCCTGTCGTACAGCGCCAACGGCGGCAAGCCGCTGGCCGAGCGCATCGCCGACCGTCTGGCCGGCCTGAACATCGACGACGTGCGTTCGCTGGCCCTGGCCGGCGCCGAGATCCGTCAATGGATCGTCGAGACCCCGTTCCAGCCGCGCCTGGCGACGGAAATCCAATCCTTCTACGAAAAACTGGTGGCCGATTCGAGCACCGAAATGTCGTTCGCCGTGCGTTCCTCGGCCACCGCCGAAGACTTGCCGGACGCCTCGTTCGCCGGCCAGCAGGAGACCTTCCTCAACGTGGTCGGCATCGACAACGTGCTCGACGCGATGAAGCAGGTGTTCGCCTCGCTGTACAACGACCGCGCCATCTCCTACCGCGTGCACAAGGGCTTCACCCACGCCGAGGTGGCCCTGTCGGCCGGCGTGCAGCGCATGGTCCGCTCCGATCTGGGCGCGGCCGGCGTGATGTTCACCATCGACACCGAGTCCGGCTTCAAGGACGTGGTCTTCGTCACCTCCAGCTACGGCCTGGGCGAGACGGTGGTGCAGGGCGCGGTCAATCCCGACGAGTTCTACGTCCACAAGCCGATGCTGGAACTGGGCAAGTCGCCCGTGATCCGCCGCAACATCGGCTCCAAGCTGCTGAAGATGGAATTCACCAACGAAGCCAAGGCCGGCCGCTCGGTCAAGACCGTCGACGTGCCGGTCGAGATGCGCAACCGCTACTCGCTGGACGACAACGAAGTCGTCGAGCTGGCCAAGTACGCCGTCATCATCGAGAACCACTACGGTCGTCCGATGGACATCGAGTGGGGCAAGGACGGCCGCGACGGCAAGCTGTACATCCTGCAGGCGCGTCCGGAGACGGTCAAGTCGCAGCAGAAGTCGACCGACGCGCAGCAGCGCTTCAAACTGAAATCGAGCGGCACCGTGCTGACCTCGGGCCGCGCCATCGGCCAGAAGATCGGCGCCGGTCCGGTCCGCGTCATCACCGACCCGGCCGACATGGAACGCGTGCAGCCGGGCGACGTGCTGGTGGCCGACATGACCGACCCTAACTGGGAACCGGTCATGAAGCGCGCCGCCGCCATCGTCACCAACCGTGGCGGCCGCACCTGCCACGCGGCGATCATCGCGCGCGAGCTGGGCGTGCCGGCGGTTGTGGGTTGCGGCAACGCCACCGACATCCTGAAGGACGGCACCTTCGTCACCGTGTCCTGCGCCGAAGGCGACGAGGGCAAGATCTACGACGGCCTGCTGGAAACCGAGGTGTCCGAAGTGGCGCGCGGCGAACTGCCGCCGCTGCCGGTCAAGATCATGCTCAACGTCGGCAATCCGCAGCTGGCCTTCGACTTCCAGTCGGTGCCGAACGGTGGCGTCGGCCTGGCCCGTCTCGAGTTCATCATCAACAACAACATCGGCGTGCACCCGAAGGCGATTCTGGAATACCCGAACATCGACGCCGACCTGAAAAAAGCGGTCGAGTCGGTGGCCCGTGGCCACGCCTCGCCGAAGGCCTTCTACATCGACAAGCTGGCCGAGGGCATCGCCACCATCGCCGCGGCCTTCTGGCCCAAGCCGGTGATCGTGCGCCTGTCCGACTTCAAGTCGAACGAGTACAAGAAGCTGATCGGCGGTTCGCGCTACGAGCCGGACGAGGAAAACCCGATGCTGGGCTTCCGTGGCGCGGCGCGCTACCTGTCGCCGGACTTCGCCGAGTCCTTCGAGATGGAATGCCTGGCCATGAAGCGCGTGCGCAACGACATGGGCTTGACCAACGTCGAGATCATGGTGCCGTTCGTGCGTACCCTGGGCCAGGCCGAGAAGGTGGTCGACCTGCTGGCCAAGAACGGCCTGAAGCGCGGCGAAAACGGTCTGCGCCTGATCATGATGTGCGAAGTGCCGTCGAACGCGATCCTGGCCGACCAGTTCCTGCAATACTTCGACGGCTTCTCGATCGGTTCCAACGACCTGACCCAGCTGACCCTGGGCCTGGACCGCGATTCCGGCATGGCGCTGCTGGCGGCCGACTTCGACGAGCGCGACCCTGCGGTCAAGGCGCTGCTGTCGATGGCGATCAAGGCCTGCCGCGCGCAGGGCAAGTACATCGGCATCTGCGGCCAGGGCCCTTCGGACCACCCGGACTTCGCCGAATGGCTGATGGGCGAGGGCATCGAGTCGATGTCCTTGAACCCGGACTCGGTCATCGACACTTGGCAGAAATTGGCCTCGCTGCAACAGAAATAAGGCTGCGCAAAGATATTGTTAAGTAGGAAATGGTGAAAATCGAACAAGAAGAAGTTGACGCGGGCCGGATTTGCGTTAGACTGCTTACATAGTGTCGACCAATAAAAACACCATCAATACTTACCGAATCGCAGTAAAGACCCTCGTCGCCCGTTGCGGGCAGCGGGGGTTTTTGTTTTTCAAAAGCGCAAGTGCTTGCGCATCGAAGGAGGCATCATGGCGGACTGGATGACATGGCTGGTGGCGGCGGGCGTGCTCGTGATTTTCGAGCTGTTCACCGGCACCTTTTACTTGCTGATGATTTCCATCGGCGTGGCCTGCGGCGGCGTGGCCGCGCTGGCCGGGCTGCAAGCGCCGGGCCAGATGCTGGTGGCGGCCGCGGTCGGCGTCGTGGCCACCGGCCTGCTGTGGCGCAGCAAGTACGGCCGGCCCGAGCGCGGCGACCCGGCGCGCGACCCCAACGTCAACATGGACATCGGCCAGACCGTGCACGTGGCCCACTGGCACGAGGGTTCGGCGCGGGTGATGTATCGCGGCGCCATGTGGGACGTCGACCTGGCGCCCGGCGGCCAGCCGGCGCCCGGCCAGTTCACCATCCGAGAGGTGCGCGGCAGCCGCTTGGTGGTGGCCGCCTGAGGCCGCCAGCACCGCCGCAGCCGTCGTCGCGCGACAGCGGCAAAACCGTTTTCAACCTGGAGAGTACGCAATGGAATTTAGCTTAGGTAACGTCACATTCATCCTGTTCATCCTCGCCCTGGTGTTCGTGTTCAAGACCATCAACGTGGTGCCGCAGCAGCACGCCTGGGTGGTGGAACGGCTGGGCAAGTTCCACGCCACGCTGGGCCCCGGCCTGAACATCGTGGTGCCCTTCGTCGACCGCATCGCCTACAAGCACGTGCTCAAGGAGATCCCGCTCGACGTGCCGCCGCAGGTCTGCATCACGCGCGACAACACGCAGCTGCAGGTCGACGGCATCTTGTATTTCCAGATCACCGACGCCAAGCGCGCCTCCTACGGCTCGTCGAACTACATCGCCGCCATCACCCAGCTGGCGCAGACCACGCTGCGTTCGGTGATCGGCCGCATGGAGCTGGACAAGACCTTCGAGGAACGCGACCACATCAACACCGCCATCGTCAACGCGATCGACGAGTCGGCCGCCAACTGGGGCGTCAAGGTGTTGCGCTACGAGATCAACGGACCTGACGCCGCCGAAGGAGATCCTGCACGCGATGCAGGCGCAGATCACCGCCGAGCGCGAGAAGCGCGCGCTGATCGCCGCCTCGGAAGGCCGCAAGCAGGAGCAGATCAACATCGCCACCGGCGAGCGCGAGGCCTCGATCGCCCGTTCCGAGGGCGAGAAGCAGGCGGCCATCAACCGCGCCGAGGGGCAGGCCGCCGCCATCGTCGCGCTGGCCGACGCCACCGCCGCCGCGCTGCGCGAAGTGGGCGCGGCGATCCAGTCGCCGGGCGGCGCCGACGCGGTCAACCTGAAGGTGGCCGAGCAGTACGTGGGCGCCTTCGCCAACCTGGCCAAGACCAACAACTCGATCATCATCCCGGCCAACCTGGGCGAGATGAGCGGCCTGATCGCCACCGCGATGCAGGTGGTCAAGACGCAAAAATAGGCGGCCGGTCCGGCGCAAAAACAAAGGCGGCAAGGCCGCCTTCGACAAGGAGTGGAATATGGGAACTTGGGCAGTGGACGCCTTTGGCAACGACTACGCGCTGGACTGGGCGGAGGAACCTGCAGGAGACGAAAAACCTGGAGGCGGTGGAGAACACCCTCGACAACGTGCTCGACAACGGCGGCGCCTATCTGGAGGCGCCGTTCGCCGCCGAGGCGTTGGTGGCGATCGAAGTGATCGCCCGGCTGCAGGGCCATTGGGGCCTGCGCAACGAGGAGAGCGAGGCGGTCGACGCCTGGGTCGAGCAGCGCCCGCAAAAGGCGCGGCCGGATCTGGCGGCCAAGGCGCACCAGGTGATCGAGCGCATCCTGGCCGAGCAGTCCGAGCTGCGCGAGATGTGGGCCGACAGCGAACACTACGCCGACTGGACCGCCTCGGTGGCCGAGTTGAAGGGGCGGGTCAATGTCGGCTGAGCGTTCATCCACGCCAGGAGCGGCCGTGGGCACGAGCCTGTACGGCGCCTCGGTGCCGGTGTTCGAGCACTATCTGTATTGCCTGCGGCAGACGCTGGACGCGGCCGAGAACCACGAGCGGCGCAGCGGCAAGCCGCTGTTGCGGGCGGCGCTGGCCGAGGGCATGTTCGGCTTCGCCCAGCAGGTGACCATCGCCTGCGGCTTCACGCTGCGCGCCTGTTGCCCGCTGCTGGGCGTCGAGGTGCCGGCGCTGGCCGGCGGCGAGCAGGACTGGCCGGCGCTGAGCGAGCGCATCGACGCCACGCTGGCCTTCCTGGGCCAGGTGCCGGCCGACGCCATCAACGCCGGCGAGGCGCTCGAGGTGCAGACCACGGCCGGCATGGCGAAGCGCAACTTTGTCGGGCGCGACTTCGTGCTCGGCTACGCGCTGCCGAACTTCTTCTTCCACCTGGTGACGGCGTACGCGATCCTGCGCAGCCAGGGCGTGCCGATCGGCAAGCAGGACTTCGACGGCTACCACGAGTATCCCGCCGGCTTCAGTTTCCCCGTCTCGACGGGGCGCTGAGGCAGCGCCGCAGCAGGGCGCCTAGAACGCCGTCTTCCCTTGGCTGGGAAGGCGGCGTTTTTGCTTTGGCCGGCGGCTTGGCTCAGCCCATGGCGGCCAGGTAGCGCAGGCCGCTGATGCTGGGGAAGAAGCAGTAGACGCTGCCGCGCGTGACGATGGTGCGGCCGAAGCCGCCGACCTCCGTGTTGCCGGCGCCCGGAGCCTTGCCGGCGAAGGTGAAGGAACTGGTGGCCGGATCGTTGACGCCGCTGAACACGTCCTGACCGCTGATGTTGAAGGCGGCGTTGCCGTATTTCGCGCCGCCCGGCCCGGTGTCGGCCTGGACGAATTCCGACTGGTTGTTCCACTGGCTGGTGATGAACTCGAACTGGTTGCTCAGGCTGGCGTTGATGAAGTAGCCGACTAGGCCGCGCGGCGGCTGGTCGGGCTTGGCCGGGTCGTAGGCGGGGCCGTAGGGCATGGCCCGGCGCACGATGCGGTGGTGGTCGGCGTCTGTGCCGTTGACCTTGCCGTCGCGCGGGTTGTTGCGGCGGATGTGCGAGCCGATCGGGCACTTCAGGCCCAGGGTGTCGTCGGTGGCGAGCTCGGTCGTGACGTAGTTGAAGTTGTTGAGCTGTTCGTCGGGCAGCACCGGCCCCTCGACCTCGGGCGCCAGCTCCAGCGGATTGCCGTTGCGCCAGCGGCCGCAGAACTTGGCGGCCACCATCTCGCTCGACAGGCCGGTCTGGCCGGCGTATGTTTCAAGCATGGCGTCGAAGGCGGCGACATCCTGCTCGAGGATGCGGAAGGCGGCGTAGCTGCTGTCTTTCGTTAGCTCGTCAGGTGAAACCCGGTATGTTCCGCCGCCCTGGTTGACGTAGCCGAGCAGGAACTCGCCGGTTGCCACCTCCGGCTGGTCGTCCGGCACCATGCGCTTGGCGTCGGGCGCACCTTTGACCTTGGGCTGGGCGATGCTGTCGCGGTAGCCGAAGTGGACCTTGTTGTCGGGCAGGGCGGTGGCGTCCTGCACGTACAGCTCGCGCAGGCTGCCGGTCCAGGCGGCGCGCAGCTGGGCGCTGACCGACTCGAGCACCTCGTGCGAGTCGGTGACCCAGATGCTGAGCAGCATGTGCACCTGGGCGCTGTCGCCCAGTCCGCCCAGCCAGTATTGCGGCGCGCTGCTGCCGGTGTCGCCGATGCGCCGCGCTGTATCGGCGTCGGCGGCACCGTTCTTGAAGGTGCGGTCGAAGTCTTCCATCTGGTCCGCGCCCAGGCCCAGCGCGGCCAGGCCGGTGTAGCTGAAGCTGAGGTTGAGGAAGCAGGGCGGCTTGGGTTCGACGCGCATGGCCGTGGTGACGGCGGGCAGGCCGCCGCTGCCATCGACCAGCGCGGTGATCAGCGCGCGCGCGCCGGCCGGGTCGCCGATACTGAGGACGAAGTGGCGCGCCAGGTCGACGCGGTAGCCGCGCAGGATGGTGCCCTGGACGTTGGCGAAATTGATGGCGGAATCGGCCATGCTGGGTCTCCGGTGGAAACTGTGGGCGAGGGGCGGGCGCCGGGGGGACACCGGCTGCGCCGGTGCGGCGCCCGCAGGAAGGGTGGGGGCTTAGGGTTTAGTCTGGGGGAAAACGGCAAGAATCTTCTGCACCGTTTGCTTGTAGGATTCGTAGAATCCTTCATTGGGGGCGTGCTGCGAGGCATCGTTGACGGTGATGTAGTCTTGGAAGCCCTGCACATGGTCCGCCACCGGGATCAGCGCCTTGCCGCCGACGACGAAGCCGAGCAGCGCGTCGAAGACCGGGCCTAACTGGGTGGCGAAGTCGGAGATATAGGCGTTGAAGTCGCCGTCGTATTCGGTGAAGACGCCGACGACCAGGTTGTCCGAGATATCCGTGCCCGATTTCGGCAACAGGTTGGGCTGCGAACGGTCGAGCATCAGGAGGCGGGAGAAGTGGACGGTGCCGATTTTCTCAAAGGCGGTGTCGATCTCCGTACGGGCCTCATCAAGGGTGGAGGCAACTTCTTTCAGGCTGGTGCCGGGCAGGCAGGGCATGAACAGGCTAAGTGGGCGGGACATGATTTTCCTTTAAGGTTGATTCATCGGATTTCCGACGCTACGCCTGCGCTTGAGGTTTGTCAAAAAGACATTTCACGACGTTGTAAAAAAGGCACTAATTCCATTTTGCAAGTGACGTTGGTGCATTGCAAGAAGGGAGTCGCTCGCGGCGGACCTGGTGGCGCCGGCCGCCGAGTGAAGTCGGTTTGCCGGGCGTGGCGCCGCTCGGCGCCGCGCCGGCGCGGTGCGCCCGCCGCCGCCGCTTGCCGGCGGGCACATGCCATGGATAGACGGCATGGGGCTGGCTTGCGGGGCGCAAGCCGCCCCCATGGCCGATGTGGCGCTTAGTGCAAGTCGATGCGGCCGTACTGGCTGGTTCAAGGCCGGGCGCACAATCTGTCCCGACACTACACCAGCACCGGCCCGCCCGGCGCCACGGTCCGCCGCGCCGCTTGGTGTTAGCATGAAGGCCTATGAGCGACATCGACCGTATCGACCATCTGGCGCCGCTGGCCGCCTTCCTGCAAGCGCATCCCCGCGTGCTGGCGCTGACCGGCGCCGGCATGAGCACGGCCTCCGGCATTCCCGACTACCGCGACCAGGACGGCGTGCGGCGCGGCCGCCTGCCGGTGCAGGGGCCGGAGTTCCGCCGCTGCGAGGCGGTGCGCCGGCGCTACTGGGCGCGCAGCATGGTCGGCTGGCCGACGCTGGCGCGGGCGGCGCCGAACGCCGGCCATCTGGCGCTGGCGGCGCTGGAGCAGGGCGGGGCGCTGGGCGGCCTGATCACGCAGAACGTCGACGGCCTGCACCAGCGCGCCGGCAGCCGCCGTTTGATCGAGCTGCACGGCAACATCCACGGCGTGGTCTGCCTCGACTGCCGCGCCGAGCATCCGCGCGCGGCGATCCAGGCGGCGCTGGTCGCGGCCAACCCGGCCCTGGCGCGGGCGCTGGCGCGGCCCTTGCCGGACGGCGACGCGCAGATCGAGCCGGACGCGCTGGACGACTTCCGGCCGCCGTGCTGCCGCCACTGCGGCGGCACGTTGCAGCCGGACGTGGTCTTCTTCGGCGACAACGTGCCGCCGCCGCGCACCGCCGCCGCGCTGGCCATGCTGGAGCAGGCCGACGCGCTGCTGGTGGTGGGCTCCTCGCTGATGGTGTTTTCCGGTTTCCGCTTCTGCAAGCTGGCGGCCGAGTCCGGCAAGCCCATCGTCGCCATCAACGTCGGCAAGACGCGGGCCGACGAGTTGCTGGCGCTGAAAGTGCAGCTGTCGGCCGAATCGGTTCTGCCGGGTCTGGTTCGGCGGCTGGGGCTGGCGCCGGTCGCGGGCGAATAGCGCCGAAAAGCCGCGCCGCTTTGGCTTTTGTCTAAGTTCGCCGTCCCGTTTGCGCTATACCTGTGCTGACACGGGAGGCCCTATGGACATCAACAATTTGAACGAAGCGTTTGCCGGCGGGCAGTTCCACTTCGTCGTCAGCGACGGCGCGCGGCCCATCCACATCGAGGTCTACGTCGACGGCGCGCCGCTGATGCACGAGGACTGCGACGATCCTCCCTGCCACGAGATGGTGTTCATTCCGTCCGGCGCGCGCGGCTCCGAGCTGTGGGTGGTGGCGCGCGACGCCGACGGCGCCCTGGCGCAACGCACCTTCCGTGTCGGCACCCCCGACCCCAGCGCGGGCGGCGTGCTGGTGGGCGCCACCCGCTGACTGCGCCACCTCATGGAGCACAGCGCATGCAAAATTTTCTCGCCGAACTGGCCAAGCTGACGCCGGGCGTGCTGGCGGCGCTGGCCGCGCTGGCCGGCGCCAGCGGCGCGGTGCTCGCCGCGCTGATCGGCAAGCTGCTGGTCACGCCCATGCTGGGCGCGCGCGACCGCCAGGACCGCGAGGCGGAGTGGCGCAAGCACGCGCTGGAACTGACCAAGCTGGATCTGGAGCGCAAGCTCAAGTCGGGGCGCGACCTGCGGGCCCAGCCGCTACGGCCGAGCATCCTGGACTTTCTGGCCAACTATCGGGATTTGCAGGAATTGGGCAAGCGCTCGCCCAAGGATTTGTACAACACCATTCTGTCGAAACGGCTGGCGGGGCGGCCTGCGCCGCCGCCGGTGGACTGCGACGAGGCCGACTAGCCGCACGGGCGCCGGCCGCGTCCGTCGGCGCTAATCAGTTGCGCAGCAGCATGGAGCGCACGATGCCCTCCTTGGCCAGCACGTAGTCGTGTCCGGCCAGCACGAAGTTGGTGTTGGGCTGGATCACCTTGATGTTGATGAACACCATGTCGCTGGTTTCGGCGTAGGAACCGACCACGATGGCCTGGGCGTGGTGGGTCTGCGCCACGTCGCCGATTTCGCGGGTGAGCATCAGCTCGCCCTGGTTGCGCTTCATGTAGACGCTGTTGCGCAGCTTCATCTCCAACATGTTCAGGCCGCCCTGCGACAGCCGGGTGGAGATTTCCTCCGACACCAGGCGGCCCAGCGTGGTGGTCTGCTCGAGCGCGTCGATGTTGACCACGGTGGCCATGATCAGCGGCTTGTCGGCGGTCAGCTTGCCGCTCAGCTGCTGCAGCAGGGTGTCGGCCGCCTTGTAGTTCGAGGCGATAAATTGGTTCGACGAGATGGTCGAATAATTCGGCTCGTCCTTCGGCGTGGTCGAGCAGGCCGCCAGCAGCAGCGGCAGGGCCAGTACGGACAGGGAGGCCAGTTTTTTCGTCATTTAGCGTTCTCCGCGCAGCTGGTAGGTCTTGCTCAATTGGGGCAGCTCGGGTTCCTTGTCGATGATGCCGTACAGCACGCGGTCGCTGTCGGTCACATAGTAGGCCGAGGTGTTGCGCGCGAAGTAGCGGTACTGGTCCGACACGGACACTGTAATGATGAGCTCGGTGCGCGGCGTGGCGCCGGGCGCGAACTGGTCGTTGAACCAGGAGTAGGCGTCTTGGGCGCCGACGCCGGCGGCTGCGGCCAGCAGCAGCGGCGGCTCGATCTCGCTCAGCACGAAGACGCCGGCGGCCAGCGCGCCGTGCTCGCCATGGTAGCGGTATTGCGGCCGGTCGGCGGTGAAGGTGACGGCCTGCACGTCGAGGTCGATCTTCAGCGAGCCGGCGGCCGATTTGGACACCGTGTAGCCGTCGTTGACCAGCGAGGTGATCAGCTGGGTGTTCAGCGCGCGCTGGAAGGGGCTGGGGTTGGGCGCCTCGTTGATGAACAGCGGACGCGGCGGATTCTTCTTCAGCTCGGCCAGCATGTTTTTCTCGATATGCCCGGCGATCGTGCCCCAGTGGCTGGCCGCCTGCAGCTTGACCTGCTGGCTGGCGGGGAAGTTGGTCGCCTGCGGCACGGGCGAGAAGCGCGCCGCACATCCGGCCAAGATCAGGCCGGCCACTATCGCTGCTCCGGTTTTCAGCACCATCATGCCCTCGTCAAAGTCTAAAGTGAACAGCCCATTCTACCCCCGGCTTGCCGGGGCGAAAAAGGGTAATTTCCTCCGGCCAGTGTAGCACGGATGTTTCTATTTGGAAATTCACAACAGAACAAAAGCTTGCGCTTTGTGCGCTTCGGACAGACTAAACACACCGCCCGGGCCGGCCGGCGGCCCGGCACGGCGGCGCTGCGGCCGGGCGCCGCGCCCGGCGCCGGGTAGCTTAGCGGCGGTTTTGCTTCATCGCCGCGGCGACTTCGCGGGCGCCGTCGCGGTCGCGCTCGGTGGCGCGCTTGTCGTGCATCTTCTTGCCCTTGGCCAGGCCGATCTCGCATTTGACGCGGCCGCCCTTGTAGTGCAGGTTGAGCGGCACCAGGGTGTAGCCGGAGCGCTCGACCTTGCTGATCAGCTTGTCCATCTCGGTGCGGTGCAGCAGCAGCTTGCGGGTGCGCACGGCCTCCGGGTGGATGTGGGTGGAGGCGGTCGGCAGGGCGCTGATGTGGGCACCGAACAGGAACAGCTCGTCGCCACGGATGGTGACGTAGGCTTCCTTGATCTGCACGCGGGCGTCGCGGATGGCCTTGACTTCCCACCCCTCCAGCACGATGCCCGCTTCGTAGCGGTCCTCGATGAAGTAGTCGTGGAAGGCTTTTTTGTTATCAGCTATGGTCATGAGATGGTAAATAGTAGGCGCGGGTCGGTTAAACTACTGTTTCGCGCCAAAAGTCGCGAATAATTCAACATCATAGCAAACGGTTACACAATGGCAGTAGTACATAAATCGGTTTTCCTGGGATACAGCGCGGAACAAATGTTCGATCTGGTGGCCAAGGTCGAGGATTACCCCAAATTTCTGCCATGGTGCGGCGGTGTCGAGGTCAAGGAGCGGGGCGAGAACACGGTGGTGGCCAGCCTGGGCATCCATTACCACGGCATACGCCAGAGTTTTACCACATCCAACGTCAACACGCCCTCGACCAGCATCAAGATGCGGCTGGTGGACGGTCCTTTCAAGACCCTCGACGGCACCTGGACCTTCAAGGCGCTGCGCGAGGACGCCTGCAAGATCGAGCTGGACCTGCACTACGAGTTTTCCAGCATCATACTGGAGCAACTGATCGGCCCGGTGTTCGGCATGATCGCCAACAGCATGGTCGATTGCTTCTGCAAACGGGCGGAGACGGTGTATGGCTGAGCTAATCCAGGTGCAGGTGTGTTTCGCCGGCGCCACCGCGCAATGGCTGCGCGACTTGACGGTCGAGGCCGGCACCACGCTGGAGCAGGCCGTCGCCGCCAGCGGCCTGCTGGCCGAGGCGCCGGAGATCGACCTGGCGACCATGCCGGTCGGCATCTTCAGCAAGAAGAAGACGCTCGACACGGTGCTGCGCGAACACGACCGGGTGGAAATCTACCGCCCGCTGGTCGCCGACCCGAAACACGCCCGCCGCCGGCGCAAGGCCGGCGCGGCCTGAGTTCGCCGGCTGCAAGGAACAAATAGAAGGGCGCGCCACCGGTCGACGGTGGCGCGCCCTTTTTGATTTTCAATAGCCGCAGCTTAGAAGCGGTGGCGCAGGCCGGCGGTGAACTGCTTGTTGCCGGTGCCCGGCTCCTCGCTGTTGCCCTCGGTGTAGGCGGCGCCGTTCTGGTTGCGGATCAGCGCGTAGGAGGTGTAGACGTCGGTGCGCTTCGACAGCGCGTACATATACGCCAGCGCGAACTGCTGGGCGTCCTGGTTCAGCGCGCCCTTGTCGTTCTTGCGCACATAACTTGCCACCACGGTGCTGGCGCCCAGCGGCACGGACAGGCCCAGCTGCAGGGAGTTGCTGTCGGTCGAGGCCGTTGGCGCCTTGCCGCCGAAGGTGGCCGCCGCGTTGTTCAAGGTCGAGCTGTTCAGGCCCTTGTCGACGCCGAAGCCGAAGTAGGCCTTGGCCGCGCCGAAGTCGTAGTTGGCGCCGAGCAGGGTGTTGCGCGCCGACTCGGTGTTGAGCAGGCTGGCCGTGTCGTTGTTGCGGTGGTGGTAGGCCAGGCGCACGGTCAGCGGGCCGTTGCTGTAGCCGACCGAGCCGCCCATGGCGCGGCCGGCGGCGTTGTCGCCGGCCACCTCGCCGGCCACAAGCATGGCGTCGGCGCTGAAGCCGTTGACGGCGTTGCTGCGGTAGAGGATGGAGTTGCTGGCGCGGAAGGCGGTCGCCGCCATCAGGTTGTTCGAGCGGGCGATGCCGTTGCGCAAGGGATCGACCACGGTGTTGAGGGTGGTGAACAGCGGCGTGTCCTGCAGGCCCAGCGAGACGGCGCCGAAGTTGCCGCGCAGGCCGACGGCGCTGTTGCGGCCGAACAGGGTGTTGCTCTGCGTCGAGCTGCCGTTGTCTGCGTGAATGCCGCCCTCGAGCACGAAGAAGGCTGCCATGCCGCCGCCCAGGTAGTCGCTGCCGCGCCAGCCCCAGCGGCTCTGCGTGGCCATGCCGCTGGTCAGCCGGGTGGCGCTGCCGGCGACGCCGCCACGGTCCTGCGAGATGCCGACGTCCATCACGCCATAGAATGCAACATTGCTTTGGGCTGCGGCCGAGCCGCAGAAAATCAGGGCGAGCGCTGCCGCCGCAGGGATGCGTTGTGTCATACGAGTGTCTCCGGAAAGGAAGGGAAGGGCGGGCGCCGGCCCGGCCCATAGACGGCTGTGTTCGCCGCTTGGCGCCGGGCTTGCGCCGCTGGGAAAATCAGCGCGCCGGTGCGGGCGCCGGTGCGGCCGGTGCGGGATCGGGGATCGGTTCGATCTTGCCGAGCACGAAGACGAAGGAGATGATGCCGATCACCAGGATCACGCCGGCCACCAGGAAGGCGTTGGCGAAGGAGTTGGTGGCGCCGACGATCACGCCGGTGACGATCGGCGCGGCAGCGCCCATCAGGTTGTTGGCGAAGTTCATGATGCCGCCGATGGTGCCGGCGCCGCCCTTGGGGGCGATCAGCGAGGGCAGCGACCAGCCGACCGGCGCGGCCGAGGCCAGGCCGCCCAGGGCGATCGAGATCCAGACGATGGCCCAGACCGGGTCGGTGGTCTGGGTGGCGCCGAACACGGCCAGGCCGAACAGCATGCCGATGATCAGTACGCTTTTACGCACGACGGACTCGTCCTTGCCCTTGGCGATCAGATGGTCGATCAGCCAGCCGCCAACGAACAGGTCGGTGGCGGTGGCCACGGCCCAGGGGATGGCGGCGAAGCCGGCCGATTTCAGTATGCTCATGTGCATGGTCTGCACCAGGTAGCCGGGCAGCCAGGTGAGGAACAGGTAGAAGGAGTAGCCGTAGGCGGCGAAGCCGATGGTCAGGCCCCAGACCTTGGACTTGGTCAACAGATAGCCGAGCATGTTGACGGCGCCCGCCTCGGACGGGCCTTCCGGCGAGGCGCCGCCGGACTGGATGTAGTGCAGCTCCTCCTTCGACAGCTTGGGGTCGGCGCTCGGGTCGCGGTACAGCACGAAGAAGGCGATGAAGTAGCTGAAGCTGAGCAGGGCGGTCAGACCGAAGCCCCAGCGCCAGCCGAAGGTGACGATGGTGACGGCGATCAGCGGCACGCCGATGACGTTGGAGAACTTGGCGGCGGCGTCGAAGATCGCCGTGGCCATGCCGCGCTCGCCGCGCGGGAACCAGTAGCCGGTGGCCTTGGCGCTGACCGGGAAGGCGGGCGCCTCGGCCACGCCGAGCAGGATGCGGGCGAAGAAGATGCCGGCGAAGCCGCTGGAGAAGGCGGTGATGACCGAGGCCACGCCCCACAGGAAGGCGCCCCAGCGGCCGACGCGGGTCGGGCCGAAGCGGTCGATCACCATACCGACCGGAATTTGCAGCAGCGAGTAGGACCAGGCGAAGGCGCTGAACAGCAGGCCCAGCTCGACCGGCGTCAGGTCGAACATCTCCTTGATCTGCGGCGCGGCGACGGACAGGCCGATGCGGTCGATGTAGTTGATCAGTACGCCCATGCCGAGCAGGGCGCCGATGCCCCAGCGGCGTTTGGGGATTTTTTTCTTCTGTGTGACGGTGTTCATGGTGTCTCCTTCTGGATTATAGGATGGCGGACCGAGCTGGCTGGGCGGCCGAGTGCAGGATGTCGGCGACCAGTTGCCGCGGCGTGCGGGTCAGGTCGAGCAACACGCCGGCCTCGTCGGCCTGCAATGGTTCGAGGTCGCGCAACTGGCTGTCGAGCAGCGACGGCGGCATGTAGTGGCCGACCCGGGCCTGCATGCGCTCGGCGATGACCGCGCGCGCTCCGCTCAGGTGGGCGAAGCGCAGGCCGGGATCGCCGGCCCGTAGCAGGTCGCGGTAGCGCCGCTTCAGCGCCGAGCAGGACAGCACCAGGCCGCGTTGCTGCTGCGCCGCCTGGGCGATGCGTTGTTGCAGGGTCAGCAGCCAGTCGGCGCGGTCGCTGTCGGTCAGCGGGGTGCCGGCGGCCATCTTGGCGACGTTGGCGGCGCTGTGCAGGCTGTCGCCTTCGAGGAAGTCGACGCCCAGCGCGGTGGCCAGGCCCTGTCCGATTGCGCTCTTGCCGCAGCCGCTGACGCCCATGACGACCCAGCGTGCTTGTCTCGTTGTTGTGCTCATGTCTCGTGGCTATCTTGGTGAGGTTGCTGTTGTGTTGCCGGGTACTGCTGTTACGGCTCAATGTTAGCGCTAACATAGAGATCGGAGTGTAGTCCGTGGCCCGGATTTGTAAAGAAGATTCGATGCTGCGGCGCAGCAAGCCGGCGCCCGCGAATGCTCCCGCGGCGCGGCGCCAGTGTGCGCCCCGTCATGGGGGAATTGGCGCCTGTGGCGGTAGGTGGAGAGTGCCGCCGGGGTGGGCCGGCGGCCTGGGCGATATCAATCCCGCTGTTGTGCTTTCGCCACGAAGATCAGGCGCTCTCGCGCGCCATCAGCGTGAAGCCCAGGTCGATCTGCGTCGCCGCCGGCGTTTCGCCTTTGATGACGGCGCGCAGCAGCTTGGCCGCCTCGAAGCCGATCTGGTAGCGCGGCGTGCCCACCGTGGTCACCGAGGGGTTGATCCAGGCCGAGGCGGGCAGGTCGTTGAAGCCGCAGATGGCCAGCCTGCCCGGCACGGCGATGCCGAGGCGCTGGCACTGGTAGATGGCGCCGTGGGCCAAGTCGTCGTTGCAGCAGAATACGGCGTCGCAGTCGGGCGCCTGCGCCAGCATGCGCTCGACCAGCTCGGCGCCGAGCGCGATGGTGGACGGATCGGGCACCATCAGCTCCAGTTGCGGGTCGGCCAGGCCGGCCTCGCGCATCGCCTGGCGGTAGCCGTCGGCGCGCTTCAGGGTGCGCTCGTCGAGCTGGGCGCCGATGAAGCCGATGCGGCGGTGGCCCTTGTCGATCAGGTAGCGGGTCATCGCCTGGCCGGCCTGCACCTGCGAAAAGCCGACCGACAACTGGGCCGGGTCGGTCGACATGTCCATCATCGAGACGATGGGCACGCGCGACGAGGTCAGCATCTGTTGCACGCGCGGGCTGTGGTTCAGGCCGGACAACAGGATGCCGTCCGGATTCGACTGCAGGTAGATGCCGAGCAGCTTCTCCTCCTCGGCGTCGGAGTAGCGCGTGTTGCCGATCAGGATCTGGTAGTTGTCGGCGTCGAGGGCGTCCTGGATGCCGGCCAGCACCTCGGTGAACACCGCGTTCGACAGCGACGGCACCAGCACGGCGATGACCTTGGACTCGGCGGAGGCGAGGGCGCGGGCGGCGCGGTTGGGCACATAGCCGAGCTCGGCCACGGCCTGTTCGACGCGGGTGCGCAGCGTTTCCGACACCAGGTCGGGCTGGGTGATGGCGCGCGAGGCCGTCATCGTCGCCACGCCGGCCAGCTGGGCCACGGCGGCGAGGGTCACGCGGCCGCTGGCGCGGCTCTTGGTTTGCTGAGTCTTGGTCATGCCTGGAATGAATTGTTGGTCGATTGCCATATCATAGAGGCAATCGGCGCGCGCCGCAGCAGTAAAGCGCGATACCGCGCCTGCTGCCTATTGGCACTGCGCCAGCACCTGCTTGTTTTTCTTCGCCGACTCGGCCCGTTCGGCCTCGCTCATGAAGCCGCGTACGCCGTTCTTGTCGTAGGTGCTCATGCGCACGCCTTGATCGAGGGCGCGCTGGTTGTTGCGGGCGTTCTCGCAGTTGGCGGCGATCTCGGCCTTGCGGGCGCTGTCCTCGCCGGCCTGTTGCGCCGCCAGCGCCGCCTCCGCCTTGCGCTTGTTGTAGGCGGCGTTGCGTTCGCCCAGCGTCGGCGCCGGTTTGGCGGCGGGCGCCTCGGCGGCGCCGGCCGGGTTGTCGCCGTCGGCGCCGTTCTCGCCGGCTGTGTCGGCGGCAGGATTGAGCTTGTCCTTGCCGGGCGCCTTCAGGATGCGCTTCTGCGGCACCGACGGCGGCGGCGGACGGTCCGACAGTTGCTTGACCCCCTTGTCGTCGATCCACACATACTGCGCCGCCGCTTGGCCGCAGGCCGCCAGCAGCAGGGCGCCGGCCAGCCACGCCGCCGCGCGCGGCCGGGCCAATGGCGTCGGCGTCGGCGTGGCCGTCGCGGCCGTCGTTGCCGGCGTCGCCCGCGTCGCCCGCGCCGAAGCCGCCGCTGCGGGCGCCGCCTTTGCCGCTGCGCTCGCCGCCGCCGGGCCTGCTGCTCTGTCTGGTTTCATGCTGTGCTTTCCGTGAGGAAGGGGGCGTTGCCTGTCTGCGATTTCGCCATGATTCGCAGCGAGTGTCAATCGCCATGCGGCCTGCGGGGCAGATTTTTCCAAGATGCAAGGACGGCGCCCTAGATTTTCTGTATAATCTGCTTTTGCGCCAATAGGAAATGCTATGCGTCTACTTCAAAAAGCACTCACCTTCGATGATGTGCTCCTCGTCCCAGCGTACTCGAATGTTCTGCCTGTCGATACGTCCCTCAAAACTCGCCTGACCCGCAACATTTCGTTGAACATCCCCCTGCTGTCCGCAGCGATGGATACCGTCACCGAAGCCCGTCTGGCGATCGCCATGGCGCAAGAGGGTGGCATCGGCATCATCCACAAGAATCTGAACCCGAAAGACCAGGCCCGTGAAGTAGCCCGCGTCAAACGTTTCGAGGCCGGCGTGCTGCGCGACCCGATCACCATCCCGCCAGAGATGAAGATCCGCGACGTCATCAAGCTGACCGAACAGTATGGCATCTCCGGCTTCCCCGTGGTCGAAGGCAAGGTCGTGGTCGGCATCATCACCAACCGCGACCTGCGTTTCGAACAGGAACTCGACGCCGAAGCCCGCGCCAAGATGACCCCGCGCGAGAAGCTGGTCTACGTGATGGAGGGCGCCGACACGGTCGAAGCCAAGCGTCTGATGAACAAGCACCGCCTCGAGCGCGTGCTGGTGGTCAACGAGGCCTTCGAGCTGCGCGGCCTGATCACCGTCAAGGACATCCAGAAGTCGACCGAGCACCCGCTGGCGTCCAAGGATTCGCAGGGCAAGCTGCTGGTCGGCGCCGCCGTCGGCGTTGGCGCCAAGGATGAAGAGCGCATCGAGCTGCTGGTCGCCGCCGGCGTCGACGTGCTGGTGGTCGACACCGCCCACGGCCACTCGCAGGGCATCCTCGACCGCGTCAAATGGATCAAGACCAAGTTCCCCCACGTTGACGTCATCGGCGGCAACATCGCCACCGCCGCCGCCGCCCTGGCGCTGGTCGAGCACGGCGCCGACGCGGTCAAGGTCGGCATCGGCCCCGGCTCGATCTGCACCACCCGCATCGTCGCCGGTGTCGGCGTGCCGCAGATCACCGCCATCTCCAACGTCGCCGAGGCGCTGGCCGGCACCGGCGTGCCCTGCATCGCCGACGGCGGCATCCGCTTCTCGGGCGACATCTCCAACGCCCTGGCCGCCGGCGCCTCGACCGTGATGATGGGTTCGATGTTCGCCGGCACCGAAGAGGCGCCGGGCGAGGTCATCCTGTACCAGGGCCGCAGCTACAAGTCCTACCGCGGCATGGGTTCGCTGGGCGCGATGTCGGACGGCTCGGCCGACCGCTACTTCCAGGACGCCACCATGAAGGCCGACAAGTTCGTGCCCGAGGGTATCGAAGGCCGCGTCGCCTACAAGGGCAGCGTGCTGGCGATCATCTTCCAGCTGGTCGGCGGCGTGCGCCAATCGATGGGCTACTGCGGTTGCGCCACCATCGACGAGCTGCGCGAAAAAGCCGAGTTCGTCGAGATCACCTCGGCCGGCATGCGCGAATCGCACGTCCACGACGTGCAAATCACCAAGGAAGCGCCGAACTACCGTTCCGGCGACTAAGCCTTGGCAGCACGCCGGCGGCGCCTTCGCGCCGCCGGCGTGGCCAGTTTTGCGGCGCGGACCGTTGCGGTCCCGCCAACAGCGCGGCCCGCGCCATGTCTGCGGCGGGCCGGCTATTCCGCAGCGACATCATCATTTTTAAAGCATCCAACCCATGCACTCTAAAATCCTCATCCTCGATTTCGGCTCCCAAGTCACCCAGCTGATCGCCCGCCGCGTGCGCGACTCCGGCGTGTTCTCCGAAGTGTTCCCCTACGACGTCAGCGACGAGTTCGTGCGCAACTACGGCGCCGCCGGCGTGATCCTGTCGGGCAGCCACAGCTCGACCTTGGAAGGCGACGCGCCGCGCGCGCCGCAGGCCGTGTTCGAGCTGGGGGTGCCGGTGCTGGGCATCTGCTACGGCATGCAAACCATGGCGGCCCAGCTGGGCGGCAAGACCGAGAACGGCCTGGTGCGCGAATTCGGCTACGCCGAGATGCGCGCCCGCAGCCACACCAAGCTGCTCGACGGCATCAACGACTTCGTCACCGACGAGGGCCACGGCATGCTGAAAGTATGGATGAGCCACGGCGACAAGGTCACCGAGCTGCCGCCCGGCTTCGTGCTGATGGGCGACACGCCGAGCTGCCCGATCGCCGCCATGGCCGACGAGGCGCGCCGCTTCTACGCCCTGCAGTTCCATCCGGAAGTGACCCACACCCAGCAGGGCAAGGCCATGCTGGGCCGCTTCGTGCACGAGATCTGCGGTTGCAAGTCGGACTGGAACATGCCCGACTACATCTCCGAGGCGGTCGAGAAGATCCGCGCCCAGGTCGGCAGCGACGACGTCATCCTCGGCCTGTCCGGCGGTGTCGACTCGTCGGTGGCCGCCGCGCTGATCCACCGCGCCATCGGCGACCAGCTGACCTGCGTCTTCGTCGACCACGGCCTGCTGCGCCTGGACGAGGGCAAGATGGTGATGGACATGTTCGCCAAGAACCTCGGCGTCAAGGTCATCCGCGTCGACGCCGAAGAGCAGTTCATGGGCCACCTGGCCGGCGTCAGCGATCCCGAGCAGAAGCGCAAGATCATCGGCCGCGAGTTCGTCGAAGTGTTCCAGGTCGAATCGGGCAAGCTGGTCAACGCCAAGTGGCTGGCCCAGGGCACCATCTACCCGGACGTGATCGAGTCGGCCGGCAAGGGCAAGAAGGGCCAGACCATCAAGAGCCACCACAACGTCGGTGGCCTGCCCGAGACGATGAAGCTGAAGCTGCTCGAGCCGCTGCGCGAGCTGTTCAAGGACGAGGTGCGCAAGCTGGGCGTGGCCCTGGGCCTGCCGCACGACATGGTCTACCGCCATCCGTTCCCCGGCCCGGGCCTGGGCGTGCGCATCCTCGGCGAGGTGAAGAAGGACTTCGCCGACCTGCTGCGCCGCGCCGACGCGATCTTCATCGAAGAGCTGCGCAACACCCCCTACGAGTTCGTCGCCGGCCAGGCCGTCGACCACGAGCAGATTCCGCTCAACTGGTACGAGGCGACCAGCCAAGCCTTCGCCGTGTTCCTGCCGGTCAAGTCGGTCGGCGTGATGGGCGACGGCCGCACCTACGAGTACGTGGTGGCGCTGCGCGCCGTGCAGACCCAGGACTTCATGACGGCGCACTGGGCGCACCTGCCGCACGCGCTGCTGGGCAAGGTGTCGAACCGCATCATCAACGAGGTGCGCGGCATCAACCGGGTGGTCTACGACATCAGCGGCAAGCCGCCGGCGACCATCGAGTGGGAATGATTTCCGGTCCGGCGGCATAACGCCGGACCCGCCGGTTCAAACGACCAAGCCCTTGATTTTCAGGGGCTTTTTTCGTATTTTGGCCGGCGCCGCGGCAAACGATTCGCCGCACCTTGAGCTGAGTCCGGCCCCAACGGCGCGCACCAGTGGCACGCCGCTGTGCTGCGCGCCGAAAGCTTCGTTTTGCTCGAATGTAGGCGTGAAACCAGCTTTAGCCCTTATCGGAGCATGGATTGATACCATTTTCTGCTACCATTGTGCGATGAGACGCAAGCACCAACGTACGTTGGAGTTAATTCCCGCGCGTTCTGGTGCGCTTGTTTGGCGAGCGGCGCGTGTTTCACCGGCCACATCCGGAACCGGTGACGGATAAGGGAGCGTTGGTGTCCATCCGAAAATGGTTCGAGGATCAAGGAGTTAAGCCATGAATATGCAAAATACGATGACCATTGGCGGCTACCATGCCTTGATTACATTCGATTCCGACATTCAGATGTTCCGGGGGGAATTTCTTGGGCTGAATGGCGGGGCGGATTTCTACGCCAAGGATGTCAAAGGATTGCAAAGAGAAGGCGGGATTTCACTGAAGATTTTTCTCGACGCGTGCGCCGAAGACGGCGTCGAACCGCGCAAACAATTTTCCGGCAAGTTCTCTCTGCGGGTCGACCCTTCCATACATGAGGCGGCGACAATCGCTGCCGCCGCCCACGGAAAGAGCCTAAATCAATGGGCCGAAGACGTGTTACGTCAGGCGGCTTTGGCCTGAGCCGCGTGCGCATGGTATTTGCATGGCATCGTACTCCGGCAGCTTTGCTAAGTTTTTGATTTATTGGTGAATTTTTTGCTCGTTGATGATCGAGTGGGAATGATTTCCGGTCCGGCGGCATAACGCCGGACCCGCCGGTTCAAACGACCAAGCCCTTGATTTTCAGGGGCTTTTTTCGTATTTTGGCCGGCGCCGCGGCAAACGATTCGCCGCACCTTGAGCGGAGTCCGGTCCCGCAAGCAGTGTCGATATCAAATGGGAAAAAGTAGCCAATTTGAAATATTTATTGTAGGATATTATTTCCATGGCCGTGGGGCCATTTCTACGTGGAGAAAAGATGAAAGTGAAACTCATCATTGCAGGTCTGCTGGCAGCGGCCTGCACCGCCAGCGCTTTTGCCGGTCCGGCGCCGTACCAGTGGTATCAAAGCCGGGTGACCGGCGAGCGCGTATGTGCCAATGCCTATATGGGCAGCGGCTGGGTGGTGCAACCGCAACTGGGCTCATTCAAAGATGCCCAATGCAGCATCCCTAAGTAAAAGTTTTTGGTTGTCACGGCGCCGGGCATGTTTCCCTCATGCCTGGCGCGCAATCCCCCACGCGCTATTCAACGGAACCGGCGCCCCTTGCACAGGCGGTTTGATCCTCACAGAGTCTTTTTGTATCCCATGTTTAGAAAGCCGTCGCAAGAATGAACAACCTGCTCGAAGAAATGCTGTTCTGTGAATTCATGCTCGTTTGCGAGTCCCATGACTGCCGCGCGTTCTTTGAATTCGAAGAAGTCGCCAGTGATCCAATGGACGAATGGGCCAAGAGGGCCGCGCTGGCGGCGAAGGCCAGCGGTTGGACGATCGGCCACACGGGACTCGTGAAATGCGCAACATGCGCGGCATAATATGGCCTGCCGTCATCCTTTCCCTGGCCTAGGTGCGTGCAGATGCCAAAGAACTGTACCCTAGCGTCCAGCCGAAGGGCGCGCCATACGCGCGCGCCGTTCGACATCGACCTGCACGTCTGGTCGCTGGCCTCTATTGGGCGGCAGCGCTAGCCGACTGCCGCCCAAGCACTGCGGTCGCGCCGCTTGCCGCGTTCAGGCGGAGGCGCGCTGCAGCAGGGCGGTGTGCAGCTGCACCGGCGCGGCGCGCTGGCCGCCGAGGATCTTGAACAGGCTGTCCACCAGCGCCTTGCCGGCGATGTCGAGCGGTTGCCGCACGGTGGTCAGCGCCGGGTGGCAGAAGGCGGCGCTGTCGATGTCGTCGTAGCCGACCACCGCCACCTGGTCCGGCACCGACCTGCCGGCCTGGTGCAGGGCGTGGATGGCGGCCATCGCCGCCACGTCGCTGGCGGCGAACACGCCGTCGATGCCGGCGTGGGCGGCGAGCAGGCGGCCGACGTCGCCGCCGATCACCTCGGCCACGAAGGGGCTGGGGCACAGCAGCGCCGGATCGGCCGCCAGGCCGGCGCCGGCGTGGGCGCGCAGATAGCCCTGGTGGCGCTGCGCCACCTCGGGCAGCCCGGTGTCGCCGACGAAGGCGACGCGGCGGCGGCCGCGCCGCAGCAGGTGGGCGGTGGCCAGCTCGCCGCCCAGCACATTGTCGCTGCCGACGGTGCAGTACAGCTGCTGCTCGAGGTGGGCGCCCCACACCACGAAGGGCACGCCGCGCATGAACATGGTGTTCAGCTGGTCGTGGTGGTGCCACTGGCCGACCAGGATCAGGCCGATCGCCCGGCCGCTTTCGACAGCGTAGGCGGCCTGCTCCAGGTCGCTGGCCGGCACGCGCGACAGCAGCATCTCGTGGCCGCTCTCGGTCAGCGCGTCGGCGATGCCGCCGATCAGCGCCAGGAAGAAGGGATCGGACAGGTGCTGGCGGCTGGCCGGGTCGTAGGGCACCACCACCGCCACCACCTTGTTCTGGCCCAGTCGCAGGTTCTGCGCGCCGACGTTGACGGCGTAGTTCAGGTGGCGCGCCAGCTCGACGATGCGGTCGCGCGTCTTGGGGTTGACCAACGGGCTGCCGGCGAGGGCGCGCGACACCGTCGAGGTGGCCACGCCGGCCAGCTTGGCGATGTCCTCCATCTGCGGGCGGCGCTTCAGGGCCGGCGGGATGTTGGCGTTGGCGTTGGCGTTGCCGTTGCCGGCGCGTCGGAGATCGTTCATCGCAGGCTCACTGGTAGAAGTTGCGCACCCAGCGGTGCTGGGCCAGGATGGCCGGCTGCGCCGCCGACAAGGGCCGGCCGTCGGCCAACGCGCAGTTGCGTTCGACGTTGCGCGGCGAGCGCACGGCGGTGCCGACCAGCCGCTCGCTGGCGCCGTCGCCGTAGACCAGTGCCGTGTCGATGAAGTTGACGCCCAGGTCCATGGCCCGGTGCAGCGCCCGCATCGAATCGGCGTCGTCGGCGCCCAGCCAGGAGCTGTTGCCGATGCCCCAGGCGCCGTAGCCGACTTCGGCCAGTCGGAGTCCGCTCTTGCCCAATACTCTGTGGTGCATTCATTCACCTCGCTGTTCAAATCGCTGTTCAAATATGGTCGTCGGGAGCGCCGCTCTTCCAGTGCCGGCAGTCGGCGCACATGCCGGTCGGGGCGCTAAGCTTGCCGCAGCTGCTGCACGCTGTCGCGGCGGATCAGCGGGCATTCGGTCTTGATCAGGATGCGGCGCGGCGCGGCCAGCGGCGTGGCCGATTCGGCCAGCTCGATCAGCGCCTCGACGGCGGCGTAGCCCATGTCGTAGTTGGGCAGCACCATGGTGGTGAGCGGCGGATGGGTGTGGCGCGAGATCTCCTGGTCGTCGTAGCCCATCACCGAGACGTCCTGCGGCACCCGCAGGCCGAGCTGCTTGACCGCCTCCAACGCGCCGAGCGCCATCAGGTCGTTGGCGCAGAAGATGGCGGTTGGCGGGCGCGCCTCGCGCATCAGCGACAGGGTGCCGTCGAAGCCGCTGCCGGACATCCAGTCGCCGTCGCGCACCAGCGCCGGGTCGAACGGCAGGTCGGCCGAGGCCAGCGCCCGGCGGTAGCCCTTGAAGCGGCCCTGCGCCGCCTCCATCCACGGCTCGCCGTTGATGAAGCCGATGCGTGTGTGGCCCATGCCGATCAGGTACTCGGTGGCGGTGTGGCCGCCGGCCAGCTCGCCCGGCACCACCGCCGGCAGCTTGCGCGCCGGTTAGTGGCAGTTGAGCAGCACCGTGGGCAGCGTCAACAGCGCGGCCGGCACCTGCACCTGGCGGGTGAAGATGGTCGAGTAGATCCAGCCGAGCAGGCCGGGGTGCTCCTGCATCGCGGCGATGCTGGCGGCCTCCTGCTCCGGTTTGCCGCGCGTGACGGCCAGCTGCACCGTGTAGCCGCGCTGCCAGGCGGCGTCGCGCGCGCCGTCCAGGCTGACCACCGGGTGCGGGCTGGTGGAGATCTCGTCGACCAGGTAGGCGATGACGCGCTTCTTCGGCGCCGTTTCGGGCGCGGCGGCCTCCTGGCGCGGCAGGTTGTAGCCCAGCTCGAGCGCCGCCGCCAGCACGCGCGAGCGCGTCTCCGCCGCCAGCCGCGAGCCGCTCACGTTGTTGAGCACCATCGACACGGTCGACTGCGACACGCCGGCCGCCTTGGCCACGTCGGTCATGGTGGTGGCGCGGCGCCGCTTGCCTTGCAAGGCGGGGGGCGGGCTCATGGCGCCCGCTCCGCCGGCCGGTCGCTGGCGCACTGGCCGGTATCGAGCAGGCCGGCGCCGGCGGCCGGGTAGCAGACGTGGACGATGGCCGCCTCGCTCTCGGGCGAGCGGTACTCGGCCAGCACCTGTTCGCGCACTGCGGCCACGGCCGCCGCCGGCAGCAGCGCCACCACGCAGCCGCCGAAGCCGCCGCCGGTCATGCGCGCGCCGCCCTGCGTGCCGATGGCCCGCTGCAGCAGCGCCACCAGGCCGTCGATGGCCGGCACGGTGATGGCGAAGTCGTCGCGCATCGAGGCGTGCGATGCCGCCATCAACTCGCCCATGCGGCGCATGTCGCCGCCGGCCAGCGCCTCGGCGGCCTGCAGGGTGCGGGCGTTCTCGGTGACGATGTGGCGGCCCCGGCGCAGGATCAGGGGAGCCAGCGGCGGCGCGGCCGCTTCCAGCGTGGCCAGGGTCGCGTCGCGCAGTTTCGCCACGCCGGATTGGCGGGCGGCGCTTTCGCACTGCTGGCGGCGCAGGTTGTATTCGCTGTCGACCAGGCCGCGCCGCACGCGCGACTCGACGATCATCACGGCGGCGTCGGCCGGCAGCGCCACCGGTGTGGTGGCCAGCGAGCGGCAGTCGATCAGCAGGGCGTGGCCGGCCACGCCGGCGGCCGAGATCAGCTGGTCCATGATGCCGCAGTTGCAGCCGACGAACTCGTTCTCGGCGCGCTGCGCCAGCAAGGCCAGGTCGGCGTTGCCCAGGTGGTCGAGGCGGAACAGGGCGCGCAGGGCGACGGCCAGCGCCACCTCCAGCGAGGCCGAGGAGGACAGGCCGGCGCCCTGCGGCACGTTGCCGGCGACGGCGATGTCGACGCCGTCGGCCGGCAGGCCGGCGCCGCGCAGCATGGCGAGCACGCCGCGCACGTAGTCGGGCCAGCCGCCCTGCGGGTGGCGGGCGATGGCGCCGTCCAGCGCGAACCGGTCGGTGGCGTCGGCGAAGTCGGCGGCCACCACGCGCACCTGGCCGTCGCCGCGCGGCGAGGCGGCGACCAGGGTGTCGAAGTTGACGGCGCAGGGCAGCACGAAGCCGTCGTTGTAGTCGGTGTGCTCGCCGATCAGGTTGACCCGGCCGGGCGCGCGGGCGACCACGGCGGGCGCGCCGCCGAAGGCCGCCGCGAAGCTGTTCAGGAGGCGTTGCTGGAGCTGGGTTTGGTGCAAGGGCAGTGGCATGGTGTCAGGATTCCAGGTGGTGGCGGGCGGGCAGCGCGCGCAGGCGCTCGGCCGCTTGTTCCGGCGTCAGGTCGCGCTGCGACTCGGCCAGCATCTCGAAGCCGACCATGAACTTGCGCACCGTCGCCGAGCGCAGCAGGGGCGGGTAGAAGTGGGCGTGCAGCTGCCACGGCGCCGGGTCGCGCGCGGCCTCTTGCACGTCGTAGGGCGCGCCGTGCCAGCCCATCGAGTAGGGGAAGGAGCACTCGAACAAGTTGTCGTAGCGGGCGGTCAGCTCGCGCAGGGCCAGCGCCAGGTCGTCGCGCTGGGCGGCGTCGAGCTGCTCCATGCGCTGCACCGGGAAGCGCGGCAGCAGCAGCGTTTCGAACGGCCAGGTGGCCCAGAACGGCACCACCGCCAGCCAGTGCGCGGTGCGCACCACGACGCGCTCGCCGGCGCGCTCCTCGGCGGCGGCGAGGTCGAGCAGCAGCGGCCGGCCGTGGGCGGCGTGGTAGGCGCGCTGGTGCGCGTCCTCGGTCTGCGCCTCGTTGGGGAGGAAATCGCAGGCCCAGATCTGGCCGTGCGGATGGGGATTCGAACAGCCCATCAGCGCGCCCTTGTTCTCGAACACCTGCACCCAGCGCCAGCGCCGGCCCAGTTCGGCCGACTGCCCGGCCCAGGTGTCGACGACGGCGCGCACCTGCGCCGTCGACAGCTGCGGCAGTGTGCGGCTGTGGTCCGGCGAATAGCAGATGACGCGGCTCACGCCGCGCGCCGGGGCCAGCTCGAACAGCGGCTCGGCGCCGTCGGCCGGCGGCGGCACGTCCGCCATCAGCGCGGCGAAGTCGTTGTCGAAGACGAAGGTGGCCGGGTAGTCGGGGTTGCGCTCGCCGTTGACGCGCGGGTTGCCGGCGCAGAGGTAGCAGTGCGGATCGTGCGCCACGGCGGGCGGCACGGCGACGCTCTCCTGCTGGCCCTGCCAGGGCCGCTTGGCGCGGTGCGGCGAGACCAGCACCCATTGTCCGGTCAGCGGGTTGCGGCGGCGGTGCGAATGGTCGGCCGGGTCGAATTGGTTCATACGCTTTCCAGTGGCAGGCGTTGCAGGCGGACGATGAAGGCGGTTTCGGCCATAGCGCGCGGCAGCGGCAGGCCCTCCTCGGCCAGCCAGGCGCCGTCGAGCTCCACCTGGCCTGGCTGGCGCAGCGCCTCGAAGAAGGGCGCGCTGCCGTTGTACAGCGCCTGTGGCGGCAGGCCGGCCGGCGTCACCAGCGACAGCGCGTAGCGCGCGCCGCTGTCGAGCATCGGCAGCTTGGCCGGGCGCTGGTAGCGCAGCGCGCTCGGCTGGCAGCGGTAGCACAGCAGCAGAAAATCGGCGCCGTCTCCGTCGCCGTCGCCGTGCAGCTGCCACAGCACGCCGTCGCCGGCCTCGCCCTGCCAAACGCGGCCGCCGTGCAGCAGGCCGCGCCATTGTTTGTACAGCGCGATCCAGCCCTGCAGCTCGTCGCGCTGCTGCGCCTCGAGCAGGCGCAGGTCGAATTCCACGCCTAGGTGGCCGGGCAGGGCGACGGCGCCACGGAAGGCCATAGCCTGGCTGCGCCCGGTGGAGTGGGCCGGCGCAGTGCCGATGTGCGAGCCCATGATCTCGGGCGGGAAGAACTGCAGGAAGCCGCGCTGGATGGCGACGCGCGACATGGCGTCGATGCAGTCGCTGGTCCACACGCGGTGGCTGTGGCGCAGCACGGCGAAGTCGATGCGGCCGCCGCCGCCGGAGCAGCTTTCGATCTCCAGCGCCGGATGGGCGGCGCGCAGCCTGGCCATCAGCGCGTAGACGGCGCCGACCTGGGCGCGGTAGGCCGCCTTGCCGTCGCGGCCGCCGGCGCTGGTCAGGTCGCGGTTGTGGTCCCACTTGATGTAGCTGATCGGCAGCGCGCGCAGCAGCGCGTCCATCTGCTCGAACAGGTATTGCGCCACCTCGGGACGGGAGATGTCGAGCACCAGCTGGTTGCGCGCGGTGAGCACCGGCCGGCCGGCCAGTTGCAGCGCCCAGTCGGGATGGGCGCGGTGCAGTTCGCTGTCCGGGTTGACCATCTCCGGCTCGAACCACAGGCCGAACTCCATGCCCAGGTCGACCACGTGCCGGGCCAGCGGTTGCAGCCCGTCCGGGTATTTGCCGGCGTCGGGCCACCAGTCGCCGAGCGCGGCGCGGTCGTGGTGGCGGCCGTGGAACCAGCCGTCGTCGAGCACGAAGCGTTCGATGCCGACGGCGGCGGCGCTGTCGGCCAAGTCCTTGAGCCGGGCCAGGTCGTGGTCGAAGTAGAAGCCCTCCCAGGTGTTCAGGTGCACCGGGCGCGGCTTCATCGCGCCGCCCTGCCACGGCAGGCGGGCGCGCAGCTCGGCGTGGAAGTTGGCGGCCACGCCGTTCAGGCCGTGGCGCGACAGGGTGGCGACGATTTCCGGCGACTGCAGCGTTTGGCCGGGCGCCAGGCGGCATTCGCCGGGCGCCAGCCATTCGCCCAACTGCCACTGGTATTTACCGTCGTGCAGCCACTCGATGCTTTGTTGGTGGTTGCCCGACCAGGCCAGGTGGGCGGCGTAGGTCAGGCCGCCGTGCTCGGTGGTGGCGGCGGTGGTGATCACGGCGCCTGGGAAGCAGTCGTGCGAGGTGCGGCCACGGCGGTTCTCGCGGCGCCAGGTGCCGCGCGCCAGCGGCTCGACCTGCAGCAGGAACTCGTGGTTGTGTTGGCCGGCGTAGCTGCGCACCGCCAGCGCCGTCTCCGGCAGCGGCAGCGTGCCGGCCGCCAGCCACTGCACGTCGAGCGGCTCGCCGCCCCGGTTCTGCAGCTCGGACGACATCAGCAGCACGTCGCTGTGCGGGTCCAGGCTGAGCTTGACGGACAGGCGCAGCTGCGCCACGTCGTCGAACAGGTGCAGGCGCACGGCGCGGCCGGGCGCGAGCCACTCCACCTCGCAATGGGTGATGGCCTGGGCGAAGTCGGCGCCGTCGCGGTGGGCCAACAGCGCGCTCTGGCCGAACCAGCCGACGCCGAAGGTGGGCGCCAGCGTCAACGGCTGGTCGAAGTCCAGATTGAAGGAGGGCAGCGGCCGCGTCTCGCGCAGCGGCCAGCCGGGCTGGCACTGGTCCGGTAGGCGCGGACCCCAGTAGCGCCACAGCGGCGCCTCGTCGGCGTGGACCTCCAGCACCAGCGAGGCTTCCTTGCCGTGCAGGCTGATGAATTGGGCGGGGCTGCTCGGCAGCGGCGGATGGTTCGTCATGCGGTCTCCGAATCGTTATGGTGGTGTGCCGGCCGGCTTCGGGCGCCGGCGCGGGATCGTGCTTGCCGCGGTGTCGCGTCGCGTTGTGTCGCGCCGTGCCGGCTCAGGCCAGCGCGAGCGGCTCGTCGGTCACGTCGACGCTGCGCGGCGCGGCCCAGCCGTCGGCGTCGAACAAGTGCATCTGCTGCGGCGGCAGGGCGACCGGCAGGCGGTGGCCGGGCAGGGCGCAGGCGCGGCCGTCGGCCTTGATCACCATCGGCGGGCGGCCGGCGCCGGCATCCAGGTACAGATAGGTGGCGTCGCCCAGCCGCTCCTGCCACTGCACCTCGCGCGCGACGTGCTGCACGTCGCTGCCGGCGTGGGCGTGCTCGGGGCGGATGCCCAGCGTGACGGCGGCGCCGATGGCCAGGTGGTTGGCGTCGACGTCGGCGGCCAGCAGCGTGCCGCAGTCGTCCAGCCGCACCAGGGCGCGGCCGGGGCCGCATTGCTCCAGGCGGCCGGGCAGGAAGTTCATCTTCGGCGAGCCGATGAAGCCGGCGACAAACTTGCTGCGCGGCCGGTGGTACAGCTCCAGCGGCGAGCCGCTCTGCGCCACGCTGCCGTGGCGCGCCGTGTCCTCGCCGCTGTGCAGCAGCAGGATGCGGTCGGCCAGGGTCATCGCCTCGACCTGGTCGTGGGTCACGTAGACGGCGCTGGCGCGGCCGAAGTCGCGGTGCAGCTTGGCGATCTCGAAGCGGGTCTGGGCGCGCAGGGCGGCGTCCAGATTCGACAGCGGCTCGTCGAACAGGAACACGCCGGGCTCGCGCACGATGGCGCGGCCGATCGCCACGCGCTGGCGCTGGCCGCCCGACAGGCCTTGGGCTTGCGCTCGAGCAGGGTGTCGAGTTGCAGGATGCGCGCGGCCTCGGCCACCTTCTGCGCGATGACGGCCTTGTCGACCTTGTTGAGGGTCAGGCCGAAGGCCAGGTTTTCGCGCACCGTCATGTGGGGGAACAGGGCGTAGCTTTGGAACACCATCGCCACGCCGCGCTTGGCCGGCGGCGTGTTGGTCATGTCCTGGCCGCCGATGTCGAGCTTGCCGCTGGTGATTTCCTCCAGCCCGGCGATCGAGCGCAGCAGCGTCGACTTGCCGCAGCCGGAGGGGCCGATGAAGACGCAGAACTCGCCGTCGGCGATGTCGAAGTTGACGTCCTTGAGGACGGGCGCGGCGGCGCCATAGGCCTTGTTGATGGAGTGGAGTGTGACGCTTGCCATAGTGTTCGGTTCCGGAAAGAGTGCATCGGTCGGCGTGGAGCGTGCAAATATTAGCACCAACATGCAATCGGTTGCAAAATGGTTTTCAATTTCTCGACAATATTTTTCTGATATCCGCAACAAGGTGGAGGAGTGCCATATGGACGGCTCAGGCCGCATGGCTAGCGGTGCAGTGGCGGAGCGGGGCCAACGTGTCGGTTTCCGGCAACGCGGTAAATCATCGACGTTAATATTTGCAAAATAGTTTTGCAAACGATTGCGTTTTGCGTGGTTCGACACTACTATTCTTGCCAGACGGAAGATAACCCTTCGGTTTGCCCAGGTCGCGAAGACGCCCGAGCCGGTTCCACATGCCCACAAAAAACAAGTTCAACAGGAGACACCCTTGAGCCAGCTCCCCCCGCTGCCGTCCGCCGCCGCCCCGGCGCGCGCCCGGCATTGCCTCAGCCAGAGCCGCCGCGCCGAAACCCTGTCCGCCTGGGGGCTGGTGCTGCCGGCCTTCATCGGCTTCGCCCTGTTCTATGCCTTGCCGACCCTGCGTGCCCTGCAGATCAGCTTCACCGACTGGAACCTGCTGCGCGAACCGACCTACATCGGTTTCGACAACTACGTCGCGTTGCTGCATGACGGCAAATTTTGGAACGGCATGCGCCTGGCCGGCTGGTATGTGGTGTTGAACATACCGCTGCAAACCGGCCTGGGCCTGGGCCTGGCCGTGGCGATGGACCGGCTGACCAAGTCGCTGTTCGTCAAGTCGGTGGTGTTGCTGCCCTATTTACTGTCGAACGTGCTGGTGGCGATGGTCTGGCTGTGGATGCTCGACCCGGTGCTGGGCCTGGTGAACCACGCGGTGGCCACGCTGGGCTTCGAGCGGCAGGCCTTTTTCGGCGACGTCGACGAGGCCATGCTGACGGTGGCCGGGGTCAACGTGTGGCGCCACATGGGGTTGGTCGCCATGCTGTTCCTGGCCGGTTTGCAAAACATTCCGCGCTATCTATATGAGGCGGCGGCGCTGGAAGGCGCCACCGAATGGCAAATGTTCCGCAAGATCACCTTGCCGCTGCTACGCCCGGTGATGGTGTTCGTGCTGGTCACCAGCGTCACCGGCTCGTTCCAGATCTTCGACACCATCGCCGTCACCACCAACGGCGGCCCGCTGGACTCGACCCGCGTGATCGTCCACTACATCGTGCAGAGCGCCTTCAGCTTCTACAAGATGGGCTACGCCTCGGCCATGTCGATGGTGCTGGCGCTGGCGATGCTGCTGTACACGGTGCTGCAGATGCGCATCCTGCAAGCCAACGAGAGCGACCTGGCATGACGCCGTCGCCACTGCAACCCACCATTTCCGGAGCCGCCATGACGAATCCTGTTTCCTCCCTGCGGGCGGGGCGCCGCCTGCCGTCGCCCGGCCGCCTGGCCGCCTGGGGCGCGCTCGGCACGATGCTGCTGGTCACCTTGCTGCCGCTGTGGTTCGTGGTGAAGACGGCGCTGATGCCGCACGCCGCGTTGTTCGAGCATTCGGCCAGCCTGTTGCCGGTCGACGCCACGCTGGCCAACTTCCAGCGCGTGCTCGGCCTGTTGAGCAAGGACGACAGCCTGAAGCTGGGCGGTTCCGGCGCCGACATCAATTTCGCCCGCGCGCTGGGCAACTCGCTGCTGTTCACCGGCATCGTCGTCGTGTTGCAGATCAGCAGCTCGGCGATGGCCGCCTATGCCTTCGCGCGGCTGCGCTTTCCCGGCCGCAGCACCTTGTTCGCCCTGTTCGTCGCCTCGATGATGGTGCCCGGCGTGGTCACCTTCATCCCCAATTTCGTGCTGATGAAGGAGCTCGGTTGGCTCAACACGATGGCCGGCATGGTGGCGCCGTTTTGCTTGATGCAGGGCTTCTCGATGTTTTTCCTGCGCCAGTTCTTCCTCTCCATCCCGCGCGATCTGGAGGAGGCCGCCGTGCTCGACGGCGCCGGCCACCTGTACGTGTTCTTCCGCATCGTGCTGCCCTTGTCGGTGACGCCGCTGGCGACCATCGCCATGCTCACCGGCATCAACATGTGGAACGAGTTCTTCTGGCCCTATCTGGTCGCGCGCGACGAGGCCTTGCAGGTACTGCCGGTGGCCTTGCAGACCTTCAAGGCGCAGACGCCGCAGGGCCAGCCGGACTGGACCGGCTTGATGGCCGCCGCCACCATCGCCGTGTTGCCGACGATACTGCTGCTGGTCGGTTTTGGCCGCCGCGTGGTCGAGTCGGTCCAGTTCAGCGGCGGCAAGTGATGGCGCCAAAGCGCGGCCATTGCCCGCCTATCAGGAGAAACCGTATGCCAAAATCCGTGTCCCAATCCGTGGGCAAATACGTGCCAAAAGTGATCTGCGCCTTGATCGCCGCCGCCTGCGTGGCCGGCAGCGCCGGCGCCGCCGAGGTCAAATACCTGTTGTGGGATTCGATGCAGGCGCCGGCCTACCGCCAGTGCGCCGCCGATTTCAGCGCCAAGCATCCCGGCACCACGGTGAAGATCACCCAGTTCGGCTGGGACGACTATTGGACCGCCGTGTCGATGGGCTTCATCTCCGACACGGCGCCCGATGTGTTCATCAACCACCTGGCCAAGTCGACCGAGTTCGTCAAGAACGACCTGCTGGTCGACCTGACCCCCTACATGCGGCGCGACAAGCTGGACCCGGCGATCTACGCGCCCGGCCTGTTGGAAGTGTGGGGCCGCAACGGCAAGCAGTTCGGCATGCCCAAGTGACCCTCGACACGATAGGCTTGATCGTCAACCTGGCGCACGCCCGCAAGGCCGGCGTGACACTGGCCGAGTTGCGCGAGATGGACTGGAACCCCAAGGACGGCGGCAGCTTCGAGCGGATCGCGCGGCGCCTGACGCTGGACGGCAAGGGCAACAACGCCGCCAGCGCCGCCTTCGACAAGCGCGCCGTGGCCGTCTACGGCTACCAGAATCCCGGCAACGGCGGCATGCTCGGCCAGACCGAGTGGAGCCATTTCGCCGTCAGCAACGGCTTCAGCTACCAGGACCAGCCCTGGTCGGCCAACTTCCACTACGACGATCCGCGCCTGGCCGAGACCATAGACTGGTTGGCCGGCTTGGCCGGCAAGGGCTTGTCTGCCCCCTACCAATACACCCGCAGCATGGGCGCGGACGCGATGTTCATCGCCGGCAAGGCGGCGATGGTGCCGCAGGGCTCGTGGATGATCACCTATTTCGCCGCCAACGCCAAGTTCGACAACGCCTGGCTGCCCCTGCCGCGCGGCCCCATCGGCCGGCGCGCCAGCATGCTCAACGGCGTGGCCGACTCGATCTGGGTCGGCTCCAAGGTCAAGGAGGAGGCCTGGCAATGGGTCAAATACCTGGCCTCGAGCGATTGCCAAGGCATCGTCGCCGGCTATGGCGTGACCTTCCCGGCGATCAAGGGCATGGCAGAGAAGGCGGTGGCGGCGGTGCAGCGCAAGACCGGCGTGGACGCCTCGGCCTTCCTGCAGATGGCCAAGGAGAAGACCTTCCTGGTGCCGGTGGCGGAAAACTCGGCCGAGATCGACGAGGTGATGCGCGGCGCCATGGAGTCGGTGTTGCTGGGTAGGCAGAGGGCGGCGCCGGCGCTGAAGGAGGCCAACGACCAGGTCAAGCTGCTGTTGCGGCGCGCGCCCAAGCGCTGAGCTGACTTGTGCCGGACGGGCGCGGCGCGGCGTGGCTTGGCGGCACGCTACAGCGCAACATCGAACAGGCGGGCCACGCCGTGTCCGGCCGTTGTGCTGGCAGGTTGGCCGGCGCCGCTGAGGACGAAGCTTTGGCCGGCCTTGTCGGCAATCGGGTATTGCGCGGTGAGCTGGGCGCGCGCCTGGTTGGCGCAGGCGACGATGGTGTTGTGGTTGAGTTGTAAATTCTTGGCGTGGCTGAGGTGGGCGGAGACGCCGGGGCTCATGCTGGGCACCCAGAGCAAGCTTTGCGGCAGGAACTCCAGGCGCAGGGCGCTGGCCACCGCCGCCTGCGCCAGGTCGAGGCAGGTGACGATGCTTTGCAGGCCGAGCGGGGTGTGCAGCAATGTGACGAGGCTGCCAGGGCGCAGGTTCTCGCGCAGCAGGAGGCGTCCGTCGCCGTCGCTGATCGTCACCGGATTCTGCTTGACGTGGCACCACGCCTGGCGCGAGTTGTGCTCGGCCAGCACCTTCACCGGGTCGCCGAAGCGGTCCAGCGCGTAGGTCACATTGCGCGCCTGGTTGGACGCGCGCAGCCGTTCGTGGAAGGAGCCGGCGATGACCAGGGCGAGCGCCGTATAGGCGTTCGATCTGGCCAACTCGTCGGCGAGCGACTCGCGCACCCGGCGGCTGATGGTCAGTTCGGGAAACAGCAGCACGTCGGCGTCCATCGCCTGGGCGCGCCGCAGGTGGGCCAGCGCCTCGTCGACGATGGCCGTCTCGTTGGCCAGGCCCAGCGCGGTCCAGTAGCACGTGGTCCTGCCGCGCCGGTTGGGGCAGGAAGACGGGCGGCGAGCTGAACTCGGCCAGATAGATACGGATGTTGCCGCGCCGGCGTATGGCGTGCAGGTCGGCGCGCAGCCTGCCGTCGACGCCGACGATCTCCACCTTGCGGCTGCCCTGGTTCTGGTCGGGCGAGTCCGGGATGACATACCAGCCCGGCGTGAAGCGCTGTTGCGACAGCCCCTGCTGGGCCACGCGGGCGCGCTGGCAACCACTGTGCGATTGCGGGGCGAGATACACCTTGCGCCAGCAGTCGGGAAAGCCGAGTTCCCTGGCCAGGCGCCGCTCGATGGGATAGGCGAACACGTCGCCCGAATAGATGGTTTCGGCGTAGGTGTGCGGCGCGTCCAGCGGCACGCTGGCGGCGCGCCGGGCCAGCCAGTACAGCATGGCGGCCGGCATGCGCCGCATCAGGGCGAAGCGGCCGTCGTCCAAGTCCTCGAAGGCCGCCTCGATTTGCGCCGCGCCGCCGCGCGCCGCATGCTCGTGCAGGCCCGGCGCGTTGACGGCGTGCGCGTAGCGGCTGGAGTCCAGCCAGCAGATCGTCAGGCAGGCGTAGGCCAGGGCCTGATGGTTGTCCTGCGCGCGGGCGAACCGGTCGACCAAGCGGCAAAGGGCGTCCATCTGTTGGTCGGGCGGTGGCATGTTGCGAAGACCTGTTGGCTTGTTACGACTAGTTTGACATGGTTTAGAACAGTTTGATTTAGTTCGAAACAGCGCTAAACTCGTGTGCTAGACTACCTCGCGTGAGTAGTCCGACCACCTCCAATCCAACTCAGGCGGCAGCGCCGAGGAGTACAACAGTGAACGCTTTCAGTGGAAGTTTTGGCAAGCTTGATGCCATGGACTATGGCGAGTTGTTTGAGCATGTCACAGCGCACATCCAGCAACATGGCAACAAGGTGCCCGCCGAGCTTGCCGATACGCTCGATACCCTGTTCACCGTCAAATTTGTCAGACTCATGCGAACGCCTTTGGTTCCGTCCGAGGCCATGCTGGATCTGGATGGTTTGATCGCGCGCATCTGCCGCGACGCCTACCGCAGCCAGTTCGATGCCTTTCCGGTCCATTACGCCGCGCGTTGGCAGATGCTGCGCGACGCCATCGCCGCCCATCTGCGCATCGAGGAGGCGAACACCGACCTGCGCGGCGCGCCGCGCCCGCTGCCCGAGGCGGCCGGCAAGGACCGTGGGAGTTGGTGGCCGAGCAGGTCCTCACCGACGGCAAGGAGGTCAGCTGGAGCAGCGTCAAGGAATTGCTGCGCCAGCGCGGTGTCGGACCGCAAAGCGGCGGCGGGGTATCGCAGTTGCTGTCGGCCATGCGGGCGCACGGCTGGATCGACGCGCTTCAACTCAGGGGCAACAAGTCGCTGCTGGTGGCGGGACGGAACATCGCCCAATCGCGCGCCTGGCAGGCCCGCCATGGGGGGCGGCAGGCGGGCGAGGGTATTGCCTTGACGCGCCTGCCGGCGCCCGGCGCCGGCCGCGGCGAGCGGGCCGCGCACCGCTTCGCCGAGTTCGCCCGCCGGGGCATGTCGTTCAACCAGGCCGCGCTGCTCGATTTCATGCATGTGGCCAACGAGCAGCACCGCGCGATGCGCTTGACGCTGGAACGGTTCGACGCGCCGGGCAAGCGCCGTGGCGCCTCGCTGCACCAGCTGTTCGAGGCGACGCTGGCGCTGAGCCAGCTGCTCAGCCGGCGCACCCAGCAGGCCGCGCAGCAAAACTTCGAACTGTTGCGCCAGTACTTCCATGACCGCGATCCGGTGTCGCCGCGCATGTCGCTGGTGTTGAACTGGCAGCGGCAGCAAGACAAGGACATCCTCACCTACGCCGTCGCGCGCGATTCGCTGGTCGACTATCCGTCGAGCGGCAGCCGGATCGACGAGAATACCGGCTTCGCGCAAGTGGCGGCGCGCGGCACCTACTATCTGAACAACAATATTCCCTCGTCGATCCTGGAGGGGAGTTACGCCAATCCACGCTTGGACAACGCCTATGTGGCCAGGCTGAGGGAACGCTACTCGACCGACCGGCGCGGCGCCATCCCGCTGAGCGATTGGTCCAAAGTATGGGGCGAGGACTGCGCGGCGGACGCGCGCAGCTGCTACCAGTCGACCTTGATCGTGCCGCTCGCCTTGCGCAGGGACGGCCTCAGCACCGAGTTCGACAGGGTGTTGCAGGAGCGCCTGGAGAGCTATCTGAACGAGATCGGCAAGAAGTCGGACTCGCAGCTGATCCTTGGCTTCCTCTGCTTCGACCATCCGCGCACCGAGTACTTCAACGCCGACGAGGACGTGGAAGTGGGGCATGTGTTCGCCAGCCTGTTGTCCTTGTACCTGTTCAACCAGATCATGCTGACCAATCTGTCCAGCACCTTCACGCGCTGCCTGGCCCAGTTCACCGAAAGCCAGAGGCGGCAGGTCCAATTGGCCTTGGTGGAAATGGCCGACACCTATTCGGCCGCCGGCGGCCCGCCCATGCCCCATTTCGACCTGGGCGCCACCACCCCCAGCGCCTTGTTCCGGATACGCGAAGCGCCGCTGTAGTACCGTTGCGACAGCGAGCGGCGCGCCGTCCGGCATGGTGATCGGCACGACGGGCGTGCAATCCGCAGAACCGGCGGATTGGCGATTTGCTCTCAGTCGCCGGATCGCCCCAAGCCCGTGTCGACCGCAGCAGGCCGCTGAAGTGCGGTGGCCGGCGCCGCCGGCCATCTGCTTCTCGATCGACAATATCGCTGATGCGGAGCTGTCCGCCGTGGCCGAACCGTGGCAGCATGCGCTGCCGCTGTCCGGCCCGCCGGGCCGCCCGCGGCGTGAATCGTGGCCCCGCCTGGCGCCGGGGCCATTTTTTCGTCCGCGCCGGGCGTGGCGGCGGCGCCTCGCGTCTTGTCCAAAAGAACACTTGGCTCTGTCGGACCCGGGGGGAAACGGTGTAGACTGCGGGTCCGTATCCTGCGCGCCGGTGCGGCGACGGCGCCAGCGAGTACACCACAACAATCCAAAAACATAGCAGGAGACAGTCACTTGAGCCTTTTCCGAACCAAGAATCTGGACCACATGATGGCGCAGGGCCGCGCCGAGGGCGGCCTGAAAAAAGTATTGGGACCGCTGGACCTGGTCCTGATGGGGGTCGGCGCCATCGTCGGCACCGGCATTTTCGTGCTGACCGGCACCGGCGCGCTGACCGCCGGGCCGGCGCTGACCTTGTCCTTCGTCATCGCCGCGCTGGCCTGCGCCTTCGCCGCGCTGTGCTACGCCGAGTTCGCCTCGACCGTGCCGGTGGCCGGCTCCATCTACACCTACACCTACGCCACCATGGGCGAGCTGGTGGCCTGGATGATCGGCTGGGGCCTGCTGCTCGAGTACGGCCTGGCCACCTCGGCCGTGTCGGTCGGCTGGTCCGGCTACTTCCAGTCGCTGCTGTCCGGCTTCGGCCTGCACCTGCCCACCGCGCTGACCGCCGCGCCCGGCTCGGTGCCCGGCGTCGACACCCTGTTCAACCTGCCGGCGCTGCTGATCATGCTGTTCCTGACGGCCATGCTGTCCTGGGGCGTGCGCGAGTCGGCCCGCATGAACGGCATCATGGTGGCCATCAAGGTCAGCGTGGTGATCCTGTTCATCGTGGTCGGCGCCGGCCACGTCGAGCCGGCCAACTGGAAACCCTTCATGCCCTTCGGCATGAACGGCGTGATGAGCGCCGCCGCCCTGGTGTTCTTCGCCTTCATCGGCTTCGACGCCGTGACCTCGGCGGCGGAGGAGGTCAAGCGGCCCGAGCGCGACCTGCCGATCGGCATCATCGGCTCGCTGGCCGTCTGCACCGTGCTGTACGTGCTGGTGTCGGCGATCATGACCGGCATCGTGCCGTTCCAAAAATTCGCCGGCGTCGACCACCCGATCTCGCTGGCGCTGCAGTACGCCAACGAGGGCTGGTTCGCCGGCTTCGTCGACCTCGGCGCCATCCTCGGCATGACCACGGTGATCCTGGTGATGGCCTACGGCCAGACCCGGGTGATCTTCGCCATGTCGCGCGACGGCCTGCTGCCGGCCAAGCTGTCGACCGTGCATCCGAAGTTCGGCACGCCGTTCTTTGCCACCTGGGTGGTCGGCATCGTCTTCGGCCTGATCGCCGCCGTGGTGCCGCTCGGCGTGCTGGCCGAGCTGATCAACATCGGCACGCTGGCCGCCTTCTGCCTGGTGTCGGTGGCCGTGATCGTGCTGCGCAAGCGCCGGCCCGACCTGCACCGCGCCTTCCGCTGCCCCGGCGTGCCGGTGGTGCCGGCGCTGGCCGTGCTGTTCTGCCTGGCGCTGATGACCTTCCTCAGCCGCACCACCTGGATCGCCTTCGGCATCTGGCTGGTGATCGGCCTGGCCATCTACTTCGGCTACTCGCGGCGCAACTCGCGGCTGCACCCCAAGCCGTAGCCGACCGGCCCTCCCGACCCGCCCGCCGGCATCCCCGGCGGCCGCCGCAAGCCTCTGATTTTTCAGGGGCTTTTTTATTGCTGCGCCGCCGACCGGCCGAATCGCCGCGCAACTGGAGCGGGCCTGTCCCCATATGACCCGAAGATTGCCGATATTGATCTTGTTCGCCTGTTCGGTAGCAATTAAGCTAGATAGACATATTTCTAATTGGAAATAGATGTTTTCAAAATGCACACACCTTTGATTTACTGAGATTTTATGATTCGCAAATGTTGAAGAAGATTTCCGTGCGACAGGCGCGCAAGGGAATGTATGTGGAGAGGCTGTGCGGTTCCTGGTTCGACAATCCGTTTTGGAAGCGCACCTTCGCCGTCGATAGCGAGGCGCTGCTGCTGAGGGTGCAGAACTGCGGCGCGGGCGACATGTGGATAGACCTGGCCAAGTGCTCGACGTCGCCGATCCCGCCGCGCCGCCAACGCCGGCGCCGGCGCCGCCGGCCGCTCGGAGCAACGGTGAGCCGGCGAGGGCGGCGCGAGCCCGCCTGGCGGCCGCGCCGGCCGACGCGGCGCTGGCGACGCGGTTGATCGCCCGCTCCAAGGCCGCCGTCGCCGCCGTTTTCGCCGAGGCGCGCAGCGGCAACATGTCGTCGTGCGCCGGCGTGCTGGCGCTGGTCGACGAGATCGGCGCCAGCGTGCTGCGCAACCAGGACGCCTTGTTGCAGCTGGTCCGCCTGAGAACCATTGATGATTATACGTATATCCATTCGATCGCCGTGTGCGCGATGATGGTGGCCCTGGCCAAGCAGTTGGGCCTGGACGAGGCGCGGGTGCGCGACTGCGGCCTGGCCGGCCTGTTCCACGACCTGGGCAAGATGGACATCCCGCCCGAGATCCTGCACAAGCCGGCCCGGCTGACGCCGGCCGAGTTCGACATCGTCAAGCGCCATCCGGAATTCGGCCACCGGGTGTTGGCCGGCATCGGCGACCTGCCGCCGCTGGTGCTCGACGTCTGCCTGCACCACCACGAGAAGATCGACGGCAGCGGCTATCCGGAGCGCCTGCGCGGCGCGGAGATCAGCCTGTACGCGCGCATGGCGGCGGTGTGCGACGTGTACGACGCGGTCACCTCCTACCGCCCGTACAAGGCGGCCTGGACGCCGCTCGAGGCGCTCGACAGCATGGCGCAATGGTGCCTGGACGGCCATCTCGACGCCGCCGTGTTCGCCGCCTTCGTGCAGTGCCTGGGCCTCCACCGGCCCGTGGCGGTGGCCGGCGCCGACGCCCAGCCTGGATGAGGAATGGATAGGAAAACCATCGAGTTAGCGCGCCCGGCGGCGCCCACCGGCGCGGCCGGCACGGACCCCGATATCGTCCAGCCGGGCCAGCTGGCCCGGGTCTATCCCGGCCACGTCATCGCCTTTCTCACCGAGATCCTGCAACAGCACGGCCAGGCGCCGCAGCTGTCGCTGGCCGGCAGCGGCATCGACCCGGCGACGATCTACATGCCCTCGTCGCGCTTTTCCGTCGCGCAGATCCTCGCCGTGATCGGCAACGTGCCGCGCGGCTGCGGCGGCATCGCCTTCCAGGTCGGCCTGCGCTTCCACGTCAGCGCCTGCGGCGTGTACGGCTACGCGCTGTTGAGCAGCCCGGACCGCGACAGCCTGGTCGGCGTGGTGCAGCGCTACAACGGCCTGGTCGACCCGCTGGTCATGCTGCACTACGTCGGCACGGCGCGCCAGCCGATGTGGGGCTTGACGCCGGTGCTGGCCTGCGCGCCGACCGACGCGCTGTACCGGTTCGCCATGGAGATGAAGCTGGCCAGCATGCTGACGGTGATGCGCGATCTGTACGGCGAGGCCTTTCGCTTCCGCCGCATCCGCCTGCGCTATCCGGCGCCGTCCAACGCCACCGACTACCGCCGCATCTTCGCTTGCGAGATCGAGTTCGACTGCGCCGCCAACGACGTCAGCTTCGGCCGTCTGGCGGCGACGGCGAAGCGGGCCTCCGACCCGATCACCCACGCCATGATGCTCGAGCTGTGCGAGCAGAGCTTCCAGCAGATCAGCAGCGGCACCAGCGTGTCCGGCCTGGTGTTGACGATCCTGATGGAGCGCCACGGCGCCTTTCCCAATATCGAGCAGACGGCGCGGGCGCTGCAACTGAGCTGCCGCACGCTGCGCCGCCGGCTCGACGCCGAGGGCACCTCGTTCAGCAAGATCCTGCTGCGGCACCGCATGCAGCTGGCGCTCAGCTACCTGCGCACCAGCGAGCTGAGCAACGAGGAGATCGCCGGCCGCCTCGGCTACAGCGACGCGCACAACTTCCGCCGCGCCTTCCTCTCCTGGGCCGGCACGGCGCCGGCGCATTTCCGCCAGCTCGGCCGCGCCCGCCGGGGCGGCGGCGGGCGGCCCGCGCCCGTGCCCGTGCCCGCCCCCTTGCCCGGCCCGGCCGGGCTGGGCGCCGGCTAAGCCAGCGCCAAGCGCGGCGGCGCCGCCGCGCCGGGCGCGCGCCGTCCGCCCATTTGCAAAACAATGCTGCCAAGCTGGGCCCGGGCCGCATACAATGCCGCCGCGCCAACTGTACCCGCGCAACAAAAACACGATAACAATATTTGAGGGAATACTGATGGGTAAGCATTTGATTGGCCATGGCGCCTTGGTGGTGTTGTCGCTCGGCGTGATCGGCACGGCGCAGGCGCAAGTGTCGGCGCCGGCGGCGCAGGCCGGCGCCGGCGTCAACGCGGAAAAAATCGAGCGCGTCGAAGTGACCGCCACGCGCGCCGCCGGCGCCGTCGACGTGCAGAAGGTGCCGGCCGCCGTCACCGTGCTCAAGCCGGAGAGCCTGGCCAAGTTCGGCCTGGGCAACTTGGGCGACATCGCCAGCCAGGTGCCGGCCATGAGCGTGCAGGAGCAGGCCCCGGGCGTCAACAACATCACCATGCGCGGCCTGGTGGTGCGCGGCATCGTGCCGTCGGAGATCCAGGACTCGTCGCTGGTGGCGGTGTATGTCGACGACATGCCGGTGACGCTGAAGTCCGGCAATCCCGACCTGAAGGTGCTGGACCTGGAGCGCATCGAGGTGCTGCAGGGGCCGCAGGGCACGCTGTTCGGCGCCGGCGCGATGGCCGGCGCGGTGCGCCAGATCACCCAAAAGCCGGACACCAACGAGCTGTTCGGCTCGGTCGAGGCGGTCGGCTCGCGCACCTCCGGCTTCGGCGGCAACAACCACAATCTGCGCGGCATGGTCAACCTGCCGCTGAAGAGCGAAGTGCTGGGCCTGCGCCTGACCGGCTACACCGGCAACGATTCCGGCTACATCCGGAACGCGCTGACGGGCGCCACCACCAACGCCGTCTCGACCAACCAGGGCCGCGCCGCAATGCGCCTGCGCGCCTCGGCCGACTTGCTGGTGGACGCCAGCGTGACCGCCTCCAACGTCAAGGGCGGCGTCAACGACGCCTACGCCGGCCTGGCGCCGTTCACCACCATCGCCTTGCTGCCGCAAAACAGCAACGACAATCTGCAACTGTACAACCTGGCGCTGAGCTACGACCTGGGCCGCGCCCAGCTGGTCTCGTCGACCTCCTACCTGCACCGCGACACCTTGTACCTGACTTCGGCGCAGTATCCGGCCACCGCCTTCATCTTCGGCGGCAAGGCGCCGCTGATGCAGGCCGCCTACACCATCGGCAACGCGGTGACCGACTTCGCCCAGGAGTTCCGCCTCAACTCGAAGGACGCCGGGCCCTGAAGTGGACCGCCGGCGCCTTCTTCGAGAGCGGCAAGCGGGCCACGCGCCAGGACGAGCCGACCACCGGCTTCGACGCGCGCTTCGCCGCCACGCACAACTTCCCCGGCTACAACTCGCAAACCAACGACCTGGCCTTCGGCCCGGACGACTTCTTCTCCGGCCTGCAACACGCCAAGTCGCGCCAGGCGGCCCTGTTCGCCGAGGCCACCTACACCGTGTGGGACAAGCTCGACCTGACCGCCGGCCTGCGCCTGTTCCGTGGCACGCAGGACTTCGACCTGCGCTTCACCGGCCTGTTCGGCAACCTGGTCGGCGCCAGCCCGGCGGCGCCGGTCGGCGTGCCGGAGGAGAGCCGCAGCAGCGCCACGGCGCAGGGCGCCAACCCGCGCTTCGCCGCCGCCTACCATGTCGACGCCGAGCATCTGCTGTACGCCGCCGCCGGCAAGGGCTTCCGCTACGGCGGCAACAACCAGCCGGTGCCGTTCAACTTCTGCGGCGTCAACGCGCCGTCCACCTTCGCCCCGGACAGCCTGTGGAACTACGAGCTCGGCTCGAAGAACACCCTGCTCGACCGGCGCATGACGCTCAACGTCAGCGCCTACCTGATCGAGTGGAGCGACGTGCAGGTGTTCAACAAGCTGCCCTGCACCTATTACTTCACGCAGAACGCCGGCAAGCTGCGCAGCCAGGGCGTGGAGCTGGAGACGGCGTTCAAGCTGACGCGCCGCGCCACGCTCGGCCTGAGCGCCGCCTACAACGACGCCTACGCCAAGCACACGGTGTTGACCGGCATCGCCGCGCAGAACATTCCGGCCGGCAGCCGCACGCCGTACGCGCCGCATGTCGCCGCCAGCGCGACGTTCAGCTACGCCGTGCCGGTGCTTGATACGGACGAGATCGGCATTTCCGCCAGCTACGCCTACCGTGGCAAGGCCTACACCAACTTCGCCAAGGAGCAGGGCGGCTATTCGGAGATTCCGTCGTCGAACACCGTCAACGCCACCGTGACCTATAAAACGCGCGGCTACGAGCTGGGCCTGTTCGGCAGCAACCTGAGCAACGGTAACAAGGTCAACGACGTGACGACCAACAGCATCGCCATCCAACCGGGCGACACCTTGTTCATGGCGCGTCCGCGCACCATCGGCCTGCGGATGAAGGCGCGTTTCTGATTGCCTTGGAGTCAAGGTTGCCGCTTTGAAGGCAAGTTGTGATGCGCTGAAAAAATACCCGGCCGGCGGCACCATCGCCGCGCCGTTCTTTGCTACGCTCGAAACGGCCACACAGGCTCCCACCATCCGCCAGGAAAGGCCGGTATGCAAGCAGCATTGTTAAAGAGGCAGGCATCGGAATACATCGACGCGGAGCAGAGGCTGCAAGTGGCCAAGGAGCGGCAGCGCCTGCTGTGGCTGGCCGAGTGGCCGACCTGGGCCTTGATGGCGCTGATCTACGGCGGCTGGTACGCCACGCTGGCGCACTGGCAGGAGATCGGCCCGCTCGCCGCCACGCTGTTGATGATCTGGTGGTGCGCCTGGTACATGTCGCTGCAACACAAGCTGATCCACGGCCATCCGACGCCCTGGGCGTGGCTGAACCGCCTGTTCGGCCTGGCGCCGCTGGCGATCTGGTATCCCTACCGCCTGTACCGCGACAGCCACATGCACCACCACAACGATTTCCACTTGACCATGCCGGCGCTGGACACGGAAAGCTATTACGTGTCGCCGGCGCGCTGGGCCGGCATGGGCAAGCCGCTGCGCAAGCTGCACTGGTTCAACAAGACCTTTTGGGGCCGCATGCTGGTCGGCCCGGCGATCACCATCGTCGGCGCCTGGGGCGAGGCGCTGCGCCAGCCGCTGCAGGGCGACTGGCGGCAGGTGCCGATGTGGCTGGGCCACTTCGCCATGCTGGGCGCCATGTTGTGGTGCTTGCACGCGGCCTTCGGCATGTCGCCGCTGTATTACGTGTTGGCCATTTCCTATCCGGCGCAGTCGCTGACCATGATCCGCTCCTACTACGAGCACCGGCCGGCCGAGGAGCACAAGCAGCGCATCGTGCTGAACGAGGCGGAGCCGCTGTTCCGCCTGCTGTTCCTGAACAACAACCTGCACCTGGTGCACCACGACCTGCCGTCGCTGCCGTGGTACTTGATGCCGCGCGTCTACCGGGCGCGGCGCGAGGCCTACCTGGCCCGCAGCGGCGGCTTCCATGTGCGCGGCTATGGCGAGCTGGCGCGCCGCTTCGGCTTCCGCCCGGTCGACGCGCCGGTCCACCCGCACATGCCGGACTAGCGATGAGCTGGACGATGTCCTTGCCGATGTACAACGTCTCGACCGAGTTGCGCGACGGCTACGAGGCCTTGCAGGGCGCCTTGCTCGACCTGCTGCGCGCGGCCGGCTGGCGCGGCCGGGTCGAAGCGCTGCGCGAGCCGCCCCTGCCGGACTTGTGGCGGCGGCCGGACCTGTTGCTCAGCCAGACCTGCGGCTACCCGTATGCGACCGCGCTGAGCGGCCGGGTGCGGCTGCTCGCCACGCCCTGCTACGACTTCACCGGCTGCCGGGGCAGCGACTATTCGAGCGCGATCGTGGTGCGGCAACGGGGCGGCATCGGCACGCTGGCCGAGGCGCGCGGCCGCGTCGCCGCCGTCAACGACGCCGGCTCGCACAGCGGCATGAACGCGCTGCGCCACGCCGTGGCGCCGCTGGCCGAGCGGGGCCGCTTCTTCGGCGCGGTGCGCTGGAGCGGCAGCCACGCCGCCAGTCTGGCCCTGCTGCGCGGGGGCGCCGCCGACATCGCCGCCATCGACTGCGTCAGCCTCGGCTATCTGCTACGGTGCGATCCGGCCTGCCTGGCCGGCCTGGCCGTGTTGCAGTATTCGACCGCCGCGCCGGGCCTGCCGCTGATCGCCGGCGCCGCCGTGCCGGAGGAGGCGGTGCGCTTGCTGCGCGAGGCCTTGCTGGCGCCGCCGCCCCGTCTGCAAGAACTGCTGCGGCCGCTGTCGATCCTCGGCTTCGAGCGGCGCGGCGCGGCGGACTATGCCGGAATCGCCTTGCTGGAGGCCGAGGCGAGGGCGGTGGGCTACGCCGAACTGGCCTGACGAATCCACCGCGTCGGCGCGCAACTGTGCGCTCGCGCAAAGCCTGTGGGCGCCATCTGCGTAGCATGGATCGGTCAGTTTTTTGACAGTCGATTCCTTCCAGCACAGTGCGTTTCCTACAGGAGAAGAAAATGAAATCCGATTTCATCGTTTTGCGCCGCGAACCCTCGCCCACCCGCGACCAGTTGTGGGGCGGGCCGGTGGCCGGCGTGCTCGGCATGCCCATGGCGCAGGCCGGCGTGCCCGGCCTGAACGTCAGCGCCGAGGTCAACAGCGTCGAGCGCAAGGAGGTGCGCCTGATCGCGGCGCAGGCCGACACGGTGGCGGTGGCGCCGGTGATGCCGATGCGGCTGATCGCGCCGGTGTCGTCGGAGAGCGTCACCGGCGCCAGCGCCCAGGTGGCCTGGGGCCTGCCGGCGGTCGGCGCCGACACCTCGCCGTTCGACGGCGACGGCATCGTGGTGGCCATCCTCGACACCGGCATCGACGCCAACCACGCCGCCTTCGCCGGCGTCGAGCTGGTGCAGAAGGACTTCACCGGCGAGGGCAACGGCGACGGCCACGGCCACGGCACCCATTGCGCCGGCATCGCCTTCGGCCGCCCGGTCGGCGGCGTGCCGATCGGCGTGGCGCCGGGCGTCAAGAAGGCGCTGATCGGCAAGGTGCTCGACAGCCAGGGCAGCGGGTCGAGCGACAACATCGTCCAGGCGATCCTGTGGGCGGTCGACGAGGGCGCCAACATCATCTCCATGTCGCTGGGGATGGACTTCCCCGGCTACGTCAAGGCCCTGGTCGACTCCGGCATGCCGGCCGACCTGGCCACCTCGCGCGCGCTGGAGGGCTACCGCGCCAGCACGCGCCTGTTCGACAGCCTGTCGGCGCTGATCAGCGCGCACGAGTTGAGCGCCCAGGCGACCATCGTGGTGGCCGCCGGCGGCAACGAGAGCAAGCGCAAGATCGATCCGGACTACGAGGTGGCGGTGGCGCCGCCGGCGGTGGCGCAGGGCATCCTGTCGGTGGGCGCGCTGGGCCAGCACGGCGCCCGGTTCGAGGTGGCCTTCTTCTCCAACACCGGGGTCAACGTCAGCGCGCCGGGCGTCAACATCGTTTCGGCGGCGGCCGGCGGCGGCCTGCGCGCGATGAGCGGCACCAGCATGGCCACGCCCTGCGTGGCCGGGGTGGCGGCGCTGTGGGCGCAGAAGCTGAACCAGGCGGGCCGGCTGAACGGCTTCCAGTTGATGTCCAAGCTGGCCGGCATGGCGAGCACGGCCGGCATGGTCGACGGCTCGGACCCGTTCGACTTCGGCGCCGGGCTGGTGCGCTGCCCGCAGGACTAAGCCACTGAGGGCCACCGAGGGCCACCGAGGGCGGCGCTCCGGCGCCGCCCGCTTCGGTTGGAATTGTCTTGCCAGTCAAGGGTTTCGTGAATACAATCACAAACTTGCAACATTGTTTCAGGTTCGTTGCCCGGATGATCGTCCGGGCGGTGAAATGGGAAGCCGGTAAGTTTTTCGACGAAAAGCAATTCCGGCACTGCCCCCGCAACGGTATTTGAATCGAAAACCCGCATTACGCCACTGTGTTAACGCATGGGAAGGCGCGGGTTTTGATCTCCCCAGGGAGATCGCTTCAAGAGTCCGGAGACCAGCCTGAAACTGAACATACACGTTTGTATCGCGGAGGGCGATCCAGGTGGTTTGCAGTGTTGCGCACCCACATTTGTTGGTCCTCCCGGTATAGATCCCTGTTCCAGTCCCGCTCGCCGCGCGCGTTTTTTCGTCGTGCCGTCCAGGCTGGTATTTGTGCTTTCTGGAAGGACATCATGTCAATTCACGCCTCCGCCGTCGTCGATCACGCCACCGCCCCAGCCACGTCCACCGCCAAGGACAAAGTCCTGCCGGCCCTGTTCGCCAGCGCGCTGGCGGTCGCCCTGCTGTACGGCGCCGCCTTCTCGCCGATGGAGGAACTGCACAACGCCGCCCACGACGGGCGCCACTCGGCGGGCTTCCCGTGCCACTGAAGCAAAGCAATGGCATGGCGAAGACCAGTCCTTTCAACCGCATCGTGCGCACGGCGGTGGCCGCCGGGCTGCTGTCCGGCCTGGTGCTGACCGGCCTGCAAAGCCTGCAGGTGGCGCCCATCATCCTGCAGGCCGAGACCTACGAGGACGCGCAGGCCAAGGCCGATCCCAAACCCGCTGCGGACGCCGTCGCCGCGCCGCAGCGGCATGCCGACGGTGTGCGGGAACTCAAGGCGGAGGTCGCGCACGAGCACCCCGCCGCGGCGGCGCATGAGCATGTGGCCTCCGCTGTGCATGAACACGGCGCCGCAGCTGGGCACGCGCACGGCTCGGTGGGCGCGCATGCGCACGACGGGCCGGTCGTGCGGGACCACGAGCACGGTCAAGCAGCTTCCAATGCCGCCGCCGCCGATTTCGCCGCCGCGCCGGCCAGCCACGCGCATGGCGCCGACACTGCCGACACTGCCGCCTCTGCTACCTCCGCTGCCCAGCCCGGCGCCGAGCACGAAGACGAACACGGCCACGAGCACGGCGGTTGGAAGCCGGAGAACGGCGCCGAGCGCACCTTCTTCAGCGCGCTGGCCAACATCAGCATGGCGGTGGCCTTCGGCCTGCTGCTCAGTGCCGCGATGACGCTGCGCGGCGTTCGCCACGGCTGGCGCGGCGCCCTGTTGTGGGGCGCGGCCGGCTACGCCGTGTTCTTCCTGGCACCGTCGCTGGGCCTGCCGCCGGAGGTGCCGGGCACCGCCGCCGCGCCGCTCGGCGCGCGCCAGATGTGGTGGTTGCTGACCGTGGCCGCCACGGCCGGCGGACTGGCGCTGTTGGCGCTGGCGCCGCGTTGGCCGCTCAAGCTGGCCGGCGTGGCCATGCTGCTGGCGCCGCATCTGGTCGGCGCGCCGCAACCGCTGGTGCACGCCAGCGCCGCGCCGGCCGAACTGGCGCAGTCCTTCATCTACGCCACCGCCTTCGCCAACGCCGTGTTCTGGCTGGCGCTGGGCGCGCTGTCCGGCTACTTCTTCAAGAAATTCAACTGAGCGCATGAGAACCCACACACGCCACGTGTTCATGTGCGTGGGGCCGCGCTGCACCGAAAACGGTGAGCGCGCCCAGGCCATGTTCGAATTGATGGGCGAGAAGATCGACGCCTTGCCGGAACTGCGCGTCAAGCGCACCCGCACCCATTGCATGGTCGCCTGCCGCGCGCAGGGGCCGGTGCTGGTGGTCTACCCGGAGGGCGTTTGGTACAACCGCGTCGACGAGGCGGCGGTCGAGCGCATCGTCACCGAGCACCTGCTCGGCGATGAAGAAGTCACCGATTTGATTTTCCATCGCCTAGGCGAAGGCGACACCTGTCCAGCGGAAGAATAAGATGTCCGAAACACCAGCAGGCCAGGCGCAGATTGTTCTGCTTACCCACGCCTCGAACGACCTGACCGTATTGCACCACGCGCTGGCCCAGCTGCCGCCGCAGTTCCCCTCCCTGAACGGCATCAATTTGCAGCCGCTGTCCAGCGACAGCGAGATGACGGCGCTGCTGGCCGGCGAGTTGTCGGCCGCCCGCGTCGTCATCCTGCGCGTGCTGGGGCGGCTCGGCAGCGTGCCGGGCGTGGCCGAGCTGGTGGGCCAGGCGCGCCGCCGGGGCATCCACCTGATCGCCATCAGCGGCACCGGCGAGGCCGACCCCGAGCTGGCCGCCGTGTCGACGGTGGCGCCGGACGTGCTGCGCCACTGCCTCGAATACTTCCAGGCCGGCGGCAGCGCCAACCTGGCCCAGCTGCTGCGCTATTTGTCCGACCATTTGCTGTTGACCGGCTTCGGCTTCGAGCCGGCCCACAAGCTGCCCGAGCACGGCATCTACCATCCCGACCTGGCGCCCGGCGCGGACACGGCCGACTGGCTGGCCATGCGCGCGGCCGACAAGCCCAGCGTGGGCATCGTCTTCTACCGCGCCCACTGGATGAGCGGGAACACCCGCTTCGTCGACGCCATGCTCGACGCGCTGGAAAAGCGCGGCATGAACGTGCTGCCGGTGTTCACCTCGTCGCTGCGCGCCGGGGCCGACGAGGCGGGCGCGCTGCCGAGCGCCTTGCGCTACTTCCGTGGCGCCGAGGGCACGCTGGTCGACGTGCTGATCAACACCACCTCCTTCGCCATGGGCGAGATCACCGCCGGCGGCTCGACCCCGGCCGGCTGGTCGGTCGGCGTGCTGGAGACGCTCAACGTTCCGGTGCTGCAGGCGATCACCAGCGGCATGACGCTGGCGCAGTGGCAGCAGTCGGCGCGCGGCATGAATCCGCTGGACGCGGCGATGAACGTGGTGCTGCCGGAGTTCGACGGCCGCATCATCACCGTGCCCATCTCGTTCAAGGCGCGCGCGGCGGGCATGCCGAGCGAGGTGATCGAATACGAGCCGGTGTTCGAACGGGTGGCGCGGGTGGCCGGCATCGCCGCGCGCTTCGCCCAGCTGCGCCGGGTGCCGAACGCGGCCAAGCGGGTCGCCTTCATGTTCACCAATTCGAGCAGCAAGGCCTCGCAGATCGGCAACGCGGTCGGCCTGGACGCGCCGGCCTCGCTGATGCGGATTCTGGAGGCGATGCGCCTGGCCGGCTACGACGTCGGCACGCTGCCGAAGGACGGCACGACGCTGATCCACGACCTGGTGGCGCGCTGCTCCTACGACAATATCTATTTGAGCGCCGAGCAGTTGGCCAACGCGGCGGGACGGGTGCCGACGGCGCAGTACGCCGAGTGGTTCGCCGATCTGCCGGAAGACATGCGCAAGCGGATGGTGGCGCAGTGGGGCGAGGCGCCGGGTGAGGCCTACTTCCACGACGGCCATCTGGCGCTGGCCGGCATCGAGCTGGGCAACACCTTCGTCGCGCTGCAACCGCCGCGCGGCTACGGCATGGACCCGGACGCGATCTACCACCAGCCGGACCTGCCGCCGACCCACCATTACTACGCGCTGTACCGCTGGTTGCGCGAGGAGTGGCGCGCCGACGCCATCGTCCACGTCGGCAAGCACGGCACCATGGAGTGGTTGCCGGGGAAGGGCGTCGGGCTGTCGGAGAACTGCTTCCCGGACGCGCTGCTGGGCGATCTGCCGCTGTTTTATCCGTTTATCATCAACGATCCAGGCGAGGGCTCGCAGGCCAAACGCCGTGCCCACGCGGTGGTGGTCGACCATTTGACGCCGCCGATGACCACCGCCGACACCTACGGCGCGCTGGCCCAGCTGACGCAGCTGGTGGACGAGTATTATCAGGTCGAGGTGCTCGACCCGTCCAAGCTGCCCTTGTTGCAGCAGCAGATTTGGGAGCTGGTCAAGCAGACCAATCTGGATGCGGATTTGCAGGCGCGCTTGCTGCATCACGATCATGACCACGAGGGCGGGCACGATCATGGACATGGACACGATCACGGCCATGACCACGGCCACGCGCACGCGCACGCGCACGACCATGGACACGAACATGGCCATCACGGTCATGACCACGATCACGACCACGACCATGAACACGAAGGCGAATTGCCGGCGGCCTTGGCCGCGATGGGCGGCTCCGATGTCGCCCACTTGATCGAGGATTTGGACGGCTATCTGTGCGAACTGGGCTCGGCCCAGATCCGCGACGGCCTGCACATCCTGGGACGCGGCCCGGACCACGAACAGCTGCCGGACATGCTGGTCTCGCTGACCCGCCTGCCGAATCAGGACGTGCCCGGCTTGCAGGAGGAAGTCGCCCGCCTGTTCGGGCTGGACTTGACCATGCTGCTCGAGCAGAAGGGCCGTCGCGTCAACGTGGTGCCTTCGCTGGCCCGCATCGCCGAGCGCGCTGTGGTCACGCGCGCCGACGCGCTCGAAGCGATCGACAGCCTGTGCCTGAAGCTGTTCGTCGAGCTGCGCGAAACCGAGTACGCCGCCGAACGTATCGACGCCGTGCTGGATCAGGTGTTCGGCCAGCTTGACGCCGACGATGCCATAGCCAAGCCTTTGCTTCAACCGGCCATGCGAAGCGGCGGCGGCACCTTGCTGGCGCAAATGGGCAAGCCGCGCGCCATGCTGCCGGCGCGGCCGGCAGCAGCGTTAGCGGCGGCGGCCACGGCGGCACCTTCGCCTGTGGCTCCGCCTACGCCTACGCCTATGCCTACGCCTACGCCTGTGCCAGTCCCGGTAACGACAACGGCGCCCACCGCCGCTGCTAAAAAGGTGCCAGCGCAGGGCGACCGTGCCAGCCGCTTCAAGGCGCTGCGCAGCGTTCTCGGCTTCGCCTGCCGCGAGCTGGTGCCGAACCTGGCCCTGGCCACCGACGAAATCGACAATCTGCTCAACGGCCTGTCCGGCCAATACGTGCCGGCCGGTCCGAACGGTTCGCCCAGCCGAGGCATGGCGCACATCCTGCCGACCGGGCGCAATTTCTACTCGGTCGACCCGCGCAGCGTGCCGTCGCAGTCGGCCTGGCGCGTCGGCCTGCAACTGGCGCACGAGGTGCTGACGCGCCACGAGCGCGAGACCGGCGCCTATCCGGAAAGCGTGGCGATCAGCATCTGGGGCACCAGCGCGATGCGCACCCATGGCGACGACGTGGCGCAGATCCTGGCGCTGCTGGGCGTGCGCCCGGTCTGGCGCGCCGAGAACCGGCAGGTCAGCGGCGTCGAGGTGATCCCACTGGAGGAGTTGAAGCGTCCGCGCATCGACGTGACGACCCGCATCAGCGGCTTCTTCCGCGACGCCTTCCCGCAGCTGATCGACCTGATCGACGAGGCCGTCAACACGGTGATCCAGCTGGACGAGCCGCTGACGCACAACTTCGTGCGCAAGCACTATCTGGCCGAACTGGGCGACTGGATCGGCCAGGGCCTGCCGCAGGAGGAAGCGGAACAGCGCGCCGCCTACCGCGTGTTCGGCGCCAAGCCGGGCAGCTATGGCGCCGGCATCCTGCCGCTGATCCAGCACAAAAACTGGGAGACCGACGCCGACTTCGCCGAGGCCTACGTCAACTGGGGCGGCTACGCCTACGCGCGCGGCGCGCAGGGCGTGGACCAGCGCGACGCCTTCAAACTGCGCCTGTCCGGCGTGGAGGTGGCGCTGCACAACCAGGACAACCGCGAGCACGACATCTTCGACAGCGACGACTACCTGCAATTCCACGGCGGGATGATCGCCACCATCCGCGCGCTGAGTGGCCAACAGCCGCGCCATTATTTCGGCGACAGCCACGACCCGGCGCGGGCGCAGGTGCGCGACTTGAAGGAGGAGACGCTGCGCGTGTTCCGTTCGCGCGTGGTCAACCCGAAATGGCTGAACAGCATACAGCGCCATGGCTACAAGGGCGGCCTGGAGCTGACCGCCACGGTCGACTATCTATTCGGCTACGACGCCACGGCGCAGGTGATGGACGACTGGATGTACGAGGACGTGGCGCAGGCCTACGGTTTCGATCCGCAGATGCAGCAGTTCCTACAAGAGGCCAATCCGTGGGCGCAGAACGCCATCGCCGAGCGCCTGCTGGAGGCGGCCGGCCGTGGCATGTGGAAGGCGCCGCGCGCCGAGACGCTGGAGCGGCTGCGCGAGCTGTACTTGAATAGTGAAACCCTGTTGGAGGCGCGCGGCGAGACGCCGCGCAATGGATAAGATGAGAAGCACGAATTTCCCCTTCGCGGCCGTGGTCGGCCAACCCAAGCTGCAAACGGCGCTGCTGCTGTGCGCGGTGGACCCCAGCATGGGCGGCGTGCTGATACGCGGCGACAAAGGCACGGCCAAGAGCACCGCCGCGCGCGCGCTGGCGGACATTCTGCCGCGCATCGACCGCGTCGCCGGCTGCGCCTTCAACTGCGCCGGCGATGCGCCGAGCGAGCATTGCGAGGTCTGCCGCGCCGACGGCGCCACGGCGGGCCTGTCCGCCGTGCCCTTCGTCACGCTGCCGCTGGGCGCCACCGAGGACCGCGTGCTGGGCAGCCTGGACGTGGCCAGCGCCTTGCGGGGCGGCGGCAAGCTGTTCCAGGCCGGCCTGCTGGCCTCGGCGCATCGCGGCATTTTGTACATCGACGAGGTGAACCTGTTGGCCGACCATCTGGTCGACGTGCTGCTCGACGTGGCGGCGATGGGCGTCAACTCGGTGCAGCGCGAGGGCCTGTCGATACGCCACCCGGCCCGCTTCACCTTGATCGGCACGATGAATCTGGAGGAGGGCGACCTGCGTCCGCAACTGCTGGACCGCTTCGCCTTGATGGTGGAAGTGGCGGCGCCGCGCGACAAGGCGGTGCGCTCCGAGGTGGTGCGCCGTCGCATCGCCTACGAGGCCGATCCGCTCACCTACGCTGCGGCGTGGCAGTCGCAGCAGGATGCGCTCAACGCTCAACTGGCGACGGCGCAAGCGCTGCTGCCGCAGGTGGAGCTGGACGACGCCATGCTCGATCTGATCAGCCACCTGTGCTGCGAGTTCGAGGTGGCCAGCCTGCGCGCCGACATCGTCATGCACAAGGCGGCGCGCGCGCTGGCGGCGCTGGACGGCCGCCTGAAGGTGACGCCGGCCGATCTGCGCAGCGCCGCCGAGCTGGTGCTGCCGCACCGCCGCCGCCGCAAGCCGTTTGAACAGCCGGGTCTGGACCAGGACAAGCTGGACGACTTGATGAACCAGGCGCAGAAGCAAGCCGAACAACAGGAGCAACAGGAACAACAGGCACAAGGGCAGGGCCACGACTCCGGCGACGGCGAGGCCGAGGCCGAGGACGATCACGATCACGACCACGACCACGACCACGACCACGACCACGAGGCGGCGCAATCCCCGGCGAACGACGAGCAGGAGCAGCCGGAACAGCTGTTCGCCAGCGGCGCCAGCGGTGCTGCGCCCCATCTGACGGTGGCGGCCAGCTCCAGCATCGGCCGCAGCGCCATGGGCCGGCGCAGCGACGCCGCCAACGCCGCGCGCGGCCGCGTGGTGCGCGCCGTGCCGGACGAGAATCCGAGCAGTCTGGCGGTCGGCGCGACGCTGCGCAGCGCCCTACTGCGCGACCCTGGCAATGTCAGCGTGACCAAGGCCGACCTGCACCAGCAGATCCGCGTCGGCAAGAGCGCCAACCTGATCCTGTTCGTGGTCGACGCCTCCGGCTCGATGGCGGCGCAGCGGCGCATGGAGGCCGTCAAGGGCACCGTGCTGGCGCTGCTGACGGACGCCTACCAGCGCCGCGACGAGGTGGCGGTGATTTCCTTCCGTGGCCAGTCGGCCCAGCTGCTGCTGGCGCCGACGCGCAGCGTTGACCGCGCCGAGCAGGGCCTGAGCCAGCTGCCGACCGGCGGCCGCACGCCGCTGCCGCACGCCATGCAGCTGGCGCTGGAGACGCTGGAACGCGGCGCGAACAACGCGCCGCCGCTGCTGGTGCTGCTCACCGACGGCAAGGCCAACGTGGCGCTGGCCGAGGGCGGCGACCCTTGGCGCGAAACGCTGGCGATGGCCGGGCTGCTGGCCGAACGCGGCGTGCCGGCGCTGGTGCTCGACACCGAGACCGGCTACCTCAAGCTGGGCCGCGCGGCGCAGCTGGCGCAGACCTTGGGCGCCGAGTGTCTGACGCTGGAGCAGCTGTCGGCCGACAATCTGGTGCTGACCATCCGCGCCCGACTGGGGGCCGTATGAAGCCGGGCAAAGTCTATTTGATCGGCGCCGGCCCCGGCGACCCGGAATTGATGACGCTGAAGGCCGTGCGCCTGCTCGGCGAGGCGCAGGTGGTGCTGCTCGACGCGCTGGTCAACCGCGAGGTGCTGCGCTTCGTCGCGCCCGGCGCGCAGGTGGTTGAAGTCGGCAAGCGCGGCGGCCGCCATTCGGCCACGCAGGAAGAAATCCAACAGCAGATGCTGGAGCACGCGCTGACCGGCAAGACGGTGGCGCGGCTGAAAGGCGGCGATCCATTCATGTTCGGCCGTGGCGGCGAGGAGGTGCAGTGCCTGCAGGCGGCCGGTGTCGAGGTCGAGGTGGTCAGTGGCATCACCAGCGGCATGGCCGTGCCGGCGGCGCTGGGCATCCCAGTGACGCACCGCGACCACGCCCGCAGCGTGACCTTCCTGACCGGCCACGGCTGCAACGACACGCCGCCCAACTGGGCCGGCTTGGTGGCGGCCGGCGGCACGCTGGTGATCTACATGGGCGTGGCCAATCTGCCCGGGATCACGGAACAACTACTGGCGGCGGGCATGCCGCCGTCGCGGCCGGCGGCCGTCATCCAGAACGGCACGCTGCCGCAGCAGCGCTGCGTGGCCGCGCCGCTGGGCCAGCTGGCCGAGCGGGTGCGCCTGTCCGGCATCGGCAGCCCGGCCATCGTCATCATCGGCGACGTGGTCGGCGTGGCGGCGCAACTGCAATCGCAGCTGACATCGCAGCTAAAACGGCAAGCGCCACTGCAAGAACAATTTGAGGAGCAGTTTGTATGATTATTTGTATCGGTGCCGGTCCCGGCGATGTGGCTTACTTGACCCAACGCGGCGCGCAATTGATACGCGACGCCGACGTGGTGGCCGGCTTTGAGGCCGTGTTGAACGTGGTGCGCAGCCTGATTCCGGCCGAGGCCCAGGTCATCACCATGGGCTACCGCGACCAGGTCGCCAAGCTCGACGAGGTGGCCGTCGAACACCACGCCGGCAAGAAGTGCGTGGTGGTCTTCATGGGCGACATCCACTTCAGCGGCTTCCAATACCTGGAGCGGGTGGAGCGCGCCTGCGGCCATCCGGTCGAGTCGCTGCCGGGGATTTCGTCGGCGCAGATCCTGGCCTCGCGCACCAAGGTGTGCTTCGACGAGACCACCTTCGTCACCTTCCACCGGCGCGGCGACCTGACGCCGTTCAAGCGCCATCTGGTGCACGTGCTGGAGGACCAGCGCAACGCCATCGTGATTCCCTGCCCGTGGGACGAGGCGCGTTCCTTCATGCCTTGGCATATCGCGGCCTATTTGATCGAGCAGGGCATCCCGCCCGAGCATCCGGTCGAGGTGTGGGAAAACCTGACCCGGGGCGAGGCCGAATGGCACGGCAGCCTGGCCGAATGCGCCGAGCACCGCTGCTCGGACATGAGCATCATGCTGATCCGCACGCTGGCGCCGATGGCCAGCCAGATCGAGGCGGCGCCGGGCCAACTTGAAACGGCGCCGGCAAAATGAACGGCGCACCAGTGAATGCTGAGGGGCCGGCCGCGATCAAGTCCGGCATCGTCGTCGCCGGCCACGGCAGCCGCGATCCGGACGCGGTGCGCGAATTCGAGGCGCTGGTGGAACTGGTGCGGGCGCGCGCGCCGCAGGACGTGGTCACCCACGGCTATCTGGAGTTCTCCAGCCCGACCATCGCCGAGGCGGTGGAGGCCAACCTGGCGGCCGGTACGCGCCAGCTGGCCGTGGTGCCGGGCGTGCTGCTGGCGGCGCGCCATGCCAAGAACGACATGCCGGCCGAAATGCAGGCGATGGCGCGCGACTATCCCGAGATCGATTTCCATTTCGGCGCGCCGCTGAACCTGCATCCCAAGCTGCTGCAACTGGCGCAGGAGCGCATCGTCGAGGCCGAGGGTACGTCGACCGCCACGGTGCGCCGCGCCGACACCTGCCTGGTGCTGGTCGGCCGTGGCACCACCGACCCGGACGCCAACGGCGAGGTGTCCAAGCTGGCGCGCATGCTGGAGGAGGGCATGGGCTTCGGCGGCGTCTACGTTTGCTATTCCGGCACCGCCACGCCGCTGGTGGCGGACGGCCTGCGCGCCGCCGCCCGCATGGGTTTCGCCCGGTTGGTGGTGCTGCCGTTCTTCCTGTTCGACGGCGTGCTGGTCAAGCGCATCTACGCGGCGGCCGACGAGCTGGCCGAGCGCGAGCCGGCTGTGGAGGTGCTCAAGGCCGGCTACTTCGGCGTGCATCCGCTGCTGGCCGATGTGATGATCGAACGCGCCCGCGAGGCCGTCGCCGGCCGCGCCGCGATGAACTGCTCGCTGTGCAAATACCGCGTGCAGATCGTCGGCTTCGAGCAGCAGGTGGGCGAGCCGCAGCGGGCCCACCACACGGCGGTGCGCGGCCTGCTGGCGCAGGAGGGGGCAGCCAATGTGCCGGCCGCGCCGACGCGCTTTGCCGCCTACGTGCCGCATCCGATCGAGGCGGAGAGCTTCGAGATCATCGCCGCCGGGCGCGACTGGGCGCCGTTCCCGGTCGAGCAGTTGACGGTGTTGCAGCGGCTGGTGCACACCAGCGGCGACTTCAACGCCGTCGACGACATGTACTTCTCGCCGGGCGCGGTGGAGATCGGCATCCGCGCGCTGTTGCGCTGCAAGCGCGTGCTGACCGACGTGACGATGGTGCAAACCGGCCTGAAACGCGCGCTGCTCGAACAGCTGGGCGTGGACACCTGGTGCGGCGTGCACGACCGCGAGACGCATCTAATGTCCGAAGCGCTGGGCATCACCCGCTCGGCGGCCGGCATCCGCCGTGGCTTTGAAAGGTACGGCAACGACGTGGTGGTGGCGATCGGCGACGCGCCGACCGCCATCGCCGAGGCGGTGCGCTTGATCCGCGACCACGGCTGGCGCCCGCAACTGGTGATCGGCCTGCCGGTCGGCTTTGTCGGCACGCGGGAAACCAAGGAACTGCTGCGGCGTTGCCTGCAAGTGCCGCGCATCACCAACAGCGGCACGCGCGGCGGCTCGCCGTGGGCCGCCAGCGTGGTCAACGGCATGATGATCGACGCCGTCAACCAGCTCGCCGGGTATGCGCCTGGCTGAACGCAGCGAATTCGACCTGAGCGTGCTGGCCCTGAACGGCCTGCGGCGCGGGCGCACCACGGGCAGTTGCGCGACGGCGGCGGTGAAGGCGGCGCTACACCTGCTGCTGCTGGACGAGCGGCGGGAGCGCGTCGCCGTCACGCTGCCCGACGGCGCGCACTATTTGATGGTGCCGATCCAGCGGGTGGAGGCGATGGCCGGCGGCGCGCGCGCCGAGGTGCTGAAGGACGGCGGCGACGATCCGGACAACACGCACGGCTCGACGATTTTCGCCGAGGTTCGGCGCAACGATGTGAACGAGGTGCGCTTCTTCGCCGGGCGCGGCGTGGGCACGGCGACTTTGCCAGGCCTGCGCGTGGCGGTCGGCGAGCCGGCGATCAACCCGGTGCCGCGCCAGATGATGCGGCGGGCGGTGGCCGAGGTGCTCGACGAGGCGCCGGCCGAGGCCGAGAACTCGGGCTTCGACCTGACCATCGGCTGCGAGGAGGGCGAGGTCATCGCCCGCAAGACCTTCAATCCACGGCTGGGTATCCTGGGGGGGATCTCGATCCTCGGGACGTCGGGCATTGTCGAGCCGATGTCGCTGTCGACCTGGATCGCCTCCATCGAGGTGTATGTGCGGGTGGCGCTGGCCGACAACGCGTCCAGTGTGGCCTACCTGCCGGGGAAGATCGGGCGGGACTACGCCAAGGACGTGCTGGGCATGCCGGAGCGGCGCACGGTGCAGATCGCCAACTTCCTCGGCGACGCGCTCGACTTCACCGAGACGGCGCTGCGGCAGGACGGCCGCGAGTTGGAGGTGTTGTGGCTGGCCGGCCATCCAGGCAAGCTGGCCAAGGTGTTGGACGGTTATTGGGACACGCATTCGAGCAAAAGCAGTATGGCGATGGCGGGCGTGGCCCGCGTCGCGGCGGAGTGTGGATATGCGCCCCATTTGGTGCAAGAGATAGAACAGGCAAACACAGTGGAAGCAGCAATGGAAAGAATGAAGAATGAGGCAGGGGCGCGCGATCTGTGGGTGGAGATCGAGCGGCGCGTCGGCGAGTTGGCGCGGGTTCGCGTACCGTCGGTGCGGCGGCTGGAGGTGCGCCTGTTCGACCTGGCCGGTAACTCGCTGGGAGCGGACGCTTGAGCGCCGTGCTGAAGGAAGTGGTCAAGGCCGGACCCGGCATGTTCTGGGGCGTCGGCGTTGGTCCCGGCCCGGCAGGCTATGTGCCGCTGGCGGCGCTGGAGGCGCTGCGCGAGGCCGACTGGATCTACGCGCCACGGGCGCGCGGCGTCGAAACATCGGTGGCGGTGCAGTGCCTGGCCGGCGTGGAGATCGACGCGGCCAAGCTGCGCGACATCGAATTCAGTATGGACCCGGACCGCTCGGTGCTCAGCGAGCACTACGCGCAGCTGGGCGACCAAATCGCCGCCGAGCTGCGCGCCGGCCGCAACGTGGCCTACCTGACCATCGGCGATTCGCTGACCTATTCGACCTACGGTTATGTGCTGGCGGCCTTGCAGGCGCGCTTGCCGGAGCTGCGCCAGCGCACCTTCCCCGGCATCACCAGCTACGCCGCCGCCGCGTCGGCTTTGTCCTGGCCGCTGGGCGAGGGCAAGGAGCGCGTGCTGATTCTGCCGTGCCCGGAGACGGCCGAGGAGCTGCGCCGCGACATCGAGACGCACGACATCGTGGTGTTGATGAAGATCGGCCAGCGTCTGCCGTGGGTGTTGGAGCTGCTGCGCGAGATGGGCATCGCCCAACACTGCGCCTTCGCCCGCCGCATCGGCCTGCCGGGCGAGATGCTGGCCTCCGGTCTGGACGACTTGGTGGCGCAGGACGCCATGGGATATTTGGCCACCATGCTGGTGCGCCGCGCTTCACGAGAGGAACGATAAGCATATGAAGGTCTACTTTATTGGCGCCGGCCCCGGCGCCGCCGACTTGATCACCCTGCGCGGCGCGCGCCTGCTGGGCCGCGTCGACATGGTCTTGTACGCCGGCTCGCTGGTGCCGACCGACATGTTGCAGCATTGCCGCGCCGACGCCGAGCTGATCGACACCGCCCAGCTGGACCTGGAGCAGCAGCAGGCCTGCTATTTGCGCGCCAAGGCGACGAACAGCGACGTGGTGCGGCTGCACTCGGGCGACCCGGCCATCTACGGCGCCACGGCGGAGCAGATGCGCCGGCTCGACGCGCTGGGCATCGACTACGAGATCGTGCCGGGCGTGTCCTCGTTCACGGCGGCCGCCGCCGCCATCAAGTCCGAGCTGACCAAGCCGGAGGTGTCGCAGTCGGTGATTTTGACCCGCGTGTCGGGCCGTGCCTCGGCGGTGCCGGAGCTGGAGTCGATCGCCCGGCTGGCCGAGCACCGCGCGACGATGTGCATCTTCCTGTCCGGTCCGCATTTGAAGAAGATCGTCGCCGATTTGTCGCTGCACTATCCGCAGGAGACGCCGGTGTCGCTGGTCTACCGCGCCAGCTGGCCGGAGCAGAAGATCTACCAGGGCACGCTGGGCACGGTGCTGCAGGACACCAAGCGCGGCGCCTGGAACTTGACCACGATGATGCTGGTCGGCGCGGCGCTGGGCAAGGAGGCCGCCGCCGAATCTAGCCTGTACTCGAAGGACTTCACCCACCTGTTCCGCGTGGTGAAGAAGAACAAGGCGGCGGCGTGAGCGAGCCGGAGCAGGGGGCTGCGACGGCAGCGCCGCTCGGCGTCTGGCTGGTGCGGCCCGAGGGCGAGGACCTGGCCGCCTGTCTGCACGAGCGGCTGGGCGGGCAGGTGTATCGGCCCTGGCTGCAAGCGGATGTGGCGCAAAAGGCGCAGTTCGCCGCCGCCTACCGCCGGCACACGCAGTGGGTGATGGTGGCGGCCAGCGGCATCGCCGTGCGCTTCCTCGACGGTCTGCCGCAGGATAAGCACAGCGACCCGGCCGTGGTGGTGCTGGACGAGGCGGGCCGCTTCGCCGTGTCGCTGCTGGCCGGCCACGAGGGCGGCGCCAACGCGTTGGCCTACCGCGTCGCCGCCGTTGTCGGCGCGGTGCCGGTGGTGACCACGGCGACCGAGGCGCTCAAGTCGCTGGTGGTGGGCATCGGCTGCCGCAAGGGCGTACCGGCCGAGCGCATCGAGGCGGCCGTGCGGCTGGCCCTTGGCGACTACGCCATTAGCGACGTGCGCGAGGTGGCCACGGTGGATCTGAAGGCCAACGAGCCTGGTCTGCTGGACTTTTGCGCGCGGCACAATCTGCCGTTGCGGGTGTTCGCCCGCGAGACCTTGGCGGCGCGGCCCTGGGTCAGCCAGCCGTCGGCCTGGGTCAAACAGAATGTGGGACTCGATGGAGTCTGCGAGCCCTGCGCCCTGGTGGCCAGTCCGCGCGGGCGCCTGCTGGTTCCAAAAACAAGCCTGGACGGCGTCGCCGTCGCAGTGGTTCAAGATCAATGGATGGAAATATGAGTGGTGTACTGAATTTGGTGTCGGTCGGGCCGGGATATGAGGACTTGATCGCGCCGCGCGCCGTCGCGGCGCTGGAGAGCAGCGACGTGATCGTCGCCTACGAGTTGTATCTGCGCTGGATCGGCCCGCATATCGAGGGCAAGGAGATCCATTCGCCGCCGCTGACGCAGGAGCGCGAGCGCGCCTTGCTGGCGATCGAGAAGGCGCGCGGCGGCGCCACCGTGTCGCTGATTTCCAGCGGCGATATCGGCATCTACGCGATGGCCGCGCTGGCCTTCGAGGAGATGAGCGAGGACGACACCTACCAGGTCAACGTGATCCCGGGGATCACCTCGGCCAACGCCTGCGCCTCGCTGCTCGGCTCGCCGCTGTCGCACGATTTCGCCACGCTCAGCCTGTCCGACCTGCTGTGCCCGTGGGAGTGGATCGAGCACCGCGCCCGCCACATCGCCCAGGCCGACCTGGCCTGCGTGATGTACAACGTGCAGAGCGCCGGCCGCCAGCAGGGCGTCTACCGCGTGCTGCAGCTGATGCTCGAATCGAAGGCGCCGCATACCCTGTGCGGCGTGGTGAAGAACGCCTATCGGCCGGGCCAGCAGGTCAGCATCCACCGTTTGGACGAGCTGCCGTCGCTGCAGTTCGACATGCTGACCACCATCGTGGTCGGCAACCGCTTCACCAAGCGCAAGCGCGGCAGCATCTACACGCCGCGCGGCTACAACGACTGGTCGCTGCCGGAAGGCGCGCCGCTGGTGCCGACGGCGCCGCGCGACGCCATGCCGGACGACGCGGCCTGGGTCTTCTCCGGCACCAGCGACGGCAACGCGCTGGCGGCCGAACTGGCGGCCGAGTTGGGCGCCACCGTCGGTCGCAAGGTGGTGGTGTCGGCGGCGACGGAGCACGGCGGCGCGCTGGCCTTGAAGGACTGCCCGGGCGTGACCGTGTGGGCCGGCCGGCAGGGTGTGGAGGCGCGCCGGCAGGCGCTGGGCGCCAGCCGCGCGCGGGTGCTGGTCGACGCCACGCATCCTTTCGCCAGCAGCATGTCCGAGCAGTTGATGGGATTGTCGCGCGAACTGGGTATTCCGTATGTGCGCTACGAGCGCGCCAGCGAGTTCGACGCCGCCGACGGCGCCCTGTGCGCCACGCCGCAACTGGCCGCCGAACGGGCCATCGCCAGCGGCCAGCGCATCTTCCTGGCCACCGGCTCGAACGAACCTGGCCACCTTCCTGCAGGCGCCGGGCGCGGCCGACAAGCAGTGGTTCGTGCGCTTGACGGCCGAGCCCGAATTCATCCAGCGCGCCATCGCGCTGGGCGTGCCGCGCGAGCGCATCTGCGCCATGCAGGGGCCGTTCTCGGCCGAGTTCAACACGGCGCTGTGGCGCGACTGGGGCATCGACTGCGTGGTGAGCAAGGACTCCGGCGGCGCCGGCGGCTACCGCGCCAAGGCCGACGCCGCGCGCGCGCTGGGCATTCCGCTGGTGGTGGTGGCGCGGCCGCAACTGGCGTATCCGACGCTGGCCGGCAGCAGCGCCGAGGTGCTGGCGCAGTTGAAGGCGGTGGGCGCGGCATGAACATGAAGAAGCTGATCCCGGTGACCATCGTCACCGGCTTCCTCGGCTCGGGCAAGACCACCTTGTTGCGCGGGCTGATCGAGCGGCGCCAGACGCGCCGCCTGGCGATCCTCATCAACGAGTTCGGCGAGATCTCCATCGACAGCACCTTGGTGCGCGACGGCGCGGTGGGCGACGACGAGGTGCGCTTCCACGACTTCGCCGACGGCTTGATCGCCTACGGCGAGGACGAGCGGTTCGTGCCGACCATGCTGGCCATCGCGGCGCGGCGCGCCAACGTCGACCACGTGCTGATCGAAACCTCCGGCCTGGCGCTGCCGTCGGCGGTGATGGAGCAGCTGCAAGGCGCGGCGCTGGCCGACGACTTCATCCTCGACGCCACCATCGCCGTGGTCGACACGCCGCTGCTGCTGTCCGACCAGTTCGAGCACGCCGCCGGCGCCAACCCGGTGGCCGCGATGTTCGAGCGACAGCTGGAGTCGGCCGACGTGGTGGTGCTCAACAAGGTCGACGAGCTGGACGACGAGCAGCTGCTGCTGGCCGAGACGCGGGTGCGCCAGCGCGCGCCGAACGTGCGCTTCCTCGAGCTGGCGCGGCGGGCGCAGCTGGATGTTCGTCTGGCGCTGGGCCTGCGGCTGCATCAGCCGACCCGCACCGAGCACGAGCACGCCTACACCTTGCTGCCGGCGATGCCGGGGCCGCAGACCGGCGTGCTGGCCAGCCAGAGCCGCTTGAACGGCCACGCCCACTCGGGCCTGGGCGCGCACAGCCACGGCCTGGCCACGCACAAGCATTTCCACGAGCAGGACCCGGGCTGGCAGTCGTTTGTGCTGCGCAGCGATGCGCCGCAGAGCAGCGCGACGCTGGCGGCGGCGTTGCGCGAGGCGGCGCTGGCCGAGCCCATCCTGCGCAGCAAGGGTTTCGCGCAGACCGGCGAGGAGCGGGGCGCCTTGCTGGTGCAGGGCGTGCGGGCGCGCATCGACATCAAGGCCGACGCCGCGCGGCCGGCGGGCAAGCGCTCGGAGCTGGTGTTCATCGGCTACCACGTGAGCCGCAGCAAGGTTGCCGCGCTGTTGACGGAGTTGACCGGCAGCAGCTGGCGCTAGAGTTTAGTTATTTCGCATCTATTCATTTTTCTTTAAGGAGTACCTTTATGTATGCAAAAACGTATCGTTGGCTGGGCTTGGCGGCGCTGGCCGTGGCCGGTGTCGCGCAGGCCCATCCGGGCCATGCCGAGGGTGCCATGGCCGGTTTGATGCACCCGTTCATGGGTTGGGACCATCTGCTGGCGATGTTCGCCGTCGGGGTATGGGCGGCGCAATTGGGCGGCCGGGCGCAGTGGTTGTTGCCGGTGAGCTTTGTCGCCTGCCTGACCGTGGGCGCCGGCATGGCGACCAGCGGCCTGGTCATGCCGATGGTGGAGGGCGGCATCGCGGCCTCCGTGCTGTTGCTGGGCGTGCTGATCTGCATGGCGGTGGCGGTGCCGAGCGCGCTGGGCGCGGCCATGGTCGGCCTGTTCGCCTTGTTCCACGGCTACGCCCACGGCATGGAAATGCCGGCGATGAGCACGCCGTGGCAGTACGCCGCCGGCTTCGTCGCCGCCAGCATGTTGTTGCACGGTATGGGTGTCGGCTTCGGCGCCGCGCTGCGCCGCCGCGACCTGTGGCTGCGCGCCGCCGGCGCCGTGGTGTTGATGGCGGGCGGCTGGATGACCGCCGGCGTGGTGTAAGCCATGGCCTGGCGCCACATCGTTGCCGTTTGATGGTTTTCCCGGCCCGCTGGCGGCACGCCAGGTCAGCGGGCCACGCCGAACACTTTTGACGCTCGTCAAAGCCTGTCCTCTCCAGCCTATTAACTTGAAAGCTCGTTTGCCGCTCCGCGTTCGCGCCGGACGGCCGGGTTGTGCTTCAATTCAAGGACAGGCATATGCAGCGGGATCGTGGTGGATTGCTGAGGCCGTGGCGCTTGGTGCTGGCGGCCATGTTGCTGGCGCTGGCGCCGCTGGGGAAGGGCGGCGCATACGCGCAGCTACCCGAAGTTGTGACGAGCGTGGCGCAGCCTAAGCATTCGCAGGCACAGCAGCCGCCACCGCAGGCACAGCAGCCGCCGTCGCAGGCACAGCAGCCGCCATCGCGCGCCGAGCAGGGACAGCCGGCGCCATCGCCGTCCCGGCAACACAGTGAACGCCCGCGCGAGCGCGGCTCCAGTTCGCTCGCCAACGCCGCCATTCTGGTCGGTGTCGGCGCCGTCCTCGCCAGCATCTTTTCCGCACCTTCCGAGCAGGGACCGGCACCCGCCATCAACGACGACTATCTCGCACGCAACGGGCCGCGCTTCGCCGTCACGCAGAAGGTCGGCACCTTTGTCGTTGAGGGATATATCCGCAGCGGATGGCCCTTCGTCGTCGACTTTCTGCCGCAACCCGATACCTGTACCGAGCTGGACGTCTACCTGGGCGGCAAGCAGGTGTTTTCACGGCTGCTCGACGCCGACGGCCGGGCCGGCCGGCGCCTGCTGAGAATCGAGCTGCCCGGCAACATCGCGCCGGCGGCGAGGGCGGCGCTGTACGTGCTGCGCTCCGCCCGTCCCGCCTGCGCCGAGCGCGGTGCCGTGGCCGACGAGGGCGGTGTCTCGGTCGAGGTGTACGGTATCGGCGCCGGACCGCGCGCGGTCGGCTCGGTGGCGGTGGACCGGCTGGTGTTCGGGCCGCCGCAGCCCAAGCTGCCGCGCGAGCTGGTGCAGGTCGGTTACCGCATGCAATGGCCGTTCAACCACGTCGCCGTCGAGGTGCTGCGCTTCCGCCGCAGCGGCGCGGACGGCATCGAGGTCGAGCGGGTCGCCACGCTGGACGCGGAACACAGCCGGGGCTTGCCGGCCGGCGAGGTGGCCGGCCAAACCTGGGACGGCCGCAACGGCGCGGCGGCGCTGTCGCGGGGACTGCACCGGCTGCAGGTGCGGGCCTGGTTGGCCGGCGACGACCGCAGCTGGGTCGGCGCGATCTCCCCCGGCGCCGTGCGGATCGCCGACCATGGCCAATAGGCGCAGGCGTCCGCCGCAGCCGAGCGGGCCGGCGGCGTCGACGGCGGCGCCTCCGGCGGCCCCGTCCGCGCCGGCGCCGGCGCCCGCGCCCGCGCCCGCGCCGGCGTCGCCGGCCCCGGCCCCGGCCCCGGCCCCGGCCTCGTTGAAGGAGAAGGTGGCCGCCTTGTCGGTGTTCCTGGCGGCGACGGGGGCCGTCTATTACATCGTGCAGCTGCCGGTGGCCGACTTCGTCGATCCGGCCGACGCGGCCTTGCGGCTGAAGGCGGAGGGCGGCGAGACGCTGTTGTTGCGGCCAGCGCCGGCGCCGGGCGGCGCCACCTCGCCCTTGTTGACGGTGCTGGGCGAGGCCAACGAGGGCGTCGACGTGCACGTCGAGGACGGCGCGCTGGACGCGGCCACGGCGGCCGAGCTGGAGAAGACCTGGATGCTGGCGCTGCCCGCCACGCGCGGGCCGATCAATTGGACGACGGCGGACAGGGGCAACGGCCGCAGCCGCATCGAGCTGGCGCTGCGCGCACCGCCGCAGGGGACGGGCGCAACGGGCGGGCCGGAGGTCGAGTTCGAGCAGGCCGGCAGCGGCGGCGCCGCCGCGCTGCGCGTGCGGGTGCGCAACGCCGTCGCGGTGGCGCGGCTGAGCGTGCTGCTCGGCGACGAGGCGGAGGCCGGCGGCAAGCCCTCTTCGGCCGAGCGCAACGTCTTGCGGATCGGCAGGGCCGGCGCGCTGAAGCTGCCGGGCGCCCTGCCGGTCGGGCTGGAGGTGGGCGAGGGGCGCGCCATCGTGTTGGTGTTCCCGGTCGGCGCGCCGGCCAGCCGCCTCTACCTGGGCGAGGGCGCCGAGGGGCCGGGGCGCCGGCGCGGACGCCGGCATGGCCGTGCGCGACGTCGGGCTGCGCCGGCGCGACGGCAGCTACAAGTGGTACGCCTGTTCGGCGAGCAAGGGCCGGCTGTTCCCGTGGCCGCGCGCGCCCGGCCCGGACGACTGCGCGGCCAGCCCGACGCTGCGCGCCCACCACCTGGCGCTGGCGCCGGAACAGGTGGCGCTGCGCGTCGACGGCGCCGGTTTCGTGGTCAGCGACGGTGTCGCGCGCGGCGGCGACTGGCTGGCCCGGCTGGACCGCTACAAGCTGCCGGCGGCGCTGTTGGGCCTGTGCTATTCGGCGCTGGCCAACTGGGTGTGGCAGGTGTGGTGGGTGCGCCGCCGGCGGCGCGCCTGAGCGACCGGCGCGGGCGGCTCCACCGTCGCGGCCGGCATCTTCTTGGAGGAAGTCATGCAACTACATTTGTTGCCACTGCGCTGGACGGCGCAGCGGCCCGACTGGGCGGCGGCGGCGGTGGCCGGCTTCGGCGCCGGCGGCGTGTTGATGTTGCTCGAGCTGTTCTGGTCGTCCGTGGTGTTGGACGGCAACCCCTGGCCGGCCACCCGCATGGTGGCGGCCCTCGCGATGGGCGAGGCGGTGCTGCGCGAGAGCGGCTTCAGCCTGGTGGTGCTGGGCGCCGCGCTGGCGCTGCACTACGCGCTGGGCACCTTGTACGGCCTGCTGCTGGTCGCCATCGTGGTCGCCTGCGGCCTCGAGCCGCGCGCCTTCATGGCCGCGCTGGCGGGGGCGGTGTTCGGCCTGCTCTTGTACATCGTCAATTTCTACGGGGTGGCGCAGGCCTTTCCCTGGTTCACCGCGCTGCGCGGCGCGGCCACGGCGACGACCCATGTGGTCTTCGGCACGGCCGTGGTGGTGTTCTATCTGGCGCTGGAACGGCCGGCGTGGCGGCGCTAGGCGCGCCGTCCCGAAACCGGCCGCCGCCATGCCCCTGGTCATCGCCCTGTTATTGCTCACGGTTGGCGCCGTGGCCTTCCACCTGCTCAGCCCCTGGTGGCTGACGCCGCTCGCCTCGAACTGGCGGCAGATGGACGAGGCGCTGCAGCTGACGCTGGCGCTGAGCGGCCTGGCCTTCGTCGCCATCAACCTGTTCCTCGCCTACGCCATCTGGCGCTTCCGCCACCGCGACGGCGTGCGCGCCTCGGCCGAGCACGGCAACGCGCGGCTCGAGTGGTGGCTGCTCGGCTTGACCTCGGTCGGCATCGCCGCGCTGCTGGCGCCGGGGCTGGCCGTGTATGCCGAGCTGATCCACCCGCCGGCCGACGCGCTGCTGTTCGAGGTGGTCGGCCAGCAGTGGCGCTGGAGCTACCGCTTTCCCGGCGCCGACGGCAAGCTGGGCCGCACGGACCCGCGCTTCGTCGGCGCCGACAACCTGTTCGGCATCGACCCGGCCGATCCGAACGGCAGCGACGACCTGCTGGTCGCCGGCGGCGAGGTGCACCTGCCGGCCGGCCGCCCGGTGAAATTCCTGCTGCGCGCGCAGGACGCCGTGCACGACTTCTTTGTGCCGCCGTTCCGCACGCGGATGAACATGGTGCCGGGCATGGTCACCTCGTTCTGGCTGACGCCGCAGCGCAGCGGCCGCTTCGAGGTGTTGTGCGCGCAGTTGTGCGGCATCGGCCACGCCGCCATGCGCGGCTATGTGGTGGTCGAGCAGCCGGCCGCCTTCGGCGCCTGGCTGGCGGCGCTGCCGACCTTCGCCGCCACACCAGGCGGCGCGGCCGGCCGCGCCGCCCAGGGGCGCCTGCTGGCGCAGGCGCGCGGCTGCGTCGCCTGCCACAGCGTCGACGGCAGCGCCGGCGCCGGCCCCAGCTGGAAGGGGCTGTACCGCCGCCGCGAGCCGCTCGAGGGCGGCGGCAGCGCACTGGCCGACGAGGCCTATCTGCGCGAGTCGATCAGCGCGCCGAAGGCGAAGACCGTGCGCGGCTTCGCCCCGATCATGCCGCAGCAGGACTTCGGCGAGGCCGACCTGGCGGCCCTGGTGGCGTATATCGAATCGCTCGGTGGCGGCGCCGGGCCGGCGGCGGGCAAGGGAGGCGGCGATGGCATACGGCAGTGAGAGCGGCGGCGAGGATGGCGACGAGGCGGCGCACGGCGCGCGGAGCTGGTGGCTGCGCTACGTGTGGAGCCAGGACCACAAGGTGATCGCCGTGCAGTACACGATCACCGCGCTGGCCGTCGGCGTGCTGGCCATCGTGCTGTCCGACCTGATGCGGCTGCAACTGGGCTTCCCCGGGCGCTTCGCCTTCATCGACGCCGGCCGGTACTACCAGTTCATGACCATGCACGGCATGATCATGGTGATCTACCTGCTGACGGCGCTGTTCCTGGGCGGCTTCGGCAACTACCTGATCCCGCTGATGCTGGGCGCGCGCGACATGGTGTTCCCCTTCGTAAACATGCTCAGCTACTGGTTCTACCTGCTGGCCGTGCTGATCCTGCTGGCCGGCTTCTTCGTGCCGGGCGGCCCCACCGGCGCCGGCTGGACCTTGTATCCGCCGCAGGCGATCCTGCCGGGCACGCCCGGCGTCGAGTGGGGCATCGTGGTGATGCTGGTGTCGCTGCTGGTGTTCATCGCCGCCGCCACCATGGGCGGGCTGAACTACGTGACCACGGTGCTGCAGGCGCGCGCCGACGGCATGACCTTGCTGCGCATGCCGCTGACGGTGTGGGGCATCTTCGTCGCCAGCATCCTCGCCCTGTTCGCCTTCCCGGCGCTGTTCGTCAGCGCCGTGATGATGTTGTTCGACAAGCTGCTCGGCAGCAGCTTCTTCATGCCGGCCATGGTCTCGCTGGGCCAGCGCCTGCCGCACCAGGGCGGCAGCCCGCTGCTGTTCCAGCACCTGTTCTGGTTCTTCGGCCACCCCGAGGTGTACATCGTCGCGTTGCCGGCCTTCGGCATCGTCTCCGACCTGATCAGCGTGCACGCGCGCAAATGCGTCTTCGGCTACCGCATGATGGTCTGGGCCATCGTCGCCATCGGCGTGCTCAGCTTCGTCGTCTGGGCCCACCACATGTACGTCAGCGGCATGCACCCGTACTTCGGCTTCCTGTTCGCCACCACCACGCTGGTGATCGCCGTGCCGACCGCGCTGAAGGTCTACAACTGGACGCTGACCCTGTGGCGCGGCGACATACACCTGACGGTGCCGATGCTGTTCGCCGTCGGCTTCGTCAGCACCTTCGTCGTCGGCGGCCTGACGGGCCTGTTCCTGGGCAACGTCAGCGTCGACATCCCGCTGTCGAACACCTATTTCGTCGTCGCCCACTTCCACATGGTGATGGGGGTGTCGCCGGTGCTGGCCGTGTTCGGCGGCCTGTACCACTGGTTCCCCAAGGTCAGCGGGCGCCGCTACAACGAGGCGCTGGCGCGCGCCCACTTCTGGATCACCTTCGTCGGCGCCTACGCGATCTTCTTTCCGATGCACTACCTGGGCTTCCTCGGCATGCCGCGCCGCTACTACGCCTACGACGGCTACGCCTTCATCCCGCCGTCGGCGCAGACGCTGAACGTGTTCATCACCGTCGCCGCGCTGCTGGTCGGCGCGGCCCAGCTGCTGTTCCTCTACAACCTGGCCGCCAGCGCCCGGCGCGGCGCGCCGGCCGGCGCCAACCCCTGGCGCGCCGCCAGCCTGGAGTGGCAGACGCCGGACACGCCGCCGCGCCACGGCAACTGGGGCGCCCAGCTGCCGGTGGTGTATCGCGGCCCCTACGACTACGGCCGCGCCGACGGCGCCAGCGACTACCGCGCGCAGAATGTCGGCCCGGACGCGGAGGCGGAGGCCGAGGCGGCCGGGGCGGGGCGGCTGCGGCCGGGCGGCGCGGCGCCGGGCGGCGCGCCGTTGCCGGAGGGCGCGCCGTGAGCGCCGGCCCATCCAGGCCGCGCGCGGCGGATGCTGCGGGCGCGTCGGCGCGGCCGCCGGCGGCGCCGGCATCGGTGTCGACGCGGCCGGCGCCGTCGGCGGCGGTGCAACCGGCCACGCCCGCTTCGCGTACCGTGCCCGCCGAGCCGGCGGCGGCGGCGCCGCCCGTTGCGTCGTCGTCGGCGCCAGCGCCAGCACCGTCCGCCGCCTCGGCCGCCGCGCCGCCCGCGGTGGCCGCGCTGTGGCTGTTGATGGGCGTGCTCAGCATGTTGTTCCTGTTGTTCGGCGCCGCGTATTTGATGCGCATGAGCCTGCCGGACTGGCGGCCCTTGCCCTTCGTCCCCTGGCAGTTGTGGCTCAGCAGCGCCTTGTTGGCGGCGAGCGGCGCAGGCTGGGAGGCGTCCCGCCGGCGCGCCGCCCGTCCCGCCGGCGGCGCGGCCGGTGCCGCGCTGGCCGCCGCCTGCCTGGCCGCGCTGGCCTTCCTGGCGGCGCAGCTGTGGGCCTGGCAACGCATGAGCGCGCTCAATTTTCCGCTGGCGGGCAATCCGGCCAACAGCTTCTTCTATCTGCTCACCGGCCTGCACGGCCTGCACGTGGCCGGCGGACTGCTGGTCGGCGCCGGCGCCTGCCTCGTGTCCTTGCGCGGCGCGGGCGGCGTTGGCGGGGCCGGCGCCCGCGCGGCGGCGGCCTTGCGCCTGCGCCTGTGCGCGCGCTACTGGCATTTTCTATTGGTGTGGTGGCTGCTGCTGTTCGGCCTGTTGTTCCTGCTCACGCCGGAGCTGGCGCGGGCCATTTGCGGCACCGCCTAGGCGGCGCCGGCCGGCGCGCCGGACGAATCGAAAGCGAGGTGAGGCGATGAACCAAGACATGGCAATCGACCGCGATGCCGGCGCCGCGCCGGACGCGGCGCGCTGGCGCGGCATGGCGCGCGACTGGTCGGCCGGGCGCAAGGTGTTCCGCGTCCCTTGGGGCAAGGCGATGATGTGGCTCTTCCTGCTCAGCGACACCTTCATCTTCGCCAGTTTCCTGACCGGCTACATGACGGTGCGCATTTCGGCGACGGCGGCCTGGCCCGACCCCAGCGAGGTGTTCGCCCTCAACGTGGGCGGCACCAGGCTGCCGCTGCTGCTGATCGCCGTGATGACCTTCGTGCTGATCAGCAGCAGCGGCACGATGGCGCTGGCCGTCAACGCCGGCTACCGGCGCCAGCGGCGCCGCTGCGCCCAGCTGATGCTGCTGACGGCGGCATGCGGCGCGCTGTTCGTGGCCATGCAGGCCTTCGAGTGGAGCAAGCTGATCGGCGAGGGCGTGCGGCCCTGGGGCAACCCCATGGGCGCGGCCCAGTTCGGCGCCTGCTTCTTCATGATCACCGGCTTCCACGGCCTGCACGTGACGGCCGGCGTGCTCTACCTGGGCACCGTCGCCGGCCGGGTGGCGCGCGGCCGCTACGAGGGGGGCGGCTACGACATCGTCGAGATCGCCGGCCTGTACTGGCACTTCGTCGACCTGGTCTGGGTCTTCATCTTCGCCTTGTTCTACCTGTGGTAGGGAGCCGCCATGGACGCCGCGCACGGGCAACAACATCCGCCGGGCCTGTACCTGAAGGTGTGGGGCCTGCTGTTCATCCTGTCGACCCTGTCCTACCTGGTCGACTTCTACCACCTGGCCGGCTATCTGCGCTGGTCGCTGATCGTCGCGCTGATGCTGCTCAAGGCCGGCCTGATCGTCGCCGTTTTCATGCACCTGCGCTGGGAGCGGGCGGCGCTGGTCGGCGCCATCGTGCTGCCGCCGTTGTGCCTGCTGGCGCTGCTCGCGCTGATGTTGCTGGAGGCCCGGCACACGCTGGCCACCCGCCTGCTGTACTTCGGCTAGCGGCTAGCGGCTAGCGGCTAGCGGCGAGCGGCGCGCGGCTGGCGGGCAGGCCCAGCCCGCGGCCGGCGGCGCTACAGCGCCAGGCGGCGGAACGGCGTGTCGATCCAGTTGGCGTGCTGGCGCATGCGGCACAGGCTCCAAGTCAGCAGCAGGGTGCACAGCAGCAGGGTGGCCATGCGCATCTCCGGCGGCAGATACGACAGCCGGGCCAGCACCAGGGCCTCGGCCAGCGCGTGCAGGAAGAAGCGGTGCATGACGAAGGAGCCGAGGGCGAACTTGCCGATCAGCTCGACCGGGTCGGCCAGCCAGCGCAGGCGCGACAGTTTCAGGATGTGCGCCAGGAAGTACATCCAGGCGAACTTGCCGGCCGCGCCGAAGGTCGCCACGACCATCGCCGAGGCGAAGGAGGTCGGGTAGTAGGAGGTCAGGTAGATGCCGACCTGCAAACCCATCAGCAGCAGGATCACCCTTTGCCACTGCCATTCGCTGTGGTTGCGCAGCATGCCCAGGGCGATGCCGATGCAGCCGTTGAGCACGAACGGCAGCACGGGAAAGCCGCCGAAGCCTTCGAGCAGGAAGACGCGGGCGGCCCAGCCGGCGGCCAGCGGCGACTCGGCGACCTCGATGCTGAGCACGGCGACCAGGGCGCGCGCGCCGATCATGTAGAAAAGCAATTGCCAGCACGAGAAGCGGAAACGGCGCTGCAGCTCGGGCGCGCACATCAGCAGCAGGGCGGTGGGCAGCAGCACGCCGGAGATGGTCCACGGCGTTTGCAGCGTCAGGAAGCCGAGCCACCACGGCGCCGTGTGGACGGCGTCCATCCGGCCGGCGACGGCCTCGCGCAGGATGGCGAAGATGGCGTTGGAGACCAGCATGACGGCGAGGATCTGCTTGGCGCGGCGGTACAGCGCGCGGTCCCAGGCCGCGTTGGGGCTGCGCCGCGAAGTGATGAAGCCGACGCTGTAGCCCGACAGCACGACGAAGGTGACCGTGGCCCAGCCGGTCGGCAGCCACAGGTCGGACAGCAGCCAGCTGTCGGCGGGCAGATGGGACACCGAGGAGGCGTGGGTGTTGGCCATCAGGACGAACAGCATTCCCCGGCACAGGTCGATATTGGTCGATTTGTCCATTAGATAATCGTGTCGTCGCGCGCATTGTCCTGGTCGAAGCCGCTTGTCGCGTACGCGGTCGGGTTGAGTTTGCTGCCGTCCGCCATTCTAGTGGCGGCACTCATTATCATAACTTTAATATTGTGTCTGAGGCGTATTATTTTTACAACGCCACAGCGTCCTGGTTGGGCATTTTTGCAACACGACGAGCCGCCATCGCTTCCTCTATGGGAGTTTGTGTTGTGACAATTCGTGTGTTTTTTGACCACGAATAGGCGTTATATTTATAACATCCTGTCGTTGTGTAGGATTTGTCCGATAGCATGGTTCAGCCAAAGGATGATACGTTGAAGGCGATTGCCGATCTATCCATGTTGTCTTGCGCGAGCCCGGTGTGTGCCGCCGCCTTGCCGTGCCCGACAACAGCTTTTGCCTTGAGGTACAAGGCTGGGCGCGCGCCGGCGGCCGGTTCCGAGGTCGACTGGCGGCGCCGGCGGCGCCGGTCGGCGCTGCGTCGATGCGCCAAGGCGCGCCCCCCGGGCTGAGCCCGCACCCGGCAACTCCCCCATTTTTTAGGCGCGCGCGGTGCGCCGATGCCGCCTTGCCAGCCCGCGCCGCCCCGCGCCCGCCTGGCGCCGCGCGGGCGCGCCGGAGAACCCCGTCGCGGCGTCGCCAAGGCGTGATCCATGGCAAGAAGCTTGCCGACGATTGTGTCTAAAACGTTGTTCTTCAGATATTTATATTGCCATATAACTTAAAAAATTTATAACTTTCAGGCCGATATCGTGGTATAACTATAATTGTTTTTATGATAATTTATATTTACTTCTTGGACATACGATGAAAAACACTGAAAGCGTTGCAGTCGTCGGCTTGGGCTATGTGGGCCTGCCATTGGCCGTCGAGTTTGGCAAGAAGCGGCCGACGGTCGGATTTGATTTGTCGCCCGCCAAGATCGCGCACTACCGCAATTTCATCGACCCCACCGGCGAGGTTTCCAGCGCCGATCTGCGCGCCGCCAGCCAGTTGACGGTGGGCACCGACCCGGCCGCGCTGGCCCAGGCCGACTACATCATCGTCGCCGTGCCGACCCCGGTCGACAGCGCCCACACGCCCGATTTCCACCCGCTGGTCTCGGCCAGCGAGGCGGTCGGCAAGCACATGAAGCGCGGCGCCATCGTCGTCTACGAGTCGACCGTCTACCCCGGCGTGACCGAGGGCCTGTGCGTGCCGATCCTGGAGCGCTGTTCCGGCCTGACCTGGCGCCGCGACTTCCACGTCGGCTTCTCGCCCGAGCGCATCAACCCGGGCGACAAGACGCACACCCTGACCACCATCCTGAAGGTGGTGTCGGGCGACGACGCGGCCACGCTGGAGGCGGTCGCCGCGCTGTACGAGTCGGTGGTGACGGCCGGCGTCTACCGCGCCAAGAGCATCAAGGTGGCCGAGGCGGCCAAGGTGATCGAGAACACCCAGCGCGACCTGAACATCGCCCTGATGAACGAGCTGGCGCTGATCTTCGACCGGGTCGGCATCGACACCCTCGACGTGCTGCAGACCGCCGGCACCAAGTGGAACTTCCTGCCGTTCCGCCCGGGCCTGGTGGGCGGCCACTGCATCGGCGTCGACCCCTACTACCTGACCTACAAGGCCGACATGCTGGGCTACCACCCGCAGGTGATCCTGGCCGGGCGCCGCATCAACGACGGCATGGCCAAGTTCGTCGCCGAGAAAACCGTCAAGTCGATGATCGCGGCCGGCTTCAACGTCAAGGGCGCGCGCGTCAACGTGATCGGCCTGACCTTCAAGGAGGACTGCCCGGACCTGCGCAACTCCAAGGTGGCCGACGTGGTCAGCGAGCTGCGCTCCTACGGCGTGCAGGTGCACGTGCACGACCCGGTGGCCGACCCGGTGGCGGCGGCCAAGGAGTACGACATCGACCTGGAGAGCTGGGCCGGCCTGCCGCGCGCCGACGCCATCGTCGCCGCCGTGTCGCACCGCGAACTGCTCGAGCTGAGCACGGAGGACTTCCTGTCCAAGTTGAACAAGGGCGGCTGCTTCATCGACGTCAAGTCGCAGTTCGACCTGGAGCCGCTGCGCGCGGCCGGCTGCACCGTCTGGCGCCTGTGAGCCGGCCGCCACTCCACCACGACTCCAAGGAACCGCCTCGATGAGCCAATTCGAATCCGTCCAGCAGCAACTGCGCGGCCACAAGTACCACTGGTTGGTGACCGGCGCGGCCGGCTTCATCGGCTCCAACCTGCTCGAGCAGCTGCTGCTGTTGGGGCAGCGCGTCACCGGGCTGGACAACTTCGCCACCGGCTTCGCCGACAACCTCGAGCTGGTGCGCGAGCGGGTCGGCGCGCAGGCCTGGGCCGACTTCCGCTTCATCGAGGGCGACATCCGCCTGGCGGCCGACTGCGCCCGCGCCTGCCAGGGCGTCGACTACGTGCTGCACGAGGCGGCGCTGGGCTCGGTGTCGCGCTCGATCGAGGGCCCCGATCGCCACCCACGAGACCAACGTCACCGGCTTCCTGCACATGTTGGTGGCGGCGCGCGACGCCAAGGTCAAGCGCTTCGTCTACGCCGCCTCCAGCTCGACCTACGGCGACCATCCGGCCCTGCCCAAGGTCGAGCCGCAGATCGGCCATCCGCTGTCGCCCTACGCCGTGACCAAGTACGCCGACGAGCTGTACGCCGAGGTGTTCGCCCGCTGCTACGGCGTCGAGAGCATCGGCCTGCGCTACTTCAACGTGTTCGGCCCGCGGCAGGACCGAAGGGCGCCTACGCGGCGGTGATCCCGCAGTGGGTCGCCGCGCTGATCAACGACGACACCGTGCACATCAACGGCGACGGCGAGAGCAGCCGCGACTTCTGCTACATCGACAACGTGGTGCAGGCCAACCTGCTGGCCGCGCTGAGCGGCAACGCCGAGGCGGTCAACCAGGTCTACAACGTCGCCCTCAACGAGCGCACCACGCTCAACGAGCTGCACCAGATGATGTGCCGGCTGCTGGCCGAGCGCTTCCCGCATGTGCACGAGCACCGGCCGCAGTACCGCGCGTTCCGCGCCGGCGACGTGCGCCACTCGCAGGCCGACATCTCGAAGGCGCGCACGCTGCTCGGCTACGCGCCGACGCACCGCCTGTCCGAGGGGCTGCGCGAGGCGATGGATTGGTATGTGCGGCGGCTGGCGCCGGCGCACTCAAGGTGACACCGGGCATGCCACGGCGTCGTACAAGCACTGTTTGACTGCCGCCCACCAGGCGGGGAGACGAAGATGTACCGAATATTCAACCATTACGTATCGAAGGCGGTCTCCAGTTTGCTGGTGCTGGAGCTGCTGATCCTGGTCGGCTCCTTCTACGCCGGCGCCGGGCTGCGCTTCTTCCACGACAGCCCGCTGATCCTGCCGAAGCTGGAGCACGCCTTCCTGTCGGCTTGCGTGTTCGCCGTCGCCATGGTGTTCAGCATGGGCACGCTGGGCATGTACCACCTGGACTTCCGCGCCGGCCTGCTCAAACCGCTGCTGCTGCAACTGGCGCCGGCCTTCGTCATGGGCTTCTGCATCCTCACCCTGGTGCTCGACACCGTGCCCGGCCTGTACATCGACCGCGGCACGCTGATGATGGTGCTGCTGGTGGCGGCCGGCGGCATCGCCCTGGTGCGCGTGGTGTTCCTCAAGACGTCCGACTCGGCCTTCCTCAAGTCGCGCATCCTGATCCTCGGCAGCGGCCAGCTGGCCAACGAGATCGGCGAGCTGGCGCTGCGCCAGAGCTACCGCAAATACCACATCATCGGCTTCATCCCGGTGCCGGCCGAGCCGTCCTGCGTGGCGCCGCAGCAGCTGCTGCAGCTCGACGCGGCGACCTCGCTGCTGTCGCTGGCGCGCCAGCACGGCGCCGACGAGATCGTCGTCTCGGTGAAGAACCGGCGCGGCGGGCCGTTCCCCACCGACGAGCTGCTCAACTGCAAAATGTCGGGCATCCGCATCATCGACGCCGACTCCTTCTTCGAGCGCGAGACCTGCCAGATCCGCGTCGAGTCGATGCAGCCGAGCTGGCTGGTGTACGGCGGCGGCTTCGACCAGACCACCCTGCGCACCTTCATGAAGCGCAGCTTCGACGTGGCCGTCAGCCTGTGCCTGCTGCTGCTGACCCTGCCGGTGATGCTGCTGACGGCGCTGTGCATCTACGCCGAGGACCGCCAGCCGGTGTTCTACCGGCAGGAGCGCATCGGCAAGGACTGCAAGGCCTTCCACGTCTGGAAGTTCCGCAGCATGGGCTTCAACGCCGAGCGCGACGGCAAGCCGCAGTGGGCCGCCAAGAACGACCCGAGGGTGACCCGGGTCGGCCACTTCATCCGCCGCGCCCGGATCGACGAGCTGCCGCAGATCTGGAACGTGTTCAAGGGCGAGATGAGCTTCGTCGGGCCGCGTCCGGAGCGCCAGCACTTCGTCCGCCTGCTGGCCGAGGGCGTGCCCTACTACAACGTGCGGCACTGCCTCAAGCCCGGCATCACCGGCTGGGCCCAGGTCCACTACGGCTACGGCGACTCGGTCGAGGACGCGGTGCAGAAGCTGCGCTACGACCTGTACTACGTGAAGAACAACAGCCTGCTGCTCGACATCCTGATCCTGATCGACACGGTCAAGGTGGTGCTGCTGGGCGCCGGGCGCTAGGCATGGCGGCCGAGGTCGCGCAGTTCAGCTACGCCATCGCCGGCGCCGCCTTCCTGCTGCTGGCGCTGGCGCTGGCGCTGCTGTGGCGCGGCCACCCGCACGGCCGGCCGCTGTTGGCGGCCAGCGCGCTGATGCTGGCCTGGAGCGCGGCGCTGGCCTGGCAGGAGCGCGCCGGCGGCGTGCCGGCGGCCCTGCTCGAGGCGCTCGAGCTGGCGCGCAACGCCGGCTGGAGCCTGCTGCTGCTGGCGCTGGCCGGCCAGCTGGCGCGCCGCCCCGGCCAGCCGTGGTGGCGCGGCGGCGGCGCCGCGCTGGCGCTGGCCTACGCGGTGGCGGCGGCGCTGACCCTGCTGCCGCTGTGCTGGGGGGCGGCGCTGGCCTTCCTGCCCGCCGTGATGCTGCGCCTGGCCATGGCCATGCTGGGCATGCTGCTCGTCGAGCAGCTCTACCGCAGCACCCCGGCGCAACAACGCTGGGCCATCAAATACGCCTGCCTGGGCATAGGCGCGATGTTCGTCTACGACTTCTACCTGTACAGCGACGCCCTGCTGTTCCGCGCCCTCAACCCGGAGCTGTGGAGCGCGCGCGGCGTGGTCTACGCGCTCAGCGCGCCGCTGCTGGCGGTGGCGGTGGCGCGCAGCGCCGCGTCGGCGCCGCAGCTGGCGCTGTCGCGGCTGGCGCTGCTGCACTCGGCCACCTTGCTCGGCTCGGCCTGCTATCTGCTGGCGATGGGCGCGGCCGCCTACTACCTGCGCTACGTCGGCGGCAGCTGGGGCGCGATGATGCAGCTGGTCTTCCTGTTCGGCGCCGTGCTGCTGTTGGCCGGCATCCTGTTTTCCGGCCGCTTCCGCGCCGGCCTGAAGGTGCAGATCAACAAACACTTCTACCGCTACCACTACGACTACCGCGAGGAGTGGCTGGCGCTGACGCGCGCGCTCTCCGAGCCGGGGCCGGACCTGGGCAGCCGCAGCATCGAGGCGGTGGCGGCGCTGGTGGGCAGCCCGGCCGGCGCGCTGTGGCTGCGCCGCGACAACGGCCGCTGCGAGCCGGCGGCGCACTGGCACATGCCGCTGCCGGCCGACGACGAGGCGGCCGACTCGCCGTTCTGCCGCCTGCTCGGCGACAAGCGGTGGCTGCTCGAGGTGGCCGGCCACGCCGCCGGCGCCGAGGGCGCGGTGGCGCTGCCGGCCTGGCTGCCGGCCGTGCCGCGCGCCTGGCTGGTGCTGCCGTTGATCCTGCACGGCCAGTTGTCCGGCTTCGTGCTGCTGCTGCAGCCGCCGCAGCCGGTCAAGCTGAACTGGGAAACCATCGACCTGCTGAAGATCGCCGGCAGCCAGGTGGCCAGCTACCTGGCGCAGCGCGAGGCGGCCACCGCGCTGAGCATGGCGCGCCAGTTCGACTCCTTCAACCGGCTGTCGACCTTCGTCGTGCACGACCTGAAGAACCTGGTGTCGCAGCTGTCGCTGCTGATGCAGAACGCCGAACGCCACCGCGACAATCCGGAGTTCCAGCAGGACATGCGCGAGACCGTCGACTTCGCCGTGCAGAAGATGAAGCGGCTGCTGCAAAAGCTCAGCCGGGGCGACACGCCCGAGCGCGCCGTGCCGCTGGCGCTGGCGCAGGTGCTGCGCCAGGCGGTGGCGCTGAAGGACGCCTTCGAGCCGCGCCCGACGCTGTTGATCGCCGACGCCGACGCCGCCACCGAGGTGCTGGCCGACCCGGAGCGGCTGGCGCGTGTGCTCGGCCACCTGATCCAGAACGCCATCGAGGCGACGCCGCGCGGCGGCGCCGTCAGCGTGCGCCTGGCCCGCGCCGACGGCGTGGCGCGCATCGAGGTCAGCGACACCGGCAGCGGCATGAGCGCCGACTTCATCCGCGAGCGCCTGTTCAAGCCCTTCGACTCGACCAAGTCGGCCGGCATGGGCATCGGCGCCTTCGAGAGCAAGGAATACATCGCGCAGCTGGGCGGCCGCATGGAGGTCGCCAGCGCGCCCGGCCGGGGCAGCACCTTCGTGCTGCGCCTGCCCTTGTACCGCAGCGAGCGCGCCGCCGTTTCGCAGGCCGCATAGAATCGATAGGGAACATGGTGAAACCGAACAAACCGATATTGCTGGTGGTCGAGGACGACCCCGGCCTGCAAAAACAGCTGCGCTGGAGCTTCGACGCCTACCAGGTGGTGGTGGCGGGCGACCGCGAGGGCGCCATCGCCCAGCTGCGCCGCCACGAACCGGCGGTGGTGTTGATGGACCTGGGCCTGCCGCCCGACCCGGAGGGCGCCACCGAGGCCTGGCCACGCTGGGCGAGATCCTGGCGCTGGCGCCGGCCACCAAGGTCATCGTCCTGACCGGCAACCAGACCCGGCCCACGCCCTCAAGGCGGTGGCGCAGGGCGCCTACGACTTCCACCAGAAGCCGGCCGACGCGCAGATGCTCGGCCTGGTGCTGCAGCGCGCCTTCTACCTGCACGAGCTGCAGGCCGAGAACCTGCGGCTGAGCCAGAGCCGGGCGGCCGAGCAGCCGCTGGCCGGCGTCATCAGCCGCGACCCCGGCATGCTCAAGCTGTGCCGCAGCATCGAGAAGGTGGCGCCCAGCTCGGCCTCGGTGATGCTGCTCGGCGAGAGCGGCACCGGCAAGGAGGTGCTGGCGCGCGCGCTGCACCAGATGAGCGCGCGCCAGCAGGGCCGCTTCGTCGCCATCAACTGCGCGGCGATCCCGGAGAACCTGCTCGAGAGCGAGTTGTTCGGCTACGAGCGCGGCGCCTTCACCGGCGCCGTCAAGCAGACCAAGGGCAAGGTCGAACTGGCGCACGGCGGCACCTTCTTCCTCGACGAGGTGGGCGACCTGCCGATGGCGCTGCAGGCCAAGCTGCTGCGCTTCCTGCAGGAGCGGGTGATCGAGCGGGTCGGCGGGCGCGAGGAGATCGCCGTCGACGTGCGGGTGGTCTGCGCCACCCACCAGAACCTGCAGGAGCTCAGCGCCGCCGGGCGCTTCCGCGAGGACTTGTACTACCGCCTGTCGGAGATCGTCATCGCCATTCCGCCGCTGCGCCAGCGGGTCGGCGACGCGGTGCTGCTGGCGCAGCACTTCAAGACCCTGTTCTGCGCCCGCGAGCAGCGCCCCGGCCTGGCCTTCGGCGACGACGCGCTCAGCGCCATCGCCGCGCACCGCTGGCCGGGCAACGTGCGCGAGATGGAGAACTGCGTCCGCCGCGCCGTCATCATGGCCGACGGCGCGATGATCGCCGCCGCCGACCTGGGCCTGGCCGGCGTGCTGCCGCCGGCCGAGCCGCTCAACCTGCGCCAGGTGCGCGACCAGGCCGAGTACGGCGCCGTGCTGAACGCCTTGAACCGCTCGGAGAGCAACATCATGAAGGCCTCCGAGCTGCTCGGCGTCACCCGTCCGACCTTGTACGACCTGATGGCGCGGCTGTCGATCCGGAGCGGCGCCGACTGAGGCGCGGCGTTCCCTGGCGCGGCGGGCGCAGCGTGGCGGCCAGCAGGATCAGGCCGAGCAGCAGGGTCAGGCGCGGCACGTCGACGATGCTGTCGAACAGGCCGACCGCCATGGCGCCGGCCAGCGCCGCCAGATAGACCGCGGCCGACGCAGCATCGGCCTTGTCTTCACCGGCCAGGCCGCGCCTGAGCAGGTCGGCGGCCACGGCCAGCAGCAGCAGGGCCATCGCGGCCAGGCCGCACCATCCCGTTTCGAACACCTGGTTGACGACGAAATTCTTGACGTGCCAGGGGAAGTGGTTGTGGTCGCTGCTGAAGAACCAGCGGTCGTTGCCCCGCGCGAAGGCGCCGTTGGCCAGCGCCTCGGCGCCGTCGTCGGCCGCCGCCAGGCTCAGGTTGGCGACGTCGAGCACGGCGTTGCCGCCGTCGATGGACAGCTCGAACTGGGTCGGCGCGCGCAGCGGCCAGCGCCGCTCGGGCGGATCGAAGTTCAGGCCGACCTGGTAGTGCTGCCACTTGCCGTCGGCCGGGCGCAGGCGCAGCGGCGCCACCGCGCAGTTGACCGGATACAGCAGCCAGCGCTGGCACACCGCCAGCGTCATGCCGGTGGCGTTGTCGCGCCGGCGCACGTCGAGCGACAGCAGGTAGGGCTGGCCGTGGCGCAGCGCGACGTGCTGCAGCATGCGCAACTCCTCGCCGTGGCCGCCCTGGTAGCGCGACACCGACAGCTGCAGGAAGGTGCGGCCGGCCTCCTCGGCGAAGCGGAAGGTGGGCGGCCGCTCGCCGTGCTTGGTGTTCCACAGGTAGGTGGCCGGGTAGCGCCCCAAGCCCATGCCCAGCGCCTGCGTGAGCGGGTCCGGCTCCATCATTTGCAGCGCCTCGTCCCAGTGGCCCAGGCGCACCGCCAGGTCGCCCGAGGCGGTCGAGAAGCGGCTGCCCAGGTAGTAGCTGCCGGCCAGCGGGATGGCGATGGCCATCGCGATGGCGCAGCACAGGCCGGCGGCGATGCTGCGCCGGTCCAGCGTCCACAGGGCGGCGCCACGGCGCCAGCGCAGCGCCGCCAGCGCGGCGGCCAGCGCGACCACGGCCAGCGCGGCGGGGCGCGCCGCCGCGCCGCCCCAGTGCTCGGCCACCAGCACGGTGCTCAGCGCCAGGCCGGGCAGGGCCAGCGCGGCCAGCGACAGGTCGCCGCCGCCACGGCGCAGCGACAGCGGCAGGGCCAGCGCGAACACGCCGGCCGACAATGCATAGGCCAGGTAGGCGCCCTTGTCGGTGCCGGGCGGGGCGTCCTGGCGCAGGTAGAGGTAGCAGGCCAGGTCGAGCAGCAGCAGCGCCAGCGCGCCGGCCGCCAGCCAGGCGCGCGGCCAGCGGCCCCGGCCGCCGGCCGCCAGCAGCGCGGCGGCGCCCAGCAGGCCGAGGGCGGCGCCCAGGCCACGGTAGCCGCTGCTGCCGAACACCGCCTGCAACAGCGGCGCGGCCAGCGCCACCAGGGCCAGCGTCCAGCCGGTCTTGTGGGCGTCGAGCTCGCCCTGGCGGCGCCAGCGCTGCAGGGCCAGCAGGCCGATGATGGCGGCCGAGCAGGCGTAGGCCAGGTAGACGTCGCGCGAGAAGGTGGCCAGGCCGGCGTACACGCCAAGGCCGAGCAGCAGCAGGGCGGCGGCCAGGCGGCGGCGGGCGTGGCGGTCGAGCAGCCAGCAGGCGACGAAGGGCAGGGCCATGGCCAGATAGGCGTCGAGCGCGGCGCCGCCGGTGTGCATGGCGGAGAACGGCGCGGTGGGGCGGTAGTCGCTGGAGAAGTTGAGCAGGCCGGGGAAGACGGCGCGCTCCCAGGCCACCGCCAGGCTGGCGCCGGCCAGGCCGAGCAGCATGCCCGGCACGAAGTAGCGCGCCAGGTTGTCGCGGCCGGCGTCGCGCCGCAGCAGCGGGTACAGCAGCAGCAGCCAGGCGAAGCCCTTGGCCACGCGCAGGCTGTTGTAGGGGCTCAGGTAGTTGGCGAAGGAGTTGGCGTCGAGCGGCGGCAGCGGCTGCACGCCGGTCCAGGCGGCGACGGCGACGCTGGCGCCGACCAGCAGCACGCCCAGGCGCACCGCGCCGGGCAGCCGCAGCGGCGCCGCCGGCTCGCCCGCGCGCGCTTGCCGGCCCGGGGCGCCGGCAAGCGCCGGCCTGGCCGCCGCGCCGGCCGGCGCGCGCCAGTAGCCGACCACCACGGTGGTCAGCAGCAGCAGGTCGAGCTCCTCGAGGAAGTACCAGCCGGTGTAGGGCGCCAGGTCGAACACCGGCAGCAGGGCCGGCACCACCAGCAGCCACGAGGCCGGCCGCCAGCACAGCAGGGCGGCGTAGGCGGCCAGGCCGGCGGCCAGCGCCGGCACGTAGGCCGGATACACCGACAACGACCACAGTAGTGCCGCCAGCAGCGCCAATGCCAGCACGCGGCGCACAGCCAGGGCCATCATTGCGGCGGGTCGGACCATACTCCTGCGGCTTTCAGCTTGTCGCGCAGGTCGCCGGCGCCGGCGCCCAGTTCATAGGCGCGGCGGGCGTGCAGCAGGGCGTTCGGATAGTCCTTGCGGCGCAGGTAGGCCAGGCCCATGTTGTACTGGATGGCGTTGTTGTCCGGCGCGAGGGCGACGGCCTGGACCAACATGGCGAAGGCCTCGTCGCCACGGCCGCGCCGATGGTAGAAGTTGGCGTAGGCGGCGCGCACGCTGCCGTCGTCCGGCGCGAAGCGGATGGCGCGGTCGAAGTAGCACTCGGTCGGATACTTCGCGCCGGTTAGTTGCACCGCCTTTTGCCGCCAGCTGGTCGTGTCGATCGCCTCCAGCGCGGGGATGTGGTTGGGGAAGACGTGCAGGGCGTAGCTGATGTCGGCGCCGATGGTGCTGGTGTTGCCGCGCACGCCCTGCGCCACCTCTTCGGTGAAGTGGGCCTGGTCGACCATCGCCAGGGTGTTGGCGAACTCCGCCTTGCGGTAGTCGAAGGGGCCGAGCGAGGCGCTCAGCTCGCCGCAGAATTTTTTGGCGGCGAACACCGGCGCGGCCGGCAGCAGCAGGCTGGCGGCCAGCAGCAGGCTTGCGGCCAGGCTTGCGGCCAGGCGTCCGGCCGGGCGGTGGCGGGCGCCGCGTGTGTTGTGCGCGCGGGCCGGCAGGGCGGCAGTCATGGCGCGCCCTCCTTGCTGCCGGCGCGCGGCGGAACGCGGCCGGCCGCCTGCGGGCGCAGGGCCACGCGGTCGAGCAGCTCGCCCAGTTGGGCGCTGCGCGCCGCGCGCGAACTGGCGGCGACGGCGGCGGCGCTGGCCAGCGGCGCCTGGCCGGCTTCGGCCAGGGTGAGGAAGCGGAGTAGCTGGTGCATGATGTCTTCGCGGGAGTCGAGTTGGGCGATGGTGTCGATGCCGGCCTGGCGCAGGGCGGCGGCGGTGTCGCCGGCGGCGTCGGTCAGCGCCAGGATGGGGCGGCCGGCGCGGAAGTATTCGTACAGCTTGGCCGGGATCTGGTGGTTGCAGTTGGCCGCCTGCAGCACCAGCAGGCCGCCGGCGCCCAACATCTCGCCGAGCGCGGCGCGGTAGGCGATGTGCGGCGCCAGGCTGACCATCTGCTCGATGCCGTATTCGCGCAGCAGCGGGCGCAGGTAGTCGTCGTGGCCGGTGGCGCGCAGCACCACCCGCAGGCGCCGCGGCGAGATGTGGCCGGCGCGCTGCAGCTCGGCCAGCGCGGCGAACAGCGGCCGGGGATCGCGTTCGGACGGGTAGATCACGCCGCTGTGCACCAGCGTCAGCGGCGCCGCCGGGGTAGGCGTCGGCGCCGGCGCGGTGCTGGTGTCGGCGTAGTCGGCGGCGTTGGCCGCCGCGCCGCCGTGGCAGGCCGGCGCGGCGTCGTCGCCGGCCTGGGCGAAGTTGGCCTCGTCGTAGCCGTTCTCGATCAAGGCGTAGCGCTCGGCCGGGATCTCGGGGAAGCGCGCGCGGTAGGTCTGGATCGCGCCCGGCGTGGTGCACACGGCGACGCTGCAGCGGGCGATGGTCTGCCGCTCGATCCAGCGGTAGACGCGCCGCGTCAGCGGATGCGCCGGGTAGTCGTGGTCGGTCATCGGGTCGCGCAGGTCGGCCACCCAGGGCAGCCCGGTCAGGCGGTGCAGCGCCAGGCCGATCAGGTGGGCGGTGGCGATCGGATAGGTCGACCAGATCAGCGCCGGGCGGTGGCGGCGGACCAGGCCGAGGCCGGCCGGCACGGCGCCGAGCAGCCAGGTGACCCAGCGGTCGGGCAGGGCCAGCAGCAGCGGGTAGCGGCCGCCGACGGCCAGGTGGCGCGAGGTGTCGAGGGCGAAGGCGCGCCGCACCACCATGCCGGCCGGGATCTCGGCCAGCTGGTCGGCGCCGCTGTTGGCGTAGGCGCGCGGGTGGGCCGACAGCAGCAGCGGCTGCCAGCCGTGCTGCGGCAGGTGCTGGCTGAAGGTCAGCGTGCGCTGGATGCCGCTGCTGCCGCGCATCGGCGGATAGTGGAAGGCGATCATCAGCACGCTCCTCACCATGAGCGGACCCAGTCGGCGGTCAGGCGCGCCACCTCGTCGCGCCAGGCGGCGCGCGAGAAGGTGTGGTCGGCATCGGCCAGCAGATGGCGGCGGATGCGCGGTGCCGCCAGCAGGCGCCGCCAGTGTTTCGATGAATCGACCATGTCGAGGAATTCCTTTGCCGTCAAATCGTTGCCGCTGAAGATGAACATCACCTTGCCGGGGAAGTAGCGCAGGCCGGCCAGCATGCGTTGCGGCAGGGCGGCGGCGCCGGCCGGGGCGCTGATGTCGGCCGCCGCCGCCGCGCGCGGTGCCGGCGCCTGCTGTTGGCCGGCGCCGCCGCCGCTGTCGGCGCCCCTGCCGTTGCCGGTGTTGCTGTCGGCGCCCGCGCCGGCGCGCAGGCGGGCGCCGCCGATCAGCGCCTCGTTGCCGGGCATGGCCAGGCCGGCGGCGCCCGCCGTGGCCGGCGCGCCGGCGCGGCTGGCCTGCAGCAACTGGCGCAGCGAGGCGGCGGCGGCGCGCACGTCGAAGCGGCCGCCCAGCAGCTTGCGCCAGAACTCGCCCTGGCGCAGCCGCGCCAGATAGTAGTGGCGCAGCGTGGCGCGGGCGTAGCCGGCGCTGCTGCGCACCCAGGGGTTGAGCAGCGCCAGGCCGGCCACGCGCGGGTCGCCGGCGGCGTAGAACAGGGCGGCGCTGGCGCCGTCGCACAGCCCCAGAGGACGACGTCGCGCAGCGTCGGCACCTGGCGGAAGAATTCGTCGATGGCGGCGCGCAGGTCGGCGCTGACCGCCTCGAAGTCGCGCGCCGCGCCCTCGCTGTCGCCCATGCCGCGGTAGTCGAAGCGCAGCACCGGGATGCCTTGCGCGGCCAGCGCGCGCGCCAGCAGGGTGAATTGGCGGTGGCTGCCGGCGCGGTACTGCGGCCCGCCGACCACCACCAGCACGCCGCGCGTGGCGGCCTGGCGCGGCCGGCTGAGGATGCCGATCAGGGCGGCGTCGTCGCAGGAGAATTGCAGGGCGTGTTCGTCGAAGGGCATGGTGGTCCTAGGCCAGTATGGCGCAGCTGGTGTCGAGCAGGGCCGGGTTTTCGCTGATCTCCTGGGTCGCCCAGAACTGTGCGCCGCCCAGCGGGTGGCAGTGCAGGTCGACGCCGCGTTCGCGCCAGGCCTGGGCGACCCGCTCCGAGGCCGGCATCAGCGTCCCGCCGCCGCGCGGCGTCACCTCGAGCCAGTGCACCGGGCAGCCGGTGACGGCCAGCGCGGCAGCGTCGAGCGCGTCGAGGCTGGCGGCCAGCGGCGGCGCCAGCGCGTAGCCGGCGATCTCCAGCGTGGCGCCGCCGGCCAGCTGGCGGCGCAGCGTGGCGCTGCTGTTGTCCTCGGCGGCGCCCTCGGCCAGCAGCTGGCCGGCCATCTTCAGGCGCAGGAACTGGGTCAGCAGGGCGGCGCCGTTGGCCGGGGTTTGCCACAGCAGCAGGCGCTGCGCCACGCCGGGCGCGGCGCGCGCGTAGGCGAGCGCCAGCAGGGCGCCCAGGCGCAGGCCCCACAGGGTCAGCGGCCGGTCCAGCCGCTGGCGCAGCCAGGTGGCGCCGGCGGCCACGTCGGCCAGCCAGATCTCCCAGCGGGCGTCGCCGGCGTCGCCGGCGCTGTCGCCGCAGCCGTACAGGTCGAGCTGCAGCACGCCGTAGCCCAGCTGGGCCAGCGCGCGCGACTGCAGCGCGGCCATGCGGCGCGACTTGTTCATCTCCTCGCCCCAGGGGTGCAGGTAGAGCACCGCGCCACGGCAGGTGCCGGCGGGGGCGTGGTACAGGCAGAAGCGTTCGCCCGCCTCGGCCGGTAGGAAGAAGGGCAGGGCGCCGGGCGCGGCGGCGGACCGCGTCATGCCAGCTTGGCCTCGACGAAGCGGGCCAGGCTGCCGACGGTGGCGAAGGTGGCCGCGCCGATCTCGTCGTCGTGCACCTCGATGCCGAACTGCTCCTCGAGCGCGGTGATCAGCACCACCACCGCCTGGGAATCGAGTTCGGGCACTTCGCCCAGCAACGGCGTGTCGGCGTCGAATTCGGCGCTGCGCTGGCCCAGGCCGAGCACGGCGCCGAGAATGTGTTTGACTTCACCAAGATACATGTCTACTCCAAAGGACTGCTGACGGGGCCGGCCGGCGCCGCGCGCGGCGCCAGGCGGGCGCGCAGTTGGCCGAGCAGCGAGGGGGAGCGGCGCGAGAAGCGGTGCAGGCGCACCAGTCCCGGCCAACGGTAGTGGTTCAGGTGGTACAGCGTGCGGATCTCCTCGGTCCAGCGGGTGTGCCATTCGAGCACCTTGCCGTAGAACTCGACGCGGCCGAAGCGGCCCTGCTCGAAGAACAGGCGGCAGCACTCCTCGCGCATCAGCAGGCTGGGCGACAGGCCCGAGGGCACGCTTTCGTCGTAGCTGGTCTTGAGCACGACGATCATGCCGTTGCCCTCGACGCACAGGTCCATCGCCACCAGCTGCTCGTTGAACCAGTAGCGGTAGACGCTGGCGCAACCGCGCCGGCAGAAGGCCTCCAGCATGGCGCGGTAGAAGCGGCCCTGGTCGTTGTCGCCGTGCAGGGCGGTGCCCAGGCCGGCCTTCCAGCCGGCGCTTTCCAGCCGGCCGAAGTCGCGCACCGCCTCGGCCATCTCCTCGGGCGCGCGGCTGATCTGCAGGCGCGCGACGATGCCCTCCTTGTGCAGCTTGGCGCGCTGCTTCTTCATGTTGGCGCGCAGGTTCTTGCCGCGCGCCGCCCAGTAGTCGTCGAAGCCGCCCTCGACCGTGATGTGGGCGGTGTCGATGTAGTCGATGCTGTTCTGCGTCGCGCTGTCGGCCGGGCGCGGGCCGTGCCAGGGGTCGCACTGGGTCAGGCCGAAGATCAGCGGCGTGCCGGGCAGCTGGCGCATCAGGCTGTCGAGCAGCGGCGCGGCGTCGACGCCGGGGCGCTGCAGCCAGATGCCGAGCGGCGCCTGCGAGGGTTGGAAGGTCTCCCACACGCCGCGGCGGCGCGGCACCACGATGCCCATCAACAGGGTGGCGCGGTCGCGCACGTAGCAGACCAGCAGTTCCTGGCCGTTGGCGAATTCGGCCAGCAGCGGGGTGACGAAGTCGGGGTCGAGCAGCGGCGAGGCGGCGCTGGCGGCGTTCAGTTCGCGCCATTGCTGTTTGTAGCCCTCGAAGGCGCTGGCGGGCAGGATGATCCAGCTCATGTTGGCTTCCTTGGTTGACGTAACACCGATGTGATTTGGGCTATCATCCAGGCCAGCTCCGTCTCGCGCAGCTCCTGGTGGCAGGGGAATTGCAGCACCCGGCGCGACAGGTCGACGCTGACCGGGCAGACCGTCGCGTCGACGCCGGGCCACAGGTATTCGCCGAAGCGGATCACCGGCACGGCGGCGCGCTTGAGGGCGTCGAACACCGGCTCGGGGTCGTCGACCAGCAACGGGAAGACCCAGGGGCAGACGCCGTCGGGCAGTTCGGCGAACAGCGGGCGGCAGCCGGGCAGGCCGGCGACGGCGGCGGCGATGCGCTGGTAGTGGCGCCGCCGCAGCGCGGCCATGCGCTCGCGCGAGACCAGCTTGAGCAGCAGGCGCGCGCAATAGGACGAGCGTTTGTTGAGCCAGGCCGGATCGAAGCCGAAGCCGCCGTCCGAGGAGTCCGGCGCCAGCGCCGCGCCGGCGCCGGCGTGGCGCGCCTTGATGCGGTTCCACAGCAGGCTTTTGGCGCGCAGCGGCAGGCCGCACAGGGCCTTCAACAGCGGCAGGCGGCGGTAGGCGAAGGCCTCCTCCAGGGTGCTGAGCAGGAGCCTTGGCCTCGAAGCCGCTGCCGGCCGAGGCCAGCTTGACACCGCCCAGGTCGTGGCGCGCCGAGACCAGGCAGCCGCCCTCGTACATGGGGAAGAACTTCATGCTGCTGGCGATGGCGTAGTCGCCGAAGCTGCCCAGCGGGCGGCCCTGGTGCTCGCCGAGGAAGGAGTGGGCGCAGTCCTCCAGCAGGCGCAGGCCGTGGCCGTCGCAGAAGGCGCGGATGCTGTGCAGCTGCTGTGGAAAGCCGAAGTAGTTGGTGACCATCAGCAGGCGCGCGTCGGCGTCGAGCTTGGCGGCGACGTCGTCCAGGTCGACCGAGGCGTCCGGCCGGATGCGGTAGAACACCGGTTCGGCGCCGCACCAGATCACCGGCTCGACCATCGAGGCGCAGTGGTAGGCCGGCAGCAGCACGCGGGCGCCCGGGCCGATGCCCATTTCGCGCAGCGCCAGGGCGATGGCGATGCGGCCGCTGGTGACCAGGCGCAGCTGGCCGGCGTCGAGGATGGACGGCACGCGGCGCGCGCCGCCCCGGCGCAGCGAGGCCAGCGACAGCACCGGCGTGACCGGCAGCGCCGGCCGCGGGTAGTCGGCGGCGTGCTGCGAGGGGACGGCGGCCCTGGGCTGGCGCGGTGAGACGGCGGCGTCCAGCGACAGGGGCGCGTCGACATCAAAGCTGTTCATGGAACCCCATCTGTCTGGTGCTGCCTGGATCGGAATCAAAGGGCGCACGGTCGCACCGTGCGCCAGATCATGATGTTGCGCTGCCATGAGTATAGCCTCAGGATGGGGTGTTTGCGTAGTAAAATTGAAACTGTCGTTTTTGCAACTAAGTTTCTTTACAGGCCAACGCGGGCCGCGTACCATACGTGATTATCATTGTGTTTTTGATATTGAATGCGCCGGCCCCGCGCCGCCGCCCCGTCGCAATCGCGGACTTGATAAGGTGTCGAATGAGTCAACTGGTGCACGATCTATTGTTTGAGGCGGCGCGCCGGGCGCCCGCCGCCGAGGCGCTGGTGCATGGTGCCCGCCGGCTCGACTACGCCGCGCTGGCTGAGGCCGTGCGCGGCGCCGCCGGCGCGCTGCTGCGCCAGGGCCTGGGACGGCAGGAACGCCTGGCGGTGTACCTGGAAAAGAACCCGGAGAACGTCACCGCCATGTTCGGCGCGGCGGCGGCCGGCGCCAGCTTCGTGCCGGTCAACCCGCTGCTCAAGCCCGAGCAGGTCGCCTACATCCTGGCCGACTGCGACGTCGCCGTGCTGGTCACCTCGGTCGAGCGCCTGCGCCTGCTCAAGCCGGCGTTGGCCGGCTGCCCCGCGCTGCGCCTGGTGCTGCTCACCGGGCTGGCCGCCGGCGCCGCGCCGCCGGAGTGGCCCGAGCTGCCCGGCCTGCGCCTGCGCGGCTGGGACGAGCTGATGGCCGCCAGCGCCCTGGCGGACGGCGCCGTGGCGCCGCACCGCTGCGTCGACGCCGACATGGCCGCCATCATGTACACCTCGGGCAGCACCGGCAAGCCGAAGGGCGTGGTGCTGTCGCACCGCAACCTGGTGGCCGGCGCCCACAGCGTCGCCGACTACCTGGAGAACTCGCCGGCCGACCGCATCCTGGCGCTGCTGCCGCTCAGCTTCGACTACGGCCTGAGCCAGCTGACCACCGGCTTCCGCGCCGGCGCCTGCGTGGTGCTGCTCAACCACCTGCTGCCGCAGGACGTGCTGCGCGCCGTGCGCGACGAGGCCATCACCGGCCTGGCCGGCGTGCCGCCGTTGTGGCGCCAGCTGGCCGGCTTGAACTGGCCGGCCGACTGCACGCTGCGCTATTTGACCAACTCGGGCGGCGCCATGCCCCGGCCGACCCTGGACGCGTTGCGCCGCGCCCTGCCGGCGGCGCGGCCCTTCCTGATGTACGGCCTGACCGAGGCCTTCCGCTCGACCTATCTGCCGCCCGAGGAGCTGGAGCGGCGCCCCGATTCGATGGGCCGCGCCATTCCCAACGCCGAGATCATGGTGCTGCGGCCGGACGGCAGCGAGTGCGACGCCGACGAGCCGGGCGAGCTGGTGCACCGTGGCGCGCTGGTCGGCATGGGCTACTGGAACGACCCGGTCAACACGGCGCTGCGCTACCGCGTGCTGGCGCCGCGCGTCGCCGGCCTGACCCTGCCGGAGATCGCCGTCTGGTCGGGCGACACCGTGCGCAAGGACGCCGAGGGCTTCCTCTATTTCATCGGCCGCAACGACGAGATGATCAAGACCTCGGGCTACCGGGTCAGCCCGGCCGAGATCGAGGAGGTGGTGTACGCGCGCCAGCAGGTGGCCGAGGCGGCCGCCTTCGGCGTGCCGCATCCGGCGCTGGGCCAGGCCATCGTGGTGGTGGCCAGCGTGCGCGACGGCGACGCGCTGACCCCGGAGGAGCTGCTGGCGGCCTGCCGCCCGGAGCTGCCCGGCTACATGCTGCCGGCGAAGATCGTCATCTGGCCGGAGAGCCTGCCGCGCAACCCGAACGGCAAGATCGACCGCAAGCAGCTCAGCCTGCAGTTCCTCGCCGTCTTCGCGGAGCTGGAGCAGTGAGCGGGGCGGACGCGAATCCGGTCTCGGCCGCGGCCGCGGCCGCGGCCCCGGCCCCGGCGGCGCCCGCCGCGCCGCCGCGCCCGCCGCCGCGGCACGCCGCGCTGACCCAGTTCGCGGTGCGCGACGACAGCCTGCAACTGGGCGGCATGGCGCTGGCACGGCTGGCCGAGCGGGTCGGCCAGACGCCGTTCTACGCCTACGACCGCGCCCAGCTGAGCGAGCGCGTGGCGCAGCTGCGCCGCGCCCTGCCGGCCGAGGTGCACCTGCACTACGCGATGAAGGCCAACCCGATGCCGGCCGTGGTGCAGCACATGGCGCGCCTGGTCGACGGCCTCGACGTCGCCTCCGGCGGCGAGCTGCGCGTCGCCCTCGACACGCCGATGGCGCCGCTCGAGATCAGCTTCGCCGGCCCCGGCAAGCGCGACCAGGAGCTCGGCTGCGCCATCGCCGCCGGTTGCGTGCTCAACATGGAGTCCGAGCAGGAGATGCGGCGCATCGCCGCCATCGGCGCCCGGCTCGGCATCCGCCCGCTGGTGGCGGTGCGCGTCAACCCCGACTTCGAGCTGCAGCGTTCCGGCATGAGCATGGGCGGCGGCGCCAAGCAGTTCGGCGTCGACGCCGAGCGCGTGCCGGCCATGTTGGCCGAGGCGGCCCAGCTGGCGTTGGAGGTGCGCGGCCTGCATATTTATAGCGGCTCGCAGAACCTGAGCGCCGCCGCGCTGGCCGAGGCGCAGGACCAGACCCTGGCGCTGGCGGTGCGCCTGGCGGCGCACTGGCCGGGCCAGCTGCGCACGCTGAACCTGGGCGGCGGCTTCGGCGTGCCTTACTTCCCCGGCGAGCAGCGGCTCGACCTGGACGCCGTCGGCCGCCACCTGCACGGCGTGGTCGCGGCGGCGCGCCAGCAACTGCCGGGCACCCGCATCGACATCGAGCTGGGCCGCTACCTGGTGGCCGAGGCCGGCGTCTACGTCTGCCGTGTGATCGAGCGCAAGGAGTCGCGCGGCAAGGTCTTCCTGGTCACCGACGGCGGCCTGCACCACCACCTGGCCGCCTCGGGCAATTTCGGCCAGGTGATCCGCAAGAATTATCCCGTGGTGGTCGGCAACCGCGTCGCCGGCGGGCCGCGCGAGCGCGTCTCCGTGGTCGGTCCGCTGTGCACCCCGCTCGACCTGCTGGCCGAGCAGATGGAGCTGGCCGTGGCCGGCCCCGGCGACCTGGTCGCCGTGCTGCAGTCGGGCGCCTACGGCTGGAGCGCCAGTCCGCAGGCCTTCCTCGGCCATCCGGCGGCGCTGGAAGTGCTGGTCTGAATTGCCCGCCGGCCGCTGGCCGGCGGCATCGCTTGAAGGAGAGCCGATGTTACACCCGAAGCCACACCCACAGTTGAACCCCGCCTTGCACCGAGGAGCGCGACGATGAGCGGCATCTGCGGCTGGATCGGCCACGGCGGCCAGGAGGACGGCCAGCGCGGCCTGCTCCACGCCATGGCCGTGCCGATGCAGCGCTTCGACGACGCCGCGCTGCACTGCCACGTCGGCAAACTCAGCGCCGTCGCCGTGGCGGCCACGCCGGGCGCCGCGCTGCTGCTGCGGGTCGGCCAGGTGCAACTGGCGATCTGGGGCCGGCCGCGCCTGCGCGACGCCACGCTGGCGCAGCAGGCCCAGGGCGAGGGCCTGGGCCGCGTGTTGGCCGGCCTGTGGCGCCAGGGCCCGGAGCTGCTGTGCCAGCAGCTGGCCGGCTCCTTCGCCCTGTGCCTGATCGACGAGGCGGCCGGCGAGGCGCTGCTGGCGCTGGACCGCATGGGCACCTTGCCGCTGAGCTGGCAACTGAGCGGCGAAACGCTGGTGTTCGCCTCCACCGCCGACGCGCTGCGCCGCCATCCGGCCGCGCCGGCGCGGATCGACCCGCAGAGCATCTACAACTACGTCTACTTCCACATGGTGCCCAGCCCGGGCAGCGTCTACCACGGGCAGCAGCGCATGGCGGCCGGCCACTACCTGCACTACCGCCAGGGCGGCGTCGAGCAGCGCTGCTACTGGCGCATCGCCTTCGAGGAGCAGGGCGGGGCGCCGTTCGGCGAGCTGCGCGAGCAGTTCCGCCAGGTGCTGCGCAGCAGCGTCAAGGAGGCCGCCGAGGGCGCCCGCAGCGGCGCCTTCCTCAGCGGCGGCACCGACAGCTCGACCATCGCCGGCGTGCTCGGCGAGGTGAGCGGCGCGCCGGCGCGCACCTATTCGATCGGCTTCGACGCGCCCGAGTACGACGAGTCGGCCTACGCCCGCATCGCCGCCGACCATTTCCACACCGAGCACCACGCCTACTACGTCACACCGCAGGACGTGGTCGACGCCATCCCGAAAATCGGCGCCGTGTTCGACCAGCCCTTCGGCAACGCCTCGGCGGTGCCGGCCTACTACTGCGCCAGGCTGGCCAAGGCCGACGGCATCGAGCGTTTGCTGGGCGGCGACGGCGGCGACGAGCTGTTCGGCGGCAACGAGCGCTACGCCAAGCAGAGCGTGTTCGCCCGCTACGAGCGGCTGCCGCGCCTGCTGCGGCGGGCGCTGGAGCCGGCCGTCAACCACTTCCCCGGGCGCGACCGCCTGTACCTGACGCGCAAGGCGCACAGCTACATCGCGCAGGCCTCGGTGGCCATGCCGGCGCGGCTGGAAACCTACAACCTGCTGGGCCGCTACGGCCCGAGCCAGGTGTTCAGCGACGACTTCCTGGCGCAGACCGACGCCGGCGCGCCGCTGGCCAGCCTGAGCGCCACCTACGGCCGCAGCGAGGCGCGCAGCCTGATCAACCGCATGATGGCGTTGGACCTGAAAATCACCCTGGCCGACAACGACCTGCCGAAGGTGGTCAAGGCCTGCGAGCTGGCCGGCATGCAGGTCGCCTTTCCCTTCCTCGACGACGCCATGGTGGCCTTCTCGACCCGCCTGACGCCGGCGCAAAAGCTCAACGGCACGCAGCTGCGCTACTTCTTCAAGGAGGCGCTGCGCGGCTTCCTGCCCGAGGCCATCCTGAGCAAGCAGAAGCACGGCTTCGGCCTGCCGTTCGGCGTCTGGCTGCAGGACCACGCCGGCCTGCGCGAGCTGGCCGGCGCCAGCCTGCACTCGCTGGCCAAGCGCGGCGTGGTGCGGCCGGCCTTCATCGAACAGCTGCTCAGCCAGCACCTGCGCGAGCACGCCGGCTACCACGGCACCATGGTCTGGGTGCTGATGATGCTGGAGCAGTGGTATCAACAGCACGAGGACCGCCATGGTTGACAGCGTGGCTGAATGCGTGGTTGACAGCGTGGTTGACAGCGTGGCTGAACGCGCGGCTGAGCGCCTGGCGGTGGTGATCCCGTACTACCAGACCCGCCCGGGCATCCTGCTCAAGGCGGTGCGCTCGATCCTGGCGCAGGGCGGCGCCGGCGCCGACCACATCATCGTCGTCGACGACGCCTCGCCGGTGCCGGCGCGCGCCGAGCTGGCCGCGCTGCCGGCCGGGCAGGGCGCGCGCATCCGTATCGTCGAGCAGGCCAACGCCGGCCCGGCGGCGGCGCGCAACCGCGGCCTGGCCGAGGTGCCCGAGGGGACCGAGTACGTCGCCTTCCTCGACTCCGACGACGAATGGACCGACGACCACATCGAGCGCGCCCGCGCGGCGCTGGGGCAGGGCCACGACTTCTATTTCGCCGACCACTTCCAGCTCGACCAAAGCGTCAGCGCCTTCCAGCGCGCCGGCCGCATCACGCCGGCGCAGCATCCGGCGCTGGCCGGCGCCGCGCAGCTGCACGCCTACGCCGGCGACATGTTCGACCAGATCCTGATGGGCAACATCATCGGCACCTCGACCGTGGTGTACCGCCACGCCCGCTTCCCGCTGCTGCGCTTCCGCGAGCAGTTCGTCTACGCCGGCGAGGACTACCTGTTCTGGCTCGAGCTGTGCACGCTGACCCGGCGCATCGCCTTCTCCGCGCAGTGCGAGTGCCGCTACGGCGCCGGCGTCAACATCTTCTCCGGCTCCGGCTGGGGCACCGAGAAGTCGCTGCTGCGGCTGCACCACGAGATCAAGTACCAGAAGGCGCTGCCGCGCCTGTTCAAGCTCAGCGAACCGCACCGCGCCGCCAACCGGCGCACCGTCAGCGGGCTGCGGCGCAGCTTCGTCGCCGACCTGCTGCACCGGCTGCGCCACCGCAAGGCGATCGCGCCGGCGCTGCTGGGCCAACAGTGGCGGGTCGATCCGCAAACCTTCCTCTACTCGATCCCGCTGGCGCTGGGCATCGTGCTGAAGCGGTGACGGCGATGACTGCGATGCCCGCGCACAGCACGGCGGCGCCCGAGCGGCGCAACAACTTCAACCTGATCCGGCTGGCGCTGGCGCTGCTGGTGATCGTTTCGCATTCGCCGGAGATGCTCGACGGCGACCGTGGCCGCGAGCTGCTGACGCGCCTGTTCCACACGCTGTCCTTCGGCGAGCTGGCGGTGGACGGCTTCTTCATCCTCAGCGGCTACCTGATCCTGCAAAGCTGGCTGGGCCGGCCGCAGCCGCTGGCCTTCCTGCAAAAACGCCTGCTGCGCATCGTGCCCGGCTACCTGGTGGCGGCGTTGTTGTCGGCCTTGGTGGTCGGCGCGTTGGGCGCCGGCGCCGGCTACTACGGCCAGTTCTGGTGGAGCGGCCTGGCGCGCAGCCTGCTGCTGCTCGACACGCCGGTCACGCCGGCCACCTTCGCCGGCAGCCACTACCCCAGCGTCAATGGCGCCATGTGGACCATCCACTACGAATTCCTCTGCTACCTGACGGTGCTGGTGCTCGGCCTGGCCGGCCTGCTGCGTTGGCGCCACGCGCCGCTGGCCGTGCTGACCGCCAGCCTGGCGCTGTGGGCCGCGCTGGCGCTGGGCGCTTGGCCGGCGCTGGCCGGCGCCGCGCGCGAGGAGACGCTGCTGGTGCTGCGCTTCTACAGCTGCTTCTTTACCGGCGCCAGCTACTTCAGCTACCGCGCCGCCATCGTCTACAACGGGCGCAACGCCGTGATGGCGCTGGCCGTGCTGCTGGCCTGCCTGAGCCAGCCGGCCAGCGCCGAGGCCGGCCTGCTGCTGGGCGGCGCCTACCTGCTGTTCTATTGCGCCTTCGCCGCCGGCGGTCCGCTGCTGCGCCGCACCCAGGCGATGCCCGACGCCTCCTACGGCGTCTACCTGTACGGCTGGCCGGTCGGCAAGCTGCTGGCCTGGTATCTGCCGACGATCTCCCCGCTGGCGCTGGCGCTGGCCAGCATCGCGCTGGCCTACCTGTGCGGCCGCCTGAGCTGGCGCTGGGTCGAGCAACCGGCGCTGCGTCTGAAGTCGCGCGGCTGGCGCTGGCGCGCGCCGACACTGGCCGCCGCGCCGAGGAAGCACGATGCGAACCTTGATTGTTGACCCGGTCGCGCCGGCGCCCTACAACCTCGACAGCCTGCGCGGCGGCGCGCTGGGCGGCACCGAGGCGACCGTGATCCGCATCGCCGAGGGGCTCGACGCCCGCGTGCTGCAGCACAACCGCGCGCGGGACCAGGGCCGCTACCTGGCCGGCGCCGCCATCGACACCGCCGGCGGCGGCGGCGGGCGCGGCGCGCCCGAGGCCAGCCACGTGGTGGTGCTGCGCGAGCCGGCCGCCGCGCTGGCGCAGCGCCAGCGCTATCCGCAGGCGCGCGTCTGGCTGTGGCTGCACGACCTGTGCGGCCCCGGCAGCGGCCGCGGCGACAAGCTGCTGGCCCACGCCGCGCGGCTGGCGGCGGCCGGCGTGGCGCTGGTCTGCGTGTCCGACTTCCACGCCGGGCAGGTGCGCCAGCTGCTGGCCGCGCTGCCCGAGGCGGCGCGGCCGCGCGTGGTGCGCATCTACAACCCGGTCGACGTCGACGGCGCGGCCGGGCAGGGCGGCGCGGCGGCCGACTACGACCCCAACAAGCTGGCCTTCTTCTCCTCGCCGCACAAGGGCCTGGACTACACGCTGCACCTGTTCCGCCACCTGCACAAGCGCGATCCCGCGCTGCGCCTGTACCTGGCCAACCCCGGCTACCGCAGCGCCACCCTGGACGCCCAGCCCGGCGTGGTCAACCTGGGCGCCATCCCGCACCACGAGCTGATGCGGCACCTGCGCGGCGCGCTGTGCGCCTTCTACCCGAACTACGTCTACCCGGAGACCTTCGGCCTGGTGCTGGCCGAGAGCAACGCGGTGGGCACGCCGGTGCTGGCGCACGGCATCGGCGCGGCGGCCGAGGTGCTCAACGGCGCCGGCCAGCTGATCGCCGTGCCGCGCGTGCGCGCGCTGGCCGACAGCGTCTTCTGGCGCTGGCCGGCGCTGCGCTCGGCCGGCGAGCGCGGCCTGAATTGGCTCGGCGCCGCCGACGGCTACGCCGCCACGCTGCGCCGCTGGCAGCAGGGCGGGCGGCCGCGCGTCGGCGGCCAGGCCCGCTTCGCGCTCGAGCGCGTGCTGGCCGACTGGCGCGCCGAGCTGGCGGGGGCGGCGCCATGATGGCCCGCGCGCCGCTGTTGATCAGCATCCTCAACTGGAACGGCCTGGCCGACACGCTGGCCTGCCTGGCGGCGCTCGAGGCGCAACGGCTGGACGAGGCCGACGAGCTGCCCTGGCAGGTGCTGGTGATCGACAACGGCTCGCGCGACGACCCGCGCGCCGAGCTGGCGGCGCGCTTCCCCGCCGTCGAGCTGCTGCGGCTGCCGCGCAACGCCGGCTTCGCCGCCGGCCAGAACCACGGCCTGCGGCTGGCGCTGGCGCGCGGCCACGAGGCCGTGCTGATGCTCAACAACGACTGCGAGATCGACGGCGCGGCGATCGCCGCCATGCTGCGCCAGCTGCGCGCCGAGCCGGGGCTGGCCGCGCTGTCGCCGCTGATCTACTGCCTCGAGGCGCGCGAGAAGCCGCAGATGGTGGCGGCCTGGCTGGACTGGGGCCGGCACTGCTCGGTGCGGCCCTCGGCGCCGACGGCGCCGCGCCCGCCCGGCCTGCCGGCCATGTTGCCCGGCACCGCGTTGATGCTGCGCTGCGAGGCGCTGGCCGGCATCGGCCTGCTCGACGAGCGCTACTTCGCCTACTACGAGGACAACGAGCTGAGCGCCCGCATCGCCGCCCACGGCATGGCCGCCGCCTACTGCCAGCAGGCGCGCGCCTGGCACGCCAGCCGGCCGGTGCGCCAGTACAGCGAGCTGGCGCTGTACCTGAGCGCGCGCAACGCCTGGCTGTTCTGGCGCGAGCACACCCCGGCGGCGCGCCGGCGCGGCCTGTTCCGCCACCTGCTGGCGCAGTCGCTGGTGGAGATCGCCAGCCTGCGCGCGGCCGGCGAGGCGGCCAAGTGCGAGGCCGTGGTGGCCGGCTTCTGGGACGCGCAATGGCGCCGCTTCGGCGCGCCGCCGGCGCGCCTGCGCAGCCCCTGGTGGTTGCGCCAACTGATGTGCCGCGCGCCCTTCCTGCTCAGCCAATTGTTGGCCGACCCCCGCGCCGCGCTGCGCGCGCGGCTGGCGCGCTGGCGGCGGCCGGCCTGAGCGGCATGCCGGCCGCCGCCGCCGCCGCCGGCAGCTCAGGCCGGCGCGCCGGGCGCCGCCACCACCGCGTACTGGATGAAGCGGGTGTCGGCCAGGTAGCCGGGGAACAGGCGGAAGGCCAGGCGGCGCCACAGTTGCGGCGTCCACCAGCTCTCGTTGATGCCGGCCAGCTGCTCGACGGTGTAGCCGTTCTGCTCGAACAGGCGGGGAATGCTCTTGCGGGTGAAGAAGCGCAGGTGGGTCAGGTCGCGCACGCCGTTGGCCTCGTAGCGGAAGTCCTTGTCGAGCAGGATGTGCTCGAGGTTGTCGATGTGGCGCAGGTTGGGGATCGAGGCGACCACCTTGCCGCCCGGCTTGAGCTTGGCCACGGCGGCGCGCAGCGCCGCGCCCGGATCGCTCATGTGTTCGAGCACGTCGTTGAAGAAGATGGCGTCGAAGTGGCCGTCCGGCACCAGCTCGGCCGAAAAGGCGCCGACCAGCACGCGGTCGAGGTGGGCGGCGGCGCTGGCGGCGGCCGCGGCGTTCATCTCGACGCCCCACACCTCGGCCACGCCGAGCCGCTTGAGCGAGCGGCCGAAGGCGCCGGTGTGGCAGCCGACGTCGAGCACGCGGCGCGCGCCGGCCGGCAGGTAGGGGTGCATCTCGTTGCGCGGATAGTCGCCGTAGACGGGGGCGGTGGCGGTGGCGGGCATGGTGTCTCCGTGAGATATTTTTGACAAGCAAATGATGTAATTATTGTAATATACGCATGCGCCTGGCGGATGGCAATCCATCGCCCAGGCGGCCATCAACGACAAATTTTCGCCTGCCAGCAACAATGCGCGGCAGTTCCGGTCTTGCCCAGAGGAGCCACGATGTCGAAGTCCCGCGCCACCCGTCCCCGCCACAGCGCCCTGTTCGGCGCCATCCTGTTGTGCGCCAGCGTCGCCGGCTGCAGCCAGGCGCCCAGCGCGCCCGAGTTGTTGGCCCAGGCGCGCCAGTTCCAGCAGCAGGGCGAGCGCAAGTCCGCCGTCATCCAGCTCAAGAACGCGCTGCAGTTGAACCCCGCCGACGTCGAGGCGCGCCTGTTCCTGGCCCAGTTGCAGCTCGAGGGCGAGGAACCGGTGTCGGCCGAGAACGAGGTGCGCAAGGCGATGGCGCTGGCGCTGGGCGGACGCGACCCGCTGCCGCTGCTGAGCCAGGCGCTGCTGGCGCAGGGCAAGTACCAGCAGCTGCTGCAGGAGACCGAGGCCGGCGCCGCCAAGGCCGGGCCGGCGCTGCTGAGCCGGCGCGGCCAAGCCTACCTCGGCCTCGACAAGCCGGAACTGGCCGAGGCCGAGTTCCGCGCCGCCCTCAAGCTGCAGCCCGAGTCGCCCGAGTGGCTGGTCGGCCTGGCCCGCCTGGCCAACGCGCGGCACGACCTGGCCGCCAGCCGGGCGCTGGCGCAGCGCGCTGTGGCGGCCAACCCGCGCAGCGTCGACGCCTGGCTGTTCATGGGCGACGTCGAGCGCGCCGAGCTGAAGTTCGCCGCCGCCGACGCCGCCTACGACAGGGTCATCGCGCTCAGCCCGAACCACGTGCAGGCGCATTTGCAGAAGGCCTACCTGGACATCGAGGCGCACCGTTTCGACGCCGCCCGCCAACGGCTGGCGCTGCTGCGCAAGGTGTCGCCGAGCAGTATCGTCGTCACCTACACGCAGGCCCTGCTCGATTTCACCGAGGGCAACCCGGGCGCCGCGCTGGAGCCGCTGCAGCAGGCGCTCAAGCTGGCGCCCGAGCACATGCCGACCCTGTTGCTGGCCGGCGCCGTGCAGTACCAGCTAGGCGCGCTGGCCCAGGCGGAGCAGCACCTGAGAAAATACGTGCGGGCCAACCCGGACAACCAGTACGCCCGCAAGCTGCTGGCCTCGACCCTGCTGCGCGGCGGCCAGCAGCCCGACGCGCTGGCGGTGCTGGCGCCGGTCATCAAGCTGCCCGAGGTCGACCCGCAGCTGCTGGCCCTGGCCGGCGAGTCGTACATGCAGGTGCGCGACTTCAACAAGGCCAGCGACTTCTTCCAGCAGGCCAGCGCGCGCGCGCCGGCCGAGGCCAGCGTGCGCACCGCGCTGGGCTTGAGCGAGCTGGGCAAGGGCGACCAGGCGGCCGGCCTGCGCGAGCTGGCCGCCGCCGCCAAGCTCGACGCCAAGTCGCTGGCGGCCGGCGGCGCGCTGGTGCGCAGCCAGATCGCGCTCAAGCAGTACGACGCGGCGCTGGCCGCCGCCCGGCAGTTGGCCAAGGCGCAGCCGCAGGCGGCCGAGCCGGCGCTGCTGGCCGGCGTGGCGCAGTGGGGCCGGGGCGACCTGGCGGCGGCGCGCGCCGCCTTCGAGCTGGCGCTGCGGCTGCAGCCGAGCTACTACCTGGCGCTGGCCAACCTGGCCAACCTCGACGTCAAGGAGGGCAAGCCGGCCGCCGCCAAGGCGCGCCTGCTGGCCTACCTGGCGCAGCACAAGGACAGCGGCGACGCCATGGCGGCCTTGTCCGGCCTGGCCAACACGGCCGGCCGGACGGCCGAGGCGACCGACTGGCTCGAGCAGGCCCGCGCCGCCCATCCGGACGCGGTGGCGCCGGCCGTCCTGCTCGGCGCGCAATACCTGCGCAGCGAGCAGAAGGCCAAGGCGCTGACCCTGGCGCGCGCGCTGCAGGCGGCCAACCCGGCCAAGCCCGAGGTGCTCGACCTGCTCGGCCAGGCCCAGTTGGCCAACGACGCCGTGGTCGACGCCGTCGAGACCTACCACAAGCTGACCAAGGCCGATCCGAAGTCGCCGGTGGCGCAGTTCCGCCTGGCCAGCGCCTATCTGCGCGCCAACAACGAGGCGGCCGCCGGCGACAGCCTGAAGCGGGCGCTGGCGCTCGAACCGGACTTCGTCGAAGCCGACCTGGCGCTGGCCGAACTGGCCCAGCGCCGCGGCCGCTTCGACGAGGCGCTGGCCCTGGCCAAGCGCATCCAGCGCAAGCGCCCGGCGCAACCGGTCGGCTACATGCTCGAGGGCGACTTCCTGATCCAGCAGCGCAAGGCGGCGCCGGCGCTGGCCGCCTACGAGAAGGCGCAGGCCTTGAGCGCCGAGGTGACGCTGAAGGTCAAGCTGGCCGACGCGATGATCCAGGCCGGCCAGGCCAAGGCGGCCGAGCAGCGCGTGCTCGGCTGGATAGGCGCCGGCCAGGACGGCGGCGTGCTGCGCGTCTACCTGGCGGAGAACTACCTGCGCGAGGCGCGCTACCCGGCCGCCGTCGAGCAGCTCGAGGCCGTGCTCAAGCAGACGCCGGGCAATCCCGGCGCGCTCAACAACCTGGCCTGGGCCTACTTCCAGAACAAGGACGGGCGCGCGCTGGCCACCGCCGAGCTGGCGCTCAAGGCGGCGCCGGACAACCCCGGCGTGCTCGACACGCTGGGCTGGCTGCTGGTCGAGCAGGGCGACACGGCGCGTGGCCTGCCGCTGCTGCGCCGCGCCGCCCAGGCCGCCGCCCAGGCGAGCGAGATCCGCTTCCACCTGGCCAGCGGCCTGATGCGCGCCGGCGAGAAGGCCGCCGCGCGCAAGGAATTCGAACAGTTGTTGGCCGGTGGGAAAAACTTCCCCCAGGCCGAGCAGGCCCGCGCCCTGTTGAAGCAGTTGTAGCGGCGCCGCGCCGCGCGGCCGGGTTCGTATCGTGCGGCGCGTCAACAATGTGTCACGTTACTATGCCGTGCGCCCGACATTTTCCGGGCGCGCGGCGCCGCGCTCCCCGCCCCGCCGCACGCCACAAGGACCTGTCGGATGGATACCCGCGTCACCCCACACCCCGCGCCCGATGCCGGCGCCGAGCAATACGGCTCGCCCATCATCCAGGACGTCACCTGGCTGCCGGGCGGCGCCCGGCCGGCGCAGGGCGCGCCCACGTTCGGCATCCACCTGGCCGACCTGGACGCGGCGCGCCTGTCGTCGAGCCAGCTGATCGACAAGAAATACCGGTGGCGCGGCTACGGCGAGCAGGCCCGGCTGGAGGCGGCGCCGCAGCGCGTCACCCTGGCCGCCTCCGGCGAGGGGCGCCTGTTCGGCACCGTCAGCCTGACCGCCGACTCGGCCGCCGGCATCCAGGCCGACGCCGTGTTCAAGGCCGAGATCGACGCCTACCGGCGCGGCGGCGCCCGGGTCTGCGAGGTGACCAAGCTGGCGATAGACCCGGTGCCCCATCCGAAGCTGGCGCTGGCCTCGCTGTTCCACATCCTGTTCCTGTATGCCCGCAAGGTCCACCTGTGCACCGACGCCTTCGTCGAGGTCAACCCGCGCCACCGCCGCTACTACCAGGACATGCTGGGCTTCGAGCAGGTGGCCGAGAGCCGCTACAACCCGCGCGTCAACGCCACCGCCTATTTGCTGCGCCTGAGCCTGGACTACATGGAGCAGCAGATCGCCCTGCTGGGCGGCGCCGCGCCGCGCGACGGCGACGGCCGCTCGCTGTACCCGTATTTCTTCGGCCGCCAGGAGGAGGGCGACATCACCCGGCGCCTGCTGGCGTTGCGCTGAGGCGACGCGGCGCCCGGGCGGCCGAGGAAAATTCAAAATTGCTAATAATACGCATCGAATAAGTGTATATTATGGCAACGTGCAAGCTGCAACGCGCTTGCGCCTTCCGTCATCCCAGGAGGCCCCAATGACACACACGAAGCATGCAAACAATACCGTTGACCAGCGCCCGGCCGAGGCCGCCGGGGCCGACGCCGCCGCCGCCGGCGAGGCCGGCGAGGCCGGCGTGGTCGACCTGGTCACCAACAACCGCGCCTTCGGCCTGCGCATGGCCGACACCGTCGAGGGCCGCAACAAGGCCAGCCTGCTGATCAACCGCATGTACGCCTGGCGCGGCTATGCCGGCAGCCACACCCTGGCCGAGGACCCGAACCGCATCACCCTGACCGCCACCGACAAGGGCGACGCGGTCGGCACGCTGACCTTGGGCATCGACTCGCCGCTCGGCCTGCTGGCCGACGAGATCTTCCGCGACGAGATCGCGCCCTACCGCCAGCCCGGCCGCAAGCTGTGCGAGATCACCAAGTTCGCCTTCGACCCGCGGGTGCGCTCGAAGGAGCCGATGGCCGCGCTGTTCCACCTGTCGACGCTGATGGCGCGCGACATCCACGGCTGCACCGACCTGTTCATCGAGGTCAACCCGCGCCACCGCGCCTTCTACGAGAACAAGCTCGGCTTCACCAGCCTGGGCGAGCCGAAGACCAATCCGCGCGTCAACGCGCCGGCCTACCTGCTGTGGCTCAGCTACGCCTACGTCACCGAGCAGATCAACCGCTACGGCGGCAACCCGCACGCGGCGGCCGGCAACCGCTCGTTCTATCCGCTGTTCTACTCGCCGCGCGAGGAAAAGGGCCTGATCGCCCGCCTGCGCGAAAACCGCTGAGATGGCGGCCGCCTTCGACTACCAGCAGGCGTTCTCGCGCAACATCGGCTGGCTCACGGCCGACGAGCAGGCCAGGCTGCGCGGCAAGCGCGTCGCCATCGGCGGCATGGGCGGGGTCGGCAGCGTGCACGCGGTGACCCTGGCGCGGCTCGGCGTGGGCGCCTTCCACATCGCCGACTTCGACACCTTCGACCTGCCCAACTTCAACCGCCAGGTGGGCGCCACCATGTCCAGCCTGGGCCAGCCCAAGGTCGAGGTGGTGGCGCGCATGATCCGCGACATCAACCCCGAGGCCGACATCGAGGTCTTCGGGCAGGGCGTCAACGAGGCCAACCTGGAGCGCTTCCTGGCCGGCGTCGACTACTACCTCGACAGCTACGACTTCTTCGCCTTCGACGTGCGGCAGAAGACCTTCGCCCGCTGCGCCGAGCTGGCCATCCCGGCCAGCACGGCGGCGCCGCTGGGCATCGGCACGGCGCTGCTCAACTTCCTGCCCGGCCACACCACCTTCGAGCAGTACTTCCAATGGGGCGAGCTGGGCGAGGACGACAAGGCGATCCGCTTCCTGGTCGGCCTGGCGCCGGCCGGCCTGCACCGGCCCTACCTGGTGGTGCCGGCGGCGGTCAACCTGGCCGAGCGGCGCGGCCCGTCGACCATCATGGCCTGCCAGCTGTGCGCCGGCCTGGCGGCGGCCGAGGCGATGAAGATCCTGCTGGGCCGCGGCAAGGTGCGGGCGGCGCCGCACGGCATGCAGTTCGACGCCTACCGCGGCAAGCTGGTGCACACCTGGCGCCCCGGCGGCAGCAGCAATCCGCTGCAGCGCCTGGCCATCGCCATCGGTAAACGGATGTATTTGAAGGCATTGGGAAAGACATGACGACGCGCGCCACCATTGAACAGATCCTCGAACTGGCGCGCTGGGCGCCCAGCGGCGACAACGTGCAGTCGCACCGCTTCCAGATCGTCGCGCCCGACCACATGGTGGTGCACGCCCGCGACACCAGCGCCGACACCGTCTACGACCTCGACGGCCACCCCAGCCAGCTGGCCTTCGGCGCGCTGCTCGAGACCATCGCCATCGCCGCCAGCGGCCACGGCCTGCGCGCCGAGGCGGCGCGCCGGCCGCTCGACCCGGCCGACCCGACGCTGCTGCTGTTCGACGTGCGCTTCGCCGCCGCGCCCGGCCTGGCGGCCGATCCGCTGATCGGCTGCATCGAGACGCGCAGCGTGCAGCGCCGCCCGCTCAGCAGCCGGCCGTTGAGCGCGCCGCAGAAGGCCGCGCTGGCCGCCGCGCTGCAGGGCCGCTACACGGTGCGCTGGCTGGAGGGCTTCGGCCAGCGCCTGGCCGCCGCGCGGCTGATGTACAACAACGCCAGGCTGCGCCTGACCATGCCCGAGGCCTACGAGGTGCACCATCGCATCATCGACTGGGAACACCGGCTCAGCCCGGACCGCGTGCCGGCGCAGGCGCTCGGCGTCGACGCCGCCACCCTGGTGCTGATGAAGTGGGCGATGGTCAGTTGGCGCCGCCTGGCGCGCGTCAACGCGCTGATGGGCACCTGGGCGCCGCGCCTGCAGATGGACTTCCTGCCCGGCCTGGCCTGCGCCGCCCACTTCGTGCTGGAGGCGGCCGCGCCGGCCGAGAGCATTGACGACTACGTCGCCGCCGGCCGCGCCGTGCAGCGCTTCTGGCTGACCGCCGAGCTGCTCGACCTGCGCCTGCAGCCCGAGCTGACGCCGTTGATCTTCTCACGCTACGTGTGCGAGCGGCGCCGCTTCACCCGCGTCGAGGCGCTGTACGGCCTGGCCGCCGGGCTGGAACGGCAGGCCGCCGCGCTGCTCTTTGCCGGCCCCGGCCACCCGGTGTTCATGGGCCGGCTGGGCGCCGGCAAGGCGGCGCCGGCGCGCTCGGTGCGCAAGCCGCTGGCGCAGTTGCTGATTCCCTAGCGCGGCCGGCCGGGCGCCGGCCGGGCCGGCATGCTACGCCGGCGCGTTGCCGAGCGGCGCGCAGCGCATGCCGCCCATGCGGAAGTGGCGGATCAGGTCGGCCAGGTCGGTCTTGTGCCATTCCGGCAGCCCCTTTTTCAAACCCTCCAGGCGCGACTCCAGCGCGGCGTCGTGGCCGCGCCGGGGCGAACTTTTCAGCGCCACCATGAAGGGCAGGCCGAAGGTCTTGTAGACGCGCGCCTGGCCGGCCAACGGCCGCGCCGCGCTGGCGATGTCGTCCGGATAGAAGGCGGCGTGCAGCGAGTTCAAATAATCCAGCGTGAACAGCGCCGGCTGGCGGTCGGCGTACTGGTTGCCGAAGTAGTCGATGCTGGCCTGCGCCTTCAGATGGCCGAAGTCGACCATGTAGATGCCGCCGCCCGGCTTGAGGATGCGCGCCACCTCGGCATAGGTGCGGCCCAGCGCGGCCACGCTGGGCAGGTGGTGCAGCGCCATGGTCGACACCACCGCGTCGACCGAGTCCGGGCCGAACATCGACAGGTCGGTGATGTCGCCGTGGCGGAAGCTGACGTTGCGCAGGCCCTTGCTGGCGATCAGTTCGCGCGCCTGTTCCAGCATCGGCTCGGACAGGTCGAGGCCGATGAAGTTGACGTCCGGGTTGAGCCGCGCCACCAGCGCCAACTGGTTGGCCGGGCCGCAGGCCAGGTCGAGCACCGTGTCGCCGGGGCGGATCACCTCGCAGATGTTGGCGCCGTGGAACAGGTAGACGGGCGCCATGACGGCGTCCTCGCGGCCCGCCTCGACATAGGCGGCGACGTTGTCGGGATCGTCCATCACCAGGTCCGGCTCCGGCGTGCGCGGGCTGCGCTCGCGGGTGATCATTTCTCGCAATACCGTTTGCAGCAAGGCTGGACTTGGCATGTTCTGCCCCTTTCAGGTTGAGGTGGCGGCCGCCGCTGTCGGCTTCGGCCGGCTGTCGCGCCGGCCGTGCTGGCGGCCGGGGTGGAACTATCCGGCGTGTGTCGGAATGCTGTCGATTGGCCCGGCGCGGCGCTGCGGGGCTTAGCAACCCGCTGCCCGGTGCGTGGCGAACAAGATAATCTTAACGGCCATGCATGTAAGGTGGAGCAAGTTTAACCGTGCCTGCCTTCGGTAGCAACGATAAACACCGAGCAACAGGAAAATTTCCCTGCCTCCCGGCGGGGGCGCCGTCGGGAACATCAACTCCACGCCCAACTTCGCCCCGGGCGTGGCCGGCGCGCCGTTCTCCACTTCGCCGCCGTTGTATTCGCGGGCCCTCGGCCGCTTCAACAGCCGCGGGGTATCGCCCGCGACACCGTTCCCCGCTGCGCCATCACCCGGCGCGCCAGGCGGCCGAAATGTGACGAGTGGCAGTGTCGGAATTCTTTACACACTTCCGGCACCGTGCCGCCCGTGTAGAGTTTAAGCAATTGCAACTCGTTGATTTATATCAAAACGAAAGTGGCAGGCACGCATGTTGCTTTATGTCTTGTGTGGCCAGCAATACCTGTACCGTTGGGTGCGAAAAAAAAGGGTTTGGGAACACATTCAGCAGTAGTCGATGATCATTCTTGGAGAGTAACTATGCATATTCAATTCAAACGCCTGCGCACCGCAAGCGCCGCCGCACTGCTGTGCGCCGGCGCCTTGGCAGCGCCTTATGCGTCCGCCATACCGTCGTTTTCGGTCAATCCGAACAGCAACGGCCTGTCCGTCGCCGGCCAGACCTTCCAGGCCGATACGATGTCGGGCAGCTCCAGCGCCCGGCTGGTGTACAACGGTGGCACCAGCTACACCGGCACCGGCTACATCCAGTACAACGCCTTCGTCAGCACGGGCAACGGCAACGTGCCGACGACGATCTCGCGCATCGGCTTCGACTACGGCCTGTATGCGACCTTCGTGCAGACCTTCACCTGCAGCGGCCTGCTCAGCCCGGGCGTGAGCTGCGGCGTGACCAGCATCGCGCTCGACCTGTGGGCCGACGCCGGCAACGACAACAGCTACAGCAACTCCACGCTGGCAGCCGCGCCGGTCGTCACCACCAACGGCACCCAGGTCAAGCTTGGCACGGTCAGCTCCGTGGTCGCCGGCCAGGCCGGCCTGAACGCGCTGGGCGGCGCCTTCCAGAACATCAACAGCAACTTCGCCCTGACCGCCGCCGGCGCGCTGTTCTTCACCTCGCCGACGCCGTTCTACTCGTTGGCCTTCAGCTCGTTCAACAACACCACCCAGGGCATCGCCTGCAACACCGGCCCCACCTGCGCCGGCACGACCATAGTGGCGATCAATTCCGAGTCCGGCAACACCGACTTCAACCGTGCAGTGCCGGAACCAGGCCCGCTGGCGCTGATCGGCATCGGCATGATCGGCCTGATCATGGCGCGTCGGGCCGGCAAAGCCAAGTCCTGAGCCGCTTGGGCCGGCTGGTCGAGCGGCGCTGTTGAACCAGCCCCCGCGCGTCGCTGCGCCGGGGCTGGTTTTCTTTCTGGAACTCGGGATGGCGGCTCGCTTGGCCGGCCGCGCCGTTCAGGCCTGCTGCGCGGCGGCGTCGGCTTTCCGCGACAGCAGGGCCTTGTGCAGCAGGTGGCGCGCCAGCAGCAGCGGCGGCATGCGCAGCCAGTTGCCGCGCACGTAGAGCAGGAAGCGGGCGGTGGCGCTGCCGGCGTCGTCGCAGCTGGCGTGGCGCGGCAGCAGGGCGCGGCAAAACAAGGCGTCCATCAGCGCCAGCCGCCAGCGGCCCGGCGCGGCGGCGGCGCCGGCCTCGCGCAGGTGGGCCGGCACCGGCGTGTGCAGCAGCCGCGCGCTGTAACGCAGGGCGTAGAACAGCGGCCGTTGCAGTTGCAGGCGGGCGGCCCGCTCGGCCAGGCGCTGGTAGAAGCCGGCCTCGGCGCCGTATTGCAATAGCAGGCGGTGGATGTCGACCAGGTCGCGCAGGCCGTGGCTCAATTCACTGTCGTAGAACAGGTGGGTGGCGCTGTGCAGCACCAGGTCGAGCGGCGCCAGCGTGCGCAGCCCGGGCCGGCCCGGCAGCGGGGGCGCCGCCGCGCGCAGCAGCGCCGGATCGGGCCGCGCGGCGGCGGTCGGCGGCAGGATGGCGTGGTGCACGTCGATGAAGCTCTGCCGCCGCGCGTGCTGCATCGGCGGCAGCTCGTGCATCCACTCGCGGTAGTAGCGCTGGTCGTAGGCGTCGTGGTGCTGGGCCACCCAGCCGTGCAGCATCAGCGCCGCCTCGACCTCGTCCAGGTTTTCCTTCGGCACCAGGATGTCGATGTCGGAGAACAGCCGGCCGCGCCCGTTGGGCAGGCCGGCCAGGGCGTAGGCGGCGCCCTTGAGCAGGATCAGCGGCAGGCCCAGGCCGTCGAGGGCGCGGGCGATCTCGCGCACCTCCCACCGCACCGCCTGGGCGTGGCGCTCGGCCAGCGCCTGCGCCCACAGCAGGTGGGCGCGCGGCCGCCGCGGCACCTGTTCGAGCAGCCGGCGCTCGGCCAGCATGGCGGCCAGGCCGGCCAGCAGGTGGGCGGCGCCGGCCTGGCGCAGCAGCAGGTCCCAGTCGCCGCCGTCCAGGCCGACGCACCATTCCGGCTGGCGCATGGCGCGCAGGACCAGTGGCGCCGGCCTCATGCGGCGCGCTCGGCCGATTGCTGGCCGGCCAGGCGCTCGAACAGCGCCAGGGCGTCGTCGAGCCGGCCGTATTCCAGGGCGTAGCCGGCGCTGGCCTCGACCACGCGGCCGAGCGCGTCGAAGCCGCGCCGGCCCAGCAGGCTGTAGTTGAAGCTGTTGCCGGCCACGCGCATGAAGCTCTGCGCCCGGCTCAGCGGGTCCAGGCGGGCGGCGGCGCCGGCGCGGTATTGCGGGAACACCAGCCAGGCGGGACGGGCCGTCTCGGCGGCGCGCGCCACGCTGTCGGCCGGCGCCTTCAGGTGCGCCACCGTGCCCTTGACGGTGTCGCGCACCGCCGGGCTCAGCACGGCGTCGCCGAGGTAGTCGCGGATCACCGCGATCGAGCCGTTCTTCAGGCTCACCGGGCGCGGCAGCGGCACCAGCGCGCCGTCGGCCAGGCGGACCAGGGTCAGCTCGTCGGACAGCAGGCGCCAGCCGCCGCGGCCGACCAGGGCGGCGCACAGCGTGCTCTTGCCCGAGCCGGGCGGCGCCGGCAGGATCGCCGCGCGGCCGTGCTTTTCCACCACGGCGGCGTGGACGATGAGGTACTCGTGGGCGCGGCTCGAGACGCACCAGTTCAAGCCCCATTCGAACATCGGGAAGGCCTGCGCCAGCGGCAGCGGCTGGAACAGCGAGGCGCCGTCGTACAGCAGGCGCACCTGCGGCTTGAACCAGCGGCGCGCGCCGGCCGGCCGTTCCAGGCTGAGGCGGAAGTCGGCGAAGTCGTCGGCCGCCAGCAGCGGGTAGTCGGTGTACAGCAGGCCGATGCCGCGCGCCACGCTGCCGATGCGGCTGCGCAGGCAGACGCTGAAGCCGGCGGTGCGCAGGTGCAGGCCGTCACCGGCCAGGCGCCCGGCCAGCTCGGCCGGACTGAGCGCGGCCACCGTCAGCATGGCGCCGTGTCGATCAGCGCCAGGCGGCGCAGGTCGTCGAGCATGGCCTCGAGCTCGGCGGCCAGCGCGGCGCGCGCCGCCGCCGGCGCCTCGGCGCCCTCGTGCAGCGCGGCCAGCAGGGCGGCCGTGTCGGCCTCGCCCTGTTGCAGCCGGCGCAGCACCAGCATGGCGTCGGCGCCGAGCAGGTGGGTGTCGCCCGACAGGTTGTTGTAGACCACGAACTCGCCGTCCCAGTGGCGGCTGGCCGCCAGCTGGCCGGCGCTCATGCGCCACACGGGACCGCTGCGGCCGGCGGCGCCGGCCTCAAGACATGGTTCCCGACAGGTAGAAGGCGATGTCATAGGCGTACCAACGTTTGCCGGCCACCGGCGCGTAGTAGCCCCTGGCCTGGAATTCCTTCCAGATGTTTTGCAGCATCGGCAGGTTCTGGAAGCTGCTCAGCTTGGCCAGCACGTTCAGGTGGGCGGCCACCAGGTACTGGCCGATCTTTTGGTTGTCGAAGGACTGGCCGGACAACATCTGCTGCAAGGTCGCGTTCTTGTAGCTGCCGAACGCGCTGTTGCAGGGGAAGAGGGCGCTGAACTTGGTGGTCTTGGCGAGGTGGTTGGGCCAGTTCGAGCTGCGCTTCCAGTAGCTCGGCGAGCGGCCCGAGCAGACCGTCTTTTGCGCCTGCTGGCTCTGCAGCGCGCCGGACAGGAAGCCCGACGGCGAACGGCAGATGTCGCAGGCCATGCCGGGCTGGCTGGCGACGGTGAGCAGCACGCCGGAGGCGGCCACGCCGGCCGTGGCCAGGCGCCGGCGCGCTTGGCCGGCCGGGCTCAGCGCGGGAGTGCCGGCCGGCTCGGGCGCTTGCTGCTGGTCGGACGATTCATGCATAACCATTTCACTCCTGAGAATATGACGGCGCGCGAACGGCCGCGGCCGTCGCTTGGTGTTGTGTTGCGAAGCAATATGTGCGCCATGCAAGTCACGCCGCCGCGCCACGGTTGTGAAATCAAGGGCTTAGCGGCGGCGGCGCCGGACGTCTCGAGTGCATCGTGCAAGCCGCCGGGTGGAAGTGTAAAGTTTTCCGACACTTCCCCAAGGCAACCCGCATCAGAAGAAGCTCTCCGGTATCACCAGCACGTCGCCCGGGCGCATCGGCAGGTTGGCCGAGATGTCGCCTTCGCGGATCAGGTCGCTCAAGCGCACCGCCAGCTTGTGCTGCTTGCCGTCGATGGTGCGGATGATGCTGGCACGGTTGCCGGCGGCGAACTCGGTGACGCCGCCGACGGCGATCAGCACGTCCATCAGCGACATGTCGCGCCGGTACGGCAGCGCCTGCGGCCGCGCCGCCTGGCCGATGACGCGGATCTGCTCCGAGTAGATGCCGACGAAGCCGGTGACGATCACCGTCACCATCGGCTCCTGCAGGAACTTGGCCAGCTTCTTCTCGATGTCGCGCGCCAACTGGGTCGAGGTCTTGCCGCTGGCCTCGAGGCTCCTCGACCAGCGGCGTGGTGATCATGCCGTCGGGCCGCACCGGCACCGTCATCGACACCTCGGGGTTGTGCCAGACCATGATGTTGATGTTGTCGCCGGGACCGATGCGGTACTCGCTGGCGACCACGGCGGCCTCGGGCGGCGCGGCCGGGCCCTGGCGCAGGCTCGAGCAGGCGCTCAACGCCAGCAGCAGCAGCGGGGCGGCGCGGCGCGCCCAGGACGTTCTCGATTGCACAAACCTCATGGCGTTTCCTCTCAGTTGGAAGCAAAACATGCATAGGAAGCATGCAGTGTTTTCTTTTTTACATGTTTATTTTATACCACAACGGCTGCTTTCGACCGTTGTTGAAAATGAATTTTTTTTCGCCTGCGGCGGCGCCGCGCGGACCTGGCGGAAAGGCCGGCGGCAGGCCGGCGGCGCGTCGGCGGACCCTGCCCACGCCCGGGCCGGGCGGCTATTCGATGTTAGTTTTGAAATAAATTTATAACAACATATCTTGCCTGGTTCAGGTATTATAGGCATCTTGAAATGCTATTTAAACAACGTTCGCGGGCCTCGCTCGGGATGCCCCAACCCTACTTTGGTGACTTTGAAGCGATGGCTGAATTGATAGCGATGTTGCTGGCCTTTTTGAAGGCCATCGCCAAGTACCGCTGGTACGCGGTGGCGATCAGTTGGCTCGTCGGCATTGCCGGCGGCGTCTATGTGTACCGCCTGCCGGCCGACTACCAGGCCTCGGCGCGGGTGTACGTCGACACGCAGAGCATCCTCAAGCCGCTGATGGCCGGCATGACCACCCTGCCCAACGTCGAGCAGCAGGTGATGTTCATGCGCCGCACCCTGATCAGCCGGCCCAACGTCGAGCGCGTCATGCGCATGGTCGACCTCGACGTGCAGGCCAAGAGCTCCAACGAGCACGAGCGCCTGGCCGACGAGCTGATGGCGCAGATCAAGGTCGGCGGCACCGAGCGCGACGACATCTACACGATCTCCTACAACAATCCCAAGCCCAAGCTGGGCAAGGACGTGGTGCAGTCGCTGCTGACCATCTTCGTCGAGGGCAGCTTCGGCGGCAAGAAGCAGGACTCGGAGAAGGCGGTGCAGTTCATCGACGAGCAGATCAAGAACTACGAGGAGAAGCTGGCCGCCGGCGAGAACACGCTGAAGGACTTCAAGATCCGCAACATGGGCCTGCTGCCGCGCCAAGGCAGCGACTATTCGAGCAAGCTGGCCGAGCTGACCGACCACCTGAGCCAGGCCAAGCTGGAGTACACCGAGGCGGAGATGTCGCGCAACGCCATCAAGCGCCAGATCGCCGGCGAGGACCCGGTCCCGGTCGGCGGCGCCGCCGCCGAGCCCGCGCTGGTCAATCCCGAGCTCGACGCGCGCATCTCGGCCATCAACAAGAACCTCGACGGCCTGCGCCTGCAGTACACCGAGAACCACCCGGACATCGTCTCGGCCAAGCGCCTGATCGGCCAGCTCGAGGCGAACAAGCGCGAGGAGGCCAAGAAGACCCGCGTCACCGACCCCGGCGCCAGCTACAGCCCGATGCTGCAGCAGATGAACGTCGCCCTGTCGGTGGAGGAGGCGCGCATGGCCGGCCTGAAGGCGCGCGTGGCCGAGTACAGCACGCGCCTGGCGCGGCTGCAGTCGCAGAGCACGGCGGCGCCCGAGGTCGAGGCCCAGCTGGCCCAGCTCAACCGCGACTACCAGGTCAACAAGGAGAACTACGAGAAGCTGGTCAACCGGCGCGAGGCGGCCAAGCTGTCGGGCGACCTGAGCTCGGCCACCGACATGATGAGCTTCCGCGTCATCGACCCGCCCAGCGTGCCCTTGACGCCGGCCGGGCCGAACCGGCCGCGCCTGTACGCGATGGTGCTGGCGGCGGCGCTGGTGGCCGGCGTCGGCGGCGCGCTGTTGATGAGCCAGATCCGGCCGACCTTCCTCAGCCAGCACAGCCTGCGCGAAGTGAGCGGCCTGCCGGTGCTGGGCAGCGTGAACATGAACTGGACCCAGGCCGAGACGGTCAAGCGGCGCCGCCGCCTGTACGCCTTCGGGCTGGCGGTGCTCTCGCTGGTGAGCACCTATTGCGGAGTGATCGGCCTGGCCATCCTCCGCCCATCCTTGTAGCCGAACCAACGCAGCAGTGTGAGGACAGCATGAGCATTATCGAGAAAGCGGCGGGACGGATCGAGCACGGCCGACAGGAAAGGGCGCCGGCCCAGGCGCGCGCCGCCGACAGTTCGGCCGGCGCCGGCCCGGCGCGCGGCGGGCAGCGCGGCCACGGCGCCGCCACGGCCACGGCCACGGCCACCGCCGTGCCGCCGCCGGGCGCGACGCCGGCGCCAAGCGCACCGGGCACGCCGCCACGGCGCACCCGCGAGGTCGAACTGGACCTGGCGCGCATGCAGGAGCGCGGCCTGATCACCGTGGCCGGCGGGCGCACCCTGCTGGTCGAGGACTTCCGCGTCATCAAGCGGCCGATCCTGAAGAAGGCCTTCCCCGGCGGCACGGCCGTGCTGCCCAGCAACCTGGTGATGATCACCAGCGCGCTGGCCGGCGAGGGCAAGACCTACTGCTCGATCAACCTGGCGATGAGCATCGCCATGGAGCTCGACCACACCGTGCTGTTGATCGACGCCGACGTGGCCCGCCCCTCGGTGCTGAAGGCGCTCGGCCTGCCGCCGCAACCGGGCCTGATGGACCTGCTGCTCGACGACAGCCTGGACCTGGCCGACGTGATGTTGCGCACCAACGTCAACACCCTCAGCATCCTGCCGGCCGGCACCGCCAACCTGCGCGCCACCGAGCTGCTGGCCAGCCAGAGCATGAAAGCGCTGGTGCTGGAGATCGCCCAGCGCTACCCCGACCGCATCGTCATCTTCGACTCGCCGCCGCTGCTGTTGACCAGCGAGGCGCGCGTGCTGGCCGGCCACATGGGCCAGATCGTGATGGTGGTCGAGTCGCAGCGCACCACCCAGCACGCCGTGATGGATGGCCTGCGCCGCCTCGAGGGCTGCGACAACGTCAGCCTGATCTACAACAAGAGCCGCGACTTCGCCGGCACCGAAACCTATGACTACCACTATGGGTAGAGCGCCGGCGGGCGGCGCGCCGCGGCGGCGCCTGCTGGCGGCCGTGCTGGCGCTGCTGTTCGCGCCGGCCAGCCGCGCCGAACTGGTGTTCAGCCCGGCCGTCGAGCTGCGCGCCAGCGCCACCGACAACGCCAACATGGCGCCGCCCGGGCGCGCCCACGGCCGCGTGGTGGTGGAGGTCGCGCCCGGCTTCAGCCTGAGCGAGCAGACCGCGCGGCTGAACCTGAAGCTGGCCTACCAGCTGCGCTTCTACACCGGCGGCGGCGACGACGCCAACAGCCAGCGCCACCAGAGCCAGTTGCAGGCCAGCGCCAAGGCCCGCCTGCTGGAGGACTGGCTGTTCCTCGACAGCGCGGCCTCGATCAGCCAGCAGAGCACCTCGGCCTTCGGCCCCAAGCCCAGCGACAGCGGCTACAGCACGCTCAACCGCAACGAGGTGCGCACCCTCAGCGTCAGCCCCTATCTGCGCCGCCGCCTGGGCGCCGGCGCCGAGCTGGAGCTGCGCTACAGGCGCGACCAGGTCGACTCCAACAACGCCGCCTTCGGCCGCAGCCAGTCGGACCAGCTGTTCGCCAGCCTGGCCAGCGGGCCGGCCTTCCGCAGCCTGGGCTGGGGCCTGCAGCTGAGCAAGCAGCGCCAGCACGACAGCGTGGCGCCCGACTCGAGCAGCAGCGCCGCCAACGGCTCGCTCGGCTACGGCGTCGGCCCGAGCCTGAACCTGAGCCTCGGCGCCGGCTACGACAAGATGGACTTCGGCCTGGGCGGCGTCAGCCAGGGCCGCTCCTGGACCACCGGCCTGCGCTGGGCGCCGACCCTGCGCAGCAGCCTGCAGCTGAGCCACGGCCGGCGCTACTACGGCGCCAGCAACAGCCTGGCGCTGCAGCACCGCAGCCGCAACACCGTGTGGAGCGCCCACTACGACGACTCGGTCACCACCAGCCGCTCGCAGTTCCTGCTGCCGGCCGCCGTCAACACGGCCGACCTGCTGAACCGGCTGCTGACGGCCACCATCAGCGACCCGCTGCTGCGCGCCCAGGCCGTCGAGGCCTACATCCGCGCCAACAGCCTGCCGCGCTCGCTGGCCACCAGCGTCAACTACTTCAGCAACCGCTACAGCCTGCAGAAGCAGTTGCAGGCCTCGGTGGGCCTGAACACGGCGCGCACCATCACCATGCTCAGCGTGTACGACACGCGGCGCAGCGCCCTGTCGGCGCGGCAGAGCGACAGCGCGCTGCTCGGCAGCAGCAGCGAAACCCTCAACGACGACACCCGCCAGCGCGGCGCCAGCGTGGCGCTCAACTGGCACCCCTCGTCGCGCTTCGGCGCCACCCTCAGCGCCGACCTGAGCAACACCCGTTCGCTCTCGACCGGCCTGGGCAGCCGCCAGCGCAGCCTGCGCCTGCAGCTCAACCGCCAGTTCCAGCCCCGCCTGAGCGGCAACCTCGAGCTGCGCCGCGTGCACGGCGACGGCCTGTCGGGCGGCGGCGCCTACACCGAGAACGCCGTGGCGCTCTCGATCTCACTGAAGTTATAAGCGGAGCGCACCAGCGATGTACGAGACATACTACGGACTCAGCGGAAAGCCCCTTCAGCCTGCGTCCCGACCCCCACTTCTTCTTCGGCAGCAAGGGCCACACGCGCGCCATGGCCTACCTCGAGTACGGCCTGTCGCAGGGCGAGGGCTTCATCGTCGTCACTGGCGAGATCGGCGCCGGCAAGACCACGCTGGTGCGCACCCTGTTCCAGCAGATCGAGTCGGACGGCTTCGTCGTCGCCCACATCGTCAACACCCAGCTCAACTGCGACGACACCCTGAAGATGGTGGCCAGCTGCTTCGGCCTACCCTGCGAGGACGGCGCCAGCAAGCCGGTGATCCTGGCCCGGCTGGAGACCTTCCTGCGCGGCTGCGGCGCCCAGGGCAAGCGCGCCCTGCTGGTCATCGACGAGGCGCAGAACCTGACGCCGCGGGTGGTCGAGGAGCTGCGCATGCTGTCGAACTTCCAGACCGACAGCGAGTCGCTGCTGCAGACCTTCCTGCTCGGCCAGCCCGAGTTCCGCGTCACCCTGCATCGGCAGGACATGCAGCAGCTGCGCCAGCGCGTCATCGCCAGCTACCACCTGGGGCCGATGGACCAGGCCGACACCCAGTCCTACGTCGAGCACCGCCTGTGCACCGTCGGCTGGCAGGACGACAAGCTGTCCTTCACCGCCGACGCCCAGGCCGCCATCTACGCCTATAGCGGCGGCATCCCGCGCAAGACCAACCACCTGTGCGACCGCCTGCTGCTGATGGGCTTCCTCGAGGAGATCCGCCACTTCACGGCGGCCGAGGTGCAGATCGTGGTGCAGGACATCGAGCAGGAGTTCGGCCAGCCGGTCCAGCCCGAGGGCATCGCCGCCGTCGCTCTCGACGAGGGCGAGACGGCGATCTTCTCCAACCAGTACCCGGCACTGCTCGACGAGCGCATCCTGCGGGTCGAGAAGACGCTCGGCTCGGTGCTCAGCGTACTGAAAAAGATCGTCCGCGGCCAGGCCGTGGCCAATGTATCCGTCGACAATCTGGAGTGACACCATGACCGCAACCCAGCACCCGCCGCTGCGCATCCTCTGCGTGGTCGGCGCCCGGCCCAACTTCATGAAGATCGCGCCCATCCTGACCGCGCTCAAGGCGCACGCGCCGGCCGTCGAGGCGCGCCTGCTGCACACCGGCCAGCACTACGACGTGGCGATGAACAGCCAGTACTTCGAGGCGCTCGGCATCCCGGCGCCGGACGACAACCTGGAGGTCGGCTCCGGCAGCCACGCCGCGCAGACCGCCGAGGTGATGCTGCGCGTCGAGAAGGTGATCGACCAGTACGCGCCCGACGCCCTGCTGGTGGTGGGCGACGTCAACTCGACCCTGGCCTGCGCCCTGGTGGCGGCCAAGAAGGGCATCGCCGTGGTCCACGTCGAGGCCGGCCTGCGCAGCGGCGACCGCGCCATGCCCGAGGAGATCAACCGGGTGCTGACCGACCAGCTGTCCGACCTGCTGTTCACCACCGAGGAGGGCGCCTTCGACAACCTGCGCGCCGAGGGCGTCGCCGCCGGGCGCATCCACTTCGTCGGCAACGTGATGATCGACACGCTGCTGCACAACCTGCCGCGCGCCGTGCCGGCCGCCAGCCTGGCCGCGCAGCACGGCCGGCCCGGCTTCGGCGCCGGCCCGGGCGGCTACGGCGTGCTGACGCTGCACCGCCCCAGCAACGTCGACCAGCCCGAAACGCTGGCCGCGCTGCTCGACACGGCGCTGCGGATCGGCGCCACCACGCCGCTGATGTTCCCCGTGCACCCGCGCACCCGCGCCGCCATCGAGCGCTTCGGCCTGGGCGGCCGGCTCGACGCCGCCGCCATCCTGCCGCTGCCGCCGCTGGGCTACCTGGAGATGCTCGGCCTGATGAAGGACGCCCGCCTCGTGCTGACCGACTCCGGCGGCATCCAGGAGGAGACCACGGCGCTCGGCGTGCCTTGCATCACGCTGCGCGAGAACACCGAGCGGCCGATCACCGTCGAGCAGGGCACCAACACCATCGCCGGCACCGACCCGGCGCGCATCCTGGCGCTGCACGCCGCCCTGCTGGCCGACGGCGGCAAGCGCGGCCGCCAGCCGCGCTACTGGGACGGCCAGGCCGCCGTGCGCATCGCCGCCATCCTGCTCGACTGGCTGGAGCGGCGCCGTGGAGGCGGTCATGGCGCCTGAGTCGTTTGAATCCGGCGCCGGCCGGGCCGGTTTGCGGCTGGCCGGCGCGCCGGCCCGCATCCGCAACGCCATGACCATCGACGTCGAGGACTACTTCCAGGTGTCGGCCTTCGCCCCCTTCATCACGCCGGCCAGCTGGCCGCAGCGCGAGTGCCGGGTCGAGGCCAACATCGAGCGCATCCTGGCCATCCTGGAGCAGGGCGGCGCCAGCGCCACCTTCTTCACCCTGGGCTGGATCGCCGAGCGCTACCCGGCCATGGTGCGCCGCATCGTGGCGGCCGGCCACGAGCTGGCCAGCCACGGCTACGCCCACCTGCGCGCCAGCGACCAGGACCGCGCCGCCTTCGGCGACGACGTGCGCCGCAGCAAGGCCATCCTCGAGGACATCGCCGGCCGGCCCGTGCTCGGCTACCGCGCCCCCAGCTTTTCGATCGGCGCCGCCAACCTGTGGGCGCTCGACGAGCTGCAGGCGGCCGGCTACCGCTACAGCTCGAGCATCTACCCGATCAGCCACGACCACTACGGCATGCCGCAGGCGCCCCGTTTCGCCTTCCGGCCGAACGGCCCGGACGGCCTGCTGGAGGTGCCGATCAGCACCGTGAGGTTGCTCAATCGCAACCTTCCGGTCGGCGGCGGCGGCTATTTCCGCCTGCTGCCCTACGCGCTGTCGCGCCGGCTGATGCGCCGCGTCAACCGGCACGACGGCCAGGCGGCGATCTTCTACTTCCATCCCTGGGAGCTCGACACCGGACAACCGCGCCAACATCTCGCCGGCGTCAAAACGCGCTTCCGCCACTACGTCAACATTGCACGCATGGAGGGCCGGATCCGCGCGCTGACGCGCGATTTCGCCTGGGACCGGATGGACCGCATTTTTTTGGAGAAGGCATGAACATGATGATAGCCGCGCCGGCCGACCGCCTCGACGCCGCGCCGAGCGCCGGCGCCGGCCGCCTGCACCTGCAGCTGATGCAGCCGGGCGACCAGGCCCGCTGGGACGCCTTCGTGCAGCGCTGCCCCGAGGCGACCTTTTTCCACCGCGCCGGCTGGCAGCAGGTGATCGAACAGGCCTTCGGCCACCGCACCTGGTTCTACTACGTCGAGCAGGACGGCCAGATCCAGGGCGTGCTGCCGCTGGCGCAGATGAAGAGCCGGCTGTTCGGCCACGCCCTGGTGGCGCTGCCGTTCTGCGTCTACGGCGGCGTGGCCGCGCTGTCCGAGCCGGCCCGCGCCATGCTCGACCAGGCCGCCCAGCGGCTGGCCAGGGAATTGGGCGCCGGCCACCTCGAATACCGCCATCTGAACCCGGCGCCGCGCGCCGGCGCCGACTGGCACGGTAGCGACTTGTACTTCACCTTCCGCAAGGCCATCGTCGCCGACGACGAGGCGAACCTGAACGCCATCCCGCGCAAGCAGCGCGCCATGGTCCGCAAGGGCATCAAGTGCGGCTTGACGGGCGTGGTCGAGCAGGACGTCGAGCGCTTCTTCACCGCCTACGCCAACAGCGTGCACCGGCTCGGCACGCCGGTCTTCCCCAAGCGCTATTTCGCCCTGCTCAAACAGGTGTTCGGCGACGACTGCGAGGTGCGCAGCATCCTGCGCGGCGACGAGCTGGTCGGCGGCGTGCTCAGCTTCTTCTTCCGCGACGAGGTGCTGCCCTACTACGGCGGCGGCATGCCGCTGGCGCGCGAGGTGGCCGGCAACGACTTCATGTACTGGAATTTGATGCAGGCCGCCGCCGCGCGCGGCTGCCGCGTGTTCGACTTCGGCCGCAGCAAGCGCGGCACCGGCGCCTACGACTTCAAGCACAACTGGGGCTTCGAGGCCACGCCGCTGGCCTACGCCTACCAGCTGCACGCCGCGCGCGCGCTGCCGGATGTCAACCCACTGAATCCGAAGTACCAGTTGATGATCAAGGTCTGGCGCCGCCTGCCGCTGGCGGTGGCGAACTTTATCGGCCCGTTTATCGTCAAGGGCCTGGGATGACGCAGATGGACGAGTTGCTGTTGCTGGTGCACCGCATGCCGTACCCCCCGAACAAGGGCGACAAGATCCGCTCCTACCACCTGCTGCGCCAGTTGACGCAGCATTACCGCGTCCACCTGGGCACCTTCATCGACGACGCCGACGACTGGCAGCACGTGCCGCAGGTGCGCGCGCTGTGCGCCTCGGCCAACTTCCTGCCGCTGTCGCCGCTGCGCGGCCGCCTGCGCAGCCTGCGCGCGCTGCTGGCCAATCGCGCCCTGTCGCTCGACTTCTACAGCGACAGCCGGATGCGCGCCTGGGTCGCCGCCACCATGGCCGAGCGCAGCATCGGCCGCGTGGTGGTGTTCTCGGCGGCGATGGCGCAGTACGTGCCGCAGGCGCCCGGCCTGCGCAGCGTGGTCGACTTCTGCGACGTCGACTCCGACAAATGGCGCCAGTACGCCGAGAAGAAGCGCTGGCCGGCCAGCCGCTTGTACCGCTACGAGGCCAGCCGCCTGCTGCGCTACGAGCGCGCCGTGGCGGCGCGCAGCGACGCCGCCCTGTTCGTCTCGCGCGAGGAGGCCGCGCTGTTCGCCCGGCTGGCGCCGGAGAGCGCCGGCCACATCGGCCACTTCAACAACGGCGTCGACACGGTCTACTTCGCGCCCCAGCTCGACAGCGTCAACCCGTATCCGCCCGGCCAGCGCGCCGTGGTGTTCACCGGCGCCATGGACTACTGGCCCAACGTCGACGCGGTCGAATGGTTCGCCCGCGAGATCCTGCCGCTGGTGCGGCGCGAACAGCCGGCGGTGCGCTTCCACATCGTCGGTGCGCGGCCGACGCCGGCCGTGCTGGCGCTGGCCAGGCTGGACGGCGTCAGCGTCAGCGGCACCGTGCCCGACGTGCGGCCCTACCTGCAGCACGCCGAGCTGGCGGTGGCGCCGTTGCGGGTGGCGCGCGGCATCCAGAACAAGTGTCCTCGAGGCGATGGCGATGGCGCGCACCGTGGTCGTCACGCCGCAGGCGCTGGAAGGCATCGCCGCGACGCCGGGCAGCGAATTGCTGTTGGCGAGCGACGCGGCGGCCTTCGCCAGCGCCGTCTGCCAGGCGCTGGCCCATCCCCAGGCGGGGCTGGGCCGCGCCGCCCGCGCCCGCGTCGAGGCCGACTACGGCTGGAGCGCCAAGCTGGCGCCATTGCTGGCCCTGCTGGCTGAGGCACCGGCCGCGCCGGCCGCCGCGCGCGATTCTCCCGGCGCCAAAGCGGCTTCGCCCGCTACCACCTTCGCCCTCAGCAAGGAGCCACGATGACGCAGTCCGACATGCCCGCCGTGCCGCTGGTGGTGCACCTGATCTACCGTTTCGACTGCGGTGGCATGGAGACGCTGCTGGTCGAACGCATCAACCGCATGCCGGCGGCCAGCTACCGCCACGCGGTGATCTGCTTGAGCGACTACAGCCCGGCCTTCGCGCAAAGGATCACCCGGCCCGGCGTCGGCCTGCACGCGCTGCACAAGCGGCCCGGCCTGTCGCCGGCCACCCACTTGCATCTGTGGCGTTTGCTGCGGCGGCTGCGCCCGGCCGTGTTCCACAGCTACAACCTGTCGGCCATCGAGTACGCCCCGGTGGCGCTGCTGGCCGGCGTGCCGGTGCGCGTCAACGGCGCCCACGGCCGCGAGCTGGGCGACCTGGACGGCAGCAACCGCAAGCACAACTTCCTGCGCCGCCTGATGCGGCCGTTCTACCACTGCTGCTACGCCAACTCGGCCGCCATGCTGGCTTGGAGCCGCCAGGTGATCGGCGTGCGGCCGGCGCGCAGCCGCCTGCTGGCCAACGGCATCGACACCGAGCGCTTCCGCTCCCGGGCCGTTGCCGCCGACGAGCCGGTGCTGCGCCAGTTCGACGCCGACTGCATCGTCATCGGCACGGTCGGCCGCATCCAGGACATCAAGGACCATTTCGGCCTGCTGGCCGCCTTCGTGCTGCTGCGCCAGCGCGCGCCGGAACTGGCGCCCCGGCTGCGCCTGGCCATCGTCGGCGACGGCCCGCTGCTGGCGGCGCTGCGCGGCCGCGTCGACGCCGCCGGCCTGGCCGACGTGGTCTGGCTGCCCGGCGCGCGCACCGACGTGCCGGCGCTGTTGCGCGGCTTCGACCTGTTCGCCATCTCATCTTTGGCCGAGGGCACGCCCGGCGCCGCGCTGGAGGCGATGGCCTGCGGCCTGGCAGTGGTCGGCACCCGGGTCGGCGGCATCCCCGAGGTGGTGGAGGAGGGTGTCACCGGCGCGCTGGTGCCGGCCGGCGACCCGATCGCCATGGCGGCCGCGCTGCAACGCTACGCGCTGGCGCCCGAGCTGGCGGCCGCGCACGGCGCCGCCGGCCGCGAGCGCGTGCTGCGCCACTACAGCATGGGCGCGATGGTCTCCGCCTACCAGCAACTCTACGATCAACTGCGTCGCGTTGAAGCTCATACCGACGTCGCGGCCGTTGCCGCCGCCGACCCGGCCGAGAAGAAAAAAGGAATCGAATCATGTGCGGAATAGTAGGCATACTGGACACCCGTGGCAGCCGCAGCATCGACCCGGCGCTGCTGCGCCGGATGAACGAGACGCAGCACCATCGCGGCCCGGACGAGGGCAACGTCTACGTCGAGCCGGGCCTGGGCTTCGGCCACCGCCGCCTGTCGGTGATCGACTTGAGCAGCGGCCTGCAACCGATGGGCAACGAGGACGGCAGCGTCATGGTCTGCTACAACGGCGAGATCTACAACTACCAGGAGCTGATGGCCGAGCTGCAGGGCCTGGGCCACGTCTTCCGCACGCGCTGCGACACCGAGGTCATCGTCCACGCCTGGGAAGAGTGGGGCGCCGCCTGCGTCGACCGCTTCCGTGGCATGTTCGCCTTCGGCCTGTGGGACCGCAACAAGCGCCAGCTGTTCCTGGCGCGCGACCGGCTCGGCGTCAAGCCGCTGTTCTACGCCATGCTGCCGGACGGTATGCTGGCCTTCAGCTCCGAGCTGAAGGCGCTACGCAGCCTGCCCGGCCTGCCGCGCGCCATCGACCCCTGCGCCGTCGAGGAATACTTCGCCTTCGGCTACGTGCCCGAGCCGCGCACCATCTACCAGGGCGCGCTCAAGCTGGCGCCCGGCCACACGCTGCTGCAGCAGGTCGGCGCGCCGCTGGCCCAGCCGCACCGCTACTGGGACGTGCCGTTCAAGCCGCACCACGGCATGACCGCGCGCGACGCCCAGGGCGAGTTGATCGAGCGCCTGCGCGAGGCGGTGCGCATCCGCCTGGTGGCCGAAGTGCCGCTGGGCGCCTTCCTGTCCGGCGGCGTCGACTCCAGCGCCATCGTGGCGATGATGGCCGGCCTCAGCGACCAACCCGTCAACACCTGCTCGATCGCCTTCAACGACAAGGCCTTCGACGAGTCGGCCCACGCCGCCCAGGTGGCCCAGTTGTACCGCACCGCCCACCACGCCGACACCGTCGACACCGACGACTACGGCCTGCTCGACACCCTGGCCGACCTGTACGACGAGCCCTTCGCCGACAGCTCGGCGATTCCCACCTACCGGGTCTGCCAGCTGGCGCGGCGCCGCGTCACGGTGGCGCTGTCGGGCGACGGCGGCGACGAGAACTTCGCCGGCTACCGGCGCTACCGCTATGCCATGGCCGAGCAGGCGGTGCGCGGCCGCATTCCGCTGGCGCTGCGCCGCTCGGTGTTCGGCACCTTGGGGAAATACTATCCGAAGGCCGACTGGGCACCGCGCGTGTTCCGCGCCAAGACCACCTTCGAAGGCTTGGCGCGCGGCCTGGTGGAGGCCTATTTCCACGGCGTCTCGCTGATGAGCGACCAGATGCGCGCCCAGTTGTTCAGCAAGCCCTTCCAACAGAAGCTGCAGGGCTACCGCGCCGTCGAGGTGATGCAGGCCCACGCGCGCCGCTCGCCGACCCAGGGCCCGCTGTCGCTGTTGCAGTACCTCGATCTGAAGACCTATCTGCCGGGCGACATCCTGACCAAGGTGGACCGCGCCAGCATGGCCCACGCGCTCGAGGTGCGCGTGCCGCTGCTCGACCACAAGCTGGTCGAATGGGTCTCCGGCCTGCCGCCGGAGATGAAGCTGCACGGCGGCGAGGGCAAGTATGTGTTCAAGAAGAGCCTTGAGGCGCACCTGCCGCAGGAGATCCTGTACCGCAAAAAAATGGGCTTCTCGGTGCCGCTGGCGGCCTGGTTCCGTGGCCCGCTGCGCGAGCGCATGCGCAGCGCGCTGCTCGGCCCGGTGCTGGCCGACGCCGGCATCTTCAACCGCGCCTACCTGAGCGAGATGGTCGAGCACCACGAGTCCGGCCGGCGCGACTACAGCGCGCCGATCTGGAGCCTGCTGATGTTCGAGGCCTTCCTGCGCAAGGAGGCGGCGGCATGAACGCCCATACCACCGCCGCCGTCGGCACCACGGCGCGCGCGCCGCTGCGCATCCTGCACGTGCTCGACCATTCGATCCCGCTGCACAGCGGCTACACCTTCCGCAGCCGCTCCATCCTGCTCGGCCAGCGCGCCCGGGGCTGGGACACCCACCACGTCACCGGCGCCAAGCAGGGCGTCTCGCCGCACGAGTACGAGCTGGTCGAGGGCCTCGGCTTCCACCGCACCGCGCCGCCGCGCGGCTGGCTGGCGCGCCTGCCGGTGCTGCGCCAACTGGCCGTCATCACGGGCCTGGTCGGCAGCCTGCTGCGGGTCGCCCGCGAGGTCAAGCCGGACATCCTGCACGCCCATTCGCCGGCGCTGAACGCGGTGGCGGCGCTGCTGGTCGGCCGCCGCCTCGGCATCCCGGTGGTGTACGAGGTGCGCGGCTTTTGGGAGGACGCCGCCGTCGACCACGGCACCAGCAGCGAATGGGGCCTGCGCTACCGCCTGACCCGCGCCATGGAGACCTGGGCGCTGAAACGGGCGCAGGCCGCCACCACCATCTGCGAGGGCCTGCGCGCCGAGATCGTCGGCCGTGGCATCGCCAGCGCCAAGGTGTCGGTGATCCCCAACGCGGTCGACCTGGGCGACTTCGCCGTCGCCGGCACGGCCGACCAGGCGCTGGCCGCCAGCCTCGGCCTGGACGGCAAGACGGTGCTCGGCTTCATCGGCTCCTTCTATTCCTACGAGGGCCTGGCGCTGCTGCTGCAGGCGCTGCCGGCGCTGCTGCGCGCCCGTCCGGACATCCGCGTGCTGCTGGTCGGCGGCGGCCCGCAGGAGTCGGCGCTGAAGGCGCAGGCCCGGGAGCTGGGCCTGGCCGGGCAGGTGGTGTTCACCGGCCGCGTGCCGCACGAGCAGGTCAAGCGCTACTACGATTTGATCGACGTGCTGGTCTACCCGCGCCTGAAGATGCGCCTGACCGACCTGGTCACGCCGCTCAAGCCGCTCGAGGCGATGGCCCAGGGCCGCCTGCTGGTGGCCTCCGACGTCGGCGGCCACCGCGAGTTGATCGAACACGGCCGCACCGGCCTGCTGTTCGCCGCCGGCGACGCCGCCGCGTTGGCGCAGCAGGTGCTGGCGCTGCTGGACAACCCCGGCCAGTGGCCGGAACTGCGCCGGCGCGGCCGGGTGTTCGTCGAGGCGGAGCGCAACTGGGCCGCCAGCGTGGCGCGCTACCAGGCGGTATACGCGCCGCTGTCGCCTGCGGCGGTGGCGCCGTGAACGGCCTGCGCGTCGGCCTGGTCGGGCCGCTGCCGCCGCCCTCGGGCGGCATGGCCAACCAAACCCTGCAACTGGCCGCGCTGTTGCAGGCGGCCGGGCTGGAGGTCGAAACCATCCAGGTCAACGCGCCGTATGTGCCGGCCTGGAGCGCGCGCTTCGAAGGGCGTGCGCGCCGTGTTCCGCCTGCTGCCCTACCTGCTGCGCCTGTGGCGCGCGGCCGGCCGGGTCGACCTGTTCCATGTGATGGCCAACTCCGGCTGGTCCTGGCACCTGTACGCCGCGCCGGCCATCTGCATCGCCCGCCTGCGCGGCACGGCGGTGGTGGTCAACTACCGGGGCGGCGAGGCCGAACCCTTCCTGCGCGGCTCGGCCGCCGTGGTGGCGCTGACCCTGCACCGCGCCCAGGCGCTGATCGTCCCGTCCGGCTACCTGGCGGCGGTGTTCGGCGCGCGCGGCTACCAGGCGCTGGTGGTCCCCAACATCATCGACCTGGCGCGCTTCCGCGGCGCGCCCGTGCCGTCGCGGACGGCGGTCAACCGTCTGCACCTGCTGGTGGCGCGCAACCTGGAGGCGATCTACGACAACGCCGGCGCGCTGCGCGCCTTCGCCCTTGTATTGGCGGTCCGGCCCGAGGCGCGCCTGACCATCGCCGGCAGCGGCCCGCTGCGCGCCGAGCTGGAGGCGCTGGCGGCCGGGCTGGGCGTGGCCCACGCGGTGCGCTTCAGCGGCCGCGTCGAGCACGCGCAAATGGCGGCGCTGTACCGCCAGGCCGGCGTCCTGCTCAATCCCAGCCTGGTCGACAACATGCCCAACTGCCTGCTCGAGGCGCTGGCCAGCGGCGTGCCCATCGTCAGCACCAACGTCGGCGGCGTCTCCTTCATGGTCGAGGCGGAACGCACCGCGCTGCTGGTGCCGCCGGCCGATCCGCGCGCGCTGGCCGACGCCGTGCTGCGCCTGGCGGCCGAGCCGGCGCTGGCCGAACGCTTGATCCAGAACGGCCTCGACCAGGTGCAGCAGTACTGCTGGCCCAGCGTCAAGCCGGTGCTGTCCCAGGTCTACCGCGACGCGCTGGCCGCGCCGGTCGGCACGCTGGCGGCCAAGTCATGAGCGCGCCCCTGCACCCGCACCTGCCGGCGCCGGCGCGCCGCACCATCTACACCCGGCTGGTGTCCGGCCTGCTGTTTCCGCTGCACGAGCGGCTCAAGCGGCACAGCAGCGTGCGCGTGCGCCGGCAGCTGGAGCAGACCCAGTACTGCACGCCGGAGCAGCTGCGCCAACTACAGCTCGAGCGCCTGCGCCGCCTGCTGCTGCGCGCCGCCAGCCAGGTGCCTTACTACCGCGAGCTGTTCGCCACGCTGGGCTTCGAGCCGCAGCGCGACCTGCGCAGCCTGGACGACCTGGCGCGCCTGCCGCTGAGCGACAAGGCGGTGATGCGCAGCCAGTCGGCCCGCCTGCGCGCCGACGACGCCGGCCCGCTGGCCCGCTTCAACACCGGCGGCTCCAGCGGCGAGCCGCTGGTCTTCTACATCGGCAAGGAGCGGGTCAGCCACGACGTCGGCGCCAAGTGGCGCGCCACGCGCTGGTGGGCGGTCGACATCGGCGACCCCGAGATCGTGGTGTGGGGCTCGCCGATCGAGCTGGGCGCGCAGGACCGCGTGCGCGCGGCGCGCGACGCCGTGCTGCGCACCGAGCTGCTGCCGGCCTTCGACATGTCCGAGGCCAAGCTCGACGGCTTCATCGCCAGCATCCGCCGGCGCCGGCCGCGCATGGTGTTCGGCTACCCGTCGGCGCTGTCGCACATCGCCCGCCACGCCGCCGCCCGTGGCCAGCGCCTGGACGACCTGGGCGTCCGCGTCGCCTTCGTCACCTCCGAGCTGTTGTACGCCGAGCAGCGCGAGCAGATCAGCGCCGCCTTCGGCTGCCCGGTGGCCAACGGCTATGGCGGCCGCGACGCCGGCTTCATCGCCCACCAGTGTCCCGAGGGCGGCATGCACCTGACCGCCGAGGACATCATCGTCGAGATCATCGCGCCGGACGGCCGGCCGCTGCCGGCCGGCCAGTCCGGCGAGATCGTCGTCACCCACCTGGCCAGCGGCGACTACCCCTTCATCCGCTACCGCACCGGCGACGTCGGCACCTTGTCGGACCAGCCCTGCGCCTGCGGCCGGGCCTGCCGCTGCTCAACGACATCCAGGGCCGCAGCACCGACTTCGTGGTCGCCGCCGACGGCACCGTGATGCACGGCCTGGCGCTGGTCTACGTGCTGCGCGACCAGCCGGAGGTGAAGGCCTTCAAGATCGTCCAGGAGAGCCTGCAACTGACCCGCGTCCAACTGGTGCTGGAGGAAGCGCTGACGCCGGCGCTGCGCGCGCTGCTCGAGCAGGGCCTGCGGCGCCGCCTCGGCGCCGGCGTCAGCATCGAATTGGAGCAGGTCGAGCGCATCCTGCCGGAGAAGTCGGGCAAATTCCGCTACGTCTCCAGCAAGGTCGACGCGGCCCGGCCGGGCGGGGCGGCGCCATGAGGGATCTGTTGGTGACGCTGCTGGTGTTCGGCAGCCTGCCCTATGTGTTCAAGAAGCCCTGGTTCGGCATGGTGCTGTGGGTGTGGATCAGCGTGATGAACCCGCACTCGCAGGGCTGGGGCTTCGCCCGTTCCTTCCCCTTCGCCGCCATCATCGCCGCCACCTGCATGGCCAGCATCGTCATGAGCAAGGAGCGCTTCCGCGTGCCGGTCACGCCGGTGTCGACCGTGTTCATGCTGTTCATCTTCTGGATGTGCGTCAGCTCGCTGTTCGCCATCCACTTCGACCAGGTCGGCACGCAATGGGTCAAGGTGATGAAGATCACCGGCATGACCCTGGTCATGTTCATGCTGGTGCGGGAGCGCCGCCACATCGAGTGGATGATCTGGACCATCGTCGTTTCGATCGGCTACTACGGCGTCAAGGGCGGCCTGTTCACGCTGCGCAGCGGCGGCAACTACCGCGTCTGGGGCCCGGCCGGCACCTTCATCGACGACAACAACGCCTTCGCGCTGGCGCTGATCATGGTGATCCCGCTGATGTACTACCTGCTGTCGCTGTTGAAGAACAAGTACGGCCGCTACGCCATGATGGGCGCCATGCTGCTGTGCACCCTGGCCTCGCTGGGCTCCTATTCGCGCGGCGCGGCGGTGGCGATGGCGGCGATGATCCTGTTCTTTTGGGCCAAGAGTAACAACCGCGCCATCATCGGGGTGCTGTTGGTGTGTGTGATGCCGATCCTGGTGCTGAGCATGCCGAGCCAGTGGCACGAGCGCATCGACACCATCAAGACCTACGAGGAGGACGGCTCGGCCATGGGCCGCATCAACGCCTGGCGCATGGCCACCAACCTGGCGCTGGACCGGCCGCTGGTCGGCGGCGGCTTCGAGATCTACGACCCCGGCGTGTTCCTCATGTACGCGCCGGTGCCGGAGGACGTCCACGCCGCCCACAGCATCTACTTCCAGATCCTCGGCGAGCACGGCTTCGTCGGCCTGCTGCTGTATCTGACGCTGGGCGCGCTGAGTTGGCGCGAAGGCAGCCGCGTCGTGCGCCTGGCGCGCACGCTGCCGCAGCTGGCCTGGGCCAGCAACGCGGCCCGCATGCTGCAGGTCAGCCTGCTCGGCTTCGCCGTCGGCGGCGCCTTCCTCAGCCTGGCCTACTTCGACGTGCCTTACTACCTGATGGTGGCGCTGGCCGCCACCCGCGCCATCGCCGAGCGCGAGAGCCGCGCCGCCATCGCCGCCGAAAACGCCAAGCTGCTCGGCGACGACGCCGCCACCGATACTCTACCCCTGCCCGAATCGAGCCCCATGACCACTCCAGCATCCCCGCAGTCGTCGCCTTTGCCCGCGGCGGTCCGCGACGGCGGCCCGGCCTTCGCCTTGTTCCGAAGGACACGCTCATGAGCGGCCTGCGACTGGGCCACATGGCCGGCGCGCTGCTCGGCCGCGCGCTGCTCTCGCCGCTGGCGCGCGGCGGCCAGCAGGGCCTGTCCATCCTGATCTACCACCGCGTGCTGGCGCAGCGCGACGCCCTGTTCCCCGAGCAGATGGAGCAGCTCGAGTTCGACCGCCAACTGGTGCTGCTCAAGTCCTGCTTCAAGGTGCTGCCGCTGATCGACGCCGTGCGCCACCTGCGCGCCGGCACGCTGCCGGCGCGCGCCGCCTGCATCACCTTCGACGACGGCTACGCCGACAACGCCGAGGTGGCGCTGCCGCTGCTGCAGAAGCACCAGCTGCCGGCCACCTTCTTCGTCGCCAGCGGCTTCATCGACGGCGGCCGCATGTGGAACGACAGCATCATCGAATTGGTGCGCAACGCGCGCGGCGCCAGCATCGACGCCAGGCCGCTGGGCCTGGCCGACTACGCCATCGCCACGCCGCAGGACCGGCGCGACAGCATCGCCGCCCTGATCGGCAAGCTCAAGTACCTGCCGATGGCGCAGCGCCAGGAGCAGGTCGACTGGCTGATCGCCCTGTGCGGCCTGCAACTGCGCGACGATCTGATGATGAGCTCGGCCCAGCTGCGCCAGCTGCACGCCGCCGGCATGGAGATCGGCGCCCACACCGTCAACCATCCGATCCTGGCGCGCCTGCCGACCATGCAGGCGCGCGCCGAGATCGAGCTGGGCAAGCTGGCCTTGGAGGCGTTGACGGGCGCGCCGGTGCGCCTGCTGGCCTACCCCAACGGCAAGCCGGGCGAGGACTACACCGCCGAACACGTCGCCATCGCGCGCGACCTCGGCTTCGAGGGCGCCGTCAGCACCGCCTGGGGCGCCAGCCAGGGCGCGCCGGACCTGTTCCAGCTGCCGCGCTTCACGCCGTGGGACCGGCGCGCCGCGCCCTTCCTGCTGCGCCTGGCGCGCAACCTGACGGCGCCGGCCGAGCAGCTGGCCATGCCCTTGCCGGCGCGCCGGGAGCGCGCATGAGTCTCAAGGCGGACGTCCTGCGCGGCCTGAAGTGGACCGCCGGCGCCAAGTTCAGCGGCCAGCTGGTCACCTGGGGCATCACCATCTTCATCATGCGCCTGTTGGCGCCGGCCGACTACGGCCTGCTGGCCATGGCCTCGGTGCTGATCGTCTTCATGAACATGGTGGCCGAGGTCGGCCTGGGGCCGGCGCTGGTGCAGGCCCACGAGGTCGACACGCGCCAGCTGCGCCAGGCCTTCGGCATCTTCCTGCTGGTGAACTGGGCGCTGTGCCTGCTGCTCAACCTGCTGGCGCCGGCCATGGCGGTGTTCTACGGCGAGCCCCGCCTCGAACTGGTGCTGCGCGTGCTGTCGGTGCAGTTCCTCTTCACGCCGCTGGCGGTGGTGCCGGAGGTGCTGCTGCAGCGCCGGCTCGACTACAAGAAGCGCTCGCTGATCGACCTGAGCACCGCCATCTTCACCAGCGTGGCCACGCTGCTGCTGGCGCTGGGCCACTACGGCGTCTGGGCCCTGGTGCTGGGCAACGTCGGCGCCACGGTGTGGCGCACCGTGCTGGTCAACAGCATCGCGCCTTTCCCCCACTGGCCCAGCTTCGCCGTCGGCGGCATGCGCAAACTGCTGTCCTTCGGCGGCAAGGTGACGGTGTCGCGCTTCCTGTGGATGTTCTTCACCCAGATCGACGTGGTCATCGTCGGCCGCGTGCTGGGCAGCGAGGTGCTGGGCATGTACTCGGTGGCGATGCACCTGGCCTCGATGCCGGTGCAGCGCGTCTCCTCCATCCTCAACCAGGTGGCGTTTCCCGCCTTCGCCCGCCACCAGCACGACCGCAGCCTGATCGCCGTCCAGCTGTTGAAGGTGCTGCGCATGCTCGGCTTCGTCGCCTTCCCGGTCCTGTGGGGCATCGCCAGCGTGGCGCCGGAGCTGGTCGCCGTGCTGCTCGGGCCGGGCTGGAGCGGCGCCGTGATGCCGCTGCAGGTGCTGGCCCTGGTCATGCCGCTGCGCGCCATCGTCGGCTTCCTGCCCAGCGTGACCGACGCCGTCGGCCGCCCCGAGGTGGCCATGCACAACGTGCTGGTCGGCTGCGCCGTCATGCCGCTGGCCTTCTGGCTGGGCACGCAGTGGGGCATGGTCGGCGTGGCCTACGCCTGGCTGCTGGCCTACCCGGTGGTCCTGCTGATCAACACGCGGCGCATGGTGGCGGTGGTCGGCCTGACGCTGGCCCAGGTCAGCCGCCATGTCGCGCCGTCGATGCTGTGCGGCGCCGCCATGTTCGGCGCCGTCTGGGCGGTGCAACTGGCGCTGCGCGCCTACCCGGACCGCCGCGTCGTGCTGGCCGTCGAGGTGCTGGTCGGCGCCGCCAGCTATCTGCTCAGCGCGTTGGCGCTGAACCGCGCCACCTTGCAGGAGATCGGCGGCGCCGTGTTCGGCAAGGCCGGCGTGCCGCAACAGGCCCACGCCGAATAGGCCGCCATCATTCAATCAGGGATCAAGGAACCGCCACATGTCATTTTTCGCCGGAGCGTTTAGTCTCGACCGCCACAAGCCCTTGTCGCCGCAGTTGTGCGCCGATTTGCGCAGCCATGTTTCGCGCCATCCGGGCGAACAGATAGCGCAAGTCGACAGCGGCGCCTTCTTCCTGGTCAAGGGCGACGTCGGCGCCTTCGCCGCACCGGCCCTGCTGCGGGACGCCGCCGGCAACGTCGACGCCGTCGCCGGCGAGCCGCTGCTGCGCGAGGGCGAGTCGGCGCCGGATTGGAACAGGGCGCGCGACCTGGCCCTGCTGCAGCGCCAGCTCGGCGCCAGCAACTGGGACGCCCTGGCGCAAAGCCGCGGCACCTTCTGCGGCGTGCACTACGAGCAGGAGCGCCATCTGTTGCTGCTGTTCGTCGACAAGGTCGGCGTGCGCCCGCTGTACGTCTGGCACGACGAGCACGTGGTGGTGTTTTCCACCGCCTTGCGGGTGCTGGAGGCGCTGCCGCAGGTCGACAAGACCTTCGACGTGCGCGGCGTGACCGAGATCGCCGCCTTCGGCTACCCGCTCGGCACGCGCACCGGCTACAGCGGCATCCGCATGCTGGCCGGCGCCGAGGTGACGCGCTGCCTGGACGGCGCCGTCAGCCACCACAACTATTGGGACTGGCAGGCCGGCAGCCTGGAGGACGGCGGCGCGCTGGCCGTCGAGCGGTGCCACGGCGCCTTCATGGACGCGCTGCGGCGGCGCCAGCGCGGCAGCCCCAGCGCCACCTGCTTCCTCAGCGGCGGGCTCGACTCGCGCGCCATCGTCGGCGGCCTGGCGCTGATCGTCGGCGAGCTCCACACCGTCAACTTCGCGCCCGACCACACCCAGGACCAGGTGTTCGCCACGTTGGTGGCGGAAAAGCTCAACACCCGCCACGCCCAACTGGTCACCAACGCCGACAACATCGACCAGGGCTACCGCAAGGCCACGCTGACCCGCTGGCTGACGGAGCGCTTCGGCGCCGGCAGCGCCGCACTGATCTGGTCCGGCGACGGCGGCAGCGTCGCGCTCGGCCACGTCTACCTGAGCCGGCCGATCGTGGAGGCGATGCGGCGCGGCGACCGGCGCGAGGCGGTCAGGCTGTTCAACAACGGCCTGCCGAGCGGCGTGGTCCGGCCGGCCATGCGCGAGGCCTTGACGGCGCTGTCCTTCCAGGGCGCCGAGGAGGAGCTGGCCGCCATCGCCAGCGCCGATCCGGGCCGCGCCTTCCACCTGTTCCTGCTGCAGAACGACCAGCGCCGCCACCTGGCGCAGCACTTCGAGAACCTCGACAGCGAGCGCATCGAATTCCAGCTGCCGTTCTTCGACGCCGACTTCCTCGCCACCATCCTGCGCCACCCGTGCGAGCCCTACCTGCAGCACCGCTTCTACATCGACTGGCTGCGCGCCTTCCCCAACGGCCTGGCGACCCTGCCGTGGCAGGCCTATCCCGGCCACGTGCCCTGCGACGTGGCGGCGCCGGCCGGCTTGAAGTACCAGTGGGAGGACTACTTCGACTCCGCCACCGTGCGCCAGATGCGGCGCAACGCGGCGGCGCGCGGCAAGCGCGTGCTGGGCAGCCGCAGCTTCCCGCGCCACCTGATCAGCCGCAACGCGCTGCGCGCGGCGGTGTGGATGACCCGCCTCGGCGTGCGCGACTACGGCTACCTGATCAACACCGCCTATGTCTACGACAAGTACTGGTCGATGTGCGACGGCGGGGCGGGGCGGACGCCGGGCCCCTAGCCGGCAGGGGAGTTCCGCGACACAATAGATGACGCGCGGAAATGTCTTTGTTATAATGTTGATTATGAGTAAATTCCTGAGGCGTACTCGGCTGCATATCTGGATCGCGTGTTTCGCGCTCCTGCTCAATGCGCTCGCCCCCTCGGTATCCCATGCGCTGGCCGCGCTGCGCGGCGCGCCGACCTTGGTGGAGGTTTGCTCTGTGGCCGGCAGCAAGATGGTCGCCGTCGACCAGGCCGCGCCCGACGGCGGCCCGAGCTCGTCCGACTCGGTGCTGCACCACCTCGAACACTGCCCCTTCTGCATGAGCCACGCCGGCTCGGCCATGCCGCCGCCGGCCCTGCCGACGCCGTTCGCGGTGCAGGGCGGCCACGACGTTTTCCCCTCGCTGTTCTACCACGCGCCGACCCCGCTGTTCTCCTGGTCCGCCGCCAACCCGCGCGCCCCTCCCGCCGTCTGCTGATCCATCCCCCGCGCGCAGGCCGCCACACAAGGCGAGTCCGCGCCGACCTAACCGACAACCCAGCCACAACTTGAAGGATTGACGCCGCCGCACGCGCCATGGCAGCCGCACCGGCGCCGCGCCCGATTGCGCGCCTGCGGCCGAGCCGCGCGCGCCCGTCATCACTGAAACAACCGAATTGGATACACCATGGAACAGAACAACTCCGTCGCCGCGATGGGCGCCGCCTTGCGCCTCCACCCGCTCGCCAGCGGCGTCGCCCTGGCGCTCGCGCTGGGCGGCGGCCACGCACCGGCCCGCGCCGGCGAGGACGCCGGCACCGTCGAGACCATCGTCGTCAGCGCGACGCGCACGCCACAGTTGCTGAAGGACGCCGCCGCGCCGGTCAGCAAGATCGACGCCGGCGCCTTCGCCGAGCGCCAGGCGCGCGGCATCGGCGACGCGCTGCAGGAGCCTGCCCAACGTCGACTTCGGCGGCGGCCCGCGCGGCGCCGGCCGCCAGCCCACGCTGCGCGGCTACAGCGGCAAGGAGGTCACGCTGCTGGTCGACGGCGCCCGCATGAACAGCGCCTCGGGCTTGGGCGCGCCTATCTTCATCGACCCCTGGCTGTTGTCCGGCGCCGAGGTGCTGCGCGGCGCCAGTTCCGCCTTGTACGGCAGCGGCGGCCTGGGCGGCGTGCTGGCGCTGAACACCGTGGCGGCACGCGATCTGCTGGCGCCCGGCCGCAGCTGGGGCGCCGACGCGCGCCTCGGCCGCGACCTTGGCGAGGCAGGCCGCGCGCAGCAGGCCCGCGCCTACACGCGGCAGGGCGGCTTCGACGCGCTGCTGGCGCTGGGCCGGCGCGACTGGGGGGCGATCCGCCAGGGCGGCGGCGGCGAGCTGGCGCCGAACGACGGCCACGCCGGCCAGGGCCTGCTCAAGCTTGGCTACACGCTGCGGCCGGACCTGCGCCTGACCCTGAGCCACCGCGCCTACCAGGAGAGCGCGCTGCGCCCGAACAACCCGCAGTCCGACGCCTCCCTCGGCCAACCCGGCGCCGTGCCGGTGCAGCGCAACCGCATCGACCAGTCGCAAACCACGCTCGGCATCGAGCAGACCGACGTCGCCGGCGCGCCCACCTTGAACGCCCAGCTGTACCGCGCGCGGCTGGACGCCAGCGCCGAGGCCAACCCGGCCCTCAGCCTGGCCGCCAGCAGCAGCTTCACCCGCACCGTGGGCGGCGGCGTGCAGCGCACCACGCGCTGGGGCCGGCACCGCCTCAGCTACGGCATCGACGGCTACCGCGACGAGCAGGACGCGCGCAACGGCGGCCAGCCCAATCCGGTCACGCCGCCCGGCCGGCAGACGGTGGCCGGCGTCTTCGTGCAGGACGAATGGCGCCTGGGCGACGCCTGGCTGCTCACGCCGGCCGCGCGCTACGACCGCTACAGCACCCACGTCGACGGCGGCGCCGGCCCGGACGCGCGGCAGGGCCACCTGTCGCCCAAGTTGACGGCGGCGCTGCGCTTCACGCCGCAATGGCAGGGCTGGGCCAGCGTCGGCGAGTCCTACCGCGCGCCGTCGCTGAGCGAAGCGTATATGAACCTGAGCTGCACCGGCTGTCTGTTCAACTTCGCGCCCAACCCGGCGCTGCGCCCCGAGACCGACCGCACGCTGGAGCTCGGCGCCAACTACGACGGGCGCGGCTGGTTCAGCACCGGCGACCGCGTGCAAATGAAGGGCAGCGTGTTCTACTCCACCGTCGACGACCTGATCGCCACCGCCGTGGTCGGCGCCTACCAGCGCAGCTTCCCCTTCAAAGGGACGCGGCCTGGTGTTCCAGAGCCAGAACAAGAGCAGCGCGCGGCGCCACGGCGTCGAGTTGGAATGGGGCTGGCGCAACGGTGCTTGGCGCGCCGACCTGGCCTACAGCCGCTTGCGCGTGCGCGACGCCGACACCGACCAGAACTTGTTCGCCCCGCCCGACAAGCTGGTCGCCAACCTGGGCTGGAAATGGCAGGCGTGGCGCTTGAACTGGCGCAGCCGCCTGGTCGCCGCGCAGTCGCGCGACAGCACGCTGGAGCGCCGCACCGCCGGTCACGCCAGCCACGACCTGTTCGTCAACTGGCGTCCCGATGCCGCGGCGCAGCTGGAACTGTCGGCCGGCATCAGCAACCTGGGCGACCGCCGCTACATCGTCTACCAGAGCGAGAACCCGACTTCGCGCGTGGTTGAAATGGGCCGCGCCCTGCAGGCCACGCTGGGTTGGACATTCTAAACAAGGAGAGAACATGAAACGAAGCATACACACCCTGGCCTGCGCCGCCGCGCTGCTCGCCAACACCGCCTGGGCGGCGGAGGTCGCCGAGCAGCGCGTCAGCATTCAATTCGAGCCGCAGCTGGCCGGCCAGCCGGTGCGCTGCGGCCAGCGCTACGAGGGGCAGGGCGGGGCCAGTCCGGCGTGCTGTTCGGCGACTTGCGCCTGTTCGTCTCCTCGCTCGAGCTGGTCGACGAGGACGGGCGCGGCGTCGCCGTCAAGCTGGAGCAGGACGGCCGCTGGCAGCATCGCGACGTCGCCATGCTCGACTTCGAGAACGGCCAGGCGAGCTGCCGCAACGGCACGCCGGCCACCCACACCGCCTTGACCGGGCAGGTGCCGGCCGGACGCTATCGCGGCCTGCGCTTCACGCTGGGCGTGCCGGCGGCCTTGAACCACGCCGACTCGACCCTGGCCAGCGCGCCGTTGAACCAGACGGCGATGTTTTGGAGCTGGCAGTCCGGCTACCGCTTCATGAAGTTCGAACTGGAGGTGCAGAACGGCGACAAGAAGACCGGCTTCCCCATCCACATCGGCAGCAGCGCCTGCCAGGCGGCGAACCTGCGCACGCCGGCCACCCACTGTCTGCAAGCGAACCGGGTGGCGGTGGCCTTGGAGCAGTTCGACCCGGCCACCGACCGCGTGCTGCTCGACCTGTCGGCGCTGATCGCCCAGACCCGCTTGGACATGCAGACGCCGGGCACCGCGCCGGGATGCATGGCGGCGTCCGACGATCCCGACTGTTCCGGCGTGTTCGAGGCGCTCGGTTTAAGCGGCGGCGGCCGGCAGCGCGTGTTCAGCGTGCTGCGCAAGCCATGAGCGGCGGCCGTCAAGCCATGCCGAGCGCGCTGTTCGTCGCCTGCCTGCTCAGCGGCGGCGCGTTCGACGCGCTTGCGGCGGGGGCGCCGGGAGCGGCTGCGGGAACCACTGCCGGCGGCGGCGCCCGCGCCGCCGCCTCGGCCTCCGCGCGCGCGGAAGCCGGCGCGCCGCCAAGCTACCGTTGGCGCCTGCCGGCATGGGCGCCCGAGCCGCTGGTCCCGGACGACAATCCGATGAGCGAGGCCAAGGTGGAACTCGGACGTGCCCTTTTCTACGACAAGGCCCTGTCGGCCAATCGCACGCAGTCCTGCGCCGGCTGCCACGAGCAGGCGCGCGGCTTCAGCGACGGCCGCAAGCTGGCCCTGGGCAGCACCGGCGTGGTCGGCGCGCGCAACGCCATGCCGCTGGCGAACGTCGCCTATCTGCCCACGCTGACCTGGGCCAACCCCAACCTGACCACGCTGGAGCAGCAGGCGCTGGTGCCGCTGTTCGGCGACCACCCGGTGGAAATGGGCATGGCCGGCCGCGAGGGCTGCTGCTGGGCCGTCTGAAGGCCAAGCCCAGCTATCGGCGCCAGTTCGCCCGCGCCTTCCCCGAGCGCGGCGGCGAGATCTCGCTCTGGTCGGTGACGCGCGCCATCGCCGCCTTCGAGCGCAGCCTGCTGTCGATGAACTCGCCCTACGACCGCTACCGCTACGAAGGCAAGGGCGGCGCCATCTCCGCCTCGGCCAAGCGCGGCGAGACGCTGTTCTTCGGCGACCGGCTCGAGTGCTACCACTGCCACGGCGGCCTGCACTTCACCGACAACCAGATCCACCGCCGCCTGCCCGAGGGTGAAACCGGCTACCACAACACCGGCCTGTACAACCTCGACGGCGGGGGCGCCTACCCACCCGGCCAGCAGGGGCTGCGCGAGTTCAGCGGCGAGCCGCAGGACGAGGGCCGCTTCCGTACCCCGAGCCTGCGCAACGTGGCGCAGACCGCGCCGTATATGCACGACGGCTCGGTCGCCACCTTGGACCAGGCGATCCGGAGACACTACGCCGTCAAGGGCCGCGCCGCGCTGGGTGGAACCGGGGCGAATCCCTTGCGCAGCCAGTTCATCGAAGGCTTCGAGCTGAGCGAGCAGGAGGTGGACGATTTGAAGGCCTTCCTGGCCTCGCTCAGCGATGCGGAATTCTTGCGCGCCAGCCGCCATGCCGATCCGACCGGCGCCGGACGCAAACCAGATTCTTCACAGCGGAAGGGGAGGTGAGCCAACGCGGCACATGTTCAACGCAATCCTGTAGTCCAACTTTCAATCAATAGGAATCAATATGAAAATCGTCATCGTCAAAAAAGTAGAGATCCAAGTGGCAGGTCGTACCGGCATGCGTTGCGCCAGCAGCTGCGGCGCCAAGTCCTAAGCCGGCCTATTCGGCATGACTGCGGCGGTGCTTGCGCCCGCGCCATGGCAAGCGCCGCCGCCCGTTTTGAAGGGAGTATGTATGCGCATTGGATTCAACTTCACACTGGGCGAAACGCTGCCCCTGGTCAGACAGTTGGCGCAAGAGGGCGCCATCGATTACTGCGAACTGCTGATCGATAACTTCATGCAGGTGCCGCCGCAGGAACTGGCCGAGGCCTTCGACGTTCCAGTCGGCTTCCATATCATGTTCTCCCGCTTCATCGAAAGCGACGAGGAGCAACTGCGCGACTTCGCGGCGCGCCTGCGGCCCTACATCGAGGCGCTGCGGCCGCTGTACGTGTCCGACCACATCGCCTACTTCAGCCACCAGGGCCGCGCCCTGTTCCACCTCGGTGAGATCGACTACGCCGCCGACTACGAGCGCGTGCGCGCGCGTGCCGCGTTGTGGCAGTCGCTGCTGGGACAAACCATCCACTTCGAGAACTACCCGTCCATCGTCGACGGCGGCCACGCCGCGCCGGCCTTCTTCCAACGCCTGGCGCGGGACACCGGCGCCGGCGTGCTGTTCGACGTCTCCAACGCGGTCTGCGCTTGGCGCAACGACGGCCCGGAGGTGGCGGCATGGCGCGGCGTGATGGCCGGCGCCAGCCACTTCCACGTGGGCGGATATGCCGGCGCCTTCATCGACGAGGGCGTTACCGTCGACACCCACGACCGCGCGCTGGCGCAGGACACGCTCGACAGCCTGCGGCGCCACCGCGACGTGCTGGACAAGCCCGGCGCCACCATCACCTACGAGCGCGACGAAAACATCGACATCGACGGCGTGCGCGCCGATCTGCTGGCCTTGCGCGCCATCTTCCCGCGCGGCCAGGCGCGCCAGCCTGCGCCGGCGGAAGCGGTGGCGTCATGAACGCGCAGACGACGGCGGCCGCCGGCGCGGCGCCCGGCCGCCAAGTCAAGGACAGCGAGCTGCTGGCGCGCCTGGCCGACCCGGCCGCGCGCGGCGACTTCCCGCCCGGCTGCCGCGCCCACGTGCGCATCGACATCAGCATCCGCGCCTACTGGCACACGCTGTTCGACATCTGCCCCGGTCTGCTCGACATCGCCGACCCCGACGGCATGGCGATCTTCGCGCCTTTCATGGACTGGGCGCGGCGCGAAAACCTCACCATGGGCTGGTCGTTCTATATATGGGTTGGACGCTGGCTGGCGCAATCGCCATGGCGCGAACGCCTCGACGAGGAGTTGACGCAGGCGCTGCTGTCCGCCTCGGCCGCGCGCTGGGCGGTGCTCGACCGCAGCGCCGACGTCGGCGTGGCGCTGGGCCGCTGCGGCAGCGACGATTGGATCATCGGCTGGAAGCCCAACACCCTGGCCGCCGGCCGGCGCGTCGAGCTGGTCTCGCTGGACGGCCAGCTGCCGCGTCCCGCCGAGGACGTGGGCGTGTTCCACCTCGCCGGCTACGAGTTGGACAGCTTCCCAGGCTGGCTGGCGCTGCCGCGCTAGCCGGCAGCGCTCAGGCGCCGATCAGGCCCTGGCCGCAGACCCGGATGGTCTCGCCGCTGACGCCGTAGCAGCCCGGCGTGCAGAGGAAGGCGATCAGCTCGGCGGCGTCGCGCGGCTGGCCGCCCTGTTGCAGCGAGTTGGCGCGGCGCCCGATCTCGCGGCTCAGGAAGGGCATCTGCGCCGTCATCGCCGTTTCGATGAAGCCCGGCGCGATGGCGTTGATGGCGATGCCGCGCGGCGCCAGCAACGGCGCCTGGGCCGCCACATAACCGATCAGCGCGGCCTTGCTGGTGGCGTAGTTGGTCTGGCCGTAGTTGCCGGCCACGCCGCTGATCGACGACAGGCAGACCACGCGGCCCTCGTCGCGCAGCGCGCCGCCCGCCAGCAGCTCGGCGTCGATCGCCACGATGGCGGCGAAGTTGATGCCGACCACCATGTCCCAGTAGTGTTCCTTCATGTTCGCCAGCGTGCGGTCGCGGGTGATGCCGGCGTTGTGCACGACGATGTCGACGCCGCCGAACTTCTCCTTGAGGAAGGCGGCCAGGCGTGCCGGCGCCTCGGCCGTGGCGATATCCAGCGGCAGCGCCGTGGCGCCCATCGCGCCGCACACGCGCGCCAGTTCCTCGGCCGCCGCCGGCACGTCCAGGCAAACCACGTGTGCGCCTTCCTGCGCCAGGCGCTGCGCCGCCGCCAGGCCGATGCCGCGCGCCGCGCCGGTGACCAGCGCCACCTTGCCGGCCAACGCGGCGGTGTGGGGCAGCGCCGCCGGCGCCGCCACGCGCGCCGTCAGCCGCAGCGTCTGGCCGGACACGTAGGTGGTCTGCACGCCGCCGAGGAAGCGCAGCACGCCGGCCAGCCGGTCCACCGCGTCCGGCGCCACATAGGCCAGGTTGACGGTGATGCCTTGTTTGCCCAGCTCCTTGCCCAGCGAGCGGTTGAAGCCCTCGACGGCGCGCGCGGCGGCGGCCGCCACCGGCTCGGCGGCCAGCTCCGGCGGCGCGGCGACGAGCAGCACGCGGCCGTTGCGGGCGACGCGGCGCATCAGCGGATGGAAGGTGTCGTACAGCGCGCGCAGCGCGGCCGGCGTGGCGCAGCCTGTGGCGTCGAGCAGCACGACGTCGAGGCGCGCGGCGGCGTCGGCCGGGCCTGCCGCAGCGGCGTGGCGCCGGCCGCGCCGGCGGCGGCGCTCAGCGCCTCGGCCGCGTAGCCGCCGGCCGCGCCGGCCAGCAGCACCGTTTTGCCGGCGAAGGGCAGGGCGACATAGCCGCCCTCGGCGCGCGCCAGTTCGACCGGGTTGGGCAGGCCGAGCGCCTTGATGAGGGCGGCGCCGGCGCGGTTGCGGCTCATTTTGATGAGTACATCGGACATAGTTTGGCCTTGTCGGTATAGATTTCGTGCTTATGATACTTGGGATGCGGCGCCGCCGTGGCGGCGTTTAGCGCGGCCGGCCGCGCACGCCACCGACGGCGCGCGCCAGCGCCGCCAGCGTGGTCGTCAAGCGGCTCTTCAGGGTGAACAGGGCGATGATCCAGCGCATGCGCCGCTCGTGCCAATCCAGTCCTCTGCGCGGCACCGGGCTGATGCGCCCGTGCGGCGCCTGGAACAACATCCATTCGTCGCTGCCGGCGCGATAGCGCGGCCAGTCCTCGCCGGGCACGCCGTGGTGGGCGAAGGCGACCCAGCGGCGGTGCATGTCGAGCGCCAGTTGCCGGTCCGGCGCGCGCGGCGCCACGCCGTCCGGCCGGCTATCCAGGGTCTGGAACACGAAGCCGATCTCGCTGCCGTGGCCGGCACGCGGCGAATCGCCGCCGGCGTCGGGCTGGTCGAACAGGTAGAGGTAGGCCGGGCTGCGCCGGCGCCGGCGCGCCACCCAGCGCGCCGGCGCGACGAAGAGCATGTCGCGGAACAGCAGCCGGGCCGAGCCCTCCGGCGCCAAGCCGTAGCGGGCGCCGGCCTTGGCCAGCAGCGCCGGCTTCAAGCCCTTCAGGTAGCGCTCGAACCCGCCGGGATAGTTGAGCAGCGAGTCCTCGCCGCTGTTGGCGCCGATGACCAGCGGGATGTGCGCCGCCGCCTCGCGCGCCAGGGCCGGCGTCAAGTCCTGCGGCAGCAGCCGGCCGTCGATCACCGGCTGGAACTCGCCGGGCACGGCGGCCACCAGCTCGGCCGGCAGGGCGCGCAACTGCGCCAGCGTGGCCTGCGCGCCGGGCAGGCCGAGCGTGCTGGCCAGGGCCGCGCCGCGCGCCTCCACCTTCTTGAGCGGATTGGGCGGGAACCAGCCGCCGCCCGATTGCACGATCGCCTGCTGGAACAAGCCTTGGGCGGACGGGCAGGCCATCAGGGCGAGCACGTGGAAGCCGCCCATCGATTCGCCGAACAGGGTGACGCGCCGCGGGTCGCCGCCGAACGCGGCGATGTTGTCGCGCACCCAGCGCAGCGCGGCGATCTGGTCCATGATGCCGAACGAGGCCAGCGGCTCGTCCGGCGCCGCCGCGCGGCTCAGCGCCGGGTGGCCGAAAAAGCCCAGCTGTCCCAGGCGGTAGTTCAGGGTGACCAGCACCACGCCGTCGGCGGCGAAGGCGCCGCCGTCGTAGAACGGCAGGGAGCCGGCGCCCATGCGGCCGGAGCCGCCGTGCAGCCAGACCATGACCGGCGCGCCATGGCGGCACGCCGCCGGCGCGTCGGCACCGCCACCGTGCGCCGGCGCCCAGACGTTGAGCGTCAGGCAGTCCTCGCTGAACGGCGCGCCGGCGCCGCCGATTGTGCGCAGGTCGGCGATGCCTTCCGGGCCGGCCTGGTGGGCCGAGGGACCGAATTCCAACGCCGCGCGCTCGCCGCTCCACGCTGCCACCGGCTGCGGCGGTCGCCAGCGCAGCTCGCCGACCGGTGGCGCCGCATAGGGAATGCCCTTGTAGACCTGGACACGTCCGTCCGACCGGCCGACCAGCGCGCCGTCGGCCGTCATCACTCGAGAGTTTTGCATATGCCTTCGCCCGTGGGCGGTATGGGAGTAAAGGGGGGGCGGGCGGCGCGTCCGGCCTGGCCGGAACGGCCGCCGCCCGGCTTAGCCGCGCACGCGGCTCTTGACGCGCTTGCGCGGCAGGGCGTTGAAGCCGGCCGTGTAGACGCCAATGAGGTGTTTGCCGATCGAGCGCATGTCGGTGGACTTGCACAGTCCGCCGGAGAAGCGGTCGATTAGCCCGGTCTGCGCCAGCGACATCGACAGAGCGCCCGACAGCAAATGGTAGTACCAGTACAGCTCGTCCTCGCCGACCCCGGTGGCCAGCCGGCGCAGCATCGGCAGGAACACGCGGATCACCGGGTCGAAGTAGTCGCGCAGGATGTCGCCGCCGCCGCCCCAGGCCGGCAGCGTGCCGATCTGCGCCACCAGGGTGCCGAAGGTGCGCCAGCCTTCGCCGCCGTTGCTCATGATGTCGACCACCGGGTCGAGGCAGGCCCCAGCAGTCCCTCGATGGTCATGTTGTCGCCGGCCGCCGCCTCGTAGTCGTGCAGCACGCGCAGGCGGATCTCGTTGATGACGACCGAGCGGCGCGTCAGCACCGCGTCGAGCAGCGCGCGCTTGTCGTCGTAGTAGTAGCGGATCAGCGCCGTTTGCACCTCGCACTGCTGGGCGATGTCGTTCAGCGTCACGCCGTAGAAGCCCAGCTTGGCGAAGTTGGTCTCGGCGCAGTCGAGGATCTTCTGCATCGATTCGGCGCGGCGTTCGGCCTGCTTGCGGCGGGTGCCGCCGGCGTCCTTGTCCTTCGCCTCGAGCCTTGCCTGGCGCCGCCGCCAGCTTGCCGTCCTTCTTGGTGCCGGTCTTTGCCGCGACCTTCGTGCTTACCTTGCTCGTCGTTGCCATCGTGTTGCCTAGTGTGTGGGTCGAAGTGAAAATTATTTGTATGGATTCTACTTACTTCTTGCCTTGAGAGGAAAGGTTTTTCTACTTATCGCGTCTTCTGGCCATTGAATGCGTAATTCTGCGCGTAGTTATTTCTTTTGTCGGAAAGAAGTAGTTGTTGACGAGGTATTGACGAGACCGTATATTCGGCTCACACGGAAAACATAATTTCCGGCCCCCACTCAAGGAATGCTCGTTGCCGTGCGGTCCGGCCGGCCGTCACGCAGAGCGTGACAGGCGCGGGCGGCGGGGGACCGGACCAGACAATCGACGTCCACGATGACGTCAAAAGGAGACCAGCATGCGCAAGGCCGACTCACGTTTCAAAACCAGATTGCGAGTTGTGGCGGGTAACGCCATCGGCGTGGTGTTCGCCACCGCCGCCAGCGCCGCCGGCGCCCAAGGCGCGCCGCCCGGCGGCGAGGCCGAGGGCGGTGCCGCCGCCAACACCAGGACGAATGCCGCCACCGCCAGCGCCAGCGCCGCCGGCAGCATGGCGGTGGTCGAGGTCAGCGGCACCCGCACCATGCGCGACGGTTCGCTGGCGCCGACCCCGGTCACCGTGGTGACGGCCGAGCAGCTCAACGCCGCCTCGCCGGGCACCATCGCCAGCGCCTTGTCGATGCTGCCGGTGTTCCGTGGCTCGACCACCCCGGCCAGCGGCAACGTGTCGTCGACCGGCCCCAACTCCGGCGCCTTCCTCAACCTGCGCAACCTGGGCGCGCAGCGCACGCTGGTGCTGATCGACGGCCGCCGCGCCGCGCCGTCCGCCGTCAGCGGCGCCACCGACACCAATCTGCTGCCGCAGGAGCTGGTCAAGCGCGTCGACATCGTCACCGGCGGCGCCTCCGCCGCCTACGGCTCGGACGCGGTGGCCGGCGTGGTCAACTTCATCCTCGACACGCGCTTCAAGGGTATCAAGGGCAGCGTGCAGGGCGGCCAGTCGAACTACGACGACAACCGCTCGCGCAAATTCACCCTGACCGGCGGCAGCGACTTCAACGGCGGCCGTGGCCGCGTCGTCGCCAGCGCCGCCTACTACCGCGCCGACGGCGTCGACAGCACCTTGTCGCGGCCCTTCGGCGCGCGCGCTGGCGTGGTGCTGCCCGATCCGGCCAATCCCGCCCAAAGCATCCTGGTCACCAACTACCACAACACCGTGCTCAGCCCGGGCGGCCTGCTGTTCGGCGGCGCCGGCATCGGCATGGGCACAAGCCAGTTCGGCCCGGCCGGCACGGTGCGCCCGTTCAGCCCCGGCAGCATCGTCGACGGCGTGCAGGTCGGCGGCGACGTGCTTGACCGGCCAAACCAACCTGATCGCCGGCGTCAAGTCGCACAGCGCCTTCACCCACGTCGAGTACGACCTGGGCGCCGACCTGACGGTGTTCGCCGAGGGCTCGCTCGGCGGCGTCAACAACCGCTACCCGCAAACCTCCAACTTCCAGCTGCCCGGCTACAACTCGCCGACCTTCATGCTCGGCAATCCCTTCATTCCGGCGGCCTTGCAGGCGACCATGCTGGCGAACAAGCAGCCCGGCTTCCAGATCGGCCGCTTCGACCAGGATATGCCGACCAGCACGGCCGACGCCACCAACCGGACCAGCAACTTCGTCACCGGCTTCCGCTGGCGCGCGCCGAACAACTGGAAGGTGGACGGCTACTGGGAGCACGGCAAGAACCGCCAGACCATCAACACCGAGAACAACCTGAACTACGCCCGCTTCTTCGCCGCCACCGACGTGGTGTCCGATCCCGTCGGCGGCGCGCCTGTCTGCCGCGTCGCCCTGACCCATCCCGGCCTGTATCCGGGCTGCGCGCCGCTCAACTTGTTCGGCGCCGGCGCACCGTCGGCCGCCGCCACCGCCTACGTCCAGGGCGTTTCCACGTACACCGCCACGCTCAAGCAGGACGTCGCCGCCTTGACCGTGCGCGGCGCGCCGTTCGAACTGCCTGCCGGCGACGTGCGCGTCGCCAGCGGCGTGGAGTGCCGCAAGGAGTCGGTGGCGCAGACCACCGACGCCACCTCGGTGACGCCGGTGGCGCCGACCGGCCTGCGCCAGGTGCCGTCGGCGGTGCTGGGGGGCGCCGGCGGCTGGCAGTTGACCAACCCGCAGCCACTGGGCGGCAGCTACCAGATCCGCGAGGGCTTTGTCGAAGTGGACGCGCCGCTGCTGGCCGAGCGCGCCTTCGCCAAGGAGTTGAACGTCAACGCCGCGCTGCGCTATGCCGACTACAGCACCAGCGGCGGCGTCGCCACCAATAAGATCGGCCTGACCTGGGCGCCGGTGAACGAGCTGCGCCTGCGCGCCGCCAAGTCGCGCGACATCCGCGCGCCCAACGTCTCCGAGCTGTTCTCCGGCTCGGTGCAGGGCCAGGCGACGGTGCGCGACACGATCAACAACGTCGCCGCCAATGCCGTTGTCAGCCAGTTGGGCAATCCCGACCTGCGGCCGGAAAAGGCCAACACCGTCACCTACGGCCTGGTGTATCAGCCGTCCTTCGTGTCCGGCCTGTCGCTGGCGCTCGACCATTTCAGCATCGACCTGGGCGGCGTGATCGGCGCGCTGACCCCGCAGGAGACCATCAACAAGTGCGCGGCCGGCGTGGCGGAGCAGTGCGCCAATCTGATTTGGACCAATCCGGCGGCGCGCACGGGACTGATCCGCGTGCTGATGCCGCAGCGGAACCTATCCTCGCTGAAGACCTCCGGTTACGACGTCGAGTTGAGCTACCGTGCCAAGGCGTCGAAGCTGTGGCCGGCGCTGAACGGCGAACTGACGCTGCGCGCCTTCGCCACCTATCTGGACGCCTACACCACCACCTCGCCGGGCAGCGCTCCGCTGGAGTATGCCGGCGTGGTCGGCACCTCGAACAACCCGCGCCTGACCGCCACCCTCAGCGCCGACTACCGCAACGGCCCGCTCGGCGTGTATCTACAGTTACGCCACGTCGGCCGCGCCAAGTTCCAGGCGGCGACCGAGTACTTCAATCCCGCGCTGGCCGACAATTCGGTGCCGTCGATCCGTTATGTGGACGCGACCTTGAACTACCAACTGCCCGGCAGGCGCGGTGTGCAGCTGTTCGCCACGGTGAACAATCTGTTCAACAAGCAGCCGCCGCTGCTGCCGGTGTATGGCTCGTTCAACCTGATGTACCCGACCAATCCCAGCGTGTATGACGTGGTGGGCCGTTACATCTCCGCCGGCGCGCGTTTCCAGTTCTGATGGAGATGCCCACCTTGTCGGCTGGCGAACCGGCGCCCATCGTCCCGGCGCTGCTGTCGCACCGTGGGCCGCCCACGCCGCAGCACAGCCGCAGCAACGTCAACCGCCTCCGCGCGGGCTGCCTGGCCGGGTAGGCAACTGACGATGACCGGCGGCGCGGCGGCGCTACATGTTCAACGTTGGACGGTCATCCTGCGCGGCCGGGATGACCGGCTCCAGCGCCGGCGCCGGTGCCAGTCCTATCTCGTTTAGTAGGGCCAAGCCCAGACCGGTGCCGCTCAGGTCCAGGATGATCGTCGCCGAGCATAGCGCCTTGACGGCGTCGAAGGCCGTCTTCGCCTCGGTCGCGCCCATGGATACGCCACCGCTGCCATCGTCACTGTCGCCGCCACCGCAGGCGACGTTCAGCAACCAATGCCTCAGCCTGTCCTCGTACTTGATGTCAATTGATTGTGTGATTTTGCGCCGCTGGCAGGCCGAAGCGTCTGGCTCTTTCTTTAATTCATGGGACTGGATGTCGGCAATCGCATCCGCCAACTTGCGGTAGAGCGGCTCGCTGCGGCCGGCCGGCCAGATCGCGTACAAGATATCTGGCTCGGGCAGGTCTTGCGCCTTGTTGAGTTCGCGAAAACGGTTGCGCAGTTCAATCAGCTTACTCAACTGGAAATGATCCTGTTCGACATCTATCGAGCGAGCGTTGGCATCGTCGAGCAAACTACGGAGGGCTTGCTCGGCCGCCTCGGCCTTGGGATTGCGCTGCCCGTCCGCCAGCTTTGCACCCCAGGCCGGTGCTTGCTCGATGGAGAGGCGATTGACCTCGTCCGGCTTCTGCAACTTGGCCTGGATCACGATCATCCGAAAGCCCGGCGGTTCGGTGTGGGTGCCGGGCGTGGCGACCAGCAGGGCGAAGTCGGCGCCAATGCGCGACTCGCTTGTCTTGTTGTAGTGAATCCAGCAAATATCGGCAGGTTTCTGTTGTTCCCATATCCAGCAGGTCGACCAGAAGCGCCCGGCGCTCGCCAACGAAGTCATGAAGGACGAGGACAATGCCTCCTCGTCCAGGCCGTTGCCCAGGATGGTGGCCTGCAGTGTGTTGAAGGCTTCTTCCAGCACAGCGGCGGCGAGCTGCAAGGGGGCCGTCCCGCCCTCGTGGGCGGCCTGGGCGATCAGTGCCGCCAGCGCATCCCTCGCCTCGAGGTAGGGCGCTTTTTTATCCGAATCACTCATGCTCGCCCCTATTTTGATTTTAAGTTTCATCGTAGCCATAAAGCAAAACCCCTCCGTACGGAGGGGCGGTGGTCTAGCGTTGCGAACCGGCCAGCGGCGCGGCCGAGCCGCCTCCCTTGCGCTGGCGCACCCAGTAGCCGACGCCCAGCAGGCCCAGCCAGGCCGGGATCAGGTAGACCGACAGGCGCAGGTCCGGCGTCAGGAACATCACCACCAGGATGCCGGCCAGGAAGGCCAGGCACAGGTAGTTGGTCAGCGGATAGCCCAGGCTGCGGAAGGCCGTGCTCTGGCCGGCGGCGCGCTTGGCGGCGCGGAAGCGCAGGTGGATCCAGCTGATCATCGCCCAGTTGATGATCAGGGCGGACACCACCAGGCCCATCAGCATTTCAAACGCCTTGCCCGGCATGAAATAGTTGACCAGCACGCAGATGCCGGTGGCGGTGGCCGACACCGCCAGCGCCGTCAGCGGCACGCCGCGGCCGTTGACCTTGAGCAGGGAACGCGGCGCGTTGCCCTGCATGGCCAGGCCGTACAGCATGCGCGTGTTGCAATAGACGCAGCTGTTGTAGACCGACAGCGCGGCCGTCAACACCACCACGTTGAGCACGTTGGCGACCATGTTGCTGTTCAATGCGTGGAAGATCAGCACGAAGGGGCTGCCGCCGGTGACCACGTTTTGCCACGGATACAAGGACAGCAGGATGCCCAGCGCGCCGATGTAGAAGATCAAAATGCGGTAGATCGCCTGGTTGGTGGCGCTGGGAATGGTTTTGGACGGGTCGTCCGCCTCGGCGGCGGTGATGCCGACCAGCTCCAGCCCGCCGAAGGAGAACATGATGACGGCCATCGCCATCACCAGGCCGCCGAAGCCGTTGGGGAAGAAGCCGCCGTGCCGCCACAGGTTGGCGACGCTGGCCTGCGGCCCGGCCTCGCCGGACAGCAGCAGGTAGGCGCCGAAACCGATCATGCCGACGATGGCCACCACCTTGATGATGGCGAACCAGAATTCCATCTCGCCGAAGGCCTTGACGTTGCACAGGCTGATGGCGTTGATGACGACGAAGAAGCCCAGCGCCGACGCCCACGAGGGAATCGCCGGCCACCAGTACTGCACGTAGATGCCGACGGCCGACAGCTCGGCCATGCTGACGAGCACGTACAGCACCCAGTAGTTCCAGCCCGACATGAAGCCGGCCAGGTGGCCGCAATACTTGTCGGCGAAGTAGCTGAACGAGCCGGCGACCGGCTCGTCGACCACCATCTCGCCGAGTTGGCGCATGATCAGGAAGGCGATCACGCCGGCCAGCGCGTAGCCCAGCAGCACCGAGGGGCCGGCCATCTTGATCGTCTGCGCGATGCCCAGGAACAGGCCCGTGCCGATCGCCCCGCCCAGCGCAATGAGCTGGATGTGGCGGCTTTTCAAGCCCCGTTTGAGTTCGTTCTTACCATCTACCATCGTGTCCCCTGGATTGTTTGCAGGTTTTTAGGTCAACGCATCGTCTGCGCGCCGCGCTTTGAAAGCAGGTGATTCTAATCCATAGTCAAGAAGTAAAGGGGTGAAACCTTGCTTGGTCGGCATCGTTGTGGGCGTGGGGCGACGAATGCAGTCGGCACGGCGTTCTTGATCGAGCTCAAGAAACTAAATGCCGGCGAGAAATATGTGCAAGTTCCGCCTGCCCTCATCCCCCTAAAACCCTTGCGACCAGCATGGTTTGCCCCGCGCCGGCTATGCTGCGGACGGCAGGTCTGGTATGCTTACGCCTTCTAAAATTCTTATGACGACCACACCGTGAGTAATATGAATGAGGAGCGCGTCTTAAGCGTTCACCACTGGACCGACCGTTTGTTCTCTTTCACCACGACGCGCGATCCGGCGTTGCGGTTCTCCAACGGCCACTTTACGATGATCGGCCTGCGTGTCGACGGCAAGCCGCTGCTGCGCGCCTATTCCATCGTCAGCGCCAACTACGAAGACCATCTGGAATTTCTGAGCATCAAGGTGCCGGAAGGTCCGCTGACCTCGCGCCTGCAGCACATCAAGGTGGGCGACACCGTCATCGTCGGCCGCAAGCCGACCGGCACCCTGGTGGCCGACTACCTGCTGCCGGGCAAGCGCCTGTACCTGCTGTCGACCGGCACCGGCCTGGCGCCGTTCATGAGCATCGTGCGCGACCCGGAAGTGTATGAAAAGTTCGACCAGATCATCCTGGTCCACGGCGTGCGTCAAGTCGACGAGCTGGCCTACCACGACCTGCTGGTCGAGCACTTGCCGAACCACGAGTTCCTCGGCGACATGGTCACCAGCAAGTTGCGCTACTACCCGACCGTCACCCGCGAAGCCTACCGCAACACCGGCCGCATCACCGACCTGATGGCCAGCGGCAAGCTGTTCGAGGACCTCGGTGTGCCACCGCTGGACCCGGCCGTCGACCGCATGATGATCTGCGGCAGCGCCTCGATGCTCAAGGAACTGAAGGAGATGTTCGAAGAGCGCGGCTTCAAGGAAGGCAACACCTCGACCCCGGGCGACTTCGTCATCGAACGCGCCTTCGCCGAGAAGTAATCCGCCTGCGCAACACTCGATACCGCAACACCAGCCCGGCGGCCGCGCGCCGCCGGGTCTATTCTCCCCGTCCCCCTCGCCGCATAGCGGAATAACAATTCCTCTTATGTTGCGGTAATAATCCTTTCCCTATCTATTTATTCTTTTCCGCAACTGGAATTAAACAGAGGAAATTGGATTTTAGAAATTGAATTTCTCCTCAGTTGCAGATGGAAACAGCCGGCAAATGGTTTGCGCAAACAGGCGCGATTTGGCGTGGTTTTTTTCTTGACGTGATAAACATTCCGTTGTAACTTGGACGCATCGACAACGCTTGAGTCCGTCTATTTCAGGGCTCGCCGTGGTCGGCCCGCGTCGGCAATCGGCGGGGGTTTGTTCGCCAATAAAAACTATCCGATATTCCCGATCGAGTTCACTGCTTCCAATAGGAATTGCAATGATATCGCACGCCTTGACCATTATCGTCAACGAGTTGAACCGGCATTTGTTGGCGTACGGCCCGGTCGCCACGCCGATGGTGGAGCTGGGCAACATCGCCGAGGGCTTCAAGGCCAGCGCCAGCGGCAGCGGGGTGTCGCGCGAGGTGTTGAATATGCAGCTCGTCAATATCCGGGAAGAGAAATCGCTGAAAAACCTGCCCAATTTCACCCGCGACGAGATTAATCAACGGGCCCTGTACGAGAATCCGCCGGTGTTTTTGAATTTCCAGATTCTTATTGTCGCCACCCACACCAGTTATACCGGCGCGACCTTGATGTTGTCGCGCGCCATACGCTTCTTCCAATTGAATAATACCTTCACGGAAATCAGTGTCGACCCGGCATCGATCACCGCCAACGCGCCGATCAATCCACTCGACCGCCTGGCCCAATTCAAATTGATATTCGACCTCTATTCGCCGGCGATGGAGGAGGTGAACCACATGTGGGGTACGTTGGGCGGCAAGCAATACCCCTTTGTGCTGTATTTGATGCGCATGTTGGATTTGAAATTCCAGGCGCTGCAAAGCGAAGCAAAACTTATCGTCGAAACCCAGTCCAACGTTCATCCGATAAGCCCAATTCCTTTCTGAAAGAGGTGAAGAAATGGCACAGGTCTACAAGACTCCCGGCGTGTATATCGAGGAAATCCCGAAATTTCCGCCCATCATCTCGGCGGTGGAGACGGCGATCCCGGCCTTTATCGGCTACACCGAAACCTCGGTCGACGTGCCCGTCAACAAGCCATTCCGCATCACCTCGATGGTCGAGTACGAGCAGCACTTCGGCAAGCCGCAGCTGGAGACGGCGATGAAGGTGGCCGGCGTCGAGCTCAAGGACGGCGCCGGCAACGTGACCGGGCAGAAGTTCAGCGCCTCGCTGGCGGCGGCCGACCGCTCCAAGCACATCATGTACTACGCGCTGCAAATGTTCTTCGCCAACGGCGGCGGCCCCTGCTACATCGTCTCGGTGGGCCTGTACAAGACGCCCTCGGCGCTGCTGCTGGCCGACCTGGAGGCCGGCCTGGCCGCGTTGGAGAAGGCCGACGAACCGACCCTGATCGTCTTCCCCGAGGCGCAGGCGCTGAGCATCGCCGACTTCAAGACGATAGAGGAGGCCGCGCTGGCCCAGTGCAACCTGCTCAAGGACCGCTTCGTCATCATGGACGTGCATGGCGACGCCCTGTCGCCGGGCGATCCGGGCGCCAACATCCTGACCATCGTCGCCACCTTCCGCAGCAGCGGCATCGGCATCAACAACCTCAAGTATGGCGCCGCCTACGCGCCCAATCTGGACACCGTGCTCGACTTCGTCGTCGACGAGACCACCACGGCGGTCACCTATTTCATCGCCGGCGTGCCGGGCAGCGCCATGCTCAACACCCTGGCCACCGGCAACAGCCTGATCTACGAGAGCGCCAAGGCGGCCATCCGCGACCTGCCGTGCACCCTGCCGCCCAGTTCGACCATGGCCGGCATCTACGCCGCCGTCGACGCCGACCGCGGCGTCTGGAAGGCGCCGGCCAACGTCAGCGTGGCGGCGGTGGTCAAGCCCAGCATCGAGTTCACCAACCGCGACCAGGAGACCATCAACGACGATTCGGTGGCCGGCAAGTCGGTCAACGCGATCCGCCCCTTCACCGGCAAGGGCACCCTGGTGTGGGGCGCGCGCACCCTGGCCGGCAACGACGCCGAGTGGCGCTACGTCAACGTGCGGCGCCTGTTCATCTTCATCGAGGAGTCGGTCAACAAGGCCTGCGGCGGCTTCGTCTTCGAGCCGAACGACGCCAACACCTGGGTCAAGGTGCAGGCCATGATCGAGAACTTCCTCACCGTGCAGTGGCGCCAGGGCGCGCTGCAGGGCGCCAAGCCGGAGCACGCCTTCTTCGTCGCCGTCGGCCTGGGCAAGACGATGACGGCGCAGGACATCCTCGACGGCCGCATGATCGTCGAGGTCGGCCTGGCGGCGGTGCGGCCGGCCGAGTTCATCATCCTGCGCTTCTCGCACAAACTGGCGCAGTCCTGAGCCGGGGCGTTTTTCCACCTTACGACAAGGAGTAGGTCATGGCACAAGACTATCCCATCCCGCGCTTCCACTTCCAGGTCGACTGGGGCGGCGCCAAGATCAGCTTCACCGAGGTCACCGGCCTAGTGATGGAGCGCGAAAAGATCGAGTACCGCCACAGCGACAGCAAGGACTTCAACAAGATCGCCATGCCGGGCATGGTCAAGAACGCCAACATCACGCTCAAGCGCGGCAAGTTCGAGGCCGACTTCGACTACAACAAGTGGCTCGACGACGTCGCCAACGAGCGCTCCGAGGGCCGCCGCGACGTCACCATCCGCCTGCTCAACGAGAAGCACCTGCCGGTGGCGGCGTGGTCGGCGACGCGCTGCTTCCCGGTCAAGATCAGCGCGCCGGACCTCAAGTCGGACGCCAACGAGACCGCCATCGAGAGCCTGGAGATCGCCCACGAGGGTCTGAAGCTGATGAAGATCTGAGCCGGCGGCCGCGATGAACGACTACTACCCGCCGTGGAGCTTCTACTACAAGGTCGAATTCGGCGTCAGCAAGGACAAGAACGACGCGCGTTTCCAGACCGTCTCCGGGCTGTCCGTCGAATACGACATGGAGGAGTTCAAGGAGGGCGGCGAGAACCGCTTCACCCACAAGCTGCCGGTGCGCACCAAGTACGCCGACCTGGTGCTCAAGCGCGGCATGCTGACCGATTCGGCGGTGATCGCCTGGTTCTTCGACGCCTTCCGCGAGCGCCAGTTCGCGCCGACCGACGTCAACGTGATCCTGATGAACGCCGACGGCGAGCCGCTGCGCAGCTGGAAGATCGCCCAGGCGATCCCGAAGAAGTGGTCGATCAGCGACCTGAACTCGGGCGAGAACACGGTGGTCATCGAGAGTATGGAGCTGTCCTACCGCTACTTCACCATCCAGTAGCGGCGGCGCGGCGCAACGCAGGGGATGGCGCGCGGCGCCGGGGAAGAGCGAGATGCCGATAGAGATCAGGGAGCTGCACATCAAGGTCGCCGTCACCGGCGGCGGCCCCGGCGCGGGCGCCGGCGCGGCCGCCCAGCCGCCCGGCGCGGCCGACGGCGCCGGCGAACAGGCGCAGCAGGCCCTGGTGGCCGAGTGCGTCGAGCAGGTGCTGCGCATCCTGCAAAACAAAATGGAGCGCTGATGGCCACCCTGGGCAAACTCGAGAAGATGCTGATCCTGGCCTTCGACACGGCCAGCGCGGCCGAGAACGGCGGCAAGCTGGACGCCAAGGGCCGCTTCGAGGCCTTGATCAACCCGGAAACCTACACCCTCGAATACAAGGTCAAGACGGCCGAGGGCCAAGGCCAGGGCAGCAGCGGGGCGCAGCAGAAGTTCGCCTACACCATGCCGGAGGAGCTCAGCTTCGAGTTCCTGTTCGACAGCACCGGCATCATCGACGGCAAACCGAGCAAGGACGGCGTGTTCGACCAGGTCGACGCCTTCCGCAAGCTGCTCACCGAGTACCGGCCGGACTCGCACGAGCCCTTCCACCTCAAGCTCATCTGGGGCAACCTGATCTTCAAGGGCCGCGCCATCGAGCTGGGCATCACCTACAAGCTGTTCAACCCGGACGGCCAGCCGATCCGCGCCATGGCGCGCGCCAAGTTCAAGGGCAGCATCGAGGAGCAGAAGCGCATCGCCAAGGAGGACCGCCGCTCGCCCGACCTGACCCACATCCGCACCGTGCGCGGCGGCGACAAGCTGCCGCTGATGTGCTTCGCCGTGTATGGCGACGCGCGCCACTACCTCGACGTGGCGCGTGTCAACGGCCTGGCCGACTTCCGCGCCCTGGTGCCGGGCCAGCAGCTGCTGTTCCCGCCGCTGCGCAAGACCGGGGGCACGCCATGAACGACGGCGCCGCCACGCCGGGCAGCGCCTCGGCCGACGTCTGCACCTTCGCCGTGCTGGTCGAGGGCAAGGACGTGTCGGGCCAGTTCCACGTGCTGGCGCTGGAGGTGGGGCGCGAGTTGAACCGCATCCCGACGGCGCTGATCGAGCTGCGCGACGGCGACGCGGCGCAGTCCACCTTCCAGGCCAGCGAGGCCGAGCAATTCGTCCCCGGCAAACAGATCGAGATCAAGCTGGGCTACCAGGCCAAGAACGACACCGTGTTCAAGGGCGTGATCGTCAAGCACAGCCTGCGCGTGCGCAAGAACTCCAGCCAGTTGTTGATCGACTGCCGCGACGCGGCGGTGAAGATGAGCACCGAGCCGGCCACCCGCCACTTCCAGGCCAAGACCGACAGCGAGATCATCGAACAACTGGTCGGCGCCTCCGGCCTGCAGCACGACGTCGAGTCGACCGGCGCGGCGCTGGAGGAGCTGGTGCAGTACCAGGCCACCGACTGGGACTTCGTGCTGTGCCGGGCCGAGGCCAACGGCATGGTGGTGCTGGTCGACGACGGCAAGCTCAAGGTGATGAAGCCGGCCACCAGCGCGGCGGCGGCGCTCAGCGTGGCCTTCGGCGCCAGCCTGATCGAGCTGGACGCGGAGATCGACGCGCGCTGCCAGAGCAAGGCGGTGCACGCGACCAGCTGGAGCGCGGCCGACCAGAAGCTGCTGGTGGCCGAGGCCAGCGAGGGCCAGGCCGGCTCCAGCGGCAACCTGCAGCCGGCCGACCTGGCCAAGGTGGCGGCCGGCAAAGCCCTGCTGCTGCGCCACGGCGGCCAACTGGGGCAGGGCGAGTTGCAGGCCTGGGCCGACGCCCAGCTGCAGCGCGAACGCCTGGCCAAGGTGCGCGGGCGCGCCCGCTGCCAGGGTCTGGCGGCGCTCAAGCCGGGCGACGTGATGGAGCTAAAAGGTGTCGGCCGGCGCTTCGAGGGCAAGTTGTACGTGTCCGGCGTGCGCCACAGCGTCGTCGGCGGCAATTGGGAGACGGACGTGCAGTTCGGCCTGGCCGCGCAGCAGTTCGCGGCGGCGGCCAATCTGCGGCCGCTGCCGGCGTCCGGCCTGCTGCCGGCCGTGAACGGTTTGCAGATCGGCGTGGTCAGCGCGTTGGAGGGCGACCCGGCGCACGAGGAGCGCATCGCCGTGCGCCTGCCGTTCGCCGACAACTCGACCGACGGCGTGTGGAGCCGCATCGCCTGCCTGGACGCCGGCAAGGAGCGCGGCACCTTCTTCCGCCCCGAGGTGGGCGACGAGGTGGTGGTCGGCTTCCTCGACAGCGACCCGCGCCACCCGGTGGTGCTGGGCATGTGCCACAGCAGCGCCAAGGCGGCGCCCGAGCCGATCGCCGACAAGAACGACAAGAAGGGCTACGTCAGCCGCGCCAAGCTGCGCCTGCTGTTCGACGACGACAAGAAGAGCGCAATGCTGGAGACGCCGGCCGGCAACCGCATCACCCTGTCGGAGGACGCCAAGGGCATCGTGCTGGAGGACCAGAACGGCAACAAGATCACGCTGGACGACAGCGGCATCAAGATCGAGAGCAGCAAGGACTTGACGCTGAAGGCGGCCAAGGACATCAAGCTGGACGGCGTCAACGTCGAGCTGAAGGCGAGCGCCGGCTTCAAGGCGGCCGGCACGTCCAGCGCCGAAGTGTCCGGCGCCAGCACCACGCTGAAGGGCAGCGCGACGGTGGTGGTGCAGGGCGGGATGGTGCAGATTAACTGAGTAAAGAGCGGACAGGGGAGGGCAGCATGCTGCCAGCAGCGCGGGTAAGCGACATGATCGTCAGCACGGCCACCTTCGGCGCGCCGGTGCCCATCATTCCACCGGGGGCGCCGACGGTGCTGATCGGCGGCCTGCCGGCGGCGCGGGTGGGCGACAGCTGCGGCGCCGACGCCATCGTCAAGGGCTCGATGACGGTGCTGATCGGCGGCATGCCGGCGGCCCGCCTGGCCGACCTGACCGGCGGCGGTGGCGCGGTGGTCGGCCCCGGCGCGCCCAACGTGTTGATCGGAGGCTGAGCATGCGCCGCGAATACCTGGGCCGTGGCTGGAGCTTCCCGCCCACCTTCAAAGCGCCAGCGCGGCGGCGTCGACATGCTGGAGGACGAGGCCGACATCGCCTCCAGCCTGGAGATCCTGCTGACCACCGCGCTGGGCGAGCGCACCATGCTGCCGCAGTACGGCTGCAACCTCGACGAGCTGGTGTTCGAGAGCCTGGACACGCGCATGAAGACGCTGATGGCCGACAAGGTGCAGACCGCCATCCTCTACTTCGAGCCGCGCATCGAGATCGAGACGGTGCGGCTGGACGACAGCCGGGAGTTGGAGGGGCTGATCCTGATCGAGGTGGTGTACACCGTCAAGGCCACCAACTCGCGCTTCAACTTCGTCTTCCCGTTCTACAAACTGGAAGGCACCGACATCAACCTCACCACCACGGTGAACCTCTTGCCATAGCGCGGGTGCCCGGATGCCGCAAATCGACTGCACGCACAACATCGATCCGCACAAGCTGGTGCGCGAGGGCCTGAGCCAGGCGCAGCGCCAACTGGCGGCGCTGGCGCCCGAGTTCGCGCCGGTGGACCAGCACGGCCCGGCGCACCGGATGATCTTCGCCCGCGCCTACTCGGCCTATCTGCGCTTCTTCAACGAGAAGAACCTGGACGCCGGCGACTGGCAGCCCTTCTTCAGCAGCGACGTTTCGGTGCAACTGGCGGTGGCGTCGGTGCAGGACGTCGACTTCTACAAGGCCAACATCAAGGCCAACTTCGACTTCCTCGACAAGCTCGACAACGACGCCGACCTGGCCGGCCTGCGCCTGAACCTGGGCCAGCTGTTCGGCAGCGCCGCCACCCTGGCGGCCCAGCTGGACCAACTGGCGCAGGCTGCCGGCCGAGCTGCCCTTGAAGGCGCAGCTGCAAAACCTGGTCCGCCGCCAGTTGGCGCCGGCCCTCAAGTCGCTGCTGTTGTACCACCGCGACGGCCTGCTGGCCGCCTCGCCGCCGCCGGCCGGCCCGTACCTGACCGAGGCGGCGCCGTCGTTCGACATCCTCGGCGCCGCCTACACGCTGCCGCAGGCCTTGCTGACGCCCGGCCGGCCGCTGTCGCTGGACTGGATCGCCGACGACGCGGCCACCACCTGGCCGCAATACCTGGTCAACCTGAACAATCTGTCGCTGTATCCGGACACCGGCGTCTACGGCGGCGGCACCACGCTGTTCGCCCGCGTCAACCACATCGCCACGCACAACCTGTTCACCTCGATCTTCGAGCGCTTCCTCAAGGTCTACGCCCGCACGGTGGGCGCGGCGGCCGAGGCGCTGGAGGCCAGCTTCACCGCACGCGACAGCCACGAACCGCACTACGGCCTGTTCCTCGCCTTCCTGCGCCTGTACGAGCGGGTGCGCGCGGAGTCGAACACGCTGACCGCGCGCCACTTGGACTTCTACTACCGCGAGGTGCTGCGCTTGAGGGAGAAGGGCGCCCGGCCCGCCCACGCGCACCTGCTGGGCGAGCTGGCCAAGGCGGTGCCGGACCATTTGATGGCCGAGGGCACGCTGCTCAAGGCCGGCAAGGACGCCAAGGGCAAGGACGCCTTCTTCGCGCTCAGCCGCGACACGGTGCTCAACCAGGCCAGCGTGGCGGCGATGCAAACGGTGTACCGCCACGACGCCGAGCCGGTCGCCGACGGCGGCCACGACGCCGGCCGCCTGTACGCCTCGCCGGCGGCCAATTCCCTCGACGGCCTGGGCGCGGCGCCGACTCCGGAGCTGCCGTCCTGGCACCCCTTCCACAACAAGATCTTCGCCGACGGCGCGCTGGCGCAGATCCGCATGCCGGCCGCCACGCTCGGCTTCGCCGTCGCCTCGCACTACCTGCTGTTGGCCGAGGGCGAGCGCAGCATCGACCTGCGCCTGACTTTGGCGGGACCGGGGCCGGCCGGCGAGTTGAAGGCCGACGCGCTCTGCCTGCTCAGCACCGCCGCCGGCTGGCTGGAAAAGGCGCCGGAGGCTTGGCACATGGACGGCGGCGTGCTGCATCTGAGCCTGCACCTGGGCGGCGCCGACCCGGCCATCGTCGCCTACCAGGAAAAGGTGCACGGCGCCCGCTTCGGCGTGCAGCTGCCGGTGCTGCAGGTGCTGCTGCGCCAGCGGCCCGACGCCGACTACCCCTACGCCCGCCTGCAGGACGTGGTGCTGCGCCAGTGCCAGCTGACGGTCGAGGTGAGCGGCCTGAAGACGCTCAGCGTGTCGAACGACTTCGGCCCGGTCGACACCTCCAAACCGTTCCAGCCGTTCGGCGCTCTGCCGGCCGTCGGCAGCAAGCTGCTGATCGGCGCGCGCGAGGTGTTCCAGAAAAGGCTGGACTCGGCCACCGTGCAGTTCGACTGGCAAACCAAGGCCGTCGCCTATACGACGAGTCCCGCGCCGACCTTCGACGTCGACTATCTGGTCGCCGGACAATGGCAGCTCGCCTTGATGGCGGGGATTTCGCTCGGTGTCGACTCGCTGCCCCTGACCGCAGGCCTGAACCTGACGGTGCGCGAGGCGCCCGACCTGTCGCCGCCCGAGTTCTACGGCAACGAGTCGCGCCAGGGCTATCTGCGCCTGCGCATGGGGACAGATCTCGGACTAGCCCTCTACCAGGCGGCGCTGCTCGCCTACCTGCGCCTGCCGCCCACGCCCACCCCCGGGCCGGCGCCGGCGCCGCCGGTGGCGCCGGTGATGGCCGCGCTGAGCATGGACTACACGGCCAGCCAGACCATCGCCCTCGACAGCACCGACGCCGCCGCCTTCGAGCAGCGCCAGGCCCGCTTCTTCCACGTCGCGCCGTTCGGCCAGGCCGAGCAGCATCCGCTGTTGAACGGCGCGCACAAGACCTGGCTGCTGCCGCAGTTCGTCTTCCACAGCCTCGACTCGGGCATCGAAAGCGGCGGCGAGTTCTACGTCGGCGTGGCCGGCCTGAAGCCGCCGCAGAACCTGGCGCTGCTGATGGAGGTGGTGGCCGGCACGGCCGATCCGCAGACACCCAAGCCGCCGCAGCACGTACTGTGGAGCTACTTGCGCCGCAACGAGTGGGTCGCCTTCGCCAGCAACGAGGTGGGCGACGGCACGGCCGGGCTGCTCGCCTCCGGCATCGTCACGCTCAGCGTGCCGCGCGACGCCAACGCCGACAACACGCTGCTCGCGCCCGGCATGCACTGGATACGCGTGGCGGTGGCGACCAAGGTGGACGCCGTCTGCCGCCTGCTGATGGTGGCGGCGCAGGCGATGGAGGCGCAATTCACGGACCAAGGCAACGACCCGGCCTTCGCCGCGACGGTGCTGCCGGCCGGCTCGGTCACCAAGCTGGCCGCGCCGGACGCCGCCGTCAAGCAGCTCAGCCAACCCTTCGCCAGCTTCGGCGGACGCGGCGCCGAGGCGTCCGGCGATTTCCACACCCGTGTCAGCGAGCGTTTGCGCCACAAGGACCGCGCCATCGCGCTGTGGGACTATGAGCATTTGGTGTTGGAGGCCTTCCCGCAGATCTACAAGGTCAAGTGCCTGAACCACACGCAGTACGAGCCGGCACCCGGCCCCGGCGGCATCTACCGCGAGCTGGCGCCCGGCCACGTCACCGTCGTCACGGTGCCGAACCAGCAGTTCCAGAACCTGCGCGACCCGCTGCGGCCCTACACCAGCCTGGACCTGTTGCTGCAGGTGGAAGCCTTCCTGCGCCAGCGCAGCGGCTGTTTCGTCCAACTCCATGTGCGCAATCCCAAGTTCGAGGAGGTCCGCCTGGACTTCAAGGTGCGCCTGCGCGACGGCTTCGACGAGACCTTCTACGTCAAGCAGCTGCGCGAGGAGATCACCCGTTTCCTGTCGCCGTGGGCCTTCCCGGGCGGCGCGGCGCCCTCGTTCGGCGGCAAGGTCTACAAATCGGTGCTGATCAACTTCGTCGAAGAGCGGCCCTACGTCGACTACGTCAGCGACTTCAAGCTGTTCCACGACACCGACGCGGGACCGGGCACGGTCGACCTGGCCATGGTCAGCGGTTCGCTGGCTGTCTCCATCCTGGTGTCGGTGCCGGCGGTGCGCCACGCCATCGAGGTGCTGCACCCGCTGGCCTTGGCCGGCGCCGCCGAACACTGCCCTTGTGAGGCATCATGAGCGCCGATCCCACCACCATTCCGGCCCAGCCGGAGCTGACCCCGGCGGCCGACTTCTTCGGCCTGCGCCGCGAGGGCGTCGGCTTCATCGAGCAGATGTCGAGCGCCGTCTGGACCGACTACAACGCCCACGACCCCGGCATCACCATCCTTGAACAGCTGTGCTTCATGCTCACCGAGCTGGCCTACCGCAACGGCTGGGACATCAAGGACATTCTGATGCCGGCCACGCCGCCGGCCGATCCGGCGCAGCCGTATCCCTTGCAGACCTTCTTCACGGCGCGGCAGATCCTCACCGTCAACCCGGTCACGCCGGACGACTTCCGGCGCCTGCTGATCGGCCTGGGGCCGGTGCGCAACGCCTGGGTGTTCTGCAAGCAGTGCGCCTGCGACGTGGTGTACTACGCCTGGTGCGAGCTGGGCCAGCAGGTGTTCAGCTTCGCCAAGCCGGCGCCGGGCGCCAAGCCCGCCAGCCGCGTCGACGTCCAAGGCCTGTACGAGGTGCTGCTGGAACTCGAGGCGGACGCCGAGTCCGGCGACCTGAACGACGCCAAGGTGGAACTGAAGGCCGGCGTCAGCGGGCCGGACGCCAAGCCGCACACGCTGGCGCTGGAGCTGCGCTTCCCCGACTGGGAGCTGGCGCGGCCGGCCGACTGGCTGGCCTTCCTGGCGCCGGGGCCGACGGTGGCGGTCACGCTGCTGTCGCTTGGCGCCACCAAGGTCTACGACGTGATGGGCGACCCCGGCCTGGACCAGGACGGGCGCGACCGCTACCTGCGCCAGCACTGGAACGGCGTTTTCTACCTGGGCTTCGAGGTCGAACTGGCCGGCGCAGTGAAGGTGCGCATCGACAGCGTGGCGCTGCACCTGTTCAGCGACAATCCGACCCGTGGCGTGACCACCGTGCTGGCGCTGCGCGAGCTGCTGCAGGACGCCGGCTCCGGCGGCGCTATCGCGCGCTACCGGGCCAAGGTGCGCAAGGCGGCGCTGGCGCTGGCCGACGCCTGGAGCACGCTGGCGCTGTACCGGAATCTGGACGAGGACTACTGCCGCGTCGCCAGCGTCCACATCGAGGACGTGGCGGTGTGCGCCGACATGGAGGTGGCGGCCGACGCCGACATCGAGCTGGTGCAGGCGCAGGCCTGGTTCCTCATCGAGCGGTACTTCAACCCGCCGGTGCTGCACTACAGCCTGCAGGAGATGCTCGACGCCGGCGTGCCGGTGGAGGACATCTTCAACGGCCCGATGCCCGAGGGCGGCTTCCTCAAGCAGGACGAGTTGGCCGCCGCCGGCCTGAAGACGGTGCTGCGCAGCTCCGACATCATCAACCTGCTGATGGACATCGACGGCGTGGTGGCGGTGGGCAGCCTGCTGCTGTCCAAGTACGACGAGGAGGGCGAGCTGGTCAAGGGCGCCGCCGACCCCACCCTCAACAACGGCATGCTGGTGTTCGACCCCAACAAGGGCAGCGCCGCCTGGCAGTTGTATCTGAGCGCGCTGCACCAGCCGCGCCTGTACTTCAAGCGTTCGCGCTTCCTGTTCACCAAGAACGGATTGCCCTTCCTGCCGCGCGCCGACGAGGCGGCCGACACGCTGCTGCAACTGCAGGGCGAGGCCGAGCGCGGCAAGATCAAGAACGCGCCGCTGGACCTGCCGGTGCCGTCCGGGACCTTCCGCCAGCTCGGCAACTACTATCCGATGCAGTACGGCTTCCCGCAGACCTACGGCATCGGTCCGGCCGGCTTGTCGGCCAGCGCCGCGCCGCTGCGCCAGGCCCAGGCCAAGCAGTTGCAGGCCTACCTGATGGTGTTCGAACAGCTGCTGGCCAACGCCGGCGCGCAGTTGGCGCACACGGCGGACCTGTTCTCGCTCGATCCCGGACAGTCGCGCAGCTACTTCGCGCACAAGCTCAGCAGCGCCGTGATCGAATCCTACGACCAGGTGGTGCAGGGCCTGACGCCGGCCAAGTTGAACATGATGACGGAGACGCCGGTCGAGTTCCGGGAGCGGCGCAACCGCTTCCTCGACCATCTGCTGGCGCGCTTCGGCGAGAGCTTCGCCGAGTACGCGCTGCTGCTGACCGACGCCAACGGCGTGCGGACCGGCCTGGCGCGGCTGATCGACGACAAGATCGGCTTCCTCGACGGCTATCCGCGCATCAGCCGCGACCGCGCCCGCGCCTTCGACTACACGCGCCAGCCCTGCGCGCCGGACAATGTGGCCGGCATCAAGCTGCGTGTCAGCCTGCTGCTGGGCTACCCCGAGCTGAATTTTGTCTGGACCGTGTCGGCGCCGGCCACCGTCAGCGGCTACGCGCTACAGGACCGGCAGGGCCGCAGTTGCTTGGCGGGCAGCTTTGCCGTGCCGTTCACGGCGGCCGACGCGGCAGCCGCGCAGCAGCAGGCCTACGACTTCACGATCTCGCGCCTGTCGCAGCCCGAGGCCTATCATCTGGTCAAACAGGGCGACCAGTTCTTCGTCAAAGTGCGCGACGTGAACGACCAGCCGATGGGCGCCGGGCCGGAAGCCTTCGCCACGCTGGACGGCGCGCGCGGCTTGATGGACGAGCTGCTGTCGTGGAGCAGCAACCGGCGCGCCATCGTGGTCGAGCACTTGCTGCTGCGGCCCAAGTTCCCCGGCGACGGCCTGATCGCCCCCTGCACCGAGGGCAGTTGCACCAGCTGCGACGACGCCGACCCGTACTCCTTCCGCCTGAGCTTCGTCATGCCCGGCTGGACCGCGCCGTTCAACGACAATCTGGCGCTGCGCGGCTTTGCCGACCGCACCATCCAGCAGGAGCTGCCGGCGCACCTGCTGGCCAAGATCTGCTGGGTCGGCAACGACGGCTTCATCCTCAACCTGTGCGAGCCGGTGGTGGCCGAGGTGGCCCTGCTGCTGGAGACCGAGGGCTTGACCGGCGACGGCCAGCGGCCCGGCGGTGTGGCCGCCTGCGCCTGCGCCGAGGCCTTGTACGCCGGTTTCTCGGCCGTGTTCAACACCTGGTACGCCGACAAGACCTTGGATTACTGGCAGCCGGACGCGCTGGACGCGGCGCTGCAGGCGCTGTTCGCGAGCACGCCGGTCCCCGCCGACTTCTCCTGCACCACGGTGCTGGATGCGGCGCTGTTCGCCAAGGTGAAGGCGCTGATGCTGGCGCACTTCCACGCGGTGGTGCTCAATGGCTGGCAGTTCGAGCGCTTCGAGAACGCCTGGTGCGCCTGGTTGGACGCCAACGCGCCCTTCAACTGGACCGAGGAGCGCGTGCAGGACCGGGTGCAGGCGATTCTGGCCGGCGGGCTGGACGTGGTGGCCGACGCGGCGACCAAGGAAGCGCTGTGCCACTGCGCCGCCGCCATCACCGTCGCCTGGGGGCTGGAGTTCGACGCCTGGATGACGACCAACATCGCCGCCGGCAAGCAGCCGGCCGACTTCAGCGTGTTCGCGCCGACGCCGGTGCAGCTGTGCGCCGGCTTGACCTTCAAGGCCGGCACGGCGGCGCTGGTGCAGGCGCTGCTGGGCGACCGTTACGCGGCCTATGTCGAGGTGTCCTACCGGCTGCGCATCCTGCTGGCGCTGCTGGCCAAGCTGCGCAACATCTACCCGGGCGCCACGCTGCACGACTGCGACGACGGCAGCGACCTCAATCCTGTACGCCTCGGCAGCACGGCACTGGGCCAGCAGCCGCGCCGCCCGGTGGCGCCAACGCCCGAGGTGGAAAACGAGGCGGTGCCCGCACCGGCCCCGGCGCCCACGTTGGCTCCTGCTCCAGACCCTGCGCGAACGGCCGCGACGCCGCCCGCGTCGCCGTCAGTTCCAGCGGCGGCGTCTGCGAAGTACGCATCCCCGGCACCGCAAGCGCCGCCGCCGGACAAGAAGCCGCCCAAACGCGGCAAGGCCCCAAATAGCTAGCCCGGCACGACAACCAGTTCGCCAACACATACGCCATTTCCGAAAGACGGTGCTGAACATGAAAACTGTCCAAGACACATATCCTGTTTTCGAGGCCAACCAGGTCTTGTCGAATCTGCACCTGAACCAGCTGTTCGACTATCTGAACGAGCAGGAGCGGCTGACCCGCGCCAACCTGATCGGCGTCGGCATCGCCTGCGGCCTGACCCTCAAGCTCGACGACGCCACCACCACGCTGCACCTGGCGCCCGGTTGCGGCATCACCACCGAGGGCTATCTGGTCATCGAGGCCGACCCGGTGGCGTTGACCGCCTACCGCGAGTACAACCTGCCGCTCGACGTCGACTACCCGCTGCTGCGCGACAAAAGCCAGACCGGCCAGCCGTCCTATCCGCTGTGGGAGATGTTCCCGGCCGGCGAGCCGGACACCACGCCGCTAGCCAGCCCGGCCAGCTTCCTCGACAACAAAGCCGTGCTGCTGTTCGTCGAATTAAAGACCGAGGGGCTGCGCAACTGCAGCCCGAACGACTGCAACGACCGCGGTTCGCAAACGGTGGTCACCATCCGCCGCCTGCTGATCGGCGTGGCCGACCTGGCCAAGGTGATCGCCGAGGGCGCCGGGGAGGGCGGCGGCCTGACCACCGCCGATCTGGAGGCGCTCATGCTGGCCCGCCTCAACCTGCCCGACCTGGCGCTGCCGCGCTACGACGTGCCCAACACCGCGCCGACCACCTCCGAGCACGTGCTGGCGGCCTACCACACGGTGTTCCACTCGGCCCAACTGGCCACCAACACCGGCCAGGCGCTGAGCGCGGCCTACCAGGCGTTCAAGCCGCTGCTGCTGGAACGCTATCCCAGCGACCCCTTCGCCGGCTTCGGCGTCAAGTTCGGCTTCCTCGACAACGCCTTCGGCACGCCTGCGCAGATCGTCTTCCTACAGTACTACTACGACCTGTTCGACGACCTGCTGCGCGCCTACGACGAAATGCGCTGGAAGGGCGTGGAGCTGGTCTGCGCCTGCGTGCCGTCCGAGCTGCTGTTCCCGCGCCATTTGATGCTGGGCGTGCCGCGCCCGATCGGCATCAACCCCGCCCTGTACCGCCACGGTTTCACGCCGGCCTGCCACGGCGACCTGTTGGTCGACGAGTTCCTGCTGCTGTTCGGCCGCCTGGTCGGCATGCAGGACAGCTTCACCCACCAGCCGCCGCTGCCGTCGCAGGGCAACGACAGCTCGCTCGACCCACAGATCCGCATCACGCCCAGCACGCTGGGCTGCGCCGCGCTGGAGAAAAAAGCGCTGCCGTACTACTACCGGGTCGACCTCGTGCCACCGCTGTATCAGCTGTGGAGCCCGACCCGCAGCCGGCGCGGCCGCGCCAATCAAAACCTGGGCTACCGCGGCGTCGAGTACGTGCCGGCGGCGCCGGCCTTCGTCACCGAGCCGCTGCGCTTCGACCTCGAGCCGCACAACTTCCTGCGCATCGAGGGCCATCTGGGCAAGCAGTTCCAGCCCGTGTTGGCTACGCTGCTGAGCTTGAAGACGCGCCACCGCCTGCCGTTCGAGGTGGTCGCCCTGCGCACCGGCGCCTTCGACGAGAACGTGCCCCTGCTGGCCGGCGACACGGCGCGCTTTCCCGACCTGGAGGCCACCTACGATGTGCTGCGCGAGGAGCTGCTGACCAATCTCACCGAGGGCATCCGCTTCCTCTACAGCGTGCAGGCCAACACCGCGCTGCCGGGCGGCGTGCCCAAGCATCCGCTGCTCAAGCTGCGCGCGCCGAAGTTCGTCTACGACGCCAACACCGTCGGCGCCTGGTATGAAAAATACCTGGCCGGCTTCCTGGCGCGGCCCTACATCGACGTCGACCAGAACCAGATCGACCCCAACGCCGTGCTGATCGTCTACTGCGCGCTGTTCAGCGGCACTGTCGGGCTGCCCGCCGAGTTCTTCGCCTACGCCGTGTCGGTCTACTACATGACCAAGCTGTCCGAGACGCTGCCGGCCAGCCTGGACGTGCTGGCCTTCGCCGACTTCGAGAACAAGTGCCAGGATCTGCTGGGTCTGACCCACTTCTTCCGCGACCAGCAAAGCGCCGCCGTGTCGACCGACCTGCAGCAGTTCATGCCGAAGGAGGAGCTGATCGACCATTTCGACCAGGTGCTGTACGGCTCCAACCTGGACGCGATGCGGGCGGTGCACGACGAGTTCCTCGCCCGCATGCGCCAGCTCAAGCAGCAGCAGGTGCTGGCCTTCTTCCTGCAAAAGCACCCGGGCATCCAGCACAAGGCCGGCGTGCCGCTGGGCGGCACCTTCCTGCTGGTGTACCACGAGGCGGTGCTCGAGCAGACCGAAATCGGTACGGCGCTGCCGGCCCGGACGCAGGCGGCAGCCGCCGCGCCGCGCGGCAAGCGCCAAGCGATCCGCAGGGCGGCCCTGGCCGCCGCCGACCGCGCGGGCGGCGTCGCCAGCGCGGCCAGCGCGGCCAGCAATGCGGCCGCCGACGCCGCCCGCAGCACGTCCGGCTTCAACAAGGAGGCGCTGAACCGCGCGCTGCAACGCATCGGCGGCGACATCCGCTTCGCCCAGGACGCCGACGTGCAAGCGCTGATCGGCAACCTCACCGCCGTGGGCGGCATACTCTTTCCCGGCGTGGTCGGCCAGGTCGGCGATCCCATCGCCGACGCCGTCGGTGCGCTGGCCAACGGCGTGGTGATCGCCGACTTCTTCCTGCCGTACCGCTGCTGCGCCGACGGGCCGTGCATCCAGTACGTGCTGCCGCCGCCTCCGCTGGGCCTAGCCATCACGCTGGGCTGCACCGACGCCACCGGCGTCGCGCTGGCCACCTTGACGCCGGAGGGCGGCCTGGCGCCGATCAGCTACCAACTCGACGGCCAGCCCTTCAAGACGCTGACGCCGACGGTGGCGCTGAGCGTGGGCGAGCACACGCTGGCCATCCGCGACAGCGCCGGCTCGGAGTCGGCGCAGCAGACGGTGGCGGTGCCGTCGATGCTGCAACTGGGCGAGGCCAGCTTCAGCGACGACGTGACGAACATGACTTACCAGGTCGGGCTGACCGTGTCCGGCGGAGTGATGCCATATTTCACGGAATTCGGCTCAATCAATATCAATCAATATATCAGTCCGCCCGTGCCGAGCGGCGAGACGGCCATGGTGCTGGTGCGCGACGGCGCCGGTTGCGAGGTGATGCAGGACTACAGCCACGTGGTGGTGGCACCCTGCGATCTGCCCTGCGAGGGGATCGCGCGGCGCGCCGGCTACCGCTTCTGGCTGCCGGACAACGACCCGCAACGGCCGTTCCGCGCCTTCCGGGTCGCGGTGCCGAGCTTCAGTTTCGACTTCAAGGACGGCCAGGTGGTCGACCTGCGCACCGATGTGCAGCACATCTTCGAGGCGACCACGGTCGACGACCTGAACAAGGACTACGAGGCGGTGGTGCGCGGCTGGGTCCAGCGCATCAACGAGCTGACCACCAAGGCGGTCGGCGACGCCGACTGGCTGCTGCTGGACTACGACACCAAGACCGGCGTGCCGGCGCTGTGGATCGAAGGCTTCGACTGTCTGAGCTTCAATATCCAGATCGCCTCCGAGTTCAGCCGCCCCAGCCAGCAGGGCGGCCTGCTGTTCCAGTACGCGCCGGCCGGCACCACCATCAATATCAACGAGGGCACACTCCAGGTGCCGGCCTTCAATCCCAGCCATATCGACAAATGCGATCCGTCGCGGCCGGTCACGCCGGTATGCGGGCCGCTGGATATCGGCTTCAATTTCGACATTGGCGTCGACAACAACCGGGTCTTCCTCAACGTAGGCATTTCCGGCGGCGTAGAGCTGGAAGTCTTCACTTGGGAGGTGCAGGACTGCTCCCCGTCGATCGTCAACGGACGGTCGGCATCGGTGTCCATCGTCAACAGCGAGCCGCCGGTCAAGAGCGTCCGCCTGTGCGCCTACACCAAGGAAGGCTGCATGGTGGTCGGCTTCACGCAAGTCAACGTCGGCAGCCCGGGCTAGCGCGCCATGCAGCCGAGCGCGCCCCACAGCATCCTGCGCCAGTACGTCGAGGTGCGGATGGCCGGCAGCGAGGCCGAGGCGCTGGCCTTGCAGGGCCGGCTGGCGGGCCTGTGCGCGCAGTGGCTGACGCCGGTGATCGAACGCGCGCTGGAACGCTGCTGTCCGCCGCGCGGCGTGCTGCGCATCGAGCGGCTGGAGGTGGACGCCGGCAGCGTCGCGCTGGGGCGGTTGGAGCAGGATCTGCCGGCGCTGCTGGAGCGCTGTCTGGACCAGGCGCTCGGCGTCCATCTGGCCGGCGGCGCGGGCGGCGCCGCCGACGGGCGGGCCGCGCCGCGCCACATCGGCCTGGCGCAGGCGCTGGACGAGGCGCTGGCCCACTTCCTGCGCTACGGCACGCTGCCGGCCGCGTTGCACCTGGCCGCGGGCATGGACTTCGAGGCCACCTTGTTGGCCGCCTGGCGCGCCGACGGCGGCGCGCTGGCGGCGCTGGATTCGGCCGCGACGGCGCCCGCCTGGGCCGCCGCGCCCGGCGCGCCCACGGCCGGACAGGCGGCGGGCTCCGCACTGGCGAGCGGGCAAGTGGCCGCGCCGCCGGCGCCGACGGCCGACCTGATGGCGGCGCTGCGCGGCTCCAGCGCGCTGCGCCGCCTGTGCGGCCAGTTCTCGACCGGCTTCCAGTTGCTGCTGCTGGCGCGCCTGTCGCCCGCGCTGGCGGCGGCGCTGCAGGCCAGCCTGGCGCAGTTGCGCGCGCGAGCCCAGGGCGCCACGGCCGAGGCGGGCGCGCGGCTGCTGTGCCGCGCCGGGCTGGAGCTGGCGCTGCACGGCCGCGTCGGCGACGCCAGGCTGCCGCTGCATGGCGCGCTGTGGCGCGGCCTGCCCGAGCAGGCCGCGCGCGCCGCGCTGGCCGCCTTGCATCCGGCCGCGCCGCGCGGCGACCGGGGCCGCGCGCCGGCCGTGCTGCGCGCGCCGCCCGGCGAACGCGGGCGTCCGGCGGCCCGGCCGGACGTGGCGCGCGGCGACGAACACCCGGACCGACGCCACGGCATCTACCTCGACAACGCCGGCCTGGTGCTGCTGCATCCCTTCCTGCCGCGCCTGTTCGACGCGCTGGGATTCAGCCAGGAGGGGCGTCTGCTGCGGCCGGGCAGGGCGCTGGCGCTGCTGTACTTCCTCGCCAGCGGGCGGCCCAGCGCGCCGGAGTACGCGCTGGCGCTGCCCAAGCTGCTGTGCGCGCTGCCGCTGACGGCCACCGTGGAGGACGGCGTGGTGTTGACCGCCGCCGAGTGCGCCGAGGCCGAGGCGCTGCTGGCGGCGGTGATCGGCCACTGGACGGCGCTGCGCAACACCTCGCCCGACGGCCTGCGCGGCGCCTTCCTGCTGCGCGCCGGCAAGCTGAGCGAGCGCGCCGGCGAGTGGCTGCTGCAGGTCGAGCCGCAGACCGCCGACATCCTGCTGGGCGATCTGCCGTGGGGCATCTCGGCGGTGCGGCTGCCGTGGATGGAGCGCATCCTGTGGGTCGAATGGACTTAGCGGACCGCCATGAAAACCAGCGCAGAGAAATCCACCACATCCACCACCACCACGCCGGCCACGGCACATCGGGCCGGCCAGCAGCCGTTCTTCCAAAAGAGCGGCCTGGACGAGCGCGCCGCGCCGCGCGGCGGCGCGATGCCGGCCAAGGTGGTGCAGGCCAAGCTGAGCGTCAACCAACCGGGCGACCACTTCGAGCGGGAGGCCGAACGCATGGCCGACCACGTGATGAGCGCGCCGACCATCGTCAAGCCCGAGTGGGCCACCGGCCGCGCCAGCGACTGGGCCTCGATGGCCGGCGACCGGCTGCAGAAGAAGGAGGCCGAACGCGTCCAGGGCAAAGACGCCGAAGCGGCGCCGCGCAAGGAGGCTGAACGGGGCCAGCGCAAAGACAGCGGGCGCGTGCAGCGCAAGGAGGCCGAGCCGGCACAGCGCAAGGAGGCCGAGCGCATCCAACGCAAAGACGGCGAGCGGGTGCAGCGCAAGGAAAGCGGTGCCGCGCCGCAGGTCGACAGCGCCACCCAGTCGGCGCTGATGAACCAGATGAGCGGCGGCGAGGCGCTGTCGGCCGAGACGCGCGGCTTCATGGAGCCGCGCTTCGGCGCCGACTTCAGCGGCGTGCGGGTGCACCGCGACAGGGAATCGGCCGGCCTGAGCAACCGCCTTGGCGCGCGCGCCTTCACCCTGCGCAACCACGTCTTCTTCTCGGATAACCAGTTCCAGCCCGGCACGCGCGACGGCAAGCATCTGCTGGCGCACGAGCTGACCCACACCATCCAGCAGGGCCAGTCGGTGCGGCGCAGCGCGCAGCCTGCCGTCGAGCGCGGCGCGCAGCCGGCCGTGCAGCGCAGCCCGCAGGTGTCGACCAACAGCGCCACGCCGGCGATCCAGCGCCTGGGCGTGCAGGACGCGCTCGACTACTTCGCCGACAAGGCCTACTACATCCCCGGCTACCGCCTGCTGACCATCGTCCTGGGCTTCAACCCGATCAACCAGCGCAGCGCCGACCGCAGCGCCGCCAACATCCTGCGCGCCCTGGTCGAGTTGATCCCCGGCGGCGCGCTGATCGCCCAGGCGCTGGACAACCACGGCGTGTTCACCCGCGCCGGCGCCTGGGTCGAGCAGCAGCTGGCCACGCTGGGCGACATCGGCGGCGCCATCGTCGCCGGCCTGGCGCGTTTCATCGACTCGCTCAGCTGGCGCGACATCTTCGACCTGGGCGGCGTGTGGGACCGCGCCAAGGCGATCTTCACCAACCCCATCGGCCGGCTGATCTCCTTCGGCGCCGGCGTCGTGACGGGGCTGATGGCCATCGTGCGCGAGGTGGTGCTGCGCCCGCTGGCCGCGCTGGCCGAGGGCACCGCCGGCTACGACCTGCTGAAGGCCGTGCTGGGCCAGGACCCGGTCACCGGCGAGGCGGTGCCGCGCTCGCCGGCCCTGCTGATCGGCGGCTTCATGAAGCTGATCGGCCAGGAGGAGGTGTGGCAGAACATCCAGAAGGGCAACGCCATCGGCCGCGCCTGGGACTGGTTCCAGGGCGCGCTGGAGGGGCTGATGGGCTTCGTGCGCGCCATCCCCGGCCAGATCGTGGACACGCTGCGCAGCATCACCTGGCAGGACGTGCTGACCATCACCGGCCTGTTTTCCAAGGTGGGGCGGGCCTTCCTCAACGTCGCCGGGCAGTTCCTCAGCTGGGCCGGGGCGCAGGTCATCACGCTGTTGGAGATCATCTTCTCGGTGGTGGCGCCGCGCGCCGTCCCCTACATCAAGAAGGCGCAGGGCGCCTTCCGCAGCATCATCCAGAACCCGATCGGCTTCGTCGGCAACCTGGTGCGCGCCGGCAAGCTGGGTTTCCAAAACTTCGCCGCCAACATCGGCGCGCATTTGAAGACGGCGCTGATCAAGTGGATCACCGGGCCGCTGGGCGAGGCCGGCGTCTACATTCCCAAGGAGTTCAGCCTGATCGAGATCGTCAAGCTGGTGCTGTCGGTGCTCGGCCTGACCTGGACCAACATCCGCTCCAAGCTGGTCAAGATCATCCCCGACCCGGTGTTGACGGTGCTGGAGAAGACCGCCGGCGTGCTGGTGACCCTGGTGCGCGACGGCCCGGCGGCGGCCTGGCAGGAGATCAAGAACGAACTCAACGAGCTGAAGGACAGCATGATCGCCAAGGTCACCGAGATGGTCACCACCGAGATCGTCAAGGCCGCCGTGACCAAGCTGGTGACCATGCTCAACCCGGCCGGCGCGGTGATCCAGGCGATCATCGCGATCTACAACACGATCAGCTTCTTCATCCAGAAGATCAACCAGATCGCCGCCGTGGTGGCCTCCTTCATCGACTCGATCGCCGCCATCGCCGCCGGCCAGCTCGGCCCCGCCGCCAAGCGCGTCGAGCAGACGCTGGCCAACACGCTGCTCATCGTGATCGGCTTCCTGGCCAAGTTCGCCGGCCTGGGCGGCATACCGGACAAGCTGGTCGGCGTGGTCAAGAAGATCCGCGCGCCGATCGACAAGGCGCCTCGACAAGATCGTCGCCTGGCTCGGCGGCCTGCTCAAGAAGATAGGCGCGGCGGCCAAGGCGGGCCTGCGCAAGCTGCTCAACTGGTGGCGCAAGAAGGTGCCGGTCAAGGGCGGCGGCGAAAGCCACACCTTGACCTTCGCCGGCGAGGGCAAGGCGGCCAAGCTGGTGCTGCGCTCCGACCCGGCGCTGCCCTCGGTGTTCCTGACCGCCACGGCGACCACGCGCCGCCTGGCGAAGGCGAAGAGCGCCAAGCCGATCAGCACGGCGGTGACCCACGAGGAGGCGATCGTGCCGATCCAAAAGGAGCTGCGCGAGCTGGACGACGCCGGCCCCGACTCCACCACCGCCGACACCGCCTCCGGCAAGGCCGCCACCAAGGCCGACAAGCTGTCCAAACAGCTCGACGGCAAGCTGGCCACGCTGGCGGCCCACGTCGGCGAAACGCTGGAGGACTGGCAGGTGAACGATCCGGAGGTGACGAAGGACGACATCGCCATCACCCGCGGCAGCTTCAGCTTCCAGCAGAAGGTGCGCGTCGGCGAGCAGCACGCCGACAAGAGCGAGCTGGCCTACGACAGCAAGAACAAGGCCTGGAGCAAGCTGGGCACGCGCGACGGCGCCCGGCTGGGGCGGCGCCACGTCATCTCGGCGCACGACATGTCGACCCACTACAACACCGCGCTGGTCGGCAAGAAGGTCTCCGAGGCCAAGGTGCTGCTGGAGCAGCGCGGTTCGGTGGGCGACGCGCTGACGCCGGTGCCCGACCTGAAGCTGGCCAGCCTGCAGGCCTCCGCCAAGACGCGCTACAACAAGTTCTTTGGCTACGCCCGCAACCTGTTCATCGGCGACCAGCTGGAGAACAGCATGCTGCAGGCGAACATCGACCCCTTCCATCCCGAGATGGCCGGCAATGACAAGAAGCTCGACGAGCACGTGCGCCACATCAAGCGCGGCTGGGCGCTGGACGGCACGCTGAAGGTCACCGGCTTGGACGAAGCCTAGTCTATGTCCGCCGTCAACCTGCAGACCGCCTTGCACTACCTGCGCGCCATCATCCTGGCGCGCCTGCGCGACGCCGCGCCGGACGAGCTGGAACGCTCCGTCAACGACACCGCCTGGTACGACGACGGCTCGCCCTTCGCCCGCTTCGTCGAGCGGCACCAGCCGGCCTTCGAGGAATACATCGTGCTGCTGCTGGCCTTGTCGCCCAACGTGCACCCGACGTTTTTGAACGACGTCATCGCCAACCACCTGCCGGACGGCGGCGACTTCGCCGCCTTCGGCGGCGTGCGCGTCAACGGCCACCGTGGCGTCATCCCCACCGGCGAGACGGCGCAGTTCATCCTGGCCGGCGACAACCTGGTCAACCGCCTGCAGGTGCAGCGCATGCTGGGCGGCGGCCACTGGTTCGCCCGCCAGCGCGTGCTGTGGCTCGAAGCGGTGCAGGAGGGCGAGCCGGCCATGAGCGGGCGCTTGATCCTGGCGCCGGAGGTGGTCGAACTGCTCACCGTCGGCGCGGTCAGCAAGCCGCGCTTTTCCAGCGCCTTCCCGGCCGAGCTGCTGGAGACGGAAATGGAGTGGGACGACCTGGTGCTGAACCCGGACACGCGGCGGCAGATCCGCGACATCGAACACTGGACCGTGCACAAGGACACCCTGCTGCGCGACTGGGGCATGGGCCGCAAGATGAAGCCGGGCTACCGCGCCCTGTTCTACGGCCCGCCCGGCACCGGCAAGACGCTGACGGCCACGCTGCTGGGCAAGCAGACCGGCCTGGACGTCTACCGCATCGACCTGTCGCGGGTGGTGTCGAAGTTCATCGGCGAGACCGAGAAGAACCTGGCCAATCTGTTCGACAAGGCCGAGAACAAGCAGTGGATCTTGTTCTTCGACGAGGCCGACGCGCTGTTCGGCAAGCGCACCGACATCCGCGACGCCCACGACAAATACGCCAACCAGGAGGTGGCCTACCTGCTGCAGCGCATCGAGAGCTACAACGGCCTGGTGATCCTGGCCACCAACCAGCGCGGCAACATCGACGACGCCTTCGTGCGCCGCTTCCAGGCGATGATCCATTTCCCGCTGCCCGGCGTGGCCGAGCGCGAGGCGATCTGGCGCAAGAGCATGCCGCCGCAGATCGTCCTGGCCGACGACGTGCGCTGGCCGGCGGTGGCGGCCAGCCACGAATTGAGCGGCGCCAGCATCCTGAATATTTGTCACTACTGCGCGCTGCAAGTGTTGGCAAATGACAACATTGCACTGTCCGCCGCCGCGCTCGAGGCCGGGGTGATGCGCGAATACGTCAAGGAGGGCAGGGTGGTGTAGCGGTGCCAAGGCGCCAAAACTGGCCACAGCGGGCCACAACGGGCCACTTTGTGTTTGCAATCCGACGCGCATGTCCTATACAGTGTCAGTGAGCGAGGCGCCCTGCGCCGGCTAGCGGCGCAGACTGGAGGAGGATATGTTGGCATCGAACACGCATCCTCCCGCCACCGGGACGGACAGCAAGGCGCACGCCGAGGCGCAGCTGCAACTGCTGCGCGAGTACCTGACCGGCTTCGAGCTGGCGCATTTCTCGTCGTCGCTGCAGTTGATCCGCCAGATGCCGCTGGCGCCCGGCCAGGCGCTGGAACTGGAGGCCTTTCAGATCCTGGCGCAGTCGCTGCACGACGACGCGCCGCCGAACGAGCTGCTGCTGCGCGCCAAGAGCGTGCAGATGCAGGCCCAATCCGAAAACTTCCCCATGGCCCAGGCCGCCGCCTGGCGCGCCCTGCAATGGGTGCAGACCCGCATGCGGCTGTACCACGCCGCGCTCGACAGCGTGGCGCGCGCCGGCGAGCTGTACCAGCGTTGCGGCCAGGACGCCCTGGCCGTGCAGATGCGGGCGATCCGCTGCACCGTGCTGTTCAGCTCGGAGATGTATGTCGAGCTGCGGCAAAACTGCGCCGAGCTGCTCGGCCACCCGGACGGCCTGGCCGCGCCGGTGCGCGCCCTGCTGCTCAACTATTCCGCCTCGGCCGCCTACTACCTGGCCATCGAGGAGGACGACGAGGACAGCGCCGCGCCCCACTGGGACGACTGCCTGGCGCTGCGCCAGCAGGCGCTGGCGCTGGCCTGCGCCGAGGGCCTGCACTACCACGAGGGGCTGGCGCTGCTGAACCTGGCGGTGGTGACGGCCACGCTGGGACGGGCGGCCGAGAGCCGCGAGTATCTGCGCCAGTTCCACCGGCGGGTCGAGCCGGAGCACGTGCAGCCCTACTGGGTGCTCGGCCTGCGCCTGTGCGAGGTCTTGCTCGGCTGCGTGGAATTGCCGCGCGAGCAGGCCTGGCGCACGCTGCTCGCCTTCGACGCCGAGCTGGCGCTGGAGCCGCCGCACAGCATCGGCTCGCGCGAGATCGTCTCGCACACCATCCGCCGCTACGGCCGCCAGTGGGGCTATCTGGAGCAGACGCTGCAGGCCTGCATCAGCCAGGTGCGGGTCGAACGGCGCCACAAGCGCGAGATCGCCAACGCGCTGGGCGAGACCATCAACGCCGTCATGGAGCGGCCCCACTTGCAACACGAGAACGCCCAGCTGGCCCAGCACGGCACGGCGCTGGAAAACTCCCTGGCGCAGCGCAACATCGAGCTGAGCAACGCGCTGTGCAAGGTGCAGGCCGAGGTCAGCGTGCGCCAGGCGGCCGAGGCGGCGCTGCGCCGCGCCCACGACGAGCTCGAGGAGCAGGTGCGCGCGCGCACCGGCGAGTTGGAGCTGGCCATGCGCTCGCTGATGCAGCAGGAGAAGCAGCTGGGCATGTCGCGCATGGTGGTGGGCATGGCGCACGAGATGAACACACCGCTGGGCAACGCCCGGGTGGCCGCAAGCGCCATCGCCGAGCAGGGCGTCGAGCTGCAGCGCAACCTGGCCGGCGGCACGCTGAAGCGCAGCCAGCTGCAGGCGCTGCTGTCCCACGTGGCCGACGGCGGCGCGCTGCTGGAACGGGCCATCAGCCAGATCAGCGCGCTGGTCGAGCGCTTCAAGGGCTTGTCCAGCCATCCCGAGCAGGAGGCTTGCGGCAGGTTTGACATGGCCGAGTTGCTGCGCATGTGCCAGGGCCACTGGCAGCCGCTGATGGGGCCGCAGTCGGTGCGCATGCGGCTGGAGCTGCCCGAGGAATTATGGCTGAGTGGCTACGGCAACGGCTGCCGCCAGGTGTTCCAGCAACTGTTCGAAAACAGCATCTACCACGGCTTCAAGGGGCGGACGGGCGGCGAGATCGTCGTGGCCGCCAGTCGCGTGGGCGAGGAGCTGTTGATCGAGTGGGCCGACGACGGCAACGGCATCGCCGCCGAGCATCTGGGCAAGGTGTTCGAACCCTTCTTCACCACCCAGCTGGGCCAGAGCGGCGCCGGCCTGGGCCTGGCCAGCGTGCACAGCCTAGTGGTGGACATGATGAAGGGCAGCGTGGCCATCGCCAGCGCGCCGGGGGAGGGCGCGCGGGTGCTGCTGCGCTTGCCGGTGGCGGGCGGCGGGGTGGAGTTGGTGTAGCTAGGGCCTTCTGTTTGCGTGGGCTACGCCATCTCCAGGTCGGCTCGAATCTTAGAACGTCATTTTAAGACGCCGGACAAGGGATAGAAATCCTCGACGACCTTGGAACCATACACGCCATTCTCCTGGTACATGGTCTGTGCGCCGCCCCAAATGACGTCCGGGTATTTGCTTAGCTGGGTAATCTGGGCGCTAATATGAGGAAAGGTAATGGTTTCCACTGCTTTTTGAATCGGCAGCCACTTGATTTCCTCGATGAGCTCAGGGTTTTTTAGCTCCCCGCTCTTGATTTTTGTCGTATAGATCAGTCTTGTCGATACTTGACTGCCCTTCAGCGTGAAGACGCCCCTTAGCGTAGGCGTGGCGATTTTCACGCCATAGCCGGCAGCCAGCTCGTCAAGGCCTTGCGCAATGGTCAGGCGATCGTCTTGATACCAGCCCGGGGTAACCCAGCGGTTCGAGTTCTTGATTTTGACGACCATCAGCTCGTTCTTTTCGTTCAAAAGAAGCAGGCGATGGAAGGTTGATGTCTTGGGCGCCTCTTGCGCGTACAGCGATTGGGAGAGCAGCATACTAGTCAGCAGTAAAACAATCTTCACAATGACACTCCTTGGTCAGGATTATTTTCGGATAGGGTAGATATACGCGAAGTCGTCGTCGCGCTCCCAACCTTCTGCCTCGTAAAGTGCTTGCGCGCCCGTGTTGGTGATCGCGGTGGAAAGCCCAAGACGAAGTGCGCCAACTGTTTTCGCAAAATCAACGGCTGCGGACATCAGTTTAGATCCCACGCCCTTGCGACGCCCCGACGCATTGACGAACAAGTCATTCAGGATGTAGATCCGCTCCAAAGAAACGCTCGAAAAGCTCGGATACAGCTGCGTAAAACCGACAGGATTGCTTCCTTCGTGCGCAATAAACAGCACCGATTCGCCGTGATTGAACCGGTCTATGAGGAATTTCTTCGCCGCCGCCACATCGCTGTCGCGTCCGTAGAATTGGCGGTAACCATCAAATAGGACTGACAATGCTTCAATATCTGCAAGTACGGCCTGACGAATACTAATAGTGCTCACGTGGTTCCTATCGATGAAAGTAGATTGAAATACCTTGCCGCCAGCGGACGAGCTTGCAACTCGAGTTCAGTTTGCCGTCGCACTTTGCCTTGCCGAGCAATTATAGTTTCAAAAAGCAAGATGCCGGCTGACTAAAGATGCAAATTTTACATTTTTTTGGCATGCTGGCTCCGGCCGGGCGGGAGAGAAGGGGGGGGCGTAGCCGTCTAGTCGGGTTGTCTTAGGTATGCTAAGGTCTAGCTATCGACACCTGTTTGGGAGCGCATCATGGCAAGCTCGAGTACGAGTGCGATCGCATTTAAATTTGACCAGGAGACTCAGGAGCGAGTCGAACGTTTCGCGGAGGCGCGCCAGAGCACGCCGCATGGAGTGGTGAGTGAGGCCATTCACCAGTATCTCGATCGAGAGGAAAAACGCGAAGCACTGCGTTTGGATACGCTCAACGCATGGACGGAATGCGAAACCACCGGCTTGCACGTCAACGCGGACGAGGTAAGCGCCTGGCTAGATAGCTGGGGGAAAGAAGACGAGCTACCCGCCCCCAAAAGCCACATGTAAGATTCTCCCCCTGCGGCGCTGCGTGATCTCGAACGACTGCGCGAATTTCTCGGGGCAAAAAAACCAGCTGCCGCGAAGCGGGCTGCAGCAGCCATCGTCAAGTCCATTCAATTACTCGGCCAGCAACCGCAGATCGGTAGGCCCATCGGGGACTTGGACTTGGCATATCGTGAGCTGCCTATCACCTTTGGAAACACCGAGTACATCGCGCGCTACCGCTACGCTGACGACACCGTCACCATCCTCAGAATTCACCATCAAAGAGAGGCGGACCGCTGACGTTGCAGTAACCGGCAACTGCGGTCCCATTGCCGACCTTGCTTAAGCTAGTCTCGCGACCGAGAGAATCGGAAATTGCAGTGGCTCGCGCCGCCAGCCAAGGTTTGTGTCCTTTCCAGGTGGATGCCTCGCGCCGCATAGGCGACGAAATCAAGCCCACAAATGTTCGGCAGAATTTCTTTGTCTTCATGGTGCGCCGCGAATTTGCAAAAGCCGCAGGCTGTGTAGTTGATGCCGAATTCAAAGCTGTCATTCGGGCCAGGCTCAACGAAATCGTAGACGAAGTCTTCCGGGAACTCTTTCTGATGGCTTTCTGTCGCGCTTTTTGTCGCCTGCTCGCGCAGCAAAGACTGATTCTCTAGCGACATGAACTGTCGCCCCGAGTCGAGCCGTTCCCCTTCGGGCACGGTGAGCAATTGGGCCTTGTAGGTCTCTCGCTCGATTTCGCCAATCATGGACACCGGCACGCCGTGTCGCCGCAAGACCCGGCTGATGGCCAAAAAGCCCAGGAGGCGCATGAAGAAATCACTCATACGACTCGCCGCACCTCCGACATAGGGTATTTGGGTGAGAACGATGTCGAATTCTGCCATCACCTCCTGCCTAATCCCATCCATATTGGATAGTTGCGCGCGTTCGGACAACATCGCTTCGGCAAGGTCGAGGCGATGGCGCATGGCGGCCTGCATTGCACCGCGATGCGACTCGTAAAAGGGATGGATGATCTCCGCCATGGGGCTCCTCGCTAACCAACAGTCGATTGCATGTTTACTCGACAACTCAGCCCGTACAGGGCTACCCAGCTTGCCGCCGCGCGCCGCCTCAGCAGCCAATTATAGTTTCAGAAAGAAAGAAGCAGACATACGAAAGATGGTAATTTCGCATTGTCTTGGCATTCCTGCTCCTGCCGGAGACTGAGGGAATTGTCGCCTACATGAATGATCGGCGGGTAACGCCCCATTGCGGACATTCGCATTTACTTCCCAAACGCCGCTGCTCGCGGAACGTTACGGTTTGGGCTCTGTATCGAAGTTATCACTCGAACCACAAACTTCCAGTTAAACCTCAATTTGGTCTCTGCGCCTGAATTTCTGCAGCTCCCAGACCGATAGACTAGATGGATGCGCTTGGCATGAAAGAGCAGCAATAGCATTTTCGTATTCTGTTCGCGAATCGCTTGTAGTCCAATCATAGTTAAGACCCGCAAGGTCACGAATTATTCCATCGATAGGACAATGCGGAGGTTCCTCAATGAATCCACCTACCCAGAGATATTTCAAATGAAGGTTCACGAGCTTTTGAGCGATACCAAATCGTAGACGACCGCCGTGAAGATATGTGCTGTAGGTTTGGCTGATTCTTTCAGCTAAGGAGAAAATGTAGTCGCAATGGTATGCCCCAGATACACGTCCGTTCGAGTATGCCGATTCTATCGCTTGCAGTTCCTCGCGTAACGCGTCTTTGAAAGGGGTTCGTTGGTATTCCCGGAAAGCGGTTGCGTAAATTGGAGCTTCACCATTCCGGGTCGATAGCGCGGCCTTTAGGGTAAGTATGCCAAGCTCGTAGCGCAAAAATTTAGTCTTGTCTTGATGCAAAGGCATGGCGTATTTCCGATTGGATGTGGTACTGTTTTTTTGGGAAAAGCATCGATACGTCAGAGAAAGAAAAGGCAAACTCCTACTGTGGATATACGACTACCTACCGGCTGCTCCTGGCCGAATACGGATTCTCAGCGAGCTACTCAGGCCGCCATCCATGTACGCCAGCTTCAGACCAACAATCTTTGATAGAGTTCTGAGAGATATGCGCAAGAGCACATCAGTTACAGACAGAATTTAAATTGCATATCCTTTTACCCCATCTATAAAATCTCGAAGAATTTTTTCAATATGCAAATATCCTTCTCCACCAATATAACTTATGCGAAGTTGTCCATTTTCGAAAATTTCAAAACCTTCGAATTTAGGCAAAATAGAAAAAGGATAAGGTTTTTTAGCTTTAGCTGCAACATAGTAATTCCAGCAGTTATTTGACTCGCAATTCATTGACATAAAAATAGTTTCCGCATTCTGCTTATCAGCAATAGACTCGAAATTGCATGCAACATCACCAAAAAATATTTTTCGTTCATGCGCATCAGCGTCGAAGCTCAAAACCTTCATGGAATTACCCTTTCTATGAATGCTGGATTTTATATTGAAAGTATTTACGAGAATCAGTAGTTCGGTACCGAGATATTCAAGGAATGGAGAACACCAATGTCCCCTTGTGGCCGATTTGAGACAGACGTCCGAGTGAGTTTGCATAAGACATCACTCGATGACCTCGTTGCCGTCTTGATCCCAGTACCGCCACCTACCGACTTCAATACCTTGCTCATAAAGTCCCTCGGCGGCCAGTTGCCCATTCGGATAATAATCACGCCACTCCCCATGCTCAACTCCGTTCATATAAGTTCCCTCGGATGCAAGTTCGCCATTTTCATGATGTTCACGGTAAAGTCCATGCCGTATCCATTTTTTTCCATCGTCTGACAAATATCGCCCATAACGGCATTTCAACTTTCCAGACAGGTAAGGAATCTCGGCAATATTAAGGTCAAGCATTTTCCTCATTCCAAATTGAAAAACTCTGAGTGTCCATGTAGATGCGTCTAGGGGAGGCCGATGGTTGTAGCAAAGCTATGGTCCGCCTCTGGTCGGAAGCCGGCGCACCAGCGCCACGTCCCTCGCGTTAGCCCGGCTTCCTGCGTGCCTTCTCCATTTTTAGAATGGAATCACATTCTTCTAGTGTAGGAATTGTGCGGTCAGTGAGGATGCTATGCCAGCCTCCACACCCAGGTGTCGAGCATCCGCACTTGGTTGCTCGAATTGGATGCTGAGTAAACCCCTCACGCCTTTGTAAGCTGTTGGTTCGCTCTTCGCTTTTAACAAGATCAACAATAGCATCTCGCGTCAGAAATTTTCCTGCCATTGAAGCCCCCTAAATATTAGCTTCCGATTCAGTCCTAACCTGGAATGGCTGCTGATGGCCGATTCCGACCGAGTGGCTGGGCCAAGTTTGCGAAGTCTTCACGAACGTTCAGCCCGCCATCGAAACGTGAGTGTCGGTGAATTCAAGCCCATCGAACGATGTGACGAAAAAATCGTGACCCCAAAACATATCGCTGTCGCTATACCAAAGAGTAACAGTGCTTTTGCCTAATGCTTCGATGGACTTGAGTTGAAAATTTGCGCAAAACTCGTCCTTGGATAAAAGCGGTTTTTCAAAGGGTTTTTTCGAACCGTCATCACGCATAATTTCCCCAAATCTCCAATCGGAGTTATAAGCGTCAAGGCTGTCAGCCGCCAACATTATCCTAGATTTAGCGTCTATGCTCGATAGCGACCTTACAGCCAACTCAGCAAGCGTCAATGCATCGGCCATTGTTGCATCGTCAGGGGCAATATCAATCTCAACAGATAGGCCGTCCTGCATGACATATCCTACCAAGCGTTGCTTCAGAATAGGGTGTGGAACCAATGCACCTAAAAAGGTGTGTTCAATACTTTCCGCCAAACCTAGCTTTAGGGCTGCGGGGTCGCGAATATCGAGAATTTTCTTTAGCCAGTTGAGCATCTTGAATACAGGTGAGCGCTTTGAAAAAATGGAACGTTGGAATTCACTCTGTTCTACTATGCAATAGTCCGTTTATGGCCGTTTGAAGGCATCTGTAAATCAATCGATGGACCACCAAAGCCAGAGCGAGAAGTGACGATTGTCAGAGCGTCGAGCCATTGACAACGTCGTCGCCATATCAGTCCCGCAGTCTTCGAAAACCACGTCTATCTCGTCGAACTTCAAGTCAGAGCAAAGGGCTTGAATCAGCTCCCGTGAGGTCTTGACGAAGACGTCTGATACTTGCTCGAGCATGACCCCATAGTGTCCATGCGCCACCTGGAGGAATTGTGCAAATTCACGAAGCTGCGCATCGGGAAATGAGCTGTGCCCAGTTTTGCTCATTTTTGAGTGAGCTTGATTGGCTGCTTCGGTGTACGTGTACAGCAGTCCGCCCTCAGGATACTCAGCATGCGATAAATCCTGCATTTTCTGTAGGAGTTCCAGCGTTCCTCTACTTAACATTCTCCTCCTTGCTCCACTCTTTGAGATTCATTGCGCTTAAAAAAGTCAATGACTGCTTTTGGCCGAGAGCGGACGAGCTTGCCGGTCGAGCCCAGCTTGCCGCCACGCTCCGCCTCACTAAGCAATTATAGTTCCAAAAAGCAAGAAGCCGGCATGCCAAAGATAGCAATTTCCTATTCTTTTAGCATGCCGGCTCCGGCCGGGCGGGGAGGGCGGCCGCAGCCGCCTTCTATATAGTAGCGCTGCCGCCTAGTCGCGAATCTCCAGCGCCCGGTTCAGGCTCAGCGCCGCAAGCGAGCCGACCGCGCCCGACAGCAGGTACAGGCTGACATAGCCCAGGCCGAAGTTGGCCGACAGCCCCAGCGCCACCAGCGGGGCGAAGCCTGCTCCCACCAGCCAAGCCAGGTCCGACGTCAACGCCGCGCCGGTGTAGCGGTACTTGGCGGCGAAGTTGGCGGTGACGGCGCCGGCGGCTTGTCCATACGACAAGCCCAGCAGCAGGAAGCCGGCCAGGATGAAGATGTTCTGGCCCATCTCGCCGCCATCCATCAGCATCGGCACGAAGCCGCTGAACACGGCGATCATCATGGCCAGTGTGCCCAGGGTGCGGCGGCGGCCGAAGCGGTCGGCGATCAGGCCGGAGGCGACGATGCCGCCGGCGGCGATCACCGCGCCGAGCATCTGCAGGTGCAGGAAGTCGCCGATCGAGCGGCTCGAATACAGGTTGATCCAGGACAGCGGGAACACCGTCACCAGGTGGAACAGGGCGTAGCTGGCCAGCGCGGCCAGCGCGCCGATGACGATGTTGCGGCCCTGCGTATGGCCCATTTCGCTCACGCTGACCGGCTCCAGCTCGCGCTCGTCGAGCAGGTGCGAGTATTCCGGCGTGGACACCAGGCGCAGCCGGGCGAACAGCGCGACCACGTTGATGGCGAAGGCGACGTAGAAGGGATAGCGCCAGCCCCAGTCGAGGAAGTCGACGGCGGACAGGCCCTGCAGCAGGTAGGCGAACAGGCCGGCGGCGATGATGAAGCCGACCGGCGCGCCCAACTGGCCCAGCATGGCGTACCAGCCGCGCTTGTTCTGCGGCGCGTTGAGCGCCAGCAGCGAGGGCAAACCGTCCCAAGAGCCGCCCAGCGCCACGCCCTGGCCGACGCGCAGCACCGACAGCAGCACGATGGCGGCGCCGCCGAGGGTGGCGTAGTTTGGCAGGAAGGCAATGCCGGCGGTGGACACGCCGAGCAGGAACAGCGCCAGGGTCAGCTTGGCCTCGCGGCCGAAGCGTTGTTGGATTTGCATGAAGGCGATGGTGCCGAACGGCCGGGCCAGGAAGGCGAGGGCGAAGATGGCGAAGGAATACAGGGTGCCGTCGAGCCGGCTTTCGTGCGGGAAGAACACCAAGGGGAACACCAGCACCGAAGCGATGGCGTATACAAAGAAGTCGAAATACTCGGAGGCGCGGCCGATGACCACGCCGATGGCGATCTCGCCGGGGGCGATATGGCCGTCGCGGGCGTTGATGTTGCGCGCGCCGCTGCTACTGTTGGAACGGTTGGAGGAAGTGGAAGAGGATGGGGTGGGGGTGCTGCCGTAGCCTGTCGTTGTTGTTGACATAGTATCGTCTCGCTTCGTCTCAAAAGTTTCTTATAGTCGACGCTAGCCCGTAGGTAGGACAAAGTGTCCAATCGCCAGTCTGCGCCGTTGGCATTACAGTAGCATGTTCTCAATCCTCTGTAAGCACATTACCGCATGATTCCTTTGATAGCCCGTCGCGGACTATTCCTCCTCCCATTGCTGTGGCTCGCGGGCTGCAACACTGTGGTGATGAATCCATCCGGCGATATTGCCGCTCAGCAGGGACACTTAATCGTCGTCTCTACGCTGTTGATGCTGTTGATTATTGTTCCTGTGATCGCCCTGACGATATTTTTCGCCTGGCGTTATCGGAAAAGTAATACTGCCGCCAAATATGAACCCGACTGGGATCACTCGACCAAATTGGAACTGGTGATCTGGGGCGCGCCCTTGTTGATCATCATCGCCCTCGGCCTGCTGACCTGGATCAGCACCCACCTGCTCGACCCCTACCGTCCGCTGACGCGTCTGGACGCCAAGCGGCCGCTGGCCGCCGACGTCAAGGTGCTGGAAGTGCAAGTGGTCGCGCTGGACTGGAAATGGTTGTTCATCTATCCGGAGCAGGGCATCGCCACCGTCAACGAGCTGGTGACCCCGGTCGACGTGCCGGTACGCTACAAGATCACCGCTTCGACCGTGATGAACTCGTTCTACATCCCAGCGCTGGCCGGCCAGATCTACGCCATGCCGGGCATGCAGACGACGCTGAACGCGGTCATCAACAAGCCGGGCAACTACGAGGGCTTCTCCGCCAACTACAGCGGCGCCGGTTTCTCGCACATGCGCTTCCAGTACCACGGCGTCAGCCAAAGCGATTTCGACGCCTGGGTCAAAGACACCAAGGCGGCCGGCGGCTCGCTCGACCGCGCCAACTACTTGACGCTGGAAAAGCCGAGCGAACGCGATCCGGTACGCCGCTACGGCGCCATCGATCCCGCGCTGTACGACGCCATCCTGAACCGCTGCGTCGGCGAAGGCGCCGTCTGCATGAACAAGATGATGGCAGCCGATGCCAAACGCGCCAAGCAGCAAGACAACTGCGAGACGCCCGCGCCAACACTTTCGATGAAGAACAATGATGCACGACGAAATTAATTTGACGAAGCTCATCTTCGGCCGGTTGAGCTGGGATGCGATTCCCTACCACGAACCTATCCTGCTGGCGACCTTCTGCATGGTCGCCCTCGGCGGCCTGGCGCTGGTTGGCGCCATGACCTACTTCCGCGTCTGGGGCACCCTGTGGCGCGACTGGATCACCAGCATCGACCACAAGAAGATCGGCATCATGTACATGATCCTCGGTCTGGTCATGCTGCTGCGCGGCTTCACCGACGCGCTGATGATGCGCGCCCAACAGGCGCTGGCCTTCGGCGACCAAGCCGGCTTCCTGCCGCCGCACCACTACGACCAGGTCTTCACCGCCCACGGCGTGATCATGATCTTCTTCGTCGCCATGCCCTTGGTGACCGGCTTCATGAACTACGTGGTGCCGCTGCAGATCGGCGCGCGCGACGTCGCCTTCCCCTTCCTGAACAACTTCAGCTTCTGGATGACCACCTTCGGCGCCATGCTGACCATGGTCTCGCTGTTCGTCGGCGAATTCGCCCGCACCGGCTGGTTGGCCTATCCGCCGCTGTCCGGCATCCTGGCCAGCCCAGACGTCGGGGTGGACTACTACATCTGGTCGCTACAGATCGCCGGGGTCGGCACCTTGCTGTCCGGCGTCAACCTGATCGTCACCATCGTCAAGATGCGCGCGCCGGGCATGACCCTGATGAAAATGCCGGTCTTCACCTGGACCTCGCTGTGCACCAACGTGCTGATCGTCGCCGCCTTCCCGGTGCTGACCGCCGTGCTGGCCATGCTGTCGCTCGACCGCATGTTCGGCACCAACTTCTTCACCAACGACATGGGCGGCAACGCCATGATGTACGTGAACCTGATCTGGATCTGGGGCCACCCCGAGGTCTACATCCTGGTGCTGCCGGTGTTCGGCATCTTCTCGGAAGTCGTTTCGACCTTCTCCAGCAAGCGTCTGTTTGGTTACACCTCGATGGTCTACGCCACCGTGGTCATCACCATCCTGTCCTACCTGGTATGGCTGCACCACTTCTTCACCATGGGTTCCGGCGCCAGCGTCAACTCCTTCTTCGGCATCACCACGATGATCATCTCGATCCCGACCGGCGCCAAGATCTTCAACTGGTTGTTCACCATGTACCGTGGCCGCATCCGCTTCGAGCTGCCGATGATGTGGTCGATCGCCTTCATGATCACCTTCGTCATCGGTGGTATGACCGGCGTGCTGCTGGCCGTGCCGCCAGCCGACTTCGTGCTGCACAACAGCCTGTTCCTGATCGCCCACTTCCACAACGTCATCATCGGCGGCGTGTTGTTCGGTCTGTTCGCGGGTATCAACTACTGGTTCCCTAAGGCCTTCGGCTACAAGCTCGACAGCTACTGGGGCAAATGGTCGTTCTGGCTGTGGGTGATCGGCTTCTACTTCGCCTTCATGCCGCTGTACGTGCTGGGCCTGATGGGCGTGACCCGCCGCATGAGCCACTTCGAAGACCCGTCGCTGCAGATCTGGTTCCAGATCGCCGCCTTCGGCGCCGTGCTGATCGCGCTGGGTATCGCCGCCATGCTGGTGCAGTTCTTTGTCAGCTACCTGCGCCGCGAACAGCTGCGCGACTTCACCGGCGACCCGTGGGACGGCCGCACCCTGGAATGGTCGACCTCGTCGCCACCGCCGGACTACAACTTCGCCTTCACGCCGCAAGTGCATGACAACGACACCTTCGCCGACATGAAGAAGAGCGGCTACAAGCGTCCGGTGAAAGACTTCGTCGCGATCCACATGCCGAAGAACACCTGGGCCGGTTTCGTCATCTCCGCCCTGAGCGCGGCGGTCGGTTTCGCCTTGATCTGGCAAATGTGGCTGTTGGCGGTGGTCGGCTTCGTGGCGACCATGGCGGCGATCATTGTGCATACCTTTAACTACAAACGCGATTACCACATTCCGGTGGACGAAGTTGTCCGCACCGAAAATGCCCGCACCCGCTTGTTGGAAAGCCATGTCTGATATCAAAGTAAGCAACTCCGGCGCCCTGGGCGCCGACCCTAGCGCGCGCTTCTTCGTGCGCGAGCACCATCCGGAAAACGGCACCCTGCTGGGTTTCTGGATCTACCTGATGAGCGATTGCCTGATCTTCGCCTGCCTGTTCGCGACCTATGCCGTACTGGGTCGCAACTACGCCGGCGGTCCTTCGGGCGCCGAGCTGTTCGACCTGCCGCTGGTGGCCCTGAACACGGCCTTCCTGCTGCTGTCGTCGATCACCTACGGCTTCGCCATGCTCGAATCGCAGCGCAAGCGCCTGCGCGCCGCGCTGGTCTGGCTGGGCATCACCGGCCTGTTCGGCGCCGCCTTCCTGTCGCTGGAAATGTACGAGTTCATCCACCTGATCCACGAAGGCGCCGGTCCGCAGCGCAGTGGCTTCCTGACCGCGTTCTTCGCGCTCGTCGGCACCCACGGCCTGCACGTCACCTTCGGCATCGTATGGCTGGTCACGCTGATGTTCCAACTGGGCCGCCACGGTCTGACGGTGGAAAACCAGCGCCGCATGATGTGCCTGTCGATGTTCTGGCACTTCCTGGACGTGATCTGGATCGGCGTCTTCACCTTTGTCTACCTGATGGGAGTGCTGCCATGAGTGAGCATCACAACAACGACGACCACGGCCACGGCCATGGTCACGGTCATGACGACCACGCCGACCACGGCAGCCTGAAAAGCTACGCCGTCGGTTTCCTGCTGTCGGTGATCCTGACCGCCATCCCGTTTTGGCTGGTAATGGCCAAGGTGATCGACAAGTCGAGCACCATGGGTCTGGTACTGCTCGGCTTCGCCGCCGTGCAAGTGGTCGTGCACATGATCTACTTCCTGCACATGAACGCCAAGGCCGAGGGCGGCTGGTCGATGCTGGCCCTGCTGTTCACGGTGATGGTGCTGGTGATTATGCTGGCCGGTTCCATCTGGGTCATGTACCACCTGAACCACAACATGATGCCGGGCATGATGGAACATGACATGCGCAACATGCCATGAGTAAACAGCCGCACGTAAACGAAGGGGGGGCGCCAGGCGCCGCCCGTTCCGGCGCGCTGCGGCTGGCGCTGCTGGCCGGCGCCGTGCTGCTGATCGCGGGGTTTCTCGCGCTCGGCAGCTGGCAGGTGCAGCGCCTGTTCTGGAAGCGGGCGCTGATCGAGCGCGTCGAGCAGCGCGTCCACGCGGCGCCTGCTGCGGCGCCCGGCGCGGCGCGCTGGAACGGCGTCACGGCGGCGACAGACGAATACCGGCACGTTAGCGTGGCCGGTATTTTGCTTTTTGAGGCCAGCGTGCGGACTCAGGCGGTCACCGCGCGGGGCAGCGGCTACTGGCTGCTGACCCCGCTGTGCCAGCAGGACGGCACGGTGGTGCTGGTCAACCGTGGCTTTGTCGAAGCCGCCGCGCCGGCGCCCGCCACGGCCACGCCGGCGCTTGCCTGTCCACCCGGAACAGTGCCCCGTGTTACCATGACGGGCTTGCTGCGCGTCAGCGAGCCGGGCGGCGGGTTCCTGCGCAAGAACGATCCGTCCAAGCAGCGCTGGTATTCGCGCGATGTGCGGGCGATCGCCGCCGCGCAGGGCTTGCAGCGGGTGGCGCCGTATTTCGTCGACGCCGCCGCCGGCCAAGAGCCGGCCAAGGCCGCCGATGGCCAGCGTCCGGTCGGCGGCCTGACCGTGATCGCCTTCCCGGACAGCCATTTGGTGTACGCGCTGACCTGGTTCGCGCTGGCGGCGATGTCGGCGGCGATGCTGTGGTGGTTGCTGCGCGGAGGCGCGCGGCGACAGCGCGACTGATTCATTGTAAAAAGTGTAGATGCCGGTGAAAATGGAAGCAACAAAACAACAGACGGGCATCACGCACACCAAGGCCGCCGCCAGCGTCGAATACGCGGCCGGCCACAAGAACATGGCGCAGCTGATCCAGCTGCGCTGGATCGCCGTGGTCGGCCAGATCATCGCCATCGGCACCGTCATCCTGGTCTTCGACGTCAAGCTGCCGACCGTGCCGATGCTCGAGGTGCTGGCCTGCCTGATCGCCTTCAACATCGCCAGCCAGTTGCGCTGGCACGAACACCGCGAAGTCACCAACGGCGAGCTGTTCCTGGCGCTGCTGGTCGACGTCGCCAGCCTCACCGCCCAGCTCTACCTGAGCGGCGGCACCACCAACCCCTTCGCCTTCGTCTACCTGTTGCAGGTGATCCTCAGCGCCGTGCTGCTCGAGGCCTGGTCGACCTGGACCATCGTCGCCATCGCCATCACCTGCCTGGACGGGCTGGCGGTGTTCGCCAAGCCGCTGGCGCTGCCGCTCGACCACGCCCGTGGCATCGGCAGCCTGTACGTGCAGGGCATGCTGCTGTGCTTCGCGCTGATCGCCGCGCTGCTGGTGGTGTTCATCACCCGCATCATGCGCAACCTGCGCGCCGGCGACGCCCAGCTGGCCGACCTGCGCCAGCGCGCCGCCGAGGAGGAGCACATCGTCCGCATGGGCCTGCTGGCCTCGGGCGCGGCGCACGAGCTGGGCACGCCGCTGGCCACCCTGTCGGTGATCCTGGGCGACTGGAAGCGCATGCCCGAGTTCAGCAAGAACGCCGAGCTGATCGAGGAGATCGGCGAGATGCAGACCCAGCTGTTGCGCTGCAAGTCCATCGTCAGCGGCATTCTGCTGTCGGCCGGCGAGGCGCGCGGCGAGCTGTCGGCCAAGACGACCATCAAACATTTCCTCGACGAGTTGGCGGCCGAGTGGCTGGCCAGCCGGCCGGTGCAGACCTTCGCCTACCAGAACCGCATCGTCCACGACCTGCCGGTGGTGTTCGACTCGGCCCTCAAGCAAACCATCTGCAACCTGCTGGACAACGCGCTGGAGGCCTCGCCGCAATGGCTGAGCCTGGAGGCGACGCGCGACGGCGACACCCTCAACGTGCTGGTCAGCGACGCCGGCCCCGGCTTCGCGCCCGGCATGCTGGCCCAGCTGGGCAAGCCCTACCAGTCGACCAAGGGGCGGCCGGGCGGCGGCCTCGGCCTGTTCCTGGTGGTCAACGTGGCGCGCACCCTGGGCGGTTCGGTGACGGCGCGCAACCGCGCCGAGGGCGGCGCCGCCGTGCGGCTGAGTCTGCCGCTGGCCGCCATCGCCCTGCCGGCGGAGGAGGAGCGCGTCGATGAGTGATCTGTACGAGAACGCCGAGCCGCGCATGCTCTTGCTGGTCGAGGACGACGAGGCCTTCGCCCGCACCCTGGGCCGCTCGTTCGAGCGGCGCGGCTACCGCGTGCTGCTGGCGGCCAACGTCGACGAGGCCAGCGCCATGCTGGTCGACCACGCGCCGGGCTACGCCGTGGTCGACCTGAAGCTGAAGGGCACCTCGTCCGGCCTGGCCTGCGTGCAGATGTTGCACCAGCACGACGCGGCGATGCTGATCGTGGTGCTGACCGGCTTCGCCAGCATCAACACGGCGGTCGAGGCGATCAAGCTGGGCGCCTGCCAGTACCTGGCCAAGCCGTCCAACACCGACGACATCGAGGCCGCCTTCGGCCACGTCGCCGGCGCCGTCGAGCTGGAGATGACCAACCGCTCGACCTCGATCAAGACGCTGGAGTGGGAGCGCATCCACGCCGTGCTGGCCGAGACCGACTTCAACATCTCCGAGGCGGCGCGCCGCCTCGGCCTGCACCGCCGCACCTTGGCGCGCAAGCTGGAGAAGCAGCGCGTCAAATAGCCGCTGGCGGGCTCGGCCTGGCCGTCGTTGCCGACCAGCGCCCCGCTCCCAATTCGATAGTGATTGCGGCGCTGTTGCGCCGTTTTTTGTTATGGGAAGATTATTCTTCGCTGGTGACATTCGGTGAGAATCTGCGTGGAAAACTGAAGCACAATACGATCCATAGAATTTTCATTGTTGCAATAATTTGGCGATGCTGTTTTGTCAGTCCGTTACCAGGCCAGCCCCCATGCACCCTGTTTCGCTGTCATCCTCCAGACTTTCCGCCTTGCCGCGCGGCGCCCGTCCGCGCGCTGTCGCATCGGCGTTCGCCCGACTGTCGCGCCTGCCTCGTTTTCTGTGTTTTCCCCTCGCCCTGGGCTTGGCCGGCTGTAGCGTGCTGTCGCCCGGCGTGCCCAAACTCAAGCTGGGCGACGTGCGCGTGCTGGCCGCGCCGGACGCCAACCGCAACAGCGCGGTGGTGTTCGAGCTGGCCCTGGTGTCCGACCCGGCGCTCGAGCAGCGCCTGATGAACCCGGCCGAGAAATGGTTCGGCGCCGGCGCCGACCTGGCCGCCAGCTATCCGCAGACCCTGCGCGTCTACCACTGCGAGGTGACGCCCGGCCAGGAGCTGGGCCTGCCGCAGCGCCTGTTCGAGGGCCAGCGCGCCTACGCCGTGTTCGTCTTCGCCGACCTGGCCGACGGCGAGCGGCGCGGCCGCATCGAGGGCTGGGGCGAGGGCGGCGCGATCAGTTTCGCCCGCACCGGCTGGAGCCTGACGCCGCGCGACAAGAAGACGCCGGCGCCGCAGCCGCCGCCGCCCATGCGCTGCGACAGCTGAGCGGCTGCGCCGAAAGGCGCCGGCCGCAACGAGCAGCACACCGCAACGTCACCCAGGCTTACTTCGGCAGGACGGGAATCCATGAAATTGAGCACCAACGAGGCTGTGTCGATTCCGATTGACGCCATCAAATGGCACGACGGGCTGCTGCTGGCGCCGGTGCATTTCGAGAAGCTGGCGCAGCGCCACGAGGAGCTGGTGGCCTACCACGTGCGCGCCGCCGCGCCCTACGCCTGGGGCGTGCGCAGCCTCAAGTTCAAACGCGACCGCATCGCCGAGGGCGCGCTGTCGGTGCTCGAGCTGGAGGCGATCATGCCGGACGGCCGCCTGGTCAGCTACCGCGGCAAGCCGGCCGAGGGCGGACGCGGCGCGGCGGCCGGCGGCCAGACCGCGCTGACCCTGAACGTCGGCGCCGAGCAGCTGCGCGCGCTGCGCGAGGGCAGCGTGGCGCGCCACGTGGTCTGCGTGGTGCTGGGCGCCGCCGTCGACCAGCCGGCGCCCGGCAGCGGGCGCGACGAACCGGCCGCGCAGTTCGTCGCGCCCTTCGTCCAGCTGGCCCTGGAGAGCGAGCTGCGGCCGGGCCAGGAGATCTATCTGCCGCTGGCCCACCTGGTCAGCGAGAGCCAACAACTGAAGGTGGCGCCGTTCATCCCGCCGCTGCTCGACATCGCGGTGGCGGCGCCGGACGGCCACGCCTCGCTGCGCGCGCGCGCCGAGGCGCTGCGCGAGCGCCTGGCCGGCACCGAGAGCCGGCTGGTGGCCATGGTGCGCGAGGCGGCCGGCCAGAGCGACGAGCGCTTCGAGCGGCGCGAGCGGCTGCGCAACGTCAGCAGCGCGCTGGCCCAGCTGCGCGCCCTGCTGGGGCTGGGCGTGGTGGCGCCGGCCCAGCTGTATCTGACGCTGGGCGGCATGCTCGGCCCGCTGGGCATGCTGCGCGAACTGGAGGAGCTCGACGAGGCGGGCGAGTTGAACCAGGCCTCGCAGGACTTGGCCGACTACCGCCACGACGATCCCGAGAGCACCTTCGTCGAGCTGCTGCGGCAGATCGGCGGCCTGCTCGACCTGCTGGCGCAGCGCTACAGCACGCTGTTGTTCGAGCACGACGGCGTATCCTTCCGCCGCCCGCTGGGCGTGGCCGAGCTGGAGGGCTGGCCCAGCACGCCGCTGAGCGGCGGCGAGGCCAGCGCGCCGGTGCTGCTGCTGCGCCTGCGCGGCCTGAGCGGCGCCCAGGCGCAGCGCTGGCTGGCCTCGGCGGTGATCGCCTCGGCGCAGCCGCTGCGCGGCGTGCGCGAGCGGCGCGGCCTGGGCACGCGGCGCTACCGCGTCGCCGACGACGGCCTGCTGCACGCGCTGGTCGAGGAGGGCGGCATCGTGCCGCCGCCGCAGGCCAGCATCGAGGCGCAGGGGCTGCGCTCGTCGAACAGCTGCCTGCTGGCCCTGCAGATCGATCCCGAGCTGGTGCAGGCCGGCCAGGCGCTGGTGCTGCAGGGGCCGGTCGAGTCGGGGCCGAGCGAGATCATGCTGCTGGTGGCGCGCGAGGATGGCGCCGCCACCGCCGCTTCCCATTCGGGCCGGACGTGATGGCTGCCGACAGCCCCATGCCGCCCAGCGACAGCCTGCTCAGCGAGCAGCTGCTGGCCTTCCACACCGAACTGGTGGCGCTGCGCCGGCAGTTGTCGGAGCAGGTCGAGCCGGGCGACCAGGGCCTGGCGCTGGCCAAGTTGAGCGAGCTGCTGCGCGGCCAGCTGGACTGGCAGAGCGCGCAGGCGGTCGGCCAGGGCGGCCGCTTCGTCCACGAGTACGAACTGGAGGCGCGCTATTTGAAGGTGGCGCTGGCCGACGAGATGCTGATCGGCCTGACCGACTGGCCGCTGCGCGACGAGTGGGTCGCCTGTCCGCTCGAGCAACAGCTGTTCGGCACGCGCAGCGCCGGCGAGCGCGTCTTCGACCGCATCGAGCGTTTGCTGCGCGAGGCCCAGCCGGCGCGGCGCGACATGGCGCAGCAGTACCTGCTGGCCCTGTCGATGGGCTTCCAGGGCCGCTACCGGGGCGGCGGCCGGCCGCAGGAGGTGCTGCAGAAGTGGCGCCTCGACCTGTACCGTTTCATCGCCGGCGGCCCGCCGGACGAGGCCATGCTGCCCGGCCGCGAGGAGGACTTCCACGACCTGGGCCGGCGCCTGATGCCGCAGGCCTACGCCCACACCGCCAGCGACGCGCCCTTGCAGCGCCTGCCCAGTCCGCGCCGCTGGATGATCGTGTTCGTGCTGTTGGCGCTGGCGCTGCTGCTGGCCTCGCAGTGGATCTGGCATGCCGGCACGGCGCCGCTGAGCGAGCATTTCGAGCGCTCGACGGCGCAGCGGAGCGCGCCATGACGCCGGCCGCCGCCAAGGACGGCAGCGCGCTGCTGGTGGCCGGCGTGCTGCTGGTGCTGCTGCTGGCGCTGTGCCTCGGGCTGTTCTTCTACGTGCTGCGGACGGCGCGCCGGCGCGCCGCCGCAGCGCCCGCCGACGCCGCCGCCGGCGCTGCCGCCGGCGCGGCCGCGACGGAGGCCGCGCCGGCCGCGGCCGACACGCTGGCGGCGCGGCTCGACCAGGCGCTCGACGCCGCCTTCGCCTCGGCGCGCGAATGGGTCAGCAGCGGCCGCTCGAACGAGGAGGTGCCGCTGGTCTGGCTGGCCGGCGAAGCCGGCTCCGGCAAGTCCTCGTTGCTGCGCATGGCCGACGGCGGCGACGACGCCGGCCAGGGCGTGCTCAGCTGGCACCGCCTGCCGCAGGGCTGGGTGTTGGAGACCGACGCCAGCTTCCTGGGCCTGGACGACAGGGCCGGCGCGCCCGGCTGGCGCGCGCTGGCCGAGAAGCTGCAACGCAACCGGCCGCGCCGGCCGCTCGACGCCGTGCTGCTGACCCTGCCGGCCGACTCCCTGCTGGGCCAGGACGCCTGGCCGCTGGCCGAGGTGGAGCGGCGCGCCGCGCTGGTGCAGCAAAGCCTGGCCGAGATGCAAAGCCTGCTCGGCCTGCGCCTGCCGGTGTACCTGCTGATCACCCGCGCCGACGCGCTGACCGGCTTCGGCGCCTTCGCCGAGTCGCTGCCGCCGGGGCTGCGCCAGGCCATGCTGGGCTGGTCCAACCCGCAGCAGCTGGAGGCCGCCTTCAGCCCCGACTGGGGCCGCGACGCCTTCGCCGCGCTGCGCCGGCAGGTCTGCGCGCTGCAGGCCGAGCTGCTGGCGGCGGGCCGGCCGCCGGCCGACAGCGACAGCTTCTTCCAACTGCCCGGCCAGGTCGACCGGCTGGGCGGACCGGTCGGCGCCTACCTGGCGCGGCTGATGGGCGTCTCGGCGCACGGCGAGGCGCCGCTGCTGCGCGGCGTCTACCTGTGTGGCGACCCGGCCGCCGCGCCCGGCCGCGCCGAGCCGCTGTTCATCCGCGACCTGCTGGCCTTCAAGGTCTTCCCCGAACGCGCGCTGGCGCGGCCGCTGCGCGGCCAGCACCTGTCGCGCGACAAGCGGGTGCGCCGCTGGGTCGCCGCCAGCGCCGCCCTGGCCCTGCTGTGGGGCGGCGCGCTGCTGTGGGCGGCGCTCGACCTGCGCGGCCGCGCCGACGCGCTGCTGGCCACGCTGGGCCGCATCGAGCAGGAGCAGCGCATCCGCAGCGACGACGTGGCCAAGTACGGCGCGCTGCCGTTCACCTGGTACCAGTCGGCGGCGCAGGGCCTGATGGATTCGATGCTGAGCCACGACGACAGCCTGGTCTACCTGGCCATCCCGGCCTCCTGGCACTGGCCCGGCCGGCAGGGGCTGGACGAGCGCATCGACCAGCGCTTCACCGAGGGCTTGGAGAACATCGTGCTGCGCACGCTGGCCAAGGGACTGAACCTGCAGGCGGTGGCGCTGAGCGGGGTCGGCCACGACGCCGTCTCGACCGAATTGACCGGCACGCCGTCCTGCGAGCTGGCGCCGCTGGCCTCGGGCGGCGCCGCCAGCGTGCTGCTCAGCGACAGCCCGTCCTTCGCCGCGCTGCGCCGCTTCGTCGACGGCACGGTGACGTTCGAGCAGTGGCAGGCCCGCTTCGAGCGCCTGCAGAACAAGGACGAGGGCACCATCGAGGAACTGGGCCACCTGGGCGCCTACACCAAGGCCTACACGCTGCGGCCGGATCAGCATCCCGAGCACCACCGCTATCTGCACGAGGCGCTGCGCGGCGCCGGCATGGAGCAGAAGCTGGCGCCGCGCGGCGCCTACGAGGCCAGCATGGTGTGCGCCTTCCGCCTCAACAGCGAGCGCTTCCTGGCGCAGACGCTGGACGAGCACCGCGCGCTGCAGCTGGCCGTGTCGGTCGACCAGGAGCTGCGCAGCGGCATCGGCCAGGCCGACGGCCACCGCTTCGACCAGCTGCAACGCCAGTTGCACGAGCTGGGCCGCTGGCTCGGCGCGCCCGGCACGCGCTGGCTGTCCGGCCAGGAGGGCGACTTCGGCAAACCTTACGCCGCGCTGCTCGAGCAGGTCGGCAAATCGGCCATGCTGGGGCCGCAGGCGGCGCACGCGCTGCGCGAGGAGACGCAGAAGCGGGTGCTGGCGCTCGAGCAGCGCCTGCTGGCGGCCGGCGGCGACAGCCCGGTGCTGCAGCGCGGCAGCGACGGCGGCAAGCTCGAGCTGGTGCCCGAGGTGGCGCACATGGAGGCCGGCCTGGGCGCGCTGCTCAAACAGCCGTTCATGCAGCTGTCGCCCGGCGCGGTGGCGGGCGCGGCGGGCGAGGGCGCGGCCGGCGACGGCGGCGCGGGCCTGGTGACCTGGGACATGAACGTGCTCAACCGCACGCTGCTGATGGTGGCCGAGCAGCGCGCCTACATGGGCCGGGTGCTGGCCGGCTTCCCCTTCCAGTTCCAGGCCGAGCTGCAAAGCGTGGCCGACCAGCGCCTGGCCGCCAACCTGCTGGCCGGCGTGGCGCTGGCGCGTTCGCGCACCAGCGACCCGCAGGAGGCCTGGCAGCGCCTGGGCCAGTCGCAAAAACTGCTCACCGCGCTGCTCGACGCGGTGCGCAGCCAGGGCAGCCCGGCGCAGTACCGCGGCATGGCCGACAAGCTGGCGCAGCAGGCCGCCGCCGGCCTGCGCTGGCTGCAGGGCGACTTCCAGGCCGGCGCGCCGTACCGGCCGCGCGAGGGCGGCTTCAACTGGTGGCAGGGCAGCCCGAACCCGGCCGCGCAGGGCTTCGCCGGCGGCCAGGCCGCCGCGCTGGAGGAGTACCTCCTCAACCAGCATGCCCAGTTGGAAAACAGCGTCAAGCTGGCGCAACCGCTGTTGCGCCTGCTCGAATCGGCCGACGCCGGCGCCGCCGAGGCGGCCGCCACGGCCAGCGGCCACGGCGGCATCGCCGACTACTGGCGCGGCCTGGCGGCCGAACTGGCGCGCTTCCAGTCCAAGCACCCCAACTCGCGCATCACCCAGCTCGACAACTACATCCGTGGCGAGCTGGCCGAGACCGACCTGCAGAACTGCAGCGGCCGCAGCGGCGCCGTGTTCGCCAGCGGCGCCAACGACTTCTTCGCGCTGCGCGGGCGCATGCTGGCCAGCCAGATGGCGGTGCGCTGCCAGGAGCTGGTGCGCGGCGGCGCCGTCACCGCCTACCAGAGCCTGAGCGCGGCGTTCCGCCAAAACCTGGCCGGCCGCTTCCCCTTCGCCGACGTCGGCCACGAGGGCGAGACGGCCGACATCGACGACGTCGCCACCTTCTTCCGCAGCGTCGACCGCTACGCCGCCGCCGCCGCGCGCCAGCCGCCCGACGCGCGGGCGCGCGACTTCGTCGGCGCCGCCGAGCGGGCGCGCACCCTGCTGGCGCCGCTGCTGGCGCCGGCCGACGGCGGCGACGCGCCCGGCTACGAGATCAGCGTGCGCTTCCGCGTCAACGAGCGCGGCGAAAGCGACGGCAACAACCAGCTGCGCGGCGAGTTGGAGGGCAACCGCATCGTCGACTGGACGCTGCAAAGCGGCGAACGCAGCGTCTCCTGGCACAGCGGCACGGCCGGCGCGGTGCAAACGCTGCCCTGGCGCCTGGGCATGCCGCTGGTGCTGACCCTGCGCTGGGCCGAGAACACGCCCACCTTGCCCTACCGCGACGGCCGCGACCTGCGCATGAGCGTGCAGGGGCGCGACGTGGTGTACCGCTTCAACGAGCCGTGGTCCCTGCTGCGCCTGCTGGCGGGCTACCGCGTGGCGCCGCCGGCCGGCACCGCGCCGCGCTACGAGACGCTGCGCTTCGAGATCCCGACCGCGCCGCAGGCGGCCGGCGCCACCGTGGCGGCGGCGCGGGCGCGCGTCTTCATGCGCCTGGCGCTGAGCCCGGCGGGCAAGAAGGAGGCGTTGGCGTATTCCCAGTTGCCGGTCGACGCGCCGGTGTCCGACAATCTTGAACAGGTTCGCAATGTGCAGATGCGCGAGGCCATGATGAACACTCCCCCGCCCGGCGGTGCGCGATGAGCGCCGCCCTGATGCCCGACGGCCTGGCCGCGCTGCTGCTGCCCATTTCGCCGCAGGCGCCCTGCGGCGTGCCCAAGCCCGGCGACGGCATCTTCCAAAAGATCGCCGAGGCGGCCCGCGAGGACGACGCCAATCTGCCGCAGGGCATCTGGGAGCAGCCGCACAAGCGGGCCGACTGGAGCCTGGTCGAGCAGCTCTGCGCCGACACGCTGGTCAACAGCGTGAAGTGGACCTGCGCATCGTCGCCTGGCTGGCCGAGGCCTGGCTGCGCCAGCGCGGCCTGGAGTGCCTGGTCGACGGCGCCCGGCTGCTGCAGGCCAGCCTTGAACAATACTGGGACGGCCTGTACCCGCTGGCGGAGGACGGCGACCTCGACGCCCGGCTGGCCGCGCTCGAATGGTTCGACCGCCACATGGCGCAGGCGCTGGGCGGCGTGCAGATCGCCGCCGGCGCCTCGCCGGCCGGGCGCCTGTTCACGCTGGCCGAGTGGGCGCTGGTGCTGCGCCACGAACGCCAGGGCGCCCAGGCGGCCGGCGCGCGGCGCGGCGCCACGCCGGCGCCGGGCGACGGCAAGGAGCTGACCCGGCAGCACTTCAACACGGCGGTGGCGATGACGCCGGCGCACTTCTACCAGGTGCTGCAACAGCAGCTGCTGGCCACGGTGGCGGCGCTGGAGGCGTTGACGCAGGCGCTGGCGGCGCGCCTGGCCGCGCAGGCGCCGCGCCTGGCCGCCATCGAGGGCCGCCTGGCCGAGTGCTACCAGGCCTTGCAGGAGCTGGCCGGCCTGTCCTGGGAGGCGGCGCCGGAGCCGGACGAGGACGACGCCGCCTGGCCCGGCGAGGACGGCGGCCACGGCATGGAGCGCAGGTTGGCGCAGGAGGAGGACCGGCGCCAGGCGCGCGGCCGCGCCAACGCCGGCGCGCCGCGCAGCCGCGACGAGGCCTACCAGCGGCTGGAGGAGGCGGCCGACTACCTGCTGCGCACCGAGCCGCACAGCCCGGTGCCCTACCTGGTCAAGCGCGCGGTGGGCTGGGGCGGCATGCCGCTGGCCGAGCTGCTGCAGGAGCTGATGGACAACGAGAGCGATTTGAAACAGATCTACCGGCTGCTGGGCACCCATGGACGCTAGGGCGCCGAGCATTTTCGCGCCGGCGTCGGCGCTGCTGCAACGCCGCGAGGCGCCGGCCGCGCCGCAGCAGGGCCTGGGCCGGGGGCCGGCGGCGGGGCGGCCGGGCCGGCGCGGCCGCAGCAGCAGCGCCTGTATCCGAACCTGCGGCCGGTCGGGCTGGACCCGAACGCGCGGGAGCAGGCTTTTTCGCTGCACGAGTGGTACGGCAGCTACGGCATGCGCGGCAGCGGAGGGCGCGGCCTGTATGTGCCCAACGCGCGCTACGTCTTCGTGCGCACGCAGGGCGGCGAGACCTTGCTGCATCCGCGCCTGCGCCATCCGGCCTTGGCGCAGGGCGAGCCGGTGCGCTACGCCGGCGAGGCGTATTTCGAGAGCGGCGCGCTGCGCTGGTGGAGCAACGCCTCGGGCCACTACCGGCCCGACCCGCAGCACGCGCCGCAGGCCGGTTTGCCGATGGCGCTGTTCCGCAGCTGGGACGACGTGGTGCGGCGCGGCGCCCGGCCGGCGCCGGCGCGGGGCAAGTGAGGGCGGCGCCGCCGGCGGCCGTTTGTGGTTGGTGCTGTTGTCGTACTGGTTTGGTTTGCGTACCTGTTGTGCCTTCGTATCCGGCGCCGGCGCCTGTTCCGACGCTCCTGTCCACCTGTCTAAAAGGAGTTTGCGATGTCTAGCGAAAGCAGTCAAAAGTGGTTAGAACGGAACCGCCCGCCGCGCGTGCAGATCTGCTACGAGGTCGAGACCGGCGGCGCGCTGAAGAAGCGCGAATTGCCGCTGGTGGTCGGCATATTGGCCAACCTGGAGGGGCGCGACGACAGCCTGGTGCGCAAGCTGGCCGATCAGCGCTTCATCGAAATCGACCGCGACAACTTCGACGGCGTGATGGAGAAGGTGCAGCCGGAGCTGGTCTTTGGCGAGTTCAAGACCCGCCCCGGCATCGCCACCGGCAAGATCGCCTTCACCAAACTCGACCACTTCGAGCCCGGTTACCTGGTCGAGCACGTCGACGGCCTCAAGGAGCTGTACGGCCAACGCCAGCGCCTGCGCGACCTGATGGCCAAGATCGACGGCAACCGCGACCTGCACGACGCCCTGACCTCCGAACTGGACAAGACGTCCGGCCAGTTCGGCGGCTGGGTCGAGGCGGCCAAGCCGGGCGACAAGGATGCCGCGGGCGGCGCGACAGATCCCGCCGGCCTGACGCCGGAGGCGCTGGCCGCGCTGGCGCCGGAGGCCCTCGAAGGCCGCCAGCGACGAGCAGCTCAAGGCGCTCAGCGCGGAGCAGAAGGCCGCCCTGACCGAGGCGCAGAAGGCCGCCCTGAGCGATGAACAACGGACGCTGCTCGGCTAAGCCGGCAGCCCCCACCGCACATACAGGACGCCGTGGCGTCCGCGAGGAGAATTGAGATGGCAGACGAAGTGGTAGACAACAAGACCGGCACCATCAGCGCGGCCAGCAAGGCCGTGCTGGACAAGATCATCAAGGACAGCAAGATGGTGCTGGACCCGAACAACAGCGAGGCGATGGACGCCGCCGCCCACATGCTGCGCGAATTCGCCCAGCAGGCGGCGGCCAACAAGATCAAGGCCGACGAGAAGAAGGGCATCCTGAAGGCGCTGGGCGACGCCGTCGCCAGGCTCGACGAGGAGCTCACCCGCGGCCTCAACGAGTTGATGCACGCGCCCGAGTTCCAACGGCTCGAGAGCACCTGGCGCGGCCTGCACGGCCTGGTCAAGAACAGCGAGACGGGCGAGCGGCTCAAGCTGCGCCTGCTCAACACCAACAAGGGCGACCTGTTCGACGACCTGACCAAGGCGGTCGACGTCGACCAGAGCCAGTTGTTCAAGAAGATCTACGAGGAGGAGTACGGCACCTACGGCGGCGCGCCCTACAGCATGCTGGTGGCCGACCTGAGCATCGGCCGCAACCCGTCCGACATGATCCTGGTGAAGGAGCTGGCGCGGGTGGCGGCGATGGCCCACGCGCCGCTGATCGCGGCGGCCGACCCGGCGCTGTTCGACCTGGCCAGCTTCACCGACCTGGGCAAGCCGCGCGACCTGTCGAAGACCTTCGAGGCGGTCGACGCGGCCGAATGGCGCGCCTTCCGCAACAGCGAGGACTCGCGCTACGTCGCGCTGACCCTGCCGCGCTACCTGCTGCGCCTGCCCTACGGCGAAAAAACCCGCAAGGTGACCCAGTTCACCTTCGAGGAGTTCGGCGCCTTCAACTGGCGCGTCGACGACGACGGCGAGGCGGTGGCGCCGAGCGACCCGGACCAGACCAAGCGGCACGACGCCTACCTGTGGGGCAATTCGGCCTACCTGCTGGCGCAGCGCGTCACCGCCGCCTTCGCCCGCTACGGCTGGTCGGCGGCGATCCGCGGCGTCGAGGGCGGCGGCGCGGTGGAGGGGTGCCGGTGCACACCTTCAACACCGGCGAGGGCGACCTGGTGATGAAATGTCCGACCGAGGTGACCATCACCGACCGCCGCGAGAAGGAGCTCAACGACCTGGGCTTCATCGCCGTGGTGCACAAGAAGAACGAGAACGTCGCCGCCTTCTTCGGCGGCCAGACCGTCAACAAGCCGATCAGCTACAACCTGGCGCTGGCCAACGCCAACGCCGCGCTGTCGTCGAAGCTGCCGTGCATGCTGGCGGCCTCGCGCTTCGCCCACTACATCAAGGTGATCATGCGCGACAAGATCGGCAGCTTCGCCTCGCGCGACAACGTCGAGACCTTCCTCAACAACTGGATCGCCGACTACGTGCTGGTCAACGACAACGCCTCGCAGTCGCTGAAGGCGCAGTTCCCGCTGCGCGAGGCGCGCATCGACGTCACCGAGGGACCCGGCCAAGCCCGGCGTGTACAAGGCGACGGTGTTCCTGCGGCCGCACTTCCAGCTCGAGGAGCTGACCGCCTCGATCCGCATGGTGGCCTCGCTGCCGGCGCCGGTGGGCGGCTAGCGCGGTCGTCGATTGACCAGGCCGGGCGCGGCGCCGCCGCGTCCGACATTCAAACTTGGGGAGAACTGACGTGGATGTGATTATTTTGGAAATGCCGGGCGTCGATGGCGAATGCCTGTTGAAAGACTATGTGAGCAAGATCGAGTGCCTGTCCTTCAGTCACGCGGTGGCGATGCAGATGACCAGCGACGTCAGCAACAAGGAGCGCACCTCGGGCAAGCCGAACGTGCAGGACTTCACGCTGTCGAAGTACATGGACAAGTCCTCGCCGGTGCTCAACCAGGCCTGCTGCGAGGGCCGCAAGATCGGCGACTGCAAGGTCACCATCGGCCGCAACGAGAGCGGGCTGGTGATGCCGATGATGGTCTACACGCTGAAGGACGCGATGATCTCCAGCGTCAGCGCGGCCTCGTCCGGCGGCGACAAGCCGGCCGAGACCTTGACCCTGAACTTCACCGCCATCCAGTGGGACTACACGGCGCAAAAGCCCGACTCGACGAAAGAGGGCAACGCCGGCGGCAAGTGGGACATGAAGACCAACAACGCGGGCTAGCGCATGGCCCACCTGGACCTGATGCACGGCGCCCGCGCGCCGCTGTTCGAACGCTTCGGCGGCAGCGCCGCCGAGGCGGGCTTCCTGCCGTGGCGCGCGGCGCGCCGCGACGGCCAGGAGCTGGCGCTGTCGGCGCTGGAGCGCTCCATCGGCGCCGAGCTGGCGCGCCTGCTCAACACCCGCTGCGCCGCCTCGCTGGCGCAGCTGGCCGGGCGCCAGCGCACGGTGCTCGACTACGGCCTGCCCGACTATTCGGCCTACTACACCGGCAGCCTGGACGACCGGCGCAAGCTGACCGCGCTGGTGCAGTCCACCGTGCAGGCCTTCGAGCCGCGCCTGCGCGAGGTGGAGGTGGAGCTGGCGCTGCCGGGCCACAGCCGGCACGCGCTCGACGTGGCGATCCGCGCCAAGGTGCTGCTGGAGGGCCGGCTCGAACCGGTCGCCTTCCAGGTGGCGGCGCTGGCCGAGGGCGGGGGGGCGCCATGAGCGGCGGCGGCCGGGGCGGCGACGAACTGCTCGACTACTACCAGCGCGAGCTGGACTACCTGCGCCACGCCGGCGCCGAATTCGCGCGGCGCCATCCGCACGCGGCGGCGCGGCTGGAGCTGGGCGGCCACGAGTCGCCCGACCCGCACGTCGAACGCCTGCTGGAGGGCTTCGCCTTCCTCAGCGGACGGGTGCGGCGCGAGCTCGACAGCGAGTTCCCCGAGATCGCCAACGCCCTGCTCGAGGCCCTGCTGCCCAACGTGACGGCGCCGCTGCCGTCGATGACCATCGTCCAGCTGGCGCCGGACCACAAGCAGGGCCTGGCCGCCGCCGGCCGCCTGATCGAGGCCGGCACGCCGCTGCACGCGGCGGCGCGGCGCGCCCAGGGCGGCGGCGAGGAGGTCAGCTGCCAGTTCCGCACCTGCTATCCGCTGACGGTGTGGCCGCTGCAGGTGGAGTACGCCGGGCTGGAGGCGCCGCACCTGCACCGCGGCCTGGCCGACCGGCCCGGGGTGGCCAGCGTGCTGCGCCTACGCCTGCGCTGCGGCGCCGGCACCAGCTTCGGCGCGGGCGAGGGCGCCATCGCGCCGGAGCGCCTGCGCTTCCATTTGCACGGCGACTGGGACCGCGCCGGTCCCTTGTACGAGCTGCTGTTGTGCCAGGTGGCCGAGCTGCTGATGGTGGCGCCGGACGGCGACTGCGCCGACGGCCTGGCCGCCGGCGCGCCCCTGGCCTGGCGCGAGGTCGGCTTCGACGCCGCCGACGCCGTGCTGCCGGCCGCCGGCCAGGCCCACCCGGCCTACCGCCTGCTGCAGGAGTTCTTCGCCTTCCCGCGCAAGTTCCTGTTCTTCGAGGCGGACGGGATGGCGGCGCGGCTGAAGGCGCTCAGCGCCAGCATCGCGCCGCTGGCCTGCACCAGCGTCGACCTGCTGTTTCTGTTGGAGGGCCTGGCGCCGTCCGGTCTGCGCGTGGCGGCAGGCGACTTCCTGCTCGGCTGCACGCCGGCCATCAACCTGTTCCCGCGCACCAGCGAGACGCTGCGGCTGGACCGGCGCAGCGTCGAATACCGCCTCAGCCCGGACGCGCGGCGCGAGACCAGCACCGAGATCCACACCATCCTGGCCGTCGAGGCCAGCTACGCCGACGGCCAGCCGGCCATGGCGCTGGCGCCGTACTACGGCTTCGGCCAGGCCCGCCCCGACGAGCTCGCCGTGGCGGGGGCGGCCGGCGTGGCCGCCAACACCGCGCTGTGGATGGCGCGCCGCGTGCCGGCCGGCGCGCCCGGCATGGGCGGCACCGACATCCAGCTGTCCTTCGCCGAGCTGGACCACCGGCCCGGCCTGCCCGCCGCGCCGCTGGTGGCGGCGCGCACGCTGTGCACCAACCGCGACCTGGCGGCGCAGATCCGCCCCGATCCGCCCGGCGGCGCCACCTTCCTCGCCGCGCCGGCGGCCGGCGTGCTGCCGGTGCGCTGCCTGTACCAGCCGAGCCGGCAGCAAAGCCCGCCGCTCGACGGCGGCCAGCTGTGGCGCCTGGTCTCGCTGCTCAACCTGAACCAGCTGACCCTGGAGCGGCTGTCGGTCGAGCCGGAGGCGGCCAGCCTGGCCACCCTGCGCCAACTGCTCGAGCTGTGCGCCAGCGTCGGCGCGCCCGGCGGCGCGCGGCACATCCGCGCGCTCAAGCGGGTGCAGTGCCGGCCGGCCGTGCGGCCGGTGCGCGGCGGACCGGCGCCGGGCTTCCGCCGTGGCTTCGAGGTGGTCCTCGACCTGGCCGACGGCAACCACGGCGACGGCACGCCGCTGATGTTGGCGGCGGTGCTGCAACGCTTCTTCTGCCTGTACACCCCGATCAACTCCTTCGCCTGCGTCACCGCCATGCACGGCGAACAGAAAGTCAAAGAATGGCCCCCCGCGACCGCCGCCTGCTGAGCGGCCCGGCGGCGCAGCTGCTGCGCCAGCCGGCCGACTTCGACTTCTTCCAGGCGGTGCACCTGCTGGAGGAGGCGCGCCCGGAGACGGTGGCGCTGGGCAGCGGCAGCGAGCCGCTGCGCGAGGCGGTGGCCTTCCGCTCCAGCATCGGCTTCGAGTTCCCGGTGGCCGACCTGGTGCGCGCGCACGGCCCGGACGCCTACGAGCGCACCGTGCTGGAGGTGGCCTTCATGGGCCTGGCCGGCGCCGACGGCCCGCTGCCGGCGCCCTACACGGAGCTGGTGCAGCAGTGCGCCCGCGCCGACGGCGGCGTGGCCGGCATCGACGCGCCGCCGCGCCACGGCCCGGACGACGACGCCCGCGATTTCCTCGACATCTTCAACCACCGCCTGCTGTCGTTCTTCTACCGGGCGCGCAAGAAGCACCGGCTGGCGCTGGGCGCCTCCGGCGAGGCGCCGCTCGAGCGCATGCTGTTCCGCCTGATCGGCTTCGGCGAGGGACTGAACCGGCCGTGGCTGCGCCGGCCCGGCCTGGCGCCGCTGGCGGCAGGCGCCTCGGCGAGCGTCATCACGGGCGCGGCGGCATCGCTCTCAAGCGGCGCGGCAGGCGGCTCGCCAGGCGCCATGGAAAACGGCTCGGCAAGTGGCACGGAAAACAGCATGGAAAGCGGCCCGGCGGCCAACGCCGCCGCCAACCCCGCTGCCAAGGCCGCCGCCAACGCCGAGCCGGTGTCGAGCCGGATTCTGCTGCGCTACGCCGGCCTGCTGGCCTGCCAAAGCCGCTCGATGGCCGGCCTGCTGGCCATGTTGTCGGACGCCTTCGCCGTGCCGGTCGAGGGCAGCGAGCACCGTGGCCGCTGGCTCGCCATCGAACCGCGCTTCCAGAGCGCCCTCGGGCCGCACCACGGCCGCAACCGCGCGCTGGGCATGGACACGGTGCTCGGCGCCCGCGCCTGGGAGCCGGACGGCGCCATCGGCCTGGCCCTCGGCCCGATGCCGCTGGACCGCTTCCGCTCCTTCCTGCCGGGCGGCGCGGCGCACGACGTGCTGACCTTCCTGGTGCGCTTCTACCTGCGCCAAGACCTCGACGTCGAGATCACGCTGGTGCTGGCGGCCAGCGACGCCGAGCTCGACCGCGCCGCGAAACTGAACAGCGGCCAGCTGGGCTGGACCACCTGGCTGCGCGAGCGCCGGGCCGCAGCGCCGGTGTCGCCGCCGCTGCACCGCGCCAGCTTCGCGCTGCCGCGCTGGGCCGCCGAGCGGGGCGCGCCGTGAGCGCCGAAGGCCTGGCCCTCGGCTTCAGCGGTCCCGGCGGCACGCTGAATCTGCAAAGCCTGCACGGCGAGGAGGCCATGGGCGAGCTGTTCGTCTACCACCTGGAGCTGTCCTCGGCCGACGCGGCGATCGACTTCTCCAGCGTGGTCGGCCAGAACGCCACCGCCAGCGTGACGTTGGCCGACGGCGCGCTGCGCCACTTCAGCGGCGTGGTCACCCGTTTCGTGCAGGCCGGCGGCACGCCCGGCGGCGCCAGCTACCGCGCCGAGCTGCGGCCCTGGTTGTGGTGGCTGACGCTGGAGTTCGACGCCCGCATCTTCCAGCAGCAGAGCGCCGTGGAGATCATCCTGGCGCTGTTCGGCGAACTCGGTTTCACCGACTACCGCGACGGCACCACCGGCAGCCACAGCAAGCGCGACTACTGCGTGCAGTACAACGAAAGCGCCTTCGACTTCGTCTCGCGGCTGATGGAGGAGGAGGGCATCTACTACTACTTCGAGCACGCCGCCGGCAGCCACACGCTGGTGCTGCTCGACGGCGGCCAGGAGTACCCGGCCTGCGCCGGCCTGGACAGCGTGCGCTACCAGGACACCGGCATCAGCCGCGACGCCTTCGACCTGGTGTTCCGCTGCGAGGCCGAGCAGCGCGCCGTGCCGGCCAAGTTCGCCAGCGGCGACTTCAACTTCGAAACGCCGGCCGCCTCGGTCAGCGCCGACGCCGAGGGCAAGGGCGGCCGCATGCGCGTCTACGACTACCCCGGCGGTTACACCGTGGCGGCCGACGGCACGGCGCTGGCCAAGCTGCGCATGCAGGCGCTGGCGCAGGGCCGCCAGGCGATCCGTGGCGACAGCAGCTGCCGCGCCTTCACCGCCGGCCACGCCTTCACGCTGGCCGGCCACTATCGCGCCGACCTGAACACCGACTACGTGCTGCAGCGCGTGCTGCACAACCTGAACCACGACAGCTACAGCAACAGCTTCGACGCCTTCCCGAAGACCCTGCCGTTCCGCTCGCCGCTGCGCACGCCGCGCGCGCGCATCCTCGGCACGCAGACCGCCACCGTGGTCGGCAAGGCCGGCGAGGAGATCTGGACCGACAGCTACGGCCGCATCAAGGTGCAGTTCCACTGGGACCAGCGCGGCAAGAAGGACGAGAACAGCTCCTGCTGGATCCGCGTGGCGCAGAGCTGGGCCGGCAAGGGCTGGGGCAGCTTCTTCCTGCCGCGCATGGGCCAGGAGGTGATCGTCAGCTTCCTCGACGGCGACCCGGACCGGCCGCTGGTCACCGGCGCCGTCTACAACGCCGAGCAGACCGTGCCCGAGCCGCTGCCGGCCAACCAGACGCGCAGCACCGTGCGCAGCCGCTCCAGCAAGGACGGCTCGGCCGGCAACGAGCTGCGCTTCGAGGACAAGCTCGACGCCGAGGAGTTGTTCCTGCACGCGCAGAAGGACATGAACACGGTGGTCGAGAACGACCGCAGCACCCGCGTGGTGGAGGGCAAGGACAGCCTGGCGGTGGAGAAGGGCGAGCGCAGCGTCAACGTCAAGGGCGACGAGAACCACGTCAACCAGGCCAACTACACGCACAAGGTGACCGGCAACTACGAGTTGAAGGTCGACGGCAATTTGACCATCACGGTTGCCGGGAACATCAGCATCAAGGCCGACGGCAGCTTCAGCTGCGAGGCCGGCACTTCGCTCAGCAACAAGGCCGGCAGCACCTTCGCCAACGAGGCCGGCAGCGGCTTCACCAACAAGGCCGGGACCAGCTTCGCCAACGAGGCCGGCACCAGTTTCGCCAACAAGGCCGGCACCTCGCTGGAGAACAAGGCCGGCACGACGATGCTCAACGAGGCCGGCGTCTCGCTCACCAACAAGGGCTCCGCCTCGCAGACGGTGGACGGCGGCGGCATGCTGACCTTGAAGGGAGGGATCGTCAAGATCAACTGACATGAGCACCGCGCCCCCGCCATCGAGCCCGGCCGGCATCACGCCGTTCGCTCCCGCCCCCGTCTCCGGTCCGCTCAACGGCCAGGTGGACAGCCACACGCCGCAGGGCGCGCTGAGCTGCCGCGCCCATTTTGCCGGTGGCCTGCTGGACGGCGTGCTGCTGCTGTATGACGAGTCGCAGCGGCCCAGCCAGCGGGCGCTGTACCGGCGCGGCCTGCAGCACGGCAGACCAGTTGTTCGGCGACGGCCGCCTGCTGGCCGAGATCCAGTATTGCGACGGCCTGCGCGAGGGCCTGAGCTGCACCTACGACGAGGCCGAACAACTCAGCAGCAAGGTGCAGTATGTCGCCGGCCGCCAGCACGGCGCCGCCAGCTACTACTATCCCGACGGCGCCCTGGCGCGCAGCGCGCAGTTCGCCAACGGCCTGGCGCACGGCGAGCAGCGCGACTACAGCCCGGCCGGCCAGCTGCTGATGTCGACGCTGTTCGTCAACGGCAAGCGCCACGGCGCGCAGACGCGCTTCCACCTAAACGGCGCGCGCCAGGAGGTGGTCCATTTCAAGGACGGCAAGCCGGACGGCGAGCCGGTCCTCTACAACGAACAGGGCGAGCCTGTCGGCGCGGCGGCGGGCGGCGATGCGCCGCGCCGTTCGCTGCTGGCGCGCTTGATCGAAGGCTAGGAGCGGAAAAATGGAATATCGATTTTCATTCAACCAGCGCATGCTGGTCTGGCTGGGCGTGGCCCAGTTGCTGCTGTTGGCGCTGTGCTTCGCCATCGGACTGGTGCTGGGGCAGTATCGCGGCCAGCAGGCGGCAACGGCGCGGCCGCACGCCTTGCCGGCGTCGGCCGCTACATCGCCGGCGCCGGCGCCGCAGGCCCAGGCGTCGGGCAAGATCAAGGGCGCCGGCATCGCGCTCAACGAAGGAGAGTGACATGGCCAGTTCCAGGGGTATGCTGATTCAAGCGCATTTCGTCCACGGCATCGTGCCTGTGCCTGTACCTGTGCCCGGTCGCGGCGGGCGGCCCGGCGCCGTGCAGCGTCGCGCCGACGCCAACATCATCCCGCTCGCCGCCGGCCAGTTGCAGCTGGCCGGCGCCGTCGGCCGCGCCCTGCCGGAGTCGGTGCAGCGCAAGATGGAGGCCTTCTTCAAGGCCGACTTTTCCGACGTGCGCATCTACCAGGGGCCGCAGGCCCAGTCGATCGGCGCGCACGCCTTCACCATGGGCTCGAGCATCTACTTCGCGCCGGGCCAATACTCGCCGGACACCGCGCGCGGCCAGCAGCTGCTCGGCCACGAGCTGACCCACGTGCTGCAGCAGCGCGCCGGCCGGGTGCGCGCGCCGCAGGGCGGCGGCACGGTGGTGGTCAACGACCACGCCCTGGAGGCCGAGGCCGACCGCATGGGCAGCCGCGCGGCGGCGTTCCGGCCGGCCCACGTGCAGGCCAAGCTGGCGCCGCCCGGTCTGCCGCAGCGCGCCCAGCAGGCGGTGGCGCTGCAGGCGCGCCAGGCCGGGCATCGGCTGGTGGTCGGCGCCTATATGCACCAGGGCGCGGCCGGCGCCGGCGCGCCGCCCGACTTGGCGGGGCACGCCTTCGTCTCCTTGCAGGGACCGGCCGGCGGCCGCCAGACCTGGGGCTTCTCGCCCGAGAACTACAGCCGCTACGACCCGCGCAAGGATTTGGGCAAGCTGCGCGCCGGCGTGCCCGGCGTGGTGCACCGCGACGACCAGGCCTTTGCCAAGCCGGGTGTGAAGACGCGCAGCTATGCGCTCAGCCCGGCCCAGGCCAAGGCCGCGCTGGCCAAGATCGACGAGTACCGCACGCGCCACTACAGCTTCAGCGCGCAATCGCGCCAGTGCACCACCTTCGCCAGCGACGTGCTGCGCGCCGCCAACGTGCCCGGCGCGCCGGCCGGCCGGCAGGCGCCGGGCGACTTCTACCGCAAGATCTGACGCCGCCATTTGCCCCAGCGCACCACCGGGGTCAGATACCGTCTTGATTTGCAAGCCCTTTCGATAGATAGTTTGCGTCGAAGGGTTTGCCGGTGTGGATGACCCCGTAGATGAGGTGCGTCAGCTTGTGCATGACCGCGCCGATCACGGCCTTCTTCGCCATGCCGGTTGCCAGCAGTCGCTCGGCAAATTGGGCTAGTATCGGGTTGTGTCGGCGCGCGACCAGGCTGGGCATGTAGAGTGCCGCGCGCAGCGCGGTACTGCCCGTTCTGCTGATCATGGTTCGCCCTCGCACCGAGGTTCCCGAACTGCGCTGCTTCGGCGTCACGCCAAGAAACGCCGCGAACGCCTTCGCGCTCTCGAAGCGCCGAATGTCGCCCAGGTGGCCTAGAATCCTCGCCACCGTGGTCGCACCGACACCGGGGATGCTGGCGATGAGGTCGGCGTCGTGCTTGAGGCCGGGGTGGCGGTCGATATGGTCGTCGATCTCGTCCTCCAGCTTCGCGATCTCGGCGCTCAGCCAGGCGATGTGCCCCCTCACATGCTCGGCCACCTCGTCCATTCCCGTGACGGTGTGGGCCTCGAGCCGGTTCTCCTCCTGTTGGCGGATGTCCTTCAGGGCCTGCACGCGCATCGACCAGGCGCGCAACTGGCGCTGCTCGATCGGTGGCGGCGTCCAGGGCGCCGGAGCCATCGCGACGCAGTATCGGGCGATGAGCCCGGCGTCGACCGCGTCGTTTTTGTTGCGGATATTCTCGCTGTACCCGAACCCCTTGATGCACGCCGGATTGACCACGCTGACACGCAAACCGGCCGCGTGCAGGGCCAGCGCCACCGGCTCGTAGTAGACGCCGGTCGCCTCCATGCAAACGTGCAGCTCGGCCATCGGAGCCTTCGACTTGCCCAACCATTCCAACAAAGCCCGATGTCCCGAAGCGGAGTTGTCGACCACCTTCGACTTCGTCTTGCCGTTGACCAGCAACGCCACGTCGAGCTTCTTCTTACTCACATCAATGCCTACAACAGCGTGTACCGTATCCATTTTTGACCTCTCTCGTATGCGGGCTTACGCGCCATGGCGATGGCCCAAGATACCGTTCGGACTTGTAAAATGAAACGGGCGAAGGCACCTATCTGACCCACGTGCTCAATGGCACTCGTGCCGATCAATGTCACTTCGCCCGGCCGCTTCAACGCCATCATTATCCAACGCCGTTGCGGTACGTTCAATATACGAGTGCCGACATTCGGACATTCATGCGCTGAATGTCCGAATGTCGGCACTGACCCCGGTTGCTTCTTTACATCAGCAGGGCGGTGACGAGGTCGCGCTTGCCTTCGCTGACGCTGCCGTCGAAGCGCAGCGCGCCTTCGACGTGGCTGAGGTGGTGCAGCATCAGGCTGGCGGCCTTGTCGGCGTCGCCGGCCTTGGCGGCCTCGAGGAAGGCGGCGTGCTCGTCGGACGAGCAGACGGCGTCGCGGTCGGATTGGTACAGCATGGTGATCAGCGAGCTGCGGCCGACCAGCTCGTGCACGATCTCCTTCAACACGTGGTTGCCGACCACCTCGGCGAGCATGACGTGGAAATCGCCCAGCAGCTGCGAGCGCACCTTGGTGTTGACCTGGGCCAGCGCGGCGCGCTCGGCCTTCAAGTGCTTCTCCAGCGCCTTGTAGTCGGCCGGCCGCGCCTTGGCGACGAATTCGCGCGCCAAGGCCGCTTCGATGATGCGGCGCGCGGCGAAGATCTCGCGCGACTCCGTCTCGCTGGGCTGGCTGACGAAGGCGCCCTTGTCCGGCACGATCTGGATCAGCTTGTCCTTCGACAAGATCAACAGGGCGGCGCGGATCTTGGTGCGGCTGACCGAGTACAAGCGGCCCAGCGCCTCTTCGCGCAGTTTGGTGCCGGGCGGCAGTTGCCGGGCGGCGATGGCCTCGGCGATGCTGTTGGCGATCTCGTTCGAGCTGTCGCCGCCGTTGCCGCGTTCCGGCGTCGCTGCGATTGGCTTGCTCATAGGTGGTGAAATGATTATCCCTGGAATGGTTGGCCGTCCGGATTCGTGCATTTTCGTATCGAAATGCCTGCGCAAGCGGATGGCGCAATGATACCCCGGCAAGGCCGGCTTGCCTATGCCGCCGCCAACTCTACCTGCCGTCCCACTTTGACCCGATCGAGGAAGGTGGCGTCGTGCGACACCAGCAGCAGCGCGCCCTCGTATTGATTGAGGATGTCCTCCAGCGCCACCAGGCTGACCAGGTCCAGGTGGTTGGTCGGCTCGTCGAGCAGCAGCAACTGCGGCGGCGTGCTCGACAGTAGCACGCAGGCCAGGCCGGCGCGTATCCGTTCGCCGCCGCTGAGCTGGCCGGCCAGCTTTTGCGCGTCCTTGTTGCGGAACTTGAATTGCGCCAGGGCGTGGTGGCAGTCGTGGTGCGACAGGTCGGCGTTGATGCGCTGGAAGTTCTCCAGCACGCTCTGTTCCGGCCGCAGCATGCCGATGTCCTGGCTCAGATAGCTCCATCGCGCCACGCCTATCGTCGCCGTGCCCCGCGTCGGCGCCAGCTCGGCGCAGATGAGCTTGAGCAGGGTGCTCTTGCCGACGCCGTTGCGGCCGACCAGGGCGACCCGCTCCGGCCCGACCATCGTCAAGTCCAGCCCGTCGAACAAGGCGCGCCCGGCGCCCGGATGGCGGTAGCCGAGGGGCCTCGACAGCCAGCACGACCTTGCCGTTCGGCACAGAAGTCTTGGGCAGGGCGACATGGATCGCCTCCTTGACCTCGCGCAGTTGCTTGGCGCTGTCGAGCCGGCTGCCGGCCGAGGCCAGCATGCGCTCCTCCAGATTGCTCATGCGGCCGAAGGTTTTTTCGGCGCGGCCGCGCTTGCCGTTGGCCGAGATGCGGTCGATTTTGCCGTCGAGAAACAGCTTGCGGCCGACCGAGCTCTTCTTGTCGAAGGCCTCCAGCGCCTGCTGCGCGGCGCGCTGGGCTTTCTTGCAGTCTTGCTTGGCGTCCTCGTACTGCCGCTCGACGGCCTTGTCCTGGAGTTCCTTCTGTTCGGCGTAGTCGTCGAAGTCGCCGCCGTAGACCTTGACGCCCATGCCGCTCAGTTCGATGATCTCGTCGCAGTGGCGCAGCAGCTTGCGGTCGTGGCTGACCATCAGCAGGCCCGTCTCTGTGCTGGCGACGAAATCGTAGAGGTTCTGCCGGGCTTGGATGTCGAGGTTGTTGGTCGGCTCGTCGAACAGCAGGAAATCGGCCTTGCTGAGGATGGCGCGCACCAGCAGCAGGCGGGTTTTCTGGCCGGCGCTCAGCGCGGCGAAGGGGCGCTCCATCCCCAGCCCGGCCAGGTCGTACTGCGCCAGCCGCAGGCGCAGGTCGCGCTCGACGTCCCAGTCGTCGTTGAGCAGGTCGAAGTCGACTTGCGCCAGGCCGCCGGCGGCGATGCGCCGCAGCGCGGCGATCTTGTCGGCCACGCCGAGGATGCCGGCCACCGTTTCCGCGTCGAAGCCCTGGTGGTCTTGCGGGCAGTAGCAAATGCTGGCCGACAGAGCGACCGAGCCGGACTGCGGCAACAGCCGGCCGGCCAGCATCTTGAGCAGGGTGCTCTTGCCGCTGCCGTTGTCGCCTATGATGCCGATCTTGCGTTGGTAGAAGGTGTGGGTGAAGTCGTCGATGTTGACCGCCGTGCCGTCGATGCGGTAGCTGGCGTTGTAGGTGGCGATGGAGGTGGTGGTATGCATATGTTTTTGCGCAATCTCGGGTCGGTGGCAATGTCGGCGCGCCGCTGCGAGGCCTCGGCCCGGCGATGGCCGGGCGTGATGGATTGGCTCTGTCGAATGAGGTGCTGGAACGGGTGTTGCCGAAGCGTGGTGCGGATCGGGAAGCGGCCCCGGCCATCGCGGCGGACGTCGTGGTGCTACTCGATACGGGGTGGCAGCGTGGGCTGCCGGGAGGGGGATTGCGGGGCCGTCATGGCGCGTGCCGCGCAGCGTGTTGCCACGATGGCGGTCGGTCAATCAGCTGAGTCGCAATTTACTGGTTTTTCATGGCGTGCGCCGGGCGGTGGTTGGTTCTGCGGCAAGGTTACACGAAACTTAACGTGAACGCCAGCGCGGTGTGCCCTTGCCCGGCGGCGGCCGTCCAGCCCCTATAATCTGCGCATGAAAAAATGCATACTCCGCAGTGTGGCGATGGTCCTGGCCTCCTTGTTGCTGTTGTTGTCGACCGGCTGGGGCGCGCTGGCCTTGTGGTTCCAGCTGCCCGGCGGCGAGGCGCTGCGCTGGGCGGTGCTGGCCGTGTGGGCGGCAAGCGGCGTGGCGACGCTGGTCTGCTGGTGGCGCGCTCGGCGCGCGCGCGCCTTGTTGCCCTGGTTGCTGGCGTTCGCTTTGCTGTTGGTGTGGTGGGCCACCATCGCGCCGGCGCGGCAACGGAGCTGGGCCGCCGATGGCGCCCGCATGGTCGGCGGCAAGGTCGACGGCAGCATCGTCACGCTCGACCAGGTGCGCAATTTCGACTGGCGCGGCGACGCCGACTTCACCCAGCGCTGGGAACAGCGGAGCTACGATCTGGACCGGCTGCGCTCGGTGGACGTGGCGCTGTCCTATTGGATGGGGCCGGCCATCGCCCACACGCTGGTGTCGTTCGGCTTCGACGACGGCCGCTACATCACCTTTTCCATCGAGATCCGCAAGGAGCGCGGCGAGAGCTTCTCCGCCCTGGCCGGTTTTTTCAAGCGCTACGAGACGGTGCTGGTGGCGGCCGACGAGCGCGACATCCTGCGCGTGCGCACCAACGTGCGCGGCGAGGACATGTACTTGTACCGCTTGAAGATGGCGCCGGCGGCGATGCGTTCGCTGTTCCTGGCCTATCTGGACGAGGGCGCCGAGCTGCAGCGCGCGCCGCGCTTCTACAACACGCTGACGGCCAACTGCACCACCATCGTCTTCGAGATGGCGCGGCGCATAGCTCCCGGCCTGCCGCTGGACTGGCGCTTGCTGGCCTCGGGTTATCTGGATCGTTATCTGTTCGACATCGGCGCGCTGGCCGGTGCGGGCGAGTTCGCCCATTTGCGCGAGACGGCACACATCACGGCGAAGGCACGCGCGGCGGACAAGTCGGGGGATTTTTCGGCGAGCATCCGGCGCTGACGCCCGAGGGCGGCGGGCCGGAGTGGTGAGGATGGTGTTGCGGACGGCTTAGCGGTAGAAGGCTTCGACCTTGCCCTTCAGTTTGATCAGCATAGGTTGGCCCTTGCGGTCCAGCGCCTTGCCGGCCGGCACGCGAATCCAGCCTTCGCTGATGCAATATTCTTCGACGTCCAAACGCTCTTTGTCGTTCAGTTTGATGGCCACTTCGCGTTCGAAGGCGCTAGGCAGGTGGAAAGGGCTGCGCGGGTCGATCGACAGGCGGTCGGGCAATGGGGGGAGGGTGGTGGTATCGTTCATGGGGTGCAATTATCCCCTAGAAAACCAATCAATACAACGGTCTAACGTTTCCTGGCGAATTTGCGATCCTTGTCAGGCATCAAATGCTTGTGCGGGAGTTGAACGGCGAATTTGCATAGTTTGGCATCCGATGTACACTCGTTGATGGACTAGGCCTAGCGAGGAGGGCGTATGGTTGCGAAAAAGAATGGAGAGCCTGATGGCATGATCACAGCGCCCATCGTGCCGACAACGGCTGAGCTCCGCGCGCGTATTTTGCTTGCGCTCAACGACGAGAGGTTCAGTAGCCGTACCATCACAGGCATTGCCGCTGCAGCAAACGTCGAACCGCGCCTCGTCATTGACGCGCTAAAGACTGACCCGCAGCTAGTATCTGCCGTGAAGATCGCCCCGGTTAGAGCCAACGATGGTCGCGCGTTGCTGACGACGAAAGAGCGCTTTGTCAGCGAGGCGAGTTTTAAGGAAAAGTTCATCGATTTCTTCTCCTCGAATAGGGTAGCGATTGACAACTAGTGCCGAACGAATTGCCTTGCTGAGCGACAACGTTGATCTATTGTGTATCGCTGTTGTCGGAGGCTTTGTATTGTTCGGTTTTCATGTCGCGTCGCATTTCAACCGCGCTCCGCAGGATAAGCTTCCTTGGCTGAAGTATGCTGCGGCTTTCGCTTTCCTACTGCTGGCATTGCCCGGCCTCGCATTCGTGATGGCGAGTGTCTATATTCTCAATGGCGATAAGATGAGTGCCATTCTTGCGTTCCAGGTCGGAGTGAGTTCACCTGCCCTGTTGCAAGGCCTGATTATCAAAACGGCCACGCGCCTGGGTGCCTCGGCCCAGCAGCCGGTTAGTCCCAACCAGTAAAGCATGTCGGCAACATAATCCGAAAACTTGCTTTGATCGCGTCAATCAGGCACATGGATGCGCGCCTTGATGTGTTTGAGGTTGGCGACGATGGTGAAGGTCATGATGACCAGCAGCGACCAGGAGCTCCACTTGCTCACGTGCACGGCCGACCAGGCGCCCAGCTGGTTGGGGTAGCGCCACACGCCCCAGAAGGTGCTGATGTTCTCGGCCAGCCAGATGAAGAAGCCGATCAGCACGAAGGCCAGCGGCAGCGGCATGACGCGGTCGCGGTCGAGCGGGCGGAAGATCACGCTGGTGCGGGCGTACAGGCCCAGCGCGCAGGCGGCCAGATACCAGCGGTAGTCGCCGATGTAGTGGTGGCTGAAGAAGTTGGCGTAGATCAGCACGGCGATCGAGATCGCCATCCAGTACGGCGGATGGTGGCGGATGCGCAGGCCTGCAGGCGCCAGGCCTGGATGATGTAGCTGCCGACGGCGGCGTACATGAAGCCGGAGAACAGCGGCACGCCCATCACCTTGCTGTAGGCGAAGTCCGGGTAGCTCCACGACTGGATGCCGGACGACACCTTGAACACCTCCAGCGCGAAGCCGACCAGGTGGAACAGGCTGACGGCCTTCAGCTCGTCCCAGGTCTCCAGCCCGGCCCAGACCATCCACAGCTGGATGCCGACGGCGGCGATCAGCAGGGCGTCGTAGCGGGGCAGGCCGAACAGGCCGGTGCGCGGCAGCAGGATCACGGCGCCGAAGAACAGGCCGACGAACAGGCAGGCGCGGGCCTGCTTGACGCCGAAATACAGGAATTCTGTGATGAAACGTTGCCATCCGCTCAGGTGCGGATAGGGGATGTTGCGCAGCAGATGCTGGTCCAGGGCTGGCAGGAACATGAATGGGGGCGGGACTGGGGCCGGCGCGCAGCCAGTGTGCGGACGGCCAGGGTGAGGGGGGGCGATATCGAAACGGGTATTAAACACACCTTTTCGATACCGGTAATGGTATTGCTACCCTGGCCTAGTGGACCTTGGGCTTTTCTTCCTGCACCAGAATGAAGGGATGGACCACCGCCGCCCACAGTGCGGCGTCGGCGGCCAGCCAGGCTTCGGCCTGCTGGTCGGTGACCTTGCCGAGCAGGCCGGCGGCCATCCACTGGCTGATGTTGGCCTTGTCGTCGTGCGAGATGCGCACGGCGACGTCGACCAGGTCGAGGCTGTTGGCGACCCACACCACGGTGCCGGAGGCGAAGTGCTTGAGCAGCTCGGTCCAGGGCAGGCGCGCCGTTTCGCTGTTGATCTTGAGGCGGAGGTCGGTGTCGTTTTCTGGCTTGGTCTGCATAAATGGATCGAAAAATGGTCAAAAAGGTGGCGCGGCCGTGGTCGCGCTCAGACGATGTCGACGCGCGGCGTCGGCGAACCCGCCCATGTTAACCGATACACCTTGTCTTTGCGAACATTGCCCACCAGCGCGGGGCGGAAGCAGGCCAGGTTGGTGCCGCCGGGCCGGCGCACGCTGGGGAACACCACGCCCATCGAGCCGCCGTCGAGCAGCAGACCGGCCAGCTGCTGCGAGCCGACGTAGCTGGCCGGGTCCAGGCAGTGGCGGAAGCGGGCCTGGCCGCGCAAGTCGTGGAAGCTGGCGCTAAAGTCGGCCAGCATCAGCTGGTAGGGCACGCTGTCGTCGAAGCGGTCGATTTCGGCGTATTCGACGGTCTTGTGGAAAATCACCTCGGCCAACGCGGTGTCGGCGTCGAAGGCGCAGTACCAGGCGCCCCGTTCGCCGTCGTTGAAGCGGCTGCCCTCGGGGCGGGCGTAGGTGAAGGCGGCGTTGATGATGCGGAAGTTGGGCAGGCCGAACACCAGCTCGTCGACGCCGATGCCGGCGCTGCCGCCGTACTGGGCGCGCAGGCGCTCGTTGGTGGCGTTGTCCAAGTCGAACAGGTCGTGCAGGTGGGCCTCGTCCTCGGCCAGCGGGGTCAGCACCGAGTCGGCGACGTCGGCGAAGCGCGACGGCAACAGGCGGCAGGTGTCGATCTGGCGCAGCAGGGTCAGCGGCGGAATCGGGCTGAGCGGCAAGTCAGAGTCCTCCGCGGCGGGCGTCGAGCAGCTTGCGCACGGTCTGCATGGCCAGCAGGCCGCCGGCCAGCATGTTGGCCAGGGGCGTGCGGCCGGCGAAGATCACGTTCTTGTTGGGCAGGTTGATCCATTCGTCGGCCAGCTGGTCGCCGTACAGGATGTGCAGCGCCTTGTAGATGCCGAGCAGGTAGGAGATGCGGGTGATGCGGTCGACCTCGAGCACCCGGTCGGGGTTCTTCTTCCACTCGTAGAAGGCGCTGCTGGAGAGGCCGCCGAGCAGTTCGCGGGCGTCGTCGTCACGCAGCTTCCAGGCCGCCGCCAGCTTGAAAAAGCCGATCAGCGCGGACTTCGACAGGCGCTCGCGCTCGGCCTTGGCGTTCAAGTCCACCAGCACGGTTGGTTCGAAGCGACTCTTGGGGTAGGCGTAGGCAAGGTTCATGGTTCCCTCCGTTTGTGGAATAGTTATACTCCTTTTCGGGATGGAAGGCAAACGTCCGCGGTGGTGGCGGCGTCGGCGGCGGCGGCCGGGAAGCGCACCTCGACGCCCAGGCCGGCGCCGTCCAGCCCCGCGCCTAGTTGCACGCTGGCGCCGTGGGCCTCGGCGATGCGCTCGACGATGGACAGGCCCAGGCCGCTGCCGGGCTGCTTGGCGTCGGCCAGGCGGAAGAAGCGCTCGAAGACGCGCTCGCGCATGGCCGGGGCGATGCCGGGGCCGTTGTCGGCGACGCAAAGGCGGACCTGGGCGCCGTCGCGGCCGCAGGACAGCCGCACCGTGCCGCCGGCCGGCGTGTAGCGCAGCGCGTTGTCGACCAGGTTGCGCGCCAGGATCTGCACGCCGGCCTGGCTGATGCGGCACGGCGCCGCTTGCAGCTCGGTCTGAAGGGTGACCCGGCGCCGCTCGGCTTCCGCTTGCCAGGCCGGCAGCTGGCCGGCCAGCACGGCGGCTAGGTCGTGCTCGGCCAGGTCGTCGGCCGGGCGGTACTGCGGGTCGAGACGGGACAATGTCAGCAGCTGGTCGACCAGGCGGCCGGCGCGGTCGACGCTGACGCCGAGGCCGCCGATGAACTCGTCGCGCTCGGCATCGCTGCGGGCGCGCTGGATCACCTGTAGATTGGTCTTGATGGCCGCCAGCGGCGTGCGCAGCTCGTGCGCGGCGTCGGCGGTGAAGCGCTGCTCGTGTTCCATGGTGCGGCGCACCCGCTCGAACAGGCGGTTGATGGCCAGCAGCAGCGGATGCACCTCGTCGGGCGCGCCGGCCAGGCCGACCTCGGCCAGGTCGTTGGGCGTGCGGCGCGACACCTCGTCGGCCAGGCGGCGCAGCGCGCGGAAGGCGCGGTTGACGCTCCAGCGTATCGTCAGCGTGGCCAGCACCGCCAGCAGCAGGGCGAAGCCGAGCAGCTTGTAGGCGAAGCGGCTGCTGATGTCCTTGCGGTGGCGCAGCGGCTCGGCCAGCTGGATCTGCAGGCGGTGGCTGTCGTTCCAGCTGGTGTAGACGCGCCAGCGCGCGCCGTCGACGTTGGCCCAGCCGAAGCCGGCGGTGGCGGGCGGGGCGAAGGCGGCGTCGGGCGCGCCGACGTTCTTGTACAGCAGGCGCGGCTCGGCGCTCCAGATCTGGAACAGCAGGTATTGGCGGTGGTTGCGGTTGTCCGGCACGGCCATTGCCAGCGGCGTGCCGGCGGCGTGCTCCTGCACCTCGTGGTCGGCCAGCGACAGCAGCAGGTGGGCCGTCTCGGCCAGCGACTGGTCGAACAACTCCTGGCTTTCGCGGTCGGCCTCGAAGTAGACGATGAGGGCGCTCAGGCCCCACAGCGCCAGGGTCAGGCCGAGCAGCCAGGCCAGCAGGGTGCGGCGCAGCGACCAGGGCGCGGCGCGGGCGCTCATGCGGCGCCGGCGGCGTCGGCGGCCGGCTTGTCGATGCTGTAGCCGACCGCGTGGACGGTGCGGATCAGTGCCTTGCCCAGCTTGCGGCGCAGGTGGTGGATGTGCACCTGAACGGCGTTGCTCTCGACCTCCTCGCCCCAGCCGTACAGGCTTTCCTCCAGCTGCTCGCGGCTGAGCACGCGGCCGCGCTGCTCGACCAGCATCAGCAGGATGCTGAACTCCTTGCTGGTCAGCGGCACCGGTTGGCCGGCCTGTTGCACTTGGCGGTCGGCCACGTCGATGACGATGTCGCCGTGCACCAGCTGCTCGCGCAGGCGGCCGGCGGCGCGGCGGCAGGCGCTGCGCACGCGCGCGGCCAGCTCGTCGAGGTCGAAGGGCTTGATGATGAAGTCGTCGGCGCCGCCGTCGAGGCCGGCGATGCGGTCGGGGATCTGGTCGCGCGCGGTGACGATCAGGATGGCGCCGTCGTAGCCGTTGCGGCGCAGCTGTTCCAAGGCCTGCATGCCGTCCTGGCCGGGCAGGCCCAGGTCGAGCAGCACGCAGGCGTAGCGGTGCAGGCGCACCGCCGTGTGCGCGCTTTCGGCCGACTGCACCCAGTCGACCGCGTAGCCGGCCTGCTCCAGGCCGATCTGGGTGGCCCGTCCCAGTTGGGGATCGTCCTCGGTCAGCAGTATGCGCACGTCCGGCTCCTTGGCGGTTTGATTGGATTGGATGGTAGGCGGCAGTTGTTAAGAACTTCTTAATGTCTTGATTCCACCATCGGCGCCATTGACCACTCTTGCAAAGCGCCGCGCCATGCCGCCATCCAATCCGTATCTTAACCGCTGCCACAGCGCTTGCCTTAGCCGGCGCCGCTTGCGCCGCGTGCCCCTGCTACTGCTGTTGGCAGGTTTGTTGACGACGGCGGCGGCCGCGCCGGCCGCGCCGGAGCAGTTGCGCGTCAATCCCGCGCAGATCGCCAGGGCCGGCATCGCCACCACGCCGGCGTTGGCCGCGTTGCCGGCCGCCGGCGCCGAGGCGGCCGGCAACGACCAGTACCTGGCCGGCACCGTGGTGGCGCCGGGCACCGCGCTGGCGCTGGCCAGCAGCGCGCTGGGCGGCGTGGTGCAGCAGGTGCACGTGGCCAGCCTGCAGCGGGTGGCCGCCGGCGCTCCGTTGTTGACCCTGTTCAGCCAGCCGTGGCTGGAGCTGCAGCGCGAGTATCTACAACTGGCGGCCCAGGCGCGCCTGGCCGGCGCCAAGCTGGCGCGCGACGAGGCGCTGTTCGGCGACGGCATCATCGCCGCCGCGCGCTTGGAGGAGAGCCGCAGCGCCGCCCAGTTGGCCGGTTTGGCGGCGGACGAGCGGCGCCAGGCGCTGCGCGCCGCCGGCCTGGACGCGGCGGCGATCGGCACGCTGCGCGCCGGCCGGCCGCTGTCGCCAATGTTGACGGTGCGGGCGCAATACGCCGGCACCGTGCTGGAGCTGCCGGTCAGCCCCGGCCAGCGGATCGAGGCGGGCGCCGAGCTGGCACGCATCGGCCGCGACGGCCCGCTGTGGGTCGAGCTGCAGGCCTCGCGCCAGCAGCTGGCGCTGATCCGTGTCGGCGACCTGTTGCAGGCCAAGGGCTGCGGCAAACTGCGGGTGGTCGCCATTTCGCCGGTGGTCAACGGCGCCAACCAGAGCGCCCTGGTGCGGGCCGAGCAGACCGAACGCGACGCCTGCCTGAAAATCAACGCCTATGTCGAGGCGCGCTTGCTGCGCGGCGCGGCGGCGGCCGCCGGCGCTGGTGGCGCGTCAGGCGTAGCCGGCACTGCTGGCGTAGCCGGCACGCCCGGTGTCGTTGGCACGGCTACGCCGGCCGGCGCCGTGGCGTTGCCGGCGGCAGCGCTGGTGCGGCGCGGCGCGGACACTTTCGTCTTCGTTAAGCGCGGCGCGGGCTTCGCCGTGGTGCCGGTGCGCGCCACGGCGGCCGGCGCCGACATGGTCTGGGCGCAGGGCGCGCTGGCGGCGGGCGAGCCGGTGGCGGTGCGCGGCATCGTCGCCCTCAAGGGCATTTGGGCCGGTTTGGGTGCCGAGACCGGCACCGAGCCCGCCGCCAAGACTGCCGCGCCGACGGGAGGCAAGTGATGTTGGCCCGACTGATCGCGCTGTCGCTGTCGCAGCGCCTGCTGGTGCTGGTGCTGACCGTGCTGATGATAGGTGCCGGCGTGCAGGCCTTCAACGAGCTGCCGATCGACGCCTTCCCCGACGTCTCCAGCACCCAGGTCAAGCTGATCATGAAGGCGCCCGGCATGACGCCTGAGGAGGTGGAGGCGCGCATCGTCGCGCCGATCGAGCAGGAGCTGCTGGGCATTCCGCGCCAGGTGGTGCTGCGCTCGCAGTCGAAGTACGCGATCGCCGACATCACGCTCGACTTCCAGGACGGCACCGACGTGTTCTGGGCGCGCCAGCAGGTCAGCGAGCGGCTGGCCAACGTGCTCGAGGACCTGCCGGCCTCGGTCAGCGGTGGCCTGGCGCCGATCACCACGCCGCTCGGCGAGATCTTCATGTTCACCATCGAAGGGCCGCTCAGCTTGATGGAGAAGCGCACGCTGCTCGAATGGACCATCCGCCCGCAGTTGCGCAACATCCCCGGCGTGGCCGACGTCAACTCGCTGGGCGGCCAGGTGAAAAGCTTCGAGGTGGTGCCCGACTTGGCGGCGCTGGCCGCGCGGCGCGTTTCGCTGGCCCAGCTGCAGCAGGCGCTGGAGGCCAACAACCGCAGCGACGGCGCCGGCCGCCTGGGCAGCGGCGAGGAGTCGCTGCTGATCCGCAGCGACGGCAGCATCCACACGCTGGACGACGTGCGCGCCATCGCCGTGGCCAGCCGCGACGGCGTGGCGGTCACGGTCGGCCAGGTGGCCACGGTGCGCATCGGCCAGCTGACCCGCTACGGCGCGGTGACGCAGGACGGCAAGGGCGAGGCGGTCGAGGCGCTGGTGCTGGCCATGCGCGGCGCCAACGCGCAGAAGGTGGTCGACCAGATCCGCGCGCGCCTGCACGAGATGGCGCCCACGCTGCCGGCCGGGACCACCATCAGCCCCTTCTACGACCGGGGCAACCTGGTCGAGCGCGCCGTTTCCACCGTCACCAAGGCGCTGGGCGAGGCGACGCTGCTGGTGGTGGTGCTGCTGTATCTGTTCCTCGGCAACCTGCGCTCGGCGCTGGTGGTGGCCTGCATCCTGCCGCTGGCCGCGTTGGGCACCTTCGTGCTGATGAACGCCTTCGGCCTGAGCGCCAACCTGATGTCGCTGGGCGGCCTGGCGATCGCCATCGGCATGCTGGTCGACGCCGCCGTGGTGGTGGTCGAGAACATCGAGGCGCACGGCACCGGCGCGCAGCCGGGCATGTCGCGCCTGCACGTGATCTACCGCGCGGTGCGCGAGGTGGCCGTGCCGGTCACCGCCGGCATGCTGGTGATTATGATCGTGTTCCTGCCGCTGCTGTCGCTGCAGGGGCTGGAGGGCAAGCTGTTCGCGCCGGTGGCGCTGACCATCATCTTCGCGCTCGCCTCGTCGCTGCTGCTGTCGCTGACGGTGATCCCGGTGCTGGCCTCGCTGCTGCTGAAGGACCAGCACGGCCCGGCGCCGTGGCTGGTGCGCCGGCTCGAGGCCGGCTACGCCCGCCTGCTGGACTGGGCCCTGCTGCGCCCGCGCGGCGTCGGTGCTGTCGCCGTGGCGGCGCTGCTGCTGTCGGTCGGCCTGTTCCTCTACGTCGGCAAGTCCTTCATGCCGACGCTCGACGAGGGCGACATCATCATGCAGATCGAGAAGCTGCCCTCGGTGAACCTGGCCGAGTCGGCCCGGCTCGACCAGGCGATCCAGCGCCGCATCCTCGAGCAGGTGCCGGACGTGCGCCGCATCGTCGCCCGGCTCGGCTCGGACGAGCTGGGGCTGGACCCGATGGGCCTCAACGAGACCGACACCTTCCTGGTGCTCAAGCCGCGCGCCGAATGGCGCAGCAAGGACAAGGAGGCGCTGATCGAGGCGCTGCGCGTGGCCACCGCCAGCTTCCCCGGCGTTAACCTGAGCTTCACCCAGCCGATCGAGATGCGCACCTCGGAGATGCTGTCCGGCGTGCGCGGCGACCTGGCCGTGAAGATCTACGGGCCGGACAACCAGGTGCTGGGCGGCTTGGCCGAGCAGGTGCTCAAGCTGCTGCAGGCCATTCCCGGCAGCGAGGACGTGCTGACGGTGAAGAACGCCGGCGTGCAGTATTTGCAGGTCGACGTAGACCGCGTCGCCGCCGGCCGCCTGGGCCTGAGCGTGGAGCAGGTGCAGGCCGACCTGCGCACGCTGGTCGAGGGCCGCGTCGCCGGCGTGGTGGTGGAGGGCGGGCGGCGCCTGCCGCTGCTGCTGCGCGGCGACGACAGCCTGCAATTGTCGGCCGAGTTGTTCGAGCAGCTGCGCCTGCCGCTGGCCGACGGCGGCGCCGTCGCGCTGTCGCGGCTGGCCAGCCTGCGCCACGTCGACGGCCCGGTCAAGGTCGAGCGCGAGAACGGCTCGCGGCTGGTGGTGGTGCGCGCCAACGTGCGCGGCCGCGACCTGGTCGGTTTCGTCGACGAGGCCAAGGCCGGCGTGGCGCGCCAAATCAAGCTGCCGGTGGGCTACCGGGTCAGCTGGGGCGGCCAGTTCGAGAACCAGCAACGCGCCGCCGCCCGGCTGGCGCTGGTGGTGCCGGTGGCGCTGGCGCTGATCTTCCTGCTGTTGTTCAGCACGTTGCACAGCATCCGCCAGGCGCTGCTGGTGTTCGTCAACATCCCGTTCGCGCTGATCGGCGGCGTGGTGGCGCTGGCCGTCAGCGGCGAGTACCTGTCGGTGCCGGCCTCGGTCGGCTTCATCGCGCTGATGGGCATCGCCGTGCTGAACGGCCTGGTGATGATCACCTGCTTCAACCAGCTGGTGGCGCGCGGCATGGCGCTGGGCGAGGTGGTGACGCAGGGCGCGCTGCGCCGCCTGCGGCCGGTGATGATGACCGCCTGTATCACCGGCCTGGGGCTGGTGCCGCTGCTGCTGGCCAGCGGCCCCGGCTCGGAGATCCAGAAGCCGCTGGCCATCGTGGTAATCGGCGGCCTGCTCAGCGCCACCTTGCTGACGCTGGTGCTGCTGCCCATTTTGTTCCGGCGTTTCGGCGTCGCGCCGAACGCCCCATCCCTTAGCGGAGGCTCGCATGAGCAACGATAAAAAATACGACGCCATGCTGACGCTGGCGATTCCCGTCTCGCTGGAGGAGGACGTGCTCGACTTCCTGCTGCTGCGCCCGGCCTGGGCCGGCGGCTTTTCGGTGGTCGACGCCCAAGGCATGGGGCGCGGCGCCTCGCTGCAGTCGACCATGGAGAAGGTGCAGGGCCGCAGCCGGCGCAAGCTGGTGTTGATCGCCGGCGTGCAGGCCGACCTGCGCGGCCTGCTCGACGAGCTGGCCGGCGAGATCCGCAACCCCGACGTGGCCTATTGGATGGCGCCCTTGCTGGACTTCGGGAGGCTGGCATGAGCGCGCCTAACAAACTGCTGCTGGCGATGTTGCTGGCGCTGGGCGCGTCACAGTCGCCCAGCGCGATGGCCGCAGCCACCACCGGCGCCGGCGCCAGCGCGCCCGCCGCCGCTTCCACCGCCACTAGCGCAGCGTCGGGCGCGCTGGCCGTGCTGCCGTCGGAACCGTTGGTGCGGCGCGCGCTGGAAAGCCTGCCGCAGCTGCGCCTCGGCACCCTCCAGTCCCAGCTGGCCGGCGTCGACAAGACGCGCCTGCAAGCCGGACCCTACGAATGGACGGCGCGCGCCAGCGTCAACCAGCGCAGGGTCGAGGGCGGCGAGCGCTTCCAGGAGCAGGAGCTGGCGCTGGAGCGCACCGTGCGCTGGTTCGGCAAGGCCGGGCAGGACCAGGCCATCGGCGCGCAGGGCGTGCTGGTGGCCGAGGCGATGCACGCCGACGCCTGGCACGAGGCCGGCCGCGCGCTGATGAAGGATTGGTTCGACGCGCTGCGCGAACAGGCCGCCGTGGCGCGGCTGGACGAGCAGTTGGCGGTGACGGAACAATTGCGGCGCGTCGCGGCGAAGCGGGTGCTGGCCGGCGATGGCGCCCGCCTGGAGCAGCTGCAGGCCGACACCGAGCACCAGCGCGTCGCCGCGCTGGTGCTGCAGGCGCGCCAACGGCAGGAACAGGCGCTGGCCCAGTTGGAGCAGAACTACGTCGGCCTGCCGGCGCCCGACGCCAGCCGTTTGCCGTTGCCGCCGGCGCCGGTGGAGGGCGCCGACCACTGGCGCGAGCGCATCCTGCACGACAACCACGAGCTCGAGCTGGCCGAGGCCGAGGTGGCGTTGTACACGCTGCGCGCCAGCCGCCAGAGCAGCGACCGCATGCCCGATCCGACGCTGGCGCTGCGCGCGGCGCGCGAGCGGGCCGGGCAGGAGCGCCTGATCGGCCTGACCTTGTCGATACCGCTGCCCGGCGCCGCCCGCGCCGCCGACCGCGACGGCGCCGCGCTGAAGGCGGCGATGGCGCGCGAACGGGCCGACCAGGTCCGGCTGCGGGTGCGCTCGGCGGCACAACGCGCGGTGATCGACAGCGCGCGCAGCTATCAGGTATGGCAGACTGTCAGCGAGGTCGAAACGCAGGCGCGGCGCCAGTCGGAGCTGATGATGAAGGCCTACCAGGCCGGCGAATGTACGCTGATGGACGCGCTGGGCAGCCGGCGCCAGGCGCTGGACGCGGCGTTGGCGGCGCAAACGGCGCAGGTCGAGGCGCTGGCCGCCTATGCCCGCGTGCAGCTGGACGCGCACGCCATCTGGGCCATCGATTGAACGACTCTGCAATTTGAAAACACCAGCACCAAGGCAGAACCATGTAGGCGCGAACTGCGCCACCACGGCAATGGATCAACCCAGGAGAACCAAGATGAACCAATATAAACCGTCCTTACACCCCACCGCGCCAGCCTGGCGCTACGACGCCCCGGCCCGTTTGCTGCACTGGCTGCTGGCCCTGTTGATCGTCGTGCTGATCGGCGTGGGCTGGTACATGATGGAGATCGAGGACGATCCCGGCAGCGCCGTCTACTTCATGCTGCACAAGTCCTTCGGCCTGGTGCTGGCGGCGCTGGTCGCGGCGCGCCTGCTGTGGCGCTTCGGCCACCGGCCGGCGCCGCTGCCTGGCAACGTGGCGCCGTGGCAGGTGCGCCTGTCCGGCCTGACCCACGGCCTGCTCTACCTGTGCATGGTGCTGATGCCGCTCACCGGCATCATCGGCGCGGCCTTGAGCAAGCGCGGCCTGGTGTTCTTCGGCCTGACCTTGCCGCGCTGGTTCGTGCCGGACCACGACCTGGCCGAGCAGTATTTCGACGCCCACGGCGCCATCGCCTGGGTCTTGGTGGCGCTGATCGTGCTGCACGTCGCGGCCGGCCTGAAGCACCTGTTGGTCGACAAGGACGGCGTGTTCCAGCGCATGGGCTGAACGCCGGCCGACGCCGAGCCGGCCATTGGCCGTCGGCGTCAGGCCGGCTCGGCGTGCTCCACCAGCAGCTGCACCTTGGTGACGCCGTTGTACTCGTTGGCGTCGAGGCGGAAGGCGACGCGGGCGCGCTCGCCGACCGAGTCGACATGGCCGAACCAGATGGCGTCGAAGCGGCTGCCGTTCTTCTCGAGCAGCAGCTTGAGGTGGCGCTCCTTCAAAATGCGCTGGCTGACGACGCGGAACTCGTCGCAGAACACCGGCGGCGCGAAGCCCTGGCCCCACACTTGGCCGGCCATCAGGGCGATGAAGTCGGTGGTGTAGTAGGCCTCCTCGAGCGGGCCGTCGGTTTCGATGACGCGTTCGAGCTGCTGTTCGCTGAGCCAGGCGCGGCCGACCGCCTCGAAGGCCTCGGCGAAGGCGTCGAAGGCCTCGGCGCGGATGGTCAGGCCGGCCGCCATGGCGTGGCCGCCGAACTTGTCGATCAGGCTGGGCGCGCGCTTGGACACCAGGTCGAGCGCGTCGCGCAGGTGGAAGCCGGGGATGGAGCGGCCGGAACCCTTGATCCAGCCGTCGGCGCCGGGCGCGAAGGTGATGGTCGGACGGAAGAACTTCTCCTTCAGGCGCGAGGCGACGATACCGATCACGCCCTGGTGCCAGGCCGCGTCGAAGACGCAGATGGTGCTGCTGGCGGCCGGCTCGAACTCGTCGAGGTGGAGCAGGGCGGTGTCCTGCATCTCGGCCTCGATCTCGCGCCGCTTCAGGTTGATCTCGTTGAGTTGCTGGGCCAGCGCCCAGGCGCGGCCCTCGTCGTCGGTGACCAAACACTCGATCCCCAGCGACATGTCCTGCAGGCGGCCGGCGGCGTTCAGCCGCGGCCCGAGCGCGAAGCCGAGGTCGAAGGGGCTGGCGGTGCGCGGTTCGCGCCCGGCGACGCGGAACAGCGCGGCCACGCCGGCGTGCATGCGGCCGGCGCGCATGCGCTTGAGGCCCTGCGCCACCAAAATCCGGTTGTTAGGGTCGAGCCGCACCACGTCGGCCACGGTGCCCAGCGCCACCAGGTCGAGCAGGTGGTCCAGCTTGGGTTGGCTCTGGGCGTCGAACACGCCGCGCCGGCGCAGCTCGGCGCGCAGGGCCAGCAGCACGTAGAACACCACGCCTACGCCGGCCAGGTGCTTGCTGGGGAAGCCGCACTCGGGCTGGTTGGGGTTGACGATGACGCGGGCGGCCGGCAGCGTGTCGGCCGGCAGGTGGTGGTCGGTCACCACCACCTCGATGCCGCGCCGGTTGGCCTCGGCCACGCCGTCGATGCTGGCGATGCCGTTGTCGACGGTGATGATGATGTCGGGCGACTTCTCGCGCGCGGTCAGCTCGACGATCTCCGGCGTCAGGCCGTAGCCGTACTCGAAGCGGTTGGGCACGATGAAGTCGATGGTCGCGCCCATCGAGCGCAGGCCGCGCAGCGCGGTGGCGCAGGCGGTGGCGCCGTCGCAGTCGTAGTCGGCGACGATGCACATGCGCTTGTTGGCGGCGATGGCGTCGGCCAGGAAGACGGCGGCGGCGTCGATGTGCAGCAGGCCGGCCGGCGGGATCATCGCCGCCAGTTCGCTCGACAGGCTCCTTCATATCGGTCAGGCCGCGCGCCGCGTACAGCCGGGCCAGCACGGGGTGGACGCCGCCCTGGCGCAGCATTTCGGATTCGCGGAAGGGGTAGGTGCGGGTGGCGATGCGGGTCATGGCAGGAGGTTCTTCAGAGTGTGCTTGTGCCAGAACTTGCGCTGGGCGAGTTTGCTGGTGGTGAATTCGGCGCTGGCGCCACGGTGGTTGAGGATCAGCGTGGCGCTGCCGACGCGCCCCGTTTGCAGCGCCGCCAGCAGCGGCGCGAACCAGTCCTGCTCCAACTGCTGCATGCGCGCCAGCCATTGCGACCAGTCGCCGGCGATGCCGGGCTCGATCAGCGCGGCGCAAACGACGGTGGCCTGCGCGCCGCCTTGCCGCAGCAGCTCGGCCAGGGCCACGTCGCGCAGCGCCGGCCGGGCCAGCGCCATCATCCAGGCCGGGCCGGCGTTGACCGCCAGCGCGCCGGCGGCGCCGGTGCTGCCAGTTTTCGGCCGGGCCGCCGCCGGGGCGCCGCCCCAGATCCAGAAGGAGTTCACCGGCGGCAGGCCGCGCGCCTGGCGCGCCTCGTTGACGGGGTGCTCGTACCACAGCATCTGGATCTCGTTTTGCAGCTTGCGGAAGGCGACCGCGTTCGGCCCTTCCGGCATCAGATCGCTCAGGTTCATGCTGCTGGCGCTGTCGGGCGAACTGGTGGCCAGGCCGGCCCAGTCGTCGGCGCGCAGGAACCAGGTGCCGGCGTCGCCATAGCGCAGCTCCTTGGCCAGTTCGGCAAAGTAGGGTTGGGCCGCCTCGAACAGGACGCGGGCGTCATCGTCGGCCAGCGCGAGGGCGCGCGGGTCGGCCAGGCTCAGGTGGGTGCGCGCCATCTGCACGTGGATGGGGTGGACGATGAACCAGTGGCCCTCCCGGGCCGGCTGGCCGTAGCCCTGCAGCACGGCGCCGGCCAGCGGCGCGCTGGCGTCGGCGTCGGCGTCGGCGTCGGCGTCGGCGTCGGCGTCGGCGTCGGCCGGCGCGGCCGGCTGGGCGCGCAGGCCCAGCTGAGCGGCCAGCCAGGATTCATGCGGCAGCACGCGGGCGCCGGCGTCGCAGGCTTGCACGCGGCGCGCGCTCGTGCGCGACAGCAGGGCGGCCAGGGCCGGCGTGTTCAGTGCGCGTTGGAGGTCGGGGGCTAGTTCGGCCGGCGGCAGGGCGTAGGGCAGGGCGAGGGTAATTTGCTTCATGCGGCATTGTAGTGGATATAGCTGCCGCAACGTAAGACAGCGGCCCGTCCTAAAGGCACTTGGAATATTTCGTTACGGAAATGAAAATTAGTATTTCACAATAAATGTTGGCTCACGTTAAAACTATAAGTATAATTGCGGCAACAGATGATATTGAAGTGATATCTCTTTCGATCAGGCCAGCGCTGGGGTACATGCAGCGGTCGCCGGCACCACACCAGCGGGGCAGCACGAGTTGCTTCGATAAAAATAACCATTTGGGAATACAACATGAAGCTTAGTAAAATCGTCGCCGCCTCCACCCTGCTGTTTGCCACCCTGCCAGCCTTCGCCGCCACCGCCTTCTTCGACTTCTCCGACCTGGAATACGTCAAGGGTAAAAACACCGGCCTGCTGCCGTCCGAGCCGAGCAGCGGCTACTTTGCCTGCACCGGCGCCGACCTGTGCAGCTCGAACGTCGACAACAAGAAGGCCGCCCTCGGTGGCGACCTGAAGTACACCGTCAACGGCATCACTGCGACCGCGACCGCCCAGTATTTCTCGCAGAACAAGTGGACCACCGCCTCGGTGGTGCAGGACAACGAGAACGGCCACAACTTCGCCAAGCAGATCGGCGCCGGCCTGGGCGTATACCACACCAGCGGCGACAACAGCGACGACAACATCACCAACAAGGAAAAGCTGGTGCTCAGCTTCGCCGGCCCGGTCAAGCTCGACGCCGCCTTCCTGCGCTCGGACGGCCACGACACCGCCTGGAAGAAGGACGCCACGCTGCTGCTGAACGGCGTTGAATACAATCTGGCCGGCTCGCTGCTGCCACAAAACCTGGTCGGCTCGGTGTTCACCTTCGAATTCGGCGGCAAAAAGGCCGACCAGTTCTACCTGGGCGGCATGACCGTGTCGGCCGTGCCGGAACCGTCGAGCTACGCCATGCTGCTGGGCGGCATCGGCCTGATGGGTCTGATCGCGCGCCGCCGCAAGCAGCAAGCCTAAGTCCACCACGGAACGGCGCCGGCGCCGCTTTCCCTCAACGGCTCCTGCGGGGCCTTTTTCATGGGCGGACGGGGGCGCGCGGCAAACGCGCGGCGTTTCGCGCATGAAACGCTATTTATATGGCACACTGCGGGCTCACACGTTTTCACCGTCTTCGGAGCCCATGAGTATTATCCAGAATCTGCCGTTCGAATGGCTGGTCGGCCTGCGCTACACCCGCGCCGGCCGGCGCAGCGGCCGCAATAGCTTCATCTCCTTCATCTCGCTGATCTCCATGGCCGGCATCGGCCTGGGCGTGGCGGCCCTGATCGTCGTGCTGTCGGTGATGAACGGCTTCCAGAAGGAGGTCACCGACCGCATGCTGTCGGTGCTGGCCCACGTCGAGATCTTCGACGCGCGCGGCGCCATGCCGAACTGGATCGCCGCCGCCGCCGAGGCGCGCCGCAACCCCGAGGTGAAGGGCGCCGCGCCCTTCGTCGAAACCCAGGGCATGCTGGTGCGCGACGACGTGCTGCGCCCGACCATCATCCGTGGCGTGCTGCCGGAGCAGGAACCGAACGTCTCCGACGTCGCCTCGCAGGTCAAGCGCGGCAGCTTCAACGCGCTGCAGCCGGGTTCCTACAACATCGTGCTGGGCATCGAGTTGGCGCGCGCGCTGCACGTCAACCTGGGCGAGAAGGTCACCCTGGCGCTGGCCCAGGGCCAGGCCACGCCGGCCGGCGTGCTGCCGCGCATGCGCTCGTTCACCGTCACCGGCATCTTCGAGGCCGGCCATAACGAGTTCGACTCGGCGCTGGCCTTCGTCCACATCACCGACGCGGAAAAACTGCTGCGCCTGGACGCGCCGTCCGGCCTGCGTCTGCGCCTGGTCGACATGCACCGCGCGCCACAGGTGGCGCACTGACCTGAAACGCAGCATGTCGGGCGATTTGATCATGCGCGACTGGTCCAAGCTCAACGCCAACTGGTTCGCCGCCGTACAGACCGAGAAGCGCATGATGTTCATCATCCTCACCTTGATCATCGCGGTGGCCGCCTTCAACCTCGTCTCGACGCTGGTGATGACGGTGACCGACAAGCAGGCCGACATCGCCATCCTGCGCACGCTGGGCGCCTCGCCCCGTTCGATCATGAAGATTTTCATGATCCAGGGCGCGCTGGTGGGCATTTTGGGCACCATGCTGGGCGTGGCGGGCGGCGTTCTGGTCGCCCTCAACGTCGACGTGATCGTGCCGTTTATCGAACATTTATTGGGAGTGCAGTTCTTGTCGAAGGATATCTACTACATCAGCGCCGTGCCGTCCGACCTGCGCTGGCCGGACGTGTTCAAGATCGGCGGCGTGGCCGTGGTGCTGGCCTTTGTCGCCACCATCTACCCGAGCTGGTGGGCCGCCCGCGTCAAACCTGCGGAGGCGCTGCGCTATGAGTAATCAGACTTCATCGACCAAGCCCTCGGCGGCCTTCGACACCAGCACCCCGGTGCTGTCCTGCCGTGGCCTGGGCAAAACCTTCACCCAGGGCAGCTACTCGGTGCAGGTCTTGAACGGCATCGACATCGACGTGCGGCGCGGCGAGCGCGTCGCCATCGTCGGCGCCTCCGGCTCCGGCAAGTCGACCCTGCTGCACCTGCTCGGCGGGCTGGACACGCCGACGCGCGGCAGCGTCACCCTGCTGGGCCAGGACTTCGCCAGCCTGAACGAGAAGGCGCGCGGCGACCTGCGCAACGCCTCGCTCGGCTTCGTCTACCAGTTCCACCACTTGCTGCCGGAGTTCACCGCGCTCGACAACGTCGCCATGCCGCTGATGATACGCCGCGTCAAACGCAGCGAAGCGAGCAGCGTGGCGCAGCAGATCCTGGCCCGGGTCAACCTGGCCAAGCGCGTCACCCACGTGCCGGGCGAGCTGTCCGGCGGCGAGCGCCAGCGCGTCGCCCTGGCGCGCGCGCTGGTGACGCAGCCGGCCTGCGTGCTGGCCGACGAGCCGACCGGCAACCTCGACCACGCCACCGCGCAGACCATCTTCGATTTGATGCTGGAGCTGTCGCGCACGCTGGGCACCGCCTTCGTCATCGTCACCCACGACATCGAGCTGGCGCGCCGCTGCGATCGCATCCTGCGGCTCACCGACGAGGGGCTGCGGCCGTACCAGGAGTAAGCATGTGGATCGACACCCACTGTCATCTGGACGCGCATGAATTCGGCGCCGAGTCGGCGGCGCAAGCCGCGCTGGCGCGCGCCGAGGGCGTCGGGATGATCGTGGTGCCGGCGGTGGAGCGGGCCAATTTCGCCGTGGTGGCCGGGCTGGCCGCCGGCGTCGACAACGCCTGCTACGCGCTGGGCATCCATCCGATCTACGTGCCGCAAGCCGGCGAGGACGACTTGCTGGCGCTGCGCGAGCGCGTCGCCGCCGCCATGGCCGACCGGCGCATGGTGGCCATCGGCGAGATCGGGCTGGACTTCTTCATTCCGATGCTGAGCGAGCCGGCCATGCGCGACAAGCAGATCCACTTCTTCCGCGAGCAGCTGCGCATCGCCCGCGACTTCGAGCTGCCGGTGCTGATGCATGTGCGCCGCTCGCAGGACGTGGTGCTCAAGCACGCGCGGCAGATCCGCCCGGCCGGCGGCATCGCCCACGCCTTCAACGGCAGCTTCCAGCAGGCGCAGGGCTATATCGACCTGGGTTTCAAGCTTGGCTTCGGCGGGGCCATGACCTTCACCCGCGCGCTGCAGATCCGCCGCATGGCGACCGAGCTGCCGCTGTCGGCCATTGTGCTGGAGACGGACGCGCCGGACATCGCGCCGAGCTGGGTCCACCCGGGCCGCAACAGCCCGGACCAGATACCCCGCATCGGCGCCGTGCTGGCCGAGCTGCGCGGCCTGTCCGTCGCCGAGGTGGCCGGCGCCACCACTGCCAACGCGCGCGCCGCGCTGCCGCGCGTGGCGGCCCTGCTGGGCGCCTGACCCGGCGCCGCTGCGGCGGCACCTTCCACCGTCTTCGCCACTTCCACCGCTTCGACTATTTGCAGTGGCCGCCTGCCGGCAGGCCGCAGACGATCGCTTGCGACACGTCGGCGTTCTCCAAATAAGTGGTGTGCGCCGGGTAGGGATTCTCCAGCAGGCCGAAATAGGTCTTGTCGTTGGAGACCAGCACGTTGGCGATGGCGACCTTGCTGCTGTCGTAGTGGGCTGGCAGCAGCAGGTAGGACAGCAGGTCGTTCGGATCGGTGAAGGCCACCACCGTCAGCGGTTTGACGATGCTGCGCCGCTTGGGCAGCTGGTCGAGGAACTGGCTCAGCGAGTCGGTGCGGCGGATTTTCTTGTCCTCCAAGGCCAGGCGGGTGTCGCGGTCGGCCAGGCTGAGCAGGGGCAGCTGGTTGGCGCCCATGAACAGGTAGGCGAGGCGGTCGGCCACGGTGCCGGCGGCGCGCTTGCTCCGCGCCTCGTCGTTCCTGAGCATGGTGTTGAGCGCGTCGAAGGTGATCTTGCTGCCCAGGCTCTCGGCCACCAGCACCAGCGGCACGGCGGCGCCGTTGTCGCGGCCGGCCTTGGCCTTGTCCTCCATGACGTTGGTGATGGCGGCGGCCAGCGCGCGGCGGATGAAGTCCTTGCTGTCGCCCTGGTAGATGATGGCGTCGGACAGGCAGTCGTTGAGCAGGGTGTCCTTCAGCTTGCCGTTGACGCTGGCGCGCTGCGGTTTGCAGACCTCGTCGGTGGCGCAGTTGGTCGGCGTGCCGGTGTCGTCGTAGGCCAGCAGCTGCTTGAGCGGCGCCGTCAGGCCGGACCAGATCAGCGCGTTGAAGCGGATGGTGCCGCCGCCCACCTTGGCGGTGGCCGTTACCACCTCGATCTCCTGCGACGACGGGGCGGCCTTGTCGGGCAGCGCGGGCAGCGGGATGTAGGCCTTGTCGGCCGCCTTGGCCAGGGTGTTGATGGTGTCCACCGCCCACTGCTGGTCGTGGGTGCACATGCCGTGGACCAGGATGACGTCGAGCTCCTTGTTCGGGCTCTCGGCCAGCAGCTGGGCCATGCCGGCGAAGGGTTTGCTGTCGCGCACGGTGACGGGCGGATGGTAGGGCGTGGTGCAGGCGCTCAGCAGCAGGACGCCCAGCAGGGGGAGGAACTTGTTCAACTTGCTCTCCTTTCGATGGCGATGGGGGGCGTGATCAGTTTCTTCGTGCAAGAGCTGTCCTACAATATTGCGCCAATTCGCCAGGGGGCATTCTCACCTATTGTCACAAGGAGCTTTCCCCATTCCCGCATGGACGCGGCGGGCCGATCCGCCCTGCGGCGCGCCCAACTATTTGGCTATGTCACAATAAGTTTATTTGTGGAACTATAATGTCGCTCTCGACTTTTATGGCGCTACCATGAATATACCCCGCGACGCGCGCATTGCAGTTTTGCTACCTTGTTATAACGAAGCGCTGACCATCGCCGCCATAGTGCGCGATTTCAACACTTGCCTGCCGCAGGCGCAAGTCTATGTATTTGACAACAACTCGACCGACGACACGGTGCAGCGCGCGCGCGCGGCCGGCGCCGTGGTGCGCCGGGTGCCGACGCAGGGCAAGGGCAGCGTAGTGCGCCGCATGTTCGCCGACGTCGAGGCCGACGCCTACGTGATGGTGGATGGCGACGACACCTACGACGTCGGCGTGGCGCCGCAACTGGTCGCGCAACTACTGGGCGACGGCCTGGACATGGTGGTCGGCAACCGCGTCAGCACCGAGCAGGCCGCGTATCGGCCGGGCCACCGTTTCGGCAACGCGATACTGACCGGCTGTGTCTCGCTCATCTTCGGCCGCACCTTCACCGACATCCTGTCCGGCTACCGCGTGTTCTCGCGCCGCTATGTCAAATCGTTCGCGGCGCACTCGGTCGGCTTCGAGATCGAAACCGAGCTGACCGTGCACGCGCTGGAGCTGCGCATGCCGGTGGCCGAAGTGCCGACCATGTATAAATCGCGGCCGGAAGGCTCGGTTAGCAAGCTCAACACGTATCGCGACGGCGCGCGCATCCTGATCACCATTTTGCGTTTGTTCAAGTCCGAGCGGCCGTTGGCGTTCTTCTCGATCGGCGCCGCCGCCAGCGCCTTGTTGTCGCTGGTGCTGGCCGAGCCGCTGCTGGCGGTCTATCTGCGAACCGGCCTGGTGCCGCGCCTGCCGACCTCCGTCCTGTGCGCGTCCCTGATGCTGCTCGGCGTGATCCTGCTGGTGTGCGGCCTCATACTCGGCGCCGTCACCCGCGGCCGCATCGAGCAAAAACGCTTTGCCTATCTGGCGTATCCCGCACTAGCCTGGGCCGAGCCGGGCCCGGCGGCGGCGCGCGAGAGGGCTGCATGAACCTCCTGCATCGATCGTTGGCGGCGCTGGACGCCGGTTTCATCCGTCGCACCGGGTTCCTGGCCCGCCGCCGCGCCAGTGTGGTGCTGGCCGTCCTGGTCCCCATCCTGTTTGGCTTGGTGTCGGTAGCGATAGGCCAGGACGACAACTGGAACCTGCGCAACTACCATCTGTACAACGTCTACGCGCTGCTGAACGAGCGCATCGGTTTCGACCTGGCGCCCGCACGGTTTCAAACCTATTTCAACCCCACGCTCGACCTGTTGTACTACGGCTTGAATCATTGGCTATCGCAGCGTGGCGCCGGCTTTGTCATGGGCGCGCTGCATGGCTTGAATTTCGTGTTGCTGCTGGCCATCGCACGGCAGGTGGCCGGCGCCGCTGTGGACGTGCGCCTGGCGCTGCTGTTGGCGGGGGCTGGCGTGCTCGGCCCCGGCTTCCGCGGGGAGTTGGGCAACACGATGGGGGACAATATGACGGCCTTGCTGGTGCTGGGCGCGCTGTATCTGATCTTGTCGCGCTGGGAGGCGCTGTCGGAGCGGGGCGGCAAGGCGGCGGCGGTCGTGCTGTGGGCCGGCCTGCTGATGGGGCTGGGAACCGGGTTGAAGCTGACCAACGCCCCCTACGCGGTCGCCCTGTGCCTGGCATTGTTCGCCGTGCCGCTGGCATACCGCCGGCGGTTGGGGCTGGCCTTCCTGTTCGGGGGCGGCGTGTCAGCGGGCGTGGCGCTCACCGGCGGCTGGTGGTTCCTCAAGATGTGGCAGACTTTCGGCAACCCCTTGTTTCCGCAATTTAACAACATCTTCCACAGCCCGTGGGCGACCGAGACGGCGGTGATCGATGCGTATTTCCTACCGAAGACGCTGTTCGAGTACCTGCGCTGGCCCTTCATCTTCGCCAGCGATTCCAGCCGGGTGACGGAGGCGCCGACCCGGCTGGGCATGTGGCCGGCAACCTATGTGTTGTTCGCCGTGTGCGGCGTGGTGCTGCTGCTGCGCCGTTTGCGCGGCGCGGCGATGCCGTCGATCGGCCCGCGCGGCCGCTTCTTCCTGCTGTTCTTCGGCCTGACCTACCTGGTCTGGATGCGCATGTTCAGCATCTACCGATACCTGATCCCGTTGGAGCTTCTGGTGCCGCTGGCGATCTGGCTGCTGTGGCGCAGCATCGCGGGCTCGGTGCCGGCCGCGCATCGCCTGGCCGGTGCGATGTTGGTGGTGCTGTTGTTGTGTGCCATTCCGACGCCCCGGTGGGGCAACGCGCGTTGGGGCGAGCGTGCCTACAGCGCCGAGGTGCCGGCCTTCGCACAGCCCGCGCAAAGCGTGGTGTTCTTCGCGAATCCGGAGCCGCCGATGGCCTGGCTGGCGACGATGTTTCCGCCGCAGGTGAAATTCATCGGTGTCGACACCGGCTTCCCCGAATCGCCGGCCTGGCGGCAGCGCATGCGGCAGGCCGTGGCCGAACGCAGCGGTCCGCACTATGTCATGCTGGGCGCCGAAAAAAATGAAAAGCTGGACACGCTGCAGAACAAGCTGGCGGCGGCCCAATGGCTGGGTTTGACCGGGGACGCCGCCGGCTGTGCCAAGCTGGACTGGCTGGGCCGCCACGTGCGGCTGCAGGTCGAACTGCGCCGCCTGCCTTTCGGCGGCTGCACCTTCGAGCTGCTGCCGCAGCATCGCGCGGTGGACCTGGCAACGCCAAACCGCGCCATCGTCGATGTCGCCGCGCAGCATTTGCAGCGCTTTGGCATCGCCCTTGATGCCGCCAGCTGCAGGGTCTATCCGGCCGCGCTGGCGCGCAGAACGTATCTGTATCAGCTGTGCCGGGCGACCCCGGCCGCGACGCCGCAATAATTCCGGCGCCGTCCCGTCGAGTTGGCGAGGAGAGTGCGGGGCCGTGCGGCAAGTTCCGGCTGGCGGGGGCGCTTTCAGCGTGGCGGGACTGAGCGAGGTCAAGCGCGGCGCGCCGCAGCCGCGCGCTAGCTGCCGGTATGCGTAGTATGGCTGCTGTTGCCATTGTTGATAGCGGACGTCAGCTATGCGGATAACGATCCTCGGCTTTGTCGCCGGCGCGGCCTGGCTGCAGACGCAGGCGGTGTTGCCGGAGTTTCCCTGGCTGCTGCCCGGGGGTGGGCTGGCGTTGGCCGGCGTGCTGCTGGCTGGGCACCAGCCAAGCGGGGCCTGGCGCGGCGCACGGCACGACCCTTGCGCCGCCTGTTGGCGCTGGCCGCCGGCCTCATGCTCGGTGTCGGCTGGGCCGCGTTGCTGGCCGCGCGCGCGCTGGCGCCCCAGTTGGCCGCCGCCGACGAGGGGCGCGACCTGACGCTGGTCGGCGTGGTCGACAATCTGCCCTACCGTTTCAGCGACGGGGTGCGCTTCCAGTTCAAGGTGGAGAGTGTGGCCGACGGCACGGCGGTGCCGCCGCGCGTGGTCTTGTCGTGGTACGCCGGCCAGCGCGGCGTGGTCAACGAGGTCGGCGTGGTGCGGCCGGGCGAGCGCTGGCGGCTGACGGTGCGCCTGCAACGCCCGCACGGCAACGCCAACCCGCATGGCTTCGATTACGAGGTGTGGCTGCTGGAGCAGGGCGTGCGCGCCACCGGCTATGTGCGGCCGGCGCGCGGCAACCGGCGGCTGGATGGCTTTGTGCCCAGCGTCGGCAACGTGGTCGAGCGCTGCCGCGACGCGCTGCGCGAGCGCATCCTGGGTGCCTTGCCGGGGCAGGAATACGCCAACGTGCTGGTGGCGTTGGTGGTGGGCGACCAGCGCGGCATTGCCCAGTCGGACTGGCAGGTGTTCAACCGGACGGGTGTGGGTCACCTCATTTCCATTTCAGGTTTACATATTACGATGGTCGCCGGGCTGGCCGCGCTGGCCGTCTCGGCCTTGTGGCGGCGCTCCTTCTTCACCGGCGCGCAACTGCCGCTGCTGCTGCCGGCGCAGAAGGTGGCGGCGATCACCGGCGCCGGTGTCGCGCTGCTGTACGTGCTGCTGGCCGGCTTTGGCGTGCCGGCCCAGCGCACCTTGTACATGTTGGCGGTGGTGGCCGCCGCGTTGTGGCTGGACCGTATCACCAGCGTGTCTTACGTGCTGTGTGCTGCGCTCGGGCTGGTGGTGCTGCTCGACCCGTGGGCCGTGCTGTGGCCGGGGTTTTGGCTGTCGTTCGGCGCGGTGGCGCTGATTCTGTACGCGACCGTGGGTCGCACCGCCAACTCCGGTGGAGCGACGGCCCCTGCCACTGGCGCGTCCGAGCCTCCTACAGCGTCCGCTTCCGGCTCCGCCTCCGCACCCGCGCGCGCGAAGGCGCAGGCGCAGATGCGGGCGCGGCGCGTATGGCAGGCGCTGCGTTTGGGCGCGCACACGCAATACGTGGTCACCTGCGGCCTGGTGCCGTTGACGATGCTGCTGTTCGCCCAGGTGTCGCTGGTCAGTCCGTTGGCGAACGCGCTGGCGATCCCATTGGTGAGCCTGGTGGTGACGCCGCTGGCGCTGCTGGGCAGCGTACTGCCGATGGCCTTGGCCGTGCCGGTGCTGGGCCTGGCGCATTGGCTGGTGCGCGCGCTGGCGGCCTGCCTGCAATGGTTCAGCGGCTGGGAACTGGCGGTGTGGTGCGCGCCGACGCCGCCCTGGTGGCTGTTCGGCTGGGCCATGCTCGGCACCTTGTGGCTGCTGGCGCCGCGCGGTTGGCCGGGCCGCTGGCTCGGGCTGCTGAGCTGGATTCCGCTGTTGACGGCGCCGCCGGCGAGCCCGCCCGCCGGCCAGCTGTGGGTCACCGCGCTCGACGTCGGCCAAGGCATGGCGCTGCTGGTCGAGACGGCCGGCCACCGCCTGCTGTACGACACGGGGCCGGCGTATTCGCCCGAGTCGAACGGTGGCAACCGGGTGATCCTGCCGTATCTGCGGGCGCGCGGCATCGGCCAGTTGGACGGCCTGATCGTCAGCCACAGCGACATCGACCATGCCGGCGGCGCCTTGGCGGTGCTGGGCGGCGTGCGGGTGGGCTGGTTGCTGTCCTCGCTGTCCGCCTCCCACGCCGTGGTGCGGGCGGCGCCGCGCCACGGGCCGTGCGTGGCGGGGCAGGGCTGGAGCTGGGACGGCGTGCGCTTCGAGATCTTGCATCCGCTGGCCGACAGCTACGCCGACGCCGCGCTCAAGCCGAACGCGCGCGGCTGCACGCTGCGCATCAGCGCCGGCGGCCGCGCCATCCTGCTGGCGGCGGACATCGAGGCGGCGCAGGAGGCGGCGCTGCTGGCGCGCGCGCCGGAGCGGCTGCGCGCCGACGTGCTGCTGGCGCCGCACCACGGCAGCGGCACCTCGTCCACGCTGCCCTTCCTGTTGGCGGTGCGGCCCGAGCTGGCGCTGTTCCAGGTCGGCTACCGCAACCGCTACCGCCATCCCAAGGCCGAGGTGTTCGAGCGCTACGGCGCGCTGGGCGTGCGGCGTCTGCGCAGCGACGAGGCCGGCGCCGTCACGCTCGTGTTCGGCGCCGGCATCGATGTGACCGCCTACCGCCAGCGGCACGCGCGCTACTGGTACGCGCGCTAGCGGCCCCGGCGCAAAATTTTCCGGAACATTCGTCGCGCCGGCGGGTCGAAGTAGGTGGCGTCGCGGCTCGCGGCGCATTGGCGGAGCTTGTACGCGCGGCCGGGCCGGTCTGTGCCGGTGCCGAGTACCACGCGTCGGGATCCTGACCAACCACGTCAATGTTGTTTTAGAGGAGTTAGACATGCAGACACATACAGAATCGGCGGATGTGGGCGGCGGCCGGGCGCCGTCGGCGGGGCTATTGTCGGACCAGGACGAGATCGGCGAACTGCGCGTCCTGTTCGACGGCCAGGCCGGCAACCCCTTGCAACCCACCGAGGCGCCGCGCGGCAAGGCCCGCGCCGCCGCCGTGTCGACGGACTATTACGGCGCCTTCAGCGTCGAAAAGTTCGCCGCCGCCAGCAGTCTCACCTATACGCACGAGGACGCCGGAGGTTGGCTCAACTACGTGCAACAATTCCAGGCCGCAAACTTCTGGTACAAGGACGCCGGCGTGGCCCCCTGGGCCTACTACGAGCAGTACGACAACTGGCAGGACACCTACGGCATGGACGCGGTGATGGCGGTCTACCATTCCGGCCACGGCGCGATGGACGGCAACGGCGTGTTCTACGCCGCCATGGGCAGCGATTGGGGCGGCCTGGGCACCAACGCGGTGTCGTCGAACATGGCGCTGGGCAACGAGCAGGTGCGCTATATCTTCTGGTCCACCTGCTTCTCGCTGCGGGTGCTCAACGGCCATAATCCGATCCGCAGCTGGAGCAAGTCCAACCTGGGCTTCCGCATGCTGTTCGGCTATGAGACCACCAGCATCGACGCGCCCAACTACGGCAAGGACTTCTGGAACCAGTGGAACAAGGGCAAGTCCTTCAGCCAGGCCCACCTGGACATGAGCTGGTACGACGTGTCGACCCACCAGGCGCCGTCGGTGGTGGCCTGCGGCGCCTCGGCGGCCGAGGCGCAGAACCGGCTGTACAACGAGCGCCTGTTCAGCTGGGGTGCGGTGAGCCGCGACTACTGGCACTGGCGTTGGTACTACGCCGCCTCGCTGGCGCTGGCGGCGCGGGCGCGCAACCACAAGGTGCCCGAGCGCATCACCGTGGCCCAGTTGGGCATCGAGCAGGTCGGCGCCAGGTTGGTGCGCGGCATCATCGACAGCCTGCCGCTCGAGCTGGCGCTGCCGCAGGAGGTGGCGGCCAATCCGGCCGGCATCATTGTGCTGGAGGAGGGCGGACGGCGCATCTCGATCGATCCGCACGGCACCTACGACGCCCAGCTCGGCGAGCCCAACCTGGAGAGCGGCAACGAGCTGTTGCTCAGCGCGACGCTGCTCAAGGCCAACGACGTGGTGCGCCAGTTCGGCCTGGACCGCAACGACATCACCTTCGACCGCGTGCTGTACAAGTACGACTGCAGCGGCAGCACCAAGGGCAGCGGCGAGATCGGCACACCGCGCATCACCGAGACGGTGGTGCAGTTCACCCAGTTGATCGACGGCATACCCGTCATCGGCCCGGGCGAGGGCAAGGTGGCGATCACCTTCGACAACGACGCCAACGTGACGGCGGTGCTCGACACCACGCGGCGCATCGACAAGCTGCTCGACGCCTTCAGCGCGCCGCAGGCGAGCGACGGCGCCGCGCCGCAGAGCAACGGCCACAACGGCGGCGCCAGCCACCGCGGCAACGGCGGCGGCCTGGCCGGCCAGCGCTTCGGCAGCATCGATCCGCAGGCGCTGTTGGCCAACGCCTGGCAGGAGAAGATGAAGACCTGGGTGCTGGGCAACAGCATGCCGGAACGCTATTCGGTGGTGCCGGACAGCTACGAGATCGGCTATGTGATCCGTGGCAACAGCGCGTTGCTGGTGGCGCGCGAGGAGGTCGAGGTCGACTGCGGCGGCGGTTTCGTCAAGCGCTTCGCCGTCGAGGCGCCGCTGCATCCGACGGTGCCGGCGCAGGTCTACCATTGAGTTGCGCGCCGGCCTAACCTAAACGGGCCGGGCGGTGGCGCCGGCCGGTGCAAGCCCATTCGGGCCGTCCGGCCGGCGCCCCGGCCCGGCGCGCCGCCAGCGCGCCGCCGGCCCGCCATCTCGCAAGCCATGTCACAATTCGGACTTGATTCTGAGCAACATTGTCAAGTTGTGGTAAAGTGCGCGGCCATATCATGCCAAATGATAAAGCTTGCGTGCTTGGTATTTGGTTTGAGTTCGACGCGGCGCGTGCGCCGCTTTTTCATTTTTGTATAGGAAGTAATATGTTTCTTGTTTGGCAAGGTCTCGGTTTCGTCGTCCCCCTCATCCCCATCGTTTTCATCCTGCTCGGCCAGTTCCTGCTGGACGCCGTGATGGGACCAGGCTTTTACCACTCGCACGGCTGGTCGATGGCCTTCATGTTGCTGCTGTCGGGCGTCGCCGTGTGGATGCTGGGTACGCGCTTGAACAACAAGCCGGGCCGCGAACTGATCGACCCGCAAACCCAGGAAACCGTCATCCTGCGCAAGCGCCACACGCTGTTCTGGATTCCCTTCCAATACTTCGGCATCATCATCGGCGTGCTCGCCACCCTGTTCCTGTTCTTCTAAGCGGCGAAGCGCCGGCCGTCCCGCCAAGCGGCGAGGGCGGCCATTTGCCGCTAACGGCCTAGCCGCGGGGCGCCAGCACCATGGCGCACGGCGGGCAAGGCCGCTGCTGCCTGGCGCTCGTCGAGCTTGAACACGCTGACCACCTGGGCCAACTGGGCCGCCTGGGCCTGCATTGCCTCGGCGGCGGCGGCCGCCTGCTCCACCAAGGCCGCGTTCTGCTGCGTCACCTGGTCCATTTGCGTGATCGCTTGGTTCACCTGTTCGATGCCGGCGGTTTGCTCGTGGGTCGCGGCGCTGATCTCGGCCATGATGTCGGCCACCCGTTTGACGCTGTCGACGATCTCCGTCATCGTGCTGCCGGCCTCGCCGACCAGCTTGCTGCCGGCGTCGACCTTGTCCACCGAGTCGTCGATCAGCCCTTGATCTCCTTGGCGGCGGCGGCCGAGCGGTGCGCCAGGTTGCGCACCTCGGAGGCCACCACGGCGAAGCCACGGCCCTGTTCGCCGGCCCGGGCCGCCTCCACCGCCGCGTTCAAAGCCAAAATATTCGTTTGGAAGGCGATGCCGTCGATCACGCCGATGATGTCGGCGATCTTGCGCGAGGAGGCGTTGATCGAGCTCATCGTGTCGACCACCTGGGCCACCACGGCGCCACCCTTGCTCGCCACCGCCGAGGCGCTGGCCGCCAGGCCGTTGGCTTGGCGCGCGTTGTCGGCGTTCTGTTTGACGGTGGAGGTCAGCTCCTCCATCGACGAGGCGGTCTCCTCCAGCGAACTGGCCTGCTGCTCGGTGCGCGAGGACAGGTCCAGGTTGCCGGCGGCGATCTCGCTGGAGGCGGTGGCGATGGTGTCGGTGCCGCTGCGGATCTGCGTGACGATGCCGGCCAGGTGCTGTTGCATCGCCTTCATGCGGAACAGCACGCTGCCGTTGTCGCCGGCGTCGGTCTCGACGCGGCGCGAGAAGTCGCCGCTGGAGATGTCGTTGGCGACCTCGACCGCGTAGGCCGGCTCGCCGCCGATCAGGCGCATGATGTTGTTGACCAGCCAGAAGGCGATGCCGCCGCCCAGCACCACGGCCAGCAGCGCCAGGCCGACGCTGACCACCAGCATCTTGCGGGTGAAGTCGACGACGTCCTGCTTGGTCTGCTTGACCTCGGCGTTCTTCTCCTTGATGAATTCGAGCAGCTTGGTGCGCATTTCGCGCCAGACCGGGGTTTCGTCCTTTTTCAGCACGCCGACGGCGGCGGGCTGGTCTTCCTTGACGACGGCGAGGATCTTGCCGTGCAGCGCGGCCTGGCGCTCGCGCAGCGCGTTGACGTCCTGGAAGATCTTTTGCGCCGCCGGCCGCGCCTTGGCCAGCTCCTGGGCGAGATCGCTTTGTTCCTTGAACGATTTGCCGGCGTCCTCCAGGTTCTTGTAGCCGGTCGGGTTGGCCGGGTCGATCACCACGTTGCGCAGCGCCTGGCCCATCTGCAGGCCCTGCGCGTACATATTGGTGGAGGCCGACAGCAAGGCCTGGTCCTGTTCGAGGAAGCTGGAGAACTGGTTCTTGGCGTTCTGCATGCCGACCAGGGCGACGCCGATCGCGCAGATGAAGAAGAGAAACACCAAACCCATGCACAACATCATTTTTGTCTTGAGTTTCATTGGATCGCAATCGTGAGGGATGTTGTTGGCGAACGCCGCAGGCGGCCCCGTCTTTCTGCGGGGAAAGTTTAACATGGGGCCGTTCCGGGCTTCGGCGCAAATGGCCGGAAGTGTTGCTTTATCGTCGTAGAGGCGTGGCGCCCGAGGCCGGCCGGCGGCTTGACGCAGCACAGGCCATGCGCCGGACGGCTGCGGATAATCGATCAGGCACCGCCGTCCGGCGGCCCGGCCTGGAGGTAGCCCGATGCGCCCATCGAGATTGTCGTTGCCCCTGATTGCATTGTGGATATTGCTGGCGGCGCGTGGCGCACCGGCGCGGACGACGCCTGCGGCGCCGGCTGCCGGGCCCGCCCCGGTGGAGGCCATCGTCATCACCCCCGCGCCCTTGCAGGTGAAGACCTTGACCGGCACGGTCAGCCAGCTGGCGTCGGGGCAGGGCGCCATCGCCGGCCTGAAAAAGGGCGACCTGGTGCAGCTGAGCTATGCCGCCGGGGGCGGGGTGGCGGGCGCAGCGGGTGCCGGCGCGGCGCCGGCCTCGGTGCAACTGGTCGGCGCCACGCTGGTCGGCACCTTGAAGGAGGTCGCCGCCGACAAGACCTGGCTGATCGTGCGCAGCCGCCTGCCCGGGCAGCCCGACAACGAGGTCAACGTGCCGCTGCAGGCCGACGCGCCGTTCTGGCCGCTGGTGGCGGCGATGCGCCCCGGCGACGGCGTGGCGGCGGTGTACCGCGGCGTCGACGGCGTCAACCGCATCCGCATGCTGGAGTGGCAGTACCAGCCGGTGCCGCGCTGGCAGCGCTGGCTGTCGCTGAGCGGGGCGGCCGGGCTGCTGTTCCTGATGGCGCTGCTGCTGACCGGCTTCCACCCGGCGCGCCTGATCCTCGGCGTGGACAACCGCTACAGCACCTCGCAGTTGCAGACCGTGCTGTGGTTCTGGGTGGTCATCAGCGCCTACATGGCGCTGGTGTTCCACCGCATGGCCTCGGCCGGCTGGAGCTACGTGGGCGGGGTCGACATCCCGTCCAACCTGCTGATCCTGTCCGGCGTCAGCGTGCTGACCTTCACCGGCGCCAAGCTGATCAGCCGCAGCAAGGCGGCCGACGCCGACGCGCCCCGGCCGCAGGCGGCCGCCGCGCCCCGGCCGGCCGACCTGGTGCAGGACAACGCCCGGCGCACCGACCTGGGCGACTTCCAAATGGTCGTCATCACCGCGCTGGCCGTGCTGATCTACGCCGTCTCCACGGTCGAGTTCATGGAGCGCATCGAGTTCCGCCGCGTGGTGACCATGCCCGACGTGGACGCCACGCTGCTGGCCATTTTCACGCTGGGCCAGGCGGCGTATCTGGGCAAGAAGGCGGCGGGCGAGGGGCCGGCGGGGAATTAGAGCGTTTCCACCACCCGTGGCCGGCACAGCGCATTACAATTGAGAACAATTTTGCCATCCACGGAGACACGCCCGCCGCGCCGCTACCAGCAGCGGGGCGCCCGGCGCCATAAAAAAGACATGACAAAACCGCAGATTCACTTCGCCCACGCCAACAGCTATCCGGCCGGCGTCTACCGCCAATATTTCGCCCTGCTGGAGCAGGACTACGACATCGCCTCGCTCGACATGCACGCCCACAACCCGCGCTTTCCCGCCGAGGACGGCTGGGCCGCGCTGGTGCAGGAATACATCGCCGAGCTGGAGCGGCGCTACAGCGAGCCGGTGATCCTGCTCGGCCATTCGCTGGGCGGCATGCTCAGCCTGATGGTGGCCAGGCAGCGGCCCGACTTGGCGCGCTGCGTGCTGATGCTCGACGCGCCGGTGGTGGCCGGCTGGCGCGCGCTGTTCTGGCGCCTGATGAAGCTGACCGGCGGCGCCGACAAGTACTCGCCGGCCAAGTTCTCGGCGCGCCGGCGCAAGGTCTGGCCCAGCGTGGCGGCGGCCCACGCCCACTTCGCCGCCAAGGACCTGTTCGCCGCCTGGGCGCCCGGCGTGCTGGACGACTACATGGCGGCCGGCCTGGCGCCGCACCCCGAGGGGGTGCAGCTGCGCTTCACCCGCGAGGCCGAGACGGCGGTCTACCGCAGCCTGCCGCACCACCTGGGCCGGCTGGTGCGCGGCCGCTTCCCGGTGCCGATCGGCTTCATCGGCGGCACCGACTCGTGGGAGACCAGCCAGTCCGGCCTGGGCCACACGCGCGCGCTGGTGGGCCGGCATTTCCGCCTGCTCAAGGGCGGCCACCTGTTCCCGATGGAGTCGCCGGCGCTGGCGGCCGAGGCGACGCGCGCCATGCTGGCCGATTTGCTGGGCGGAAAATACCACTCGGCCAAGGAGCCGAAGAGCCTGCAGCGCGCCTAGTGGCGCCGAAAGTACTCTCGAAAACGGGTTTTTTCGCGTAAAATCGCGTCCCAAGGTCGGCGTCGCGCGCCGCGCGCGCTCTGGCCTTTCCCCGAATTCCTTTAGAAAATGCCTTAGCGATGACGATTAAAAGCGATAAATGGATACGCCGGATGGCGGAACAACATGGAATGATCTCGCCGTTCGAGCCGGGCCAGGTGCGCGAGTCGGACGGTCGCAAGGTGATCTCCTACGGCACCTCGTCCTACGGCTACGACATCCGCTGCGCCAACGAGTTCAAGATCTTCACCAACATCAACAGCACCATCGTCGACCCGAAGAACTTCGACTCGAATTCCTTCGTCGACGTGCAGAGCGACGTCTGCATCATCCCGCCGAACTCCTTCGCGCTGGCGCGCACCATCGAGTATTTCAAGATTCCGCGCAGCGTGCTGACGATCTGCCTGGGCAAGTCGACCTACGCCCGCTGCGGCATCATCGTCAACGTCACGCCGTTCGAACCGGAGTGGGAAGGCTATGTGACGCTGGAGTTCTCCAACACCACGCCGCTGCCGGCCAAGATTTACGCCGGCGAGGGCTGCGCCCAAGTGCTGTTCTTCGAAAGCGACGAGGAGTGCGAGACCTCGTACAAGGACCGCAACGGCAAATACCAGGGCCAGCAGGGCGTCACGCTGCCCAAGGCCTGATCCCAGGGCCCGATCCCGAGGCCTGATCTTTACCTGCCTTTACACGGCCCGCCATTGATACGGCGGGCCGTGTGTCGTTAACATCATTGAAGGAACTTTAATGATGACGGAGGCGATATGGTCACGGCGGTTGGATCGAGTACGGCGGCGGCGAGCGCGAGCGCGAGCAGCGGCAGCGACAACAGCAGCGCCATCGCGGCCCTGCAAAAGCAGTTGGTGGCGGCGCAGAAGGACTTGACCGAGGCGGCCAAGGACAGCTCGGAGGCCGGCCAAGAAAAGACCAAGCTGCTGACGGCGCAGATCCAGGCCATCCAGGCGCAGATCGCGCAGTTGCAGGCGGCCGCCGCGCAGAAGGCGGCGCTGGCGCAGAGCAGCCAGTCCGGCGGCGACGGCGCGGCCGCGCCGCAGAGCACCGAGCAGGCGCAAAGCCGCTCGCAGTATGCCACGGTCGGCAGCGTGATCGACACCCAGGCCTAGCGTTGCCGGCAGCGGCGCAGTCGACGTTCAGGGAGCTGCGTGCCGCAGCAGCACCGGCAACACGATCTCCACACACAGGCCGCCGTCGGGGCGGTTGCTGGCGACGATGCTGCCGCCGTGCGCCTGCACCACGTGCTGGGCGATGGCCAGGCCGAGGCCGTGGCCGTCGGTGCTCTTGTGGGTGTCGTTGGCGCGGAAGAAGGGGCGGAAGATCGCCTCCAGGTCGGTCGGCGCCACGCCGGGGCCACGGTCGAGCACGCGGATGTGCAGGTGGCGCGCGTCGGGCAGGCTGCGCAGCTGAAGTTGCACCACGCCGCCCTCGGGACTGTGCTTGATGGCGTTGCGCACCACGTTCTCGATGGCGCGGCCGAGCAGCTCGGCCTGGCCGAGCACCAGCACGTCGGCCTCGCCCTCCTGCACCACGCTGCGCTGCTGGCTGGCGGCCTCGAAGCGGGCGTCGCCGCCGATCTGGTCGAGCAGCTCGGCCATGTCGATCTCCTCCTGCGGCGCGCCGAGGGCGCCGGCCTCGAGCCGGGCCAGGGTCAGCAGCTCGCCGACCAGCTTGTCCATGCGCACGCTCTCGCGCTCGATGCGCTCCATCGAGGCGGCCGTCTTGTCGGGCTGCTGGTGGGCCAGGCCGATGGCCGCCTGCAGCCGCGCCAGCGGCGAGCGCAGCTCGTGCGAGACGTCGTGCAGCAGCCGGGTCTGGCCATCGATCAGCTTGCGCAGGCGCGCCGTCATGCGGTCGAAGTCGCGCCCCAGGTCGTTGAGCTCGTTGCGCCGCTTGCCGCCGGCGTCGGCGAAGCGGGGCGCCAGGTCGCCGCCGGCGGCGGCCTCGAAGGCCTGGCGCAGGGCGCGGATGGGGCGCGAGAAGTACCAGGCCAGCAGCACCGCCATCAGCGTGCTGGCCAGCACCGCCGCGATGATCGGCACCCAGGGCGCCAGCGGTTCGAAGCGCGGGCCGCGCGGGCCGCCGGGGCCGCGCATGTCCGGGCCGGTGCCGACGGGGCGCCAGCGCGGCGCGTCGCCGGCTTGGCCGTCGGCGGGCGGCCGGGCCGGCTCGCCGGCGTTGTCGGCAACGCCGGGGCCGCCCGCTGCGGGACCGCCGGGGCCGCGCCCCAGGCCGGACTCGGCCAGCCGCGCCAGCAGCGGCGGCGCCATCGAGTCGAGTCCCTGCTGGTGCTCGGCCGAAGGCAGGAACAGCAGATAGCGCCGGCCGTCCTTGGCGCGCACCTGGCGCACCACGCGGTGGCGCTGCTCGTGCTGGAGCAGGTAGTAGGCCTCGAGCTGCATGGCCGGCGTGACGACGCGGTCGAGCAGCTCGTGGCCCTTGTCGTCGACGGCGTAGACGCGGTGCCGCTCCATGCTGTCGAGCAGGCCGCGCAGCGCCTTGCTGCCGCCGAATTCGAGCGTGGCGGCGGCGGCGTTGATGGCCATCTCGGCCGGCGGGCTGGTGTCGATGTCGGCCGTCGGGCTGCGTTCCGGGTTGCGGTGCTTCAGCCAGATGGCGCCGCCGATGCCGACCGTGGCGGCCAGCTGGGCCAGCAGGATGGAGAGGAAGAACTTCCAGAACAGGCGGCCCACCGGCTCACTCCTTGATCAGCTGGTAGCCGAGCCGGTAGACCGTCTGCAGGCAGGAGCGGCCGTCGGCGATGGTGCCGAGCTTGTGGCGCAGGCTGCTCAGGTGGACGTCGATGTTGCGGTCGAAGCGCGCCATCGGCCGGCCCAGTCCCTGTTCCGACAGGGTGTTCTTGCTGACCGGGCGGCCGGCGTGGCGGGCCAGCACCTCGAGCAGGTTGAATTCGGTGCTGGTCAGCTCGAGCGGCGCGCCGGCCCAGGTGGCGCGGCGCTGCCCGGGCCACATGGTCAGCTGGCCGACGCTCAGGGCGGCGGCGGCCGAGGCGTCGAGCGGCGCGCCCTGGGCGCGGCGCAGGATGGCGCGGATGCGCGCGGTCAGCTCGCGCGGCGTGCAGGGCTTGGCGACATAGTCGTCGGCGCCCAGTTCGAGGCCGACGATGCGGTCGGTGTCGTCGCCGCGCCCGGTCAGCATCAGGATCGGCAACTGGCTGCTGGCGCGGATGCGGCGCAGCGTCTCCAGGCCGTTCATGCGCGGCATCATGACGTCGAGGATGGCGATGGCGTACAGCCCGGTGAAGGCCTCTGCGGTGCCGGCCACGCCGTCGTGCACGGCCTTGACCTCGAAACCTTCCTGTTCCAGGTATTCCTGGAACATGCCCACCAGTTCGATGTCGTCGTCTATCAGCAGTACCTTGCTCATTGCAGCGCTTTGTTCCCGTGTCGATGCGGCCATCATAGCAAAACCGGGGTGGCCGCCAGCGCCGATTTACCCGCTTTTACACCGTCGGCAGCGCCGCGTCTTTACGCGGATTTACCTTGCGTTTACGGCGCTTTACATGGCCGGCTCGGACAATGGCCACTCCAACAACACACCAAGGATACCCGCCATGAAGCTCCTCCCACCACGTCAATCCGCCGGCAAGGCCGCGCTGCTGCTGGTCGCCGCACTCTCCCTGGCGGGCATGCAGGGCGGCGCCGGCGCCGCCAAGGACGATGTGGACGGCCCGGCCCACGGCGGCCGCGCGTCCGCCCGCGCCGCCGAGGCGCCGCGCGGCCCCGGCATGGCGCCGCCTGGCGCCGACGGCGAGCGCAACGCGCCGCCCGGCATGGGCCGGCCGCCGTTCGGCCCGGCCGGCATGCTCGGCGCACCGCCGTTCCTGCGCGGTCTGGAGCTGAGCGAGGCGCAGCAGGACAAGGTGTTCGCGCTGCTGCACGCCCAGGTGCCGTACTTGCGCGAGCAGGAAAAGAGCGCCAGGAAGGCGCACGAGGGCTTGCGCGCGCTGGGTGCCGCCGTGCCGTTCGACGACGCCAAGGCGGCCGCGCTGGCCCAGGCGGCCGGCCAGGCCCACGCCAACATCATGTTGCAGCAGGTGCGCACCGAGCAGAAGCTGTTGGCCTTGCTGACGCCGGAGCAGCGCAGGCAGCAGGCCGACGAGGCGCCGCGCCATCCACCGCGCCCCTGAAGCGGCGGCATGCGGCGGGCACTATTTTTCACCCACCCACCACGGAGAGCACCATGTCGATCAGCGCCATCAATTCGAGCAGCGCCACCAGCCAGTTGAGTTTTTTGAGCAGTAGCACACGTACCAGCGGCAGCACCGACAGCAACGGCACCGAGGCCGCGCGCGGCGCCGGCCACCACCGGCGGCCGGAGGGCGGCGGCTTGGTCGCCGCAATCGCCAGCGCTTTGCAGCAGATCGGCGTGGGCGACTCCAGCGGCAGCGCCGCCAGCTCGGCCACGACGAGCGATGCCGGCGCCAGCGACGCCAGCGGCACGACGCAGAGCGGCGCGCAGGCGCTGGGTAGTTTTTTGCAGGATCTGATGGGCGCCTTGCACGCCCAAGGCAGCGAGAGCTCGGCGGCGCCGCCGTACGGCGAGGCGCAGGGGCAGGGCGGCGGCGCGGGCGGCAGCGGCGGCCCAGGCCGCCTGGAATCGGATCTGCAAAGCCTGATCGCTAAGCTTGGCGGCAGCGGCGGTACCAGCAGTAGCGGCACCGGCAGCACCGACGCGACCGATGGCAGCGCGGGCAGCGACACCACCAGCACGCTGGAGAACTCGTTCAAGAACCTGCTCGACAAGCTGGGTAGCGGCGACAGCAGCGACTCCAACAGCAAGCTGGCCAGCTTTCTGCGGGCCTTGTCGAACAATTTGAGTGGCGCCGGCAGCAGCGGCAACCTGATCAACACCAGCGTTTAAGCAGGCGCGAATGTACCCAGGCGCCGCAGGGGCGGCGCTATTTATTTGATTGGAGTTTTATGGACGCACAACACGACGCCCGGCACGACGGCCACGCCGACCATCAACACGGCCTGGCGGCCGACCTGGACGCCATGCTGAAGCTGGCGGCCAACCGGCGCCGGTCGCTGCGCTGGCTGCTGGCCGGCGCCGGCGCGTTGCCGATGCTGGGCTGCGGCGGTTCGGGCGGCGCGACGGCCGACACCAGCACCAGCGGCGCGACGACCGCGCCGACCATCCCGCCCACGCCGAACACGCCGAACACGCCGACCACGCCGACCACCGGCGCCTGCGCGGTGATCCCGGAGGAGACCGGCGGGCCGTATCCGGCCGACGGCAGCAACAGCAACGGCAGCGGCGTGGCCAATGTGTTGAACCAGACCGGCGTGGTGCGCAGCGACATCCGCAGCAGCTTCGGCGGCGCCAGCGGCGTGGCGGCCGGCGTGCCCTTGACGATCAAGCTACAGATCGTCAACGCCAGCGGCGGTTGCAGCGCGCTGGCCGGTTACACCGTCTACCTGTGGCACTGCGACCGCGACGGCCAGTACTCGCTGTACTCGAGCGGCGTGACGGGACAGAACTACCTGCGCGGCGTGCAGGAGGCCGACAGCGGCGGCAACGTCAGCTTCAGCACCATCTTCCCCGGCTGCTACGCCGGGCGCATGCCGCACGTGCACTTCGAGGTCTATCCGACGCTGGCCAAGAGCGCCAGCGCGGCCAACCGCGTCAAGACCTCGCAGTTCACCTTCCCCATGGCGACCCTCAACGAGGTCTACGCCACGGCCGGCTACAGCAGCAGCGTGCGCAACCTGGCGCAGATCAGCTACACCAGCGACAACGTGTTCGGCGACGGCACCACGCTGCAAATGGCCGCCGTCAGCGGCAACGCCAGCGACGGCTACGTGGTGACGCTGACGCTGGGCGTGGCCGGCTAGGCCGGCGCCGCGCCGGCCGCCTCCCTGGTTCAGGACATGAAGCCCAGGTCGCGCTGGCTGAAGTTGCCGATGTGCGGGAACACGTCGGCGATCTGCGTGGCCGACAGGCCGAACCAGCCGGCCAGGGTGGCGCCGTACTGGTCGACCGAGATGGTCGGCAGCAGCGCGCCGGAGCCGATGTCCAGATCATGTTTGAGGCCGCTGACCGGGAAGGCGCCGTAGATCTGCCGCCCCTTGACGGCGCCGCCGACGACGAAATGGTGGGAGCCCCAGCCGTGGTCGGTGCCGTCGCCGTTGCTGGTGAAGGTGCGGCCGAAGTCGGAGGCGGTGAAGGTGGTGACCTGCTTGCGCAGGTCGGCGCCCTGCAGCGCGGCCAGCGCGCCGTCGAAGTAGGCCAGCGCGTGGGCCAGGCGGCCGAGCAGGTCGGCCTGCACCACGCGCTGGTTGTCGTGGCTGTCGAAACCGCCCAGGCTGACGTAGAACACCTGGCGCCGCGCGCCCAGCGCCGTGCGGCCGCCGATGATGCGCGCCACCGTTTGCAGCTGCACCGCCAGGCCGTTGACGCTGGCGGCGCCGGTTGCGGGGTTGACGAAGGGCGTCGGGTTGGGCACGCCGGCCGGCCCGGCGGCCAGCATGGCGCCGCCCAGCACCGACTGCGAGGCGATGGCGCGGCCGACCACGGCGGCGTGCTCGCGCTCGAACATCTCGCTGCGCTCGCCGCTGGCGATGGCGCGCAGCGGGTTGGCGGCGGCCGGCGCGCCGAACAGGGCGCCGGCGAGATTGCGCACCGGGACCGCGCCGGCGGCGCTGATCTGGTATTGGCGGATCTCGCGGCCGCTGAGGAAGACGGCGTTGCCGGCGGCCGAGATGCAGGTGAAGGTGGCGTTGCCGTTGCCGGCGGCGAGCATGTCGCCCATGCGGCCGCCCCAGCCGAAGCTGGCGCCCTCCGGCTTGTACGACTGCCACATCGACTGCTGGTCGTTGTGCGAGAACAGCTTGGGCGGCAGCGCCACGGCGTGGTTCTGATACTGCAGCTTGGTGGTGGGGACCACCAGGGTGCCGACGTTGGCCACCACGGCGGCGCGGCCCTGGTCGAACAGATCCTTCAGCGGCGCCATGCTGGGGTGCAGGGCGAAGCTGCGGCCGGCGTGGCCGCCGGCCGGGACGATCGGCAGCACGCCGCGCGGCGCGCCGACGGCGGGCAGGGCGATCGAGCCGGCGTCGGCGGTGGTGCGGATGCGCGTGTATTCGCTCCAGGAGGCGCTGTCGGTGGCCAGCACGGTGTTGGCGTGGTCGTTGCCGCCGTTGAGGAACAGGCAGACGACGGCCTTGTAGTCGCCGGCGCCCTCGGCGGCGGCGTTGCCCATCGCCGCCAGGTTGATGGCGAAGGGTGCGGCGCTGCCGCCGGCCAGGGTCAGCATGGAGCCGAGAAAGCGGCGGCGCGATTGGTGGTGGTCGTTCATCTCGGTGTCCTTATTTTTGAACCAGGTATTCGGGCGAAGCCATCGACAGGTAGACGGCGAGGTGGACGCGGTTGCGCTGGGCGCGGGCGACGACGGCGGCGTTGCCGGCGGTGGCGGCGGGCAGCGGCACGCTGTTGACGGCGGCCAGGATCTGGCCGCGCAGCGCGGCCGTCATGGCGCCGTTCATCAGCAGCAGGTTGACGCGGTCGACCAGCGCGGCCGGCGCGGCGGCCAGTTTCAGCTCGGCGGCGTAGCCGGCCTGCACGTCGCGGCCGTAGCCGACGCCGTTCGGCACCACGTCCTGCATCAGGTTCAGGTAGCCGGTCACCGACGGCTCGGCGGTGATCTGCATCTCCGGCGCCACCAGGCCGGCCGCAGCGATGCTGGTGTTGGGCGGCGAGTACGAGGGGCGGAAGAAGTTGAACACCGACGGCGAGCGCATCGCCGTTTGGCCCAGGCCGGACAGCGGATCGTCCTGCTGCGGGATCTGGTAGCGCCCCGACACCGAGTGGGCCTCGAAGGCGCGCATCCAGTTGACCAGGCGCAGCACCGGCTCGCGCAGCTTGCCGGCGCGCAGGGCGAAGTTCTGCCGCGCCTCCGGGTCGAGCAGCACGGCGCGCAGCACCGCCTTCATGTCGCCGCGCACGCCCTTGCCGTTGTTGGCGAAGGCGGCGGCGACCCGGCTGACGTAGCCGGGGCTGGGGTTGCTGCTGACCAGGCGCTGGATCAACTGGCGGCCGAAGAAGGGGCCGACGTTGGGATGGTTGAACAGCGTGTCGAGGGCCAGCTTGAGCTCGGCCTCGCCGCTGCCGCCGCTGCTCAGGCTGACGCCGAGGAAGTGCTTCTCGCTGGTGGAGTGGAAGCGCGGGTACAGCTGCATCGGCTTCCAGTCGCGGTCCGGATCGGGCACGCCGCCGTAGAAGCGGTTGTTGCTGGCGTCCGGGCCGGCCCAGCTCCAACCGGTGAACACCTTGGCCAAGCCGGCGACGTCGTCGTGGTTGTAGGTTTCGATCGGTGCGCCGTTCTGCGTGCGCGGGCTGCCGTCCTGGTTCAGCTGGTGCAGGCCGATGCTCATCAGCTGCATGATCTCGCGGGCGAAGTTCTCGTCGGGCAGGCGCTCGCCGGCCTCGCGCTGGTTGCCCAGGTGGCTCAGGTAGCGGCCCATCATCGGGTGCAGGGCGACGTCCTGCAACAGCGCGCGGAAATTGCCGAAGGCGTGCTTGCCCAGCATGTCATAGTAGCCGGCCACGCCGCGCGGCAAGTCGCCGACGCCGCTATCGACCAAGGACACGACGAAGATCTCCGACAGGGCGAACTTGACGCGTTGGCGCAGCTGGTCGTCGCCCTGGGCGGCCTGCTGCCAAAAGGTCTCGAGGAACAGATCCTGGCCCGATTTGTTGCCCGGCGCGATCGTCGCCCGTGTGGCGTTGTAGGTGGCGCGGTGACTGCTCTGCGGCTTGGCGAACTCGCTGCTGAGCCAGGCGTCGGCGCCGCGCGCGCCGACATCGGCGATAGCGGCGCTGGTCGGGCCGAAGCTGGCCTGGCCGAGGAAGCGGGCGGCGGCGGACGGCGCCATCCGCGCCGCCGTGCCGATGCCGATGCCGCCGGCGAGCAGCTGCGGCGGCGCGGCGGCGGCCTGGTCCGGAATGCTGTTGTCGCCGCCGCAGGCGGCCAGAAGCAGTAGCGGGAGGCCCGTCCCGGCGAGCCTGAATTTTCCGAATTTCATCTATTTCCTTAGCGGTTAGAAACTGCGCCGATTGTAGTTCGGTTCGCTTTTCCGCGATTTTTTCGTGCTTCAATCGTGTGCCGCAACACCTCGCTGTTTGGCGTTGTTGAGTGCGTTTTAGGCGACGTTGCATGAACTTATCATATATAAAACGAACATTATTTTTGGGAAACGTCATATTTCCACAACGCATCTATTGCTTGTAGGCATAGTCTTACGGGGTGGATTTCGCCCGATTGGGCGTCGGCCGCACGGCGGCGAACGGGGTTGCGTGGGCCCGCGGTTGTCGGCGGGAACGCCCTACGCCCGACCGGCAAGAACCGGGGCGCGGCGCGGCGCCAGCGACAGCGGCCGCTCGACCAGCAAGAACAGCGCGGCGGCGCCGGCCAGCGTGACGGCCAGCAGCAACGGCAGCGCGCCCCAGAACAGCAGCGGCCCCGGAGAGGGCTGCGGCAGGCGGGCCAGCGCGGCGAAGGCGGCCTTGAGCAGCAGGCCGTGCAGCAGGTAGTAGGAGTAGCTCATATTGCCCAGCCAGCGCAGCGGCGCGCAGCAGAACACGCGCCCGAGCCAGCCCTGCGGCCGCTCGAAGCAGCACAGGCACAACAGGAACAGCGCGGCGCCCAGTGCGGCTATCTTCAGCGGCGCGGCCAGCGGCAGGACGAGGAGGGCCAGCGCGCCGGCCAGCGCCGCCAGCGACAGCCCCTCGTTGGGCAGGCGCAGGCCGCCGCCCACCTCGCGCAGATGGCCGCGCGCCTCGTGCAGCAGGGCGCCGGCGATGAACATCATCGAGCGCAGCGGGGCGCCGAGGGCGAGGTAGCCGGCGACGATGGCTGCGGCGACGGTGAACAGGAAGGCGACGCGCCAGCGGCGGCGTCGCCGGCGCAGGCCGAAGGCGGCGATCAGCAGCGGCGTCGCAAGGTAGTAGAACAGCTCGTAGCTGAGCGACCAGGAGACGGTGATCAGCGGCGGCTCGCCGAGCAGCGGGGCGAGCAGCAGCAGGTTTTGTAGCAGGTAGAGCGCGGCGTCCGGCGCCGCCGGCGGAATTTTGCTCTCGGCGGGGAAGGCCAGCGACAGCGCCAGATACAGCAGGAACACGGCGCCGTAGGTTGGGTAGATGCGCAGCAGGCGGCGCCGCATGAAGGGCAGGAAGGCCTGGCGGCGGGCGATCAGGGAACCGTAGATCAGGTAGCCGCTGAGGACGAAGAACAGGTCGACGCCGCTGTTGCCGGCCAGGTGCAGCAGGCGCGCCAGCAGCGCGGAGGCCGAGCCGCCGTCCTGCCACGGCGCGGCCAGCGTGGTGTAGTGGACCAGGAACACCAGCAGCACGGCCAGGCCGCGCAGGCCCTCCATCGGGCGCAAAGTGGGCGCGCCGGCGCCGTGGGATAGTTCGAATCGGTCGCTGAGCCAGTTCATCGGGCGACTATACCGCAGGGCGCCTGGTATGGGCTTGATTCGGCATCAAGCCTCGCCCCGATTGACCCCCGATCGGCCCGGGCGCGGCGCAGTAGGGCGCGGGCGCCGCCGCTTTCACCCCTTGCTTGCGGGGTGAGGCCGGCGGCGTCGCGCTTACTGCTTGACGCAGTCGACGAAGTAGCCGCGCTTGCCGTCCACCTCGCGCTTGACCAGGCCGTGCACGTCCGTCTCGAAGCCGGGGAAGCGCTCGTTGAAGTCGCGTGCGAAGCGCAGGTAGTCGACGATGGTCTTGTTGAAGCGCTCGCCCGGGATCAGCAGCGGAATGCCCGGTGGATACGGCGTCAGCAGGATCGAGGTGATGCGGCCCTCCAGCTCGTCGATGGCGACCCGCTCGATTTCGCGGTGCGCCATCTTGGCGAAGGCGTCCGACGGCTTCATCGCCGGGACCATGTCCGACAGGTACATCTCGGTGGTCAGGCGCGCCACGTCGTAGGCCTTGTAGAAGTCGTGGATCTGCTGGCACAGGTCGCGCAGGCCCATCTTCTCGTAGCGCGGGTTGGCCGCCGCGAACTCGGGCAGGATGCGCCACATCGGCTGGTTCTTGTCGTAGTCGTCCTTGAACTGCTGCAGCGCCGTCAACAGGGTGTTCCAGCGGCCCTTGGTGATGCCGATGGTGAACATGATGAAGAAGGAATACAGGCCGCACTTCTCGATGATGACGCCGTGCTCGGCCAGGTACTTGGTGACGATCGACGCCGGGATGCCGGTCTCGCCGAACTTGCCGTCGAGCGACAGGCCCGGGTTGACGATGGTCGCCTTGATCGGGTCGAGCATGTTGAAGCCCGGCGCCAGCTTGCCGAAGCCGTGCCAGTCGTCGTCGGCGTGGATCATCCAATCCTCGCGCGAGCCGATGCCTTCCTCGGCGAAGCTGTTCGGTCCCCACACCTGGAACCACCAGTCCTTGCCCCATTCCTTGTCGATCTTCTTCATGGCGCGGCGGAAGTCGAGCGCCTCGATGATCGATTCCTCCACCAGGGCGGTGCCGCCCGGCGCTTCCATCATGGCGGCGGCGACGTCGCAGGAGGCGATGATCGAGTATTGCGGCGAGGTCGAGGTGTGCATCAGGTAGGCCTCGTTGAAGGCGTCCAGGTCGAGCTTGACCGAGTCCGACTCGCGCACCAGGATCTGCGAGGCCTGCGACAGGCCGGCGAGCAGCTTGTGCGTCGACTGGGTCGAGAAGATCATCGACTCCTTGGCGCGCGGACGGTCCTTGCCGATGGCGTGCATGTCCTTGTAGAAATCGTGGAAGGTGGCGTGCGGCAGCCAGGCCTCGTCGAAGTGCAGGGTGTCGATCTTGCCGTCAAGCATTTCGCGCAGGGTCTCGACGTTGTAGATCACGCCGTCGTAGGTCGACTGGGTGATGGTCAAAATGCGCGGCTTCTTGTTGACGGCCTCGCGGGCGAAGGGGTTGGCCTCGATCTTGCGGGCGATGCTTTCCGGCGTGAACTCCTCCAGCGGGATCGGACCGATGATGCCCAGGTGGTTGCGGGTCGGCATCAGGAAGACGGGGATGGCGCCGCACATGATGATCGAGTGCAGGATCGACTTGTGGCAGTTGCGGTCGACCACGACGATGTCGCCCGGCGCCACCGTCGAGTGCCAGACCATCTTGTTCGAGGTCGAGGTGCCGTTGGTGACGAAATAGCAATGGTCGGCGTTGAAGATGCGCGCCGCGTTGCGTTCGGAGGCGGCGATGGGGCCGGTGTGGTCGAGCAGCTGGCCGAGTTCCTCGACGGCGTTGCAGACGTCGGCGCGCAGCATGTTCTCGCCGAAGAACTGGTGGAACATCTGGCCGATCGGCGACTTCAGGAAGGCCACGCCGCCCGAGTGGCCGGGGCAGTGCCAGGAGTAGGAGCCGTCGTTGGCGTAGTGCACCAGGGCGCGGAAGAAGGGCGGCGACAGGCCGTCCAGGTAGGACTTGGCCTCGCGGATGATGTGGCGGGCGACGAACTCGGGCGTGTCCTCGAACATGTGGATGAAGCCGTGCAGCTCGCGCAGGATGTCGTTGGGGATGTGGCGCGAGGTGCGCGTTTCACCGTACAGATAGATCGGGATGTCGGCGTTCTTGTAGCGGATTTCCTCGACGAAGGCGCGCAGCGACTTCAGGGCGTGGTCGGTCTCCTCGACCGAGCCGGCGCCGAACTCCTCGTCGTCGATCGACAGCACGAACGCCGAGGCGCGCGACTGCTGCTGGGCGAACTGCGACAGGTCGCCGTAACTGGTTACGCCCAGCACTTCCATGCCTTCTTTTTCCATCGCGGCGGCCAGGGCGCGGATGCCCAGGCCGGACGTATTTTCAGAACGGAAATCCTCGTCGATGATGACGATGGGGAAACGAAATTTCATGCTGTCTCCAGAAAAGAAGACCGCCCCTGGCCATAGCTTGGCGGGGCGGGCAGGGCGCAACGGCGCCAAAAAAAAATAAGAACGGGATTCTCGCAGAAATGCCGCCGATCTGGTAAAAAATCGTACGGTAATTTACAAACGACAACCCAGCATAGTGTGGCAGCGGTGTGACGCGGCGATGACAGCCGCCTTCGGAGCATGCCAGCGGCCCGGGGCGCGGCCTTTGAGTCTAATGGCCGGCCGCGCCGGCGCCCAGTTTCAGCATCAACGCGGCTATCGGATCGACGTGCAGCCAGGCGAAGGCGCCCAGCGCGATGCCGACGCCGGCCACGCCGTAGGCCGCGCCCTGCAGCCACTTCTTGCGCGTGAGCAGGGTGATGGCGGCCAGCGAGATGGCGATCTGCTCGGCGGTGGTGGCCAGCGCCCACTGGTGGTGCTGGTGCATCGCCACGTCAGACTTGTGGTTCCACTCGGTCGAGGAGGCCTCCCACTTCTCGGCCTCCTTCTTGATGTCTTCCTTCTCGCCCTTGTAGCGGGCCACGTCGGCGCGGTACTTCTCCGGGTCGACGCCGGGCAGGGTGGCGGCCAGCTCGGCCAGGTTCTGCTTGTTCGACTTGGCCTGGTAGTAGTTCCAGCTGTTGGCCGCCTGCGTCTTGTCGATCGCCGCGTTGTTCTTGAACAGCGCCGCGTCGTTCTGCGTGGCGCCGCCCTGGTAGCCGAACATGGCGCCGACGGTGGCGAGGATCGCCGTCATGACGGCGATGTTGCTGGAAAAACCGTCGCCGCCGTGGGCGGCGTGCTCCACCGCGTGGTCGTGCGGGCCGTGAACGTGAAAACCGTCTCCTGACATGGGCTATTGAATCCTTGAATGAGTTAACTGGGTTGAACTGGGTTGAAATTCGGCGGCCGGGTGGCACGCGTCGCAATTGTAGGGCTTTTTGCGCCGGCTGACGATGAATTGAATCGAATCGGCCGGCGCGGCGCCGCCAGGCGCGGCCGGGGCAAGGTCGACGGTGTTGGATTTTTGCCGCATAGAAATTTGCTCCAGTTCAACCCGGATGCCGATGTGGGATTCGGAGAGAATCGTCCCGACCGAATTCTCGTATCGTAGTTTGGTCCGCCGCGTCAATTTCCTCTCCGCACCAGCAGCGCCAACCGGCAAGGAGCAAGCCATGTTCGCCAATCTGAAAATCAAGACCCTGGTCGTGGTCGCGCTCGGCGTGTTGCTCGCGCTGATGCTGGCCAACGGGGTGATGGGCATCTACAGCGCCGGCCATTCGGTCGCGCTGGTCAAGGACGTCACGCTCAAGGACCAGAGGAAAAGCGCGGAGCAGACCGCCATCCGGCTCGACATGGAGCTGAGCCGCAGCCAGATCCTGCAGGCCCTGCAGCACAATCCGGAGCTGGCCTGGTCCAAGCTGCACGACCATCCGCTGGCGCTGCATTTCGAGCAGATCGACACGCTCGCGGCGCGCACCGCCAAGCGCTGGGACGCCTACCTGGCCATGCTGGGCGGCGCGGAGGAGCGGCGGCTGGCCGAGAAATGGCGGGCCGACAGCGCCGGCCTGGGACTCGAGGCGATCCGCGCGGCCGGCGCGGCGATCAGCGCCAACCAGTGGGACGAGGCCGAGACGGTGCTGATCCAGCGGATCAACCCGTCCTATCGGGTGGGCGACGTGGCGCTCAAGGCGCTGGCCGAGTTCGACGTCGAGAAGGCCAAGGCCAACGAGGCCGAGGTCGGCGCCAACCTGCAGGCGACCGCCTACGCCATGTTCCTGGTGCTGGCCCTGGGCCTGGTGTTGGGCGTGGCGGTGGGCTGGCTGCTGCTGGTGTCGATCTCGGCGCCGCTGCGGCAGGCCATGGCGATCGCCAGCCGGGTGGCCGAAGGCGACCTGAGCGGCTCCGCCGAGGCGCGCAGCGGCAACGAGATCGGCGCCCTGTTGACGGCGCTGGACCGGATGCGCGGCAAGCTGGCCGGCATCGTCCACGAGGTGCGCGGCAGCACCGGCACCATCGCCGCCGCCTCGGGCGAGATCGCGGCCGGCAACCTGGACCTGTCGCGCCGCACCGGCGACCAGGCCGGCTCGCTGGAGCGGACCGCCACGGCGATGGAGCAGCTGACCGGCACCGTCAAGCAGAACGCCGACAACGCGCGCCAGGCCAACCAACTGGCGCAGTCGGCCTCGGCGGTGGCGGTCAAGGGCGGCGCGGTGGTGGCGCAGGTGGTCGAGACCATGGGCTCGATCCACGACTCGTCCAAGAAGATCGTCGACATCATCGGCGTGATCGACGGCATCGCCTTCCAGACGAATATTTTGGCGCTGAACGCGGCGGTGGAGGCGGCCCGCGCCGGCGAGCAGGGCCGCGGCTTCGCGGTGGTGGCGTCCGAGGTGCGCAACCTGGCGCAGCGCAGCGCCGGCGCGGCCAAGGAGATCAAGGAGCTGATCGGCGACTCGGTCGACAAGGTCGGCAGCGGCGCCAGGCTGGTCGACCAGGCCGGCGCGACGATGCAGGAGATCGTCAGCAGCATCCAGCGCGTGACCGACATCATGGGCGAAATCACCCACGCCAGCCAGGAGCAGACCGCCGGCCTGGAGCAGATCAACGGCGCGATCGGCCAGATGGACGCCATCACCCAGCGGAACGTGGCGCTGGTGGAGGAGGCCTCGGCGGCGGCCGGCGCGCTGCAGTCGCAGGCCGATACGCTGAGCCAGGTGGTCGGCGTGTTCAAACTCGACGGAGCAGCGGCGGCGCGGACGGCGCCGCCGCCGGTGGTCCGGCCCCGGGCGGCGGCCGGCGCGGCCGGGCGGACGCTCGGGCTTACGCCGCCGGTGCGGGCTGGCGGCGCCAGGTGACGAAGGCGTACTCCAGGCCGGCGGTCGCCGAGGTGAGCTGCTCGCGCGAGGCCTCCTGCCACTGGGCGGAGTCGATGGCCGGGAAGAAGGCGTCGCAAGCGTAGGACCGCTTGACCTCGGTGACGATCAGTTGGTCGGCCACGGCCATCGCCTGGCGGTAGATGTCGGCGCCACCGATGATGAAGGCTTGCTGTCCGGCCACCAGGGCGACGGCGGCCTCGACCGACGACGCCGTCTCGACGCCGTCGTGGCGCCAGTCCGGGTTGCGCGTGATGACGATGTTGCGCCGGCCCGGCAGCGGCCGGCCGATCGAGTCGAAAGTCTTGCGGCCCATGACGATGGGGTGGCCGGTGGTGACGCGCTTGAAGTGCGCCATGTCCTCCGGCAGCTTCCACGGCAGGGTGTTGTCGATGCCGATGCCGCGCTGGGTGTCCATGGCGACGATGATGGTCAATTGGGTCATATTGTTTCCAAAGCAATTGCGGGCGCCGCGCCAACGGGGGCGGGCGGTGGTCGCCGATATTATCGGCGAAATCGGCGCGGCCGGTGGGCCGGCGTGGCGCGGCGGTGGCGTATGTTCTGTGGCAAATTAAGTTTAATGCAATAATGCGAAACACAGAGCAGCCAGTATGCAGCCGGTTTATGGAATAGAGGTTGAAGTATAGATATGGGTAATAGTACAGATGTTGTGGGCGAGGCCGGGGAATTCGCCGATCCGGCGCGAGGCGCGTTGCCGGCGCAGCTGGTGGCGGCGCTGGCCGGCGCCTACCGCGACGCCGGCCTGGCCAGCAGCGCCGCGCCGGCGCGCGAGGCCGAGAGCGCCGAGTACGGCGCCTGCCGGCTGGGGTTGGCGGGCTTGTCGGTGGCGTTCCGCGTCGCCAAGACCACGCCGACCAAGATCGGCCAGTTCGTGACGATTTGGAAACGGCCGACGCCGCAGGCCGAGATCGCCCCGCTGGACGGCGCCGACGGCGTCGACGTGGTGGTGGTCAGCGTGGCCGAGGCCGGCCCCGGCGGCCGGCACGGCCAGTTCGTCTTCGACCGCGAGGTGTTGCTGGCCAAGGGCGTGATGTCGCGCGGCGGCGTCGGCGGCAAGCGCGCCCTGCGTGTCTATCCGCCCTGGACCGTGCCGCTGGCCAAGGACGCCATCCGCACGCAGCAGTGGCAGCTGCGCCACTTCCTGCCGCTGCGGGCCGACGGCGGCGCCGACCCGGCCCGCCTGCGCGCCTTGCTGGGCATTTAAGCGGCGGCCCCGCCGTGTTGTATTTGAGTTAAACCACCAGAAAGGACGTTTGCCGATGTTGCGATTTGCGCTGACCCTGTCGATACTCCTAGCCGCCAGGCTGGCGGCCGCCCAAGCCAATGTGGAGATCGTCGCCGTCCACGGCAGTTCCAAGGAGTTGGCGGCAAAAGCCCAGTTGGAGGGCCTGCTGTCGACATACGATCTGTCAAAATGGCTGTATACGCGCAAGATCAACATCGAGGCCGGTGTCATTCCGCACAGCGATCCCGTGCTGACCCTGCACACCCGGCACCTGGACCGCGACGACCTGTTGTTGTCGACCTTCGTGCACGAGCAAACGCATTGGTACGTCAGCGCGCACGCGCAACGGGCCGCCGCCGTCGAGGAGCTGCGCGCCATGTATCCCAGCATACCGGTGGGCTACCCGCAGGGATCGTCCGACGAGGCCGGCAACTACGACCACCTGCTGGTGATCTATCGCGAGTACATGGCGGACCGGGAGTTGCTGGGCGAGGCCGGCGCCAAGACGGTGATGGATTTCTGGGCCAAGGACCATTACACCTGGCTGTACCGCAAGGTGCTTGAGGACGGGCCGCGTATCGAGGCGGTGATGCGCAAGCACAAGATGTTGTAGTGGCGGGGCGGTCGCGAGCTGATTGCAGATCGTCGCCGACGCCATCGGGGGTACGACCCGGCGGGCAAGGCGCCGCGCGTGGTCGCCAAGGGGCTGGGCTTCGCCAACGGCATCGCGTTGAGTGCGGACGAAAACAGCGTGCCGGCCGATTTGCAGGACCGAGCGGCGCCTCGCCGCTGACCACCGGCGCCACCGAGACGGCGCAGCGCCTGTACATCCACAACGCCGACGGTAAAAGCCTGGGCTGGCTGGCGCGCTAGCCGCGCCAGCCAGCCCAGGCTTTGGACTGGGCCTTCGGCCCTTAGACCGCCTGCGGCTCCAAGGTCTTCTTGAACTGCGACACGCCGTCCAGGTCCAGCAGCTCGACCGTCATCGCCTTCGACTGCGGGTCGATGGTGACTTCGCCGAAGAACTGGTAGCCGGCGAACGGCGAGGAGTTGGCGATCTTCGGCGCCTTGGAAAACACCTCGGTCGGGCCGAAGGTCATGTCCAGTTTGTTCGGGCCGAAGGCGCCGGCGTTCATCGGCCCGGCGACGAATTCCCAGAACGGCGCGAAGTCGGTGAAGCTGGCCTTGGCCGGGTCGTAGTAGTGCGCCGCGCAGTAGTGCACGTCGGCGGTGATCCAGGTGACGTTCTTGATGGCCTTGATGGCCTTGAGCAGGCGGGCGATCTCCAGCTCGCGGCCGGAGGCGGCGCCGTCGTCGCCGTTGGCGCTGGCCTCCCAGCGGGTGGCGCCGTTGGCCTCGGTGCCGTCCGGCACGTACAGGCTCAGCGGCATGTCCGCCGCGATCACCTTCCACACCGCCTTCGACGCCTTCAGCTCGCCGATCAGCCAGTCGATCTGCGCCGGGCCCAGGTAGGCGCTGCTGGCGTCCTCGACCGTTTGGCGGTTGGCCGAGTTCGGGCCCCGGTAGCTGCGCATGTCCAGCACGAACACGTCGAGCAGCGGGCCGTAGGAGACGCTGCGGTAGATGCGCTGCGGCTCGGACTGCTTGAAGTAGCGCATCGGCGCGTACTCGAGGAAGGCGCGCTGGCCGCGCGCCGCCAGGGTGGCCACGTTCTTCTCCTTGTAGCGGGCGTCGGCCGACAGGTCCTTCGCCCCGTTGTAGTTGTTGACCACCTCGTGGTCGTCCCACTGCCACAGCTGCGGCACCTGGGCGGCGAACTTGCGGAAGTTCAAGTCCAGCGTGTTGTAGGCGTGGCGGCCACGGAACTCCTTGAGCGTCTCGGCCACCTTGCTGACCTCCTCGGTGACGATGCTCTTCCAGATCTTGCCGTTCTCGGCCAAGGTCTCGGCCTTGATCGGGCCGTCGGCGTAGATGGTGTCGCCGCTGTGGATGAAGAAGTCCGGGTCGCGCTTGCGCATCGCCTCGTAGATCTTGACGCCGCCGAATTCGGTGTTGATGCCCCAGCCCTGGCCGGCGTTGTCGCCGCTCCAGTGGAAGCGCACCGGCTTGGTGCTGGCGGCGCCGGGCGCGGTGCGGAACTGGCCGCTCAGCACTTCGCTCTCGATGCGGCTGTCGCTCGGGTCGACGTAGCGCACGCGCACGTTGAGCGTTTGGCCGGCCGGCAGGCCGCTCAGGTCGACGCGGCTGGTGAAGTCGGTCGCCTCGGTGGCGGTGGGGCCGACGATGCGGCTGGGGTTGCTGAACTTGTCGCTGGTGTCGTACTCGACGATCATCTGCGCGTTGCGGTCGCTGCGGCTCCAGACGATGGCCTGGTTCGAGGTGACGTCGCCGAACTGGATGCCGGACAGCAGCTTGGGCCGGTCCTTGTCGCTGATGATGACGGCCGGCGCGGCCGGCGACGAGTCGCCGCCGCAGCCGCTCAACAAGGCGGAACCGGACAGCGCGGTGCTGCCAACCAGGATGCCGCCCTGCGAGAGGAAACGGCGACGCGAGAGAATGGAAGTCATGGAAGCTCCTAAAAGAATAGCTATCCATGCTATGTTCTTCACATGACAACATGATGAAACGGGCAACGGAGCGGGCGGGCTGGCGGGCCGGCCGGCGTGGCTGCTCCGGTGCGGATGGGGCGGCCAAGACGGCTAGGTTGGCATGTCGCGAAGTCAGCCCTCTTTAGACTGCCTGCCTAAAAAGAGGACGCACTTCTGCATGGTCTTGGTCCTGTACGCGGTCGGTCTCTTTCTGACGGCGGTTGTATGACTGCCATGACACTGACATAGCGCCTTCGCTGAGCAGCGCCATTTCCCCTGTTCATTGAGCCATCTCAATTTCAGACGCCAACACGAGAGTGCTTCCTCGCACTTTGACGAGAATCGAGGCGAAGTATCTCTTTTGCAATACTATTGAACTCGGCAGCTTCGCCAGTTCAGGAATAAACTTTCCTCTGCACAGCGGGAAATAGAATGAACAATCACATGTCCTACGGGGCTGTAAAGCACAGGAGGCAGAGATAATGGCTCATGGTCCAAAAAATCGCTGGTGGGGCGGATTCACCATGTTTGCGGGCATTATTTCGCTCGCTTCCGTTCTGCTTCCTGCGATTTTCGGAAACAGAATGATTGTTTCCCCAGTGCTTTTGTTCGGGATAGTGATAATTTGCAATCTCGCAAATTGCATGATTCCGGACACCTCAGAGAAAGAAAATGATGCGATTTTTTCGAAAATCTTCTTTCTCCGGCTTGCCCTGTCAACTGCATTTTCAGCGTTGATAATCGCAATCCATCTGGTTGCGATTAGGTTCTAGGCGTCAACGAGGTGCGTTTGATACTTTTCTGGGCGCATCTTTTCTCCCGTTTACACTGCTGCAGCGGCGTGCGAAAGGCGAGTTTACACCGCCATCGGCGCCGTAATCGGCGCATGGTGCTGATAGCCCACCAGCGAAAAGTCCGACGGCTCGATCTTCTCCAGCCACTCCGGCTCGTACTTGCCGGTCTTGGCGAATTCCGGCACGCGGTCGGAAATGACGAACTGCGGCGCCGGGAAGGGCGCGCGGGTCAGCTGTTCCTTGACCATGTCCAGATGGTTTTCGTAGATGTGCGCGTCGCCGATGAAGTAGGTGAACCAGCGCGGCGTGTAGCCGGTCAGGCGCGCCACCAGATGCAGCAGGGCGGCGCCCTCGGCCAGGTTGAACGGCGTGCCCAGGCCGATGTCGTTGCTGCGCACGTAGAGGCAGAGCGACAGCTCGCGCGTGCCGGCGTTGGGGATGAACTGGTACAGCAGATGGCAGGCGGGCAGGGCGACGGCGTCCAGGTCGGCCGGGTTCCAGCCGTGGAACAGGATGCGGCGGCTGCCCGGGTTGTTGACGATGGTGTCCAGGCACTCGCGCAGCTGGTCGATGGCCTTGTAGAGCAAAACCTTCTTGACGCCCTCGTCGTCGATGGGGGCGACCAGGCGGAAGCCGTTCAGCTGCGCGTCGGCGATCTGCGCCGGCTGGTCCGCCTCGATCAGCTTGTAGCCGGGCCAGCCGCGCCACTGCACGCCGTAGACCGGGCCGAGGTCATCCTCGCCCATGCGGTAGGGGTTGTCCAGCCACTGCTGGTTTTCGTTGGCGTTCTGGTCCCACACCTTGCAGCCGAGGGCGCGGAAGTCGGCCGCGCTGCGCGAGGCGCGCAGGAAGGCGCACAGTTCGCCGACCACCGATTTGAAGGCCAGCTTCTTCGTCGTCACGGCGGGAAAGCCGTCGTTGAGCAGGTCGAAGCGCATCATCGCGCCGGGCACGCTGAGCGTGCGGATGCCGGTGCGGTTGTTCTGCCAGCTGCCGGTTTCAAGAACGGTTTTGATCAAATCCTGGTATTGATGCATGTGGTACTCCAACGTGGAACTGGCGCCGCAGGGGGCGTCTTGAAAGGGTAGATTGTAGCAGGCGGCCATTCGGCTCGCCTCGTGGCGGCGTGGTGCAAGGTCAAGGTGCCGGCGGCGTCCAAACCACCCAGCGGCGCAGAGCCAGGGTCAGACCCTAGGGTCTGACCCTCGATTCAAGCCGGTGGGTTCGCCAATGTCAGTGCACGCTCGCTTAACGGCCGCGCCCACCGGGCTTGGCGGCCTTGCGCGCGGCCGGCTGGGCCGCCGCGCGGGCGGTCGACTTGGCGCCCCGGCCGGCGGTGACGAACACGGCGCCCTTCGGCAACGGTGCGCCGGCGGCTTGGCCACCTCGCCGCGCCGCTCCACCACCGGCCCCCGCACCGCCGCCGAACTTGCCGGACTTGGCCGCCGGGGCGCCCAGGCCGGCCACCGGCGTGGCGCTGGACTGGCCGGGATGGCCGCCGGAAAGCGCCGCTTTACCACCGGACGGCACCGCTTTGCCAGCGGACGGCATCGCTTTGCCGCCCGACGGCGCGGCCTTGCCACCGGGCGGCCCGGTGAAGGCGCGCTTCTTCTTGCTGGTCGCCTCCTTGGCTGCGGCGGCGGCCACCGCGGCGGCGGCGCCGGCCGGGCCGGTGGCCGGCACGCGGTGGTCGGCCTCGAAGCCGGGCTCCTCCTCGCGGCGGATCACCTGGCGGGTCAGCTTTTCGATCTCGGCCAGCAGGTCGACCTCGTCGGCGCAGACCAGCGAGACGGCCTCGCCCTCGGCGCCGGCGCGGCCGGTGCGGCCGATGCGGTGGATGTAGTCCTCGGCCACGGTGGGCAGGTCGAAGTTGACCACCTGCGGCAGGGCGTCGATGTCGAGCCCGCGCGCGGCCACGTCGGTGGCGACGAGCACCTGCACCTGCGCCGTCTTGAAGCGGTCCAGCGCGCGCAGGCGCGCCGGCTGGGTCTTGTCGCCGTGGATGGCGTCGGCCGCCACGCCTTGCTCCAGCAGGATCTTGACCAGCGCGTCGACGCCCTTGCGGGTCTTGACGAACACCAGCACCTGGCCCCAGCACCGCTGCTTGAGCAGGTGCAGGAACAGCTCCGGCTTGCGCTTCTTGTCGGTCGGGATCAGCCACTGCTTGACGGTCTTGGTGGCGGTGTTGCGCGGGCTGACCTGGATCTGCACCGGGTTGTTGAGCAGGCCGCCGGCCAGCGCGCGGATGGCGTCGGAGAAGGTGGCCGAGAACAACAGGGTCTGGCGCTGCTTGGGCAGGGCGTCGAACACGGCGTTCAGTTCGCGCGAGAAGCCAAGGTCGAGCATGCGGTCGGCCTCGTCGAGCACCAGCGTCTGCAGCGAGTCGAAGTTGAGCACGCCCTGGCCGTACAGGTCGAGCAGGCGGCCGGGGGTGGCCACCAGCACGTCGAGGCCCTTGCGCAGCTTGCTGATCTGCGGTTCGATCGCCACGCCGCCGTAGGCCACGTAGGAGCGCAGCGGCAGGCTGGCGCCGTAGCGGCGGAAGCTGTCGTAGACCTGCTCGGCCAGCTCGCGGGTGGGCACCAGCACCAGGCAGCGCACCGACTGCGGCGCGACCACGCCGTCCATGGTCAGCCGCTGCAGGATGGGCAGGGCGAAGCCGGCGGTCTTGCCGGTGCCGGTCTGGGCGGCGGCCATCAGGTCGCGGCCGGCCAGCACGGCGGGGATCGCCTGCGCCTGCACCGGCGTCGGTTCCGTGTAGCCCAGCGCGTCTAGGGTGCGCTGGATGGGGTCGATCAGGCCGAGGGTGTGGAAGCTCATGGTGTGGATTCTGTGGATTCTGAAGAAGGGGCGCAGTGTAGCGGCTGGCGGCCGCTTCTGCTCGATTAGTTGGGCGGCTTGGCAGCTCGCCGGGCGGTCAGGGAGCGGACAGCGCGGCGGCCCACAGCGCCAGGATCTCGCGCAGGCGCGCGTCGGCCAGGGTCAAGAGGTTGTCGCCGACGTAGAGCTCGACCACGCTGTGGCCGGCCAGGGCGCCGTGGTTGGCGCGGTTGAACAGCCACACGCCGTGTTCGGCGGCGATGCGGTTGCGGACTTCGTTGGCGCGCTCGCGCGACACCGGCAGGTGCAGGTGCAGCATGTTGGCCTGCGGCCGCGCCGGGTTCGGCACCAGCTGGGGCAAGCCGCGCAGCTGCTCGTACAGCCATTCGGTGCGGCGGAAGTAGTCGGGCATGGCGGCCAGGCGGGCGTCGAACTGCATGGCGGCGGCCACCACGTAGGGCGTGCGGTGCACCACGTTGCCGCCCTGGCGGCGGAACCACTCCTGCGCCGTGGCGACGAAGTCGGCGCGGCCGGCCAGCATGGCGCCGCCCAGGCCGCCTATGCCCTTGTACAGCGAGACGTAGACCGAGTCGAAGCCGGCGGCGATCTCCTGCGGAGTGCGGCCGTAGCCGGCGGCGGCCTCCCACAGGCGGGCGCCGTCCATGTGCAGGTGGATGTTGTGCGAGCGGCAGTGGTCCTTGATCTCGTCGAGCTCCTGCCAGCTCGGGCACTGGCCGCCGATCTCGCGCGCCGGGATCTCGATGGCGGCGGCGCCCAGCCGGTCGGGGATGGCGCGCAGTTCGTCGAGCGTCCACGGGCGGTGCTGGTCGCCGATTTGCAGCGCCTGGAAATGGTCGAGCAGTTGGTGGTTGCCGCGTTCGTGGCGGAAGATGTGCGCCGTCGGGTGCAGCGCCACCAGCCGGCTGCCGCGCTCGGCGCAGGCCAGGCGCAGCGCCGTCACCTGGGTCATGGTGCCGGTGATGCAGAAGGTGGCCGCCTCGCAGCCGAGCAGGCCGGCCACCTTGCGCTCGAACTCCTGGATCAGCGCGCCCTCGCCGTAGGTGTCGTGGCCGACGCCGTTGGCCTCGCACCAGGCGGCCATGGCGGCGAAGGTCTGCGCCGGCGTCGCCTGGCGGTGGCCCGGCAGGACGGTGTGGCATTGCTGGCGCAGGTCGGCGTCGTTCATGGCGGGCTCCGGTTGATCAATAGGATGGGGCTGGCGGGATTGCTGCCAGCGGCTCCGAAACTGCCCAGAGGCGGAGAACCAGGGTCAGACCCTAGGGTCTGACCCTAGATTTAGGCCGCTGGGTTTTTTTGGGCTGGCTGCATTCGGGCCGCTCCGGGGTTCAATGCTGCACGTGCACGCTGTGGAACTGCAGCGCGGCCAAATTGGCGTAGATGCCGCCCAGCGCCACCAGCGACGAGTGGGTGCCGGTCTCGACGATCTTGCCGTCCTCCATGACGATGATGCGGTCGGCGCGCTGCACCGTGGCCAGGCGGTGGGCGATGATGACGGTGGTGCGGCCCACCATGGCCGCCTCCAGCGCCGTCTGCACCAGGCGCTCGGACTCGGCGTCGAGCGCGCTGGTGGCCTCGTCGAGCAGCAGCAGCGGCGGGTTCTTCAACAACGCGCGCGCGATGGCGATGCGCTGGCGCTGGCCGCCGGACAAACGCACGCCGCGCTCGCCGAGGAAGGACTGGTAGCCCTGCGGCAGGCGCTCGATGAACTCGTGGGCGGCGGCCAGCTTGGCCGCCTGGATCACTTCGGCGTCGCTGGCGCCGGCGCGGCCGTAGCGGATGTTCTCCATCGCGTCGGCCGAGAAGATCACCGTATCCTGCGGCACGATGCCGATGGCGTCGCGCAGGGTGTGCAGCTCGAGCTGGGTGATGTCGACGCCGTCGAGCTTGATGCTGCCGCTCTGCGGGTCGTAGAAGCGCAGGAACAGCTGGAACAGGGTGGTCTTGCCGGCGCCCGAGGGGCCGACCACGGCCACCGTCTCGCCCGGCTTGATGTCGAGCGACAGGTGGCCCAGGGCCGCCGTGTCCGGCCGCGACGGGTAGCTGAAGCTGACGTCCGACAGCGTTAGCGCGGCGCCGTTGGCGGCGCGCGGCGGCAGCGGCAGCGGCACGGCCGGCGACTGGATCTGCGATTTGACCGACATCAGCTCGAGCAGGCGCTCGGTGGCGCCGGCGGCGCGCTGCGCCTCGCCCATCACCTCGGACAGCGCACCGATGGCGCCGGCGACGATGGAGGCGTAGAGGATGAACTGGCCCAGGTCGCCGCCCGTCATGGTCCCCTCGAGCACGGCGTGGGCGCCCAGCCACAGCACGAAGACGATGGTGCCGAACACCAGCACGATGGCGATCATGGTCAGCAGGGCGCGGGCGCGGATGCGCCGCATGGCGGTGGCGAAGGCGCCCTCGACCGAGGCGCCGAAGCGGCCCGACTCGATCTTTTCGTGGGTGAAGGCCTGCACGGTGGGCATGGCGTTGAGGATCTCGCCGGCCATGGCCGAGGCGTCGGCGATGCGGTCCTGCGAGTCGCGCGACAGCTTGCGCACGCGGCGGCCGAACATCACGATCGGCAGCACCGTCAGCACCAGCAGGCCGATGATGATGGCCGACAGCTTGGGGCTGGTCACGAACAGCATCACCAGGCCGCCGATGAACAGCAGCACGTTGCGCAGCGCCATGGAGATGCTGGTGCCGACCACGGCCTGGATCAGGGTGGTGTCGGTGGTGATGCGCGACAGCACCTCGCCGGTCTGCGTGGTCTCGAAGAACTCGGGGCTTTGCGTGACGACGTGGCTGTAGACGGCGCTGCGGATGTCGGCGGTGACCCGCTCGCCCAGCCAGGACACGGTGTAGAAGCGGGCGGCGGTGGCCAGGGCCAGCACGGTGGCCACGGCGAACAGGGCGAGGAACACCAGGTCGACGTGCTCGATGCTCTTGCCGCCGTTGGCGCCGCCGAAGCCGAGGTCGATCATCTGCTTGAACGCGGCCGGAATCGCCAACGTGGAGCAGGCCGCCACCACCAGCGCCACGCCGGCCATGGCGAACTGGCGGCGGTAGGGTCGCAGGAAGGGCATCGGCGCTTGAAGGCGGCCAGGCTGCCCTTTTTCGCCTCGCGCTTGTCCGTGGCGGCGCTGGGCGCCGCTGCTTGCTGGGTGCTGCCGGTGGTGCTAGTGGTCATCGTGTTGGCGGTTTCAGTTGTGAGCGTGTTCATAATTTCATCGGACTTACATAGCCGGTCATTTCCAGATAGGCGCGCCCGGCCGGCGCGCCGTCGCGGGCGAGCGTCACCGCGCCCTCCCAATACACCGCGCCGGTGGAACGGCGCGAATCCAACTCCTGGTCGTCCTGCAAAGGCGTGACGCCCCACACGGTGGAGCCGGTGGTGAGCAGGGTGGCGACGGGATACTCTGCATTGGTGCGGGGCGAACGCCACCGCCTTTGCGCGGTAAAGCTGACCTGGTCCGGCGCGTACTGCGTGATCTTGCCCGCCGCGTCGCGCCATGTCGCGTGCGCCCAGTAGTTTACCACCTGTGGCGCTGCGGATCTGGAAAGCCATCAAGGCGCCGCCGTCGGCCAGGTTGGCGCCGACCCAGTCCCAGCCGGTGGCGCCGGCGTCCAGCACCTGGCTGGACCACTCGTGGTCGAGCCAGGTGACGCCGTTCACCGCCTCCGCCTTGCCGCCACGGGTGACGGTGCCGGTGGTCGTCAGCTGTGGCGCGCTGTAGTAGTAGCTGGCCTGGGCCGGGCGCGGACCCTTGCGCGAAAAGCCGCCCTCGCCCTGTAGCAGCAGCGGTTGGCTGGGCGCCAGGCGCAGCGCCAGCGCGAAGGACGGCGTGTCCAGCGTGATGGCGTAGACGCCGTCGGCGCCGCGCCGCATACGCCAGTCGTCCAGTTTGATGTCGGTGTCGCCGACCTTGGCGTAGGCCAGGCCAAAGCCCTCGCGCGCGCTGCGCTGGTCGTGCAGCAGCTTGCCGACGGCCGGATCGGACAGCGCGGCGTGGCCGATGATCAGCTGCTTGGGCGCGAACTGGCTGGGGTTGGCGCGGTCGTGCTCGGTGGCGCTGCGGAAGAAGGTGACCTGGTAGCCCAGCGTTTTGCCGTCGGCCGTGGTGAGCCAGCCGGTGGCGTACCACCACTCGGTTTTGTAGTCGGGGTGGGCGCCGTAGGCCGCCGGGAAGCTCAGCGGGGCGGCCAGCGGAGTCACCGCCGCGAACTGCGGCGGCGCGGCGAGCGCCGGCAGCGGCGCCAGCACGAGGGCCAAGACCAGGGCCAGGGCGAGGGCGCCGGCCAGCGGCGCCCACAGTCCGGCGAGTCGTGAAGTGAAGCGCATGGCCAGTCCTCGCATTACCAGTCCTCCCTTACTGCGCGTATCGGCCCGCCGGACAGCGCCTGGCGGCCCGACAGCAGGGCCGTCAGTGCGGCGGCGGTGAGCAGCAGCGCCGCCACGGTGGCCAGCAGCGGCCACGGCAGGTGCAGCTGCATGGTCCAGTGGAAGGACTGCGGGTTGATGATGAAGACCAGAATCAGGCTGATGACCCAGCCCAGCACAAAGCCGGTGGCGATGCCCAGCGCGGTCAGCGCGCCGCCTTCGATGGCCAAAATGCCGAGGATCTGGCCCCGGGTGACGCCGATGTGGCGCAGCATGCCGAACTCCTTGGCGCGCGCCAGCGTCTGCGCCGAGAAGGTGGCGGCCACGCCGAACAGGCCGATGACGATGGCGATCGCCTCCAGCAGGTAGGTGATGGCGAAGCTGCGGTCGAACACCTTCATGCTCATGGCGCGGATCTCGGACGGCACGCTGACCTCCAGCGTAGCGCCGAAGGGCAGCTGCTTGAGGCTTTTCTCGAAAGCGGCCGCCTCGGTGCCGGGCTTGAGCCAAATGGCCGAATCGCTGGCGTCCAGGTCGCCGGTGATGGCGCGGTAGTCGGCCAGCTGCATCTGCACCGAACCGGTCGGCCGCGTGTAGTCGCGCCACACGCCCGCGACGATGAAGGGATGCAGCTTGCCGGCCAGCGGCAGCTCGATGCGCTGGCCTGGCTGCATGCCGTACAGGTCCACCATCGCCTCGGAGATCCACACCGGCTTCAAGCCCTGGAAGGCGGCCGGCGCCAGCGTGGCGCCGACCATCGCCAGCGACTTGCCGGGATCGGCCGGGTCGATGCCGCCCCGGGCGATCAGCGCCACGTTGGGTCGGTTCGGCGCCAACGACAGCCCCTTGGCGCGCAGGAAGGACGCTTGCGCCACGCCGGGCAGGGCGGCGATGAGCGCCTGTTCCGGCGGCCGCAGCCCGGCCGTGCTGCCGGCGCTGGCGGTGCGGGCGTACAGGTCGGCCGGCAGAATTTGCTGCAGCCAGTCGTCCAGCGAAACGCGGAAGCTGGCCACCATGATGGCCATCGCCACCATCAGGCTGAAGCTCGACAGCACGCCGCCCAGCGCGATGCCGGCCTGGCTGGAGGCGTTGGCCAGCCGCGCCAGGGTCAGCGACAGCACGGCCGGCGCGTTCGGCCGGTTGGCAGTGGCGGCGCTCCAGCGGCGGTGGGCGTAGCGGAACACGATGGCGGCCAGGCGCGGCATCAGCGCGATGGTGCCGACTAAAAGAAGGGCGATGGACAGGTAGCCGAACAGCGGCAGCTCGAAAATGGGCGGCGCCTGCGTCAGCGCGGCGGCCAGGGCGATGCACAGCAGCGCCGGCCAGACCTTGGCCAGGCCGGCCATGGCCGCCTCCTCGGTGCCGGACTTGAGGGCAACGGCCGGCTTGGCGCGCGCCGCCTCGAAGGCCGGCGCGGCGCAGCCGAGCAGCGCGACGCCGACGCCGAGCGCGAAGTAGACGGCGGCGGCCACGGGCGTGAACTGCACCTCGGGCCTGACGCCGGAGAAGAAGCCGGCGCCCAAATCGCCGCCGAAGAAGCGCAGGGCGGCGGCGGCCATGGCGTAGCCGGCGGCCACGCCGATCAGCGAGCCGGCCACGCCCAGGCTCAGGCCTTCCAGCAGAATCTGGCGCAGCAGGCGGCCGCGCTCCATGCCCAGCACGCGCAGCAGGGCGAACTGGCTGCGCCGGCGGATCACCGACAGCGCCTGCGTCGAGAACACCAGGAAGGCGCCGGTGAACAGCGCCACCAGTGCCAGCACCGTCAAGTTGACGCGGTAGGCGCGGCTCATGCCGTCGTTGCGGCTGTTCTGGTCCGTCGTCGTTGGGCTGGCTGACGCGGAAGCGGCCGGGGAAGTCGAGTTCCAGCTCGCGCGCCAGCGCGGCCTTGAAGGCGTCGCGGTTGACGCCGTCGCGCAGTTTCAGGTCGACGCGCGACAGCTTGCCCAGCTTGTTGAAGCGCCACTGCGCCGCGCCCAGGTCCATCACGCCGATGCGCTGGCCGGCACGCGCCCGTTGCAGCGGCCCGGCCAGACGCAGCTGGATGGTGCCGGTGCCCGCTTGCAGCGCCACGTTGGCGCCCACGCCCACCTTCAACCACTGCTGCGCCGCCAGCGACAGGAACAGCGCGTCGTCGGCCAGCGTGTCGAACACCTTGTCCGGCTGCGGCGCGCCGAGCAGGTCGGGCGCGATGAAGCCGGCGCGGAAAGGATCGACGCCGAGGATCTTCAGCGCGCTATGCTGGCCGGCCACCGAGGCGTCTATCTCCAGCACCGGCGAGGCGACGGCCACGCCGGCCCGCTCCGCCAGGCGCGGGTAGATCTGCTCGTCGAACAGCGGCTCGGTGCCGTTGACCTGCACGTCGGCCAGGCCGGACAGGCCCTTGATCGCCGAGGTGAACTCGTTGAAGGCGGCGGCGTTGATCAGGTGGATGGCGAAGCCGAGCGAAATGCCGACGGCGATGGCGGCGATGGCCGTGATCGTCCGCAGCGGATGCGCGCGCCATTCGCCGAACAGCAGCCAGCGCGACAGCTGGCGCCAGGACTTGGCCTGCACGCGCGCCTGCGCAGGCGTCTGCGCCGGGGTGCTCGCCTGAGTGTTTAGCTGAGTGCTCGCCTGGGCGCTCGCGGGGGAGGCCGGCCGCATCAACCGGGACATCCGAGCTTCAGCTGCTCGGCGGCGTGGCGGGCCTTGCGTTGGGCCGATTCGACGCGCCCGATTGGGGCGCCCTTCAAATCGTCATCGGCCCACTTCTTGTTCAGTTTAAGCTTGTTGCACTTGGCTTGGCGCGCGTCGGCGGCGCGGGCCACGCGGTCCATGTCGCGGGCGTCCTTGGCCTCGGCGCGGTGGCGGTCCTGCTCCAGCTCCTTGGACAGGCGCTGCTGGCGCGTCAGCTCGGCCGCCGCAGCCTCGGGTGATTGGGCGGGCGCGGCGGGCGCGGCCAGCACGGTGCTGGTGCCGCTCTGGCATGGTGTTTCGGTGTAGGTGACTTTGCCGTCGGCGGTGCATTTGTAGACCGTCTGCGCGCCAGCCGTGGCGGCGGCGCCGCACAGCGTCAGCGCGAGCAGGCCACGCAAGGTCGAACGCAAGGTCGACGGAATCGTCGCACGCATGGTCGAACGCATCGCCGAACGCATTGTTGAAAGCATCGTTAAGCTCGTCGTCAAAATCAAAGTATCTTCCCAGGATTCATGATGCCCAGCGGGTCCAGCGCCGCTTTGATCGCCCGCATCATATTCAACTCGACCGGCGACTTGTAGTGCGCCAGCTCGTCGCGTTTGAGCGCGCCGATGCCGTGTTCGGCCGAGATCGAACCGCCGAATTGCATCACGCTGTCGTGTACCACGCGGTTGACCTTGTCCTGATTGGCCAGGAAGTCCTCGTTGGAGATGCCTACCGGCGGCGCCACGTTGAAGTGCAGATTGCCGTCGCCCAGATGGCCGAAGCACACCAACTGGCAGCCGGGGAAGGCCGCGTCCAGCTGCGGGCTGGTAGCGGCGATGAAGTCGGCGATGCGCGACACCGGGAGCGAAATATCATGCTTGATGTTCTTGCCGTCGGCCGCCTGCGCCAACGGAATGTGCTCGCGCAGCTGCCACAGCCCGGTGGACTGTGCCACCGAGCTGGCCACGGCCGCGTCCTCGATGATGCCGGCGTCCAGCGCCGCGCCGATGGCCTCTTCCAGCAGCCCGACGGCGTGCTGCTCCGATTCGCTGCTGGCCAGCTCCAGCAGCACGTACTGCGCGTGCGGCTGGGCGAAGGGCTTGGGCAGCTGCGGGAAGTGCTTGCCGACCAGGTCCAGGCAAAAGCGCGACATCAGCTCGAAGGCCGTCAGGCTGGCGCCGCAGCGCTGCTGCATCAATGTCAGCAGCTGCAAGGCCTGCGCCGGCGAGTCCAGCGCCGCCAGCGCCGTGATGCTGGCCTTCGGCTGCGGATACAGCTTGAGCACCGCGCCGGTGATCACGCCCAGCGTGCCCTCGGCGCCGATGAACAGGTCGCGCAGGTCGTAGCCGGTGTTGTCCTTGCGCAGACCGCGCAGACCGTCCCAAATTTCTCCCTGCGCCGTCACCACCTCCAGCCCCAGACACAGCTCGCGCGTGTTCCCGTAGCGGAGCACGGCCGTGCCGCCGGCGTTGGTGGACAGGTTGCCGCCGATGGTGCAACTGCCCTCGGCCGCCAGCGACAGCGGGAACAGCCGGCCCTGTTCGGCCGCCGCCTCCTGCACCTGCTGCAGGATGCAGCCGGCGTCCACCGTCATCGTATGGTTGACCGCGTCGATCGCGCGCACCCGGTTCAGCCGCGCCAGCGACAGCACGACCGCGTCGCCGCTGGCGTCCGGCACGCTGCCCAGCACCAGGCCGGTCTTGCCGCCCTGTGGCACCAGCGCCACACGCCATTGCGCGCAGGCCCGCACCAACTGCGCCACCTGCTCGACCGTTGAAGGGCGCAGCACGGCGGCGGCCTTGCCGGTGAAGCGGCCGCGCCAATCGGTGAGGAAGGGCGCCATGTCGGCCGCGTCGGTCAGCACATGGGCGTCGCCCGCCACCTCGCGGCAGCGCGCCAGGAAGGCCGGCAGATCGGTGCGCGCGGTGTTCATTTGGAGTGGTTGGTCTGGTTGACTTTGGCCAGCAGTTCCTTGGCCATCTTCTTCGCCGCCTTTTTATACGGCCGCAGATACATGACGGCGCAGACGAAGTAGACGCAGACGATCAGCGCCTCGCCCCAGCCCAGCCAGGCCGACAGGCTGCCGATGTCGCTATAGCCGCGCACCACGCCCTCGGTGAAGTAGAGCAGAATGACCATCGAGGTCCACTGCAGCGTGTAGATGTCGCGCTTGATCACGCCATGCAGGGGAATCAGCAGCGGCAGCGCCTTCAGCACCACCCAGGAGCCGCCCGGATGCAGCGGCGCCAGCACCATCTCCCACAGCACGCACCAGATGATCAGCGTGACCAGGCTGCCAATGGCGCCCCAGTGGAAGTAGCGTTGCATATTCGTCTGCATATTCATCTGTCTATTGTTAGGCATCTTGTTTGGCACAGTCGCCATCAGGCGCCGCGCAGCTTGACGGCCGTCTCGGCCAGACGCTTGCCCAGCGCGATGGCCAGGCGTTTCTCGTCCTCCGTGATGGCCTTGGCGCCGTCCAGGCCGGACCAGTGGCTGGCGCCGTAGGGCGTGCCGCCGCTGGCGGTGGTCATCAGTTCGGGATTCGTGTAGGGCAGGCCGAGCACCATCAGGCCGTGGTGGAACAGCGGGATCATCATCGACAGCAGCGTCGTCTCCTGGCCGCCGTGCAGGCTGCCGGTGGAGGTGAACACGCAGGCCGGCTTGCCGGCCAGGGCGCCGGACAGCCACTGCGCCGCCGTGCCGTCCCAAAAATACTTCATCGCCGAGGCCATGTTGCCGAAGCGGGTAGGCGAACCGAGCGCCAAACCGTCACATTCCGCCAGGTCGTCCAACTCCACGTAGGGCGCGCCCTCGGCCGGCACTTCCGGCGCCGTCGCCTCGGTCACGGTGGAGATGGCCGGCACCGTGCGCAGGCGGGCGTCGCAACCGGGAACGCTCTCGATGCCCTGGGCGATCAGCTCGGCCAGTTTGCGCGTGGCGCCGTGACGTGAGTAAAACAATACGAGAATAATCAGATTTGCTTGGTTCATCTTGGTATTATAGGGCGCTTTGAAGGGCGGCAGCAGTGCCGTCCGCGCGCTTTTGAGTATCGATTACATGTTTTTAAAATATTTGACCCCGTTTTTCCAATACCTTTCCAGCAGCAGCCGCGTTGGGCTCGACGCCGTGCGCGCGCTCACCTGGCAGGAGGTGCGCGACCTGTCGCTGTTCGCCCGCCGCCGCCTGCGCGAGGAAAGCCTGCCCCAGGTGGCCGGCAGCCTGACCTTCACCACCGTGTTCGCGCTGGTGCCGTTGCTGACCATCGCGCTGGCCATCTTCACCACCTTCCCGATGTTTAACACCTTCCGCGCCTCGCTCGAAGCCTACTTCGTGCAGAGCGTGATGCCGAAGGCGATCGCCAACACCATCCTCAATTATCTGACCATGTTCGCCAGCAAAGCGACGCGGCTGTCGGCGGTGGGCGCGGTGGCGCTGATCGTCACCTCCATCGCCATGATGGGCATGATCGAAAAGGTCTTCAACCGCATCTGGCGCGTGCGCACCGAGCGCGGCTGGACCAAGCGAATTTTGGTGTACTGGGCCATCGTCACGCTCGGCCCGCTGCTGATCGGCGTGTCGCTGACCATGTCCGCCCAGTTCTCCTTGGCCACCAGCGATTTGGTCGGCGACATTCCCGTGCTTGGCAAGCTGCTCTACATGATTGTGTCGCTGTCGCTCACCACCGCCGGCTTCACGCTGCTGTACGTGGCCGTGCCCAACCGCGAGGTCGACTGGCGCGACGCCGCCTGGGGCGGCCTGGTGGCCGGCCTGGTGTTCGAGCTGGCCAAGCGCGCCTTCGCCGTCTTCATCACCCAGTTCCCCACCTATTCGAAGATCTACGGCGCGCTCGCCGCGCTGCCGCTGTTCCTGCTGTGGGTGTACGTGTCGTGGATCATCACGCTGCTCGGCGCGCTGCTGGTGGCCGCGCTGCCGGTGGTGAAGTACGAGCGCTGGTGGTACGAGCCGGCGCCGGGCGGCGAGTTCGTCGACGCCATCGCCATCCTCAAGGTGCTGCACGTGGCCTGCAAATGCGGCGACACGGCGCTGGTCAGCTCGCGCAAGATCCGCTCCAACACCCGCATCGGCTACGACGAGATGGACATGCTGCTCGAGCGGATGGCGGCCGAGGGCTGGGTCGGCCGGGTCAACGTCGAGGCGCCGCTGCGGGTGCAGTTTGGCAAGCGCGTCAGCGACGGCTCGGACCACTGGGTGCTGCTGGCCAACGTGCAGCGGCTGACCCTGGCCGAGGTGTACCGCCTGTTCGTCTTCGGCGGCATGCCGCTCAACGCCGGCGTGGTGGCCGACAGCGACGACGAGCGCGACATCCAGGCCGCGCGCGACGCGGCGGCGCTGGCGCGCAATGTGGAGACGGCGGTGGAGCAGGGGCTGGGGCGCACGCTGGAGGAGCATTTTGGGCCGTTGGATTGCCGCTAGCTCCAGGGCCGGCCTAGCCTGGAATGGGCGGGGCGGCCTCCACCGACAAGCGCATACCCACCGTTTGTAAGATCGCGATCAGCGTCTTCAGCGTGGGATTGCCTTTCGGTGACAAGGCACGATAGAGGGACTCGCGGCTGATGCCCGCTTGGCTGGCAACCAGCCCCAAGCCCCCGTAGGCTTCCGCCACGACGCGCAATGCGGCCAAGCCCGAGCCCCGGTCGGCAGGGTCGTCCAGCGATTCCATAGCCGCCCGCAGATACTCAACCGCCAAGGCATGATCGGCTCTCAATTCGGCGATTTCGCGTTCCCGATGCGAGACAACGTTCTTCAGCTTGTTCATGATTGCGTACTCTTCCATTCCAACCAGTATTGCTTGGCAAGCCGAATGTCGGCCGCCTGCCGCTTTTTGCTCCCGCCCATCAGCAAGATGACGATGGCTTGTCCATGCCGGCCAAAATAGACACGGTATCCTGCGCCGACATGGATACGCAGTTCCATAACGCCTTCGCCGACGGCGCTGGCATCGCCCAAATTGCCAGCCTCGAGCCTAAGCAAGCGGACCCGCACGTTTGCTGCGCGCGTCTATCGTCGAGCTGCGCCAACCACTCCGAGAACGGCTCACTTCCGTCGTCGCGTTGATACCGGAAAAGCTCCATCTTGCACCCGATTGTAGCTTATAAGCTAAACCAAGATAAGCTAGATACATGATGGAAGCTTTACGTTTGATCAGTTTCCATGCAGGGGCAAGCAACGGTAGGGCGAGGATTGGGGCAGCCGCTGTAGGCGCGTTTGCGGCCGCTCGGTTACTGCTGCTTAAAGTTAGGTCGCATCGCTAGTGGTCCGCGTGGCGCCAACTGTTGTAAGCAGAACCTTTCCGCCATTGGTTTCGGCCGCATCGTGTATTGCATCGCCGAGGCGGAACATTTTTTCCGCGTCGGCTTTTGCCGTGATCGTGAATTCCGCATTCCAACGGCCATTGGCCAAGCCTTGAACCTTCGAGGCCAAACTGGTGTTCTCCAACGCCATGGCGCACAGGGCCGCGCCGCGCTCGTCCGCGAAATTGGCAACGAACGTAAACTCATACGTTTTTGTCGGGTCCAGGGCGGGGCCGCTTTTCCCATATCGCAATACTGGGGGCAAGCCGAGCATACGGCGGAGTTTGTCTAAAATGCTCATTTTTTCTCTAATGATTATTCTGATAATTGCGTCCGGTAACGTCCAATCATCGTGACTACTCCAAGGAACAGCCAGCCGACTAGCACATAGCCCAGCAACAAGCCGGATGCGTTGCGCAGGGTGCCGCCGTAGCCAATGGAGGTGACGTCGATGAAGTAGTAGGGATAGACGCCCAATGCGGCGCCGCGAACCAAGGCATACGCAAAGTAGAGAACCGGGTAGGTGCTCCAAGCCAGCGGCGACCACCACGGCAGGCTGGGCTTCTGCAGCACAAACAACCAATAGGCGCAATACGAGGCCGGAACCAGATAGTGCATCACCACGTCAGCCAGCCATTGCAGCCCTTGCGGCGCCCACACGTGGCTCAACAAGAAATGGTAGCCCATCCCAACGAGAGCGATGCTGGTCGCGGCGCAGGCGCTCGTCTGGGCACTTTCGAAGAAGCGGCCCAGCCTGGTTGCGGGCGTGTACACCGGCAATGTCAGCGTCAACGCGACGAAAATGTTGGTCAATACGGTAAAGAAGCCGACATAGGTCAGCAATCCGTCTGCCAGCGTCTTCCCCTTGCGCAGGGACAACCACAACTGCAGCAAGATGCCGAACCAAGCCAGCAGCGCAAGCGCCGGACCGATGAAATCGCGGGTGCCGGCCCGCTGGGTTGGGGAGATGCTTGAAGTTGTGTTGTTCATAGGGATAAAACATCAGGGTAATGTTTGACCGAGGGCGCGGCAATCGAGATGGGGCGCTGATGCCAAGGTGCGGGATGCGAGAGCCGGTCCATGCCAAAAACGCCTCAGATCACGCTTCGCCTTGCTGGCGCGATCCCTTGCTGGGCGGCGGCTTCCCGGCTGTGCGTCTGTTATGCGTTGAAGCCACCGTCAATGGTCAGGCTCGCGCCGGTGACGTAGCCAGCCTCGGGACCGGCCAAGTAGGCGACCTCGTCGGCTGTGCCGTAGCGCTGCACCGCTACAAACTATGACGCGGTCAAGGACTGAGCTCATGAAATCAGTGACCATAACGCTATGAACGGCCCATTAGTCGGAGCAACTGATGACTGTTGCGAGCAAGAGTGGCGACAGCTTCATCGCTCCGCACGCCCCATAGAGATGCTAAGCGTTCGGCGGTATCATGGGTGCTCCAAGGCATGACCGTGGCTCCCGCAACTTTTGCAAATGGTCCATCGCTTTCGGGGACAATTTTTTCTCGAGCCATCTTCATCGCAAGGGCGCGACCGCTGGCGGATTCAAACATCGCAGGCCCAACACTAAACCAGCACCCGAATGCTTCTGCGGCCCTGAGTTCCGCAGGAGTCCCGGAAAACCAATGCAGTATAGCCGTTCCAAAACCTGGATGCTTTTGTAAAATCGCCAGCACATCCTTTACAGCCCCGCGTGAGTGAATGCTTAAGGCGCGTCCGCCCACCTCACTACAGCGCCGAATGACAGACTGGAAGATGTGTCGCTGAATTTCATACGAATGCTTGAACCGAGGCGAACCGTCGAGCCCAACTTCGCCCACCGCCGGTGCGATTGCAATTTGCTTGAGCAATAACTCTAGTTCTGCCGCTCGTTCATGAGCAATTTCGGGATGGAGACCAGGAGTTACAAGCACCTTGGGCGAGTTACCCAATACTCGGGACGTCGCCTCAAACGCTTTCGGGCTTGTCGTCACTAACCAGGTAAATTCATTACGGTGCAATGCTTCCTTGTAGACCTCCCGTGCGCGCGGATAGAGGTCTAGGTGACAGTGAAAATCCATCACAATATTCCATCTGCTTGGAGCAGCGCCTCAAGTTCTTGAATCCCAGTCTCGAGTACATTTCTGTATAAAGCGCGGTCATTGGTTGACGCGAACGCCAATGATGCACCAAGGAATCGGTCGAGACCTTGGTCGCGTACGGTCAAAATGGCCAAAGCGGCAGCCATCGGGTCATCCGGCCCGCTGGCCTTGTCCGAGCCTGCCAGAGTTGCATGGACGTAGCGCGTAGTGTCGCGATCTGGTCCCCACGCGAGGAACGCACTTTTGCGAATCATGCAGGGCACACAGCGCCCACAGTGTACGCGGTTGTATGTTCGGAATCGGCCGCAACTTGTGGAGTCTGACGCCAATGTTGTAAGAAGCGTCTGGTCCTGGCATTCGCGCAGCATCTCCCCTTTGGTTTTGAAGCGATAGGGTAGCTCAAGTTTAACATCAACCCCAAGCCCATCAAGCAACTCCTGCAGCATCGCAATAAAGAGAGGATGTGTCGTACGTGTACTGAGGCTGGCGACTCTGCCTGGTACAAGCGGTGGATTTATGCAGATAAATCCGTTTTCTGGAACGAAAACTGGAACCGGCGAACTAACGACTCTCGAGGCTGCTAAAATCGCAAAGGCGTAAAATGCCAAGGAGCGGCCACGAGTGGATGACTCACGCGGGCCGGAAAAACTTATGCCGTGACTCCACTGCATATGCGTTTCTCTGCCACCGAGGACACTCGCATAATGTCGTTGCCGTTCGGAGTCCTCATGTGCCAACTGTGACACCAGCAACGGTCGACGCCCTTGGCTGACTAGATCGATGCCCCCAATGAGGCTGTCTAACCCGCCAGACAACAACGACACACAATCGCGATTAAGCGGCTGTGCATTTCCGTTAGGTGGGAGGACTCCACCTTCAACGAAATGAAGTGTCCAGTAGTCGCCAGTTAGTACTTTCAGCATGGCTTCAGCATGGGCTTTTAGCGGTGTCCAATCCAGCGGTGCGTTAAGGCCGATTGTGAGCTCGATGGTGCGCGTCCAGCCATCGGCGCTCGTGCTTCGCACTCCGGCCAAGTCTGCTGCGCAAACGGCCAAGCAAAATTGGACGAAGTCCCACGTCTGCGCCGAGGGAGCGAAGCCTTTGCGCTTGAGCGATCCTCTCCAGCCCCTTGCTATGGTCCCTACTTCTGGAAGTCCGGCGGTCTTGAACAGCGTGAACGCACGTTCGCCCGTTGCGAGCGAACTTGGCAAGTTTTCGACAGATGTACATATAAATTTCATGAAGCAAAAACCTCCAGCGTTGATTGCAACACTTCATACGCCAGTCGCTTTGGATCGTGGCTAGCTGCGCCGCGTCGCTCCATGATGACGCGGACCTCTGACTGCACATATTCCCGCACGTCCTTGCGAAAAAGTTGAACCTGTTGCGGGCTGTACTTCAATCGTTCGTAGGTTTGCCCCAGCTGGAGGTCCATGCGATTACAGACATCGCTAGCAATGGTGATGGCCATTACGTCGTGAATTTGCAAATCCGTTAGTGCAAAGATATCGATGCCAGGATTTAGCTCGTAGAGCTGGCCGAGAGCTTCAGCTGCGGCGTTGCGCAGAGACTCATCGTCCGTACTTCCAGTATCAGGGAGGACTTCTTTCACCAATTCCAGGATGAGGTCATCGGCAGAAAGATTTCCTTGGCGTGCCCGATCAACCCAGTCGGTAACGCGTGCATCTGATCGGTCGCGTGCCGATGCTAAGAACTGGCCCAAGGCTCCAGCTCCTTTCGCTGTACCCCTCATGGTGGAGGCAGCACGCCGAGGGCCTCCCATACCCTTATTGACCATGCTCTTTGTAGCAGAGCGTAATGACTCGCGCCCACCGCCAGCGAGATAAGCAGACATTTGGGTGCGCGCAACTGCGAAGCGGCGACTAGGGGCGTTCATTGCTTCTTCTTGACCAGCTTCGCATTGGCCTGCATCGTCCGTGGAATTCTCGGCGGCGTCATCGCCAGCCTCGGATTCCGAGGCGTCAGCTTCGCCAGAGTCATTGCCATCGTCCGAAGCATCTGGCGTCAGCCATTCCGGATCGAATGGAGAGCCGCCTTTGCCGCCGGAGCTCGAAGTAGAGGTCCCCATCAGTGAGTCGCTTTCTTCGCACGTTGAATAGCCGCTTTTGCCGTTTTATCCACTAACGGAGCGAGCTCCCACTTATCAAGAACAGGACGGGCCCAGGTCTGCGTGTAGAGCATGGGAATGATGCCGGGTCCAATATCTGCCACCGGCGCCTCGCTCAACAGTGCCGCAGCCTTTGCGCTGAGTTGGCTGAAAACCTTGCATGGTTCGATGAGCGGAACTACATCTTCACCAGCTCGCCAAGTTCGCTTTGATGCCTTTAGCTGCCAAGCACGAACCATTGCCATCTCTGATTGAATCGCGCCAGCTGCCGTGATGGCCTGCGTCAAAGGACCGTTGGAATTCGTGGCGCTGACGAGCGCATCGCGCAAGGCGCGGCCTTCTGGAGTCATGTTGTCTGTGCCGAAGTCCCGCGTCGCTGTGTCCCGGCTAAGATGCAACAGTGGCCGCAAGTCCGTCTCGCCAAGTGCCGGATGAAGCTGCAACCAATCACGCGTGAAAGGGTCGTCCGTAAATGGTTCGGGAAGCGTCGCGCCCGGATCAGCGGCCAGGGACTCAGCTTCACGCAGCGCGTTCACACGGCCGTCGGATGCTGATGTGACCAAAGTGCTAAGTGCATTCGCTAGGGTTTCATCACAGCGTTCGACGAGATGCCACTTGGCCAGCGAGGGTATGTCGAGGGTGATACCTTGAGGCTCCGCAAGCGCGGACCGTAGATAAACAATGTTAAGGAACCGCTTCATCAGACGCGGATTTGCGTTTACTGCCTTGGACTGGGTGAGCAGGGGGGCCAGCCCCTCAGCTAGTCCCATTAGCGCGCCCATCTGTGCGTCGCCAGTACTAATCAGACTTAGCAAGAATTCGGTGGTGACGGCGTCTCCGCGCCAGCTTGCCTGGAGTCGCGCGGGAATAGCTTTCAGCGCAGCGGCGAAGTCAGAGTCATCAAAGTAGCCGTCCGCATTTGCTCGCTCCATTAGGAGAAGCGCTAAATATGCCTTCGCTTCGTTAGTGCCAAGCCGAGGGACGTGGAGTGGTACTTGGATCAGCTTGTCGAAATAGTTGGTAGCGACGTCGCTGGATATCTGGGTTCCTTCAAAATGCACGCGTACAGCACCACGGATGAACTCATTGTCGGCAGCAATGACGAAAGCACTTCGTTTGAGGAAGAGCAGGAGCCGAATTGACTCAAGCGTTGAAATAGCGGTTTTCGGCAGGCAGCGGTCTAAGTCATCCACAAAAACCACCAACGTCACTTTGAGCGATTCTAACAGCCCCTCCAAGGCATTTCGGAAGGCCTGGATTTCGTTGGGTAGTGAGATAGGATCAGCCGGTTTAAGCAGCGCGTCGCCTTTGTCGTCGTTGCCCTTTGCGTCATCGTCCGTATCACCGTCGTCGTCGCTGTCTCCCAAGCCCAAGAACCCGCCCGCTTTAGCGATAGCTTGACCAATAGACCCGACTGGTACGCCGGTATAAAGGGTTACCGCCGCTTCGCCTCCAAGCTGCGCGAGGCGAAGAAGATTTATCCGCTTTAGAAGTCGCTTGGCCTTGCTGAACAGTTTTTCATTGGAAGCGGCCAGGCGAAGTACCTCATCCCCGACGAGTTGAAGAAGCGCGCTGCGCGCGCCTTCGAAGTCCTGGTAAAGCCAAGGATTGAAAGTGACCACAACATAGGTATTCTGGTCCGGCATGGAGGACTGCCTCAGGCGACTTTCAATCATTCGAACCAATGAGGTCTTGCCGGCGCCCCACCCACCAGAAATCCCGACCGAAATCGGCATACCCCGGGACTGCTGCAAAAGTTTTGCACAAGCGTCGGCAACTACTCCGAAGTTTAAATAGTCAACTATTGTTTCGTTATCCGACCACACGTACGGCCCCCTTTGACGAAATAATTCGGTGCTGGCGCCGAACTAACTGTTTCGGTAAATTAACTTTTTAATCTTACCATAAGTTGGCATGAAAACTACATATTTTAACAATTGCCAGCGGCGCAAGAATGACAGCTTGATATCAAATATTTAACCGGCTCTAGCACAGCCGAATGGCGGCGCGCAAACCACCTGGGTGCAAATTGGCGCGATGCCACTCGATATGGTGGCGGGGGAACGGCATAACTCAGCCTGGACGGATGTGGGCCGTGCGCGACGGTGTAATTTACGAGACCGTGCCAACGCAGCCTAGTTCGTACCACCGTTATCCTTGGTTTGGACGTCCCGGGGGGGGGGGGGAATGAACCCCTCTGCCAAGGCCAATTCTGGCCGCATTGACTCAAGTGGCGCAGAATAAGGGCTGTCTATCAGAGTTCAAAGACAGGGTGAAGAAATATGGATAAGAATTTTCCGATCCTGCACTTCGAGTTTGCTCCCGCTGATGACCCGAAATTGCGGAATGATGGCTATGGGAAAGGCATGCTGATTCTGGATCGCCGCCCGTTCTGGTACTCAAATACTGAGAGCGATCCGCAGCCTTTCGATTGGACGTGGGTCGGCTTTCTTGAGCAGCCTGCTGTCATTTGGACGCCGCTCATCTCTGAGCAAGCCTATCCTTTCAAATGGCTAAATGACGTGGCGCCCGATCTTGGCGAGCTGTGGCGATGTGCAGAGTCGCGCTGGGCCCGGCTCGGCGATGCATTTGCCGATGCAGAGGAGCCCATCCTCTGTAACTTCGATCGCCGGCACAATCTTGCTGCCGGCTGGAAAGGCATTGCACTTCCCGTTCTGTTCTGGTTACGTGTTGGCGACAGCGTACTACTTTCAACTGAAAATGGCATCTCACTTTGCGCTTCCTTTTCGGCTTGCAAGGGGAGTATCCAAACCATAGGAGACACACTGAAAAGTACCTTTGAACACTCTCCAAATCCGCGCGTCGTTTCGGCCGTACGTGCATGGCAGTATCGGCTCGGTAAAATTTCTGAGACCGAACCAGATCAGCACGTCAGCGATGGTAAAAACTCAGGATCAGTTTGTTTTCCGATTAGAGCGGGAGAGCGAACGCCCTAGTAATCCATTGATTAGGTTGACGAACATGCGATTTTCCATTTTCTGGTTGCCATCGTCGATGCCAGCGTGTCTCTCTTCAGAAAACTTTGAAGCTGTTTGGCGTCATATATCTTTTTTTGGCACCTTGCCATTTTCGTGTCAAAATTGCTTCATTACATGGTTCTGGCTTACATAGGTTAGAAATATTAATTTTATGTAAATAATTTCAAAAAGGAAATTTTGTGTCTGAAATAATTGAAAATGGTAATGGCGATCATGATTCTGCTCCCGTGGTCTCTGTTGGGGATGCTAACTCAAAGGTTTCTTTGAAGATTTATCAAGATGTTTATCATCAGATTAATGGAAGGACTGAAGAAGTCCGGAAACGTTATGCTGAACATCTGCTTGTGGAATTCAATGAAATAGAACAATTGCATCATAAAATAATGCAACTTTGCGATGTTCATAACGTCGTTGCATCAAATGAAGTGGTATCAATTTTCCATGATAAGGAACGAAAAGAACAATTCACTTCATTTGAGCGCTTTAAACTATATAATACTAGCAGTACTAGCCCAACTCTAAATTTTGTCATGAGGTATAATTTTTCCATTATTCCAGCAGGACTTCAACGCACTCAAGAATATATCGTAACGGTGAAATTGACGTCACGAGTGGCCGTTATGGCGCAAATGGAAGCAGATGGCGCACCAGTTATGTACAGAAGAATTTTTGCCTATTCTTCTATGGTTGTTGCAGAGATAACAGTTGAATATGCCGATTATATAGTCGCTCGGGGATTTATTGAGGCATTTGACGAGTGGGTGAAAGGATGTAAAGCATCTCCATCACTCAAGTGGCTAGACGCTCTTCAGAAAATATCTCACGGTTTTGGAGATTTTTTAATGATTATTAATATCGGGTTAATGACGTTTTTTTCTTTAGGCTATGTTTCCAGAGAATTTGGGAAAGATGTTGGATTGGATACTGTGGCAAAATTCATATTGTTCTATTCATCATCATTATATATTTTTTCAATTTTATGCAGAAGACTGGGTGCTATTTTAGAATATTCTGTTGATAATTTTCCAATATTATCTTACTTAAAATTAAATCGCGGTGATGAAAATGTTATTGATAAATTCAGATTGAGCAGGCGTGACACGCTACTGCGGTTTGTTTTTGGTTCTATTTTGGCAGTGGTGCTGGGAATTATTTCCACTAAAATTGAAAAATTAATGTAGTGAGCCAAGTAAAATTAATATTCGATATCTCCTGCCAGTGGAGTTAATTGCTATTTGAGGAAAAGATGCGCGAAGAGAATTTTTCACTATTTCTTTTTCTCCATTCGGCTAATCTTGTCCATTGCCGCAATGTAGGAATTAAGTAATCCGTGGCGGGCATACATACGATATGGATTTCGAGCCGCCGCGTCGCGCATGTGCGTTTCATTGATCTGGCACCAGGAACAATACCTTGATTTGTTGATGAGCGGTTCCTGGCACGACGCACAATGCTGTAAGCTTGGTACTATGGAAGTGCCGTTAAAGACAAAAGGATCGCCGATTGAATTAATGAAAAATTGTGAAGCCGATGACTTGCCGATTTTCAATTGGAAATATTTGCAACCGAGTTCGGCTGCCCTGGCGCGAAGAGCTGCAATAGTGTCCATAGATGCACGGGGGCCGCTAATAAAAGAATTGACGCATTCATTCGGAACGTCCATAAGAATGATCTCGCCGGATAAGCGGGTTTTGCTTTCCTGAACTATCATTCTTCGTTCTTTTTCGTAGCTCCAACATGTTGTTTTTGTACAATAAGCAGAGTTAAATACCCCTTGTTGCAGCATGTAGACGTGACGCCCCTTTCCAATTGCTGATGCTCGATGGAGCATGTCAGTTAGTCCAGTATCCGGGGTGTCTCGGTAGTTAACATTGCCGAAACTGCTTTCCGGAAATTCTCTCGCCAGCTTCTCTTCATCGAATTCTATGACAAAACCTTCAAGATTCTGGGCATAATGCGCCCACATCGGAGGAACTGCGGGTGATAATGAAAAGCAAGTTGTAGGTAATTGTGGAAGTTCGCCAACAACCTCAGAGTAAAATGCAATAATTTCGGGCCTTTCGTTGAAGTCGACTGTTAGGAAAAGCTCATAAGGATCATTGAACTCATTTGGGCGGGAGCATTTTAGGGAAACATGCTCAGTAGAAGAAAGTAGCTTATTTAAATTGTTTGGACCAACATATTTGTAAATATTTTTGTTCATACTTAAAATGGTTTTTGTAAATGTAGTTTGGCGATGGTTTAATTGAAAACCCAGTATTTTTTCAGGTTGAGTAAAGATCAATACTAAGATCTAAATTGGATTTTAGTATCACGTGCATTATGGGCACTTCGAAAAACCTCACGTTTAGCCAAGCCGGGCCTTTGAAGTCATTTTTTTGTGTAGCTGCGTGTTGCTGAAAACGAGGTTATTCGATGTGCCCTAATTTTCCCGGAAATTTCTGAGCGGGTGCCGGAGTACGAGACAATCCTATGAAATTGTTCTAACCATCAGATAGAGTTAAATTTCGTAAATTAAATAATTTTCAGAGGCTTGCGATTGTTTTTTTATGAACAGTTGAGCATGGGTCTGCTCTTCGCTGGGACCGGCCGGTTAGTACGAATCACAGTAGACAACTAGCTCCCCATCCGCGCAAACCCCACCAACGCATCCAACACCGCATCCGGCTGCTCCGCCATCAGCTCATGCCCGGCATCCACCTGCACCACCTTGCCATGCGCAATGGACGAGGTCAGCAGCTTGGTCGAGCGCGGCGGCGTCATCATGTCGCGCAGGCCGAAGATGAACAGGGTGGGGCAGCGCACCGCCTTGGCGGCGGCCTCGCCGTTGGCGTAGGCGTTGCAGGCGAAAAAGTCGGTGTAGAACACCTGCGCCGGATTGATCTGCGCGATGCGCTGCTTGAGCCGCATGGCGCCGCCCATGGCGTAGAAGCCGGGGCCGGGGAAGGACGGCTTTTGCGCGATCGACGAGTGCGACCAGATGTTGACCATGTCAATGGCGGCCTGCTCGTCGCTGCGCGAGGTTTCCAGCAGCGTGTCGGAGACCTTCATCGGGTAGGTCGAGCCCAGCAGGCCCAGCTGGCGCACCCGCTGCGGCGCCTGGTGCGAGGCCTCCAGCGCGATCAGCGAGCCCATGCTGTGGCCGAACAGCGCGGCCTGGTCCACGCCGGCGGCGTCGAGCAGCTCCAGCAGCCAGGCGGCCAGCTCTTCGACGCTGGTCTTGGCGGCGCCCTTGCTGCGGCCGTGGCCGGGCAGGTCGACGGCCAGCACGCCAAAGCCGTGGTGGGCGAAGTAGCGGCTCTGCAGCGCCCACACGGAGTGGTCGTTCTGCGCGCCGTGGAGGAAGACGACGGTGGGCAGGGCGGCGTCGAAGGGCTTGCCGCCGGTGTAGCAATAGGCGTCCACGCCTTGCACGGTGAGCAGCATGTCAGCTTCCTTTCTGGGACAGTTTGAGCGCGCGCGCCAGGTCTTCGATCAGGTCGTCGGCGTCCTCCAGGCCGACCGACAGGCGCAGCGTGCCTTCGGTGATGCCGGCGGCGGCGAGCTGGTCGCTGGGCACGCGGAAGTGCGTGGTCGAGGCGGGGTGGATGGCCAGCGACTTGGCGTCGCCGACGTTGGCCAGGTGCGAGAACACTTTCAGCCCGTCGATGAAGCGGCGGCCGGCGGCGCGGTCGCCCTTTAGGTTGAAGGTGAAGACGGCGCCGCTGCCCTTCGGCAGCAGGGTCTTGGCCAGCGCGTAGTCGGGGTGGCTGTCCAGCTCGGGGTAGGAGACGGACTCGACGGCGGGGTTGGTCAGCAGGAAGTCGATCACCTTGCGGGTGTTGGACACGTGGCGCTCCATGCGCAGGCCCAGCGTTTCCACGCCTTGCAGGATGGCGAAGGCGTTGTGCGGGCTCATCACGGCGCCGAAGTCGCGCAGGCCTTCGCGCCGCGCGCGCAGGGCGAAGGCGCCGACGGTGGACTCTTCGGCGAAGACCATGCCGTGGAAGCCGTCGTAGGGTTCGCACAGCTCGCCGAAGCGGCCGGTCTGGTCGTAGGCGCTCTGCCAGTCGAAGGTGCCGCCGTCGACCAGCAGGCCGCCGATGGCGGTGCCGTGGCCGCAAAGGAATTTGGTCGCCGAGTGGAACACCAGGTCGGCGCCGTGGTCGAATGGTCGTAGCAGGTAGGGCGTGGTGAAGGTGGAGTCGAGCATCAGCGGCAGGTGGTGCTCGTGGGCCAGGGCGGCGATTTGCGGCACGTTGAGCACGTCCAGGCCGGGGTTGCCCAGCGTTTCGGCGAACAGCACCTTGGTGTTGGGGCGGATGGCGGCGCGCCAGGCGTCGGCGTCGCGCGGGTCGACGAAGGTGGTCTCGATGCCGAAGCGCTTGAGCGTGTAGGCGAGCATGTTGTGCGAGCCGCCGTACAGGGCGCGCGAGGCGACGATGTGCGAGCCGGCGCCGGCGATGGTGACCAGGCCCAGGTGCATGGCGGCCTGGCCGCTGGCGGTGGCGATGCCGGCCACGCCGCCTTCCAGCGCGGCGATGCGTTCTTCCAGCACGGCGTTGGTGGGGTTGGAGATGCGCGAGTAGACGTGGCCGGCGCGCTCCATATTAAACAGCGCGGCGGCCTGGTCGGAATCTTTGAAGGCGAAGGCGGAGGTGAAGTAGACCGGGGTGGCGCGCGCGCCGGTGGTGGGGTCCGGCGTCGCGCCGGCGTGCAGCGACAAGGTATCGAAGCCGGGGTAGTGGGGTCCGCTCATGTGTTCTCATTCTGGAAAGATTGGAATGGAGCAGATGCTACTTGAATCGACCGCATGCAACAAGCATGCTCAAATGTTGCGTTTTGATTATTCACAATGCTGGATTTTTTGCCGGGCATAGGCTACATTCGCTGTAAGGCGACAAAAATAGACATCTCAAGCAGAGAGCCCATTCACGAGCGACAGGACGGCCCAAAATGAAAGTTTCCGAAATTCTCCAGGTTAAAGGCAATATTCTTTATACCATTACCCCCGACCAGATGTTGGTGGACGCGGCCAACACCATGGCCGAGAAGGACATCGGTTCGCTGGTGGTGATGGAGTTTGGCGACCTGGTCGGCATGCTCACCTTCCGCGAGGTGCTCAAGGCCGTGCACAGCAATGCGGGTTCGGTCGGCGGCGGGACGGTGCGCAAGCATATGGATGATCATCCGATTACGGTGACGGCGGATACCGAGGTCAACGAGGTGCGGCGGATTATGTTGGAAAAACATGCGCGGTATTTGCCGGTGATGAATGCTAAAACTATTTTGGGCGTGATCTCGTTTTACGACGTGGCGCGCGCGGTGTTGGAGGCGCAGAGCTTTGAGAACCGTATGCTCAAGGCTTACATTCGCGACTGGCCGGCGGAAACCACCGATTGAGGTTGTGCTTGCTGTAGTGAAGAACGCCATCGGATTCGATGGCGTTTTTTTTGTGCTCGCCAACTCTGGCGGCAACGAGTCAGGGTCAGACCCTAGGGTCTGACCCTCCTTTGTGGCGGCGCAGCCAGCCCAGCATTCCCAGGCCGGCCAGCAGCATGGCGGCGCTGCCCGGTTCCGGCACGGCCGACACTTGGCCCAGCGCCACGTCGGTCACGCCGGCCAGGTAGCCGCTACCCTGCGAGTCGATGCGGAAGCCGGTGAAGTACTCGCCGACGCCGGTGGCGACGAAGCCCTTGAAGCCGAAGCCGGCGCTGCCGTTGGGCAGGCTGACGCCGTGGTAGGCGTAGCTGCCCTGGTTGGTGTCGATGGTGATGTCGACCGGGCCGGCGGTGACGGCGGCGTCGAAGCCGAGCATGCTGTAGCGCGGCGCTTCGTTCACTTGCGCCACCAGCGGCGACCAGTATTCGTTGCTCATCACGGGGCGCAGCTTGCCGACCGACATGGCGGTGCCGGCGCCGACCACCAGGTTTTCATCGGACACATAGGTGACGTCGCCACGGCTGAAGTCGCTGCCGGGGAAGTGGTAGCCACGGCCGAAGTCGTCGAAGTTGCTGTTGACGGCGATGTGGCCGGCGGCGTTGAAGTCGGCGCGCTGGTCGAAGCCGAGCACGCCGGCCTGGGCCAGGGCGCTGGCGGCGGCCAGGGTCAAGCCCAGCAGGGCGCGTTGCAGTTTGTGGTGTTTCATTTTCTCTTTCCGTTCTTGCGTCAGACGACGCTGAAGTTGCACGGGCCGCCCAGCTGGGCGTAGCCGTCGTTGTACAGGCACCAGGCGGTGTAGGCGCCGGGGGCGAGCTTGCTGGTGTCGAAGGTGGCCAGGCCGGCGGCGGCGGTGACGTACTGCCACACCAGATAGGTGCCGCTGCCCGGCGTAACGCCGGCCGGCCAGATGCCGATCCAGTTGGTGCTGGTCACCTTGGCGGCGGGCACGGCATAGTCGAACACGATGGGCTTGCCGCGCGCCACGCTGGGGCTAGCCGCGCTGAGCTGGGTCACGCTGAAGCTGATCGGTCCGCCCAGCACCACGTAGCCGTTCTTGTACAGATACCAGACGGTGTACTCGCCCACCGGCAACGCGCTGGTGCTGAACGAGGCGGTGCCGTTCTGCGCCGGAGCGTAGGCCCATTGCAGCGCGTTGCCCTTGCCGGGCGAGGTGCCGGGGGCGTAGATGCCGATCCAGTTCTCCGCGTCCAGCTTGCCCGGCGGCGCGGCGTAGTGCAGCAGCACCGGCGCGCCGCGCGAGACGTGCGGGGTGCTGGTGTCGAGCGTGACCTTGACGCGGTTGGTGCCGATCTGCGGATCGGTGCGGCTGGCGCGGCCCGTTTCGACGTGGCCGGCCAGCTGGCGCGACCAGCCGGCGTCGGCGTCGCAGCTGATGTTGAGGTCGTACCAGCCGAAGCTGGCGTCCAGCGCCAAGTCGACGGACAGGCTCTGGCCGGCGGCCACGGTGTAGATGGCCGGCTCGGCGCCGTAGGCCATGTCGGTGACGGTGAAGCGGCAGGGCTTGGCGCCGCCGGTGTTCAGCAGGCTCAGGCCCAGGGCGCCACGTTCGCGGTCGTAGCTGCTGCGCACCTCGGGCTTGGCGCCGCCGGCGGCCAGGCCCAGCGCGCCTTGGAAGCCGCGCAGGTAGCCGTTGGCGCCGTGCACGGTCAGCTGGTAGCTGTTGCCGGTCCAGTTCCAAATTTCCTGTTCGATGCGCTTGCCGGGCTCGACCGTGTAGTACCACGGGCCGTCGCTGCGCAGCGAGGAGTAGACGATGTAGGCGGCACCGGCCGTGCCGTCGTTGGCGAAGTCCAGCTCGAACTGTTTGCCGCCCTTGTGGCCGCCGTGCACCGACAATTCATAGGGCAGGGCGCAGGCGTAGCGCGTGCCGGTGACGGTGGGGCAGGGTTCCTGCTTGGGCAGGGTCTGCACGGCCGGCGGCTGCGGGTAGGGCTTGCCGGTCACGCGCTGGTAGGCGGCGGACTTGGGCACGCTGGCCGGCCAGGTCTTGTTGGGCTTGCTGAAGTCGAAGGCGGAGGTGAGGTCGCCGCAGACGGCGCGGCGCCACGGCGAGATCAGCTCGCACTCGACCTTGGCGCGGTCCTTGCCGCGTCCGGCCACCAGCCATTCTTCCAGGAAGCGGATCTTCGAGGTGTGGTCGAACAGTTGCGAGCAGACGCGGCCGCCCTTGCTCCACGGCGAAATCACCAGCATTGGCACGCGCGGGCCGAGGCCGACCGGCACGCCGCCGTAGTTTTCGTACTTGCCGATGTCGGCCAGGGTGGTCTTGCCCATGCCGGCGGTGAGCGGCGCCAAGTCGGACGGCACGTGGTCGAAGAAGCCGTCGTTCTCGTCGTACATCAGCAGGAACACGGTTTTCGACCACACGGTCGGGTTGGCCACCAGCGCGGCCAGCAGGCGCGCCGTGAGGTTTTCGCCGGCGTTGGGCGAGGCGGGCGAGTGTTCGGTGTAGTCGTTCGGCGCGCAGATCCACGACACCTGCGGCAGGCGGTTCTCGCGCACGTCGTCGGCGAAGGCCTTGACCAGCCAGTCGCCCTTGGTGCCGGCGGAGTTGCTCTCGGTCGAACCGGCGGCCAGCGCGCGGCCCTTCTGGTACAGCGGCGAGTCGCTGCCGAGGCGGCTGCCGTCGGCGTTGACGCGGAAGTCTTGAAGTAGGCCAGGTAGTTGTCGCCGTAGTTGTCCCACTCTTGATACACCTTCCAGCTGACCTGGTTGGCTTCCAGCGTTTCGGCGTAGGTGCGCCAGTTGGGCGCGCCGGCGGTGACGGCGGCGGAGATGTTGTCGCGCGCCGGGTCGTTGTTGTAGAAGCCGGTCGGGCTGACGTTGTACAGGCTGCCCATGGCGCCCAGCCAGCCCTGGCTGCCGCCGGTCAGCGAATACATGCGGTTGGGGTCGGTGGCGCCGAAGATCGAGCAGTGGTAGGCGTCGCAGATGGTGAAGGCGTCGGCCAGGGCGTAGTAGAAGGGCAGGTCGCCACGGTCGAAGTAGCCCATGGTTTGCGCGGTCTTCTGCGGCACCCAGGCGTTCCAGCCCTGCCAGGTGGTCTGCGAGCCCTTCCACGAGTGGTTGGTGCCGACCGACAAGGCGCTGGTGTTCTTGGCGTCGAAGTGGAAGGGCAGCACGTGGCCGCCGGCCGGGTTGGGCTGATACCAGACCGGGTTGCCGCCGGGCAGGGCGATGGCGCGCGGGTCGTCGAAGCCGCGCACGCCGGACAGGGTGCCGAAGTAGTGGTCGAAGGAGCGGTTCTCCTGCATGAAGATGACGACGTGTTCGACGTCGGCCAGGGTGCCGGTGACGTTGTTGGCGGGCACGGCGATGGGCCTCGCGGATTACGCTGGGGAACATGGTGGTGGCGCTGGCGCCGGCCGTTGCGGCGGCGAAACTGAGGAACTTGCGTCGTCCTGCTGAGATCATCTTGCTTCCTTCGATTGGGACTGCGGGGGCGTGGGAAGCGGCAATGATAACGATCAAATATGACAACAGTATTGCTGGATTGATCTTGTTGGATCAACATTCGTTCGGTTGGGCCGCTGGGTTTTATAGAAAACTCAGCGGCCCGATTTGAGGGTCAGACCCTAGGGTCTGACCCTGGCTCGTTGCCGTTGGGTGGTTTTGTAGCCGCTGGCGCCTTCAGTTTGTAACCCCGGCTCCAGCTGATTCCCGAGGAACCTCATATATACTTGCGCCCTGCGAACAATGAACGACGGGCTCTAGACAGTGGAATTTTTACGAAAACTGGCCGCGTGGCTGCAACAACATGCCCGGCCATGGGCCGACAAGGCCGTTCTGGCCGCGCGGCAAGCCTATGCGCGCGGCCAGGCCTACCTGATGAGCAAACCGGAAAAGCGCCGGCCTTGGTTCTTCGCGCTGTGGGCCGGCGTCGCCTTGGCGGCGCTGTTTGTGGTGTATGTGCTGCTGTTGATTCCGCTCACCCCCGGCATCCGCGACCTCAAGCAGGCGCGCGCCGCGCGCGCGACGGCGATCGTCTCGGCCGACGGCAAGGAGTTGGCCAGCTTCGACCAGGGTTTGCAGGAGCGCGTGCCGCTCGACAAAATCTCGCCCCACGTCATCGCCGCGCTGATCGCCACCGAGGACCACCGCTTCTACGAGCACCACGGCATCGACTTCACGCGGGTCGGCGGCGCGGTCTTCCACACGCTGCTGGGCGACGCCCAGGGCGGCTCGACCATCACCCAGCAGTTGGCGCGCAATATGTTCCCGGAGGAGATAGGCCGCTCGCGCAACATCAACCGCAAGCTGAAGGAGATGATCACCGCGCTGAAAATCGAGGCGACCTACAGCAAGCCGGAGATTCTGGAAGCCTACCTGAACACCGTGCCCTTCCTGTACAACACCTTCGGCATCGAGATGGCCGCGCGCACCTATTTCGACAAGTCGGCGCTGCAACTGGACATTCTGGAAAGCGCGACCCTGGTCGGCATGCTCAAGGGCACCAGCTACTACAACCCGGTCGGCAATGCCGGGCGCTCTGTGCAGCGCCGCAACGTGGTGCTGGGGCAGATGCGCAAGCACGAGCTGTTCAGCGAGGCGCGCTACCAGAGTCTGCTGAAAAAACCGCTGCGCGTGCACTTCGCCCGCCAGGCCGAGCGCAGCAGCACGGACACCCACTTCACCGCCTTCGTGCGCAAGTGGTTGATCCAGTGGGCCGACGAGAACGACTACAACCTGCAGCTGGACGGCCTAGTGGTGCACACCACGCTGGACTTCGGCCTGCAATCGGCGGCCATGCGCGCGGTGGAGCGCCAGGGCCGCGCCCTGCAGGCGATCGCCGACACGGAATGGAGCCAGCACTCCACCTATTCTGCCACCTCGACCAGCGCCTACGGCGAAACCCGCGAGGGCGCGCCGTCCTTCGCCTACTTCTGGCAGTCGCATCCCGACTACGCCGACGCCATCGTGCGCGAGTCGCGCGACTACCGCAAGGCGGTCGAGGGCGGCGAGGAGGCGGCCGTGGCGTTCAAGCGCTTGAAGGCGGACCGCCACTTCATCGCCCAACTGCACGCCGCCAAAACGCGGTTGGAGGCCGGCATGGTGGCGCTCGATCCGGCCAGCGGGCAGATCAAGGCCTGGGTCGGCAGCCGCAACTTCCAGCGCGAGCAGTTCGACCACGTGTCCCAGGCGGCGCGCCAGCCGGGCTCGACCTTCAAGCCCATCGTCTACGGCGCCGCGCTGGAGAAGGGCTTCCTGCCCGAGCGGCCCTATCGCGACGCGGTGCTCGACATCAAGGCGGCCGACGGCAGCGTCTGGCGGCCGACCGACATGAGCGGCTCGACCGGCAACATGATGACCATGCGCGACGGCCTGGTCTATTCCAAGAACACCATCACCGCGCAGGTGATGCAGGACGTCGGCCTGCCGCCCATCGTCAAGCTGGCGCGCGGCCTCGGCGTGCGGCAGAGCAAGCTGGCCTCGGTGCCGTCGCTGGCGCTGGGCACCAGCCCGGTCACGCTGTTGGAGATGGTCAACGCCTACGCCAGCATCGCCGCCGAGGGCGAGTACCGCAAGCCGGTGTTCGTCACCAGCATCACCGACCGCAGCGGCAAGGTGGTCGCCAACTTCGAGCCCGAGAAGGCGGAGCGGGCCATGTCGGCCGAGTCGGCCGGCAAGCTGATCGACATGATGCGCGGCGTCGTCAACCGGGGCACCGGCACCGGCGTGCGCTACCGCTTCGGCATCAACGGCGACGTCGCCGGCAAGACCGGCACCACGCAGAACAACGCCGACGGCTGGTTCATCCTGATGCATCCGAACTTGGTGACGGGCGCCTGGGTGGGCTTCAACGACACCCGCGTGACCATGCGCAGCAACTACTGGGGGCAGGGCGGCCACAACGCCGTGCTGCTGGTGGGCGACTTCGTCCGCAACGCGCTGGACAGCGGCAAGCTCGATGCGACGGCCCTGCTGCCGGGCGGCAAGCGCGCGCCGGTGGCCCGGCCGACGGTGGAGGAGGACGTCAGCGAGGAGGCCAGCGATCTGCAACAGGACGGCGTGGCGCCGGCGCCGACCCCGCCGCCTATGCAGGACGAGCAGGATGAGCCGCCGGAACCGGCCGAGCCGGCGTCGGCACCAACGCAGGCGCCGGCGCCGAACGAGGGCGGCGGCTGACGGCTCGCGTTGGCCAGTTGGGCGCTTCGGCTGTGGCGCTTTAGGTGCCAGGGCCGGGCGCCTCGGCGGCATGTCGGCGCCCGATGCCGCAACGGCTCGGCCGGGCGCCGCCGCATTTACCAATGCTTACACATGTAGCAATTTCTCCGTGTAAATAAGTAGTAGCATATAAATGTTGCTAAATAATTAAATGGAGATACACATGCATAGTTACGTGTTTTCGCGCCGGGCAAGTGGCGCCTCTTTGTTGTGCTTGTTGGCCGCCTGCGGTTCCGGCAGTTCGACCGGCCCCGCCACGCCGGAGCCGCCGCCGCCGCCCAAGATTGAATCGCGCATCGGCTTCAACTTGGTGGCCGGTGGCAGTTGGAGCGACAAGGGCGCGGTGGACGGCCCCTTGGCGGTCGCCAAGTTCAATTGGCCGGCCAATCTGGCCCTCGACGGCGCGGGCAATCTCTACATCGCCGACACAGGCGGCAACACGATACGCAAGCTCAGTCCTGCCGGCCAGGTGAGCACGGTGGCCGAGATCAAGAGCTTGGACGGCTCCCTGCCCAACCCCGGCTTTAGCACCATCGAGAGCATGGGGGTGGACGCGGCCGGCAATGTGTACGTCGCGGGCTTCAGCCTGTTGCGCAAATTCGGCACGGACGGCAAGGTCACCACGCTGGCCAGGGGCGGCAGGGCCGAGGCGCCGGTGGACGGCCCGCTCGCCAGCGCCCGCTTTTTTAGTATGGACGCTATCGCTGTCGACCCGGCCGGCAACATTTACGTGGTCGATCAAAGTCGGATCCGCAAGATCAGCACGTCCGGCATGGTCACCACCTTGGCCGGCCGCGAGGGCGGCTTCGGCACGCGGGACGGCGTGGGCAGCGCGGCCGAGTTTTATGCGCCCCTCTTTTTGACGGCGGACGCGAACGGCAATGTGTATGTTGTCGACGGCTTCGCCGTGCGCAAAATCACCCCGGCCGGCGCGGTGACGACCCTGGCCGGGGTGGCCAACCAGCGCGGCTTTGCCGACGGCAGCGGCGCCCAGGCCCGCTTCCGCCTCATGACCACCATCGCCGTCGACGGCGATGGCGTGGTGTATGTGGCCGACGACGACGGCGGGGCGGTGCGCCGCATCTCGCCGGGCGGCGTGGTGCGCACCATCGCCGGCGCGCTCGACGCCTACGGTTCGACCAACGGACTGGGTTCGGCGGCGCGCTTCGGCAGCGCGCGCGGACTGGCGGTCGGCGCCGACGGCAAGCTGATCGTGGCCGACACCAGCTTCCACGCGCTGCGCAAGATCGACGCCGACGGCCGCGTCACCACCTTCGCCGGCGGCAAGATCGTCGAGCCGCCCGCCACCGATGGCGTGGGCGCGGCGGCGCGCTTCAACAACATCACCGGCGTGACGGCCGACAAGGGCGGCAACTACTACGTGGCCGACGGCGCCAACTGCCTGATCCGCAAGATCACGGCGACCGGCGCGACCTCGGTGCTGGCCGGCGCGGTCGGCGAGTGCTCCGTGCTCGACGGTGTCGGCGCGGCGGCCCGCTTCGGGCACATCGGCGATCTGACCATCGACGGCGGCGGCAACCTGTACGTCAACGACGGCAAGACGGTGCGCAAGATCAGCCCGGCCGGCGTGGTCAGCACGGTGGCGGGCAAGCCCGGCCCCGACCTCGACAAGTTGAACGGGGTCGGCAGCGGCGCCTCGTTCTCCGGCTTGAAAGGATTGAGCGCCGACGCGGCGGGCAATTTGACCGTGTCCGACGGCTGGACCAATTGCCGCGAGGGCGAGGTGCTGGTCGACGGCATTCCGCAGACCAGCTTGCGCACCGTGTCGGCCGCCGGCGTGGTGAAAACCTTGCCGGGCTTGTCCGATTCGCTGCTCAAGGCGGTCGACGGTCCGGCCGGCGTGGCCAGCTTCGCCTGTCCGGGCGGCCTGACGCAGGACGGCGCCGGCAATCTGTACTTCGTCGACTCGTCGATCCAGTTGCGCAAGCGCAGCGTCGACGGCAGCGTCAGCACCATTCCAACCGGCGACAAGTTCGTCACCCTCGAGGCCAACAGCGCGGCGCGCATCGACGTGGACGAGCGCGGCAACCTGTTGATGGTCAACGGCGACGACACCGTCTTCATGATCTCGCCGCAGGGCACGGTCAGCCGCGTGGTCGGCGCCAGCGCCAGTCCGGGCGATTTGCTGCCGCTGACGGCGGGCGTGCCGCCCGGCCCCTTCCGCGCCGTGCATGCGCTCGGCAACAAGCAGTTCCTGCTGGCGACGCCGCAACAGGTGTACAAGGTGGTGCTGCCTTGACGCGCAGGCTTGCGCTCCATGGTCGGCAAAGCGCTAGTCGGAATAGCAATTGCCGCGCAGGCTAGGACGGAGCAAAATGTTGGCATGTGACAATGTGTGCAATTATCGCCGAATTTCCATGGTATATTTGTTACTGTTGGTATTTTTGCTTTCGGCGGAACTTGGAGAAAATGATGGTCGCGATTGTTTCGAGTGGGATGAGCACCTCCGGCGGCATGGAGGCGAACGGCGATACGCAGAGCCGCGTCGCGGCCTTGCAGGCGAAGATCAAGGGGCTGCTCAAAAGCATCGGCCAGATCCAAAAGCAAATCGGCGACGAGCCCGATGCCAAGGCCAGAAAAGTGCTGATCAAGATGGTAGAGAATCTGCAGCAGACCATACAGATGATCCAGCTGCAAATCCAGCAGCTTGAGCGCAACGAAAGGCAAAAGGAGCTGAACCGGATCGAGGCGCGCCGCCAAAACGAAGCTGAGGGCAAGGTCACTCAGCCGGGTAGCGACGGCACGCGGATCGGCTCAGTCTGACAACAGGAGAACATGATGGTAGGTAGGGTAACGAGCGGTTTGGGGAGCTCCGCGCGGATGGGGGTGAGTTTGGAGAGCCTGGGCAGCATCTCGATGTTGCTGTCCAAAATCAAGGGCCTGCGGAAGAACCTGCGTCTGTTGCAAAAGCAATTGATGGAGACGACCGATCCGGCCGAACGAAAAATCCTCCTCAAGATGATCCAGGAAGTGCAGGAGATGATGGCGATGTTCGACGCGCAGATCCGCCAGATCCAGCAGGCCGACCAGCGCCGCGAGGCGCATCAGCAAGAGGCGAGCCGGAAACGCCGCGAACCCGGCCCGGACGACTCGTTCGAACCGTACCAGCCGTAGGGGCCGGGGCCCGGGCCGGACTTTTTAACGTCGGGAAAAGGAATATATTGAAATGAATACAATGAAAAAGCTGGCCATTGGTCTTGCCTTCGCTACCATTTGCGTCAACTCGTTTGCGGCTCAAGGGCGATGGACGGAAGGCTTTGGGCAGGGCAATATCGAGTACTTCATTGACCAGGATGGCGTGCGGCTTTATATCGGATGTCCAACGAAAGAAGGAAGCGCGGATGCGCAATCGAGTGTTTCCCTTTCTCAACTGAGCAACAACAAAGAAATTCAAAAATTCACCATCGACGTCAATGGTGTCTCGTACAGTGGGCCGTTTAGCGCCGACAGCCGCGTGGGCGACAATAATTTCCTGTCATTGCTAGAGAACCTCCGCAAGGGGGATGCTGTTGTGAAGTTCGGCGGGAAATCGGTAAAAATGCCGAAGAGTAATTCAGCCAAGCTTATCCCAGCCTACGGGAAGAAATTTAGCTGCAATCTGTCCTTCTAGGGTTGACCGATCCGCGGTGGCCGAGGCCGATAGAGAGTCGTCTTGCCGGACAAATCTGTTAGGCTGCTGGCGATACTTTTTGGTACTGGATCTCGAATGAAAAAAATCATCGCGGCAGCCCTTCTTTGCGGCGCCAGCCTGGCGCAAGCGGCACCGACGGCACCGGCGCACCGTTGCTCGGCCGAGGCCGTCAAGCAGGCGACAAGCCTGCTGACCTTCCACTTCGGCCCCGACGAGCGCATGGAAATCGATACGGATGTCAAAGTGCTGGCGCCGATCCGCAATCCGGCCAACAAGAAGCAGTCCTTCGACGTGCTGGAGGTGTGGGGCACCATCTACAAGGGCCAGTACCGCATGCATTTGATCTATGCGCAACTCGGTGGGAGCTGCGTGTTGATGGGCCAGGAAATCCTCGAGCACGCCAGCCTGTAGGCGGGCCGAGCGGCGGGATGAAAAAAGGGTTGGACTGCCGAGGCGGTCCAACCCTTTTTTGCCTTCGTCCAGCCAGCCTACAGCTTGTAGACCGCCTGCACCGACAAGGCGCGCGGCGCCATCGGCAGGTCGTGCGGAATGGCCAGGCCGGGGGCCAGGCTCGGTTCGCGCGCGTCGGCGTTGAACAGGTTGCGCACCGAGGCCGAGAAGTTCCATTGCTGGCGGCCACGGCGCGTCGCCACGGTCAGGTCCAGGGTGGTGTAGTCGGCCACCGGGTCGCGCAGGTCGCCGGCGGCGCGCTTGCGCCCGGCCACCCAGTTCAGCTGCGAACTGAGCATGTAGCCGCTGCTGAACTGCCAGTCGGCGCGGCCGTACAGGTGGTGGTGCGGGGCGTAGCCGGCGTCGCGGCCGGTGGCGTCGTCGACCGAGCGCTGCCAGGCGTAGTTGCCGAGCAGGCGCCAGTCGCGGTTGACGTTCCAGCTGCCTTCCAGCTCCAGGCCGTGGCCGGTCTGGTCGCCGGTGTTGGCGTAGGCGGCGCCGGTGCCGATGCCGGGGTTGTTGACGGTGCGGATGATGTTGCTCATCGAGTAGCGGTAGAGCGTCATGTTGACCTGGGCGTCGGCGCGCGCCTGCCAGGCGAACACGGCCTCGAGCGTGCCGTTGGTCTCCGGCTGCAGCTTGGGGTTGCCCATGGTGACGGGGTTGCTGACGGAGTAGCCCTCGTTGAACGAGGGGGCGCGGAAGGCGCGGCCGTACAGCAGCTTGGCGGTCAGGTCGAAGGTGGCGTCCCACACCAGCGCCAGGCGCGGATTGGTGGTGTTGCCGAAGTCCGAGTAGCGGTCGTGGCGGATGCCGGCGGTCAGGTTCCAGTCCTTGGCCAGATGCCATTCGTCCTGCAGGTACAGGTAGTCGATCTTGCGGCGGTGCGGCAGGATGAAGGAGCGCTCGCCGGCGAACTCGACCACGCCGGGCAGCGGGATGGGCGCGCCGTTGGGGGCGTAGCTGAAGTTGCGCCGTTCTCGGCTGCGGTACATGTCGAGGTCGTCGTGGCCGACGCCGATGCGCCAGTGGTGGCCGCTCAGGCCGCTGTAGTCGGCGAAGGCGGACAGGCGCAGCTGGCGCTCCCACACCTCGGGGGCGCCGATCATGCCGTTGGGGAATTTCCCGCTGGGCAGCACGGTGCCGGGCGGCAGGAGCTTGAAGTCGACCGGGATCAGCTGGTTGTATTGCAGCGTGCTAACGGTGGCGCCCAGGCCCCAGTCGCGGCCGAACTGCGGGTCGGCCCAGCTCAGGCTGGTGGTGTAGCGTTCGCTTTTCTGCTGGCCGACCGGGTCGAGTGCCGAGGCGATGCCGGCGCCGGTGCCCAGCTTGTCGCGCAGCTTGTAGCCGAAGCGGGCGCGCCACTGGCCGCGCGCCAGGTCGAGGTTGCCGTCGACCGCCTGGTAGCCGGTGTTGACCGGGCCGGGGGCCAGGCTGGCGTGGGTGCCGAACAGCTTGTCGTTGCGGCTCTGGGCGTCGGCGTCGATGATGCTTTTCTGGCCGTCGCTGTCGCCCACGCGCAGGTAGGCGGCGACGTCGACCGAGCCGAGCTTGCCGCCGTGCTGCAGCCAGACGTCGCGGGTTTGGAAGGAGCCGAGGCGGGCGCCGATTTCGGTGCCCGGCGTCTCGGCGGCGCCCTTGGTGATGATGTTGATGACGCCGGAGAAGGCGTCCGAGCCGTACAGCGCCGAACCGGGGCCGCGGATGATCTCGATGCGGGCGATGTGTTCGACCGGATAGCCGCCCCACAGATTGCCCTTGTTGCCCTGGTAGATGGTGGTGATCGGCACGCCGTTCTGCAACACCAGCACCTGCGGCGTGACCTGGCTGACGATGCCGCGCACCACGTACAGGGGCGAATAGTTGTTGGCGCTGCGGTTGACGTGGATGCCGGCGACGCCCTCGAGCACCTGGTCGAGGTCGCTGGCGCCGATCGCCGCGATGTCGGCCGCCGTGATCACCGAGGCGACCGCCGGCGCGCGGCGCAGGGCCTGCACGGTGCCGGTGGCGATGCTGACGCTGTCGTTGTCGCCGTAGACCAGGGTGAGCTCGTCCTCGTCGCTGGGACTCTGCGCCAACGCTTGCATGTTAGGAATGGTGAGGGCCGCTGCCAGATACAGGGGGTATGCGTACTTAGCCTTCAAAACCTATCTCCCGGGAATGTTTTTTTGCATTGTAGCGCGGCAACCGTAACAAATGTACAAAAAATCATTGCCCGGTTGCATGTGCGCTCCACTCGCGGCGCGCCAGGCCGGCGTAAGCGACGCCGCTGCACGGGGTGGCGAAGAGGACGCCCTCGGGTTTTGCGGCCGCTTCCACGAGGCAAGGAGGCATTCCTGCTAGGAAGGTGGGTATGCGCAGCAGCTGGTACTCGCGCGCCGTCAGGCCCATGTCGGCGATCAGGGCGGCGTGCAGGGAGGCGTAGTTCATGCGCAACTGGGGGTAGTGTGGAAGCAACACTTTTTCCACTTCGAAGGCCAGTTTGACGTGTGCGCCCTGGTCCAGGCCGAGTTTTTCGGCCAGTTGCATGATCCACGGCAGGCGTTCGTCGGTCGAGTTGATCGGCCGGCCGTAGCCGTAGATGCGGTGGGCGCGGGCGTGCGCCAACACCAGCGACGCCAGCTCGGCGCCGGCCTGTACTTTGAAGTAAGGCCGTTTGCAGGAAGTCGATGGCGCGCAGGCCGGCTTGGCCGCCGTAGACGGTGCCCTCGGACAGCGCCAGCGCGGCGACGATGCCCAGGTTGGCGCTGCTGCGGGCGTTGCCGGCCAGGGCGGCGACGCGGTTGTTCCACAGCCGCGCGTCCGGGTAGCTGGTGTAGACCCAGATGGCGTGCAGCATCTCGATCTGGCCGCTGGCCAGGCGGCGGCCGGTGATGCCGAACACGTAGAGGTCGACCCAGTCGAGGTCTTTCAGCTCGCGGTGCAGGTCGTGGCCGCGAAACACGGCGTGGCTGCCGGGGTAGGCGGCGCCGACGCTGGTGCGCAGGCGGCCGGCGTGCTCTTGCAGCAGGGCCGGGCCGCGCAGCGGGGCGGCGGCCGGGTGGTTCAAGGTGGTATCGCTCATGGCGCCTCCGGCGTGGCGGCTGGGTCGAGCTCCAGCGGGTAGAAGGGGAACTGGCGGAAGCCGCCGGCCTGTTGTTCCAGCGCGTGGGCGGCGGCGCCGGGCAGGCGCAGCAGCAGGTAGAGCATTTCGCCCTCGCCCGGCGTCAGGCCCAGGTCGCTCAGGGCGGCGGCGGCCACGCCGCTGATGGCCAGCGGCAGGCCGATGGTCAGACGCAGCGTTTCCAAGCGTTCGAGCAGCCAGGCGCAGCGCGGGCCGGCCTGGTAGCCGGCCAAGGTGGTGAGCAGTTGGCGCACCACCGTGGTGGTGGAGACGCCGTGCGGCTCGAAGCCGGGCAGGTGGCCGGCGGCCGGCCAGACCTGCATCGGCTCGCCGGCCGGCGCCGGGTCGTAGTCGGCCCAGGCGGCCAGGTCGGTGCCGCAGCGCTGCCACAGCAGCATGGCGTCGTGCACGTCGCGCGCGCCGCCGTTGCGGCCGGCGCCGACCGACAGCGCGGCGATCAGGCTGGCGGCGGCGGTGGAGCCGCCGACGCCGCCGCACATGGCGGCGTGCACCGAGGCGTCGCGCGGGCCGGGGTTGGCCAGCGCCACGGCCAGCGCCTCCAGCGTGGCGACGGCGGCCGGCGCCGGGCGCTCGTCGCGCAGCAAGAGCAGCAGCATCTCGACCCAGCGCGCCTGGCCGACCAGCTCGCCGAACACGTCGTAGCCACGGCAGTAGGCGGCGCGGGTGGCGAAGGGGTTGTCCGGTTCGGGCTCCTCCTGCCAGATGCGGGTGTGGATCAGGTCGCGCGGCGACGGGGTGGGCGCGCCGCCGTTGGCTGCGGTGTTGCCGGCGCCGGCACCGCTGGCGCTGGGGGCGGCCGGCGTGGACATGGGCGACTCCATCACAACAGGCTCATGCCGCCGTCGACCACGATCTCTTCGCCGACCATGTAGGACGAGTCGGCGCTGGCCAGGAACAGGGCGGCCTTGGCCACCTCCTCGGCGCTGCCGAAGCGCCGGCTGGGCGACTTGTCGGCGATGGCCTGCTTCTTGGCGGCGGCCAGCGCGTCGGGCAGGCCGAGGCGGTCGAACATGGGCGTGGCGATCGGGCCGGGGCTGATGGCGTTGACGCGGATGCCGCGGCCGATCAGCTCCAGGGCGAGCGACTTGACCAGCGAGCGCAGGCCGGCCTTGGCGGCGCCGTAGACGCTGAAGTTGGGCGAGCCGAGCTGGTTGGTGATCGAGGTGGTGACGATCACGCTGGCGCCGGGGCGCAGCAACGGCAGGGCCTGTTGGATGGTGAAGAACACGCCCTTCAGGTTGACCGCCAGCTGGGCGTCGAACGAGGCCTCGGTGACTTGCTCGATCGGCGCCGGGCTGGCGATGCCGGCGTTGATGAACAGGACGTCGAGGTGGCCGTAGCGCTGCTTGACCTGGGCCATGGCGGCGGCGATCTCGCCGACCTGGCCGGCGTCGCTGCGCATCACCAGGGCTTGGCCGTCGAGCACCGAGCCGGCCATCGCCAGGCCGGCCGGATCGCGGCCGGTGATGGCGATGCGCGCGCCCTCGTTCTGGAACAGCAGGGCGCTGGCCAGGCCGATGCCGCTGCTGCCGCCGGTGACCAGGGCCACCTTGCCGGCCAGCTTGCCGGACTGCTTGGCGGCGGAGGCGGCGCCGAGCGCGATGCGCAGGTCGGCCGCCGCGTTGATGGCGAGGTCGAGGTCGATGTCGTGCTCAAAGTCCAGCTGGCGGGCGGCGCCGCGCGGCGCGCGAATCGGCGTGCGAATCGGCGCGCGATTTGGCGCGAGCTCGGGCGCCTGTTCCAGCGTGTCGGCCGGCTTGTCGTGGTGGGCCGCCATTATTGTCCGTCCTCCAGCAGCACGCGCATGCGGTTGCCGATGGGCGGCACCTGCTCCGGGTCGATGTACACGTCGAGCAGGGTCGGGCCGGGGTGGTTGCAGATGGCCTTGATGTCGAGCGCGGCCAGGTCGGCGGCCGAGCGGATGGTGTGGCCACGGCCGCCCAAGGCGCGCGACAGCATGGCGAAGTCGGTTTGTGGCAGGGCGTAGCCGATTTGCTCGCCGCCGCCGAGGCGCTGGCCGTGCTTGACCATGCCGTAGGCGGCGTCGTTGAGCACGACGAAGATCACGCAGAGCTGTTCGGCCACCGCCGTCGACAGCTCCTGGCCGCTCATCAGCATGCTGCCGTCGCCGGTGATGCAGACCACCGGCGCGGCCGGGTTGGCGGCGGCGGTGCCGACGGCGGCGCCGATGGCCCAGCCCATCGGCGCGAAGTGGCCGGTCAGGCGCAGCCAGCCGCCGGTGCTGCGGCGCTCGTTGCGCACGCCGGGCGGCAGGCCGGCGCTGGCCATGCGGCGGTCTTCCGGTTGCAGATAGTGGGTGGCCCAGGCGACGCTGTTGCCGGCGTCGGCCAGGAAGCGGGTGGTCGGCGGGAACAGCCGGCCCAGCTCGTTCATCAGGCGCGGCGGCGCCAGCGGCACGGCGTCGCTGTGGAAGGCGGCCGGATCGGCCAGCAGGCTGCCGGCTTCCCACTCTTTATGGCACAGCTCGCGGGCGGCGCGGCGCCGCTCCACCTTCACGTCGGCCTGCTCCTGCACTTCCAGGATGCGCGCCACCAGACGCTGGAACACCGGCCGCAGGCCGCCGCGCACATGCATGCGCGCCATCGGCGAACGGGCCAGATGCTCCTCGCACTCGTCGATGTGCACCAGGCGCTCGTTGAGCAGGCTGTCGCACCAGCCGGCCGTGTTCCATTCGCCCATGGTGCTGCCGATGGCCAGGATCAGGTCGACCGACTCGTCGCGCAGCGTCGCCTCGGCCGAGGCGTGGCCGCCGAAGCCGAACACGCCGCGATACAGCGGATGGTGGGTGCTGACCAGTCCCTTGCCGTCGGGCGGCACGATGAAGGTGGCGCCTTTTAAGGTGGCGAACTGCATGATCAGGTCGATCGCCTCGCCGCAGGCGGGGCCGATCAGCAGCACCACGTTGCGCGAGGCCGCCAGCATGGCCAGCAGCTTGTCGACGGCGCCGGCGTCGATCAACGCGGACGGGCGCAGCAACGCGGCCAGGTCGTAGGCCGGGCCGGTCGGCTTGGCCGGGGCGCGGAACACGTCGACCGGCACGCTCAGGTGGACCGGGCCGAACGGCGCGCGGGTGGCGTGCTGCAGCGCGGTGACCAGCTTCCACTCGAGCTGTTGCGGGTGCGACACCAGCGAGTTGTAGCGGGTGCAGTGGCGGAACATGCCGAGCACGTCGATGCCGGTGCAGGTCGATTCCTGCAGCGTGTGCTTGCCGAACGAGGGCAGGGCCGGCTGGCCGGTGATGACCAGCATCGGCACGTCGTTGCCGTAGGCGGTGGCGACGGCGGTGATCAGGTTGGTGGCGCCGGGGCCGGAGGTGGCGACGCAAACGCCGATCTTGCCGGTCTCGCGGGCGTAGCCGTCGGCCATGAAGGCGGCGCCGGCCTCGTGGCGGGCGACGATGTGGCTCAGGTTGCCGCCACGGCGCTGGTTGCGGGCGATGGCGTTGTAGAGCGGCTCGATGGCGCCGCCGGGGATGCCGAAGATGTAGTCGACGCCGAGCTGCTCCAGGTAGGCGACCAGCAGGTCGGCCATGTCCATGTCCATCACCTGGCCGTCGAGCGTGGCCGGCGGCGGGTTGGACAGTGGCTTGGACAGCGCGGCGCTGCGTTGCAGCAGGGGGGATTGATCTTCAAATTCGACGGCGTCATACATGCGAAGCTCCTCAATGTTGATTGATCGGCTAGGCGGGGATGCGGTGAGCCGAAACAAAAGCGATATCTAGACGAAAACATTACTTGCGTGATGGCAAATTATGTTGCGGCGCAATAATAGCCTAAAAACAAGGAGAGTTGTTACTTTTAGATAGAATTGGGGGAATTATTCTATCTTTACAGCATTTATTGTTTCGAAATGATAACAATTCGCGGGCTCTCGTCGTGCCGGGACCGCGGGCAAAACCCAGCGGCAGAATCGAGGGTCAGACCCTAGGGTCTGACCCTGGTTCCTTGCCTGTGGGCGGCTTTGGGGCCGCTAGCGCCTTGACGAAAAAAAAGCCGGGTGCGCGTGAAGCGGACCCGGCCTTGGTGTGGCGCGGCGCCGCTCAGGCGCGCAGCAGCGCCGCCTCCTGCGAGCGCACCAGCTCGGCGAACTGCGCGGCCGGCACGGCCTGGCTCAGGTGGTAGCCCTGCAGCAGGTCGCAGTGCTTGGCGCGCAGGAACTGCAGCTGGGCCTGGGTTTCGACGCCCTCGGCCACCACCTCCAGGCGCAGGCTGTGGGCCAGGGCGATGATGGCGGTGACGATGGCGGCGTCGTCGGCGTCCTGCGGCACGTCGCGCACGAAGGAGCGGTCGATCTTGATGATGTCGACCGGGAAGCGCTTCAGGTAGGACAGCGAGGAATAGCCGGTGCCGAAGTCGTCGATCGACAGCCGCACGCCGAGGTTGCGCAGGCGGTGCAGCGCCTTCAAGGTGTCCTCGGCGTTCTCCATCAGGGTGCTCTCGGTGATCTCCAGCTCGAGCAGGTTGGGCGGCAGGCCGGTGTCGGCCAGCGCCGCCTCGACCGAGGCGGCGAAGTCCTTCTGCAGCAGCTGGCGCACCGACAGGTTGACCGCCACGCGCAGCGGCGGCAGGCCCTGTTCGATCCACTCCTTGAGCTGGGCGCAGGCGGTGCGCAGCACCCAGTCGCCGAGCGGGTTGATCAAGCCGGTCTCCTCGGCCAGTGGAATGAACTCGACCGGCGAGACCATGCCGCGGGTCGGATGGCGCCAGCGCACCAGCGCTTCCATGGCGATGATGCGGCCGGTCGACAGCATGGCCTGCGGCTGGTAGTAGACCTCCAGCTGCTGCTGTTCCAGCGCGCGGCGCAGGTCGCTCTCGAGCCGCACGTGCTCGGAGATCGACTGCTCCATCGAGGCCTCGTAGAACTGGAAGCCGGTGTTGGTCTTCTTGGCGCGGTACATGGCGCTGTCGGCGTGCTTGACCAGGGTGGCGACGTCGGTGCCGTCGTGCGGGTAGATGGCGATGCCGACGCTGCTGGTGACGAAGATGTCGTGGCCGTCGATCTGGAACGGCGCGGCCAGCACGCGGCAGATGTTGTGCGCCGCCGTGGCGGCCGCCGCCGGCCCCTCCAGGTCGCCGAGCACCACGGTGAACTCGTCGCCGCCGAGGCGGGCCACGGTGTCGACATTGCGCACGCTGTGCCGCACGCGCTGCGCCACCGCCACCAGCAGGCGGTCGCCGACGTCGTGGCCGAGGTTGTCGTTGACGTATTTGAAGCGGTCCAGGTCCATGAACAGCACGGCCAGCTGGCCCTTGGTGGCGTCGGCCTGCTCGATGGACTGGCCGAGGAGCTCGAAGAACAGGGTGCGGTTGGGCAGGCCGGTGAGCAGGTCGTTGTAGGCCAGGTGGCGGATGCGTTTCTCGGCGCGGTTGGCCTCGATGATGCGGCGCACCCGCTGCGACAGCACGGCGTAGTGGATCGGTTTGGGGATGTAGTCGCTGGCGCCGGCGGCGAAGGCGCGTTCAACCGAGGAGTTGTCCTGCAGGGCGGTGATCATCAGCACCGGGATGGCGCTGCCGCCGGGCAGTTCCTGCATGCGGGCGCAGGCGGTGAAACCGTCCATCACCGGCATCACCGCGTCCATCAGGATCACGTCGGGCTGGAAGCGTTTGAGCATGGCCAGCGCCTGGGCGCCGTCGGCCGCCTCTTCGACCTGGAAGCCGTCGCGCTGCAAGATGTAGCGAAGGGTGCTGCGGGTGCTGCGGTCGTCGTCGACGATCAGCACCTGGGCCAGCTCCTCCTGCGGACCCTGGGTGTCGAAGGCGTCGGCCGCCACCTCGCCGGTGAGGAAGGCGGCCACCTCGTGGTAGGCGGCGCGCAGGCGCGGCAGCAGCGGCGCGATCTGCGCCACCTGGTGGGCGATGGCCAGCTGCTCGGCCTGCTCGGCCAGCTCGGCCAGGGCGTTGGCGCCGAGGTTGCCCGACGAGCCCTTGAGGGCGTGGGCGCGGGCCCGCGCCGCCTCGTTGTCGCCGTCCTGCACGGCGTGTTCCAGCTCGTTCAGGTAGGTCGGGGTGTCCTCGAGGAAGGGCGAGATGGCGTGCGGCAGCGCCGCGCCGAGGATCTCGCGCAGCTTGTCGAAGACGGCGCGGTCGACCGCCACGGTGGCGTCGGCCGGCGGCGCATCGTCGTCGAGCAGTTCGGCGGCGTCGACCTGCTGGCCGGCGGCGCGGATGGCTATGCCGTCGCCGTCGCCGTCGCTATCGTTGTCCGTCTTGGCGTCGCTCTTGGCGTCGGCGCCGAGCAGCGGCGCCGGAGCGCCGTGCGGCAGCCATTTTTCCAGCTTGTGGCGCAGCTCGACCAGGGTGATCGGCTTGGCCAGGTAGTCGTCCATGCCGGCGGCCATGCATTTCTCGGCGTCGCCGCGCTGGGTGTTGGCGGTCATCGCCACCAGCGGCGTGCGCCGGCCCAATGCCTCCTCGGCGACGCGGATGTGGGCGGTGGCCTCGTAGCCGTCCATCTCCGGCATGCTGCAGTCCATCAGGATCAGGTCGAAGCGGTCGCGCTGCGCCGCCTCGACGGCCTCGCGGCCGTTGGAGGCGAATTCGCAGACGCAGCCGTTCATCGCCAGCATGCCGGCGGCGACCATCTGGTTGGTGCGGTTGTCCTCGGCCACCAGCACGCGGAACTGGCGTCCCGCCGCGCCGGGCGGCGGCGCCAGGCGCGGCGCCTCGGCGCTGTGGCGGCCGGCCAGCAGTTCGCGCAGCGCGGCCAGCAGGCGCTCCTGGCGCAGCGGCTTGCCCAGCGTGGCGTGGCCGCTGAGCAGGGCGCCGCCGCCGGCCGGGCCGTGGCGGTCGAGCACCAGCAGTTGCGGCACCAGGCCGGCGGCCTCGATGCGGCGGCCCAGGGCGGCGCCGTGTTCGTCGGTGGCGTGCAGGTCGAGCACCACGACGGCGTAGGGCTGGCCGGCGGCGGCGGCGGTCTTCAGCTCGTCGAGGGCGGCCAGGCCGGAGCCGGTGACGAAACCGTTCACGCCGGCGCGCGTGAGCACGCCGTCGAGGAACTCGCGCACCGCGGCGTTGCCGTCGACGGCCAAGACGCGGCGTCCGGCCAGGGTGGCGTCGGGCGTGGCGACCGGCTGCTGCACGGCGGGCCGGCAGCGGATCGAGAAGACGAAGGTGGTGCCGGCGCCGGGCGCGCTGGCCACCGAGATGGCGCCGCCGAGCAGGCCGACCAGTTGTTTGCAGATGGCCAGGCCGAGGCCGGTGCCGCCGAAGCGGCGGGTGGTCGAGGGGTCGGGCTGGACGTAGGATTCGAACAGGTGCTGCTGCGCCTCCTGGCTCATGCCGATGCCGCTGTCGCGCACCTCGAAGGAGAGGCCGAAGGGCGCGCCGGCGCCCGCCTCGGCCAGCGCGATGCGCACCACCACCTCGCCCCGTTCGGTGAACTTGACGGCGTTGCCGAGCAGGTTGATGAGGATCTGGCGCAGCCGCAGCGAGTCGCCGTTGATCCGCTCGGGCACGCCGGGCGCCAGCAGGTAGGCCAGCTCGACGCCTTTTTGCTGGGCCGGCCGGGCCACCAGTTCGATCACCTCCTCGAGCAGCTTGCGCAGGTCGAAGTCGACCTCCTCGAGCGCCAGCTTGCCGGCGTCCATCTTGGAGAAGTCGAGGATGTTGTTGATCAGGTCGATCAGCGTGCGCGAGGAGTTCCAGGCGACGTCGACGCATTCCTGCTGCCGTTGGTTGAGGTGCATTTCCTTCAACATGTCGAGCATGCCGACCACGCCGTTGAGCGGGGTGCGCACCTCGTGGCTGACGGTGGCGGCGAACTGCGCCTTCATCAGCGCCATGCTGACGGCGGCGTCGCGCGAGTCCTTCAATTCGGCCTCGCGCTGCTCGAGCACGTTCATCATCTGGTTGAAGGCCGAGCCCATTTCGATCAGGTCGCGCGGGCCGTCCGGCGCGGCGCGCATGCCGGACTCGCCGGCCTGGGCGCGGCGCATCAGGGTCGAGAGGGCGTTGAGCGGGTTGATCATGTGGCGCGTCAGCAGGCTGACCAGGCCGAGCAGGATGACGGCGAACGACAGGGTGATCGCCAGGTTGCCCAGCAACAACGACAGGGTCAGCCGCTGCAGGGTGTTCTTGCTGACCTGGACCTGGACGTAGCCGAGCAGCTGCGGCTGGTGGTCCTGCACCTCGAACGGCGAGGCCTCGGCCTGGCCGCCGTAGACCGGGGCGCCGAACAGCCAGGCGTCGTCGCTCTCGCCGACCAGGCTGGCGCGGGCCGGGTTGGCCTTGCCGGCCGGCGCGGTGGTCAGGCGGGTTTCCGGCTCGGTGCGCACCAGCAGCACGCGCTGGCGGTTGTCGATGATGCGCAGGCCTTCCACGTCGGGGAAGGCGAGGGTGGTGGTGACCACGTCGCGGGCGTTCTCGGCCGAGTGGAACAGCAGCGCCAGGGTGGACTGGCGCGCCAGGTTGTCGGCGATGCGCTGGCCCTGCTCGAGGAAGTAGTCGCGCATGCGGGCGCGCGCCTCCCAGGCGTTCATGAAGGAGGAGAACAGCGCCAGCCCGAGAATGGCGGCGGAGACGATGACGGTGAGTTGGCGCCGGAAACCGGTGCGGCGTAGATAGTTATGAAACATATTTACCGTGCTCGGGAGTCAAAGGTGGAACGGCTAGCGCGTCATGGCTGCGGATAGACGAAGTCGAAGGCGCGCTGCTGCTGGTAGCCCAGGTTGAGCCCCATGTGGTTGGCGGTGCGCACGTTGATGGCGGTCTGCAGCTCGCGCAGCGGCACCAGGCTGCGCCGCTTGGCGTCGCCGGCGATCATCCCCATGGCCGAGCTGGCCAGGGTGCGGCCCAGCTCGACGTTGTTGGGCACCATGGCGAACAGGGCGCCCTTTTTCACGTGCAGCACGTTGCTCGAGAACAGGGGCACGCCGCTGTTCCACGACTCGCGCAGCACCAGCGGCAGGATGGTGCTCTCCTCGACGGTGGTGGTGTCGTGCGGCAGCCAGACGGCGTCGCGGCGCGGGTCGGCGGCGTTGATCAACTGCGGATACAGCTGGGCGGCGCGGGCCAGGTCGCCGGCCACGTGGCTCGACAGCTCCAGGCCCTGGGCGCGGGCGGCGTCGCGCGCCAGCTTCATCAGCCATTCGCTCTTTTGCGGGTTGTAGACGACGATCACGCGGCGCAGCTCGGGCAGCAGGGCGCGCAGGCGGGCGAACAGCAGCGCCGGGTCGGGCGTCATGCTGATGCCGGCCACGTTCTCGCTCTCCGACAGCAGCAGCACGCCGCCGACCAGCACGGAAATCTCGCGGTCCAGGCCGGCCGTGGCGTTGAGGCCCTGGCGGCCCAGCGCGATGACGACACGGGTGCCGTTGTGTTTCAGGGTGGTGTTGAGTTCGGCGGTGTCCACCTTCGGGTCGACCGGGTAGCTGCGCACGCGCAGCTTGGTGCGCTCCTCGATGCCCTGGATCATGCTGACGAAGGCGCTGCGGAAGGGTTCGTCCACGTTCGGATACAGCACGGCGATGCTGCCCTTGCCGATCGAGGCTTGCAACTCGGGCCGGCGCAGCTGGTCCTCCAGCTGGGCCAGCGTGACGGGGCGCACCTCGGCCCACTGCGGCGCGCTCACGGTGCCGGACTCGATGCGGTCGAGCAGGGCGCCGACCGCGTTGCGCGGCGCGGCGCCGGGCAGGTCGACGATGGAGGCGGCGGCCGGGCGGCCGGGCGCGGCCGATGGCGCCGTCCGCGGCTGTGGCTGGGTTGGCTGTTGCGCGCGCGCCGGCGCCATGGCGAGCGTGGCGGCCAGGGCCAACATGCACATCAGAGCGCCGCTGGCGAGGTTTTGGCCAGCGTTGAATATTTTCTTTTTGATCATTAAACCGTCCATTGCGGCCCCGCGCGATCGTCGTCAACCGCTGGTATGCCGGGGCAAGAGCATCTGGCCAGTAGTATATGCTCTCTATTTACTATTAAGAAAGAATTTTCCCCATCCGTGCCCCGGTATCAGGGTTCCGGGAAGAGGAAATCGAAGGTCCGTTGTTGTCCTGCGTCAATATTCAAGCCGATGTGGCTGGCGGTGCGCCAATTGAAGGCGATGCGCACCGCGCGCAGCGGGCTGACGCCGCGCCGCGCCGGCTCGCCCTGCAGCAGGGCGGCGGCCAGGCCGGCCAGTTCGCGGCCCAGTTCGTAGTTGTTCGGGTAGAGGGCGAACAGCGCGCCCTTCTTGACGTGCAGGATGCTGCTGGAAAAGATCGGCACGTTGCGGTTCCACGATTCCTTCAGCACGATGGGCAGGATGGTGGCCTCGTCGACGGTGGTGGGGTCGGGCGGCAGCCAGAGCGCGTCGTGGCGGCCGTCGGCGGCGGCGAAGGCGGCCTCGTAGCGGCGCGCGGCGCCGGCCAGGTCGCCGGCCTCCAGCGCGTTCAACTCCAGGCCGAGGCCGCGCGCCGCCTCGCGCGCCTGGCGCATCAGCGCCTCGCTGTTCTGCGGGTTGTAGACGACGATGACGCGGCGCACCGCCGGCAGCAAACTCTTCAGGCGGGCGAACAGCAGGGCCGGATCGGGCGACAGGCTGATGCCGTTCAGCTTGTCGGCGTCCGGCACCGAGCTGACGCCGCCGACCACCACGCCGAGCGCCGGCTCGAGCCCGCTGGCCGCCTTGACGCCCTGGCGGCCGAGGGCGATGACGACGCGGCTGCCGTTGCGCTTCAAGGTGGCCTGCAGTTCGGCCAGGTCGGCGTTGCTGGCCACCGGGTAGCTGCGCACGCGCAGCTTGCCGCCGTCCTCGATGCCGTCGATGATCTCGGTGAAGACTTTGCGGTAGGGTTCGCCGATGTCGGGGAACAGCACGGCGACCGCCTCGCCGGCCGGGCGGCGCGCGGCGTCGCCGGACTGGGCCAGTTGCAGCGCATCGGCGTGGCGCGGCCGTGGCGCCGGCTCGCCCGTCCGCGCCGGGGCGGCGGCGAAGGTGGCGGTGCTGGCGGCGGGGCCCGCGTCCGGGTTGGCGTTGGCGCCGGCCGGCGCGGCGGTGCCCAACAGCGCGGCCAGCAGCAGCAGGCCCAGTTGCGTCACCGGCCAGGCGCCCGGCAGCGGGCGCAGCGGCAGGCGCGTCGCGCCGCGCCGGCGCTGCGGGGGCGCGCTAAACAGATGTCTAAGAAATAAAATGGCCAAGTCGAACGGCAATAGTTAAGACTCACGGTGTTGTTCAACGTTGCAGCGGCGCGCAGGCGCGGGTATCGCGCATGCAGCGGCCACTGCCACAGCGGCAGAATATGTCATACGGGCAAGTGTATCTCTGCGGGCGCGATTGTGGGGCAAAAAAGTTACATTTTTTGCAGTGCGCTTGATCTGGCTTGTCATAAAAGTCACATTTGCCCGGTGTGCGGCGCAACATGGAGGGGGCGGGGCGGGCTCGGCGGCGGGCAAAAAAGGTTCTTCTCGGATCGCCTGGACGCCGAGCTTAGCCCGCAAACCAAGGGGTCTGACCCCATGCGGGGTCAGACCCCGAGGCATATCGGTGTGCGGGGCAAAAAAAAAGCCCGCTGCGGGAGCGGGCTAAATCTATTCCTTGGAGGAGATAGAGGAGACAGGTCAATGATGCCGCATCGCACTATCTTTTTCCAATTTTTAATTGTGATCATAGAGATTCAGAAAACGAATATCTGTTGTTGCCGCGCCGCAAGTGATGGCGTGTGGATAAGATTTTCTCGGATGTCACATGTTCCGCTATAGAATCATCCGCAATTCAATATTGATAGGTTGGCAAGATGACTAGCGACAGCAGCAACCCGATTCCCGATTCCGTGGCCGCCGCGCCGGACGCCGGCCTGCTCGATGCCGGCCGGCCCAGCCGCAGCGCGCTGGCGGTGGCCATGCTGCGCGCCGCCCACCAACTGCTCGACGGCGCCAGCGTGTTCGCCGACCCGCTGGCCCTTGCCATCATCGGCCCTGCGCTGGCGGCCCAGGTGCGCGACGAGCCGGCCCGCTTCGACGCCGGCCTGGGCCGCGTGCTGCGCATGGCGATGGCGCTGCGCAGCCGGGTCGCCGAGGACGAGCTGGCGCGGGCGGTGGCGCGCGGCGTGCGGCAGTATGTGGTGCTCGGTGCCGGCCTGGACACCTCGGCCTACCGCAACGGCGTGGCCGATCTGCGCGTGTTCGAGGTCGACCATCCGGCCACCCAGGTGTGGAAGCGCGGCCTGCTGGACGCCGCCGGCATCGCCATGCCGGCCACGCTGAACCTGGTGCCGCTCGACTTCGAGCGCGATACGCTGGGCGCGGCGCTGGCCGGCGCCGGCTGCCGGCTCGACCAGCCGGTGTTCTTCTCCTGGCTGGGCGTGACCTTGTACTTGAGCGACCAAGCCATCTTCGCCACGCTGGCCCAGGTGGCCGCGCTGCCGGCCGGCAGCGGCATCGTGTTCGACTACGGCGTGGCGCCCGAGCTGCTCGAGCCGATGGCGCGCATGGGCATGCAGCACATCGCCCGCAAGTACGCCGCCGAGGGCGAACCGTGGAAAAGCTTCTTCGATCCGGCCGAGCTGGCGCGCCGCCTGCACGGGCTGGGATTCAGCGCCCTGGCCGATTCGGGTGCCGCCGAGCTGCTGGCGCGCTACCCGGCGGCGCACAGCGTCGGCGGCGGCACGCGTCTGATGCTGGCAAATGTATAAAATTAGACATTTTGTTAAATATTTTAGAGTGGTGGCTCTACTATGATATTTTTACGACAAGTCTTTCCGTGCAGCAACGCAATCCGTGTTACTCTCGATCCTGGCACTCCTTATAAGAAAAACATGCTTGCATATGTGTAATTCGAGTAAAGGTTTTGCCGTTCACCCACTCTGAGATAACAAGGAAAAAGAGAAAATGGAAATCCAAATCGACACCAGCTTCATCCTCATCACCGATTCGACCGAATCGGAATACCTGCAAGACGACATGAACGGCGCTCTGGCCGATGTCAGCGTTTCCTGCTGCACCTGCTCCTGCTCCTGCTGCTGCTAATGGATGGCTGCGCTGAGCGGCGGCCCCGGCCGGCGCCCATGCGTTGCCGCGGCTGATCGAGCTTGCGCGCACTTGTGCGTCAAGTGCGCGCCGGTCGGCACGCGCCGGCGGGCGCCCGGTTTCGGCCGGCGCGCCCGCATTCCAGGGTTTTGAATGATAGGTATCGCTATGAATGACTGTCTCTATGTATCGCCGCTGGCGGAAATCACCACCATCGGCGCCGACAAGATCGCCTTGTCCGTGGTCGGCCGCCGCTTCACGGTGGAGGACAAGGTCGGCATGCTCAAGGGCATCCTGGCGCTGGCCCGCGACGGCGTCAGCCGCGACGCGCTGGTCGAGCACATGGCCGACAGCTTCCCCGCCGAGGCGGTCGACGCCGCCCTCAAGGCCCTGCTCGACACCAAGGTGCTGGTGCGCCACAACGGCCGTGCCAGCGGCGACGCCACCCACGAACACTTGACCCACCGGCGCGAACTGGAGGGCCTGACCATGCCCGGCCAGGGCGCCGCCTACGAGCGCGCCAACTGGCTGGTGGCGCTGGCTGGCGAGGGCGCCTGCGCCGACGCGCTGGCCGCCTCCTTCGCCGAACTGGACGTCGCCGTGCTGCGCGTCGGCGCCGGCGCCGATGCCGCTTTGCCTTGCGCTGCCGCTGCCGGCAAGCGCGCGCTGCTGATCGTTTGCGCCGACCACGAGGACTACGCGCTGTTCCGCGCCATGAACGCCAAGGCGGTCGAGGCCGGCATGCCCAGCCTGTACGTCGGCATCGACTGGAGCACCGTGCAGTGCGGCCCGCTGGTGATGCCGCGCGCCACCGCCTGCTATGAATGCTACTTCCACCGGGTGCGCGGCACGCGCAAGTTCGTCGCCGAGTTCGACGTGCGCAGCCTGCCGGACGCCATCATGTACCACGCCATTCCGAGCAAACTGGCGCTGCGCTTCGGCGTTGCCGAGGCCTCGCGCGTGGTGCTGCAGTACCTCAGCGGCACGCTGGAGAACCTGCAGCACAGCGTGTTCAGCGAGATCGACAGCCTGAGCGGCGAGATCCACCGCAGCCGCATCCTGCGCCTGCCGCGTTGCGCCGCCTGCGGCAACGCCAGCAGCGCGCGCCCGGTGGGCAGCGTGTTCCAGCAGGCCTTGCTGCGTCGGCGGGCTTGAGATGGGCCGCACCATGGAACAAATGAACCTGGACGCCGCCGACCCGGACCAGCGCCTGGCGCTGATCCACCAGGCGCTGGTGCACCGCCGCCACGGCATCATCACCACGCTGCTGGAGGAGACCGAGCACCCGGACGCGCGCGGCCTGTTCGTCTTCAACGCGCTGATGGTCGACGTCAAGGCGATGATGATCGACCCCTCGCGCGCCAAGCCGAACAACCCGACCAGCGACCGCGCCAGCCTGGCCGGCTCCGGCGCCGCCTTCGACCGCACGTCGGCGCTGTGGGCGGCCTTCGGCGAGGCCATCGAACGCTACTCGGCCGCCGTCCACTTCGACGACCAGCTGCACTACGCCAGCCAGGACGAGTTGGGCGAGGCCGCCGTCGGCGCCGAGCAGTTCGTCCTGTTCTCGCCGGAGCAGTACGCCGCCGAGGGTTTTGAATACGCCGCGCCGGACCGCGGCGCCACGCGCGCCTGGGCCGCCGCCGCCGATTTGCACGACCCCGAGCGCGCGGCCTATGTGCCGGCGCAGATGGTTTATCTGGGCATGCAGGTCAAGGACAAGCGCGAGATCGTGTTCCAGTCCTCGTCCACCGGCCTGGCTTGCGGCATGGACGAGCCGCGCGCCATCCTCAGCGGCCTGGCCGAGGTGGTCGAGCGCGACGCCTTCGCCGCCATGTGGCAGATGCGCTATGCGCCGCGCGCGCTGGAGGTGAGCGAGGAGAGCTGGGCCAAGCTGCTGCCCGGCGTGCAGCGCGCGCTGCGCCACCCCTCGCTGGAGGTGCGGCTGTGGGACATCACCACCGACATCGGCATGCCGGTGGTGCTGTGCCTGGCGCGCAGCAAGAACGACGGCACCATGTCGCTCGGCGCCAGCGCCCAGCTGGGCGTGGAGCAGGCCGTCAACAAGGCGGTGATCGAGGCATTCCACGGCTATTGCTGGGGCAGTTCCATCCTCGGCGCCGGCACTCCGCTGCCCGAGCGGGCGGCGATCCGCAATCCGGGCGACCATTTCGCCTACTTCCTCGAGCAGTCGCGCCAGGGGGCGATGGACTTCCTGTTCCAGAACGGGCAGACTGTCTCCAGCGCCGACCCGGCCCTGCGCCAGTTGGCCACGCTGGACGATCTGCTGGCGCGTTTGAAGGCGCTGGGCCACCGCGCGCTGGCGGTCGACGTCACCTCGGCGGACATCGGCAGCCTGGGCTTTTGCGTGGTGCGGGCGCTGATCCCGGGCCTGCACCCGCTGTTGTTCGGCGACGGCATGTTCAGCCGCGACGAGCGCCGGCTGCGCAAAATCGCCGCGTTCTGGGGCCTGGACGGCGTGCCGCCGTTGAACACCGATCCCCATCCGTTCCCTTGAAGTGGATAAGAGCCAATGAAGAATAGTTTGCAAGAGCTCCTGCCGCCGCAGGCGATGGCCGGCGATTTCGATATCGACGACCCGGTCGAGATCCTGCACGAGCAGACCAAGTTCCACCGCGCCACGCTGTCGGGCCAGGTGAAGAACATCGTGCGCTATCTGCGCCACCCGGCCTACATCGCGCGCGGCGCGGCCGGCTACAACGTGTTTCCGTCCTGCCCGCGCATCGAGCTGCCCGAGCCGACGTTGGGCATGGGCGGCCTGGCCGAGGTCATGGCCGGCCGCAGCAGCGCGCGCGGCTTCGCCGGCGCGATGACGTTGCAGGAGTTGTCCAGCCTGCTGCACCACGCGCTGCGGGTCAACCGCGTCAAGAGCAGCGACGCGGCGCCGCACGTCAAGCTGGCGTTCCGCGCCTACCCGTCGCCGGGCGGGCTGTATCCGACCGAGTTCTACTTTTTCCTCAACCAGATAGAGGGCGTGGAGCCCTGCATCGCCCACTACGACGCGCGCAACCACTGCCTGCGCCTGCTCAAGCCGCAGGACGGCAACGCCTTCGGCACGGCCGAGGTGAAGGGCGGCGAATCTAGCCTCAAGGCGCCGCTGGTCTGCGTGATGACCAGCGTGCCGCAGCGCGCCACCGCCAAGTACGGCGCGCGCGGCTACCGCATGGCGCTGCTGGAGACCGGCCACGCCTCGCAGAACCTGTGTCTGACGGCGCAGGGGCTGGGACTGGGCTCGCTGGTCTACGGCGCCTACTACGACGACGAGCTGGCGGCCTTGCTGGACATCGACGGCGTCACCGAGACGGTGGTGTCGGTGATGCTGCTGGGCCGCGACGCGACTAGCGGAGCCGCCGCCGCATGAACGACAGCGCCTTCAACGCGATGGCCACGCCGTGCGGCTCGGCGGACGGGGAGACACCGGTCGCGCTGCGGCTGCGCCAGGTGGCTTTCGATGTGCTGAACCTGGCCGTCGCCGCCCGTCGCGACGAGGCTTTGTTGGCGTTGGACCAGTTGTTCGGCCTGCGGGGCCGCTTCCCCAGCTACCCGCTGCTGCTCGATATGGTGGCCGGCAAGCTGCCGTTCCAGCGGAGCGGCGCGCTGTTTGTGCTGGGCGGCGATCCGCTACCGGCCGCCTTGCAGCGCCATTTTGAAGAGGCCATTGCCCAGTGCCAGCAGTTCCTCGGCCTGCCGGCGCCTTGCATCATCGTCCAATGCCGCGCCGAGAACCGCGACCTGCATTGGACGCTGGAGAGCTTCCCTGGCCTGGCGGTGCTGCACCTGTCGACGCTGTCGCCCGGCTACCCGGACGATCTGCGCGCCGTGCAGTTCCACGAGGTCGCCCATTGCTTCCTGACCTGCGGCGTGCGCCTGCTCGACGAGGGCCTGGCGCAGTTGTTCGCCAGCCGCTTCGGCGGGGCCGCGCTGCCGGCGGCCAATCCGGACCTGCTGCCGCCGCTGCGCACGCTGCTCAGCCGCGCCTCCGACAGCATGTTCGGCGAAAGCGTCGACAGCGACCTGGCCGTCTATTTGGCCGCCTGCCGCGCCGGCGTCGATTTGCTGGAAACGATATACGCGCAGGGCGGGGCGGAGCGCATCGTGGGCTTGTTCGCCGCTGTGGCGCGGGCCGGCTCGGAGGCGCAGATCGCCCGGCTGGTCGAGCAAGCCAGCGGCCAGGCGTTGCCGGCCGCGTCGGCAGGCAGCGGACCGGACGCGGCGCAGGCCACATTGATCGAACAAGCGCGCGACGCCGTCTTCACCGCCTGGATCAACAAGAACCCGGCCGACTTGGACGCCAGCATCGCCGCGCTGGAGGCGGACGCCGTCTTCACCGAGCCGGCGCTGCTCGACAGCCTGATCGGCGCCCAACTGAACCGCGCGCTGTTGCAGGTGAACTTCCACAGCGCGCCGCCGGCCGCCCAGGTGGCCCACCTCGACATGCTGCTCAAGGCCGGCGAGTGTCTGCCAGCCGGCCGCCTGTGGCTGTGGCGCGGCACCCGCGCGATCCTGGCGATTTTGCTGGCGCGGCCCAACGTCATCAAGGTGGCGACGGCCGGCCAGCAGGCCATCCAGGCGTTCGACAAGGCCGCCCAGCTGATCCCCAACGACCCCGATTTGCTGGTGCAGCACGCCTCCTTGCTGCTCAACGCGCCGGAGAAATACGGTGGCGACCGCGACCTGGGCGTGACCAAGCTGCGCCAGGCGATGCAGAATCCGCTGTACCACGAGCACGCCCGCAACGTGCTGCTGGAGTACGGCGTCGACGCCGGCCCGCCGCTCGACGTGGCGCCGACGGCATCGGCGTCGGCGTCTGCATCGGCATCGGCGGCCATATCTCCAGCCACATCGGCAGCCATGTCCGCAGCCATATCGGCGCCGGCCCGCGCCGCCTTGGCGAACGACGCGCCGGTGATGCTGCAAACGACCGGCCTGGAGCTGCGCCTGTCCGCCGCCTTCACGCTGCGGCCGGGCGACCTGACGCTGCGCTGCGGCGAGCGGGTGGCGTTGGTCGGCCGCAACGGCAGCGGCAAGTCGATGTTGATCGAAACCCTGCTCGGCCTGCGCCGCCCGGACAAGGGCAGCGTCGCGCTGCTGGTCGGCGATCCGCGCAGCGCCGCCACGCGCCAGCGCATCGGCGGCCTGCTGCAAGGCTCCGACCTGCCGGGCCAGACCCGCATCAGCGAGATGATGGCGCTGCACCGGACCATCTACCACCGCACCGACCCCGCCGTGACGCGCGCGCTCGGCCTCGAAGAGCTGCGCGACCGTTTCTGGTCGCAGCTGTCGCGCGGCCAAAAACAGCGCGTGATGCTGTGGCTGGCGCTGGCCCACGTGCCCGAATTGGCGCTGCTGGACGAGCCCTCGCTGGGCCTGGACGAATGGTTCGCCCGCGCCCTGCGCGAGCTGCTGACCCAACTGCCCACCACACTGCTGGTGATCTCCCACGTGCCGGCCGACCTGCTCGGCATGGACCGCATCGTCTGCCTCGACGGCGGCAAGATCATCGCCGACGGCTCACTGGCCGAGCTGATGTCCGGCCAGGTTGGCGCCTTCAAGGGCCGCCTGCGGCAAACCTTGGACGAGCCGGCGCGCCAGGCCATGCTGGCCTTGCCCGGCCTGGTCAAGCCGCCGCGCCAGTGCGACGACGGCTGGGAACTCTACGGCGGTGCCGGCTTCGACCAGACCTTCCGCCACTTCATCGAACAGCAGCGCGTCGCCGCCTTCAGCCTGGAGGCGGTGTCGGTGGAGGACTTCCTGGCCCATATCGCTCACGCTGCGCACGACACCCCCACGAATTTGCCCAAGGCCGCGCCACGATGAAGACACTGCTGCATCTCGTACAAGCCGACCTGGCGATGTTCCTGCGCGGCCGCCTGGCTCTGTTCTGGACCTTCGCCTTCCCGCTGCTGATGCTGGTCATGCAGATGGCCTTGTTCGGCCACGACGTCAAGCTCGGCCCCGTCTCGCTGGCGATGGTCGACCAGGACCACAGCGCCATCAGCCAGGACTACCAGCGCCACTTGCAGGCCGGCCTACGCCAACAGCGCAGCGTCGCCTTCAACGTGCTGGCGCCCGAGCAGGTGGCCGAGGCCGACTTCGTGCTGACCATCCCGGCCGGCTTCGCGGCGAACGTGGACGCCGGCCGCAGCACGCAGATGGATCTGCGCAACGGCGCCGGGAAAAGCGACAACGGCGGCGCGGCCTACGACGCCGCCTACGGCATGTTGCGCGGCTATAGCGACGCCTACAACCTGAGCGGCCTGCAGGGCGCGCCGCGCGTGGCGCTGCCGCCACCGGCCGCCGCCCCGGCGGCCAGCCTGGACTACCGCCTGTTCCTGGTCACCGGCCTGGCCGGCTTGGTGATCCTGTCGACCAGTTTGATGGGCTTCGCCGGCCCGCTGGTGGCGGCGCGCGAGGGCGGCATGTTCCGCATGTACCAGCTGTTCCCGATGCCGACCGGCGTCGTCGTCGCGGCCTGGTGCTTGTCGCGCCTGCTGATCGTGCTGCTGGCCAGCCTGGCGATGTTCTTCGCCGCCTGGGCCATCTACGGCGTGCGCATCAGCGCCGGTCCCGGCGCCATCGCGCTGGCGGTCGGCATGCTGGCGCTGGGTTCGGCCGCCTTCCTGGCGCTCGGCCTGCTGATCGCCGCGCTGACCAATAGCGTGGCCGCCGCCACCATGCTGTGCAATCTGCTCTATTTTCCGCTGCTGTTTTCGGGTAATCTCATGATCCCGCTGGGCGGCCTGCCCAAGGCGCTGCGCGAGGCGGCCGACTGCCTGCCATTGAACGCGATGATGGCCAGTATCCGCCGCGCGCTCACCGTCGGCATGGATTGGCGCAGCGACGCCTACAGCGTGCTGGTGCTCGGCGCGATGTTGGCGCTGTGCCTGCTGCTGGCGGTGCGGCGCTTCACATGGATGCCGCGTTCGCAGTAAAACAAAAAACAAAACCCAGGAGACAGCAAGACATGACGGAGTACGTTGAACAAAGCGGCCGGCGACGGTTGAAGGTGGTGTTTATATTGGTGGCATTGGTGGTGTTGGCCAGCACGCTGGCGGCGATTTTCGGTCACCGGGCGTTCGCGCCGGTGCCGTTTCCCCGCGCCGGCGGCCAGGCCAAGCTGACGGTCGAGGTGAGCGGTGCGGCCAACGCCAAGGGGCAGGTGATGGCGGCGGTGTGCGACGAGGCGAGCTTCCTCAAGGTGTGCCCTTACATGCTGACGCAGAAGGGCGCGGCGAAGTTGACCTTCCAGTTCGAGAAAATCAAGCCGGGCCGCTACGCCGTGATGCTGTTCCACGACGAGAACGGCAATGGCGCGTTCGACAAATCGGCCAACGGCATGCCGCTGGAGGGCTACGGCTTTTCACGCAACGCCAAGGGACATTTCGGCCCGCCGAGCTTCGAGGAGGCGGCCATCGACATCAAACCGGGCGTGGACCCGATCAACATCGAGCTGGCCTACTAGTTAGCCGCACGACGACACATCGAAAGCACAGCAAGCATGGCGATACTAGAAGTCGAGGCGGTGAGTAAGCATTTCCAGCGCGGTGCCGAGCGCATCGTGGCGCTGGACGCGGTCTCGTTCCGCATCGACCAGCCCAGCGTGACGGCCATCGCCGGGCCGTCCGGCAGCGGCAAGAGCACCTTGCTGGGCATGCTGGCGCGTTTCGACCAGCCGGACAGCGGCTGCATCCGCGTCGACGGCGAGCGGCTCGACCAGATCGCCGACGCGGCGCTGGACCAGTACCGCAACCGCAAGCTGGGCTTCGTCTTCCAACAGTTCAACCTGATCGGCGCCTTGACGGCGCTGGAGAACGTTGAGCTGGCGCTGGCGCCGCAGGGTCTGCCCGCGCGCGAGGCGCGCGAGCGCGCCAGCGCGATGCTCGAGCAGGTCGGCATGGCGCAGCGGCTCGGCCACGCGCCGGCCGAGCTGTCCGGCGGCCAGCAGCAGCGCGTGGCCATCGCCCGCGCGCTGGTCAACCGCCCCAGCCTGGTGATCGCCGACGAGCCGACCGGCAACCTCGACAGCAAGACGGCGCAGCAGCTGCTCGAGCTGATCGCCAAGCTGAACCAGCAAACCAAGACCACCTTCATCATCGCCACCCACGACCAGCGCGTGATGGACATGGCGCAGCGCGTGATCCACCTGGAGGACGGCCGCCAGGTCGCCGGCCCAGTCGCAGCCGCAGCCGCGGCCGGAGCAGTAGCCGGTCATGGGCGGACGGCATGAGGCAGTGGCTGTTTCTGGCGCTGCGCAACGTGCGGCGCAACGGCCGCCGCTCGCTGCTGCTGGGCGGGACCATCGCCGTCGGCACGCTGGCGCTGCTGCTGTTCGTCTGCTATATCGCCGCCTCGCTGGACGGCCTGCGCGAGAGCACCATCCGCAGCGGTTTGGGCCACGCCCAGCTGGCCGCGCCCGGGCAGTTCGACGGCTACGCCGAGCAGCAGTTGCAGTTCGGCCTGGACCGCGCCGCCATGGGCCGGCTCGAGGCCGCGTTGGCGCAGGAGCCGCAGGTGCGCCGCGTGGTGCCGCGCCTGCAGTTCAGCGGCCTGGTGTCGAACGGCCCGCGCACACTCAATTTCGAAGGCAGCGGCGTTATGCCCGACCGCGAGCGGCAGGCCTTCGGCGCCTTCCAATCGCTGGCCGAGGGCCGGCCCTTGAACGCCACGCCGGAGGGGCGCTACCAGGTCTTGATCGGGCGGGAGATGGCGCGCCGGCTGGGCGTGCGGCCCGGCCAGTCGATCACACTGATGACGACGACGGCCAGCGGCAGCGTCAACGCGATGGATTTGGAGATCGTCGGACTGGTCGCCACCGGCGTGCCGCAGAGCGACTTGTATCTGTTGCAGCTGCCGCTGGAGACGGCGCAGGAGCTGCTGCGCAGCGAGCGCATCTCCAGCGTGGCGCTGCTGTACCAGGCCAGCGAGCAGGCCGACACCGTCTCGGCGCGGCTGCGCCAGCGCCTCGGCGCCGACATTGAATTGAAGACCTGGCAGCAGCTGGCGCCCTTGTATTCGCAGGTGCTGGCGCTGTTCCGCAACCAGTTCGTGGTGTTCGGCGTGGTGATCGGCATGATCGTCTTCCTCGGCGTGGCGGCGATGACGCTGACCACCATCTACGAGCGGGCGCGCGAGATCGGCACCATGCGCGCGATGGGCATAGGCCACGCCACGGTGCGCCGCCTGTTCGTCTTCGAGGGCATGCTGCAAGGCGCGCTGGGCGCGCTGGCCGGCGCCGCGCTGGCCTACGCGGCGACGCTGGCGATCAACGCCGCGCGCATCGAGCTGGCGCCGCCGCCGGGCCGCAACGTCGGCGTGCTGCTGCAACTGCTGTGGGTGCCGGAGTACGGCGCCGCCGTGGTGTGCGCCTTGCCGCTGGTGGCGATGCTGGCCGCATGGACGGTCAGCCGCCGCATCGCCCGCATGCCGATCATGCAATCCCTTTCGATACAGTGAGCCAGCCGATGCCATTTTTGTCCCCCCAGGACCGGGCTGCCGCCGGCCCCGACGCCTTGTTGGCGTCGTCGCCGGCCCCGTTGTTCGCCCCGTTGTTGCCTGCATTGCTGGCCGCGCTGCTCGCCGCGCCGTTTAGCGCCAAGGCCGCCGCCGCGCCTTCGCCGCAGGAGATCTTGCGCCAGGTGGACCGCTACCGCCTGCCGCTGAACAGCTTCGAGGCCTCGGTGCGCATCGTCCCGGTGCAGGGCGGGGTGGAGCAGGAGGCCGGCACCTACATCGTGCGCGGTGCCAACCACAACCAGGCGCTGGTCGAGGCCACCAGCGTGGAGCAGCGCGGGCAGAAGTTTTTGACCACCGACAGCGACATCTTCTTCTACGCGCCGCGCACGCGGCGGGCGATCCGCCTGACGCCGCTGCAAACGCTGCGCGGCAAGGCCTCGATCGGCGACCTGGCGCGCATCAGCTTCGAGAACGACTACGAGGTGGCGCTGGCCGAGACGGCGCAGCCCGGCTGCCCGGCGGACAGCTGCGTGGCGCTGGCGCTGAGCAGCAAGAACGAGGCCGCCACCTACACCCGCATCACGCTGCTGGTGGGGCGCCAGCGCGGCCAGTATGTGCCGTTGAAGGCCATGTTGTACGTCGCCAGCGGCAAGCTGCTGAAGCTGGCCGTGTTCGACGCGGCCAGCGGCGGCCTGCCGCCGACCACCCATTACTCCGACCCGCAGCAGACCGCCGACGAGACCCGCGTCGTGTTCGAGAAGATCCGCGCGGTCGACTTCCCGGCCAGCACCTTCAACCCGCGCAGCCTGGAACAATGAGGCTCAAGCCGCTGCTGCTGGCCTGCCTGCTGCTGTGCGGCGGCGCCCGCGCCGAGGACGCGGCCGGCGGCAACGCCGACGCCGACTGGGTCGGCGGCTTCGCTCTGCTCGGCCGCGAACGTGCCGTGCTCAACGCCACGCCGCTCAACGAGGCCAACTTCCTCGACCTGGCCGAGCACAAGACCGAGCTGGTCGGGCTGTTGGAAGGGCGCTACCAGCAGTTCAGCTGGCGCGCCCGCGTGGAGACGGCGCACAGCGACGTGGCGGGCGAACGGCAGCGCTCCGCGTTCACACTGCAGGAGTTGAACCGGGTGTTCCAACTGAACGACGCGGTCAAGCTCTCGCTGGGCAAGCGCCTGTACGCGCTTGATCCGTCCTACGTCAACCAGCCGCTGGGATTCTTCCAGAAGCGTAGCGACTTGAGTGACCCGCTCGACTCGCTCGGCCAGTCCGAGGGCCTGCCGATGGCGGTGCTCAGCTGGACCGGCGCCAGCGCCAGCGTGGCCGCGCTGTACAGCCGCGACGCGCGGCGCCACGCCGACGGCTACAACCGTGGCGTCGAGCAGTCGCTGCTCAAGTTCGGCTACGAGTTCCCGCAACTGAGCGCCAGCATCGTCCTGCGCCGCGCCAGCGGCGAGGCCAACGGCATCGGCGCCGCCTTGAGCGGCGCGGTGGGCGACACACTGTCCTGGTACGGCTCGGCCTACAGCGCGCGCGGCAGCCAGCGGCCGATTGTCGCCGGCTTGACGGCTCCCGATGGCAAGCTTGGTGTTGCCGCCAACGTTAGCTTGCATGCGAACGCCGGCGGCGCGTCGGATGCGGACGGCACAAACGGAACAAGCGGAAGCAGCGGAAGCAGCGGCGGCGCTGGCGGGCAGGGCGCCTACGGCCCGCTGCGCGCCAACGACGGCCGCCGCTACCACCGCGCCACCATCGGCTTGGTGTGGACCTTGCCGGACCTGCCCAAGCTGCAGTTGGAGTACGCCTACGATGGTCGCGGCCTGTCCGACGCCCAGTTCGGCCGCCTGCTCGCCTTGGTGGCGACGAATCGCGAATCGGCCTTGCCGGCGCCTGCCATCGCCGGGCTCCAAGCGCAACTGGCGCAGCTGTTGGTCAGCCAGGGCGCGCGGCGGCGCTATTTGAGCGTGTCGCTGGCGCAGACGGCCGGCGACTGGGAGCTGGGCGGCGGCGTCTACCTCGGCCAGGACGACCGCAGCCGCGTATGGCACGGCACGGCCGACTATCGCCTGGACACGCGCACCACCCTGATGATCTCAGCGCTGCACCAAGCCGGCGCCGCCGACTCCGAGCGCACCCTGTCGCCGCTCGGCAGCAGCCTGGCGCTGCGCCTGCGCCGGCAGTTCTAGCGCCGCCAGCTCAGCAACAAACAGGCGGGGTCAGTGCCGACATTCGGACATTCACCGCATGAATGTCCGAATGTCGGCACTGACCCCGGGGCTGCGGGGCGAACTATTGGCGCAGCGAAAACGAGAAAGAACTTATACTGCCCATTTTGCTCACACGGGAACGCCCAATGTCCATCTCCCTCTCATTGCGCCTGATCTGCGCGACCGGCGCGCTGGCCGCCTGCTTGAACGTCAATGCCGAAAGCTTCGCCTCGTCGGCCTCCAGCGCCGGTTCGGCGTCGAGCGGCAGCGTGTCGGACTCGCTCGGCGGCTCCAGCAACAGCTCGCGCGACGACAAGCGCAAGGTCGCCGACGGCGAATACCGCATCATCCAGATCGCCGCCACGCCCGAGCGCGCCGACCGTACCCGCGTGACGATGCAGGCCGACGATCCGCAACAGCGCGTCGTGCTGGACCTGCCGCGCGAGACCTTCGACCAGCAGCGCCTCGCCGCCGGCGATGTGATGTATGCGCGTAACCGGGTGTATGGCGTCGAGTTCGGCCGTGGCGACACGCGCCAGCCGTTCTATCTGGTGCTGGCCGACGAGTGGTACGGCGAGCTGGCCTCGCGCCCGGTCAGCCTTTGAAGTCAGCCCGCGCGCGATCCCGCGCGCTGGCGGTGACCAGATTGCCCAGCTTCGCCGGCTTCACCGGCTTCACCGGCTTCACCGGCTTCACCGGCTTCACCGGCTTGGCCGGAGTGGCCAGGGCGGCCGCGTTGGCTTGTCTGGTGCTAGGGGCGGCCGGCGCGGCACACGCCGGCGGATTGTCCGGTTCGTCCGGTTCGTCCGGCGCCTCGCGCTTTTGTGACCGTTCGCAGCCGCTCACCGCGTCCGAGCAGGACCGTTTGCTGCGCTTCGCCGCCGTGCTGCGCGAGGAACTGGCCGGCGGCGACGAGGACGTCGCCCTGGTCAGCCGTTCGGGATTGGACTTGTCGCGCTTCGGCATCCGCTATTCGCATGCCGCGCTGGCCTGGCGCGCCGACAGCGGCGTCTGGTCGGCGCGGCAGCTGTATTACGCCTGCGACGAAAGCCGGCCGAGGATCTTCGACCAGGGCCTGGCCGGCTTCGCCATGGGCACGGACGATCCGGCGATGGGGTATTTGTCCATCGTGCGCTTGCCGGCACAGGCGATACAGTCGCTGCGGCCGGCCTTGCTCGACATGCCGCGCGTGCAGCATCTCCTCGCCGCGCAGTACAGCGCCAACGCCTACGCCTTCAGCCTGCGCTACCAAAATTGCAATCAATGGATCATGGAGATGTTGGCCGCCGGCTGGGGCGAGCTGGCGGACGGCGACGATTTGCGCGAACGCGCCCAGCGTTGGCTGCGCGCGGAGCGCTACATGCCGGAGCCGGTCGATGTCGGTTCGCGCTTGCTGATGCTGGCCACGCACTTCGTGCCGCTGCTGCATTTGGACGACCATCCGGACGACGACCGCAGCGCGATGCGGCTGCAAGTGAGCCTGCCGTCGACCATCGAGACCTTCGTGCGGGCGCGCTATCCGGCCAGCGAGCGCGTCGAGCTGTGCCACGACGAGCAGCAGATCGTCGTCCACCGGGGCTGGACGCCTGTCGCCGAGGGCTGCAAGCCGGGCGAGGGCGACCGCGTGGTGTCGCTGCGCGATTGATTCTGCGTCCTGCGTTTGGCAGCGATGCAGCTGAGTTCAGGAGACCCAACGGCGGAAATCTAGGGTCAGACCCTAGGGTCTGACCCTGGCTCTTTGCCTTTGGGTGGTTCGGGCGTCGCCTGCTTAGGCGCGCAGGCGCTGGCGCACGGGTTCGGCCGGGGCGGCCTGGCGCGCCGCGCGGGCAGCCACCGCCAGCGCCTTGGCCGGCACGGCGCGCGGCGCCAACCGCAGCACGTCGGCGCCGGTGCCGGCCGCGCGCGCGGCGTCATCCACCCGGTCGACCTTGAAGTGGCTGACCAGCGTGGTCAGCTTGTTGGCCTGCTGGTGCATGGCCTCGGCGGCGCCGGCGGCCTCCTCGACCATGGCGGCGTTGTGCTGGGTGGCGCCGTCCATCTCGGTCAGCGCGAGGTTGATCTGCTCGATGCCGCTCTCCTGGTCGGCGCTGGCCTGGCTGATCGAGGCCATGATGGCGGTCACCCGCTGCACGCTCTGCACCACCTCGTGCATGGTGGCGCCGGCGCTTTTGGCCAGCTGGCTGCCACTGTCGATCTTTTCGGCCGAGTCGTTGATCAGCTTCTTGATCTCGCGCGCGGCGGTGGCCGAACGTTGCGCCAGGCTGCGCACCTCGCCGGCGACGACGGCGAAGCCGCGTCCCTGGTCGCCGGCGCGGGCCGCCTCGACGGCGGCGTTCAGCGCCAGAATGTTCGTCTGGAAGGCGATGCCGTCGATGACGCCGGTGATGTCGACGATCTTGTGGGCGAAGTCGTTGATCGCCTCCATCGTCTCGACCACGTCGGACACCACGCGGCCGCCCTGGCCGGCCACGTCCGAGGCCGACTGCGCCAGCTGGTTGGCGGCGCGGGCGTTGCCGCTGTTCTGTTTGACGGTGACGGTCAGCTGCTCCATCGACGAGACGGTTTCCACCAGCGCGTCGGCCTGCTGCTCGGTGCGGCGCGACAGGTCCAGGTTGCCGGCGGCGATTTCGCGCGCGGCGTGGTCGATGTCGGCGGCGCCGTCGCGCACCTGGGCGACGGTGTGGGCCAGGCGGCCGTTCATGTCGTTGAGGGCGTCGAGCAGTTGGCCGATCTCGTCGCTGCGCTGGTGGCGCAGGGTGGCGCGCAGGTCGCCGGCGGCGACGCGCAGGGCCAGCGCGACGGCCTGCCGGAGCGGCACCACGACGCTGCGGGTGAGCAGCCAGGCCAGCACGGCGCAGGTGAGCAGGGCGGCGGCGCCGAGGGCGCTGAGCAGGATCTGGCTGTTGCGGAACTGGGCGGCCGACTCCTCGGCCAGCGCGCGCGCCTGGCCGGTCTGGTGCTGCAGCAGCGCCTCGACGGCGGCGCCGTACTGCTTGAAGGTGGCGGCCATGCTGGTCTCGACCAGCTCGCCGACCTCCTGCGTCTTGCCGAGGTCCTTCAGGCGGAACACCTCGGTCTGCACCGCCAGATAGGCGCCCTTGTGCTGCTGCACGGCGCGCCACAGCGTCCGCTCGGCGCCGTCCTGCGGCAGGGCGCCCAGCTTCTGCTCCAGCGCGGCCTGGGCCTTCTGGCCGCCGGCCAGCTCGGCGAGGAAGTATTCGGCCACCTCCAGGCTGTCGCTACGGGCGATCGAGGTGGCGCGCAGGCCGTTGAGGCGGGCGGCGGCGAGCAGTTCGGCGCTGAGCTGCTGGCGCGCCAGCTTGTCGTGCACCAGGTCGGAGGTGAGCGCGTCGGCGCTGTGCATGCGCCACAGGGCCAGCGCCGACATGCAGGCCATCACCAGCAGAACGATGGCGAAGGAGGCGATGACGCGGAGACTGGTGGTGAGCTTGGGGAGTGTCATGGTGGGGTCCAGGGTGTGGGGACTGCGGAAGTGGACCCAGCATACCTGCCGTTTGTGACACTGTAATTACATACAAGAAACAGTTGTTGCTATTTATGAAAGTCGACACGGAAGCGCACCGGGCCGACCAGTTCCACCTCGTGGCGCATCTGCGGTTCGACCACGCCGAACAGGTCGGGCGTCAACAGCAGCACCTCCTGCTCCGGTTCGCTGATGTGGTAGCGCAGGCTGCCTTCGAGGACGGTGATGCGGCCCCACACGCCGGCGGCCGTGGTGTGGCCCTTTTGCAGCGCGGCGGGCGTGCTGGCCTCGGTGAACTCGGGGCTGCTTCTGTAGTGCGTGACGTGGGCGGGCAGGGTTTTCATGGCGACTCCGGTGGGGCATGGGTTCAGGTGGGGTTCAGGCGACTTCGAGCTTGCCGAAGAAGCCGTACTGCAGGCTGCCGCCGATGCGCCGCGCCACGGTCATGAACTCGGCCGCCACCTCGGGCGCGAAGAGGCGGCCGGTGGCGGCCTCGAACAGCGCCAGCCAGCGGCGGAAGTGCTCCGGCTGTACGCCGCCGAGCAGCATGTGCTTGCCGAACACATTGCCTTGGAAGTCGCGGCTGCCCAGCATGACGGTGCTCCAGAAGTCGACCATGCGTTCCAAGTGCGGTCCCCAGTTGGCGCCGATGGCCTGGTTGAACAGAGGGAAGAGTTCGGCGTCGCGCCGCACCTCGTCGTAGAATTCGTTGACCAGGGTGGCGATGGCGGCGCGGTCCAGCGTGCTTGATGGCATGGTGTCGGTTTGCTTGAGTGGATGGGGAAATGGTAAGCGATATCGCGGTATAAAGCAATATTTTAGATGAATGTTTAAGCTGGGCGGCTCAGTGCGCCATCAACACCGGCACCGTCATCGCCCGCAGCACGGTGCTGGTGGCGCCGCCCAGCACCATCTCGCGCAGGCGGGCGTGGCCGTAGCCGCCCATGACGATCAGGTCGGCGTCCAGCTCGGCCGCCAGCGACAGGATGGCCTCGCCGATGTCGTCGGCGGCGGGCCGCTCGCTGACCTCGACCTCGACGCCGTGGCGCGCCAGGTAGAGCGCGATGTCGGCGCCGGGCACCTCGCCGTGGACGCTGTTGTGGGCCGAGGGCTGGAACACCGCCAGCGTGACCAGGCCGGCGCGGCGCAGCAGCGGGATGGCGGCGGTCAGCGCGCGGGTCGCCTCCAGGCTGCCGTCCCAGGCCAGCAGGGCGTGGCGGTCGATGTGTTCGAAACGGCCGACGCGCGGCAGCACGAGCACCGGCCGCATGCTGTTGAGCAGCACGTACTCGGGCAGCGTGGCGACGATGCCGGGGCCGGCCTCGCCTTCCTCGGGCTGGCCGAGCACCACCAGGTCGGCGTAGCGGGCCTGCAGCGCCAGGCCGGCCTCGGCGTCGTCGTCGAGGCGGCGCGCCTCCCAGCTGCGCACGCCGAGCCGCTCGGCCTGGGCGGTGAAGCCGGCCAGCGCGCGGTCGGCGCACTCGTTGAGGAAGGACAGGTCGGGCGTGACGAAGCCGGCGCTGGGGTCGACCGCGCCGCACTGGTAGATGAACTGGGTCAGGCCGGTCATGGCCGCGCCGACCAGGTGGGCGTCCTCGGTCATGGCGAGCTGGGCCGCCAGCGCGACCCGCTCGGGCGTGCGCTTGGACGGGTCGACGTGGACCAGGATGGTGCGGTAGGACATGGTGGCTCCTTGGGCGGATGGCGGGCGGCGGACCGGAACGGGCCGGACTGTGCCTTCCATGGTACGAAGCGCACCCCGAAAAATGATTGATCTAGATCAAAAACGTCAGCATTGCCGTCCCGGCAATGGGGGGCGGCCGCTGGCGGCTATCAAACCACCCAGGGGCCAGGGTCAGACCCTAGGGTCTGACCCTAGGTTTTCGCCGTTGGGTTTTCTTTGGGCCGCTGGTGCCGCGCTCAGATCGTGCCGTAGCGCCGCATCAGCCAGGCCTTGCCGGTCTGGCACAGCGCCAGGTAGCCGAGCAGGATGGCCGGCAGCGCCAGCCAATAGCCGGGCGGCATGGCGGCGAAGCCCAGCGCGGCGCCGAAGGGCGACACCGGCAGCCATACGCCGACGCCGCAGATGCCCAGCGTGGTGGCCAGCAGGGCGCGGCTGGGCTTGCTTTCGACGAAGGGGATGCGGCCGGTGCGGATCACGTGCACCACCAGCGTTTGCGACAGCAGCGATTCGAGGAACCAGCCGGTCTGGAACAGGGCCGGGTTGACCCCGGCGCCGAAGCCGAACCACAGCACGGCGAAGGTGAGGTAGTCGAACAGCGAGCTGATCGGGCCGAGCACCAGCATCACCCGGCCGATGTTGGCGATGTCCCAGCGGCGCGGCCGGCGCAGGTAGTCGGCGTCGACGTGGTCGCTGGCCAGGGTGGTTTGCGACACGTCGTACAGCAGGTTGTTGAGCAGGATCTGCACCGGCGCCATCGGCAGGAAGGGCAGCAGCACGCTGGCGCCGAGCACGCTGAGCATGTTGCCGAAGTTCGAGCTGGCGCTCATGCGGATGTACTTGCTGATGTTGCCGAACACCCGGCGGCCCTCCAGCACGCCGTCCTTCAGGGCCAGCAGGCTCTTTTCCAGCAGGATGATGTCGGCCGACTCCTTGGCGATGTCGACCGCGCTGTCGACCGAGATGCCGACGTCGGCCGCCTTCAGCGCGGCGCCGTCGTTGATGCCGTCGCCCATGTAGCCGACCACGTGGCCGCCGCTCTGCAGCGCGCGGATCACGCGCGCCTTCTGCGCCGGCGCCAGCTTGGCGAACACCGTGGTGGTTTCGGCGCGGGCCGCCAGGGCGTCGTCGTCGAGGGCGTCGATGTCGCTGCCGAGCAGGGACTGCGGCACCTCCAGGCCGACATGGCGGCACACGCTGCGGGTGACCGCCTCGTTGTCGCCGGTCAAGACCTTGACGGCGATGCCGTAGTGGCGCAGCGCGCGGATGGCCGCCGCCGCGCTGTCCTTGGGCGGGTCGAGGAAGGCGATGTAGCCGACCAGCACCAGGTCGGCCTCGTCGGCGGCGCCGAAGCCGGCCGCGCCGGCCGGTATTTCGCGGCAGGCCACGGCGATGACGCGGAAGCCGTCCTCGTTGAGCGTCTCGACGACGCGGCCGAGGGCGGCGCCGTGGTGGTCCCGCAGGGCGATCAGCTCGCCGTCGAGTTCGGCGCGGGTGCAGACGGCCAGCACCTCCTCGACCGCGCCCTTGCAGATCAGCACGCGGCCGCCGTCGGCCCGCTCGACGATCACCGACATGCGGCGGCGCTGGAAGTCGAAGGGCAGCTCGTCGACCTTGCGGAAGCCGGTCTCGGGCTTGATGTGCTCGTGCTGGTCGACATAGCGCAGCACGGCGACGTCGAGCAGGTTCTTCAGGCCGGTCTGGTAGAAGCTGTTGAGGTAGGCGTATTCGGTGACGCGGGCCGAGTCCTTGCCGCCGATGTCGAGGTGTTTCTCCAGAATCACCCGGTCCTGGGTCAGGGTGCCGGTCTTGTCGGTGCACAACACGTCCATCGCGCCGAAGTTCTGGATGGAATTAAGGCGCTTGACGATGACCTTCTTGCCGGACATGGCCAGCGCGCCCTTGGCCAGGTTGATGGTGATGATCATCGGCAGCATCTCCGGCGCCAGGCCGACCGCCACGGCGACGGCGAACAGCAGCGCATGCAGCCAGTCGCCCTTGCCGAAGCCGTTCAGCAGGAACACCAGCGGCACCATCACCAGCATCACCCGCATCATCAGCCAGACGAATTTGTTGACGCCACGGTCGAAGCTGGTCAGCTCGCGCTGGCCGGACAGGTCGGCGGCGATCTGGCCGAAGCTGGTGGCGTCGCCGCTGGCCACCACCACGCCGCGGGCGCTGCCGCTGACCACGGTGGAACCCATGTAGGCGATGTTGGGCAGGTCGAGCGCGGCCGGGGCGGGGGCGTCGCCGCCGTCGGCATTGGGCGGCAGGGCGTGGGCCTGTTTTTCAACCGGCATGGCCTCTCCGGTCAGCGCCGACTGGCTGACGAACAGGTCGCGGCAGGACAGCAGGCGCAGGTCGGCCGGCACGATGGCGCCGGCCGACAACAGCACGATGTCGCCCGGCACCAGTTCGGCCAGCGCCACCTCGCGCGGCAGCGGCCCGCCGGCGCTGCCGCGCAGCACCGTGGTGGTGGTGCGCACCATCGAGCGCAGTTGCTCGGCGGCGCGGTCGGAGCGGTGCTCCTGGACGAAGGACAGCAGCGAGGACAGCACCACCATGATGGCGATGACGCTGCCGCTCCAGGTTTCGCCGGTGAGGAAGTTGACCACCGCCAAGGCCAGCAGCAGCAGCGACAAGGGGCTGGCCAGCAACAACAGGAAGCGCAGCAGCACGTTGCGGCGCGCCTGGTGGCGTATGGCGTTGGGGCCGTGGCGCTTGAGGCGCAGCGCGGCCTCGGCCTCGGCCAGGCCGTCGGCGCCGCTCTCCAGCGCGGCCAGCACGGCCGTCGGCTCCTGGCGGGCGAAGCGCAGCGTGGCTGCGGCCGCGGCGGCGGGCTGGGTGGGCATGGTCTCGCCGTTGCTGCCGTTGGCCTTGCTGGTGTGGTCGAACAAAGCGGGGTTCCTTGCGGTGGTGGCGGGCGGATGGGCGGGGGCGGCGCGCTGACCTTGTTTCTGCGACGTGCTTGCAGAATATCAATGCTTCGGTGAAAAAAATTGATATGGATCAAAATTGCCCGAACAACCAAGGTGTTGGGTGGGCAATGCTGTTTTATCGGCATATTTGATCTAGGTCAATCGGATCTACTGACTTTGGCCGCCGAGGCGCTCACAGTGGGGTGGGCGGCGCGTTGCGCGGCAAGGAATCACCACTGAGCAGGAGGAAATATGGAACACATGGAATGGTCGCCGGAAATGGCGCTGGGCATCGAGTCGCTCGACCAGGCGCACCAGGCGCTGCTGGCGCAAATGCTGCACCTGGCCCAGGCCAACGACGACGCGCTCGACGACGGCTTCGCCTTGCTGGTCAAACATCTGGAGCGCGACTTCCGCGAGGAGGAGGACTTGATGGAGACCATCGCCTATCCCGCCATCCAGAGCCACCGCGAGCAGCACGCCCGCGTGCTGGGGGCGCTGCACGTGGTGGTGCCGGGCGACCACGCCGCCGCGCGCGAGGCGCTGGGCCTGCTGCCGCTGTGGTTCCAGGTGCACTTGTCGACCCAGGACGCGGCATTGGCGATGGCGCTGAACCTGGCCGACGCCTGAGCGCCGGCGCGCTTTCAAGGCGCCAGCGGCTATCACACCACCCAACGGCAACGAGCCAGGGTCAGACCCTCAGGGTCTGACCCTAGATTCACGCCGCTGGGTTTTCCTAACTCCGCTGCGCTCACGCGGGATGGCGCAAGCGCGAATGGTTACGGCCGCTATCGCGCCTTGTAGTGCTGCCGGTTCGGATGCTGCTCGGCCTCCTCCTGGCAGGGCAGGCACATGCGTGCGCCGGGTTGGGCACGCAGGCGTTCGGTGCCGATCAGCGCGCCGCAGTTGACGCAACTGCCGTAGTTGCCGGCGGTGATGCGGCCCAGCGCGGCGTCGATGCTGCGCAGCTCGGCCAGCTCGTGGCTCAGTTGGGCCAGGTTGGCCTCGTTCTCCATGCTCGCCTCGGCCTGGTCGCCGCCCTCCTCGAAGAAGTTGGCCAGCGCCAGTTGTTGTGGATCGTCGCCCTGGTGCAGGCGTTCGCGCACGGTGGCGATCAGTTGCTGGCGCTGCGCGCGCAGTTGCGCGCCGAACTCGTCGACCAGTTGGCTGGCGAATGGCGTGGTCATGGCGTCTGCCCCCGGCTGCGCTGGGGCGCGTCGATGATGGCGTGGCGGACGGGAGTTGACATGATGTTTCCTTGTAAGCGGCCTGTGGCGCGCGGATGCTTGGGGGTTGCGAATTGGCCGAACGGCGGGGCCGGACGGCGTACCGGACGGCGTACCGGACTGATTGCCCGGCTGCACATGGCGCTGCCTTGATTGCAATGTAACTGCGTAGCCCCGTCTAGTCAGTAGGCAGATTTGATCTAAGTCAAAGATCCGGACAAAAGACTGGCGGCCCCCGCCGCCGGCTTGGCTTTTGTCAGAACAGCCCGAATACGTTAAACTGGCCGTTGCCGCTATTGAAACGCTACGCCGTCAGGACTATCCCCTTGAAGAATTTGGTAATTGAAGGACAGAGCCTGGAATGGTTGCTGACGTCGGCCACCGACGCCATGCTGATCATCGACCACGAGGGCAAGATCGTGCTGCTCAACCCCGCGCTGGAGAAACTGTTCGGTTACGCGCCCGCCGCGCTGCTGGGCCAGACCATCGAGATGCTGGTGCCGGCGCGGTTGCGCCACGCCCACGTCGGCCAACGCGCCGGCTTTTTCAGCCAGCCACGGCCGCGCGCCATGGGCGGCGGCGCCGAGCTGATGGCGCTGCACCGCGAAGGCCGCGAGTTCCCCGTCGAGGTCAGCCTGTCGCCGCTGCAAAGCGCGCAGGCGCAGCCGCTGGTGCTGGCCACCATCCACGACATCACCAGCCGCAAGGCGGCCGAGGCGGCGCTGCAGGAGAGCGAGGCGCGCATGCGCGCCATCTTCGAGACGGCGGTCGACGCCATCATCACCATCGACGAGCGCGGCATCATGGAGCGGCTCAACCCGGCCGCGCAGGCGCTGTTCGGCTACAGCGAGGCCGAGGCGGCCGGGCAGAACGTGTCCATCCTGATGCCCGCGCCGCACCGCGCCCGCCACGACGGCTACCTCGAGCACTACCTCGACACCGGCGAGAAGAAGATCATCGGCAAGGGCCGCGAGGTCGAGGGCCTGCGCCGCGACGGCACGCTGTTCCCGATGGACTTGACGGTGACGGAGATGAAGCTGGGCAACCGGCGCATGTTCACCGGCATGGTGCGCGACATCACCGCGCGCAAGGCGGCCGAGCAGCACAACCGCGCGCTGATGCAGGAGATCAGCAGCGCCAACGAGGAGCTGACCAACTTCGCCTACGTCGTCTCGCACGACCTGAAGGCGCCGCTGCGCGGCATCGGCTCGCTGGCCGACTGGCTGGCCACCGACTACGCCGAGCACTTCAACGACGAGGGCAGGGAACACATGCGCCTGCTGATCAACCGGGTGCACCGCATGGGCGCGCTGATCGACGGCATCCTGCAGTACTCGCGCGTCGGCCGCGTCAAGGAGGCGCCGCTGCCGGTCGATTTGAACAAGCTGCTGGCCGACGTGGTCGACCTGCAGGCGGCGCCGGCGCACATCCGCGTCACGGTGGCGCCCGGCCTGCCGGTGGTGGTGGTCGAGCCGACCCGCATCCAGCAGGTGTTCCACAACCTGGTGTCGAACGCCATCAAGTACATGGACAAGGCCGACGGCCGGGTCGAGGTGGCCTGCGCCGACGCCGGCGCCGACTGGCGCTTCAGCGTTTGCGACAACGGCCCCGGCATCGAGGCGCGCCACTTCGAGCGCATCTTCCAGCTGTTCCAGACGCTGGCCTCGCGCGACCGCGTCGAGAGCACCGGGGTCGGCCTGGCGCTGGTCAAGAAGATCGTCGAGATGTACCACGGCCAGTGCGGCGTCGAGTCGGTGATCGGCCAAGGCAGCACCTTCTGGTTCACGCTACCCAAGGCCGCCCCGGCGGCCGCCAATTAAGGACACCCGCATGAAAAACAGCAACAAACCCATCCTGCTGGTCGAGGACGACCACGTCGACGTGATGACCATCCTGCGCGCGCTCAAGGAGATCCACGTCGCCAACCCGGTGGTCAACATGGAGAACGGCGAGGCGGCGCTGGAGCACCTGCGCGCGCCCGGCGTCGAGCGTCCCTGCATCATCCTGCTCGACCTGAACATGCCGATCATGAACGGCATCGAGTTCCTCCACCTGGTCAAGGCCGACCCCGAGCTGCGCCGCATCCCGGTGATCGTGCTGACCACCTCGGAGGAGCAGCAGGACAAGGTCAACAGCTTCAACCTGGGCGTGGCCGGCTACATGGCCAAGCCGGTCGACTACCGCCGCTTCGTCGAGATGATGCGCTCGATCGACCTGTACTGGACCCTCAGCGAGATGCCCTGAGCCCATGAACAAACACCCGATCCGCGTCTTGATCGTCGAGGACGACGTGGTCGACCGCATCGCCTGCCGGCGCGCCTTCGCCGCCGACAGCGAGCACGACTTCATCCTGCTGGAGACCGAGAGCGGCCAGCAGGGCCTGGCGTTGGCGCACAGCGAGCGGCCCGACTGCATCCTGCTCGACTACCACCTGCCCGACCTGACCGGGCTTGAGTTCCTCGCCCGCATAGGCGCCGACCCGGTGGCCACGGCCATCCCGGTGATGATGCTGACCGGCGCCGACAGCGCCGCCGTGGCCGCCGAGTCGATGCGCCGCGGCGCGCGCGACTACCTGGTCAAGGACGTCGACGGCCACTACCTGAGCTTCCTGCCGCAGGCCATCGACCGCATGCTGCGCGAGCAGCGCCTGCTCGACGACAAGCGCCAGGTCGAGGCCAAGTTCCGCACCCTGGTCGAGCAGATCCAGGCGATCACCTACATCGCCGAGCTCGACGAGGGCGAGACCATGCGCTACATCAGCCCGCAGATCCAGACGCTGGGCTACAGCCCGGCCGAGTGGCTGGCCACGCCCGGCCTGCACGCCGGCCGCATGCACCCGGACGAGCGGCTCGCCACGCTGCAGGCGATAGTCGCCAGCCGGCGCGCCGGCACGGCGCTGCGGCTGGAGTACCGGCTGTACGCGCGCGACGGCGCCGAGCACTGGTTCCGCGACGAGGCCGAGGTGGTGCGCGACGACGCCGGCGTGCCCCTGTTCATGCAGGGCATCCTGATCGACATCACCCCCAACAAGCTGGCCGAGCAGGCGCTGCTGCAATCGCAGCACGAGCTGCGCCGGCTGGCGGCGCACCAGGAAAGCATCAAGGAGGGCGAGCGCAAGCGCATCGCCCAGGAGATCCACGACGAGCTGGGCGGCCTGCTGACCGGCATCAAGGCCTACATCAGCGTGGCGATCGAACGCGCCGAGGCGGCCGGCCGGCCGGCCGAGCCGCTGCTGGCCGACGCCGCCGGGCTGGCGCAGGACGCCATCGGCACGGTGCGCCGGGTCATCACCGACCTGCGCCCCAGCGTGCTCGACCAGCTGGGCGTGTGGGCCGCGCTGGAGTGGTATGTCGAGCAGGTCAGCCAGCGCGCCGGGCTGCACTGCAGCTGCCACATCGACGCCGCCGCCGCCGCGCTGGAGCTGGGGCCGGAGCGCAGCACGATGCTGTTCCGCATCGTCCAAGAGGCGCTGACCAACGTGGTGCGCCACGCCGAGGCCAGCGAGGTCAGCCTGAGCGTGCGCCGCGTCGCCGGCGCGCTCGAGGTGGTCATCGACGACGACGGCAAGGGCATCGACACCGAGCGCCTGCTCAACCGCGAGTCCTGGGGTATTTTGGGCATGCACGAACGCAGCCGTCATTTCGACGGCGAATTGAAGATACACGGCAAGGCCGGCCGGGGCACCACCCTGCAGCTGCGCCTGCCCTTGGAGGAAGAAAACAATGGAAGTTAAGCCGATCCGCGTGCTGCTGGTCGACGACCATGCCATCGCCCGCAACGGCGTGCGCCTGATGCTCAGCGCCGCCGACGATATTTGCGTCATGGGCGAGGCGTCCAACGCCGTCGAGGCCATCGAGCGGGTCGGCGAGCAGGTGTTCGACGTGGCCCTGCTCGACATCACCATGCCCGGCAAGAACGGCCTGGAGCTGCTCAAGCAGCTGCGCGCCGAGCAGCCCAAGCTGGCCGTGCTGATGCTGAGCACGTATTCGGAGGAGATCTACGCGGTGCGCGCGCTCAAGCTGGGCGCCTCCGGCTATTTGACCAAGGACGCGCCGACGGCGGTGCTGGTGGCGGCGGTGCGCAAGGCGGCCGCCGGCGGCAAGCACGTCAGCCCGGCGCTGCTGGAGAAGCTGGCCAGCCTGATCGGCGGCGGCGGCACCTCCAGCCACGAGGCGCTGTCGAACCGCGAGCTGGAGGTGTTCAAGCTGATCGCCGCCGGCGAGTCGCTGGTGCGCATCGGCGAGCTGATGCACCTGAGCCCGAACACCGTGACCACCTACCGCACCCGCATCCTGGAGAAGATGGGGCTGGGCAGCAACGCCGAGCTGACCCGGTATGCGCTGGAGAACGGCATTATTTGATTCGGCGGGCGCGGCGCTATTGGAGGAGCGGGGCATGGATTTCGTTTGGCATGGCGGCTCGATCTCGCGGGAGACCGTGATTCCTATCTGGAATCTATTGCCTTACGGCTACATTCCTGTACTATTCAGCTTGTACCGTAGCCGTAAGCCCTAATCGAGGGACTGCAACAACGGCCAACCGACCGGCGTGCCGTAGCACGGAATGCCCGGTGCTTGACTATCCCTGAAGACTTATGAGTTGCCCAACTTGCCATTCACCCAGTCAGGCAACTGACGTCCACTGCATTCAATGCGGCACATTGCTGATTGAATCGGCTGTGAGCCGAACCGACAACTATCTGAAATCGGCGAAAGCTGTAGACCAAAAAATATATGGTGGGGTAGGGGCCGGCCTTGCCATCGCGCTGGCGATTTTCTTGGTCCCTTCGGCCGGCGCGCTCACTTGCGCCGCTATCGTCGGCGGCTTGCTCGGCCGGATTGTTGTTTGGCAAAAATATCGATGAGGCCCGGATATTATATGAAGAAGACTTTTGTGCTGCTCCTTGCGTTGTTGGCCGGATCGGCATCGGCCGCAAGCTACGCCGGTTATCCGGTCGTCGAGGCGCCGTTCCCTATCGTCGGTGGAGAAATCGTGACGGTGGGTCTCACCGAACGGGGCGCCGTTCCCGTCGAGAACGATAAGGTCAAGATTGAGGCGGCCGGTTTTACCGTTCAGGCGTCCAAGACCACACCTGGCGGCGCAACGCTCACCTGGATATTCGCGCTGACGTCGAAGACCGCCCAGAAGGTGGAACAGGTTTCGGTCGAGGAGGTATTTACCGGTGAAACAGCGGTCATGTATCTGCAAGATAAGTCGCCTAGGCTGAGCAAAGAAGGCATGTGGAGCATGCTTGCTGCTCCTGTGGACATTACGGCGGAGACGCCGGCCTGGCTGTATGCCGGCGGCAAGCCATCCGTGTTTATTTTCAAGTTCACCGTCGTTATCCCGGGCGAGCCGGCGCAGGTGCTGTATCAGCTCAGCTCATTCTCAACGCCAACGAAGGAGCTGTTCGTTCGGCAAATTCAGAAGATCCGCGCTTCCAAAGTAACACCGGGATAGCAAGATTGGAAGTATGCGTTCTCCGGCCAGCCAGATAGCTGTGCGAAGGATATCAGTTTGGAATTTGTGGAATTGGCGTACAAGCGGCTTCGGGACGAGCTCAACACTCGTGACTACATCGCTTGGGCGGGACACTTGCTCGACGAGGGATCGCATGCCGCCAGTATCGCCGAGTTGGCAAGCTGCTCCTGGGAGGCTGCCCCCGATGCGGGGCAGGTAGAACGGATGTTCCTGGCATCTATTGTCGAACTCGGCCTGGAGTTACCAGCGGCGTTGCACGAAGCCCTGCTTGCCTATGCGAGCGCCATCTGCCAGAGTATGATTCTTGGCAAGATGGAACCGGGGGATTGTGTCGCGGAGATGCTTGCGCTAGCAGATGATAATCAAGAACCGTACATCATGTGGATATGGATAGATCTACTGCGCAGTTTTCCTGCCAACCACAAACACTACCCCGTATCGTTTCGATTCAATTCTATCCTTGACCTTGAAAACGCCGAGGATTGCATCCATAAAACGGCTCTGCAATTCATCTCGCTGTGTTCCATATCACTTCCGAACAAATTCCCCTGGGTCTGGTGTTGTCAACACTGCGCTGCTGTGAGTGACGCCGATACGTTCACCGAAGCCAGCGTGTGCACATGCGGCAAGTGCGGCACCCCGTCCGCAATGAAGAATATGCGCTTTTTCGACAATCGCGAAGCGTATCTTCGCGATAGAGGTTTTTACTAGAAAACTAGAAAATTGAAACTAACACAACGCGGTGCCACAATGTGGCTGGCTACTCTTCCTCTTCTCGTCAACTCGACCGTAATGGCCTCGGAAAATCTGGCCGATGCTCATGCCGCCCAAGTAGCCCAAGACCAATTCATTGGCTGTTTGGCCGGCTACATTGGTGCCAAGTATATGGGATCGCCGGCGCCGGACTACGACCTCACCAGGCAGTTGGCGACGAAAATCGTCAAAGAGATTGCCCCCATTTGCCCCAATCCAACGGTGTACGGGTCGGACTTGGACTTTTCTGAACCCGGCCTCGCCAACTCGTGGATGGTGGCGATGGCCGCCCAGTTTTTAGTCCTTTTCGGCAATGGTGAAAAGCCGTTGCCGAAGAAAAGGTAATTGCGCCTTAACAGAGCAACATGGTGAGCTGCCACGCGTGTAGCCGTTGGCCGGGCCTCTGTTGGAAGTTACGCAGGCTACCAAGTCAGAGGTCCGTACGTGCGAGATGGCCGTTCTCTATAACTTGACCTTGTTGCCCTTGGCCGCGCGCTCGATCTCTTCCTGATGCGCTTTTACTGCGGCGACCAGCAATGCGCGCTCGTCAACCAGACGCTTGCCTTCATAGCTTGCCACGTGGATTTCCGCGGCGAGGGCGCCTTGGCCTGCAATGATGCCGGAATAGGTTACGGTGCCGCATTGTGCCCGCGGCGTGACGCTCTCGATCGGCGACTGCGCACTGACCGCGCATTCCATATTGCCGAGTGGCGCACCGGCTGTCGTGTAGGCCCAGAGCAAGCTGCTCGGATCGCTGCTGAAGGTCGGCTTGCCGTATTTCTCGACGAGGCTGTCGACAGCGGCTTGATGCAGCACGCCGTTGCCTAGCTTGAGCACACGGGTGACGAAAAGAGCCTTCTTCGACAGGTGGCCGAAGGTGACAACTATTTCGTCCTTGCACGGCCCATTCGGCACCGTCGAGCTGCAACCACGGATCTTCGCCAGGGAGGCGGGGACGCCGGGCCGGGCGTTCCAGCTCGCCATGTCGACGACCTTCATGGTGGCGTCATGCGCCTTGAGCGCCGCGCGCGCCTGGTCCGGCGACATGCCCAGCTTGAGGCCGACGATGTCGGTGGTCTTGGCCTGGCCGAACGACGGCCCGGAGACGCCAAAGGTGGCGAGTGCTACGGCTGCGGTCAGCAGGTACTTCGTGGTTTTCAAGTGCGCTCCTTTGCATGGGGTGGAAGCCCCCAGTTTGAATTGTCAATTCTACGAAAATGCAACAAATGCAACTTAGTATAGCAATGCTACAAATTGCAAGTCAAATCGGGGGAGGCGTGGCAGCTGGCAAAGGACGGCCTTGGCCTAGAGTGACAATTAGTGGATTTTGCATGTAAGCAAGATGCTATCCTGAGCAGCGTGGCCGAGTTCGGCCAAGAGCGGTCGTTGAAAGCTCATCAGATAAATTGGAACATCTAGCCTTATTGAGCGCCCCGGAACATATCTTTCACGCGGCCTTTGCAAATCGACATACAGAGGCACCGATGACATCTAACATCCAAATACCTTTTTCTGCTCGGTATAGGGGGGAACACCGCCAGATTGATGGGGACTTTCCACGCACAGCCCGCATCGCTCTCTTGCATTTGCTGCTGGATTTGGTCGAGCAGCAGTACGTGGTAGGTTGGCATGCTATCGCAAGAGAGCTTCAACGAATCGCTAGAAGACCGGCGGCTATTTATGACTCACTTAACGTGCCAAGTATCGAGAAGGCCAATGAAGACGCGCACAAGTTGATATGGGATATCGATTGGGATAGGGTTTATGATTTCTGCGAACGCCTCTACGGCCACTTAGTATGTGAAGTGGGCGAAGAGGGCCAATATGGCTATGTTGTTTCGAAAGCTAGGTCGGAAGTTCAGGCTTATGTGAGTGATGAGCTTCAACGCATATTCTTGGAGGAGCAGCTAGCGGTCGAATTTAGCGACGGGCTTGTAAGACGGCAGGGCCGAAAACACACCGTCAATATGACCACGAAAGCACAGGTAGTGCTTGGCGATAGTCGCTTGACAGAGGCCCGCAAACACTACGATAAGGCTTTACAGTTCTTCCGCCATCCTTCAAGCCCTGACTATGAGAACTGCGTGAAAGAATGCGTCTGCGCAGTTGAGGCCGCTGGTAGAACTTTGTTTCCAATGTCAAAAGCGAACACACTGGGGGACTTAGCCAAATGGCTTGGCAATACGTCTGAAGTCACAGTTCCGAAAGCAATAGCACAAACAATCACTGGCATTTATGCGTATAGAAGCGGGGGGAATGGAGTCGGCCACGGTGGAGCTGAGGGCGGAGTCGCCACTCTTGAAGTGACGGAGTATGTACTTGCTCTTTGCGCATCGCAGATAATTTTCCTAGTCGATGTTTCCAAACAACTTGATACTGAGGTGCCATTTTGAATGCATCAATTTGGAAATATTCGTCCGAATTCGGCCAGAAGCAGCCGGGCAAAAAAATGCATGAAACAGAACAGGATGATGATGTCGAATTGTAGCTGGCCCAGCAAGGGAAAGACTGTGTCGCAATTGATAAGGGAATTGCAGTCCTTCGAAGATCAAGAAATGGAAGTTCGCATCTCTGTCGACGGCGGTGAGACCTCAGTTCCCATTTCGTTGGTCGGGAAGGTTAATGGGCGATTCGCGATGCTTGAGAATTGCGAGGAGACGCCAAGCGTACTCAATCACCATTCAGGTCAAGGCTGAATTCGGCCAATTGCAGACGTTGGAAACGCGATGGTAAAATGAGCAAAATAGGGTTTTCGCTTTGTGGAATTTATGCTGCCATAATCGTCGGCTGCGTAAGCTATGCTTTCCTTGGCGGCTTAGATACGAAGAGCCGCTTTATGTTTTTGCAGATTCCAATTGTGCTTCAATCGGCGCTTGCCGACAAGCTTGGTTTGTTGGGAATGCTAGAAAACATTTCGTGGATTTCTGCATATATTATTTTTGGCGGTCCGATTTTTGCCATGCTGTACATTATTGGAATCATGCTGGACTCGGCCCGTACAGCGAAAAAAGCCACATAAATATTTCTAGGCCGTCTGATACTGAGAAACTGAAATCGGCCAGAAGCCGACGATGGTGGCTATAAGCGATGGGGTATTAGATTGATTAATCTTAACAGATTGGAAGAAATGGTGACTGATATGTCGGTGCCTCCTGATGTACGTCGTATCAGCTCAGCATTAGTCGCTGCGATTACCGATTGGCCTACTTATAACTTGGTCTCTGTCGAGCCCTTTCTGCTGGAGTTAAAACAGGAGTTCGGAGAACTCTCGAAGGTCAACCTCTGCCGTAAGATGCAAATTCTTTCGGTGCAAGCGGATGCCTGGAAGCTCACCTCGCTCTCCGAGTTATTAGAAGCATGGGATGGCACTGATGAACATATCCAGCTCGACGAGTTGGTTCAACGGATTGTGGCGTATCGACAGTAGTCGGCCACAAGCGGACGGTCACGCCATGATAAGTTACCTGATGAAGTGTTGATGATGATTCGTTCACGACCCCAGATCTTGCAGGACATTAATAATTTCGAGCCAACGCGTGATGGAAGCTGGCTGGGCTTGGAAGCGCTTCTCTCTGAGCTATGGAAAACCCAGATATCTCAAGGGTGTTTGAGCACATTATTCCGTGTTTTTGAGAGGTTTCCTGAAGAGGATGGTGCAGGAGTCTTCTGGAGTATTGTTCACGGAATCGAATCAACGAACCTTGCCTACGAGGCTGCGTTACAGGCATCGCTAGAGCGTCTGCCATCTGAGTTTGCAGAACTGATGATTAATCGGCTTAAGAAATCAAGATGATCCTGAGTACGACCAAATGCGGACGCTGATTGCAACTGAAGGTGTGGAAATAGCTATGGACCAGCGTGCTCTTGTCGTTCGACTTCAAACCCCGTTTGCAGAGTACTGCGCGGATGATGCCACTGCGCGGGATGTTATTCTTGCCGGACTGAGCTGGCCCACTGACACCCCAGCCGGTTATTGGCAAAGGTTGGCAGTTGACTGGATTGAGCAAGGGGCGGCCGTAGATATTGAAATGGCTGAGTTCCTTGAAGTAATCGCGACAATGGTAAAACTCCCTCAAAAGCTGCGCCACAAGGCTCGGGCAATCGTGCGACGGCGGCAATCCGAAGAACAAGCGTTTCAGCCCTGACGGCAATATCGGCATCTACCGGCCAACAGCGGACGCAAAAAAATAGATTTTATGCATGGATACGACCGATGATTAGTTTGGTGGTACAGGTAGATCGCTTTCTTGATGACCACTTTCCAGGGTTTGTCGGATGCGTGCTTACCGATGCTGACGGCATACGACATGAATTTGTAGAGAAAGTCCCTGTGGTTAGCACGAGCGATTTGAGGTCTTCAAGCCTCTATCCCCAAACTGGACACATCGTCTGCATCATTGAGGAGCAATGGATAGATGAATTGGGGCGACGCCTGGTCCGCGTTAACACAGAGAAGCCTTGGTCGGTAGAATCGGTAGCTGGAAAGACCAGGTTCACGGTGCTCGAAGAGCAGATTTTCGCGGGCTAAGCTTAGGCAGTGTACGGCCAGTTGCAGACGGTCGAAAAAAGCAGCAACCTAACAATGGAAATGTTCTTTTAATGCGTAATCGTTGGGCCAACGAATGACTCAAATTGAAATACTCGATGATAGCGTTTCGTGGCCGCTCACCATCCCTATTGGGCGCAGCAACTACGATGGCGTACCGTCGGCCGTCGCTACTCTTAGTGCGGACATCAAGCCATGGCAGTTGATTGGGTGGAGAGACCCAATTTCGAATACGATTGGAGTAGCTCGAAAACACCAAGCGATTACTCTTAGCATCAATAGTGTGGATGCTATTTCGATCAGCTTTATGCAAAGAGCAAAAGGCCCAGGCTTTGTTTCGCTTGAGGCGAAGATTCAAAGAAGCCATCGGCCGGTCATCCTATTCGAGGTCGTGCACTTCGATGAGGATGCGTTACGTTGGCTTCGCGACAGAACGCAGCAACTGGAAATGTTGTTCGGCATTCCTATTTCCGTAAATGACTATGGTTCAGACTATTAAAGTCCTGCCCAACCTTGCAGTCAACAGGATTACCTTCACACTGATCGCTCCAACAGCCGGTTACTTTAAAACATTGATGCCGTAGGCAGAATCCGGCCAGAAGCGGTCCTTCGAAAACGCCTGAGCTCAGGCAATTGTCGATGGAGGTCGGATCGAACCAGCTGAACGGAACCCTGAGAGCCCACTTCAAAGATCTCGCCGGCAAGTGCGACAAGAGCTTCGACACGATCCTGCTCGCCCTCGGAGCTGGCGACCTGAATCCGTAAGCGTGGAGCACCAAGTGCCGACTGCGTGCTCTTCGGAACTCGGTGCTGATCATCCACTGGTTTAAGTTTGCGTTTTTAAGGCGCTATGAGCTCCAAAACTTCAAAAGGTCCCCATGGAAAAATACTCTCACCCTATACAGCCGCTAATGTTGCTCGATGATCAAAGTCCACTTAGAAAAGGTGGTGTGTCAAGGAAAGGCGAGGTAACAATTTCCACGGATTTACAGGGGTACATTTTTTCGTGTGCAAAGGGGCTGGGTGTGCTCACTTCCGCATTGGACAAAGCAGCGCTTTCGATTGAATTTCTTGCCCAATCTGTAAAGCCTCTAAAAGGCTCTAGTTATACACACGCCGAACAAATCCAGTTTGCTATTGAAAACTATTTCATCCGTAGCGCCACGATCTATGATCGAGCGCTTATTTTTGCCAATCATCTGCTCGATTTAGGCGTAGCAGATGAATCTACGTCGCATCTGCAAATGGTCACCAATAGGCATGTTAAGCGCTACCAACTGGCCGAGCACTTGAAAGATTTGGGAAAAGTATGTCGCGAAAAGAACGTAGAGCGAAATGCCATAATTCACCATCGTAGCTACTCCAAGGACGAGTTCAACCAATTTTCGATGATTATTTCCGCAAATGAGGTTAGCAAACAGGCTGGCGAGAAAGCACCATTTCCGCGCAAGGCGGTGAATGACCTTACCGATGCGGTGTTGAGTGACCACACGGCGGATTTCGAAGAGCACCTAGAAAAGGTCACGCGGTCGCTGAATGATTTTCTCGACACTGCAGCAGCAGTGTACAAAATCCGGAGGGCGAGCTATTCGAACAAGGCCGATGGAGAAGCCACGACATAGACGCTCCGGCAGGCGAGGGGATCGAAGCCGCCGGGGCATCGACAGGTTTAGCATTCTGGACAGTGCAGATTTTATGTTTGCACCCTAGGCGCGGTAACAGTTGAGCTTGTGAATGTCCGCAATGGGGCGATTGCTGTCAGTCGAATTTAAAATTGGAATGGTCGCTACCGGCCAGATAGCTGACGTAGAGTGACTCCGCTTGAGAGGGTTTGATGAGTAAAGTTCAGAATGGATTAATAGGAATCACTAGCGCGGTCATCAGCTTTCTCGGGGCTTATTTCAATTACTCGGGCCTTGAGGATTTCTCTGGAATAGTCAGGCTGATCGCCATCATCCTGTCTGCGCTGGCAATAGGAATGTGCCAAGGTTTTATTGTTGACCGCGCCGGGCATAGAGCCATAGGCACAGGTGCTTTTTTCGGCATATTGATATTGTTCTCCCCCGTCGTCGTCGTGACCTACGGATTCGCTTTGATGGCACTTCCACTGCTAGCAGCTTTTGCGTTGCTTGTATTCTTTGGGGCGAAAATTGGAACGAATCTTCGACTAAATTCTTGCTGCTGGGCATAGCAGGTTCAGTTTTCAAAAAAGTAAAAAGTTGGCCCCAATCCGTGAACATGCTTGCCGCAGCGCGCTAGCGTGTACAAATAACCCCGTAGGGAAAGCAAGATAGCTCAATTGTCCTCAATCACCAATCCGGCGGGCGGGACAGGCGGCCAATGCCCGGCCGCCGTTTTCATTTGAAACCACTTGTGCATGCCTGCATCGTCGAGCGCGTATTCGCCCTTGGCCGATTTCCAGATCAGCGCCGGCGACAAGGCGCGCAAGGAATCGATGGCGTTTTGCACCTTCGGCGGAGTTGCCTTCTCCCCCGGTTTTTCGCGATAGAAGGCGAGGGCGCCGGCGTCGTAGGGGCGGAACCTATCCTGCTGCTCCAGCATGCGCCAAAGCACGGCCTGCTCCAGCGGCCGTAGCGCCAGATAGGTCGCCTCCATCGCCCGCTCGTCCTGCGTGCGCTGTTCGGCGGCGAGGCGGGCGACATCGGCTTCGAAACCTGGTAGCGGCAAGTGGAGCGGATTCAGTACCGCGCCGAGGGCGTTGACGAAGGGTTGCGGCCGCTTGCCGAACAACTGGAAGGCTTGCCACAGCTTGCCGTTGTCCGCCGGAAGCAATTGCGGGTTGACCTTCCCGGGCGGTGCGGACGGCTGCTCATGGTCTTCTCCAGCATTATCCCGTTCTGGATAATGTTATCACTTGCTGGATAAAACGGGATAATTGCCAAAACATCAATCAATTCTTTGGAGCAGCATGCGCCAGTTCATTTCCCACGTCGCGCCGCCGTCGAGCGACATTGCCTGCTCCCAACGGGCGCTGTCGGGCGCGATATCCGACCAGGTGTAGCGCAGCCGGATCGGCTTGCCGTCGAGCTGGTCATCGCATTCGAAGACGCCGACGCCCTTGTCAAACTTGCCAACCACCGGCGGCAGCAGCAGGCCCGATGTGTCCAGTCCGGCGGTATTGTTGTCGAGCCAGTAAATGCTCCAAAGCCTGGTCTGCGGGTTGAACAAGCGCAGCGACATGCCGACAAAACCGGGCCGCCAGCTGTCGGCGATGAAGTCGTCGAAGTTGCCTATGCCGCCGGGCAAGGCTTGGTTGTGTTGGGTGGCGTCGAAGGTTTCCCATTCGTCGTTGTTCTGCAAGCGCTTGCGCAGTCGGCGATTGTCGACCCGCCAGCGGCCAAGGAGAAAATCGAAATCACGGATGCCGTCGCTCTTCATGCCGGCACCGGTCCTTGGCGCAGGCTGCCGATCAGGGCGTCGTCCGCTTCGATCACCGCCGTCGTATAGTGCTCGATGCACGCCATAACGGCCTCGCGCGGTCCTTGCAACCAGGCCGCGCTGGCATAGAAATCATCCTGGCTCCGGCCGCGCTGCGCCAAACTTTGATATGCCCGAATCAACAGGTAAGAGTCCCGCGCATGCATGGACGGTCGCGCCGCCACGACGTCGGTGCCCGCCGCACGTAGCAGCGGCAGGGATTGTTCCTGCATAATATGGTGGAACTGTCCGGCGGAGCCGGGCTTGAGCGTGTATGTCCTGATTTCAACAATTCGATCCATGTGTTCTGTCCTATTGGTAAGGTAGAACGATGATATGGCCCCGTGCGCCTCACCACAACGCAGCATTCAAGGTGTTTTGGGCCGGGCGGCACCACTATTGAAGGTTTTTTGAGAGGTTTGCTTTGAATGTTGATTTGGACGCCTATGACCGCAAAATTATTGCGCTTTTGCAAAGCGATGGCCGTCTTAGCTTCTCGGAAATCGGACGCAGGATTCACCTGACGTCACCCGCCGTGGCCGACCGGGTGCGGCGACTGGAAGAGGCCAAGGTGATCGAAGGTTTTGGCGCGCGGGTGAATTTGCGGGCACTCGGTTACAGTTTCGAGGCGTTTATCAACATCACGGTCGACTCCCACGCCGCGCTCGATGCGTGGGCCGCGTCGCACGCGGAAGTGCTGGCGCTACATGCGACCACCGGCAGCCATTGCGCGCTGCTGCGTGTCGCCTTGACGGCGCCGGAGCACTTGCAGGCGCTGCTGCAGTCGCTGGCGCAGATCGGCAAGACAACAACGTCGGTCGTGTTGTCTTCGCAATTCGAAGACCGGCTCCGCTTGCCCGGCGATCAGCTTCCCCCTGCGCCGTAAACGAGGGCGCCGCGCCGCGCTGTCCTTCGCGGCGCGCCGCGCGCCGGCCTGGCTTTCCCGTCGCGCCGGCGCCCTTGGCCGAAAGTTGCCGGCCTGTAGGGTTTCCCCTACAACAAACCACCCCGATTTCCCCTACAAAAACTGACGGCGATGCCCGATATCGGATTCGCCCGCCAGCGTTGATACTGTGTACATAGACGAGAAGCGATTCACCGTTATCTTGCAACAAAAAACACAGGGGAGTAGCAAACATGACAACGACCATGCATATGGTGGCATCCACGGCCCAGCCGGCCATGACCACCCAGAACAAGTGTGCCGTGTGCAGCTTCAAGAAGCTGTGCCTGCCCTTGGGCCTGGACGAGGCCGATGTCGGCCGTCTCGACAAGATCATTGGCCGCCGCCGCCGCGTCGCCCGCGACGAGAACCTGTACCGCATGGACCAACCCTTCACCAGCCTGTACGCGGTGCGCTTCGGCCATTTCAAGACGGCCCAGGTCAATCCCGACGGCAAGCAGCAGATCACCGGCTTCCAGATGGCCGGCGACCTGCTCGGCATGGACGCCATCGGCGCCGGCCGCCACGCCTGCGCCGCCGTGGCGCTGGAGGACAGCGAGGTGTGCGAGATCCCCTTCGCCCGCCTGCAGGAGCTGTTCGGCCAGGTGCCGCAACTGCTGCAACACTTCCACCGCATCATGAGCCAGGAGATCATGCGCGAGCAGAACGTCATGCTCTTCCTCGGCAACATGCGCGCCGAGCAACGCTTCGCCGTGTTCCTGCTCAACCTGTCGGCGCGCTACGCGGCGCGCGGCTACTCGCCGAGCAATTTCCAGCTGCGCATGTCGCGCGAGGACATCGGCGACTATCTCGGCCTGACCATCGAAAGCATCAGCCGCCTGCTGTCCAAGTTCCGCAAGGCCGGCTGGATTTCGATCGACAACCGCGAGCTGGCCATCCTCGACCGCCCGAGCCTGGAGGCGCTGTCGACCGGCGTGGCCGCCGCGCCGCGCAACAACGTCGTCGAGATCCGCCAGGCCGTCGCCGCCTAGCCACAACTGCAATGTTGAATTAACCGTCCGCTTGACGCACATCAAGAGTGCCTGCTGACTGACTTGCAGGGCGCCAGTACAGTGGGGCTGTACAGCCGCGTCCCTGCCGCAGTATCGCGGCGCGCCGCGCCGGCCGCAACGAGGAGAAACGCAATGAGCAGAATCGCACTGGTCACCGGCGGCACCCGTGGTCTCGGACAGGCCGTCTCCCTCGCCTTGCAGCAGGCCGGCCACCAGGTGGCGGCGGTCTACCACAGCCACGACGAGGAGGCGCACGCCTTCGCCGCGCAGAGCGGCATCCGCGTCTTCCAGTGGGACGTGGCCGACTACGCCGCCTGCCGCGCCGGCGTGGCCCGCGTCAGCGAGGAGCTGGGCGCGCCGGATATTCTGGTCAACAACGCCGGCGTGACGGCCGACGCCATGCTGCACAAGATGACGCCGGAGCAATGGTGGCTGGTGATCCAGACCAACCTCGGCTCGATGTTCAACATGTCGCAGCAGGTCATCGAAGGCATGCGCCAGCGCGGCTTCGGCCGCATCGTCAACATCAGCTCGATCAACGGCCGCAAGGGCCAGCTGGGACAGTGCAACTACGCCGCCGCCAAGGCCGGCATCCTCGGCTTCACCAAGGCGCTGGCGCTCGAGGGCGCGCGCAAGAACATCACCGTCAACGCCATCGCGCCGGGCTACTGCGACACCTCGATGGTGGCCAAGGTGGCGCCGGAGACGTTGCAGGCGATCATCGCCGGCATTCCGGTCGGCCGGCTCGGCACGCCGGCCGAGATCGGCCGCATGGTCGCCTTCCTCGTCGCCGAGGAGTCCGGCTTCATCACCGGCGCCACCTTCGACGTCAACGGCGGCCAATATATGGCCTGACGCCCCCCAGGTTTACCGTGCGGCGGCCGCCAAGGCCGAAGCGATCCGTTTTTCAACTGTGCTGCCAAGGAAACTATCATGTTCAAAACCATACTGCTGCCTACCGACGGTTCGGTGATCTCCAACGCCATGATGCGCCGCTGCATCGAGATGGCCAAGGAGACCGGCGCCAAGGTCGTCGGCCTGCACGTGATCCCCGACTTCCACGTCTTCGCCTACCAGCCGGAGATGGTGATCGACACCCGCGAACAGTACAAGCTCGACAGCGAGGCGCACGCGCGCAACTTCCTGGCCGACATCACCCTGGCCGCGCAGGAAGCCGGCGTGCCCTGCGAAACGTTGTTCGTGCAGGACAACGAGCCCTACGAGGCGATCGTCAAGGTGGCCAAGGAGAAGGGCTGCGACCTGATCTGCATGGCCTCGCACGGCCGCAAGGGCGTCAAGGGCCTGCTGCTGGGCAGCGAAACGCAGAAGGTGCTGACCCACAGCCAGATCCCGGTGCTGGTGTTCCGCTGATTCGTGCCGCAGGACTTGTTGCCAACCAACAGGGAGAGCGCATGACCGCATCAAGGCGACCTGGCCACGCGGCTCGGCCGCCGTGGCGGCCCGCATGCTTGCTCCTGCCGGCCTTGCTGGCCTTGGGCGCGTGCGGCATGCTGCCGACGCCGAGGGCGCCGGCAACGGCGCCGCCGCCGGCACCGCCGGCCGCTTGGAGCGGTGCCGCCGACGCGGCGTTGGCGCAGGCCGGGCAGGGCGCCTCGCTGGCGGCGTGGTGGCAACGCTTCGGCGATGAGCGTCTGGTCGGCTTGATCGAGCAGGCGCTGCGGGCCAACCACACGGTGGCCGGCGCCCGCGCCGCGCTGCTGCAGGCGCGCGCCACGCGCGACGCGGCCGCCGCCGGCTTGGGCGTGAACGTCTCGCTGAGTGCCTCGGCGCAACAGAACAAGGTGGGCACGACGGCCGCCACCGAAACCTACAACGCCGGCTTCACCGCCGCCTGGGAGCCGGACGTGTTCGGCCTGCGCCGCAACGCGCTGGCCGCCGGCGAGGCGGAGCTGCGCGCCAGCGAGGTCAGTCTGGCCGACGTGCAGCTGGCCGTGGCGGCCGAGGTGGCGCTGGACTACATCGCCCTGCGCGGCGCGCAAACGCGGCTGGCGATCGCCCGCGACAACCTGGCCAACCAGCTGGAAACCCTACAGATCACCGACTGGCGCGTGCAGGCCGGCGCCTTGACGGCGCTCGAGGGCGAGCAGGCGCGCGCCGCCAGCGAGCAGGCGGCGGCCCAGCTGCCACCGCTGGCCACCAGCGCGGCGCAACTGGCGCACGCGCTGGCGCTGTTGTGCGGCACCACGCCGGACGCCATGGCGGCGCTGCTGGCGCAGCCGGCCGCCGTGCCGCAGGCCGGCGCCGACCTGGTGCTGAGCCTGCCGGCCGACACGCTGCGCCAGCGTCCGGACGTGCGCGCCGCCGAGCACCGCCTCAACGCGGCCTTGGCGCGGGTCAGCCAGGCCGACGCGGCGCGCTATCCGGCCTTCCGCCTGGAGGGCTCGATCGGCCTGCGCGGCCTGGGCATCGGTTCGTCCAACGGCACCGACCTGTTGCGCGCGCTGCTGGCCAGCGTGACCGGCCAGGCCTTCGACGGCGGCGCCAGCCGCGCCCAAGTGCGCCTGCAGCAGGGCGTGCTGGCGCAGACCGAGGCGGCCTATCGTGGCGTGGTGTTGACCGCGCTGCAGGAGGTCGAGGACGCGCTCAGCGCCATCGGCGGCGAGCGCGAGCGCCTGCGCCGCCTGGGCAACGCGGCCGACGCCGCCGGCAACGCGGCGCTGTTGGCGCGGCAGCGCTACAGCAGCGGCCTGGTCGACTTCCAGACGGTGCTGGAGACCCAGCGCTCGCTGTACGCCAGCCAGGACGGCGTGGCGAGCACCGCCGCCGCGCTCAGCGCCGACCATGTGCGCTTGTACAAGGCGCTGGGCGGCGGCTGGACGCCGGACAGCGTCGCCGATGGCGCCAAGGCCGGCGGGGCCGCCACCAATGCCGCCGCCGCCGATGCGGGCGGCGGAAGCGCCGCCAAGGCCGCCGGCGCCGGCGCCGCTTCCTCTTCCGTCGCGACCGCTCCGGCCGCGTCCATTTCCAAGGTTTCACCATGAGCACAGACAACGCCGCCGGCGCCACCATCGACGATCCGCGCGCCGCGCCATCCATCGCCGGGGTCACTGCCAGGACCACCGTGCCGGTCGACGCCGCGCCGGACCAAGCTGACGCCGCGTCCTGGTGGCGCCGGCCGCGCCAGCGCCGCCTCGCCCTGCTGGGCGGTGCCGTCCTAATGGCGCTCACCCTGCTGCTGGTCTGGCTGGCGCGGCGCGAGGCCGCGCCGACCACCAGCTACCGCACCGAGCCGGCCAAACGCGGCGACCTGGTGCTCAGCGTGACGGCCAACGGCAGCCTGCAGCCGACCCGCTCGGTGAACCTGGGCAGCGAGCTGTCCGGCACCGTGGCCAAGGTGCTGGTCGACGTCAACGACCCGGTGCGCGCCGGCCAGGTGCTGGTGCGGCTGGACACGGCCAAGCTGGACGACCAGATCGTCCGTTCGCGCGCCGCGCTGGCGGTGGCGCGCGCCGAGCTGGCCCAGGCCAGGGCCACCGCCGCCGAAGCGACCAGCGCCCTGGCGCGGCTGGAGGAGGTGGCCCGCCTGTCCGGCGGCAAGGTGCCCTCGCGCGCCGAGCTGGAGACCGGCCGCGCCGTGCTGGCGCGCGCCGACGCCGCCGTGCAGAGCGCGCAGGCGGCCGTGGTCAGCGCCGGCGCCACCGTGTCGACCGACGCCACCAACCTGGCCAAGGCCTCGATCCGCTCGCCGATCGACGGCGTGGTGTTGAGCCGCAGCGTCGAGCCGGGCAATGCGGTGGCCGCCTCGCTGCAGGCCGTCACCTTGTTCGCGCTGGCCGAGGATTTGCACCGCATGCGCCTGTTGGTCAACGTCGACGAGGCCGACGTCGGCGCCGTCAAGCTGGGCCAGGCGGCCCGCTTCACCGTCAGCGCCTACACCAACCGGCAGTACCCGGCCACCATCACGCGGGTCGCCTACGGCTCGACGATCACCGACAACGTGGTCACCTACACCACCTATCTGGACGTCGACAACGCCGACCTGAGCCTGCGTCCCGGCATGACCGCCACCGCGACCATCCGCGCCAGCGGCCGCCACGACGCGCTGCTGGTGCCCAACAGCGCCTTGCGCTTCTCGCCGGCGACCCAGCCGGCGGCCGGCGGCAGTCTGGTGAGCAGCCTGATTCCGCGCCTGCCCGGCCGCGCGCCGCGCCGCGCCGGCGCGGTCGCCGGCGCGCAGCGGCAGATCTGGGTGCTGCGCGACGGCGTCGCCGAACCGCTGGCGATCAGCACCGGCATCAGCGACGGCCGCATGACCGAGGTGACCGGCGGCGCGCTGCAGGCCGGCATGCTGGTCATCACCGACCAGGTGGCCAAGCAGTGAACGGCCCGCTGCCGCCTGCGGCCACCGCCGCCGCCATGCCGCTGATCCGCCTGCGCGGCGTGTGCAAGCGCTACGGCAGCGGCGCCAACGCGCTGCTGGCGCTCGACCACGTCGACCTCGACGTCGCCGAGGGCGAGTTCGTCGCCATCATGGGCCCCAGCGGCTCGGGCAAGTCGACCGCGATGAACATCCTCGGCTGCCTTGACACGCCGACCGAGGGCGAGTACCGGCTGCGCGGCCGGCCGGTGCAGCAGCTGTCGCGCGACGAGCGGGCGCTGCTGCGGCGGCGCCACCTCGGCTTCATCTTCCAGGGCTTCAACCTGCTGGCGCGCACCTCGGCGCAGGACAACGTCGAGCTGCCGCTGCTGTATCGCGGCGAGGGCGCCGCCCAGCGCCACGCCCTGGCGGCGCGCGCGCTGGCCGCCGTCGGCCTGGCCGGCTGGGAGCAGCACACGCCGGCCGAGCTCTCCGGCGGCCAGCAGCAGCGCGTCGCCATCGCCCGCGCCATCGTCACCGAACCGTCGCTGCTGCTGGCCGACGAGCCGACCGGCAACCTCGACACCCAGCGCAGCCGCGAGATCATGGAGCTGCTGGTGCGCCTCAACCTGGAACACGGCATCACGGTGCTGATGGTCACCCACGCGCCCGACCTGGCGTTGTACGCGCGCCGCATCGTCCGCTTCGTCGACGGCCGCATCGCCGGCGACGAGATCAATCCGCAGCCGGTGTTGGCCAGCTTGGCCGCCGTGGCGGGGGAGGGCTGATGCTGTTCAACACCATCGTGCTGGCGCTGCGCTCGATCCAGCGCAACCTGCTGCGCTCATTTCTCACCATGCTCGGCATCGTCATCGGCGTCGGCGCGGTCATCACCATGGTCACGCTGGGCAACGGCGCGACGGTGGCGGTGCAGCAGCAGATCGCCAGCCTGGGCAGCAACCTGCTGATGGTGCGGCCCGGCCAGCGCCAGGCCTTCGGTGCCGGTGGTGGTGGCGCCGTGGCCTTCAAGGAGGCCGACGCCGAGGCCATCGCCAGCCAGATCGGCGGCGCGGCGGCGGTCGCGCCGGAGGGTCGCACCAGCGCCACGGTGGTGGCCAACGGGCGCAACTGGAGCACCAGCGTGATCGGCAGCAGCGACGCCTGGTTCGACGCCGGCAACTGGAAGCTGGCCGCCGGCCGCCGCTTCGAGCCGGCCGAGCTGCGCGCCGGCGCCGCCGTCTGCATCATCGGCGAAACGGTGCGCCGCGCGCTGTTCGAGCAGCGCGACCCGCTCGGCGAGCTGGTGCGCGTCAAGCAGTTCTCCTGCACCGTGGTCGGCCTGCTGGCCTCGAAGGGGCAGGGCGCGATGGGCATCGACCAGGACGACATGGTGCTGCTGCCGCTGCACACGCTGCAGCGCCGCGTCACCGGCAACCTGCGCGTGGCCACGCTGCTGGTGTCGATGCGCGATGGCAGCGACAGCGCCGTCGTCAAGGCCGGCCTGACCCAGCTGCTGCGCGAGCGGCGCAAGCTGGCCGCCGACGACGAGGACAATTTCAACGTGCTCGACACGCGCCAACTGGCCGACACCATGTCCGGCACCACCCGCGTGATGACCATGCTGCTGGGCGCGGTGGCGGCGGTCAGCCTGCTGGTGGGCGGCATCGGCATCATGAACATCATGCTGGTCAGCGTGACCGAGCGCACCCGCGAGATCGGCCTGCGCCTGGCCATCGGCGCGCTCGAGCGCGACGTGCTGCTGCAGTTCCTCATCGAGGCGATGGTGCTGGCCGCCCTGGGCGGCTTGAGCGGCGTGCTGCTGGCCGCCGTCGTCACGGCTTTGCTGGCCGGGCTGATGCACCTGCCCTATCTGTTCAACCCGGTGATCAATCTGGTGTCCTTCCTGTTCGCCGCCGGCATCGGCGTGGTGTTCGGCTACGTGCCGGCGCGGCGCGCCGCCCGGCTCGACCCGATCGAGGCGCTGCGCCACGAGTGAGGGCGGAGTTGCCGCCCCCGGTGGACGAGCGGCGAATCGCGGCTGGCGGCGCGGCTTGGAACCCCGGCTTTGGCATGATGGCGGTGCGGTGCGCGGCGCGGCCCCGCTGCCAGGCCCGCCACCATTGCGGCCGGGCTGCCTGCGCGATTAGCGCCAGGCCAGCCAGTACGGCACCCAGGCCGCCAGCAGGATCGCCAGCAGGCCGAAGGCCATCGGCACGAAGAAGGCGCGGCCGCCGCTGGCCGCCGCCAGCAATTTGCTGCAGGTGTTGCTGCTGATGACCAGCAACAGGCTGAGCACCAGTTCCGGCGGCGTCAACGTGCCCGAGGCGGCCAGCGACAGCACCGAGCCGGCCGCCGCGTGGGCGTCGACCAGGCCGGCCAGAATGGCGCCGGCGGTGGCGGCGGCGCTACCGAAGTGGTTGTGGGCGAAGGCCACCAGGCCGGTCGCGCCGGAAAGGATCAGCGCGAACAGCAGCGCCTGCCAAACGCTGAAGGCGCGGCCCGGCGGCGTGCCGTGGCGCGCCGTGGCGTTGGTGGCGCGCAGGCGGATGGCCGACAGCACCAGCGTGGCCAACAGCGCGGCGCCCAGGCTGGGCGCGACGTGGCCCAGCATGTTCGGCGCGACGGCCAGCGCGATCACCAGCAGCAGGATGTAGGTGGCGACGTTCGACAGCAGCGCCGCCGTCACGCAGGGGCCGAGCAGGGTCGGATCGGCGCGGTAGCGCTGGCCCATCGCCGCCGTGGTCGCGGTGCTCGAGACGAAGCCCGAGGCCAGTCCGGCCACCGCCAGGCCGAGGCCCGGGCTGGTCACGCGCAACGCGATGTGGGCGGCGCCCTGCAAGCCCATGATGACCACCGCCACGCCCCACAGCCGGCGCGGGTTGGCGCCCAGCAGCCAGTCGCTGGCGGCGTCGGGCAGCAGCGGCCAGACGATCAGCGCGGCGCCGGCCAGGATCAGGCCGTCGCGCAGCTCGCCGGCGCGCAGCGTGACGCGGGCGAAGTGGTGCAAGGGTTGGCGCAGGTTGAGCATGCCGGCGATCACCACCGCCGCGCCGGCGGCGATGCCGGGGTGGAGCACCGCGCACACGCCAAGTAGGTAGGCCAGGAAGAAGGCCAGTTCGGTGGTCACACCCGGGTCGTCCGGCCGCCGGCGCCAATACGAGATGGCGCACAAGGCCGCGACCATGGCGGCGCCGACCACCACCAGGCCGGCCGCCAGGATCTGCGCCAGCGCGCCGCACAGGCACACCAGGGCGACGCTGCGCACGCCGGCGAAGCCGCGCTGCGGCCCGCTGCCCTTGCGCCGCTCGCGTTCGATGCCGATCAACAGGCCGCAGCCGAGCGCCACGCTCAAGCCGGTCAGCAGGGGGAGGTAGGGCAGGCCGGCCAGGGCCGCGTTCATACCGCCGGGCCTGCTGGCGCCGGCGCGGCGGTCAGCGCCGCAGCGCTGGTGCCGCCGGACCGGGGCGACAGGGCCGCCTGCCGCCGCGCCACGGCGCGGGCGCCACGGCGCGTCCTTGGCTGCGCGCAAGGAGTCGCGCCACGGCCGGCCGGCCGCGACGCGTCAGGCCGCATGGGCCGTGGCGAGTTGCGGCTGGCGCGTTTCGGCCTCGTCGGCGGGGGGCGGGCTGACATAGCCGCCGGCCAGGCGTTGCAGGCCGGCGGCGTCGAGCACGGTGACGGCGCGGCCGGACACCTCCAGCAGGCCCTGGCTCTTCAGGCCGAACAGCAGGCGGCTGACGCTTTCCGGCGTCAGGCCGAGGAAGTCGGCGATGTCCTGCCGGCTCATGTGCAGGCGGAAGCTGGTCGAGGAGTAGCCGCGCGCCGCGTAGCGCAAGGAGATGCCGAGCAGGAAGGCGGTCAGCCTTTGTTCGGCGCGGGTGTTGCGCAGCAGGAGGGCGGCGTCCTGCTCGCGCGCGATCTCCTTGCTGAGCATGGTGTAGAAGTGGCGCTGCAGCGGGATCAGCGCCTCGCGGCGGGCGTGCAGGCAGTCGTAGGAGATCTCGCAGACCTCGCTGTCCTCGAGCGCGATGGCGCCGCAGCGGTGGTTCGCCAGGCCCATGGTGTCGAGCGCCATGTGGTCGCCGCTGATGTGGAAGCCGACGATGCGCTGCAGGCCGCCCGGGTCGAGGTGGTAGGTCTTGAAGCTGCCGTAGCGCACGGCGTAGAAGCGTTCGCCGACCGGTTCGCCGAGCTGGTACAGGTGGTCGCCACGGACGATCTTGATGCGCCGCTGCACCATCTGGCAGTCGGTGGCGGTGCTGGTCAGGCTGGCCGGCAGGCAGATGCGGCCGACCAGGCAGGTCGAGCAGTCGATCTTGGGGCCGGCGCTGGCGGCGTGGTGGGTCTCGGCGGGAGGCGGAGTGAGCAGGCGATTCATGTTGATTGTCTTTCTTGCATGCTGACTAAACAGGTGCTGGATGGCCCCTGGCAGCAGGGGACGGTATTCGGCATTGCTGCGCGGTTGAAACGGCCCGCCGGCGCCGCCTTGTGGGCTGGAATGACGGGACTTGAACTATGGCAAAAAGCTTATCAACGGCGAAGTGAAGAAACCTTGATCTAGGTCAAGTAGTGCCTTGTTTCGGCCGTGGCAGGATGATTTCCAAGGGCGGCGTGGTCAAATCGGCGCCCACAGGCGGGGTCAGGTCCGACATTCGGACACGGCCCCAGCATTCCGCCGCTCGCTGCGGGTTCAGCGCCGGTACGGCTCAGCTCGTGTCCGAATGTCGGCACTGACCCCGCCTGCTGACGCTGCCCCGCCCGCTGAGGCCGCCAGGCGCTGGCCGCGTGGTTGGCGCCGGCCGGCCGCGCCTCGCGCCGCCGTGGCGCATTTCGTCGCATCGGTCGGCGCCGGCCTGCGCGCCGGCCTACAGTTCACTCCTGTCGCAGCCACTCGCGCTGTCAGCCACCAGGAGACGAACATGTCAACACTCACCACCGCCACACTGTACGGCACCCTGCTCAAGTTCGTCGAGACCCGCCGCTTCGTCGAGGAGAGCGCTGCGGGCCAGTTCCTCTATCCGTCGACGCGGCCCGCGTGGCGGCCGGCCCGCTGGCGCTGGCGCGCTTGCCCTATCGCGCGCCGCACTGCTTTCATGGTAACTTCTTGCCGGCGTGAAGAGATGGCCGCCTGAGCGCCCGCCGGGCGGGACGGCAGCGCCCCGCCGCGCCGGCCCGAAGCGGCCCATTCTGCGCGGCGGCGTTAGTCGCAGCAGCAGCAACTAGCAGCAACTAGCAGCAACAACGAGGAGCAACAACGCATGACAGTTCCATCCAGCCGGCCCGAGCTTTGTGTGCCGACCCATCCGCTCGATCTGCTGCCCTGGTTCCGCCGCTGGCCCAGCTCGCCGTTGCGCGATCTGCTCTACACCGCCGTGTGGAACGCCTGCATCGCCCTGGTGCTGGTGGCGGTCAACATGCTGTTCGCCGACCGGCGCGAGCCGTTCGCGCACTACTGGTGGCCGACGCTGTTGATCTCCAACATCGTCGGCTATCTGATCCACGGCAGCCAGCACCTGTTCAACCATCTGCTGCGCGGCTGGCCGTCGCGCGCCAAGGGCCTGCCGCGCCGCGTCTACTATGTGACGCTGATCAGCGCCTGCGTGGTGCTCGGCGTCGCGCTCGGGCTGGCGCTGCTGCGCGGCGCCAGCCCGCTGCGCTACCTGCTCGACAGCACCATGCTGACCACCACGCTGCCCTTCGCCGTCTTCGTCGCCCTGTTCATGGCGCTGGTGGTGGTGCTGGGCGAGCGGCGCATCGTCACCGAGACGCTGGCGGCGCGCCAGGCCGAGCAGATCGCCGCCACCGGCCGGCTGCTGGCCGAGGCCCGGCTGCGCGCGCTACAGGCGCAGATCGAGCCGCACTTCCTCTACAACACGCTGGCCAACGTGGTCAGCCTGATCGAGTTCAAGCCGGCGCTGGCGCGGCGCATGCTCGAACGCTTCATCGACTACCTGCGCGCCAGCCTGGCCGCCAGCCGCGCCGAGCAGGCCACGCTGGGCGCCGAGGCCGACATGGTCGCCGCCTACCTCGACGTGCTGGCCGTGCGCATGGGCGCGCGGCTGAGCTACCGCATCGACATCGCCGACGGCCTGCGCCAGACCCCGCTGGCGCCCATGCTGCTGCAACCGCTGGTGGAGAACGCCATCAGCCACGGCCTGGAGCCGAAGGTGGATGGCGGCGAACTGCTGCTCAGCGCGCGCGTCGACGGCGCCATGCTGTGCCTGCAGGTGAGCGACACCGGCGCCGGCCTGGGCGCGCCGTCCGCCAAGCCCGGCGGCGGCGTCGGGCTGAGCAACATCCGCGCGCGGCTGGCCAGTTTGTACGGCGGCGGCGCTCAGGTACAATTATTGGAAAACCAACCTTGCGGCCTGACCGTGCGTCTGCTGCTGCCATTGAACACGGAGCCATCATCAACCATCCCCGCGCCATAATCGCCGACGACGAGCCGCACCTGCTGGACTATCTGGCCAGCCAGCTGGCCGGCGTCTGGCCCGAACTGAAGGTCGTCGCCAAGGCCGCCAACGGCCTCGACGCGCTGCGCCTGATCGACGAGGAGGCGCCCGACGTGGTCTTCCTCGACATCAGCATGCCCGGCCTGAGCGGGCTGGACGTGGCGGCCCGCCTGGCCGCCGGCGCGCGGCCGCCGCGCATCGTCTTCGTCACCGCGCACGACCAGTACGCCGTCGACGCCTTCGAACACGCCGCCGTCGACTACCTGCTCAAGCCGGTCAACCTGGAACGGCTGGGCAAGACGGTGGCCAAGCTGAAGGCGACGCTGGGCGCGCCGGCCGCGGCGTCGGCCATCGACGCCGTGCAGGCCCTGTTGGCGCAGCTCAGCGCGCAGCTGCTGCCGGGCGGCGCCGCCGGCGGGGCCGGCGCTGCCGGTGCCGGTGCCGGCGTTGGCATGAACGTTGGCGCTGCGGCCGCCGCAGGCGGCACGCAGCCGTCCGCGCCCGCGCCGGTCGCCGCGCCGTTGCAGTGGATACGCGCCGCCCACGGCGAGGAGACCCGCCTGATTCCGATCGAGGAGGTGATCTACTTCCAGAGCAACGACAAGTACACCAGCGTGTTCCTGGCCGGCGGCGAGAGTTTGATCCGCACGCCGCTGCGCCAGTTGCGCGAGCAGCTCGACGAAACCAACTTCTGGCAGATCCACCGCAGCGTGATCGTGGCGGCGCGCCACGTCGCCGGCACCAAGACCGACTTCCGTGGCCGGCTGATGGTGCAGCTGAAGGGGCGGCCGGAGCAGCTGGTGGTCAGCCGCAACTATGTCGACCTGTTCCGCCAAATGTAGATGGCAACGGCACTCCGTCTCGACATATCGGACGTGGGAACCGCCAAAAAAACAAGAGGTCGGCGTCGATTTCCCCATGCTAACTAGCCGGCAATTGCGTCAGGTCTTGCTCGATGGCGCCACGGTTCAGCCGTATGACCCGTCTGGCCATGGCGATCGTTTCTGGCCGGTGGGCGACACAGATACGTGTGATATCAAGCGCTTGCACCGCTGCGTTGACCTGCCGTTCACGGTCCATATCCAAATGGCTCGTCGCCTCGTCTAGTACCAGTACTTTGGGTGCCTTGTACAAGGCGCGAGCGAGTAGCACGCGCTGTTTCTGGCCGCCGGACAAGGTCGTGCCCATGTCGCCGGTCAGCGTGTGATATCCCATGGGCATCGCCGCGATGTCGTCATGGATCGCTGCCAGCCCCGCGCATTCCTCGACACGTTTCTGGTCAATGGCGGGATCGAAGAAGCTGATGTTGTCGGCCATTGATCCAGTCAGCAGTTGATCGTCCTGCATGACCACGGCGATTGCAGCGCGATAGGCTCGCTGTCCGAGCTGTTTGATGGGGACGCCGCCGTAACGTATCTCACCCTCTTGCGGCGATAGCAAACCGAGAATGAGCTTGACCACGGTGGTCTTGCCGCAGCCCGACGGCCCAACCAGTGCGAGCGCTTCCCCCGCTTCGATGGTGAGGTTCAAATGGCGGACTATCCAGTGTTCGCCGTCGCCATAGCGAAATCCCACGTCAATCAATTCGATACGCGCGGCAAGGCCTTCAAGTGCCACGTCGTGCGCCGCAGTCTCTTCGGGAGCCTCCTGAACAATATCGGCCAGGCGTTCTGCATGCAGTGACAGCATCTTGAACTCGATAAATTTATCGATCAACGAGGACATGCGACCACTGAATTGGCCGCCATATGCGGTGAACGCGAACAGCATGCCGACTGTAAATGCGCGATCCATGACCATGTGCGCCCCAAGCCAAAAAACCAGCAGGTTTTCCAGACCGAAAACGACGGAATTTGCTGTGCCAAACCACAACATGAATTTTTGCGTGCGCAGCCCGCGATTGACGGAGTCGACCATCAGATTCAGCCAGCGGCTGCGGCGGTCGAGTTCCTTCCCGAACAGTTTGATGGCGCGTACAGCGCGGATGGTTTCAAGGAAGCAGCTTTGCTCTTTGGCGGCCAACGTGAGTCCATCCTGGCTGGCTTCCCGTAGCGGGAGATAGGCGGCAGCGCGCAACAGGGCATAGAGCAGTACGGCCGCCAGCACCACCATGGATAGGGCCGCACTGTAAATAAACATCATTGCTAATGTCGCGATGCCCATCAAGCCGTCGAGCATCGCGGCGATGAAGCTGGTAGTCAGCGTACGCTGGATCGCGCCGACGGAACTGAAACGGGACACAACGTCGCCCAGATGCCGCTTTTCGAACCAGGCTACCGGCAAGTGCAGCAGGTGTGTGAAGACATTCGCTACCCATTGCAGGTTTAGATGAGTCGACAGATACATGACGGCCCAGCCCTGTGCCAAAGATATCGCGGCCTGCGTTACCAGTAGCAGCGCAAAGCCGATCACGAGCACATTGAGCAAGTCGCGGTCGTTCGACACCAGCGCTTCGTCGACCACCCATTGATTGAACATGGGCGAGATCAGCGAGAACACCTCCAGCGCCAGCGCCATTACGAAAATCAAGCCCATGGAGCGCCACAATCCATCGACTTTGCCCAGAAGCTGGGAAATCGATGTCCGGCGACGCGCAATGGCGGGCCTGAATTGTGCTGTGGGAGTCAGTTCCAGCGCGATGCCGGTGAAATGTTTACTCACCACTTCGTATTCGAGATGACGTATACCGACGGCGGGATCGTGGATGATAATTCCTCTCTTGCCGGCGCGTTTGAGCACCACAAAATGGTTGAGATCCCAATGCAACAGGCATGGCGTTTTCAAATCATGCAACTCATCGACTTCAAGACGCAAGGGTCTTCCACTAAGTTGCAGCCCGTCGCCGTAGCGAATGATTTGAGCGAGATTGGCACCTTTCATCGATAGCGAAAAACGCCCACGCAGGGTTGGTAAATCCGTGCGGAAGCCGTGATAAGAGGCGACCATGGCTAGACAGGCCAAGCCGCATTCCGCCGCTTCGGTTTGGCGCAGCATAGGCAGACGGCTGGCGCCGAATTCGAGTTGAAATAGATCCGACATGTGGGAGCTCATTTGGTATGGCCTTTCGCGACGCTCAGGATAGGATCGATGATCCATTCGATCAGGCGTCGGCGATCTTGGTGTATGTCCGCTTCAAGCGTCATGCCTGCGCGGAACTGCTGTTCTTTTCCATAGGCGAGCAGAGTCTGCTGTGCCAGCTTCACGGCTACCCTGTAAACAGGTTCTTGAGCATTGGCTACTGTCGATGTGCCGGCCTCGGTGACCTCACCAATGGGGCTGCGTTCAACCCTGAGCACGATGCCAATGACCGTGCCGAACTTTTGATATGGGAACGCGGCCAGGCGCAAATGCACCTGTTGGCCCGGCTCGATAAAGCCGATGGCACGCGAAGGCACCAGCAAGTGCGCCTCCAAAGTGCTGCCGGTGGGAATGATTGTCGCCAGGGTAGCGCCGGTCTGCACCGACTGCCCAGGCTCGACAGTCAGTGCGGTGACCGTGCCTGCCGTTGGCGCCAGAACTTGCAAGCGGCTGCGCCCCTGATGCTCAGCCACCTCCTGATCGAGACTGGCGACGCCGCGTGCCGCCTGTGCGGTGTTGAGTTGGATTTGTCCGTCGATTTCTTGCGCGTCTTCCTGAATTTGCAGTACCTCACGACGGGATGCGAGGCTGGTGCGTTCCAGTGTCTGCCGGCGCGCAAGCTGGGCGTTGCAGTCATTTTCGATCTGACTGAGCTGCAGTTCGGAGACGAAACCTTGCTGGCGCAAGGTGATGTAGCGTTTGAGCATATTTTCCGCGCTGAGAACGCGAGTGTCCTGTAGTTTGATCTCTTCGGCGAGACGGGCGATTTCAGCCTGACCCAGTTCTAGCCGAGCGTGTAGTGATCGTTGGCGTTGTTGCAATTGCTGGGTCTGCAATAGTTTTTCCTGCGCCATCAGGTCTCTGCGTGAGATAAGGGAGGTCTCGATGCGCTGATCGAGGTCGCCGTCCCGGCTGCTTCGTTCGGCGCTCAATTCGTACATGACCTGCCCGGCGACGGCGGTGTCACCTTCCTGGGCCTTGCGCTCCAATACGCGGCCGAACTGAGGCGCGACGACCTTGATTGCACCGCTTGTTGGAGTCAGATTACCCGCCACGCGGACTTTGCGGGTGTGTTCCCCCAGCACTAGATAGAGTGTCAGAGCCAGTGCCAGCACTGCTGCGGTCCATGCTGCTAGTTGCAGCGGAATCGGGCGGGCGAGCACAATGCTGCCAGCCCATTGCGTGCTGCGCGCGGCAAGCGCTTCATGGCGGAAAAGTGGGGTGTCCATAGTCATTTATTCCTTGCGGATTGGCGATCAAGCCATGGCCATGTCAAGTCCAGCGGGATCTTGGATCTGGCACCTGCGGCGGCCACCAGCGCAACGACTGCCACCACGCATGAGTAGAATAGAGCGACATTGAAATTGAATATGGGCATTGTCGCCAACAAGTAGCCGTTGGTCAGGACGATTCCCACCCCGCATACTATGGCGGGATGGTTGGCGCGGATTGCCGTGAGGATGAACAAGACCGGAAATCCTATATCGACGAGTAATAGGAGCGATGGCAGGGCAGTCATTTTGAATGTCTGCATGTCCTGCTCATAGATGACCACCAGCGAGGTAAGTGGGTCAGTCGACCGAAGTTGAGTTACGGTTGCTACCACACACATTGAGGGAGCAACCCAGCAGGCACGAACGACGCCCTGTATCGCACGGATCAAGGCATCCTTCAAAATGAGCGGCAAGCGCCGTTGCGATGCTGGCGTTGTCATTTTTTTTGCTCCTCTGAGAACGCGAAGCCTATTTTTTGATTTTTGGTGTCAAAAATTATGATTGCTTTGCCAAAAAAAGAAGGAATTCCGATAAGCCCGTCAATACCTTTTTCTCGTATAGGAATGCCATCCCGCAAGCAGTACGCGATTGTCAATTTCCCCAGTGTGATTGATCCAACATCAATGTTGAGCAAGGATGGGGCCGAAACGCAGTCGAAAAATCGACCGAGTGTGTAGTCCCGAATTTTCTTATTCCTAAAGTCGCTTAACTCTCTTCCCGTCATTTTCTTCCAAGATGATAGATCGAAGACAACGGCATCCGAAATGCTAACACCTGTATCTAATATATATTGGCCTTGTGACTTCCCCATAGTCGAAATATTTATTGCCGGAAGTCCTGTTGTATAGGTGTACTTCTCGTATGAAATTTTTTGAGGTAAGTCATCCTCGACTTCAGATACGTCATTGGTGAGTGCTACCCTATCTTTTATGTAGTCGACAGTCAGAACGGGGACGGAAAATGCATTCAAGCCGACCAAGCCTATAATGTCGGTTTTCATACTTGGGATGGATGTTTGCAAGAGGAATGCCTTATTAGAAAATTTCGTAGCGGCAATTTCTCCATTCACTATGAAACCATAGTTCATGGTGTATAGAAAACCACTCGGAACGCTACTGCGTGAGCTGTTGTCGAATATTTTTGACAAAGAAGGGTTGGAAGATATAATATTCTTAAATAAAAGGGATATTTCCGCGCCGGTGTCAAGATTGAAGTAGTAAGTCTTGCTGGAACCTACGATGTGTGCCGGCAATAGCATGCTCCTTTTTGAAAAATTTCCATCTGGCTGTTTCTGCCAAACCCATTGGGCGGAGGTCCATTCCGCGCCTGATACAGGAAAAGCTGTTAATAGGTATAGAGGTAAGATGTACTTGATGCATGACATTCTCATTTCGTGCCCCTTTGGTCAATATTCGCCAGATCACTGGCGAATATATGCACAGAAATCTACTTTAAACTATCTCATATCCTGAATGTTTTTGATCATCCCCCCCCCACCCCAGCAGCACAACCGATTCCAGCAACCATTCTTGCATTGAAATTAGTGCTGGGGGATACCACAGAAGCGGCTTTTGATGCCGGAAAGGCATCGAGTGCGCCGCGAATGCAGTTTGCGGAAACAGTTTGAACGCCTACCATAATGCTCTCCATGACGGATGGTGTGTAGGAGGGCGCGGGCGGATTGTAGGAGTAATTTCCATTATCAATTTGGCTGAACGCGCGGGATGAATTTAAACCCGCCATGTCCATGTAATTCCCGCTACCGCCACCGTGGCTACCACCAAAACCGCCTCCACTGCCGTTACCATCAGTTGACATAGACGGGATTGGAGAATCTTCCTCGTCCCCGCCAGCAATATATTTAAGATTATCAAAGTTTAATTGTTCCACAATTTTCTCCTAGATGGATTAACAAACATCATGCAGGCGCACTTTGGTCGCCAGACTCCCGTATGTCTATTTCATAGCACAATATAGTGATGACGGATGTACTGCGATTGAACACGGTGGGAACTATTTTTGATCTTGTTGATTTTTAGGTGGCTGCAGGAAAATGCTTGCCATGTTGAAATGCGAGGCGAAGGCTGTGGGTGGCGGAGTAAATGAGTAGTCCCCCGGAGTAACCTGGGCGAATGCGCTGAAGGGAGTCACACCTGCCATGCTCAATGAACCGTTGCCACCGCCACCTCCGACACCTACGCTACCACCGCAGCCACCATAGCCGCTGCCGAATCCACCACCTCCGCTGCCGTTGCCATCAGTGGAAATATGTTTATATGGACAACCCTCTTCATGCCCGCAGGCAATATATTCAAGCTGATCTAAGTTGATGAATTGCATTATGTTCTCCAGAAATGTTAAGAGTTGACACTTCATACAGCTGACGGCAGCGGATCGCCCCATTCACGCATGTCTAAATCGGGAAGAGAAATATTCATTGGATATGTCGGGTGAAATAATGTCGGAAAGCAACCGCCATAGGGGGGGTACTCAACCAGAGGTGCAGTGGGGCGATTTGGCGATGGCGACTGCACGCTTGTGAAGCCTCCCCGAATTCCTCCAAAAATGTGACGAAGTTGCTCTTCCTTAATTTTTTTCATTTTCAAACTCCTTATTTGTCACCTGCATATTTACTGAAACATCGGATTTCTTAAAAATAATTGAAATCGCGCAAGAGCAGGAATGCATTGCGTTGGTTCGATGTTGCTATGCAGAGTAACTGCTGAGCTTGCTGTTTTGTTTAATTTGCATCAAGTATGATGTCTAGAAGGTAAAAATTATTCTAGCGATTACTTGGCCTATGGAAAATTTATTACGGCGCGGAATAATGCGAGAGGTCGAATTTATATTTACTGTAATCAATAAGGTGCAGCCGATTTTCTATCTGGAAATCCGAAACCGTGTTGAACGTACTGGGTTGGGCGTTTGGGAGGATGGCGTGAAAAGTCGTGCGTGGTGCCAGGCTCCTGCCCGTGAGTACCTTCAAACGGTACATCAACGTCTCGGCGAGCGAGCGCCGGTGATAGCCGCTGGCCCTCTTCCAATCCCCTCGACCGCTGCGGGCGATGGCATCGATGGCCTCGTTGCGCCAAGCCGCACCCGGTGTTCGTTGCGGTCAAGGCGCCGCACCGTCACGTGGCGGAATCGATGGTGTGGCCTCGCGCGCGGCGATCGCCGCGTCGCATTGCCGGGTGTCGTAGGCGCCGTCGCCGCCGACGGTATCGATCGGCGTGCCGGCCGGGATCTGGTTGAGCAGATCGGGCAGCACTTCGGCGTCGCCAACGTCCTGGTGCGTCATCAGCGCCCCGCAAATTCGGCCTGTGTTCGCGTCCATCGCCAGATGCAACGCGCGCAGCGGCAGGCGAAACACCTGCTTGAGTCCAAGCAGCATCTGGATGACCGCATCGGCGTAGACGCATGGTCGGCCACGCCTGGCGGCACCGGCGTCGGCGCCCCGTTTCCACAAGTCCTGCGTCATCCAGATCGTCACGTCGCCTCTCGGCTGGATTTATGCAACAACGTCGGGCAATGGGTCGTCAATGAAATATATTTCCTTTGTAGGAGATATACTGGATGAAATAATCGAAACAAAAGAAATTGGCGGTATCGAGTAAATAGGAAGAGGTTTTACGAAAGATCCGATTGGTCCAGTCATGGGAAGTTTTTCCAACGACGCGCTTGATCCGTTGGGGAAATGTGTAGTTGAGGAAATTGTAAGAGAGCCAGAATGAATTTCAATAAGATGTTTGCATTCAATTTTATACATTTTTTACTCCTAAATTTATTCCTGTCAATAAAACAAGCATCGAGTGAAAAATTAAATAATTTAAATTTTGCAATGGCAAAAGGATATTTTCGTTGAATCGATGCAGTAGATAGATTAACTGTTCAGTTTTCTTAAGTGTTTAATTAGTATCAATTAATAAATGCTAAGGTCGGTTGATTTTTTGACTGAGATTAATTTTAGTGCTGGAATGTATTAAAATGGAAATTTTTCGTAATTGAAACTTACCAACCTTTTAGAAAGTAAAGTAAGTTCGCAATATAATGGCGGCATGAAATGCAAACGAACTTCTGACGGCCGCAAACTGGACCACCACGCGCTCCAGGTCATGTGCCAACAAGCGATCAAAGCGGTGCGCGAAGTCCAGACGGCGGCGAGCGTGGCCGCCGTTTACGGCTTGAGTGTCAGCACTGTTTTCCGATGGCTGGCCAAGTTTGCCGAAGGCGGCCAGAACGCCTTGCTCGCCAAGTCAATCCCGGGCCGACCGCCGAAGGTCAGTGCCGAGGAAATGCGGTGGATTGCGCAGGCCGTGAAGAATAAGACGCCGTAACAGTTCAAGTTCGAGCTTGGCCTGTGGACGCTTTCGCTGATGCGCGAATTTGTCAACCGCCAGTCGGGCAACGCCATTTTGTGAGTGGAAGTTCCTGATGAGTATCGCCGTCGAAGCTGCCGTGTCCGGCCTGCGGCGTGAACGGGCAAGGCACCCACGACCGAGTCAAACGCGGCTGGGGCGGCGCATGCTCGATCGCTTCATCGACTACCTGCTCAAGCCGGTCAACCTGGAACGGCTGGGCAAGACGGTGGCCAAGCTGAAGGCGACGCTGGGCGCGCCGGCCGCGGCGTCGGCCATCGACGCCGTGCAGGCCCTGTTGGCGCAGCTCAGCGCGCAGCTGCTGCCGGGCGGCGCCGCCGGCGGGGCCGGCGCTGCCGGTGCGGGTGCCGGCGTTGGCATGAACGTTGGCGCCGCGGCCGCCGCAGGCGGCACGCAGCCGTCCGCGCCCGCGCCGGTCGCCGCGCCGTTGCAGTGGATACGCGCCGCCCACGGCGAGGAGACCCGCCTGATTCCGATCGAGGAGGTGATCTACTTCCAGAGCAACGACAAGTACACCAGCGTGTTCCTGGCCGGCGGCGAGAGTTTGATCCGCACGCCGCTGCGCCAGTTGCGCGAGCAGCTCGACGAAACCAACTTCTGGCAGATCCACCGCAGCGTGATCGTGGCGGCGCGCCACGTCGCCGGCACCAAGACCGACTTCCGTGGCCGGCTGATGGTGCAGCTGAAGGGGCGGCCGGAACAGCTGGTGGTCAGCCGCAACTACGTCGACCTGTTCCGCAAGATGTGAAGCAGGCGGGATTGCCCTTCTGGCTTGCGGCGCCGGGACGCTGGCCTTACCCCACGGCCAAACCGGGGTCAGACCCCTGCGGGGTCTGACCCCAGCTTCACGCCTCGGGGTGGTGCGTGCGGCGCCGGCACGCCAGCGTTTAGCGCAGCACCGGCTTGACCTTGCCCGCCGCTTCCTTGGCGCGCAGGCGCGCCGTCTCGACGTCGTCGGCGGTGGCCAGCGCCACGCCCATGCGGCGGCGGGCGAAGGACTCCGGCTTGCCGAACAGGCGGATGTCGCTGCCCGGCACGCGCAGCGCCTCGGCCACGCCCTCGAAGGCGATGCCGGCCGCCTCGTGCTGGCCGTAGATCACCGCCGAGGCGCCGGGGCGCGCAGCGCCACGTTGACCGGCAGGCCGAGGATGGCCTTGGCGTGCAGCTCGAACTCGCTCTGCACCTGGGTCGCCATGGTGACCATGCCGGTGTCGTGCGGACGCGGGCTCACTTCCGAGAACCAGACCATGTCGTCCTTGACGAACAGCTCGACGCCGAACAGGCCCAGGCCGCCCAGGTCGCCGGTGACCTTCTCGGCGATGTCGCGCGCCCGTTGCAGCGCCAGCGGGTCCATGCGGCAGGGCTGCCACGACTCGACGTAGTCGCCCTGCACCTGGACGTGGCCGATCGGCTCGCAGAACTGCGTCTCGACCCGGCCGTCGGCGCCGATGGCGCGCACCGTCAGCAGGGTGATCTCGTAGTCGAAGTCGATGAAGCCCTCGACGATGACGCGGCCGCTGTCGACCCGGCTGCCGGCGGCGGCGTAGTCCCAGGCGGCCTTGACCTCGGCGGCGCCGTCCAGTTTCGACTGGCCCTTGCCCGACGAGGACATGACCGGCTTGACCACGCAGGGGAAGCCGATCTCGGCGCAGGCGGCCTCCAGCTCGGCCAGGCTGCTGGCGAAGCGGTAGGGCGAGGTGGCCAGGCCCAGCGTCTCGGCGGCCAGGCAGCGGATGCCCTCGCGGTTCATGGTCAGCTGGGCGGCGCGGGCGGTCGGGATGCAGGTGATCTTGCCGGCCTGTTCCAGCGCGGCCAGCGTGTCGGTGGCGATCGCCTCGATCTCCGGCACGATCAGGTCGGGCTGCTCCAACTCGATCAGCGCGGCCAGCGCGGCGCCGTCGGCCATGTTGATGACGTGGGCGCGGTGCGCCACCTGGTGGCCCGGCGCGTTCGGATAGCGGTCGACGGCGATCACTTCGACGCCCAGGCGCTGCAGGGCGATGATGACTTCCTTGCCGAGCTCACCGGAGCCGAGCAGCATGACCTTGGTGGCGGAAGGGGACAGGGGGGTACCGAAAATGCGTGGCGTAGTCATAGTGGCGTAGAGAGAAGAGTAGGACGGGTTTTGGAATGGTGGCGGCCACCATGCGCGGGCCGACTATAGCAAACCGGGCGGGCTTTGGACAGCGCCAAATACACGGGCACGCGGCAAGCGGGCAGACTTTGTGTTATGTTCGGCATTGCCTTTTTGTTAAGTTGAAATCCAACCAGGGAGACATGTATGAACCGGAGCGGAAAACCAGAGGGATGCAACAGTGTCGTACCCAATACCATCGTGCGCAATGTGGCCGAGGCGGTGGCGTTCTACAGCAAGGTGTTTGGCGCCGAGCAAGTACTGAGACTGACCACGCCGGACGGCAAGGTGGCCCATTGTGAGCTGCGCATCGGCGATTCGCGCATCAACCTGGGCGAGGCGATGGAGGGTTGGCCCGAGCAGCCGCTGCTGGCGCAAATCTATGTGGCCGATTCGGACGCCACCTTCGCGTTGGCGCTGAAGGAGGGCGCCAGCGAACTGAGTCCGGTGACCGACATGTTCTTCGGCTCGCGCGAGGGCCGCGTGCTCGACCCGTTCGGCAACACCTGGACCATCGCCACGCACAAGGAGGACGTGTCGGCCGAGGAGATGCAGCGCCAGCTCAACGCCATGTACGGCTGAGGCGCCAGCCTTCCCGGCGCCATGTAAACGCCGGCGCGGCAGCTTGGTGCTGCCGCGCCGGCGTTTTCTTTTGCTGCCGCGCTGGCCTTTAGAACGAGTAGACCAGCGTCACCGAGGTTTGCGAGTCGGTGTTCTTTTTGTCCTCGGGCACGTTGGTGTCGTTGCGCACGCTGAAGGCGGCCTTCATCTGCATGGTGCCGTTGATTTTGGTGCGCAGCGAGGTCTCGGCCATCGAGTGGGTGTTCGAGGTGCCGCGCTCGACGCTGAGCGCCTGGGCGAAGGCGGCCGAATCGCTCAACTGCCATTTCAGCGTGGCCGCGCCGCGCACCGTCATGCCGCTTTCCAGGTCGCCGGTGGCGCGCATGCCCTTGAAGTAGCCGGGACCGATCTCGGCGTCGATGCTCTTGTCGCGCGTCTTGAGCCAGCGCGCGCCGTAACCGACGCCCAGCGTCGAGTAGCGCGTGTAGGCGCCGAACTTGTCGTCGACGTGGGAGGCCAGGGCGAACAGCTTGGAGCCGTCCTCGACCAGCTTGTAGGCGGCCTTGGCCGACAGCGAGAAGCGCTCGGCCGAGCGCTCGCGCACCTTGCTGCCGTCGTCCTGGGTGTTCTCGTCCTCCTTGAAATAGCCGGAAAGGACGTACTCGTTGCTCCAGTCCTCCAGCTCCTGGCGCGCGTCGACCTTGCCGGTGACGGAGGTGCCGACGGTGTTGCCGGAGGTGGTGATGGCGCCCAGTTCGGCGGAGGTGGACCAGGTGCGGCCGGGTTCGGGGGCTTCTTTGGCGGCGGCGCCGCCGTGTGCGATGGCCAGGGCCAAGGCGAGCAGGGAAATTGATTTCATAGTGTGTGATGGCGTCGGCGGGCTTGTGGCGGGACGACTGTAGCGGCGCGCGTAGTGGCGCGCCTGTTTGTCTAACGGGAGAGGCTGCATTGTACCCGAGACGGGCCGAGCCTGCCGACGGCCGGCGCGCCTGCGGTGCGCGCCCCGGCGCCGCGCCGCCGTTCAGCGGGTGGCGATGATGATGATGTCGGCGTCGCAGTTGTTGTAGTGGATGATGATGACGATGATGCGGCGCAACCGGGCCGCCCTGCCCGCCGTCATCGTGCCGTCGACGACGGTGCCGGCGTCGCGGTCGGCCCGGTTCTTCATCGTGATGTTGACCTGCGAGGCGTCGCTGACCGGAATGCCCATGCTTTTGAGCGCCATTTTCGGGTTGGCCATCAGCGCCATCGCGTGCTGGGCATCGAGCTCGGCCTTGTGGACCGACTCGACCTCGCCCATGCCGGGGTTGATCTGGTCGAACAGCTTGCGCAGGGTGTCGGTGTCGTCTTGGATTTCCATGGCTGCCTCCGTTGGTTTTCTCCGGCGCGGAATCGCGGCCGGTATGGCCAGTCTAGGAGCGGGCGCAACAGCGGTGCTGTGCCAGATCAAACGGCTGGGCTGGCTTGACGGGAAAACGGGCGCGGCGGCGAAAAGCGAGTTCGAAGGCAGGCTTTGGACGCGGGCCGCGCCCGGCGGCAACGGACTCGCCGCAATTGATTCCAGTATGATTAATAGTAGATCTTAGTTACTCCAAGTTACTCCGTTTCATGGAATTATCGAGCCAGGACAGTGGCTCATCGCGACAGCGCCAATCGATATTTCTCCGCGTCCCAGTCGAGCAGTTCGGCCAGCTGCGCCTGGTCCAGCACGGTGAGCGGGCGGTGCTCGTCCTGTCGCGCCAGCACGTCGTAGTAGCAGCGCAGTTGCGCCAGCTTGGCGGCGCTGAAACCGTCCGACATATAGACGCCGGCGGCGCGGATGAACAGCAGCTCAGGCCAGGGCGCGTGCCGGCAAGCCGCCTGGGCGGCATGGAAGTCGGCGCTGCTGTCGTGGCGGCGCGGCGCGGCGCCGAGGAAGACCACGTGGTCGGGGCAGATCGCCCAGTCGCGCTCCAGCCGCTCGAACAACTGCGGGTCGAGCGCCAACTGCTGCACGCCGTCGTCCGGAATCGGCGCCATGGGGCGGCCGTCGCTGGCCCTTGGCGGCGCCAGCGCCGGCGCCGGCGCGTCCATGTCGCCGGCCACGGGCGCGGGCGCGGGGACGGTGATGGGCACGGGCTGGCGCGGCGGCGTGGCGCACAGCCGCAGCAGGCGGCGCAGGATGGCGTCGACCGCGCCGGCGTCGGTGGCGCCGATCACCACGCCGTGGTTTTGCAGGAAAACGATTTGCGTGTCGGGTTGGCGCCGCAGGCCTTCGGCCACCGCGCGCGCCAGCGGCAGGCCGGGCTTGTGGTAGGCCAGCGCGAGCCAGGGCGGAAGCGGGCCGGCTGCGCCTTGCCCGGCGTGCTCCAGCGCGCGCAGGCGTTCGGCGAAGCCGGGCCGCACCAGCTGGGCCAGCAGTTCGACGGCGTGCAGGTGCAGCACCACCGGCTGCGGCATCAGCGCGTGCAGCAAGGTCTCGATCGACGGCCGCAGCCCGCTATCGCCCAGCGGGCGCGGCGCCACGTCGAGCTGGCCGGCGGCGGCGGCGGCGCGCAGATGGGCCAGGTCGACCGGCACGAGGATGTCGCGCCGGCGCGCCTCGGCCAGCCAGGTGCCGGAGGCCTTGACCCACAGCGTGGCGCCGTCCTTCCACGAGGCGTTGCCGCCGGCGCCCTGCACCAGCAGCCGGTCGGCGCCGAGGTTCGCGCAGTAGTCGCTCAGCGTGGCGCGCGGCTTCAATGCGCCGCTCCCTGTTGGCCCAGGCGGCCGAGCAGGCGGCGCACCTGGCCGAATTCGTCGAACACGGCGTCGGCGGCGTTCTCGCCCTGGCCCGGCTGCACGCCCTGGTGCAGCTTTTGCAGGGTGACGGCGTCGATGCGGCGGCGGGCGCCGCCGATGTCGTTGACCGGATTGTCGCCGATCATCCAGATGCAGTCGCCGCTCGGCCGCACCTTCTCCAGTGCCAGCTCGAACTGGGCGCCGTGCGGCTTGTCGTAGCCGGCCTCCTCGCTGGTGACGATGTAGTCGAAGTAGCGGTCCAGGCCGAAGTAGACCATCTTGCGGAACTGGATCTGCGCCGTCAGGTCGGTGACGATGGCGGTCGGGATGCCGAGCAGGCGGATGTCGTCGAGCAGCTCCTTGACGCCGTCGAACAGCACGGCCTTGCCGAGGAAGGTGCGCCAGTAGGTCTGTTCCAGGTCGAGCGCCAGCAGCACCTGCGAGCCGAGGCCGATGATCTCCAGCATGCGCTGCAGGTACAGCAGGCGGCTGTGCGAGGCGGCGGTGTCCTTCAGCCGCGCCTTGACCTCGCGGCGGGCGGTGGCGAAGGCGCGGTCGAAGTCGGCCGGCTCGATCGAGAAGGTGGCGGCGACCTTGTCGCGCACCGCGCTCATCGCCAGCGCGTGGGCCGGGTCGTAGTGGTACAGGGTGTTGTCGGTGTCGAACAGGATGGCGTTCGGGACGCGGTCGAAACGGCCGCCGTTGGAGATTTTGATCATGATGATGTCTGCCAAAGCAGGCGCCGGCTGAGCGCCTGGTTGATATGCGCCAATGCGATCAACTGCATCAGCCCGAGTGCGCCTTCGCGCCATTGCGGCCGCATGTCGAGGAACTCCATGATGCGCGGGAACAGCGTGGCGGCCGCCATCGCGATGTCGTCGGCGCTGGCGTCGCCCTCGATGGTCAGGCTGATCTCGCTGGCCTCGCCGTCCATGCTCAGGTCGACGTGCAGGCCGCACACGCCCACCAGCACGCGCCGCAGCGACAGCTCGTTGAGGCCCTGGCGCGAGCGCACCAGCAGGCGGACGCGCGGCGCCGCGCCGCCCAGCGGCCCCTCCAGCAGGTTCGGTTGCACCGGATGCAGCGCCAGCACCAGGCCGGCGTGGCGCGCCTGCGGCCGGATGAAGCGCGCCGAGTCGGGCTCGCGCTGGGCCAGCGCGTCGCGCACCTTGTCCGCGCTGTGGCCGCGCACCAGCACGTCGCGCTGCAGCTTGTAGTAGCGCCGCAGGCCCTCGTCGATGTCGAGGTAGATGGCCAGGTCGTAGCATTCGCGCAGCACCGGCAGGTACAGCGCGTGCAGGCCGCTGGCGATGATGAAGTCGTTGCTGGCCAGCTGCTGCGGGCGGCCCATCCTGCCGCTGCCGTGGTCGTAGTGGCGCGACAGGATGGCCTTGCCGTCGCTCAGGGCCAGCAGGTCGGTGGCGAAGGACTCGAGGTCGTTGGCCAGCGGGCTCAAATGCGTCATCACCTGCCACATCGGCTTTTGCCGGTCCCACAGGTGGTAGTCGTCGCCCGACAACTGGGCCACCGAATGGGCGCCGAACAGGCCGCGCAGGGAGTCGGCCAGCGTGTCCTTGCCGGCGCCGGAGTCGCCGGCGATGCCGATCACGAAGGGCTTGCGGCTGAGGCGGAAGTAGTCGTTCGAGCTGACCGACTCGCGCCAGAGGCGCAGCGCCAGCACGATGCCCAGGCCGGTCAGCACGGTGTGGCGCAGCGGCAGCAACGGCAGCGGCAGCGGCGCGCCCGGCGCCGGCGTCGACAAGGCCGGCAGCGGCAGGTTCTCCAGCACGAACAGGAGCGAGAAGGCGGCCGTCAGCGCGATGGCGGCGCGGCCGCTGCCGGCTTGGTAGGCGACCAGCGCCGGCACGATCCAGACGAACCAGCCGGGCGAGGCCGGCGTCAACAGCACCACCAGCAGGAAGCCCAGGCCGAGCAGGGTGCTGAACAGCTCGAAGTTCATGCGCCGAACGCGCCAGGCCAGGTAGAGCATCAGCAGATAGGCCAGCGGCATCACGTACAGCACCGTGCCGGCGCCCACCTGCAGGGCGAACTGGTAGACCTTGCCCATCTCCGGGTTCTGCAACAGCATGCGCAGCGCGGCCGGCGAGGCCATGAAGGGCAGGCCGAGCAGGGCGCCGGCCAGCAGGCCGCCCTTGAGGTAGTCGGGCAGCCCGGCGCGCAGGCTGCGGTTGCGCAGCAGGTAGACCAGGAAGAAGGGCAGCGCCAACAGCATGCTCAGCTTGGCCGAGACCGCCGCCGCGCACAGCGCGCCGGCCTGGCGCAGCCGGCGTTGGCGGGTGCGCCACAGGGCCGCCGTCAACAGCAGCGTCGGCACCAGGTCGTTCAGGCCCAGGCCGTAGGTGGCCAGCAGCACGATCGGCGACAGCCAGTACAGCGCCAACACCAGGGTGTCGCGCTCGGGCAGCATGCGGCGCAGCAGCAGCAGCAACATGAAGTCGGCCGCCATCAGGCTGAGCGCGTAGGCGTGCAGCGCGCCGAAGCCGGCCAGCTTGGCCAGCACGGCCAGCGGCAGCAGCGCCAGCCACATCGCCACGCCGTAGGGGAAGGCCTGCGGCGTGCCGCCCCGGGCCAGAAAGGCGCCCCAGGGGTCGAGCGTGAGGCCGCGCGCCAGCTCGGCCACGCTGGCGTCCATGAAGGGCGCGTACCACTCCGCCGCCGCCTTCGGCACCAGCACGGCCATCAGCAACAGCCGCAGCGCCAGGCCGACGCCGAACAGCGGATGGGTGAGCAAACGCCTCATGGCCGCGCCGCCACCGGGTTCGGCGCCCGCCACAGGTCGGGGCGCTTGGTGCAGACGGCGTCGGCGGCGATGCCCTGTTCGGCCAACAGGGCCGCCAGCGCGGCGATGCCGCCGGCGGCCTCGCGTCCCTGCAGCTCGGGCGAGACCAGGCACAGCTTGAAGCCGGCCCGGCGCAAACGGCGCGCGGCCGCGCCGTCCAGCGGGAAGCGGGTAAAGCAGTCGACCCAGACCCAGTCGATCTGGCCGGCCAGGGCGAGCGCGGTGTCGATGGACTCGTATTCGGACACGCGCACGGCGCAGCGCCGTTCGCCGGCGCGCGCCCACTTGACCAGGAAGGGGAAGGACTGGTCGAGGAAGAAGTAGTCGGCGATGCCGTTGCTGCGCAGCATATCGATCAGCGGCCCTTCCAGGCCTTCCTCCTTGACGTTGAGGATCAGCGTGCCGTGGCGGTACTCGGCCAGCCAGGGGGCGAGCGGCTCGCCCGGCGCCAGCGCGTCGTGCTGCAGGATAAGTTGGTCGCCATGGCTGCGGATGTCGATTTCGACGCCGTGTTGTGGCGGCGTCTCGCGCAACTGGGCGAGGGTGTTGCGGCGGTGTGAGATCAGGTTCATGGTTTCAGTGCGGCTTTCAGTTGCAGGCTGTAGCTGACGGTGCGCCGGATGAATTTGCGCTTGGCGGCCCAGTCGCCGTTCCAGTGCGAGGCGCCGTGGCTGCGCCGGCCGAAGCGCACCGGGAAGCGGTGCACGGCCAGGCCGGCCCGGCGCGCCTGGTAGTAGGCGTACAGGTCGAGCGAGAAGTCGTCCGGCGCGGCGCGCCAGTTGTCGAAGAAGCGGCGCGGGAACAGCGTCGGCTGGGCGTTGATGTCCCACAGCGGCGCGCCCAGCAGCAGGGTTTCGAACAGGCTCATGCCGGTGGTGAACACGGTGTCGGCGAGCGGCCGGCCGTGGCGCCGGCCCTTGACGAAGATGGCGTCGCCGTGGCGCTCGAACAGGGCCAGGCCGCGCAGCGCGTCCTGCGGGTCGGTTTGCAGGTCGGCGTGGGTCCAGCCGAGGATGTCGCCGCTGGCGGCGGCCAGGCCGGCCAGTATGCCGTGGCCGTAGCCCTGGTTGCGCTCGACCCGCACGCTGCGGCAGCCGGGGCGGGCCGGCAGCAGCTGCGCCAGTACCCGCGCGCTGTGGTCGGTCGAGCCGTTGTCGACCAGGATCACCTCGACGCCGTCGAGGCGGCCCAGCGGCGCGCAGCGTTCCAGCAGCAGCGGCAGGTTCGCCGCCTCGTTGTAGCAGGGGATGACGAGGGAGAATCTCATGTCGGCTCCGTGAGTGGCGTTGGCGTCCGGCCCGGCGCCGGCTGGTGGCGGCCCGGCCCGGCCGGCACGGTGGCGCGGTAGCGCAGCGCCAGCTGCTCGACCTTGTCTGGCGGGACGCGGCCGTCGGCCTCCAGCGTGTAGGGGTGGCCGTGCCACTTGTGGAAGCAGGACTGCCAGTATTCGAAGGTGCGCAGGTCGTCCGGCGTGCCCCAGGACAGGTAGTGGTCGACCTCGAACAGGCGGCAGTCCAGGCCCAGGGCGATGGCGTCGTTGATGCAGGAGTCCAGATAGAACTCGCCGTTGACGCGGCCGTCGCGGGCGAGCAGCAGCTCGACCAGCCGGCGCAGGTCGTCGGCGCGGCGGAATGTGAAGGCGCCCAGCACGATCGGGTCGCTGGCCGGCGCGGCCAGCGGCGCCTTGACCGAGACGCGGCGGATGCGGCCCCGCTCGGCGTCTATCCAACCGAACATCTGCGGCCGGCGGATGGCGTTGGCGTTGCCGCGCACGCCCCAGACGATCAGGTCGACCGCCGGGTCGTCCAGCAGCGCCTGAAGCGCCACCGCGTCGTACAGCATGCCGAAGTCGCAGGCGCCGACGGTCAGCGGGCCGGCTGCCGTGGCGGCGCCGGCCGGCCCGGCCGCGTTGGCGCGCCGCCGGGCGCCGGCGGCCGCCCCGCCGCAGCCTTGCTCGGCGCGCGCCGCTGGGCGCGCCAGCGCCTTGGCGCCCAGCAGGGCGGTGCAGGCCTGGCCCTCGGTGAGCGCCGCCACGGTGACGACCAGCGCGCCCGGATGGGCGCGCTCCAGCTCGGCGGCTGTCTCGTCGTGGCCGGACATGTCGGCGCGCAGCACGAAGCAGTGGCGCAGGGCCGCCGGGAGGTCGTGCACGGCCTGCTCGACCATCGGCCGGCCGGACACCTCGATCAGCGGCTTGGTCAGCGCATAGCCCTGGTCGGCGAAGCGCTGGCCCATGCCGGCCATCGGCAGCAGCAGTGCGCCGGCCGGCGCCGGCGCCGGCGCGGCGGCGGGCCGCGCCAGGCGGGCGAAGGCGGCCGACCAGCCCTGGTACTCGGCCAGGTCCTGCGGCGTCCCCCACTGCATGAAGTGCTGCAGCGGATACACGGCGATGCGCCGGCCCGCCTGCAACAGCGGGCGGTAGGCCAGGCTGACGTAGTATTCGCCGCCGACCGTCAACTGCTGCTCGACGGCGCCGCGCAGCGCCTCTTCCATCAGGCGGCCGCTGGCGAAGTAGTAGCTGCCGCTGGAGGCGTATTCCTCCATCCTGTTGCCGGTGTAGGGCTGCTTCTCCTGGATCGCCTCGACCCAGCCGCCGGTTTCGCGCAGGTAGGCGTAGTTGGTGCTGCCCAGGGTGTGCGGGTGGAAGCCCCGGTAGGCCGGAATCGCGCCGTCGCACCCGCTGCTGGCGACGAATCGCCGGAAGTGCCGCCAGTCCCAGTAGCAGCAGAAGTCGCAGTAGTTGACCAGCACCGGCCGCGCCGGATCGATCAGTTGCGGCTCCTGGCGCAGTGCCTGCAGCACGGCGTGCACCGGCCCCAGGCCGTGCGGCGCGATGGCGACGATGCGGGCCGTGGGGCACAGGCCGCGCAGCGTGTCGGCCATGCGGTAGGCCGGCTCGGCCAGGTGCTCCTGGTTGCAGACGAAGACGAACTCGCAGTCGGCGTCGAACATGCCGACCACGTGGGCGATGATCGGTTTGCCGTCGACCTCGATCAGCGGCTTGGGCAGGCGGTGGCCGGCGCGGCGGAAGCGTTCGCCGAAGCCGGACATGGGGACGATGATTTGCATGGCGCGCATGGTCACAGTTGGAACAGGTAGTTGAGCTTGACGAAGAACTTGCGGCCGGTGTGCAGGTCGAGCGCGCGGGTGCGCTCGAGGATCTGCGGGTTGCCGCTCAGGCGCAGGTTCTCCTGGCGGTCGGTGTAGCCGAAGAACAGCGCGGTGCCGGGGCTGAGCAGATAGCTGAACAGCAGGTCGGCGGTCAGCTGCTTGCCGCCGGGGAGCGCGGTCAGGCCGCCGTTGGTGTCGAGCCGCGTGTAGTCGAGGATCAGGTGGGCGGTGAGGAAGCGGCTGTGCTGGTAGTTGAACTTGGTGCGCGACAGCAGCTCGCGGTAGACGTTGCTGCCGGCGCCTTGGCCGCCGACGCCGTCCTTGCTGCGCAGGTCGTTCCAGAACAAGGTCTGCTCGATGCGGAACTGCGGATGCGGCGTGAACTTCAGGTTGGCCGAGACGCTGCGCGCGTCGCCCAGGAAGGGCGCCAGTCCCGCCGCCGGCACGTAGTTGATGACGTCGTTCTGGCCGACCTTGACCCAGCCCTGCAGCCAGTGGAACCACTCGGTGCTGGCGGCCAGTTGGTAGCCGCTCTTGCGGAAGTCCAGGCCGGCGTAGAGCTCGTAGGCGTCCAGCTTGTGCGCCTCGAAGGTGGTGCTGCGCAGGCCGTTGACGCTGTACCAGGCGTCGGTCGACCAGTCCTGCAGCACGCTGGCGTGGTCCTTGGTGCCGATCGCCTTGATGCTCGGGCCGTGGCTGACCAGCCAGCCGCCGTCGCCGCGGTTCCACAAATAGCTGGCGCTCTGGGTGGTCTGGCGGATGTCGGCGCGCGGCACGAAGGCCAGGTCGCTGGCGAACTTGCGCGAGACGTCGAGGAACTGGCCGGTGTAGTTGAAGTCGCGGTCCGAGCGCAGCGCCTCGACAAAGGCCAGCTTGCCGGTGGCGTCGGGCGCGCCGGTTTCGCTGCTGCGGCTGCCGGCCAGCTGGCCGGTCAGCACCCAGTTGTCGTTGAGTTTCCAGCGCACGTCGGCGCCGGCCACCGTGTTGGCGTGGCCGGCGATGCGGCGGTCGGTCAGCAGGGCGCCCACGTTGGAGTCGGCCGAGAAGTCGCGCTGGGCGCGCGCCACGGTGACGCGGGCGTCCTTGCCGTGGGCCGGGTCGCCGAACGGCGCCAGCTTGCCGGCCGCCTGGTCGTTCATCAGCAGGCCGCCCAGCGACCAGTCGCCGGTGCGGCCGGTGACGCGGGCGCCCAACTGCGGGTCGATGATGCGGCGCGAGAAGAACAGCGGCTGCGGCGTGGCGAAGAAGCCCGAGTTCTCCAGGAAGAAGGGGCGCTTCTCGGGGAACAGCACCTCGTAGCGCTGGTCGATGATGACCTGCGGCTCGTCCGACTCGACCTCGCTGAAGTCGGGGTTGAAGGTGAGGTCGACGGCGAAGGCGTCGGCCAGCACGAACTTGGTGTCCAGGCCGGCCTGGTTCTTGTTGTCGTGGCGCCAGCCGGGGCGGCTCGGATCGGCCGCCTCCAGCGCCCGGCTGCGGCCCATGTAGAGGTAGGGGTTGAGCTGGATGTTGCGGCCGGCCGAGACCGGCGCGGCGATTTCGGCGCTGGCCATCTGCGGCACGAAGGCCTCCTGCCGCTGGGTGATGTAGGGCCAGTAGGAGAACTCGTTCAGGCGCGGCACGATGCGGCCCAGCGCGATGCCCCAGTCCTGCACGTCGGCGCTGCGGAAGCGCAGGCTCTTGAACGGGATCGCCATCAACACCACGTAGCCGTCGGCGGTCAGCTGGCCGTCCGAGCGCCATTGCGTGTCGAAGTTGAAGTCGTCGCCGACGCCCTCGGTGTGCTTGGCGTCCATCTGCACGCCGTAGGGGTTGGCGTAGAAGCGGAAGGAACGCTGCTTGTCGTGGAAGGTGTCGAGGTCGAGCTGCACGGCGTCGTCGCCGGGCAGGTCTTCGCGCCGGGCGATGCGGGCGCGCACCTGCTTGGGGTCGTCCTTGCAGACGAAGACGGCGTAGAAGTGCTGCTCGTCGTAGGACAGGTAGGCGCGCGTCTCGACCGAGGCGGGCTGGCCGTCGCCCGGCTTGTTCTGGCGGAAGCCGGTGACCAGCACGCCGGCGTCGGCCGGTACGCCGTTGACGTAGTCGGCCAGCGCCGGGGCGCGGCTGGCGCGCGGGATGCGCAGCTTGTCCTCGGCGGCGTGGCTCAGCGTGGCGGCCAGCGAGGCGGTCAACAACAGCAGCGCGGGCAGCAGGCTGCGGCGCAATGGGGCGGGTTTCAGGGTGTGCATGGGATGCTCGCTTTCAAAGTGGGGAATCGGTCTGCGCTGGCGACATGGCGCCGGCGGGTGGAAAGGGGGAGGTATTGCTGTCGCCGTGCTGCGGCCGGCGCGCGGCGCGCGCCAGGTTGCTTTGACGGCGCAGGGCGAACCACAGGCACAGCGCCAGCGCGGCCAGTTGGCTGGCCGTGGACAGCGCCAGCAGGGCCGGCAGCTGGGCCGGCGCGGCCAGGCTGAACGGCATGACCGGCGCCAGCGCCAGCCACAGTAGGGCCAGCGCCGCGCTGATGGCGGCGCCGGCCGGCGCCGCGGCGGCCAGCAGGCACCACAGCCACAGGGCAGGGAACAGCGCGTAGTCGTCCGGCGTGAACGGGCTGCGCAGCGCGGCCAGGCCGAGCAGCGCGATCCAGAGCGCCGCCAGCCGCAGGCGCGCCGTCGGCGTGTCGGCCGCGTCGGCGGCGGCACCTGCGCCGGTATTCGCGCCGACTAGCGAGGCGGGCCTGGCGCCGGCGCCGGCATGGCGTGCCGCCAACCAGGCGATGGCCAGCAGCGCCAGCGACCAGACCCAGGCCGCGTTGGCCATCATGTGGTGGTCCATGCCGGGCAGGCCGAGCAGGCGCAGCTTGAAGACCAGGCCCGGCACGGAATGGTTGATCGCCACCACGCCCTCCAGTCCCTCCAGCTCCAGCCAGGCCCACAGCTCGCCGCTGGCGATGCGCGGCAGCTCGTAGCCGATGAAGTCGCGGAAGGGCTGGGCGCCCAGCACGGCCCAGCCGGCGGCCAGGAACAGCAGCGAGAAGGCGACGCTGCAGGCCAGCGCGCGCCAGCGCCGCGTGAACAGCAGGTAGGCGCACAGGATGGCGGGGAAGATCTTCACCATCGCCAGCGCCAACAGCGCGCCGCCGGCCAGCGCGCGGCCGCGCTGGAACAGCAGCATGGCCAGCACCGACAGGGCGATGGCGGGCAGCTGGAAATTGCCGGTCTGGAGGGTGACCAGCGTCGGCAGCGCCAGCCAGACGGCCGGCAGCAGCAGCGCCGCGCGGCGGCCGGCGGCGCCGCCTATCCAAGCGCACAGGGCCAGCATGGCGCCGGCCAGCAGCGTGGCGTCGAGCGCGAACCACAGGGCGCGCAGCGGCAGGAAGCTGTCCGCCGGCGTGCCGAGCAGGGCGCTGGCGGCGCGCGGCAGCAGCAGGAACTGCGGCGGGTACAGGTACTCGTCGAGCTTGAACCTGTCCTGCTTGCCCTCGTAGGGCCGCTCCTGGTAGATGTTGATGCCGGGTGTGTGGCTCAGTTCGGCCGCCTTCCAGTAGCCGGACAGGCAGCTGTGGTTGACGTAGAACGGGTCGAACCAGATGGCCGAGGCCTGCGACCGCAGCGGGTCGGCCATGTACAGGCCGACGCCGGCGCTGCGGCCGAGCGCGGCCAGGGCCAGCAGCAGCCAGAGCGCGCACAGCAGCGGGCGGGCGCGGCGCAGGCCGTCCCAGGCGGCCGGCAGGCGGCGCGCCAGCGCGCCGTGGCAGAGCGGTGCGGCCAGCAGCGGCAGCAGGGCCAGCGCCGCCCAGGGCGAGCCGGGACGGATGAAGGCGCTGCTGCCGACCGCCGCGAACAGGCCGCCGAAGGCGCACAGCAGCAAGGCGACGACACGCCTTTCGAGGGGGATGCTTGGATGGGTTGTCATACCGGGACTCCTAGGGCGGCGACTGCCAGTCCGACGCCGCCTACGGCCAGCGCGCAGGCCAGGACGGTGCGCAACAGGCGCTCCTGGCGGTGCGAGCGGGCCAGGCTCGCCGTAGGGCATGGTGGAATGGGCGATCATGGTGTACAGCGGCAGCCAGCGGCGCGGCCACAGCCGGTTCAGCGCCAAGTCGAGCCGCTTGCGGGCGATGAACCAGGGCGACTGCACCTTCTGTCGCAGCTCGACAAAATTGGCCTTCGACAGTTCGGCCAGCACGTCGGTGTGCGGCCGGCGCGCCGACTCGTACTCGCTGAAGGCGGCGGCGCGGTCGGCGGGCCGGGCCGCCAACGCCGCCATCAGCACGCAGCAGTCCTCGAAGGCCGAGTTCATGCCCTGGCCGTAGAAGGGGTAGACGGCGTGGCAGGCGTCGCCCAGCAGCACGGCCCAGTCGTCGAAGCGCCAGGGCGCGGTGCGGGTGGTGATCAGCGAGCCGGTCGGGTGGCTGGCCCATTGCTCCAGCAAGCCGGGCAGCATGGCTTGCAGGTCGGGGAAGTGGCGCCGGAACAGCGCCGCCACCTGCTCGGGCGTGCGCACGGTGGCGAAGCTCTCCTCGCCCTCGTGCGGCAGGAACAGCGTCAGCGTGTGCGAACCGTCCAGGTTGGGGTGCGAGACGAACAGGCAGTGGCTGCGCGGCCAGACGTGCAGCGCGGTCAGCTCGATGGCCGAGCCGCCGTCGGCCAGCGGCGCCAGCGTCAGCTCCTTGTAGCCCCACTCCAGATACTCCTGGTGGTAGTCGGCCCGCTCGCCGTGCTGCAGCTCGCGCCGCATGCAGGAGAAGGCGCCGTCGGCGCCGGCCACCCACAGCGGGCGCACCGTCAACCGGCCGCGCGGGCTGTCGAGTTCGAGCTCGCGGCGGGCCTTGTCGGCGCGCAGCAGGCGGTGCTCGAAGTGCAGGCGCACGCCGGGGAGCGCCTCGGCGCGGTCGAGCAGCAGGCGGTTGAGTTCGTTGCGGTCGATCGAGTGCAGCACCTCGCCGGCGTCGCGGCCGTAGGGCTGGTAGCGGGTTGAGCCGTCCGGCGCGTGGATGACGCGGCCGCGCATCACCACGGCGCGCGCCAGCACCTGCTCGAGCAGGCCGACCATGGCCAGCGCCTGCATGCCGCGCTTGGACAGGCCGAGGTTGATCGAGCGGCCGGCGGCGCCGTCCTGGCGGCGCGGGTCGGGCCGGCGCTCGTAGACGTCGACGCCGTGGCCGCGCCGCGCCAGCGCCAGCGCCAGCAGCGAGCCGGCCAGGCCGCCGCCGACGATGGCGATGCGCTGTTCGCCGTCCGTTTGGTCGAGGCGCGGGCCGTCATCCTGCGCTTGTGGCGGGCGTGCGCTCATGGACGTACTCCTTCGCAGACGTTGGCGGCAGGGGCGGCGGGCGGCAGCTCGCCGGCCAGGTCCGGCGGCAGCGGCAGCGCCGCCAGCGCGGCCAACGCGGCGCCTTCGCCGCGCAGCGCGTGGCCGGCGCGGCGCTCGATCTCGGCTTCGACCACGCCGTCGATGGCCTGCTCCAGCTTGGCCGGCGCCAGGCTGCCGGCCAGCCGGTACAGGTAGGCGCGCAGGAAGGCGGCGCGCGCCTCGGCCGGGTAGCCGTCGCGCAGCAGGAAGGGCAGGTCCGAATCGACCATGTGGCGGATCGCCAGGATGGGGATGGGGCTGCGCAGCGGGCGGAAGTCCGGATTGCGCAGGCCCGCGCTCTCGTTGAGGGCGTGGAACTCGCCCAGCATCAGGCCCATGTCGACGAAGTCGCGCTTGAGGCGGTACTGCACCTGGTCGACCACGGCGGCGCCCTCGGCGCCCAGGTTGGGGAACAGGACCATGAAGGCCTTGTTGATCGAGTCCGGGCCGTCGGTCGGCGGGGTGGCCAGGAACAGGTCGCGGTAGGTGGCGATGACCGCCGCGATGCTCTCCAGGCTGGGCTCGGGGTCGTTGATCTCGGCCAGCCAAATGCTGTCCTGCGCCAGGGCGATCGGCACGAAGGGGCAGACCGGCCCCTTGCGGCCCAGGTCCGGGTGGGTGCGCGCCAGGAAGGCGCGGGTCCAGGCCAGTACCTCGGCCAGCGGCGCGTCGGCCGGATAGTCGCGGTCGACCTCGGAGGCCCGCATCAGGCGCGGGCCGGGAGGCTTGGGTGGGGCCGCCGCGACGCCGTGCTCCGCCGGCGGGCAGTTGGCCCGTGGCGCTTGTGTATGAAGTTCTGTTTGAGTCATCATGTTCACCATCGAAGATTGGTTGTGATCCACTTGCGTGGGCGCGCGCATCAGGCCGCGCCGGCGTGGCCGCCATGGCCGGCCGGCGCCATCTGCCCGCGTTCCGTTGTTGCTGCCGGGCCGTCGCAGGCGTCCGGCAATTGCTCGACATGGCGCACCGCCGGCACGCACCATGCCGCCAAGGCCACCGCCGCCATCAGCAGCCCCAGCGTGATGAACATCAGCCCGATGCCGCGTCCGGCGCCGGTGCCTATCCATCGTCCCAGCGAGTCGGCCAGCGCGCCGTCGCGCGCCAGCAGCGGCTCGAACAGCCGTTCGGCCAGCGGTCCGGCCAGCACGTAGCCGACCGGCATGGCCGACTCCGACAGTACGCGCTGGATGGCGAAGCAACGGCCCTGCAGCGCGGCCGGCACCTTGCTCTGCCACAGGCTGTCGTTGCAGGCGCCGATCACCGGCAGCATGGCGAACAGCGCGAAGCCGGCCGCCGTCAGCAGCAGCATCGACGGCGCCAGCCCGTGCAGCGCCAGCGCCAGGCCGGCCAGCAGCGAACAACCGAGCACGCCGTGGATGCGCCGCGTCGGCCCGCCGCTGGCGGTCATCGCCAGGCCGCCCAGCAGCAGGCCGGCGCCGCCCAGTCCCATCTGCAAACCCAGCATGGCCGGGTCGGCGAAGGACAGCACCAGCGGCGTGATGGCGATGCTGGCGATACCGAACAGGAAGTTGTTGACGCCGAAGACCGACAACAGGCCGAGCAGGCCGCCGCGCGAGCGTACGTAGCGCCAGCCTTCGCCGGCCTCGCGCCACAGGCCTCCGCCCCCGGCCGGGTCGGCCGGGTCGGGCCCCTCGGCGCGTGGCGGGCGCGGCACCCGCGCCAGCGCCAGCGCGGCGGCGCCGGTCAGGAAGCTGGCGGCGTCGACCAGCAGCACGCCGTATAGGCTGATGCTGCTGACCAGCACCCCGGCCAGCAGCGGCCCGGCCACCTGCGCCACGGCGGCGCCGGTTTGCACCAAGCCGTTGACGCGGCTGAGCTGTTCGCGCGTGGCCAGCAGCGGAATGCTGGCCGAGTAGGCCGGCGCCAGGAAGGCGTTGGCCAGCGAGGACAGGCCGACGCCGGCGTAGATGTGCCACAGCGCCAAGCGGTCGAAGGCCAGCAGCGCGGCCAGCGTCAGCATGCTGGCGGCCGACAGCAGCTCGCAGCCGAGCATGACGCGGCGCCGGTCCCAGCGGTCGACCAGGGCGCCGGCCAGCGGCGACACCAGCAGCGCCGGCACCGCCATGGCGACGAAGATCAACGCGAAGCGGGTGGTCGAGCCGGTGCTCTGCAGGACCCAGATGCCCAGCGCGAAGGCCGACAGGCGCGAGCCGACGCCGGACACCAGCTGGCCGAACCAGATCAGCAGGAAGTTGCGCAGGCCGGCCAGCTGCGCCAGCTTGGCCGGTTTGGCGGCGGCGCTCATGCGCGCCGCTCCGGCGCGGCCGGCGCGGGCAGGAAGCCGCGCGCCCGCATGTGGCGCAGGTACGTCGCCATCAGGGCGCGGTCGGCCGGCGGGCAGACGGTGCCCAGCGGCGCCACCGCCGCCATCGTCGCGCCGCAGTCGAAGCGCGGTTCGCGCGCGTCGATCCGTTCGGCCGCCGGGAACAGCGCGGCGAAGCCGGCCAGCGCGTTGTCGCGCGAGTCGGCGGTGGCGGTCAGCAGGGCCGTGCGCCAGCTGGCGTAGTCGGTCGGCGCGACGGCGTGGCCGGCGGCGCGCAGGCAGTCCAGCAGCTCGTCGAGCGACATGCGCCGCGGGTTGAGGAAGTGGAAGTTGCCGTCGGCCGGGCCGGCGCCGAGCGCCAGCTGGACGATGGCGCGGCTGACGTAGTCGACCGGCGCCATGTCGAAGCTGTCGCCGTCGACGCGCGGCGCCAGGCCCAGCTGCACACAGCCCTTGATCCACGAGTGGAAGTAGTCGCCCAGGTTGGCCGTGCCGTCGCGGCTGTCGCCGGTGATGCGCGCCGGCCGGTACAGCGCCACCGGCAGGCCGCGCGCGCGCGCCGCCAACGCCAGCTGCTCGGCCACCCACTTGCTCTGGTTGTAGCCGCCGTGCTGGCCGGCCGGCGTCGGCGCCGGCGAGCGCTCGCTGACGGTGGCGTCGAGCTGGTCCTCGGTCAGGTAGACGCCCAGGGTGGAGACCAGGTGCACCGGTTTGACGCGGACGCTGCTGGCCAGGCGCAGCACGTCGCGCGTGCCGCCCACGTTGGCCGCCTCCAGGCTCTCGTAGGGGGCGAGGAAGTTGACCTGGCCGCCGTTGTGGAAGACCACGTCGGCCCGTTCGGCCAGCGCGGCGAAGCCGGCCGCGTCGAGGCCGAAGGACGGCGCGGCCAGGTCGCCGGGCAGGGCCTCGATGCGCGCCTCGTCGCCGGGGCGCCACAGGCCGTAGCCATCCAGGTTGGCGCGGATGCGGCGCAGGCCGTCGGCCTGGTCGGCCGCGCGCACCAGGCAGAGCATGCGGGCGGAGCTCAGGTCGAGCAGGTCGCGCAGCATGTAGGCGCCGAGGAAGCCGGTGGCGCCGGTGATGAAGACGCAGCCGGGCTGCGCGCGCGGGGCGCGCGGCGGCTGCGCCCGGGCCGGGTCGATCTCGGCGGGCAGCACCACCTTCGACGCCAGGTCCAGCTCGGCCGGCGCGATGCCTGCGCGCAGATCGTCGACCACGCGCGCCAGCGCCGCCACGGTGGGCGCGGCGAACACGGCGCTGAGCGGCACTTCAACGCCGAAGGCCTGGCCGAGGCGGAACACCAGCGGCAGGGTTAGCAGGGAGTCGCCGCCGACGCTGAAGAATTCGTCGTCGACGCCCAGGTCCGGGCGCGCCAGCAGCTCGCTCCAGATCGCCAGCATGGCGCGCTCGGTGTCGTTGGCCGGCGGCGTCGCGGCGCGTCGCGGCGCGTTTTGCGCGGTATTCCGCGAGGTGTCCTGCGCCATGGTGCTCGGCGTCGGCAGGGCGCGGCGGTCGACCTTGCCGTTGACGGTCAGCGGCAGCGCGTCCAGGCGCTGGAACAGCGACGGCAGCATGGCGTCGGGCAGGCGGCTGGCGAGGAAGGCGCGCAGGCCGGCGTCGTCGACTGCGGCGCCGTCGGCGGCGACGAAGTAGGCGACCAGGCGGCGCTCGCCGGGCGCCACCTCGCAGACGCTGGCGACGGCGGCGCCAATGCCGGGGTAGTCGCCCAGCGCCGCCTCCACCTCGCCGAGCTCGATGCGCACGCCGCGCAGCTTGACTTGCTGGTCGCTGCGGCCGATGAAGTGCAGGCTGCCGTCGGCGTTCCAGCGCGCCTGGTCGCCGCTGCGGTACAGGCGGGGCGCGACTGGGCTTATGCCTGCGTCTATGCCTGCGTCTATGCCTGCGCCTGAGCCTTCCCTCGTGCTTGCGCCGTCGCCGCTATCGGCCGCGAAGGGATCGGGCACGAAGCGGGCCGCGTCCAGATCGGGCGCGTTCAGGTAGCCGCGCGCCACGCCGGCGCCGCCTATGCACAGTTCGCCGACGACGCCGCGCGGCGTCAATTGCAGATGGGCGTCGAGCACGTGCACTTGCACGCCGGGCAGCGGTCGGCCGATCGGCAGGTCCGGCCCCGCCAACCCGGCGCCGTCGACGGTGCTGAGCAGGGTGGCGCAGACGGTGGCCTCGGTCGGGCCATAGTGGTTGCTCAGGGTGACGCGCCGGCCGGTCAGCGCGGCGAAGCGGCGCACCAGCGACAGCGGCACTGCCTCGCCGCCGAACATCAGCATGCGCAGCGTGGGCAGCAAGGGCGTGGCCGAGGCGGCACTGGCACTGGCACTGGGCTCGGCGCCGGCGGCTGGCCGGCCCAGGCCCTCGGTCCAGCGCCGCCACAGCGCGGCCGGCGCGTCGATGGCGCTGATGTCGAACTCGGCGCAGTAGCGCTCCAGCTCGCGCGGACCCAGCTCGTTCGGCGCCGGGTGCAGCACCAGCGTGGCGCCGGCCGCCAGCACGGGGAAGATGTCGCCGACCGAGGCGTCGAACTGCAGCGGCGGGATCATCAACAGGCGGTGGCCGGCGCAGTCGTGGCGCAGAGCGAAGGCCTGCACCAGGTTGATAACGCCGGCGTGGCTGATCGAGACGCCCTTCGGCAGTCCTGTCGAGCCGGAGGTGTAGATGACGTAGGCTTCGGCGGCGGTGGCGCAAGGCATAGCGGCGCGGTCTTGCTGCGAACTTGCGCTTGTCGGCAGGTTCGTCCTGGCGGCCAGCTCGCGCCAATCTAGGCTTAACAGCGGCAGGGGGCGGCTGCCGGCCAGCCGGTCGGCGCGGCCGCCCAGCGGCGTCGGGAAGGCCAGCGCGAAGGCGCCGGCGTCGTCCAACATGTGGCCCAGGCGGTCGTCGGGATGGGCCGGATCGAGCGGCAAGTAGGCGGCGCCGGCCGCCAGAATGCCGAGCAGGCCGACCATGGCGTCCGCCGAGCGGTCGGCCAGCAGGGCGACGCGGGCGCCGGGCCCTGCACCGAGCGCGCGCAGGTGCCCGGCCACGGCGGCGGCCGCCCGTACCAGCTCGGCGTAGCTGAGCCGCGCGTGCGGCGCCAGCAGCGCGGGGGCGTCCGGCCGCAGCGCCGCCTGGGCGCGCACCCAGCCGAACAGATTGCCGCCGGCCGGCGGCGCCAGCACGGTGGCGGCGGGGCCGCCATCGGCCAGGGCCAGCAGCTCGGCGCGTTGGGCGGCGTCCAGCAGCGGCAGGCGCGACAGCGCGCGGTCCGGCTCGCGCGCCGCGCCGTCCAGCAGCACCAGGTACTGGCCGGCCATGCGGGCGACGCCGGCGGGCTCGAACAACTCGGTGTTGTAGTCCAGCGCCGCCAGCATGCCGTCGGCCTGGCGGGTCAGCGACAGGGTCAGCTCGAAGCGGGCGCTGTCGAAGTCGCAATGCAGCGGCAGGCTGCGCAGGCCGCGCAGTTGCAGCGGCTTTTCCACCCCGGGCTGGAGCACGAACATCGCCTGGACCAGGGCGCTGCGTCCGGGCACCCGCTCCAGCTTGAGGGTGTCGACGATGCGTTCGAGCGGCGTGTCGGCGTGGCTGTAGGCGTCCAGGCAGTAGCTGCGGGTGCGCGCCAGCAGTTGGCGGAACGAGGGGTCGCCCGACAGGTCGCCGCGCATCGGTAAGGTGTTGGCGAACAGGCCGATCAAGGGCTCGAACTCGGCGCGGCCACGGTTGGCGAAGGGCGTGCCGACCACCACGTCGTCCTGCCCGGCGTGGCGGCCCAGCAGGCACTGGAAGGCCGCCAGCAGCACCATGAACAGCGTGGCGTTTTCGTTGCGCGCCAGTTGTTCCAGCCGTTCGATCAAGGCGGCCGGCAGCTGGCAGCTGTGGCGTGCGCCGTGTGCGCCGAGGACGTCGGGACGCGGCTTGTCGGTCGGCAGGCTCAGTGCGCCGCCGACGCCGGCCAGCGCGCCGCGCCAGTAGTCGAGCCCGCGTTCCAGCTTGCGCTGCTGCGCGGGCGCGGTTTGCCAGCGCACGATGTCGGGAAAGCTGGGCCGCAGCGGTGCCCATTCCTGCGCCTCCCTGCCGACCAGGGCGTTGTAGCGCAGCTCCAGCTCCGAGCCCAGCACGTCGCTGGACCAGGCGTCGCCGACGATGTGGTGCAGCACCACCAGCAGCGCGTGGTCGTCGTCGGCCATGCGCACCAGGGTGGCGCGCAGCAGCGGCGGGCGGGCCAGGTCGAAGGGGTGGGCGTTCTCCCGGCTGGCCAGGCGGTGCAGTTCCGTCTCGCGCGCGGCCGGCGCCTGCGCGGACAGGTCCAGCCGCCGCAGCTGGAAGGCGGCGTCGGCGTGGATGGTTTGCATCGGCTGCCCGGCGTGCTCGCAAAAGCCGCTGCGCAAGGCGGCGTGGCGGGCGACGATGGCGCTGAAGGCGGACTGCAGCGCGTCCGCGTCCAAGGCGCCGAGCAGGCGGTGGTGCTGGTAGAGGTTGTAGGCGCCGCTGCCCGGCTGCAGCCGCTCGAAGAACCAGATGCGCTGCTGCGCCGGCGCCTGGGCGAACGGCGTGCCGTCGGCCAGCGGCGCCAGGGCGTCGATGCCGGCAGCCAGGTCGGGCGTGGCGTGTTCGCTGGTTCTACCGTTGGCGCCCAGGCGCTGAAGCAGCAACGCGCGCTGCTGCGGCGTCAGGCGGGCCAGGCGGTCTTCCGCCGTCGCGCCGCCGTGCTGGCCGGTTTGCTGTGATGGTTGGTTCATGGTTGCTCCACGGCGCCGGCCAGCAGCGCGTCGATGTTGGCGTCGGAAAGGCCTTCGAGTTGGTCGAGCATGGCGGCCAGGGCGCCGTCGTCGACGTTGTCGAGGCGGTTGCGCAGCAGCAGTTCGGCGAAGGCCGCCACGGTGGGCGCCTCGAACAGGCTGCGCAACGCCAGCTCGGCGCCCAGGGTCTGCCGCACGCGCATGACCAACCGTGTCGCCAGCAGCGAGTGGCCGCCCAGCTTGAAGAAGTCGTCGTCGATGCCGACCCGCGGCAAGGCCAGCACCTCGGCCCACAGCGCGCACAGCGCCTCCTCGTCGGCGTTGCGCGGGGCGCGGTAGCCGGCGCCGTCCACGCTGGCGCCGTCCGGCTTGGGCAGGGCGCGGCGGTCGATTTTGCCGTTCGGCGTCAACGGCAGCTGGGCCAGCGCGACAAACGCCGACGGCAGCATGTATTCGGGCAGGCGGCCGGCGGCGTGGGCGCGCAGCGCGGCGGCCGGCGGCACGCTGGCGCCGGCGGCGGCGACCAGGTAGGCCACCAGGCGCTTGTCGCCGGGCTGGTCCTCGCGGCAGATCACCACCGCCTGGGCCAGCGCGGCGTGCTCCTGCAGCACCGCCTCGATCTCGCCTAGCTCGATGCGGTAGCCGCGCAGCTTGACCTGGTTGTCGATCCGGCCCAGCACCTCGATGCGGCCGTCGCGGCAGCGCCGCGCCAGGTCGCCGCTGCGGTACAGCTTGGCCTCGGCGGCGGATGGATTGAACGGGTCGGCGACGAACTTCTCCGCCGTCAGTTCGGGCCGGCGCAGGTAGCCCAGCGCCACGCCGGCGCCGCCGATCAGCATTTCGCCCGGCACGCCGGCCGGTTGCAGCTGCATGTGCGCGTCGACCACGTAGACCTGGGTGTTGGCGATCGGCTGGCCGATGCTGATCGGCGCGGCGTCGGGCCCGACCTGTTCCACCGTCGACCAGATCGTCGTCTCGGTCGGACCGTACATGTTCCACAGCGCGCCGCAGCGCTCCAGCAGGCGGTCGGCAAGTTCGCGCGTCAGCGCCTCGCCGCCGCTCAGCGCGGTCAGGCCGGCGCGGCCGCGCCATCCCGCTTCGAGCAGCATGCGCCAGGTGGCCGGCGTGGCCTGCATGTAGCTGGCGCCGCTGCTGTCGATCAAGCGCGCCAGCGCGGCGCCGTCGGCGGCGGTGGCGCCGTCGGCGATCTCGACGCTGGCGCCCAGCGTCAGCGGCAGCAGCAGTTCGAGCACGGCGATGTCGAACGACAGCGTGGTGACGGCGCAGACCCGGTCGGCCGCCGTCATGCCCGGCCGCCGCGCCATCGAGGCGAGGAAGTTGACCACCGCGCGGTGCGGCAGCAGCACGCCCTTGGGCCGGCCGGTCGAACCGGAGGTGTAGATCACGTAGGCCGGCGCGTCGGCGTCCAGCGCGACGGCGGGCGCCTCGTCGGCGGCGCCAAGCCCGTCGAGCAGCAGGGTGGCGGGCGCCTGGGCCGGCAGCTGGCCCAGCAGCGCGCCCTCGGTGACGACGACGCTGGCGGCCGAGTCCTCCAGCATGAAGGCCAGCCGCTCGGCCGGATAGGCCGGGTCGAGCGGCAAATAGGCGGCGCCGGCCTTGAGGATGCCCAGCAGCGCCACCAGCATCTCCGGCGCGCGGCGCACGAACAGGCCGGCCAGGTCGCCCGGGCCGACGCCGCGCGCGGTCAGCGCCCGGGCCAGCGCGTTGGCGCGGCCGTCGAGTTCGGCGTAGCTGACGCTGCGGCCGAGGTGGCGCACGGCGACGGCGTCCGGCGTGCGCGCCGCTTGGGCCTCGAACATGGCGTGCACGCTGCCCTGCGGCGGCACCGGCTGGGCGCTGGCGTTCCAGTCGTGCAGCAGTTGGCGGCGCTCGTCCGGCGCCAGGATCTCCAGTTTGGACAGGGCCAGCTGCGGTGCCGCCACGGCCGAGCGCAGCAATTGGACCAGGTGGCCGGCGAAGGCGTCGATGGTGGTGCCGTCGAACAGGTCGGTGGCGTACTCCAGGTACAGGCTCAGGCCGCCGTCCTCCTCGCCGGCGAACAAGGTCAGGTCGGCCCGCGCGGTGCCGGCGTCGAGCGCGCCGTGCTCGGTCGGCAGCAAGCTCAGGCCGTGCAGCTTGACCTCCTGCGGCGGGAAGTTTTGGAAGAACAGCATGGCCTGGAACAGCGGCGAGTGGCTCAGCGAGCGCTCCAGGTTCAGCTCCTCGAGCAGCCGCTCGACCGGCAGCCGCTGGTGCGAGTAGGCGCCCAGGGTGCCCTCCTTGACCCGGCCCAGCAGCTGGCGGAAGCTGGGGTCGCCGGACAGGTCGGTGCGCAGCGCCAACGTGTTGACGAAGAAGCCGACCAGCGGCTCCATCTCCTCGCGGCGGCGGTTGGCCACGCCGACGCCGACGATCTGGTCGTCCTGGCCGGAGTAGCGCGCCAGCAGCGCCTGGAAGGCGGCGGCCACCACCATGAACGGCGTGGCGCCCTCGTCGCGGCCGAGGCGCTTGATGTCCTCGTACTGGGCGGCGGCAATGCGGTGGCAGCGCGCGGCGCCGCGCTTGCTCTGCACCGCCGGGCGCGGCCGGTCGCCGGGTAGCTCGAGCACGGGCAGCTGGCCGGCCAGGCGCTCCTTCCAATAGTCGAGCTGGCGCGCCAGGGTGGCGCTGCCCTCGGCCAGCAGCTCGTTCTGCCACAGCGTGTAGTCGGCGTACTGGATCGGCAGCTCGGCCAGTGGCGATGGCCGGCCGGCCTGGAAGGCGTCGTACAGCGCGCACAGTTCGGCGAAGATGACGCCGTGCGACCAGCCGTCGAAGGCGATGTGGTGGGCGTTCAGCACGAACAGGTGCTGGCGCTCGTCGAGCCGGATCAGCACGGCGCGCAGCAGCGGGCCGCTGGCCAGATTGAACGGCCGGCGCGCCTCCTCGCGCGCCAGGCGCAGCGCCGCCGCGCGGCGCTGCTCGGCCGGCAGCGCGCCGACGTCGAGCCGCTCCAGCGTGAACGGCGCGGCCGCCAGCACGCGCTGGTGCGGCCCGGCCTCGTCCTGCACGATCACCGTGCGCAGCACCTCGTGGCGGGCGACGATCTCGCCCAGCGCCCGCTCCAGCACGGCGGCGCGCGCCTCGCCCTGCAGCCATATCGCGCTGGGCACGTTGTAGACCGGCGATTCCGGCTCCAGCTGGTCGAGGAACCACAGGCGCTGCTGGGCGAAGGAGAGCGGCAGGCGGGCCGGGCGCGGCAGGCGGCCGATGTCGTGGCGCACCGGCGGCGCGGCTTGTTTGCTCAACTGCTGCATCAGCAGGGTGCGTTTTTCCGGCGACAGGCCGGCCAGTCGTTGGTTCAAATCAGTCATGATGTTTTCCAGTGTGGTTCGGTGGTGGTTGCTATCGGGGTAAGGGCGCGTGCGCCGCCCTCGGGTTTGCCGCCTACTGTGGCGCCTACTGTGCCGCCGGTTTTGCCCACTGCGGCGGCTGTGGCGGGCTGGCTGCGGCGGGTGGCCAAGCGTCGTCCAGGCGCTGGCTGGCCTGCTCGTCGCTGAGCTCCTCCAACTGGCGCAGCAGGTCGTCGAGCGCGGCGGGTTGGCAGCCCGCGCGCAGGATGGCGACGCGCGCCGCCATCTGGTTCAGCGTCGGCGCCTCGAACACGGCGTCGAGCGGGAACTCGATGCCGTAGTGCTGTTCGATGCGCGCCACCAGCCGTACCGCCAGCAAGGAGTGGCCGCCGAGGTCGAAGAAGTTGTCGGCACCGGCCAAGCGTGGCTGGCGCAGCAGCGCGCGCCACAGTTCGGCCAGCTCCGCCTCCTCGGCGCTGAGCGCGACGGCGGGCGCCGTGGTGTCCGTCCGTCCCGCCGCCTGCTCCGCTTGCGCCGCCAAGTCCGGTGGCGGCAGGGCGCGCCGGTCCACCTTGCCGTTCGCCGTCAGCGGCAAGCGCGCCAGCCGCACCAGGGCGCTGGGCAGCATATAGGCGGGCAGCGCCGCCTTCAGCGCTTGCCGCAGCGCGGCCGGGTCGAGCTCGGCGCCGTCGGCCGCGCTGACATAGCCGACCAGGCGGCGCTCGCCGGGACTGTCCTCGCGCAGCAGCACCAGCGCCTCGCGCACGCCGGGTTCGGCCGCCAGCGCCGCCTCGATCTCGCCCGGTTCGATGCGGAAGCCGCGCAGCTTCAGCTGTTCATCGTTGCGGCCGATGAACTCGAGGTTGCCGTCGGCGCGCCAGCGCCCCAGGTCGCCGCTGCGGTACATGCGGGCGCCCTCGACGGCGCTGAACGGATCGGCGACGAAGCGTTGCGCGCTCAGCGCCGGCTGGTTCAGATAGCCGCGCGCCACGCCGTCGCCGCCGATGCAGATCTCGCCGGCCACGCCGATGGGCACCGGCTGGCCCTCGCCGTCGAGCAGGTAGACGCTGGTGTTGCCGATCGGCCGGCCGATCGGGACGGCGCGCGCCTGAGCCGTCTCGGCGCCGAGCTCGTAGGTGGTGGCGAAGGTGGTGGTTTCGGTCGGGCCGTAGCAGTTGAGCAGATGGCGCGGCCGGCCGGCCTTGCCCAACACGCGGGCGGCGCGCTGCGGGTCGAGCACCTCGCCGCCGGTCAGCAGCCAGCGCAGGCGGGCGAAGGCCGGCTCGAGCGCGTCGGCGTATTCGTGGAACAGGCCGGTGGTCAGAAACAGCGCGGTGGCGCCGCCGTCGAGCAGGGCGGCGTTGAGCGCCTGCGGCCGCAGCACCGTGTGCGCCGGCAGCACCAGCAGGCGCGCGCCGTTCAGCAGCGCGCCCCAGATCTCCCAGGTGGCGGCGTCGAAGGCCGGGTTGGCGCAGTGCGCCACGCAGTCGTCCGCCGCCAACGGCGCGTAGCCGCCGTTGAGCGCCAGCCGCAGCACGTTGCGGTGCTCGACCATCACCCCCTTCGGCACGCCGGTCGAGCCGGAGGTGTACATCACGTAGGCCAGGTGGCGCGCGTGCAGGCCGAGGGCTGCGGCGTCCGGGTTGGTCTCCGGCCGCGCGGCGCCGCCGGGCGGGTCGCCGGCGGCGGCGCCCTGCTCGTCGAGTGGCAGCAGGGGGCAGTTGAACTTCGCGCTGTAGCTTGACAGTTCCACCGAGGACGCGGCCGCCGCCGCGCACAGCAGCGCGCGCGGCGCGGCGTCGGCCAGGATGTGCCGCAGACGGGCGGCGGGCGCGTCCGGCTCCAGCGGCACGTAGGCGGCGCCCGCCTTCAGCACTGCCAGCATGGCCACCACCAGCGCGCTGCCGCGCGACAGCAGCAGCGCGACGCGGTCGTCCGCCGCCAGGCCGAGCGCCAGCAGGGCGTGGGCCAGGCGGTTGGCGCGCCGGTTCAACTCGGCGTAGCTGAGCCGTTCGGCGCCGCAGCACAGCGCCAGCGCGTCCGGCGTGGCGGCGGCCTGGAGTTCGAACTGCTGGTGGACCAGGCCGTCGCGCGGATACGGCGTGGTGGTGGCGTTGAAGTCGACCAGCAGTTGCCGGCGCGCCGCCGGCGCCAGCAGCGGCAGGCGGGCCAGCGGCAGCGTGTCGTCGTCGGCCATGGCGGCCAGCAGCACGCGCAGGCTGTCGGCCAGGCGCCGCACGGTGGCGTGGTTGAACAGGTCGCTGGCGTATTCGATGTGGCCGCCGAGCCGGCGGCCGTCGTCGGCCAGCAGCAGCGACAGGTCGAAGTGGCTGGTGTTCTGCGGCAGGCTGGCCTCGCGCAGCGCCAGTTGCGGCAGCAGGTCGATCCGCTCGCCGCCCGTGTTGTCGAGCGCCAGGACGGTCTGGAACAGCGGTCCGTGGGCCATGCTGCGCGGTGGATTGAGCGCCTCGACCAGGTGGTCGAAGGGCAGCTCCTGCTGCTCGTAGGCCGCCAGCGTGGTTTGGCGCACCCGCGCCAGCAGTTCGGCGACGCTCGGGTCTCCCCGCAGCCGCAGGCGCAGCGCCAGCGTGTTGACGAAGAAGCCGATCAGCGCCTCCACTTCCGGCCGCTGGCGGTTGGCCACCGGCGTGCCGACGACGATGTCGTCGCCGCCGCTCAGGCGCGCCAGCAGGGCGGACCAGCCGGCCAGCAGCACCATGAACAGGGTGGCGCCGTGGCGCTGGCCGAGGCGGCGCAGCGCCGCGCTGGCGTCGGCCTCCAGCGCGAAGGCGACGCGGCCGCCGCGATAGCTCTGCCGCGCCGGCCGTGGCCGGTCGGTCGGCAGCGCCAGCAGCGCCGGCGCGCCCTCCAGGTGGGCGCGCCAGAACGCCAACTGCCGTTGCAGCGCGGCGCTTTGCGCCGGTTGGCGCTGCCAGGCGGCGTAGTCGGCGTACTGCAGCGCCAGCGGCGGCAGCGGGTCGGGCCGGCCTTGGCTGAAGGCGCCGTACAAGGCGCCCAGCTCGGCCTTGAGCACGCCCATCGACCAGCCGTCCGAGATGATGTGGTGTTGGATCAGCAGCAGTTCGTGCTCGTCCGGCGCCAGCCGCAGCAGCATCACCCGCAGCAGCGGGCCGGCGGCCAGGTCGAAGGGGCGGGCGATTTCGGCGGCGTACAGGGCGCCGCGCGCGGCGGCCTGCTCGTGCTCGTCGAGGTAGCTCAGGTCCTGCTCCAGCAGCGGCGGCACCTGGTCGGCCGCCGCGACGCGCTGCACCGGCACGCCGTCGAGCATGACGAAGCGGGTGCGCAGGCTGTCGTGGCGCTGCACGATGCGCGCCAGCGCGGCCTTCAGCGCGTCCTCGTGCAGCGCGCCGCTGAGCCGGTAGGCCACCGGCATGTGGTAGGCCTGGCCGGCGGCCGGGTCGAGCTGGTTGAGGAACCACAGGCGTTGCTGGGCATGCGACAAGGGCGCCGCCTCGGCCGGCGCGCCGGGCGTGCCGTGTGCGCCAAGTGCGGCGGCGCCCATCGGCATCCAGCGGGCCGGCGCGGCGCCGCTCAACTGGGCGGCCAGGGCGGCGACGGTCGGGTGTTCGAACAGCACGCGCGGCGCCAGCTCGACGTCGAACCGCTGGCGCAGCCGCGCCATCAGGCGCAGCGCCAGCAGCGAATGGCCGCCCAGCGCGAAGAAATTGTCGTGCCGGCCCACCTGCGGCAGCGCCAGCAGCTCTTGCCACAACAGCGCCAAGGCCTGTTCGCGGTCGCCCTGCGGCGCGCTGTAGTCGCCGTCGGCGGCGTCGGCGCGGGCCGGCGCCGGCAGCGCCTTGCGGTCGACCTTGCCGTTCGCCGTCAAGGGGAAGCGCGCCAGCACAAGCAAGGCGGCGGGCTGCATGTAGGCCGGCAGCGCCTGTTTCAGCTCGGCGCGCACGGCGGCCACGTCGATGGCGGCGGCGCCGGCCTGCTGCGCCAGGTAGCCGACCAGGCGCTTGTCGCCTGGGCCGTCCTCGCGCAGCAGCACCAGCGCCTCGCGCACGCCGGCGCAGGCGGCCAGGCGCGCCTCGATCTCGCCCGGCTCGATGCGGAAGCCGCGCAGCTTGACCTGGAAGTCGTTGCGGCCGACGAATTCGATGTTGCCGTCGGCGCGCCATCGTCCCAGGTCGCCGCTGCGGTAGAGGCGGGCGTCGGCGTCGCCGCCGAACGGGTCGGCGATGAAGCGCTCGGCGCTCAGCTCGGGCCGGTTCAGGTAGCCGCGCGCGACACCGTCGCCGCCGATGCAGATCTCGCCGGTGGCGCCGAAGGGCAGCAGTTGGCCGTGCTCGTCGAGGATGCGCACCTGGGTGTTGCCGATCGGCCGGCCGATGGGGATGGCGCCGGCCTGCGCGGCGGCGGCGTCGATCTCGAAGGTGGTGGCGAAGGTGGTGGTTTCGGTCGGACCGTAGCCGTTGAGCAGATGGCGCGGCCGGTCGGCCTTGGCCAGCACGGCGGCCAGGCGCTTCGGATCGAGCACGTCGCCGCCGGCCAGCAGCCATGTCAGGCGGCCGAAGGCGGGCGCCAGCGCGTCGGCGTATTCGTGGAACAGGCCGGCCGTCAGCCACAGCGCGGTGGCGCCGCCGGCGAGCAGCGCGTCGTTGAACGCCTGCGGCCGCAGCACCGTGTCCGGCGCCAGCACCAGCAGGCGGGCGCCGTTCAGCAGCGCGCCCCAGATCTCCCAGGTGGCGGCGTCGAAGGCCGGGTTGGCGCAATGGGCCACGCAGTCGCGCTCGTCGAGCGGGGCGAAAGCGCTGTTGAGCGCCAGGCGCAGCACGCTGCGGTGTTCGATCATCACGCCCTTCGGCGCGCCGGTCGAGCCGGAGGTGTACATGACGTAGGCCAGGTGGCGCGCCTGCAGTCCGCTGGCGGCCGGGTCGGGATCGTGCTCGGGCTGGCGCGCCAGGCGCTCGCCGTCGCGCGCCAGCTCGACCAGCGCCGCGCCGCAGTCCAGGCCGGCGACGGCGCTGGCGCACAGCAGCACCTGCGGCGTGGCGTCGGCCAGGATCTCGGCCAGCCGCGCCGGCGGGGTGGCCGGATCGAGCGGCAGATAGGCGCCGCCGGCCTTCAGCACCGCCAGGCTGGCGACCACCATGGCGATGCCGCGCTCGAGCAGCAGGGCGACGCGGCGGTCCGGCCCCACACCCAGTTCGAGCAGCAGATGGGCCAGGCGGTTGGCGCGGCGGTTCAACTCGGCATAGCTGAGTTGTTCCGACAGATCGTCCAGCGCGATGCGCTCGGGCGCGGCGGCGGCAATCCGCTCGAAGATCTGCTGGATCACGGCGGCACGGGGATAGTCGCGTGCCGTGTCGTTGAAGTGGGCCGGCACCGGCTCGCCGGGGGCGGGAATATCCAAAACTGAGTTGCTATAGACCATGTCGGCACGTCGCAAAAAGTGTTGAGAAATGGATGGCTGTAACCATCGTTCATGATGGCAATCAAACTGATAGTTGATGCATATTTGCCAACGGAAATATAGCACCGTTGTGACAATTTTTAGCAAAAATGTTCTTTTGTCACTTTGAACCAACAGATAATTTTGCCTGTCAAATTGTGGTATTACGCGGGCGGTTTATAGTGACAATATGGCTCCGTTGGCCGACGTTAACTTACGTTATGCAAGTTTTTCCGGAAAACTGTTTGACTTGCTTGATGCGAGTGCTAGCGTCTGAAATTCGGAAATTTAACAATCGCTCAAAATAAAGACACAAAAAGTTTACCGAAAATCGGATTCTTGTTTTACATTTTTGGTGCGGTGCGGAAATGTGCCTGGGACAAATATCTTTGCTGAAAAGATAAGTGTTTTGGCTGCCGTGGCGAGGCGGATTTTTGCCGCCGCGAAGGGTGTCGGCAGGCCGTTTTGCGGCGCAAAAAAAGGCGGCACATGGCCGCCTTCGGGGAGGGGAGGGAGTGTCGTGCTAGCGGCTTAACCAGTAGTCCGGCCGCGCGTAAATCTCTTTGAGCATGTCGATGAAGAAGCGCACCTTGGCCGGCAAATGGCGCTGCTGCGGATACACCGCCACGATGTCGTACTGCGGCAGTGCGAAGTCGTCCAGCACCGTGATCAATTCGCCCGAGGCCAACTGCGACTCGATCTCCCACGACGAACGCCAGGCCAGGCCCAGTCCCTCGGTGGCCCAGCGGTGCAGCAGCTCGCCGTCGTTGCAGTTCAAATTGCCGTCGGCGCGCATGGTCACCTGCTTGCCGTTCTCCTGGAAGTACCAGCCGCGCTGCTGGCCGCCCTGCAGGTTGAAGGCCAGGCAGTTGTGCTGCGCCAGGTCGTCCAGCGTGCGCGGGATGCCCTTGCGTTCAAAGTAGTCCGGCGTGCCGCACACCACGCGGCGGTTGCTGGCCAGTTTGACGGCGACAAAGCTGGGGTCGATGACGCCGCCGATGCGGATGCCGACGTCGTAGCCGTCGCGCACCAGGTCGACCACGCGGTCGGTCAGGTTGAAGGAGATCTGCACGTCGGGATGGGCGCGCACGAAACCGGCGGCGTGCGGCGCCACGTGCTTGCGGCCGAAGGCGGCCGGCGCCGACACGGTGAGGTGGCCGGTGGCGCGGTGGCGGCCCTCGGAGACCATGCGGTCGGCGTGGCCCAGGTCGGCCAGCAGCTTGCGGCAGTGGTCGAGGTAGAGCGTGCCCTGTTCGGTCAAGGTCAGGTGCCGCGTGGTGCGGTGCATCAGCTTGACGCCGAGGCGTTTTTCCAGCGCGTCGATGCGCCGGCCCAGCATCACCGGGGTGATGTGCTGGCCCAGCGCGGCCTTCACCAGGCTGCCCTTTTCGGCCACGTCAACGAAGGCCTCGATTTGGGTGAGTTTGTCCATGGCCCATTATTCCACAAGTATTCGATACCAGGAGTATCGAATAAAGCGAGGTTTTGTCTTCTTATCACGACCGCCCTTTGCCGCTACGATGGTCCTCATCAGTTCAAACATCATAGCTCAGGGAGACCAGCATGGCACGCATGACCGCAGCGCAGGCAGCAGCAATCGTTTTGGAAAAAGAGGGCGTACACCAGGTGTTCGGCGTGCCGGGTGCGGCCATCAACCCATTCTACGCGGGTTTGAAGAAGCAGGGCACGATCAAGCACATTCTGGCGCGCCACGTCGAGGGCGCCTCGCACATGGCCGAGGGCTACACCCGCGCCAGCGCCGGCAACATCGGCGTGTGCATCGGCACCTCCGGCCCGGCCGGCACCGACATGATCACCGGGCTCTACTCGGCCCAGGCCGATTCCATACCTATTCTTTGCATTACCGGCCAGGCCCACGGGCCCGCCTGTACAAGGAGGACTTCCAGGCGGTCGACATCGAGTCCATCGCCAAGCCGGTCACCAAATGGGCCGTCACCGTGCGCGAGCCGGCCCTGGTGCCGATGGTGTTCCAGCAGGCCTTCCACATCATGCGCTCCGGCCGTCCCGGCCCGGTGCTGGTCGACCTGCCGTTCGACGTGCAGATGGCCGAGATCGAATTCGACCCGGACACCTACCAGCCGCTCGAACCCTACAAGCCGAAGGCGACCCGGGCCCAGATCGAAAAGGCGCTGGCCATGATGAACGCGGCCGAGCATCCGCTGCTGACCCCGGGCGGCGGCGTCATCAACGCCGACGCGGCCGAGCTGCTGGTGCGGTTCGCCGAGCTGACCGGCGTGCCGGTGGTGCCGACCCTGATGGCCTGGGGCGTGATCCCCGACGACCACAAGCTGATGGTCGGCATGGCCGGCCTGCAGACCAGCCACCGCTACGGCAACGCCACGGTGCTGGCCTCGGACTTCGTGTTCGGCATCGGCAACCGCTGGGCCAACCGCCACACCGGCTCGATCGAGGTCTACACCAAGGACCGCAAGTTCGTCCACATCGACATCGAGCCGACCCAGATCGGCCGCGTCTTCGGCCCCGACTTCGGCATCGTCTCCGACGCCGCCCACGCGCTCACGCTGCTGATCGAGGTGGCCACCGAGTGGAAGGCCGCCGGCAAGCTGCGCGACCGCTCCGCCTGGGTGGCGCAGTGCCAGGAGCGCAAGCGCACCATGCAGCGCAAGACCCACTTCGAGCAGGTGCCGGTCAAGCCGCAGCGCGTCTACGAGGAGATGAACCTGGCCTTCGGCCGCGACACCTGCTACGTCAGCACCATCGGCCTGTCGCAGATCGCCGCCGCCCAGTTCCTCCACGTATACAAGGCCCGCCACTGGATCAACTGTGGCCAGGCCGGTCCGCTCGGGTGGACCATCTCCGCCGCGCTCGGCGTGGTGGCGGCCGATCCGAAGCGCAGCGTGGTGGCCATCTCCGGCGACTACGACTTCCAGTTCATGATCGAGGAGCTGGCCGTCGGCGCGCAGTTCAAGCTGCCCTACCTGCACGTGGTGGTCAACAACTCCTACCTGGGTTTGATCCGCCAGTCGCAGCGCGGCTTCGACATGGACTTCTGCGTCCAGCTGGCCTTCGAGAACATCAACGCGCCGGAACTGAACGGCTACGGCGTCGACCACGTCGCCGTGGTCGAGGGGCTGGGTTGCAAGGCGATTCGCGTCACCAAGCCGGACGACCTGCAGGGCGCCTTCAAGCAGGCCAAGGCGTGGATGGAGGAGTTCCGCGTGCCGGTGGTGGTCGAGGTGATCCTCGAGCGCGTCACCAACATCGCGATGGGCGTCGACATCAACAACATCAACGAGTTCGAAGAGCTGGCCCTCAGCGGCGCCGACGCGCCGACCGCGATCGCGCTGCTCGACTGAAGCCGAATCTGAACCTGAACCTGAACCTGAACCGAATTGACACGAAAGGAAGCGACATGAGCAAACTGGCAGCCAATCTGACCATGCTGTTTAACGAAGTACCGTTCCTCGACCGCTTCGCGGCGGCCGCCGCCGCCGGCTTCAAGGCCGTCGAGTTCCTCTTCCCCTACGCCTACGAGGTGAAGGACTTGGCCTCGCGCCTGCAGGCCAACGGGTTGGAACTGGTGCTGCACAATCTGCCGGCCGGGAACTGGGAGGCCGGCGAGCGCGGCATCGCCTGCCACCCGCAGCGGGTGGAGGAGTTCCGCCAGGGCGTCCAGCAGGCCATCATCTACGCCAAGGCGCTGGGCGTGAAGCAGCTCAACTGCCTGGTCGGCATCGTGCCGCCGGACGTCGGCCCGGAAGCCGCAGAGCGCACCGTGGTGGCCAACTTGAAGTTCGCCGCCGACGCGCTGAAGAAGGAGGGCATCCGCCTGTTGATCGAGCCGATCAACACCTTCGACATCGCCGGCTTCTTCCTGTCGCGCACCAGCCAGGCGGCCCGCATTATCGAGGCGACCGGATCGGACAACCTGTTCATCCAGTACGACATCTACCACATGCAGCGCATGGAGGGCGAGTTGAGCGCGACCATCAAGGCTTATCTGCCGCTGATTCGCCACGTTCAGCTGGCCGACAACCCGGGCCGCAACGAGCCGGGTACGGGCGAGATCAATTACCGCTTCCTGTTCGCGCAGTTGGACGCTTTCGGTTACGACGGCTGGATAGGTTGCGAGTACAAGCCGCGCGGCACCACGCTGGCGGGACTGGGCTGGCGCGGCGAACATGGCTTGTAGATACGGGACCACGTCGAGGGTCAGACCCTAGGGTCTGACCCTGGTTTCAGCCCTTGGCTTAGCGGCTGTGCAAAACGAACAGCAATCTCACACACAAATGAAAAGGAAGATCATCATGTCTAGAGTCGGATTTATCGGTTTGGGTATCATGGGCGCGCCGATGGCGCAACACTTGCTGGCCGGCGGCCACAAGCTCTACCTGCACGACATCAAGAACCCGCCGTTCGCGCTGATCGAGGCCGGCGCCACCGTCTGCACCTCGGCCGCCGAGGTGGCCATGCGCGCCGACATCATCATCGTCATGGTGCCGGACACGCCGCACGTCGACGCCGCGCTGTTCGGCGACAAGGGCGTGGCGGAAGGCCTGCGGCCGCGCTCCATCGTAGTCGACATGAGCTCCATCTCGCCGATCGAAACCAAAAAGTTCGCCCGCAAGATCAACGCGCTCGATTGCGACTACCTCGACGCTCCGGTGTCCGGCGGCGAGGTCGGCGCCAAGGCGGCCTCGCTGACCATCATGGTCGGCGGCCCCGAGGCGGCCTTCAACATCGTCAAGCCACTGTTCGAGATGATGGGCAAGAACATCACCCTGGTCGGCGGCAACGGCGACGGCCAGACCACCAAGGTGGCCAACCAGATCATCGTCGCGCTGACCATCCAGGCGGTGGCCGAGGCGCTGCTGTTCGCCTCCAAGGCCGGCGCCGACCCGGCCAAGGTGCGCGAGGCGCTGATGGGCGGCTTTGCCGCCTCGCGCATCCTCGAGGTGCACGGCGAGCGCATGGTCAAGCGCACCTTCAACCCCGGCTTCCGCATCGAGCTGCACCAGAAGGACTTGAACCTGGCCCTGCAAGGCGCCAAGGCGCTCGGCGTCGCGCTGCCCAACACCGCCATGGCGCAGGAGTTGATGAACGCCTGCGCCGCCAACGGCATGGGCGGCCTGGACCACTCGGCGCTGTGCCGCGCCATCGAGCTGATGTCCAACCACCAGATCGCCGAGGCCTGAGCGCGGCGGTTTGACCACGTTTCCCCCAGCGCGGCGGCGGATCGACTCCCTTTTGCCTTGCCGCCGCCGCGCCCTTTTATGAAAGCACCAGGATGAGCACCTTCAATCCCCGCCAATTCCTCCTCGACCTGTACGGCAGCGCCGTCGCCGCCGTCAGCGCCGAGAAATGCCTGCCGGCCTATCTGCCCACGCCGCCCGTCAACGGCCGCACTCTGGTGATCGGCGCCGGCAAGGGCGCCGCCGCCATGGCGCGCGCCGTCGAACAGCACTGGCAAGGCGACATTTCCGGCCTGGTGGTGACGCGCTACGGCCACGGCGTCGACTGCCAGCGCATCGAAGTGATCGAGGCGGCCCATCCGGTGCCGGACGAGGCGGGCCTGCGCGCCGCCGGCCGCATGATGCAGATGGTGCGGGGCCTGGGCGAGAACGACCTGGTGCTGTGCCTGATCTCCGGCGGCGGCTCCTCGCTGCTGGCGCTACCGGCGCCCGGTATCACGCTCGAGCAGAAGCAGGCGATCAACCGCGCCTTGCTGCGCAGCGGCGCCGCCATCTCCGAGATGAACTGCGTGCGCAAGCACCTGTCGGCCATCAAGGGCGGCCGCCTGGCGCTGGCCTGCGCGCCGGCCCGCGTGGTCACGCTGCTGATTTCCGACGTGCCGGGCGACGACCCCGGCATCATCGCCAGCGGCCCGACCCTGCCCGACCCGACCACCTGCGCCGACGCGCTGGCGGTGCTGCGCAAGTACGCCATCGAGGTGCCGGACGGCGTGCGCGAGCATCTGCAGTCCGGCGCCGGCGAGACGCCCAAGCCGGGCGACCCGCGCTTCGCCCGCAACGAGCACCACGTCATCGCTGTCGCCCAGGACGCGCTGGAGGCGGCGGCGCGGCACGCCCGCGCCGCCGGCATCACGCCCCACATCCTGTCCGACGGCATCGAGGGCGAGTCGCGCGACATCGCCGTCATGCACGCCGCCATGGCGCGCCAGGTGGCGGCGCGCGGCCAGCCGTTCCAGCGGCCCTGCGTCATCATCTCCGGCGGCGAGACCACGGTGACGGTGCGCGGCAGCGGCCGGGGCGGGCGCAACGCCGAATTCCTGCTCAGTCTGGGCGTGGCGCTGGAGGCGCATCCCGGCATCCACGCCATCGCCTGCGACACCGACGGCATCGACGGTTCGGAAGACAACGCCGGCGCCCTGTACGCGCCGGACTCGCTGGCGCGCGGCGAGGCGCTCAAGCTGCGCGCCCGCACTCTGCTGGAAAACAACGACGGCTACGGCTTCTTCAGCGCCCTCGACGACCTGGTGGTCAGCGGCCCGACCCGCACCAACGTCAACGACTTCCGCGCCGTGCTGGTGCTGTAGCGCGCCGTCCGCCACACAAAAAAATACACACTAGGGGATCACATGCGACGTCTACGCCAGGCCAAAATAGTGGCCACACTCGGCCCAGCCAGCAGCAGCAAGGAGGCCATCCAGGCCTTGTTCGACGCGGGGGCGGACGTATTCCGCTTCAATTTCAGCCACGGCAGCCACCAGGACCACCAGGCGCGCTGCAACATCGTGCGCGAGATCGAACGCGCCGCCGGCCGGCCCATCGCCATCCTGGCCGACCTGCAGCCCCAAGCTGCGTGTCGGCCAGTTCGCCGAGGGCAAGGTGACGCTGGTGGCCGGCGCCGAGTTCACGTTCGACCGCGACCCGACGCCGGGCGACGTGCACCGCGTCTGCCTGCCGCACCCCGAGCTGTTCGAGGTGATCGACGCCGGCCAGTCGCTGCTGCTCGACGACGGCAAACTGCGCCTGGCGGTGCTGGGGCGCGGCGCCGACCGCCGCTCCATCCGCACCCGCGTGGTGAACGGCGGCGTGCTGTCCGACCGCAAGGGCGTCAACGTGCCGGACGTGGTGCTGCCCATCCCCGCGCTGACCGAGAAGGATCTGCGCGACCTCGACTTCGCGCTCGACATGGGCGCCGACTGGATCGCGCTGTCCTTCGTGCAGCGGCCGGAGGACGTGCTGCAGGCGCGCGCCATCATCGGCGACCGCGCCGCGCTGCTCTCCAAGCTGGAAAAGCCGGCGGCGCTCGACGGCCTGGACGCCATCGTCGCCGTCTCCGACGCCATCATGGTGGCGCGCGGCGACCTGGGCGTGGAGCTGCCGCCCGAGCGCGTGCCCGGCGTGCAGAAGCGTATCCTGCGCGCCTGCCGCCAGTACGGCAAGCCCATTGTCATCGCCACGCAGATGCTCGAATCGATGATCGGCGCGCCGGTGCCGACCCGGGCCGAGGCCTCCGACGTCGCCAGCGCCATCTACGACGGCGCCGACGCCGTGATGCTGTCGGCCGAATCGGCCAGCGGCGCCTATCCGGTCGAGGCGGTGCAGATCATGGACCGCATCATCCGCGAGGTGGAGAAGGGCACCGCTGTACCGGCAGATGATAGCCGCGCAAAACCAGGCGCCGCAGCCCAACAGCGGCGACGCCATCTGCTCGGCGCTGCGCGAGGTGACGCGGATCGTCGGCGCCGTCGCCACGGTCACCTACACCAGCTCCGGCCACACCAGCCTGCGCGCCGCGCGCGAGCGGCCGACCGCGCCCATCCTCAGCATCACGCCGAACCTGTCGACGGCGCGCCGGCTGGTGCTGGCCTGGGGCGTGCATTCCACCGTCAGCCAGGAGGTGCGCAACGTCGACCGCATGGTGGCGGCGGCCTGCCAGGCGGCGCTGGAGCAGGGCTTCGCCGTGGCCGGCGACAGCATCGCCATCACCGCCGGCGTGCCTTTCGGCCAGCCGGGCAGCACCAACCTGCTGCGCATCGCGCAGATCTGGCCGGTGGTGCCGGCGGCGGCCTAGCCGGCGCCGGCGGCGTCATGCGCTTGCCTCCGCCAGGCGCGGCAGGGCCGCCGCCGCGCCTGGCTGTTGGCCACGAAGGTGCACGGCTCTCCTTGGCCGCCGCGGCTGCGCGCTTTCATTCTCTGCCCAGCGCTCTGGTTTCTGTTTGACGCTTTGGCGCCGCTGTACTTCCCGCTACCGTCTATATCGGCTATCTGGCTGTTTGATGTTCGAGCAGGAATTCCATCGCGGCCCGTTGTTCACTCGTGAAGCAGCGATACGGCAAGGGCATGCCGCCGTTGCGCTTTATCAGCAGATAGCCGCGTGCGAACCGGTGCACGGCGGTGACGTCGACCCATTTCACGTCAACAGTTCCGCGCCTGTTGACGCGCCGTATCCCTTGTTTGCTTATCGTGAAGTCGTTGGAGGGCATGCTGAGCCGTTTGTAGAAAAATATTGCCGACAGCAAGGCAGCGGCCAGGAGGCGGGACGCCTTGCCCATGGGCTTGTGGTCCTTGCCCTTCTTCTTTGCCTGCTTGGCCAGCTCCAATGCCACCAGCTCGAGCACGATGTCAACATATTCGGCCCGCTGATAGACCACGTTCAGTCTCAGTGGCGCTGTCGTGGCGGTTGTCGATTGAGTCAATTTGCGTTCCAGATGTTTGTACTAGTTAATTAATTTAGTATATATATATATTTCCACTGCCTCCGGGAAGGCGTCCGATTCATCGTACGGCCTGCTAGACTGGCGCCTTTCGATCCAGGAGCATCGCCTATGAATTGGCTTTTTCTCGCCGTCGCCATCGTCGCCGAGGTCATCGCGACCTCCGCCCTCAAGGCCTCCGAAGGCTTCTCCAAACTCGTGCCGTCGACGCTGGTCGTGGTCGGCTACGGCATCGCCTTCTACATGCTGTCGCGCGTGCTGTCCGCCATTCCGGTCGGCATCGCCTATGCGATCTGGTCCGGCGCGGGGATCGTGCTGGTGTCGCTGGTCGGCCTGTTCTTCTACAAGCAACGGTTGGATTTCCCGGCGATGTTGGGGATAGCGCTCATCATTGCGGGCGTGGTGGTGATGCAGGTTTTTTCCAAGACATCGGCACACTAGGCTCCGCTTGTTCCCGTTGGATCGTCGCGTGGCGCCGTCGCACATAACCGCCGGCAATTAATCATTCCCCCGACAATTTGTATTTTTACCACTGGCCGTGGAGGCCGAACTGTGGCCGCGGAAATTGTGGGAACATCGCGATTGCACCCATTGTGCGGTGCGTCAATTCCACAATGAAAGACACCCTGGAGTGCCTTCATTGGCATGAAACACCACGGAGGAGTTGTAATGAAACCACTATTCTCGATCGCCACGGCGGCCCTGGCATTCTGCCTGTTGCCGCCTACGCAGGCCAGCAATCCACTTCCGGCCATGGGGGCCAGCGGCGACGGCACGTCCGTCTCCGGTTTATCGTCGGGCGCCTTTATGGCGGTGCAGTACCAGGTCGCCTATTCCGCCTCGGTCAGCGGGGCCGGCGTGGTGGCCGGCGGGCCGTACTACTGCGCGGCCGGCTTGCTGCTCACCTATTCGGGCATTTGCATGGGCCTGGTGCCGTTTGTGTCGCCCAATCCCGACCTGATGGTGAGGGCCGCCCAGTTCTTCGCCGCCAGCGGCCTGATCGACCCGATCAGCAATTTGCAAAAGGACCGGGTCTATGTCTTCAGCGGCACCATGGACACCGTGGTGCACCAATCGGCGGTCAACGCCACGGTCGCCTTCTTCAAGGGCGCCGGCGTGCCCAAGGAGAATTTGCTCTACGTGAAGACGGTGCCGTCCGGCCACGCGCTGTTGACGCCGGCGTTCGGCAACCACTGTGGCGCCAACGAGGCGCCGTTCATCAGCCGCTGCACCGTGCAGAAGAAGAAATACGACCAGGCGGGCGCGATCTTTTCCCACATCTACGGCAACATCAAGCCGCCGGCCACGGCGCGCACGGGCCAGCTGCTGACCTTCCGCCAGACCGAGTTCGCCGATCCATCCAGCAGCATGTCCGAGGACGCCTTTGTGTACGTGCCGGCCAGCTGCGCCAAGGCGGGCAGCTGCAAGGTGCACGTCGCCTTTCACGGCTGCAAGCAGTCGGCCGACGTGGTCGGCGACGACTTCTACGGCAAGAGCAGCTACAACGACTGGGCCGACAGCAACAACATCATCATGCTGTATCCGCAGGTGAGGGCGTCGCTACCGTTCAACGAGAACGGCTGCTGGGATTGGATAGGCTACACCGGGCCGAACTACGCCTACAAGACCGGCCCGCAGATGAAGGCCGTGCGCGCGATGATAGAGCGGCTGACGTCGTTACCGGCAAGCGCACCAGGTCCGGTCGCGATCGCGCAGTGAAATGGGCGTATTCCGCGCGGCGCGGTGAGGGCCGAGGTCAGCGCGACCTCGGCCCCCGAGGCCGACAGATGGCGTGACCAGATACTTCGTTGACATGGAACTTCTCCCCATCAGATGCAACTTAACTTGTATCTACATTGGAGAAAACTATGAAAGCTTCCGAATCCATGACGCCGCTGGCAACCGAACCCACGTCGGCAGAGCCGGTGCCCTTGGCGCGCAAATTATCCACATCTTCGATTGGAGAGAAACTCGGCGAGGGTAGCCAAAAAATCGTCTTTCATTCAAAGAAAGATGATCAGATTTGTTTTTCGCTGTTCAAGTCTGGAACCTTTGGCTCGGGAACATCCCTGGACGCTGCGCTGAAGGAACAAAATGGGCTGAATACGCTTCAGCGAGCGGGTTTTCCAGTGGTCCGGACAATTGGCCTGGTCGAGCATGAGGGCGCTCATGGACTTGAGCAAGAAATCATCAAGGACGCGATCGATTCAGCTGATGTCCTTGCAAAAAAGGTAGCTCTGCCAGCCGCTCTGGAATTCAATCAACATCTAGTTGACGGATGCGTGAGTGTCGTGAAAAATTTGAGAGACAAACAACTGAGAGTCGACGATCTGCAGTTTTTAATCGACGGCCAAGGCGAGCCAAAGATATCCGATCCCCGTGAGGTTACCCGGGGCGATCCCCAGGCCAACATTAATATGGTGAATGCGTTAAAAGGTATGGCGTTCGAGAAAGTTCTTGAACACGAGCCCGATCGTGATAGCGATTGAACGCCTGGCGATTGCGACAGTTTGATTTTGCTCGGCCGTCCTGGCTCGGTTGGCCGGCGCGTCATGGGCGGCCTAAGCGGGTTTGGGACCGCAGATTGGATGCGCTGCGCGGTATTGAACCATCAATACCGCGTCCCTGAACTCTCTTGGTTCGGGCCTTAGTTGGCGCGCCGGTGTACCGGCCGGCCGGCGGCATAGGTGGCGGCCACCGTGCGGTCGTCGCCCAGCATGGCGATGGCGAACAGCAGCTCCTCCAGGTTGTCCGTGCGCGCGGTGCGGCGCGCCAGCAGCGCCGTGGCCTGCGGGTCGAGGACGATGAAGTCGGCCTCGGCGCCGGGCACGAAGCTGCCGATGGTGCCGTCGAGCTGCATGGCGCGGGCGCCGCCCAGCGTGGCCAGGTAGAACATGCGCAGCGCCGGCAGATAGCTGCCGCCCATGCGCGCCACCTTGTAGGCCTCGTTCATGGTTTGCAGCATGGAGAAGGAGGTGCCGCCGCCGACGTCGGTGGCCAGCGACAACGGCACGCGGGCGGCGTCGGCGCGCTCGAAGTCGAACAGGCCGCTGCCGAGGAACAGGTTGGAGGTGGGGCAGATCGAGATCGCCGAGCCGGTCTCGGCCATGCGCTGGCGGTCGGCGTTGTCGAGCCAGATGCAGTGGGCGTACATCGAACGCGGCCGCAGCATGCCGTAGCGGTCGTACACGTCCATGTAGCTGCGCGCCTGCGGGAACAGGGACTTGACCCAGGCCACCTCGTCGGTGTTCTCGGCGACGTGGGTTTGCAGATAGGTGTCCGGGTAGGCCTTGGCCAGCGCGCCGGCCAGCTCCAACTGGGCCTCGCTGGAGGTCGGCGCGAAGCGCGGCGTGATGGCGTACAGCTGGCGGCCGCGCTTGTGCCATTTTTGGATCAGCGCCTCGCTGTCGCGGGCGCCGCCTTCCGGCGTGTCCTGCAAAAACTCGGGGCAGTTCCGGTCCATGAGGACTTTGCCGGCCACCATGCGCAGGTTGCGCGCCTCGCTGGCGCCGAAGAAGGCGTCCACCGACTGCGGGTGCACGGTGCAGTAGACCATGGCGGTGGTGGTGCCGCAGCGCAGCAGTTCGTCGAGGAAGAAGCTGGCCACCTGGGCGGCGTGGGCCGGGTCGGCGAACTTGCGCTCGGTGGGGAAGGTGTACTTGTCCAGCCAGGGCAGCAGGCCGGGCGCCGGCGAGGCGATCATGTCGGTCTGCGGATAGTGGACGTGGGTGTCGATGAAGCCGGGCACGATCAGCTTGCCGCGATGGTCGTGCAGCGGCGTGCCGGGCGGCAGAAAGTCGATCAATTGGGCGTAGTCGCCGGCGACGTGGACGTGGCCGTCCTTGACCACCAGCAGGCCGTCCTCGTGCCAGCTGTAGGCGTTCTGGTGGAAGGCCGGGTCGTCGTTGAAGTGCAGCAGGCTGGCGCGATAGGCCTGGAAGGCGCCGTTGCTCGGCTGGGCTTGGGTCATGATGTGTTTCCTTGATTCGGTGCGCGGGGCGCGGGTGTGCTCGGGCGGGCGCGCGCGGCGCCGGCCGGTGTTCGGGTGCTACCGGGGTGTTGGGACTAGCGCAGGGCTACGGGAATCGACAGCGATGCAGCACTCCCGCCCCGGCGCTGCCGGAGAGTGAGGCTGTGGGGAGGGCGCGCAATGGCGCGCCTGCTGGCGTGGTGTGCATCAGCTAAGGCACTCGGCCGGCGTCGCGGTGGCCGCCGTGCCCGAGGCGGACGGCGCGGCGCTCGTGGCGCCGGGCAGGGCGGCCTGGTCGAGCGCCTCCCACACCTGTAGCAGCTGGGCGGCGACCGAGACGGCGATGACGGCCGGCGCCTTGTCCTTGATGCCGGGCAGGCCGATCGGGCAGACCATGTCGTTCAGCCGCTCGGCGGAAATGCCGCGTTCGCGCAGGCGGCGCTCGAACTGCGTGCGCTTGGTCTGCGAACCGATCAGGCCAAACCAGGCGAAGTCGCCGCGCCGCAGGATGTGCTCGGACAGCAGCTGGTCCAGCGCGTGGCTGTGGGTCAGCACCAGGAAGGTGGTGCCGGCGTCGGCCTGGGCCACCACCGCCTCGGGCGTGTCGGTCGCCTCGACGCGCACGTTGGCCGGCAGGGCGGCGGGGAACATGTCGTCGCGCTCGTCGACCCAGGTGACCTGGCAGGGCAGCTCGGCCAGCGCGCGCACGATGGCGGCGCCGACGTGGCCGGCGCCGAACAGCACCAGGCGGCGCCGGTAGGGCAGGCAGGAGTCGACCAGCCATTGCTTGCCGCGCTCGTCGACGCGCACCTTGCAGGCCACGCCGGGACCAAGTTTGGGCAGCAGCGCCGGACCGGGGCCGGACAGCAGGGCGCCGCCGCCGTCGTACAGGGCCGGCGCGGTGACGCTATCGAGCGAGATCAGGCGCCAGCTGTCCTGGCCGTCGCGCCAGCGCCGCGCCAGGGTGGCGAAGTGGTCGCCGGCCTCGGGCATGATGCGCTCGAAGGCCAGGTGCACCACGCCGCCGCAGCATTGGCCCAGGCTGGGGCCGAGCGGGAAGCGCTCGAGCCGGCGCTCGGCGCGCGCCTCGCCGAGCGGCATGGCCAGCATTTCGCGGGCGATGTCGGTGGCGCGCATCTCCAGGTGGCCGCCGCCGATGGTGTCGAAGGCGTGGTACTGGGTGATCAGCATCTTGGCGCCGGGCTCGCGCGGCGCCGAGCCGGCCACCTGCGCCACCGTCACCAGCACGCGCGGCACCGCCTTGGCGGCCGCCGCCGTGACGGCGTTCAGTGTGGGCCCCATCGAGCTCGCCATGGCGCTACCCCTGCGCCATCGCCCGGACGGCGTCGACGGCGTTGAGGATGGCCTCGCCGGTGGCCGGCGCGTTGAGCGGCGGATTGTGGCGGTGCTGGCCGACGCTGGAAATGGCGTCGCGGATGGCGTAGAACACCGAGAACGGCAGCAGCAGCGGCGGCTCGCCGACCGCCTTGGAGCGGTGGATGCTGTCCATCACGTTGCGGTTGTCGAACAGGCGCACCTCGAAGTCCTCCGGGCAGTCGGACACGGCGGGGATCTTGTAGGTGGACGGCGCGTGCGTCATCAGCTTGCCGCCGGCGTTCCACCACAGCTCCTCGGTGGTCAGCCAGCCCATGCCCTGGATGAAGGCGCCTTCGACCTGGCCGATGTCGAGGGCCGGGTTGAGCGACTTGCCGGCGTCGTACAGGGCGTTCACCTTGAGCAGCTTCCATTCGCCGGTCAGCGTGTCGACCACCACCTCGGACACCGAGGCGCCGTAGGCGAAGTAGGAGAAGGGGTTGCCGCTCATGGTCTTCGGGGTCCCAGTGCAGGCCGGGCGTGGCGTAGAAGCCGTCCGACCACAGTTGGACGCGGGCCAGGTAGGCCTGCTGCACCAGCTCGGGGAAGGGCACCGCGACGCCGTTGACGTGGACGAAGCCGGCCGCGAAGCGCACATTGGCCGAAGCGGCCGAATCAGCCGATTCGGCCGCCCCGCCGCCGTGGCGCTTGACGGCGAATTCGGCCAGCCGCTGGCGGATGGTGTGGGCGGCGTCCTGCGCCGCCTTGCCGTTCAAGTCGGCGCCGGTGGAGGCCGCCGTGGCCGAGGTGTTGGCCACCTTGCTGGTGTCGGTCGCGGTGGCGCGCACCATCGCCAGCGGGATGCCCAGCTCGTGCGCCACCACCTGGCAGACCTTGGTGTTGATGCCCTGGCCCATCTCGGTGCCGCCGTGGTTGACCAGCACCGAGCCGTCGGTATAGACGTGCACCAGCGCGCCGGCCTGGTTGAAGTGGGTGACGTTGAAGGCGATGCCGAACTTGACCGGCGTCAGCGCCAGGCCGCGCTTGAGCACCGGGCTGCCGGCGTTGAAGGCGTTGATCTCGGCGCGGCGGCGGCGGTAGGCGCTGCTTTCCTCCAGCTCGTCGACCAGGGCGTGGATGACGTTGTCGACCACCTTCTGCTGGTACTGGGTGACGTTGCGGCCCTCCTCGTCGTTGCGGCCGTAGAAGTTGATCTTGCGGACGTCGAGCGCGTCCATGCCCAGGTTGCGCGCGATCTCGTCGACGATGTACTCGATGGCGATGGCGCCCTGCGGCCCGCCGAAGCCGCGGAAGGCGGTGTTGGACTGGGTGTTGGTCTTGCCGGCCATGGCGCGGATGTCGACGTCGGCCAGGTAGTAGGCGTTGTCGAAGTGGCAGACGGCGCGCGTCGCCACCGGGGCCGACAGGTCGGCCGAGAAGCCGGCTCGGGTGACCATTTCGACGCGGGCGGCGACGATGCGGCCGTCGTCGCCGTAGCCGACCTCGTATTCATAGTAGAAGCAGTGGCGCTTGCCGGTGACCAGCATGTCGTCGTCGCGGTCGGCGCGCAGCTTGACCGGGCGCTTGAGCAGCTTGGCGCTGATGGCGGCGCAGGCGGCCCACAGCGCCGACTGCGACTCCTTGCCGCCGAAGGCGCCGCCCATGCGGCGGCACTCGACCACCACCTGGTTGGAATTGATGTGCAGGGCGTGGGCGACCACGTGCTGCATCTCGGTCGGGTGCTGGGTCGAGCATTGCACCAGTATGCAGTTGTCCTCCTTCGGGATGGCGTAGGAGATCTGGCCTTCCAGGTAGAACTGCTCCTGGCCGCCGACGTAGAGCTGGCCCTTGGCGATGTGCTTCGACCGCTTGAAGGCCGCCTCGGCGTCGCCGCGTTGCAGGCGCATCGGCGGCACGACGAAGGACTTGGCCTCGCGCGCCGCCTGCGGCGTGAGGATGGCGGGCAGCTCGGCGTATTGAATGTCGGCCTTGCGCACGGCGCGGCGGGCGTTGTCGTGCGAGTCGGCGACGACGATGAAGATCGGCTGGCCGACGTACTCGACCAGGCCTGCGGACAGGATCGGGTCGTCGTGGATGATCGGCCCGCAGTCGTTGGTGCCGGGGATGTCCTGATGGGTGTAGACCGCCTTCACGCCGGGCATGGCGCGCACGGCGTCGAAGTTCATCGAGACGATGTTGGCGTGCGCCTTGGCCGACAGGCCCAGCGCGGCGTGCAGCGTGCCTTGCGCCTCGGGGATGTCGTCGGTGTAGGTGGCCTCGCCCAGCACGTGCAAGACGGCCGATTCGTGCGGGCGGGACTGGCCCACCTCGGCCCAGGCCATGGCGGGCGCGTCGTTCGGCTGGTTCAGGAACGCTTCCGATTTGCTGTTCATGCTACGGCGCCTCCTTCAACGAATTGTTTGGCACAATCATCGGCGTAGCTGAACGCGTTGATCGATTGGATGGCTTGGGCGTCGTCCGGACGGGTCTCCAGCCAGAAGCGGCGCAGCAGGTTTTGCGCGGTCTTCATGCGGTAGGCGGCGCTGGCGCGCATGTCGCTCAGCGGCGTGTAGTCCTGCGCCAGCGCGGCCATGGCGGCGTTCAGCGTGGCCTCGGTCCAGGGCTGGCCGTTCATCGCCGCCTCGGCCAGCGGGGCGCGGCGCGAGGTGGCGGCCATGCCGCCATAGGCCACCTTGGCGTTGTGCACCACGCCGTCGCGCAGCTCGATGGAGTAGGCGGCGCAGACGGCGGAGATGTCCTGGTCGTAGCGCTTGGCCAATTTGTAGGTGCGGAACTGGACGCCGGCGCACGGCAGCGGAATGCGCACCGCTTCGACAAACTCGCCCGGCTGCCAGTTCTTCTTCATATAGTCGAGGTAGAAGTCCTGCAGCAGCATGCTGCGCTGGCCTTTGTCGTTGCGCAGCACGATCTCGGCGCCGAGCGCGATCATCCACGGCGCCGAATCGCCGATCGGCGAGCCGTTGGCGACGCTGCCGCCCAGGGTGCCGGTGTTGCGTATCGGCTGGGAGGCGAAGCGCTGCCACATTTCCGTCAGCTCGTCCTTGTAGTGGGCGCAGACGGCGGCGTAGGCGTCGTTCAGCGAAACGGCGGCGCCGATGTGCAGCATGCCGTCCTTTTCCTCCATCTGGTGCAGCTCGGCGACCATGCGCACATAGATCATGTCGCCCAGGTCGCGCATCTGTTTGGTGACCCACAGGCCGACGTCGGTGGAGCCGGCGACGATGGTGGCGCCGGGTTTGGCGGCGCGCAGCTCGGCCAGCTCGGCCAGGGTGCGCGGCGCGTAGAAGGTTTGGCCTTCGTGGGTATAGCTGAACATGCGCTCGCGCTGGATGGCTTGCAGCGTGGCCTTCAAGGCGGCGCGGTCGAAGCTGACCGGCGGCAGTTCGCCCATGCGGCGGGCCGCTTCGATGATGGGCCGGTAGCCGGTGCAGCGGCACAGGTTGCCGGACAGGGTTTCGTCGATGGTCTTGCGGCAGGGCGCCTCGGCGACGCCTTCCTGCTTCAGGTACAAGCTCCACAGCGACATGGCGAAGCCCGGCGTGCAAAAGCCGCACTGGGAGCCGTGGCATTCCACCAAGGCTTGCTGCACCGGGTGCATGGCGCCGTCGGCCTGCTTCAGATCCTCGACCGAGAAGACGGCCTTGCCGTCCAGGGTGGGCAGGAACTGGATGCAGGAGTTGACCGACTTGAGCGATAGTTCGTCGCCCTGCAGTTCGGCCACCACCACGGTGCAGGCGCCGCAGTCGCCCTCGGCGCAGCCTTCCTTGGTGCCGGTGCAATGCAGGCTCGTCGCGCAGATGCTGCAGCAGGGTGCGGGTGGGTGCGCCATCCGAAACGGAATGGACTTCGCCGCGATAGAAGAAACGAATTGGTTCAGACATGAATGCTCCGCGCTGATTGGATGGCGATATTGTTCAGGTTAGCAGCTGCCCGCAGAGAAACCAATGGCTTGCACGCGATGGCTACTATGCACGTATGAGTATATAACTGCTGCGGGGTATGAGTCCGCGCTGATAATGCTGTGTCTTTGGGGCTGTATGGCTGCCCGGGGCGCCGGCATAGGGTCAGACCCTAGGGTCTGACCCTGGTTCCTTGCCGCTGGGATGCCAGCACCCTCGTCGCGTTGAAAATTTCCTTTTTTCAGGGCTTGGGCTGGAAGCTGCGCAGGAAGTCGAGCAGGATCACGGCCGAGGTTTCGGCGTCGTCCGCCGTCATCGTCTCCAGCGGGTTGTGGCTGATGCCGCCGTTGCCGCAGCGGGTGAACAGCATGGCCACGTCGGTCATGCGGGCCAGCGCCATGGCGTCGTGGCCGGCGCCGGACGGCAGTTCGAACACCTCCACGCCGGCGCGCTCGGTGGCGGCGGCCAGCTGGCGCACCAGCCACGGTGCGCAGGGCGCGGCCGGCGCCGACATGATCTTGTGCAGCTTGAAGTCGATCTGGCGGCGTGCGCAGATGGCCTCGGCCTGCTGGAGGATGTCGGCCACGGCGGCGTCGCGGGTGGCGTCGTCGGCGGCGCGGATGTCGAGCGACAGCTTGCAGGCGCCGGGGATCACGTTGACCGAACCGTCCGGCACCTGCAATTGGCCGACCGTGCCGACCAGCGACGGCGCCTGGGCGCAGCGGCTCTCCACATACAACACGATCTCGGCGGCGGCGGCGGCGGCGTCCTTGCGCATGTTCATCGGCGTGGTGCCGGCGTGGCTGGCCAGGCCGGTCAGCTCGATTTGGTAGCGGCAGCTGCCGGCGATGGAACTGACCACGCCGGTCGGCAGGTCGCGGCCCAGCAGCACCGGACCTTGTTCGATGTGGACTTCGACGAAGGCCAACACCTCGGCCGGGTCGCGGGCGATGGCGGCGATCTGGCCGACGTCGTGGCCGGCCTCGGCCAGCGCGGCGCGCATGCTGACGCCGTCGGCGTCGAGCTTGTCGAGCAGGGACTGGTCGAACTGGCCGATGACGGCGTTACTGCCCAAGAAGGTGCTTTGATAGCGCACGCCTTCCTCCTCGCAGAAGCCGATCACCTCGAAGTGGAAGGGCAGGCGCTCGCCGCGCTCGTGCAGGTGCTTGACGATGGCGATCGGCAGCAGGATGCCCTCGCGGCCGTCGTACTTGCCGCCGTTGCGCACCGTGTCGTAGTGCGAGCCGGTGAGCAGCGACTTGGCGTTCGGCTGGTCCGACAGGTAGCGGCCGACCACGTTGCCGACCGCGTCGATGTGCACCACCATGCCGGCCTCGCGCATCCACGTTGCCAGCTGGGCGGCGGTTTTCTGGTGCGCCGCGGTCATGTAGGCGCAGGTGAGGTTGTCGGCGTCGTCGCTCCAGGCGCCGATCACCTCGGCCCATTCCATGATGGTGGCGCCGAACTGCAGCTCGATGTCGAGCAGCGCGTTCAGGCGCATCTCGGCGATGCGGCCGATCTGGCGCAGGCACTCGGCCTGCTCGTCGTCGCGCTGCGAGCGCAGGCGGCGGGCGAAGTGGGCGGTGATCTGCTGGCGGCTCAAGCCCTTGCCGGTCGGGCCTTTGACGGCCAGGATGAAGGGGAAGCCGAACTTGGCGTTGTAGGCGGCGTTGAGGCGGTGCAGCTCGGCCAGTTCGCTGGCGCTGCAATGGGTCAGGCCGGCCTGGGCCTGCTCGCCGGTGGACTCGGCGGTCAGTTCGCCGGCCAGCGCGGCCTTGCCGGCCAGCTCGGGGTGGGCGCGGATCAGGCCCAGTTGCTCGTCGACGGAGGCGGCGCGCACCACGCCCTGCAGGGCGATCTTCAGCGCGGCGACGCTGCGGAAGGGGCGCTGCGCTGCGGCGCGCTGCGGAATCCACGGCGAATGCTCATACAGACCGTGCAGCAGGGTGGTGAATTCGTCGGCGTCGCAGCGGTTCAACTGTTCCAGGGTGATCGTCATTGTGCTCAGGCGGTCCCACCAGCCTGTCTCCTCGTGTGAATGGTTCGGCGCGTGGGACCGCTCGCCGTTCATGCGGATGCGGCGCGCTGGCGCCGTCCGTGCTTATATGGCGAATAATATAGTGTTGCGCCGCCGGCAATATATGCCCGCAGCCATAACAAGGTTCAGCGCGGGGATATGCCAAGTGTTGTTTGGCCGGAAATCCGCCAACGGAAAACGAGGGTCAGACCCTAGGGTCTGACCCTGGCTCAGCAGTCGGTATGCAACACCGGGGGCGGCTTATTTGGCGGTGAGGGCTTGGGCGGCTTGGGTGATTTGGTCGCGCAGCCATTTGTGCTCGGGGGCGGCGTGGACGCGCTCGTGCCACAGCTGGTAGAAGCGCATCGGCGGGAAGCGCAGCGGCACGCTGAAGGTCTTGATCGGCAGGTTGCGCTCGAAGAAACGCAGGTATTGCCGGCCGGTGGTCAGCACCAGGTCGGTCTGCGTCAGCATGTGCGGCATCAGGCCGAAGTAGGCGGACTCGACCACCACGTTGCGCTCGTGGCCGTGCTGCTGCAAATAGGTGTCGATCACGCCGTAGTAGCCGGACAGGGTGGGCGAGGGCGCCACGTGCGGCAGGCTCAGGTAGTCGTCCAGGGTCATGTCGTCGGCGCCGGTGCGCTTGGCGTAGGGGCTGTCGGCGCGCATGGCGCAGACGATGGGGTCTTCGAACAGCGGCGACAGGTGCAGGTGCTCGGGCGGCGCGTCCCAGTTGGCGATCAAGAGGTCGAGGTCGCCGTCGGACAGCATGCGGATCGAGTCGACTTCGGCGCCCAGGCTGTGGATGACAATGCGGCTTTTCGGCGACTCGCGTCGCAATCTCGCCACAATGTTGGGCAGAAATTGGATGTCGAGATAATCCGGTGCGCCGATGCGGAAGACGCGGCTTTCGTCCATCGAGGCGAACGGGGTCTTGTGCAAAAACAGTTGGCTGACCTCGTCGAGGATGCGTTTGGCGGGCTTTTTCAGACTCTCGCCGTGTTGCGTCGGCACCATGCCGCGACCGCCGCGCACCAGCAGCGGGTCGCCGGTCAGCTCGCGCAGCTTGCGCAGCGAGGCGGAAATGGACGGCTGCGGCTGGTCCAGTTTGAGCGCGACGCGCGAGACGTTTTTCTCGCACAGCAGCAGGTACAAAATGCGGATCAGGTGGATGTCGAGGTGGTCGGGGAGTTGGGCCATGGCGGGGTCTATAGCGTGGTTTCTATTTTTAATATACGTCGATTCCAATGAGAATAGCCAGATTTAGTTTTATCGTTCATGCCACACCATGCACGCACTGTGCTTGGTGTTCAACTCGGTCGCAGCGGAGCTTTTAAAGTTCGCGACCAATAGGGAAATCATCCCAGTCGTCTGGAGCGCCCGCGGTGGCAGACGAGTCAAATACCATCATGGAGACAACATGGAATTGCTCGCTTACGGCGTGGATTGGCTTAATCTATTGGTGCGCTGGTTGCATCTGATCACGGGCATCGCCTGGATCGGCGCCTCGTTTTACTTCGTTTGGCTGGACAACAGCATCCGCCCGCCCAAACCGGGCTCGGAGCTGGCCAAAAAAGGCGTGTCGGGCGAGTTGTGGGCCGTGCACGGCGGCGGATTCTACAATCCGCAGAAATATTTGGTGTCGCCGGCCGAGCTGCCGGCGGACTTGCACTGGTTTAAGTGGGAGGCCTACGCGACGTGGTTGTCGGGCTTCGCGCTGTTGTTCATCGTCTACTATTTCAACGCCTCGGCGATGATGATCGACAAGTCGGTGGCCGACCTGAGCCAGTGGCAAGCCATCGGCGTCGGCCTCGGCACCTTGTTGCTGGGCTGGACCGTCTACGATCTGCTGTGCCGCTCGCCGCTGGGCCAGAAGGATGGGCTGCTGGGCATCGTGATGTTCGTCTTTATCGTGGCGGTGGCCTTCGTGCTGACCAAGCTGCTCAGCGGTCGCGCCGCCTACATCCACGTCGGCGCGATGATCGGCACGATGATGGTCGGTAATGTCTTGATGCTGATTATTCCGGGCCAACGCAAACTGGTCGAGGCGATGGAGCAGGGCAAGTCGCCCGATCCCATCCACGGCAGGAAGGCCAAGCAGCGCAGCGTGCATAACAACTACTTCACGCTGCCGGTGCTGCTCATCATGATCAGCAACCACTATGCGATGACCTACAGCCATTCGTACAGCTGGTTGTTGCTGGGCGCGATCATCGCCGCTGGCGTGCTGATCCGCCACTTCTTCAATCTGCGCCACCACGGCCGCACGGCTTGGGGCTTCCCGGCCGCCGGCGTGGCGATTCTGCTCGCGGTGGCGGTGGCCATCGCGCCGCGTCCGGTGGCCAAGGCCGCGCCCATGACCCAGGCCGTTATTGCCGGCGATGCCGCCGCCATCGGCGCAGGCCACGCTGGCGGCAACGGCGGCGCCGACGCCGCAGCGACGGCCGGCGCCGCCCACGGCGCCGACTTCAACCGGGTGCAGGCCATCGTCACCCAGCGCTGCGTCAGCTGCCACGCGGCGCAGACCACCCAGCCGGGCTTTGCCACAGCGCCGGCCGGCGTGATGCTCCATACGGCCGAGTTGATCCGTCAGAACGCGGCGAAGATCAACCAGCAGGCGGTGGTGCTGAAGTCTATGCCGATCGGCAATATGACCAACATCACGCCGGAGGAGCGCGCCGAGATCGGCGCCTGGTTCGCCGCCGGGGCTAACTGAGCGCAGCGGCCAACGGCGCAGTGCCAGCGGCAGCCAGGGTCAGACCCTAGGGTCTGACCCTCGGGTTGCTCCGCTGGCAACATCTTCAGACCCTAGGGTCTGACCCTCGGGTTGCGCCGCTGGCAACATCTTCCGGGCCGTTTGGCGGCCCACGTTTTTCCACTCGACCATCCGCTCCGTCCTCCCGCGCCCGCGCCGGGACGACGGGCGCGGCTAGTCGCGCCCGTACACAACTAAATATATAGAGAGAATCATCATGAGCACAACAACCATCAATGGTTTCAACCTGACGGCCGCGCAAGTGGTGGCCGTGGCCCGCGACCGTCACATCGAGGTGGCGCTGGCCGCCTCCTCGCGCGCCGCTCTGAAGGAAAGCCGCGACTACATCGAGGCGACCTGGATGCACGACGAGGCGCCGATGATGTACAGCTTCAACACCGGCGTCGGCATGCTGAAGGACACCCGCGTCAAGGTCGCGGACATCGTGTTGTTCCAGACCCAGCTGATCAAGGCGCACGCCGCCGGCATGGGCGAGCCGTTCTCGGAGGAGGTCAGCCGGGCCACCATGCTGCTGCGCGCCAACGCCTTCGCCAGCAACTACTCGGCGCCGCGCGTCGAGGTGGTCGACCGCCTGCTGGCCTTCGTCAACGCCGGCATCCACCCGATCATGCCGCAGAAGGGCTCGGTCGGCGCCTCGGGCGACCTGGCGCCGCTGGCCTACCTGGCCGCCGCCATCGCCGGCTTCCCCGAGGCCGAGGTGATGTACGACGGCCGCCGCATGTCGGCGCCGGAGGCGATCCAGCTGTCCGGTGTCGGCCCGGTGGTGTTCGAGCTGAAGGCCAAGGACGCCTCGGCGCTGATCAACGGCTGCACCGTGTCGCTGGCGGTGGCGCTGCTGGCCGCCGCCGACGCGCGCAACATGCTGTCCGACGCCTGCCTGTCGCTGGGCCTGACCCTGGAGGCGATGCGCGCCGAAATGGCCGCCTTCGACCCGCGCATCCACGCGGCGCGGCCGCACGCCGGCCAGATCAAGACCGCCGCCATCGTGCGCAACTTGCTGGAGGGCTCGACCCGCACCACCCACGCCGCCCGCTCGGTGCAGTTTCCCGAGGAGCTGCGCCGCAGCGACATCCCCTACACCGAGCGCATCCAGGACGTGTACTCGCTGCGCTGCGCGCCGCAGGTCTACGGCCCGGTGTTCGACGCGCTCGACTACATCGACACCATCCTCGACAAGGAAACCAACTCGGCCACCGACAATCCGCTGATCTTCGGCAAGGACGGCGGCGGCTTCGAGATCATCTCCGGCGGCAATTTCCACGGCCAGTATCTGGCCCAGGCGATGGACCTGCTGGCGATGGGCGTGGCCGACCTGGGCAGCATCGTCGAGCGCCGCGTCGCCCGGCTGATCGACCCGACCCTGTCCTGGGGCCTGCCGCGCAACCTGATGTCGGGCGTGCGCGGCGTCAACACCGGCTATCCGGTGGTGCAGTGCTCGCTCAGCTCGCTGGTGATGGAGAACCGCACGCTGTGCATGCCGGGCAGCGTGGACAGCATCCCGGCCAAGGGCAATAGCGAGGACCACGTGTCGAACTCGACCTGGTGCGCGCGCAAGGCCGCCGTTGTTGTATCGAACACACAATACATTGTCGGCGTGGAAATGTTGCTCGCGGCCCAGGCGCTGACGATGACGGAGTCCCTGCTGCCCGGCTTTGTGCTCGGCAAGGGCACCCAGGCGGCCTACGACTCGGTGCGCGGGCAGATCGCCGCCTGCCTCGACGGCGACCGCTGGTTGCACGCCGACATAGAGATGGCGCGCTCCTTCGTGGTCAGCGGCTCGGTGCGCAAGGCGGTCGAGGCGAAGATCGGGAGTTTTGTCTAGCTGGTGCCGCACCGTCGAAAAGGAGGGAAGTGAGGGGCGAAACGGCAGGATCTGCGCTTTGCCCCGCCCGATATAGGAATCCACTGATAGGAAGTATCCGCTTTGCCGGACATGGCGAAGAGGATGCCGGGATATGGTCACACCCAGGTCCGCCGCCGGTTGTTCCCCTGTTTAATCGGCGCACGACACATGAAGTATATAAAAAGAGAACAAGGAGACGCAAAATGTTGTTACTAGAAAAGTTTTTCAAGCTGAAAGAGAACGGGACGAACGTTCGCACCGAACTGGTCGCCGGCCTCACCACCTTCCTGACGATGGCCTACATCATCTTCGTCAACCCCTCCATCCTCGGCGACGCCGGCATGCCCAAGGGCGCCGTGTTCGTCGCCACCTGCGTGGCGGCGGCGCTGGGCTGCCTCATCATGGGCCTGTACGCCAACTATCCCATCGCGCTGGCGCCGGGCATGGGGCTGAACGCCTACTTCGCCTACGTGGTGGTGAAGGGCATGGGCATGCCGTGGGAAATGGCGCTGGGCGCGGTCTTCATTTCCGGCTGCCTGTTCCTGTTCGTCAGCGTGTTCAAGTTGCGCGAGATTATCGTCAACGGCATTCCGCATTCGATACGCACCGCGATCACCGTCGGCATCGGCCTGTTCCTCGGCCTGATTTCGCTGAAGAGCGCCGGCATCGTCGTCGCCAACCCGGCCACGCTGGTGTCGGTGGGCGATTTGCACAAGGCGCCGCCGCTGCTGGCCATCATCGGCTTTTTCATCATCGTCGCGCTGGACCGGCTGGCGGTGAAGGGCGCGATCCTGATCGGCATCCTGGCCGTGACGGTGCTCAGCTTCTTCGTCGGCGGCAACCACTTCGACGGCCTGGTGGCCGCGCCGCCGTCGCTGGCGCCTACCCTGTTCAAGCTCGACATCATGGGCGCGCTGTCGGTCGGCCTGCTCAACGTGGTGCTGGTGTTCTTCCTGGTGGAATTGTTTGACGCGACCGGCACCCTGATGGGCGTGGCCAACCGCGCCGGCCTGCTGGTCAACGGCAAGATGGAACGCCTCAACAAGGCCTTGATGGCCGACAGCTGCGCCATCGCCGCCGGCTCGCTGCTGGGCACCTCCAGCACCACCGCCTACATCGAAAGCGCCGCCGGCGTGCAAGCGGGCGGCCGCACCGGCCTGACCGCCGTCGCCGTGGCCGTGCTGTTCCTGGCCTGCCTGTTCATTTCGCCGCTGGCCGGCGTGGTGCCGTCCTACGCGACGGCGCCGGCGCTGCTGTACGTGGCCTGCCTGATGCTGCGCGAACTGGTCGACATCGACTGGTCCGACACCACGGAAAGCGTGCCGGCCGCCATTGCCGCGCTGACCATGCCGTTCACCTATTCGATCGCCCTGGGCGTGGCTTTCGGCTTCATCTCCTACGCGGTGTTGAAGCTGTTGACCGGCCGGGTGCGCGAAGTGCGTCCTGTGATTTGGGCGATCGCATGCGTGTTCACGTTCAAGTTCGTCTATCTCGGCGCGGGCTGAGCGGGCAGCACCCATTCGCGCCCGGCGGCGCCACCGCTGCGCTGCCGGCCGCATCGTCAATTCAATTGGACTACATAAAAAATGTTTAACACTACAAAGAGACACCTTCCACAACTGTTGTGCATCGCCTGCCTTGGCCTGGCCGGCGCGGCCCAGGCCGCCGACTGGAGCGACACCTCGATCAGCTATCGCACCGGCAACGACTACCGCGAGCCGTTCAATCCGCAGGACATTTCCAAGCATATCTTCGCGCTGACCCACGTCAGCGGCTACAAGTACGGCAGCAACTTCTTCAACGCCGATTTCCTCGTCTCGGACAAGAACGATCCCGCCTCCTTGAACCAGAGCGGCGGTGCGCAGGAGGCCTACATCCTTTACCGCAACACCTTTGACCTGGGCAAGATTACCGGCAAGGCCATCAAGCTCGGCCCGGTTAGCGGCGTCGGCGTCACGGCCGGCTTCGACGTCAACACCAAGAACGACGTCGGCTACAACTCGCGCAAGCGCATGCTGGTGCTGGGACCGACCTTGATGTGGGACGTGCCGGGCCATTTGAACACCAGCCTGCTGCTGCTCAACGAGAGCAACGCGCCGAGCGGCGCCTTCGCGCCGATCTCCGGCGTGACCGGCCGCTATACCTACAAGACGCACGCGATGCTGGCGGCCGATTGGTCGATTCCGGTGGGTTCTCTGGTGGCGTTTGAAGGTTTCGCCAACTTCATCGCCGCCAAGGGCAAGGACGAGGTAGGCCGCGATACCGGCGCCGAAACCAATATCGACATGCAGCTGATGCTTGACGTGGGCGCGCTGGCCGGCAGCGCCAAGAACACCTTCCGCGTCGGCGTCGAGTACCAGTACTGGCGCAACAAGTTCGGCAACACCTCGGCCACCACCGGCGGCCGGGGCAATGTCGCCAAGACGCCGATGCTGCGCGCCGAGTACCACTTCTAAGCGGGTAAGGCCCCGGCGCGCTTGTCGCCGGGGTGTTGGGCGACACTTGATTGACCTTGACGCCACGGAACAGCAACCACAGTCCGGTGACGATCTCGCTGACGAACATCGGCGCGAAGCCGAACTGGGTCAGCGCCGCATGTTCCGGCAGGATGAAGTTGGTCAGGCTGACCAGCACCACCAGCACCGAGGCGGCAATGCCGAACACGGCCTGCGCCTTCGGCAAATAGGCCGACTTCAAGAACAGGCTGAAGAACAGGATGGAGCCGCAGCTGAAGAACAGGGTCGAGGTGTTGAAGAGGACAAAATGGCTGTGGCGCGCCAGCGTCGTCAGCGCCTGCCACTGTTCCACGGCGCCGCCGGCGCTGTTGAAGGCGGTGTAGATCCGCAATTGTTCGAAGCTGTAGACGAGGGCGACCGCGCCGATGAAGGTTTCGCCGAGTCGGAACAGCAGGGCCATTTGCGCCAGGCGCTCGTTGACCGGCTTCACTGCGACATACAGGCCGTAGGCTAGCGCGATGGTGCACAGCGGCGTCAACACCTGCAGGGCCAGCGCCAGCCGGTATAGATGTTCGGCGGCGCCGGCGTTGCGCGCGGCGGCGGAAAAATCGCCATCGCCGACGATGTCGGCGATGATGAATTCACCGCTCATGTACATGACAATCAGCAGCAAATAGACGAAGCCGGCGAGGCGGGCGTAGAACATCTGTGTGTCGCGAACCGAAGCGTTTTGCGTCATGGGTCTTTCCTTCTGTGATGTTCAAGAAATATAGTATTGTTACAAGCTTGGTAACCCGCCAAGACTATACTGAAAGCACGAGTAAGAACATGACTTTAAGCTTCAATGACATGATCCCAGGTTGCAGCCTGCCCCGAAGCGATGGCTGAGCTGACGGTCGCGGCCGGCGTCGCGCGCGGCTTGTTGGACCTAGCGGTGTCCAGGGGCGCCAACCGGGACGTGCTGGCGCAACGCGCGGCGATCGATGTGGGCGTCCTGGAAGACCAGGACAACCGCGTGCCCTTCGCCAGCTATGTCGCGCTGATGCGGGCCGGCAAGGAGCTGTGCGGCGATCCCGCGCTGGCGCTGCACTACGCCGAGGAGATCGACCTGTCCGAAGTGTCCATCGTCGGCCTGCTCGGCCACGCCTCGGCCACCATGATCGACGCCTTCGCGCAGTTGAATCGTTACGGCCAGCTGGTGGTCGAGGTGGAGGTCGAGGGTGTGGCCGTCGCCGACCGCTTTCAGCTGCTGCCGAGCAATGGCGAGCTCTGGCTGGTCGATACCCGCCAGCGCCCCAACCGTTGCCCCGAGCTGACCGAGTCGACCTTCGCCCGCATGGTGTGCGGCACCCGCCGCTTCGGCGACACGCCGTTCGTCAAGGCGGTGCATGTGACGCATGCCGATCCCGGGTATCGCGCCGAATACGAGCGCATCTTTCGCGCGCCGGTGGTGTTCGACAGCGACAGGAACGCGATGCTGATCGACGCGGCGTGGCTGAGCCATCGCATCGCGCTGTCGCCGCGCTATGTGTTTGGGATCTTGAGCGAGCACGCCCAGGCCTTGCTGAAGAATCTGGAGAACTCGAAATCGACGCGGGGCCGGGTCGAAAGCCTGCTGATGCCGGTGTTGCACACCGGCACCGCCGGCATGGACACGGTCGCCGGCCAGATGGGGCTCAGCCGGCAAACGCTGTTCCGCAAGCTGAAGGCGGAGGGCACAACGTTCGAGAAGGTCTTGGACGAATTGCGTCACGCGCTGGCGCAACACTACCTGGGCGGCAAGAAGGTGTCGGTCAACGAGACGGCCTATCTGGTCGGTTTTTCCGACCCGGCGGCGTTTTCACGGGCGTTCAAGCGCTGGACCGGATTCAGCCCGCGCGACGCGCGGCAAGCCCTCAACGCTGCCGCCGGCGGGGAAACCTGAGCCCGCGCGCGCATGCGGCCGATGCCGTGGACGCGCGCCTGCGGCGAAAGCCATCAAGGCAGGGTCAGGATGACCTTGACGCTGTCGTCCACCGCCGACTTTTCGATGTAGCCGATGGCGTTGAGGTCGGCCACGATGGCTTTCTTGACCTCGGCCGTGGAGTGCATCTCGATCGGCGCGACGCCCTTGCCGGTGAAGACGATCTTGGCCCAGGCCGCCTTGACCTGGGAGATGTCCTTGCCGGAGATCTTCTGGTAGAACTCGGCCCGGATCGGCGACTTTTCCGCCTGGTCGAGCGGCACGAACATGGTCGACTTGCCGAGGAAGAACTGGGACGCCTGCTCGGAGAACATGCGGGTGGCCGGGTTCTTCGGGTTGACGACGACCACAATTTCAATCGCCAGCGCCTGGGCGGCGGCGCACATGAGGCTGAGACCGACCAGTGCGGTCCGGAAAGGCTTGTTCATATATTTTCTCGCTAGAAATCAAGACCGGCAGCCTGCGCTGCGGCCCTGTTCATCAAAATGGCCGTCGAACTCGCTGGTCGGCGTTTAGAACACGGTTTGCCAGGACGCCGTCAGCAGGTCGGAGTTACCGGTGAACAGCCACTTCGACTCGTCCTTGATGCGGTCGTACTGCAGTTTGAAGGCCTGCGATGAGGTGAAGTCCCAGCGGTAGCTGAGCGATTTGGTGCTGTGTTTTTCGGTGCCGGTGGGCCAGTAGGCGGCCCGCTCGCGGAATTGCGACCAGGACAGCATGACCGTGTGGGCGCCCCATTTTCGGCCGCCCGAATAGGACTGGGCGGTGTAGGTGTTCTTGACGGTGGGGCGGTCGATGTAGTTGAGCTCGCTACGCAGTATCCAGTCCTTGTAGTCGACGTTGAGCGAGAGGCCGTAGAAGGATTGGCCGACGTCGTTGACGAAGTCGCCGTTGGCGCCGGTCATCACCGGCGAACGCACGCCGTTGACCACGGCAAAACGCTCGACCACGGTGTGCATGTAGACACCGCGCGCGGTGACGATGTCGTTGCTGACGTCCAGATAACCGCCATACATCTTCTTCCAGCTCTCGTCGATTTTGCTCGAATAGTAGATATTGCCGAGCAGGGTGTTGTCCTTGGTCTTGCGCTGGCCGAGCCAGAGGTTGCCGTTCACGTTCCAATCGCCCACCGAGCCGGAATACAGCACGTTGGCGCCATCGTAGGAATAGATTTGCCAGGCATATAAATCCTGCGACGGTCGCACCCACGGATAGGCGTAGCCGACGTACATATAATCGGAGTAGTAATACAGCGGCAGACGCTTGCGGCCGAGTTGCACGGTCCAAGTGTCGTCTATTTTATAACTGGCGTAGGCCCAATCGGCGTTCAGGGAGCTATCGGCGCCGCGCGCGACCAATTGAACGGTGGCGGAAATTTGCGGTGTGAATTTGAAATTGCCCTGGACTCCGGCTAACGATTCCGGCGCCAGATCGGTCTTGTGATATTTGTAGACGCCGGCGTATTCGTAATTGCTCACGAAGCAGGGGCACTCATAGCTGACGCCCGGCTTGGTGCTCAGGGTGTAGGGGGCGGTGCCACCTTGGCCGGTGGTCGGGTCGCCACTCAGCACGCGGCCGACGGTGACTTGGGCGAAGCCGCTGAAGCTGGTATCGACCGCTTGGGCGGTGGAAGCCAAGGTGCCGAATAGCGCCAAAATTGCCAGTGGTAGTTGTTTCAAGCGCATGGCCCCGTCCTTTTTAATTGGAAATAATAAATTCGCTGAAAACGAATTTACTATTCACAAATGAAAAAATCAAGCTGGGAGGAAACTTATGTCTTTTTTTGGTGAATATTTCAATTTACCATGTTTTATTCCAATATTATAATATTGATTTTTGCGAAACCTAAATAGTGGAATGTTTAGTTAATGTAAAAATTATTATCGGGAAAGTTAATCGAGAATATATGCCCGTCCGGCAGAATCAAGGTTCGACCGAATGCGAGCGCTTCAAGCAGCGCAGGACGAAGGTCGAGCGGCTGTGGCGCAGGCCGGGCAGGCGGTACAGTTTGCGGCGCAGGAATTCCTCGTAGCCGGCGGTGCCCGCCACCGCCACCTTGATCAGGTAGTCGTATTCGCCGGTCAACAGGTAGGCCTCCATCACCTCCGGCAGGTCGGCCAGCGCCTGGCCGAATTTTTCGAAGATCTCGTCGTCGTGGCGGTCCAGCGTTACCTCGATGATGACGGTGTCCGGGAAGCCCAGCGCCTTCTGGCTGAGCAGGGCGGTGTAGCCCTCGATCACGCCGTGCTCCTCCAGCGCGCGCACGCGGTTCCAGCAAGGCGTGGTGGACAGGCCGACCTTTTCGGCCAGCTTGGTGTTGCTCAGGCGGCCGTCGAGGCGCAGTTCGCGCATGATGCGGCGGTCGATTTCGTCGAGTTGGGCTTGATGGTCCATGGGTCTTTGTCGGTGAAGTAGAATCTTCCAATAAATGGCTATTGTATGGTGTTTTCTTCTTCATTTGATGCCATTTCGCATAAAGCATGGAAGCCTATTTTTCTGCTGGCTGGCTATAGTGGAGGCATGAATACTTCCACTTCCCCCCATAAAAAGGTTTTCCGCTTCTGCGTGGAGAACGACGCCGCCATCGCCACGCTCGAGGGCGCGCTGGCGATTATTCGCCGCTTGGGGATCGATTTGTGCAGCCTGCGCACCAGCGCGGGCGAGCAGGGTATGGAGGTGCAAGTGCGCTTGGCGGCGGCGGAGGAGGAGCCGCTGGTGCTGTGCCGCATGCGGCTGCACAATGTGGTCGGCATCCTCGGCATCCGCGAGATGCCGGCGGTGGCCAGCGCAACGATGTTGCGGCGGGTGCCGGCGGCGGGGCGGGAAGTACGGCGCAGCGCGGCCTGAGGTGGCGCGCCGTGGCGGGCCGGCGCCCACTAACAGCTGTCGTGGGCGGCGGCGGTGAGCGTATTAGCCCTTCAGGTAGGCGTACTTGAACAGGAAGACCGCCGCGATGACCCAGACCACCGGCCTGACCTGGCGCGCGCGGCCGGTCAGCAGCTTGAGGCCGGCGTAGGTCATGAAGCCGAAGGCGATGCCGTGGGCGATCGAGTAGGTGAAGGGGATGGCCAGCGCGGTGATGGCCGCCGGCACGCTCTCGGTGGTGTCGCTCCAGTCCACCTCGGTCAGGTCGCGCAGCATCAGGCAGGCGACGAACAGCAGTGCCGGCGCGGTGGCGTAGGCCGGCACCACGCCGGCGATCGGCGCGATGAACAGGCTGGCCAGGAACAGCAGGGCCACCACCACGGCGGTCAGGCCGGTGCGCCCGCCCGCCTGCACGCCGGCCGCGCTCTCGATGTAGGCGGTGGTGCTGGAGGTGCCGAGCAGGGAGCCGGCGACGATGGCGCAGCTGTCGGCCATCAGCGCCTTGTTCAGGCGGACCATTTTGCCGTCGACCAGCAGGCCGCCACGGGCGGCCACGCCCATCAGCGTGCCGGTGGCGTCGAACAGCTCGACCAGGAAGAACACCAGCACCACGTTGAGGATGCCGACCGAGAAGGCGGCCTTGGGGTCGAAGGCGAACAGCGTGGCGTCGATCGACGGCGGCAGCGAGACGAAGCCGTGGAAGGTGTTGCCGCCGATGAAGAAGCTGAGCACGGTGACGGCGATGATGCCGATCAAAATCGCGCCCGGCACGCGCAGGCGGTCCAGCGCGACGATCAGCAGGAAGCCGGTGATGGCCATGACGGCGGCCGGCTTGTGCAGGTCGCCCACCGAGACCAGGGTGGCCGGGTTGGCGACGACGATGCCGGCGCTCTTCAAGGCGATCAGCGCGAGGAACAGACCGAGGCCGACGGTGATGGCGCTGCGCAGCGAGTGCGGGATGCCGTTGACGATCTGCTCGCGCACCTTGAACAGGCTGACCAGGATGAACAGGCAGCCGGAGATGAACACGGCGCCCAGCGCGGTCTGCCAGGGCACGCCCATGCCCAGCACGACGGCGTAGGCGAAGTAGGCGTTCAGGCCCATGCCGGGCGCCATGCCGATCGGGTAGTTGGCGTACAGGCCCATGATGAGGGTGCCGACGGCGGCGGCCAGGCAGGTGGCGACGAAGACGGCGTCCTTCGGCATGCCGGCGTCGGCCAGGATGGTCGGGTTCACGAAGATGATGTAGGCCATCGTCAGGAAGGTGGTGAGGCCGGCGATGAGCTCGGTGCGGACGTTGCTGCCGTGCTCTTTGAGCTTGAAGAATGTATCGAGAGTGGACAAGTGCGTCTCCGTGAATTTGCCAGTGGTCCCGCGCGCGCGGGCCGATAGGATATCACGGATGGTGATGTGGCCGGCGTTGGGGCGGCCGCCAACGCCGGCGCGGGCCGGCAGCTCCGGCAAAAAAACCCAGTGGCGCGGACGTAGGGTCAGACCCTGAGGGTCTGACCCTGGCTTCGGCGTGGCGTGCCGACGCGTTAGTCCAGCTTGAGGGCGCGGGCGACGTCGTCCCAGGCGACGTACTTGAAGTTCTGCGCGCCGTCGGGCAGGCGCTTGTAGCCGTCCTGCACCACCAGCATGCCCTTGGCGTAGGCGCCGCCCAGGTTGGCCGAGGTGACGTCCAGGCCGTCCGTCTCCGAGGTGCCGTCGATGCCGGCGGCCAGGTTGAAGCCGATGCGGAAGCCGCCGCGCACCTTGTACGGCGGCCGCGCGTCGAGCACCACGTAGCTGTTGCTGCCCTGGCTGGAGACGACCAGGTAGTCGGCCTTGGCGCCGTGGTACAGGGCCATGCCCTCGACGTCGGCGCTCAGATGCGGGCCGACCGGCAGCGCCATGGCCAGCGCGTCCGGCTTGGCGGCGTCGGCCGAGGTGACCCACACGCCGCGCTTCTCCTCGCCCAGGTACAGGCGGGCGTTGCGGTCGTCGGCGACGCAGCCCTCGGGCTGGCTGGCCACCTTGAACTTACGCAGCAGCGTGCTGGCGAAGCGGCCGTCCTGGCGGCCGATGCGGTACTGCAGGAAGGTGCCGTCCTTGTCGTTGATGAAGACCTCAAGGCCGCCGGCCGCCGGCTGGTAGGAGCAGATGCCGTAGATTTTTTCCAGCCCGGTGGGGAAGCGGGCCGCCTCGCTGACTTCGCCGTTGGCGTCGATGTTGAACAGCACCAGGGTGTTGTCGTCGCGCTGGGTGGCCACGGCCAGGTCGTAGCGCTGCTGGTCGATTTGCACGTTCTGGCGCAGGTCGACGTTGTTCAGGCGGCCCACCTCCAGCAGTTGCAGCTGCTTGCCTTGCAGGTCGTAGACCAGCAGGCCCTGCTTCTTATTGGTGCCAAGGACGCGCGAGGCGGAGCGGTCGGTCGGATGCAGCCAGATGGCCGGGTCGTCGGCGGCGTCGCCGGGGCGGGCCATCGGCTCGGTCTGGGCGCGCGGCTCGATGATGGGCAGCGGTGCCGCCTGCGTGGCCGTGGCCTTGGGAAGCTGCCAGGCCAGCGGGCGGATCTGCCAGGACTTGGCGCCTTCGTCTGGCAGCAGCAACTGCGCCAGCGGCTGCGCGCGCGCCGGCGCGGTGGCGGAACCGGTGCCGGCTGCTGTTGCTGCTGCTACTGCTGCTGCGCTTCCAGTACGGCCACCTGCGGCGGAAGCCGCATCGGTGCCAGTGCCGGCACCGGCGCCGAGGTGCACGGCCAGCTGCTTGGCGCCGCCCACGCTTTGCCGGCCGACGGCTTGCCACACGCCGTCGCGCTGGCGCAGCAGGTGCAGCGTTTTGCCCTTGGCGTCGAGCAGGGCGACGCCGCCGCCCGGCAGCACGGCCAACGCGCCGGCGCCGTCCTCCAGCTTGCCGTAGGGCGCGCGCAGGGCCACCGGCTCGCGGCTGCCCACGCCTTCGGCGTCGGCGTCGTAGGCCCACAGGCCGACGCCGCTTTCGCTGACCAGCAGCGTTTGGCTGGCGTCGTCGACGCGGCAGTGCTTGACGTGCGGTGGCAGCGCCAGTTTGCGCACCAATTGGCGCTGCTCACCGTGCAGCACCCATTGTTCCGCCTGGCCGTCTTTGGCGATCAGGAACAGGTGGTCGAGCTGCTGCGCGTCGCGGAACAGGCATGCGGACTCGATGCCGTGGCTCGGCGCCGGCAGCTGCGCTTGTGGGCGCAGCTGGCCGGCCTTGGTGTTGGCGACGATGATCTGGGCGCGGTTGGTGTTGGCATCCAGGACCATGGCCAGGGCGCCGTCGGCGTGGCTGCGAATGTCGAGCTGCTTGGCGCGCATCGGCAGCGCGGCGCGCTCCTTGCCTGCGGCGTCGAGCAGGTGCAGGCCATGCTTGTCCAGGGTCAGCCAGCCGCCGTCGGGCAGCGCGGCCAGCTCCTGCGCGCGGGCGGTGGCGCCCGGCGTGTGTTGGACGGCTCCGCCGGCGGCGAAGGCCGGGGCGGCCAGCAGGGTCAGCAGGGTGGCGCCGATAGCGCTCTTAATAGTATGGTTGCTCATTTCAGTCTTCTTCGTTGTTGTGGTGGTTAGAACAGGTTGGCCTTCAGGCTGATCTTGTAGGTGCGGCCGTACTGCTCGAACTGGGCGTTGTGGCCCTTGCTGCCCTGGTAGACGTAGTACTTCTCGTTGTTGATGTTGGCCGCGTCGAACACCAGTTGCAGCTGTTTGTTGATCTGGTAGGCGAAGGAGAAGTCGAGCTGCTTCTGCGTGTCGACGATGCGGTCCTGCGCCGGGTTGAGGATGTCGGCGCCCAGCTCCAGCAGGTAGGGCGACTTGTAGTTGAGCGCCAAGCGGGTGCTGACGGCGCCGCTCTCGTAGCCCAGCATCAGGTTGAGCATGCGGTCGGACTGGCCGGGCATGTCGATGCTGCGGCCCAGCGTGGTCTTGGCGGCCAGGTCGTAGCGGGCGATGTGGGCGCTGGAGTCGGACCAGGTGCCGTTGGCGCCGACGATCAGGCGGTTCCACGGCGCCGGCAGCATGCGCAGCGGCTGGCTGTAGGACAGCTCCAGGCCGCGCACGCTGGCCGTGTCGCCGTTGGCGAAGGAGGTGGCGGTGGTGTAGCCGGCCCACTTGCCAGTGCCGGCCAGGTTGGTGGTGTAGGTGAAGTTCTTGATGTCCTTGTGGAAGAGGTAGGCCGAGACGGCGCCGCCGTCGGTGCCGAGCATGCGCTCGATGCCCAGGTCCAGATTGGTCGACTTGAGCGGCGCCAGGTCCGGGTTGCCGATGCTGGCCTCGGTGGCGCTGGCCAGGCTGACGCCGGGCGCCAGCTGGCTGAAGTTGGCGCGCACCACGGCGTGGGTCCAGGCGGCGCGCACGCTGGTCTTGTGGTCGACGTCGTAGCGCAGCTGGGCCGAGGGCAGCCAGTTGGTGTAGGAGCGCTCGCGCTGCAACGGCGTGACGACGGCGCCGCTGACCTGCGAACCGGCGGCCTCGAAGCGGGTGCGCTCGGCGCGCACGCCGGCCAGCAGGTGCCAGGCGTCGAGGGTCAGGCTGTCCTGCACGTAGGCGGCGTCGATGTTCTCGTTCATCTTGTAGTCGTTGATGGTCGATTCGAGCGCCAGGCGGGCGGCGTTGCGGTCCAGCCCGGCGACGCGGGCGCGCACCAGCGCCGGGTCGATGGCGCTGCCGATGCGGCCGAGCGGGTAGTCCAGCTCCCGGCCCTGGACGAAGCCGGCCATCGCCACGCCGCCGGCGCCCCAGTAATTGGGGCTGGAGCTCTTGGCGCTGTTGTACTGCCACTGGTTGGTGTCGTTGGTCTTCTCGCGGCGGCTGGCCTTGAGGCCGAACTTCAAGGTCGAGCGGGCCTGGCCCAGGTCGAACTCGTGGCTCAGGTCGACGCGGGCCTGGTTGGCCTTGTCGGCCGAGTAGCGCTGCTGCAGGCTGATGGCGTTCAGGCTGTAGTTGGCCGGGTCGTAGATGCTGTTCGGCGCCACCAGGTGGGGCTGGACGCCGTCGGTGAAGCCGACGCCGGCGAAGTTGGCGGTGCCACGGAAGCGGCCGTCGTTGAGCGCCTCCGGGGTGTCCTCGTCGGCCTTGTTGGCCGAGCCGGACAAGGCCAGCTTCCAGTCGCCGAACTGCTGCTCGGTGCCCAGCACGAAGGAGCGGATGGTCTGGGTGTATTTGCGCTGGCGGACGCGGCGCTCGGCGCGCGCGCTGGCGCTGGCGCCTTCGGCCACGGCGCCGCCGGCGATGTTGCTGATGGTCAGACGGTCGCGCACCTCGTCGTCGCTGAAGCGGCTGAGGAAGCTGCGCAGGTAGAAGCTGCTGCCGTCGGCCGGGCGGTAGTCGAGGTTCAGCGCGAAGGCGTTGCGCTCGCGGACCGGCAGGTAGTCGCGCAGCTCGAAGCCGCCCAGGCGCTCGCCGTCCCAGGCGCCGCCGGTCTCCACGTTGTCCGAGCCGAACTTGCGTTTTTCCAGACTCAGGCCGGCGGCCACGCCCAGCTTGCCGTCCATGAAGCGCTGCGCGCCCAGCAGGGAGGCGTTGGGGCTGGTTTTGCCGGTGTTCTGGTCGTAGCTGGCGCCGGCGCTGGCCGACAGCAGGCGGCCCGGCAGGTCGAAGGCGGACAGCGACTTGACCTCGACGGTGGCGCCCAGCGAGCTGGCGTCCTGGTCCGGCGTGAGCGTCTTTGTCACCTCCAGCGAGCGGATCAGGCCGGCCGGCAGCACGTCCAGCGCCACGGCGCGGCGGCCCGCCTCGGGCGAGGGCACCAGCGCGCCGTTGATGGTGACGTTGTTCAGGTCCGGCCCCATGCCGCGCACGGTGATGTAGCGGCCCTCGCCCTGGTCGCGCTGCACCGACACGCCCGGCAGGCGGGCCAGCGCCTCGGCGGCGTTCTTGTCCGGCAGGCCGCCGATGTCGTCGCTGCTGATGACGCTGATGATGTTGTCGGCCTTCTCCTGCGCCGCGATCGCCTTGCTCATGGCGATGCGCTGGCCGGTGACGACCACGCGCGAGCGGTGCTCGGACTCGGCGGCGGCGGCGCCGTCGGCATCGGCCGCGTTGGCGACGGCGGCGTGGCCGGCCAACAGGGTCAGCGCGGCGACGGCCAGGACGGACAGGCGGCAGCCGTGTGCTTCGCCGCGGGTGGAGGAGGGCAGGTTCATAGAGGTCATGGTGAGGTCTTGGAAAAGAAGAAAGTGGCCGGATTCTAGGCAGCCAATATGTCCGTCCCGTGACACGCGGCGGCGCCGCCACGGCGAAAACGGCCGTGGCGGCCCGTTTAGCGTGGTGGCAGCGCGGAGATGAGCCGGATTGACCCGGCGAAGCCACCGATTGCGTCGGTTTAGCTCGCATCGACGCCGCCCGTCACGCCGCCAAGTCATAAGGCGGATGGACGCAGAAGGCACGCCAGCGGCAACGACCCAGGGTCAGACAGCCGGGATCAGCAGCAGCCGGGGTCAGCAGCCGGGGTCAGCGCCGACATTCGGACACGGACTGGGCTGTAGAGCGTTTCGGCCGTATGGCGCCTATTGTTGAGGTCGTGTCTGAATGTCGGTATCTGACCCCGGGGGAGGGGGGGGATTTTTCGTCTGCATCGGTGAGCTGTTTGCACCTGTTGCCGAGACGCGACGGCGGCGGCGCTATTGTCATCGTGCCGTCATCAAGCGCCGCTATGCTGCGGCACCACCCATTCCACTTGCCCTCCGCCACCATGCTCCGTCTGCACCGCCTCACCCTGTTCTCCGCCGGCCTGGCCCTGGTGGTCTGGTATCTGCTGTACGCCAATATAGGCACGGCCAAGCCCTTCTACCACTGGAAGTGGATGGACATCGTCAGCGAGGGCGGCACCGCGCTGATGGCCGGGGTCTGGCTGCTGTTCACCCTGAGCAGCCGGCCCGGCGGCCGGGTGACCAATCTGCTGGCCGGCGGCCTGGCGGCGATCATGCTGGGCTCCTGGGCCGACTGCCTCGACGAGTTTTTCCACATCGGCAAAGAGCAGATCTGGGACAATTGGCTGGAGGCGCTGGTGCCCTGCGGGATGCTGCTGCTCACCGGCGGCATGTATTACTGGCGCCAGGAGCAGATCCGCCTGAACGACCACCTGCGCAAGCGCGAGCGCCTGTTCCGCGACCACCGCGCCTTCGACCGCATCACCCAGCTGGCCAACGCCGACTACCTGCGCGACCAGATCCGCCTGGAGCAGTCCGCCCGGCCCGGCGTCGACTGCGCGCTGGTGCTGCTCGATATCGACCGCTTCCACCTCATCAACCGCGAGTTCGGCCAACAGGAGGGCGACCGCGTGCTGCAGGCGGTCGGCCACATGCTGCTGCTGAACCTGCGCGGCGACGATCTGCTGTGCCGCTACGCCGGCGACCGCTTCGCCATCCTGATGCCGGACACCGCGCTGGCCGACGCCGAGGCGCTGGCCAGCCACCTGTGCGCGATGGTCGGCCAGATGCGCCACCACGGCAAGGCCGGCCGCGTGCCGGTCAGCCTGCGCCACGCCTGTTCGATGGCCGACGCGGAGCCGGACGCGCTGCTCGGCGCCCTGAGCCGCGCCGTCGAGACGCCGGCCGCGCGCACCGCCGGCATGGTTGACAGCGGCGCCGCCGCCAGCTCCGGCGCGGGCGCCGACGCCTACCGTGCCGGTGGCCACGGCGGCGCGCCAGCGGGCGGGCATCCGCCGCGCGCCGCCGCGCCGGCATGATCGCCTATCGCGGCGCGGGCGAGGCCTGCATCGCCGCGCAGCACCAGCCGGCGCTGGTGCTCGACTACGCGCGCAGCCGCGACGCCGACGGCGTCCACCTGCTGCGCGACACCGGCCTGGACGCCAGCGACATTCCCGCCGCCGGCCGCGCCGTCAGCCCGCTGCAGTACGCACAGCTGATCCGCAACGTGCTGCGCGAGCTCGATAGCGCCGACACCAGCTTCATGCTGGGCCAGCAGATGCTGCCCGGGCACTACGGCGAGATCAGCCACGCCCTGCTGCACGCGCAGACGCTGCGCCAGGCGCTGCAGATCCTGTGCGAGTTCGCCAGCCGCCTATGTCCGCTGCTGCGGCCGCGCTGGCGCGAGGAGGGCGCGCTGGCCGTGGTGTATTGGATGGACAGCTTCGGCCTGCCGGCGCTGCGGCCGGCGCTGGTGGAGATGCACATGACGGCGCTGGTGGCGATGTGCCGCTGGCTCAGCGGCGAGCGGCTGCCGTGGCGCTTCTGCTTCAACCGCGCCAGTCCGCGCCACACCGAGCAGCACCAGGTGCACCTGGGCCAGGAGCTGCGCTTCGACTGCCACCTGGACGCCATGCTGATCGACGCCGCCTGGCTGGACCGGCCCTGGCCGCGCGGCAGCGCGATGGCCGCCTCGGTGGCGCTGCGCGCCGTCGAGCTGGAGGCGGCGCGCGCGCCGCTGCATCCCGGCCTGCTCGACGCGCTGTACGACTTCCTGCTCGAGCGGGTGCGCGGCGCGCCGACCTTGGAGCTGACGGCGGCCGCCTTCGACGTCAGCCCGGCCACGCTGAAGCGCCACCTGCTGCGCCACGGCAGCCACTTCCAGGCCGAGCTGGACCAGGTGCGCACCCACGTCGCCATCTACCTGTTCCAGACCCGCCGCGCCGACAACGACACCGTCGCCGCCTATCTCGGCTTCCACGACGCCACCAACTTCCGCCGCTCCTTCAAGCGCTGGACCGGGCAGACGCCGGGGCTGCTGCGGGATGCGCTGCACGTGTGAGGCGCGCGGCGGAGTGGTCGGAACGGTCAGTCGAAAAACTGCATGCCCGCGTAGGGGTTTGCCCTGCATTGGGCTAGTCGCGAGCTTAACCAACGATAGACATAGCCATAGTTCGCCGAGGGAGAGGTATGCGCCGCCATCCCAGGCGGCTACGGCGCGGAAGCCTAAAACACGTGTGTAAAAGTCTAGGCTTCTCGCCAAGTTAGTGACGGCGAGAGTAAGGTGATTAATACCTGTAAGCACGGAAGTCCTTGAGTCGGAAGCCTTGAGGAGGTAATCTTAGCAAAATAGCAGGGGCATTGCTTGAAGGCCGACATCGGCCGGGAGCGGTCGTTCGAGCGGTGTTCGCAGCGCCAAAGCTCTGCTAAGTCAGCGTTCCGGGTTTTTATAATGAGGAGGTAGACCAACGTGATCCAGCTTGACCCTAGTTATGCCGTCTCAGATATCGATACGCTTGAGAGACTTTATGGTGCGCCCGCTGCTGCATCGGTTAAGAAGGAAGTCGCCTACGTGCATCCACAGTATCGGAAATTTATCGAGGCTGCGCCCTTTGTACTCCTCGCAACAAGTGGATCAGAGGGAATGGATCTGTCGCCGCGAGGCGACTCGGCCGGATTCGTCCGCGTTCACGATGCGAACACCTTGCTCCTACCGGACCGGCGGGGAAACAACCGGATAGATAGCTTGCGCAATATTCTTCATGACCCGCGCGTTGCTCTCCTGTTCGTGATACCTGGGATTGGGGAAACACTTCGGGTTGTGGGCAAAGCATCGATCCACCTCGACCCAGACTTGCTTACGACGTTTTGTGTTGATGGGAAGCCCCCTCGGTCCGTGTTGGTGATCAAGGTTGAAGCTGTTTTCTTCCAGTGCTCCCGTGCCGTGCTGCGCTCGAGCCTATGGGATCATTCTAGGCACGTCGCCCGGGATGATCTGCCGAGTCCAGGGAAGATTCTTGCGGAGGTGAGTGATGGGGCAATTGATGGTCTAAAGTACGATGCTGACTTGCCCGAGCGCCTAAAATCCACTATGTACTGACGATTTTGGTCGACGAGATTTCATCTCCACCAAATGGTCGCGATCCGGCGCGCCGATGGCAGCATGATCGGCTGGATCGACCCGCGGGCTTGACCGGCGGCTGTGGGGCGGAAGCCACTGATCGAACGAATAGTTTTCCAAGCTTTAGACCTTATTGCTAGCAATAGTGGGTGGCCTGGAAATTGACAGCATCCGCTTCATACCCAGCTGAACCAATAGCGCACAGAAAAATGCGAAACCGAATGCAATGGCAATCGATTGTTGGCGTAAAAGCATAGACAAGGTGAGGCAGAAGACCGCAAAGCCCCACCGTAACAGCTTGAGTTGTAGGTCCGCTCGGCCGAGTGCCGGCTCACCCCAACATATCCCGACTCGCCACATTTCGTTGGATAAGTCCGCCGTTTGCCCTTACTCTGAGTCCCGTCATGCCAATTTGCCAAGTCGCCAGCACTGCGGCACGCTGCGCATGCATTCGACGGTTTCAGACTCTTGTTTAAGGACGGCTCTGTGAAAAGAAGAAATTTGCTTAAAATGGCGGCGCTGCCGCTGATCCCCGGCGCGCTGTGGAGCGGCTTCGCCGGCACGGCGTGGGCCGCCGCCATGTCGAAAAAGCTCACCCGTTCCCGCGTGCGCCCCGGACAGCCCGGCTGGCCGTCGGCGGCGAGCTGGGAGGGTTTGAAGAAGAACGTGGAGGGACGCTTGCTCAAGCTCGCGCCATTTTTCGCCGGCTGCGAGGCAGACGCCGGCGGCCCGGCCTGCAAGGACGCGCTGACGCACCTGGCGAGCGCCTTCGACATCGGCGACCAAGCGGCCTTGACGCAGACCAGCGGCTGGCTCGACGCCTGGGCCTCGCGGCCAAGCGCCTACGCGCTGGCCGCCAAGAACACGGCCGACATCGTCGCGGCGGTGAACTTCGCCCGCGAACACAATCTGCGCCTGGTCGTCAAAGGCGGTGGGCACAGCTACCAGGGCACCTCGGACGCGCCCGATTCGCTGCTGGTGTGGACGCGGCAGATGAACCATGTGACCCTGCACGCCGACTTCGTGGCGCAAGGCTGCGCCGGCTCGGCCGCGCCGCAGCCGGCGGTCAGCCTGGGCGCCGGCGCGATGTGGATCGACGCCTACGACGCCGTGACCACGCGCGGCGGCCGCTACGTGCAGGGCGGCGGCTGCACCACGGTCGGCGTGGCCGGGCTGGTGCAGAGCGGCGGCTTCGGCAACTTCTCCAAGATGTATGGGACGGCCGCCGCCGGCCTGGTGGAGGCGGAGGTGGTCACGGCCGACGGCGCAGTCCGCATCGCCAACGCCCGCACCAATCCGGATCTGTTCTGGGCGCTCAAGGGTGGCGGCGGCGGCAGTGTCGGCGTGGTCACCCGGCTGACCTTGCGCACGCGCGAGCTGCCGGAGACCTTCGGCGCGGTCTTCTTCACCGTCAAGGCGTCGTCGGACGCGGCCTATCGCACCTTGATCGCCAAGCTGGTCGCCTTCTACGCCGGCGCGCTCTTCAACCAGCACTGGGGCGAGCAGATCGGCTTCAACACCGGCAACAGCGTCGATGTGGCGATGGTCTTCCAGGGCCTGAGCCAGCAGCAGGCGGCGGAGGTGTGGGCGCCCTTGCTGGCCTGGTTGCGCGGACGGGAGGAGTATGTGTTCGAGAAGGAGCTACAAGTGGTGGCCTTGCCGGCCCGGCATTTTTGGGACGCCGACTTCTTCAAGAAGCACGCGCCCGGCTTCATGGTGGCCGACGAGCGGCCCGGCGCGCCGGCCCACCATGCGCAGTGGAAGGGCGACTTGGGCGAGGCCGGCTGGTTCATCCACGGCTACAAGTCGGCGTGGCTGCCGGCGTCGCTGCTGGGGATGGACCGCCAGGCCGATTTGGCCGACGCGATATTCCGCTGCACCCGCCATTGGCGCGTCGGCTTCCACTTCAACAAGGGGCTGGCCGGCGCGCCGGCCGCCGAGATCGACGCGGCGCGCGACACGGCGACGAACCCGCAGGTGCTGGACGCCTTCGCGCTGGCCATCATCGCCGGCGGCGCCGGGCCGCAGTATCCGGGCATGCCGGGCGCCGCCGCCGATCCGGCGCCGGCCAGGGAGCGCGCGCGGGCGATCGGCAGGGCGATGGGCGAGCTGTTGGCGGTGGCGCCGGGCGCCGGCTCCTACGTGTCCGAAAGCGACTATTTCCTGGCCGACTGGCAGGCCGCCTTCTGGGGCGGCAACCATGCCAGGCTGGCGCGGGTGAAGGCGCGCTACGACCCGGACGGGCTGTTCTTCGTGCGCCACGGCGTGGGCAGCGAGGGGTGGAGCGAGGACGGCTTCACCCGCCTGCCGCGTCCGGCGCGGCGGGGCTAAGCGCGGGGTTGTTGCATGCTGCGGGGAAAGATGCGAAAAGGTAACTAGCTGCGGCGCCGATTTGCTACACTTATTTGCACCGCAGCCGGCGGCCCGCCCGCCGGCGCACGTCCCCCAACCGCAGACCGCAGGGTGTATACAATGATGGAGTTCTCGCCGCAGCAGGAGGGCAGGGTGCTGGTGCTGACCCCGGCCGGCCGCGTCGACCAGGCCCACGTCGACGACTTCCAGCTCGCCCTGGCCGGCTTTCTGCCCGGCTGCACGGCCGGCACGGCGCTGCTGCTGGACCTGTCCAAGGTCGACTTCATCAGCAGCATCGGCCTGCGCGCGCTGATGCTGGCCATCCGCCAGATCAAGGCGCAGGGCGGGCGCATGGCGCTGGCCGCGCTGTCGCCGCTGGTGCGCGAGGTGTTCGGCATCAGCCGCTTCGACATGTTGTTCGAGATTTTTCCCGACCGCGCCGGCGCGCTGGCCGCGCTGAACCTGCCGACCGCGTCCAAGCCGCCGGCCGGGCAGGGCGGGACGGCATGAAGGCGCGCATTTGGGGCGCGCGCGGCTCGCTGCCGGTGGCGCTGAACCACAAGCAGGTGCGCGCCAAGCTGGAGACGGCGCTGCGCGGCGCCATCGGCCGCCAGCTGGACGACGACGCCAAGATCGCCGCCTATCTCGACGACGAGCTGGGCTTCGAGGTCAGCGGCACCTACGGCGGCAACTCCAGCTGTGTCGAGGTGGAGGTGTGGGACCCGGCCAGCACGCGCGAGCACATCATCCTCGACATGGGTTCCGGCGTGCGCCAGCTGGCCGGCGCCAAGCTGGCCCGCTACGGCGCCGGCAATCCGCAGACCTACCATGTGTTCATGTCCCACCTGCACTGGGACCACATCATGGGCTTCCCCTTCTTCACGCCGGCCTACATTCCGGGCAACCGCATCATCTTCTATGGCTGCCACGAGCAGCTGGAGACGGCCATGCGGCGCCAACAGGAGGCGATCAGCTTCCCGGTCAGCTTCGACCAGCTGGGCGCGACCATCGAGTTCCGCTGCATGCTGCCGGGCGTGGCGCTGGAGATCAACGGCCTGCGCGTGACGGCCAAGCTGCAGCTGCACGCCGGCGACTCCTACGGCTACCGGCTCGAGCACGGCGGCCGCGCCATGGTCTACAGCACCGACTCGGAGCACAAGCTGGGCGACGTGGAGGCCGGCGCCGCCTTCGTCGAGTTCTTCCGCGACGCCGACCTGGTCATCTTCGACGCCATGTATTCGCTGGCCGATTCGATCTCGGTGAAGGCCGACTGGGGCCACTCCAGCAACGTGGTCGGCGTCGAGCTGTGCCAGCTGGCCGGGGTGCGCCAGCTCTGCCTGTTCCACCACGAGCCGATCTACGACGACGCGCAGATCGGCCGCGTGCTGGCCGAAACGCGGCGCTACGCGCAGATCACCGGCGAGGCGCCGTTGAAGATCGTGTCGGCCTATGACGGCATGGAAATCGAGCTCTAGGCGCCCATGCCGCGCCGGCTGAGCCGCTGGGCCGCGCGCGCCCTGGACCTGGCGCGCGCCGGCCGGGGTCGGCCGCTGGCCGCCGCGCTGGCGCTGCCGCTGGCGGCGGCGCTGGCCTGGCCGGACGACGGCGCGCTGCCGGCGTTGCGGCTGGCCCTGTTCGACGGCTACCAACTGCTGCTGCCGCGCCAGCGCCAGTCCGGGCCGGTGCAGATCGTCGCCGTGGACGAGGCGGCGTTGAAGCGCCACGGCCAGTGGCCGTGGCCGCGCACGCGCTTGGCCGAGCTGATCGACGCGGCGGCGGCGCAACGGCCGCTGGCCATCGGTCTGGACCTGCTGATGCCGGAGGCCGACGCCTCCTCGCCCGAGTCGCTGGCGGCGCGGCTGGCGCCGGGCGCGCTGCGCGACGGCCTGGCGGCGCTGCCGTCCAACGACCAGGCGCTGGCGGCCGCCATGCGGCGCGCGCCGGTGGTGCTGGCGGTCGCCGGCTTCGACGACGCCGCCGTCGGCAGCCGCGACGTGCTGCGCGCCTGGCCGGTGCGGCTGACCATGGCGGGCGCCGCCTTGGGCGCGCTGCCGCCGCACGTGCCGCGCTATCGGCGCGCGCTGGGCAGCCTGCCGCTGCTGCAGGCGGCCGCCAGCGGCCAGGGCCTGGTGTCGGCCGAGCTGGAGAAGGGCGTGGTGCGGCGCGTGCCGCTGCTGGGCGCGGTCGGCGGCACGCTGCTGCCGGGCCTGTCGCTGGAGCTGCTGCGGGTGGCCACCGGCGCCGACGCCGTCGAGGTCCACGCCGACGCGGCCGGCGTGCGCGCCATCGCGGTGGGCGACCTGCGCGTGGCGACCCGGGCCGACGGCGCGGTGTGGGTCAACTATTCGGCGCCGGCGCCGCAGCGCTACATCTCGGCGCTGGACCTGATGCAGGGCCGCTTGGCGCCGGACGCGCTGCGCGACAAGATCGTCATCGTCGCCTTGACCGGCCTCGGCCTGGCCGACCACAAGACCAACGCGCGCGGCGACCTGCTGCCCGGCGTGGACGTGCACGCCCAGCTGATCGAGAGCTTTTTCGACGGCGCCCAGCTGCGCCGGCCCGCCGCCATGCGCTGGGCCGAGGCGCTGTGCTTCGCGCTGCTGGCCGGCGGCCTGGTCTGGCTGCTGCCGCGCCTGCGCCTGCTGCGCGCGCTGCCGCTCGGCGCGGCGCTGGCCGGCCTGCTGTTCGGCGCCGGCCTGGCGCTGTTCCGCGCCGGCCTGTTGTTCGACGCCGCCGGCGTGGCCGGCGCGCTGGGGCTGGTCTGCCTGAGCCTGTGGGCCAACCTGTTCGGCGCGGCGGTGCGGGCGCGGCACGGCAGCGAGCGGGCCTTGCGCGTGGCGCGCGAGGCGGCGGCCACGCTGGCCGGCGAGTTGAACGCGGCGCGGCGCATCCAGATGGCCAGCCTGCCGCGGGCGGCCAGCGCCTTCCCCGGCGAGACCCGCTTCGCGCTGGACGCGTTGCTGGAGCCGGCGCGCGAGGTGGGCGGCGACCTGTACGATTTCTTCATGCTGGACCGGCGCCGCCTGTTCTTCCTGCTCGGCGACGTCTCCGGCAAGGGCCTGCCGGCCAGCCTGTTCATGGTGGTGGCCAAGGCGCTGTCGAAGAGCGTGGCGCTGCGCGGCGAGGCGGGCATGGCGGCCATCATGTACCAGGCCAACCGCGAGCTGCTGCGCGAGAACCCGGAGAGCCTGTTCGTCACCTGCGTGGCCGGCATCCTCGACGCCGACAGCGGCGAGGTCTTGCTGTGCAACGCCGGGCACGACGCGCCCCGGCTGCTGTCCGGCGGCTGCGTCGGGCGGCTGCGCGGCGCCGACGGGCCGCCCTTGTGCGTCATCGAGGACTTCGACTACCCGGTGCAGCGCTACCGGCTGCTGCCGGGCGACTGCCTGTGCCTGAACACCGACGGCGTCACCGAGGCGATGGACGCGGCCGGCCGGGTGTACGGCAATGTGCGCTTGGATAGCCTGTTGGCCGGGCGGGGCGGCGCGGGCCCGGCGGAGGTGGTGCGCGCCGTGCGCGAGGACGTGCGCGCGCATGTGGGCGCGGCCGAGCCTTCGGACGATTTGGCGCTGTTGGTGTTGCGCTGGAGCGGACCCGCCGCTTAGCCCGGCGCGGCCCGGCGCGGCTCAGCGCACGCGGATTTCCACCCGGCGGTTGCGCGGCTCGGCGACGCGGTCGCGGGTCGGCACCAGCGGCTCGCGCTCGCCGCGCGCGCTGGCGCTGATGCTGTCGGCGGCGATGCCCACCTCCACCAGCATCTGCTTGACCGCCAGCGCGCGCTTGAGCGACAGCTCGTCGTTGTAGGCGCTGGTGTCGACGGTGTCGGTGTGGCCGACGACGACGATCTCCGGCGCCGGCCGCCTGGCCAGCTCCAGCTTGATCAGCGCCAGCCGCGCGAGCGATTCCGGCACCAGCGCCTCGGTGGCCGTGTCGAAGTGGAGCAGGAAGACGGCGGCGCGCTGCGGCAGCGCGGCCAGCGTGGCGGCGTAGCGCTGCTGGACGGCGTCGGCCGTCTCGCTGGCGGTGGTGACGGCGCCGTCGCGGCCGATGGCCGCGCTCAGGTAGGGCTGGTCCAGCACGGTCTGGCCGGCGGCCGTGACGATGACGACGGCGCTGGCGCGGCCGTCCTGGCTGGGTAGCAGCACCACGCGCTCGCTCGGCGCGCGCTGCGACTGCGCCAGCGCGGCCAGCGCGCAGACGATCCAGATTAGCGCCGCGCCCATGCTAGGGCTGGCCCGCGCCGACGTCGATCAGGAACTCGGTGCCGCGCACGCCCAGCACCGAGCTGGGGGTGCGGAACTGCACCGCGCCGGGCGACTGCTTGGACAGCTTGCCGGAGATGACGCCCATGGTGCCGCGCTTGACGGAGGCGTCCAGGCTGCCCTCGTGGGTGGTCGGATTGAAGGCGAACTTTTCCAGCCAGACGTGGCTGTTCGGCCCCACCGACAACAGCGTCTCGTCGCGCAGCGTGACGCCGACGCTGCCGTCGGCGCCGGTGACGATGCGGTCGCTGCGCATCAAGGCGGCGCCGGGCAGGGCCGGCGACGGCTTGCCCTCGCGCTCGATGACGGCCTGGCCCTTGCTGGTCTTGACCATGCCGGCGGGGAGCTCGGCGGCCTGCGTCCGCCCATATAGCGCGAGCAGTGTGGCGGCGGCGATGCAGATGTGGCGGAATCGGATCATCGTCGTTCTCCTCGACTGAGCATTCCGATAATATGCTTGTATGAGCGGATTGGGAAACGATTTGGACCCGGACAGTGGCGCAAACGGCACGCCGGGACGGCGCTTTGCCGCCCGTCTGGAGGAGCTGCCGCAGGTGCAGGCCTATGTGTCCGACATCTTGCGCGGCGCCGGTTTGGGTGCGGAACGGCTCGGCTGCGCCGAGCTGATACTCGAGGAGCTGTTCCGCAACAGCGTTTTGCACGGTTATGCCGGCGCGGGCGACGGCGCCGTGTGGCTGGTCGCGCAGGGCAGCTGTTTTTCCTTCGAGGACGCCGCGCCGCCCTTCAATCCCTTGCGCGACCCGCCACCGCCAAGCGCGCCGGTGGCCGGGCTGGCCGCCGAGGCGCAGCCGGTCGGCGGCGTCGGGCTGCTGTTGATACGCGGCCTGGGGCGCGCCGTCTCGTATGCCCGCGTGGCGGACCGCAACCGCATCGTGGTCGACCTGGGCCGGTGAGCGGATTGGTAGCTGTGCCGCCGAGGCGTAGGCTGCCGGTGTGTCTTTTTCCGTCAGAGGCTAAAGTGGTCTAATCCAGACCAAAACCAACCGCGCCAGTTCAGGCGGCGCGCCCATCGCATACAATGCTTGCGACCGACGACACACAACAACAGGGGCAAGCCATGAGCGAATTTTCCGAAGACGTCTTCACCGAACCGTCCAACATCGACACCAACACGCTGAACAACCTCGGCCCGCTGCGGCCGATGGCCGGCGTGTGGGAAGGCACGCGCGGCCTGGACATCAAGCCGAAGGCCGACGGCCCGCGCAAGCAGGCCTATGTCGAGCGCATCGAGCTGCAGCCGATCGACCCGGTGACCAACGGCCCGCAGCTGTTCTACGGCCTGCGCTACCTGATCCTGATCACCAAGCCGGACCAGGTCAAGACCTACCACGAGCAGGTCGGCTACTGGCTGTGGGAACCGGCCACCAGCACGGTGATCCAGACGTTGGCGATCCCGCGCGGGCAGATCGCCATGGCCTCGGGCGTGGTGGCGGCGGACGCCAAGAGCTTCGAACTGGTGGCGCTGCGCGAGTCGGACACCTACGGCATCCGTTCCAACCCCTTCCTGGAGTACGGCTTCAAGACCACCGAATACCACATCAAGGTCACCATCAACGACGACGGCACCTGGGGCTACGAGGAGGACACCGTGATGCTCATACGCGGCAAGGAGGACGAGCCCTTCCACCATGTCGACCGCAACCTGCTCAGCAAGGTCGCCGAGCCGACGCCGAATCCAATGGTGCGCTGAGGAGATAGCATGGAATTGGATGTGCGACTCGCGGCGGTGACGGAAGAGAACTTCGAAGCCGTCATGGACCTGCCGCTGCTCAAGCAGCAGGAGGACTACCTGGCCAGCAATGCCTATTCCATCGCCCAGGCCTCGTTCTATCCGGACTTCCAGGCCCGGGCGATCTACGCCGGGCCCGAGCTGGTCGGGTTTTTGATGTACGACCGGCAGTCCAACGACCGGGTCGGCGAATACGGTATCTATCGGTTCATGGTCGACCATCGACAGCAGGGCAAGGGCATAGGCCGGCGCGCGATGGAGCTGGTGTTGGCCGAGATCCGCGCCTGCGCCGGCGTCGAGCGCATCACCATCTGCTACCACCCGGAGAACCCGGTGGCCAAGGACTTCTACGCCAGCTTCGGCTTCGTCGAGGTGGGCTTGGACGACGACCACGAGATGATCGCCGAAATCTTGCCGGGGGCGTAGAAAAAATAATACGACCGTTCTTTTATGCGGTATAGTTAGCTACTCGCATCCCCATCGACTTCACCAAATACAAGGAAGAGACATGAGCGCCGAATACCAAGTTAGCGGTTCCGTTGCCGTCATTACGCTGAACAATCCGCCGGTCAACGGCCTGGGCCTGGCCACGCGCGCCGCCGCCGTCGACGGCATCCAGCGGGCGCTGGCCGACGCGGCCGTCAAGGCGATCGTCATCACCGGCGCCGGCAAGGCTTTTTCGGGCGGCGCCGACATCAAGGAATTCAATTCGCCGAAGGCGCTCGCCGAGCCTAGCCTGGCCACCCTGATCGCCACCGCCGAGGGCGCGTCCAAGCCGGTGGTGGCCGCCATCCACAGCGTGTGCATGGGCGGCGGGCTGGAGCTGGCGCTGGGTTGCCACTACCGCGTGGCCCTGCCGGGCGCGCAGATCGCCTTGCCGGAAGTGAAACTCGGCCTGCTGCCGGGCGCCGGCGGCACGCAGCGCCTGCCGCGCGTGCTGGGTTTGGAGATGGCGCTGAACATGATCGTCTCCGGCACGCCGGTGCTGTCGGAAAAACTGGCCAAGACGGCGCTGTTCGACGAGGTGTTCGCCGCCGGCACCGACCTGCTGGCCGCCGCCGTGGCCTTCGCCGGCAAGGTCGCCGACGCCCGTCCGCTGCCGAAGGTGCGCGAGCGCAAGGTCGACTATCCCAACCACGAGGCCTTCCTGCAGTTCTCCCGCAACACCGTCAAGGCCATGTCCGGCCCCTTCCCGGCGCCGCTCAAGTGCGTCGAGACGGTGGCCGCCGCCGTGACGATGAAGTTCGACGACGGCGTCAAGTTCGAGCGCGAGTGCTTCCTGGGCCTGATGCAGACCACCGAGTCGAAGGCGCTGCGCCATGCCTTCTTCGCCGAGCGCGTCGCCAGCAAGGTGCCGGACGTGCCGTCCGACACGCCGACCCGCGCCATCAAGCAGGCCGCCGTGATCGGCGCCGGCACCATGGGCGGCGGCATCGCGATGAACTTCGTCAACGCCGGCATCCCGGTGATCCTGCTGGAAACCAAGCAGGAGGCGCTCGACAACTGGCCTGGCGACGATCCGCAGGAACTACGAGAACACCATGAAGAAGGGCAAGTTGACGCAGGAGAAGTTCGACCAGCGCCTGGCCCTGATCAGCGGCACCCTGTCCTACGAGGAGATCGGCCAGGCCGACATCGTCGTCGAGGCCGTCTTCGAGGACATGGGCGTCAAGGAAACCGTGTTCCGCAAGCTCGACGAGGTGATGAAGCCGGGCGCCATCCTGGCCTCCAACACCTCGACCCTGGACCTGAACCAGATCGCCAACTTCACCAAGCGGCCCGAGGACGTCGTCGGCACCCACTTCTTCAGCCCGGCCAACGTGATGAAGCTGCTCGAGATCGTGCGCGGCGCCAAGACCGGCAAGGACGTGCTGGCGACCACGCTGGCGCTGTCGAAAAAACTCAAGAAGACCGGCGTGGTGTCCGGCGTGTGCGACGGCTTCATCGGCAACCGCATGATCGAGCAGTACAGCCGCCAGGCCGGCTTCCTGCTGGAGGAGGGCTGCCTGCCGGAGCAGGTCGACCAGGCGGCCGAGAAGTTCGGCTTCGCCATGGGACCGTTCCGCATGGGCGACCTGGCCGGCAACGACATCGGCTGGTACATCCGCAAGCGCCGCTATGTGGAATCGCCGGAGATCAGCTATTCGAAGACCGCCGACCTGCTGTGCGAACTGGGCCGCTACGGCCAGAAGACCGGCGCCGGCTGGTACGACTACAAGGCGGGCGACCGCAAGGCCTATCCGTCCGAGCTGGTCAACGCCATGATCGTGCAGCATTCGGCCGAGCTGGGCGTGGCGCGCCGCAAGGTCGGCGACCAGGAGATCGTCGAGCGGCTGGTGTTCTCGATGGTCAACGAGGCGGCGCTGATCCTCGAGGAGGGCATCGCCATGCGCGCCTCCGACATCGACATGGTCTACCTGACCGGCTACGGCTTCCCGCTGTTCCGCGGCGGCCCGATGTTCTACGCCGACACGGTCGGCCTGCCCAACGTGCTGGCGGCGATCGAGAAGTACGCCAAGGGCCACCACGGCGAGGCCTGGCGGCCGGCGCCGCTGCTGGTCAAACTGGCGGCCGAGGGCAAGTCCTTCAACGGCTGAATCTGTAAATACTAGTACGAAAAATTCCAAGCCGCTAGCGATAGCGGCTTTTTTCTTGCTAGTGTTGCGCGGAAGGCGGTGGCCTTCTAACAGGCAATTGGCGAAATAAAAACGGGGTAAGATTGATTTGAGGTTCATCTTTCCGCGCATGTTCTGCGCCTTGTCAAACAGGAGCCACCCGATGAAAGCCCCGCGCCATGGCAGCACTCGCTGAGTTCCAGCAGAAGTTCCAGCAACTGAGCCTGCGCACCCGCCTGCTGGTCGGCATGGCCGCCCTGGTGGCGCCGGTGCTGCTGGCGATACTGGCGGTCACCGCCAGCCAGCAATACCTTTCCACCGCGCTGCAGGGCTTTATCGAGCGCGACAACCGCATCGTCGAGCTCAGCCTGCGCGCCAGCGCGGCGCTGTTGCCGGGCGCCGTCGATGGTCCGGCGCGGCTCGAGGCGCTGCGCGACGTGCGCGAAAACATGCGCCTGGCCGCCGCCGTGGCCGCCGAGCCGCTGCGCAGCGAGGCGCAGGACATCGGCCTGCTCAGCTACCAGGCCGGCGCCTATGCGCAACTGGCCCGGCGCATCGCCGCGCTGAGCGAACACGCCACCGAGGCCGGCCTGGCCGGCGAGCGGCGCCTGGGCTGGTTGCGCCACCAGACCACGCTGCTGGCCCTGCTGGCGCCGCTGGTGGCGCTGGGCATCGGCCTGATGCTGGCCTTCGGCGTGGTGCGCGGCATCGACCGCACGCTGCGCGAGTGCGTCGCCTTCGCCCGCGACGTGGCCGACGGCAAGCTGCCCAAGCGCCTGCAGGTCAACAGCGCCAGCGAGTTCGAGCAGCTGGTCAACACCCTCAACGACCTGGCCGTCGACGCCCGCCACAACGAGGACGTGCGCCACCAGCAGGCCGCCAGCCTGCTGGTGCTGGAGCGCGTGGTGGCGCTGCGCGGCGCCTGCAACGCGGCGCTGGCCGGCGCCGTCGACGAGATGGCGATGCTGCAGGCCTTCTGCGGGGCGCTGGTCGAGGCCGGCCACTACCGCCTGGCCTGGATAGGCTACGCCCGCCGCGACGCCGAGCAGCGCATCGAGCCGGTGGCGCACGGCGGCAGCGACCGCGACTATGTCGACCAGCTCAAGCTGAGCTGGGGCGAGGACGTGCGCCGCCGCGCCGCCGCCGGCACCGCCATCGTCCAGCGCCGCATCCTGGCCACCAGCGACGTCGCCCACGACCCCTTGTTCGCCGCCTGGCGCGGCGGCGCGCTGCCGCGCGGGCTGCTGTCCTGCGTCGCCATGCCGCTGTGCTGCGGCGACGAGGTGATCGGCGCGCTCAACCTGTACGACGGCGCCGTCGGCCGCTTCGACGCCGCCGAGCTGGCGCTGCTGGGCGAGCTGCTGCGCAACCTGGAGCACGGCATCGCCCGCGTGCGCGAGGCGGCCGAGCGGCAGCGCATCGAGGCCCTGCTCGACCACCGCGTCAGCTTCGACACGCTGACCGGGCTGGCCAACCGGGTCACCCTGGAGGGCCGGCTGGCGCAGGCGGCCGAGCAGGCCAGGATCGGCGGCAAGCAGCTGGCGGCGCTGTTCGTCGACCTGGACCGCTTCCGCGACGTCAACGACAACTTCGGCCACAAGGTGGGCGACCAGATGCTGGCCGAGGTGGCCCGCCTGCTCGAGTCGCTGGCCGGCGAGGGCGCCACGGTGGCGCGGCCGGCCAACGACGAGTTCGTCATCCTGCTGCCCGGCGTCGAGTCCGGCGCGGCGGCCGGCGCGCTGGCCACCACCATCCTGGCGCGGCTGGGCCAGCCGCTGCCCGGCGGCCCGCCCAACGTGCGGCCGCTGGCCTCGATCGGCATCAGCCTGTTCCCCGACGACGGCGCCGACCCGGCGGCGCTGCTGCGCACCGCCGACCTGGCCATGCAGGACGCCAACGGGCCTGGGCGGCAACACCTTCCGCTTCTTCGCGCCGGCCATGAACGCCCGCATGGCGGCGCGCTTCTCGATGGAGGCCGACCTGCGCCAGGCGCTCGAGCGCGAGGAGCTGCTGATGCACTACCAGCCGCAGGTGAGCCTGGCCAACGGCAACATCACCGGCGCCGAGGCGCTGATGCGCTGGCGCCATCCGACCCGCGGCATGGTGGCGCCGACCGAGTTCATCCGCCTGGCCGAGGAGACCGGCCTGGTGCTGCCGCTGGGCGCCTGGGCCATCGACAACGTCTGCGCCCAGCTGCGCGCCTGGCGCGAGCAGGGCCTGGCGGTGCCGCCGGTGGCGGTCAACCTGTCGGCCCGGCAATTCCACCAGAAGGACCTGGTGCAGGTGGTGCGCGCCGCGCTCAGCGGCAACGGCCTGGCGCCCGGCGCGCTCAAGCTGGAGGTGACCGAGAGCGCGGTGATGCACGACGTCGAGGCCGCCGTCGCCATCCTGGCCGAGCTCAAGCTGCTCGGCGTCGGCATCTCGCTCGACGACTTCGGCACCGGCTACTCCTCGCTGAGCTATTTGAAGCGCTTCCCCATCGACCAGCTGAAGATCGACCGCTCCTTCGTGCGCGACGTCACCACCGTGCCCGACGACGCGGCCATCTGCAACGCCGTCATCGGCCTGGCGCACAATATGCACATCAACGTCATCGCCGAGGGCGTCGAGACCGAGGGGCAGATGAACTACCTGCGGCGGCAACACTGCGACGAGATGCAGGGCTTCCTGTTCAGCAAGGCCGTGGCGCCGGCCGCCTTCGCCGAGATGTTGGCCGCCCACAAGAGGCTGGCGTTGCCGAGCGACAGCGCCGAGCGCACCATGTTGATCCTCGACGACGAGGTCAACATCGTCAAGGCGCTGTCGCGCACCCTGCGGCCGGACGGCTACCGCATCCTCACCGCCAACAACGCCGCCGACGCGCTGGCCCTGCTGGCCCTGCACCGGGTGCAGGTGGTGCTGTCCGACCAGCGCATGCCGGAGATGAGCGGCACCGAGTTCCTCAGCCGGGTCAAGGCGCTGTACCCGGAGACCATCCGCATCATCCTGTCCGGCTACACCGATTTGGAGTCGGTGATCGACGCCATCAACCGGGGCGCCGTCTACCGCTTCTTCACCAAGCCGTGGAACGACGAGCTGCTGCGCAACTGCATCGGCGAGGCCTTCCAGCAGCACCGCCTGATGTACCAGCACGAGGTGGCCGAGCAGAGCTAGAATCCAAGTCCCCGTACTTACGGCGAGCTTGGCTTCTGATGAATGACCTCGCTCGCAGTAAATGCGCCTGGTCGAACCTTGGCGATGGATTGTCGCGCCTGATTGGCCGACTTTATCCAGTGTTTTTGCTCTGCATATTCAAGGAAGGCTTGCGTACTGAGAAGCGTGTAAGGCTTTGCCAGGGAGGTCGCATTTTTGAGAAACCAAGCATCCTCGAAGAGGATAACCGGATGTGTGCCTCTCGTGTTCAGCTGCAGGTCGATGAGCAAGCTTTGTATGGAAAGCTCGCCAAGATTGCGCGGAGTTTGGTAATTTGGATCGAGAGCCCTTGCCTCTCGAATCTGCATGCCAACTTGTGTTTGGAAAATGCTGATGTGCGCTGCGTTCTGCGTGTAATAGGAAAGCAAACGTTGGGCTTCGATCGAGGGATTCGTTCCAAATCCGCGATCAATGGTTTCCTCACGAACGATGTCGCTGATGCCAACTCGGAAACGAGCAAGTAAGCCCAACAAATTCCCGGCGGCCAAGGAGAACAGTGGCCCAGAGTCGGGAATGAGCAACTGGCTCATGCCGGTTTATGCTAGCTCAGATGGTTTGCTGGGTTCACTGGGTATTTTCGCCGTCACTTCAGGTTCAATCAAGCAACCGTCAAGGGCGTTGCGCGCCTGCTCCAATTGTTGACGAGTGAACTCCTCGGACAGACGAGGTAGAGGCAGGCCCAGGGCGGCCAAACGTTGAAATACGTAACCCGCGTCGGGCAGCTCAAGCTGGCGTGCGGCTTCCAAGATTGAAATCCGTCCGCTGCTTACCGCCATTAGTACGCTGGTGGATGGGTCTAAGGCCGGTCCGCGTTCCTTTTCTTCGCGGCAGAGCGACGCGAGGAAGGCGGAGACGAGCTCATCAAGGGAACCGCCATGTTTCGCCACAAAGGCCTGGGCGTTCGCCAGCACTTGCTCATCCACTTTGAATCCAATTTCCGCCTTACGCATACCGGCCTCTCAGTGCGAAATTGACCTGATAATCATGCGACAAACAGCAAGCGCTGTCAACGCGACGGGAGACGTCGCCGGCAGTCTAGAAATGAAAAAGCCGCCATCGCTGGCGGCTTTCGTCTTGCTGCGGCAGCGGATCAGTCGGCTGCGTAGATGTCGTTGTCGCGCGTCTCGCTGACGAACAGGGTGCCGATCACCACGGTCGCCAGGGCGATCACGATCGGATACCACAGGCCGTAGTAGATGTCGCCCTTGAAGGCGACCAGCGCGAAGGCGGTGGTCGGCAGCAGGCCGCCGAACCAGCCGTTACCGATATGGTAGGGCAGCGACATCGACGTGTAGCGGATGCGGGTCGGGAACATCTCGACCAGCATGGCGGCGATCGGGCCGTACACCATCGTCACGTACAGCACCAGCACGAACAGCAGCAAGACCATCATCGGCTTGTTGATCTGATCGGGATCGGCCTTGGCCGGATAGCCGGCCGCCTTGATGGCGGCGCCGGCCTCCTTCTTGAACTCGGCCTCCTTCTTCTTGCTGTCGGCGTCGAAGTTCAGGCCGTCGGCGGTCATGGCGGCGTTGAACGAGGTCAGCTCCTTGTCGCCCACCTTGATGACGGCCATGCTGCCGGCCGGCGCGTCGACCTTGGTGTAGGCGACCGAGCCGGCCGACAGCACCTGGGTGGCGATGTCGCAGGACGAGGGGAACTTCTTGGTGCCGGTCAGGTTGAACTGGAAGTGGCAGGAGGCCGGGTCGGCCACCACCACCACCGGCGAGTTCTTCAAGGCCGTTTCCAGCGCCGGATTGCCGAAGTGGGTCAGGCCGGCGAACAGCGGGAAGTAGGTCAGCGCGGCGATCAGGCAACCGCCGAGGATGATGTACTTGCGGCCGATACGGTCCGACAGGGTGCCGAAGAAGATGAAGAACGGCGTCGCCAGCAACAGCGCGATGGCGATCAGGATGTTGGCCGTGGCGATGTCGATCTTCAGCGTTTGCAGCATGAAGAACAGGGCGTAGAATTGGCCGGTGTACCAGACGACGGCCTGGCCCATGGTCAGGCCGACCAGCGCCAGGATGACGATCTTCAAGTTCTTCCACTGGGCGAAGGCCTCGCTCAACGGCGCCTTCGAGGTCTTGCCCTCGGCCTTCATCTTGGCGAAGGCGGGCGACTCGTTCATCGACAGGCGGATCCACACCGACACGCCGAGCAGCAGCACCGAGACCAGGAAGGGCACGCGCCAGCCCCAGGCGTTGAAGCCTTCCTCGCCGATCGCCAGGCGGGTGCCCAGGATCACCATCAGCGACAGGAAGAAGCCCAGGGTCGCGGTGGTCTGGATCCAGGCGGTGAAGGCGCCGCGCTTGCCCTCGGGGGCGTGTTCGGCGACGTAGGTGGCCGCGCCGCCGTATTCGCCGCCCAACGCCAGGCCCTGCAGGATGCGCAGGGTGACCAGGATGATGGGGGCGGCGATGCCGATCGCGGCGTAGCCGGGCAGCAGGCCGACGATGAAGGTCGAGGCGCCCATGATCAGGATGGTGATCAGGAAGGTGTATTTACGCCCGATCATGTCGCCCAGGCGGCCGAACACCAGCGCGCCGAAGGGACGCACGATGAAACCGGCGGCAAAGGCCAGCAGGGCGAAAATGAAGGTGGTGGTGGGGTCGCCGATGAAGAATTGCTTGGCGATGATGGATGCGAGCGAGCCGTACAGGTAAAAATCGTACCATTCGAACACCGTCCCCAGCGAGGAAGCAAAGATGACCTTGCGTTCCTCGGCTGTGATCGGATTGGACTTTTGGCCCATCTTGCGCACATCCGCCGTACTGCCGGTTGTAACTGCCATGGTTTGTCTCCTTATAGTAATTATTGGACAACGTCAGCGGATTCGGGTGTTCTCCCCGTTTTTATCAGCTTGATTGAGTGTGGGCGCTTAAGCTTACGCCAAGCTTGCTCCAAACTTACGCAAAGCTTACAGAATATTAAGGCGGCGCGTGGCAAAATCTGCTATAAAAAGTTCTCTGAAAATTTGCGAACGACCGTACTAAAATATGCTATTCTCATCCTTATCAGTGCACATGAAACCGCGCCACGGCGTTCGGGGCGACCCGCGGGCCCGGCTTGCGGCTGACAAAACAAAACACTTTTCCTCCAGGAGACTCACATGATAGATGCCGTCATCGTATCGACCGCCCGCACCGCCTTGGCCAAATCGTGGAAGGGCGCGTTCAACATGACGCACGGCGCCACGCTGGGCGGCCACGCCCTGCAGGCGGCCATCGCCCGCGCCAACATCGAGGCCGGCGAGGTGGAGGACGTGCTGGTCGGCTGCGCCAACCCCGAGGGCGCCACCGGCGGCAACATCGCGCGCCAGATCGCCATCCGCGCCGGCTGCCCGGTGAGCACCGGCGGCATGACCATCAACCGCTTCTGTTCGTCCGGCCTGCAAACCATCGCCACGGCGGCCCAGCGCATCATCGCCGGCGAGGGCGACATCTACGCCGCCGGCGGCGTCGAGTCGATCTCCTGCGTGCAGCAGGAGATGAACATGCACATGTACAAGGAAGTCTGGCTGGCCGAGCACAAGCCGGAGATCTACTGGCCGATGCTGCAAACGGCCGAGACCGTCGCCAAGCGCTACAACATCAGCCGCGAGCGCCAGGACGAGTACGGCGCGCAGAGCCAGCAACGGGCCGCCGCCGCCCAGGCCGCCGGCCTGTTCAACGCCGAGATCGTGCCGATGACCACCGTCATGGGCGTGGCCGACAAGGCCAGCGGCATGTTGCTCAGCCGCGAAGTGACCATCTCCGCCGACGAGGGCATCCGCGCCGACACCACCTACGAGGCCGTCTCCAAGATCCGCAGCGCCGTGCCCGGCGGCGTGGTCAGCGCCGGCAACGCCAGCCAGTTCTCCGACGGCGCCTCGATGGCCATCGTGATGAACGCCAAGACCGCCGCCGCCAAGGGCCTGCAACCGCTGGGCATCTTCCGCGGCTTCGCCGTGGCCGGCTGCGAGCCGGACGAAATGGGCATCGGCCCCGTCTTCGCCATTCCCAAGCTGCTGAAGAAGGCCGGCTTGACGGTCGCCGACATCGGCCTGTGGGAGCTCAACGAGGCCTTCGCCGTGCAGGTGCTGTATTGCGCCGACAAGCTGGGCATTCCGCTCGACCGCCTCAACGTCAACGGCGGCGCCATCGCCGTCGGCCACCCCTACGGCGTGTCGGGCGCCCGCCTGACCGGCCACGCGCTGATCGAAGGCAAGCGCCGTGGCGTCAAGTACGTCGTCGTGACGATGTGCATCGGCGGCGGCCAGGGCGCGGCCGGCTTGTTCGAAGTGGTCTAAACGGCCTCGGCCGCGACACGGCTTCAGGGTCAGACCCTAGGGTCTGACCCTATGCTCTGACCCTCGCTGCGCGCCGCCGGGTTTGCCAGCTCGCCATCTCACGCCATCTCACGCCATCAGCACATTCCACCTCCTCAAGGCACCCGAATGCAATCGACCCTGCTGTCGCGCCGCGACATCGAATTCATGCTCTACGAGTGGCTGGACGCGGAGGCGCTGAACCGCCGCCCGCGCTTCCAGGACCACAACCGCGAAACCTTCGACGCCGCCATCGACACGGCCGAACAGATCGCCACCGACTTGTTCGCCCCGCACAACAAGAAGAGCGACCAGCAGGAGCCGCACGCCGTGCCGGACGGCAACTGCCTGCGCGTGCAAATCATTCCCGAAGTCAAAACCGCGCTGGACGCCTTCTGCGCCGCCGGCTTGATGGCCGCCGGCCAGGACTTCGAGCGCGACGGCATGCAACTGCCGACGGTGGTGGAAAAGGTGCTGTCGGCCTACTTCACCAGCGCCAACGTCAGCACCGCCGCCTACATCTTCCTCACCATCAGCAGCGCCAACACCCTGCTCAAGTGCGGCACGCCGGAACAGGTGCGGCGCTTCGTCGAGCCCATGTTCGCCGGCAAGTTCTTCGGCACCATGTGCCTGTCCGAGCCGCAGGCCGGCTCCAGCCTGTCCGACATCAGCACCCGCGCCGAGCCGGATCCGGCCGCCGGCGTCGACGGCGAGCGCCAGTACCGCCTGCGCGGCAACAAGATGTGGATCTCCGCCGGTGAGCACGAGCTGGCCGGCAACATCGTCCACCTGGTCTTGGCCAAGATCCCCGGCCCGGACGGCAAGCCGATTCCCGGCGTCAAGGGCATCTCGCTGTTCCTCGTGCCCAAGTTCCTGGTCAACGCCGACGGCAGCCTGGGCGAGCGCAACGACGTCGTGCTGGCCGGCCTGAACCACAAGATGGGCAACCGCGGCACCAGCAACTGCCTGCTCAACTTCGGCGAGGGCAAGTTCCTGCCGGAAGGCAAGGGCGGCGCCATCGGCTACCTGGTCGGCACCGCCCACCAGGCCCTGGCCAACATGTTCCACATGATGAACGAGGCGCGCATCGCCGTCGGCCTGGGCGCCGCCGTGCTCGGCTACACCGGCTACCTGCACGCGCTGGACTACGCCCGCAACCGGCCGCAGGGCCGCCATCCGGCGCAGAAAGACCCGGCCCAGCCGCAACTGCCCATCATCGAACACACCGACGTGCGGCGCATGTTGCTGGCGCAGAAGGCCTACGTTGAAGGCGGCCTCGGCCTGGTGCTGTACAGCGCCCGCCTGGTCGACGAGCAACGCAGCGCCGAGACGCCGGAGGCGCGCGAGCACGCCGGCCGCCTGCTCGACTTCCTCACGCCGATCACCAAGTCCTGGCCCTCGCAATGGTGCGTCGAGGCCAACAGCCTGGCGATCCAGGTGCACGGCGGCTACGGCTACACCCGCGAATACAACGTCGAGCAGTTCTACCGCGACAACCGCTTGAACGCCATCCACGAAGGCACCCACGGCATCCACGGCTTGGATTTGCTGGGCCGCAAGGTGTCGATGCAGGACGGCGCGCTGTTCAAGGCCTTCGGCGGCGAGCTGCGCAAAACCGTGCGCAAGGTGCGCGGCAGCGTCGCCGTGCCGGCCCACGCTGGCGCCGGCCTGCCGGCCGAGCTGGCCGCCGAGCTCGCCAGCGAGCTGCTGGCCCACGCCGCCGCGCTGGAGTCCAGCTGGCAACGGGTGGAACAAGTCACGCTGGCCCTGTATGCTGCCGGGGACATGAACAAGACGCTGGCCAACGCCAGCGCCTACCTGGAAGCGGTCGGCCACGTGGTGGTGGCCTGGATCTGGCTGCAGCAGGCGCTGCTGGCCGCCAGCCAATTGCCCGAGTCCAAGGCGGCCGACACCGACTTCTACCGTGGCAAGTTGCAGGCCTGCCGCTTCTTCTTCCGCTGGGAACTGCCCAAGGTCGAACAGCAGCTGGCCCTGCTCGAAAGCATAGACACCACCACGCTCGATATGCAAAACGCGTGGTTCTAACGAATCGATACGAAAAACATATGATCAAGCACATCGTCCTCTGGAAACTCAAGGAACACGCCGAAGGCGCCGACCGCGCCAGCAACGCCGCCAAGATGAAAACCATGCTCGACGCCTGCGCCGATCTGGTGCCCGGCATCCTGAAATTGGAGGCGGTGGTGGCCCAGCCCGGCCTGGAAGCGACCTACGACGTGGTCCTCTACTCGGAGTTCACCGACAAGGCCGCGCTGGACGCCTACCAGAACCATCCCTCGCACGTGGCACTCAAACCATTCTTCGGCGCGGTGCGCGAAGCGCGCCAGTGCATGGACTACGAAATCTGATACCGCAACCCCCACAACAATAAGGAAGAGACATGCGTACAACACAAGAATTATTCTCCCTCGCCGGCAAGACCGCGCTGGTCACCGGCGGCTCGCGCGGCCTGGGCCTGCAAATGGCGCTGGCCTTGGGCGAGCAGGGCGCCAAGGTGGTGATCTCCTCGCGCAAGCAGGCCGATTTGGACGAGGCGCTGGCCTTCCTGGCCGAGCAGGGCGTGACCGCCACGGCCGTCGCCGCCGACCTGCAGGACGACGCCCAGGTCACCACCTTGGTCGACGCCGCCATGAGCCAGCTCGGCCACATCGACATCCTGATCAACAACGCCGGTGCCAGCTGGGGCGCGCCGGCCGAGGACCATCCGATCGAAGCCTGGGACAAGGTGATGAACCTCAACATCCGCAGCATCTTCCTGGTGTCGCAGGCGGTCGGCAAGCGCTCGATGATTCCGCGCAAGTACGGCCGCATCATCAACATCGCCTCCATCGCCGGTTTCAGCGGCAACCCGCCGGGCACGATGAAAACCATCGCCTACAACACCTCCAAGGCCGCCGTGATCAACTTCACGCGCACCCTGGCGGGCGAGTGGGGCGCCTACGGCATCACCGTCAACGCGGTGGCGCCGGGCTTCTTCCCGTCCAAGATGACCAAGGGCATCCTGGAAAAACTGGGCAGCGACGAGCTGGCCAAGGGCGCGCCGCTGCAACGCATCGGCGACAACGAGGACTTTGAAGGGCGTGGCGGTGCTGTTCGCCTCCGACGCCGGCAAACACATCACCGGCCAGACGCTGGCGGTGGACGGCGGCGTATCCGCCGTCTAAGGAGCATCGACATGACGACATTCCAACGCATTGTCCTGGCCGAGCGCCCGCGCGGCGAAGTCAAAGCCAGCAATTTCCGCCTGGAGACGGTGGAGGTGCCCGCCCTGGCCGACGGCCAGGTGCTGGTACGCAACCATTTCCTCTCGCTGGACCCGTACATGCGCGGCCGCATGAGCGACGCCAAGAGCTACGCCGCGCCGCAGCCGCTCGACGAAACCATGATCGGCGGCACCGTCGGCCAGGTGGTCGAGTCGAAGAACCCCAAGTTCGCCGTCGGTGAGCACGTCGCCGGCATGTTCGGCTGGGCCGAAATGGGCGTCTCCGACGGCGCCCTGCTGCGCAAGCTTGACGTCAGCCGGATTCCGCTGTCGACCTATCTGGGCCCGGTCGGCATGACCGGCATGACCGCCTGGTACGGCCTGAACCAGATCATGCAACCGAAGGCCGGCGAGACGGTGGCGGTGTCCGCCGCCAGCGGCGCCGTCGGCAGCGTGGTCGGCCAGCTGGCCAAGCTGCGCGGCTGCCGCGTGGTCGGCATCGCCGGCGGCAAGGAAAAGTGCGACTACGTCGTCAACGAGCTGGGCTTCGACGCCTGCGTCGACTACAAGGCCGGCAATTTGCAGGCCGACTTGGCCGCCGCCGCGCCGAACGGCATCGACGCCATCTTCGAGAACGTCGGCGGCGAGGTGTTCGACGCCGCGCTGGCGCGCACCAACGCCTTCGCCCGCGTCGCCCTGTGCGGCATGATCGCCGGCTACAACGGCGCCGACGTGGAGATCAAGAACGCCCGCGTCCTGCTGACCAACCGCCTGACGCTGCGCGGCTTCATCGTCACCGAACACATGGAATTCTGGCCGCAAGGCCTGACGGAACTGGGCATGCTGGTCGCGACCGGCAAGCTCAAGTATCGGGAAACGGTGGCGCCCGACCTGGCCGCCGCCCCGGAAGCGTTCATGGGCCTGCTCAAAGGCAAAAACTTCGGCAAACAACTGGTGAAACTGATCTGATGAAAACATTCAAAGACAAAGTCGTCGTCATTACCGGCGGCGCGAGCGGTTTGGGTAGGGAATTCGCCAACGTGGCGGCGCGCCTGGGCATGAAACTGGTGCTGGCCGACGTGCAGCGCGACGCGCTCGACCGCGCCAAGGAGGAGCTGGTGGCCCAGGGCGCCAGCGTCATCGCCATGCTTTGCGACGTGCGCAAGGGCGAGCAGGTGCAGGCGCTGGCCGACGCCACCGTCGCCGAGTTCGGCGGCGTGAACCTGGTGTTCAACAACGCCGGCGTGGGCTCGGGCGGCTTGATCTGGGAAAACACCGAGGCGGACTGGGAGTGGGTGCTGGGCGTCAACGTCTGGGGCGTGATCCACGGCGTGCGCATCTTCACCAAGCTGATGCTGGACGCCGCCGCCAAGTGACCCGTCCTTCGAGGGACACATTGTCAACACCGCCTCGATGGCCGGGCTGCTGAACGCGCCGGCGATGGGCGTCTACAACGTCTCCAAGCACGCCGTGGTGTCGCTGACGGAAACCTTGTATCAGGATCTGCAACTGGTCGGCGCACCGGTGGGCGCCTCCGTGCTGTGCCCGTACTTCGTGCCGACCGGCATCAGCCAGTCGCACCGCAACCGGCCCGACGACGTGCGCATGACCAAGTGCCCGACCGCCAGCCAGCTGGCCTCGCAGGCGATGACGGACAAGGCCGTGTCGTCCGGCAAGGTATCGGCCGTCGACGTGGCCGAGCTGACCTTCAAGGCGATCGCCGACGGCCAGTTCTACATCTACTCGCATCCAGACGCGCTGGCCGGCGTGCAGATGCGCATGGAGGAGATCGTGCAGCATCGCAATCCGAGCGATCCGTACAAGGCCACGCCGCATGTGCGCGAGGCCCTGCGGGCCAAGATGAAGTTGGGCGAGGCTGCGCCTAAGGCCTGAGGCTAGACTTGAATCGGCCGGCGGCGGCTAACGTCGCCGCCGGCCGACATATGCTTCAAAGGTCTTATCATTTGGCTTTCTTCAGCCGCATTCCGCATCTACCTTAGGGCTTGCCAACTTCGGCAAGCCGTCCATTCTTCAGTAGCAACTTGATCGTTGTCCGTTTGCTCGGGAAGTTCGGTGCATCGTCCGGGCCGACTTCCAGCGCAGGGATGGTGATTTCCGCAGTGTGCGTTTTCGGATCACGCACCAGTTTCGCGGCCAGACTCGTCACGCCGCGCCAGCCCTTGCCGCCGATGGGAATCACGTCCATCAAGGTGTAGTGGGGCCGCTTTCCGTCTTCGTCCGTTTCGTAGCTGAACATGGCGAAATACTGGGTGTGGTTGTTGCCGCCGCCAAATCCTTCCACAGTAAATACCGTCAGCGCCAGTTGCTCGCCTTTTTGCGGACTCAGCATCTTGAACATGGTCGCCTTCGGATAGCCGACCGCGTATGGATCGCGCAGTAGCTCCGTCAAGCGCTCGACCTGATCGATCAAGGGTTTCGGCGCGGTCTCCGTGGCTGGCGCAGCCATGGCGGTCGAGGTGGCAAAGAGGAGGGCAATGAGAAGTCGAAATGGCATGGGAATAATCTTGTAGAATTGACGACGTGATCATACGCTTAAAATTGGCATTGTACTAAGCGAGCTCTTCGGCAATGCTACTGCTAGCCAGCAATCATTTATAGGAATCAGCAAACCATGAGCACTCCACCGGACGACTTGCCAGTGTACCGAGTTCTAACTGGTCCAGACGATGCGAAGTTTTGCCGTCGTGTTAGCGAAGCCCTGGCACTTGGATATGTACTTTACGGTTCGCCGGCACTGACCTTCAATGGCGAAAATGTTGTTGTGGCACAAGCTGTGGTGTGGCCTGGGGTGGCGGCATAGGCGTGTCCCCTTGGCGAGCCTGAGATTTTCGGCTGCGCTGGCAAATATGGTGTAAATTCAGCAACCTTCGGCCTATTCCTAGCTATTTACAAGGATGAATTGATGCAATTGTCCAACTATCTCTTTTTCACTACAACTTGCGAGCAGGCATTGGAGTTTTACACGCAGTGCGGGCTGGGCCGAGTTAGCGACGTGCTGCGATTTGGCGTTGATGGTATGCCGGTTCGAAATGAATCCATGCGCGGCAAAATCATGCATGCAAGATTTGAGGGGCCGGGTGTTCTGTTCTTTGCCTCCGATAATGATGATGCGGAGCCAATGCGAGGGTCCGCACATATTTTGCAGATGAATGATAAGCAGTTGACGAAACAGATTTTTGACAAATTGGCGAATGGAGGCGTAGTCACCACACCTCTAGATACGCAGGTTTGGGGCGATTATTTCGGTAAGTTGACCGACCAGTTTGGCGTGCAGTGGATGCTGAACTGTTCGGCTTGAATTACGATTGCTGAGAGTGGTAAATTTACTAAAAATCTGCCTGAAACGTACAACCTCGGAATCCACATGGAAGCATTTAAGTTTAATATTTTCGGTTCCTTTATCGCAATCACTGGCTCAGATGGTGGGTGGCAAGCGTTCTATTTTGGGGCTGACGGGAAACGTAGGCCTGCGGACTTTGTGGTGCCAAGTGATATCGCTGAACATGAGTTGTGTGAATATTTGGCGGACCTGTTTCATGAGAACGCGACACCTCGAAACTGCAATGCGGTCCAATTGACATAAGGTCGGGGTACAGCCAGGAGCAGCCGCACACATTTTTAATATTAGAGGTGAGCAATGTTGAAATTCTTTTCGTGTTTTCGAGCGTTTTTTGGAATGATGGCGTGCGCTTATCTATGCTCCACCTCCTTGGTGCAAGCCGCCAATCTAGGCAATGAGATGTCTCGCGACAATTTAATGGTGGTGCTACGTGAGTCAATTGGGAGAAATAAACTCGATGACACCTTAGTGCCAACTGCTAAGCAACGGGCAAGATTGGCTAATGGTCAAGAGATTGAAATTGAGATGGCGCACTTCGAATTCATTGGAGATATGCACATCCGATTTGTCTTCGACGGACCACAGTCTATGCGCAATGCCACACCTCAGGATCTTTCAAGCCTGGGATTAAGCACAAGCGAGGCTCTGCAAGTCGCGATTAAAAACATAAAGCGAGTGTATGGAAGCCCAGAGGTCTCAGTATGGTCAGGCGGTCTTATGCAGGTCAACGGCCAATCGCCGGACCTAGGCAGCAGCTATTTTCTTGACCATGATTTTTGGATGACGTTGAGCAAAAAGTATCCGGAAGGAATTGTAGTGGCAGTTCCCAAGCGAGGGGGGCTTCTATTTGCCCGTGTGTCTGATGAGGGAACCATAAGCCAGTTACAAAAAGCAATTCCGCTTCTTTACTCAAGCAGTGGAAGTTCAAGAATTTCTTCTGCACTCTATTTGTTTAAAGATGGGAAGTGGGGTGTTTTCCAAACTCCTGAAAAGCAATAGAACGCCCTTGGTTTCATCGGCCAGAAGCCGCCGCTCAAAATCTAAACGAAACGAATTTTCATGGGCACAAAATTGGAGCCGAAGGATGAAGAACTTTACCGCAGGGTGGATGAGGTTCTTCACTACATCTGGGGCCCCTATTGGCATATCCGGGGTGCCGCAAGCAAGAGACGAGTATTATTCATATTTGTCGAACGTATTTAAGCTGGTGAAAGATGAGGCCCCGGCGGAAATCATCGCTCAGCATCTGACAGATATTGTTGTAAATCGAATGGGCCTGCGTGGATCAACAAAGGATGCTCTAGAGGTTGTAAGCGTTCTCCAAGATTGGAAAGAATCACTAGATGAGAAGTACAACTAGCGATGACGCAAACCGGCCAGTAGCGGATATTCAATGAAACAACACTCATCAAGATGACGATGCGACTATTTAGGTTGTTGATTGCCTTAGTTCTCTCAGCTAGCGTTAACTCATGCAGCCTCTTCGATTCGGGCATTGAGTGGCGTGCTGGCCCATACGCTCTGTTGTGGATAGACACAGCTGACAATATCTCATTGTGCAGGAGTCTCGGCAAAGGCTCTTGGATTGGACGCGTGGATGCGATGGTTTTCGCTGTCGGTTGGAACGGTCGATATGCAGTGGCTAAACAGCATCCCGCTGGGGATAGAAGCAAAACCGATTATTTTATAGTCGACTCTTTGCGTGACTCAGATTTAGGGAATCAGTCGGACGTTGTACTTGGCCCTTTAAGCAGCGATGAGTACGCCAGAAAGGCTGTGGAATTAAAACTACCTGAGTTTACGAAAGTTTTTGAGTCACTGGAGTGACAATTTTCGGCCACAAGAAGACTGTTCTAGGAAGATTTTTAAGTAGGAAATGAGTAAATATTTTTCAAGGAAGCGTATCGAAATTTCACTGCGCTTTAAAAATATATCATGGATAATTTCACTCAGTTTGGTTCTTGGTGCATGCATTCTCGTCTTAAATATTATTCTGAATCAATCCGTAAGACAGCATCTCAGTTTTTGAAACTCTACGCGATGGACTTGCCAGCAAGGTTTCCGATGGTTTGGATCTGTACACTTATCGCACCGGCGAGCTCGCCAAGCATCGATGGTCTTGAGACTGGCATCGCCGAGCTAGAGAGCCGGGGGGGGCAACCTTGGATGACCGCCGCTTTTGGAGAGCGCGGCATACGGCGCTCCCCAGCCGGACAGACCAATCCTAGAATCGTCGAGTACAACTACCATACCAACCTGCGGGGCTACGACGACAAGATTTCATGGTGTTCATCCTTTATGAATTGGTGTCTCGCCCAAGTCGGTATCGCAGGCACCGGTTCAGCACTGGCTCGCTCATGGTTGGAATGGGGTATTCCGCTGGAAAGCCCCGTCCCTGGATGTATCGCCGTGTTGACGAGGGATGATCCCAATAGCTGGAAGGGCCACGTAGGTTTTTTTCTCCGTATAGAGGGGGACTCTGTTGTTTTATTTGGAGGAAATCAGCTAGAAGAAGTCCGGGAACACTACTACCCCGTTACGAGTATATTGAGCTATCGGTGGCCTGATTCTAACGCCGAAGCCGGCGCAGGCATTGGAAGCTTGCCACAACCTTACTTCAATGGAGACCCCGCTCGATGACGCAACTTCTCTTTTCATATGGAACGCTCCAACAGTGTGATGTGCAACTGGCCACCTTTGGGCGGGAGCTTCAAGGCACCGCCGACCAATTGCTAGGATTTCATCGTTCGATGGTGAAAATTGAAGACCAGGAGGTGGTCAAGACCAGCGGGAAGAGTCACCATCCCATCGTTAAACAAACGGGCATTGCGGAAGACCGCGTTGCTGGCACCGTCTACGAGGTGACGAATGATGAACTCGCACACGCAGACAAGTATGAAGTATCAGACTACAAGCGCGTCTCAGCTCCACTGTCCTCGGGGCGAACGGCTTGGGTTTATGTGGACGCGCGCGCATAGCCCTTTGAGCCGAGACTTGCATGGGGCGGCGGCGATCACGCCGGCGGCCGGCATCTTCCCCCTCCCCAATCTAGCCCGTCTTGTCAAACGCGCTCAAGTTGTTGGACTTTGGTAACAGCCGCTTGGATACCGGCTTGCGTTTGACAATTTGGACTAGAATCGAGCGATATGAAAAAGTCGTTTTCAGCCACGATCGCCCGCTTCACTGACTTGCTGATGGATGCCGTCTGCATGGTCGACGTCGACGGCCGTTTTGTGTTCGTCAGTTCTGCCTGTGAACGCATCTTCGGCTACACCCAGCAGGAAATGATCGGCAGGCAAATGATCGATCTGGTGTTGCCGGCGGATAGGGCCCGCACACTGGCGGCGGCGCGCTCCATCACGGAAGGCCAGGCCAATTCCAGCTTTGAAAACCGCTACGTCCGCAAGGATGGCCAGATTGTCCACATCATGTGGTCGGCATGCTGGTCCGAGGCGGACCAGTTGCGCGTTGCCGTGGCACGCGACGTTACCGCCATAAAGCAGGCGGAGGCCATGCAGGTTGCCTTGTACGCGATCTCCGAGGCGGCCCACGCGAGCGACGACCTACCGGCCCTGTTCGAGCGCGTCCACCAGATCATCGGCGCGCTGCTGCCGGCGCCGGGATTCGGGGTCGCCTTGCGGGGGCCGGACGGCCAGCCCCTGCAGTTCACCTATCATTCGAACGCTGACGGTCCCGCACCGCCGCACCCGCTGGCGCGCCTGCTGGGCGAGGAAGTGTTGCGCAGCGGTCTGCCGGTGCGCATTACGCCGTCGACCCTGCCGTACTTGACGGCGCAGTTGCGGGCGGCTGCCGGGCCGGCGCCGGACTGTTGGATTGGCGCACCCCTGGCAACCACCCAGGATCTGATCGGTGTGCTGTTGTTGCAGAGCAGCGGCGGACAAAGCCAGGACAGCTACACCGACCGCGACCAAGACTTGCTGATGTTCGTCTCCAAGCAGGTGGCGACGGCGATCCAGCGCAAGCAGTTGCATGGCAGTCTGCGCTTTATGGCGCAGCACGACGAGCTGACCCAACTGCCCAACCGGCGCCTGTTCCACGACCGACTCGAGATGGCGCTGGTCCGGGCGCAGCGCCACCAGAGCATGCTGTCGCTGCTCTTCATCGACCTGAACAAATTCAAGGAAGTAAATGATTCCTTTGGTCATGCCTGCGGAGACTTGCTGCTGCGAAAAGTGGCGCAGCGCCTGAAGGAATGCGTAAGGGAAGCAGATACCGTGGCGCGTCTCGGCGGCGACGAATTCGTCATCATCCTGGAGGAAATGTTGGTGCCCGAGGATGCTGCGCAGATCAGGGAGAAGATCCACCAGGTGCTGTTGGCCCCCATTCTGCTGCCCGATGGCATTAGTCTGGCTATCACAGCGAGTATCGGGGTGGCGCACTACCCCGAGCACGGCGACGACGTGCAGCAGTTGCTACGCTATGCCGACCAGGCTATGTACAGCAGCAAGTTGCAGAAGGTGGCCTAAGCCACCTGGCCGCGTCGGCCGTGTTGCACATATCTAGCATGAAAAGCTATCCGGTAGAATTGATGGTGTGATCATAGCCTCAAAGTTGGCATGATACCAAGAGCAGCACTTCGATCTAGCTGGGGACATTGACTATTATGCTGAACAGACGAACAATCCTGCTGGGCGGCGGCGCCGTGGCGCTGGCCGGCGTTGGTGGCGCTTATCTCGGAATGCGTAGCATGGGCTCCATGGAGGAATACAACTCTTCCATTGCGGCAAGCCGCGCAGCGTTAGCACGTAGGCCGGAAACGAGCGAGTTGGTACGTTGCGCAGCGCTTGCGGCGAACAGCCACAACACTCAGCCATGGCGGTTTAAGATCAAGCCGAGCGGGATTGAAATCCACCCCGATCTGGCGCGGCAGCTTTCCGCCGTGGACCCGGACAACCACCATTTGTATGCGAGTCTGGGCTGCGCGGCGGCAAATCTGGGCGTCGCAGCGGCGATGGGCGGCAGGCCCGGCGAGCTCAGCTTCAACCCGGCCCAGCAAGGCGCGGTGGTGTTCTCGTTCGGCGGTGGCGCGGCCGCCGAGCTTGCGCTGTTCGAGGCCATCGCCAAGCGGCAATCAACCCGTGGCGACTATGACGGCAAGCCCGTCAGCGCGGCGGAGCTGGCAACGCTGGCCAGGGCCGCAGCGCTACCAGGCGTCGATCTGCACCTCATTTCGGATCGGCCGCGGATGGATCGCGTGCGCGATCTTGTCGTGGCCGGCAACAGCACGCAGATGGCGGACCCCGCTTTCATGCGGGAACTGAAAACGTGGCTGCGTTTCAGTCCTCGACAAGCGATGCGGACCGGCGACGGCTTGTTCAGCGCCTCGAGCGGCAATCCGCCCATGCCGGCGTGGCTTGGGCCGGTGCTGTTCGATGTCGGCTTTAAGGCGGCGGCCGAGAATGACAAATACGCCCGACAGATCGCGTCATCGGCCGGTGTCGCGGTGTTCGTCGCGCAGAAGAATGATCCCGAGCATTGGGTGCTTGCCGGTATGGCCTGCCAGCGCTTTGCGCTTGCCGCCACCGCGCTCGGCCTCAAGCACGCCTTTATCAACCAGCCCGTGGAGGTGGCCGGCCTGCGAGCGGAACTCGCCGCCCTGGTTGGCGCGCCCGGGCGCCGACCGGATATCGTGATGCGCTTTGGCTACGGGCCGGCGCTTCCGTTCTCGTCGCGTAGACCGGTAAGCGCGGTGCTGGCGTAAGCCGCGTCGGCAAAGTTTCGCAGCGGGGGATGACCTTCCGCGCATGATCGCCTGCGCGCGAGGTGGCGGCAAACGACATCTGGTGCGGGCTTGCCGCCAAACAGGCCGGCGTTGGCCACGGCTTAATCGTGGCTGAAGGTTTGCGACCATCTCCGTTTTGTCGGGCCGGACGTGCTACATTCTCGGCTCCCGCTCCGGCGCCACCCTCATCGATGAAGTGAGATCAATTCATGTCGTACCCGTATTTGAGCGATGTCATCAAGGCCTACACCGGCTACGACCTGCCCATGCCGTTGGCCACCTTCGGCCTGCTGGTCGCCCTGGCGACCTTGGCCGCCGGCGCCTGCATGAAGGTGGAGATGCGCCGGCTGTACCAGGCCGGCCGCCTGGGCAAGGCCTGGCGCCACGTCAAGGGCCCGGACGGCGCGCCCGTGTTGGTCGAGAAGCCGCCGCAAGACATCGTGCCCGACCTGACCATCGCGGTGCTGATCGCCGGCGTGCTCGGCGCCCGCGTCTTCCACATCTTCGAGCATCTGGACAGCTTTGTCGCCGCGCCCTGGGACATGATCTTCAGCCGCTCGGGGCTGAGCATCTTCGGCGGCCTGATCTTCGGCACGCTGACCGGCATGCTGTTCGTCAAGCGCTGGAACCTGTCGCCGCGTCCCTTGCTGGACGCCGCCGCCGGCGCCATGATGCTGGGTTACGGCATCGGCCGCATCGGTTGCCAAATCTCCGGCGACGGCGACTGGGGCGGCGTGGCCAACATGGCCCTCAAGCCGGACTGGCTGCCCACCTGGGCCTGGGCGCAGACCTACGACAATAATATCTACGGTGAACTGATCGCCGCCCCCGGCGTCTATCCAACACCGATCTACGAGACCTTGATGGCCTTCGCCTGCTTCGCGCTGTTGTGGGCGCTGCGCAAGCATCCGTTCAAAACCGGCTGGCTGTTCTCGGTCTATCTGGTGCTGGCCGGCCTGGAACGGCTGCTGATCGAGCAGATCCGCGTCAATCCGGTGCTCGACTTCGCCGGCATCCACGCCACCCAGGCGGAGATGATCGCCGTCGCGCTCACGGCCTGCGGCGTGCTGGGCCTGGCGCTGTTGAGCCGGCGGGCAAGCCAGCCGGCGCCGCAAGTTGCCACCCTGTAAAGATCGCTCAGCGCGCGGCCGCGCTTTGCTTTAAGATGCGAGGCCGCCGCCCGTGCGCAGCCGGCGGCGCCATGCGAAACAGCATCAGAAAATAAAGCAAGAACACGCCTGAGCGGCGCTTTGAAGGTAGTACCTTGGATCAACCACAACAGGGCTTTTTGGGTTTCTTACTAACCCGACACTGGCGCGACACGGCCGCCGGCACGGAGGTCGACTTCTGGCTGGCGACCGACGACGGGCCGCGCCATCTGCGCCTGCCGCCGCAGACGTCGGTGGCCTTCATCCCTGCCGAGCAACGCGAGCAGGCCGAACTGGTGCTGCGCGGCGAGCGCCATTGCGAGCTGCGGCCGCTGGCGCTGACCGATTTCCACCACCGACCGGTGCTGGGCCTGTATTGCCGCCAATACCGCGTGTTGATGAAGCTGGAGAAACGCCTGCGCGAGTACGGCGTCGACGTCTACGAGGCCGACGTGCGGCCGCCCGAGCGTTACCTGATGGAACGCTTCATCACCGCGCCGGTCAGCTTCGACGGCAACGCCGGCGCCGGCACCAAGGGGCCGCTGCTCGACAGCCAGCTGCGGCCAGCGGCCGGCTACCGGCCCACGCTGCGGCTGGTGTCGCTGGACATCGAAACCACCTCCCACGGCGAGCTGTACTCGATCGCGCTGGAGGGCTGCGGCCAGCGCCAGGTCTACATGCTGGGTCCGCCCAACGCCGAGGCCGGCGCGCTCGACTTCGCGCTGGAGTATTGCGACAGCCGCGCGCAGATGATCGAACGGCTGAACAGCTGGATGGAGCGGCACGATCCGGACGCCATCATTGGTTGGAACCTGGTGCAGTTCGACCTGCGCGTGCTGCGCCAGCACGCCGAGCGCTACAACATGCCGCTGCGCTTCGGCCGCGACGGCAGCGAGATGGAGTGGCGCGAGCACGGCGGCAAGCAGCAGCATTTCTTCGCCGCCGCCGCCGGCCGCCTGATTATCGACGGCATCGAGGCGCTCAAGTCGGCGACTTGGAGTTTCCCCTCGTTCAGCCTGGAGCATGTGTCGCAGGCGCTGTTGGGCGAGGGCAAGTCGATCGACAATCCCTACGACCGCATGGCCGAGATCGACCGCCGCTTCGCCGAGGACAAGCCGGCGCTGGCGCGCTACAACCTGAAGGATTGCGAGCTGGTCACGCGCATCTTCGCCAAGACCGAGCTGCTGACCTTTTTGCTGGAGCGGGCCAGCGTGACCGGCCTGGCGGCCGACCGCAGCGGCGGCTCGGTGGCCGCCTTCGAGCACCTGTACATGCCGATGATGCACCGCCAGGGCTATGTGGCGCCGAACTTGGGCGACGTGGTGGGCGACAACAGCCCGGGCGGCTACGTGATGGACTCGCGCTCCGGCCTGTACGACTCGGTGCTGGTGCTCGACTACAAGAGCCTGTACCCCTCGATCATCCGCACCTTCCTGATCGACCCGGTCGGTCTGGTGGTCGGCACGGCGATGGCGGACGAGGCGGCGACGGTGCCAGGCTTCCGTGGCGGCCGCTTCGCGCGCGACAAGCATTGCCTGCCGGCCATCGTCAAGCAGATCTGGCAGGGCCGCGAGACGGCCAAGCGCGAGCACAACAAGCCGCTGTCGCAGGCCTTGAAGATCATCATGAACGCCTTCTACGGCGTGCTGGGCTCGGACGGCTGCCGCTTCTTCGACCCGCGCCTGGCCTCGTCGATCACCTTGCGCGGCCAGGAGATCATGCACCGCACGCGCGCGCTGATCGAGGCGCAGGGCTACCAGGTGATCTACGGCGACACCGACTCGACCTTCGTCTGGCTCGGCCACGCCCACGACGACGAGCAGGCCGGCGTGATCGGCCGCGCGCTGGTGGCCCAGGTCAACCTGTGGTGGAGCGCCCACCTGCGCGAGGAGTTCGGCCTCGACAGCGCGCTCGAGTTGCAGTACGAGACGCACTACCGCCGCTTCCTGATGCCGACCATCCGTGGCTCCGAGCTGGGCAGCAAGAAGCGCTACGCCGGCCTGATCGGCAAGCCGGACGGCACGGAGGAGATGATCTACAAGGGCCTGGAGACGGTGCGCAGCGACTGGACGCCGCTGGCGCAGCAGTTCCAGCAGGCCTTGTACCAACGCATCTTCAAGGGCGAGGCCTATCAGGACTACCTGCGCGACTACGTGCGGCGCACGGCGGCCGGCGAGTTCGACGAGCTGCTGGTCTACCGCAAGCGGCTGCGCCGGCCGCTGGAGGAATACGAGCGCAACGTGCCGCCGCATGTGCGGGCGGCGCGCATCGCCGACGAGTACAACCGGCGCCACGGACGGCCGCTGCAGTACCAGCGCGGCGGCTGGATACGCTATGTGATGACGACGGCCGGGCCGGAGCCGCTGGAGGTGCGCCGCGCGCCGATCGACTACGAGCACTACCTGACGCGGCAGTTGCAGCCGGTGGCCGACGCCATCCTGCCTTTCCTGCGCGACGACTTCGCCACGCTGACCAGTTTGCAGCAGACCTTGTTCTAAAGGGATGGCTAGAAAGTAATGGCTATCCGGGCGGAGGGGTGAGTATTTGGCGGCCGATGCTGGGCCGCTTCCATCCGGCGCGGGCGGCGTGCGACAATCGCCGTTTCGCCACCCTTTGCCCAAGCTACATGACCAATACAAGCAAGCACGACATCCATTTCGGCAACTGGGACGCCCTGAGCGCCGATGCCAAACTCATCCGTTTCGAAGTCTTTGTCGACGAACAGAAGGTGCCGGCCGAGATCGAACTCGACGACATGGACGCCGTCTGCCTGCACGCCGTCGCCTACGATGCCGCCGGCATGCCCATCGGCACCGCGCGGCTGCTGCCGGACGGGCATATCGGCCGCATGGCGGTGCGCAAGGTCGCGCGGGGGAGCGGTGTCGGTGGCGAGTTGTTGCAAGCCCTGATGGCGCAGGCCAAGGCGCGCGGCGACCGCAAGGTGGTGCTGAGCGCACAGACCCAGGCCGCGCCGTTCTACCAGCGGCACGGTTTCGTTATCGACGGCGAGGAATTCTTCGAGGCGGGCATCGCCCACATCCAGATGCAGCTGACGTTTGCCTGATTTTGGCTGCGGGCGAGCGGGGCAGGGTGGCGCCGCCTATGTACCCGGCGGCGCGATGTCGGCTTCGATGTCGGCTTAGTAGCCGGTCTTGCGGCCTTCGATGACGGGCATGGCGTGGTCGCTGATCAGCGCCCCGATCAGCCGGGCGATGGTTTCCGAGGCGATGACGGTGTGGTGGTTGTCCGCCGCGGCGAGCTTGTGGCGCAGTTCGTTGCGCACTTCCGGCAGGCCGCTCAGGTCGAAGATGACGTCGAGCTTGTCGCCCAGTGCGACCAGCTCGTCCAGGCCGACCACGGCGATGCCGGCGGCGACGGCTTGGGCCTTGCCCGGCGTGTCCATCTTCTCCGCGACGTGGGTCAGGTGAACGCCGCCGCGTTTCTTCTTCAACATCTCGGTGAGAAATGCCGATCCAACACGTCCAAGACCAATGATGGCGATGTTTTGATTGCTCTGACTATCCATGCGTTTCTCCGGAAAATAGCTGCGCTTGCGGTGGGTGTGCGGCTGGGCTTTTTGCTGTTGCCTGCCGGCAAAGTATAAACTTGCTATTTACTTTCCCACAATAACTATTTCGGAGTAGAGCTTTCGGCCGATGGACGGCGACGGATGGCCCGGCCCGGATGACTACTTCGACCGGCCGGCAACGCTGCCGTAAGCGTTTTCGCAGCTACAGGCGCTGTCCGGCGGCAAGGGGTACAGCAGGCCGCAGCTGCCGGACGGCGTGACGCAGCTTGAGCCCTGTTTGGCCGCTTTGGCGGTGTTCGGGACGGGCCGGGGCGCGTTGAGCAGCGCCTCGAGGTCGATCGGAGCGAACTGGCTGAGCGTGGCGCGCTTGTTGACTTCGCTGGCACCGGCGTTGGCACCCGCGCTGGGCTCGTCGGCGGGCTTGGCCGCGCCGGTGGCCGGCACGCGCGTGACCTTTTTCTCCAGAATGTCCCCGGTGCGCGGGTTCAGCCGCTGCCACTCGCGCACGCCATTCTCCCACTGCCGTTCGCGCACCACGTTGCCGCTGGCGTCATAGGCCTCCTGCTGCTTGTACTGGCCCAGGCCGCGCATCTTGCTGGTCTGCTCGGCGTGGGCCAGGCCGAGGAAGGACAGGCCGACGCCGGCCGTCTCGTTCTTGGGGAAGGGGAACCACTGGGTGAACTTGCCGAACTCGACGAAAATATCGCCCTCGTCGAACACCGAAAAGCGCACCTCGACCGTGCCGTCGGTGCGGCGGATCGGCACGGGGAAGGCGGCCACCGGCTGCTTGTTGAAGTATTTTTTGAACAGCTCGACGTTGAGCCGCTCCGACTCCGTCTTGGGCAGCTTGGCCAGCGCGGCGTAGATGTCCAGCCCGCCGTTGAGTAGCGCCGGCAGCACCACCAGCACGCCGGTCAGACCGATGACCCAGCCCCTGATCCGGTCGAATCCGCTGGCGGGCGCGCCCGTTGGCGCGTTGGCTGGTGTTGTTGTACTCTTGGCCATGATGATCCACTCCCAATGGGCAGGCGATAGCCACACGATAGCCCCGCCAGCGAGGCGGCCAAGCGAATCGGCTACGGTGTTTGATCTTCAACAAACCCGCGCTCATATCGGACACATGCGTGTGCCAGGCCCCGTAGCCCCGGGGTCAGATACCGACATTCAGACACGAGCTCAACCGTAGCATTCGCCTGCAAGCGCTACAACTGCTGTGTTTGTGTCCGAATGTCGGCACTGACCCCGGCTCTCGGTCCTTTTCGGGGGGCGTGGGACTAGGCTATTGGACCAGCACTTCGTGCAGCACCGCCGGGGCGTCGGCGTAGAGCTTGACCACGGTCGAGGTGCGCGTGCCGTAGCCCGGCGTTTCGATGCGCACCGCCGACAAGACCCGCTCCAGGTCGAGCGGCACGCCGGTCTCCGGCAGGCGCATGTCGGGCGCCAGCGTGGTGTCGGAAAGCATCTCGAAATAGGCGTCGTCGGGCGCGCCCAGGCACAGCAGACTGGCGAACTGGGCCTTGGTCTTCAGCACCTTCGGCCACGGCGCGTCGAGCAGGGCGTTGGACAGGCCGTAGACGCCGGGCTCGAGCGGCTGGCCGTTGCGCGGGTCGCCCTGGCCTTTGTTGGAGAACCAGATCAGGGTGTCGCGGTCGGCCAGCACCAGGTTGAAGCCGTTGTAGGCCTCGCTGCCGGCGCGGATCGATTCAACATACTGCTGCGGCGTCATATTGCCGGCCAGGTAGTCGGCCACCAGGTGGCCGCGCGAGGGCGCGTCCGGCTTGTGCTCGGCCGGCGCCCGGATGTTGGTGATGGCGGCGAAGCGCGACGACTGTGTCGCCGCCTCGCCCCGGCTGATGCCCATCCAGCTGCCGCCGGCCTTCAGGTCGCGGCCGGCAAAAATCTGCGGCTGGTCCGGCCAGGCGCCGGCCGGCGCGCTGGCGCGCGCGTAAAACTCGTCGCGGTTGGCGGCGGCCACCAGCGGCACGGCCGGGATGACCTTCCAGGCGAAAACGATCAAACACATGAGATTACATCCGTAAAGACTTCGGTGTGGCGCGCGCCGGCGATCCAGGCGGACAGGCCGGCCTGTTCGACGGCGGCCTCCAGCGTGGCCGGAAAACTGGCCGGCACGGCCGGGTAGACCTCCATCCAGGTGTGCAGGCCGTCCTTGGCCTGCGGCCGCCGCTTCAGCTGGGCGGCGACGCCGTGGCGCTGCGCCAGGCCGGCCTGCATGGCCGTGACGGCGCCTTGCAGGGCGGCCGTGTCGGCTTCGCGCACCTGGTAGTAAATGTACAGGTCGGCCATGTCAGAGGTCGAGCGCGTCCAGCACATACGGCATGGCGAGGAAGCGCAGCGGCGTGCCGGCGGCCGAACCGAGCCGCACGGCGCCCTCGGCGACGCCGGCGTCGATCGCCGCCAGCTTCATCTCGACCAGCGCGTCGACGCCGCCGGCGCCGTTCGGCGCGGCGTTGACGACCATGCCGCAAGGCTGCTCCGGATCGGCCGTGGCGAACACCTCGGCGCCGGGAATGGCGGCCTTGTCGGCGATGCTGACCAGCGTGGTGCGGCGCTTCAACTTGCCCAAGTATTGGCTACGGGCGACGATCTCCTGGCCGGGGTAGCACCCCTTCTTGAAGTTGACGCCGCCCAGCAGCTCGTAGTTGACCATCTGCGGCACGAACTGCTCCTGCGTCGCCGCGCCGATCTGCGGCACGCCGGCGTGGATCTCGGACAAATGCCAGGCGTCGTTGCCGCCCACGGCCAGGCGCTCGGCCAGCAGCGGCCAGACGGTGGCGGCGGTGGCGCCCGAGGTCAGCCATTGGTAGCGCGGCGCGCCGAACACGTCGCCGAGGCGCAGCAGCGTGCCCAGCGGGTGGTCGATGCGGCTGTAGGCTTGCGCCGGCAGCACGTCGAACCAGGTGCGCAGCACGGCCTCGGCCAGGGCGCCGCCCAGACCCAGCACCACCTCGTTGGCGGGCTGGGCGGTGGCGTCGCTGAGCTTGGTTTTGGCGCGCAGCACGAACATCTGCAGGCGCTTTTGCAGCGGCGCCTGGATCGCGCGCGGCAGTTGCAAATAGATGGTTTCGGCGTCGCGCCACAGCAGGAAGCTGGCCAGCAGCCGGCCCTTGGGCGAGCAGTAGCCGGCCAGGCGCACTTGCTCCGCGTTCAGGTGCTCGACGTCGTTGGTCAACTGGCCGTGTAGGAAGCTGGCCGACTCCTCGCCGTTCAGCGCGATCAGGCCCAGGTCGGTGACGGGGGCGGCGAAGCCGGCGGCCAGCTCGGTGGCGCCGAGGGCGCGGCCGAAGTCCAGCACCTGATCCGGCGCCTGCTCGGCGCGGCGCGCACCCTGCGCGTCCAAAAGTTGATTCCAAGTATTCATAATTTCCAATAATTTGACGATTAAAGCATTATCATTACGGGTTCATTATAGTGATGTCGCGCAAAACGCGCCGAACGCGGCCAAAAACCGTATCGGGTTCGGCTGGCTTAGCCTGCATTTCTGGTCCACACTGGTGGATAACCACTTGGCTTGTTTGAGAGATGGCTTTCATAAAAAAAATCATAGTTAGCGGCATGATCGTTGCGGTGGCGGCGGGCGGCTATTTCGCCTATTGGGCGACGGACGCCATCACCACCGAGGAACCGGCCATCGAATTCAGCATCGCCCCCGGCAGCGGCGCCCACGCTGCCGGCCAACAGATCGCCGAGGCCGGCGTGCCGATCGAACCGCTGCTGTTCAATCTGCTGGCCCGTGTCACCGCCAAGAGCGGCAAACTGAAGGCCGGCGCCTACGAACTGAAACCCGGCACCACGCCGCTGCGCTTGATAGATCAACTGGTGCGCGGCGAGTTCGCCCAGGAAACGCTGACCATCATCGAGGGCTGGACCTTCCGCCAGATGCGCCAGGCGATGGCGGCGCACAAGGGCCTCAAGCATGATACCGTTGCCTTGTCGGACAAGGAGTTGATGGCGCGCATAACATCCGACTATAAGCAGCCGGAGGGGTTGTTCTTTCCCGACACCTACCTGTTCGCCAAGGGCGCCAGCGACCTGCAGATCTTCCGTCAGGCGCACAGCATGCTGATCACCCGCCTCAACGCGGCGTGGGAAAAGCGCGACCCGGCGCTTCCCTACAAGAACCCCTACGAGGCGCTGGTGATGGCCTCCATCGTCGAGAAGGAGACCGGGCAAAAGTCAGAGCGCGGCATGATCGCCGGCGTCTTCGTCAACCGTCTCAAGCTGGGCATGCTGCTGCAGACCGACCCGACGGTGATCTACGGCATGGGCGCCAGGTACGAGGGCAAGATCCGCAAGCGCGACCTGGAAACGGACACCCCTTACAATACCTACACGCGCAGCGGCCTGCCGCCGACGCCGATCGCGCTGCCGGGCGTGCAGTCGCTGACGGCGGCGCTGGCGCCGGCCAAGACGCCGGCCCTGTATTTCGTCTCGCGCGGCAACGGCACCAGCCAGTTTTCCGACAACCTGACCGACCACAACCGGGCAGTGAACCAATTCCAACGATAGGCCTTTCAGTTTTCATGACTCAACAACGCGGCAAATTCATCAGTTTCGAAGGCATCGACGGTGCCGGCAAGTCGACCCATATCGGCTTCGTGGCGCAATTCCTGCGCAGCCACGGCGGCGCCGACATAGAACTGGTCACCACCCGCGAGCCGGGCGGCACGCCGCTGGGCGAAAAGCTGCGCGACCTGCTGCTGCACGAAAAGATGCACCTGGAGACGGAGGCGCTGCTGATGTTCGCCAGCCGCCGCGAGCACATCGCCCAGGTGATCGAGCCGGCCTTGGCGCGCGGCGCCTGGGTCATCTCCGACCGTTTCACCGACGCCAGCTTCGCCTACCAGGGCGGCGGCCGGGGCATGGACCGCGCCAAGATGGAGGCGCTGGAGCAGTGGGTCCACCCGCATCTGCAACCGGACCTGACCTTCCTGTTCGACGTGCCGCTGGAAGTGGCCCGCGCCCGCCTCGACGCCACCCGCTCGCTCGACAAGTTCGAGCAGGAGCAGGCCGACTTTTTCGCCGCCACGCGCCAGGAATACCTGCGCCGCGCCGCCCAGTTCCCGCAGCGTTTCCGCATCATCGACTCGACCCAGACGATCGCCGCGATCCAGTTGCAGCTGAGCGGCATGCTGCAAGCGGAACTTTCAGCATAGAATACTACTGATGAGCAATTCAATTTATCCTTGGCAAGAATCGTCCTGGCAACAGCTGCAACAGCTGCGCCAGCGCATGCCCCACGCCATCCTGTTCCATGGCGCCGCCGGGATAGGCAAGTCCGACTTTATCGAGCGCTTCGCCCAGGGCCTGCTGTGCGAGGCCGTGCTGCCCAGCGGCCACGCCTGCGGCCAGTGCGCCTCCTGCGGCTGGTTCACCCAGCACAACCACCCCGACTACCGCCGCGTGCGGCCCGAGGCGCTGGAGGACGAGCCGCCGGCCGACGGCGAGGAGGGTGGCGACGGCGAGTCCAAAAAGACCGCCAAGTCGGCCAAGGCGCCGTCGAAAGAGATCAAGATCGAGCAGATCCGCAATCTGGCCGACTTCATGAACATTTCCACCCACCGCCAGGGTCTGCGCGTGGTGGTGCTGTACCCGGCCGAGGCGCTCAACATGCCGGCCTCGAACGCGCTGCTGAAGACCCTGGAGGAGCCGCCGCCGGGCACCGTCTTCCTGCTCGCCTCGAACAGCCTGGACCGGCTGCTGCCGACGATCTTGTCGCGCTGCCGCAAGTTCGCCCTGCCCATGCCCAGCCACGCCGAGGCGCTGGCCTGGCTCAAGGCGCAGGGCGTGGCCGACGCCGACAGCTGGCTGCGCGAGCAGGGCGGCGCGCCGTTGGCGGCGATGGCCCAGGCCGAAACCGGCAACCGCGACGACATGGACGCGCTGCTGCAACTGCTGGCCCATCCGAGCATCGAGGGCGCGCTGAAGACGGCGGAAAAATTGCAGAAGGTGAGCCTGTCGGCGCAGGTTTCCTGGGTTCAGCGCTGGCTTTACGACCTGTTTTCCTACAAACTGGCAGGCAGCGTGCGCTACTACCCGCGTTACCAGCGCGAGCTGGCCAGCCTGGCCGACAAGATCCACGTCAGCCGCCTGTTGGCCGCCATCAAGAGCGCCAACGAGCGTCGCGCCACGGCCGACCACCCCTTGTCGCCCAAGTTGTTCATCGAAGACATGTTGCTCGACTACACGGCCTGCTGCGCCTGAAACCTGAAAGGGACGACATGAGCGCCAGCCCCTCCGACCCGAACACCGCGCCCCTGGCGCGGCCGACGGTGCTGTCGCTGGCGATCAAGGAAAAGGCCGCGCTGTACGCCGCCTACATGCCGTTTCTGAAAAATGGCGGCATGTTCGTGCCGACCCAAAAGCCCTACAAGATCGGCGACGAGATCTACCTGATCCTGGCGCTGATGGACGACGTCAACAAGTACCCGATCGCCGGCAAGGTCGCCTGGATCACGCCGCCCGGCGCGCACAACAACAAGGCGCAGGGCATCGGCGTACACTTTCCGGACGACGACAGCGGCACCCGCACCCGGCTGCGCATCGAGGAGATCCTCGGCGCCGCCCTGCGTTCCTCGCGGGCTACCCACACCCTGTAGCCGATTTCTGCAAGATTCCACCCCTTCATTTTTCCGCTCATGACCGCATTCCGCCACCGCAACGCCACGCTCGACGACCTGCCCGCCATCGTCGCCATCTACAACAGCACCGTCGCCTCGCGCGAAGTCACCGCCGACACCGAGCCCGTCTCGGTCGAATCGCGCCTGGCCTGGTTCCACGAGCACACGCCGGAGCGCCGCCCGCTGTGGATCATCGAGGCGGCCGACGATGCGTCGGTCCCGGCGGCGACGCTGGGCTGGATCTCGTATTCGAACTTCTACGGCCGGCCGGCCTATTCGGGCACGGCGGAAATTTCCGTCTACATCGCCGAGGCCTGGCGCGGCAAGGGCATCGGCCGCTACTGCCTGGAGCAGGCCATCGCCTACGCGCCCAGCATCCAGGTGCACACCTTGCTCGGCTTCATCTTCGGCCACAACGCCCCCAGTCTGGGCCTGTTCGCCAAGTACGGCTTCGCCACCTGGGCCAATCTGCCCAAGGTGGCCAATCTGGACGGCATCGAGCGCGACCTGATCATCCTCGGCAAGCGCGTCGCCTGAGCTGGGGTTTTGGCATCCAGCCGGAACCAGGCTAAGCTAAGAAGACCCACTGGCGCAATTAAGGGTCAGACCCTAGGGTCTGACCCTGGCTTTGAGCCCGTGGATGGTTTGGAGGCCGCTGGCGTCTTAGCCGGGCCCCGCCCCCCCTAGGCCAGCCGGCGCGGCCGGTCGCTGAAGTTCGACTCGGCCGACCAGGCCGCGCTGGCGCGCGCCAACAGCACCGCCTCGGCGTCGGCCAACCAGCCGTCGGCGTCGGCGATGGCCCACATCGCCTGCAGCAGATGGCGGCGCAGATCGGGCTCGCGGATCTCGTCGAGCAGGCTGTCGATCAAGCCGTGGTCCATCTGCACCGCGCCATGGACGACGGTTTGCAACATGTCGTCGCACAAGTCTTGCAGCAACTGCTCGAAGCCAGCCACGTCGAGTTCGATGTAGGGCAGGATCTTGCTGCGGTCCAAGGCGCGCAATTCGGACGGCGTCAAGTTGCCGTCGACCACCATCGCCAGCGCGAGTATCCGTCCCGCCGCTTGTGGACTGTTTGTTTGGTAAGCGCGCATAGCCTTTACTCCAGTATGAAAAGTTTTTGTCGAAACCGACGAGATACAGTCTAATGCCCCGCGCCACAAAAGAATAATCGATTAATATTGCACAATACATCGATTTTTTGGAGCTATCGCCGGCATGTCCTCACTCAACTACAAGCATTTGCGCTACTTTTGGATGGTCGCCAAGGCCGGCAGCATCGCCCGCGCGGCGGAGCAGTTGCACCTGACGCCGCAGTCGATCTCCGGCCAGTTGAGCGAGTTCGCCGACACGCTCGGCGTCGAGCTGTTCCGCCGCAACGGCCGCAACCTGGAGCTGACCGACACCGGCCGCAGCATCCTGCGCCACGCCGAGGACATCTTCCGCGCCGGCGACGAGCTGCTCGACATCGTGCGCGACCAGTCGCCGACGGCGACCGTCGCCTTCCGGGTGGGCTGCGCCGATTCGGTGTCGAAGACCATCGCCTGCCGCCTGGTGCAACCGGCGCTGGCGATGGCCGAGCCGCCCCGCCTGATCTGCCGCGAAGGCCGCCTGGCCAGCCTGTTGGCCGACTTGGCGGTGCACCGGCTCGACATGATCATCGCCGACCGGCCCATGCCCAGCCACCTGAGCGTGCGCGGCTACAACCACTTGCTGGGCGAGAGCGGTCTGGCCGTGTTCGCCAACGCGGAGCTGGCGGCGGGCCTGGTGGGCGACTTCCCGGCCTGCCTGCACCGCGCCCCCATGTTGCTGCCCGGCGAGGACTTCGCCATCCGCCACAAGCTGCTGGCCTGGCTGGAGGGCAGCGGGCTGCGCCCGCGCGTGGTCGGCGAGTTCGACGACAGCGCGATGATGAAAGCCTTCGGCCGTTCCGGCGCCGGCGTGTTCTTCGCGCCCAGCGTGATCGCCGCCCATGTCTGCGCGCAATACGGCGTGGTCCAACTGGGCGTGGTCCCCAGCCTGCTGGAACAGGTCTACGCCATCACCACGGAGCGGCGCATGAGCCACCCGGCCACCCTGGCGATCAGCCAGGCGGCGCGGCGCGAGGTGTTCGTCTAGCGCGGCCGGCGGCGCGGGGATGGCCAGGCGAGGACGGCCGGGCGCGGGCGGACCAGCGGCGCCGGCACGCTCCGGGGTACAATTACGCCATGTATATCGATTCCCATTGCCATATCAATTTCCCCGAGCTGGCCGCTCGCATGCCCGAGATCCTGGCCAAGATGGCCGACAACCAGGTCACGCACGCGCTGTGCGTGTCGGTCGATCTGCCGGACTTTCCACAGGTGCTGGCCCTGGCCGAGCAGTATCCGCACATCTACGCCTCGGTCGGCGTGCATCCCGACTACGAGGACACGCCGGAACCCAGCGTCGAGCAGTTGGTGCAACTGGCCGACCACAAGAAGATCATCGCCATCGGCGAGACCGGGCTCGACTATTTCCGCCTGACGGGCGACCTGGAGTGGCAGCGCGAGCGCTTCCGCACCCACATCAAAGCCTCAAGAATCACCCGTAAGCCCTTGATTATTCACACCCGCGCCGCCAGCGAGGACACCATCCGCATCATGCGCGAGGAGGGCGCCGGCACCGAGGCGGGCGGCGTGGCCGGCGTCATGCATTGCTTCACCGAATCGCTGGAGGTGGCCCGCGCGGCCATCGAGATGGGCTTCTACATCTCCTTCTCCGGCATCGTCACCTTCAAGAGCGCCAAGGACTTGCAGGCGGTGGCGTTGGAGTTGCCGCTCGACCGCATCCTGATCGAAACTGATTCACCCTACCTAGCGCCGATGCCGCACCGTGGCAAGATGAACGAGCCGGGCTTCGTGGCCCACGTCGGCGAGTACATCGCCAAGCTCAAGGGCATTCCCGTGGAGCAGGTGGCGCAGCAGACGACGGACAATTTCTTCAAACTATTCAACGTGGTACGCTGATATTCTCATGCCGAATCTCACCATCAAACCGGCCGCCAAGCGGCGCTTTCTGCTGGCCGCGCTGGCCGCCGGCCTGTTCGCCGGCCACGCCGGCCCGGCCCTGGCCGACGCGGCCGAGGACGCCGTCGACTACTTCCGCGCCGTCCAGATCGACAACGTCGGCGTGGTTCGCCGCGTACTGGCCAAGGGGCTCGATCCCAACATCCGCGAACCGGAACGGGGCGAGACCGGCTTGATCGTGGCCATGCGCTACGAGGCCAAGGACACGCTCAAGGTGCTGCTGGCCCAGCCCGGCATCGACCTGGACGCCAAGGCGCCCAACGGCAACACCGCCTTGATGATGGCGGCCTTCCGCCAGAACAAGCCGGCCGTGCTGACCCTGCTCGGCGCCGGCGCCAGCATCAACCAGTCCGGCTGGACCGCCTTGCACTACGCGGCGGCGGCCGGCAGTATCGAGATCAGCAATTTGCTGCTGGACCGCAAGGCGCAGATCGACGCCGAGTCGCCGTCCGGCATGACGCCGCTGATGCTGGCCGCGCGCGAGGGCCAGGAGGAGATCGTCAAGCTGCTGCTGGCGCGCGGCGCCGACGCCACCTTGAAGGACGGCGGCTTCCACCTCACCGCCGCCGAGTTCGCCACCAAGGCGGACAAGCCCTGGATCGCCAAGGCCATCCAAGCCCATCTTGCCGCCCAGCCCAAGCGCTGAGGCGAGTCTTGCCTTGCTGCAAGCCGGCGAACAGGCGGGTCTTTCCCGCTCACCTCCCGGTTTGGCCGTTTAGCAATGTTAACGATAATGGTTGCGTCGTATTGATTCCTCCATGCAATGCGCTAACAAAGGATACCCATGCTGAACGAACGCGAGATTGAGAGCTGCTACCTGGGGCAGTTCATTCCAGTCCACTACCATCACAATATGTTGATGGACCAAAACCGCATGCACGGCTTCAAGTCGGCCATCGACTACGCCGTCAAGCCGGGCGCCAAGGTGCTGGAACTGGGCGGCGGCACCGGCGTGCTGTCCTGGTTCGCCGCCGCCAAGGCGGCCAAGGTGTACTGCGTCGAGTTCAATCCGGACATGGTCAAGGAAGCGCGCAAGATGCTCGCGCTCAATCCGAACGGCGAAAAGGTCGAGGTGGTGCACGCCGACGCCTTCGAATACCTGCCGCCCGAGCCGGTCGACGTGGTCATCTGCGAAATGATCCACGTCGCCATGCTGCGCGAAAAACAGGTCGAGGTGATCGAATCGTTCAAGCGCCGCTATCTGGAACGCTTCGGCGGCCCGCTGCCGATCTTCCTGCCGGAGGCGGTCATCATGGCGGTGCAGCCGCTGCAACAGGAATACGATTTCGAGGGCTTCTACGCCCCCATCGTGCAATTCCAGGAAACCGGCATGATTTATTCCGGCACCCAGGAAATGGCGCCGCCGGCCGTCTACAGCATCATCGACTTCAACCAGCCCAACGAGCTGAGCTACAGCTGGGAAGGCAAGTTCGTGGTCGAGCGCAGCGGCCAGATCAACGCCTTGCGTTTCGTCACCAAGAACATTTTGGCCGTGGTGCCCGAACGCTCGACCACCATCGACTGGCTCAACCACTACATGACCTTGCCGCTGGCCAATCCGGTCAAGGCCAACGAGGGCGACGTGTTGCAGGTCAGCTTCCAGTACCGCGCCGGCGGCTCGATCCCCTCGCTGCAAGCGTCGCTGCGCGCCGACATCCTGTACGAGGCCGCGCTGCAACCGCAGCAATACATGCCGGCCTTCGCCTAAGTACGGTTAGCAAGCGGGCAATATTGCCCAGCGCCCGCCGTCATGCGACGGCGGGCCGCGTCGAAAAAGCTTCCCCCTCGGGCGTTCCGCAGCGTATATTTCGTCTTTTACACTTAACACCGATTAGACGGCATTTATATGGAACAGAACGACCAGCGTTACCTCGTGCGACAAAACAAGATCAGCGATGCGGAGAAACCACCCGTGTTCGCCAAGGTCATGCGCAGCAAGGAGGGCGTGTTCGAGGGCGTGTCCTTCATCAAATCGAAGGAAAAAGCGACGGTGATGACCATCGCCGAGGCCAATGAGGCCATCGCCTGGGCAGGCAAGAAGAAGTCCAACGCCCACGAGTACGTCACCAAGATCATCTGCCTGGGGCAGTAGTCCTGCTGTAGCTCAGTCTGGCGCGGCGCATACCATGGCAACATGCTCGCGCTGACTTCAAATGAAACACAAACGTATGTCGACCGATTGAATCCGCAACGGACACCGGTCGCAGCCCGTGTATTGGGTGGCGCCAATGGGCCATCATGCAACCGCCTCCAAGGATAGGGCCGGTCCTAATGCCCGTGAGTTCGCTGCTTATTGGGCTCTGCGGTAGCTGGTTTGGGCTCTATCGGTGGGCGGCGAACCAAGACAACTGATTCGTCCGGCTCGAACCAGAATTCACCGTGGGGGCCGTCGAGATGGCCTGTAATCAGTTGAATCAGTCCATCCACCGAATTGACCTGGGTGATAGCTTCCCAAGCGTAGGTCGGGTGTTTGCCAGTGCCAAGTCCGTTGTAAAACATATCGCCGATCATGGCGTGGTCAGCGGCTATAGTGATCCTGGTTGTCATGCCAATTCACTCCTAAACCGTCCGCAGCCAGTTTGCGGCCCTTGCTGAGATCATGCTCCCCTCCGAACATTCCCGCTACGATATTTCGATCCTGTCCCAGCTAAGTTCACGCCGCCCGGTAGAACGCCTGCCCCCCTGAGGCGTGACTGACGGTCAGTCGGCCGACGACAGAGATCACCAAATGACCGGGGCTGGCCGAAGCCGGCGGGTGACGTTCAGGATAGCAGCTTGCCTCCTGCAAAATCGAGTCAGTGGCGCGCTTCGCCCGCGCTGACCGCGATCTACTGGATTCATCTATGCATTGCATGATAGCTAGCAAAGATGACGATGCCTGCGCCGATGAGAATTGCCACTCCACCGGCAATCAGAAATGTTGGCTTTGCGCCCATCTTTGTTTTCGGATCATTCCCTGATGAGTTTTCACGTGCCAGTGCGAAGGACGCTCCTATCAGTGCCAGCGAGATGATCATTGCAATAATTTCCCGCCTTTGCAAGAGGCTTGGCATCGGATCAAGCGAAACCGGAAAAATACGTAGGAGATCGAGAGCGTAGACGATGGCAAAGCCTAAACCAGCGATGGCTGTGGCATGCGCAACCCATCGGCTGCCTTTCAGGACAAAGTAGACGAGTGCCAAGCTGCCTATGCCCAGCGTCGTAAGGAATATATTGAATAGGATGACCGAAGCCTCCCCAATACTGGCAAAGTTCCTAGTCTCGATTGGTCCACCTGGAACCATAGTTGAAAACAGCAGAACCGAAACCAAGGTCAGCGCAGCGACGAGTTTTCGAGTTGGTGTCATACTTTTTCCTGTCGTCTCGCCCCCGGCACAACGGAAAGGCGCTAGTTGTGTTCAAAGCGTCCGATTAACTTTGCTCTAACCGCAAGGCTGCCGTTATTAGCATGACAAAGCCTGTGAGTTGCGCCTCCGCCGATATGGGGGTGAAAGCGATACGGCTCATGAATCCGTCAATGCAGGCGATGATAGTCGCGGCCGCTTGACGGGTGCTGATCTCATCTGGAACTTCGCCACTAACTTGTGCCTTGCCTATGACGGCGCCAAGAGTGTCGATCATGCGGATTTCCGCGCGCCTGAGGGTCGCTGCGACCTCTTCTTGCCGAAAGGATTCTGCCAAGATTTCTAGCCTCAGAGCATGGGATTGCCGGTCAGGCGGTGTCTCAAAGAGCGCCTTTCCCAAGCTCATAATTCCTTGTTTGAGACTTTTCGCGTCGTTGAGGCTTTCGATGAGCGCAAGATCGCCGGCGAGATTTTCCTCGATCAGAGACATTATCAGATCGTCCTTGGTCGCGAAGTATTGATAGAGATTGGCCCCGCTCACGCCGGCCTCGGCACTGATCTCTGCCGTGCTCGCGGCGTGGAATCCCTTGCGGGCAAAGACGCCTCGCGCTCCATTTATGATTTGCCGCCTTCGCGCGGCACGTCTGTCGGCGTCGACGGGACGTCCTAGCCGCGATGGATTCATTGTGCTCATCCCCTTAATAAAACTGATTAGTTCATTATGTAACTAGCAGTAGCATTGTCAACCTCCGTTTTGGACGATTTTTTTCTCAGAGGGGACTGCATAGTGCCGGGTGTCGGCGGCAATTTCGTGAGCAGGATTGTGCGGTTTCGACCGAATTACCGATTGCCCGGAAAGAAGCCCCCCGCCCCAGGCCTCGAATGGATGCCCGCCAATCTATATGTTTAGCCGTTTGATGCACACCGAACGGCGGCTTGAAGGCGAACGCGAAAGCGGAAATGGCCTGCGGGCGACTGTACCTTCCGGGTGCACCCACGCGAGGCGCTACCATCGAACTACTTTTCGCGTCTCACAAGGGTTAGTGGTCCACCTTGGATATTCAACGCGATGAGTCTAGACCCAGAGCACGACCATTTTCAAATGCGAGTCGTCACGTTTAGTCCTCGTCCAGCACCTTGTAACGCAGCCCCAGATAGTCGATCAAGGCGCGCACCGACGGCAACTGGCCACGGCGCGACGGGTAGACCACGTGGATGAGTTCCCGTCGCGGCGCCCAGTCCGGTAGCACGCAAACCAGCGAGCCGTCGGCCACTTGCTCGCGCATCATCATGGTCGGCAGTTGCACCACGCCGATGCCGGCCACCGCCGCGCTGCGCAGGGCGATCATGTCGTTGCAAATCATCCGGGGTGTGTGGTGCAGGTCGGCGCGCGCGCCGTCCGGACCGAACAGCTTCCAAATGTACGGCTCGGCCGGCGTACCCAGGCCCAGACTGGGCCAGTCGGCCAGGTCGGCCAGCGCCGCCGGCACGCCCAGCCGGCTCAGCAGCGCGGGGCTGGCCACCAGGCACTGGCTGCGGTCGGCTAGGACGCGCATGATCAGCTCGCTGTCCTGCAGCGGCGGCGGGCGCACCCGGATGGCCACGTCGAGCGCCTCGGCGATCACGTCGACGCGGCGGTTGGTGGCCTCCAGTTGCAAGGTGACATGGGGATGGCTGGCCATGAAGTCGGCCAGCATGGCCGCCACGTTGGTCTGCAGCAGGGCGATCGGGCAGCTCAGCCGCACCAGGCCGCGCGGCTCGGCGCGCGTCACTTCAATGGCTTCCTGGGCGGCGTCGGCCTCGACCAGCATGGCCTTGCAGTGCTCGTAGTAGGTCTGGCCGATCTCGGTGACCGAGAAGCGCCGCGTCGAACGCTGGATCAGGCGCACGCCCAGGCGCTCCTCCAGCATGGCGATACGCCGGCTCAACTTGGATTTGGGTATGCCCAGGGCGCGCCCGGCCGGGGCGAAGCCGGCGTGCTCGACCACGTGGACGTAGTAATAGAGGTCGTTTAGATCTTGCATGCTGCCTTCATCGTTCACAAAATAGGACTCTGAAGGTGAATTTTACCAACTTATCAGTACATCGTCCTGAATCTATACTGTTTACTCGTAATCAAATTTGAGTCCACCGTAAGGAGAACAGCATGAAACGAGTACTTGGTGTGTATAGCTCCCCGCGCGGCCATTGGGTCGGCGACGGTTTCCCGGTGCGGTCGATGTTTTCTTATCAGGACCACGGCAAGCAGCTCAGCCCCTTCTTGCTGCTGGACCATGCCGGTCCGGCCCAGTTCACCCCCACCAGCCGCCCGCGCGGCGTGGGCCAGCATCCGCATCGCGGCTTCGAGACCGTGACCATCGTCTACAAGGGCGAGGTGGCGCACCGCGATTCGACCGGCAAGGGCGGCGTGATCGGCCCCGGCGATGTGCAGTGGATGACGGCCGGTTCCGGCATCCTGCACGAGGAGTTCCATTCCGAGGCCTTCAGCCAATCGGGCGGCGAGTTGGAGATGGTGCAACTGTGGGTCAACCTGCCGGCCAAGGACAAGATGACGGCGCCGGGCTACCAGGCCATCGAGGACCGCACGATTCCCAGCTTGGACCTGCCAAACGGCGCCGGCACGGTGCGGGTAATCGCCGGTTCCTATGCCGGCACGGCCGGCCCGGCGCGCACCTTCACGCCGATGAACGTGTTGGACCTGCGGCTGAAGATGGGTGCGAGCACCGAGCTGCCGATCGCCGCCGGTTGGACCTCGGCGCTGATCGTGCTGCACGGCACGGTGCTGGTCAACGGCGAGACCGTGGCCCACGAGGCGCAGATGGTGGTGCTCGACCGCAACGGCAGCGACGTGCTGCTCGAGGCCAACAACGACGCCGTCGTCCTGCTGCTCAGCGGCGAGCCGATCGACGAGCCGGTGGTGGGGCAGGGCCTTTTGTCATGAACAGCCGGGAGGAAATCGGCCAGGCGATCGCCGACTTCAACAGCGGCCGCTTCGGACAAATGTAAGAGAGATTCGCCGCGAAAGCAAACCAGCGGCGGCGGGCAGCCTGCGGCGAGTTGGAAAGCACCCGCCGCCACATTCACATTCACCAAGAAAGAGAAATATCATGAGCAAATCCTATTCCCGTCTGGACAAAGACCAAGTCGCCGTGCTGCTGGTGGACCACCAGGCCGGCCTGATGTCCCTGGTGCGCGACATCGACCCGGACAAGTTCAAGAACAACGTGCTGGCCCTGGCCGACATCGCCAAGTATTTCAAGCTGCCGACCATCCTGACCACCAGCTTCGAGGACGGCCCGAACGGCCCGCTGATGCCCGAGTTGAAGGAAATGTTCCCGGGCGCGCCCTACATCGCCCGTCCCGGCCAGATCAACGCCTGGGACAACGAGGACTTCGTCAAGGCCATCAAGGCCACCGGCAAGAAGCAACTGCTGATCGCCGGCGTGGTCACCGAGGTCTGCGTGGCCTTCCCGGCGTTGTCCGCGTTGGCCGAGGACTTCGAGGTGTTCGTCGTCACCGACGCCTCCGGCACCTTCAACGAGGTCACCCGGCTGGCCGCCTGGGACCGCATGACGGCCGCCGGCGCCCAGCTGATGAGCTGGTTCGGCGTGGCCTGCGAGTTGCACCGCGACTGGCGCAACGACGTGGTCGGCCTGGGCACCTTGTTCGCCAACCACATCCCCGACTACCGCAACCTGATAAACAGCTACAACGCCGCTAGCGCAGCCAAGTAAGCGATAGCCAGCGCCGCCCGCGATCTAGTGGGCGGCGCTGGCTAGCTTGAGAAACCACAGATGCACAAGCTGCACCACCGCGCCACCGGGGTCAGCGCCACCGGGGGCAGTGCCGACATTCGGACACAAACTCAGCAATAAAGAGCTTCGGTGGCTAGGGATATGGTTGAGGTCGTGTCCGAATGTCGGCACTCGACCCCGGGTTTGTGCCTGCGGTGGTTTTGGAGCCGCTGGCGCCTTGGCCGTATGCCCCCTCATGCCCCGGATTCCACCGTTAATCGCCGCCACGCGCAGTTGGTCGCATGCCGCTTGCCGCTCCGCGCGCGCGGCCCTACAGTGACGCTGTCGATAACGCCTCACCTGATTCTGGAGCATCCCATGCTGAGCTTTGTGTTGTGGTTGGTTCTGTTGTTCCTGTGCTGGCCGCTGGCCTTGCTGGCCCTGCTGCTGTATCCGCTGCTGTGGCTGGTGTTGCTGCCGTTCAGGCTGCTCGGGATAGGCGTCGACGCGGTGTTCGAACTGCTGCGCGCCATCGTCATGCTGCCGGCGCGCATCCTGCGCGGCACGCCGGGACGCTAGGCCAGCCGGCGCGCGCCGAGGCCGCGCCGAAGCATTTTGCGCCGCCGCAGACGCGCCGGCGCTGGCGGCCGGGGCCGCCCCACAACTTAGAAATCGATCAGGAAACCGGCGCCCAGCGATTTTTGCGAGTAGTTGTAGTCGATCAGGCTCTGGCCGTAGCCGGTGAAGGCCTGCAGATACCCCTTCAAATTGGCCGTCATCGGGAAGGCCCAGCCGAATTGCAGCGAGCCGTGGCGCTTCTGGAAGTTGCGCCGGCCCGTCACCGACAACTCGTGGCCGTCGAAGCGGTAGGTGGCGCGCAAGTCGCCGTGGCCCATGAAGTCGACGATGTCGACGTTGTCGTTGTTCGACTTGGTGTTGTCCAGCCGTTTCCAAAGCCGCAGCGCCAGCGCCAGATCGCCGTGCTCGGCGCCCACCTCCGCATACACCCGGTTCCAGCTGCGCGACAAGCTCGAGGTCTGGCCGTTCGACTGGTGCACCGCGCCCAGCGCGGCGTAGCGGATGTCCAGGCCCGGCAGCTTGATGGCCAGCGGCGTGGTCAGCATCAGTTCGGGCTGGTAGTTGGTCTCGCGGAAGGGGCTGGAGGCGGCCCGGTTGTAGGCCTGCCAGTAGCTTTGCTGGGTGTAGCCGAACCACAGGTCGATGGGCGTGCTCAGCACTTGTTCGATCATCTTCATCTTGAAACTGATCTGGTAGGTCAGCTCGGTGTGCTGCGCCTCGATGCCGGCCGGGGTGAAGTCCTTGAACGGGCCGTCGTTCGAGCTGGTGCTGTAGTTGGCCAGCACCAGGTAGTTGTCGCGGTGCGGGCGGAAATTGAACACGCCCCGCTTGGACGGCTGGTCGAGCTCCCACCATTGCACCATGCGCGAAATCGACGCCTCGGGCGGGATGGTGGTGACGGCGACCACGGCCGCCGGCAAGGGCCGCGCCGCCGCAGGCGGCGCCGGCTGGGTGGCGGCCGGCGCGTCGGCGACGGCGTTGATGATGGCCACGGTGCCGTCCGGCGCGGCCTTGGCCAAGGCGTCGTAGCAGGCCAGGCGGGCGCTGGCGTCGCCCAGCACCGAGCAGCGCTCGAGGCGCAGGCTCAGTTCGGAGGCATGGCCGGGGGCGGCGGCAAGGCCCAGGGCGGCGAACAGGAGGGAGAGGGCGATGGGACGGGGGACTGCGGGCGTGCGGGCGTTGGTTTTCATTGGGTCTTCGAGTTCGGGGGATGTGGCATGTCACTTTGCATGTCACTTATACACTGCGGCACAGTATATTGACCAGAGGAAAAACCCGGCGCACGCCAGAACTTGTCGCGCCGCGCCTTGAAATCGCGCATGTGCGCCATACCTGAGTTTTCCTTTACTGTTAGAATTTAGGCACGACCTGCCGTCGTCGGCGGCCGCCGTCCAAGGAGATTGTGATGACCCGCAAGACACCTATCGAACGCTACCGCAACATCGGCATCAGCGCCCACATCGACGCCGGCAAAACCACCACCACCGAGCGCATCCTGTTCTATACCGGGGTCAACCACAAGATCGGCGAGGTGCACAACGGCGCCGCCACCATGGACTGGATGGAGCAGGAGCAGGAGCGCGGCATCACCATCACCTCGGCCGCCACCACCGCCTTCTGGAAGGGCATGGCCGGCAACTATCCCGAGCACCGCATCAACATCATCGACACGCCGGGCCACGTCGACTTCACCATCGAGGTGGAGCGCTCGATGCGCGTGCTCGACGGGGCGGTGATGGTCTACGACGCCGTCGGCGGCGTGCAGCCGCAGTCGGAGACGGTGTGGCGCCAAGCGAACAAGTACGCCGTGCCGCGCCTGGCCTTCATCAACAAGATGGACCGGGTCGGCGCCGACTTCTTCCGCGTGCGCCAGCAGATCGCCGACCGCCTGAAGGGCGTCGCCGTGCCGATCCAGATCCCGCTGGGCGCCGAGGACGACTTCCACGGCGTGGTCGACCTGGTCAAGATGCGCGCCATCAACTGGGACGACGCCAGCCTGGGCGTCAAGTTCAGCTACGAGCCGATCCCCGCCCACCTGGTCGCGCTGGCGCAGGAGTGGCACGACAAGATGGTCGAGGCGGCCGCCGACGCCAGCCCCGAGCTGACCGAGAAATACCTCAACGGCGAAGCGCTGAGCGAGGCCGAGATCAAGGCCGGCCTGCGCGCGCGCACCATCCGCAACGAGATCGTGCCGATGCTGGCCGGCAGCGCCTTCAAAAACCGCGGCGTGCAGGCCATGCTCGACGCCGTCATCGACTACCTGCCGTCGCCGCTGGACGTGCCGGCCATCGCCGGCCACGACGAGCAGGACCGCGAGATCGAGCGCCATCCGGACGACGCCGACCCGTTCTCGGCGCTGGCCTTCAAGATCATGACCGACCCCTTCGTCGGCCAGCTGACCTTCTTCCGCGTGTATTCCGGCGTGGTCAACTCGGGCGACACGGTGTACAACCCGACCAAGAGCCAGCGCGAGCGGCTCGGCCGCATCCTGCAGATGCACGCCAACGAGCGCAAGGAGATCAAGGAGGTCTACGCCGGCGACATCGCGGCGGCGGTCGGCCTGAAGGCGGTCACCACCGGCGACACGCTGTGCTCGCCCGACCACATCATCGTGCTGGAAAAAATGATCTTCCCCGAGCCGGTGATCTCGCAGGCGGTCGAGCCGAAGACCAAGGTCGACCAGGAGAAGATGGGCATCGCGCTGAACCGGCTGGCGCAGGAGGACCCTCGTTCCGCGTCCACACCGACGACGAGTCGGGCCAGACCATCATGTCCGGCATGGGCGAGCTGCACCTGGAGATCCTGGTCGACCGCATGCGCCGCGAGTTCGGCGTCGAGGCGACGGTGGGCAAGCCGCAGGTGGCCTACCGCGAGACGATACAGCGCAGCGTCAGCGAGGTCGAAGGCAAGTTCGTCAAACAGTCGGGCGGGCGCGGCCAGTACGGCCACGTCGTGCTGACCCTGGAGCCGATGGAGCCGGGCAAGGGCTATCTGTTCGTCGACGCCGTCAAGGGCGGCGTGGTGCCGCGCGAGTTCATCCCGGCGGTCGACAAGGGCGTGCAGGAGACGCTGCGCAGCGGCGTGCTGGCCGGCTACCCGGTGGTCGACGTCAAGGTGACGCTGACCTTCGGCTCCTACCACGACGTCGACTCGAACGAGAACGCCTTCCGCATGGCCGGCTCGATCGCCTTCAAGGACGGCATGCGGCGCGCCGACCCGGTGTTGCTCGAGCCGATGATGCAGGTCGAGGTGGAAACGCCGGAGGAGTTCATGGGCAACGCCATGGGCGACCTGACGGCGCGCCGGGGCATGGTGCAGGGCATGGACGAGATTCCCGGCGGCGGCGGCAAGATCATCCGCGCGCTGGTGCCGCTGGCCGAGATGTTCGGCTATTCGACCACGCTGCGTTCGCTCAGCCAGGGCCGCGCCACCTACACGATGGAGTTCAAGCACTACGCGGCGGTGCCGCGCCACGTGCTCGACCAGGTGGCCAGCTCGGCCAAGGCCAGGCACTAGGCCCCGGCGGGCCGGCTTCCAGGCCGGTTCCCGGGCCGGTTTATGGGCCGCTTTCCTGGCTACTTTCCAGGCCTACTCCCAGGCCTTCACCTTGAACTGTATCGACAAGGCGCCGTACAGCCGGTCCTTGTAGCTGGGCACCAGCGCCACGTTCACGCCGACCCGCTGGTACTCGAAGCTGAGCATCGGCACCACGGCGGGGAACCAGCCGCCGTCGCGCATCTTCGGATAGCCGCTGAAGGCGCCCGCCACCACGCCCAGCCGCACCGGGCCGACGGCGACCGGCTGGTAGTAGACCCCGGCGTAGTTCGAGTAGGCGCGGTCGCTGTTGTAGAAGCGGCCGGCGGTGGCCGAGGCGACGCTGGAGAAGCGGTACTCGACGCCGATGCCGGGGTTGCTGTCGTTCAGGTTCTTGTCGCGTTGGAAATGGTAGGAATAGAAGCCGGCGTTGAGCCAGACCTGCGACATTGGCTGGGCCTCGATGGTGTGGAACAGGTCGGCGGAATCGGCCAGCGCGGCGCCGCAGGCGGTGGTGAGCAAGAGCAGGGCGCCCAGGCGGGCGGCGGACAGCGGGGTGGTGGGCATCGTCGTATCGTTTCCTGTGGATATGGCCTGAAGCGGCGCCAGCGATTATAGCCAATCGGCGCCGCCCGCGTGGCGGCCGCACCACGGCCTGACCCGCCAAAGCATTCTTTGAAGCAGCACAACTGGTGTACATTGACCATAGCAGCGGGCATGCAGTGGCGCGCGCCGGGGGGGCGCGACTGCGCCGCGCCAGCCATTGCCGGAGAGCAGATGATTAGTCAGTCCAGTATTTTCGCCGCCAAGCTCCTGATCGTCGACGACCAGGAAATCAACACCAAGCTGCTCGAACACATCCTGCTGCGGGCCGGCTACAGCAACGTGCATACCGAGCTCGATTCGCGCCGCGTGGTGGCGCGCCACCAAGCCGAGCAATTCGACCTGATTCTGCTCGACATGAACATGCCGCACATGGACGGCTTCGAGGTGCTGGCCGGGCTCAAGGCGCTCAATCCATTGGGCTATCTGCCGGTGCTGGTGGTCACCGCCGCGCCCGACCACAAGCTGCGGGCGCTCAACGCCGGCGCGCGCGACTTCGTCAGCAAGCCCTTCGACCGCATGGAGGTGCTGACGCGCATCCACAACCTGGTCGAGGTCAGGCTGCTGTACAAGGCCAGCCGCGACTACGGCGAGCAGCTGGCCCATTTCGACCCGCTGACCGGGCTGCCCAACCGCAGCCAGTTCCGCCGCCTGCTTGGCGAGGCGCTGGAGCTGGCGCGCAGCCGGGCCGCTCCGCTGGACGTGCTGATGCTCGACCTGGACCACTTCAAACAAATCAACGATCCGCTGGGCCACGCCTGCGGCGACGAGCTGCTGTGCCAACTGGCGCTGCGGCTGGCCGCCTGCCGGGGCGAACGGGCCACGCTGGGCCGCCTGGGCGGCGACGAGTTCGGCTTGATCCTGGCCGGCGGCGGCGACGGCGACGACGCCTCGGACGCGGTGGCGCTGGCGGCGCGGGTGCGCCAGGCGCTGCGCGCGCCGTTCGCGCTGGCCGGGCGCGAGGTGAATCTCAGCGTCAGCATCGGCGTGGCGAGCTTCCCGGCCGACGCCGACGACGCCGACACCCTGTTGCGCTACGCCGACACGGCGCTGAGCCGGGCCAAGGAGGGCGGCCGCGACGCCTGCTGCTTCTTCACCAGCGGCATGAACGAGCGGGCCCAGCACCGGCTGGAACTGGAGACCGGGCTGCGCCGCGCCATCGAGCTGCGGCAGTTCGAGTTGCACTACCAGCCCAAGGCCAGCGTCGGCGACGGCCGCGTCGGCGGCGCCGAGGCGCTGTTGCGCTGGAACCGGCCGGGCCACGGCATGGTGGCGCCGGCCGGCTTCATCCCCTTGCTGGAGGAAACCGGCCTGATCGTGCCGCTGGGCGCCTGGATCATCTTCACCGCCTGCCACCAGATCGCCGCGTGGGACCGGCAGGGCCTGGGCGCGGTGCGGGTGGCCGTCAACGTGGCCAGCCGCCAGTTCGCCAGCGGCGAGCTGGAGGCGGTGGTGGCCAACGCGCTGGCCGACAGCGGCATCGACCCCGACCTGCTCGAGCTGGAGCTGACCGAGGGGTCGCTGATGAGCGACGCGGAGGCGGCCATCGCGACCATGCGGCGGCTCAAGGCCGGCGGCGTGCGCATCTCGATCGACGACTTCGGCACCGGCTATTCCAGCCTGGCGTACCTGAAACGTTTTCCGATCGACACATTGAAGATCGACATCGCCTTCATCCGCGAAGTCACCAGCGACGCCGGCGACGCCGCCATCGTCCTGGCCATCATCGGCATGGCGCACAGCCTGGGCCTGAGCGTGGTGGCCGAGGGCGTCGAGACGGCGGCCCAGCTGGGCTTTCTGGCGCGCCACCATTGCGACTACATCCAGGGCTACTACTTCAGCAAGCCGCTGCCGGCGGCGCAATTCGCCGAGCTGCTGCACGACCAGCGCCGCATGCCGCTGCCGGACGGCATGTCCGCGCCCCCGGCGCCGACCCTGCTGGTGGTCGACGACGATGCCGACATCCTGCTGTCGCTGCAGCGCCTGCTGCGCGGCGACGGCTACCGGGTGCTGACGGCCGGCAGCGCGGCCGACGGCTTCGCCCTGCTTGCGCAACACCCGGTGCACCTGATCCTGTGCGAGCAGCGCATGCCCGACATGAGCGGCAACGACTTCCTCGACAAGGTCAAGGACATGTATCCGGACACCTTCCGCATCGTCCTGTCGGGCCACACCGACATCGCCGCGATCATGGAGGCGATCAACCGGGGCTCGCTGTACCGCTTCTACACCAAGCCCTGGGACAACCGCGTCCTGCGCGACAACATCCGCGCCGCCTTCCGCCACTACTGGCAGCTGCACGGCGCCCGCTTCGAGCTGCCGGCGCCGCTGCCCGGCGAATAGGGCGGCCGCACAGCCATCCGCACCAACACCTGCCGTTGACGCACAGCCACGCCCACTTCCCCGACATCCACCACCGCCACCGCCACTAAACAACGATGCGCCAGCCGCGCGCGGCAAACCAGCGCATCAGCAGCCAGAACGCGCCGGTGAACACCAAGGCGAACAGCAGCGAGGGCAGGAAGGGGCCGGCGAGCGGCGTCAACGGAGCGAACAGCGCGCGGTACAGCGGCGTCATCAGTCCGCTGCCTTCGAGCAGGCAGGTCGCCAGCCACGAGCCGGCATAGGCGGCGATGGCGTTGACGCCCAGGCTGCGGCCTAGCGCCGGCCAGCCGCGCTGGTCGATCAGCCAGTGCGCCGCCACCACCGCGAGCAGGCCGAAACCACCCGTCCACAGCACGAAGGACGAGGTCCACAGCTGCTTGTTGAAAGGCAGCAGCAGCGACCAGGCGGCGCCCAGCGCCAGCGCGCCCGCCCCGGCCAGCAATATTTTTCCCATCTGGCCGCTGCGCAACCAGGCGCCGGCGCGCACGCCCAACAGCACGGTGGCCAGCGCCGGCAGGGTCGACAAGACGCCCTCGGGATCGTGCGCCAGCCCGCTGCTGGCGTCGTATTGATAGGCCAGGCGGCCGAGCAGGGCGGTGTCGACGCGGTCGGCCAGGTTCAGGCCGGGCAGCAGCGGGCCGCCCCAGGCCAGCAGCGCCCAGTAGCCGAGCAGGATGGCGCTGAAGGCGGCCCACTGGCGGCGCGCGGCGCGCAGGTAGATCGCCGCCAGGCCGGCGGCGCCGAAACAGATGCCTATCCTTTGCAGCACGCCCATCAGGCGGAAGCCGCGTCCATCCAGCAACAACGTGGCCGCCAAGTGCAGGGCCAGGCCGAGCAGTACGATGCGCCCGCCGCGCACCAACACGGCGCGCGCCAGCGGTCCCGGCGCGGCGCCCGCGTCCAGCGGCCGGCCCAGCGCCAGCTCGATCGAGATGCCGACGATCAGCAGGAAGAAGGGGAAGATGAAGTCGGCCGGGGTGCAGCCGTGCCACTCGGCGTGCTCCAGCCAGGTATAGACGTGGCCCCAGTCGCCGGCGTCGTTGACGACCAGCATGGCGGCGACGGTCAGGCCGCGCAGCGCGTCGATGGAGGTGATGCGGGTCTTGCTTGCTGTTGATGCTTGCATAGTTGAAAACAAATCAGGTTGGAGGAAAGGGGCGCGCTAGAGTTGCAAGCGGATGTGCAGGCGGTTCAGGCCGCGCACCAGATAAAGCACGGCGACGGCGTAGGCGAGCGACCACAACAGTCCCGGCAGGCCGGCGTCGAGTACGCTGGGCAGGCCGATGTGCAGATATTGCAGCAGCGCGTAGACGATGTAGGGAATGATGTAGGCGAGCAGGGGATTGGCCGCCGCCGGGCGCAAGAAACCGGTCCAGCCGCTCAGCTGGCGCAGGTCGATGAGCCAATACAGCAGACCGAACAGCAGAATGCAGATGGCCGCGCTGTACAAGGCCCAACTCGGCGTGGCGTGGATCTTGGAGATGCCGAAATACGGCCGCAGCAGACAGGCGGCGCCAGCCAAGCCCAGCGCCAGCGCGGCGGCCAAGGCGTAGCGGCGCGCGCCGGCCTTGCCGTCCAGGCGCTCGAAGAACAGCAGGCTGGTGCACACGCCGGCCAGCGCGATGGCGGTGTGGATGGCGTTCTCCGCCTGGCCGGCCAGCAGGCGCGCCAGCGGCCATGTCGCCTCGGCGTGGCCCCGCGTCAAACAGTACAGCGCGACGCAGGCGGCCAGCGCGCCCAGCAGCGGCAGCAGGCGGCCGCGCGTGAGCGTGTGGCACAGGCTGGCGTACAGATAGGCCCAGCCGATCAGGCCGAGGATGCCCCACCATTGCGGCGCCAGCCGCTCCTTGCCGTCCGGCCCGGCGCGGTAGGCCAGGGCCAGCCACAGCAGCGTGGCCAGGCCGGCCAGGCGCAGCGCCTTGCCCCACAGGGGATTGTCGAAGCGGTAGACGTTCCACAGCAGGATGGCGGCGGTGTAGAACAGCAGGCTCCATAGGTGGATCGAAAAGCCCATCGCCGCCTCGTTGTAGCCGGCCTCGGCGTTGACCATGAACACGCCCAGCACCAACAGGCCGGCGGCGCGCGCCAGCATGTGGCCTTGCAGGCGCCAGGCGCCGTCGCCGGCGGCTCGCCGCTGAGCCACGGCGAAGGGGATCGACATGCCGACGATGAACAGGAAGGCGGGGAAGACCAGGTCGGGGAAGTTCATGCCGTCGAGCCCGGCGGGGGCGTGGTTCAGCCAGGCCGGCATGCCGCGTACGCCGGCCAGCGCGTTGACAAAGATCATCACCAGGATGGTCAGGCCGCGCATGGCGTCGATGGCCAGCACGCGGCGCGCCGGCAGGGCGCGCGGCGGGGCGAGCGGCGGCGCGCCGGCTTTGCGCCTCGTCCTCATCCCTGCAAAAACTGCGTCCATCCCGTCTCCTCGTTGTGGCCACTGGCGGGCCGCTTGTCTGCTATTGACCGTGGCGACGATTGTCCATCTTCTTTCTTAATGGTATACAAACGAAATCTTAAGGTTGGCTAAAGCCTGTCGCGTTTACGCCGTTGACAAGGCGCCAAGAAGATGCGTTCATGGCGGCTCCGCCGGGCGGACAGGAACCGCAGCACTACCGCAGACAACACCACAGTAGAACACGAGGTCGCACTGAAATGAAGATTTGCCTGGTCGAGGACGACCTGGAACTGGGACGGGCGCTGCAATCGGCGTTGCAGGACGCCGGCCAAGAGGTGATGTGGGTGCGCCGCGAGGTCGACGCGCGGCGTTGGATCACCAGCGAGCCGTTCGACGCCGTGGTGCTCGACCTCGGCCTGCCTGACGGCAATGGCATCGAGCTGCTGCGCCACCTGCGCGCCGAGGGCCAGACCCTGCCCATCGTCGTCATCACCGCGCGCGACAGCCTGGAGGACCGCCTAAACGGCCTCGACCGTGGCGCCGACGACTATTTGGTGAAACCCTTCGTCGTCAGCGAACTGCTGGCGCGCCTGCGCGCGGTGGTGCGGCGCGCCACCGGCTGGAGCGAGGCGGGCGAGCCGGTGTGGAAGATCAAGGACCTGGTGCTGGACGACCGCCGCAAGGCGCTCACCCGCGCCGGCGCCACGGTGCTGCTGTCGAAGACCGAATTCGCCCTGCTGCACGCGCTGATGCGCTACCCCGACCGCGTGCTGACCCGGCGCGAGCTGGAGTCGCGCGCGCTGCCGCACAGCGAGGGCGCGGCGCTGGACGTGCACATGTCGCACCTGCGGCAAAAGATCGGCGAGGGCTATATCCGCACCGTGCGCGGGGTCGGCTACGTGGTCGACAAATGAAGGGCCTGCCGCCGCGCTCGCTGTTCCGCCGCCTGATGCTGGGCTTTACCGCGGTGGTGCTGGCGATCTGGCTGTGCAACCTGGCGCTCGACGTCTACGAGACGCGCACCGCCAAAAAGCGCGACATGCAGCGCGAGCTGCGCGCCAGCGCGCTGCGCATCCTGGTGCTGATGCAGACCGTCGGCCAGCACAGCACGGAGCAGATCGTGCCGCTGGTGCGCAAGATGGAAAAGCTGCACTACGCGCTGTACACCGAGCTGGGCTGGTACATCCCGGCCTTGCAGACCCAGGTGTGGAAGGAGCGGCGCGCTGATCTACAGCAGCGACGACGCCGGCCTGCCGCCCACCCTGGCCGGCGCCGGGCCGCAGGGCCAGCCGCTCAAGGACGGCTGGGTGGTGTCGGTCGAGCGCGACGCCGCCAGCGGCGTGACGGTGCGCATGGCCACCGAGGTGATCGGCGAGTGGATGCTGCAAACGGCCAGCATCGGCTACTACTTCGCGCCGCTGCTGTTCAGCCTGCCGTTCCTGCTGCTGCCGGCCTGGTTCATCATCCGCGTCGGCCTGCGGCCCTTGAAAACCATCGTCGGCCAGATCGAGGAGCGCTCGGCCAGCGACTTGACGCCGCTGGCGCCATCGCCCTACCAGGAGCTGGCGCCGCTGGTCGGCTCGGTCAACACCTTGATGGAGCGCCTGAGCGAGCGTTTGGAACGCGAGCAGGAGTTCCTAGTCGACGCCGCCCACGAACTGAAGACGCCGCTGTCCATCATCCAGATCAACGCCGAATCGCTGGGCAACTCGCGCACGCCGCAACGCTTGCAGGAGGCCAGCGCCGGGCTGCACCAGGGCGTGCTGCGCGCCACCCACACGGTGCACCAGTTGCTCGCGCTGGCCCGCTCCGGCGCCGACCGCGACCATGCGCCGCTGCACCGCCACGACCTGGTCGAGCTGGTCTGCGACCGGCTGGCCCTGGCCGGGCAGATCGCCCGCACCCGCGCCGTCGAGATCGAATTGCAGGCGCCGCAGGCCTGTCCCTTGCCGCTGCACCGCGAGAGCATGGCCGCGCTGCTCGACAACCTGGTCAGCAACGCCGTCAAGTATTCGCCCGACGGCGGCCGCGTCGGCGTCACGCTGACGGTGGCGCCGGGCCTGGTCGAACTGAGCGTGGCCGACCAGGGGCCGGGCATTCCGGCCCAGTTGCAGCGCAAGGTGTTCGAACGCTTCTACCGGCTTCCGGACCAGGACCAGCCCGGCAGCGGCCTCGGCCTGGCCATCGCCGAGCGCGCGGCGCGGCGCAACCACGGCCGCATCCAACTGTGTAACCGAGACGAGGGCGGCCTGCTGGTGACGGTGGTGTTCGCCGGTACGGCGGCGCCGAGGCCGGCGGCCTGAGCAAAGACCGGCGCCGCAGCCGACCTTGGGACAGCGGCCTGCACTATAATTGCCTTTCGATAAAGAAACACCAACAACGACCACGGCCGAACCATGACTTTGAACCCACGTTTTCTCAAAACCCTGGCGCTGTTGCTGCCGCTGCTGCTGGCCGGTTGCCAGACCACGATGCAGCGCATCGCCGACTGCAAGGTGGGCGACTGGAACATGATCGGCCACAAGGACGGCATGGCCGGCGAGAACCAGAACTTCGCCGAACGCAAGGACTTCTGCGCCGACTACGAGAGCGACAAGGCCAAGACCGACTCGGCCGGCAACTACCTGTCCGGCTGGGTACAGGGCAACTGGGACTTCTGGTCCGGCCGGGGCGTGGCCGACGGCCGCCTGGCCTTGCCGGTCAGCCAGTTCGAGGCGCGCCTGGCCAGCGACGAGGTGCGCAAGAACAACACGCCGCTCAACCGTCCGGCCTACGAGTCCGGCTGGAATATTGGCAACGGCGAATACTGGAACGGCCTGGGCAAGCGCGACGGCACCGCCGGCCTGCCGCTGAGCAGCCAGACGGACAAGGCCCGCAACATCGCCCAAGGCAAGCAGATCCGCTTCGACGAGCCCAGCTATGCGTCCGGCTGGCAAACCGGCAACCGCACCTTCTGGCAGGACGCCGGTTTCAGCGACGCCCGCAACGGCCTGCCGGACAGCGAACTCAAGGGGCGCGCCGCCAAGGCCCGCGTCGCCGGCGTGCAGGTGCTGGAGGACGCCTACCGCAGCGCCTGGAACGCCGAACTGGTCAATTACTGGCGGAATCTGGGAAACGCAGGACGCCGTGTCCGGCAAGGAATTCGGCATGCGCCGCGCCGAGGCCAAGCAAAAGGGCTTGAAGATCCTCGAGTCCGACTACCGCGCGGCGTGGGAGGAGCGGCTGGCCGTGTACTGGCGCCAGGCCGGCACCGACGACGGCTACGGCAAGCCTTTCCAGCTGGAGGAGCGCATCGCCAACGCGGCGCGCAACGGCGTGTTCGTCATCGGCCGCAGCCGCGCGCTCTACACCGAGGCCTGGGACGCGCAGAACGCGCGCTACTGCACGGTGGAAAACGCCTTCGAGTTCGGCCGCGCCAACAGCGGCATGGCCATCGAGGTCTGCCAGGGGCCGCTGCGCGACCGCCTGAAACACGCCTACGCCAGCGGCCAGGACTACAACAACGCCGCCGCCCGCCACGCCCGCGCCGCCGCCGACGCCAACGAGTTGCACGGCCGTCTGGACGACTTGCAGCGCCGGCTGGGCCGGCTGGAGCGGGAGATCCGCGCCGAGCTGGAGCGCAAGGACCGCGTCGTCAACGACGACACCAAGCGGCAGGACCGCCGCCGCGAGCTGGACCGGCGCGACCTGATCGACGCCATCAACCACACCGAGCGCATGGCCATAGATGCCGGCCGCCAGGCCGACCGGCTGGAGCGCGAGATGCAGCGTCTGCGCCGCGAAATATTCCTGAACTAGCGCAATGTTGAACCAGGGTCACGCTTCGGCCGGTCAATCCGTCGCGCCAGAGGATGGGCTCGGCGAGCCCCGCCGCAAACGAACGACCCATTTTCGAAGCTCCTCCACCCACAGGACGCCGCTGGCGATAGCCAACAGGGGAAGCAGGTCGGCGAGGGGCATGGGTACGGTATGAAACAGACGGTTCAACGGCACCCAATACAAGACGGCAGCCTGCAGCACGATGCTGAGCGCCAGGCCGCCGACGAGCCAGCGATTGCGCAGGATGCCGAAGCGCAGCGCGGACCGCGTCGCGGACTGGCAGTTGAGCACGTTGAACCACTGGCACAGCGCCAGTATGGTAAACGTTTCGGTACGAACCAGCTCGTATGGCAGCCCGCCGGACTGGCGCCACACGTACCAGCCGAAGGTGGCGGCGACCGCCATGGGCGTCAGTGTCGCAATGCGCATCAGCATGGCGCGGTCGACCAAGCGGTCGTTCCGGGGCACCGGCGGGCGGCGCATCTCGTCGCCATCCGGCGGATCCATGACCAAATTGACGGTCAGGGTGCTTTCGGTAACGATGTTGATCCAGAGGATCTGCACCGCGGCCAGGGGAAGCGGATAGCCGGCCAGCAAGGCCAGTAGAAGGATGAGCACTTCGTCGACGGAGGTGACGAACAGGAACAGAATCACCTTTTTCAGGTTGCCATAGACAACACGGCCCTGCTCGATTGCGCCAACAATGGTGGCGAAGTTGTCATCGGTGATCACGATCTTGGCCGCGCTCTTCGCCACTTCCGTTCCTGTGATTCCCATCGCTACGCCGACGTCGGCGCGGGCCAAGGCCGGCGCGTCGTTGACCCCGTCCCCGGTCATGGCGACAACGTCGCCACGGGACTGCAAGGCTTCGACAATGCGCAGCTTTTGGGCCGGGTGGACGCGCGCGAACACGGCGATGTTGTCCAGGCCTTCGAGCAACTCGGCATCGCCCATCCGTTCGAGCTCGGCGCCATCAACGCCGCGATCATTTCCCTGAGCAATACCCAAGGCGCGCGCGATGGCCAATCCGGTCAATTTGTGGTCTCCCGTGACCATGATCGGGCGGACACCCGCCGCACGGCACGCGGCCACCGCTACCTTGACTTCCTCGCGCGGTGGATCGATCTGGCCCAGCAGGCCGAGCAGCGTGGCGTGTCCGGCCAGTTCGTCGAAGCCGCCGCCCACATCAAGGGCGAAGTCATCGATGCGTGCGACCGCAAGAACCCGCAGCGCGCGGTCGGCCATGTCCTCGGCGGCCTTGCCCGCCGCCAGCAACGCGGCTTTGCCATCGCCATGGCACAGCCGCAGCACAGCCTCGGGGGCACCCTTGATGTAGACGGTGGTGGTGCCGGGCAAACGGCGGTGGCAGGTCGCCATCATCTTGCTATCGGAGTCGAACGGAATTTCCGCCGTGCGGGGGTGCTGCTGGCGAAGCGCGGCAATGTCAATTCCGGCCTTGCCGGCGGCCACCAGCAGCGCCGCCTCCGTTGGGTCGCCCAGCACGCTCCACTGCGTGAGCTCCTCCTCGGGCGGCACCAGCGCGGCGTCGTTGCAGAGTACGGCGGACTCGAGCAGCGCCGTCACCGCGCCATCGACCGCTCCGCTCAACTCGCCTTGTGGCGCATAGCCGACGCCGGAGATCGACAGCTCGCGCCCGCCGGGCAACCAGAGGGTGCTGACGGTCATTTCGTTGCGGGTGAGGGTGCCCGTCTTGTCACTGCAGATGACCGTGATCGAGCCCAGCGTTTCGACCGCGGAGAGGCGCCGGATAATCGCCCCACGGCTGGCCATACGCTGCATGCCGACGGCAAGCGCAATCGTCATCGCCACCGGCAGGCCTCCGGGATCACCGACACCATCTGGCTGATGGCGACCATCAGGACGTCGGAAAAGGGAAGGCCGCGCGCCAGACCCAGCGCCACGACCGCGAAGAAGAGCGCAATCGAGGCGTACACCAGGTAGCGTCCGAATTGGCTGATGCGCACCTCAAGCGGCGTTCTGGGTTCCCGGGCGCCTTCGGTCATCCGCGCAATCCCGCCGACTTCGGTGTGCACGCCGGTGGCCGTGACGACGGCGCGTGCCCGGCCGGCCGACACGTAAGTGCCGGAGAACACCATATTTCGACGGTCCGCAAGCCCGGTCGCCTCCGGCAAGGCAGCTATGTGCTTGGACACCGGGACGGATTCCCCTGTCAGCGTCGCCTCGGCGACGGCCAACGACGCTTCGTCAAGCAGGCGCGCATCCGCGCCGACGGCGTCGCCTGCGGCCAGCAATAGCATGTCCCCGGGGACCAGCTCATGCGCGGCCACGGCCTGTTCGGTGCCGTCGCGCAACACGCGCACTTGCAAGGTGGAGAGCTTGCGCAACGCGGCCATCGAACGTTCGGCACGCCCCTCCTGGTAGGTGCCGATCAAGGCGTTGGCCAGCACGACGCCCAGAATAACGGCGGCGTCGGCCCAATGGCCCATGAAGCCGGCGAGCGCGGCGGCAACGAATAGGATATAGATCAATGGACTTTGAAACTGGCGCGCGAAAAGGAGAAATGGCGAACGCGCGGCCGGCTCCGGCAGCGCGTTCGGCCCGTGCTCGATGGCGCGTTGTGCGACCGCTTGCGAAGTCAGTCCCGTCCCCGGGTCGCTCTCCAGGCGCGCGATGACGGCGCTCGGATCAAGCGCGTGCCAGGCCTGGGGCTGATTCGAGCTTGGCGCCTTCATAGAGGCAACGCCCGTCGCCAAGTTGCGGGGGCTCACTCTCCGGCGGCGGAAAACTCGTCGAAGGCGGCCAGCGCGTTGGCCGAGTACATCAGCGACGGTCCGCCGCCCATGTAGACGGCCATCGCCAGCGCCTCTTCCAGCTCGGCCTTGGTGGTGCCCAGGCCGACCAGGGCCTGCACGTGGAAGCCGATGCAGGCGTCGCAGCGCACCGCCACGCCGAGGGACAGGGCGATCAGCTCCTTGGTTTTCTTGCTGAGGGCGCCGTCGCGGGTGGCCGCGCGGGCCAGGTCGCCGAAGCCTTTCATGACGTCCGGCAGGTCGGTGCGCAAGGTGTTGAGTTGTTTGGAAACGGACTGCGTCAGTTCCTTGTATCCGCCTAGTGTTGCGGCCATAGTGGTTCCTTGTTCTGTGGGTGAATGTTGCGCTTACTTCTTGGTGGCGCAGGTGCGCATGCCGAACGGCAGGTAGGCCGGGCAGAAGCGGAATACGCCGGTGAGCAGCGGCACCACGCCGAGCCAACCCCAGGCGCCGATGAAGCCGAGGATGGTCGCGCCGATCAGGCACAGGCCCAGCACGATGCGCAGGATGCGGTCGACGCCGCCGACATTGCTAGTCATAATTTTCTCCATTGTAATGATGCACGACAAACAGTGTCGCGATAGCTAGACGATACGCCGGAGGGGAGTGTCGATACTTTGATGTAGGTCAAGAACTTCGTGATGCGAACCAGGCCTATTTGCGGGCGGACCGGGTGGCGTCCTCTTCCAGCAACAGCGTGCGGATGTCGTTGTAGATCATGTCCGGCTGGAGGAAGGCGGAACTGTAGATCTCCCTTACCCGGCCGTGCCGGTCGAACAGGAACAGTTTCAGCATGTGGTAATACAGGCGGCCCGGCTTGCCCTGGGCGTCCAACTGGATGGCGACCGGCTGGCCCAGGTCGGCCAAGATCGGTTGCAGCTCGGCCACCGAGCGGCCGGTGAGGAAGTCCCAGCGCAGCGGCTGGTCGGCGCGCGCCAGCACGCCGGCGTAGCGGGCCATCGTCTCCGGCGTGTCGTTGACGGGGTCGAAGGACAGGCTGACCAGACGCACCCGGCGCGCCAGCTCCGGCGTCGCCTGCAGGCGCTCGCGCAAGCCGTACAGTGTGGAGAACAAGAGCGGACAGCCGGCCGGGTCGACGCAATAGGTGTACATGAAGCTGAGCAGGGTGACGCGGCCGCTGGTGTGCGCGCGCAGCGGCACGGCGCGGCCGGCGGTGTCGAGCACGCTGCCGTCCGGCCCGGGCTGGATCACCGGCAACACATAGCTGCCGGGCGGCGGCGCCACCAGCCGCGGCAGCGGCCGCGCCGCATCGCCGCGCGCCGCCGGGCCGTTCGAGTGGGTTGCCGGGGTATCCAGGCGCGGCGCCGGGGCCGGCGGCCGCTTCACTTGCGCGGCGCTGGCAATCATCAGGCCGACCGTCGCGGCGGCCAGCGGCACGGCGGGCAGGCGGGCCAGCGCCCGTCCCAGGCGCCGGCTGCCCAGCGCCCGGCCGCAACGCAGGGCCAGCCTAGCGCAGCGACGCCACATTCGTTGCCGCTTTGGCGCTGAACTTCATGTGGTGCGGCCGGCCCAGCTTTTCCTTGTAGAAATCGATCTTCCACTGTTGCCGCAGTTCGCGGCCGTCCCAGTGGTAGAGCTTGAGGAAGTGGTCGTCGTTGTCCAGGTCCCAGTGTTCGAGCAGGCTGGTGGTGATGTAGAGGCGCTTGCCGTCCCAGCTTTGGCTGACCATGTTGACGTGCTTGCCGGTGACTTTTTCATACACCTGGCGCGGCGCCTCCGGATTGCTCAGGTCGAACAGGCGGGTCTTGCCGTCCATGAAGGTGTTGACCCACAGCCCTTGCCGTCGGCGGTGATCGACATGTCGACCGGCAGCGGGGTTTGCGCCGGGTCGCCGATGGGGCCGACGTCGCGCGCCTGCCAGCGGCCGGCGGCGTCCGGCTTGATCAGCCACAGCTTGGAGCCGAGCGCGGTGGCGGTGATGGCCCAGTTGTCGCCCTCGGCCTGCGACCAGCGGATCTCCAGCGGCGCGCCGGGCGTGCTGAAGATCTGCTGCGGTTTCATCGCCTTGAAGTCCCACAGCACCATGGTGTTGCCGAATTTTTGCATCGCCGCCGGGTCCTTGATCAGCTTGGGCAGCTCGGTGCGGTAGTTGGTGTAGCCGGTGAAGCTGGAGGTGAGCATGGCGTTGCGGCCCGGATTGATGGCCAGGTCGTAGCCGTAGCCGTCGCCCTGGACGTCGCCGATCTTGCCGGTCGGATTGTCGTACTTGGAGATCAGGTCGCCCTTGTTGTTGTAGACCGCCATGCCGGTGGCGCCGCCCATGTCGCGCTTGTTCGACAGGAAGCCGACCAGCATGCGGCCGGGCAGGGCGTAGAAGGTGTGCGGGCCGACGAAGCCGCTTTTTTGCACCACGTCGTGCATGGTTTTGACCAGGCGCGGCTTGGCCGGATCGGTGCCGACGTCGAAGACGAAGATCTTGCTGTCCTGCAGGCGGCCGGCCCACAGGTATTTGCGGTCGTCGGTGAAGCCGACGTGGTGGGCGTCGCCCCGCCCGCCGACCGACAGCGAGGCGATCACCTTGCCGAAGCGCGGCGAGGCCGGGTCGACGTCGACGGTGACCAGCTTGTCGCTGCCGTCGCCGATGCCCTTGATGCCCAGCGTCCAGAGGTGGATGTAGTCCTCCTGGCCCTTGATCAGGTTGGCCATGTAGGGCGAGTTGCAGGTTTCGTCGGCGCGGCTGGCGCCGGCGAAGGTGGCGGCCAACACGGTCAAGGCGAGGCAGGCGGCGGACAATGTTTTCATTCGGGACTCCGGGGAGGATGGAGCGACCGAGCTTATCCCCGGCAGGGGGCGCCAGTTTGATATATATCAATACCCAGTGATCTATCTGCCCTCGCGCAAGACGCCGTGCCGGCCAACGCGCTAGCGCCCGCCGGCCGCCGCAGGTCGGCCGTCCGCCCGGTCCTCACGGGAAGGTGACGACCTGGCGTTCGACGAAGCCGGCCTGGCCGTCGGCGCCGCGCACCGCCTCGAGGAACAGGTAGGTGCCGCTGGCGGGGTCGCCGGCCGCGTCGAAGTCGATGCGGCCGCCGGCGCCCTGGTAGTCGATGTCGGCGCCCTGGCGGATGGCGGCGACGGCCTTGGCGAACTCGCCGGGATGGATCTCGACCGCCTGCGCCGAGTCCGGCCGCGACACCTGGCGCAGCGAGCGGCTGACGGCGGCGCGGCTGGTGCTGCCGGACTGGGCCAGCGAGAGGGCGATCAGGTACACCGCGTCGTAGCCGGTGAAGGAGGTGCCCTCCGGTTCCAGGCCGACCTCGCGCACGAAGTTGTCGTGGTAGCGGGTGTAGTCGGGCGCGTTGCGTGGCGCCGTCGGCGACACCACCTGCATGCCGATGCCGGCCTCGCCGGCGTTGCTGAGGAAGGCCGCGCCGAAGTTGCCGGCGCCGAAAAGCTTGGGCATCTGCGCGCCCAGCTTTTCCTTGAGCTCGCGGGCGATGCTGGCGCCGTCCAGCGCGAAACCGACGATCAGCACGGCCTGCGGCACGCCGTTGGCGCCCAAGGCGGCCAGCTCGGCGCCGAAGCCGACCGTTTTCGTGGTCGCGTAGCCGATGTTGGCCAGCGGCGCCACGCCGTGTTGTTGCAGTTGCGCGCGCACCGCCTCGGCGGCGCCCTGGCCGAAGGCGTCGTCGACGTGGATGATGGCGATGCGGCGGTGGCCCTGGGCCAGGATGTAATCGGCCAGCGCGGCGCCCTGCAGCACGTCGGAGGCGACGGTGCGCCAGACGCTGGCGTTGTCGTCCAGGGCGGTGATCGAGGGCGAGGAGCCGCTGGTGATGAAGGGCATGCCGGCGGCGATGGTCACCTGCTGCGCCACCGGCAGCGCCACCCGGCTGGAGAAGACGCCGAAGATGGCCACCGGGTCCAGTGCCAGCAGCTCGCGCGCGCTGGCCACGCCGGCCAGCGGGTCGAGCTTGTCGTCGCGCAGCAGCAGTTCGAGCTGTTGGCCGTTGACGCCGCCGGCCGCGTTGATCTCGCGCACCGCCAGGCGCGCCGCGTATTCGACGAACAGGCCCTGGTTGGCGGCGGCGCCGGTCTTGGTGGTGAGCAGGCCGAGCTTGAGGGTGTCGGGCGCCGGCCGTACCGGGTTGCTGTCGACGCTGGTGCCGCCGCAGGCGGCCAGGGATAGCGCCACGGCCAGCGCCAAGCTCGGCGCCAAGGTCGGGGGCCGGGAGCGGGCCGGGGACGGCGGCGCCAGCGGCGGGCTGGTGGGCGTGGGGCGGCTTGGCATGGCGCGGGCTCCTTGCACTGGGGCGGTTGGCTGGGTTGGCGGAGGGGGCGGGCGGGGTGGACGGGGTGGACGGGACACGCCGGCTAGAAATGGTAGCCGTAGCTGAGCACGACGCTGCGCGCCGCGCCGGGCAGGTCGACGCCGCCGTAGCCCGGCTCGGCGTAGCGGCGGTCGCCCAGGTTGGCGACGCGCAGCGCCAGCGCGTGCGGGCCGAAGTCGCGCCGCCAGTTCAGGTCGAGCAGCTGGTAGGCGGCCAGCTGGTAGGGCTTGAGCAGGTTTTCCTGGCTGTTGACCTTGCTGGCGCGGCGCGGCGAGACGTGGCGCGCCGACAGCGCCAGAGCGCCCCAGCGCGGATGCAGGTATTGCCAGCTCAGGCGCAGGGTCAGCCGCGGATAGCTGGCGGTGGGCGCCACCTGCGGCTCCTGCAGGCGCGGCTGGTCCTCGTTGTTGGTGTCGGCCCAGGCGAACTGGGCGCGCACGCGCTGGGCGCCGGCCTGCCACAGCAGCTCGCTCTCCAGTCCGTGGCCCTTCTGCCGGCCGCTGTTCTGCGGCTGCAGGTTGACGCCGGCCGGCAGCAGCTCGGTCTTGTCCTTGACCGTCAGCAGGTAGGCGTTGGCCGACCAGGCCAGCGACGGCGCCAGTTGCCAGTGCAGGCCGACCTCGCCGCTGCGCGAGGTTTCCGGGCGCAGCCGCGGGTTGCCCAGCACCTCGCCCGGATACAGCGGCTGGGCGTACAGCTGCAGCGCCGACGGCGCCTTGTAGGATGTGCCATAAAGCAACTTGTAGGACAGCTCGGCGCCCAGCTCGCCGACCAGCGCCAGGCGGTAGTTGCTGTTGTCGCCGAAGACGGAATGGTGGTCGCGCCGGGCGTTGGCGGTCAGCCCCAGCCAGGACCAGGGGCGCACGCTGTACTGCAGGTAGACGCCGCGCTGGCGCGTGCTGCTGCCGCGCCCGTTGCCGGCCAGCAGCACGCGCTGGCCGCTGGCGAGGTCGACGTTGTAGATGCGCAACTGGCGCTCGCGGTCGTTGCTGGCGTCGACCCCGGCGGCGATGCTCTGGCCGTCCCCCAGCCGGCGCTCGACGTCGACGCTGGCGCTGCGCTCGGAAAAGCCGAAGTCGCGCTGCGGATAGCTGGCGGCGGCGCCCAGGCTGAGCCGTTCGCGGCTGTCCGGGCCGCCGCTGCTGGCGGCCAGGCTGGCGCGCAGCGTCCAGTCGGCCAGGCCGCGGTACTCGTGCATCAGACGGGTGGTGGTCTGCTCGACGGCGAGGCGGTTGCGGTGGCTGAGCGTGCCGAAGTCGAGGAACTCGGCGTCGCTGTCGAGGCGGTAACTGTGCAGCATCAGCTCGGTGTCGCTGTGCGTGCCCTGGTAGCCCAGCTTGGCCAGCAGGGTGCGCGGACGGGCGATATCGTCGCGCGAGACGGCGCCGGCCGCCGCCGCGCGGGCGTACAGCGGCGACGAGCGCGGCAGCTCGAGGCCGCTGCGGTCGGCGTCGGCGGCGGCGGCCGACAGCAGCCAGTGCAGCCGGGGCAGCCGTTCGCTGTGGCCGGCGCTGAACAGGCTCAGGCCGTTGCCGGCGTCCTGGCCGGCGCTGCGCCGCAGCGTCAGGCCGTGCTCGGCGCGGGCGGCGCCGCGGGTGATGATGTTGACCACGCCGAGGAAGGCGTCGGCGCCGTACAGGGCCGAGGCGGGGCCGCGCACCACCTCGATGCGCTCGATCGCCTCCATGGCCAGCAGGGCCGGGCCGAGGAAGTTGCTGGCGTCGGCGCGGAAGGCCATGGTCTGGCCGTCGATCATCACCTTGAGGATGCGCGAATAGGCGCGCACGCCGGCGTTGACGCCGCGCACGCCGACGTTCGGGCTGACGCCGTCGTCGACGCCGTACATGCCCGGCACCTGCAGCAGCGCCTCGGCCACCGAGCGGTAGCCGAACTGGCGGATGTCGTCGGCGGTGACCACCGAGATGATGGCCGGCGCCTCGCGGCTGCCCTGCAGGTGGCGGCTGGCGGTCTCGATGGGCAGGTTGAGCAGCTCCTGCACACTGATGTTGAACAGGTCGTCGGCACCGGCCGCGCCGGCCGGCGCGGCGGCCAGCAGGGCGGCCGCGAGGGGCCAGGCGGCATAGCGGCGGAGTCTGGGCATCGGCACCTCCTGACGGGTGGACATGGGCAAGCGTGGCGGCAAGACGCGCCGGCGCCGCGCCCGGCCGGCGTGCGGCCGCTGGCAGGCCGGGGGCGCCATCTGGCCGATGGTAGACCAGTTTCGGCCGGCCGTGTCGGGTTTTGCATTTTGTTCACACCTGCTGGCATGCAGCCACTTTCCCGGCGGAACTGGTCTATACTTTGTCGGATTCCAGCACGCCAGGCCAGCCGCCACCGCCATGCAGAAGACAGACCGCCAACTGCGTTCAGGCCAGTGCCGCCGGCGGCGCAGCGGGGCACTGTTGCTGGCGCTGTTGGCCGTCTGGGCGCCGGGGCTGGCGGCGCAGGGCGTGGCCGCCACCGCCGAGGTGAAGGCGGCGCTGGTCTACAATTTCCTCAAGTTCACCGAATGGCCGGGCGACGCCGCCGGTCCGCTGGTGTTGTGCGTGGTCAACCCCGACCGCCGCACCGAGGCCGCCTTCGCCGCCGTGCACGGCCGCACCATCGAGCAGCGCGCCATCCAGGTGCGCACCCTGGCGGCGGCCGACAGCGCGGCGCGCTGCCACCTGTTGTATATCCACGACGGCGGCGGCCGCGAACTGCAACAGCTCGGCGCCGGCCAGCCGGCGCTGCTGACGGTGGGCGACCGCGACAACTTCGTCGACGCCGGCGGCGCCATCGGCCTGGTCGAGCTGGACGGCCGCATGCAGTTCAAGGTCAACCTCGAGGTGATGCGGCGCGGCAGCTACAAGGTCAGCGCCCAGTTGCTCAAGCTGGCGATCAACAACCGATAGGACGGCGCGATGACGATCTGGCGACAACTGCTGCTGCGACACAAGATCACCGCGATGGTGGTGGCGGCCTGCGCGCTGGCCCTGGTGTTGTTCGAGCTGGTGTTTCTCAGCATCCAGTTCGCCACCCTGCGCAGCCAGGCCCAGCGCTCGCTCAGCAGCCTGGCCGAGACGGTGGCCATCAACAGCGCCGCCGCGCTGACCTTCGACGACCGCCAGTCCGGCCTGCAGACGCTGGAGTCGCTGAAGGCGGTGCCCGAGGTGGCGCGCGCCAGCATCGTGGCGGCCGACGGCCGCGAGTTCGCCGCCTACCACGGCGGCGGCGCCGCCGCCGACACCGCCGCCGGCACCCTGGCGGCGCGCGCGCCCATCGTCAACCGGGGCGCGACCATCGGCCGGGTCGAGTTGCTGGCTTCGCTGGCCCAGTTGCGCCAGGCGCAGTTCCAGGCGATGTTGCTGGCCGGCGGCCTCGGCCTGGGCGCCCTGGCGCTGGTGTCGGCGCTGGCCTGGCTGGCCGCCAGGCGGCTCAGCGCGCCGCTGCTGCGCCTGTCCGAACTGGCCAACCAGGTCGGCCGCCAGGCCGACTACGCGCTGCGCGCCACGCCGGGCGAGGGGCGCGACGAGGCGGTGCAACTGGCGCTGCGCTTCAACGACATGCTGGCCCAGATCGAGGCCCGCGAGGCCGAGCTGGCCGGCCACCGCGAGCACCTGGAGGAGGAGGTGGCGCGCCGCACGGCCGACCTGGTGCGGGCGCGCGACGCCGCCGAGGCCGCCAACCGCGCCAAGAGCGAGTTCCTGGCCATGATGAGCCACGAGATCCGCACCCCGCTGAACGGCGTGATCGGCATGACCGACCTGCTCGGCAACACCGGCCTCGACGAGGGCCAGCGCCGCTACGTGCGCATCGTGCGCCGCTCCGGCGAAGGCTGCTGGCCATCCTCAACGACATCCTCGACTTCTCCAAGATCGAGGCCGGCAAGATGGAGCTGGAGCAGGCCGTGTTCAGCCTGACGCTGCTGCTGGAGAACATCGCCGAGCGCTTCGCCCCGCTGGCCCACGGCAAGGGCTGGTGCTGCACCTGCGCCCGCCGACGCGTCCGCTGATGCTGCGCGGCGACAGCAAGCGCCTCGGCCAGGTGCTGACCAACCTGGTGGCCAACGCCATCAAGTTCACCGAGCGCGGCCAGGTGGTGCTGCGCGCCGAGCTGCTGGCCGAGACGGCCGGGCGCTACACTTTGCGCTTCACCGTCAGCGACAGCGGCATCGGCATCGCGCCCGAGCAGCTGGCGGCGCTGTTCCAGGCCTTCAGCCAGGCCGACAGCTCGACCACCCGGCGCTACGGCGGCACCGGCCTGGGCCTGGCCATCTCGCAGCGCCTGGCCGGCCTGATGGGCGGCCGCATCGAGGTGCTCAGCACGCCCGGCGGCGGCAGCGACTTCCACTTCACGCTCGAGCTGGCCGGCGCCGGCCCGGCGGCCGAGCCTCGGCCCGACGCCATGCTCGAGGCGATGGGCGTGCTGGTGGTCGACGACAACCAGATCAATCTGGAGATCCTCACCGAGCAGCTGCGCTCCTGGCATTGCCGGGTGGTGCAGGCGGGCGACGTGGCGGCCGCCATGGCGCTGCTGCAGCGGCCCGAGCACGGCTTCGAGCTGGTGCTGACCGACATGATGATGCCCGACGAGGACGGCCACGGCCTGCTGGCCCGGCTGCGCGCCGAGCCGATGCTGGCGGCGCTGCCGGTGATCATGCTCAGCTCGGCGGGCGACGCCGGCCCGGGCGAGCCGGACGGCCCGCTGCGCCTGGTGCTGAGCAAGCCGGTGCGCCAGTCCGAGCTGTACAACGCGCTGTGCGCCGCGCTGCGCAAGAGCGCGCCGGGCGGCACGCCGGCGGCGCCACGGCCGGCGCGCCGGCTCGGCGGGCGCGTGCTGCTGGCCGAGGACAACCTGACCAACCAGGAGGTGGCGCTGGCGATGCTGAAGAACCTCGGCGTGGCCTGCGAGGTGGCGGCCAACGGGCTCGACGTGATCGCCCTGCTCGAGCGCGAGCGCTTCGACTTGATCCTGATGGACTGCCAGATGCCGCAGATGGACGGCTACCAGGCCACGGCGGCGATCCGCGCCGGCGAGCGCGGCGGCCGCCTGCCGATCGTCGCGCTGACCGCCAACGCCATCGCCGGCGACCGTCAGCGCTGCTTCGACGCCGGCATGGACGAATACCTGGCCAAACCCTTCACCCAGGACCAGCTGGGCGACCTGCTGGCGCGCTGGCTGCCGCTGCGCCCGGCGTCCGGCGCGCGCGCCGGCACTGGGGCCGCAACCGGAACCGGTGGCGGCGGCACCGGCGCGGCGGCCGCGGCCGGGGGCGGCATCGGAGCAGGGACCGATCCGTGGCGGCGGCGGCAAGCGGCGCCGGCGCCGGCGCGGCCAGCATCGACGCCGGCGCCATCGACACCATCCGCCGGCTGCGCCCCGGCCTGCTGCCGCGCGTGCTCGACGCCTGGCTGTTGGAGTCGCCCGGCCTGCTGCGCGACATGCAGGCCGCCGTCGACGGCGGCGACCACGCCGCCCTGGTGCGCGGCGCCCACTCGCTGAAGAACGGCTCGGCCAACGTCGGCGCGCGCCAACTGGCGCAGCTGTGCGTCGAACTCGAGCAGCGCGGCCGCAACGGCCAGACCGAGCAGATCGGCGAGGCCATGGCCGCCGCCGGCCTGGCCTTCGCCCGCGCGCAGGGCGAGCTGCGCGCGCTGCGCGAAGGGGAGCCGGCATGAGGCGCACGGCGCCGGCGGCGCGCCAGCGGCCGCTGATCCTGATCGTCGAGGACGAGCTGGCGGCCCGCCTGCTGATGCGCGCGACGCTGGAGGAGGGCGGCTTCGACGTGGTCGAGGCCGACGGCGTGGCGCAGGCGCTGGCGCAGTTCCAACTGGCCCAGCCGGACCTGCTGCTGCTCGACGTGATGCTGCCCGACGGCGACGGCGTGGCGCTGTGCGCGCGCCTGCGCACCCTGCCCGGCGGCGACGTGCCGATCGCCATGGTCACCGGCCTCAACGACGCCGAGGCCATCCTGCTGGCCTACCAGTCCGGCGCCACCGACTTCATCGCCAAGCCGATCAGCTGGGACACCATGGCCTACCGCATCCGCTACATGCTGCGGGCGCGCCAGGCCCTGCTCGACCTGTCGCACAGCGAGCGCGAGACGCGCCTGGCGGCCAAGGTGTTCGACGCCTGCAACGAGGCGATCATGATCACCGACGGCGCCAACCGCATCGTCTCGGTCAACCCGGTGTTCGCCAGCACCACCGGCTACGCCGCCGGGCAGCTGCTCGGCCGCGACCCGCGCATCCTGGCCGACGGCGCCGCCGCGCGGCGCCATTTCGGCGCCATGTGGACGGCCTTGCGCCAGGGCGGCAGCGGGCAGGGCGAGCTGGCCTGCCGGCGCCGCGACGGCGCCGCCTATCCGGCCTGGTTCTCGCTGAGCCTGCTGCGCGACGCCGACGGCCGGCCCGAGCACCACATCGCCATCTTCTCCGACATCAGCGCGCGCAAGGAACAGGAGCGGCGCATCGCCCACCTGGCCTACCACGACGAGCTGACCGGCCTGGCCAACCGCGCCCTGCTGGCCGACCACGCCGGGCTGGCGATCGCCAAGGCCAGGCGCGAGCAGGGCACGCTGTCGCTGCTGTTCGTCGACATCGACCGCTTCAAGAACATCAACGACTCGCTCGGCCACAGCGCCGGCGACGAGCTGCTGCGCCAGGTGGCCGGCCGCCTGCGCGGCGTGGTGCGCGCCTGCGACACGGTCAGCCGCATGGGCGGCGACGAGTTCGTCATGCTGTGCCCCGGCGCCGCCGACAACGGCCAGCTGGCGCTGCGCGCCGACGCCATCCTGCGCGAGCTGGCGCGCCCCTTCGAGATCTTCGGCATGGCCCTGCACGTCAGCGCCAGCATGGGCGTGGCCCGCTTCCCGGCCGACGGCGCGACCTTCGAGCTGTTGATACGCAACGCCGACGCCGCCATGTACCGCGCCAAGGAAAGCGGCCGCAACACCTTCCAGTTCTACACGCCCGACCTCAGCGTCAACGTGCTCGAGCGCCTGCAACTGGAGATGGACCTGCGCCGCGCCCTGGCCCGGCAGGAGTTCGTGCTGTACTTCCAGCCCAAGCTGGACGCGGTCAGCGGCGCGCTGACCGGCGCCGAGGCGCTGATCCGCTGGCGCGACCCGCGGCACGGCCTGATTCCGCCCAACCGCTTCATCCCGGTGGCCGAGGAGGCCGGCCTGATCGAGCAGATCGGCCAATGGGTGCTCAGCGAGGCCTGCCGCCAGCTGCTGCGCTGGCAGGCGCTGGGCGTGGCCGGGCTGAGCCTGGCGGTCAACGTCTCGGCGCGCCAGTTCAAGCAGGCCGACTTCGTCGCCTCGACCGAGGCGCTGGTGCGCGCCGGCGGCGTGGCGCCGGCGCTGATCGAGCTGGAGCTGACCGAGAGCATGCTGATGAGCGACGCCGGCCAGACCGCCGAGAAACTCCACGAGCTCAAGGCGCTGGGCTTCTCCATCGCCATCGACGACTTCGGCACCGGCTTCTCCAGCCTGCACTACCTGCGCCACTTCCCGGTCGACGTGCTGAAGATCGACCAGTCCTTCGTGCGCGAAATGTTCGACGACGCGGCGGCGCTGGCCATCATCGACGCCGTCATCGCGCTGGCCAACGCGCTGGGCATGGGCTCGGTGGCCGAGGGCGTCGAGACCGAGGCGCAGCGCGCCACCTTGCGCGAGCACGGCTGCCGCACGGTGCAGGGCTATCTGATCGCGCGGCCGATGCCGTCCGACGAGTTCGTCGACTGGGCGCGCGCCTACCGCGCCGGCCTGGCCGCCGACGCGCAAGCCGACGCCGACGTGGACCAGCCGCAGGACTAGTGCGCCCGGCCGGGCGAGTCGTACCCGGATTAGTCGTTCTTCTCGACGAAACTCTTGATGCGCGACAGTGCCCGCTCCCACTCGCGGCCGATCGCCTCCAGGGCGAGCCTGGCCTCGTCGAGGCGGGCCGGCTGCAATTGCCACAGGCGTTCGCGGCCGATTTTAACGTCGCGCACGATGCCCGCCTCGGCCAGCACGCCCAGGTGTTTGGTGACGCCCTGGCGGCTGAGCGCGGTGTTCTGGGTCAAATGGGCGATCGAGTAGGCGCCGCCGGCGCACAACTCGCCCACCAGCTTCAGGCGCGTCGGGTCGCCCAGGGCGGCGAACACGTCGGCCAGCGACTGCCCGGCGACGACCGTGGTCGCCGCCGGGCCGCCGGCCCCGGGCCGGGCCGCCTGGCTAGTTGCTGCCGGCATAGCGCGCCACGTTGTCCAGCTGGGCGGTCCAACCCCGGCCGTGCATCTCGAAGGCCTCGCTGCGGCGCTGCGCCGGCACCTTGTCAAAGCCGGACTCGACCACCGTCAGCAGGACGGCGCTGCCCGGCGCGTCCTGCAGCGTGAAGGTCACCAGGGTCGGCGTCTCCTTTGAATAGTCGACGGCCTTGTCGAAGGCGTAGGGATGCCAGTGGAACGAGAACAGGTTCTGCGGCTCGACGCGCTCGACGACGACGTCGAAAAACTTCTCCGTGTGGCCGGGGATGGTCATCTGGCCGCGCGCGCGCCGGCCCGGCTGGAATTGTTGGCCGCCCAGGTCGGCGCCGAACCAGGCGCCGAACTCGTCGGCGCTGGACAAGGCCCGCCAGACGCGCTCGCGCGAGGCCTTGATGAGGATGCTGCGTTCGATGCGGTCGGTGCTCGAGGTGCTCGCCGAACCGGTCTGCGTTGCGCTGCTCGATAGTGTAGTCATGTTGCTGCACTCCTTTCCACTGGCTAATTTAAGCAACCATTTGGCTGCTTGTTTATTATGTACCGTCCCCGGAGAAATGCAACCATTCGGATGCTATTTATTTTGCGCCGCCGCGCAGCTTTGCAGGACCAGGCCGCGCAACCAGCTGTGTGCCGGGTCGGCGTCCATTCTTGGGTGCCACAGCATGGACACGGTGAACTCCTCCACCGTGAAGGGTAGCGCGAAGCTATGCAGGCCGGCGCGCAGATTGCCGCTGTGGCGTTCCGGCACCGTGGCGATCAGGTCGGAGGCGCGCGCCAGCGCCAGCGCGCTGGAAAAACCGGCGACGATGCCGGCGATTTGCCGTTCCAGCCCCAGCGTGCGCAACACGTCGTCGATCGGCCCGCCGGCCAGCCCCTGGCGCGAGACGTTGATGTGTCGGCCCGCCGCGTAGAGGGCTGGCGTGATCCCGCCCCGGCTCAGGGCGTGCCCCTCGCGCACCACGCCGATGAAGCGGTCGCGGAACAGGGCGCGGCAGCGCACCTCCGGCCCGGTCGCCTTGCCGACCACGCCGGTCTCCAGGTCGACGCTGCCGTCGCGCAGCGAGGCGCTTTCCTTGTTGTCCTTTTGCAGGAAGCACAGCCGCACACCGGGCGCCTCGGCGGCGACACGGGCGATCAGGTCGGCGCCGAAGTTCTCCACAAAGCCTTCGCGGCTGCGCAGCGTGAAGGTGCGCACCAGTTGCTTGAGCTTGAGCACGTCGGCCGGCCGCAGCGCCGCCTCGGCGTCCTGCACCAGCTGGCCGACGCGGGCGCGCAGCTCGAGCGCGCGCGGCGTGGGCACCAGGCCGCGTCCGGCGCGCACCAGCAGGGGATCGCCGGTGGTCTCGCGCAGGCGCGCCAGGGCGCGGCTCATGGCCGACGGGCTCAGCCGCAAGCGGCGGGCGGCGCCGGCCACGCTGCCCTCGGCGAGCAGCGCGTCCAAGGTGATGAGTAAGTTGAGGTCGGGGATGGCCATGGCTTGAGTTTAACGCAACTGAAGTTTGGCATGGCGTTTGACGCATGAACAAAGTGCAAATGCTGCGTCTTCCGCCATGTAAAACACTGGCGTAAGGTTCGCTGAGCTCCATGTGGAGAGCTATTCAAGCAGTGGAGGGTATGTTGAAAACTATTCATGCAAAACCGGAGGGCGTGGCCGCCGGGCCGGCGCGGCTAGCCGCCTCGGTGCGCTGGGCGCTGGCCGCGCTGGCGCTGTCGATGTTGCTGTCGTCGCTGGGCACCAGCATCGCCAATGTCGCCCTGCCGACGCTGGCATTGGCCTTTCACGCCTCCTTCCAGCAAGTGCAGTGGATCGTGCTGGCCTATCTGCTCGCCATCACCAGCCTGGTCGTCAGCGTCGGGCGCTTGGGCGACCTGGTCGGCCGGCGCCGCCTGCTGCTGGGCGGCATCGCTCTGTTCACGCTGGCCTCGGCGCTGTGCGCCCTGGCCCCCACGCTCGGCCTGTTGATCGGCGCCCGCGCGCTGCAGGGCCTGGGAGCCGCCGCCATGATGGCGCTGACCATGGCGTTTGTCGCCGAGACGGTGCCGAAGGCGCGCACCGGCAGCGCGATGGGCCTGCTCGGCACCATGTCCGCCGTCGGCACGGCGCTCGGGCCGACGCTGGGCGGCGTGCTGATCGCCGCGCTCGGCTGGCCGGCGGTGTTTTTAGTCAATGTCCCGCTGGGTCTGGTGGCGCTGCTGCTGGCCTACCGCTTCCTGCCGGCGGACCGCCGGGAGCGGGGCGCCGCGCGGCCGCGCTTCGACCATCTGGGCACCCTGTTGCTGGCCCTGAGCTTGGCGGCCTACGCCCTGGCCGTGACGACCGGACGCGGCGGCTTCGGCCGGCTCAACCTGGCGCTGCTGTTGATGGCCATCGTCGGCGCCGGCGTGTTCGTTCTGGCCGAGGGCAGGGCCGCCGCGCCGCTGGTGCGCCCGGCGCTGTTCCGCAATCCCTTGCTCAGCGCCGGCTTCGCCATGAGCGCGCTGGTCACCACCGTGGTGATGGCGACGCTGGTGGTCGGTCCCTTCTACCTGTCCGGCGCGCTGGCGCTCGACGCCGCCCGGCTCGGCCTGGTGATGTCGTCCGGCCCGATCGTCGCCGCGCTGGTCGGTGTGCCGGCCGGCCGTCTGGTGGACCGCTTCGGCGCGCAGCGTATGAGCGTGCTCGGGCTGCTCGGCATGCTGGCCGGCTGCGCCGCGCTGCCGCTGGTGTCCGCCGGCGCCGGTGTGCCAGGCTACGTCGTGCCTCTGGTGGTACTCACCGCCGGCTATGCCTTGTTCCAGGCGGCTAACAACACCGCCGTCATGACGACGGTGCCGGCCGATCAGCGCGGCGTGATCGCCGGCCTGCTGAGTTTGTCGCGCAACCTCGGCCTGGTCACCGGCGCGGCGGTGATGGGCGCCGTGTTCGCCTTCGGCGCGGCAACGGCGAACACGGCGGCGGCGGCGGCGGGGCCGGTGGCCGTGGTGGCCGGCATGCGCTTGACCTTCTGCGTCGCCGCCGTGTTGATCGCCGGCGCCCTGGCCATTGCGCTGCTGAGCCAGGCGCTGGCGCGCCGCGCCGCTGCTGCCTAGCTAGCTAGCCGTCGGAGGCGCGGCGCTGGTCCACGCGGCGGTCCGTCATCGGCACCACATTGCTGGTTTTTTGCGCCGGCGGCACCGGCGCCGGCTGGCTCAGCAGGCGGCAGATGTAGCTGATGCGCCATTTCCGCCGCGCGCCCTGCCAGCGCGGATGGGCCGACTTGGCGGCCACCTGGCGCAGCGCGCCCAGCGCGATCTGGTAGCCGAGCGAGCGGTAGCTCTCGAACTGGTCCTCGTCGAACCACTGGTCGGCCGTGCTCTGGTGCGGGAACTCGGGGTGCGTCTTGCTGTAGTTGAAGATGTCGGCGTTCTCGCCGCCGACGATGGTCGGTTTGATGTACAGCAGCACGCCGTCGCGCGCCTTGCCGTCGGCCTGCTTGTAGTGGACGCGGCCGCTGACGCAGCTGGCGCCGAAGGTGTCGCCGTCGCCGACCTTGCGGATCTTGCGCGCGTCGAGGGTGATGGCGACGTTCATGTCGGTCGCGCACTTGCGGATAGCGTTGCCCAGGCTCCTCGAAGTTCTGCTTGTCGTCGCAGCCGGCGTCGACCACCACGATCAGCTTGCAGCGCCGCCGCACCAGCTCGTACAGGGCCAGGTTCTCGAAGTGCCCGCCGTCGGACAGGTAGAGGAAGTCGGCCTCGGCGTCGGTCATGCCGAACAACTCGGACAGGATGCAGAACAGGCCGATCGGCGGCGACGACTGCTGCCAGCTCTTTTCCTTCATCGGATTCGGCGACCAGCGGCCCAGCCGCAGGTTGAACAAGGTCATCAGGAAGGTCAGCGGCGGCGACGAATGGTAGCCCATGTTGGGGCTGGCCGCCGCGCCGGAGACGGCCACGGCCGTGCCAAGCTTGACGACCGTGTCGTCGTCCTTGAGGATGGTCGAGGTGGCGGCATAGCTGGCGGTGGGCCGGAAGGCGCCGCGTTGCGGGCACACGGCGGCCCGGTCGGCGCCGCGCATGGCCGGCATTTCGAAGCCGCAAAACGCCGGCGTGAAGCAGAAATTGGCCGCCTTGCGGGTCTGCCAGGCCAGCTCCTTGCCGTTGACCAGGTTGATGGCGGCGCTGATCAGGTGGTAGGGCCGCTGCAGCTTGGCCCTGGCCGGGGCCGTGCCCGCCGCCCCCGGCATGGGCGCGGCGCCACCCTGGCGCAACAGCGATTCCAGCGGCGGATCGTCGTTGGGGTCGAAGCCGGTGAAGGGATGGGGGCAGCGGCTGGGGCTGCTGGCGCCGAAATAGGCGCGCACCAGGCGCATGCGGTACATCATGTACAAGGAGAACTTGTTGATGTCGACCCGCCAACCGAGGATCAGCGCGACGGCCAGCAGCTTGAGGAAGAGGGCGCCGACGGCGACGATGCCGACCTTGCTGCTGGCGGCCAGATAGCTGTCGAAGTAGGCCACCAGGCCCGACTTGGCCAGCTTCAACACCGGCAGCTCGGCGACCACGTATTGCAGCCCCGTCGTCAACGCGGCGATGGCCAGCAGGCTGAAGGCGTAGGGCGCGACCTGCGCCACCAGATCGAGCTTGGTGCCAGCGCCGGCCTTGCCGGTGGCCTTGTCGCTGCCCGATTTCAGGCCGAAGAAGGTCACCGCCGAGGTCAGCGCGGCGCCCAGCGTGGTGCTCGCGGCGTAGTGTTGGTAGGCCCAGTCCAGCAGCGGCGGCAGATAGAAGGCGCAGACGAACAGCGCCAGCCAAGCGATGGCGAAGATGAAGGTCCAGGCGCCTTGGCGCGCCCACCATTCGCGGCTCTGGTCGAGGTACATGCGGCCGATCAGGCCTATCATCAGCGTGATGGTGACGGCGAACAAGCCCAGCATCAAGGGCATGCCCAGGCAGGCCAGTTGCACGGCGTCGAAACTGGCGAACGACGAATGGCTGGCCAGCGACAAGCCCTTCAACAGCAGCACCGTGCCCACCGCCAGCGCGCCCAGCGCGCAGAGCAGATGGCCGAGCTCCTCCATCAGCATTTTACGCTGCGGGCCGTGGCGCGGCGCGGGCGTTGCCACCGCTGCGGCCTTGTCGTCGCGGCGGTTGAGCAACTGCGCCGCGCCCCAGCCCAGCGACCAAGCCAGGAAGTACACCGCGCCCGGCAGCAGCAGCCAATGGTAGGGATAGGCGCTCAGCGAGTCGGGAATGGCATCCCAAAAGCGCACCAGCTCGGCGCGCTTCTCCCACACGGCCAGGCTGCCGAGGAAGCCGGACAGCATCAAGGGCAGGCAGATGTACAGCAGGATCTTGCCCTGCGTCTGGCCGAGCCAGCCGGCGCCCACCTTCGGCCCCTTGCGCGAGATGCTCAGCGCGATGAAGGCGACCGCCGCCAGGAACAGCCCGGCGGCATACGGCCAGGCGTCGGCCGTCGGCGTAGCCATTTCGCTGCGCACGCCCGACACCACCATGCGCGGCAACAGGAACAGCGCCGCCAACCAGGCCACCAGCATGGTCAGGTTGAGCAGCGTGTTGCGGGCGTAGGTGCAGATCAGGGTCCAGGTGTCGGCGCTGAACAGCCCCGTTTTCGGCGTCAGATAGTTGCTGTACTGGCGCAGGAACTGCACCGGCGCCGGCTCGCTGCGCGGCCGCCGCTTGTCGTTGGCGGCCACCAGCTCCTCCTCGACCGCCTCGACGCTGCCGCCTTTCTCCTTGATCCACTTGGACAGCCAGCCACCGATGTAGCCGCCGCCGGAGACGGTCGACAGGTAGTCGAAGTCGCGCAGCAGGCGCATTTCCGCCAGCGCCTGCAGCACGCCCAGGTTGAAGGTGGCGCTGCGGATGCCGCCGCCGGAGAACGCCAGCCCGGCCAGTTTTTGTTGGTGGGCGCGCTGGTTGACCTCGGCCAGGCTGACCGGCCGGGTGGCGTCCGGCACGCCGTCGGCCAGGGCGTCGAGCTCGAACTGGAAGACTTCGCTGAACACGCTGCCGGCCTTGCCGTTGAGCGCCCGCCACAGCTCCTCGTCGGACAGCTTGCGGCCAGGGCTGAAGGCCTGGCGCGCCCGGTCGAAGTCCTTGCTGGCGTCGAAGCCCAGGCTGTCGAGCTTGCGGGTCAGGTTTCCTCGTAACTCATCGGCGCGGCTGGGCGCGCTGGCATCGACATCGGCAGGCATGTTTCCTCCGGCTGTGGGCGTTCGCTGGCAAGGTGCGGCAGTTCTCCAATATAGACAGTTTTATACCGGGAAAGATCACACATTGTTGCGCAGAGATGCCCCTCCTCAAGCAAGCGGCATTCATTTCCGATGCGGTGGCGGCACCCCGCTTGGAAATGGTATATGATGCCCATCATGAAATCGACATCCAGCAAGCCGACCGCCCCGAGCCGCAAGGAAGCCAGCCATGAACGCATAGTGGAAGTGGCGGCCCGCGCCATCCGCCGCAGCGGCTACGGCGGCACCGGCGTGGCCGACATCATGAAGGAGGCCGGCCTGACCCACGGTGGCTTCTACGCCCACTTCGACTCGCGCGACGCTTTGTTGGCCGAGGCCGGCGACCGCGCCGGCGCCGAATCGGTGGCCCTGGCGGCGCGGGTGGCGGCCGCCGCGCCGGCCGGCCAAGCCTTGCAGGCCATCATGCAGGCCTACTTGTCGCCGGAACATATAGCGACCATCGAGACCGGCTGTCCGGTCGCCGCGCTGGGTTCGGAAATGCCGCGCCAGGCGCCGGAGGTGCGCCGCGCCGCCACCATCCACATCAAGGAAATGATCGATCTGTTCGCCCGCCAACTGCCCGATTGGGGCCAGCCACAGGCGCACGAGCACGCGATGGCACTGGTCTGTGCTTTGATCGGCACCACCATGATGGCGCGCGCCGTCGACGACCCCAATTTATCCGGCGCCCTGTGCGCGGCCACGCTGAAACAATTTACCCCGGCTGTCGTTTGAGGCGAGCCGGGGCCTTGCTTCTTTTTGCCTTAAAATATGATAATCGTCATATTGCGAGCGACCAACCGGCGCGCGGCGTCTGCACCAACTGAAAGGAAATGCCATGAATAGCAAGATCGCACTGGTCACCGGCGCCTCGTCCGGCATCGGAGAAGCCACCGCGCAGCGGCTGACGCAAGCCGGCTTCAAGGTCTACGGCAGCAGCCGGCGTGGCGAACCGGCCGGCAGCCGAGGCTACCAGATGCTGCCATTGGACGTGACCAACGACGCCTCGGTGCAGGCCGCCGTGGATTCCGTGATGCTGCTGGAAGGGCGCATCGACTTGCTGGTGAACAACGCCGGCTTCGGCGTCGCCCCGGCGGGGGCGGAGGAGAGCTCGATCGAACAGGCCCAGTCCATTTTCGACACGAACTTCTTCGGGACGGTGCGCATGACGCGCGCGGTGTTGCCGCACATGCGGGCGAGCGGCGGGGGCCGCATCATCAACATCGGCTCCGTGCTCGGCTTTCTACCGATGCCTTACGGCGCGCTGTACGCCGCCACCAAGCACGCCATCGGAGGCTATACGGAGTCATTGGACCACGAGTTGCGCAATTGGGGCATCCGCGCGGTGCTTATCGAACCGGCCTACACCAAGACGCCGTTCGACGCCAATATGCTCGAAGCGGACGCCAAACTCGACGCCTACCACGAGGTAAGAAACGCGGTGACCCGCCGCTTGCGGGAAGTGATGCTGGCTGCGGCCGGGCCGGAGGTGGTGGCCGAGGCGGTGTTGAAAGCGGCGCTGGCACACAGCCCCAAACTGCGCTACACGCCAGGTGGACTGGCCGCGCGCCTGCGTCTGCTGCGCACCTTCGCGCCGGCCGGCGTGATGGATGCCGGCATGCGCAAGGATCTGCGCCTTGCATAGACTCGAACAGCGGGCGAATTTAAACAAAAATTAAAGAAGGTCATCATGAAAGCACTTGTCTTGAAACGTTACGGCGGCGCCCAGCATATCGAATTCGCCGACATTCCCCGGCCCACGATCAAGCCGGACGAAATGCTCGTCCAGGTGCATGCCGCCGGCCTCAATCCCATCGACTACATGATCCCGAAAGGCGCGTTCAAACCGATCCTCAAGCTGAGTCTGCCGGCCACGCTGGGCAGCGACTTGGCCGGTGTGGTGGTGGAGGTCGGCAGCGGCGTGCGCCGGTTCAAGGTCGGCGATGCCGTGTTCGCCAGCATCTTCGATCTGAACGCCGGCTCGCTGGCCGAGTTTGCCGCCGTGCCCGAGCATGCCGCCGCGCTCAAACCGGAAAATCTGGACTTTGTGCAAGCCGCCTCGATTCCCATGGTCGCACTGACCTCCTGGCAAGCGCTGGTCGAGCGCGCCCAGTTGAAGCCGGGGCAGAAGGTGTTTATCCCGGCCGGTTCCGGCGGCATCGGAACCTTCGCCATCCAGTTGGCGAAACACCTGGGCGCGACGGTCGGCACGACCACGAGTAGCGCCAACGTGGATTGGGTGCGCAGGCTAGGCGCCGACGAGGTGGTGGATTACAAAAGGCAGGAATTCGAGCTGTCGCTGCGCGGCTACAACCTTGTGCTGGGCACGGTCAGGGGCGACGGACTCGAAGGCCCTGCGGATCGTCCGGCCCGGGAGCAAGATCGTCTCGCTCATCGGTCCACCGGACGCCGCCTTTGCGCGGGCGCGGGGAATGGGCTTCTTCATGCGCTTGGTGTTCGGCTTGTTGAGCCATAAGATCATCCGTCTGGCGAAACAGCACCAGGCCGGCTACTCGTTTCTGTTCATGCGCCCGGATGGTCGTCAGCTGGCGAAGATAGGCGAACTACTCGCGGCCTCGCACATCCATCCGGTGGTCGACAAGGTGCTTCCGTTCGCTCAAGCGAAGGAGGCACTGGCCTACCTGGAGGCGGGCCGGGCCAAGGGCAAGGTCGTGGTGCGGATGCTGGGCGACTGAGGCCGCGCTGAGCGGCCGCCGTGCCGACGGGCGGCCGGACCGAGGCGTGGTTGCGGTTCGCCGAATTCGGCGCCAACCTGCAAATTCTCGTTGATTGGGTATAGTATATTTTCTCGTCGTCTTCGGAGAGAAAAAATGCGCAACGCCACCCATGTTGATAGCCACCGCGAGGTCGTGTTTGTCGATTCCGATATTGAAATATCCAGTTTGCTAGCCACTTCAATTCAAGATCAGGCCGACGTCGTCATGTTGGCCGGCGATGAAAACGGCTTGCAGCAGATGCGCGGCTATTTAATCGGGAGGCACTAACTGAAGGCGATCCACCTGCTATCGCACGGCGCTGCGGGACAGGTGCAAGCCGGCGCCATCCGGCTCGACGCCGATAGCGCCGGCCGCCATGCCGACACCCTGCGCGAGATCGCCGCCAGCCTAACCGATGGCGGCGAGTTCCTGCTGTACGGCTGCGAAGCCGGCGCCGGCGCCGAGGGCGGCGAACTGCTATCGACCCTGTCCCGCATCACCGGGTCCAGGGTCGCCGCCAACAGCCGGCCCACCGGCAGCGCCGAACTCGGCGGCAGCTGGCAACTCGACAGCGGCGCGCTGCCGGTCAGCAGCACCCTGTTGAACGCCCGCAGCATGCGGTCCTTTCACGGGCTCCTGGCCGCGCCGGCGGACGAGAATTACGACGCCAATAGTGGTTACTCCATGACCGCCGATACGTTCACGTTGAACGGGATTAAATACACCATTACGGGTAGTAATAGCGGGAACTACACGAATATCGTCACCAATAATTCCGGAATTTCAACTTTGGGGAATAACGCCGGCGACTATTTCTTATGCTTCGATTTGGCCGGCGCATTCGGCATCAGCAGCATTAAGATCGAAGCGGCGGATGGCGGCGCCTTCCGCATGGCGTCCCTGAGTTACGACATGGCGGCCGACACCACCGTCAGCTTCACCCCCGGCGGCAGCGGCAGCGCGGTCACCATTACCTCCAATGGCGCCCTGACCGGCGCGCAGAGCCAGTCCTTCGGCAGCGCTTTCGAGAATATCACCTACTTCACGGTAAGCGGGGGCAACCTGACCTTGTTCCTCGACGATCTCGATTTCGAGGCCGCCGTCGTCGCCGGGCCGTCGGTCTCCTCGATCGCCCGCGTCGGCACCGCGCTGAGCAATGGCAGCAGCGTCAGCTACACCGTCACCTTCAGCGAATCGGTCACCGGCGTCGACGCCAGCGACTTCGCGCTGACGGCGACCGGCAGCGCCGCCGGCACGGTGGCGTCGGTGAGCGGCAGCGGCAGCACCTACACCGTGACCGTCGACAGCGCCAGCGGCGACGGCACGCTGCGGCTGGACCTGAACGGCAGCGGCACCGGCATCCAGAACGGCGCCAGCGCCGCGATCACCGGCGGCTACACCAGCGGCCAGACCTTCACGCTGGACCACACGGCGCCGTCGACGCCCGCCGCCCCGGCGATGAGCAGCGGCACCGACACCGGCAGCTCCAACAGCGACGCCATCACCAGCAGCGCCAACCCGGTGTTCGGCGGCACCGTCGAGGCGAACGCCACGGTCACCTTGTACGACACCGACGGCACCACCGTGCTGGGCAGCGCCAGCGCCGATGGCGCCGGCGTCTATTCGATCACCAGTTCCACCCTCGCCGAGGGCAGCCACGACATCACCGTGAAGGTGAGCGACGCCGCCGGCAACGTGTCGTCCCGCTCGTCCGTCCTGGCGGTTTCCCGCGACACGGTCGGACCGACCGCGCTGGCACTGGCCAGCACCACCGTCAACATCGCCGCCGCCACCAACGGCGCGACCGTGACCACGGCGTCCGCCACCGACGCCACCAGCATCAGCTACTCCTTCGCGACGGGCAACGGCGTCATCGACGCGGACAATGCCAAGTTCAGCTTCAGCGGCGACGCGCTGGTGGCGGCGCAGACCCTGGCCGCCGGCGCCTACCATATCTACGTCAAGGCCACCGACGCCGCCGGCAACGACGCCTTCCAGTTCTTCGTCATCGACGTGGTCGACGCGCCCAGCGTCAGCTCCGTCGTGCGCGCCGCCAGCGCGTCGGCCAGCGTGCCGACGGCCGCCACGGCGATCGACTACACCGTCACCTTCAGTCAATCGGTGACGGGCGTCGACATCGGCGATTTCGGCTTGTCCACCAGCGGCAACGCCAGCGGCAGCATCGCCGCCATCAGCGGCAGCGGCAGCACCTACACCGTGACCGTGAACGCCGTCAGCGGCGACGGCACGCTGCGGCTGGACCTGAACGCCAGCGGCACCGGCATCCAGAACGGCTCGGCCGTCGCCATCGCCGGCGGCTACACCAGCGGCCAGACCTTCACGCTGGACCACACGGCGCCGTCCGCGCCGTCCGCGCCGGCCATGACGAGCGGCACCGACAGCGGCAGCTCCAACAGCGACGCCATCACCAGCAGCACGACGCCGGTGTTCACCGGTAGCGGCGAGGCCAACAGCACCGTGCGGCTGTACGACAGCGACGGCACGACGCTGTTGGGCACGGCCACCGCCGACGGTTCGGGCAACTGGAGCATCACCAGCAGCACGCTGACGGCCGGCAGCCACAGCCTGACCGTCAAACAGACCGACGCCGCCGGCAACGTCTCGGCCGCCAGCGCCGCCCTGGCGGTGCTGATCGACGCCAGCGCCGCCGCCCCGGCGGCGCCCGTGCTGGCCGCCGCCAGCGACAGCGGCAGCCTCGGCGACGGCGTCACCAAGCACGCCACGCCGACCATCACCGGCACGGCCGAGGCCAACGCCACCGTCAGGCTGTACGACACCGATGGCACTACCGTGCTGGGCACGGCCAGCGCCGACGGTGCCGGCGCCTGGAGCATCGTGGCGAGCACCTTGGGGGAGGGCGGCCACACGCTGACCGTCAAGCAGACCGATACGGCCGGCAACGTGTCGGCCGCCAGCGCCGGCCTGGCGCTGACCATCGACACCCTGTTGCCGCCGGCGCCGGGCATGCCGGCCCTGGCCAGCGCCAGCGACAGCGGGCCTTGGGCGACGGCACCACCAACTTCGCGGCGCCGCTCATCACCGGCAGCGCCAGCGCCAACGCCACGGTCAAGCTGTACGACAGCGACGGCGCCACCGTGCTGGGCACCGCCACGGCGGACGGCGCCGGCAACTGGAGCATCACCAGCAGCACGCTGGCGCTTGGCGCGCATACCTTGACGGCCAGGCAAACCGACCTAGCCGGCAACGTTTCGGCGGCCGGCGAAGCGCTGGCGCTGACCATCCTGGCGCCGCCGGAACCGCCCGCCACCACGGTCGACGGCGTGGCGGTGACGCAGCAGCCGGTGGTCCTGCCGGACGGGGGCAGCGGCACGCAGATCGTGGTGCCCATCGTCACCAGCGAGCGGCCCGAGTCGAGCGGTAGCAGCGGCGTGGCCGACATTCCCCTGGTCAGCAACAGCGGCGGCAATCTGTTGCTGGCCCAGGTGGCGACGGGCTTTGGCTTGACCGCCACCGGCGGCGCCAGCGAGCCGGCCGGCAATTCGCTTGAACGCCTGATCAAGTCCATCGTCGCGGCCACGCCGGATCATCCCGCCGGCGACCAGGGCCACCTGACCGGCAACGGCGTTTCCTTCCTGAGCCAGCTGGCGGCCACCGTGCCCTTGCTGGTGCAAACCATCGTGCCGACCAGCGGCGCGACGGCGCCCAGCGGCACGCTGACGCTGACCGGCACCAGCAGCAACAGCCAGCATACGGCGCTGGTGATCGACGCCAGTCACCTCGCGCCCGGCAGCTCCTTGCTTCTGAAATCGGTGGACTTTGCGGCCATAGTGGGCAGCGCTGTCGTGAGCGGCAGCACCGACGGGCAGATTTTGACAGGCGACGCCGCCAGCCAACAGTTCATCGTGCCGAGCGGCGGCGGCGGCGCGGTGTTTGCGGGCGGCGGCAGCGATATCCTGAGATATACCTCGCCGCCGGCTGGCGCGGGCGGCGCGCCGCAGGCCAGGGCGGCAGCGCTGCCGGCCGGCACCACGGTCCTGCACGGCGGCCTGGGAGACGACAACGCCGTCTTCAATGGCGCCAGTTCGGACTACACGGTGGAAGACCATGGCGGTTTTGTGCTTGTCACCGCCAAGACCCAGCCGACGCAACACGCCCTGGTCCTGAATGTCGAGACCTTGAAATTCAGCGATACCACGGTTGCCGTGCAAAGCCCCGCCTCGCTGGCGGCCATCACTGGGCTCTACCACGATGTGTTGGGCCGCCAAGCCGACCATCTGGGAGCCGAATTCTGGGCCGCGAAGGCGGCGAACGGCGCCAGCCTGGGGGAAATCGCCCTGGGCATCATCAGTTCGACGGAATCGCAGAGTCTGCATCCCATGCAGTTCAACGGCAATAGCGCGCACGATGTCGAACTCTTGTACCAGGCCATCTTCAGCCGCCACAGCGACAGCGGCGGCCTGGCGTTCTGGATCGATTACATGGCGACCGGTGCCACGCTGGCGCAGGTGGCGCAGGGCTTCCTGGCTTCGGACGAAATGACGCTGCATAAAATAGGCGTGCAGAACTGGGACTTCTTGATGTCCACCTGAAGAAGTGCTGGCGCGGTGCTGTTTCCAGGCCAGAAAATCAGCCCAGGCAGTGGACCCGCCGCGCACCCGCCGCGACTCGCACGATCCCGGCGTTGGTCAACTGATCACTCAGGCGCTACGCGGCGGCAGCCGCCGCAGGCTTCCAGCCCAAGGAGGCGGCGACTGCGGATGGAAACATCTTATGACAAATCCATGCATGCCGGGGCGCAGCCGTTTGCGCCCGCAGCGGGCCTACTTACCCGCCAGCATTTGGGATTCACGGGGTTGCCATCCACCGCCGAGCGCCTTGAAGGCGGCGACGGCGGAGCGTGCGGATTCGGCTTGCGCTTGCGCCCACCTATCGGAGGCGCGTAGCAAGCTCTCATCGGCTTGCAACACGTCGATAAGGGGGACGACCCCTTTCCGATATGCGGCAAACGAGGCTCCCCTCGCGCGCCCGAGCGAATCGACTGCCTGGGCAAGCAAGCTGGCCTGATCCTCGCGCTTTACCAGAGTGGAGAACGTGTTTTCCACCTCTTCGGTGGCGCGCAGCGCCGCCAGCCGATAGGCCGCCAACGCCTCAGCCTCCTGGCCCTTGGCCAGATCAATCTGTGCATCGATGCGGCCGAAGTCAAACAGGCGCCAACGCAGCCCCAGTGCGGCGGAGGCCTGGCTGGCGCCACCGGTGAACAGTGAGCCAGCGGATACGGAGGTCGCACTGCCGATGAGGCCGCTAAATGAGAGCTTGGGGTAATACTCGGCGATGGCCATCCCAACGCGCGCGCTCGACGCCGCCAGGCGGCGTTCTGCGATAATCAGGTCCGGCCGGCGTCTGAGCAAATCGCCGGGCGATCCGCTTGAGGCGATCCGTGGCGCCAGCGGGATGGCCCCATGCAGCGCCAGCTCCTCCCGGTGCGTGCCCGGTGGCGTACCCAGCATCACGTCCAGCGCGTTCTTGGCTGTGTCCAGCCCCGCTTCAAGGGCCGGTATCGATGCGCGCACCTGGGCCAGCGCACCCTCGACCTGCCGCACCTGCAGTTCGGCCGCCAGCCCCTTGCCATGCAGCAGATTGAGCATCGAGAGCAACTCCTGCTGCGTCGCCACTTGCTTGCGAGCTATGTCGATCCGGTTTTGCAGTGCGCGGACGCTGATGTAAATGTCGGCGGTCTGCGCCGCCACCGCCAATCGAGTCGCCGCCACTCCGGCTGCGGAAGCCTGATACTCGGCCAGCGCCGCTTCCCGGCCCCGGCGCAAGCCACCGAAGACGTCCAATTCCCAGCCCGCGCCGAGATTCGCCTCGTAGGTGTTGCCGTAGCGATCATAATTTGCCTGTGAATTCATTACCTGTCCCAGCGGGGTTTCAACCGACTGGTAGGCGCGCGCGCCCTGGGCGTTGATGCTGCCGGACGGGAGCAGGGCGGCGTTTGCCGCCCCCATCCCCGCGCGTGCTTGGGCGAGGCGGGCGGACGCCTGCGCGAGATCGAGGTTCTGCTCCAGCGCCGCCGTGACAAAGCGGGTCAGTTGCGCATCGCCGAAGCCACCCCACCAAGCGATCAGATCGGCGGTGCTGGCGGCTTGGCGTCGCTCGACGGCGCTCTGGCCCAGATAACGGTCCGGCATCGGGGCGGCCGGTCGAATATAATCGGGCCCGACCGCGCAAGCCGCTAAGAGGCTAGTGGCGGCAAGCATGAAGAGAGTGCGTTTAGGTGGCATGGGGCATCTTCCGCGAAGTAAAAGGAATAGGTATTCGAGTGACTATATCACCATATCGTCACTCGTTGTGAAAATTTGGAACTAGGGGTAAGCTGTCCGACATGAATAAAACAACCACTCACCCGGGACCATCCCGAGGTCCGGTCGATCACGAAGTGCGCGATCAAATCATTGCCGCAGCTACCGGCCACTTCCGTCTGTACGGCTACGAGAAGACCACCGTCTCCGATCTTGCGAAGGCCATCGGCTTCTCCAAGGCCTATATCTACAAGTTTTTCGAGTCCAAACAGGCGATCGGGGAACTGATTTGCGCCAATTGCCTGCGCCAGATCGAGATGGACGTCAAAGCGGCCATAGACGGGATCGACCGTCCCCCGGAGAAGCTGCGGCGCATGTTCAAGGCGGTCGTCGACGCCAGCCTTCGCCTTTTTTTCGACGACCGCAAGCTCTATGACATCGCGGCTTCGGCCGCCATTGGGCGTTGGGCGGCGGTAGGCGTTTTCGAGGGGCGCATCCAGGCCATGCTGCAAGACATTCTGCGCCAGGGACGGGAGTCGGAGGACTTCGAGCGCAAGACCCCGCTCGATGAGACGGCGTCGGCGATCTATCTGGTCATGCGCCCATACCTTAACCCTCTGCTGTTGCAATACAGCCTGGACCACACCGACGCGGCACCAGCCCAACTATCGAGCTTGGTGCTGCGCAGCTTGTCGCGATAAGCACATCAAATCATTGGTGACTGTTGACAATATAAGTCACCAGTCCCAAAATGGAATCCTGTTTAGTTCTTTATGGGATTCCTATGCTCGGCCGCCGCTTCGTTTTTTCCGCTGTCATGTCCGCCCTGCCGCTTGCGCTTGTCGCCTGCGCGGATAAGACCCCATCCGATCCCCGCGACGACGCGCCGCTGGTTCGCGCCGCCACCATTGAGGGGGCCGGCGCCTTCGTCTCGCGCAGCTTCAGCGGCATCGTCGCGGCCCGGGTGCAAAGCGATCTGGCTTTCCGGGCCCCGGCAAGGTGCTGGAACGCTTGGTCGACGCCGGCCAGAGCGTCAAACGCGGACAGGCGCTGATGCGCATCGATCCGGTCGATCTGAAACTGGCCGCCAACGCCCAACAGGAGACCGTCGCCGCCGCGCGCGCCCGCGCCCGCCAGAGCGCCGACGAAGAAGCGCGCTACCGCGACCTGCGCGGCACCGGCGCGATCTCGGCATCGGCCTACGACCAGGTCAAGGCCGCGGCCGATGCCGCCAAAGCCCAACTCAACGCTGCCGAATCGCAGGCCGAGGTGGCCCGCAACGCGAGTCGCTACGGCGAACTGCTGGCCGACGCCGATGGCGTGGTCATGGAAACGCTGGTCGAACCGGGCCAGGTCGTCGCCGCCGGGCAGGTCGTGGTGCGCGTGGCCCGTGCCGGCCAGCGCGAGGCCATCATCCAGTTGCCGGAAACCCTGCGCCCCACGCTCGGTTCCACCGGCCAGGCCACGCTGTTCGGCAGGGAAGCCGCCCCCGTTGCCGCCAAGTTGCGCCAACTATCCGGCGCCGCCGACCGGCAAACACGCACCTTCGAGGCGCGCTACGTGCTCGACGGCGAACTGGCCGGCGCGCCGCTGGGGGCCACGGTAACGATCCGGATACCGGATGGACAAGCCGGCACGCCAGGCGCTTTGTCGGTGCCGATCGGCGCCCTGTTCGATGACGGCAGCCCGGTGTCTGGCTGATACAGGGGACACCGGCCAAGGTGAGCTGGCGGCCGGTGACGATCCAACGGATGGGCGACGACAGCGCACGCATCGCCGGCCAACTGAAACAAGGGGACCGGATCGTCGCGCTCGGCGCGCATCTGCTGCGTGAGGGCGAGCCGGTGCGGCTGGCCGGCCAGCCGGCCGCCGCAGCCACGACCGCGGGAGCGCGGCCATGAGCGAAGGTCGTTTCAACCTGTCGGCGCTGGCCGTGCGCGAGCGCGCCGTGACCCTGTTCCTGATCTGCCTGGTCACCTTGGCCGGCATCGTCTCCTTCCTTAAACTGGGGAGGGCGGGAAGACCCCGCGTTCACGGTCAAGGTGATGACCGTCGTCACCGCCTGGCCCGGCGCCACGTCCCGTGAAATGCAGGATCAGGTCGCCGAGAAGCTGGAAAAGCGGCTGCAGGAACTGCGCTTCTATGAGCGCGCCGAAACCTACACACGTCCCGGGCTGGCCTTCACCACACTGACTTTGCTCGACAGCACGCCGCCCAGCGAAGTAGCGGAACAGTTCTACCAGGCACGCAAGAAAGTCGGGGACGAGGCCGGCAAGCTGCCGGCGGGTGTGATCGGACCGATGGTCAACGACGAATACGCGGACGTCACCTTCGCCCTGTTCGCGCTCAAGGCCAAGGGCCAACCGCAACGCCTGCTGGTGCGCGACGCCGAACATCTGCGCCAGCGCCTGCTGCACGTGCCCGGCGTCAAAAAGGTCAACATCGTCGGCGAGCAGCCCGAACGCATTTTTGTCGAGTTCTCGCATGAGCGCCTGGCCACCCTGGGCATCAGCCCGCAGGAGGTGTTCGCGGCACTCAACGCTCAAAACGTGCTGACGCCGGCCGGCTCGGTGGAAACCAAGGGACCCTCGCTGTTCCTCCGCCTCGACGGCGCCGCCGACGAACTGCAGAAAATCCGCGACACCCCGGTCGTGGCCCAGGGCCGCAGCGTGAAACTGGCCGACATCGCCACCGTCAAGCGCGGCTATGAAGACCCGGCCACGTTCATGATCCGCAACGGCGGAGAGCCGGCCCTGCTGCTGGGCATCATTATGCGCGACGGCTGGAACGGTCTAGACCTCGGCAAGGCGCTGGACATGGAAGTCGGCATGATCAACGCGGACATGCCGCTGGGTATGGCGCTGACCAAGGTCACCGACCAGGCCGTCAATATCAGCTCGGCGGTCGATGAGTTCATGGTCAAGTTCTTTGTCGCGCTGTTGGTGGTGATGGTGGTGTGTTTCGCCAGCATGGGCTGGCGCGTCGGCATCGTGGTGGCGGCGGCCGTGCCGCTGACCCTGGCGGTGGTGTTCATCGTCATGGCCGCGAGCGGCAAGAACTTCGACCGTATCACGCTGGGCTCGCTGATCCTCGGACTCGGCCTGCTGGTGGACGACGCCATTATCGCCATCGAAATGATGGTGGTGAAGATGGAGGAGGGCTACGGCCGCATCGCCGCATCGGCCTACGCCTGGAGCCACACCGCCGCGCCCATGCTCTCGGGCACCTTGGTCACGGCGGTCGGTTTCATGCCGAACGGCTTCGCCCGCTCCACCGCCGGCGAGTACACCAGCAATATGTTCTGGATCGTCGGCATTGCGCTGATCGCCTCCTGGGTGGTGGCGGTGGTATTCACGCCCTACCTGGGTGTGAAGATGCTGCCCGAACTCAAACAGGTCGAGGGCGGCCACGAGAGCCTGTACGACACGCCCCGCTACAACCGTTTCCGCCGGGTCCTGGCGCGCGTCATCGCGCGCAAATGGCTGGTGGCCGGCACGGTAATCGCACTGTTCGTGCTGTCCGTGCTGGCCATGGGCATGGTCAAGAAGCAGTTTTTCCCGATCTCCGACCGTCCCGAAGTGCTGGTCGAGGTACAGCTGCCATATGGCACCTCCATCGCACAGACCAACAGCAGCGCCGCCAAGGTCGAGGCCTGGTTGGCCAAACAGCCGGAGGCGAAGATCGTCACCGCCTATGTCGGCCAGGGCGCGCCGCGCTTCTATCTGGCGATGGGGCCGGAACTGCCCGACCCATCGTTCGCCAAGATCGTCGTGCGCACCGACAACCAAGACGAGCGCGAGGCGCTGAAACACCGGCTGCGCAAGGCGATCGCCGACGGTCTCGCCCCGGAGGCGCGCGTGCGCGTCACCCAGCTCGTGTTCGGTCCGTACTCGCCTTTCCCGGTCGCCTACCGCATCAGCGGACCTGACCCGCAGATGTTGCGCGGCATCGCCGCCGAAGTGCAGCAGATCATGAACGCCAGCCCGATGATGCGTACCGTCAATAACGATTGGGGCACGCGCACGCCGGCCTTGCACTTCACCCTGCAGCAGGACCGCCTGCAAGCCGTCGGCCTGAGCTCGAGCGCCGTGGCGCAACAACTGCAATTCCTGCTCAGCGGCGTGCCGCTGACGGCCGTGCGCGAAGATATCCGTACCGTGCAGGTGATGGCCCGTTCGGCCGGTGAACTGCGGCTCGACCCGGCCAGGATCGCCGACTTCACGCTGACCGGCGCCAACGGCCAGCGCATCCCCCTTTCGCAAGTGGGCGAGGTCGACGTGCGCGCCGAGGAGCCGATCATGCGCCGGCGCGACCGCATGCCGACCATCACCGTGCGCGGCGACATCGCCGAAGGCTTGCAGCCGCCGGACGTGTCGGCGGCCATGACACAACAACTCAAGTCGATCAAGGACAAGCTTCCAGCCGGTTACCGCCTGGACGAGGCCGGCTCTATCGAGGAGTCGGGGAAGGCGATGGCAGCGATGTTGCCGCTGTTTCCGATCATGCTGGCGGTCACTTTGCTGATTCTGATCTTCCAGGTGCGCTCGATCTCGGCGATGGTCATGGTGTTCTTGACCAGCCCCCTGGGACTGATCGGCGTGGTGCCGACCTTGCTGCTGTTCGCGCAGCCGTTCGGCATCAACGCGCTCGTCGGCCTGATCGCGCTGTCGGGCATCCTGATGCGCAACACCTTGATCCTGATCGGCCAGATCCACCACAACGAACGGGCCGGATTGGCCCCGTTCCAGGCGGTGGTCGAGGCCACAGTGCAGCGCGCCCGGCCGGTGCTGCTCACCGCAATGGCGGCGATCCTGGCCTTCATCCCGCTGACCCATTCGGTGTTTTGGGGCACGCTGGCCTACACCCTGATCGGCGGCACCTTCGCCGGCACGATACTGACCCTGGTGTTCCTGCCGGCGATGTATTCGATCTGGTTCAAGATCCGGCGGCCATCGCCGAGTGTAGCCGCGGCGGCAAGGGAATGACCGCCACGCCGTTCGCCGCGCCACCTGTCGCATCCGAACGATCTGGCGTTGCTGGTCAAGGGGACGGGGCAGGCCGACGCGGGCGCCGCGCGATGGTAGCTCTACGCCAGAGTATTTGATGGCAAAACTAACAAGAATCAATTTGTTAACGTTTACTTTAAGTAATGATTGACCATAATGCAAGCTTGTGACAATATGAAATCGAGCCGGGTCATTCGGAGGTGAATGACTACGCCGAGCTTCGTTCGCTTATGCGCCTTTTGCATGGTCGTTTCCGGCATTGGGCAACACTTACAAGGAGTTTCACGATGGCACTGTCACCAAAACCAAATCTTCAGCTGGTCTACGTAGCTGATATTGAACGTTCCACCACTTTTTATAAAACCATCTTTAACGCGGAGCCGATTTTCGCGAGCCCCCGTTACGTGGCCTTTTCCGCTGGCGGAGAGGCCTTGTTCGGCATCTGGACCGGCGGTTCGACACCCGATGTGAAAGCGCCGAGATTCTCCGAGATCGGCATCATGCTGCCATCCGGCAAAGATGTGCAGAGCCTCTACGATCTGTGGAAACAGAACAAGGACATCAACATCACGCGCGAGCCATACACGGAGGTCTTTGGCCTGACCTTCCTCGTCGAAGACCCGGACGGCCATATCATCCGCGTCTGCCCGCTGGATTGATTTCCGGCAGCATTCCTCCTCGTTGTTGCAGATAACTTCGCGAAACAGAGATCGTGAGGAGACTCACCTTCTCTAGCTTCTTTAGCTTGCCGATGTGATAAAGGAAATTTGAATGAGCGAATACGATAGAGCCGATTTCAATGGCTTGTATAAGGGACAACCCCTCATTGAGAGTGCCAAGATTACAGATGTGCCGTGGGAGATAGGCGCACCGCAGCCCTTCGTTTGTGAAATTCTGGACGGTACGCCCCCAGGCCGCCTGCTGGACGTGGGGTGCGGGCTCGGACGCAATGCCAAGGCAGCCCGCGATCGAGGTTATGCCGTTATCGCGTTCGACAATTCCTCCGCCGCCATTGAGCGGTGCAAGGAAAGCTACGCCGGCACGGGAATACAGTTCCACACCCTCGACGCGTGCGATACGCAGCTCGCACCGGGCTTCGATCTCATTTTGGATTCGGCCGTCTATCACGCGATACCTGCCGAGAAGCGCCTCGACTACCTGAAAGAAATGTATCGACTGGCATCGGAAAACACGGTGTTCCACTTGATCGCTTTCGCACCGTCGCTGTTCGGCATGCCAAAGCCGCTCGCCAGCGAATTGTCCGACATCGCCAGCACGGCGGAATCTGCCGGGTGGAAGATTAAGCTCGCCGAGCGCATCGAGTATAAGGGAAACGCCGCCGCCATCGCGGAATTCCAGAAAAAGAAGGGCTTGAACATTCAGATTGACGAGGATGGACGGACCAGATTGCCGGCTTGGCATCTCATCCTCCAGGTCAATATCTGACGAAGAATAGGAAATAAAATGCTGAAAAAATACGCCCCATTTGCTGGCCTTTGCCTCGGCTTCTTTATCGTGATGATGGACATGACGACTGTACCGCTCATGTACACGACGCTCATGGATGTGTTCCAGGTTAGCCCGGCCAAGGTGGCCTGGGTCAACAACATCTACCTCATCTGCTACGCCGCCTTCCTTCTTTTCGGCGGACGGCTCGGCGATTTCACGAACCGGAAGAACATCGTCCTGATCGCATTCTTGCTCATTGGCGTAGGCGCTGGCGTCAGCGGCGCGGGGCAAAGCTTCGAGGGCGTAATTCTCGGCCGCGCACTGATGGGTGTGGGGGCGGGGTTGTTGACGCCACAAAGCATGGCCTATATCTCCATCCTTTTTGCCAAGGGCGGGCGAGGGGCGGCGCTTGGCGCCTGGGGCGCGATCGCGGGTATCGCTACCGCGACCGGTCCCGTGATAACACAGCTATTCCTCAGCGCCGCGGATTGGCGCTGGGTCATGTGGATCAACATCCCCTTTGCGCTTGCCGGATTTCTCATCGTCGCCTGGCGTTTGCCTAACGACCCAGGAAAAGGCATAGTTTTCTTGGATACTTTCGTGGCCGCCGTGTATGGCATTTGCATGGCTGGAGTAATTGTTGGAGTTCAACTTATTACTGCCGCCGGCGCAACGACGGCACTGGGTGTCAGCCTGCTTGTTGTAGGTGCTAGCGCCATCGCTATTCTCATCCGGAACGAGGTGAGGAATCGTCGCGGCTATATCCTGTCGGCGGATCTATGGCTGGATAGCGCATTTCTCAAAACATGCTTGATTTCCGGCGGTCTTGGGATCGGTGTGATCGGCTTCTATCTCCCATTGGCGTTCCTGCTGGACGTGCGCATGAATTTCGGGCCGGTTAGCACCAGCATCGTCATGGTCACTGTCGCCTTGTCGAATGCCTTGGTCGGCCCGTTCGCCGGCAATCTGTCCGATCGCATGGAGCCGAAAAAAATCGTCAGATGCGGGATGATCCTGTTCGCTGTGGCCAACATTCTACTCGGCGTGATCGGCGTATTTTTGCCAGGAGGCACTTTGGCCCTGATCGCGCTTTGCGCGGCGATGGTTGTTGCCGGGGCGGGCACGGGCTTGGCTTTCCCTCCCTTGGCCAATCTCGCGTTGGGCCGGGCTCGACCAGAAAGCGCGGGCAGAGCCGCCGCATTCTTCAACTCGACACGCCAAGTATTAAGCGCGTTCGGTGCGGTGGCGGTCGCGATAATCTTCGATTTGTCGATGCGACTGCAACTCGGCCGCGATCTCGATATCACGGCATCGACACTTCACGATGCATCGGCCGCCACGGCATATTCAGCCCTGGCTTGCTTCTTGTTTATCGCTTTGTGCTTGATCTCGACCTCTTACATGGCGCGCAGCGAGAGCCCGGAGCTTATTCCAGCGAAACTATAATAACATAACCTAGAGACTTTGCACATATGAATACATGGGTAATCAGTGGTTGTTCCAGTGGTTTGGGGCGGTGCTGGACAGATTCGATCATAACCGGACGCAAGGAACGGGTGATCGGAATCACGCGCTCAACTGCGGCGGCGGAGGAAATGGCGAAATTGTACGGCGATCTCTTTGTTGCCTGTGTCGCGAATGTCGACGACGCCGAAACCCTGGCCGAAAAAATGGCGCAAGCCATAAAAGTCGCCGGCAAGCCGAACAGAATCGTCACCGCTGCCGGCTATGCCCAATTCGGCACGCTTGAGGACTTGTCGAACGAACGGATCAGAGATCAATTCAAGACCAATGTTGAAGGCACGCTGAATGTTATTCGGCCGCTCTTGCCGATTCTACGGGAGGCCGGACCGTCGCGGATCCTTTTGGTTTCCAGCATGAGCGGCGTGGCGTGCTGGCCACTCCTCGGCGCCTATCAAATCAGTAAATACGCGGTGGAAGCAATATCCGACACACTGCGCCGCGAACTGATCGGTACAGATATCCAGGTTGGTTGCATAGAGCCGGGCCCGCACAAGACCGGATGGGCTACCACGTATGCGCGGCGCGAGGAAATTAGCCCGTCTTACCACGCCGCCGATCTCGCCGCAGCGGCGCGGTGCGGATACACCATTCGGGAGCCGTCATCCAGCCTGCCGTTCTTTTGGAATATGTTTGACGCCCCCGTCATGCCTCGGCGAATGGCAACTTCGCGTGAGTTCGTCGATTTCGCCATCGCAGAGGCGGAACAAAAAATTCAAGAATGGAGACTTACCCTTGACTACTAAATTGACACCCATGAAGTATTCGCTGGTGGACGCGGACGTCGACCGTATCATCGGCCTGTATTCGGAGGCCGATAGGGAAGAGCTGTCGAGTGAATTGCTCGACGTGCTCAGAATGTCGGATGTCGTCAAGATTCTCGACGAAAGTCGGGCCGCCGGACCTGGTTCGCTGCGCGACGTTCTGCGGGTTTGCCAAAAACTGGGAAAAACCGACGCGTCGCTCGCCTGGGTAGTCGGCGTGTCGAATTCGGCTTGGTCGACGAGGGGGTGTTTCCATTCACTGGAGTCCGCCGACCCGGCGATAGAGCGAAATAGAATTCTCGCCATGGTGCTGGGGCGTCCTGGATCGCTGAAGAAGGACGCCTCGAGCGGCGCCTATTTATTGAACGGCGAATGGAAGTACGCTTCCGGCTGGAAGTATTCCAGCTATTTCTTCTGCCTCGCCGTGGTTGAAGGTGGTGCCGTTCCCGATATTCGCATGGTCGCGGTGCCGGCCGGCAAGCTCAATTTGATCGGCGACTGGCAAGCCACCGGACTGCGGGGTACGCAAAGCGTGACTTTGCGCGCCGTGGATGTCGAAATACCCGACTGCAATATGGAGGACTATTCCCGCATCTTGTCCGGAGAGAATCGCGCAGCCAATCGATCCGGCCGCGGCGAAAACCAGGCGTCATATTCCGGGCTGTTCACCGGCGTACTCATGAATTGCCTCATGGGTTCCATGCTCGGGGCAACCGAGGCCGCGTTGGAGTTTGTCGCGGCGGCAGCGGATAAATTCCCGATAGTCGGGAGCACCTACACATCAATGAGCGCCTCCGGAGCGATCAGGGCGGAACTGGGGCGCCTGCACAGCGCGCTGGATTTGTACAAGAGGGCGGCGGAGTACAACGCCGACGTGATCGACAAGTCGGCAATCGACAGCAGCATCGCTTTGACGACGCAAGACAGGGTGGATAGTCGCGGCCGCGTGACACAGGTGATGCGTGGTTGTGTCGACATTGTGCAGGATCTTCTGTGGATCTACGGCTCTTCCGGCCTGGACAAAGGCTGCGTCCTTGAAAGGATATGGCGGGATGTGAATGTTGGCGCTCGCCATGGGGGATTCTCCAAATTTGTCCCCGAGGAAGCAGTCGGCCTGGCGTTCATTGGCCGCGATCCGAAAGAAGTCACAAGAATGTTTTAACCATGAACCCGATGTGAGTTCGCCCTCGGGCGAGCGAATTATAAGGTGAAGAAATGGACGACCATAACAAAATCGCCGCGACGGCCGGAATGAAAATACGGCCGCTGGCGGATGCTCTGAACGAACTCCTGGTATCGCATCCTGATGCGCCGGCGGCGATACAAGGGGACGAGCTTAGGACGTATAAACAGCTCAGCGAAGCCGCGCAAGCCGTCGCGCTCCAGTTGTTGAACGCTGGAATCACGCCAGGCCAGCGCCTTGCGTTGTATTTGCCCCGCTCCATCATGCTGTATGAAACGATCTTGGGCTGTTTGATCGCAGAAGTATCGTTTATGTCGCTGCCGCGGGGACTCGATAAAGCCGAACAAATCAGCGAGGCAAACCGGGCGAACTGCGTCGGAATCTTGTCGAACGAGGCCCTGTCTTCGAAGCGGCGGGTTGGCAATAGGCGGGATCGGACATTTTTGGAAGTCGACGGAAGCGATTCGCCCTCCCGCCGAGCTCGGGGAGACTGGCGTTGAAGTCTACTGCGTCAGGACATCGGGAACGACCGGCAAACCTAAAGTGGTTCCAATCCACGCCACCCAGCTTACCGCGTTTCTCGACAATTCAAAAAGTGTGATGGGCATCTCCACGCATAAAAAATGGATCTGGATGCATGATCTTTCATTCGATTATTCCATCTGGGATACCCTCGGATGCCTGAGCCATTCCGGTTGTTTGGTGATCCTGGATGAACACATGAAACACGATGCCAGGGCCACGCTGAATCTCATCGCCAATACCGGGCTGAACGTTCTTTCGGTCACCCCATCGGAACTCAGATATATATTTTCTCGCGCCCATGTCGACATGAGTTTTGACGAACTCAGTTTAACCGACATCATCATTGCCGGAGAGAAACTCTCGAGCAGCACGCTACTGCCCTTATTCGGCGAATTGAAGCGCAAAGGCGTGCACTTGACGAACGCCTACGGCCCGTCGGAGGCGACGGTGTTCTGCCTGGTCCACCATATCAGCGAGGAAGATACTCGACAGGAATCGATTCCTATCGGTAGCCCGTTGCCGGGCATGGTGTTCGAACTGGAGTCGGCGAGCGGCTTGGACGAAGGCGAGTTGATTATCCGCGGCGCCCAAGTGTTTGGTGGCTACGATGGAGGCGAGCCTCTGACGGACGGCTATCGCACAGGTGATATATGCCGGCGCGACCGGCGTGGCCATTTTGTTTTTGTCGGCCGATCCAACGGCTATCAAAAAGTAAATGGCTTCCGTGTCGAACCGTATGAAATAGAGGAGTTTCTGCAGTCGCTGCCGGACGTGGATGAGGCCGTCGTCTCGGTCGAGAACGATAGCGATATCGGTGATTTCCTGGCCGCCCATATCAGAGTGCGGCCGGATGGCGACTTGACCACGCGCGACCTGCGCCTGGCCTGCGCAAAACTGGCGCCCTACCTGAGGCCGTCAAAGTATTTCTTGGTCGAAAATAAGGACTGGCCGATCAATGAGCGGGGCAAGACAGACCGTATGTTGTTACGAAGGAGGGGACATGAACAAAGATAATATCGGACGGCTGGCGCTCATGCGCGAGGTTGGGCGGATACTCGGCGAACCCGACATCCGACCCGGCGACAACTTCATTGAACTTGGCGGAAACTCGATCTTGGCCCTCCAGGTGGCCGGGGTTTTGCACGACAAGGAGGGAATCGAGATCAACATCGCCCAGTTGTTGGCCGACCGCTTGGGAAATGTCTGTATAGATCAATCTAAAACAAGACGGGAGATTGCGGAATGAAGGTGCTGGGGATTGGACATGTGCTACCACAACCGATGAGATTAGCCGAGGCCGATCATCCTAACAGGCTCCAGCTGGAAGCGATTAGGCTCGCCGGCTACGATAAGTATTGGGTGAATAACGACAGCGCGCGCGCAATGGGAACCCGGGCCGTCGTCGCCGCGCTGGAAGAGTCTGGTTACGGCGTCGATGATATTGGCTTCATTGTTGCGGGACAGTCCAATATCCCTGACTTCATCGGTATCGACTTCGCCTGCCAAGTTGGCGCGGAGCTGGGTGGCTTGAAAGCGAGAACGATCAACCTGGTAGAGGGATGCGGATCCAGCATTAGCACTTGGTTCAGTGCAAACAGCCTGGTTCGCCACTTTGAAGGAAGGCCAGGTCGGTGTGATTGTTCTCGCCCAACGTGTCAGCGAGCCGCATCTGGATAGGTTCGGCATTATGAACGCCATTCTCAGCGACGGCGCCGTCGCCGCCATCGTCGCTGGAACCGACGCCCCCTCCACCGGATGTGGTTTTGTCTATAAGGGCGGGCATGATATTTCGGATACCCGCTTCGTGGATATGATGCGATTCGAGCGCGGCGGAGGCGTGGGCCCGGTTCTGGCTGAAAATCACGACAGCCGACAAGACAAACTTGGCCGCGACCGGATCATGGAACTATATCGTTTCTCGGGAAGCGATCTCACCGCCTTTTTAAAGCTGCGGACCGAGAATACGATCCAAATCATCGAGTCGTGTTTGGCCGAGGCCGGTTGGGGCAAGGACTCTGATTTGACTCTCCTGCATACCTTGGAGGGGCGCCAAAGTATGGAAAACCTCGCTTCGCGGCTTGGCATCGCAAAGGAAAAGACCAACGTCGATTTGGTCGCCGAGATCAGCCATATGGGATGTGTCGACCAGCTGATCTCACTCGACATAATGAGAAAGCAAGGAAGAATCCAGCCGGGCGGGCGGGTGGCCATGAGTGCCATCTCCAGTGGAATGAAATGGGGATGTTGCTTGCTCGAACTCGAAAAATAAGATGCATATTCATGGAATAGAGTCACATCGCAGAGTTCCGCAGTTGCGGTCTTTGCGTTCGTTAGGTAGTGCCTTTTTATCGGAACGCTCGAATCCGGTTTGGTTTCCGGAGGCGGGTTAAGTTGTTCATTCACACTAGAACCGGCCGGCGATTACCCGTTGGCGCAAACAAGGAAAAACAGCATGACGCAATTGAGCATCCAGCAAAAGAATCGAGAAATTGTCGAACAGTATATGGGTACGAAAGGACAGGACCGGTTGAGGCGCCATGAGTTGTTCAATGAAGATGGCTGCGGCGGGCTTTGGACCACTGAAACCGGGGAACCTATTGTAATCCGGGGGAAATCCCGTTTGGCCGAGCACGCCGTTTGGTCGTTGCAGTGCTTTCCAGACTGGGAGTGGCACAACGTTTCGGTATTCGACACACAGGATCCGAATAAATTTTGGGTGGAATGCGATGGCCACGGCCTTATCCGTTTCGACGGCTATCCAGAAGGCGTCTATCGGAACCATTTCATTCATTATTTCGAGTTTGAAAACGGGAAGATCAAACTTCAGCGCGAATTCATGAATCCTTGCCAGCAATTCAAGGCCTTGGGGCTGCCGGTGCCCCGCATTGTCAGGGCTGGCATTCCCGCCTGAAGCAAGCGCAGCATCTTTGTTTCACTCCGCCGTCGAGCGGGAACTTTATTTATTTTTAAGCGTAATATTTGAAATATAGATAATAGGAAAAACATGAGCATCCCGGAGATAGAGAATTACTCGCTGAACACGCCTGAGTTAAGCGCCGTGAATGTAGTTAAGTGGGAACACGAGAGTCGCCGCAGTGTGCTGCTGGTCCATGACATGCAGCGGTACTTTCTGAAGGCGTTCCCGCTTCCGTTGCGGACGAAGCTGATCGAACATTGTCGCGAGCTTGTCTCGTATGCGCGGGAGCACGGCATACCGGTTGTCTACACCGCGCAACGTGGTGATATGACGGACAAGGAGCGCGGCCTGCTTTTCGATATATGGGGCAAAGGGATGAGTAGCGCAGCTGAGCACACCGCCATAGTCGAGGAGCTGGCGCCGCAGGCGGGAGAAACGGTGCTGGCCAAATGGCGCTACAGCGCTTTCCACGCCACCTCTTTCGACGACATTTTCCGCGAATATAAGCGCGACCAAATCGTCATTTGCGGCGTGTTCGCGCATATCGGCATACTCGCCAGCGCGGTCGACGCCTATTCGCGGGATATCGAAGTATTTCTCGTTCAGGATGCCATCGCCGATTTTTCGATGGAGAAGCACGCGCAGGCTTTGCATTACGCCGCCGAGTGTTGCGCCAGGGTGCTGCCGACGCGAGAGCTGCTCAAATGAGCGCCTCGCCCGCCGTGGCACACAGCGTCCTGCGCCAAGCGATCGAAGGTGGCTTCAACGCCTACGCGCTGCTCTATCGGCCGGGGCGCTTTGAAGAGCCGACACTGGAGGTGTTAACCGGAACGGAGAAGTTCCTCGATAGCCTGAGCGAACTGGAGCGGATTCAGGACGGGCAGCGCAAGGCAGGTCGATGGGGCAGTCTTCTGGTCGCCCCCTATCGACAGATTGAAGAACGTGGTTTCACCGTCATAGATGATGACGCCAGCCTGCTGGCCATCGCCGTCGACCAGTGCGAAACGATGCCCTTGGAGCAGGCGATTTCGAGCTTGCCCAATGTGCCGGTCAATATCGACAACGCGCATTTTTCGCCGGATGACGCGGCGTACGAAGATATTGTAAAGAAAGTTATCGAACAGGAAATCGGCGCGGGCGAAGGGGCGAACTTCGTCATCAAACGCACGTTTGCCGGCGATATCGCCGACTACGAGGACCGGGTCGGGCTGACGATTTTCCGCAATCTGCTGCGCCAGGAAAAGGGGGCGTACTGGACGTTCTTTATCCGCTTGGGGAACATCACCCTGGTCGGCGCGTCTCCGGAAAATCATATCAAGGTGGATGGCAAATCGGTGTCCATGACGCCAATTAGCGGCACCTATAGGTTTCCGAGCACAGGTCCGACCCAGGACGGGCTGTTGTCCTTTCTCAACGACAGTAAAGAGGAGGACGAGTTGTCCATGGTTCTCGACGAGGAGCTGAAGATGATGACCGACATTTGTTCGTCGGCCATTCGGGTCCACGGCCCCTATTTCGTTGAAATGTCGCGGCTCGCCCATGTCGGCTACCGCATCACGGGTGAATCGGAACGCTCCATATCCGACATTTTGAAGCGCTCGATGTTTGCCCCGACCGTGGTCGGCAGTCCATTGGAAAACGCCACCAGGGTAATTGCCCGCTACGAAACTCGGGGCCGTTCCTACTATAGTGGATTCGCGGCGGTGATTGAATCCGGCGAAAACGGCCCGGCGTTGGATTCCGCGATCATTATCCGGACCGCTGAAATTTCAAACAATGGAAGAATGGAGGTCGGTGTCGGCGCCACTCTGGTGCGCGACTCGGATCCCATTATGGAGATGAAGGAAACCGCGGCGAAGGTGTCGGCGATGCGGAATGCCATGGGAGTCGGTTCGGGCGAAGCCGCCAACGCGGATGGAATGGCGGCCAATTCCCCTGGCGCCGCCAAGGCGCCGCCGCCGGGCGCCCGTCCGGCGCAACACAGCAGTTCTTGCTGGTCTGCTCCGGTGCAGAAATCGCTGGCGGAGCGGAATGACAGACTGTCGACATTTTGGCTGAAGCAGGATTTTTCCACTCCGTTTCAAGACGACGGCCCGGCAATCGTTATCCTGGACAACGAAGACGCGTTTACTTCGATGATGGAGTATCAACTTCGGCAGAGCGGCTTGGCGGTCGCGGTCAAATCCTATCCCTCGATAGGCACGATAGGCGACGGCGAAGTGCTGATTGTCGGACCCGGGCCGGGTGATCCGCGCAAACTGGACGATCCGCGTGTTGCCACCAGCCGGCGGCTGATGCTGGCGGCGTTGGAACAAAATCAGCCCTTCATTTCGGTTTGTTTCGGCCACCAAATACTTTGTTCCTTACTCGGACTAAAAATCGAACGGCTTGCCTCACCCAACCAAGGATTGCAAAAGGAAATATCGATCTTCGGCGAAGCCGAGACGGTTGGCTTTTACAACACCTTCGCCGCAGTCTGCGAGGTGGATAGCATGCAAGGCCGGTACGGCGAGATTCAGGTGTATCGCGATCCGGAAACAAAGCAGGTACACGGGCTAAAAGGCGCCAATTTCTGCTCAATGCAATTCCATCCGGAATCGGTGCTGACGAAGGATGGATTCAGGATACTCGCCGACGCGGTGTTTTCCATGAGCGCGGTATGTTCATAGAACTGGCATGGTGGGACCTCAACGAGAACGACCCGGACGTCGACTTCCTGGCGGCGAGTTTGAACAGCCAGGTTTTGCGGCAATGGGAGGGCGTGCACAACATGACGGCCAAACTTTGGCTGGTGTCGCGCAATACGCCGCGTTGGGGGGCGTTGATGATTTGGCACGGAGCAAAGCCGGATATTTCAACGATGCCGCCCAACATGTCGGCGCAAATCATCGGCCGGCCGCCCGATCATCGCACCGCGTTCGACGTGCTGAACGAAGCCTGTCTGGACGGCTGGAGTATTGCGCCACTGCGCGAGAAGGCTATTGATAATTGATATATTGGTGAAATATGCATAAATATACTGTTGTAAATTCTTTTGGTCGAGAACGCTTCACCGGCAACCCGGTCGCGGTCTTCTTTGGATGCGACGGCTTGGACGCCGAGAGCATGCAGAAGATCGCGGTGGAACTGAATCTCTCCGAGACGACGTTCGTTTCCTCGCCATTGAACGGGGGCGATGCGAAGGTCAGAATTTTCACTCCGGTGAACGAGCTGGCCTTTGCCGGCCACCCCCTGCTGGGCACCGCCCTGGCATTGGCGAAGGAACGAGGTGTTTCGGAGCTGAAAATTGAAACGGGAAAGGGAATCTTCCGGTTTTCAATCGACGCCGTGAAAGAGCAACCTTTCACCGCCTATGTGCAAATGGAGCAACCCAGCCCGGTCGTCTCCCGTTACGAGCACGAGCCGGCGTTGCTCGATGCGCTGGGCTTGGCGCACAGCACCTTGCCGGTCGACATGTACGATGTCGGCCCCCGACACGTGTTTGTCGGTGTCGAGAATATCGCCCTTCTGTCGAAAATCAGCCCGGACTTAAAGAAACTGGCCAAGTTGCCCAATATGGCGGCGCTTTGTTTCAGCCCGGACGGCGAGGGTGGCTGGCGACTGCGCATGTTTTCCCCCGCCTATGGCGTGTCGGAGGATGCGGCGACCGGCTCCGCCGCCGGCCCGCTGGCGCTCCATCTTGCCACATATGGGATGGCGGAGTTCGGGCAGAAAGTCAAGATCACGCAGGGCGTGGAGATGGAAAGGCCGTCGCGCATGGATTCCATCGCCAACATGGAGGAGGGCGGGCCGCGTCTCGAAGCGGGGGGCTATGCCTATCAAGTTGCAACTGGTCAATATTTCATCCAGGGCTAGCATATGAGCAGCGCTTTCGAAAGCATGACGGGAAAAGTCGACCACTCCTTTGGCGAGTACGACAGCGATCCTGCCGATCCGATCGCCGTGGCCCAAAAATGGTTGCAGGAGGCGATAGACGAAAAGGTCCGCGAACCGCGGGCCATGGTGATGGCGACGGCGAACAGCTCCGGGGCGATGTCGTCGCGCGTCATGGCGATTTTGGAGTTTGCGTCGAACGGCGTGGTTTTTGCCACGCACAGCTGCAGCCGGAAAATTAGAGATGTGGCCGAGTCCCCGTTTGCGTGCGGACATTTCTACTGGCGTGAGCTCGGCCGCCAATTGTCGGTGAGCGGGGAAGTGAAACAGCTTAGCCGGGAACGGGCGGTCAAGGAATGGGACAAGCGGCCCATCCCCTTGCACTCGATGTCAACGGCGTCCCATCAAAGCGAGCCTTTGGCGTCCTACGAGACGCTGCTCGCGGACGCGCAAAAACTCGACGGTATTGGCGCGTTGCCATGTCCGGAGCGCTTCCTCGTCTATGTTCTTGAGCCGAAGAGCATCGAGTTTTGGGCCTCGAGCTCCAATCGGATTCACAAAAGACTGCACTGCGAACGCACCGCGACAGGATGGACGAGCGCCAGACTCCAGCCTTAGATTGACTAACTATTTTAGGTCTACATTCATGAGTAAAATCGATTTCGAAACGCATTTGCGCGATGTGATGAATTGGCATTTTTCGCCGGAAAGCGGTTCGCCGTTTTGGCTGCAAATGCGCGGCCAGCTGGACTTCGATCCGGTGAAGGATGTGCGTTCGTTCGCGGATCTGTCGCTGTTTCCGGACATTAGCGACGCATTGCGCGATGTCGCGGTGGAGGACTTGCAGCCCAGGGGACTGGCGGACGCGGCCCTTGCCGGGGTGTTCGAAAGCGGCGGGACGACGGGCAGGGCGAAGCGCGTCGTCGCCTACGAGCAGTGGCTTCAGCAACTCGTCGATTGGCGTTTGACAGGTTTCAAGGCGGCGCCCGGAGGGGGGCGGAAGAATACCTTGGCGATCATCCCGAGTGGTCCCCACATCGTCGGCGCGATCAACCTGCGCCGTGCCAGGGCGTTGGGCGGACATTGCTTCACGGTCGATCTTGATCCGCGCTGGGTGAAGAAGCGGATCCAGGCGGGCGATATGGCCGCCGTGAAATCTTACTCGGATCATCTGATCGACCAGGCCGAAGCGATTATTGCAAGCCAATCCATCGCCTATCTGATCGCCACGCCGCCGTTGCTGGAGGCCATAGCGCGCCGCCGTCCCTTGGCCGAGTATCTGAATAAGAACCTCGAGATGATCACGTGGGGCGGCACGCAAATGAACGCGGACACGCTGGATTATTTGAAGACTTCGGTGTTTCCCGATGTCAACATGACCGCCAGCTACGGCAGCACGATGATCCTGTCCGAAACCAAGGCGCGGGCCGGCCAAGACCACAACGGTTCGCCGATTTTCGACAGTTTCGCCCCCTATGTGCTGCTGGAGGTCGTCGCGCCGGACAGCGGCGTACCGGTGCCGTTCTATGAGCGGGGAAGGGTGGTCATGAATCACTTGAGCAAGTTCGCGCTGTTCCCGAATATTCTGGAGCGCGATACGGCGGTGCGCCTTCCGTCGTTGGGCGAGCATCCGGGCGTGGCCGTGGCCGAGGTGAAGCCGGTTGCGGAGGTGGCGGGCACGGTGGTGATCGAAGGGGTGTATTGATGACGGCGGCCGACCTGGGCGCCGCGGCGGCCTGCCGATACCCTGGCATTCAAACGGTAGAAGCGCGCTGCCTCGGCGTCACCCACAGCTCGCGCCGGCGGGAGGACGTGCTTGATGTCGCCGGTCGGCTGGTCGGCGATTGTTCGATCATGCCGGGAGTCTATATCCAGGACAAGATCGCGCAGATGCGCGAGGCGCCGTCGCTGACGCTATCGCAACGGTATCAGCGCTTGGACCAGGCCGCCCGACTGTACATGGAGGCGACGCTGGCCGGACTGGGGCCGCAGGAGTACGTCGCCCTGGTTACCGGCACCACCGGCTTGCCACGGGCTATCGTCGAGGCTTCATTGGCAAGCATTTCCCATGGTCTGAGCAGTATGCGGGAGATCCTGCGGGCGGCAACCCCGGCCGGCGCGGTCTGGGAGAGCGGCGATCCGGCGGCGGAATCGGGTTGTAGTTTGTTTTCAAGACGGGCGGAGGTGCTCTCGGTCATTGCCGCAGGCAATGGTCCTGGCGTGCACGGGCTGTGGCCTCAGGCGATCGCAATGGGATACCGCACCTTGGTCAGGCCGTCCTCCCGGGAACCCTTCACCGCCCAGCGCCTGGTGGGCGCGCTGGAGTCGGCCGGCTTGTCCGACTATGTTGCCCTCGTTCCCACCGATCACGGCGGCGCGGAGACCTTGATTGCGCAAAGTGATTTGGCGATCGTCTACGGCGGGCCGGAAATGGCCGCCCGCTACGCCGGCGATGCACGTGTCCTGGTTCAAGGTCCCGGCCGGTCCAAGCTCGTGGTCGGCAGGGATGTCGGCCATGGCGAAGCCCTCGGTGTGGTCGTCCGGTCGGTGTTGGGACGCGGGGGCGCGGCCTGCGTCTCTGCCAGCGCGGTACTGGTCGAGGACGATCCCGAGGGATTCGCCAACAAGCTGAGGAAGGAGTTGGCGCACGCCGCGCCACGCCAGTCGCTGCGTTTTGCACGGGAGCAGGAGGCCGCCGCGTATGAAGATCTGTTGAAGTCGGACGATGTGCCGTGGGTCCATGATCGGGCCGCCGCCTTCGGCGCCCCCTTGATGCCCCATGTTGCCCTGGTCCGTAGCGCGGCGGACCCTAAAGTCCAGCGGGAGCTTCCCTTTCCTTGCGTGACGGTCGCTCCTTTCGACCCGCGGGAAGCTTATGCCGCCTTGTCCGGTTCGCTCGTCGTCACCGTGCTGTCGCGGCAAAGAGATCTCATCGACAGGGTGCTGGCGGACGCTTCAATAAGCAATGTTTATGTGGGCGACATTCCCACTACGTGGATGGACTACCGCGTTCCGCACGATGGATATTTGGCTGATTTTTTAATGTGCAACCGAGGAGTACGCGTGGACGCCCAATGGTTGGCCGCCACGCCAGCCGGCTAGGCAAGGTGCATGTCAGCAAGCAAGTTGGATTCATTTTCTTTCAACGTTTCCCCGACGTAGCGATGTGATAAGGAGAATCTATATGAGTGAATACGGCCCAGTACCGTCGATTTTGGCGTGCGCGACATGAAAGAACTCGCGCCGCCCTCGCACCTGATCCGTGAATTCGCCGTTGGCGAGCGGGCCAGGCAGACCTCCGCCAACGCGCGCAAGGCGCTGCAGCGCATTGTGCACGGCAAGGACGACCGCCTGATGGTGGTGATCGGTCCCTGCTCGATCCACGACACCAAGGCGGCAATGGAGTATGCGCACCGACTGGCGGCCCAGCGGGTGCGCTTTGCCGACGAGCTGGAAATCGTCATGCGGGTGTACTTCGAAAAACCCCGTACGACGGTGGGCTGGAAGGGCCTGATCAACGACCCCTACATGGACAACAGCTTCCGCATCAACGACGGCCTGCGCATGGCGCGCGAGCTGCTGTGCGACATCAACGAGCTGGGCCTGCCGGCCGGCACCGAGTTCCTCGACCTGATCAGCCCGCAATACCTCTCCGACCTGATCAGCTGGGGTGCGATCGGCGCCCGCACCACCGAGTCGCAGGTGCACCGCGAGCTGGCGTCGGGACTGTCCTGCCCGGTCGGCTTCAAGAACGGCACCGACGGCAACATCAGGATCGCCGTCGAGGCGATCAAGGCCGCCTCGCAGGCGCACCACTTCCTGTCGGTGACCAAGGGCGGCCACACGGCCATCGCCTGCACCAACGGCAACGAGGATTGCCACGTCATCCTGCGCGGCGGCAGGGCGCCGAACTACGACGCCGCCAGTGTTGAGCAAGCCTGCCAGCAGATCGCCGGGCTCGGTTTGGCGCCGCGTCTGATGATCGACGCGTCCCACGCCAACAGCTCGAAGCGGCCGGAAAACCAGGTGCCGGTGTGCGCCGACATCGCCGGCCAGGTGGCCGGCGGCGACGGCCGCATCGTCGGCGTAATGATCGAGTCGCACTTGGTGGCGGGGCGCCAGGACTTGCAGGCGGGCAGGCAATTGGTCTACGGCCAGTCGGTTACCGACGGCTGCATCGACTGGGCCGCCAGCGTGGACGTGCTGGAAGGTCTGGCCATGGGAGTGCGCCAGCGCCGCTTGAAAGACGAGTGCTTGATGACGGCCGCGTAGGGCCCGTCGATGCCGACGCCGGGTCCGCGCGCGGCGAGGCGGTGGCCAACTCGTCGGCGGACCTGCGGCCCAGGCGCGATTGACCGAACGTTGCCTACAGCGCCGCCGGCATCGTCGCCCGAACGCTGCCGGCGGAACTGCAACGGTTGTTGGAGTGTAGCGGACACCAAAACGGGCATCTTCGGATACGGAGGCTATTTTACATAATATAAATTATGCGAAGTTATGTAGCCGGATTGCTTGGTCCGTGGCGCATCCCCAAAACCGCGCACTCATACGATATTGTTACCGTTCACCGAAGCCAAAATCTCGTCGTGCCGCTCGTTGTCGGTCTTGTGCAGATACGCCGCCGTGGTGGCGATGCTGGCGTGGCCGGCGGTCTCCTGCAGCGTCTTGAGCTGCACGCCGTTGTTGGCGTGGTTGGTCAGCATGCTGTGGCGCAGCCAGTGCGTCGACGCCTGCCGCAGCGTGGCCGCCGTGTCGGCGTCGCCCAGCGCGGACGCGGCGCGCGCGGCGTCGTTGAACAGCGCCTTCAGCGCGTCGGACGCGGCCTCGTCGGAAATGCGCGCCGGCGCGCGGCTGCGGCTCGACAACACCAGCGGCATGTCGTCGGCGCGCACGGTCTGCGGCAGCAGTCCGTAGGCCTGGCGGTATTGTCGATAGGCGTCGAGCAGATCGTCCGGCACCGGCAGGCGCCGTGGCTTGCCGCCTTTGCCCATCACGTCGAGCCACCAGCGGCCGTTGCCTTCGGTGTACAGCGCGCCCATGTTGGCGCTGACGATCTCGTTGAGCCGGGCGCCGGTGTGCGTGTAGGCCAGCAGCAGGAAGCGGTCGCGGGCGCGGCGCCGCAAGGCGGCCGGCGTGCTGGCGGCGCGCGCGCCGACGGTGGCCAGCGCCAGGGCGATGGCCTGCTGCGTCAGGTAGCGCGTGACGCGGTTGGTGTGCGGCATTTTGACGTTTTTGACCAGGGCGCCGGGGTCGCGCCGCAAGTAGCCGGTTTGCTCGGCGAACGCCAGCAGGCCCTCGACGGCGATCATCGCCTGGCGCCGGCTGGCGTCCGACAGCGGCCCGCTGAACGGCCGGTAGCGCGGATCGGCGCGCGGCCATTTGGTGGTGGAAATCCACTCGGCCGGCGGCTCCCTGAGGAAATCCTTGTAGCCGTTCAGGTCGGCCACGTTGAGCATGCGCAGCGTTTTGCCGGCCTCTTCGCGGCACCAGGTCAGGAAGCGGAACAGCTCTTTTTGCGTGTTGGTGACGGACTTGGGGCCGAGTTCGCCATGGCCGATGAACTCGCGGGCGATTTCGCTGTCCGTCTGGGCGTCGGTGATGGCGTCGTCGGCGATGTCGCGCAGGCCGGCCAGGTAGCCCTTGCGCCGCTCGCCTTCCCCAAGGGTGGCGGCGGTGGCCGGCGCCAGGTCGATCAGTTCAAATTTTTTCATCGAGTTTTTGGAGGTGCCGCTGGCAAAATACTGTTCATTCAACCAGTGAATTATACAGTATTCCGCACAGTATTTTAACTCGACAATATGAGGAGTAATCTCGAGTTCAAATACTTGGGGAGAGGGCGCTTGCGTGCTTGCAACGGGCCGCAAGCCGATGCTCGAATCGGCTTCAGGCGGCTTCAGGCGCACTGCTCCAGCACTTCGCTGCGCGCGCAGACCCGGTTCCTGCCCCCTGCCTTGGCTTGGTACAGCGCCTTGTCGGCCGCCTCGACCAGATCGAGCGGCCGCCTGTCCCTGGTCGCCGGGACGAAGGCCTCCACCCCCACGCTCACCGTGACCCGGCCGCCGGGACAGCCGGCGTGGGTCAACTCCAACAGTTCGATGGCGAGCCGGATGTTTTCGCCGACGGCCACCGCGCCCGCCACGTCCGCTCCCGGCAACAGCACCGCCAGCTCTTCCCCGCCGTAGCGGGCGGTCAGGTCGCCGGGCCGGCGCCTGCCCTGCGCCACCGCCTTGCCGATGGCGCGCAGGCAGGCGTCGCCCGCCGCGTGGCCGTAGATGTCGTTGTACTGCTTGAAGCAATCGACGTCGATCATGATCAGGGCCAGCGGGCTGGCGTTGCGCACGGCGCGGCTGAACTCCTCCTGCAGGGCGGCGTCGAAATGGCGCCGGTTGGCCAGGCCGGTCAGGCCGTCCTGCATGGCCAGCGCGGCCAGCGTGCGGTTCAGGCTCTCCAGCGCGTGGCGCGCCGTCAACAACTCCCCTTCCGCCTCGGCGCGCAGGCGGATCTGCTTGAGCAGGCGCATGCCCAGCAAGGCCAGGCCCAGCGTCAGCGTGGCGACGGCGACGGCGTGCAGCCAGGCGTCGGCGCGCCAGCCGCTCAGCATTTCGCTTTGCGACAGCGCCGCCGACACCACCAGCGGGTACTGCTGCACCCGGCGGTAGCTGTTGATGCGGGTCACGCCGTCCTGGCCGGAGGTGAAGGTGCTGGTGCCGGCCGGCGCGCGCGGCAGGTAGTCGCGGAACAGCGGCAGGCGCGAAATGTCGCGCCCCAGCGACTTCTCCTCGAACGGCCGGCGCACCAGCATGACGCCGTTGTCGAGCGCGACGAAGATGGCGCCGGAGCGGCCGATGGCGAAGCGCTGGTAATAACGGCTGAAGTAGTGCATGTCGATGCTGGCCATGACCACGCCGGCAAAACTGCCGTCGGGCCGCTCGAGCCGGCGCGACACCGTCACCACCCAGGCGCCGCTGGCCCTGCCGAGGATGGGCGGGCCGATGTGCGCGCCACGGTCGCGGTGGTCGCGGTGGTACAGGTAGTATTCGCGGTCGGCGCTGTCCTGGCCGGCGGTCGAGTTGCTGCGCGAGTTCAGCAGCCAACCGCCGTCCGGCCCGATGACGAACAGCGCGTGCATTTGCGGCAGCTCGTTGACATGGGAGATCAGCAACTGGCGCAGCCGCGTCGGGTCGTCGGCCGGCAAACCGTCCTTCTCCAGCCGCTCGACCAGGCCGACCAGGATGGTGTCGGCTTGCTTCAGGGTGTCGTAGGCGTGCTGGGCGACGGCATGGGCCAGGTTGGTGGCCGAGGCTTCGGCCTCGGCCAGTTGAATGTCGCGCGTGCGCATCGCCTGCCACAGTTGCATGACGAGCATGGAGAGGCAGACCAGGACGATGAAGGTGGTGGCCAGCAAGGCGACACTGCGCCGTTGTGGTACGGACTGGGCCGGACTGGCGTCGGGCGACGGTGCCATTGGCGATCCTTTGCGATGTGGCGCTGCCCTTCCCCTTCGGGCGGCGGAAGCCATGCGGCGATTAGGCTTGCTACTTGCCCTCCAGTATGACCAAATCCACGCGCGCTATTCTCTCGAATACTAACCTCGACTGCGGTGTTGACCTGTCTCATGCCGCGCCGTGGCTATTTGGCCCATCAAGTTAAAGATGTATTTAGTTTGCTTGTTTGATTCGACGGGTATAGAATTACCCCGAACCAATTAAACATGCCAACCAGAAATAAGGACAGCGCCATGAACATCGACAAATTCAAACACCAACACATCGACATCCTCAGCGCGATCGGCGCGTTGCGCAACCTGGTCCAGGGCGGCATCGGCAAGAACGCCGTCGACATCGCCGCCCGCGTCGTCGCCATGAGCGGCGTCATCAAGCTGCACCTGGCGGTCGAGGACCGCGTGCTCTACCCGACGCTGGAGGCCAGCGGCAACGCCGAACTGGCCCGCCTGAGCCAGCACTACCGCAACGACATGACCGGCATCGCCGGCAGTTATTTGGCCTTCGCCGGCAAATGGAACACGCCGCGCCTGCTGCTCGACGAGCCGGAGACCTTCCGCGCCGAGGCCAACCAGGTGCTCAAGACCCTGTACGAGCGGATGAAGAGAGAGGACCGCGAGTTTTATCCCGCCATTGAGGCGGCGCTGATCGCGGTCGCCGCTTGAACGCGGCTCTGGATATCACGCGGCGCAGGGCCAGGCTAGGGCAGCGGTGGTCCAGAGCTTGGCCATAACCCGGCCATAACTAGCGAATAACTTGGCAACATCGCGGCAGGAATACCGCCACTGTCAACGGTTCTCGTGGGCCATGGCGGCCGCCGCCAACTGCCGCACCTCGGCCGGCGCGGCCTCCTTGCGTTCGCTGTAGCGGCTGGTAAGGTAGTCGCTGCGGTCGCGGATCAGCAGCGTGAACTTGAACAACTCCTCCATCACGTCGGCCAGGCGGTCGTAGTAGGCCGACGGCTTCATCCGCCCCGCCTCGTCGAACTCCTGGTAGGCCTTGGCCACCGACGACTGGTTGGGAATGGTCACCATGCGCATCCAGCGGCCCAGCACGCGCAGGCCGTTGACGGCGTTGAACGACTGCGAGCCGCCGCACACCTGCATCACCGCCAGGGTCTTGCCCTGGGTCGGGCGCAGGCTGCCTATCTCCAGCGGCAACCAGTCGATCTGCGACTTGAACACGCCGGTGACGGCGCCGTGGCGCTCCGGGCTGCACCACACCTGCCCCTCCGACCAGGCCGACAGCTCGCGCAACTCCTGCACCTTGGGGTGCTCGGGGCCGACGCTGTCGACCATCGGCAGGCCGTGCGGGTCGAACACCCGCGTCTCGGCACCGAAATGGCGCAGCAGGCGCTCGGCCTCCAAGGTCAACAGCTTGCTGAACGAGCGCTCGCGCAGCGAGCCGTACAGCAACAGGATGCGCGGCGCGTGGGTCGACACGGCGGGTGGTTGCAGCTTGTCCAGCGTCGGCAGGTCCAGGTGCGGGCCGCTGATGTTGGGCAGGTCGGAAGTTGGGTGGTCCATGCTTGGCGCTCCGTTCAAAGTGTGGTCAGGCGCAGTGCCAGCGCGGCCAGCGTCAGCAGCAGCACCGGCAAGGTCAGCACGATGCCGACGCGGAAATAGTATCCCCAGGATATGTCGATCTTTTTGCTCGACAACACGTGCAGCCAGAGCAAGGTGGCCAGGCTGCCGATCGGGGTGATCTTCGGCCCCAGGTCGCTGCCGATGACGTTGGCGTAGATCATCGCCTCGCGCACCACACCCTGGGCGCTGCTGGCGTCGATCGACAAGGCGCCGATCAGCACGGTCGGCATATTGTTCATGATCGAGGACAGCAAGGCCGTCAGCAGGCCGGTGCCGAGCGCCGCGCCCCACACGCCGTGGGCGGCGAACTGGTTCAGCAGGCCGCTCAGGTGGCCGGTCAGGCCGGCGTTGCGCAGGCCGTAGACCACAAGATACATGCCGAGCGAGAAGACGACGATCTGCCAGGGCGCGCTGCGCAGCACCGCGCCGGTGGAGATGACGTGGCCGCGCCCGGCCACCAGCAGCAACAGCGCCGCGCCGGCCGCCGCCACGGCGCTGATCGGCACGCCGAGCCGCTCCAGGCCGAAAAAGCCGACCAGCAGCATGGCCAGCACCAGCCAGCCGGCGAGGAAGGTGGCGCGGTCGCGGATGGCCTCGGCCGGCCGCTTTAGTTGCGCCAGGTCGTAGTCCTTGGGAATGTCCTTGCGGAAGAACAGGTAGAGCGCCGCCAGGGTGGCCAGCACGGACACCAGGTTGACCGGCGCCATCACTTGGGCGTAGCGGGCGAAGCCGATGTGGAAGAAGTCGGCCGAGACGATGTTGACCAGGTTGGAGACCACCAGCGGCAGGCTGGCCGTGTCGGCGATGAAGCCGGCCGCCATGACGAAGGCCAGGGTGGCGCGGGCGTCGAAGCGCAGGGCCAGCAGCATGGCGATGACGATGGGGGTGAGGATCAGCGCGGCGCCGTCGTTGGCGAACAGCGCGGCGACGGCGGCGCCGAGCAGGACCAGCAGGGCGAACAGCCGCCCTCCCCGGCCGCCGCCCCAGCGTGCCACGTGCAGCGCGGCCCACTCGAAGAAGCCGGCCTGGTCGAGCAAGAGGCTGATGATGATGACGGCGACGAAGGCGCCGGTGGCGTTCCAGACGATGTTCCAGACGACGGGAATGTCGGCCGGTTGGATGACGCCGGCCAGCATGGCCAGCGCCGCGCCCATGGCGGCGCTCCAGCCGATGCCGAGGCCGCGAGGTTGCCAGATCACCAGGACCAGGGTGGCGAGAAAGATGAGAAACGCGGTCAGCACGGCGGGATTCCTTGTTGTGGTTGGACGGTATGGCTACGCGCCGGCACGCCGTCCGGCCGCTGTGCGGGACGGCAACGGCGCACGGCGCCAGCTTGCGCAGGCCCGGCCTTAGTCCGGGTCTTGGACTGGATTTAGATCGCGCTTGCGCCGATCGCCTTGAGCTCGTGGTGGATGGCGTTCTTTTCGAGCATATGCAGCGGCAGGCTGGCGAACACGTTGACGCGCGTCATGATTTGGCGGAACACCTTGTGGAAGGCGGCGCGCTTGTCCTCGTCGCTGCCGACCACCGCCGCCGGGCCCTCGAAGCCCCAGTGGGCCGACATCGGATGGCCCGGCCAGTAGGGGCAGACCTCGCCGGCGGCGTTGTCGCAGACGGTGATGATGAAGTCCATCTGCGGCGCGTCGGCGGCGCCGAACTCGTCCCAGCTCTTGCTGCGCAGGTTCTCCAGCGGATAGCCGGTGCCCTGGATCTGCTCGACGGCGAAGGGGTTGACCGCGCCGGCCGGCTGGCTGCCGGCGGAATAGCCCTTGAAACGGCCCTTGCCGATGGTCGTCACCATGGGCCTCGGCCATGATGCTGCGGGCGGAATTGCCGGTACACAGGAACAGCACGTTGTAGACTTTATCGCTCATCGGAAACTCCTTCGTTCGTTGGATGGGAAAACGGGTGTTCAGCAGCCTGGGCAGGCGTCGGACGGCGCCGGCGTACAGGGCACGCCGGCGCAGCAGTTCTCGGTCAGGAAGCCGAGCAGCGCGTTCATATTGCCGATGTTGGCGGCATAGATGACGAAGCGGCCGTCCTGGCGCGAGTCGATCAACTCGGCGTGCGACAGTTCCTTCAAATGGAAGGACAACGAGGACGGCGGAATACCCAGATGCTCGCCGATCTTGCTGGCGGCCATGCCCTGCGGTCCGGCCTGCACCAGCAGGCGGAACACCGCCAGGCGCGACTCCTGCGCCAGCGCCGCCAGGGCGGACAGTACGTTCTTGGTTTCCACGGTCGTTCCTTTCGATCTCACTTCCATAGTTCAATGATAGTGGAAATATCGAATAAATGTACAGGAAATTTAACTTGTGAACTTTTTGATAGCGAATCGCCGGCTGGCTATGATTTATCCGTGCCGGCCAGCCTTCGCCAAGGGCGCGTCGCTGGCGGACCCGGCCGACCAGCTATTAGCGGCCGTTGCCGAGCCGGCGCGCGCCCGCCGGCGCCGCGGCCCTGTGCTCCTTGAGCTTGAACACGGCCAGCGCCTGCATCAGCTTGTTGGCCTGCAAGGCCAGGCCGGCTGTCGCGGCGGCGGCCTGCTCGACCAGCGCGGCGTTTTGCTGGGTCACGTCGTCGAGCTGGGTCACCGCTTGGTTGACCTGGGCGATGCCGGCGCCCTGCTCGGCCGAGGCGGTGGCGATCTCGCTCATGACCTGCTTGACGTCCTTGATCGAGGCGATGATGTCCTGCATGGTGCCGCCGGCGTTGTTGGCCATCTGCGTGCCGGCCTTGACCTTCTCGGCCGAGACGTCGATCAGCTGCTTGATCTCGCGCGCCGCCGCCGCCGAGCGCTGGGCCAGGCTGCGCACCTCGGTGGCGACGACGGCGAAGCCACGGCCCTGCTCGCCGGCGCGCGCCGCCTCGACCGCCGCGTTCAGCGCCAAGATATTGGTCTGGAAGGCGATGCCGTCGATGATGCCGATGATGTCGGAAATCTTGCCCGACGAGGCGCTCATGTCGGCGATGGTTGCGATCACCTTGACGACGATCTGGCCGCCGTTCTCGGCGATCGAGGTGGCGTCGTTGGCCATGATGTTGGCCTGGGTGGCGTGGCTGGTGTTCTGCGTCACGGTCGAGGCGAGCTGTTCCATGCTCGAGGCGGTCTGCTCCAGCGCAGCGGCCTGCGCCTCGGTACGCGCCGACAGGTCCAGGTTGCCGGTGGCGATCTCGCGGGTGGCGCTCTGCATCTGGACGAAGTTGCCGCGCACGTCGCCGATGATGCTGTGCAGGTTGACGCCGAGCTGGCGCAGCGAGCGCAGCAGTTGGCCGATCTCGTCGCTGCGCTCGGTGCGGATGTCGGCGCGCAGGTCGCCGCCGGCCATCGCCTGGATGCTGCCCAGCGCGCCCTGCAAGGGCGCGACGATGCTCTGCACCAGGAAATACCAGAGCGCCAGCACGCCGAGCATGGCGGCGGCGGCCAGGCCGCCCAGCCAGCCGGACGCCGACGCCGCCGACATGGCGGCGCCGCCGAGGACGGCCAGCGTGGCCAGCAGCAGGGACATGGCCAGGCCGATGCGCCGGCGCAGCGACAGGCCGGCCAGCGCGGCCAGGCCGCCGCGCCAACCGGTGGCGACGGCGCGGCCCTGGCGGATCGCCAGGCGCTTGGGGTTGCCGGCGCGGATGTCGCGGTACAGCTGGTCGGCGGCGGCCACCTGCTCGCGGCTCGGCTTGGTGCGCACCGACATGTAGCCGACCGGACGGCCGTGCTCCATGGTCGGGGTAACGTTCGCCATGACCCAGTAGAAGTCGCCGTTCTTGCAGCGGTTCTTCACCAGGCCGGTCCACGGCAGGCCGGACTTGATGGTGGCCCACAGGTCGGCGAAGGCCTCCTTCGGCATGTCCGGGTGGCGCAGGATGTTCTGCGGCGCGCCGATCAACTCCTCCTCCGCGTAGCCGCTGACTTCGATGAAGTAGGGGTTGGCGTAGGTGATGTTGCCCTGCAGGTCGGTGGTCGAGACGATGGTCTGGCCATCGCCCAGCACATACTCGTGGTTGCTAACCGGGTTGTTCAAACGCACTGGATTCTTCCTCTCTGGCTGGCCAAATCAATACTCAAAGAAGACTTGGCGCCACGCATGCTTTCCGGTGGAGAAAACGACATCTCAGGGTATTGTGGCAGGTATTATTGGGGCCGTCTTCTGCGGAGCGGCTGTAGTGGAAAAATAATATTTCCATTCGGCATTATTATACTTCATTTGCGAAGTAGTTCCGCCTTGTTCCCCTTGTTTGCGATGCCAATAAACAACATGATTACCCTTCGGGAAATGTTTTCCATTCCCTAGTTCAGCGCGGCCTCGACGGCGGCGGCGGCGTCGAACAGATGGCCCTCGGCGCCCGGGGCGCAGGCCAGCATCACGCTGGGGGCCAGGCCGGTGGCCGGGTCGGCGTGGCGCCAGGCCGGCACGGCGATGGCCGGCAGGTCGCAGTAGTTGCAGAAGGTGATGGGCGTCATCAAGCCGTTCGGGCCGGGCCGCAGGGTCTTGCGGTTCATGCCGCCGTGCTTGGGCGCCAGCAGGCCCAGCGTGGGCAGCAGCAGGATGCCGTCGGCGCCGAGCAGGCCGCGATAGTGCGCCCGCGCCGCCTCGAAGGTGGCGACCAGGCGGGCCAGCTGGGCGGCGCCGCGCGGCTTGATGAACTGGCCCAAGGTGGCGCCCTGCAACATCCACATGAACAGGCCGGGGTCGATGCTGGCGCGGCCGGTGAGCTGGCGCAGCGCCTCGCCCCAGACGTTGAAGCGGCCCGCCTGCGGCGTGCTGAGCAGCGCCTGCCAGGATGGCGCGGCGTCGTGCAGGATCATCGAAGGCATGCGGAAGAACAGCTTGCCGACGTCGCCGAAGGACGCCGTTTCGGGCCGCATGCCGGCCAGACCCAGCGCGCTCTGCGCCGCCGCCAGGGCGGCGTCGATGCAGGCGCTTTCGTTCTTGTACGGAAAGCCGGCCGGGCCGATCAGACGCAGGCCGGCCAGCGGCGCGGGCGGCGCCGGCGCGCGCTCGGCGATCACCTGGTAGACCATTCTGGCGTCGCGCACGCTGCGGGTGATCGGGCCGATGCCCAGCCAGCTGGCGCTGTGGCCGTCGATTTGCGGCCAGGTGCCGGCGCCGTCGACGGCGCCCGAGGCCGGTTTGAAGCCGACCAGGCCGCAGAAGGCGGCCGGGATGCGGATCGAACCGAGGATGTCCGAACCGAGGCCGAAGGCGCTGGCGCCGGAGCCGACCAGCACGCCCTCGCCGCCGGTCGAGCCGCCGGCCGCGCGGCTGGGGTCGAGCGGGTTGTTGCTGCGGCCGTAGCGCGGGTTGCTGGTCTCGCCGGTCATGGCGAACTCGGGCACGTTGCTGCGCGCCATGAGGATGGCGCCGGCGCCGCGCAGCTTGGCGACCACGGCGGCGTCGACCGCCTGCGGCAGCGGCGTCATGCGGCGCGAGCCGGCGGTGATGCTGTGGCCGGCGATGCCGAAGGTTTCCTTGACCGAGCACGGCAGGCCGGCCAGCGGCCCCGGCCGGGCTTGCCGCAGCGCCTCGGCGGCCTCCTCGCGCAACACCTGGGTGGCGCCGTTGAGCGCGCCCTGGGTGGCGTCGAGCCGGGCCAGATGCTGGCGCAACAAGTCGGCGGCGCTGCGTTCGCCGCTCGCCAACATCTGTTTCAGGTCGGTGGCGTCGGGCATGGCGGGGCGCTGCGGGGTGGCGGTCGGCGTCATCGATTCTTGTCCGGATGAAAGATTAAAGGTGCAGCAAGTATATGCCAAGCCTGTGGCGGCGGCGCCAAACAAGGGATTACAAATCCTTCCAGCAATGTTAATGTGTAGCTCATCAACGCCCCCTGCCCGCCCACATGACCGCCGACACCCTGCGCAAGTTGAGCAAACTGTTCGCCCTGCTGGTGGCCGCCGTGCTCGCCGTGTTGCTGCTGGTGAGCGCCTTCGTGCTGCACAATCTGTACCAGAGCCAGCAGCGCTACCAGGGCAACGCCGAGGAAACCTCGCGCAACCTGGCCATTTCGCTGGAGAATTTCCTGCATTCGCACTTCCAGGAGGTGGACCTGGCGATGCGCCGCGCCGCCAGCGAGTTCCGCACCCTGCACAGCGAGCGGCGCTTCGACGACGCCACCTTCAGCGCCTTCCTGCGCGGCCTGAAGGAGCGCCTGCCGCAGGCCGACGCGGTGCGCGGCTCGGACCGCGACGGCCGCGTCATCTACGGCGAGAAGGTCGACCTGGCCAATCCGCAAAACCTGTCGATCCGCGAGTTCTACCAACGCAGCAAGACCGAGCGCGAGCTGGTGTTCGGCGTGCCGGTCAAGTCGCGCATCTCGGGCGAGTGGGTGTTCCCGCTGATGTACGCGTTGACGCTGCCGGACGGCGGCTTCGGCGGCACCGCCTATGTCAACCTGAACAATTCGCGCATCACCGAGCTGTTCTCCTCGCTCAACGTGGGCGAGCACGGCGTCATCATCCTGATCGACCAGCAGCGCCGCGTGCTGCACCGCTACCCCGAGTCGAGCGCGATGCAGACCGGCAGCCAGGTGGCGCTGTCGGCCGAGACCAGCCGCATCCTGGCGAGCGGCCAGCGGCGCGCCACCTACACCTCGGTCAGCGTGCGCGACGGCCGCGAGCGCGTGGTCAGCGTCGAGCGCATCGGCGGCTATCCGATCTTCGTGGTGGTGGGCCTGGCCAAGCAGGACTTCCTGACGCCCTGGCGCAAGGAGGCGCGCGACGACGCCATCTTCCTGGCCGCCCTGTACGTGCTGGCCGGCGGCCTGCTGCTGGGGGTGCGCGCCGCACTGCGCCGGCAGGAGCAGGCCTTGCAGCAGCTGCTGCAGAAGGACCAGGCGCTGCAGGGCTCGCTGGCGGCGCTGACCCAGTCGGAGCAGCGCTGGCGCTCGCTCACCGAGGGCCTGCCGCAGATGGTCTGGACGCTGACGCCGCAACGCCGCTTCGAGTTCCTCAGCCACCACTGGCAGGACTTCACCGGCATCGACACGGCCACGCTGCTGGCCGGCGCCGCCTGGTTCGACATCCTGCACGCCGACGACCGCGGCCGCATCGACGCCGCCTGGACCGCCGCCCTGGCGGCCGGCGGCGAGTTCCGCTGCGACTGCCGGCTGCGCCGCGCCGACGGCGCCTGGCGCGTGTTCGACCACCACGCGCTGCCGCAGCGCGACCCGGCCGGACGGCTGCTGTGCTGGGTCGGCAGCAGCACCGACATCACGGCGGCGCGCGAGGCGCACGTCCAGCTGTCGCAGGCCAAGGACGCGGCGCTGGCGGCCGGCCGCGCCAAGAGCGAGTTCGTGGCCAACATGAGCCACGAGATCCGCACGCCGATGAACGCCGTGCTGGGCATGCTGCAACTGCTGCAACAGACCGCGCTGGCGCCGCGCCAGCAGGACTACGCGGTGAAGGCCGAGGCGGCGGCGCGTTCGCTGCTCGGCCTGCTCAACGACATCCTCGACTTCTCCAAGGTCGAGGCCGGCAAGCTGACGCTCGACTGCCATCCGTTCAGCGTCGACAAGCTGCTGCGCGACCTGTCGGTGATCCTCTCGGCCAACGTCGGCGACAAGGACGTCGAGGTGCTGTTCCAGATCGACCCGGCGCTGCCCAAGTGGGTCAGCGGCGACGCGCTGCGGCTGCAACAGATCCTGCTCAACCTGAGCGGCAACGCCATCAAGTTCACCGCCCACGGCGAGGTGCTGCTGTCGGTGCGCCTGCTGGCGCGCGACGAGGCCGGCCTGCGGCTGGCCTTCGGCATCCGCGACACCGGCATCGGCATCTCGGCCGAGCAGTGCGAGCGCATCTTCGAGGGCTTCTCGCAGGCCGAGGCGTCGACCGCGCGGCGCTACGGCGGCAGCGGCCTGGGCCTGGCCATCAGCCAGCGCCTGGTGCGCCTGATGGGTGGCGAGCTCAGCGTGGACAGCACGCCCGGCCTGGGCAGCGTGTTCGAGTTTGTCGTGGTGTTGCAGCCGGCCGCCACGCCGGCCGCGCTGCTGGCCGATCCGACCCTGCTGCAACAGCTCGACTGCCTGGTGGTGGACGACAACCCGAGCGCGCGCCAGGTGCTGGCCGAGATGGCGCAGTCCTTCGGCTGGCTGGTCGAGACCGCCGCCGACGGCGCCGCCGCGCTGGCCGCGCTGGCGCGGCGCGGCCCGGCGCGGCCCTACGACGTCATCTTCGTCGACTGGCGCATGCCCCAGCTCGACGGCTGGGACACCGCCGTGCGGCTGCGCCAGATGCTGCCGGCCGGCGCCGGTCCGCTGATCATCATGGTGACCGCCTACGACCGCGAGATGCTGGCGCAAAAACAACACGATCAACACTGTCGGGACGGCCAGCACGGTCGGCCTGAATCGGCCGGCGCCACGCTCGACGGCGTGCTGGTCAAGCCGGTGACCGCCTCGATGCTGTTCGACGCCGTGGCCGACGCCAAGCTGGGCCAGCGCCGCAGCGCGGCGGCGGTCCAGGCGGCGCCGTCGCGGCGCCGCCTGGACGGCCTGCGCCTGCTGCTGGTGGAGGACAATCCGGCCAACCAGCAGGTGGCGCGCGAGCTGCTCGGCTACGAGGGCGCCGAGGTGGCGCTGGCCAACTGCGGCCAGGCCGCCATCGACGCGGTGCGCGACGGCGCGGCGCCCGACCTGATCCTGATGGACATCCAGATGCCGGACATGGACGGCTACCACGCCACCCGCGCCATCCGCGCCCTGCTGGGCTGGCGCACCCCGCCCATCGTCGCCATGACGGCCAACGCGCTGGCCAGCGACCGCGCCGCCGCGCTGGCGGCCGGCATGGTCGACCATGTCGGCAAACCCTTCGACCTGGACCAACTGGTCGCCGTCATCCTGGCCCACGGACCGGGCGGCGCCGGTGGCGGCGACGCTAGCGGCGCAGGCGGCAGCGGCGCCGCCGGCGGACTGGCCGCACCAAGCGACGCCGCCGTGCTGAACGGCGGCGCCGCGTTGAAGCGCATGGGCGGCCTGAGCCAGTTGTATCTGCTGGCCCTGCGCGACTTTGCCGGCGAGGCCGGCCGCATCGGCGCGCTGCTGCTCGGCGCCATCGAGCGGCACGCAACCTGGCGGCGGCGCGGCCGCTGCTGCACGTGCTCAAGGGCCTGGCCGGCACGGTCGGCGCCGAGCAGTTGGCCGCCTTGGCGGCGGCGGCCGAGACGGCCGCCGCGCCGGACGGCTGGGTCGCGCTCGGCTCGGTGTTGGCGGCGATACCGCCCGCGCTGGCGGCGATCGAACAGTTGGCGGCGTCGCTCGAGGAGGACGCCGCGTCCGGCGCGGCGGGCTAGCAGCGCCCTGGCCAAGCCGCCACACTCCGCCCTGGAGCTGGAGCGGAACGACTGGACCTCGTTCCAGCTGGAACTCCAGAATGACGTGCTGCGGTCATGAATGCAGTCGGCCCCGCCGGCGCAGTCCTTCGGCGCGCTCGGCATGGCCGACGCCTGCTACTTCGACGACCCGTGTTGATGTGCCCCTTGCGGTAAGGCGCCAGACCACGTAGCACCTCCTCCGTCAGCACATAGCCCTTCGCCTGTATCCCCTTCAGCAGCTTGGTCATTTCATGGACGTTATGCAAGATCACCATGTTCGCCACGAGCTGGTTGTACTTGATCACCTTGCGTCATGCGGCCGGCGGTCGATGCGCTGCAGGAGGCCCAGCGTCTCCGGGACAATGGCCATTTCGCCGCCGCGGTGGTCTTCGCTGTTTCCTGCACGGAGCTGCTGCTCAAAGCGGCGATTCTGACGCCGGTGGTGCATGGTCTGGTTCATATCGAGAGTCTGGCCGACGTGGTGGTGGAAAACACGCTCTCCGGACCGGGCTATATCCGCTATGCGAAGCTGCTTGCTCGCCTGTTCACAGAATTTGTCGGTATCGACATCCATTCGCTGCAACGTCCCGAATCGACCGCCAAATTGCTGGCCGAATGCGACGCGCAGCGGGGGCTGCGTAACCGGATTGTCCACGCGGGCGCGTCCGCCACCGAGGAACAGGCGCGCGCCGGCGTGGCCATCTCCACCGCAGTCTTCAATCTGATCGTCAATCCGATGCTGCATCAGTTGGGATTGACGGTGGAGGATGCCGGCCAGATCCAGCCGCGTGCCGGCTAGTCCCAACTAGACGGTACGCCGGTCGGCGGCATCTGCGGCGGCCGCAGCCATAAAACTGCCGTGGAAAAGTCGGGATTCGCGCTATAATGTTAAATATACTTAACATTAAATGAGCTAGACCATGAACCTGGCCCAAATCGGCGGTGAAATTCACATCAAGCGTATCCAGGCAGGCTTGCTGCAGGAGCATCTCGCCAAATTCGCCGGACTGTCGCGCGTGACGATCAACCAGCTGGAGAACGGCACGCTGAAGTACCTTGGCTACACCAAGCTGAAGGCGGTGATGGACATTCTTGGCCTGGACATGGAGACCGTGCAACCCTCGGGCCTTAAAAGCGCGCTGACGGTCGCCGCACGCAGCATCAGCACCAGCTACCGGGACGTGATGACGCCGGACATGCTGTCGATGATGCTGCGTTCCGGCCAGGCGCCGGACCAGTTCCAGCCCCATTTAATGGCCTTGCTCGATGAGACGCCGTTGCCGGTGGTGGTGAAAGCCGTCGCCGAGGCGGCCACATCCGACGTGCCCGCGAAGAAAATCATGAAAAACCTCAGTCAGTGGGCGAAACAATGGAAAGTATGCAGAACGGTCTGGTGATGGCGGGCATGCCGGGCATTCCCCGGACCTGGGAGACGCTGTTCTCCCAAGCGCTGAAGGTGATCGGCGAGATCGCCAGGCACGGCCGCGACGATCCCTTCTGGACCTTCGGCGGCGGCACCGTTCTCATGCTGCGCTACGGCCACCGCTTCAGCAAGGACATCGACATCTTTGTTCCGGATCCGCAGTCGCTCGGCTTCGTCACGCCCCGGCTGAGCGACGTCGCCGAATCCATCACCACCGACTACGTGGAGGCGGCCGGCTACGTCAAGCTGTACCTGCCCGAGGGCGAGATCGACTTCGTGGCCGCGCCCAACCTGACCGCGCCGGGATTTGAAATCGAGACCGTCCTGGGGCATCAAGTACGGGTCGAAACGTCGGTCGAAATCATCGCGAAAAAGATGTGGCACCGTGGCGATCGCATCACGGGACGCGACATCTTCGATTTTGCCCTGATCGCGGAGCGCGAACCGGAGGTACTCATGGCGGCGCGTAAGTTTATGACCCGGCACGCGGCAGCGGTATTCCAGCAACTCGACGAGCGATACATCCCGCTCAAACAGCAATTCGATGCGGTCGACTCCCTCAATTTCCACCCGACCTTTGACCAGGCCTGCCACACCTTGAAAGGTACGCTGACCGCCATGCTCGACGTGCCGGCTGCGCAGGGTCTCTGATGCGCTATCCGAAGCCGCAAAAGGGCAATCCGCACAAGCTGACGATCGATCAGCATATCTTTCCAAAGGCCTGCATATCCCGTTTCGCCCGCGAGAATGGAACGGTGCAGGTGCGCCGAAAAGGCGGCGAACAAGATCTGTGGCTCACGCCGGGAAACTCGTATTTTTGTGCACGCCGCCTGTGGGATCAGGAGGCCGAAGCCGTCTTCATGAAAGCGATCGAGGACAGATATCAGGATGTGGCAAGGATCATTGTCGCCGGCGCCATCACCACGCTCGACGGCGCGATGACCGCCGCCGTCACGGACATGTATTTGCTCTGGACTCTCCGGCACGAGCGTTACCTCAATCCGCTTCCCGATATCAGGATAAACATGGTGGAGCCTGAGCGCGGGATGTCGGTCGACACGCAGGAGATCTTGGAGGCGAACGGATACCTGTTCGCCGCGCCGGACAATACGATCCCGAGCCGCTTCATGACCGGATTGCGTTTTGTTTTCGAGATGGACAGGGAAAGGCGAAGAATGGCGGGCAAGAGATGGGGCATTTTGAGGTCGAGCGAGGCGGAATTTCTGGTGCCGGATAATTTCTCGGCCTATAGCTGTAGCGGCTCGCATTTCAAACTGCCCGTGCTCGCATTCGACGCCGATTCCGGCTCGAATTAACTGCAAACGACGGCGGGCCCGTGCTCACGCTATCTGCAAATGAGCTTGCAATCGACGGCGCCGGCTCGCATTCCATGGCCGCCGGCTCACGCTAACTGCAAATGACGGCTCATATCGGCAACCCTGCCGCCAGCATGCGCTCGCGGACCTCGGCCGCGCGCTTCGGTTCGAGCTGGTTGCTGAACATCGCCCGGATTTCGGCCGCCTTCGCGTCGAACTGCTCGGTCATGTCCTTGAGCCGGTAGCCGTGGCGCGCCAGCGTCGGCTCCAGGTCGTCGAGCTGGCGCGACAGCACCGTCTCCACCAATTCCGCCGTGACCGGCTCTTCGCCCGTCTGGTAGCCGGCTTCGAGCGCCAACGTCAGGTGTAGCTGGACCTGCATCGGCGTGCGATGCCAGCGTGCTCAAGGCTCGATATATCTCAAGTTAAACGACACTAAGACGGTTATTGTTGGAATTAGCAAATGCAAAAAACTTGGTTCGCGCAATGACTTGCGCAATCGCCGCCGTGTGGGTCTGCGCCGACCTTATGAGCCGGTGGGCGAAGGTAGAGAGCATGCGCGGCGGCCGGTGGTACCCGGCCCTCATCACGCTGCCGACGGCCACCTGCTCGCGTCCTCGGGCCATCCAACCGCCCGCCGAAGACAAGAGGAGGAATGAGGATGAAGAACAAACGAGCAGCTTGTGATCAAGTTGAGGCGCCACTCACCATTGACCAAGAAATTGAACTTGGCGACCAGTTCGGCGAACCGGGCTGGTTCGACATCAACCGAGTGCGTCATCCCCAGACGGAGCCTCCGAAGCCTGCAGGCTGCGTTGCACTCAACGTGAGTATGCTGTCGCTTGAGAGAATCCACAGCATCCCCGACTGGTCGCCGGAGAACGCCCAAGTGATGTTCGGCGGGCCTCGTTCCCTCCCTCGGGCATCCACCACTACCCGGCTGCGCCGATTCAACGGAACCTTGGTCGAACCGGCGAATTTCACCCAGATCTACGACGGCGAGAGCCGACAGGTCTATTCGACGACGAGTGCGCCGTGGATCCGAGTCGGTCAGCTCATAACTAGTCTCGGCGGCAGTGGGAGTGCGGCGCTGGTCGGCAAATCGACCATCCTGACCGCCTCCCATGTCGTCAAGCGCTCTTGGGTGCCGGGTGGTCCTGTCTTGGGCACCGTTACCTTCACGCCCGGCATGTTCAACGGCACGTCAGTGCTCGGACCGACATGGACGGCGAACGTGATTGGCATCGCCGCGTGGGAACAATTCGTGGATCAGGACGGGTACGACATGGCCATCTGTCAACTGGATCAGCCGTTCGGGAACTGGCTTGGCTACTTCGGCTATCGCACGTACGACGACGACTGGGAGGATATGCGTGTCTGGACGCACGCTGGATACCCCTACGATCTCAGTAGGTTGGGAGACCGCCCCTGCTACGAGCAAGGCATATCCGTCCACGATGACGACGGCGATAGCTACGACACGCTAGAGCTCGAGACCCGGGCGGATATCGCGAGCGGTCAATCAGGCGGCCCACTGTGGGGCCGGTGGACGAACGGCGGTCGGCAGATCATTGGCACGCTGAGTGGCCGTGAGGACAACTTCCTTGAGGAGAAGAACAGCCTCTTCGCTGGCGGGAACGGGTTGAGCCGTCTCGTCAGGTGGGGCCTTGACAACTGGGGCTGACTTTACAATTTTACAGGCCCTGCCTGGGGGAATTTGGGTGGCCAAAAGTGGGGGATTTTGAAGTGGCCAACCGGGTACAAACCGATCCCTACCAAGTGCGCTCCCTCGCCCGCCAGGACGGTCGCACGTGTACGATGAAGCGACCATCACTTGCGGGGTGATGCTTCGTTCGCCGAGAATCCTGGGCGCCGCTGTACTCACACGTGTTGGAAGCCCTCCGCGCATCGCTTGGCGCTGACGCGCGAGCGTGACCGGGACCGGTTGCAGGGTCTGATACGCGGCGGCAATGTCGTCCGTGCTATAGCCGCGCGCCTGGAGCACGCGCAGGGCGGCCAAGGCGTCGTCGTCCTGCAGTAGGGGGATTTCCTCGATGTGGACCTCGGACTGGCCGTGCACCTCCACTCCCGACGGGTCGTGAGGAACGGGCTCGACCCCGCGCTCTGCAGGGGCGTGGTCCGGATCGACGTCCTCCACGGGCAGGAGCTGGTCGAAGTAGTCGCGGTCGGCTGCGCTGAGCTCCTGGAAGTCGGCCCATCGCCTCGCGATGTTCGCGCCGGCATGGAACACGACGACGCCCTGGTTGAGGACATGGCCGGGGGCGTTCTGCCGTATGACGCGCATGATGCGGTCGACGAACTGCACGAACGGCGACAGGTTGCTGAAGATGCTGAACACGGCGGCCACGGACAGATACGGGTGGTCGAACCCTTCGTTGAGCTTGCGTACCTGGACGATCACGTCGAGCTCGTGGTTCTCCAGTCGTTGCATTACCCTTTGGTTGGCCGGCGTGTTTTCTCGCGAATGAACGCCCCCCGCGCGCAGACCCCGTGCGACGTAGGCTTCGACTACCTGCTGGCAGTGTTCGTAATTGAGGGCGGAGGCGATGATCTTCAGCCGGCCGTCGCCGGACTCCTCGCGCAGCCGGCGCAGCTCTCGGATGGAGGCGTCGGCGATGGTGTTCAGCGTTTCGGTGGACGTAACAATACTGCGGCGAAATTTGGCGTCCTCCTCGCCCAGCCGGCGCACCTCGTCGAGCCCCACCTCGATCTCCTGCCCGTCCTCGCGGCGGACGTAGCGAAGCGTGCGGAACGCATGCTGGCGGCGGGCTTGCCAATATGAGCCGTCATTTGCAGTTAGCGTGCGCCGGCGGCCATGGAATGCGAGCCGGCGCCGTCGATTGCAATCTCATTTGCAGATAGCGTGAGTACGAGCCTACTGTCATTTGCAGTTAATTGCAGATCGCCGAATTACGCGCCCAGTATTTATCTCTGACAACCACAACGAGCTAGAATCCATCCCATGCCCCCAACGAACTCTGGACAATTGGCATCGCCGGCTACGCGGCGGTCATCTCGACATTCGTACTTGGTTGGGACGCCTACAAATGGCTGCACTCTGGGCCGAAGGTACGCCTGCTGGCGAGCACCGGTATGAAAATGGTAGGGGGGGCCAGCTGGACCCAAACACCTACATCTCGGTAACCGCAGTCAACCTAGGGGATCGGGCGACGACAATAACCAACCTCGGCTTCCTATATTTCGATTCATGGTTCGGCGTTATGTTCCGACGCAACAGGCCGGCAAAAACATTCATCATCACTTCGCCATCGCCGGCTCAAGCATTGCCGTTTCGGTTTGAAGCCGGCGCGCAGTGGATAGGAATGGCGCTTCAGGGCGCTGATGTTGTGGAGATGATCCGGAACGGCCACCTGTTCGTCGTTCTCTATCACTCGCATGGCGGAAGCGGCGTTCGCTTCAGATTGAAGTCCAAGGAACTCACCGCTTAGGTTTTGAATTTCTGCGTATATTCATAGACTTATCTATGTTTTTGCGAAAAAAACCGCAATCCCGGCCAACCCTCGGACGGGCACAACCTGGAAGTGCGCTGCTACTGATCGGCACGGCGCCGCGGCCCGATCGTCGGAACGCGGCCACCGCTCCAACAAGGACATCGACATCTTCCGGCCGGATTCCCGGGCCGACATGCGCGAAGCACCTGCCCTGCGACGCGACGACGCGCCGGCCGCCGGGGCGCGACATAGCCTCGACGCCGGCGCAGGCGACGCAGCGGCCCATGTACCCCGGCCCGGCCATCCCCGGCACCCGCACCGACCGCGTCAGGTCGAAATCCGCCCAAGGCAGCGTGACAGCAAAGTCTCGTTTGACAGGATAGTCAGTTTAATCTACATTGTGGTCATGGGGTTGCCTTATGGCAATTCCGCGGTGCCCGCATACCGGCGGTGCTGATGGCTTGGGATCAATATACTGGTCGTGGCTGTTCCGGCGCGCAAGTCAAGGAGAGGACAAGAATGCACTGCGCGTTCAATTGCCGATTTAGCCAACCGCTCCATCCGACCGTTGTTGGTCCGCCAGGCGGGTAAAGACATGCAATATGGAATTCAAGGTCACGTCAGTACACCCGTCGGGAAGTCCGAACGTAGCGAACGCCAGGACCAAGGTGCGCGGCGCACTTGCCAAGAGGAATAGGATGAACCAAATGATAGCCACCAGCAAGGCGCCAAGCAGCGGAACCACCCGCTCCATCAACTGGGCCGACAAGCACTACCTGGTGATCGACGATTGCGCCAGCATCCGCCAATTGCTGCGCGAGAGCCTGCGTAGCATGGGCGCAAAATTCATCGACCAGGCGATGGACGGCAGCGAAGCGGTCGCCCTCATCAACAACAAGCGCTACGACATCATTATGTGTGACTACCACCTGGAAGGGGGGCGGAATGGCCAGCAAATCCTGGAGGAGGCGCGCGGCAACAATTGGCTCAAGCCCAGTGGCATCTTCATCATGGTGTCGGCCGAAAAGAGCGCCGATTCCGTGATGGGCACGGCCGAATTCCACCCCGACGCCTATCTGATCAAGCCGATCACCGAAGGCATGTTAAACACGCGCCTGAATCGCATCTGGCAAAAAAAGCAGGTGTTCCAGAAAATCGACCTCGCTTATGCGCGAAAGGACTTTGCCGGCGCGGCGGCGCTGTGCGACATCCAGATCGCCGGCAACAAGCTGCACGAACATGACTTGCTGCGCATGAAGGCCAGTCTATTGCTGAAATGCGGTGAACGGGCCAAGGCACGCGCCATCTATACGCAGGTATTGTGCCAACGAGAGTGCACCTGGGCCAAGGCCGGGCTGGCCGAGCTCCATTTGCAGGACGGCGACTATGGCGCGGCCTGTCAGATGTTCCAGGATGTAATCGACGGCAACCACCTGTACCTGGACGCCTACGATCAGCTTGCCGCCGCGCACAAGCAGTTGGGGCAGCAGGAACAAGCCAGCACGGTACTGGAGCAGGCCGCCAGATTGTCGCCCAACTCCGTGAATCGCCAGAGGACGCTTGGCGAAGTCTCCCTGCGGCTGGGCAACGTCGCGGCGGCGGAGAAGGCTTTCCGCAAATGCATCAGTGTCGGCGAGCATTCAATCAGCAGAACCGCGGATCCCTACTTCGGACTGGCCCGGGCATGTGGCATCAGGAAGGCGCCCTTGGAGGCGTTGCAGATCCTGGCGACGGTGCAGAAGAAGTTCGCCGGCGACGCCGGCAATCTTCGTGCCAGGATCACTGAAGGGCTGGTGTACCTGGACAACGACGACCAGCAGAGCGCAACGGCGATCGCCGAGGAGTTCAAAGCGATGCTGGCCACGGCGAGCGCCGGCGACCTGCCCCTCCCCGATACCTGCATGGATATCGCGACATTGTTGCTCGAAGTGGGCATCAAAGAGCCGGCGGTCAAGCTGCTGTGCTACATCATCCAGAACAACGACGACGACAAGAGCGTGCGCGACGAGGTGCAAAAGGTCTTCGAGCACGCGCAGATGGGCGAAGAGGGTGCCGAACTGATCGAGGGGGCGCGCAAAGAGGCGTCCGAGGTCATGAACCGTGGCGTGTTGTTGTGGAAGACCAACAGGTTGGAGGACGCGGTCGACTGGATGCGGGCCGCGCGCCTGAAGTTGCCGGGAAATCTGCGCATTTTGCTCAACACGGCGCAGATTTTGATCTCGCACGTGCAAAAGCGCGGCTACGATCCGGCACTGTTGGCCGAGGCGGCCGAGGTGCTGGCGCTGATCAACAGGATGGCGCCCGGCCAGCGCCGTCATACCGAACTTCTCTTGCAGCTGGGCAGCATCATGCCCGACATTCTTGACGTCGCCGGTCAGGCAGTGGCGCCTGGGGCGTAACACATGCGCTGCACGGCGCTCAATAGTTCCTCGTTCGCAAACGGCTTGCGCACCACGCCGTGGGCGCCCAAGGCCAGCGCCTCCCGCAGGCGCTCCTCGGTGTCGGCCGACACGACCAAGGTCTTCAGTGGCGTTGCCAGCTCGGTTTTTTGCAAAAAACGCAAAACATCCAAGCCGTCGAGGCCGGGCATGCGCAAGTCCAGGGTCATCACTGCCGGCTTGAAGCTGGCGAGCATGGCGCCCGCCTCGAAGCCATTGGAGGCGATCGCCGTTTCAAAGCCCGCAGCGCGCAGCACACGCTCGATGGCCTTTGCCATGGCCGGCTCGTCGTCGGCGATCAGCACGCGCCTTGGCAAGGCGCTCACCTCGCTACGGTCGGGAATCCCATTTTCACGCATGAAGCGATGCAGATCGTCTGGCAAGACCCGGCGATCGCCCCTGCCGGGCAATTTATAGGCGGGTAGCAGACCGCGATCTATCCAGCGCAATATGGTCCGGAAATTGACTCCGCAAATGCGCGCCGCCTCTCCCGTGGTCAATACCTCCTCCATGCCCACCTCCTGTCTCCTTTTTAGCGGCGTATCTTCAGTCCGTTTTGGCAGGATAGTCAGTTTGGTCTACATTGGCAATAGCGAACGCCTCCTCCCACAAGGACATGCGCTGGACGACACCGCTAAGGCGATGGCGATACGGAGGGGCTGATTCCGGGGCATGACCGCGCGCCGGCGCGTCCCGCAGCGCCTACTGGCTCTGCTGCAGGCTGCGCCCGTTGAGCGCCTGCACCGGCCGCGCGTTCATCGGGTAGAGCTTGCGGAAGGCGGCCAGTTGGCCCTTGGACATCTGCACCGGCTGCTTCAGCACCTGCCAGCGCACGCCCTCGCTGCACGGCGGCGTGGTCAGCGAGCCCATGAAGGCGTAGTAGCCCTGCGCCGCCGGCAGCAGGTCGGCCGGATTGAGCGGCTCGGCCAGCTCGGCCTTGGCGTCAGCCTGTTTGGGCATGGTGGCGAAGACCTTCTTCAGCACCGGGTTCTCCTTGCCCTCGCTAAACAGCACGGCCACCACGGCCAGCTGGCCCTCGGCGTTCTTGTGCACCATGTGGGCCACCAGCGGATAGGCCTTGCCGTTGACCTTTTCCTCGCTCGGCGTGTGGAAGTGGAATTGCAGCAGCTTGTAGTCGGAACCGCCCAGCTTGGCGCTGTTGCCGTCGCCGACGTTGACCTGGATGGTGTGGCCGTTGTTGACCACCTCGGCGCGGCCGGCGGCGTAGCTGAAGCCCAGCGCCGGCAGCTCGGCCTTGGCGGCGTCGCGGATGTCGATCGGCGACTGCTCCTTGCCCAGCTTGCAGGAGGCGAAGTCCGGCTGCAGCTCGCTCCAGTGGGCCGGATCGGCGTGGCCACTGTAGCTCCAGTGGGCCGGCTTGCCCTCGTGTTGCTTGTCCGCGCTCAGGGCCGGATTGGCGTAGGCGCATGCGAACAGGGCGAGCGCGGCGGGAATGACGAGTTTTTTCATGGCTATCTCCTGGAGTTTCTGTAGGATTTTTCTGCGGGGTGCGCGGCGTTTTCCGAGGCGGCCAGCCATGGTAGCAAAGCGGCGCAAGGCGATTCTCACCAAATCCCACATCGGCCGGCAATGCCGCCCGTTTTGTGGCGCAAACGCCGCACTGTCGACAAGCGTCGCCGCCGCCGCGTCGCCGCTCCCGCCGGGGGCGGCGCCCGCTTGGCCCGCCAGACGTGCCGATTGGCTCGCCAGGGCTAGTCGCACCTTGCCTTAGTGGCATGCTTGTCTGGTCTAATCAACACAACGGCCGGCGGCGCGCTCCACCAGGGCGACGCCGCGTCCGGCCTCCCGCCCACCGCATTAAAACAACTCGGACAACCATGCAAAAAATCGCCGCAATCTGCACATTGGCGTTTGCCGCCCTCCCCGCCCTGGCCTTCGAACCGCTGGCCGCCGACTCGATGGAGGACAGCCGTACCTTCAAAGATCGAGGTGCTGCAGGTGACCGACATCGAGCCCTTCCAGGAATCGCTGGACGGCTTCCTGGCCGCGCTGCGCAGCAACGAACTGATCGAGGGCAAGAACCTGAGCGTGCACCGCGTCAAGATCGATTTCGACATGGAAAAAGGCGGCTTTTGGAGCCGGCTCGGCGTGCTGCTGCGCATACGCAACGAGGCGGCCCGCATCGTCGAGGCCAAGCCGGACCTGGTGCTGACCATCGGCACGCCGGCCACCAAATACGCCCGTGGCATCGTCGAGGACGCCCACATTCCCCTGGTGTTCACGGCCGTGGCCAATCCGCAGGACGCCGGCTGCGTCTCGCTGAGCGACGCCGGCCCGGGCGTGACCGGCTCCACGCTGTACAGCAACATGGCCGAGTCGGTGAAGGTGGTGCAGCAGTTGTTCCCCGAGGTACGGCGGATCGGCATGGTGCACACCGACGACGAGAACGGTGTCGCCCACGTCGCCGCCGCCGTCAGCAGCGCCGGCCAGGCCGGCATGGCGGTGAGTTCTCGCCTGGTCAGCAAGAACGACAGCATCGTGCCGACGCTCAAGTCGCTGTACAACCAGGGCCAGGGCGTGCAGATGTTCGCCGTGCCGCTGGACACCTATTACGGCCTGCACCGCTACGAGGCGGCCACCGACCTGGGCGACTTCGGCGCCGCCCACCAGTTGCCGGTGGTGACCTTGGCCATGGTGCGGGTGCCGGGCGCGGTGCTGTATGTCGGCTCCGACTTCACGCAGGTGGGCAATCTGGCCGGCATCCAGGCCAGCAAGATCCTCAAGCGCCGCACCAAGCCGGACGTGCTGCCGATCCTGCGGCAAGAGACGCCGACCGTGCTGATCGACCCGGAGCGCGCCGCCGCGCTGCACATCGCCCTGCCCACGGCCTTCCTGGCGCACAAGAGCGTGGGCAAGAACGGCTTTTGGCAGATCGATCTGGCCAAGTAGGACGGCCGGCGCCGACTTAGGATGGCCTTAAGCGCGGCGCCGACCGGTCGGCAACGTGGCGCGGCGGCGACAATGCGGCTACAATCTCGCCCATGCGCCGTTTCCTGATCATTTTGCTGTTGCTGATCCTACCGTGCCAGGTCACCCTGGCGGCGGTGGACCTGTGCTGCGGCTTCGATCGGACCACGCGCCACCAGCCCTGCTCCGTCGAGGCGCAGGAACAGTTGGACCTGGGCCTGGACCTGTCCAAACAGCACAGCAGCGTCAATTCGCCGATCGACGCCCATTGCGCCTTGTGCTTCCTGGGCAGCATTTGCATCATGTCCGCCCCGGCCGTGCGCAAGCTGGCGCAGCAGCCGGAAGACAGCGCCGCCGTCGCCTCGGCGCGCATCCATTTCGCCTCCCACGCCTCGCCGCGCCCCGAACGGCCGCAATGGCAGCCTGCCGTCTGACCCGGCAAGCGGCCCCACCTTCCTGATTTTGTTGTTACTGTCGCCACAGCTGTAGAGCCGTGCGCGCGCGGTCCGCTTTGCCGGATTCCCTCGTCTGTCATCCACGGAGAATTCGATGCAAACAGTATTCTGGCCCCTGGGCTTGGCGACCATGCTCGCCTTGCCGGCGGCCGCACAGGGCGCCAACGCGCCCACCCCAACTTCGCCGCCGACGCTGCTGTCGGCGTCCCCAAGCACTGCCCCGGCCGCGCCGCCGGCCGCGCTGCCGGCCACGGCCACGGCCACGGCCGGCGGCGTGCTCAAGCTGGCCGACGCCTTGGCGCTGGCCTCGCGCGCCAGCCCGGAACTGGCCGCCGCCGCGCATGAGCTCGGCGCCGCCGACGGCGCGCTGCGCCAGGCCGGCGCGGCGCGCAACCCCGAGCTGTCGCTGTTGGTCGAGGACCAGCAGGCGGCCACCCGCAGCACCACGCTGCAATGGAGCCAGCCGCTGGAACTGGGCGGCAAGCGCGCCGCCCGCGTCGCCGTCGCCGCGCTGGGCCGCGACGGCGCCGACGCCGCCCTGGCCGCCCGTCGCGCCAACGTGGCCGGCGCCGTCATGGCCGACTTCGCCCAGGTACAACTGGCGCAGGAGCGCTCGCGCCTGGTCCTGGCGACGCTGGAGCTGGCGCGCCAGGCCAGCGCGGCCGCCGCCAAGCGTGTCGCCGCCGGAAAAATCTCGCCGGTGGAGGAAAGCAAGGCCCGCGTGGCCGAGGCCGGCGTCCGCCTGGAGCTGAGCCAGGCCAAGGCCGAGCTGCTGCGGGCGCGCGGCAAGCTGGCCGCCAACTGGGGCGCGACAACGGCGCCGTTCGCCAGCGTCGAGACGGCCATGGCGGAAGCGGCGCCGCTGCCCACGCTGGCACAGTTGACGGCGCGGCTGGAGCGGGCGCCGCAAATGGCGCGGGCGCGCAGCGAGCTGGCGCGCAGCCAGGCCGAGCTGCGCCTGGAGAAGGCGCGCCGCACGCCGGACGTGACGCTGCTGCTGGGCGCCAAGCGCAACGCCGAACTGGGCCGCAACCAGGCGGTTTTCGGCCTGTCCGTGCCGCTGCCGCTGTTCGACAGCAACCAAGGCAATGTGCAGGCCGCCGCCAGCCGCAGCGAACAGGCGCGCAGCGAACTGGACGCCACCGCCGTGCGCCTGCACGGCCAGTTGCAGGCGGCGCACGGCAGTTGGAGCGGCGCCAGCGAACAGGCGCAGCTATACCGCGACGAGATCCTGCCCGGCGCCAGCAGCGCCTATGCCGCCGCCGTCAAGGGCTTCGAGTTCGGCAAGTTCAGCTTCCTCGAAGTGCTGGACGCCCAGCGCACCCTGTTCGACGCCCAGAGCGGCTACCTGCGCGCCCTGACCGACATCCGCCTGGCCTACGCCGACCTGCATGGTCTGCTGGGCGGCGCCCCCGATACCCCGACTGCGGAGCAGCCATGAAATTTTCGCCATCAATCAACAAGAAACAAACCACGGCCATCGCCGCCATCGCCGCCGCCACCGTCGTGCTGGGCAGTTTGATTTTGTGGGGCGGCAAGTCCGCGCCCGCCGCCGGGTTGGAGCACGACGACCACCAGGCCGAGGCCGCCGCGCCGCAACTGGTGGGCGGCAAAGTCGCGCTGAGCGAGTCGCAGATCAAGGCGGCCGGCATCACGCTGGCCAGCGCCGACCCGGCCAGCATCGTCGCCAGCGTGCAGTTGCAGGGCGAGGTGCGCATGAACGAGGAGCGCAGCGCGCACATCGTGCCGCGCGTGGCCGGCATGGTCGAGAGCGTGGCCGTCAGCCTGGGCCAGCAGGTCAAGCGCGGCCAGGTGCTGGCCGTCATCAACAGTGGCACGGTGGCCGATTTGCGCGGCGACAGCCTGACGGCGCAGCGCCGCCTGGAGCTGGCGCGCAGCACGCTCGCCCGCGAACAGCAGTTGTGGGAGCAGAAGATATCCGCCGAGCAGGACTACTTGCAGGCGCGCCAGGCGCTGCGCGAGGCCGAGATCAACGCGATGAGCAGCCGGCAGAAGCTGGCCGCGCTGGGCGTCGACGAAGCGGCCGGCGCCGGTGGTGGGCTGAACCGCTACAGCGTGCGCGCGCCCTTCGACGCCACCGTGGTCGAGCGCCGGCTCAGCGCCGGCGTGCCGGTCAAGGAGGACGCCGACGTGCTGACCCTGTCCGACCTGGGCACGCTGTGGCTGGACGTGGCCGTACCGGCGCGCGATCTGGCGACGGTGAAGCCGGGCGCGACGGTCGAGGTGGCTCTGCCGGCCGGCGGCGACGCCGGCAATCTGGCGCGCGGCAAGGTGGCCTACGTCAGCACCCTGCTCGGCGAGCAGACGCGCACGGCGACGGCGCGCATCCTGCTGGCCAATCCGCAGGGCCGTTGGCGCCCGGGCCAGTTCGCCACGGTGACGGTGAACGCCGCGCCGGTGGCGGCGCCGGTGGCGGTGGCGCTGAGCGCGCTGCAAACGGTCGAGAACCGCCAGGTGGTGTTCGTGCGCACTGCCGAGGGCTTCGTCGCCCAGCCGGTGCTGACGGGCGCCAGCGACGGCAAGCTGATCCACATCGTTTCCGGCCTGTCGGCGGGCGCCAAGTACGCGGCGGTCGGCAGCTTCCTCATCAAGTCGGAGCAAGGCAAATCCGACGAAGCCGGCCATTGAGAGGAATGAACCATGTTTGAACGAATCATTGATTTCTCCATCGCCCGGCGCTGGCTGGTGCTGCTGCTGGTGCTGGTCATGGCCGCCGCCGGCGTCTACAACTACCAGCGCCTGCCGATCGACGCCGTGCCCGACATCACCAACGTGCAGGTGCAGATCAACAGCGCAGCGCCCGGCTATTCGCCGCTGGAGGCCGAGCAGCGCATCACGCTGCCGATCGAGACGGCGATGGCCGGCCTGCCCCATTTGGAACAGACCCGCTCGCTGTCGCGCTACGGCCTGTCGCAGGTGACGGTGATCTTCAAGGACGGCACCGACCTGTACTTCGCCCGCCAACTGGTCAACGAGCGGCTGCAACAGGCGCGCAACGCGCTGCCGAGCGGCGTGTCGCCGACGCTGGCGCCGGTGTCGACCGGCCTGGGCGAGATCTACTTCTGGACCGTGGAGGCGCGCGACGGCGCCCGCAAGGCCGACGGCACGCCGTACAGCCCGACCGACCTGCGCGAGATCCAGGATTGGATCATCAAGCCGCAGCTGCGCAACGTGCCCGGCGTGACCGAGATCAACGCCATCGGCGGCTACGCCAAGGAGTACCAGATCGCCCCGCTGCCGGAACGGCTGGCGGCGCACGGCCTGGCGCTGGCCGACCTGCTGGCGGCGGTCGAGCGCAACAACGGCACGGTCGGCGCCGGCTACATCGAGAAGCGCGGCGAGCAGCTGCTGGTGCGCGCGCCGGGACAGCTGAGCTCGCTTGAGGAGCTGCGCAACGTGGTGCTCGGCAACAACGACGGCGCGGTGCTGCGCCTGCGCGACGTGGCCGAGGTGACGCTGGGGCGCGAGCTGCGCAGCGGCGCCGCCACCGAGAACGGCCGCGAGGTGGTGCTGGGCACCGTCTTCATGCTGCTCGGCGAGAACAGCCGCACCGTCTCGTCCGCCGTCGACAAGAAGATGGTGGAGATCAACCGCAGCCTGCCGCCCGGCGTCTACGCGCCCACCGTGTACAACCGCACGGTGCTGGTCGACAAGGCCATCGCCACCGTGCGCAACAACCTGCTGGAGGGCGCGGTGCTGGTGGTGGCCGTGCTGTTCCTGTTCCTCGGAAACATGCGCGCGGCGCTGATCACCGCGCTGGTGATCCCGCTGGCGATGCTGTTCACCTTCAGCGGCATGGTCGGCAACCACGTCAGCGCCAACCTGATGAGCCTGGGCGCGCTGGACTTCGGCATCATCATCGACGGCGCCGTCGTCATCGTCGAGAACTGCGTGCGCCGCCTGGCCCACGCGCAGGAAAAGCTGGGCCGGCCGCTGACCCTGGCCGAGCGCCTCGACGAGGTGCGCGGCGCGGCGCGCGAGGCGCGCCGGCCGCTGCTGTTCGGCCAGTTCATCATCATGATCGTCTACCTGCCGATGTTCGCGCTGAGCGGTGTCGAGGGGCGCATGTTCCAGCCGATGGCCTACACCGTGGTGATCGCCCTGGTCGGCGCGATGATTTTGTCGCTGACCTTCGTGCCGGCCGCCGTCGCCCTGTTCATCGGCGAGCGCGTGGCCGAGAAGGAGAACGGCCTGATGCGCCGCGCCCGCCGCCTGTACGCGCCGGTGCTCGAGGCCATGCTGGCCAACCCGGCGGTGGTGCTGAGCGGCGCCGCCGCCACGGTGCTGCTGTCGGCGCTGCTGGTGACGCGCCTGGGCAGCGAGTTCGTGCCCAGCCTGAACGAGGGCGACCTGGCGGTGATGACCCTGCGCGTGCCCGGCACCAGCCTGAGCCAGTCGGTCGCCATGCAGCAGCAGTTGGAAAAGACGCTGGTGCGCCAGTTCCCCGAGATCGACCGCATGTTCGCCCGCATCGGCACCGCCGAGGTGGCCACCGACCCGATGCCGCCCAACGCGGCCGACAGCTACATCATGCTCAAGCCGCAGGCGCAGTGGCCCGAGCCACGGCGCACGCGCGACGAGCTGATCGCCGCCATCGAGGAGGCCGCCAACACGCTGCCGGGCAACAGCTACGAGTTTTCGCAGCCGATCCAGCTGCGCTTCAACGAGCTGATCTCCGGCGTGCGCAGCGATGTCGCGCTCAAGCTGTACGGCGACGACCTGGAGCAGTTGCAGCAGACCGCCGGCAAGATGGCCGCCGTGTTGCAGGACATTCCCGGCGCCGCCGAGGTCAAGGTCGAGCAGACCAGCGGCCTGCCGATGCTGACCATGCGGGTCGACCGCGAGCGCGCCGCCCGCTACGGCCTGGCCATGGCCGAGGTGCAGCAGCTGCTGGCGGTGGCGGTGGGCGGGCGCGAGGCCGGCGTGGTGTTCGAGGGCGACCGCCGCTTCAACATCGTGGTGCGCCTGCCGGAAGACCTGCGCAACGACATCGACGCTTTGAAGCGCCTGCCGCTGCCGCTGCCGGTGGGCGCCGACGGCGTGCGCCGCAGCATCCCGCTGGCCGAGGTGGCCGAGTTCGACCTGGCGCCGCAACCGAACCAGGTGAGCCGCGAGAACGGCAAGCGCCGCGTGGTCATCTCCGCCAACGTGCGCGGCCGCGACATGGGCTCCTTCGTCGCCGAGGCGCAGCGCCTGGTGGCGCAAAAGGTGCCGGCGCCGCCCGGCTACTGGACCGAATGGGGCGGCCAGTTCGACAACCTGCAGTCGGCCGCCAGCCGCCTGAAGCTGGTGGTGCCGGCCGCGCTGCTGCTGGTGCTGCTGCTGTTGTTCGCCATGTTCAACAATGTGCGCGACGGCCTGCTGGTGTTCACCGGCATCCCCTTCGCGCTGACCGGCGGCCTGGCGGCGCTGTGGCTGCGCGGCCTGCCGCTGTCGATCTCGGCGGCGGTCGGCTTCATCGCCCTGTCCGGCGTGGCGGTGCTCAACGGCCTGGTGCTGATCGCCTTCATCCGCGGCCTGCGCGAGCAGGGCCGCAGCTTGGACGAGGCGATCCGCGAGGGCGCCCTGACCCGCCTGCGGCCGGTGCTGATGACGGCGCTGGTGGCGGCGCTGGGCTTCGTGCCGATGGCCGTGGCGCTGGGCACCGGCGCCGAGGTGCAGCGGCCGCTGGCGACGGTGGTGATCGGCGGCATCCTGTCGTCGACCCTGCTGACCCTGCTGGTGCTGCCGGTGCTGTACCGCTTGGCGCACGGCCGCCGCGCAGCAGCGGACGGCGCGGCCGCGACGGCGCCCTTGCCGGTCGGCGGCCGCTAGTCCTTGCCCGCCGCCTCGGTCTGCGCCGCCATGCGCCGGCGCGTCTCTTGCAGCGCGGCGGGAAGGCGGGCGGCCAGCACGCCGGCCTGCGCCAGCGTGCCGCCGCGCCCCAGCGCTTCCAGGGCGGCGCCCAGGGCGCCCAGCCCATGCGCGCCGGCCGAGTTCGCCGCCGACTTGATGCGGTGGCCGAAGCCGGCGACGCCGGCCAGGTCGCCACGCAGCAGGGCCTGGGTGAGCCCCTCGATGGACTGCTCGGCCGAGTCCAGGAAAACCTCGACGTAGCGGCGCAGCCGGTCCGGCTGCTCCACGCACAGGCGCGCCAGCACGGCGGGATCGTACTCGCCGTCGGCCTGCGCCGGGACGGCGGCGGCCACCCCGCCCGCTACCTCGGCCGCCACCCCGGCCGCCACTTCGGCCGGTCGGCGGCCTTGCGCCGGCAGGCGTTGGGCCAGCGCCGCGTACAGCTCGGCGGGCTCGATCGGCTTGCTGATAAAGCCGTCCATGCCCGCCGCGAGGTATTCTTCGCGCTCCTCGCGGCGGGCGTTCGCCGTCAGCGCGATCACCGGCAGCCGGGCCAGCGCGGCGTCGGCGCGGATGCGCCGCAGCGCCTCCAGGCCGTCCATCTCGGGCATCTGGATATCCATCAACACACAGTCGAACTCGTGCGCGCCCAGCAGGGCCAGCGCCTCGCGGCCGTTGGCCGCCAGCTGCACCGTCGCGCCGGCGTCGCGCAACAGGTCGACGGCGACCTGTTGGTTGAACAGATTGTCCTCCGCCAGCAGGACGCGGACGCCGGCCAGGCTGGCCGGCCGGGCCGGATCGCCCTCGCCCTCTGCCTCGAGCGGGGCGCGGCCGAGGGCGAAACGGATGGCGCACCAGAAGGTGCTGCCCTCGCCGAGCGCGCTTTGCAGGCCCAGCTCGCCGCCCATCATGCCGACCAGCTGCTTGCTGATGATGAGGCCCAGTCCGCTGCCGCCGTAGCGCCGCGTGGTGGTGGTGTCGGCCTGCTGGAAGGCTTGGAACAGTTTCTCCTGCTGCTCGGCGCCGATGCCGACGCCCTCGTCGCGCACCTCGAAACGGATCAGGCTGGCGTCGGCGTCGGCCGCCGTCACCATGGCGCGGATCAGCACCTCGCCGCCGCCGGAAAACTTGACCGCGTTGTTGGCGAAGTTGAGCAGGACCTGGGTCAGGCGCAGCGGGTCGCCGCGCAGATAGCGCGGCAGCGCCGGATCGAGCTCCAGGCGCACCCGCAGGCTTTTCTCCAGCGCGCGGAACAGCACCTGGTCTAGCACGTTCTGCAACAGCCGCTTCAGGTCGAAGTCGATGCACTCCAGTTCCATCTTGCCGGCGTCGATCTTGGAGAAGTCGAGGATGTCGTTGATGATGCCCAGCAGATGCTTGCTGGAGATACTGATCTTGTCCAGGTAGTCGCGCTGTTGCGGCTGCAGCGGCGTGCGCAGCACCAGGTACAGCATGCCGATGATGGCGTTCATCGGCGTGCGGATCTCGTGGCTCATGTTGGCCAGGAAGTCGCCCTTGGCATGGCTGGACGACTCGGCCTGGTCCCTCGCCTGCTCCAGCTCCAGGGTGCGCTGGGCGACGCGCTCCTCCAACTGCTCGTTGGCGCGGCGCAGCATGCCCTCGATGCGGCGCCGATGGAACAGGTAGCCGACCAGCAGCAGCAACACGGCCACCAGCGGCAGCAGGAAGCGCAGGGTCTGGCGCAGCGTCATCTCGCGGCTCTCGTAGACGCCGAACCATTTGTTGTGGATGGCGTCGTAGCTGCCGTTGAGCTTGGTGATCGACATTCCCTCGTTGATCGTGGCGAGCAGGTCGGCGTTGCCCTTGCGCACGGCGAAGGAGAATTTCTGGGCGATGCCGGCCTTGATGGCGAGCGGCTTGACGTTGTCGATCTTCAGGGCCTGCAGGGTCTGCAGGCCGACCAGCTTGCTGATCAGCACGGCGTCGTGGCGGCCGTCGGCCAGCAGCCTGAAGCAGTCGGCCGCCGTGCTGGCGACCACCACCTGCGCTTGCCAGCCCTTGGCGATGGCGTAGTCCTGCGCCAGGTCGGCGCGCACCACGATGATGGAGCGGCCGGCCAGGTCGGCCTCGGCGTGGATGCGGTCCTCGCCCTGGCGCACGAAGATGGCGCCGTTGACGGTGACGTGGGGCACGGTGAAGTCGGCGAACTGGCGCCGCGGCTCGGACTGGGCCAGGTTGATCAGGACGTCGATCCTGCCGTCCTTGAACTCCTGCAGGAGCTGGCTGAACGGGCCGACCCGCAGCACGTAGTCGAGCTGCGCCTCTTTGGCGACGGCGCGCCACAACTCCAGCGTGAAGCCGCCGGCGTCGCGCACCGTGGTGCCGGTCGAGAACGGCGGAAAGTCCTCCTCGCTGCCGACCACCAGCGGCCGCTCGGCCGCCACGGCCGGCGCGCCCGGCGCCAGGACCAACAGGCACAGCAGGAGCAGCTGGAGCAGCGGCGCGCGCCACCATCCCGCTGGCGCGCCCGTGGGCCGTCCTCGCGCGGCCGTGTCGGGGCCGCTCATCGCCGTTCCCGCAGGAAGTCGGTCAGCGCGTCGGCCGCCAGCGGGCGGCTGAAGTAGTAGCCCTGCACGGCGTCGCAGTCGTTGTCGGCCAGGAAATCCAACTGGCCCTCCGTCTCGACGCCCTCGGCCACCGTGCCCATCTTCAGCGCGTGTGCCAGCAGGATGATGCTCTTGGTGAGCATGGCGGCGTCGGGGTCGCTGGTGACGTCGGCGACGAAGCTGCGGTCGATCTTCAGCACGTCGATGGGGAAGCGCTTCAGATACGACAGGCTGGAGTAGCCGGTGCCGAAGTCGTCCAGCGTCAGCGTCACGCCGAGCGCCTTGATGTCGCGCAGCGCCCGCAGCATGGCGTCGGTGTCGCTCATCAGCACGCTCTCGGTCAACTCCAGCTCGAGGTGGCGCGGCGCCAGCCCGCTGTCGGCCAGGGCCCGCCGCACCAGGTCGGCGACGCTGTGCTGGCCGAACTGGCGGGCCGACAGGTTGACCGCCACCGACAGCTGGTCGAAGCCCATGGCGTGCCAGGCGCGCGCCTGGGCGCAGGCGCTGCGCAGCACCCATTCGCCGATCGGCACGATCAGGCCGGTGTCCTCGGCCAGGCCGATGAACTGGTCGGGCGGCACCATGCCGTGGCCCGGCCGGCGCCAGCGCACCAGCGCCTCGACGCCGCCGACGCGGCCGTCGCGCAGGCCGATCTTGGGCTGGTAGTGGACCTCGAACTGGCCGCCCTCGACGGCGGCGCGCAGGGCGTGCTCGAGCGCCACCCTTTGCTCGACCCGCCGGCTCATCGCGCCGGCGTAGAAGCGGAAGCAGTTGCGCCCGCTCTCCTTGGCGTGGTACATGGCCACGTCGGCGTTCTTCAGCAGCGCGTCGATGCTGTCGCCGTCGGCCGGGTGGATGCACACGCCGACGCTGGCGCTGATGTGCAGCTCGCGCTGCTCGACCACGAAGGGCACGGCGAAGGCGTCGACGATGTCCTGGGCGCGCTGGTGCGCGGCCATGCTGTCGGCCAGGCCGGGCAGCAGGAAGACGAACTCGTCGCCGCCCAGCCGGGCCACGGTGTCGCCCTCGCGGATGGCGCCCTGCAGGCGCCGGGCGACGGCGCGCAGCAGGCCGTCGCCGACCGGATGGCCGAAACAGTCGTTGACGAACTTGAAACCGTCCAGGTCGAGGAAGAGCATGGTCAGCTGCTGGCCGCTGCGGCGCGCCATGGCGAGCAGCTGGGTGGTGCGCTCGCTCAGCAGGTTGCGGTTGGGCAGGTCGGTCAGCGCGTCGTAGTTGGCCAGGTGGTCGATGCGGGCCTCGGCCTGCTTGCGCGCGGTGATGTCCTGCAGCGTGCCGGACATGGCCAGCGCGCGGCCCTCGGCGTCGCGGCTGACGCTGCCCTTGCCGTGCACGATGCGCTCGCTGCCGTCCGGCCGCACGATGCGGTGCTCGGCGTCGTAGCCGTCGCCGTCGCGCAGCGCCGCGCGCAGCGCCTTGCCGATGCGCGCCCGGTCGGCCTCGTGCACCAAGGCCATCAGGCCGGCGAAGTCGTGGCGGGCGCCGCCCGGCGCCACCGCGCAGATGCGGTACATCTCGGCCGACCAGCTGAACTGGTCGGCCTCGACCCGCCACTCCCAGCTGCCGATCGCCGTCAGGCGCTGCGCCTTGGCCAGTTGCAGGTCGCTCTGGGCGACCTGCGACAGCAAGCCGGCGGCCTTGAGGATGTAGCGCACGCGGTGGCCGAGGATGGGCCAGTTGATCGGCTTGGTGATGAAGTCGGTGGCGCCGGCCTCGTAGGCCTGGTTGATCGAGTCGATGTCCTCGAGCGAGGTGAGCATCAGGATCGGGGTCAACTCGGCACCGGCCAGGCGGCGGGCGCGGCGGCACACCTCGAAGCCGCTCATGTCGGGCATGATGACGTCGAGCAGGATGATGTCGGGCACCGCCGCGGCGATCCGGGCCAGGCCGGCGGCGCCGTCGGCCGCCTCGGCCACCCGCAGGCCGAGCTTCTCGAGCGCGTCGCGCGCCAGCAGGCGCAGGAAGGGGTCATCGTCGATCACCAGTGCGCTTCCCGCGCACAGCGGCACGCCGTTCTCCATCGGGTCCCTCCCCTCGCTCCACCCGCGCCGCCGGCCGCGCGCCGGCCCGGCGCCGGCCCGGGCGCATGTCGCCAGACTACACGATAACGCCGGCGTTTTGGTTGTGTTTTGGAAATCCCGGGTGTGCTTAATGCGGGTGGCGCTGGCGCGCGAAGGCGTCGCGGATGTGAGGCGCGGCCTTGGTCTTGGAGCAAGAGCCCATGCACGGCTCGAGCAGGTCAGAGTAGCGGCCACCGGCGCGCTGGACGCCAACCGCAAGCGTTGCTCCGCCCCAACGGCGCCCACAAGGCGAACGTGCCTACGCCGCACTTGGATGGCGCCTAGCGTTGCGCCGGCCTAGCCGTCGCTGAATTTGATGACGACCTCGCCAATAGCCGTGCCTTTCAACAGCTCAGTTTTCCCTGCGGTATCCGTCGCTTTGGCTACCGTCCGCCCATCTTCCAGTGTCGCGGTGTAGTCTTGGGCCTTGATTGGCAATCCCGTTTGTCGTTCGGTGAGGATGATTTTCTCATCCGTTTCTAGGCTTGTTTTTGGAAAACTGACGCCTGTTGGGTTTGCATTCCCGGCGCCGGAATGCGTAAATCGACTCGATTTGACGGCGTAATCCGCAGTGCATTGATGGGTGATCTTGCCGTCACCATAGTCCGCGCGCGCGCCTTTTGTGACGATGCGGGTCTCAGGTGCGTCGATCTCAACGCCCTCGCCGGCAACCAGCCTTATCCTCTTCAGTGCGGTGATTTCGACATTGCCATCCTGGGCCTGCACGCGGATATCTCCATTGGCCGCGATCAGCTTCATCCCCAGCCGGAAGGCAAACAGACTAATTCCTTCCGTGGCGCGCAAGAGCAACTTGCGACCTATCGAGAACTGGGTGTCGCCGCCGCACAGCATGTCGATCTTGTTCGCGGCCCCAAGGGCAAGGCTGTCGTGGCTGGCCATGACCATCCCGGCCTGGGCGTTCGCGACCACAATGGGCGCGCCGCCGGCAGCGCCTTGAGCGCCAGCGGCGCTTGCGACATTGCTGCCGCTGTCCCACGCCTTCAACCTGCCGATTAGCTCCGTCAATTGCGGCCCAGCGGCCTCATCGCCGGCGTGCGCCGCTGCAAACGCGGCGAGCTGGTCGGCCACGCCATGTAGCACGTCGACCATGCCGATCAACTCCGCACGCTCCAGTTGCGCGCCCTGTGCGTCATTGCCTGTGCCGCTGCTAAGCAGCACCCCCTGGCCGCCACGCAGCGCCACCGTCTTGTCGCTGCGCAGCTCGGCGCCCTCGCCGCGCGCCACCCCTTCGCCGTTGACGCGCGAGCCGGTGAGATAGCCAAGGTTGAGCTCGCTGGCGCCGTGCGCACTCGCCAACTGCACGCTGATCTCTCCCGGTGTGGCGTCGAGACGCAGATGGCTGCGGCGCCCGCCGTGCACCTCGCCTGCTTGTATGCCGGACAGGAATTTGTTGCCGGGCAAGCCGCCGACACTGTTCAGTTCGGGAGGCAAGCCTTGTCCGTTGTACAGCTGGTTGACCACGATGGGCCGGTCCGGGTCGCCGCCAAGGTAGGCCACCAGTACTTCGCTGCCGACCGGCGGCAGGGTGAAAAGGCCGGACTGGTTTGGCCCGCCGGGCCCGCCCAGTTCGACGCCACCCGGACCCAACCGGAATCGGTGTCGGTGTCGGACGCGCCGGCCCCTTGCGCGTGCTGGTGGTCCTCGCTTCGGGTGCCCGGAAAGCGCAACTTGACCCTGCCCTGCTCGTCGCAATGGACCGCTTCGCCCGCCGGGCCGACAACAATCGCGCATTCCATCATTGCGCAGGGTACATCCACACCTTGGTCGAAGCTGGGAACGATGGCGATGCCGCGCCGCACGCAAGTGAAGCGATTGCGGTAGCGCACCGCGCCGCGCGGGCTGGCGCGCCGTGATGTCGGCTCGAATGCGTCATCGCCGGGCCAGAGATTGCGCTCGAACAGGCTGCGTACCTTGCCGTCGAGCGCAGTGGAGAGATTGTTTTCGGCCACGACGAACAGTTCGGTGATGACGAATTCACGCTCCGCCTGCGCGTGCGCATCGATCTCCGGGTGGTCGACCATGGCGAACCACTCGCCTGCCGCAAAGTCGCGCACGCTGCCTTCGCCGTGGAAACACTTGGTCTCGAAGTCGTAACGCCCCAAACGCAGGCGACCGAGCGTTGCCTGGTCCTCGTGGTCGACGCCCATGTTCGGTATGTCGACCAGATAGTCGTTGAGGCAGGTGGCCATGGCGTTGCCGTTGGTCCCCTGGTCAATGTTACTGCTCGCGCTGGTGGCCATGAACTGCCGGGCCGCAGGGTTCTGATCGTTCCAGCTGTAACGCGACGCACCGCCGGGACGCAGGGTGCGCACCGCGCTCCATGCCGTGATCGCGTCACGTTGCTCGGTGGCGTTGTCGCGATGGAAGCGCACCACACCGGCCGCGTTCTCGCGCAGGCGATTGGCGTCGTCGACCAGCACCAGGGTGTGCGCGGGCAGGTCGCCATCGCTCCCGTTGGCCGAGGTGGCGGATCGCCCCGCGCGGAAGAACCAGGAAATGCCGCGTCGCTTCAGCAGGCGGCGGATGAAACCGGCGTCGCTTTCGTTGTGCTGCTTGGTGAATTCGCGTTGGGGGCACTGGCGGGCGAGAATCAACCGGTCGAATTCGATGTCGAACGCGCCCGCCAGCACGGAATTCTTCTGGCGCCATTCGACCAGCAGGGTTTCAATGATGTCGATCTCGCTTGCATCGCGGAAAACACGGGTGTTGCGGCGCGCGTCCATGATGGCCAAGGCGTCGCGCATGACCAGTTGGTAGGTGGCGAGGCCGCCATCGCTGCGCCCAGCCTTGGCCTGCTCGACGATGCCGCAGACCTTGCGCAAGTCGCCGCGATCGGTGACGAATTGCAGTTCCACCGGCATCATGATGAACTGTTTCAGTTCGAGCCGGGCGTCGGTCGCCACGCAATCGATACGGTACTCAAGTCCGCCGCATATCGACTCGCTGCCCACCACGCGCTGGGGCAGGAGCACGTCGTCGGAAATGCCGTCCGGGTGCGCCAAGCGCATGCGCAGCGGGCGGTTCTCGGCCGTCAACGTCTTGGCCGAGCGCATGAAATTCAAGAAGTCGCTGATGCTGTCCATCGAACCTCCCTGTGGATTGTCTATTCATGGAACTTACTTAATGTGGGGCCGCTGTTGCGGCGGACGGTACGGCCGGGGCGAGCAGCGGCTGGATGGTTTTGGTGGGGCGTACCCGGATGCTCGACGAGATCTTGTCCCACAGCGCCAGGACCCCGGCGTCTGATAGGCTCGATTCGACCGGCTGGCCGCCAGGGCGGCGGGAAAAGCCTGTGGTGATTTCCAGCGATAGTTCGGGGCGAAAAACGTCGTCCTGCTTGCTAAACGACTCCCATTCGCAGCTATGTGCCGTAGTACCGTTTAGCTCGCTGAATCGTTCGCATATCTCATCTCCGGGAACTCCCGCGATTGAACGGCCGCCACGCCGGAAGGTGTGAACGTATGCCTCGAACTCTTGTTTTATTGCGTCGTCCCGAGCAAGCAAACTCTTGCCGGGTTTGAGACCCGCCGCCGTATAGAAGGCAATCCCGAAGTCGGGATGGTCTTTCAAGTTCAAGAACATGGTGACGCGCTCGTGTTGGCTGGCCAGCAGTGGATCTTTGATCATTGCGCGGCCGAAGCAGAAACCTGGCTCGGTCGGAACCTCCCCCTCCTTCAATGGCTTGATCTGCCTTGCAATTTTCGCAAGTTCCCTTGTATCATCTTCATCGAGCGATTTCGCTGTAAAGTTCAAACTTGTCCGCTGAGTATGTACATAGGCGTGCACGGCCACTGCCGTGGAGTCAACCCGCTTTCCATCCTCGATCCAATGTGTCCAAGTTCTTCCGAAGACGAAAATTTTCCCATGAACACCCTCCCGATCTACGCCAATTGTCGACTCCAGGTTTTCGCCTCCGGCCCGATTCTTTGCGTCCTTCAGTTCTGCTTCCTGGTCTGCTAAGCGGGCGAAAAACTGCTCGTCGGTTTCGTCGGGATAGATCGAAATATTCCACCCGGACAGAAATGCTCCACGGAATGAGACCCTCGCCTCGGCAGGTACGTCGATCAGGAAGCGCCCTACGCATATGGTCTTCATCGTCTCGGTCATGCGCGCCACCTTGCCAGTTTCCAGAACATCGTGCACCATGCCAACGCTCCACCAACTGGCCAACACTGCCACGGCCATGGCCGCAAGGAAGCCCGTCAGCGGATGCTTGACGGCGATTTTCATATAGTAATCTGCAGGTAGTTGGCAGTTGAACGCCGAGGCAGTTCGACGCGGTCAGCCTTGCCGCAGCGGAAGCGCGTGCTCATTGGGCACCGTGCCGCCGGACGCGTCTTGGTCAAACGCACAAAGCTCAAGAATTCGCAGGCATTTCCCATCGGGTTTGCTTTCCGGGGCGCTCGTGGCGTTGATTGTTTACGCCTCGTTGCCGTCATTTCCAGGTTTTCCTGTCGCGGTTGGGGCGGTCGCCACGGCGTCGGCGGCAGCTGTTTTGGGCGTTTGACCGGCGGTGTCTTCGCCCTCTTCGATGCCTGGTTGCACGGGGGGGAGCGGCGGGTCATGCCGCACGAGCTTCCAGTACGTCGGCGCCTCATGCTGGAAGGTGGGCCGTTCCCGCTTGATCCGCTGCCACAGTGTCGGCGGCACAAGCAGGGTAGCTTGCGGCATGCGCACGCCACGTCGAAAGAACTGGGTATCGCCGAGTACGACCTCGCCCAGTGGCTTGCCGTCGTAGCATTGCCACCAGCCGCTGGCCGGGCAGGCCTCGTATGCCGAAACGCCGGAGCCGATCTCGGGTACGACTGGCGCGGCGACCGGCGGCCGCACGGCTTTCGTGGGCCGCACCCGGATGCCCGCCGACATCTTGTCCCACAGCGCGAGGACCGCGTCGTCCGTCAAGCTTGATTCGACCGGCTTCCCGCCCGGTCGTAGCGAATGGCCTGTGGAAAAATCCAACATCAGATCAGGGCGGAAAAGGTTGCTCTCCACGCCAACGGCTTCCCATTCACAACTGTGCGCGGTGGTGCCGTTTTTCTCGTTGAATCGTTCGCATATCTCATCCCCAGGGATTCCCGCGATTGAACGGCCGCCACGCCGGAAGGTGTGAACGTAAGCCTCGAACTCTTGTTTTATTGCGTCGTCCCGAGCAAGCAAACTCTTGCCGGGTTTGAGACCCGCCGCCGTATAGAAGGCGATCACGAAGTCTGGATGGTCCTTCAAGCTCAAAAACATGGTGACGCGCTCGTGTTGGCTGGCCAGTAGCGGATCTTTGATCATTGCGCGGCCGAAGCAGAAGCCCGGTTCCGACGGGCCAGTCTCCCTCCTTCAATGGTTTGATCTGGCGAACGAACCGCGCGAGTTCCGTGAGACGGTCATCGCCAAGCTTCGACGTGAAATTGACGCTCGTACCGTTCGTGCGCACATAGGCATTTGTCGCGGCGAGTGTTGAGTCGACCCGCTTTTCGTACTCGAACCAATGCGTCCACATTCGGTCGAAAACGAAAATTTTCCCGCGAATTCCTTCCCGTTCGACGGAGATTGCCTTTTCAAGGCTGATGCCATCCCGTTCGTTCTTCTCCGTCTTCAGTTCCGCCTCCCTACTCTCCAGGCGGGCTTTGAACTGCTCGTCGGTCTCGTCGGGATAAACTGAGATATCCCACCCGGCCAGAAATGCTCCACGGAAAGAGACCCGCGCCTCGGCAGGGACGTCAATTAGGAAGCGTCCCACGCATACCGTCTTCATCGTCTCGGTCATGTGTTTCACCTTGCCCTTGTCCAGGATGTTGCGTACGGCGCCGATACTCCAGCCGCAAAACAACACGGCCAGGAAGAGCACAGCGAGGATCTTCAATCGGGCGTCCTTGATGTCGAGTCTCATGCGACACCTTGCACGATCTTGACGATCAAATGCTGCGTCAACGCAAGCATCGCGCCGTTGCTGTAGCTGCCCTGATGGTTGTAGCCGCGCGTGGCGAACAGCTGTTTCACTTTGCCGGAAGGACCGGCACCGGATTGGCTGGGCACGGTCCCGTCGCCACTGGCGTCCTGGTCCATGTGCTGGAAATAGGCTGTCCCCTTGTTTGGGAACGAGACGTTGCGGCCACCGCCAAATGTTGAGCTCCCTTCTGGTTTGCCCTTCTGCACTTCGCTGGCGGAAAGGCCAACATAATGGGGTTCACTCAGCCAGCGACATGACCCGAAGGACCGTTGCTGGAAATCGTTGCCATAAAATGCGTAGGAGTTGGGATGGTAATAGGTGTCAAGTACACGCTTGTGAAAATCCTCGGCTTGGTTGATTGCTTTTATAATAAATGGCGCCGGGTTGCCGTTGTACTTGTCGGCAGGGTCCGCCAACGCCGGGTCGATCAGCCGATACCAGGATTTCATATCTCGATACAAATCGTAGGGACTGTCGGTTGTTGGTAACTGGAGGTAGTCCATGTCCGGCGAGGATTGGCGCTTGGTTGAAACGAACAACCATGGCTTTGGATACAGGTGGTTGGGCAGCAGCTCCAACGGTCCGGGGGCCGTCGCCATGACCGGCGTGGTTTCCTCGGCTTTTTCCCCGGCGATGACGGCGAAGGCTTCCATTCCCATGTTGCCGATCCAACTGGCGCTTGGACTCGACGTCTCCGTGCCGCAGGCGATCCGGCGATAGCACAGCGGCGCACCGAAGGCGGGCATCACACCGTGGATAACGCCGGCGATCAGGTCCGGGATCTCCTTCGCGCAGGCCCGCGCCACCAGACCGCCCATCGAGTGCGTCACCAGAATCACTTGTTTGCAGTCCTGTTTTCGGCTGGACCAAAAATCGATGATCTCCTTAACACGCCGCTTCAATCGTTTCGCCGATTTTTTGTTCGATTGCAGCCAGTTGTAGCCGCAGGCATACACGGGGAAATGGAAGCCCGCGTGTTTCTTGAACTCGGCCTCCGTCAACGGGGCGGTCAATCCGCTTGATGCCGCGCCCCATTGCCTGCGGTCCCACTGATTCACGGCCGCCCAGTGCGGCCGGATGACGCGGAGGTCTTTGACGAATGTGTAAGTGGAGTTCAGGTTGTGCTCCAGCGTGTAGAGCAAATTCCCATAACTTCCCCAATGGATTTCTCCCCACCAGTGCGCGCGGGCGTGTCTTTCGTCCACACCGTCGGAAAAGGAAAACATGGACAAATTAATGTCGCCACTGTCGTCCACCTCCAGGGTTTCGGGGTCAAGAACTTGTTGCCGGAGCTTGGGATCGCGCCGTTTCCATTTCTTTACCTCGGTTAGCCCCGCCGCCAAGCCATTCGGCGGGCGCCACGCCGGTTCGCCCGGCGCCAGGGCCTTGTTTTTATCCGCGCCGGGATCGACTTTCGCCCGCAGATTGCTGCCCATGATTCCCGGCACCACGATGACGGGAATCACCCTTCGCGGCGGAATGGTCAACACGCCGCGCGTGGTGACCGCCTTTGGTGTCAGAGTGCTGGTTCCGACCCACTGGCCATCCTTGTTGAGGCGGGGATTGGGCAACGGCCGTGTTGGCTCATCCATAATAGCTTCTCCCATTTGGGTTAAAACGATCTGCGTGCTGCGACAGCTTGGCTGTCGCGTGCGACAAGCGCCCTACCCCATCGAGAAATTTTGCAGGGTCGATATCAAGCTGGCACCGCATGAGGTCTTGTGGCCGTGATACGCGACCGGGACGCCGTCGATCAGGTGGTTGGGATCGCCTTCGACGATGGTGCAGACCGTATGACCGGGAAGCGGACAACTGCACTTGTCGCCGACGCGCGCCACCGGCAAGTTGTCGACAATGAACTGGCTGGCACTGGCGGACGTAACCTTGCCGCCATGGGAGGTTGGGTCGCCGAGACGAATTACGTTGGGCATCATATTTCCTTGTAGCTTGGATTGCTTGTGGTCTTGCGGCATAAGCTGCCGTAAGACCTCCTGTGCTGACCATGCGGCGCGTGCTCACCATAGGCGCAGGTCGTACTGCATATTGCCGTAGTCAACGTCCACCGGCCGGGTGGTGAGGAAGGTGTCGCGGCCGAGTCCCAGCTTTTCCGGGGCGGCCGGTCCAAGGTGTACGGTCTTCACGTCTTGTGCGCGCAGCACGACCTGAACGCGGAATTGCAGCGGCGCGCACGGGAACATGGACAGCAGTTTTTCGAGCGCCTTGGCGCCGTCCGCGCCGCGCGCGAAACGGTTGAAGTTGCTCTTGTCCAACGGGCCGATGCGCACCCGCACGCGCTGGTCGCGCGTCCAGCGGCGCGCTCCCAGCGTCGCGCCCCTGCCTAAAATCGAGTTACCTCCCAGCAACGTTGTCTGGGATTGCTTCGGAATCATGTCCCAGCAGCCGTCAAACAACACCACCTCGAAAGGGACGCCGAAATACTCGGCGAGCACGTCGGACATGCTACTGCCCGATACCGTGCGGCGCCGTATCACCGCCGCGTAGTAAGCCAGTGTTTCATCGCACAAGCCGCCGTCCAGGTGCGGCTCGGCGCCGGTGGATTTGGACGATATGCCGGCCAGCATCAACAGCCGTGGCAGGTAGCCATCCTCTCCCCGCGTATCGCGCATGAACTCCACCCGGTACTTTGCGTTGGCTTGGTAGAACAAGGCCAACGCGCGGGTGGAAAATAGGTCGAGCAAGGCGCGCGGGCCGTCGTCCTTTTTGAAGTGCTCGACGGCGGCGACGCGTTCCGTGTACTTGTTGGGCAGCACGCCGCCGGAGCCCAGGAAGCCCATGAAGGATGGCGTGATGGCGATTCCGTCCAAGCGCCTCGCCAACAATGCGGCCCCCAGTTGGGCGACAGTGCGAATCTCTTCACCGGACTTGGCTTCCAGGGCCTCGATCTGGCTGGCAGGAAAGGTCAACGAGGTGCTATTTCTAAAGGTCAGGTAGTCGGTCAGCGCCAGATCGTGCGGCACGCCGTTCTGCCGTAGCCACAGCTCGATCAGATGCACCGCCTGGAAGAACTTGAAACGGTACGGCTCGTCGAGCAGCCGCTGCATTACACCAGGTTCAGCTCCCCATTGCGTGGTGGACATTTGAGCAACTCCTTCCCCGTTTCGAGCGATACGATGGTCAATTGTGTGAAGCTGTTCAGATGAACATACATCCCCAGGAAATGGTCCATCAGCTGGGCGAATACGTGGATGCCGCAGCCGACGAAGGCGGCCTCGTCGAGCGTCATCCGGACTTCCACCCCTTGCACGGTGGCGCTGCCGCGCTTGTCGCGCAGCCAGGCGCGAGCTGGCTCGATCTCCAACGCGACAATGCCGTCGATCTGCCGCCGCGAGGTCGCCGAGCGGACCAGATCGTGCATGGCGAGCATCTCGCGGAAGGCCGGCAGGCCGTCTTGTGACAAGGAGCTGATGCTCAGGGCAAGATGCGAGGCGAGCTTCCACTGAACGTCGCGGCCCGATGGCGGCGCGCACGGCACGGTGGGTCTGCGCAGTAGCCGGATTGAATGCATGCCGATGCTGATCTCCGTCGACAGGTCGCCGCCAGGGGCGCCAAACTCTTGTCGGCTCGGCAGAGCGCCATTGCTGCAGGTGAGTTCGACCGACACGGTCGAGGACGGGGATGTGATCGGGTTGAAGTCGATGTCGACGAAGGACAATTGGTTTTCGTACCCCGGCTTGGTCGCCGCCACCGCGTCGTCGCGCCGCATGATCCAGTACTGCCCTTTCTTGCTGCCGGCGTCGCCATGGTGGAACGAATAGTAGGGACGAAACTCCACGACCTCGGCGCTGCTGCCGGCGCCGCGCACCATGTGCACGGAATTAACGCCATAGACCTGATAGGCCTTGGCATTTAGGGCATCGGCTATCAAGGTGTAGTGCTGCGCAGTGTGGTCGAGCCGGATCGGACAGGCCGACTGCTTGAACAAATTGACAACCGGCGTACACCCGGCGACCAAGTGTTGTGCGTCGAGCGACCTGAGCAGGCGCGCGGCGTTGCTATCTTCAGCCAGCCCCGCCATACAGAAATGCAGCGTCAGCCACCGGCATCCAGAAGGCAAGCGTGTAGCCAGAGCAGCCAACTGGATGTCGAGGAAATTGAACTTCGCTGGGAAGCAGAAGTACTCGGTCAGCAAACGGAACGCCGCCTGCGACTTCGCCGAAAACGGGATCAGCGCCTCGTTTGCGTCCAGCCCGACGGGTGCCAGCGGGTTCGTGCCAAGGCTTAGCCAGCGCCCGTCGCTCACTTCCACGTAGGTACAGACGGTGCGCAAAAAGAGCGCGTCGAGCAGGGCCGCGCAAAACGACGGCTCGCCGTCGATGAACAGGCGCAGGCTGTCCACGGGCAAACCGGACGGGTTGGACGCGTCCGGCGTCCATTCGATGGTGACGGCGATCTCGGCGCCCACACCGGGCGGCAGGCGGGTGCCGGCGGGCGCCCTTGTCGTTGGCGAAAATGCCGCTGCAGTCACCGAAATGGGGGCCAGCGGAACCGCGAAGGCGGTCACGAACTTGCAGATCACCCCATCGCGCTTGCGCTCCGCCGTCTTGAGCAAGGCGCCGCGCGGCACCGTCGTCTTGCCGCTGGCCCGTTTGCCATTGCCCCCTGCGGGGTCGAAGCAGACAACAGCGCAGGACGGGAAGAAGCGCAGAAGGTGGGGCGCCAACATGTCCAGGAAGGAGGCGGTCAGTTCAGGGAGGTCGTCGTCGAGCTTCTTGGCGGTTCTGGCGTTGAGCACGGCCGCCGCCTGCGTCAGGCATCGGATGCCGGGGTCGCCGCCGCTGTCGCCGTTGAGCAACAAGTCGCCGGCGATGCCGGGATGCCGCTCGCGGAAGCGGCTGAAGTAGTCGCCAAACAGTCTTAGCTCGCGCTCAACGAACGGCAGCAGGTCTTTCATCGGGACACTCCTCTTCACGACAGCCGGGACCGCCCCAGTATTTATTGAAGACGATGGCTCGGGCTTGCGTAGTGTCAAGCGCAGAGGGACTGGGCGGGATTTGCGCTCATGTTTTGCGGATAGACTGGACTGCCAACCACCAACACGGAGCGCGCGCCGCGTTCGCCATCGAAAGTCCGTCTGCATGCAGGGACTGCCTCCGGCCCGCGTACAGTTTGACCTGTTTTCCGGATAGTTTGTCTACGCGACGTTGCTGTCATTTCCGGGTATTCCCGTCCCGAGGATGTCGGCTGCGGCAGGAGCAGCGGGTTCTGTTGGGGGCGGGTGCCCGGTGACGTCTTCCAGGTTAGGATCGGGTTGCGAAGGCGGAAGCGGCGGGTCGTGTCGCACGAGCTTCCAGTACGTCGGCGCCTCATGCTGGAAGGTGGGCCGTTCGCGTTTGATCCGCTGCCACAGTGTCGGCGGCACAAGCAGGGTGGCTTGCGGCATGCGCACGCCGTGTCGAAAGAACTGGGTATCGCCGTGTTCGACCTCGCCGAGTGCCTTGCCGTCGTAGCATTGCCACCAGCCGCTGGCCGGGCAGGCCTCGTATGCCAAGACGCCGGTGCCGATGTCGGGAATGGCAGCCTTGGCGATTGCCGGTTGCACGGATTTCGTGGGCCGTACCCGGATACTCGACGACATCTTGTCCCATAGCGCCAGGACCGCGCCGTCCGTCAGGCTTGAATCGACCGGTTTTCCACCTGGTCGAACGGAATGGCCGGTAGTGATTTCTAGCGATAGTTCTGGTCGAAGTACATCGTCCTGCTTGCTAAACGACTCCCATTCGCAGCTATGGCCGGTGGTGCCGTTTAGCTCATTGAACCGTTCGACCAGCTCCTCACCCGGAATTCCTCCAATTGAGCGTGCGCCGCGCTTTAAGGTACGGACATGTGCCTCAAACTCCCGTCTTACCTCGTCGTCGCGGGCGAGCAAACTCTTGTCGGGCTTGAGGCCGGCCATCGTATCGAAAGCGATCACGAAGTCTGGATGTTCCTTCAGACTCAAGAACATGGTGACGCGCTCGTGTTGGCTAGCCAGTAGCGGATCTTTGATCATTGCGCGGCCGAAGCAGAAGCCCGGTTCCGTCGGAACCTCTCCCTCCTTCAATGGTTTGATCTGGCGAACGAACCGCGCGAGTTCCGTGAGACGGTCATCGCCAAGTTTCGACGTGAAATCGACACTCGTACCGTTCGTGCGCACATAGGCATTTGTCGCGGCAAGTGTTGAGTCGACCCGCTTTTCATACTCGAACCAATGCGTCCACATTCGGTCGAAAACGAAAATTTTCCCGCGAATTCCTTCCCGCTCGACGGAGATTGCCTTTTCAAGGCTGATGCCATCCCGTTCGTTCTTCTCCGCCTTCAGTTCCGCCTCCCTACTCTCCAGGCGGGCCTTAAACTGCTCGTCGGTCTCGTCGGGATAAATTGAGATGTCCCACCCGGCCAGGAATGCTCCCCGGAAAGAGACCCGCGCCTCGGCGGGGACGTCGATTAGGAAGCGTCCCACGCATACGGTCTTCATTGTCTCGGTCATGTGTTTCACCTTGCTCTTGTCCAGGATGTTGCGTACGGCGCCGATACTCCAGCCGCAAAACAACACGGCCAGGAAGAGCACAGCGAGGATCTTCAATCGGGCGTCCTTGATGTCGAGTCTCATGCGACACCTTGCACGATCTTGACAATTAGATGCTGCGTCAACGCCAGCATCGCGCCGTTGCTGTAGCTGCCCTGATGGTCGTAGCCGCGCGTGGCGAACAGCTGTTTCACTTTGCCGGAAGGGCCGGCACCGGATTGGCTGGGCACGGTGCCGTCGCCACTGGCGTCCTGGTCCATGTGCCGGAAATAGGCTGTCCCCTTGTTTGGGAACGAGACGTTGCGGCCACCGCCAAATGTTGAGCTCCCTTCTGGTTTGCCCTTCTGCACTTCGCTGGCGGAAAGGCCAACATAATGGGGTTCACTCAGCCAGCGACATGACCCGAAGGACCGTTGCTGGAAATCGCTGCCATAAAATGCGTAGGAGTTCGGATGGTAATAGGTGTCAAGTACACGCTTGTGAAAATCCTCGGCTTGGTTGATTGCTTTTATAATAAATGGCGCCGGGTTGCCGTTGTACTTGTCGGCAGGGTCCGCCAACGCCGGGTCGATCAGCCGATACCAGGATTTCATATCTCGATACAAATCGTAGGGACTGTCGGTTGTTGGTAACTGGAGGTAGTCCATGTCCGGCGAGGACTGGCGCTTGGTGGAAACGAACAACCAAGGCTTTGGATACAAGTGGTTGGGCAGCAACTCCAGCGGTCCGGGGGCCGTCGCCATGACCGGCGTGGTTTCCTCAGCTTTTTCCCCGGCGATGACGGCGAAGGCTTCCATTCCCATGTTGCCGATCCAACTGGCGCTTGGACTCGACGTCTCCGTGCCGCAGGCGATCCGGCGGTAGCACAGCGGGGCGCCGAGGGCGGGCATCACGCCGTGGATAACGCCGGCGATCAGGTCCGGGATCTCCTTCGCGCAGGCCCGCGCCACCAGACCGCCCATCGAGTGCGTCACCAGAATCACTTGTTTGCAGTCCTGTTTTCGGCTGGACCAAAAATCGATGATCTCCTTAACACGCCGCTTCAATCGTTTCGCCGATTTTTTGTTCGATTGCAGCCAGTTGTAGCCGCAGGCATACACGGGGAAATGGAAGCCCGCGTGTTTCTTGAACTCGGCCTCCGTCAACGGGGCGGTCAATCCGCTTGATGCCGCGCCCCATTGCCTGCGGTCCCACTGATTCACGGCCGCCCAGTGCGGCCGGATGACGCGGAGGTCTTTGACGAATGTGTAAGTGGAGTTCAGGTTGTGCTCCAGCGTGTAGAGCAAATTCCCGTAACTTCCCCAATGGATTTCTCCCCACCAGTGCGCGCGGGCGTGTCTTTCGTCCACACCGTCGGAAAACGAAAACAGGGATAAGTTGATGTCGCCGCTGTCGTCGACCTCCAATGTATCAGGATCGAGAATCTGCTGCCGTTGCTTCGGCTTGCGCTTTTTCCATTTTTTCACCTCGCTCAGGCCGTCAACCGCCCCGTTCGGCGGGCGCCATGCAGGTTCGCCCGGGGCCAGAGCCTTATTCTTATCCACGCCGGGATTGACTTTCGCGCGCAAGTTGCTGCCCATTATCCCCGGCACTACGATGACCGGGATCACCCTTCGCGGCGGGATGGTCAGCACGCCGCGCGTGGTGATCGCTTTTGGTGTCAGCGTGCTGGTTCCCACCCATTGGCCATCCTTGTTGAGGCGGGGATTGGGCAGCGGCCGTGTTGGTTCATCCATGGCTAACTTCTCCAATTCAAGTTGATACGAGCAGCGTGTTGCAACGAGAACGTCGCGCCATACGCAACCCGGATTCGCTGACGGTCCGCGCGCACGTCAAACGACAAAACCGCTAAGCGGACGATGACGCTTTCATTGGGACACTCCTCTTCAGAACAGCCGGGACCGCCCCAGTATTTATTGAAGACGATGGCTTGGGCTTGCGTAGGGTCAAGCGTAGAGGGACTGGGCGAGAAGCGGTCTGATGTTTTGAGGATAGACTGGACTGCCAACCACCTACTTGGAGAGCGCGATGCGATTGCCATCAAAGGTGCCCTCTGGACTGAAGGCTTGCCCCTGGCACCTCAACAATTCCAACAAACGGACCGCTACCATGAAGCCCGGCTGCAAAGAATCGCCTCGGCGATCAACCCGCACCTGTGGGGTGTGCGCGCGTTGTCCGTCAATGAGGACCAGTTGAGCAACAACGTGTTGTCGATCAATACGATGTCCCTCATCTTTCAGGATGGCGACATTGTTGAGGCCCCTCCACCGACGAATTGCCAAGCGAAGTCGATCTCAGTCAACTGCCCGCGAGCGAGCAAACCTTTACGTTTTTCGCCGCCCTGCCGATCCTGAAGACCGCTGGCGGCAATGTGGCGGATGCCGCCGCGAGGGCAAATGGCGCGCGCTACACGCAGGTAGCAAGCGACACGGCGGACCTGTTCGCCGATAGCGTCGACGTCGAAGTCGCCTATCTGAACAAGCAAGTTCGGTTGCTGTCGCAATTGGAGCCGCGCGAAGACCATGTCAGCTTTCCCGTGCTCAGGCTGCGGCGGGCGGCGCACGAAGGCTTCGAGATCGATCCGACCTTCATGCCACCCGGCTTGACCATTGACGCCATTGATGGCCTGCAGCCCATGCTCGCCAGTCTGCTGGGCAAGTTGCATGCGAAAATCGCCGCCCTTAACCAGCGCCAACGCCGGCCCAGCCACGACATCATCGAAGTCGCCAACGGCGATATGGCCTCGTTCTGGATGCTCCACACCATCAGCACGGCGGCCGCTTCGCTGAGCCATTGCGTCCGATACCGCCAGTACCATCCCGTAGTCCTGTTCGACAAGCTGTGTGAATTGGCCGGCGGCCTGATACCGTTCACGTTGCAATACTCGCTGGCCGAACTGCCGGCCTATCAACATGAGGATCCGGCGCCCGGCTTCACCGAACTCGACGCACTTATCCGCGACCTGGTCGATACCGTCATTTCCACACGGTACCTCATCATCCCTTTGGAGAACAGCAACGACGGCTCGCCCTACTACCGCGGCAAGCTGGATTCGGCCAAGATCGACAGGCAAACGACGCTCTGCCTTGGGGTCAACGCAAGCATGCCGGCTCTCGAACTGGTTGAGAGGATTCCTCGCCTCGTCAAGCTCGGTTCGCCAGAAGACGTCGAGAGAATGGTCTGTTATGCGTTGTCCGGCGTCACGCTGGCCTACATGCCACAGGTCCCGTCTGCCGTGCCGATCCGACCAAACACGTACTACTTCGTCATCGATCGGAATCACGACAAATATGAGAACATGCTGAAGGCGCAGGCGATCACAATCTACATTCCGGACGTCGTAGATGACGTAGAGTTTGAACTCATCGCCATCGTAGCCTGAGCGCGCCACCCGGGCGCGGCGCCGCGCCTACTGCAGGTGGCGCTGGCGCGCGAAGGCGTCGCGGATGTGCTGGCGCAGGGCGTCGTCGTCCCAGGGTTTGGAGAGGAACTTGTAGACGGCGCCCTGGTTGATGGCGTCGGTCACCGCCGCCAGGTCGGCGTGGCCGGACAGGATCATGCGCACCGTCTGCGGATACAGGTCCTTGACCAGGCCGAGGAAGGCGGCGCCGCTCATGCCGGGCATGCACTGGTCGGACACGATCACCTGCGCCGGCTCGAGCGCCAGCAGCTCGAGCGCCTCGGCGCCGCCGGCCGCCGTCAACACCCGGTAGCCCTCCTTGCGCAGCAGGCGGCGCAGCGCCGCCAGGTTGTCCGGCTCGTCGTCGACCAGCAGCAGGGTGTCGCGCCCGTCGGCGGACTCGGCCGGCGGCGCCAGGCACTTGCCGTCGCGCAGCATGGCGCCGAACTCGTCGGCCGGCACCGGCGGGCTGAAGTAGTAGCCCTGCATCTCGTCGCAGCGCTGGCGGCGCAGGAACTGCAGTTGGCCCTCGGTCTCGACGCCCTCGGCCACCACGCGCAGGCCCAGGCTGTGCGACATGGCGATGACGGCGGTGGCGATGGCGGCGTCCTCGGCGCTGTTGGTCAGGTCGCTGACGAAGGAGCGGTCGATCTTGACGAAGTCGAAGGGGAAGCGCTTCAGGTAGGCCAGCGAGGAGTAGCCGGTGCCGAAGTCGTCGAGCGAGAGCTTGACGCCGAGCGCCTTGAGCTCGCGCAGGTGGCCTGCGGCGGCCTGCGGGTCGTCCATCACCATCGACTCGGTCAACTCGAACTCGATGTCGCGCGGCGCCAGGCCGTGGCCGGCGATGGCGGCGGCGATGGTGTGCTGCACCTGGCCGCCGGTGAACTGCACCGCCGACAGGTTGATCGCCACCGGCACGATCTCGACGCCGGCGCCGCGCCAGGCGGCCTGCTGGGCGCAGACGGCGTCGATGATCCAGTCGCCCAGGGCGACGATCAGGCCGGTCTGCTCGGCCAGCGGGATGAACTCGACCGGGCCGACCAGGCCGCGCTCGGGGTGGCGCCAGCGCACCAGCGCCTCGGCGCTGACGATGTGGCCGCCCTGCAGGTCGACGCGCGGCTGGTAGAACATGCAGAACTGGCCCTGCTCGAGCGCGTGGCGCAGCGCCGCCTCGAGGGCGATGCGGGCGCCGATCGCCTGGTTCATGCGCGGCGCGTAGAACACCCAGCGCTGCGGCGAGGACTTGGCCTGCTTGAGCGCCAGCTCGGCGCGTTTGAGCAGGGTCTCGGCGTCGGCGCCGTCGTCCGGGTAGAGGGCGACGCCGGCGCGCGCCGCCACCGCCAACTGCAGCGCGCCCACCGTCAGCGGCCGCGCCAGGCACTGCATCACTTGTTGCTCGAGCGAGGCCAGGGCGTCGGCGCCGCCCTGCAGGCCGCCGAGGGCGACGGCGAAGGTGTCGCCGCCGATGCGCGCGACCGTGAACGGCTCGCGCAGCTCGCCGCCCAGGCGCGCGGCGACGCGCTGCAGCACCTGGTCGCCGACGTGGCGGCCGAACTCGTCGTTGAGCTGGGCGAAGCCCTTCAGGTTGAGGGCGACGACGGCGGCGCCCTCGCCGGCGGCGCAGCCGTGCAGCAGCTGCACGGTGCGGTCGTGGAACAGCATGCTGTTGGGCAGACCGGTGAGCGCGTCGTAGTAGGCCAGGTAGCGCAGGCGCTCCTCGCGGTCGATGTACTGCAGGCCGAAGGACAGGTCGCCGGCCAGCTCGTCGAGCAGCAACAGGCGGCCCTCCTGGGCGAAGAAGCCGGTCTCGTTGGCGAACAACACCAGCACGGCGCAGCAGCGCTGGTCGAGCAGGATCGGCAGCGCCGCCAGGGCGCGCACCCCGCGCGCGGCCAGCTCGGCGCGCAGCGGCGCCAGCGAGGCGTCGCGGTCGATGTCGTCGCACACCACGCGGCTCAGCTGGCGCGCCGCCACGCTGGCCGGGCGCGCCGCGCCGGGGCCGGCCGGGTCGGCGCCGAACTTGATCAGCTCGGCGTAGCCGTCCGGCGCGCCGGCCGAGGCGACCACCCGGCCGGCCAGGGTGTGCGGGTCGATCACGCCGGCCCAGGCCATGCTGAAGGCACCCTGGCCGACGGCGACGCGGCAGGCCTCCTGCAGCAGCTCGTCGCGGTCGCGCAGGCGGACGATGGCCGAGTTGATCCCGCTGAGCACGGCGTACAACTGGCCGAGGCGGCCGACCCGCTCCTGCTGGGCGGCGGCCTCGCTGACGTCGGCGGCCAGGCCGGCGACGCGGTAGACCAGGCCGTGCTCGTCGCGGATGGGGAAGCCGCGGTCGTGGATGTGGCGCAGCGCGCCGTCCGGGCGGACGATGCGGTAGCGGTAGTCGTAGCCGTCGCGGTGGCCGGGCACCTGCTGCCAGGCGCGCTCGCGGCGCTCGACCTCGGCCAGGTCGTCCGGATGGATCGCCGCCTTCCACGACGCCGGCGCGGCGTACAGGCTGGCGCAGCTGCGCCCCCAGATGGCCTGGTAGGCCGGGCTGATGTAGAGCACGCGGCCGCTGCCGATGTCGACCAGGTAGAAGATTTCGCCGATGTTCTCGGCCAGTTGGCGGAAGCGCGCCTCGCTGTCGCGCAGGCGCTCGGCCAGCTCGCGGCGGGCGCGCAGCTCGGCCTCGAGCTGGGCGACGTTGGCGTTGATCTCGTCGACCAGCAGCAGGTTTTCGTAGGCCACCGCCAGCTGGGTGGCGACGGTGGCGACGGCGCGCTCGTCGATTTCGCTGAACTCGTCGGCGCCGAGCTTGTCGGCCAGGTAGATCCAGCCGTAGTCGCGCCCGCCGGCGCGGATCGGCACGGCCAGGAAGGAGCGCCGCGGCCGGCCGGCGCCGTCCAGGCCGGCGCGGGCCGGTGCCCGGTCGAGGTCGCGCAGGCGCTGCGGCTCGCGCTGGCCGAGCAGGAAGCCGAGCAGGCCGGCGTCCGGCGCCAAGGCGGCCAGCGCCGCCTGCTCGGCGGGGTCCAGGCCATGGCAGGCGAAGTGGCGCGCCGCCGCGCCGCCGGGCTCGACGATGCCGACCGCGCAGTAGCGCGCCACGCCGATCTGCCGCGCCACCTTGGCGGCGTAGTCGCACAGGCACTGGGGCTGGCGCAGGGCGGCGATCTCGATGCCCATGTCGATCAGCGCGGACAGGCGCAGGCCCACCGTCTGCAGCTCGGCCAGCGAACTCGACAGACGCTGCGTGGTGTCCTGCATGTCGCGCTGCAGCGGCGCGTCGGCCGGCGCGCGGGCGGCCATGTCGGACATCTGCTGGTTGCTGTCCTCGGCGCGCCGCAGGCAGACCGCCAGTTGCTGGTCGAGCGCGGCCAGGCGTGCCGGCGGCGGCGCCGGCACTGCCGGCTCGGCCGGCGCCGCCAGGCCCAGCGCCTCGTCGACGGCGCGCAGGATGGCGTCCGGCGTGGCCGGCTTTTGCAGCACCCAGTCGACGCCGCAGCGCTTGGCCATCTGGCGCGCCTCGCGCAGGTTGAAGGTGGAGGTGTAGAAGATCACCGGCACGGCGGCGAGCGCGGCGTCGGCGTCGGCGCGCACGGCCAGCACGAACTCGTAGCCGTTCATCACCGGCATCATCAGGTCGGTGATGATCAGGTCGGGCCTGGCGTTGCGCGCCAACAGCAGGCCCTCCTGGCCGTCGGCCGCCGCCAGCAGCTGGTGTTGGCCGAAGCTGAGCAAGGCGCTGAGGAACTGCCGGTTCAGCACATGGTCGTCGACGATCAGGATGGTGGCCAAGTCGCCTCCTGGCGGCTGGCGCTGACCATGCCGCCGCCGGCTTCATCAAGGACTAAACGGTCAGAATCTATCGCCATGTGCCGCCACCGGTTCGGTGGAACCATTTCCACCGTTGTGCTGTGAATCGCCCCGCCACCGCGCGCGCCGGCCGCCGCCGGGACGCGGGCGCGCCGCCGTTCGGCGGACGTCGATCGATGTTTGAGTATAGAGCGGAGTTTTGCGATTCCACAAGCAATGGATAAATTGTGCCCGCCGGATATGTCGCATTGTTGCGTGACCTGCCATTTTAGTGTCTCAATGACAAGCCAGGCGGATGCCCGCCGCGCGCCGCCCCGGCTAGCGCGCCACCAGCTTGCGCAGCCAGTCGAGCAGCACCGCCGGCAGCAGCTCGGGGCGCGGCAACAAGGCGTAGTGGTGGGCGCCGAACACCCGGGCCAGGTAGCCGGCGCCGTGGCGGTCGACGGTGAGGCAGAACGGCGCGATGCCGCCGCGCCTGGCCTCGGCGACGGCCTGGCGCAGGTCTTCGAGGCCGTAGCGGCCGTCGTACTGGTCGACGTCGTTGGGCTTGCCGTCGGACAGCAGCAACAGCAGGCGGTGCGCCGCCGTCTCGGCCATCAGTCCGGCGCTGGCGTCGCGCACGGCGGCGCCGGCGCGGGTGTAGTGCTCCGGCTCCAGGCCGGCGATGCGCAGCGCCACCTCGGGGCCGTAGCGTTCGTCGAAGCGTTTGACGTCGCGCACCACCACGCCCTGCGCGCCCTCGCCCGAGAAGGCTTGCACGCTGAAACGTTCGGCCAGGCCGTCGAGGGCGACGCAGACCAGCAGCAGCGCCTCGCGCTCGACGTCGATGACGCGCCGGCCCGGCGCGATCCAGCCGTCGGTCGAGCCGCTGACGTCGACCAGCAGGGTGATGGCCAGGTCGCGCCGGGCACGCCGTTGTTGGCTGTACAGGCGCGGTTCGAGCGGCAGGCCGGCGCGGCGCTCGGCCTGGCAGTCGAGCCAGGCCTGCAGGTCGATGCTGTCGCCGTCGAGCTGCTGGCGCAGGCGCAGCGGCTCGGCGCGCAGCAGCTCGAAACGGCGGCGGATGGCCTGCAGCATGCCGGCGTGGCGGGCCAGGGTCTGCTCCAGCCACTGCGCCGAGCCGGCCGGCGCCGGCAGCGCCAGCACGGTGGCGCCGGCCTGGTTGTAGTCGTCCAGGCGGTAGTCCCATTCCGGGTGGCGGCGGCGCGGCGGCGCGGCGCCGTGGCCGGCGGTGGCCGATGGCGGCGGCGCGGCGCCGCGCGGCGTGGGCGGATCGTCCGACAGCAGCACCTCGCGCGGCCGGCCGGGGCGGCTGACCAGGCGCGCCGCCGCCAGCTCGGACAGGGCGTCGGCGTAGTCGTCGGCGGCGTCGGTGTCGGCGCGGTCGGTCGGGCGTTGAAGGCCGAAGGGTCCTCGGCCTGCTCCTGCGGCTGGGCGGTCTGCACCATCAACATGCCCGGGCGCCGCGCCTCGTCCTCGCCTTCGGCGGCTTGGCGCACCTCTGGCCGGCGCGCCAGGCGGGCGCTGCGTGTCGGGCCGCGCGCGGCGCCCTCCTCTTCTTCCCCGGCGGCGGCGGCACGGGTGGCGGCGCCGGCGGCCGGCGGCAGCAGCGCCCCGCTCCACCAATCGTCCCACAGCAGGCGGCCGCGCGGCGCCACACCGGCGTGCTCCAGCTGCGCCGTCCAGGCCTCGGCGCGGACGCGGACCTCGGCCGGGCCGGCCGGCGGTGTACGGTGATCGGGCGCGGCTGCGGTGGCGGTGGCGGATAGCACGGATGGCGGCGAATCGGCGCGGCGCGCCGGGACGCCAGCCTGCCGGTCGCTGGAGCGCGGCTGCGCGCCTGCCTGCGGCATGCCGGCGTCGGCGCCGGCGGGCGCGACGGTGTCGTTGGAGGCGGAGTCCGGGCTTTCGACTTCCTGGGCCGGGAAAGCAGCGTCCTCGGCGAGCAGTTGGCGCGCCAGCAGCTCCAGCGGGCGCAGCGCCGGCGCGAAGGACGTCAACGGCGGACGCCGCGCCAGCGCCTCGGCACGCAGCGCGCGCAGCGGCGCCGCCATGCCGGGCAGCAGGCGGGCCAGCGCGTCGTCGGCGGCGCGCGCCTCGAGCACGAGATAGACTGCGGCGGCCAGTGTTTGCTGCGGCGGAGGAGCGCAGGCGGCGCTGCCGCGCACCGCGCGCATGGCCTGTTGCAGCGTCAGCACCCGGTAGCGCGCGGTGGCCGCCGCCGCGCTGTCGCCGGGGCCGAAGCTGGCCGGCAGCCAGATGTCCCGGCCGTCGGTGGCGGGCAGCGCGATGCCGTGGGCGGGCGCCTGGCCGGGGTGGAACATCTGGCCGAGCCAGGTCGGCGGCGCCGCCGGCTGGGCCACGCGCAGGCGGAAGTCGCGCTGGAAGACGGCGCCGGCGAGCAGCGACAGGCGCGGCGCCAGTTCGCTCAGTTGCAGCGGCGCCGGTGTGCGCGACGGCGGCCGGTGCCGGCGCCACCAGGCCATGGCGTAGCCGCTGGCGTGGCGCGCCACGTCGGTGATGACGTCTTCCGCTTCGGCCATCGCGGCGCCTACACGAAGCTGGCGTCGACCAGGTCGCGCATGGCGGCCAGCAGCACCGGTTCGTCCGACAGGGGCGCGACGATGGCGGCGTGGCAGGCCTGCTGCGGCGCGATGCCGCTGGCGATCAGACGGGCGGCGGCCACCAGCAGGCGCGTGCTGGGCACCTCGGCCAGGCCACGGTCGTGCAGGCCGCGCAGGCGCTGGGCCAGGGCGACCAGGGCGCGCGCCTGGCTGTGCGCGACGCCGCCCTCGCGCTCGACGATGGCGCTCTCGCGCTCGGGCGGCGGAAAGGTGAAGTCGAGCGCGACGAAGCGCTGGCGCGTGCTCGGCTTGAGGTCCTTGAGCATGCGCTGGTAGCCGGGGTTGTAGGAGACCACCAGCTGGAAGCCGGGCGCCGCCACCACGGTCTCGCCGGTCTTGTCGATCGGCAGGATGCGGCGGTGGTCGCTCAGCGGGTGCAGCACCACCACCGTGTCCTGGCGCGCCTCGACCACCTCGTCGAGGTAGCACAGGGCGCCCTGGCGGGCGGCGCGGGTGAGCGGGCCGTCCTGCCAGACGGTGCCGTCGGGGCCGAGCAGGAAGCGGCCGACCAGGTCGCTGGCGCTGAGCTCGTCGTGGCAGGAGATCGTCACCAGCGGCCGGCGCAGCCGCCAGGCCATGTACTCGACGAAGCGGGTCTTGCCGCAGCCGGTAGGCCTCTGATCATGACGGCCAATTGGCGGGCGTGGCATTGCTCGAACAACGCCACCTCGCCGCCGGCCGGCAGGTAGTAGGGTTCGTCGCCGCGCGCGACGTCGGCAGCGTCGCGGGTGCCGGGGTCGGCCGCGACGGGCGCGTTGGCGTCGGTACCGGCATGCGCCGCCACGCCGTCCGCCAACAGCCCTGCCCTGCCCGCTTCGGCGGCGCCCATCAGGCCCGGCCGGCAAGGGCGCCGCCTGAGTGTCGAGCTCGGTGTGCGGCGCGAAGCGGAAGAAGTCGATGATGAACAGGGCCACGCCGAGCGCGAAGATGGCGCCGGTGATGATCAACATGACGAAGTGGATCTGGATCTTCAGCTGGGTGTCGAGGAAGCCGAGGCCCATGATGCGCTCCAGATAGACCTGGCCGATGCCGGCGGTGGCGAACGACAGGGTCATGCCGAACATGCCGCCCAGTTGCAGCCAGAACGACCAGTAACCCATCGCCGTGCCCTCCTCCGGCCGCCGGGTCAGCGAGGGCGCGGCGAAGCTGATGATGGCCATGACGATCATGGCGTAGGCGCCGTAGAAGGCGGCGTGGCCGTGCATGGCGGTGATCAGGGTGCCGTGGGTCCACTTGTTGACCGACGGGAAGGTGTGCGCCAGGCCCAGCAGGCCGGCGCCGAACAGGGTGAAGACGGCGCTGCCGACGGTCCAGTGCAGGGCCAGCTTGTTGGGGTGGGCCATGCCGGAGCGGCGGATGGTGGAGTAGGCGTAGATGGCCATGCCGACCAGGGCGACCGGCTCGAGCGCGCTGAACAGGCCGCCGATGGGCAGCCAGTAGGACGGCACGCCGACCCAGTAGTAGTGGTGGGCGGTGCCGAGGATGCCGGCGATGAAAACCAGGCCGACGATGACGTAGAGCCATTTCTCCATCACCTCGCGGTCGGCGCCGGACAGGCGGATCAGCAAATAGGCCAGGATGCCGCCCTGGATCATTTCCCACACGCCCTCGACCCACAGGTGGATGGTCCACCAGCGGTAGTAGATGGAGACGGTGTAGTTGTCGAACTGCAGCAGCGCCGGCAGGTAGAGCAAGGCGCCCAGGCCCAGGCCTGCGATCAGCACGCCCTCGGTGGTGGTGAGGCGGCCGGACTTCTTGATGGTCATGCCTATGTTGTAGAGGAACATCAGCATCACCACGACGATGACGATCTTGTGCGGCAGCGGCTGCTCGAGCAGCTTGTTGCCGGTGCCGAAGCGGAACAGGTAGCCGACGATGGCGGTGACACCCATCAGCACCCACAGCACCAGCTGGACGTAGGCCAGCTTGACGCTGTGCAGCTCGACGCGCGACTCGTCCGGCACCACCCAGTAGGTGGCGCCCATGAAGCCGCACAGCACCCAGACGATCAACAGGTTGGTGTGGATGACCTTGGTGACGTCGAAGGGCAGGATGTAGAGCAATGGATCGGGGCCGAGGTATTTGGTGGCCGACAGCAGGCCGAACACCAGTTGCAGCCCGAACAGGGCGACGGCGACGGCGAAGTACCAGTAGGCGACCGCTTGCGATTTATATCTCATGGCGAAACTCCGGCGTGACGGACGGTGGGGTGGCGGCGGGCGGCGGGCAGCGGGCAGCGCTGGCGGACTCGGCGGAGTCGGCGCGGCGGCGCCGCGGTGCGGGGCGTGGCGGGCCGGCATGGCGCTATTTCAAGGAGGACAGGTAGGCGACCAGCTGCTCGATCTGCGCCGGCGTCAGGTCCTTGCCGTAGCCGGGCGGCATGAAGGAGGCGCCGCCGGCCGAGTACATGGCGCCCGGCACCAGGTGGGCGCTGGGCGCGGTGACCGACTCGCGGATGTAGCCGGCCAGGTCGCTGGCCTTGCCGTGGTAGGCGCCGGACTTGAGCAGCGCGGCGCTGCGCGCCGCCAGCCCGGCCAGCGAGGCCCGGCCAGGTTGACGCCGGGGGCGATCGAGTGGCAGGCGACGCAGGCCGGCGCGGCGTTGCGGAACACGTGCTCGCCGAGCGCGATCGGGTCGTCGCCGCTGGCCACCGGCCGCCCGCCCGGCGCGACCGCCTGGCCGGGCGCGGCGTCGCTGCCGGGGAAGGTGGCGCCGGACACCAGCAGCGGACGCGGCGGCCAGTTCTGGTTGTCGACGTTGCTGACCCAGTCGAGGAAGGCGATCAGGTCGCCGATGTCGCGCTCGCTCAGGTTAGCTGCTTGGGCATCAGGCGGCGGTGCCGCGTTTCGTCGTAGAAGCGCGACGGGTCGCGCAGGTAGGCGGTGAGGTAGGTGGCGCCGCGCAGCTTGGTGATCTTGGTCAGGTCGGGCGCGTAGTAGGCGCCCTCGCCGAACACGGTGTGGCAGTTGATGCAGTTGTTCTTGTGCCAGACGTCCTTGCCGCGCTTGACCTCGGCGGTGATCTTGTCGGCGTGGGTGAGTTGGTCGAACTGGCGGTGGCTGTCGAGCGTGAGGCCGAGAAAGGCGGCGCTGGCGACCACGGTGGCGCCGATGGCGAAGTGGCGGGCTTGTCGCTTGTTCATGCCGCCTCCTAGACGCTGATGGCCGGCCAGTACTTCAGCGCCGTGTAGCCGGCGTAGCCGACGGCGGCGGCCATCAGCACGATGACCAGGTAGGCGAACAGGCGAACGGGAACGATCCAAGCTTGCATACGACCTCCGTGAGAGGAACAGCAGGATGGCGGGCGCCAAGACGGCGCGCGGCGTCGGGCAAATGTAAAAAAATTGACATTTCGTTTCCGTGGCCCGGACCCACGGACACCAGAGTAAGCCGATCCGCACCATTGTGGCAAGGCAAATCTTGCAAATATTCTATCGTGCAAGGCACAAGATTGGCCGGACTTGGCGCCCCGCCTTGGCGCGCCGCCTTGGCGCCCCGCCTTGGCGCACCGGCGTGGTGCGCCAGCGCTGGCATGGTTCTTGATTGTCACAGATGGTAAGAAGGCTAATTGAAGGCTACAACAGGGGGAAGGCGAACCATGAACAAATTCTTCAACGAAATGACCTGTGACGGCCTGGATCTGCGCGCCAGCGCCGATATCCGCGAGCACTACCGCGAATTCTGCGGCTGGTTGCAGCGGCAGAGTCCGGAAACCATCGCCCGCAAGCGCGCCGAGGCCGATTTGAGCTTCCGCCGCGTCGGCATCACCTTCGCCGTGTATGGCGACGGCGCCGGCACCGAGCGGCTGATTCCCTTCGACACGATTCCGCGCATCATCCCGGCGCCGGAGTGGGCGCAGTTGCAGCGCGGCCTGGTGCAGCGCGTCAAGGCGCTCAACATGTTCATCCACGACATCTACCACGAGCAGAACATCATCAAGGCCGGCATCATCCCGGCCGAGCAGATCTACCGCAACGCCCAGTACCGGCCGGAGATGCAGGGCATATCCGTGGCCTCGGACATCTACGCCCACATCGCCGGGGTCGACATCGTGCGCGCCGGCGCCGGCGAGTTCTACGTGCTGGAGGACAATTTGCGCGTGCCCTCGGGCGTCTCCTACATGCTGGAGGACCGCAAGATGATGATGCGGCTGTTCCCCGAGCTGTTCGCGCGCAACAAGATCGCCCCGGTCGACCACTACCCCGACCTGTTGCTCGACAACCTGCGCTCGGTGGCGCCGATGGGCGTCGACGACCCGACGGTGGTGGTGATGACGCCGGGCATGTACAACTCGGCCTACTTCGAGCACGCCTTCCTGGCCCAGCAGATGGGCGTCGAGCTGGTCGAGGGCAAGGACTTGTTCGTCAGCGACAACCACGTCTACATGCGCACCACCCACGGCCCGAAGCGGGTCGACGTGATCTACCGCCGCCTCGACGACGACTTCCTCGATCCGCTGGCCTTCCGGCCCGACTCCTCGCTCGGCGTGCCGGGCCTGCTGTCGGTCTACCGCGCCGGCCGCGTCACGCTGGCCAACGCCATCGGCACCGGCGTCGCCGACGACAAGTCGATCTACCCCTTCGTGCCGGACATGATCAAGTTCTACCTGAGCGAGGAGCCGGTGCTCAACAACGTGCCGACCTACCAGTGCCGCAAGGCCGAAGGACCTGGCCTACACCCTGGCCCACCTGCCGGAGCTGGTGGTCAAGGAGGTGCACGGCGCCGGCGGCTACGGCATGCTGGTCGGCCCGGCCGCCAGCCGCGCCCAGATCGAGGACTTCCGCGCCCGCCTGATCGCCAAGCCGGACGGCTACATCGCCCAGCCGACCCTGGCCTTGTCGGCCTGCCCCACCTATGTCGAGAGCGGCATCGCGCCGCGGCATATCGACCTGCGCCCGTTCGTGCTGTCGGGCAAAACCATTTCGATGGTGCCGGGCGGGCTGACCCGCGTCGCCCTGGAGGAAGGCTCGCTGGTGGTCAACTCCTCGCAGGGCGGCGGCACCAAGGACACCTGGATACTCGAAGCCACGGAGGAAACACCATGCTGAGCCGCACCGCCGACCACCTGTTCTGGATGGCGCGCTACACCGAGCGCGCCGAAAACACCGCCCGCATGCTCGACGTCAACGTGCAGACCTCGATGCTGCCGCAGTCCGAGCAGGACGCCGCCCGTGGCTGGCGCGCCCTGCTCGGCATCTCCGAGCTGCAGGAGGCCTTCGACCGCAAGTACGCCGCGCCGCTGGCGCGCGAGGTGATCGACTTCATGGTGCGCGACCCGGACAACCCCTCCTCGATCGCCGCCTGCCTGACCGAGGCGCGCGAGAACGCCCGCGCCGTGCGCGGCACCCTGACCACCGAGGTGTGGGAGACGCAGAACCAGACCTGGCTGGACCTGAACAAGCGGCTGGCCGACGGCGTGCTGCAACACGACCCCAGCCAGTTCTTCGAATGGGTCAAGTACCGCTCGCATTTGTCGCGCGGCGTCACCCTGGGCACCATGCTGCGCGACGAGGCGGTGCATTTCATCCGCCTGGGCACCTTTTTGGAGCGCGCCGACAACACCGCGCGCATCCTCGACGTGAAGTTCCACGGCGCCAAGCGGAGCGCGCCGGGCGAGGAGATGTCGCAGCGCGACTTCTACTACTGGGCGGCGCTGCTGCGCTCGGTGTCCGGCTTCGAGATCTACCGCAAGGTCTACCGCGACGTGATCACGCCGGGCCGCATCGCCGAGCTGCTGATGCTGCGCGCCGACATGCCGCGCTCGCTGTTGGCCTGCATGGACGAGGTGCTCAACAACCTGCGCATGGTGCGCAACGACCTGTCGGCCGACACCGAGCGCTGCGCCGGCAAGCTGCACGCCGAGCTACAGTTCGGCAACATCGACGACATCCTCAAGGCCGGCCTGCACGACACGCTGACCGCCTTCCTGCAGAACATCTACGAACTGGGCAACCGCGTCAGCCGCGATTTCCTGGTGCCGCTTGCGGCTTGACGACAAAGGCCACGCGATGCGACTTTCTATCCGCCATGAGACCCGGTATGCCTACAGCACGCCGCTGGCCTACACCATCCAACAGCTGCACCTGACGCCGCGCGTCGAGGCGCAGCAGCACGTGCTGTCGTGGAGCCTGGGCACGCCGGGCCACGTGCAGGCCTACGCCGACGCCTATGCCAACCAGTCGCACATGCTGACCCTGACCCAGCCGCACCAGTCGCTGGCCATCGTCGCCCACGGCCTGGTGGAGACCAGTTGTCCGCCGCAAGGGCGGATGGGCGGCGCCGAGGCGCTGTCGCCGCTGGTGTTCACGGTGGCCACCCATTTGACGGCGGCGACGCCGGCGATCCTCGAGCTGGCCGCCGCCTGCCTGCCGGACGGCAAGGCGCAGACCCGCCACCTGATGCTGCTGGCCGAGCACATTTTTGGTGCGGTGCGCTACCAAAGCGGTGCGACCGCCGTCACCAGCACGGCCAGCGAGGCGCTGGCGCTGGGCCAGGGCGTGTGCCAGGACCACGCCCACCTGTTCCTGGCCTGCTGCCACGCCCACGGCATTCCGGCGCGCTACGTGTCCGGCTACATCGACCCGGAGACCAGCGACCACGCCGCCAGCCACGCCTGGGTCGACGCCTGGGCCGAGGACCGCGACTATGCCGGCTGGGTCAGCATCGACGTGACCCACGCGCGCTTGATGACGGACGCCTATTGCCGCCTGGCGGTGGGCCGCGACTACGACTCGGCGGCGCCGATCCGCGGCGTGCGCCGGGGCGGCGGCACCGAGTCGCTCAGCGTCGACGTGCAGATCGTGCAGCAGTGAGGCCGCGGCGGCGCCTGATGCCATGCATTTAAGCTGCCGGGAAAGCTAAGACCACCCGACGGCGGAGAGCCAGGGTCAGACCCTAGGGTCTGACCCTAGAATTTTGCCGCTGGTTTTTGCTGGCGGCACCAGCGCCGGTAGCGGAGTTTGGCGTGGCGGCGGGCGGCGCTGCGGTAGAATCACCTTTTTACCTTTTCAAGTTTCCACCATGACTTATTGTGTAGGCATGCGCCTCGACGCCGGACTGGTGTTTCTGTCCGATTCGCGCACCAACGCCGGGGTCGACCAGGTCGGCACCTTCCGCAAGCTGAACGTGTTCGAGCAGCCGGGCGAGCGGATGATGGTCATGATGACCGCCGGCAACCTGTCGATTTCGCAGTCGATCCGCCAACTGGTGGCCGAGCACGTCGGCGCCGACGGCGTCAGCGTGTGGAACGCGGCGAACATGTACGAGGCGGCCCGCATCGTCGGCGAGGCGGTGCGCACGGTGCACGCGCGCGACGCCAAGGCGCTGGCCGAGTTCGGCATCGAGTTCAACGTCAGCATCCTCTTCGGCGGCCAGGTCAAGGGCGAGCGCTGCCGGCTGTTCCAGATCTATTCGGCCGGCAATTTCATCGAGTCGCAGAACGAGAACACCTATTTCCAGATCGGCGAGGCGAAGTACGGCAAGCCCATCCTCGACCGCGTGGTGACGCCGGCCACCTCGCTCGACGAGGCGGCCAAGTGCGCGCTGATCTCGATGGACTCGACCTTGCGCTCGAACGTCTCGGTCGGCCTGCCGCTGGACCTGCTGGTGTACGAGAACGACACGCTGGCGGTGACCCGCTTCGCCACCATCGACGAGCGCAACCAGTATTTCCAGATGATCCGCAGCAGCTGGGGCCAGCAGCTCAAGCACGTCTTCGAGGGGCTGGACGATCCGGTCTGGAACGCCGCCGCCGACGCCACCAGCAACGTGCTGTCGTCGGCCAAACTGGGCAGCGCGCCGGTGCGGCTGGCGCCGCCGGGCCACGAGCCGTGCGCCGGCCAGGCCGGCGCGCCGCTGCAAACGCTGGCGCAACAGTTCGGCGCCGGCCAGCCGTAGCGCGCCGGCCGCGCCCGGACGGCGCTCAGGTGGCGCTGTGGACGGCGGCGTCGCCGCCCGGCGCCAGGGTCAGCTGCGGCAGGGTCAGGGTGAAGCAGGCGCCCAGGCCGGGCGCGCTGCTGACCTCGATGCTGCCGCGCAGCGCCGTGGTCACCAGGTTGTAGGCGATGTGCAGGCCCAGGCCGCTGCCGCCCTGCCCCAGGCGGGTGGTGAAGAAGGGGTCGAACACGCGGCCCAGGTCGGCCTGCGGGATGCCGACGCCGTCGTCGCTGACGCGCAACACCACGCCCCGCCCCGTGTCCGGCTCGGCGGCGATGCCGATGTTGCCGCTGGCGCCGTCGACGAAGGCGTGCAGCAGGGCGTTGTCGAGCAGGTTGCTGAGGACGTGGCCGAGGGCGCCGGGGCAGCTGTCGAGCACGATGTCGGGCGCGATCGTGCTGCACACCCGCTGGCCGCTGTCGCGGATGGCCGGCGCCAGCGCGGCCAGGATGGCGTCGACGGTGGCGGCCAGGTTGAAGCTGCGCCGGCTCATGCTGGCCTGGTCGACGGCGACCTGCTTGAAGCTGCCGACCAGTTTGGCGGCCTGGCCCAGGCTGCGCATCAGGATGTCGCTGCCCTGGTGGACGGTCTGGACGAACTCGCGCATCTGGCCGCGGGTGAGGCCTGCTCCATCCGGCCGGCGAACTCCTCGACGTGGAACTGCAGCGTGCTGGCCGCCATCAGGCTGTTGCCGATCGGCGTGTTGAGCTCGTGCGAAACGCCGGCCACCAGCGAGCCGAGCGCGGCGTTCTTCTCCGAGCGCAGCAGTTCGGCCTGCATGCGGGTCAGCGTGCTCAGCGCCAGGTTCAGTTGTTCGTTGCTCTGCTGCAGCTTGGCGGCGTCGCTCTTCTGTTGCGCGATGGCGGCCAGCAATTCGGCGTTGGAGGCCAGCAGGCGCTCCTGCTGCTCGATCAACTTGAAGTCGCTCTCGATGCTTTTTTTGATCTCCCACAACAATTCGACGTATTTTTCGCGGAAGTTGCGCGTCTTGTTGTCCAACACGCAGATGGTGCCGAACACCTCGTCGTCCGGCCAGAGCAGCGGCACGCCGAGGTAGGACACCATGTTCAGGGCAATGTCGGGATTGTGTTCCCAGTGGGGGTCGTGCAGCGCGTTGGGAACGTGCAACAAGGCGCGGCTGGCCATCACGGTTTCGCAGTACAGGCCGGTGTTCAGCTTGGCCTTCTCGTTCGCCTCATAGGGGTTGCCCGGCTTGTGGGCCGAGACCAGCACCTCGATCTGGCTGGGCAGCACCCGCATGATCAGGCCGGCGGGAACGTCGAAGATGTCGGCCATGACGTTGGTGGTGTCCTGCCATTTCGCCAGAAAGTTCTCTGGAATCTCGTGGGATTGGTAAGCCACTGGCTGTCCTTCGCATCAGCAAGCGGGGCCGGGGCGCCGCTCTGGATTGGGCCGCCGCCGCTGGCCAGCCACCGGGCCATTATACGCCGCCAAGCCGCGCCGCCCGCCGGGACGGGGCGGCGGCGCGGTAAAATGCCGTTCTATTATGCAATTTTGCAACCCTTCTTGGAGCACGCCATGCCAGATCCACTCGCCGGCGCCGCCGACGCCGCGGTTTTCAACGTCGACACGCTGCTCAACTACATGGGCGGCGAGGCCAAGGGCCGCGCCACGGTGGCCAAGATCGTCGGCGACGCCTGCGCCGACGGCGACGCGCCGCTGCTGGCCGCCGCCGCCGCGCTGTCCGGGCAACATTATGCGGCGGCCGGCAAGATCCTGCACAGCCTGCGCGGCTCGCTCGGTTCGCTCGGCGCCAAACGCTTCGTCGTCAGCGCGCTGGCGCTCGAGCAGGCGCTCAACGAAGGCCGCCTGGACGAGCTCGACCGCTTGTTCGGCGAGGTTTCCGCCGAGTACCACTTGTTACTCGGTGCCGCCGCCGGCTGGCTGGCGGCGGCGGCCTAGTGCCCGCGCTATCACCGAATACTTGATCTACCGCGTGGAAACGGGTGGAATATTCAGCTTTTATGAATTAAACTGGATGTTGCAGTGCGGGAATTCATCCATTGTGTCGGCGCCGATACGGCGTTAACGAATGGTTACACTTGTTACAGCGAAACGGGCGTCCGTCCAAGGTGTGCCGATTTGTTCATGCTAAGATCGCCACCGTCATGGTCGAAACGGCCGCCGCGCCCGGCGCCGGCGCCGGCTCGAACCGGAGGCAAGATTGCGTATTTTGCAATTTTCCTTACTGCAAGTATAATGGTGCGCCGCGTCGCGGCCGAACCGTCCGCCACACGCGATGCGGCACGCCCTGGTGTCAACTAAAGGTTACAAGTACATGGAATTATTCAACAAGTCGGGTTTGCTGGTGTCGTCGCTGCTGGTGGCGGTGGGCGCCCTGATCGCCTGCCAGGCGCATGAGGACGCCATGCCGCCGGCCAACGTGATCGAGGCCGCCGCGCTGCACATCGGCCCGGTCGGCCAGAGCGCCGCCGAGCGCCGTCTGCGCGAATGGGCCGAGCAGGGCTCGCCGGTGGCCCAGCGCGAACTGGCGCTGCGCTACCAGGCCGACCCGTCCAAGCACGGCGAGGCCGTGCGCCTGCTCGAGCGCGCCGCCCGCGCCGGCGACAGCCAGGCCGCCGTCAATCTGGAAACCATGTACCGCCAGGCCAGCGCGCTGAACAGCCCGGCCACCGCCAACGAATTGAGCGCCAGCCGCATGCTCAAGGAAGTCATCGCCCCGCCCAGCGTCGGCCTGAGCCGCTACTAGGCGCCCCGCGCCGTCGCCGAGCGAACGCCATGGACCGATTGCGCGCCTTGGAAGTGTTCGTCGAAGTGGTCCGCAAGGACGGCTTCGCCCGCGCCGCCGAGGCGCTCGGCACCTCGCCGGCCAACGTCACCCGCTATATCGGCGAACTCGAAGCCCACCTGCAGACCCGCCTGCTCAACCGCAGTTCGCGCAAGATGTCGCTGACGCCCGGCGGCGAGGCCTTGTTCGAGCGCGCCAAGGGCATCCTCGACGACGTCGCCGAGGCCGAGGCGCTGGTCTCCGCGGCGACGCTGCGGCCGCGCGGCCTGCTGCGCCTGAACGCGCCGCTCAGCTTCGGCGTGTTGCAGCTGGCGCCGCTGTGGGCCAAGTTCATGCGCCGGTATCCCGAGATCGAGCTCGACGTGTCGCTGGGCGACCGCGTGGTCGACCTGGTCGAGGACGGCTACGACCTGGCGGTGCGCATCTCGCGCGCCGGCGCCAGCAGCAACGTGGCGCGCCGGCTGGCCACCTCGCGCAACATCGTCTGCGCCGCGCCGGCCTACCTGGCCGAGCACGGCGCGCCGGCCACCCCGGCCGCGCTGCTCGGCCACCGCTGCATCGGCTACCGCTACGCCGCCAGCGCCGACGAGTGGCAGTTCAGCGACGCCGCCGGCCGGCCCCATCCGGTCACGGTGCGCTGCGCGATGCACACCAACAACGGCGACACCGCCCGCGCCGCCGCCCTCGACGGCCTGGGGGTGATCTGGCAACCCAGCTTCCTGGTCGGCGCCGACGTGCGCGCCGGCCGCCTGGTGCAACTGCTGCCCGACTACCGTCTGCCCGACATCGACGTGCTGGCGGTGTACCCGAGCCGGCGCCAGCTGGGCGCCAAGGTCAGGGTGATGATCGATTTCCTGGTCGCCGAGTTCGCCGGCGTGCCGCCCTGGGAGCGGGCCGACTGAGGCGGGCCGGGGGCCGGCGCGCGCCGCGCGCCGCCGTCCTTAGAGTGCCGCTCCCCGGCCTTGTATCCGTCCGCCCGATTGATCGAGGTCATGCCCGCCGTGGCGGGCAAGACCGATACTGAACTCCGCCCTCGCCCGCAGCGGCTTTGTTCAGGAGGAAACGTGACGATGAATCGAGCCGAAGCGCCGGCCGGGCCGGCGCCCCGCCAAGCGCAGTTTCTCGACAGCCTGGCCGCCTTCACCCAGCAGCACCGGGTCGGCAACTGGACCGGCAGCTTCGCCGATTTCATGGCGCAGGTCCTGCCGCGCGCGCCGCTGCTGCTGGCGCGCAACTCGCACCAATACATCTGGGACATGCTGCGCCGGACCGGCGACGCCGCGCCCGGCGGCGGCGCGCCCGGCCGCCTGTTCGCCGACGAGTTGTTCGGCATCGACGAGGCGATCGCCCGCGTCGGCGACTACTTCAAGGCGGCGGCGGCCGGCTCCGAGGTGGGGCGGCGCCTGCTGTTGCTGCTGGGGCCGCCGTCGGGCGGCAAGTCGACGCTGGTGATCCTGCTCAAGCGCGGCCTCGAGGAGTACAGCTACACCGAGGCAGGCGCGCTGTACGCCATCGCCGGCTGCCCGCTGCACGAGTCGCCGCTGCACCTGGTGCCGCACACCCTGCGCGGCCAGCTGCGCGACAGCTACGGCATCGACGTGCGCGGCGAGCTGTGTCCGCACTGCCGCGCCGGCCTCGAGCAGCAGCACGCCGGCGACTTCCTGCGCATGCCGGTCGAGCGCGTCTACCTGTCGGAGGCCGGCCGCTGCGGCATCGGCACCTACGCGCCGCACGACCCGACCACCGCCGACCTGGCCGACCTGGTCGGCTCGGTCGACCTGTCCAAGGTGGCCCAGTACGGCGACGAGGGCGACCCGCGCGCCTGGTCGTGGTCGGGCGCCGTCTACGCCGCCAGCCGCGGCGTGCTGGAGATGATCGAGATCCTCAAGGTCAAGCGCGAATTCCTCTACCTGCTGCTCACCCTTACGCAGGAGAACAACGTCAAGGTCTCGCGCTTCCCGCTGATCTACCTCGACGAGACCATCCTGGCGCACACCAACCTGGCCGAGTTCCGCAAGTTCCTGCAGGAGGGCGAGAACGAGAGCCCTGCTCGACCGCATGGTCATCGTCCAGGTGCCCTACACCCTGGACTACCGCGAGGAGGCGCGCATCTACCGCAAGCTGATCCTGTCGGCCGCGCCGGCCTTCCGCCAGGTGCACCTGGACCCGCACGTGCTGCACGCGGCGGCCGTGTTCGCCATCCTCAGCCGGCTGCGCGAGGGCGAGGACAAGGACGCCGAGCTGGTCAAAAAGGTGCGCCTGCACGCCGGCGAGGAGGTCGAGGGGGTCAACCAGGCCGAGGCCAGGCGCCTGCGCGAGCGCGAGCTGGCGCCCGACGAGGGGCCTGTCGGGCGTCTCGCCGCGCTTCGTCATCAACGCCCTGTCGAACGCCATCATCCAGTCGGCGCAAAACAGCCTGAGCACGATGGACCTGCTGCTGGCGCTCAAGGACGGCATCGAGAGCGACGCCCGCATCGAGCCCAAGCGCAAGCGCCGCTGGGTCGACTTCCTGGTGCTCACGCGCAAGGACTTCTACAACCGCTGGGTCAAGGAGGACGTCCACAAGGCGCTGTTCGTCTCCTTCGAGCAGGAGGCCCAGGAGCTGCTCGGCAAGTATCTCGACGAGGTCGAGGCGATGCTCGACAACCGCCAGGTCAAGGGCCCCATCACCAGCGAGGAGCGGCGGCCCGACGAGCGCTTCCTCCGCGCCGTCGAGGAGAAGATCCACATCTCCGACTCGGGCAAGCAGTCGTTCCGCCAGGAGGTGGTGCGCAAGGCGATGGGCGCCTTCAAGCGCGGCGAGCGCTTCGGCCTGGGCAGCCACGCCCCGCTCAACGACGCCGTCCAGCAATACCTGTTCGAGCAGCGGCGCGACGTGCTGCGCCTGGTCAGCTCGGCCAAGCGGCCCGACGACGAGGTGCGCAGCAAGGTCTCGGCGGTCGAGCGGCGCCTGGTCGAGGAGTACGGCTACGACGCGCACAGCGCCCGCGAGGCGCTCAACTACGTGACCACCCTGCTGGCGCAGGAATGAGCGGGGTGGCGCGATGGCCGAACCGTCCTCCCCCGCCAGCGACTGGTACCAGCTGTTCTCGCGCGGCGCGCGCGACTGGCTGCGCCACAACGACAAGGTGCGCGAGGCGGTGCGCGGCCACCTGCCCGAGCTGATCGCCGGCCCCGAGCTGATGACGGGCGGCGCCGAGCGCACCGTGCAGGTGCCGGTGCGCCTGCTCGAGCACGCCCGCTTCCGCCTGGCCGAGGCGCGCCACGCCGCCGGCGCCGGCCAGGGCGACGGCCAGCCGGGCGACGTGCTGCGCCCGGCGCGCGAGCCGGCCGACGGCGCCGGCGGCGAGTCCGGCGGCGGCGCCGCCGAGGGCGCCGTGCGCCTGCTGCTCGAATTCTCCGTCGACGACATCGTCGACTGGCTGTGGGACGAGCTCAAGCTGCCCCGGCTGGAACCGCGCCAGGGCGGCCCGCTGAGCGAACCGGAGCTGGTGCGCGAGGGCTGGGACAAGCGCGGCGCCCGCTCGCGGCTGGACCGGCGCCGCACCGTCAAGGAGGCCATCAAGCGCCGCGCCGTGCAGGACGACCCCCTGCCCTTCGTCAACGAGCGACCTGCGCTTCCGCCAGTTGACGGCGCGCAAGCGGCCGAGCACCAGCGCCGTCGTCTTCTTCGTGCTCGACGCCTCGGCCAGCATGGGCGAGGCCGAGCGCACCCTGGCCAAGACCTTCTTCTTCTTCGCCCTGCAGGCGCCTGCGGCGGGCCTACCGCCAGGTCGAGACGCGCTTCCTGGCGCACACCACCCAGGCCTGGGAGTTCGCCGAGGCCGATTTCTTCCAGGTCAGCGGCAGCGGCGGCACCATCGCCTCGTCGGCCTTCCGCCTGGCCCTGGCCCTGCTGCGCGAGCGGTACGCCGCCAGCCGCTACAACAGCTACCTGTTCTACGCCTCCGACGGCGAGAACTTCACCGAGGACCGGGCGGCGGCCGGCCAGGGCCTGGGCGAGCTGGCGCGCCGGCTCAACTACCTGGCCTACGCCGAGACGGTGCCGGGCGCCGGGCGCGGCGTGGACACCGAGATGCACCGCCTGTGCGCCGAGCTGGTCCGCCGCGGCCTGCCGGTCGGCAGCAGCGTGCTGGCCAGCGGCGCCGACGTCTGGCCGGCGCTGCGCAGCTTCCTCGGCCACGCGGCGCGGGCGGAGGACGGGCCATGATGCCGGCGCCGCTGGACGGCTACGCCGAGCGCATCGCCGCGCTGGCGCGGGCGCAGGGGCTGGACTTCTACCCGGTCGACTTCGAGCTGGTGCCGGCCAACTTCATGCTGGAGGTGGCCGTCTACGGCCTGCCGGTGCGCATGCGCCACTGGTCCTTCGGCGTGCGCTACATCCACCAGCTGGTGCAGCAGCACATGGGCCATTCGCGCATCTTCGAGGTGATGTTCCCGGGCGATCCCTGCCGCGCCTACATGATGGACGCCAACAGCCTGGCCGAGAACACCCTGGTCGCCGCCCACGTGCTGGGCCACGCCGACTTCGCCCGCAACAACGCCCTGTTCACCCGCTTCATGCAGATGGCCGGCGGCGACATCCTCGCGCGCAGCGCGGCCCGGGCGCGGCGCATCGAGGCGGCGCTGGCGCGCCACGGCCAGCAGCGGGTCGAGGCGGTGCTCGACGCCGCGCTGGCGCTCGAGCCGCACATCGACGTCAACGCCGCGCTGCACCGGCCCGACTATCCGGCGGCGCCGGAAGGCGCCGTCGAGCGCGCCGCCGGCCCCTTCGAGCGCCGTTTCCAGGCCCTGCCCGGCGCCGCCGCGCCGCCGCCGGCGCGGGCAGAGGCGCCGGCGCTGCCGCCGTGGCCCGAGTCGGACCTGTTGTGGTTCATCGCCCGCCACGCGCCCGAGCTCGACGACTGGGAGCGCGACATCTTCCTCGCCGTGCGCGAGGAGGCCTACTATTTCTATCCGGTGTACGCCTGCCAGATCATGAACGAGGGCTGGGCCTCGTACTGGCACGCCCGCCTGCTGCGCGAGGCCCACTTCCTGCCGCCCGCGCTGTACCTGGAGGCGATCAAGTCGCACTCGGACGTGGTGCGCCCCTACGGCGGCGAGCGCCAGTTGGCGCTGGCGCTGAACCCCTACCACCTGGGCTTTTCGATGTGGGAGCACATCGTCGAGCAGCGCGGCATGGCCGAGGCGCGCCGCATCTGCCGCGACGAGGATGACTTCGGCTTCGTGCGCAACTACCTGGACGAGGCGCTGGCGCAGCGGCTCGGGCTGTTCGTCTACGAGACCCGGGTCGACGGCGAGACGCGGGTCGCCAGCCGCGACCTGGCGGCCGTGCGCGAGGCCATCCTGGCGCCGCGCTACCACTACGGCGCGCCGTCGATCGCCGTCAAGCGCCTGCACGCCGACGGCAGCCTGCTGCTGGCGCACGACCACCTGGCCGACGGCCGCGGCCTCGACCTGGCCCAGGCCGAGCGGGTGCTCGACTATGTGGCGCGGGTGTGGCGCCGGCCCGTCGCGCTCGACACGGTGGATTTCCGCGGCGGCGGCCGCCGCGTCGAGGCCGGCGGCGGCAAGCAGCCGCCCCGGTCCGCCGGCTAGGGCGGCGAGGGCGCGCTAGCGCGGCGGGCCCAGGTTGCCGACATACCAGTGGATCGCCTGGCGCAGGCCGCGCGCCACGTCGTGCGTGGGCGCGTAGCCCAGCAGCGCCGCCGCCTTGCCGATGTCGGCCTGCGAATGGCGCACGTCGCCGGCGCGGAAGTCGGCATAGTCGGGGCGGTAGTCGCGCAGATGGGGGAAGCGCTCGACCAGCAGGCCGTGCAGCATCAGGTAGAGCTCGTTGAGCGAGGTGCGCGCGCCGACGGCGACGTTGTAGACCTGGTTGGGCGCCGCCGGGTTGTCGCTCAGCGCCGCCAGCAGGTTGGCCTGCACCACGTTGCCGACGAAGCAGAAGTCGCGGCTGCTCTCGCCGTCGCCGTGGATCAGCAGGCGGCGGTCGTGGATCAGCGCGGCGATCCAGCGCGGGATCACCGCCGCGTAGTCGCCCTCCGGGCCTGGCGCGGGCCGAACACGTTGAAGTAGCGCAGGCCGATCGCCTGGCCGCCGTAGCAGCGGGCGAACACCTCGGCGTACAGCTCGTTGACCGACTTGCTCAGGGCGTAGGGCGAGAGCGGCCGGCCGCTGCGCCCCTCTTGCTTGGGCAGCGCCGCGTCGTCGCCGTAGCTGGCGCTCGAGGCGGCGTAGACCAGGCGGGCCACGCCGGCGTCGCGGGCGGCCAACAGCAGCTTGAGGAAGCCGCCGACGTTGATGTCGTTGCACAGCAGCGGCTCGGCGATCGAGCGCGGCACCGAGCCCAGCGCGGCCTGGTGCAGCACGTAGTCGACGCCGGCGCAGGCCTGGCGGCACTGGCCGAGGTCGCGGATGTCGCCGTCGATCAGGCAGAAGCGCTCCCAGGCGCGCGGCCCGACCGCCGCGCGCACCTGCTCCAGGTTGTGGCGGTGGCCGGTGAGGAAGTTGTCCAGGCCGGTGACGCGCTGGCCCAGTTCGAGCAGGGCCTCGAGCAGGTTCGAGCCGATGAAGCCGGCCACGCCGGTGACCAGCCAGTGGTGGCGGCGCTGGCCGAGCTGTTCGCGGGCGCGCTGGTAGGCCGACTCGGCCGGCGCGCCGTTGCCGTAGTCGGCCGCCATCACAGCCGCCACAGGCGCAGCCCGGCCTCGCGCAGGGCCAGCGGGTCGAAGCGCGACTTGACGTCGATGAAGCAGCCCTGCGGCTTGACCTTGGCCAGCAAGTCGGCCAGCGGCCGCGCCAGCAGGGCGCGGTGCGACACGGCGCAGACCAGGGCGTCGGCGGCCGGCAGCTCGTCCCACGGGCACAGCGCGATGGCGTACTCGCGCTCGGCCTCGGCGGGGTCGGCCAGCGGATCGTGCACCCGCACGCGCAGGCCGTAGGACTCGAGCTCGCGCACCAGGTCGGCGACCTTGGAGTTGCGCAGGTCGGCGCAGTTCTCCTTGAAGGTCAGGCCCAGCACGTTGACGCAACAGTCGCGCAGGCGCAGGCCGGCGCGCACCATCTCCTTGACGGTCTGCTCGGCGACGTACTTGGCCATGCCGTCGTTGATGCGGCGCCCGGCCAGGATCACCTGCGGGTGGTAGCCGAGCATCTCGGCCTTGTGGGTCAGGTAGTAGGGGTCGACGCCGATGCAGTGGCCGCCCACCAGGCCCGGGCTGAAGGGCAGGAAGTTCCACTTGGTGCCGGCCGCCTGCAGCACCTCCTGGGTGTCGATGCCGAGCTTGTCGAAGATGATCGCCAGCTCGTTCATCAGCGCGATGTTCAGGTCGCGCTGGGTGTTTTCGATCACCTTGGCCGCCTCGGCCACGCGGATGCTCGAGGCGCGGTGCACGCCGGCCGCCACCACCCCCTCGTACAGGGCGGCGACGCGCTCGAGCGTGGCGTCGTCGTCGGCGGCGACGATCTTGCGGATCGACGCCAGCGTGTGCTCGCGGTCGCCCGGGTTGATGCGCTCGGGCGAGAAGCCGACGTGGAAGTCGCGCCGCCACTGCAGGCCGGAGTGGCGCTCGAGCAGGGGGATGCAGACCTCCTCGGTGGCGCCGGGATAGACGGTCGACTCGTAGACGACGACGGCGCCGCGCTTCATGTGGCGGCCGACCGCCTCGCTGGCGCCGGCCAGCGCGGAGAAGTCGGGGTTGTGGGCGGCGTCGACCGGCGTCGGCACGGCCACCACGATGCAGTCGGCGGCGGCCAGCTCGGCCGGATCGCAGCCCATGCTGAGCCATTTGGCGGCGGCGAAGCGGGCGGCGTCGACCTCGCCGGCCGGGTCGATGCCGCGCCGGTAGCTGGCCACCTTGCGCGCCGACAGGTCGACGCCGATGGTGCGCTGGCGCGCGCCGAAGGCCACCGCCAGCGACAAACCGACATATCCCAAACCCACTACCGCCACGACGTCCATATCGTCCCCCCGCGTTCCAGATGGTTGGCCAGCGCGGCGCCCGCCCGTGCGGGGCGAGCGCCTGAGGCGATTCTACGGGGCCGCCGCCGGCCCCGCTTGAGGCGGCACAAGGGCGCGCCGCTTGGGCCGCAATCCGAGCTTGTTTGTGCCGGATCAACGAGCGCTGCCGGCCTTCTTCCTACCCTAGTGCTTACAGTCCGAGCGGGAGAAAACCATGGTCAAGTTGTCCGCCGCGTCCGGTGCCGCACCCTTGCCACCGGGCGCCGCCTGCGCGCCGCCCGCCCGCCGGGCCGGGCCGCCGGGCCGCCCGCGCCGGCCGCTGCGCTGTTGGCCACTGGCCGTGTTGGCCGCCGCGCTGGCGCTGTCCGGCTGCGCCCGCCACGACGGCGCCGCCCAGATGGCGCAGGCGCGCCAGTATCAACAGCAGGGCAAGACGCGCGCCGCCATCATCGAGATGAAGAACGTGCTGCAGCAGGAGTCCGGCAACGGCGCGGCGCGGCTGTTGCTCGGCGAGCTGTATCTGGACACGGGCGACGTGTTGTCGGCCGACAAGGAGTTGCGCCGCGCGCTGGCGCTGGGCGCGCCCAAGCCCCAGGTGCTGCCGGCGCTGGGCCGCGCGCTGTTGCAGCAAGGCCAGTTCGAGCAGCTCGACGCCTTGCTCGCCGACACCGAAGCCCAGCCCGTCTATCTGGTGTTGCGCGGCAACGCGGCGCTCGGCCGCAACCAGATCGAGCCGGCCGCCAAGCTGTTCGAGCAGGCGCTGCGGGGGCAGCCGGGCCACGCCGGCGCCCTGCTCGGCCAGGCCCGCCTGGCCTTGGCGCGGCGCCAGCCGCAGGCGGCGCTGCTGCTGGTCGAACAGGCGCTGCAGGGCAATCCGGACGAGCCGGACCATCTGCGCCTGAAGGGCGATCTGCTGCGCCTGCAGGGCGACAGCGCCGGCGCCCTGCTGGCCTATCAACGGATCGTCCGTCTGCGCCCGGAGCAGGCCCAGGCCCAGGTCGACATCGCCAACCTGCATCTGCAGGCCGGCCGGATCGAGCAGGCCAAGGCGGCCCTGGCGCTGGCGCGCAAGGCCGGGCCCGGCCAGTTGCTGGTGGTCTACACCCAGGCCTTGATCGACTTCCGCGAGGGCCGCCTGGCCGCCTCGCTCGAGCAGTTGCAGCAGGTGCTGCGGGTGGCGCCCGAACACATGCCCAGCGTGCTGTTGTGCGGCGCCGTGCAACTGGGCCTGGGCGCCTATCAACAGGCCGAGCAACAGCTGGCCAGGTTTCTGGCCGCCAATCCCGGCCAGGTCTACGCCAGCAAGCTGATGGCCACCGTCGCCCTGAAGAACGGCGCGCCGGAGCAGGCCGCTCAAGCTGCTCGAGCCCCTGCTCGAGCCGGCCGGCGGGGCGCGCCAGGGCGACGTCGAACTGCTGACGCTGGCCGGCGAGGCCTACATGCAGGGCCGCAAGTTCGACAAGGCCGCCGCCGCCTTCGAACAGGCCAGCGCGCTGGCGCCGCAGGCGGCCATGCTGCACGCCGCCCTCGGCGTGAGCCGCATCGGCATGGGCGAGAGCGGCCGCGCCATCGCCGAGCTCGAGCGCGCCGCCAGCCTGGAGCCGAAGGGCGGCCGCGCCGGCGTGTTGCTGGTGCTGACCCATTTGCGCGCCAAGGACTACCCCAAGGCGCTGGCGGCGGTCAAGCAGATGGAGCGACAACAGGGCGGCAACCCGCTGGTGCACAACCTGAAGGGCGGCGTGCTGCTGGCCAGCCGCGACGTCGCCGGCGCGCGCGCCAGCTTCGAGCACGCGCTGACCCTCGACCCACTCTATTTGCCGGCGCTGGAGAACCTGGCCCAGCTCGACACCCTGGAAAAGCACCCCGAGCTGGCCCGCCAACGCTACGAGGCGGCGCTGCGGCGCGCGCCGAAGAACGCCGCCATCCTCGGCGCGCTGGCCAAGCTGGCCACCGCCCAGGGCAAGCCGGCCGAGGCCCGCGTCTGGCTCGAGCGCGCCGCCCGGGACAACCCCGAGGCGCTGGCGCCGGCCATGCTGCTGGCCCACTTCTACCTGCGCAGCGGCGAACAACAAAAGGCGCTGGTGCAGGCGCAAAAGCTGCAGGCCAGCAACCCGGGCAACGCCGACGCGCTGGCCCTGCTGGCCGAGGCGCAGACCGCCACCGGCCAGCTCGAGCCGGCGGCCGACAGCATGGCCAAGCTGGCCCTGCTGCAACCGGCCTCGGCCGCCGTGCAGATGCGCCTGTCGACCGCCCAGCTGAGCGCCGGCGACATCGCCGGCGCCGTGCGCAGCCTGCGCAAGGCGCTGGCCCTGCAGCCCGACTTGCCGCAGGCGCAGGCGGCGCTGGTGCAGCTGCTGACCGCCCAGGCCGGCTATGCGCCGGCGCTGGCGCTGGCGCGCGAGGTGCAGCGCGGCCACGCCGAGGCGCCGCTCGGCTACAAGCTCGAGGGCGACGTGCTGCTGGCCCAGAAGCGGCCGGAGGCGGCGCTGGCGCTGTACCAGCGCGCCTTCGGCCTGGCGCCGTCGGGTCCGCTGTTGATCCCGCTGCACGGCGCCCTGAAGGCGATGGGCCGGACGGCGCAGGGCAACGCCCGGCTGCGCGACTGGCTGGCCCAGCACCCGGCCGACCAGCCGACCCGCCTGCACCTGGCCAGCAGCCTGCTGGCCGACAAGGACTATCCGGCCGCGCGCGAGCAGTTCGAGCGCATCCTGCGCGACGACCCGGCCAACGTGATCGCCCTCAACGACCTGGCCTGGTTGTACCAGCAGCAAAACGACGGGCGCGCCGTCGCGCTGGCCGAGCGCGCCTACAAGCTGGCGCCGGCCACGCCGGCCGTGCTCGACACGCTGGGCTGGATACTGGCCGAGCGCGGCGAGCACGCCCGCGCCCTGCCGCTGCTGCGCCTGGCCAGCGAGCGGGCGCCGGAGGCGGGCGAGATCCGCTACCATCTCGGCATGAGCCTGCTCAAATCCGGCGACCGGCGCGGCGCGCGCAGCGAACTCGAGAAGGTGCTGGCCGGCAAGGACTTCGGCCGCCGCGACGAGGTCAAGGAGGGTCCTGGCGCGGCTTTAGGCGTGGCGCCCGGTGGCGCCGCGTCCGCCGCGTCCGCCGGCCGTGTGCTACTGTGCCCGCTCGCCCCCGCCCCCACCACCACGGATACCGCCATGCGCTATTGTCTGATCGCCCTTCTGCTGCTCTGGCCGGCCCGCCACGCCGGCGCCGCCGACCTGCCGCGCGCCATCGAGGCGGCCAAACGCTCGGTGGTGGGCATCGGCAGCTTCCAGAAGCTGCGCAGCCCGGCGATCAACTTCGTCGGCACCGGCTTCGTCGTCGGCGACGGCCTCAGCGTCATCACCGCCGCCCACGTGATCCAGGACCTGCAGAACGCCGAGCGGAACGAGACGCTCGGCGTGCTGATCCCGATGGGCGAGAGTTCGCAGTTCCGCGCCGCCAGCGTGGTCGCCATCGACCGCGAGCACGACCTGGCGCAGTTGCGCATCCCCGGCGCGCCGCTGCCGGCGATGCAGTTGGGCGACTCGGCCGCCGTCGCCGAGGGGCGCTCGCTGGCCTTCACCGGCTTCCCGCTGGGCATGCTGCTGGGCCTGCGCCACGTCACCCACCGCGGCATGGTCTCGTCGATCACCCCGGTGGCGATGCCGTCGGCCAGTTCGCGCAAGCTCGACGTCAAGCTGGTGGGCCAGTTGCAGCGCTCGCCCTACGCCGTGTTCCAGCTCGACGGCACCGCCTACCCGGGCAACAGCGGCAGCCCGCTGTACGACCCGGACAGCGGCCAGGTCTACGGCGTCATCAACATGGTCTACGTCAAGGGCTTGAAGGAGGCCGCCATCGCCACCCCCAGCGGCATCACCTACGCCATCCCGTCGAACTTCGTGCGCGAGCTGCTGCGGCCGCGTTGAGGCGGCCGCGGCCGCGCCGCTAGCGCGCCCCGCCGCGCCCCTGGTAGCGGCCCGGCGCCAGGATGCCGGCCGGGTCCAGCGCCGCCTTGATGCGCGCCACCGCGCGCCAGTAGGGGTCGGCGCCGTTGTCGAGCCGGTCCATCGACTGCAGGCCGACCCGGTAGGGGATGTAGCCGGCCGCCATGACGGCGTCGAACAACTGCCGGTAGCAGGCCTTGGCGCGGGCCACCTCGTCGGCGTCGTCCTTGTCGTAGGCCACCGTCAACACCCCGCCCAGCGCGCGCTCGGTGATCATGCTGAAGGTGGCGAACAGGTCGAAGCGGTGGCGCGCGAAGATCGGCTCGGCCAGCGCGTGGACGGCGAGCAGCGCCTCGCCGCGCAGCGGCAGCACCGGCGAGACCCACAGCAGGCCGCAGTTGTCGAGCGCCGGATTGGCGCCGAGCGGAAAACCGGCCGGCAGGCCGCCGCGCCGGCGCCAGTAGGCGCCGGCCAGGAAGCGGCCGTTCGGCACGCCGCGGTTCATCTCGAACAGCGCCTCGCCCAGCGCGACCTTGGCGCGCAGGCGGCGCCCCGCCGCGCCGCCGAGCAGGCGCGCCAGCCAGGCGCCCAGCGCCAGTTTGCGCTGGTCGAGGAACTGGACCCGCTGGCCGGCCGCCGCCAGCGCCCGCCGCAGCGCGCCGCGCGCCGCCGCCACCTGGGCGCGGCTGCCGTACAGGGCGCCCGAGACGGTCCAGGCGCCGATGCCGTCGGCGCGGCGCAGCGCCAGGCGGACCTCGGCCGGCAGCGGCGTGCGCCCGCCGGCCAGCTCGGCGGGAAACACCCGGCCGCCGGAGATCACCCGCAGGTCGTTGCCGATGTGGACCACGCTGCGCAGCGTGCCGTCGAGCCGCAGCGGGCGCAGCGCGTCGACCACGGCGCCGACCCGGCCGTGCTGTTCGACGCGGCAGATGAAGTGTTCGACGCAGGCCGTCTGCGGCATCAGCCACAGCCCCATCTGCGTGACGATGCCCAGGTTCGACTGGGTGAACAGGCCGTCCAGGTGCGGCCCCAGGCCGTAGGGGAACAGGCGGGTGGCGCGGGCGCCGGGATAGTGGCCGAAACCGGTCTCGACGATGTCGCCGTCGGCCAGCACCACCTGCATGCCGGCCACGCTGGCGTAGCGGTTGCCGTAGGGCGAGTGGCCGAAGCCGCGCTCGAGGACGTTGCCGACCAGGCTGGTGTCCGGCCCGGCGCCGGTGCAGTCCATCCACAGCGGCAGGCCGTGCTCGAGCAGGTGGCGCGACAACTGCTGCTGCGTCACGCCCGGCTCGATCACCGCGTAGGCCAGCTCGGCGTCGACCTCGACGATGCGGTTCATCAGGCCCAGGTCGACGATGACCTGGCCGTCGGCGACGGCGCAGGCGTCGCCGTAGCCCCAGTTGCGCCCGGTGCTCAGCGGATACAGCGGCAGGCCGTGGCGGCCGGCGACGCGCACCACGGCGGCCACCTCGGCGGCGCTGGCCGGACGCAGCACGGCCAGCGGCCGCGTGCCGCAGGAGCCGGTGCTGCTGGCGTAGCGCTCCAGCGTGGCGGCGTCGCGCCGCACCCTGGCGGCGCCCAACAGGGCGTCCCAGGCGGCCAGCGCGGCCGCCAGCGCCCCGCCGGGGGGGCCGCCCGCCGCCGCGGCGGCGCTGCCGGGTGGCGCCGCCATGGCGCTAGCCGCGCCCCTGCATCAGGCGCGAGGTGATGCCCGGCTCGTCCCAGGTGGGGAAGAAGTAGGGATAGAACGAGCGTTCGCTCGCCTGCCGCTCCATCAGCCCGCCGAACTTGCGGATCTGCTCGCCCATGTAGTCGAGCTCGAGCCGCAACAGCACGGCCGGCGCGCCGACCCGCGTGCAGGGGCGCTCGCCGCCGAAGTCGCGGAAGCCCAGCATGCGCTTGTAGAACATCACATGGCGCGGGTTGACCTCGATGATGTAGTCGGTGTAGCGGTGGATGTTGTGGGCGTAGATGTAGGAGATGTGGATCAGCGCGGCGAACACCCGCTTCGAGACGCCCTTGTCGATCGCCAGGCGCGACGGCTCGCACAGGCGGCGGCGCTGTTCGCGCAGCTCGTCGAGCTTGTCGCGGAAGTTCTCGTCGGCCGGCAGGCCGACCTCGGCGTTGTCCAGGCACAGGGACATGGTGCCCACCGTCGTGCCGCCGGTCTCGGCGAACAGGGTGATCTTGTTGAGCGGGTGGGCGCTGACCGGGTCGACGGCGTAGCCGCGCCAGCCGTACATTTTTTTCAACAGCATGCTGGCCGCCTCGCGCCGGCCGGTCGAATTGGCCATCCGGATGTGGAAGGTCTGCTGGTCGATCTGGTGGTCCAGCGCCGGGTCGGCGCCGCCCTCGCCGACCATGAGATCGCGCAGACCAGCCGCCGCCTCGAAGGAAATGATGGTGTCGTCTTGGTGCACGGTGGCTCCCTCTATCGTCTGTCGGCCAGCCGCGCGAGCGGCGAACTGGGCTCATGCTCTTGAGACCCGCCATGCAAATGAAAAGTTCCCCTCCGGCGCGATTTTTTTCCGGGCCGGCGGCCGCTGTCGGCGGATTTTCCATCCGCCCCGCCGGGCCCGCGCGCCGCGCCGGAACCGTGCGCCAAGCCCTTGTTTTCAAACGATTTTCCTATCCGGGCACGGATCCTGCTGCATTGCTGTCACCGGCACCGCGCAGCGGCCGTGAACATCGAAGCCCCCACCTTAAGGAGCAACACACCATGAACGTCATCAAAAAAAGCATGCTGGCCGCCGGACTGGTCGCCAGCCTCGGCCTGGCCGGCGCCGCGCAGGCCAGCACCTTCGCCTCGGCCATCCTCGACATCAACAACTTCCGCCTGCTGCACTCGAACGGCACGGCCTACAGCACCGCCGACTTCTCCGTGCTGACCGGCACCAACGACGCCCACGCCACCGGCTCGCTCAACGGCGTGTTCGCCAACGGCGCCCAGTCCTTCGGCATCCTCAGCGGCACCACGCCGAACGTGGCGCACCAGTGCGTCGGCGCGCCCTGCCCGGCCCTGGCCGAGAACAACTTCGCCCCCTTCCCCTTCCCGCCACCGGTGCCCGGCACCTTCGGCTACGCCGACCAGAACCTGACCGGCTCGTCGATCACCATCGGCGCCACGCCGGCCGGGGCGCACGCCCAGACCCGCGCCGACGCCTCGCTGGGCAGCAACGGCGTGGCCTCGGGCAATTCCGACGTCGGCACCTCGACCACCTTCAACTTCACCCTGGGCACGGCCGACAGCATGACCATCTCGTTCGACGCGACGCCGTTCTCGCAGGCCTACGTGTCGCTCGGCTCGGGGCCGACGGCCAACGCCAACGCGCGCATCTCCTGGTCGATCAACATCCGCGACCTGAGCACCGGCGGCAACACCGTCTTCGACTTCACGCCGTCCGAGCTCAACGGCCAGTCCGCCGTCAGCCGCACCGACGGCCTGCCCGGCCTGACCACCTACAACGCGGCGCTGGCCAGCTTCGCGCTGTCGTCGACCAGCGGCCTGCTCAACTCCACCGACACCTACCAGATCACCATCCAGCACAACACCCTGGCCAACGCGCTGCAGCAGCAGGTGCCGGAGCCGGCCACGCTGGCGGTGTTCGCGGCGGGCCTGCTGGGCATGTCGCTGGTGAGCCGGCGCCGCAGGCAGTGAGCGGGCCGGGCGGCGCCGTCGGAAAACCTGACAGCGCCGCCCGCCGCCGCGGCTAGAACCAGCTCTCCGGGATCACCAGCACGTCGCCCGGGCGCATGGCGACATTGGCCGAGATGTCGCCGTCGCGCAACAGGCCCTGCAGCCGCACGGCCAGTTGCACCTGGCGCCCGTCGACGCTGCGCACGATGCGCGCCTTGTTGCCGGCGGCGAAGTCGGTGACGCCGCCGACGGCGATCAGCACGTCCATCAGCGACATGCCCTGGCGGTAGGCCAGCGCCTGCGGCCGCGCCGCCTGGCCGATCACGCGGATCTGCTCGCCGTAGGGGCCGACGAAGCCGGTGACGATCACCGTCACCACCGGTTGCTGGATGTACTTCTCCAAGGCCTTCTCGATGTCGCGCGCCAGCGCGGTGGAGGTCTTGCCGGCCGCCTGCAGGTCGCTCCACCAGCGGCGTGGTGATCTTGCCGTCGGGCCGCACCGGCAGGCTCTGCGACACCTCCGGGTTGCGCCAGACGTTGATGTTGATCGTGTCGCCCGGGCCGATCAAATAGTCGCCCAGCGGCGGCGCGCTCTGCGCCGGCGCCGGCGCGCCGCCGGCGCAGCCGCCCAGCGGGGCGCCGGCAAGGACGGCGGCCAGGGCGGCGGCGCCGCGTTGCAGGAGTCGACGGCGGATCAGGTTCATGGCGGGCCTCTCGGGTCGTGGTGGATGAAGGGGCGCGGCCGCGCCGCGCCCGCCACCTATGATTCAGAAAAGCCGCCGGGGCGGCCTTGACACGGCTCAAGCACGAGCCCGGTTCAAGCGAAACGGCCGCCGCGCCGCCCTATACTTGCCAGCATGGCCCGCCCCGGCGTGCCGCGCCGCGCCGCGCCCGTCGCCACCCCACCTTGGAGAACCTGGACATGGAGGAGACCATCAGCCAGTTGCTGTCCAGCTTGAAGGGGATCTGGAAATACCGCTGGCACGGCCTGGCCGTGATGTGGCTGGTGGCCGCCGCCGGCTGGACCAAGGTGGCGCTGCTGCCGGACGACTACCAGACCACCGCCCGCGTCTTCGTCGACACGCAGAGCATCCTCAAACCGCTGCTGTCGGGCATGACCAGCGTGCCCAACGTCGAGCAGCAGGTGTCGATCATGAGCCGCACCCTGCTGAGCCGACCCAACGTCGAGCGCGTCATGCGCATGGTCGACCTCGACATCGGCGCCAACACGCCGCGCGAGCGCGAGCTGCTGCTCGACGAGCTGATGGGCCGCATCAAGATCGGCGGCACCAGCAGCTACGACATCTACACCATCAGCTACAACAACCGCGACCCCAAGCTGGTGCGCGACGTCGTGCAGTCGCTGCTGACCATCTTCGTCGAGGGCAGCTTCAAGGGGAAAAAGGGCGATTCGCAAAAGGCCGTGCAGTTCATCGACGACCAGATCCGCAGCTACGAGGAGAGGCTGCTGGCGGCCGAGAACAACGTCAAGGAGTTCAAGCTGAAGAACAACTTCCTGCTGCCGCGCCAGGGCATCGACTACGGCGCCCAGCTGCTGATGTCGGCCGACGCCCTCAACGCCGCCCGCCTCGAGCTGGTCGAGGCCGAGCAGGGCCGCAACGCCATCCAGGGCCAGATCGCCGGCGACGAGCCCATCCTCGGCGCCGACCTGAGCCCGGCGGCGATCGACAACCCCGAGCTCGACGGCCGCATCTCCGCCCTCAACAAGAACCTCGACGCGCTGCGCATGCAGTACACCGAGCTGCACCCCGACATCATCGCCGCCAAGCGCCTGGTGGCCCAGCTGGAGGCGAAGAAGGTGGAGGACAGCAAGCTCAAGAGCGCCAACGCCGACCCCGGCAAGAACTACAGCCCGATGCTGCAGCAGCTCAAGGTGGCGCTGGCCGAGGCCGACGCCCGCGTCGCCTCGATCAAGGCGCGGGTGCAGGAGTTCACCGCGCGCAACGCCCGCCTGCTGGCGCAGAGCAACGCCGTGCCCGAGGTCGAGTCGCAACTGGCCCAGCTCAACCGCGACTACCTGATCAACAAGGACAACTACGAGAAGCTGATCGGCCGGCGCGAGGCGGCCAAGCTGTCGGGCGACCTGAGCTCGACCACCGAGATGATGAGCTTCAAGATCATCGACCCGCCGACCGTGCCGATGACCCCGGTCGGGCCCAAGCGGCCGCTGCTGTATTCCGCCGTGCTGGCCGGCGCCCTGCTGGTCGGCGCCGCCACCGCCCTGCTGATCAGCCAGGTGCGCCCCACCTACCTCAGCCCGGCGCAGCTGCGCGAGGCGACCGGCCTGCCGGTGCTCGGCACGGTGTCGATGAACTGGACCCGCGCCGAGCTGGTCAAGCGGCGCCGCGGCCGCTACGGCTTCGCCGCCGCGCTGCTCGGCCTGTTCCTGACCTACGGCGGCGTGCTGGCCGCCGCCGTGCTCAAATAGGAGGACCGCGATGCCCCCCAACGATGCGCTACCCGAGCAGTCCGGCGCGGCGCGCCTGCCGGCCGCCGCGCCGGCGCCGCGCCACGTCGAGATCGACCTGGACCGGCTGCGCCAGCTGGGCATGGTCACCCACGACGGCGGGCGCACGCCGGCCGCCGAGGACTTCCGCCTGATCAAGCGGCCGCTGCTGCGCCGCGCCCGCGGCGAGGACGGCGCGGCCATCCCGCAGGGCAACCTGATCGTCGTCACCAGCGCCCTGCCCGGCGAGGGCAAGACCTACTGCGCCGTCAACCTGGCCATGAGCATCGCCATGGAGCGCGACATCACGGTGCTGCTGGTCGACGCCGACGTGGCCCGGCCGTCGGTGCTGAAGGTGCTCGGCCTGGGCGCCGAGCCGGGCCTGATGGACATCCTGCTCAACGACCAGCTGGCGCTGGCCGACGTGATCCTGCGCACCAACGTCGCCACCCTCAGCGTGCTGCCGGCCGGCCGCGCCAACAAGCACGCCACCGAGCTGCTGGCCAGCCGCAGCATGCGCCGCCTGCTCAAGGAGATCGCCGAGCGCTACGCCGACCGGGTCGTCATCTTCGACTCGCCGCCGCTGCTGATCACCACCGAGGCCAGCGTGCTGGCGGCGCAGATGGGCCAGGTGGTGCTGGTGGTCGAGGCCGAGACCACCACGCAGCACGCGGTGCGCGAGGCGCTGCGCCAGCTCGACCCCTGCGCCCACGTCAACCTGATCTACAACAAGATCCGCGCCTTCCCCGGCAGCGACTACTATGGCTACTACGACTAGCCGGCCGGCGCCGCCGCTGGCCGCGCTGGCCGCGCTGGCGGCGGCCTGCTGCTGGCCGGCCGCCGCCGCCGACTGGCGCGTCACGCCGACCTTGCGGCTGCGCCAGGCCTATTCGGACAACATGGCGCTGAGTGCGCCGGCCCAGGCCCGCGCCGAGTTCAGCAGCGAGATCGCGCCCGGCGTCGCCGTCCAGGCGCGCGGCCCGCGCCTGACGCTGGCGCTCGACTACGCGCTGCAGCGGCTGGCCTACAGCCGCTCGCCGAGCCGGCTCAAGCACCAGCTCGACGCCGCCGGCCACGCCGAGGCGCTGGCCGACTGGCTGTATGTCGACGGCCAGGCCAGCGTCAGCCAGCAGAACATCTCCGCCTTCGGCCCGCAGCAGAGCGACCCCGCCCAGCTCGGCGGCAACAGCGGCACGGTGCGCAGCGCCAGCCTGAGCCCCTATTTGAAGCACCATTTCCGCGGCCTGGCCGAGGCCGAGCTGCGCTACACCTACCAGGCCAGCAGCAGCGGCGCCCTGCTGCGCGCCCACAGCCAGCAGGCCGGCCTGCGGCTGGTCGGCGACAACCGCGCCGGCGGCTGGAACTGGGAGGCCGCCGTCGGGCAACGGCGCGACAGCGACGCCGCGCTGGCGCAAGTGACCCGGCGCGACGCCACGCTGACGCTGCGCGTGCCGCTGCGGCCGCGCCTGTCGTGGTTCGCCAGCGCCGGCCGCGAGAGCAACGACTACCAGGCGCTGGGCGGCGCGCCGGGCGGACGCCACTGGTCCAGCGGACTGAGCTGGTCGCCGTCGCCGCGCAGCAGCGTCGCCGCCAGCGTCGGCCGCCGCTATTTCGGCAACACCTACAGCCTCGACGCGCGCCACCAGATGCGCCACCTGGTGCTCGGCCTGAGCTACGGCGAGGACATCACCAGCAGCCAGGAACAGCTGCAGCGCCTGCCGCCGGCCGACCTGGGCAACTTCCTCTACCAGTTGTGGGCCGGCCGCATCCCCGATCCGCTGCTGCGCATCCAGGTCATCAACGCCTTCCTGCGCTACAGCCAGTTGCAGGGGCCGAACGCCGGCAACGTCAACTATCTCAGCCACAACTATTTCCTGCAGAAGCAGTGGAACCTGTCGGCGCTGTACTCGACGCCGAAGAGCACGCTGGCGCTGGGCCTGGGCGGCAGCCGGCGCAGCGCCCAGACCAGCAGCGCCATCGACAGCCCGCTGCTCGGCCCGGCCGAGCTGGCGCAGCAGGAGCACACCCGGCAGACCAGCCTGCACGCCGGCTGGTCCTGGCGCATGTCGGCGCGCAACAACCTGAACGTCAACGCCAACTACGCCGTCGCCGCCGCGCCCGACATCGGCCGGCGCGACCGCAACGCCACCCTGGCGCTGGGCCTGAGCCGCCAGCTGCGGCCCAAGCTGAGCGCCAGCGTCGACCTGCGCCACAGCTGGCACGCCAGCAGCGCCGGCGGCGGCTACCGCGAGAACGGCGCCGCCGCCACCCTGTCCGTGCTGTTCTGAGCCGCGCCCCACCCGCCCCGTCCATCCCTGCCGTTCCAACCCGCCCGGAGCCCGCCATGCCCGACACCGTCCCCCCGCACCGCGCCCACCTCCTCTGCGTCGTCGCGGCGCGCCCCAACCTGATGAAGATGGCGCCCATCCTGGCCGCGCTGGGGCGGCTGCGGCCGGCCGTCGACGTCAGCCTGGTGCACACCGGCCAGCACGACGACGCGGCGATGGACGCCCGCCAGTTCGCCGCGCTCGGCCTGGCGCCGCCACAGCTCGACCTGGCCGTCGGCCAGTCCAGCCACGCCCAGCAGACCGCCGAGGTGATGCGCCGCTTCGAGCCGGCGCTGCGCCGCCTGGCGCCGCAGGCCGTGCTGCTGGTCGGCGACGTCAACTCGACGCTGGCCTGCGCGCTGGTGGCCGCCAAGCTGGGCGTGCCGGTGCTGCACGTCGAGGCCGGCCTGCGCAGCTACGACCGCCGCATGCCCGAGGAGATCAACCGGGTGCTCACCGACCAGTTGGCCGAACTGCTGTTCACCAGCGAGCCGGCGGCGCTCAACAACCTGCTGCTCGAGGGCGTCGCCGCCGCCCGCATCCACCACGTCGGCAACGTCATGATCGACTCGCTGCTGGCGCAACTGCCGCGCGCGGTGCCGACCGCCACCGTGCTGGCCAGGGCCGGCCGGCGCGACCTGCTGGCGGCGGGCCAGCGCTACGCCGTGCTGACGCTGCAGCGGCCGGCCAACGTCGACCACCCGGCGCGCCTGCGCAAGCTGATGGCGGCGGTGCGCAAGATCAGCCAGCAGTTGCCGGTGATCTTCCCGCTCGACCCGCACACCCGCGCCCGCCTGGGCGAGGGCGGCCTGCTGCCGCCGCCCGACGCGCCCGGCGTGGCCTGCCTGCCGCCGGCCGACTACCTCGAGATGCTCGGCCTGATGAAGGACGCCAGCGTGGTGCTGACCGACTCCGGCGGCGTGCAGGAGGAGACCACCGCGCTCGGCGTGCCCTGCCTGACGCTGCGCGAGAACACCGAGCGGCCGATCACCGTCAGCGAGGGCAGCAACACGGTGGCCGGCCACGACCCGGCGGTGATCCTGGCGCTGTGCGAGGACATCCTGCGGCACGGCGGCAAGACCGGCCGCCGGCCGGCGCTGTGGGACGGCCAGGCGGCCGGCCGCATCGCCGGCGTGGTCGACGCCTGGCTGCAACGGCGCGGCGCGCACGCCCGCTGACGGCGGCCGGCGGACCGATGGCGGACGCGGGCATCGGCGCGCCGGTCCTTGCGCGGTCTCAACCCGACGGGCCGCAGGGCTGGCATATTCTAAGTTCACGCCCGGCGCCACGGCACCGCCAGGCGGTGTCGGCGCGCCAACTTCCGCGTTGCCACCGGACATGGCGCCGCGCCGGCGCGGCGACAAGCGAGGCGCCGCGCCGGCCGGCGCGGCCGCCGCCCTAACCGATCGAGCAAGCCTTTCTTGGGAGCGCATGATGCAGCCTGGACCGAGCGCCGCCGCCGCCGCGCTGCCGAGCATAGCCGCCGCCTGCGCGGGCGCGGCGGAGCGGCGGCCATGAGCGCGCCCGGCGCGGCGTTGGCAGCCGTCCGGCCCGGCGCCCTCGCCGAGCGGGCCGGACGGAGCGACCTGCTGCTGTTGCTCGCCGTGTTGGCGGTGCTGTTGCTGCTGTACTGGCAGACGGCGGCGGCGATGGTGGCCCTGTGGCTGCGCTCGGAGACCTTCACGCACGGCTTCGCCATCCCGCCCATCAGCGCCTGGCTGGTCTGGCGCCGGCGCGCCGCGCTGGCCGCCCTGCCGCGCCGGCCCGCCGGCGCCGGCCTGGCCGCGCTGCTCCTGCTGGGCGCCGCCTGGCTGCTGGCCACGGTGGCCAACGTCCAGGTGCTGCAGCAATACCTGTTCGTGGCGATGCTGCCGGCCGCCGTGTTGGCCCTGTCCGGCCCGGTCCTGACCCGGGCGCTCGCCTTCCCGCTCGGCTACCTGCTGCTGGCCGTGCCCTTCGGCGAGGTCTTCGTGCCGCCGCTGATGGATTTCACCGCCCGCTTCACCGCCGCCGCGCTGCGCCTGAGCGCGATACCGGTGTTCCTGGAGAACAACTACCTGAGCCTCCCCAGCGGCAACTGGTCGGTGGTCGAGGCTTGCAGCGGCCTGCGCTACGTCATCGCCTCGGTCGCCTTGGGCGCCCTGTACGCCTACCTGAACTACCGCAGCCGGAGCCGCCGCCTGGCCTTCATGGCGGCGGCCCTGCTGCTGCCGGTGCTGGCCAACGGCGTGCGCGCCTACCTGATCGTGCTGGTCGGCCACTTCAGCGACATGCGACTGGCGGTCGGCATCGACCACCTGGTCTACGGCTGGATCTTCTTCGGCCTGGTCTCCCTGCTGCTGTTCTGGATCGGCGCCAGGTGGCGCCAGGCGCCCGCCGCCGGCCGCCCGGCGGCCCCGGCCCCGGCCGCGCCGCGCCACGGCGCCGCCACGGCGCGCGCGGCCGCCGCCTGCGTGCTGTTGGCGGCGCTCTGGCCGCCGCTGGCCGCGCATCTGCTGGCGCGTCCGGCGCCGGCCGCCGGCGCCGGCGCGCCCCTGTCGCCGGCCCCCCTGCCGCTGGCGCCGCCGCCGCCCTGGCACGCCAGCCCGCTGGCGCCGGACGACTGGCACGTGCTGCACGCCGGCCAGCCACGGCGCTACTCCGCCAGACTCAGCGACGGCACCACCGAGGCCACGCTGCAACTGAGCTGGTACGCCAGCCAAGCCAAGGGCGCCGAACTGCTGACACCGGTGCGGCGCCGGGTCGAGGCCGGACTGCCGCAATGGCACGAACTGGCCACCAGCGTGCGCAGCGTGCGCCTGGGCGGGCGCACGCTGCGCGTGCGCGCCACCATCGTCCAGGCCGCCGAGCGGCGCCTGCTGGTGTGGCGCTGGTACCGCCAGACCGGCGTCGAGCTCAGCAGCCCGCAACTGCTCAAGCTGATGCTGGCCAAGAACAAGCTGTTCGGCGAGGCCGAACACGGCGCCGAGATCGCCGTCGCCGCGCCCTTCGACGAGCGGCCCGAGCAGGCCGAGCCGGCCCTGCGCGCCCTGCTCGAGGCGCTGCTGCCGAGCATAGACGAGAGCCTGCGCCATGCCGCCCGATAGCAAGGGACTCAAGCGCGAAGAACGGCGCGCCGCGCCGCTGGTGCTGCACCTGGTGCACCAGCTCGGCGCCGGCCTGGAAAACGACCTGGTGCACCTGATCAACCACATGCCGCCCGAGCGCTACCGCCACGCCATCGTCTGCATGAAGGAGGCCGGCACCTTGGCCGAGGCGCTGCGCCGGCCCGGGGTCGAGGTCATCAGCCTGCACAAGCGCGAGGGCAAGGACTGGGGCCACTATCTGCGCCTGTTCCATGTGCTGCGCCGGCTGCGGCCCGACCTGATCCACACCCGCAACCTGGCCGGCATCGAGGGCCAGCTGCTGGCCGCCGCCGCCGGCATCCGCCTGCGCGTGCACGGCGAGCACGCCGCCGCGACGCCCGAGCTGCACGGCCGCGGCCGCCGCTACCGGCTGTTGCGGCGCCTGCTGCGCCCCCTGGTCGGCCAGTTCGTCGCCGTCAGCCGCGAGCTCGAACGCTGGCTGGTCGACAGCATCGGCGCCCGCCCGGCCCGGGTCAGCCGCATCGGCGACGGCGTCGACAGCCTGCGCTTCCACCCCCGCCTCGGCCCGGCGGCGGCGGTCGGCCCGGCCGGCTTCCTGTGCGAGGGCGCCTTCGTCGTCGGCGCCGTCGGCGCCCTGGTCGACACGCGCGACTGCGCCGGCCTGGTGCGCGCCTTCCTGCTGCTGCTGGCCGAGGAGGAGTCGCCGCGCGCCCGGCTGCGCCTGCTCGTCGTCGGCGACGGCCCCTGCCGCGCCGCCTGCCTCGAGCTGCTCGAGCGGGCCGGCGCGGCCGAGCTGGCCTGGCTGCCGGGCGCCCGCGACGACGTCGCCCAGCTGATGCGGGCCATGGACCTGTTCGTCCAGCCGGCGCTGGTCGAGGGCGGCCGCGACGCCATCCTCGAGGCGATGGCCAGCGGCCTGCCGGTGGTGGCCACGGCGGTCGGCGGCAACGCCGAGCTGGTGCAGCCCGGCCGCACCGGCACGCTGGTGCCGCCGGGCGCGCCGCAACTGCTGGCCGACGCCATCGCCGACTACTACCGCAACCCCGGCCTGACCCAGCGCCACGGCGCCCGCGCCCGCCGCCTGGTGCTGGCCGAGCACAGCCTGCTGGCCATGGCCGGCGCCTATCTGGCCGTGTACGACGCCTTGGCCGCCCGGCCCGGCGCCGGGCGCCGGCCATGAGGCGCGCCGGCATGGCGCGCGCCCGCGCGGCGCGCGGCCACGGGAGGCGGGCATGAGCGCCGAGCACGTGCTGCGGGTCTTCCTGACCGTCGACACCGAGCTGTGGCCCACGGTGCCCGACTGGCCGACCCGTCCGCTGCCGGCCGACAAGGCCGACTTCGCCGACGAGATCGCCGCCGACATCCACGGCCAGACCGGCGCCGGCGCCTTCGGCCTGCCCTTCCAGATCGCCCGCCTGAACCGCCACGGCCTGCGCGCCAGCTATTTCGTCGAGGCCCTGTTCGCCGCCCGCGCCGGCCCGGCGCCGCTGGCCCACATCGCCGCGCTGGTGCAGTCCGGCGGCCACGAGGTGCAGCTGCACCTGCACACCGAATGGCTCGGCGAACTGGACGACCCCGAGCTGCCGCCGGCCCATTGCCAGTACCTGAGCGAGCTGCCGCTGGAGCAGCAGACCGTGCTCATCCGCAAAGGCCTGGCCAACCTGGCGGCGGCCGGCGTGCCGCGCGTGCAGGCCTTCCGCGCCGGCAGCTACGGCGGCAACCTCGACACGCTGCGCGCGCTGGCGCGCAACGGCATCGCCATCGACAGCAGCTACAACGCCGCCTTCGTCAACGGCGACTGGGGCGGCCGCCGGCTGGCCCAGCCGCAGGCCATCGACGGCGTCTGGGAGTTCCCCATCGCCTCCTTCGGCGACTTTCCCGGCCACGCCCGCCACGCCCAGTTGTGCGCCTGCTCCTTCGGCGAGATGCGCGACGCCCTGCAGGGCGCCTGGCGCGCCGGCTGGTACGCCTTCGTCATCGTGCTGCACAGCTTCGAGCTGGTCAAGAAGCGCGGCGCCGGCCGCCCGCCCACCCCGCACCGCCTCAACATCCGCCGCTTCGAGCAGCTCTGCGCCTTCCTCGGCCAACACCGCGAACGCTTCCGCACCAGCCTGTTCTCCGAGCTGGCGCTGGAGGCGATGCCGGCCATCCCGCCGCAGCAAGCGGTGCGGGCCGCCTGGTTCAACTCGCTGCGCCGCGTCGCCGAACAGGGTTGGAGCCGCTTCCGCTAACACCAGAAAGGAGTCGCCATGCCGTCCTACGCCCAGGCGCTGTTGAGCGCCGCCATTCTTCTGCTGTGCCTGGTCGGGCTGCACAAGTTGCGCCGCGTCCACCTGCTGCTGTACGAGTCGCGCGACCAGTCGCGCCACGACACGGCCGCGCTGTTCCGCCAGATCGAGGCGCTGCAGGCCCTGTACGTCGACCTCGACCTGCGCCACGGCCTGCCCGGCACGCGCGGCTGGGCCGCCTCGCCCGACTTCCTGCTCGAGCTGGCGCGCCACGCCCTGGCCGAGCGGCCCGGCGTCGTCGTCGAGTGCAGCAGCGGCACCTCGACGCTGGTGCTGGCGCGCTGCATGCAGCTCAACGGCGGCGGCAAGGTCTACAGCCTGGAGCACGAGCCGCGCTACGCCGAGCAAACGCGCCAGCAGTTGCGCCGCCACGGCCTGGCCGACTGGGCCGAGGTGCTCGACGCCGAGCTGCTGCCGCAGCCCTTGGCCGGGCAGAGCTGGCCGTGGTACGCCACCGCCGGCCTGCCGGCCGGGCCGGCCATCGCCATGCTGGTGATCGACGGGCCGCCTCAGGCCACCGCGCCGCTGGCCCGCTATCCGGCCGGGCCGCTGCTGTTCCCGCGCCTGGCGCCGCGCGCCGCCGTCTTCCTCGACGACGCCGGCCGGCCCGACGAGCAGGCCATCCTGCGCCGCTGGGGCGCCGAATTCCCCGAGCTGCAGCAAAGCAGCCGGCCCTGCGAGAAGGGTTGCGCCGTGTTGCGCCGGGATTGAGTCGGGATTGAGCGGGCTTGGGCGGGCTTGGGCCCGCTCAGCGCGCCGCGCGCTTGCGCTCGGCCACCACGCCCCTGGCCAGCGCCGTCTCGGCGGCGTGCTCGCGGTGGTAGCGTTCGCGCCCGGCGCGCAGCGCGGCCAGGTGCAGGTCCATCGTCTCCGGCAACAATTCGACGCCGAAATCGGCCGGCGGCGCCACGTCGGCGGCGCCGAAGATGCGGCCCAGGATCATGCGGCCGACATGGCCGCGGTAGTGCGAGGTTTCCCAGTAATGTTCCATCATGTTGCGCCGGCTCACCTGGGGCAGCGTCTCGGTGGTGATGCTGTTGTAGCCGGAAAAGTCGTAGACCCGCACGTCGCAGCCGCGCCCGCGCTGGCGCCCGGCCAGCGCCGCCAGGCCGCGCTGCCAGGCCTCCAGCGGCGCCCACTTGCCGGCCCAGTACAGCGCGTCGAGCATCATCGCGTGGGTCGGGTTGATGTACAGGCGCACCTTGGCGCCGTCGCCGCACAGCGCCCCGACGCTGGCCTCGAAGGCGCTGAAGGCCTCGGCGGTGGGGCCGGAGGCGCGGATGTATTCGCGCGTGCGCGGCAGCACCGCCGCCTCGGTGCCGACCCAGCCGCCGACGCGCAGGTCGAGGCAGCGGTCGTCGCGCGTGCCGTGGAACACCAGGCTGGAGTGGCAGACCGCGCCGAAGGCGCCGCGCAACAGGCGGATCGAGTCCTGCGTCATGTCGAGCGCCAGCGCGCGGCGCAGATTGAGCAGGCCGCGCCGCCACAGGTAGTGGGGGCCGCCGGCGATCAACTCCCGGTCCAGCTCGGTGTTGCCCTCCTCCATCGAGAACGAGGGCGGATCGATGCCCCACACCACCACGTCGAGCCGGCTGACCCGCCTGGCGTGCTCGGCCAGCGCGATGGCGTCGCCGACCGAGGCGCCCGACAGCGCGCTGTTGAACACGTCCCTGCCGGCGAACACGGGGCCCCGCGTCGGCAGGCCCAGCTCGGTGCGCGAGTTGCCCAGGTAGACCACGGCCGGGCGGAACCTGGCCATCGCGTAGGTCTTGCTCCAGGCGCTGAGCTTCTCGCGCGGCGGGCGCAGGCGCTGCACCTGCGGCGTGTCCCACTGGTGGGTCAAATACGGGTCGACCACGTAGTTGAGGGTGGTCACCGCGCCGGCCACCAGCGCGCTGGCGGCGCAGAAGGTGGCCACATAGCTGCGCCATTGGGGGTTGTCGGAAGCATGCATGGCTAGAATTGGAAGTAGAGGAACTCGGTGACCTTGTTCATGCTGACCAGGCAGCAGACGAACAGCGCCGCCATGCCCAGGCTCCAGGCCGTGGCCGGATGCCAGGCCACGGCGGGCCGGTGCAGGCGCTGGAATATTCTTTCAATCGCGGGCTCGTATTGAAAGAATATTTCTTGGGTGTTGGGCGCCAGAAAGGCCAGCGCGGCCGCCAGCGCCAGGGTCGGCACGCCGGGCGCGCCGAAATCGATCCAACGGATGCCGTCGAAGGCCGGATGCAGGCCCAGCCGGGCGAAGGCCGGCGCCAGGTCGGCCATGCCGTGCGGCAGGCCGATGCCGTTGGCGCCGACCAGCGCCGCCAGGATGTTGCCGGCCGTGTGCAGATCGGGTGCGCGGAACACCACCCAGGCCAGCAGCACCGCCAGGAAGGTCAGCGCGGCGCCGCCCCGGCCGGGCGGGCGGGCGCCGGCCAGCCGGCGCCAACCCTGGTGCAGCACCAGATAGGCGCCGTGCAGGCCGCCCCAGGCGACGAAGGTCCAGCCGGCGCCGTGCCACAGGCCGCCGAGCAACATGGTCAGCATCAGGTTGCGGCAACGCCGCGCCGCGCCGCCGCGGTTGCCGCCCAGTGGAATGTACAGGTAGTCGCGCAGGAAGCGCGACAGCGTCATATGCCAGCGGCGCCAGAACTCGGCGATGTTGGCGGCCCGGTAGGGCGAGTTGAAGTTCAGCGGCAGCTTGACGCCGAACAGGCGCGACAGGCCGATCGCCATGTCGGAGTAGCCGGAGAAGTCGAAGTACAGCTGGAAGGTGTAGGCCAGCGCGCCTATCCAGGCCTCCAGCAACGGCGGCTCGGCGCCGGCGGCGAACACCGGGCCGACCAGCGGCGACAGGTTGTCGGCGATCAGGATTTTCTTGGCCAGGCCGAGCACGAAGATCGACAGGCCGACGGCGAAGTTGCTGGCCTGCGGCCGCGCCGCCCGCGGGTCGGCGAACTGCGGCATCATCTCCTTGTGGTGCAACACCGGCCCGGCGATCAGGTGGGGGAAGTAGCTGACGAACAGGACGTAATGGACCGGGCGGAACTCGCGCACCTGGCCGCGGTAGCAGTCGACCAGGAAGGCGATCTGCGTGAAGGTGAAGAAGGAGATGCCGATCGGCAGCACGACGCTCCAGGCCTGCCAGTCGGCGCCCAGGGCGCGCGCCGTGTCGACGAAGAAGTTGGCGTACTTGTAGTAGGCCAGCAACAGCAGGTTGGCGGCGACGGCGGCGGCCAGGCGGCGCTTGCGGCCGGCGCCCGCCGCGCCGGCGATGGCGCGCGCGGCGCCGAAGTTGACGCCGATCGAGGCCAGCAGCAAAGGCAGGTAGCGCCAGTCCCAACACCCGTAGAACAACAGCGAGGCCAGCGCCAGCCAGGCGGCCGACCAGCGCGCGCCCAGCAGGAAGTAGCCGGCCAGCACCGCCGGCAGGTAGAACAACAGGAAGCCGAAGGAGTTAAACAGCACAATCGACGCCCTCCGGCAGCGCCAGCAGCTCGACATAGCAGCGCGCGATCGCCGCCGCCACCCGCGGCCAGCTGTATTCGGCCACCAGGGCGCGCACGGCGGCCCGCTCCGGCGGCGCGTCGGCCAGCGCGCAGACGGCGCGGCGCTGGCCGGCGCCGTCGTTCCAGCCGATCTGGCGCAGCGCGAAGCCGGCCCCGGGCAGTTCGAGCGCGCTCTGGTCGGTCATCACCACCGGCGTGCCGCTGGCCAGCGCCTCGAGCACCGTCAGCGGCATCACCTCGCCCTGGCTGGGCAGCGCCAGCACCGAGGCGGCCGCGTAGGCGCTGGCCAGCAGCGGATCGTCGTGCTCGACCTGGCCCAGCCAGCGCACCCCCGGCGTGTGCAGCAGCGACTGCAGATAGCCCTGGTCGGCGCGCTGGGCGCTGCCGATCAGCACCACCGGCAGGCCGGCGCCGGCCAGCGCGCGCACCAGGCCGAGCTGGTTCTTGTACGGCGAGATGGCGCCGACCATCAGCACGAAGACTCCAAGCCGCTGCGGTGGCGGAACAGGGCGCCGTCGGCGTGGAAGAAATGCGGGCTGACGCCGTTGGGCAGCACGCGGATCTTCGCCTCGTCGATCAGGAAGCCGGCGCGGATGGCGTCGCGCTCGGGCCGGCCGAGGGCGATCACCAGCCGCGCCAGCTGCAGCGCCCGCTTCGACTGGGCGTAGCTGGTCTGCACGTTCCAGTCGGTCAGGCGGCCGGCCAGGCGGTCGGCCAGGCGGGCGCGCCAGCCGGCGGCGCGGTTCCAGACCGGCGACAGCAGGGGCGACAGCACCACCGGCACGCCGGCGTCGCAGGCCGACTCGACGATGCGGTGGTTGCCGTTGATGGCCGAGAAGACATGGATCAGGTCGTAGCTGGCCAGCCGGTCGCGGTTGGGGTCGACCAGCTCGACGCGCATGCGCGGCAGCGCCTCGTCGCGCAGCCGGTTGAGCGCGGCGATGGTTTCGCGCACCTGGATCTGCAGGCCGCCCTCGCGCTGGAACAGCATCGGATACGACAATATGCCGATACGCATCACCGCCCTCCCTCACTTGACCAGCAGCGCCCAGGCGCGGCGCCGGGCCAGCGCGAACTCGGCCGCCAGCGGATGGCGCAGCAGGCCGATGCCCAACAACCACAACAGCAAGGCCGCCGCGCCGGCCAGCGCCAGCCGCGCCGGGCCGTCCGGCAGCGCCGGCCAGTGCCGCGCCAGCGCCGCGCCGGCGCAGCTGAGCGCGGCGAGCGGCGCGCTGCGCGCCACCGCCAGCAGCAGCTCGCCCCAGCGCAGTCCGGCCAGGCGGGCCAGGCAGCGGTAGGTCAACCAGCCGCGGTACAGGGCGCCCAGCACCACCGCCCAGGCCACCCAGTACAGGCCGAAGGGCGCCGCCAGCAGCAGCGCCGCCACCCGCACGGGCACCGCCGCCGCGTCCAGCCCGGCCTGGGCCTTGACCTGGCCCAGCGCCACCAACAGATAGCGGGCCATGCTGAACATGCTATAGAAGGCCGAGGAAAAACACATGACCCGTATCAAGGGCGCCGCCGCCCGCCATTGCGGCCCGTACAACAGGTCCAACAAAGCGTCGGCCATCACGCCGACGAAGCCGAAGAACGGCCAGGCCAGCGCGGTGATGTAGGCGACGGTGGTCAAATAGGCCTGCTTGGCGTCGAGGCCGCCGCGCGCGCGCGCCGCGTACAGCGGGAACACCACCGGCGAGACGGCGCTGGTGACGGCCTGGTTGAACAGCCCGAGCAGACCGTTGGCCTTGCCGAAGATGCCGACCTCGGCCACGCCGATCATGCGGCCGATGACCAGTTCCGGCGCCGCCACGCCGGCCTCGTCGACCAGGCCGCCGGCGGTCGAATAGGCGCCGAAGCGCAGCACCGCCGCGATGCCGCGCCGGCCCGGCCACAGCGCCGCGCCCGCCGGACGGCAGCACAGGCTGGCGCAGGTCGCCGCCAGCGTGCCGGCCAACGCGCCGCAGGCCAGGCTCAGGGCGCCGAAGCCGAGCAGCGCCAGCGCCACCGAGCAGCCCAGCTGCGCCAGGCTGTGCGTCAGGTTGATCGAGAAGATCGCGGCGAAGCGCATCCGCCGCCGCAACAGCGGCAGCGCGACGGCGCTGTACGGCACCAGCGCGACGTTGAGCGCCAGCAGTTGCAGCACCGCGCGCAGGGCGGGCTGGTGGTAGAAGCCGGCCAGCGCCGGCGCCAGCAGCACCAGCAGCGCCGCCAGCGGCCAGGCCACCAGCAGGCTGGCGCCGAGGGCGGCGCGCAGCTTGTCCGGCGTCAACTCCTTCTCCTGGATCAGGTACTGGCCGACGCCGAAGTCGCGCACCACCTGGGCCATGCCGACCAGCACCGCCGCCACCGAGTAGACGCCGATCTCGGCCGGCGTGAGCGCCCTGGCCAGCACCATCGAGCCGAGCGTGGCCAGCAGCAGCAGCAGGTACTTCTCGGCGAAGGAGAACAGCAGCGACCGCCGCAGCGCGCTCACCGGGCCGCCTCACAGCAGGCCGCGGTAGAAGGCGGCGATGCGCTCGCCCACCAGCGCCTGGGCGTACTTGGCCTGCACCTCGGCGCGCGCCAGCCGCCCCATGCGGGCGCGCCGCGGCGCGTCGGCCAGCAGCGCGGCGACCGCCGCCGCCGTCGCCGCCGGGTCGTCGGCCGGCACCAGCAGGCCGCCGGCGCTGCCGCGCAGCACGTCGGCCGTGCCCGGCACCTCGCTGCCCACCACCGGCACGCCGCAGGCCATCGCCTCGATGGTGGCGATGCCGAAGCCCTCGGTGCTGCTGAGCAGCAGGTGCAGGTCCAGCGCCGGCAGCCATTGCTCGACGTCGCGCTGGAAGCCGGCGAACAGCACGCGCCCGGCCAGGCCGTCGCGCTCGGCCCGGGCGCGCAGCTCGGCCTCGAGCGGGCCGTCGCCGATCAGCACCAGATAGAGGTGGGGAAAGCGCGGCAGCAGGGCCGCCAGCAGCGCCAGCAGCAGTTGCGGCCGCTTCTGCCGGGCCAGCCGGGCGGCGCTGCCCAGCAGCAGCGCGCCGGACGGCAGGCCGAGGCGCAGCCGCGCCTCGGCCCGCCGCGCCGCCGAGGGCCGGAAGCGCGCCGTGTCGACGCAGTTGGGGATCACCGCCAGCCGCGCCGTGGCCGGCAGATAGTCGCGGTACAGGGCGAGGAAGTGCTGCATGGCCGAGTCCGACACGGCGTAGACCCCGCGCACGCCGGCGAAGGCCTGGCGCAGCAGCGGCCGGTGCCAGTCGCCGACCTGGACCGGCGGAAAGGCGTTGTGCACGCTGACCACCGCCGCCAGGCCGCAGCGCCGCGCCAGCCACAGCGCCGAGGCGCCGTAGTGGGTCCAGCAGAAGGCGACGTGGACCAGGTCGGCGCGGCGCCGGCGCAGCGCCAGCCAGCTCCAGCAGCGCGCCCGCCACAGGTTCAGCCGGCGCCAGCGCCATTGCTCGAAGAAGCACGGCGGCGCGAACGCCGACACCTCGAGGCTCTCGCGGCGCAGCCCGCCGGCCCAGGCCTCGAAGCCGGCGAAGCGCGGCAGCGCCAGCGCGCTGCGGTAGCCGGCCGCCGCCAGGAAGCGGCACTCCTGCGCCATGCGCAGCTCCATGCCGCCCAGCCCGCCGGAATAGCTGGTGAGCAGCACCTTCTTGCCGCCCCGCGGCGGGCCGAGCCAGGCCTCGCGCGCGTAGCCGCCCAGATAGGCCAGCTCCCAGCGGTGGCCGAAGCGGCGCCCGGCGTCGCCGCGCGCGCCCAGCCAGCCGAGCGCCTCGAGCAGCGCGCGCTTGTACATCCAGCGCGGCAGGCCCAGCAGTTCCGGGAAGACGCCGGGCGCGTCCTGGCGGAACTTGCCGCGGCCGAAGCGCCAGGCGCGCCGCAGGATGTCGGCCGCGCCCAGCTGGGCCGGGCGGATGTGGTGGGCCACCACCGCCGCCGGCACGAACCAGCTGCGTTGGCCGGCCGCGTGCAGGCGCCGGGTCAGCTCCGTCTCGCTGCCCATGGCGTAGGAGGCGCCGTTCGGCCCGACCGTCTCGTCGAAGCGGTGGCCGGCCTCGAACACGGCGCGGCGCACCGCCATGTTGGCGCCCCACACCAGGCCCGGGCACACCGGCCCGGCGGCCCGGCCCGGCGCGGTCAGGCCGTAGGTCAGCCCGAGCGGCACCCGGCGCAACACCCAGTCGGGCGGCGCCGCGCCCCAGTCGGCGACGATGGCGCCGCCGAACACGGCGAAACCGGCTTGGGCGGCGGCCGCCTCGCTCAGCCGCAGCAGCCAGTCCGGCCGCGGCGCGGCGTCGTCGTCGCTGAACACCAGCAGCTCGGCGCCGTCGCCGGGCGCGGCCAGCGCCGCCGCCAGGCCGGTGTTGAGCGCCGCGTTCTTGCCGCGCCTGGCCTCGCGCAGCACCTGCAGCGGCAGCCGCCCGGCGTAGCCGGCCGCCAGCGCGGCGGTGGCGTCGTCGCTGTCGTTGTCGACCAGCAACAGACGCCAGCCGCCGGCCGGCGCGCTGAGCCGGCAATACGCGTCCAGCACGGCGGGCAGGGTCGCGGCGCCGTTGTGGCTGGCCATGAGAACGGTCAACAAGCGCGCTACTCCTCTGTCATAAGATGGTTGGGCGGCCGAGAGTCCAGTGTACTGAGCGGCGCCCCCACTCCGTTGAGCAACATCAACAAGATCCCCCCATGCGCGACGTCCTGGTCACCCTCATCGTCTTCGGCAGCCTGCCGCTGATCCTGCGCGCGCCGGCCGTCGGCGTCCTGATGTGGGTGTGGATCAGCGTGATGAACCCGCACACCCAGGGCTGGGGCTTTGCCCAAACCTTCCCCTTCGCCTACGTGATCGGCGTCGCCACCCTGCTCAGCCTGGTCGTCGCCCGCGGCCCCGAGGCCTGCCCGCGCTGCCCTGCACCTGGCTCCTGCTCGCCTTCATCGCCTGGATGAACGTCACCACCCTGTTCGCCCTGTTCCCGGCGGCCGCCTACGGGCAGTGGAACAAGGTGATGAAGATCATGCTGATGAGCCTGGTGACGATGATGGCCATCCGCAGCCGCCGGGACGTGCACCGGCTGATCTGGGTGCTGGTCGTCTCGCTCGGCTACTACGGCGTCAAGGGCGGCGTGTTCACCGTGCGCAGCGGCGGCACCGAGCGCGTCTGGGGGCCGGAGGGCAGCTTCATCGGCGACAACAACGCCATCGCCCTGGCCCTGATCATGACCATTCCGCTGATGTACTACCTGCACCAGAACACGCCGCGGCGCTGGCTGCGCCACGCCCTGACCGGCGCCATGCTGCTGTCGGCGCTGGCCGCGCTGGGTTCCTATTCGCGCGGCGGCCTGCTGGCCATCGCCGCGATGGTGCTGTTCATGTGGTTCAAGAGCGGGCGCAAGCTGATGCTCGGCAGCATCGTCTCGCTGGCCGTGCCGCTGCTGCTGGTGTTCATGCCGGCGCGCTGGAGCAGCCGCATGGACAGCATCGGCGACTACCAGGTCGACGACTCGGCCCAGGGCCGCATCAACGCCTGGCGCATGGCCTACAACCTGGCGCGCGACCGCTTCTTCGGCGGCGGCTTCGAGATCTCCGAGCCGTCCACCTTCCTGCGCTACGCGCCCAACCCGACCGACGTGCACGCCGCCCACAGCATCTACTTCCAGGTGCTCGGCGAGCACGGCTTCGTCGGCCTGGCCCTGTACCTGCTGCTCGGCGTGTTGACCTGGCGCATGGCGGCGGCCATCGCCCGCCTGGGCGCCGGCCGCGACGAGTGGCGCTGGGCGGCCAGCCTGGCGACGATGGTGCAAGCGAGCCTGATCGGCTTCGCCGTCGGCGGCGCCTTCCTCAGCCTGGTCTACTACGACGTGCCCTATTATTTGATGGCGGCGCTGGCGGCCGTGCGCGTGCTGATGCGCGACGCGCGGCCGGCGCCGGTGCCGCCGGTCGGCGCCCGCGCCGCCAAGAGCCGGACGGCGCGCGGGACGGCGCGCTCAATGGGCGACTGAGCTGCCGGGCGGGCGGGGGCGGCCGACGGTGCGCGCCGTGGCCGCTGGCCCCGGCGCAGCGGCACGGCGGGCCGCGGCGGCATACGGACGGACGGACGGACGGCCCCGGCGACGCCGCGCCGCGCCGGCCCCGGCTCAGGCGCCGTTTTTGACGCCGAGCACCACCGTGTACGGCGTCGCCACGTGGCCGAGGAAGCGCAGCGGCGGCAGCCGCCGCAGCAGGCGGATCGCCGCGCCCGCCAGGCGGCCGTGCTGGCCCAGGTCCATCATGTCGAAGCGGTCCATGCTGCGCACGCCGAGCCGCGCCAGGTGGCGGCGCAGGCCGTAGTAGGTGAACCAGTTGACCGCCGGATAGGTCGCGTAGCCGGCCAGGTCGGGCCGGGTGGTGCGCGCCAGATGCTCGAAGCGGTGCTTCAGCACGGCCGGATACCAGGAATACAGCGGCAGGGCGAACTCCTCCTGGCGCGGGCACAGGCGGTTGCTGGTGCTGACGAACAGCGCGCCGCCGGGGCGCAGCACGCGCACCATCTCGGCCAGGCAGGCGCTCCAGTCGGCCACGTGCTCGAGCAGCTCGGGGGCGATGCACAGGTCCATCGAGGCGTCGGCCCAGGGCAAGGCGGTGGCCGAGGCGACGCTGAACTCGATCGCCAGGCCGGACTGCTCGGCGCGCCGGCGCGCCAGCCCGACCAGCGCCTCGTTGATGTCGGCGCCGCGCACGCGGTGGCCCTTGTCGGCCCACAGCCGCGCCTGGGTGCCGGCGCCGCAGCCGATGTCGGCCACGTCGAGCGGCCCGGCCGGCGCGCCCAGCGCGCGCAGCAGCGTGCTCTGGATGGTCAGGAAGCGCTGCCGCGCCAGCGCGCCGCCGCTCTGCTTCTCGTAGTAGCTGTAGAAATCCTCGTGCCCGCCGGTGTTCCAGGCCGCTTCATCCTTGGCGTATTTCGAGCTCATCATGGGCCTCCTCGGGGGGGTGAACGGCCGTCTCGCGTTGCCCGAACCACTGTTCGAGCATCATCAGCACCCAGACCATGGTGCCGTGGTGGCCGGGATGGCGCGGCAGATGCCGCCCCAGCAGCGTATCGATGAAGTCGGCGCGCACGATGCGGCGTGCCTTCAGGTCGCTCAGGCTGTCGTAGGCCAGCGCCTGCAGGCCGGCGTGCCGCTGCAGCCAGTGGCCGAGCGGCAGGCCGAAGCCGTGCTTGCGCTTGCGCAGCACGGCGCCCGGCAACACCTCGCGCAGCGCCTGCTTGAAGAAGGGCCGCAGCCGGACGCCGTCCAGCTTGTGCCGGGGCGCCAGCCGCGCGGCGAAGGCCACCAGGGCGTCGTCGAGCAGCGGATAGCCGACCTCGACGCCGGCCAGCTCGCAGGCCTTGTTGACCTTGGGCAGGTCGTTGTCGGCCAGCGTGAAGCGCAGGTCGAGCGCCAGCAGGCGGTTGATCTGGCTCAGCCCGTGGCTCTGCGAGTAGGCCTCGGCCAGCTGGCCCAGCGGCGCGCCGGCGTCGACCTCGGCGAGGAAGTCGCGCTCCAGCACCTGGCCCGGACCGTAGCCCTGCAGCAGGTTGTGGCTCCCCAGCCGGGCCGGCATGGTCAGCACCGCCTGCTCGATGTAGCGGCGCGCCTTGCGCAGCAGCGCCGGCCGTTCGCCCGTCAGCAGACGGAACAGCAGCGGTTCGAGCAGCGCCTGGCGCAGCACCGCCGGCAGCCGCTCGTAGCGCGCCAACACCGCCTGGCGGGCGTAGCGTTCATTGCCGCCGAACAACTCGGCGCCGCCGTCGCCGCCCAGCAGGCGGTGCACGCCGTCGGCCCGCGCCATCTGGGCGCAGTAGAAGGCCGGCACCGCCGCGGCGTCGCCGAACGGCTGGTCGAACACGGCGGCGAGGCGCGGCACGGCGGCGACCACCTCGTCGGCCGTCACGCGGTGCTCGTGGTGGACGCTGCCGACGTGGCGCGCGGCCAGCCGGGCGTTGGCCGCCTCGTCGTAGCCGGGCACGTCGAAGCCGATCGAATAGGTGCGCGCCGGCGCGCCGCCGACCCGGCCCAGCATGGCCGCCAGGGTCGAGCTGTCGGTGCCGCCGCCGAGGAAGGCGCCGACCGCGTGGGCGCCGGCGGCGCGCCGCACGGCCGCCTCGAGCAGGCCGATCAACTCGTCGCGCTGCGGCGCGAACGGGCGCGCCGCCGCCTCGTCGTAGTCGATCTGCCAATAGCGGCCGCGCCGCGCCGCGCCACGGCGGAAGTGCAGATACTCGCCGGGCAGCAGGCGGCGGCAGTCCTGGTGCACGGTGGCCGGCCCCGGCACCGTGTGGAAGTACAAATAGTTGTAGAGCGACTGGGGGTCGAGCTCGCGCCGCGCCTGCGGATGGGCCTGCAGGGCGTTGAGCGAGGAGGCGAACAGCAGGTCGCCGTCGCGGCACTGGTACTGCAGCGCGTGGCAGCCGGCCCGGTCGACCGCCAGCAGCGCCTGGCCGTTGACGCTGTCGAGCAGGCACAGGGCGAACGGGCCGGACAGCGCGGCGCACACCTCCAGACCGCGCTCCTGCCAGCGCTGGGCCACGGCGGTGGCGACGTCGCCGCCGGCGCCGGCCAGCTGCGGGCGGCCCCACAGCGCCACCAGCAGGCCGTCGCGGCTGTGCAGGTGGGCGCTGCCGGCGTGGGCGGCGACGGCCAGCGCGCCGCCGTCGGCCAGCAGGGTCTGCAGCGGCGCGCCGTCGAAGCGGTGCAGCTCGCGCGCCATGCGCAGCAGGCGCATCGACGGCGCGCCGGCCGGCGTGCCCATGCCGGCGCGGCGCCGGCCGGCGCCCAGCCAGCCGCAGACGCCGCTCATGCCGGCACCTCCGGCGCCGGCGGCGGGGCGCGGCGCGGCGCCGGAACGGCGGGCCGCCGCGGGGGGCCGCCGGAGTTGCTCGCGGGCTGGGGCTGGGGGGACTGCGCCATGGGCCTATCCTTTATGGGTGCCGGATTGAAAGTCGACGCGTCCGCCGGCCGGGCGCCGAGCCGGCGCGGCGAAGTCCGCTAGCACCTATGATTGGGACAAAACGCCGGCACGACCTTGATGTTAATCAAGCAACACAGCGTCTTGAGTTCGCTCAAGCCCGCCGCCGCCGCCCCGGTGTCTAATCGAGGCGTCGATACTCCCTGCCACCGCGACCGCCATGTCGATCACCGCCCGCCTCCACCGCAGCGTCGTGCAACTCGGCTGGCGCGACGCCGCCTGGTACGCGCTGGAGCGCCTGCTGGCCCTGCTGTCGGGCGGCCGCTGGGCGCTGTTCCGCTACCATATCGTCGCCCAGGCCGTCGCCGCCGCCCCGCTGTGCCCGGGGCGCGGCGCCGACATCGAGGTGCGCCTGCTGGCCGGCCTCGGCCAGGCCCCGCCCGGCTATCCGCGCCCGGCCGAGGTGTTGCGCCAACGCTACCAGCAGGGCGCGCAGAGCCTGGCGGCCTACCGCCGGGGCGAGCTGGTCGGCTTCCTCTGGTTCCTCGCCGGCGCCTACCAGGAGGACGAGGTGCGCGCCCGCTACCTGCTGCCGGCCGCCTGCGCCTGGGACTTCGACGTCTACGTGCGCCCGGACGAGCGGCTCGGCTGGGCCTTCCGCCGCCTGTGGGACGAGGCCCAGCGCCTGCTGCGCGCGCGCGGCGTGCGCTGCAGCTGCAGCCGCATCTCCGCCTTCAACGCCGCCTCGCTGCGCGCCCACGCCCGCCTCGGCGCGCGCCGCCTGGGCAGCGCCACCTTCCTGCGCTGCGGCCGCTGGCAGTGGATGCTGGCCAGCCTGGCGCCCTACGTCCACCTGTCGCGCCGCGACAGTTCGTTTCCACTACTGCGGCTCGACGCCGGCATCCCCGCCGACGGCCGCCCCCAGGAGCCGCCATGCCAATCGAACAAGTCCGTCTGATCCTCGGCGACGCGCTGGGCTTGGGCCAGTTGCGCCTGGACGAGCACGCGCCGCTGCTGGGCGCCGTGCCCGAGCTCGACTCGATGGCGGTGGCCGGCGTGATCGCCGCCCTCGAGCAGCACTTCGGCATCGAGGTGCACGACGACGAGATCAGCGCGCGGCACTTCGCCACCCTCGGCAGCCTGAGCGCCTTCGTGCGCGGCAAGCTCTCGCCATGAACCCGCAGGCCCGCGCCGAACGCTTCCTGTGCCACGGCTGCTGGCTGGTCGGCGTCGTCCACCTGCCGCCGCGTCCCGCCGCGCGCGGCCTGCTGATGGTCACCGGCGGGCCGCAATACCGCGCCGGCAGCCACCGCCAGTTCGTCCTGCTGGCGCGCCAGCTGGCCGCCGCCGGCATCGCCGTGATGCGCTTCGACTACCGTGGCATGGGCGACAGCGAGGGCGCGCCGCGCGACTTCGAACGCATCGACGACGACCTGGCGGCGGCGGTGCTGCATTTCTGCCGCGTGGTGCCGGCGCTGCGCGAGCTGGTGCTGTGGGGCCTGTGCGACGGCGCCAGCGCGGCCGCCTTCTACGCCCCGGCCGACCCGCGCGTGAGCGGCCTGGTGCTGCTCAACCCCTGGGTGCGCACCGCCCAGGGCATGGCCCGCGCCACGCTGCGCCACTACTATCTGGAGCGCCTGGCCGAGGGCGAGTTCTGGCGCAAGCTGGCCGCCGGCCGGCTCGGCCTGCGCGCCAGCCTGGCCTCGCTGCGCGAGCTGGCGCGCCAGGCCGCCGGCGCGCGCGCCGAGGCCGGCCTGCCCGAACGCCTGCGCCTGGCGCTCGAACGCTTCCCCGGCCGCGTCCTGTTCATCCTCGGCGGCGCCGACCTGGGCGCGCGCGAATTCTCCGCCCTGCCCGACAGCGACCCGGGCTGGCGCGCCCTGCTCGCCTCGCCGCGCGTGCGCCAGGTCTGCGTGGCCGGCGCCAACCACACCTTCGCGCGCGCCGACTGGCGCGCCGCCGTCGCCAACCACAGCCACGACTGGATCACATCATGGTGAAACGCGTGTTGATGGTCGCCTTCCAGTTGCCGCCGATGCGCGGCGACGCCGGCGTGCAGCGCACGCTCAACTTCGCCCGCCACCTGCCGGCGCAGGGCTGGCAGGCACAGTTGCTGAGCGCCGGCGTGCGCGCCTATCCACAGCGCGACCCGGCGCCGCCGGCCGCCGCCGAGCCCGACGCCGGCCCGGCCCTGTCGGTGCGCCGCAGCCTGGCGCTCGACGCCGCGCGCCACCTCGCGCTGGGCGGGCGCCACCCGGACTGGCTGGCCCAGCCCGACCGCTGGGTCTCCTGGTGGCTGAGCGCCGTGCCGGCCGGCCTGCGCCTGATCCAGCGCCAGCGCCCGCAGCTGATCTGGTCCTGCCATCCGATCGCCAGCGCCCACCTGATCGCCCTGACGCTGCACCGCCTGACCGGCATCCCCTGGGTGGCCGACCAGCGTGTCGCCCTGGGCGGCGACACCGAAGCGCCGGCCGAGCGCACCCGCCGCATCCACCATTGGCTCGAGCAAAAACTGGCGCGCCACTGCGCCGCCATCGTCTGCAGCGCGCCCGGCGCCGTGCGCGAGCACCAGCGCCGCCTGCCCGAACTGGCCGCCGAGCGCCTGGCGCTGATCCAGGACGGCTACGACGAGGCCGACTTCGCCGCCGCCCAGGCCCCGCGCCCGGCCGGCGGCGGCGCCGTCTTCCGCCTGCTGCACAGCGGCCGCATCTATCCGCACGGGCGCGATCCGCGCCACCTGTTCGCCGCCCTCGAACGCCTGCGGGCCGACGGCGAGATCGGCGCCGCCAACTTCCGCCTGGTGCTGCGCGGCAGCGACGCCGACGACTACCTACGCCCCCTGCTGGCCCGCTTCGGCATCGAGCCGCTGGTCGAGCTGGCCCCGCCCCTACCGCACCGCGAGGCGCTGGCCGAGATGCTCGCCGCCGACGGCCTGCTGCTGCTGCAGGCCTCCGCCTGGAACGGGCGGATTCCCGCCAAGCTGTACGAATACCTGCGCGCGGCGCGGCCGGTGCTGGCGCTGACCGACCCGGCCGGCGACACCGCCGCCACGCTGCGCCAGGCCGGCATCGACACCATCGGCGTGCTCGACAGCTCGGCCGACATCGCCTCCTCGCTGCTGCGCTTCCTGCGCCTGGCGCGCCAGGGCCAGGCGCCGTCGGCCCGCCCGGCCCTGGTGGCGCGCCACACGCGCGCCGCCCGCGCGCAGGAGCTGGCCGCGCTGTTCGACCGCCTGCTGCTGGAGGCCGACCGGCAGGCGGCGCCGGCGGCGGCGAAATGAGCCGGCCGCGCCGCGCCGGCGCGCCGAGGCGAAACCGGGGCCGGACCAAGGCGGCCATGAGGAGAACGGCATGACATCCATCCGCAACGCCGCGCGCGGCGCCGCCATTCTGCTGTGCCTGGCCGCCGCCGACGCGGCCGGCGCCCCGCCGGCGCGCGACTGCGGCCAGCTGATCCGCCGCGAGCCGGGCGGCGACTACACCGACCCCACCGACCGCCAGGGCCTGCCGCTGGTCGAGCAGTTCCACTTCACCGCCGACGTCGAGCGCCTGGTGCGCGGCGCCTCCGACACCATCGGCGCCGACCTCGGCTACACGCTCGAGCACTACCCCAACCACCACCGCGCGCTGGCCGCGATGGCGCGCCTGGCGCTGCGCGGCAAGAACAGCCGGCCGCTGGGCGCGCGCTACACGGTCGAGTGCTATTTCGACCGCGCGCTGCGCCTCAAGCCGGACGACGCCAAGGTCCACGCGCTGTTCGGCGGCTACCTGCTGGCGCTCGGCCAGGAACCGGCCGCGCTGGAGCAGTTGCGCGAGGCGGCCCGGATCGAGCCGGAGAACGCCACCGCCCAATACAACCTCGGCCTGCTCCACCTCAAGCAAAAGGACTACGCCGCCGCCCGCGCCTCGGCCGAGCGCGCCTACGCGCTGGGCTTTCCGCTGCTCGGCCTGAAGAACAAACTGAGCGCGCTCGGCCACTGGCGGGAGCCGGCACGCCCCTAGCCGGCCCACGCCGGCCGGCGCCCCTCGCCGGGGTCGGTTCGAAGGCCGCAGCCGGGGCTTGCCCGCGCGCGCGCCCGCGCCGTGGCGCCGGTCGCGCTACTTCAGGCCGTGGTGGCCCATCAGGTCGTACAGCGTGGGCCGGCTCACGCCCAGCAACTCGGCCGCCTTGACGATGTTGCCGTCCGCCCGGGCCAGCGCCCGCACCATGACGCGGTACTCGGCCGCGTCGCGCGCCTGGCGCAGGTTGACGCTCTCCTCGCCGGCCGGCAGGTCCGGCAGGCCCAGGTCGTCGACGCCGATCAGCGGCCCGTCGGCCATGATCACGGCGCGCTTGATGCAGTTCTCCATCTCGCGCACATTGCCCGGCCAGTGGTGGGCCTCGACGGCGGCCAGCGCGTCCGGGCTGAAATGCAGGTGGCCGCGCGCCTCGCTGGCGCAGAACTTGTTGCGGAAGTGGTGCGCCAGCAGGGCGGCGTCGCCGACCCGCTGGCGCAGCGGCGGTATGCTCAGCACGATCTCGCTGAGGCGGTAGAACAGGTCCTCGCGGAAGCGTCCGGCCTCGGCCAGGGCCTTCAGGTTCTGGTGGGTGGCGCAGACGATGCGCACGTCGACGCCGATCTCGCTGCGCCCGCCGACCCGCTCGATGACCCGCTCCTGCAGGAAGCGCAGCAGCTTGGCCTGCAGGCCCAGCGCCATGTCGCCGACCTCGTCGAGGAAAAAGGTGCCGCCGTGGGCCAGCTCGATCTTGCCCAGCGTCTGCCGCGCGGCGCCGGTGAAGGCGCCCTTCTCGTAGCCGAACAGTTCGCTTTCGAGCAGCTGCTCGGGGATCGCCGCGCAGTTGATGGCGACGAAGCGCTTGTCGTGGCGGTTGCTCAGCTTGTGCAGGCCGCGCGCGATCAACTCCTTGCCGCTGCCCGAGTCGCCCAGCAGCATCACGCTGGCCGACGACGGCGCCACCTTCTCGACGCTGCGGCACAGCTTGAGCATGGCCGGGTCGCGGCTGACGATGCCGCCCAGCGGCGAGTCGGCCTCGATCTGCAGCATGCGCCGGTTCTCCTGCTGCATGGCGTGCAGGAAGAAGGCGCGCTCGACGACCAGGCCGAGCAGGTCGGCGTCGACCGGCTTCTGGTGGAAGTCGTAGGCGCCCATGGCCACCGCCTTGAGCGCGTTGGCGCGCTCCTGGTTGCCCGACAGGATGATCACCTTGGTGTCCGGCGCCGCCGCCAGCATCTGCTGCAGCAGCGCCAGGCCCTCGCCGGCGCCGTCCGGCTCGGGCGGCAGGCCCAGGTCCATCGTCACCACCGCCGGCTGGTGCCGGCGCAACTGGGCCAGCGCCGTCTCGCGCCGGTCCGCCAGCACCACCTCGTAGGCGTCGAAGCTCCAGCGCAGCTGGGTTTGCAGGCCGCGGTCGTCCTCGACCACCAACAGTTTCTTCTTCGTCATCGCTGGTCTCCCCCGCGCCCGCCGCTCAGGCCGCCGCCGCCGCCACATGCAGCGGCAGCAGCACGCGGAAGGTGGTGCCCCGCCCCGCCTCGCTGCTCACCGCCAACTCGCCGCCGACCTCGCGGATGTACTCGCGGCTCTCGAACACGCCGATGCCCATGCCGGCCGCCTTGGTCGACTCGAAGGGCTTGAACAGGCGCTCGCGGATGAATTGCTCGCTCATGCCCTGGCCGGTGTCGCTCAGCTCGATCAGCGCCGACTCGCCGGCGCGCAGCAGGCGCACCGCCACGCTGCCGTGGCGCGGCGTCGCCTCGACGGCGTTCTGGATCAGGTGGCCCAGCACCCGCTCCAGCCGCGCCCAGTTGGCCAGCACGCACAGCCCCGCCGCGGCCACCTCCAGCGTCGGTTGCGGCTCCTGCCCGGCGCGCGTGCGCACCGCCTGCGCCAGCAGCTGGTCGAGCGCCAGCGGCGCCGGCAGCTCCTGCGTCTCGCTGCGCCTGAGCTTGCGCAGCAGCAGGTTCATCTTGTCGACCGAATAGCCCAGCGTGGCCAACATGTCGCGCTGGAACTCCGGCTTGGCCTGGTGCTTCTCGGCGTTGCTCAGCAACAGCGACAACTGGGCCACCAGGTTCTTCAAGTCGTGCACGATGAAGGTCGACATGCGGTTGAAGGATTCGAACTGGCGCGCCACCGCCAGCGAGTCGGCCGACTCGCGGTGGGCCAGGTAGCTGGCCGCCTGGCTGGCGGCGATCTTCAGCACGTCGCTGACCTCCCAGTCGAGCGCGATGCGGGTGCGCGGCCGCGCCAGCGCGATGAAGCCGAACAGGCGGCCGTGCAGCATCATCGGCACCAGCAGCCACAGCTGTGCGGCCGCGTCCAGCCAGGCCGGCAGCTCGAGCCGGCCGTGCCGACCCGGCTCGGCGCGGCAGGCGGCCAACTCCAACACCCACTGGCGCGCCTCGAGGAAGCGGCACAGGGCGCCGGCCAGCGGCTCGCGCGCCGTCTGCGGCGCCATGTTCCAGCTGGCCGCCGGCGCGCAGCAGCCGTCCTCGTCGCGCCGCAGCCACAGCGCGCCGGCCGGACTCTCGACCAGCGCCGCCACCGCCTGGATGCTGCGCTCGGCCAGCGCCGGGCCGTCCTCGGCCAGCGCGCGGGTGATGCGCAGCCACTCCTGGCGGTAGTCGTAGCTGCCCTGGTAGAAATGCTTGCTGATGAGCACCTTCAAGGTGGCCCGCACGGCGCCCGAGAACAGCACGCCTGCCAGCAGCATGGCGGCGCCGAACAGCGAGGCCAGTTGCATCAGCGGCCCCCAGGCGCCGCCCACGTAGCGCAGATAGTAGGCGCTCGAGGCCATCGCCAGCAGGTACAGGGCCGCCCCCACCAGCGCCGCCGAGCCGAAGATCACCTGGCGCGACAGGGCCAGGCCGGTGGTCCAGGCCGGATTGCGCGCCGCCGACAGCGCCAGCAGGGGCACGCTCAGGGCGTCGACGACGCCGCGCGCCGCCCAGATTTCCGGGTTCAGCCGGCGGAACAGCAAGGCGTCGCTGTACAGGTAGAAATCATAGGCCGACAAGGCGCCTATGCCCAGGCAGGCGAACTTGGTGCTCCAGCGTTCGCGCGACTCGGTGTTGCGGTACAGCTGCTCGACCAGCAACATGCCCAGCACCGCCAGCAGCAGGCGGGCGCCGATGGCGCCCTGCAGCCAGGCCCGCGGGTGCGCCGGCCACGGCGGCAGCTGGCCGGCGGCCAACTGCGCGGCGGACAAGGCGGCGACCAAGCCCAGCCAGACGCGCAGGCGCAGGCCGCCGCAGCCCTGCAGCCGCAACAGCAACAACAACCAGCCCACCGAGCGCAGCAGCTCGGGCAGCACCTGCAGCGGCGCGCCCGGCGGCGCCGCCATGCCGCCGGCCGCCGTCGCGGCGGCCCACAGCACGGTCAGCGCGCAGGCGGCGCCGAGCGCGCCGGCGTGGCGCCGCGCCCGCCAATGGCTCAGCAGCGCGGCGGCCAGCGCCAGGAAGGCGGCGGCGGCGACGCCATGGCTGAGCGCGGCGATGCGCTCGGCCGGCCAATCGGCCAGCAGCGCCACCATCATCTGCCACCCTTGCCGAACAACACCACCTGCACCGTGTCGACCAGGATCAGCAGGTCGAGGAACAGGCTGTTGTTTTTCACGTAGTACAAGTCGTATTGCAGCTTGCGCACGGCGTCGTCGACCGAGGCGCCGTACTGGTAGCGCACCTGGGCCAGGCCGGTGATGCCCGGCTTGATGCTGTGCCGCACGTTGTAGTACGCCACGTCGCGGCACAGCTGCTCGACGAAAAAGCCGCGTTCGGGGCGCGGCCCGACGAAGCTCATCTCGCCCTTGAACACGTTGAGCATCTGCGGCAGCTCGTCGATGCGCAGCTTGCGCATCCAGTGGCCGACACGGGTCGCGCGCGGATCGTCGGCGGCGGCCCAGGCCGGCTTGCCGTCGCCCTCGGCGTCGACCCGCATGCTGCGGAACTTCAACACCCGGAAGACGCGCCCGTGCAGGCCGACCCGCTCCTGCTGGTAGAACACCGGGCCGCCGTCCTCGGCGCGCACGCACAGCGCCGCCAGCAGCATCACGGGCAGGCTCAGCAGGCAAATGGCGCCGCTGGCCAGCAGGTCGAAGGCGCGCTTGACGCCGGCGCGCAGGAAGCTCTGGTCGAAGCCGCCGCCAAAGATCAAATAGCTCGGTTGCAGCGAATCGATGCGGATCTGGCAGGCCTCGCGCTCGAAGAAGGCGGCCGCGTCGGTCACCGCCACGCCGCCCAGCGCGCACTCGAGCAGCTGGCGCACCGGGAAGGCGCCGTTGCGCCGGTCGGCCACCGTCACCACGATCTCGCGCGCCTCGTGCTGGCGCGCCAGCGACAGCAGCGACTGCCCGGCCGGCAACAACAGGCCCGGCGCCACGCAGCGCGGCTCGCCGGCCACCGCCACGCAGCCGACCACGTTGAACCGGTGCAGGCCGAGCCGCTCGGCGGCCAGCTCGACGCACTCGCGCGCGATGGCGCCGTCGCCCACCAGGATCAGCCGCTCCTCGAGCATGCCCGACTGCGCCGAGGTGTACACCACCAGCCGCGCCAGCAGCACGCCGAGCGCGCCCAGGCCGAACACCAGGCTGCCGGCGCGGCCGAAATGGATCGCCGGCACCAGTTGCACCAGCACGCTGAGCAGGGCGAAGCCGAGGGCGAACGAGGGCATGATGCGGACCAGGTTGTGGCGCAGGTCGCCGCGCGGGTGGTGCTGGTACATGCCCAGCGTGCTCATGCTGAACACCAGCACCAGGGCGAAGGCCAGCGCCGACAGGTAGGGGTTGCCGGCCGCCCCGCCGCGGTGGCCGTCGAGCCACATCAGCGAGGCGCCGCTGGCCGCGCTGAGCAGGATCAACAGCTCCAGCAACAGCAGGGTGAACGCCATCCTCGACACGTAATGGTGGAAAATCCTGATCACGACCGCCTCCCCACCCCCGCCGGCCGGGGGTGCCTCCATCATGGCGGACTGATGCCGCCAGCGCCTTGAGGCGCCACAATGGCCACAACGCGCCAGATCAATACGCTTGCAAATCGCTCCTTGCATGACAGGCGCATGACAAATGGTCTATAGTCATGGATCTTTACAGACTTCATCCCACACCATGAAATTTGATGTTGCTATTGTCGGCAGCGGACTGGCCGGCCTGTCGGTCGCCCTGCACCTGGCCGAAACGCGCACGGTCGCGATCATTTCCAAACGTGCCCTGCAGGACGGCGCCAGCAACTGGGCCCAGGGCGGCATCGCCGCCGTGCTCGACTCCGGCGACAGCCACGGCCAGCACATCGACGACACCCTGGTGGCCGGCGGCGGCCTGTGCGACGAGGGCGCCACCCGCTACATCGTCGAGGGCGGCCGCGAGGCGATCGAATGGCTGATCGCCCAGGGCGTGCCGTTCACCCGCGACGACACGGCCGAGCTCGGCTTCCACCTGACCCGCGAGGGCGGCCACAGCCAGCGCCGCATCATCCACGCCGCCGACGCCACCGGCCACGCCGTCCAGATGACGCTCGAGGAGAAGGTGCGCGCCCATCCGAACATCAGCCTGTTCGAGCACCACTGCGCGATCGACCTGATCACCTCCGACAAGCTGCAACTGTCCAAGGACGGCCGCCACACCCAGCCCAAGTGCCACGGCCTCTACGTGCAGGACGAGCAGAGCGGCCAAGTGCTCACCTTCGCCGCCGAGCACACCGTGCTGTGCACCGGCGGCGCCGGCAAGGTCTACCTGTACACCACCAACCCCGACACCGCCAGCGGCGACGGCATCGCCATGGCCTGGCGCGCCGGCTGCCGCGTCTCGAACATGGAGTTCATCCAGTTCCACCCGACCTGTTTGTACCACCCCTACGCCAAGTCCTTCCTGATCACCGAGGCGATCCGCGGCGAGGGCGGCCTGCTCAAGCTGCCGCCCGAGGCCGGCGCCGCCGCCGGCACCCGCTTCATGCTGGCCCACGACGAACGCGCCGAGCTGGCGCCGCGCGACGTGGTGGCGCGCGCCATCGACTTCGAGATCAAGAAGCGCGGCCTGGACTACGTCCACCTCGACATCAGCCACAAGCCGGCCGCCTTCCTGATCGAGCACTTCCCCACCATCTACGCCCGCTGCCTCGAGCTGGGCATCGACATCACCAGGCAGCCGATCCCGATCGTGCCGGCCGCCCACTACACCTGCGGCGGCGTGGTCACCGACCTGGCCGGGCGCACCGACCTGCCCGGCCTGTACGCCGTCGGCGAGACCGCCTGCACCGGCCTGCACGGCGCCAACCGGCTGGCCAGCAACTCGCTGCTCGAATGCCTGGTGATCGGCCGCGCCTGCGCCACCGACATCGTCGCCAAGGAGAAGGCCGAGGTGCCCTACCTGCCCGACTGGGACGAGAGCCGCGTCACCGACGCCGACGAGGAGGTGGTCATCTCGCACAACTGGGACGAGCTGCGCCGCTTCATGTGGAACTACGTCGGCATCGTGCGCACCACCAAGCGGCTCGAGCGGGCCCAGCACCGCATCGCCCTGCTCAAGGAGGAGATCGACGAGTACTACCAGAACTTCCGCATCACCCACGACCTGCTCGAGCTGCGCAACCTGGTCGACGTCGCCTCGCTGATCGTCAACAGCGCGCTGCAGCGGCGCGAAAGCCGCGGCCTGCACTTCAGCCGCGACTATCCGGACACGCTGCCCAAGGCGCTGCCCAGCGTGCTGACGCCGAAGCGCCCGCCGCGCGCCGGCAAGCACTAGGGCGCCCGATGACGGCCCCGGTCAAGGCGCGGCTGCTGCCGCCAACGCTGGTGCAGGCCCAGCTCGACGCCTTCAACGCCCACGACGTCGACGCCCTGCTGGCCATCTACGCCGACGACGCCAGCCTGTTCCAGCATCCCGACGAGCTGCTGGCCCGGGGCGCCGAGCAGATCGGCGCGCGCTTCCGCGCCCGCTTCGCCGCCGCCCGGCCGCGGGCGCGCCTGCTGCACCGCATCGCCATCGGCAATCACGTGATCGACCAGGAGGTCGTCGACGCCTGGAGCGACGACGGCTGGAGCAGCACCGAGCTGGTCGCCAACTACGAGGTGCGCGACGGCCGCATCGCCCGCGCCTGGTTCATCAGCGGTTCCAGCACCACGCTGCGGCCGGCGCAGCGCGCCGACATTCCGCGCCTGGAGGCGCTGATCCGCCGTTCCGCCCTGGCCCTCAGCGCCGGCTACTACAGCGCCGCCCAGGCCGCGGCGGTGACCGAGCACGTGTTCGGCGTCGACACCCAGCTGATCGACGACCAGAGCTACTTCATCGTCGAACGCGACGGCGCCGCCGTCGCCTGCGGCGGCTGGAGCCGGCGCCGCACCCTGTTCGGCGCCGACCGCAGCAAGACCGGCCCCGATCCCCTGCTCGACCCGGAGCACGAGGCGGCCCGCATCCGCGCCTTCTTCGTCGCCCCCGAGGCCGCCCGCCAAGGGCTGGGCCGGCGCCTGCTCGCGCACTGCGAGCAGCAGGCCGGCGCCGCCGGCTTCCACGCGCTCGAGCTGGCCGGCACCATGCCCGGCGTGCCGCTCTACCTGGCCTGCGGCTTCGCCATGGTCGAGGAGTTCGAGATCGCCCTGCCCGGCGACATCCGCGTGCCGCTGGCGCGCATGCGCAAGGCCATCGCGCCGCACGCCCCGGCCGACTGAGGCCGGAGGCGCGGCGCGCCGCAACGCACACCCGCGACAACGGCGGGCGCGGCCACCCGGCTGGTTGTCGCGGCCGGGGCGATGCGCGCTACGGCGTGTTGACCTCGAGCCGCTGCCCCAGCTTTTTCAGCGTGCCGGCGTCGACCATGGCGTTGAAGGCGGCGTCGAAGCCGGCGCGCAGCGCCTCGTGGCCGGCATCGCGCGGAAAGGCGAAGTAGCCGTCCAGTATCTCGATCGCCGGCAGCATCGGGCTGACCCGGCCCGCCAGACCCAGCGCGGCGACCACCGGCTCGGTGTTGCGGCGGTTGGTGGCGAACAAGTCGACCCGCTGGAGGCTGAGCATCTTCAGGCCGCTCTCGACCGAGTTGGCCACGCTGACCCGCAGTCCGCCGCGCGCCGCGCCAAAGCGCTCGCCGTAGGCCCAGCCGTTGAGGATGACGATGCGACGGTCCTTCAGCGCGCGGTAGTCGCCGTGCCATTCGACCTGGTTCTCGCTGTGGTGGTAGAACACCATTTGATCCCGGTAGAAGGGGCGCTGCGAGAACGCCATCGCGGCCAGCCGCTCGGGCGTCTTGTAGGGGCCGACGAGGATGTCGGCCTGGCCCTGGCTGACCATGGCCTGGGCGCGCGGCCAGGGATAGATCTCGAAGCGCACCGTGTCGTCGAGCTGGTGCGCCACCATCCGCACCAGCTCGACGCCGATGCCGCTGAATTCGCCGTTGGCGCCGCGCTCGTAGACGCGCTCGAAATGCGCCCCCACCACCAGCCACTCGCGCGCCACGGCCGGCGCGCAAGCCACCGCCCACGCCGCCAGCGCGATGCCGGCACGCAAACAAATACGGCTGCGCCGGCGCGCCGGCGATCGAGCAGAATTCAAGGTCACCCCAGGGATGGTGTTGCCAGCAGGAACATACTACCGATGCGCCATGATAAGCCTATCGGCGCCCCGGCACGACGGCCGCGGGCCGCGCCGGGCCGGGCCGCGCCGTAAAAACAACGCGTCCGGCGCGGCGGCGGCGCCGGCCGGCCGCGCCCGCCGCCCGCCTCAGCCGACGATGCGCAGCGAGTAGTCGGTGGCGCGGACGTCCTTGGTCAGGCTGCCGATCGAGATGCGGTCGACGCCGGTCTCGGCGATCGCCCGCACGGTGTCGAAGTTGATGCCGCCGGAAGCCTCCAACAAGGCGCGGCCGGCGTTCAGCTTGACCGCCGCGCGCATCTGCTCGGTGCTGAAGTTGTCCAGCAGGATGGAGGTGGCGTCGGCGGCCAGCGCCTCCTCCAACTCGGCCAGGGTTTCCACCTCGACCTGGATGGTCACGCCCGCCTCGAGCCGTTTGGCGGCGACCACCGCCGCCGTCACGCCGCCGGCCGCCGCGATGTGGTTCTCCTTGATCAGGATGCCGTCGTACAGCGCCAGACGCTGGTTCTGTCCGCCGCCGACCCGCACCGCGTACTTCTGCGCCAGGCGCAAACCGGGCAAGGTCTTGCGCGTGTCCAGGATCGCCGCCGAGGTGCCCGCGACCACGTCGACATAGCGCCGCGTCACCGTCGCCACGCCCGACAGCAACTGCAGGAAGTTCAGCGCGCTGCGCTCGGCCGTCAACAGCGCGCGCGCCGGCCCCTCGATGGTGCAGACCAGGCTGTCGGCGGCCATGCGCTCGCCCTCGGCGTAGTGCCAATCGATGCCGATGCTGGCGTCCAGGCAGTGCATCACGCCTTCGAACCAGGGCGCGCCGCACAACACGGCGTCCTCGCGCACGATGACGCGGGCTTGCGCCCGGCCGCCGGCCGGCACCAGCTTGCCGGTCAGGTCGCCGCTGCCGACGTCCTCCAGCAGCGCCGCCAGCAGATTGGCCTGGAAGGCCGATGTCAGCGCCGCGTTGAACGGCGCGAATGCGTTGCGCAGGGTACTCATGCTGGACCTATTCCCGAAAACAGTTTGGTTTCTTGCGCCAGGTCGGCGCCCGGCCGCACCTTGGCCTTCTTGGCGGCGGCGAAATCGAGCATGCGCTTGATCGAACGCACCGCCAGTTGGCCGACCCGGGGATCGACCTGGATCTCGTTGTTCATGTTCTGCAGCACGTCGGCCAGGTTCCGCAGGCCGTTCATCGCCATCCACGGGCAATGCGCGCAGCTCTTGCAGGTGGCGCTGTTGCCGGCGGTGGGCGCCTCGATGAAGCGCTTGCCCGGCGCGGCGGCGCGCATCTTGTGCAGGATGCCGTTGTCGGTGGCGACGATGAAGGTGTCGGCGTCCATGTCGACGGCGGCGGCGATCATCTGCGAGGTCGAGCCGACCATGTCGGCCTGCGCCACCACGTTGGCCGGCGACTCCGGATGCACCAGCACCTTGGCGTTCGGATACTCGGCCTTCAGCAGGTCCAGTTCGACGCCCTTGAACTCGTCGTGCACCAGGCAGGAGCCCTGCCACAGCAGCATGTCGGCGCCGGTCTGCTGCTGGATGTAGGAACCCAGATGCTTGTCCGGCGCCCAGAGGATTTTTTTGCCCTGCGCGTGCAGGTGGGCCACGATGTCCAGGCCGATCGACGAGGTCACCATCCAGTCGGCGCGCGCCTTCACGGCCGCGCTGGTGTTGGCGTAGACCACCACGGTGCGCTCCGGATGGGCGTCGCAGAAGGCGGTGAACTCGTCGGCCGGGCAGCCCAGGTCGAGCGAGCAGGTGGCGTCCAGGTCGGGCATCAGGATGCGCTTTTCCGGACTGAGGATCTTGGCCGTCTCGCCCATGAAGCGCACGCCCGCCACCACCAGGGTTTTGGCGGCGTGGTCGCGGCCGAAGCGGGCCATTTCCAGCGAGTCGGAGACGCAGCCGCCGGTTTCCTCGGCCAGGTCCTGCAGGTCGGCGTCGACGTAGTAGTGGGCCACCAACACTGCCCCGCGCTCCTTGAGCAGGCGCTTGATGCGTTCCTTGAGGGCGGTTTTCTCGGCGGGGGAAGGTGTCGCCGGCGTGCGCGCCCAGGCGTGGGCGGTGCAGCTGGCGCCGTCTTGGGGATGTTCGTACTCGACGGACTTGATCGGTAAAGTTTGCATGGTGTTCGGTAACGTGTTGGCGACGTACAGAGGACCTACACTATCGCACATTGCGGCGGTTTCCGCCCGCGCCGGCGCCAAGCGGCAGGTGCTGCCGCTTGGCGCCGGCGCGGACCGGGCGGCGATACTTAGTCGATGCCCTGGCTGGTCAGGTAGTCTTCGTAGTTGCCACGGAAATCGATGATCTCGTTTTCCTTGATCTCGATGATGCGGTTGGCCAGCGAGGAGACGAATTCGCGGTCGTGCGAGACGAAGATCAGGGTGCCGGCGTATTTTTCCAGCGCCACGTTGAGCGACTCGATCGATTCCATGTCCATGTGGTTGGTCGGCTCGTCGAGCATCAGCACGTTGTGGCGGCCCAGCATCAGCTTGCCGTACATCATGCGGCCCTTCTCGCCGCCGGACAAGACCTTGACCGATTTCTTCACCTCGTCGCCGCCGAACAGCAGGCGGCCCAGGATGGAGCGCACGGCCTGGTCGTCGTCGCCTTCCTTGGTCCACTGGCCGATCCAGTCGGTCAGGATGGCGCCGTCGGCGAACTCCTCGGTCGGATCCTGCGGCATGTAGCCGACGTTGGCGTTCTCGGCCCACTTGACGCGGCCCTGGTCGGGCTGCAGCTTGGCGGCGTCGCCGGCGATGCAGCGCAGCATGGTGGTCTTGCCGACGCCGTTGGCGCCGATGATGGCGATGCGTTCGCCGGCCTCGACCATGATGCTGAAGTTCTTGAACAGCTGGCGGTCGTAGGCCTTCGAGATGTTCTCGACCTCAACGGCCAAACGGTGCAGCTTCTTCTCGCCCTCGAAGCGGACGAAGGGGTAGGCGCGCGACGACGGCTTGATGTCGTCGACCTTGATCTTCTCGATCTGCTTGGCGCGCGAGGTGGCCTGGCGGGCCTTGGACTTGTTGGCGGCGAAGCGGCGCACGAAGTCCTGCAGCTCGGCGACCTTCTCCTTGGCCTTGGCGTTGTTCGACAGCAGCTGGTTGCGCGCCTGGGTCGAGGCGAACATGTACTCGTCGTAGTTGCCCGGGTAGATCTTCAAGGTGCCGTAGTCCATGTCGGCGACGTGGGTGCAGACCTGGTTGAGGAAGTGGCGATCGTGCGAAATGATGATCATGGTGGAGTTGCGCTCGTTGAGCACGTCCTCCAGCCAGCGGATCGTGTTGATGTCCAGATTGTTGGTCGGCTCGTCGAGCAGCAGGATGTCCGGGTTGGAGAACAGCGCCTGGGCCAGCAGCACGCGCAGCTTCCAGCCGGGCGAGACGTTGCTCATCGGGCCCTGGTGCAGGTCGATGGCCACGCCGGCGCCCAGCAGCAGCTCGCCGGCGCGCGATTCGGCCGTGTAGCCGTCGTACTCGGCCACTTTGCCCTCCAGGTCGGCGGCGGCCATGTAGTCGTCGTCGGTCGCCTCGGGGTTGGCGTAGATGGCGTCGCGCTGTTGCATCGCCGCCCACATCTCGGTGTGGCCCATCATCACCACGTCGAGCACGCGCATCTCTTCGAAGGCGAACTGGTCCTGGCGCAGCTTGCCCAGGCGCTCGTTGGTGTCCAACATCACGTTGCCGCCCGACGGATCCAGATCGCCGCCGAGGATCTTCATGAAGGTGGACTTGCCGCAGCCGTTGGCGCCGATCAGGCCGTAGCGGTTGCCATCGCCGAACTTGACGGAGATGTTTTCGAACAGCGGCTTGGCGCCGAACTGCATAGTGATGTTGGCTGTAGAGAGCATTGTTGTACTTTACCGAATGAAATCATGCTGTTAAGCGGAAAGGCGACATTATACAGCACCGCCCACCCCTCCACAGAGGAATCAGGGACGCAGCAACAGGCGCTCGACGGCGGCGATCTGCGCTTCAGTATAGGCTTGTTGCTGCGGATCGCGGGTCAACAACTCGCCCATCGCCCAGGCGTAGGTCATGCGCGCGCGCAGCGCCGCCTCGTCGGCGGCGAAACCCAGGGCGACCAGCAGCCCGGCCAAAAAGCCCAGGCGCCGCTCGTGCACGCGGCGCAGCACGCCGGTCAGCTCGGGCAGGCGCGCCTCCAGGCTGTGGATGGCCTCGTACAGCCGCACGTCGAGTTCGCCCACCTTGCGCAGCAGAAAGCGCAATTTCTCCGCCGCCCCGCCGGCGCATTGCTGCACGGCCAGGATGACCTGCTCGGTGGCGCGCGCCTCCCAGCGCTCCACCACCGCCAGCATGAACGCGCCGGCGCTGTCGAAGTGCCAATAGAAGCTGCCCCGGCTGACGCCCAGGCGCTTGCACAGCGGCTCCGCCTTCAGGGCCTGCGGCCCCTCGTCGCGCAGCACGGTCAGGCCGAAGTCGAGCCAATCCTCGCGCGACAGACGTTGTTTCCCGACTGGGGCCCTGGGCATGCATGGCGACTCCAAAGACAAGGAAGGGATTCGGGCCGGGAATTATAGCCGATGCCTTAGGTGTTGCAAGCCGTGCAAGTAGCACGTATAGTAAACCATACATACTGTACGGAACAGCGTTCAGAATGCCCGTGCCGGCGCACCGCCGGTCCGTTCCAAGATCCGCAATGGAGAAGTCTATGTTCGCACGCGTCACCCACGTCCAAGCCAAACCCGGCAAACTCGATGAAGTTGTCGCCTTGTATCAGGAATCCGTCATTCCCCTGCTTGAGCAGCAGGACGGTTTCCACAGCACCTTCCTGCTGACCGACCCGGCCAGCGGCAAGGGCATGTCGATCACCCTGTGGAACTCGGAGGCCGCCCGCCTGGCCGGCGACAGCAACGGCTTCCTGCTGCAACAGGTGATGAAGGTGGTGCCCCTGCTGGCGGCGCCGCCGATTCCGGAGGGCTATGTGGCGCTGGTCGCGACGTAATCCGCCCTCACATCACTGAACGAAGCTGACTATTGCGCCAACTCAAACCGTTCAGCCGTGCTTGCCTGTGCAATCGACCATGGTTACACTAAATCGCTAATGGGGGCCCCGTGAAACAGAGCGAGTTTGTCCGGTGGCTTGCCAGGCAAGGGGCAACGTTTGAGGATGGAACAAAACACCTGAGGATCTTCTTAAACGGCGAAATGAGCCACCTCCCCAGGCATCCGGCAAAGGAGCTGAAAGCGCCGCTAGTTGCCGCCGTAAAGAAACAGCTTAAATTGAAATGATCGGCATGTGGATGCCGCGCAATCCCGGCCGCGAATTGAAAGGTCAGCCATGAAATATCCAGCCCAATTTCTCCCAGACACAGGCGGCTTCGTAGTGACGTTCCGCGACATTCCGGAGGCCATCACCCAAGGCGACGATGAGGCGGACGCCATTGCCATGGCGAAAGATGTCCTACTCTCATCGATGGATTTCTATTTTGAGGACAAGCGTCAGGTGCCCATGCCATCGGCCGCGCTTCCCGGCGAACGCCTTATCCCATTGCCGCCAAGTGTGGCGGCGAAAGTACTACTGCTCAACGAGACGCTGGCAAAAGAGTAGCCATACCCAGCGGCTCTTTTCATAGTGCGCGGCGGCGAAAACGCATGTCTGAGTGCAATAAATTCAACGTTGATTTTAAGGTAAGACGTTATACTAGGACCCTTTTATCAACCGACAAGAATCCACATGCCTCACTTCCATCGCCCGGCCTCGGCCTACTTGCTTGCTCTCTGCCTGGCCTCGGCCGCAGCCGCCGCCGCCCCCACACCCACGCCCAATCCCCACCCTTCCCCGACTCTGAAATATCCTATGTGGCGGAAGCATCCTTCGATCCATCTAAGGCGTTTACCGCGACACTTCCCTATCAATTGTGCATCAATGGCAAGATATCAACGCAGCCCCCAACCTTCTATTACCAGGCGCGCACGTTTGACTTCGGCGCCGCCGCACCATTTATCAATCCAAAAACCGGCGTGAACGACCCCTATCTCATACAGGCCTGGAATCCAATGTCGGCGAAGCACGAGAACTATTATGGCTCAGGCCATCCGTACGCGATTCCTGCCGGTGGCTTCCCCGACCATATCGAGAAAAGATTAGACCCGATCATCGACCCCGCCAATCCCAACGCCCCGAAAGAGACTGTGCTGATGATACGCACGGTCAAAGGCGACGGCGTACCCAAACCGGGCAACGGCGTCACCGTGGGCGACCCAGTCCGCTCGCAGTTGGTCAGCTATCCGATACCACCACGCACCCATGCGCGCTGGGACCTGAATGTCGCCTTCGGCGACGGCGGCAAATCCGAGGATAGTAAAAACGCGTGGATAGTCACCCAGTACTCCGACACGCATCCGCTGCTGTTCTGGCAGCTGAAAACGGCCGCCCAAGGTAGCCCTCCGTTATCCGCCATCGTCGACACTGATCCCGACCCCCAAAACCCGGGCAAGCTGGCGCTCACCTTCTGGCGCACCACCGGCCCCAAAATAGACAACAAAGTACCCAGCGAGAAGCTGCTCGTCGTGAAGAATATTTCGCCCGGCACCTACATCCCCATCACCATCGAGGCATTCCTAGACGAGCGCGATACAACGCCCGCCGCGACCGTTCCGCCCACCCCCGCCGGAAAAGGCCGGATCCGGATTGCCGCGGGAGGACAGACAGTCGATTTCATCGGCCCTACCTTGGCACGCGGCGACCTTGAGCACAGCATGGACATTGGCGCCTACGCCTACTTCGACAAGTCCGCCGCCGCCGACTATAAAAGTGAATATACGCGCGCCACGTTCTGGAAAGCGGCGCGCATGGTCGTCTACCCCAAACCGTCAAGCGACACCCGCAGCTTTGCGGCCGCCTGCGCCGGGCAGTAAGAACACCGCAGCGGACTACTGCCGCATCCAGTCGCGCAGCTCGTAGTACCAATAGGTGAGCTGCGCGGCCAGCAGGCCGGCCGGGCCGCCGGTGCTGGGCAGGCCCCACTGCGCGAACTGGGCCAGCGGCGCGCCGTCGCCCAGGATGGCGCGCGCCAGCACCTCGCCTGACAAGGTGGTCGGCGCCACGCCGTGGCCGCCGAAGCCCATGCCGTACCAAATCCCCTCCGGTAGACGGCCCAGTTGCGGCATCTTGTGGCGGCCGTAGCTCATCATGCCGCTCCAGGCGTAGTCGACGCGCGCGCCGGCCAATTGCGGATACACCTTCAGCATGTCGCCGTACAGCAGGCGCGCCACCTCCGGCGCCGAGCGCTCGCGGATCGAAATGCGGCCGCCCCACAGCAGCCGCGTGTCGTTCAAGGGGCGGTAGTAGTCGAAGGCGAAGCGGGTGTCGTAGATCGCCGCCTGGGTCGCCATCGCCGTCGGCAGCCGCTGCCCCAGCGGCTCGGTCACCATCACATAGGTGGCGATCGGCAGGATCGCCCCGGCCAGCTTGGGATACAGCTTCTCGATGTAGCCGCCGCAGCACACCACCACTTCGCGCGCCCTCACCTCGCCCTGCGCCGTGGCGACGCGCCAGCCGGCGCCATCACGCTCGATGCTGGTGGCGCGGCTGTCCTCGCGCACGCGCGCGCCGCCGTCCACCAGCACGCGCGCCAGGCCCTGGGCATACTTGAGCGGATGAAAATGGAAGGCGTTGGCTTCGAACAGCGCGCCGAAATAGCGCTCGCTGCGCGCCAACTCGGCGAAGTCGGCGCGGCCCACATGCTGCCACTCGACGCCCAGTTGCTCCGCCATGAAGCGGCGCTGCTGGTCCAGAATGCGGTCGTCGTCGAACCAGTTGGCCAGATAGACGCCGGCGTTGGTCGCCTCGCAGGCTATGGCGTAGCGCTCGATACGGCGGCGTATCAACTCCACCGCGTCCAGCGTCAGCTGGTATAGCTGCTTGCCGCCGGCCGCGCCGGCCGCCGCCAGCAACCCTTGCTCGCCGAGTGAAAAGCCGCCGAAGACAAAGCCGCCGTTGCGCCCGGAGGCGCCGTGGCCCACCGTTTGCGCCTCCAGCAGCAGCACGTTGCGCTCGCCGCGCTCCAGCAAGGCCAGCGCCGTGGACAGGCCGGCGAAACCGCCGCCGATCACGCAGATCGCGGCCTCCTCCGTGCCGGACAAGGCCGCGTACCGCTCGCCGCCGGCGGTGGCGCGGTAGTAGCTTTGCTCCGGCGCGGAATCAGCCATGAGCCAGCGTCGGATAGTCGCTGATGCGCAGGTCGAAGCCCTCGGCATCGGACACCAAGTGCCCCATGCCGCCATACGGCAGCGTGGCGCGTTCCTTGATGTGGCCGAACGGCAGTCCGGTCAGCACCGGGATCGGCAGGCGTTCGCGCAGATAGGCCAGCATGGCGTCGAAGTCGTAGCCGTTGTCGGCCGGCGTCAAACGGTAGTTGGAGATATCGCCCAGCAGCAGCGCCTGTTGGCCGTCCAGCGCGCCGGCGTACAGCAGTTGCAGCACCATGCGCTCGATGCGGTAGGGATGCTCGTTGATGTCCTCGACGAATACGATGCCGCCCTCGATCGGCGCGAAGTACGGCGTGCCGAGCAGGTGCACCAGCATCGACAGGTTGCCGCCCCACAGCTTGCCGCGCAGGTCGACCAGCGGATTGCCGGCCGCCGTGCCGCGCACCTGGTGCTGCGGTCCGCGCAGGCAGTCCCAGAACTGCTTCAAGGTGTACTCGACCGGCTCCTCGCGGATGAAGTCGTCGCACATCATCGGCCCGGCGAAGCTGATGCGGCCAGTCTCCTTCATCAGGCCCATGTGGAAGGCGGTGAAGTCGCTGTAGCCGACGAACAGCTTGCCGCTGTCGGCCATGGCGCGGAAGTCGATCTGCGGCAGGATGCGGCTGATGCCGTACTGGCCGCGCAGCGCGATGACGATCTGCGCCTGCGGGTCGGCGGCGGCGGCGTTCAGCTGCGCCAGCCGGCCGGCGTCGCTGCCGGCGAAGCGTTGGAATTTCTCCGCGGGGTCGTAGTAGTTGTGGACCCGGAAGCCCTGCGCCTCAAGGCGGCGGATGCCCATCTCCAGTGCCGCCTGGTCCTGCGCGTAGCCGCCCGGTGCGGCGATGGCGATGCCGATGTTGGATGTGCTCAAAAATGTCTCGATCAAAGGTGGATGTCGCGTCCCCCGGTGGGCGCCTGCGCCGCCGGGGTTCTGGTCTGCGGCTCCATCTTACCGTGCAGGTGGCCGTCGATCAAGGCAAGCAGGCGCTCGATCAACTGCGGCGGCAGGTCGTGGCCCATGCCCTCGATGACGTGCAGGCGGGCGCCGGCGATGGCCCGCGCCGTGTCGACGCCGCAGGCCACCGGCTCAGCAACACCGGGGTGTCGCGCGGATCGCCGCTGGTCTCGTAGACGAGGCGGATGCCGTTCGCCTGCACACTGGCCATGGCCGCCCTCCTCAATACCAGCCGAACAGCGCGCCCGGCGCGGACGCCCGCTGCGGATCGCGGAACAACAGCTTCTTGATGCCGGCCTGCGGCGCCTGGTGGAAGCGGCGCCAGGCGCCCTCCGGCTGGGCCAGGCGGTCGGCCACGGCGTACAGGGCGACGGGATTGGCGCCCATGCCGAAATGGCTGGCGTGCACCTCGATGTTCTCCGACAGCGCCGTCTCCTCCTCCAGGCTGCACTGCCAGGCCACCACGCCGTCGCTGCGGCTGAAGATCGAGGTGGTCGGCACGGCGGGCCGCTGGCGCAGGGCGGCGAAGCGGGCGGCGTCCAGGTCGCGGTCGCCGGAGACCAGCTGGTAGACGCGCCAGGCGTTGGTGCCGCCCGGACCGGCGCCGAAGGGCGCGCCCAGCGTGACGACGCCGCGCGTGTCCTCGGGCAGCATCTTGGCGATCTCGCGGGCGTACACGCCGCCCAGGCTCCAGCCGACCAGGCTGACCTTGCGGCCGCCGTCGGCGCGCAGCCGGCGCACGCGCTCGACGCAGGCCTCCAGCACGCCGGGCCGTGGGCCGACGTTCAGGCCCGCCCCCAGGCGTGCACCGCGAAGCCCTGCGCCGCCAGGAAGCGGCGCAGCGGCAGCGTGCTCAGGTCGCCGGCGGCCAGGCCGGGAAACACCAGCACCGGATGGCCGTCGCCGCGCGGCGCCTTGCGCATCAAGGGATAGCCGGCCAGGCCGGCGGCCAGCTCCCACGGCGCGCGCAGCTCCAACGCCATGCGCAACAGGCCGGGCGCGGCAGGCGTGTTCAACTCCTTGGTGTCGCTCATTTTGGGTGCCATCGACGCTCCTGAACAGAGATGTCGAGCATACCATTTTTGCCGCGCGCACGGCGGCCGGAGGCCGCCGCGCCGGGCCGGTCAGCCGCCGCCGGGCGGGGCCGCATTGACGGCATTGGCCGCGCGGCGCGCCTCGGCGGCGGCGGCGCGGCGCGCCGCGAAGAAGCTCTTCAGCATGGCGCCGCACTCGTCGGCCAACACGCCGCCGACCGCCTCGGCGTGGTGGTTCAGCTGGCTCGGCTCGAACAGGTTGAGCACCGAGCCGCACACGCCCGTCTTCGGGTCGCTGGCGCCGAACACCACCCGCGCCAGGCGCGCGTGCATCATCGCGCCCGAGCACATCAGGCAGGGTTCCAGCGTCACGTACAACTCGCAGCCGGGCAGGCGGTAGTTGCCCAGCACCTCGGCGGCGGCGCGCAGCGCGACGATCTCGGCGTGCGCCGTCGGGTCGTGCTTGTCGATCGGCTGGTTGAAGCCGCGCGCGATGACCACGCCGTCCTTGACCACCACCGCGCCGACCGGCACCTCGCCGAGGTTCCAGGCGTGCCGCGCCTGTTCGAGCGCCTCGCGCATGAAGGCCTGTTCCTGCGCCGTGGCCTGGTGGGGCGCGACCACAGTGGCAGCCGGCTCAGCGGCGGTCGCCGCCGCGTCCGCGCGCATCTCCATCTCAGGCATCGGTGATCTCGGCCCAGCAGTTCGGCGTCTCGTGCAGCACCAGCTTGTGCAGGTGCAGGCCGGTGCCGAAGCGGTCCTTGTAGGCCGCCTTGAGGATGTCGAAGGCGATCCGCGCCAGGTTTTCCACCGTCGGGATGCGGTCGATGGTGACCGTCTTGTGGCCCGGCAGCGTGGCCAGGAAGTCGCGCACCACGGCGTCCTTCTCGTAGACCAGGAAGGCGTGGTCCCAAACGTCGACCAGGTGCTCCTTGGCCAGCGCCTTGATGTCGGAGAAGTCCATGATCATGCCGTTGTCGGAGTTGCCCTCGACCGAGATGACCTCGCCGGTCAGCGTGATCTCCAGCGTGTAGCGGTGGCCGTGCAGGTTGCGGCACTGGCTCTTGTGGTCGGGGATCCGGTGGCCGGCGTCGAATTCAAGCTTGCGTGTGATGGTCAGCATTGTTAGGGTATCTGTAATAGTTTGTGGGTTTGCAGGCTCAGTTTCCAGGTCGGATTGCGCTTGCAGGTCTCGATCGCCAGGGTGGTGTTGAACGCGGCCAGCGGCCCGTCCATCGGCTGCACGAAGAAATGGTCGAACTGCAGGCCCTCGTAGGCCGCCAGGTCCTGGCCCGTCTGCGGCACCACGACCTTGATCTCGCTGCCCTTTTGGACCACCAGGGTGGACCCCATCTTCGGGCTGACGCAGACCCAGTCGACGCCGGCCGGCACCGGCAGCGTGCCGTTGGTCTCGATGGCGATCTCGAAGCCGGCCGCGTGCATCGCCTCGATCAGCGCCGCGTCGAGCTGCAGCAGCGGCTCGCCGCCGGTGAAGACGACATACTTGTTGGCCGGATAGGCGGCCGGCCACAGCCCGTCGATGCGCGCGGCCAGCGCGGCCGGCGTGGCGAACTTGCCGCCGCCGTCGCCGTCGCTGCCGACGAAGTCGGTGTCGCAGAACTGGCAGACGGCGCCGGCGCGGTCGCTCTCGCGGCCGGTCCACAGGTTGCAGCCGGAAAAGCGGCAGAACACGGCCGGCCGCCCGGCGTGGGCGCCCTCGCCCTGCAGCGTGTAGAAACTCTCTTTGATGCTATAAGTCACGGTGATTCCTGGTAGCGGGTCGACCCGCGCGAACGCGCAAAAGCCGATTGACAACCCTCTATTATATGCTGCGCCGGCCGGCACCAGGAAATCGGCGCATTTTCGCCACAGCCGGGACCGCCAAACCGCGTGCCGGCCGGCGTATTTGACTTTGCGCAATGCTGCCGAAAAGCAATCACGTTATGGTCACACAGAGGACGGCGCTCCGTCCCCGCGCCCACATCGGGAGATGCCATCATGACAGCCATTGCGCACGCGACAGTTCCGGCCCGCGCCGCCGCCCTCCTCGCCGCCGCCAGCCACGCCGCCCAGGCCGCCCAGGCCGCCGCGCCGCCGGCGCCGGCCGGCGCGCCGCCGGCGCTCGGCGCGCTGCTGCTGGCCGCCGTCGCCGCCCTGCTGGTGGCCGCCCTGGCCCTGCTGTGGCGCCGGCGCCGCGACGACGGCCGGCTGGCGGCGCTGCGCGCCAAGCTGGCCCACGAGCTGCACTGCCGCGCCGTCGCCGAGCAGGCCCTGCGCGCCGCCCACCGCCAGCGGAGCCGGCAGGCCGCGCTGCCCGAGTGCATCCGGGACGGCGAGCGGCGGCGCATCGCCCGCGACATCCACGACGACCTCGGCCAGAACCTGCTGACGCTCAAGCTGGAGCTGTCCGCGCTGCGCCAGGCCAGCGCCGGCCAGCAGGCGCTGCTGGCCCAGCTCGAGCGCATCGAGCGCCACCTCGAGCTGAGCATCGAGTCGATGCGCGCCATCGTCGACGAGCTCAGCCCGTTGGGCCTGGAGGCCGGCCTGGCGACGGCGCTGCGGCGCCAGGTGAGCGAGTTCAGCCGCTTGAGCGGCATCGACTGCCAGCTGCAGGCCGACGCGGCGGCGCTCGAGGCGGCGCCCGACGAGCAGCGCGACGCCATGCTCTACCGCGTGCTGCAGGAGTCGCTGTCGAACATCGTGCGCCACGCCCGCGCCACCCAGGTGCACATCGCGCTGGGCCGCCAGGCGCGCAGCCTGACCATGACGGTGCGCGACAACGGCATCGGCATGCCCGGCGCGCCGGCCCGCGGCCTGCTCGGCATGCAACAGCGCGTCACCCAGGCCGGCGGCCAGTTCAACATCGCCAGCCGGCCCGGCCAGGGCACCGCCCTGTCGCTGTCGCTGCCGCTGGCCGAGGCGGGCGCCCTCTGAGCCGGGCCGGCGGCGAACCCTTGCGCCCGCGCAAACACGGGCCACGCCGGCGCCAGCACAATTTGTTGTCGCCGGCCATCGTCCCCGCCCGCGCCCCGCTCCAGGCGCCGGCGGCCCGCCCACCACAAGGATTGAGAATGAACAACAGCCAGAAGGCCCAGCACCTGATGCCGCCCGCGCCGGCCGACCAGCAGCACGGCTTCGCCCTGAAGCTGATGGAGCTGCTGGTGGTGCCGACCTTCGTCATCGACACCGACTGCCGCGTGCTGATCTGGAACCGCGCCTGCGAGCGCCTGACCGGGGTGCCGGCGGCCGAGGTGCTGGGCACGCGCGAACACTGGCGCAGTTTCTACCAGGAGCAGCGCCCGACCCTGGCCGACCTGGTGGCGCAGGGCCGCAGCGGCGAGATCCACACCATGTACGACCGCCAGGCCCACCGCAGCGAGGGCGGCGACAACCTGTGCGCCGAGACCTGGTGCGACATGCCGCGCATCGGCCGGCGCCGCTACCTGGCGGTCGACGCCAGCCCGGTCTGCGGCGCCGACGGCGAGCTGATGGCCGTCGTCGAGACACTGCGCGACATGACCGACGAGAAGACCGCCCAGGTGGCGCTGCAGCACCTGGCCACGCGCGACGGCCTGACCGGCCTGGCCAACCGGCGCTGTTTCGACGAGACCCTGCTGGCCGAGTGGCAGCGCGCCACCCGCCAGCATCAGCCGCTGTCGCTGCTGATGGTCGACGTCGACAACTTCAAACAGTACAACGACGCCTACGGCCACCTGGGCGGCGACCAGTGCCTGCAGCGCATCGCCGGCGCGGTGGCCGGCGAGATGCGCGCCAACGACCTGGTGGCGCGCTACGGCGGCGAGGAGTTCGCCGTGATCCTGCCCAACCAGTCGCTCAAGGGCGCCGCCATCGTCGCCGAGCGCATCCGCCGGCGCGTCGAGCAGCTGCACCTGCCCAACCTGGGCAGCGCGCAGCACGTGGTGACGGTGAGCATAGGCGCGGCCACCGCGCTGGCGGCGCCCGACACCGAGCCCTGCCTGCTGGTGGCCACCGCCGACGCCGCCCTGTACCGCGCCAAGCACATGGGGCGCAACCGCATCAGCCTGCCGGTCAGCGAGACCTGCTAGGGCCCGCTAGCGCCGGCTCAACCACCCCATGGCACATAGTTGAGCGCCTCGGGCATCACGCCGACCAGCGCGGCGACGTACTCGGCCGACTCGGAAAAATTCACCAGCAGCGCCTCGCGCGACACGCCGATGGCCAGCGCGTGCACCTGCCAGGCCAGGCCGGCGGGGTCGGGCGCGCGGTTCAGCACGTGCTGGTACAACTGGGTCACGTAGGCGTCGTCGCTCAAGTTGCTGCCATAGCGGGTTTGGAACTCCAGGCTGTTGATGAAGCCCAGCGCCACCGAGGTCAGCGCCACGCCGGCGTCGAGCTTGGCGATCCAGAAGCCCAGCCCGGCGTCGTCCGGCGCGCGCGCCAGCGCCGCGCCGTACAGCCGGTAGGCCTGGCCGGCGTGGCCGTCGGCGTCGAGCGCCAGGGCGGCGTCGGCGAAGCGCAGCCGCTCGACGCCGCTCAGCGTGTCGACCCCGCCGTCGCCGACGCGGTCGCTCACGGTGAAGCCGGCGGCGCCGCGCGCCACCGAGAAGCCGGACCGCGCGCCGGCATAGACCAGCGTGTCGACGCCGCCGCCGCCGTCGACCAGCTCGGCACCGGCGCCGGCCCGCAGGACATCGTCGCCGGCGCCGCCGGTGAGCGCCTGGCCGAGGGCGTCGACCTGCAGGGTGAACTCGTCGACGATGGCGCCGGCGCTGTTGTCGGCGAGCACGCGCAGCGTCAACACGCCGGCGTCGGCGGCCGCCGGCGTGCCGGCGAACAGGCCGGCGGCGGCGTCGAAGGCCAGCCAGGCCGGCAACGCGGCGCCGCCGGCCTGGCTGGCGCTCAGGTGCACCGCCTGGCCGTTGCCCTGCGCGTAGCCGGCGCCGGCCAGGTCGAGCTCTGAAGCCGGTGCCGATCTGCACGCGCTGGTCGGCGATGGCCGCCGCCTGCTGCGGCAGGTCGCCCAGGTCGACGCTGCGGTCGGCGAAGCGCAACTGCTCGATGCCAACCAGGCGGTCGCTGCCCTCGCCCTGCACGCTCCACACCCCGCCCGCGACGGACAGGCGGTAGGCCGCCATGGCCTTGCCGAACACCACGCTGTCGCCGCCGGCGCCGCCGTCGATGACGTCGTCGCCGCCGCCCTGGTAGATGGTGTCGCCGCCGGCGCCGCCGCCCAGCGTGTCGCCGGCGTCGTTGGCGTAGATCACCGCGCCGCCCGAGCCGGCCAGCGCCTTCTCGATCACCACGTTGTAGGCGATCGAGATGTTCCCGTAGTCGAAGCCGCTGGAGCTGAAGTGGCCGGCGCGCAGGTCGATCGTCACATAGTCGCGGCAGGCCGAGAAGTCGAAGGTGTCGAACCCGCCGCCATCCCAGACGCACTGCGGGGCGCTGCTGGCGTCGAAGCGGTAGACGTCGGCGCCGCTGTGGTAGCCGGTGTTGGCGCCGTACAGGTACTGGATCGCCTGGATGTCGTACAGCATCGGCGTGGTGTTGTACAGCCCGGTCATCTCGTGGCCGTTGCCCTCCGGATAGGCCATCAGCGTGTAGTCGGTGTTGTCGAACTCGCCGGGCAGGAACGGCCCGGCGACGCTGCCGCCGGTCGAGTTGTAGTCGCCCGGGTGCTTCAGCCCCAGCGTGTGCCCCAACTCGTGCAGCAGCACGGTCGGGCCGTAGCTGCCCAGCGTGAACACCGAGTTGTAGTGGGCGTCGTTGTTGGTGTACAGCGTGACCGGGCCGTAGCCGGTCGGCATGTAGGCGTAGCCGCCGCTGGCCTTGCCCTGGTCGTTGGTGGCGATCTGGATGTCGCCGAAGCCCGACATCTTCTCGGTGAACGTGATGTTGGCCACCGCCGCCCATTGCGCCAGCGCCTCGCGCACCGCCGCCTTCTGCTCGCCCGACATGGCGAGGAAACCGGCGCGGTCGTCCGCGCTGGCGTCGTAGGGCGCGCGCGCCAGGAAGCTATAGCTCAGCGCCACCGGCGTGTGGGCCTGCTTGTTCCAACTGCTATAGACCAGCGCATCGATCGTGTTGTTACCGGTAATTAAGCCCATTGTACTTTCCCAAAAGAAATAGTTACTTTCGCGATAATAACATGTTCCGGCCCTGTTCTTTCCGGGCGGAATATTCTATTCCGGCGGCCGCCTCGCCCGCGACGACGAGCGGGCCCATTCCAAGCAAGGAGCACGCGTGTCAACCCGCATCCGTACCTGCGCCCTGGCGCTGGCCCCTTCGTGCACATGATGTTCCGCGGCACCAAGGACTACCCGCCCGAGAAGTGCCAGGCCGTCATCACCAAGGCCGGCGCGCGGCAGAACGCCGACAGCAGCGACGAGCTGACCAACTACCACACCACCTTCGCCAAGCAATAACCCGGAGACCGTGCCCAAGGTCGAGGCCGACCGCCTCCAGCACCTGTCCTACGGCGAGGACGCCTTCAAGACCGAATCGCGCGCCGTGCTCGGCGAGTATAACAAGAATAGCGCAAATCCACGCTCCAGGCTGTTCGAGGCGGTGCGCGACGCCGCCGTACAAACGGCTGGTGCAGGACGAGCAAAAAGTGGACCAGCTCTACGACCACACTCCGGGCAGGGTCGATCCGACCCTGCCACCATAGTCGCCCGTGTAAAGAAAATCGACGACGCGGTGTATGTGCGCGGCGCCATCCTGCGCACCGTCGCCCGGCTGCGCGGCCCCCCCGGTCGGCTCGGCCCTGTTCCCCATGGCCGGCAGCTTCAGCGAGCAGGTCGACAAGGAGATGACCGCCTTCACCGCCAGCAGCCACAAGGACAACTGGCGCCGTTTCAACGCCATCGCCCTGCCGCAGCCGCTCTCGCCCGGCTTTCAAGGCGTCGGCGCCTCGACGCCGCGCGCCGTCAATCGAAGGGATTGTCGACCGTGTCCACGACCGGCGGCGCCAGCTTGGCCGGCAACTCGGCCCGCTCCAGCTTGGCCAGCACCTCGCCCAGCAAGCGGTGCAGGGCGCGGGCGTGGGCCAGGCCCGCCTGGTCCATCGTCAAGTCCACGTCGCCGCTCAGGGTGACGCGGTCGACCCGGTTTTCCACCATCAACCTGCCGATGTTGAGCACATCGGCCTCGTTGGCGAACGGTACGAATTTACCCATGCTGCCCTCCCCTTAGCGTTTGGCCTTGCGTTGCCGAATATTCGGCAGGCGCAACACGGTGTCCTTCTGCTGCGCAGACAAGGACGGTAACAGATTGATGCCGATCCTGCTTTCCAGTTCGGCGATGCTCAGCACCTGGTAGTCGGTGGTCGACTTGTTCTCGATGAAGTAGGCGGCGCCGGCACGCTGGCGCGGGCTGTACACCACCTTGTACAAATGGCTGGGCACCAACACCTTGCCGATCTTTTGCACACTGCCGCCGATGAAGGCCGGCCCGGTGATCACGTACAGGTCGCCCTCCTTGAGCGCCATCTTGCGCACCGCGCCCTCGATGCCGGCCCAGATGTGGCGGTTGTTGTCGCCGTCCTGCGGCACCATGTTGGCCAGCGTAAAACTCTGGTGCTGGCTCGCGCGGTCCGGCATGTCGCCGTTCGGCGCCATGTGGCCCCGGTCGAAGCCGCTGCGGGCGTAGTCCGACAACTCGGCGCGCTGGCCGGCCGGCAACTGCGGCTCGGCGTGGAAGGAGTTCTCCCGCGATAAGTTAGCTGCGCGGCGGCAAGGTTGCCCGCCGTCAAATGTTCGGCCGACCACAGCGGCGTGCGCGTCAGGCCCGAATGCATGACGCCGAACACGCCGTAGCACAGCTCGGTCGTGGCGGCGGCCATCTTTTGGTTTTGGATCTCGGGCAGGCGGCCGCCGACGTAGTGGGCCGGGCAGTCGCCGGCGGCGGCCAAGCCGGCCGCCAGCAGGCCGCACGCCAACAAGGCGGCGGCGATGGTTTTTTGCATCATAAGTCCCTGGATGTCGCGTTGATGGTGGGCGCGGCCTGTTGATTCAGGCCAACGCAGCGGCATTCTAAGGGACACTAGTCATTTGCAACAAACCCCGCGCGATTGAATCGGCCGCCGCGCCGGCCCCAGCCCGCCGTCCAGCGCCGCCGCCCGACCGAGCTGAGCCGAATTCGTCCGCCGGGCGTCGCGCGCTGCAGACATATTTGCCGTTTTCGTCCGACTTTGCCTTGCACGCTCTTGCCGTCCGGTATGATGTGTTATTCATAAAAAATTCTGGGGCATGGTTTGCGTTTTCCCGTCGTCAGGCAACTAGTCGAACCGGCCCTGCCGTTCATCGCCAGGTGTTGGCGGACCTTGCCGGCATTGCTGTTGTTTTGCCAATGTTGCGGCGCCTTCGCGGCGGCGGCCGGACCGGTGAAGGCGCTCAGCCAGTACAAACTGGACGGATGGCAAACCGAGCAGGGTTTGCCGCAGAACGCCGTGTCGGCGCTGCAACAGACCAGCGACGGCTACCTCTGGGTCGGCACCCTGGGCGGCCTGGCCCGCTTCGACGGCGTCCGCTTCACCACCTTCGACCCCGCCGAGTTCGCCGACATCGCCTCGCTGCCGGTGATGGGCCTGATGCAGGACGCCCAGGGCACGCTGTGGATCGGCCACAACAAGGGCGCGGCGCGCTACCGCGACGGCAGGTTCGAGCGCGCCTTCGCCGCCCCGGCCAAGGCCGACCAGCGCGTCTGGTCCTTCGCCCAAGACCGCGCCGGGGTGGTCTGGGCCGCCACCAACCACGGCCTGGCGCGCTGGGAAAACGGCCGCGCCACCTTCTACGGCAAGGCCGCCGGCCTGCCCACCGAACGCCTGCGCGCGCTCGCCTTCGACCGCGACGGCGTGCTGTGGATCGGCACCTCGGGCGGCGGCCTGGTGTCCTACTCCGCCGGCCGGTTCCGCGTCTTCAACCCGGACAACGGCTTCCCCCACCTGCAGGTGCGCGCCGTGCTGGCCGACCCGGCCGGCGGCGTCTGGGCCGCCACCGCCGGCGGCGGGCTGGTGCGCGTGCGCCAGGGCCAGTTCAAGACCTACACCGTGGCCGACGGCCTGCCCACCGACCAGTTGACCGCGCTGGCGCGCGACGCCCGCGGCCAGTTGTGGATCGGCACCTGGGGCGGCGGCGTCAGCCGCATGGTCGGCGAGCGCTTCAGCTCCCTCGCCGGCGCCAACGGACTGGCCGGCGACCATGTCTGGTCGCTCCAGGCCGACGCCCATGGCGAAGTCTGGGTCGGCACCTGGGTCAGCGGCCTGGTGCGCCTGCACGAGCGGCCGTTCGACTGGCTCGGCGTGCCGGAGGTGCCTGTCCAACGACAATATCCGTTCCGTGCTGCACGCCCGCGACGGCGTGACCTGGTTGGCGACGGCCGGCGGCGGCCTCAACCGCATCGAGGGAAACACCGTCACCACCTTGGGCAAAAAACAGGGCCTGCCGTCGGACGAGATCTCCAGCCTGCTCGAAACGCGCGACGGCGCGCTCTGGGTCGGCAGCTACACCGCCGGCGCCGCCCGTCTGGCGCGGGGCCGCGTCGCCGTCTACGGCGCCGCGCAGGGCCTGCCCAGCGCCGAGGTGCGCGTGCTGTTCCAGGACCGCCGAGGGACCGTCTGGGCCGGCACCCAGTCCGGCCTGGCCCGCTTCACCGGCGCCGGCTTCGTCCCGGTGCGCGAGGCCGGCGCGCCCACCGGCAGCGTGGCCGCCATCGCCGAGGAGCGCGACGGCACGCTCTGGTTCGGCACCGCCGGCGAGGGCCTGGCGCGCTACCGCGGCGGCGTGTTCAAGACCCTGGGCACGGCCGACGGCCTGCTGTCGAACTGGATCATGTCGCTGCACCTGGACAGCGCCGGCAGCTTGTGGATAGGCAGCAACGGCGACGGCCTGAACCGCCTGCGCGACGGTCGCCTGAGCAGCATCCGCCCGGCCGACGGCCTGTGGGACGGCACCTGCCTGGGCATCCTCGAGGACGGCGCCGGCCAGCTGTGGGTGACCAGCAACCGGGGCTTCTTCCGCGCCGCGCTCAGCGACCTCAACGCCTTCGCCGACGGCCGCGCCGGCAAGGTCGCCAGCACCGGCTACGGTCCCGGCGACGCCATGCGCAGCACCACCTTCGCCGGCGGCCTGCAGCCGGCCGGCGCGCTCGACCAGGCCGGCCGCCTGCTGCTGCCGTCCACCAGGGGGCTGGTGATCGTCGACCCGCGCCGCCTGCCGCCGGCCGAGCGGCCGCCCGGCACGCGCCTGGAACGGGTGCTGGTGAACGGCGGCGGCGGCGGCCGGCCGGCCACCGCCGGCCTGACGCTGCCGCCGGGCGCCGCCACGGTGGCCATCCAATACAGCGCGGTGACCCTGCTCGACGCCGAGCGGGTGCGCTTCCGCTACCAGATGGAGGGCTTGACGCGCGACTGGATCGACGCCGGCATGAACCGCGAGGTCTCCTTCCCCGCCCTGTCGCACGGCGTCTATCGTTTCCGCGTGCGCGCCTCGCTGGACGGCAAGCGGTGGAGCGAGCCGGGGCCGGCGCTGGCCATCGTCATCCAGCCCTTCTTCTACGAGACCGCCTGGTTCGCCGTGCTGCTGGCCGGCGCCACGCTGGCCGTGCTGCTCGGCCTGTTCCGCCTGCGGCTGCACCGCCTGCGCCTGCGCCAGGTGCGCATGGAGCGGCTGGTGGCGCAAAAAACCGAGGCGCTGCGGCAGGCCAACGAACACTTGTCGCGCCTGTCCTTCCTCGACGGCCCGACCGGCCTGGCCAACCGCCGCCGCTTCGACGAGGTGCTGCGCGAGGAATGGAGCCGCGCCTGCCGCGCCGGCACGCCGCTGGCCCTGATCATCGCCGACATCGACTATTTCAAGCGCTACAACGACGCGCTCGGCCATCCCGAGGGCGACCGCTGCCTGGCCGCCGTCGCCGGCGTGCTGATCAGCCATGCCCGCCGCGCCGCCGACCTCGCCGCTCGCTACGGCGGCGAGGAGTTCGTCATGCTGATTCCCGGCGTCGACCAGGCCGCCGCACTGCTGGTCGCCGAGTCCCTGCGCGCCGCCTGCGAGGCGCTGGCGATCGCCCATCCCGATTCGCCGGCGGCGCCGGTGGTCACGCTCAGCCTGGGCGTGGCGGTGTGTCTGCCGTCGAACGAGGCGGCGATGCCGTCCCTGCTGCGCGACGCCGACGCGGCGCTCTACCGCGCCAAGCACGAGGGGCGCAATCGGGTCCGCGGCTAGGCGCCGCGCTGGCGCCGCCCAGCCGCCGGAACCGTACAGCGCCGGGCCGTCGTCAACCCGGCAGCAGATGCCTGAAGGTCGGCTCGATGTTTTTCGCGTGCAGGAATCGCACGATATCCTCCAGCGTGGCGTCCTTCAACAACAAGCCGTCCGGCGCCACGGCGCGTTGCGCCACCGCCACCGCCGCAGGCGTCGTCTCGACGCCGGGCGCCGCACCTTGCGCTCGCCGCAGCGCCTCCATGGCGTGCAGGAACTGCGCCGTGGCGATGCTGTGCAAACCCTCCAGGAAGGCACTCTGCGCGGCGAACGGCGGCGCCATCTCCAGCCCCGACTCGTCGGCGAAGGAGGCGCCCAGGCCCGGATGGATGAACGCCGCCCACCTGCCGCTGGCCTGGTGCAGACAGGGCGGCAACTCGACCGGCGCGGCGGCCGCGTCGGGCCGCAACGGCATGTCCGGGAAGTGGGCGGTGTGCAACAGCTCGAGGAACTGTTGTATCTGTGCCACGGGCGCCGGCGTCTCCAGCGACAGCCACAGCGCGTATCCGTTGGCGCCGGAAATGCTCACCGCCGGCGCCGGCAGGCCAAGCTGGACCTGCAAGGCTTGCGCCACCTCGCACAAGCGGCGCCAATGCTCGCCGTCCTCGCGATCGGCGGTTTTGTCGAAGGGGATGACGATGCCGCGCGCCAGACCGTCGTCACCGCTTAGACTGATGGCGTGGCTGCTCTGCCCCAACATGTTCTGCGCCAGCAACTGTGGTGACAGCGCGCCCGCCGGCAGGTATAAGCGGCTCAATTCCGAAATCAATTTTTGCATCTATTTCCTCAAAGTCAGACCAGGCGGGGCCGCTTGCCGCCCGCGCGGCGCACCTATCTCCCCGGTCGATCCCGCCATTCTGACACAGGGGCAATCGCCGCAGGACGGACGGCCCCGGGGCAGCGTCCCAATCGACGTCGGGCGGGCGGAAACGGCCCGCAAAATCCTGCCATCAGGACATTTCTTTTGCCGAATTGATAAATCGACTGTTTGCGCCGGAAACAATTGATACAATTCGATGCTTGTGTTGCGCGCCGCCGCCGTCTAGCCTGATCCAGGCATCGCCCGCCGGCCAGGCCCGGGCATCACTATTATCGAAACGAAAACACCACGATGTCGCATCCAAATCTACAGTTCGAACCGCTGCCAAGTCCGCCCAGCGACAAGGCCTTGCTGGCCTGGCGCAAGGACGCCGGCTGGCCCGCCTCGGCATCCACCGAGCGGCAGCACCACCCCGAGGGCCGGGTGCAATGGGTCAGCGTGCGGGCCGGCAAGCAACGCGCCGGCATCGCCATGCTGGAACTGGCGCCGCCGGAGTTTTGCTATGTTGCCGATATGATTCTCGCCAGCCAATTCAGGCGGCGCGGCATCGGCAGTTGGTTCCTCGCCGCGATCGAGCAATACGCCCTCGGCCACGGCAGCAAGCGCCTGCTGCTGCGCCCGGAGGCCGGCACCGAGGCGTTTTACGCCGCCCGGCAGTTCGTCAGCGACCCGTATGTGCCCGGCTTTCTGAAAAAAGATTTGCCTATCCTCCAGCGCAAGATGTTCATCGCCAAGCCAGGCTGAACCCTTGCCCGTCGACTAGCCGCCGGGCTGCTCGCGCTGCCGCAAACGGCGCAACTGCGCCGCCTGGTAGGCGGCGAAGCCGTCGTTGAACAGGCAACGGATCAAGGGATCGTCGAGCACGTCGGCCGCCGCGAGTTGCGCCTCGATCTCGGCGCCGAACACCACGTCGTTGATGCGCATATACATCGAGGTGAGCGACTCGCCCAGCGCCAGCCCGGCATACAGTTTCGCCATCGGAATCTCGGTGGTCCAGGCCAGCGGTTCGGCGGCCTGCTCCAGGCGCTCGATGGCGTCGCCCTCCAGCCGGTAGTGGAAATGGCGGCCCGCGCCGGCATGGTCGTAGACCGACAGGCGCCACAGCCGGGGCGATGCGAAATAGCTGTCTTCCGGCAATTCCATCTCGCGGTATTTGTCCAGCAGGCCGGCCTGGCAATACGCCAGCACCAGTTCGGTTTGCTCTGGCGTCAAGGCCGCAAAGCGGCAAGCGATGGACGCCGTGCTCGGCGCCGCCAAGTCCGCCCGGTACTGGTAGTCGACCTCCTGCTCGCCGACCGGCGACACCCAACTCAGGGGCGCGGCCGGCCGGATGCTGTCGCGGTCCAACACCATCGACACCGACGGGTTCAGCCTGACCACCCGCGTCTTCGGCAGCGCCGCCTCGACCTCGCGCTGGAACTGCCGGTAGGTGACCGGGAAGAAGGCCTGGTTGTACCAGGACCAGGGCTCCTGCACGAATTGGCAGGAACTCGGCACCACGTAGCGCGGATCGAGTACCGCCAACTCCTCCAGCCAGTCCTCCGGCACGGTCGGCGCCGCCGGCTCGGCCCGCGACGGCGACAGCACGGCGATCTCGCGCATGGTTTGGAACGGCCACAGCACCATGTCCCACGGCGCGAACTTGGCCAACTCGGTCAGGGCGTCGGGCGAAATCCAGGAATCGACGACGTTGAGCACGTTCAAGCCGGCCGCCCTGACCTGGAACATCGAATCGACGTCCGCGTCGAGCGCCTCGCGCGGAATCACCTCGAACGGCCCGACCCGCACCGGCTGGTTGACCCGCAGCGGCTGGACGTTGACGAAGCCCAGCTCGCGCAGCATCGCGAACAACTCGTCGAACAGGCAGTAGAGATAGATCGGCGTCTCGCGGTGCAGTAGATCCAGGCTCTCCAGCGAGCAATGGTCGTCGTGGAAGTGGGAGATGAACACGGCCGCCAGCTTCAGCTCGCGGATCTGCGCGTGGTCGAAGCGCACGTCGGGGAAGGCGTGGCAATTGCGGCTGAAGGGATTCTCGAAAATCGTGTCGAAGGCGATCAGCGTCTGCTCGCATTCGAAAACGTAGCCGGCGTGGAGGATGCGGGATATTTTTAGTGTCATGGCTTCGGCTGTATTGGGGGCGGTTCGCGGCGGCGGCGCGCGCGCCGACAAGTGCCAAAGGGCAAATTATGACCGCTCCGCGTCTTTCCGCACAGCCAAAGCGCCAGACCGGGCCGAATCCGTCCGCGCCCGCGCAAACGAACGCGCGCCGCGCCGGCGCCGGATGTGCATTGCAACATGCACGGCGATTGGCTATAATGAGAATTATTCGCATTCACATATGAATGCCGCCCGTAACCGTTTGCCAGCCAGGTCGCAATCTCCCAGCCAGTGACGCCTCATTCTTAGACGCCACCCCACGCCAGGAGTACTGCATGCCGCGCCGTATCCGTTCGTCCGCTTCCGCCCCATCCGCCGCCCCGTCCTTCGCCCTGCCCGCCGCCGCCCGCCGGCCGCTGCGGCCGCACACGCTCACCCTGGCCGTGTCGCTGGCGCTGGCCCAGGCCGGCGGCCACGCCCACGCCGCCGCCGAGCTCGACGCCACGGCGGAAGCGGCCATGCCGATGGTCACCGTCAGCGGCAGCAACGGCGACGGCGCCCGCTACGCCGCCGGCGGCGCCTCGGCCAGCAAGCTCGACATCTCCCTGCGCGAGACGCCGCAGTCGATCTCGCAGATCAGCCGCGCGCGGATGGACGACTTCAAGCTCAACAGCGTCAACGACGTGCTCGCCGCCACCACCGGCGTGACGGTCGAAAAGGTCGAGACCGACCGCACCTACTACACCGCGCGCGGCTTCGACATCGTCAACTTCCAATACGAGGGCGTCGGCATCCCCTTCGTCTTCGGCAACGTCATGGGCGACCTCGACACCGCCGTCTACGAGCGCATCGACGTGGTGCGCGGCGCCAACGGCCTGAGCGCCTCGACCGGCAACCCCTCGGCCACCGTCAACTATCTGCGCAAGCGGCCCACGGCGCAGCTGCAGGCCAGCGCCGAGCTGAGCGCCGGCAGCCGGGGCAAGCGCCGCGCCGAGGCCGACGTCTCGGCGCCGCTCAACGCCAGCGGCAGCGTCAAGGGCCGCGCCGTGCTGGTGCAACAGCAGGCCGACTCCCACCTCGACCGCTACCACAGCGAAAAGACGGTCGGCTACGCCATCGTCGAGGCCAAGCTGGCCGCCGACACCGTCATCAACATCGGCCACATCAGCCAGGACAACAAGACCAAGGGCGGCATGTGGGGGGCGCTGCCGCTGTACCACACGGACGGCAGCCGCACCGACTACGCCGTCGGCACCAACACCTCGGCCGACTGGTCGCGCTGGGACACCCGCAACAACACCAGCTTCGTCGAGCTGAACCAGGGCCTGGGCGGCGACTGGCAGCTCAAGTCCACGCTCAGCCACAGCAACATGGCTTCGCGCGGCAAGATGTTCTACGTCTACGGCGTGCCCGACAAGGCCAGCGGCACCGGCCTGTTCTCCTACCCGTCGATCTACCGCGCCGACAACCGCCAGACCGTGCTCGACGTCAACGCCAGCGGCAAGGTGACACTGGGCGGCCGCCAGCACGAGGTGTCGCTCGGCGCCAGCTGGTCGCGCTCGCGCCTGAACGACATCTCGCTGTACGGTCGCGGCGTCGGCACGGCACTGAGCCGCGCCGACGACTTCACCGGCGCCTACCCCGAGCCGCTGTTCGACGCCGGCAGCGACGGCAGCCAATACGAGGACAAGCGCAAGACCGTCTACGCGGCCGTGCGCCTGAACCTGGCCGACCAGCTCAAGCTGCTGGCCGGCTTCAACTCCACCAAGGCCGACTCCAGCGGCACCGCCTACGGTGTCGGCGCCTACAAGAAGGCCAGCAAGACCACGCCCTACCTGGGCGCCGTCTACGAGCTGGCGCCGAACCTGAGCGGCTACGCCAGCTACACCAAGATCTTCAATCCGCAGAGCGAAGTCGACGGACGGGGCCAGCCGCTCGACCCGGTGATGGGCAGCAACGCCGAGCTGGGCCTGAAGGCCGACCTGCTCGAGCGCAAGCTGTCGGCCACGGCCGCCGTGTTCCGCGTCGAGCAGAACAACACCGCCGAGCAGGCCGGCAAGATCAACGGCCGCAACTACTACCGCGGCATCAACGCCGAGTCCACCGGGGTCGAGCTGGAACTGTCCGGTCAACTGGCCAGGGGCTGGACCGCCAGCGCCGGCCTGACCCGCTTGTCGATCAAGGACGGCGCCGGCCAGGCCACCCGCGTCTACGTGCCGCGCACCTTGCTGCGCAGCAGCACCAGCTACCGCCTGGCCTCGCTGCCGGCGCTGAAAATTGGCGCCAGCCTGAACTGGCAAAGCGAGGCCAGGCGCGCGCCGGAGGAAGGCTTCGTCGCCCGCCAGCCGGCCTACGCCGTGCTCGGCTTGATGGCCAACTATGAGATCGGCAACAACGTCAGCGTCGCGCTCAACCTCGACAACGTCACCGACAAGAAGTACCTGAGCAGCCTGTACTGGAACCAGGCCTACTACGCGGCGCCGCGCAGCGCCAGCGCCAGCGTCAAGTGGACCTACTAAGGTGCCGGCGATGAAATCCCTGCGCCCCGCCCTGGTCGTGGCGCACCGCTGGTTCGGCCTGGCGGCGGCGCTGTTCCTGTTCATCGCCGGCGCCACCGGCGCGCTGATCTCCTGGGACCACGAGCTCGACGCCCTGCTCAACCCGCAGTTGTTCAGCGCTAACAGCGGCAACGCCGGCCTGGCGCAGATCCCCGGCGCCGAGCTGGCCAGCCGGCTCGAGGCGGCCGAGCCGCGCCTGCGCGTCGGCTACCTGCTCACCGAGGTCGAACCGGGCCACACCTCGCTGCTGTCGGTCGAGGGCCGCGTCGACCCGGCCAGCGGCAAACCCTACGAGCTGGGCTACAATCAGGTCGCCGTCGACCCCGTCACCGGCCAGGTGCAGGGCCGGCGCGAATGGGGCGAGGTCTCGCTGAGCCGCGAGAACCTGCTGCCCTTCCTCTACAAATTGCACTACACCATGCACATCCCGCCCGGCTGGGGCATCGAGTTCGGCGTTTGGCTGATGGGCTTGATCGCCATCGTCTGGGTGCTCGACTGCTTCATCGCCCTCTGGCTGTCCTTTCCCAACTGGCGCAGCTGGCGCAAGTCCTTCGCCTTCCGCTGGGGCCAGGGCGGCCACAAGCTCAACTTCGACCTGCACCGCTCGGGCGCCGTGTGGATCTGGGCGCTGCTGCTGATGGTGGCGGTCACCTCGGTGTCGATGAACCTGAACGGCCAGGTGGTGCGGCCGCTGGTGTCGGCCTTTTCCACGCTGAGCGCCAGCGCCTTCGACAGCCGCCAGCCGCAGCCGCCGGAGCAGCCCATCGAGGCCGTGCTCCAGCGCGGGCAGATCATGGCCCTGGCCAAGGCCGAGGCGCGCAGGCGCGGCTGGACCGAGCCGGCCGGCGGACTCTTCTACTCGTCGGCCTACGGCGTCTACGGGGTGGGCTTCTTCGCGCCCGGCAACGACCACGGCGACAGCGGCCTGGGCAACCCCTGGCTCTACTTCGACGGCAAGGACGGCAGCCCGGCCGGCGCCAGCGTGCCCGGCAGCGGCAGCGCCGGCGACATCTTCATGCAGGCCCAGTTCCCGCTGCATTCGGGCCGCATCATCGGCCTGCCCGGGCGCATCGTCATGTCCACGCTGGGCCTGCTGGTGGCGATGCTCAGCGTGACCGGCCTCGTCATCTGGCTGCGCAAGCGGCGCGCCCGCACGCCGCGCTGACGGACCTGGCCGCCGCGCGGGCGTTGAGGGTCAGACCCTAGGGTCTGACCCTGAACTGACGCACGCGCTGATGCTACTGTTTGGGCCTTGTAAGCGGTGGCGTCACAAAGCGGCGCGGAAGCGCAGATAGTCGTCGGCGGTTTGCTGCGGCCGCTCTATCATCGGCAGGTGGCCGACGCCGGGCATGACGATCAGCTGCGAGCGCGGCAGCAATTTCTGCAGCACGGCGCCGCTGTCGACGTGGATCACCCGGTCCTGATCGCCCCAGACGATCAAGGTCGGCGTGGCCAGACTCCTCGACCCTGCCCTCCAGCGAGTCGGCGGTGAACTGCTTGAAGATCTTCTCGGCCAGCGCCGCGTTGCGGATCGGCTCCTGCGCCATGGCCTTGACGATGGGGCCGGGCACGAAGGGCGGATCGCTCATCACGAAGGCGATGGTCTCGGCGAACTCGGCCTCGTTGTGGGCCACCAGCGGATTGCGCCCGGTGGTGACGTAGATGTCACCCAGCTCGCTGCGCGGCGCACTCCACACGCCGGCCGGATCGAGCAGCCACAGGCTGGCCACCTCGTCCGGATGCAGCGCCGCGTAGCTCATGGCGATCTGGCCGCCCATCGAACTGCCGCCCAGGTGCAGGCGGCGCAGGCCCAGCGCCTGCGCCAGCGCGCGCACCCGCTCGGCCTGCGCCGCCGGCATGTAGTCGGCCCCGTCCGGACGGGAGGACTCGCCGAAGCCGGTCAAGTCCGGCACGATGACGCGGTAGTGCGGCGTCAACTGGCGCGCCACGCGCAGGAAGTTATCCTTGTTGGCGCCGAAACCGTGCAACAGGATCAGCGGCTCGCCCTGGCCGCCCTCCAAATAGGCGCTGTGCAGGCCGCCCGGCAGGTCGACCTCCTTGCGCACCAGGCCGGCGCGCTGGCGCTCCGCCTGGATGGCCAAACGGGCCGCCTGTTCCGGCATCGCGTAGACGAAACCGGTGCCGGCCACCACCACGGCGACCACGCCGCCCAACAACCATTTCAATGCGCGCATTCCTTCTCCCGAGTCAATAAGCTGTCAAAACTGTAACATACTTCACTCTTCAAGTGAAAACCGTCACCATCCCGCCACAGCCGCGCCGGCCTGACTGTTTTTACAAGGTTTCATATCGCAAAATCCGCCAAAACGTGGATAATGCCGACACCCCCACTTCCTTCAAGAAAAGCGGACAACCATGAAACAGAACTACATCAACGGCGCCTGGATCGACGGCGCCACCTCGGCAGCCAACATCAACCCCTCCAACACGGACGACGTCATCGGCCACTACGCCCAGGCCGACGCGCGGCAGGCCGAGCTGGCCATCGCCGCCGCCGCCGCCGCCGCGCCCGGCTGGGCACTGTCGAACGTGCAGATGCGCGCCGACGCCCTCGACAAGATCGGCAGCGAGATTCTGGCCCGCAAGGAGGAACTGGGCATCCTGTTGTCCCGCGAGGAAGGCAAGACCAAGCCCGAAGGCATAGGCGAAGCGGCCCGCGCCGGCGCCATCTTCAAATTCTTCGCCCAGGAATGCCTGCGCCTGCGCGGCGACAAGCTGCCCTCCGTGCGGCCCAACCTGGACGTGGAGATCACCCGCGAGCCGGTCGGCGTGGTCGGCATCATCGCGCCGTGGAACTTCCCCATCGCCATCCCGGCCTGGAAGATCGCCCCCGCCCTGGCCTACGGCAACTGCGTGCTGATCAAACCGGCCGAACTGGTGCCCGCCAGCGCCTGGGCGCTGGCCGAGATCATCAGCCGCGCCGGCCTGCCGCCGGGGGTGTTCAACCTGGTCATGGGCCGTGGCAGCGTGGTCGGCCAGGCTTTGCTGAACGACCGCCGCGTCAACGCCATCAGCTTCACCGGCTCGGCCGCCACCGGCGCCAAGGTGGCCCAGGCCGCCATCGGCCGCATGGCCAAGGTACAGATCGAAATGGGCGGCAAAAACCCGATGGTCGTGCTCAACGACGCCGACCTGGCCAACGCCGTCAACTGCGCCGTGCAAGGCTCCTTCTTCTCCACCGGCCAGCGCTGCACCGCCTCGAGCCGGCTGATCGTCGAAAAAGGCATCTACCCGGCCTTCGTCGCCGCCGTCAAAGAGAAGCTGGCCGCGCTGACCATCGGCGACGCGCTCGCCGCCGGGGTCGACATCGGCCCGGTGGTCGACGCCAGCCAGCTCGAGCAGGACATGGAATACATCCGCATCGGCCGCGACGAGGGCGCCACCCTGGCCTTCGGCGGCGAGCGGGTCGCCTGCGCCACGCCCGGCTTCTTCCTGCGCCCGGCCCTGTTCACCGACTGCAGCAACGACATGCGCATCAGCCGCGAAGAGATCTTCGGCCCGGTCGCCAGCGTGATCCCGGCCGACAGCTACGAGCACGCCCTGGCCCTGGCCAACGACACCGAGTTCGGCCTGTCGAGCGGCATCTGCACGACGTCGTTGAAGCACGCCACCCACTTCAAGCGCCACGCCCAGGCCGGCATGGTGATGGTCAACGTGGCCACCGCCGGCGTCGACTACCACGTGCCGTTTGGCGGCACCAAGGGCTCCAGCTTCGGCTCGCGCGAGCAGGGCACGTACGCCGCCGAGTTCTTCACCACCGTCAAAACCGCCTACTGCGGCGTGTAGCCCGGCGCAGCGCCGCGCGCAAAAGCGGCGTCAGCAAAAACGGCTCGCCATCCTCCGATGGCGAGCCGTTTGTGTCATGAGCGCGACGTCAGGAATCGGCGATGCCAGCTCACCCACCGGCGAAGAAACAGGGTCAGACCCTAGGGTCTGACCCTCACGTTGCGCCAGCGGTTTGTCGGCGCCCCGGATTTTCGTCAAGTGCAGTCAGCGCCCAGCATGCCGCGGCCTCAAGCTTGCTTGGCGACTTTATGCAGCGCCGCCACCAGGCGGTCGACCTGCGCCTCGGAGGTGAACAGCGACGGCGTCACGCGCACGCAGGCGCCCGAGGCCAGGCCTTCACGGTGGATGGTGAACACGCCGTGCTCCACCACCAGCCGCTTCATCAAGGCCTGGTTCTGCGCCGCCGTCGCCTGCCCCTTCAAACGGAAGGCGGCGATCGCGCTGCTCAAACGCGGGTCGGCCGAGGCCAGCAGCTCGATGCCGGCGATGCCGCGCGCGGCGTCGACCCAGCGGTTGCGCAGCCGCTGCAGCCGCGCCTGCTTGTTGGCCACGCCGATGCGCTGGTGCACCTCGAACGCCAGCGGCAGCGCCAGGAAGGCGGCGAAGTTGGCCGTGCCGGTGTGCACGCGCGTGCGCACGTCGTCGCCGTCCTGCTCGCCCATGTAGGGATCGATGTCGCGCACCCGGCCGCGCTTGATGTAGACGGCGCCCACGCCGACCGGCGCGCCTATCCACTTGTGCAGGTTGATGCCGGCGAAGTCGGCCTGCAGGTCGGGAATGCGCATGTCCAGTTGGCCGAAGCCGTGCGCCGTGTCGACGATCACGTCGACGCCGCGCTGGCGCGCCATGCGGCTGATCTCGGCGACCGGTAGTTGCATGCCGTTGCGGTGGTTGACGTGGGTGAGCAGCATCATCTTCAGGCGCGGATGGCGCGCCATCGCCTTGGCGTAGCAGTCGATCACGCCTTCGTAGCTAAACGGCTCGGGCAGATCAATCGACACCACCTCGACGCCACGGCGCTGCTTGAGCCAGCGCATGGCGGCGATCATGGCGTCGTAGTCGATGTCGGCGCACAGCACGGTGTCGCCCGGCGCCAGCCGGTTGTAGCCGCCGATCAGCGCCTGCAGCGCCTCGGTGGCGCCACGGGTCAGCACGATCTCGTCGATCCCGACGCCCAGCGCGGCGGCGGCGTTGGCCCGCACCGCCTCGAACTCGGCCGGGAAGTCCTTGCGCGCGTACCAGGAATTATCGTGGTTCACCTTCGCCGTCAGCCCCTGGTAGGCTTGCAGCACGGGCCGCGCCATCGCGCCCCAATAGCCGTTCTCCAGCTGCACGACGCGCTCGGTGACGTCGTACAGCGCGGCCACCTCGGACCAGTAGCCTTGGTCGGCCGCCAGCGCGGCCGGCGTGACGCCGGCCGGCGCGCTCGGCACGGCGGCCGCCAACTGGGCCACCGAGGCGCCCGCCTCGAACGCTGGCGCCGCCGGCGCCGCCGGCGCGGCCGGCGCGGCGCCCGCCAAGGCCGGTGCCAAGGGCATCAGCGCCCCGGCGCACAGCCAGTGGCGGCGTTGTTGATCGACGCTCAAAATTTCACCTTGTATTCGACGTACAGATTGCGCCCGTCCGTGTCGTAGGGCGCGTTGCGCGAGTAGATCAAGCCACGGCTGGCCTGGAAGGTGGCCTCGTCGGGGTATTTGTTGAGCACGTTGTCGATGCCGAAGCGCAGTGTGTGCATGGCCTTCACCTTGAAGCTGGCCGCCAGGTCGAGGAACTGGATCGCGCCGAAGCGCTGGAAGATGTCGCCGTTGGCGTTGCCGGTGCTGTCGGTCCAGGCTCCGTAGTGTCGCACCCGACCCAGCAGGTTCCACTGAGCGATGTCATAGGTGGCGCTGAAGGTGGCCTTCTGGCGTGGCAGGCGCTCCTCGAAGATGGTGCGCTGGGCGGCGTTGGTGGCCAGGCTGGTCGAGCCGCTGTCGACCTTGGTGGTGTTGTAGTTGTAGGCCGCCGTCAGGTTCAGCTTGCCGTCGCCCAGCCGGCTCAGGTGGCTGCCGACCAGGTCGACGCCACGGGTGGTGGTGTCGAAGTCGTTGGTGAAGTAGCTGACCGAGCTGTAGCGCAGCGGGTTGGGCGTGCCGGCCGGCACGGCGAAGGCGGCCGAGGTGCTGAAGCGGTCGCTCAGTTTGATGTGGTAGAAGTCCAGCGAGCCGGAAAAGCCGGCCGCGCCCTTCCACGTCAGCCCGGCCGAGAAGTTCTTCGACTGCTCGGGCTTGAGCGGCTTGGCGCCCAGCAGCACCGCCAACGGGTCGCCGGCGGCCAGGCGGCCGGAGGTGAAGATCTGCAGCGTCTTGGTGTCCAGGCCTGGCCGGTGCTGTTGGTGTTGAGCTGGCCCGGCGTCGGCGCGCGGAAGCCGGTCGAGTAGGAGCCGCGCACGGCGAGGTCCGGCGTGACGGTGTAGCGCGCCGACAGCTTGCCGTCGGTGGTGCTGCCGAAGGCGGCGAAGTGTTCGTAGCGGGCCGCCGCGCCGACGTTCAGGCGCGCGCTCAGCGGCACCTCGACGTCCAGATAGGCGGCATAGCTGTCCTGGCCCCAGCGGCCGGCTTGGCGCTCGCTGAAACCGGGCGCGCCGTTGGCGTTGGCCTCCAGCCCGGCGGCGGCGCCCGGCCCCACCGCGTAGGAGGCCGGGTCGCCGGCCTTGACGCGGTAGGTCTCGTTGCGGAACTCGGCGCCGAAGCCGACGTTGACCGGCCGCGCCAGCGCCGCCACGCTCCACTCGTAGTTGAAGTTGGCGTTGGCGATCTTCTCTTCCTGCGCCAGCTGGCCCAGGTAGAACGCGGTCGGGCTGGCCGAGCCGAGCGAGGCGTTGATCGAGTTGGCCAGGTGGTAGTCGATGCGGTTGCGGCCGTAGGAGGCGCCCAGGCCCCAGTTGAAGGTGTCGCTGAACTGGCCGCGCAGGCCGGCCACCAGTTGCAGGTCGTCCTGCTCGTTGCGGTACTGCGGGCTGAAGCCGGTCGGGTAGACGCTGCGCAGGCCCCAGCCGGGGAACACGCCGGTGGTCTTGAAGGCGCCGCTGGTGGTGTCCGGGTTGCGCCAGTTGAAGTCGGAGGTGCCGTCGCTGGCGCCGAACAGGCCGTGGCCGTACCACACCGTCTCGGCGCCCAGCGGCACGCTGGCGTTGAAGCCGGCGCGCTTGCTGTCGAGTTCCGGCTGGCCCCAGCGCTGCACCGGGTTCGCCACGTTCAAGCTTGGATGGGCGGCCTGGAAGGCGATGGCGTCGGCGCGCTGGCGCGTGCGCGAAGTGGGCTCCGACTTGCCCAGCTCGGCGAACAGCACCACCCGGCCGCCGTCGCCGATGGCGAAGCCGGTCTTGGCGTTGAACTCGTAGCCGGCGCCGTCGCCCTCCGAATAGCGCGAATGGCGCAGCGCCAGCTCGCTGCCGAGCGCGTCGTCGAGGATGATGTTGATGACGCCGGCGATGGCGTCCGAGCCGTACTGGGCCGAGGCGCCGTCGCGCAGCACCTCGATGCGCTTGATCGCGCTGGTGGGGATCTGCGCCAGATCGGGCGCCTGGGCGCCGCGCGCGCCGAGCAAGGCGCTGCGGTGGAAGCGGCGGCCGTTGACCAGCACCAGGGTCTGGTCGGGCGACAGGCCGCGCAGCGTGGCCGGCCGCACGAAGACCTGGCCGTCGGCCATCGGCAGGCGCTGCACCACGTAGGACGGCACCAGCTGGGCCAGGATGTCGTTCAGGTCGGACGACTCGACGGCGCCGATGTCCTCGCGGCTGAACACGTCGACCGGCGCCATGGTGTCGAACTGGGTGCGGTTGGCGCCGCGCGTGCCGGTGACGATCACCGCCGCCGCCGGCGTGTCGGCCTGGCCGTCGCGCGCCACGGCGCCGGCCGGCGCCGCGTCGGCCGCCTGGGCCTGGTGCGCGCACAGCAGCGCGTTGAGGGTGAGCAGCGCGGCGGCGCTGGCGAGCTGGGTACGTTGGAAGGTCATTGCGCTATTCTTTGCTGTAGACATAAAGGAAACCCGGGGTTCTGCGGGGGACGGTGCCGCTGGCATCCATCAAGTGGCGAGGCCACCGGCATGGTATGCAATCCGTGTTTCAACAGTATGACTTGCAAGCGAATAGTGTTGGAAAGCTTGACAATGAAATCACATCGGCGGCACGCCGTGCGGCGCACCCGGAGCGGGCTTGCCGGTCTAGCCGGGGCGCGCGTTCAGTCTGGCGTCGAGCAGGTCGACGACGCCCAGGCGCTGCTTGTTCGCCGTCTCGTAACGGCGCAAGGCGCGCAGGTCGGAGCGCGACAGGCCGTCCAGCCGGACGCCGATTTCATCGACGGTCAAATGGTCGTAATGGCTGATCGGCAAGTCACGGTCGGCCGCCGCGCCGCTGCGCTCCTGCTCGCGCCGTCCCTGGGTTTCGCCGTACTCGGCGCGCTGCTTGTTGACGATGCGCGCCGCCACTTCATCCTCCCGGCCCGGATAGCGGCCCTCCTCCTTGAACTTGCTTTCCAGCTCCTTGTACTCGTGTTCCCGCTTGGGATCGGCTCCTTTTGGCATGATGGTCCTCCGTGCGTTCGTATGTTGGACCATCTTACAAAGACGGCGTCCGGGCCGGCGCACGTCTGCCGCCGGACGCCTTCGATGATGCGTTTCAGTAAATCTTGCTTCCGTCAAGCACTGCAATTAGTGTTGTTACTCTACAAAGAAATATTGCTAGATCTGCAAAGCGCTCGCTGCTACACTTGCTCGGCCCGGAGGAGACGCCGGGTTGCACAAGGAACGCCAATCAGCGGCCCGAGCCGGCGATGGCGACGACAATGGACAACAACAATAAGCGCCCAATGAATATCGCAAACATCAAGATCGGCTACCGGCTGACCATCGCTTTTTCCCTGACAACACTGATGCTGGCCGTGGTGGTGGGCATGGGCGCGGCCGGCCTGCGCCGCACCGGCGCCGAGATCGAACAGACGGTGCACCTGCGCTATGACCAGATCAGTCTGCTCAACCAGTTGAAGGAGGCGCTGGAAAGCCAGGCGGCCGGACTGCGCGACCTGCTGCTGGCCGGCGACTCCGAGCAGGCCGAGCAACTGGCCCGCATCGAGCACAGCGGCAAGTCGGTCGAGCAGCTGCTGGCCCGCTACGACGCCCTGCCGGCCGTGGCCGCGCCGCATGCGGCGCAGCCCAACGGCACGGCACCGCAGGCGGCGCAGGCCAACGGCGCAACGCCGCAGGCGGCGCTGCGGGACGCCCGCGCCCGCTACCTGCCGGGCCGCGACAAGCTGCTGGCCATGGTGCGCGGCGGCGAACGCGACCGCGCCGTCGCCCAGCTCTACCAGCAGGCCGGCCCGGCCCACGCCGCCGCCATGGCCGCGCTCGACCAGCTGATCGCCGTGCAGGTGGCGCAGATGCGCGCCGGCGGCGCCGAGGCCTCGCAGCAGGCGCGCACCTTCGCCACGGCGATGATCGCGCTGGGCGTGGCCGGCGGCCTGCTCAGCCTGTTCACGGCCTGGTATATCACGCGCGGCATCGTGCGCCCGATCAAGCACGCCGTGCGGGTGGCGCGCACCGTCGCCGGCGGCGACCTCAGCTCGCAGATCGAGGTGCGCTCGCGCGACGAGATCGGCCAGTTGTCGCAGGCGCTGCGCGAGATGAACGCCAGCCTGGTCGGCATTGTCGGCGAGGTGCGCGGCGGCACCGACACCATCGCCACCGCCTCGGCCGAGATCGCCGCCGGCAACCTCGACCTGTCGGCCCGCACCGAGCGCCAGGCCGGCGAGCTGGCGGAGACCGCCTCGTCGATGGAGCAGCTCACCGCCACCGTCAAGCAAAACGCCGCCAACGCCGAGCAGGCCGACGCCCTGGCCCGCTCGGCCTCGGCGGTGGCCGGCCGGGGCGGCGCCGTGGTCGGCCAGGTGGTCGGCACCATGGCCAACATCAACACCGCCTCGCGCAAGATCGTCGACATCATCGGCGTTATCGACGGCATCGCCTTCCGCACCAACATCCTGGCGCTCAACGCGGCGGTCGAGGCGGCGCGCGCCGGCGAACAGGGCCGCGGCTTCGCCGTGGTCGCCAACGAGGTGCGCGTGCTGGCCCAGCGCTCGGCCGCCGCCGCCCACGAGATCAAGGCGCTGATCGGCGACTCGGTGGCCCAGGTCGACGCCGGCGCCCGCCTGGCCGACCAGGCCGGCAGCACAATGGACGAGATCGTCGCCAGCGTGGCGCGGGTCACCGGCATCATGGGCGAGATCGCCGCCGCCAGCCGCGAGCAGCTGTCCGGCATCGAGCACATCAACCAGGCCATCGCCTCGATGGACCAGACCACGCAGCAGAACGCGGCGCTGGTCGAACAGGCCACGGCGGCCGCCTCGACCATGCAACAACAGGCCGCCCACCTGCTCGGCGCGGTCGGCGTGTTCAAGCTGGGCGCGCAGGCGGCAACGGCGGCGGCAACGGCGGCCGGCGCCGACGGACGAGCCACGACCGGCCCGCGCGGCGTCGCCAGCGTGACGCCGCTGCAAAGCAAGCACGGCCGTCAGCGCCTGCTGCCGGCGCCGGCCGTCCCGCCACGCCAGCGCGCCGGCGGCGTCGAATAGAAATTACATCTGTACAATAGTTGGTTCTTGTTGACCATTTTCATGGTGGCAATTCCAAGACATGGCACGATCGACTCTCCCGCCACCACCGGAGATCGCCATGTCCTCCGCCGAGTTCCCGCCCTCGCCGCCCCGGCGCCTGCGGACCCGCGTGTAAAAGCACAAAAGGCAAGAAAATGGATTTATCTTAGCAAATATCTAAGCGTACTCAAGTGACAATCGATATAATATTGGCAATTCCAGCCGCCGCGCCCAAGCGCCGGCGCCGTCCGACATTCATTCATTCACCACGGAGAACCGCATGCGCATCAACCACACCGCGTCCAAACACCCCTTCAGCGCCGCCCGCCTGAGCTGCCTGGCCATCGGCGCCGCCCTGAGCTGCCTCAGCCCGGCCGCCCTGGCCCAGGTCAGCTCGATGGTCGCCAACGGCAACTACTCCTACGACGGCAACGCCAACACCGCGCTGGTCGACAGCTTCCCGACCAACAACAGCGGCAGCGTCGACGTGCTCAACTTCAGCAACGGCGCCAACCGCAGCGAGACCGTCCTGCACAGCTACGGCGACGTCAACGGCAACTTCGGCAGCCGCGCCTCCGGCGCCGGCATCTACGCGGTCAACGGCGGCTTCAAGATCGTCCAGTCGTTCACCAACACCAGCGCCGTCGCCCAGCTCGGCAGCTTCCACTTCCAGATCACCCCCGGCGCGCTGCAAAACAGCATCGGCAGCGCGCTGACCGGCAACCAGTACGTCGAGTCCGGCCTGAGCTTCAACCTGCAGCGCGGCGGCAGCTCGCTGTGGAACAGCGCCGCCTGGCTGCGCAGCGACGCCGCCGGCACCAACTTCATCGCCGGCGGCGACACCTCGCTGTACAGCGGCGCCGGTGGACTGTACAACGTCAACGGCCTGTCGCGCGACGTCAACCTGGGCGTCATCAACGCCGGCGAGACCATCCAGCTGACCTACACCCTGAACACCTACGCCAACGGCGACACCGTCGCCGGCCCGGACCGCTGGGTGCCGCCGGGCGACTTCGTGGTGCCCGAGGGCTGGAGCAGCTGGGACGGCTGCACCCGCGGCATGGCCGCCGCCTCGATGTCGACCGGCGGCTGCGGCCTCGAGCCGGGCGACGTCATCCACACCGACGGCCACTGGGTGGCGGGCGACGTCAGCGGCTCGCACGCCAGCTCGGGCGATCCGTTCCGCATCCAACTGGCGGACTACGGCATCGGCTTCAACGTCGACAGCGGCGGCAACACCCTGGGCGAAGTCAGCCTGTCGCCGGTGCCGGAACCGACCACCTACGCCATGCTGTTGGGCGGCATGGGCCTGATGGGCGTGCTGGCCGCGCGCCGCCGCCGCCGCGACGGCCGCTGATCGTCGCCTTTAGCTGGCCGCAGGGTCAGACCCTCGGGTCTGACCCTCGTTTTGGGCCGCGCAACACTACATCAACTCCTCCAACACCGCGCGCAACTGCGCCATGTCGTCGACCACGCGCAGCGCGCCGGGAAAATCGTAGTGCCGCGTCAGCGCGTTGCGCAGGACGATGCAGCGCAGCCCGGCGGCGCTGGCCGCCTGCAGGCCGCGCGGCGAATCCTCCACCACCACGCACTGCGCCGCGTCCAGGCCGAGCCGCTCCAGGCCGAGCAAATAGGGCTCGGGCGAGGGCTTGCTGTTGGCGTAGGACTCGTGGGTCAGCACGAACTCGAAGTGCTGGCGCAGCGGCAGGCGGGCGTGGATGATGTCGAAGTGCTCGGCGCGCGAGCTGGTCACCACCCCCATGCGCAGCCGCGGCGCCAGCGCCGCCAACAGCTCGGCCACGCCGGCGATGGCCGGAATATGCTCGGCCGCCAAACGCTCGCTGTACTGGCGGTTGCGGCCCTCGCGCAGCGCGGCGATCTGCGCCGCCGTGACGCCGCGCGCCGCCAGCAGATGCCAGGCGCCGCAATTGTCGACCAAATACCAGTCGAAGAACTGGCGCTCGCTCAGCGCGATCCGGTGGCGCGCGAACAGCTCGCGGTTCGACTCGTAGAACAGCTGCTCGGTGTCGACCAATACGCCGTCGTTGTCCCATAAAACCCCAGCTAACATAGGCGGCATCCCTTCCAGCGCATGGCAAAAACGGCAATTGTACCTGCTCGGCGAGGCATTGGTGGTCTTCGCTTGCCGTGTGTGCAATACTCCGTGCTGTGCTCCAAGAAAACAGCTATATGGCCGTCACAGCGCTCTTCCCCCGCAGTCTCAAATTCCGCCTGACCGGCGTCGTCGTCCTGCTGGTCCTCGCCGCCACCGTGGTGGTGACCTGGGTCGCGCTGATGCTGGCCGAGCACGACATGAAGGCCATCATCGGCGACCAGCAGTACGCGCTGCTGTCGGGCGCCGCCGCCAACATCGACGAGCAGCTCGGCGCCCGCCGCCAGATGCTCGCCGCGCTGGCCGAGTCGGTGCCCGACGCGGTGCGCGACCAGCCCGGCCGCATGCAGGACTTCATCGACCGCCATCCGACCGCGCGCAAGGCCTTCTACAACCTGGTGGTGTTCGACGCCAAGGGCGAGCTGGTGCACGACGCGCGCCACCACCAGACGGACGCCCCCCTCAACGTCGCCGGCCGCCAGTACTTCGACGACACCCTGGCGCTGAAGGCCGGCGTGATCTCGGCGCCGTTCCGCAGCCAGTTGTCGAACATGCCGGTGGTGCTGATCACCCAGCCGATCTTCGACCAGCGCGGCGAGGTGGCGCTGGTGCTGGCCGGCAGCATCGACCTGGACAACGCCACCTTCTTCGAACAGATCAGCGCGCAAAAGCCGGGCAAGACCGGCTTCATCTTCATCATGACGGCCGACGGCATCCTGGTGCAGCACCCCACCCGCGCCCGCCTGCTACAACACATCAACGCGCGCGCCGGCCACAACGACGCCACCGAGATGGCGCTGCGCGGCTTCGAGGGTTGGACCGAGGCCAACAACAAGGACGGCAGCCCCGGCATCTACTCCTACAAGCGGCTCAAATCGATCAACTGGATCGTCGGCGCGCGCTTCCCCTCCGACGAGGCCTTCGCGCCGATGATCGCCATGCGCCACCAGGCCCTGTTGGCGGCCACCGGCTTCGCCGCCGTGGCCGGCGCGCTGGCCTGGCTGGCGATCCTCACGCTGCTGCGGCCGCTGGGCCGGCTGCGCCGCCACATCGCCGACATCCGCGCCGGCCGCGCCGCCATCGGCGTGCTGCAGCGGCGCCGGCGCGACGAGATCGGCGAGTTGAGCACCGCCTTCCACGAGCTGATGGCCGAGCGCGAGGCGGCGCAGGAGCGCACCCGCATGATCGCCGACTCGATGCCGGCGCTGATCGCCTACCTCGACCGCGATCTGCGCTACCGCTTCACCAACGCCCACTTCCGCGAGATGATGCAGGTGGAGCCGGACAGCATGCTCGGCAAGACCGTCGCCGAGACCTTCGGCGAGCCCTTCTACCAGATGCTCAAGGAGAAGCTCGACGCCGTGCTGCGCGGCGAGCGCGTGCACTACGAGCGCGAGGGCGTCAACCAGGGCCGCGTGGTGCAGCTGATGGGCGACATGCTGCCCGACTTCGGCAGCGACGGCAGCGTGGTCGGCATGTACCTGATGGTGATGGACATCACCGAGCGCAAGAACGCCGAGCTGACCCAGGCCGCCAGCGAGCAGCGCCTCAAGCTGTTGACCGACAACCTGCCGGTGCTGATCTCCTACCTCGACGGCGAGCGCCGCTTCCGCTTCGTCAACGCCACCTTCCGGCAATGGTTCGGCCTCGACCCGGCGCGGCTGATCGGCCAGCACCTGTTCGACGGCATCGGCGCCGAACACTACCGCAACGCCGAGCAGCACCTCGACCAGGCCTACCGGGGCCGCCGCGTCACCTACGAGCTGAAGGCGCGCATGGCCGACGGCATACACACGCTGGAGACCACCTTCGTGCCCGACCAGCGCGCCGACGGCAGCGTGGCCGGCGTCTACTCGCTGACCCACGACACCACGCGCATGAAGGAGATCGAGGAGCGCCTGATCCAGCTGGCCCGCGTCGACACCCTGACCGGCATCGCCAACCGCCTGATGTTCGAGGAGATCCTGCAACTGGCGCTGGGCCGGGCGCGGCGCAACCGCCAGCCGATGGCGCTGGCCTACCTCGACATCGACAACTTCAAGACCATCAACGACACCCTGGGCCACGGCGCCGGCGACGAGGTGCTCAAGGAGTTCGCCGCCCGCCTGGTGGGCAACGTGCGCGCCACCGACACCGTGGCCCGCCTGGCCGGCGACGAGTTCGTCATCATCTACGAACAGGTGCACAACGGCGACGAGGCGCTGCGCCTGGCCGCCAAGATCGTCGAGGCGGTGCGCTGCGACTTTTGCGTGGCCGGCGCGCCGATGCGCATCACCACCAGCATCGGCATCGCCCTGCGCGACAACGACGACGAAACGCCGGCCGCGCTGGTGGCGCGCGCCGACGCCGCGCTCTACCGCGCCAAGCGCGACGGCCGCGACGGCTACGCGCTGGACGGCATGGCCTGAGGCGAGCTAACTATTCGCTGAGGTCGTCCTTGTAATTCGAATTGGGATAAATTGGTTGCGTTGGAGGTGGGGTCGGCACAGGGAAACGATGCTTTACCGCCCATTCCGTGATGTCGTGGATGATGCCCGGCTTTTCGCCAACTGGGCAATCAAGCAGGCATAGCCAAGTTTTTCCTTGCAGGCCAATGATGGGTTTTGGTGGATCGGTGAACCGCGACCAACCGACAAATTTACCGATGAAGCTGCCGCACTTCGAGTAGGAAGTGACATCGATGTAGGGCTGCGCACGATTGTAAAGCTGGGCGGTCCACTCGCGGCAGCCGAAGCTTCCGTGATAGTGGTCATCCTTATCCCACCCGTCCGCGTAGCGCGCATCGTCTATCCTCGTACAAATCGCAGGTGAAAAACTGTCATCGCCGGGGATGCCTTGCGACCAGTCGGCAAGACCATATCCTCGTTTTACAGTTGACCCATCAAATGTGAGAACAAGGCGACCAAGCATGCTAAATTTGGCGGTTAATCGTCTAAGGCGCGCGTTTCCAGACACTACCTTTCCCGATGGATCAAACATGATAAGCACGGCCGCGAGGGACTCTTCACCCGGGACCTCGAACGTGATTGTCGGCTCGAGCAGTTCCGCCCCAAGAAGATACACTTTCTCACGTCCCTTTTTTTCCAGCGCAACATTCATATCGCGGGCAGATCTTGCGCTGTTTCTTACTGACCTAGCTTCGGCCAAGAACACAACATAGCGTATCTCCCACGGCCGGACGAGCCATTCGCGGGAGATGTCACGTCCGAGAACTGGGTTTGCTGATAATGCTTCGTTCGAAGTCGACAACAATGCTGCGGAAATCAAAACCAACTGTCCCCTTAGGTTTGTCATAGTATTTTCGGCTCTTGGATCGTTATGTGGAGATGGTTGTTGTGAGTCTTTTCGTTCGCACTGCGCTGCTCATTTGGCACTGGTGGAGCGCCGCTCTTCGTGTTGACATCCATGTACCACGGATCAAGAACCTGCTTGACATATTCGTTCCCGTGCAGTCTTCCACGCAGGACGCTTATCAAACTTGCCTCATTTTTGTTGCGTTCCTTGTTCCATGAATCATATGCGATCTCCAAGCGCTGATCACTGGTGTCCGTCCGTGATTTAGCAACCCGCAGGCGCTCTTGTAAGCGCGCCTTATCGTCATTATCGTGGCTGCGCGCCAGCTCGCTTTCTATCGACTTCAATTCCTTCTTCCTTACCTCATTTTCTGCCTTCTCTCGCTCGTACTCGGCGTACAGTTCCCGCTCCTTGGCACTGACGTTTTTGTCCGGCTTGGCCTTGGTGTTCGTCAACACCGCGCGGTTGATATTCACGCGCTCCTTGTCCCGCTCGGCGTAGTTGATGTCCAGCCCCAGCCCGGCGCGGTGGACGATCGAGCCGAGCATCGGCCGCCAGCCCGACGTGACGCGCATCTCGGTGATGCCGACGGCGCCCGCCTCGGCCAGCAGCGCCGCGTAGGCGCGCGGGTGCGTGCGCGTCAGCACGCCCCGTACCTCGGACACGTAGGCGGTGTTCTCGCGCACGTTCTGCGCCTCCTCGAAACGCACGCGCAGGGTGTGCTTCGGGGCCGAGTCGCTGGCCGGGAACTCGACCACCAGCTCGGGCGACGGCAGCCCCGCATAGATTCTGCGCACGGCGGCGCGGATGGTCGGCGTGGTGTCGGCGGGCAGCATGGCGTCGGCATCGGCCACCGTGTAGAGATTCGAGACGAGCGTCCAAATGTCGCCGGTCAACGAGGTCTTGTAGATGTCGACCAAGGTCTTACCATTCCTGCGGCAGTCGCACGGTTGGCCCAACTTCCCCTTCAAATGGGTCTCGCTGCGGCCCTTCTTCTCCGTGATGAGAACCTCCACGTCGTTGTCCTCGGCGACCACGGCGTAGACGGGGTAACGCCGGAAATCCGGGTGGACGTCGCTGTTGAGGTAGAGCTCCACCTTGCTGCCCCGAGCGACCGTCACGACGATCTGACGCTGCTTGGCGCTGAGCACGTGCGGCTTGCCGTCGTCGGTCTGCATCACGCGGCCGTTGATGGCCACCAGGTAGCGCAGCGCCAAATCGGCGTTGGTCGCGCTGGTGTCGAATTGATAGGTGATCTTGCGCATCCCGCTGAGCCTGACGATGGTGAACTTGCCCTCGTCGTTGAAGACACAGGTGGCGGTGATTTCTTTCGCGGCCATCGCTTCGCTCCCTCGGCGCGCTAGGCGCCATCGGACGGCGTGTCGCCGCCCAGCTGCAAGGTCGCCGTTGCCCGTTCGTGCGCGGTCAACGCCATGGTCCTGCCGTCGGCGTCCGTTACGCCTTGCCGGCTGCTGCCGTCCGGCAGAACGATGCTGTATCGAATACCCGACAGGGGTAGGCCCGTGCCTTCGGCGACGACGAGGAAGCTGGCGAGCAGATCGCTGTTCTCGGGCGCGGACGCTTTTTCGGCGGCTGGCTCGCCCCCCTCCCCCGCGCCGTCGTCAATCAGCATCGCATGTTGCGAGGCGATAATCGTTGCACCGCACGCGGCCTTCATGCCGTCGACCACCACCGCGTCGCCGAACATGAAGGAGGCGATGCCGTCGTCGATGGGGAACTTGCCCTTGCACTGGGGACAGAACGTCATGTGGCCGCGCCGCGTAATCGCGCGGCCATCGGTGGTGCAGGTATCGTCGCCTTCGATCACTTCGCCACCGTGGGAGGTGCGATCGCCTTTACAGATTACGGCACGTAACATGATGGGCTCCGTTTGACGGGGGAACAATCACTGTAGGACGCTCACTGTTCAGTCCGTTGACTTGGCGCAAACCGGAATGCGCCGACGACGCGGCTGTGCAATTGCGCGACAGCCGAACGCATTGGCCGCCTCAGGCCGATAGTTGCGACCGATAACGGTATAGTGAGTCGGCAACAATGTGATGGACCAGGTGGTTTGTAGATGAACACCTGAACTCCACCGTATCGAAATCCACTTGCCCGAATTTTAATTCGTGTAAAATGCCTCCCATGAAACCGAAAGACACGGAAAAACTGAGGAAGATCGTCCAGGCCACCTACGCCCTGGTGCAGCAGCGCGGCCTGGCCGCCCTGACGCTGGCGGAGATCGCCCGCGCCGCCGGCATCGCCACCAGCACGCTGTACATCTACTTCGACTCCAAGCAGGCCCTGCTCGACCAGCTCTACCAGGACGCCAAGACAGCCACCTTCGAACGGCTGGTGGCCGATGCCGCGCCGACGCCGCCGCTGAAGGCGCGGGTGCGCAGCATCTGGCTCAACATGCTGGCCAACCGCCTGGCCAACCCGGCCGAGATCATCTTCATGGAGCAGTACACCAGCTCGCAGTTCATGAGCGAGGCCAACCGGGAGCTGGGCGGCCGCCTGGCCGGCTTCTTCCACGCCATCCTGAAAAACGGCCAAGACGAGGAGACGCTGAAGGCGGTGCCGCTGCCCTTCCTGATGGCGCTGTTCCTCGGCTCGGTGCAGGAGACGGCGCGCCTGGTGCGGCAAGGGGTTCTGGCCGACGACGAGCAGACCCGCGCCACCGGTTTTTTGCTGTGCTGGGACGCGATCAAGGCCTGAAGCCGGGCTGGATCGTGTTTTTTACCTTTTAACCGAATAGGAATTCACTTAAAATGAAAAAAATCGCCCTCATCACCGGTTGTTCCAGCGGCATCGGCCGCGCCGCCGCCACCTTGTTCGCCGCCCACGGCTGGCAGGTGGTGGCCACCATGCGCGATCCGGCCAAGGCCGGCGAGCTGGCCCGCCTGCCCAACGTCAGCATCGGCAAGCTCGACGTGACCGAGCCGCAGTCCATCGCCGCGCTGGTCAAGCAGACCCTGGATACCTGGGGCCGCATCGACGTGCTGGTCAACAACGCCGGCTTCGGCGCCTTCGGCCCGTTCGAGACCGCCAGCGACGCGCTGATCGAGCGCCAGCTGGCCACCAACCTGAAGGGCGTGTTCGACCTGAGCCGCGCCGTGCTGCCGGCCATGCGCCGGCAAGGCGAAGGCGCCATCGTCAACATCGCCTCCATCGGCGGACTGACCACCATGCCGCTCAACGCCATCTACCACGCCACCAAGTACGCCGTGGTCGGCTTCACCGAGGGTCTGGCCTACGAGCTGGCGCCATTCGGCATCCGCGCCAAGATCGTCGCGCCGGGCGGCGTGCGCACCGAGTTCGCCGCAGGCTCGCTGGCGCTGACCTTCGGCGACGACCAGCACCCGTATGCCGGCATGGTCGGCCGGGTGACGCAGGCCTTCGCCGGCCGCGCCGGCCAGCACTCCGAGCCGGAGGACATCGCCAAGGTGATCTACCGCGCCGCCACCGACGCCAGCGCGCAGATCACCTACGTCGCCGGCGCCGACGCCGAGGCCCTGCTGGCGGCGCGCGCCAAGCTCGGCGAGCAAGGCTACGTCGCCATGATGAACGAGCGCTTCAACGTGGCGGAGACGGCGTCGCACTAACGAGACGACGTCCCCCACCCCGCAGAAAAAGGGGTCAGATCCCGTACGGGGTCTGACCCCGGCCTTAGCGCTTTGCGGGGTTAACGGCGAACGGGCCCGCCGGCAGCACGCGGCGCAGCCGCGCCATCTCGTCATACAGCACCGCCATGTGATTGAGCCGGCCCCAGGACTCGGCGCAGCCGACCATATACAGCCGGCATTTGGCCCGCGTGATCGCCACATTGAGCAGGTTTGGCTTTTCCAGCGCCCAGGCGCGCGCGCCGGCGCCGGCCTTGCCCGCCGCCGTCCCCAGCACCAGGAAAACGATCTCCGCCTCCTTGCCCTGGAAGGTGTGAACGGTGCCGCACTCGACGCCCTTGATGCCGGCCGCCCGCACGCGGCGGGCGCAGGCGTCCTTCACCTTGCGGAACGGCGAGATCACGTAGATCTTCGCCGCCCTTGGCTTGCCGTCGGCGCCGCGTTCGCCGGCCACATGCGCCGGCTGGTCCTGCAAACGGCGCAGCAGCTCGACCAGCACATCAATCTCCTCGTCCACCACCGGATGCTGCGCCTTGGCCGCGCGCACGTCGAACCAGGCGCTGGCGCCGAGCACACAGCGGAAGTCGACCGCCTCGCCCTGCCCCTGCGGGTCCACCCTGCCCTGCACCATCTGGCCGCCGTAGGCGATGCGGTTGGCCACCGAGAACATCGGCTCGTCGCAGCGCCGGTGGGTGCGCAGCGGCATGCCGGTCCAGATGCGGCGCGGCTCCAGCCCCGGCCCGTCGTCCTGCGCCACCCACGAACCAAAGGCCGTGACGCGGTCGGCCAGCGTCTGCACCGACTGCTCGGCCGGCGACCAGATGGCCGCCACGCCGCGCCGCCGGCGCAGGCCCTCGGCCACCGCCAGCGGCACCGTGAACACCGGCTCGATCTGCAGCGGATCGCCGATCAACACCGCGCGCCGGCTGCGCCAGATGGCGCCTGCGGTCGATTGCGGCGTCGCCTGGCCCGCCTCGTCGACCAACAACCAGCCCAACGACTCCTGCCCCATGCCCTGGAACAGGCGGTCGAACGAGGCCATGGTGGTCGACACCACCGGCACGATGAAGAACAGGATGTCCCACAGGATGGGGCGCTGTTCCGGCAGCAGCTTGCCCCGGCTGGCGCCGGTCAGCATAGCGCTGACGGCGCGCAGGTTGCCGATGAAGCGGCCGGCGTTGGCCAGCACGGTGAGCCGGTGCAGCTCCATCGATTGCAGGAATATCTTGGCGCGCAGCGTGTCCAGCGCGGCGCAGACGCCGACCGACAAGCGGTGGCGCTGCTCGGCCGGCAGCGCCCAGAAGCCGGCGTCCGGAAAGTGCCGCACGCCGATCTGGTAGCCGGCCTGCAGGTCCAGCTGGTGCTGGCGGAACTGCGCCTCGGTCTTTTGCTTTTCGGCCGCGTCGGCCTCGCGGCGCTGCCGCTTGGTCTGCGCCACCGCCTCGCAGGACATGGCGGCGCGGGCCAGCTCCGCCAAGGCCTCGCTGGCCTGCGCCAGCGCCGTGGTCGGCTCGTCCAGGCTGCTGCGGCGCGCCGCCATGGCCGCCGTCTCGCGGCCCAGCCATGCCATCAGGCGGTCCCACAGGCCCGGCCGGGCGCGCTCGCGCAGCTGCTCGAGCAGGGCGCGGCGGCCGTCGATCAGGGTGCGCTGCACGGCCATCGCCTCGCGGCTGGCGGCCAGTTCGACCTTGGCCGCCTCGATCTGCCGGTCCCACTCCTGCAGGCCGGCCAGCTGCGCTGCCAGCCGCCCGCGGCAGGCGTCCAGGCCCAGCGCGGCCTGCTCTGCCTTGAGCAGCAGCGCGCGCTTGGCGTCGAACTCCTCGACCAGTGCGCGCAGGGCCTGGCGCGCCTGCTGCCACTCGTTTTGGTAGCGTGCGTAGTCGGCGGTGGCCGCCTCGAGCAGCTGCTTCATCGACGGCGGCGCCGGCTTGGCCGATTCGGCGGCCGCTGCCGCCGGGGCGGACGGCGTGGATCGAGTTGACGGAGTGGCCGGCGCGGACAGCGTGGATGACGCGGACTGCGAGAATGGCGGCGTTTGCGTGGACTGCGCCGCAGGCGTCGCCGGCGTATCGAACAGCTGGCCGTTTGCGCCGCCCGTGGCAGCTTTGGCGGGGTTGGTCGCGTTGGCCGCGTTGGCCGCGTGGGCCTCGGGCTTGCTGAACTCGTCGCGGAAGAAGCCCTGCGCGAACGAGCGGCGGTTGCCGGCGTTGCCCAGCGCCGCCGCCACCATGCCCCAGCAGGCGATAGTCGCGCCGTCCTCGCCCTGCACCTTCTGCGCCGCGAACACGGCGCCGATCACCTCGTCGAAATAGCTGGCCGGGCCGAACTCGGCCGACACCTTTTTGCGCGCCGGCAGCTCCTGCGTGATGTTCTTGACGGCGTTGTTGTTGGTGCTGGCGACGACGATGGAGCTGCCGTCCATGATCTCGGCGCGCAGCGGGAAGACGTTCTTGCCGGCCACCTCGACGGTGTCGGCGAAAACGTCGGCCGGCCGCCGCAGTTCCATCAGGCGCAGCGCGCGCTGGGTGACGACGTCGGCGATCACGTCGCACAGCAGCGTGGTCTTGCCGGTGCCGGGCGGGCCGTTGACGCCGACCACGCCGCCGGCCGGCCCCAGCACGCGCAGGATCTGCGCCACCGCCGCCTGCTGCGCCAGCACCAGCGGAAACTTGGCCGGCGCCGGCCAGCGCGCGCGCGGCAGGTGGGCCACGCTGAGCAGGCCGGTCATGGCCGCCTGGTCGGCCAGAATGTCGCGCCGCGCCGCCAACGCCAGCGGCGCGCCCAGATAGGCGCCCAGCGCCTGGCCGAAGGGCTCGCCGCGCTGCGCCTGGCCGATCAGGCGGTCCAGGTCGTCGAGGTAGAAGGAGTTGAGGAAGTCGCCGGCGTTCTGCAGGTCGGCCTCCATGTACTTGCGGTTGACGCGGGTCGAGCGCACCACCAGGCGCCAGTCCAGGCGGGCGTCGTCGGCGCCGGCGCCGATCCGCCGCAGCAGCAAGCCCAGCTCCTCGTCCAGCTCGACCCAGCCGAGGCCACGGGACTTGGCGGCGCGCGCCTCGGCCCCAGCAGCGGACGCTGGGCCAGCGGCGGCGGCGTTGGCAGCTAAGTCAGCGCAAGTGGCGGTGGCGGCAGTGTCAGCGCTGCCCAGCATCTCGCCCGCAGCCCCGCCCTCGCCCGCCGGCGGCCGTTGGCGGCGCTGGGCGAACTCCTCGCGCGCGCCGGACAGCCGGGCGCTCAGGCCCTCCAGCGCCTCGTCCTTGCGCAGCAGGTCGACGCCGTACACGTAGCTGGCCGCCAGATAGCTGTCCGGTTTGGCCGCGCCGTCCTCGCCGACCACGAAGGCGCCCAGCCAACCGGTGCCGCCGGAACGCTCGCGTTCGCGCTCGCTCAACTCGGCCGCCTCGCCGCGCGGCGCCATCGCCTTCAGCAGCAGGCCCTCCAGTTGCTCGGTGTCGGCCACGCCCAGGTAGACCAGGTGTATCCAGCCGTGCGTGGCGCTCGGCGCGTACTCGCGGCGGCGCCAGGGCAGCACCTCGCCGCGCCGCAGCGTCAGCACATGGCTGCTGGCGGTCGCCTCGCGCGCGCCGGGCGCGGCGGGGATGTTGAAGATCTCCAGATCGCGCCAAAAACTAAGTATGGGAAGTGGACCAGCTGCCGGATTTGTCAAAAAAATGCCTCGTGGGTGCGGACCGGCGCGGCGGCCGCGCGGCCGGCGCCAAAGTCGAAAGGCGCAATCTTACTCCCAAGGCAAGGCCGCCGTACAGCCGGCGCGCCGCCGAGGCTGCCGCGCCACACTCGCGCCGCGCCGGTGCCGGTGGCGCGGCCGATTTCGCCGGCAAACCCGGCCGTCCCGGGCGGATGATGATTCTGGTCAATATCGGGCGGCGGCCGGCGGGTGACGATAGATGCGGCATTGCAAGAAATTCCGTCCTTCCCGTCCACTCCCGGAGACCGCCGTGGCAAACACCTTCACACTCAAGCAACTGTTCGCCTCCCTGTCCGGCCTGGCCGCCGTCATGGGCCTGTGCCTGCTGGCGGCGCTGCTGGCGATAGCGCAGAAACAGGACGAGCTGGCCAGGGTGACCGACACGCGCTACCAGTCCTACCTGCTGGCCGACGAGCTGCGCCAGGGCTCCGACGACCTGACCCGGCTGGCGCGCACCTACGTGCTGACCGCCGACCCCGCCTACGAGCAGCAATACCTCGACATCCTCGACATCCGCAACGGCAAGAAGCCCCGGCCGCAGCAATACCAGCGCGTCTACTGGGACTTCGTCGCCGCCGGCAAGGCCAAGCCGCGTCCGGACGGCGCCACGGTCTCGCTGGCCGAGCTGATGAAACGGGCCGGCTTCACCGAGCAGGAGTTCGCCAAGTTGAAGCAGGCCCAGGCCAACTCGGACGCGCTGGTCAAGACCGAGGTCGTCGCCATGAACGCCGTCAAGGGCCAGTTCGACGACGGCAAGGGCGGCTTCAGCCTCAAAGGCGCGCCGGACCTGGAGCTGGCCCGCAAGCTCATGCACGACAAGAACTACCACCAGTACAAGGCCAACATCATGGCGCCCATCGACGAGTTCTTCGTCCTGCTCGACCAGCGCACCCAGGCCGGCGTCGACGCGGCGGCGCGCGCCGGCGGCCAAGTCTTCGCGCTGGCGGTGGCCCTGCTGGCGCTGTTGTGCGGCGGCCTGGGCGCCGCCCTGCTGCTGGTCTACCGCCGCCTGCGCGGCCAGCTGGGCGGCGAGCCGGCCTACGCCGCCGCCGTGGCCGACCGCATCGCCGCCGGCCAGCTGGCCTTCGCCGTCGAGCTGCGCGACGGCGACCGCGCCAGCCTGCTGTTCGCCATGGGCGCGATGCGCCAGCGCCTGGCCGAGATCGTCGGCGAGGTGCGCGCCGGCACCGACAGTATCGCCACCGCCGCCGGCCAGATCGCCGCCGGCAACCTCGACCTGTCGAAGCGCACCGAGGAGCAGGCCGGCTCGCTCGAGCAGACCGCCGCGTCGATGGAGCGGCTTACCGCCACCGTCAAGCAGAACGCCGACAACGCGCGCCAGGCGCGCCAGCTGGCCGAGTCGGCCACCGACGTCGCGCTCAAGGGCGGCGCGGTGGTCGGCCAGGTGGTCGAGACGATGAGCTCGATCAACGACTCGTCCAAGCAGATCGCCGACATCATCGGCGTCATCGACGGCATCGCCTTCCAGACCAACATCTTGGCGCTCAACGCGGCGGTGGAGGCGGCGCGCGCCGGCGAGCAGGGCCGCGGCTTCGCCGTCGTCGCCAGCGAGGTGCGCAACCTGGCGCAACGCGCCGCCGCCGCCGCCAAGGAGATCAAGGACCTGATCGTCGACTCGGTCGACAAGGTCGGCGCCGGCGCCCGACTGGTCGACCAGGCCGGCGCGACGATGCAGGAGATCGTCGCCAGCGTCAAGCGGGTCACCGACGTGATGAGCGAAATCGCCGCCGCCAGCGGCGAGCAGACCGCCGGCATCGAGCAGATCAACCAGGCCGTCAACCAGATGGACCAGGCGACGCAGCAGAACGCCGCGCTGGTCGAGCAGGCCGCCGCCGCCGCCGGTTCGCTGCGCCAGCAGGCCGGCCACCTGGCCGGCGTGGTCGGCGTGTTCCAGCTCGCCGAGGCCGGCCGCGCCCCGGCCCGGCCGGCCGCCGCCGCGCGCGCCGCCGTCGCGGCGCCGCCCGCCGGGCCCGCCCGGGCGAGCGGCAAGCCCGCCGCGCCGCCCGCCGCGCAGGCCCTTGGCCAGCAGGCCGCAGGCAAAGCCGGAGCGACGGCCGGCAGCGCCAAGAAGCGCAGCCCGGCGCTGGCCACTGCGGAGAGCGAGTGGGAAGAGTTCTGACCCCGCCTGCTATTCTGCGGCTATACTTCCAGCCACTCCTTGCGCACGGCGGCGTCGGCGCGCAGCTGCTGCGGCGTGCCTTCGAAGACGATGGCGCCGTGGCCCATCACGTAGACGCGCTGCGAGATGTCGAGCGCGATGGCCAGCTTTTGTTCGACCAGCAACACCGAGACGCCCTTCTCTTTCAGCGCCTGTAAATACTGCGCCACCAGCGCGACGATCTTCGGCGCCAGGCCCTCGGTCGGCTCGTCGATCATGATCAGGTCGGGGTCGCCCATCAGGCTGCGGCACAAGGTCAGCATCTGCTGCTCGCCGCCGGACAACACGCCGGCGGCCACCTGGCGCCGCTCTTGCAAGCGGGGAAACATCGCGTACATGTCGTCCAAACGCCAGCGTCCAGATTGGACGTTCTTCTTCTGCCCGAGGATCAGGTTTTGTTCGACCGTGAGCGTGGCAAAGATGTCGCGGTTCTCCGGCACATAGCCCAGGCCCAGGTGGGCGATCTGGAAGGCCTTCAGGCCGAGGATCTCGCCGCCCTTGAAGCGCACCGAGCCGCTGGCGCTGACCTGGCCCATCGCCGCCTTGACCAGCGTCGAGCGGCCCACACCGTTGCGGCCGAGCAGGCTGACGATTTCGCCCGCGCCGACCCGCAGGTCGACGCCGTGCAGCACGTGGCTCTTGCCGTAGTAGGCGTGCAGGCCGCGTATGTCGAGCAGATCGCTCATGCCGCCTCCTCGTCGGCGCCGCCGAGGTAGGCGGCCTGCACCGCCGCGTTGTTGCGGATGTTGGCCGGCGTGTCGCAGGCGATCACTTCGCCGTAGACCAGCACGGCGATCCTGTCGGCCAGGCCGAATACCACGCTCATGTCGTGCTCCACCATCAAGAGGGTCTTGCCGATAGTTACCTTGCGGATCAGCTCGACGGCGGCGTCGGACTCGGAACGGCTCATGCCGGCGGTCGGCTCGTCGAGCAGGATGACCTTGGCTCCGCCGGCGATGGTGATGCCGATCTCCAGCGCGCGTTGCTCGGCGTAGCTGAGCACGCCTGCCGGCACGGCGCGCTGGCGTTGCAGGCCGATCTGTTCGAGCACGCTTTCGACCCGCTCGTGGGCGTCGCGCAGGCCGCCGAGCCGCTGCCAGAACGAATATTTGTAGCCCAGCGACCACAATACGGCGCAGCGCAGGTTCTCGTAGACGGACAAATGGACGAACAAATTGCTGATCTGGAAGCTGCGGGCCAGCCCGCGCCGGTTGATTTGGTAGGGTTTCAGGCGCGTGATGTTCTCGCCGTTGAGCACGATCTCGCCGGAACTGGCCGGGAAGCGGCCCGAAATCAGGTTGAACAGCGTCGATTTCCCGGCACCGTTGGGGCCGATCACGGCCAGCCGCTCGCCCTGCGCCACCGCCAGGTTGGCGCCACGGATGATCTGGGCGGCGCCGAATTGCTTGCGCACGTCTTTCAGTTCGAGGGCGTTCATCGGCCGGCGCTCCCTGTTTTCAAGGCGATCTCGGCGTTGGCCGTCTGCCAGGCGCTCTGGAAGGACGGTTGGCAGCGGCGCCAGGCCAGCACGCCGAGCAGCACCATTGCGCCGGCCACGCACCAGGGCAGGGCCGTCGCCGTGTCCGCGTTCAAGCCGAACAGGCGCTTGACGCTGCCGTTGGCCGAGTCCAACGTCAGGTGGTAGAGCATTTCCACGGCGCCGATCAAACCCAGCAGGCCGGGCAGCACGGCCAAGCCCATCATTCCCAGCGAGGGGCCGACCCGGCCCAGCTTGCCGTGCAGCGCAAGCCGCAGCAACTGCATCAACAGGCTGGCCAGCCCGGCCGGCGCGTAGCGCACCAGCAACACGAAGAACAGCCCGAGATACAACTGCCAGGCCGGCGTGAAGTCCGACAGCAACACGGCGAACAGGATGCCGACCACGGCGCCCAGCAAGGGCCGAAGAAGAAGCCGATGCCGCCGATGAAGGTGAACAGCAGCACGCTGCCCGAGCGCAGGGCGCTGACGTTCTCCGCGCTGACGATCTCGAAGTTGATCGCCGCCAAGCCGCCGGACACGCCGGCGAAAAAGGCCGACAGGATCAAGGTCAGGTAGCGCACCCAGCGGGTGTCGTAGCCGATGAACTCGACCCGCTCGGGGTTGTCGCGCACGGCGTTGATCAGCCTGCCCAGCGGGGTGTGGGTGAAGGCGTACATGGCGACGGTGCAGACGAACAACCACGCGGCGATCAAATAGTAGACCTGGATCTGCGGCCCGAACGTGATACCGAACGGCGCCGCGCCCATGACGCGGTTGGTGGTCACGCCGCCCTCGCCGCCGAAGAAGCCGGGGAACATCAGCGAACTGGCGAACACCAGTTCGACCAGCCCCAGCGTGATCATGGCGAAGGTGGTGCCGGCCTTGCGCGTGGTGACATAGCCGAACACGACGCCGAAACCCATCCCGGCGACGCCGCCCACCAGCGGCACCAGGCTGACCGGCAAGCCGGACCAGACGCCGCCGGAGGCGGCGGCCGCGTTCATCGCGTGGATGGCGAAGAAGGCGCCGAGGCCGGAATACACCGCGTGGCCGAACGACAACATGCCGCCCTGCCCCAGCAGCATGTTGTAGGACAGGCCGAAGAGCATCACCGTGCCCATTTGCGACAGCAGGGTCAGCGCGCCGCCCTTGGCGAAGACCAGCGGCGCCAACAACAGCAGCGCGGCGTAGCCCCCCCAGGCCAGGTGGCGGCCCAGGTTCAGCGGCGCGAAGCTGAGCCGGCTTTCGTTTTGACGTTCAACTCGGCCTTCAAGCGGGCCGTGAACCTGGCTGTCCATGCCGTCTTCGATGTGTCCCGCCTTCATTCCCGCGTCCCCATCAGCCCCTTGGGCCGGAAAATCAGTATCAACACCAACAGCAGGAAGGGCAAAATGGCCGCGCTCTGGGCGATGGTGACGTTGAGCAAGGCGAAGCCGGGCGTGGCCGGCGTGACTTGCGCGCCGAGCCGGCCCAGCACGCTTGCCAGGGAGTAGTCCAGCGCCACCGCCGTCGTCTGCATGACGCCGATCAATATCGAGGCGACGAAGGCCCCGGCCAGCGAGCCCATGCCGCCGACCACCACCACCACGAAGATGATGCTGCCGACGGTGGCCGCCATGGCCGGCTCGGTGACGAAGGCGTTGCCGCCGATCACCCCGGCCAGCCCCGCCAGCGCGCTGCCGCCGCCGAACACCCACATGAAGATGCGCGGCACGTTATGGCCCAGCGCCTCGGCCGCCTCGGGGTGGGTCAGCGCCGCCTGGATCACCAGTCCGACCCGCGTGCGTGTCAGCAGCAGGTAGACGCCGCCCAGCATGGCCAGCGCCACCAGCATCATGAAGCCGCGATATTTGGGGAAACTGGTGCTAAACAGCGTGAACAAGGGGCCGTCCAACTCCTTGGGAATGGGATAGTTGAGCGCCGCGCGGCCCCACACCAGTTGCACCAGTTCGACGATCAGGTAGGACAGGCCGAAGGTGAACAGCAGTTCCGGGATGTTGCCCAGCTTGTGCAACGGCCGCAGGCCGTAGCGTTCGACCAGCGCGCCGAACAGGCCCACCGCCAGCGGCGCCAGCAGCAGCGCCGGCCAAAAGCCGATGCGCGCGCTGATCGTGCAGGCGATGTAGGCGCCCAGCATGTAAAAGCTGGCGTGGGCGAAATTGAGCACCCCCATCATGCTGAAGATGAGCGTCAGCCCGGACGACAGCATGAACAGCAGCAGTCCGTAACTGACGCCGTTCAGCAGTGTAAACAGCGTGAATTCCATCGAAACGCGCCCGGTTCAGCCTGGGCGCTTCATCTGGCAGGAGGTCGGCTGGCCGGCCACATAGGCGTCGATCTTCTTGTCCAGTTTCCAGCCGTAGCCGGTGTTTTCCTGGTCGAAGCGCACATCTTTGCCGTTGACCTTGCTCCAGGTGCCGATATACAGCGCCTGTTGCAACTGGTGGTCCTTCTTCTGCATCCACACCTCGCCGTTGATCGACTGCACCTTCATGTCCTCCATGGCGAAGGCGACCTTGACCGGATCGGCCGTGCGGGCGGTTTTGATCGCCTGCGACAGCATGGTGATGATGCTATGGGTTTGCGCGGCGTAATAGTCGTCGTTGTATTTGGCCTTGAAGGCGGTGACGATCTCCTTGCCGGCGAAGGTTTCGTTGTTGGCCATCCAGTTGCCGACGATCTTGGTGCGCTCGGCGCCGGCCGCCCCCATCGCGGTCGGTACGCCGGTGGTGATGCCGTAGTAGGTGTAGAAGTTGGCCTTCAGGTCGGCGTCCTTGGCGGCGCGGATCAGCAAGGCCAGGTCGGCGCCCCAATTGCCGGTGATGACGGTGTCGGCACCGGCCGCCTTGATCTTGGCGATGTAGGGCGAGAAGTCCTTCACCTGGGCGATCGGGTGCAGGTCGTCGCCGACGATGCGGATGTCGGGCCGCTTGCGCGTCAGGTACTCGCGCGCGGCGCGGGCGACGGCGTGGCCGAAGGCGTAGTTCTGGCCGATGATGTAGACCTTCTTGATGCTGGCGTCCGGCGCCATGAAGCTGGTCAGCGCCTCCATCTTCATGTCGGAATTGGCGTCGAAGCGGAAGTGCCAGAAGCTGCACTTGCTGTTGGTCATGTCCGGGTCGACCGCCGCGTAGTTCAGGTAGACCACTTCCTTGCCCGGATTGCGCTCGTTGTGCTTGTTGACGGCGTCCAGCAACGCCAGGCCGACACCGGAGCCGTTGCCCTGGGTGATGTAGCGGTAGCCCTGGTCGATCACGCCTTTCAGCTGGGTCAGCGACTCCTGCGGGCTGCCCTTGTTGTCGAATCCCACCACTTCGATCTGCTTGTCGCCCGCCCACTTGCCCTTGTTGGCCATGTCGGCGATCAACTGGAAGCTTTTCAGCTGGTTCTGCCCGACCGGTGCGAACGGGCCGGACAGCGGGTCGATGAAGGCGATCTTCACTGTTTCCGCCGCCGCCGTTCCAATGGCGAGGCAGGAGGTGAACACGGCAGCAAAAGCGGTGGTACGAACAACAACGGCGCGCGAGCATTTCGTCATGGTGTCTCCATTGATTTTGTGGTTGGCCGGGTCGTGGCGCCCGGCCTGGTTTGCTACCGTGCAGCGAAGGCTAGATTGTCGGCAGTTTGTGCTCCTTGTACTGGTCGCGCAGCTTGTTCTTTTGGATCTTGCCGGTGCCGCCGACCGGCAGCGCGTCGGTGAAGACCACGTCGTCCGGCAACCACCACTTGGCGATCTTGCCGTCGAAGAAGAGCAGCAACTCCTCGCGGCTGACCTGCTGGCCGGGGCGCAACACCACCACCAGCAGCGGGCGCTCGTCCCATTTCGGATGGGCAACGCCGATGCAGGCGGCCTGCAGCACGGCCGGGTGGGCCATGGCGATGTTCTCCAGGTCGATGGTGCCGATCCACTCGCCGCCGGACTTGATCACGTCCTTGCTGCGGTCGGTGATTTGCATATAGCCGTCCGGGTCGATGGTGGCCACGTCGCCGGTCGGGAACCAGCCGTCCTGCAACACGTCGCCGCCCTCCTCCTTGTAGTATTTGGCGATGATCCACGGCCCGCGCACCAGCAGGTGGCCGTAGCCGACGCCGTCCCAAGGCAACTCCTTGCCGTCGTCGTCGACGATCTTCATGTCCACGCCATACACCGCATGTCCTTGCTTTTGCAGGATCTTTCGCTGGCCCGCCTGATCCAGCTCAAGATGCTTGGACATCAGGGTGCAGGTGGTGCCCAGCGGCGACATTTCCGTCATGCCCCAGGCGTGCACCACCTCCACGCCGAAGTCGTCGATCAAGGTGTTCATCATCGCCGGCGGGCAGGCCGAGCCGCCGATCACCGTGCGGCGGAAGGTGGAGAACTTCAGATTGTTTTGCTTGGCATAGTTGATCAGGCCCAGCCAGACCGTCGGCACGCCGGCCGAGAAGGTCACGCCCTCGTTCTCGAACAGCTCGTAGACCGACTTGCCGTCCAGCGCGGCGCCGGGGAACACCAACTTGGCGCCGGACAGCGGCACCGAGTACGGCAGGCCCCAGGCGTTGACGTGGAACATGGGCACGACCGGCATCACCGTGTCGCGCGAGGAGACGTTGAGCGCGTTCGGCATCGCCGAGCCGTAGGCGTGCAGCACGGTCGAGCGGTGCGAGTACAAGGCGCCCTTGGGGTTGCCGGTGGTGCCGGAGGTGTAGCACAGGGTGGCGGCGGCGTTCTCGTCGAACTGCGGCCAGCTGTAGTCGTCCGAGTGCGAGTTGATCAAGTCCTCGTAGCACAGCAGGTTGGGGATCTTGCTCTCGGCCGGCATGCGCGCGCGGTCGCACATCAGGATGAAACCCTTGGTGGTCTTGCAATGCGCCGCGATCGCCTCGGCCACCGGCAGGAAGGTCAGGTCGAACAGCAGATACTGGTCTTCCGCGTGGTTCATGATGTAGGCCACCTGCTCGGGGTGCAGCCGCGGATTGATCGTGTGCAACACGGCGCCTGAACCGGACACGGCGTAGTAGGCCTCCAAGTGGCGGTAGCCGTTCCAGGCCAGCGTGGCGACGCGGTCGCCCATGCGCACGCCCAGACCGTGCAGCGCATTGGCCAGGCGGCGGGCGCGCTGGTGGCACTCGCGGTAGGTGTAGCGGTGCATATCACCCTCCACCCGGCGCGAAACGATCTCGCTGGCGCCGTAGTGGCGGGCGGCGAATTCGAGGATGTTCGAAATGAGCAAAGGCTGGCTCATCATCTGGCCCATCAGGGGACTCATCGGTAAAGACGGCATTGATGCTCCTGCAAAGTGAACGAATGCGGCTGAGTTTGGAACGACCGTGCTAAAACCGTCAACTTTTTTCGATGCTGCGCCGCAATAACTGCGCACATTCGAAGAATTTTTTGACAAACATGGCGAAAAAACAGTGTTAGCGAGTGTAACGGTACTGCAAAAACCCATTTGCGCCCAATACAATTCGCCCGGTAGGTTAGAATTCCCCATTGGCCGTTGCGATCGCCGACACCGGCCGCCACTGAAATAACCTCCGACTGGAACTGCCATTACTGCCGCCACTGCCGCCCTTGCCGCAAAACTGCCGCTGGACAACTCCTTCGCGTCCCTGCCCGCCGTTTTCTACACCCGGCTGATGCCGACCCCGCTGCCGGCGCCGTACCTGGTCGCCGTCAGCGACGCGGCCGCCGGCCTGCTCGGCCTCGACCCGGCCCTGCTGGCGCGCCAGGACTACCTCGACACCCTGACCGGCAACGCCGTGCCCGAACGCGCGCAACCGCTGGCGGCCGTGTATTCCGGCCACCAGTTCGGTGTCTGGGCCGGCCAGCTGGGCGACGGCCGCGCCATCCTGCTGGGCGAGATGGACGGCCCCGACGGCCCGATCGAGCTGCAACTCAAGGGCGCCGGCCTGACGCCATACTCGCGCATGGGCGACGGCCGCGCCGTGCTGCGCTCGTCGATCCGCGAATTCCTCTGCTCCGAGGCGATGCACGCGCTCGGCGTCCCCACCTCGCGCGCGCTGTCCGTCACCGGCTCCGACCAGGGCGTGATGCGCGAAACGGTCGAAAGCTCGGCCGTGGTGCTGCGCATGGCGCCCAGCTTCGTCCGCTTCGGCTCCTTCGAGCACTGGTTCCACAACCGCCAGCCGGCCCAGCTGAAGGTTCTGGCCGACTATGTGATCGCGCGCTTTTACCCGCAGTTGTTGGACGAAGAGAATCAGTACGAGGCCTTGCTGGCCGAAGTAACGCGCCGCACCGCCCACATGATCGCCCATTGGCAGGCGGTCGGCTTCATGCACGGCGTGATGAACACCGACAACATGTCGATCCTCGGCCTGACCTTGGACTACGGCCCCTTCGGCTTCATGGAGTCCTTCGACGCCGAGCACATCTGCAACCACACCGACCAGCAGGGCCGTTACTCCTACGCCATGCAGCCGCAGATCGGCCACTGGAACTGCTACGCGCTGGGCCAGGCCTTGCTGCCGCTGATCGGCGAGGTCGAGGCGGCGCAGGCGGCGTTGGACATCTACCAGGGCGAGTACGCCGCCAAGATCAGCGAATTGCTGCACGCCAAACTCGGCCTGGCCACCGAGCAGGCCGGCGACCAAGCCCTGTTCGACGCGATGTTCGCGCTAATGCAAGCCAACGGCATCGATTTCACACTGTTCTTCCGCCGCCTGGGCAATCTGCAGCGCGACCACGCGGGCGCCGACGAACCGCTGCGCGACCTGTTCATCGACCGCCCCGCCTTCGACGCCTGGGCGCTGCAATACCGCGCCCGCCTGCACCAGGAAAGCCGCGGCGACGCGCAACGCAAGGCGGCGATGGACGGCGTCAACCCCAAGTACGTTTTGCGCAACTACCTGGCGCAAGTTGCCATTGAAAAAGCACAGGACAAGGACTTTACTGAAGTGGCGCGCCTGCTGTCGGTTTTACAGCGGCCCTACGACGAACAGCCGGAGCACGAATCCTACGCGGCGCTGCCGCCGGACTGGGCCAGCGAGCTCGAAGTCAGCTGCTCTTCCTAATACTTCATTCAAGAAAGTCGACCATGAGCACCGATAAAGTACACAAGACCGACGCCGAGTGGCGCGCCATGCTCGAGCCCATGCAGTTCGAGGTGGCCCGCCACGCCGCCACCGAGCGCGCCTTCAGCGGCCAGTTCTGGGACCACCACGAGCACGGCGTCTATACTTGCGTCTGCTGCAACACGCCGCTGTTCCGCTCCGACGCCAAGTTCGACTCCGGTTGCGGCTGGCCCAGCTATTTCGAAGCGATCAATCCCGACAACGTCGGCGAAATCGTCGACCGTAGCCATGGTATGCTGCGCACCGAGATCATCTGCGCCGTCTGCGACGCCCACCTGGGCCACGTCTTCCCCGACGGGCCGCCGCCCACCGGCTTACGCTATTGCATCAATTCGGCCTCGCTGCGCTTCGATCCGCAATAGCGTCCACAACACAATCCCATAACAACTACTCAGAGCACACAGAATAATCATGAAATTCTTGTTCGACTTCTTCCCCCTGCTGGTATTTTTCGGCGCCTTCAAATGGGGCGGCGCCAACGCCGAACTGGCCACCAACTATATCAACGCCCACTTGAGCGGCATCATCTCCGGCGGCTCGATCACCGCCGACCTGGCGCCGATGATCGTCGCCACCATCGCCGGCGTGGCCGCCACGGCCGCGCAAATCGGCTATCTGCTGGCGCGCGGCCGCAAGGTCGACACCATCTTGTGGATCTCGCTATTGCTGTTCGTGTTCTTCGGCGGCCTGACCATTTACTTCCACGACGAAAATCTGATTAAGTGGAAGCTGACGATCTTCTATTGGGGCTCGGCGATCGCCTTAACCGGCGCGCAGTTGATCTTTAAAAAGAATCTGATGCGCAAGTCGATGGAGGCGATCATGCAATTGCCCGATGCGATCTGGCAGCGCTTGAACCTGATCTGGATCAGCTTCTTCACCTTTATGGGCTTCCTCAACCTGTACGTCGCCTTCGTGCTGTTTAAGGGCGACACGGCGGCCTGGGTCAGCTTCAAGGCCTTCGGCTCGACCGCGATCATGTTCGCCTTCATCATCGGCCAGACTTTCTATTTATCCAAACACATGAAGGAAGAGGCATGAACAGCGTAGACAACGGCGGCCACGGCCGCATCGAACGCATCCGCGCCGCCCTGCAAGCCGCCCTGGCGCCGCTGGAATTGGTGCTCGACGACGACTCGGCCAAGCACGCCGGCCACGCCGGCGCCGCCTCGGGCGGCGGCCACTACAACTTGCGCATCGTTTCGGCGCAATTTGAGGGGCTCAAACTCGTCACAAGACATCGACTCGTGTATGATTCCGTGCACGATATGATGCATAAAGAAATTCATGCATTGGCCATTACCGCACTGGCACCGTCCGAAGTATGATGTAGCGCAAAGTTTGGCGAATGATTCAGGTAGGCCTTAGAATAATCGAACAGATTCGGCCGATGCAGGATCCAAGCTTTTGACTAGCACTTTTCACGAAAACTTTCCCTTTACAGGAATTAATAATGACTTTCAAGCCAGCCCGTTTGCTGATCGCACTTATCGCAGTTGTCGCCGCACCAGCGTTCGCACAAAACATTGCTGTGGTCAACGGCAAAGCCATCCCGACCTCGCGCGTCGATGCTGTAGTCAAGCAAGTAGTTGCCCAGGGCCAGCAACCAGATTCCCCGCAACTGCGTGAACTGATCAAGAAAGACCTGATCGGCCGCGAAGTCATGATGCAGGAAGCGGAAAAGCAAGGTTTCGGCAAGGACGCCACGGTCAAGACGCAACTGGAAAACGCCCGCCAAGCCATCATCATCAACGCCCTGGTGGCCGACTTCGTCAAGAAGAACCCGGTCAAAGACGCCGACATCAAGGCCGAGTACGACAAGTTCACGGCCCAGGCCGGCGACAAGGAATTCCATGTCCGCCACATCCTGGTCGAGACCGAAGCCGAAGCCAACGCCGTCATCACCAAGCTGAAGGGCGGCGCCAAGTTCGAAGAACTGGCCAAGACCTCGAAAGACACCGGTTCGGCATCGAACGGCGGCGATCTGGACTGGGCGACCCCGTCGTCCTTCCCGAAAGCGTTCTCCGACGCCTTCGTCGCGCTGGCCAAGGGCCAAGTCACCGAAAAAGCCGTGCAAACCCCGAACGGTTTCCACGTCATCAAAGTGGACGACATCCGCCCAGCCAAGCTGCCTACCCTGGAAGAAGTGAAACCGCAAATCGCGGAAGCGCTGACCCAGAAGAAGCTGCAAGCCTTCCAAGAAGAAATGGTCAAAAAGGCCAAGGTTCAGTAATGCTGTGATCGCCGGCGCCCCCAGGGGCGCCGGTTTCGATTCGGCCTTAGACTATGCGCCCCCGCCGCGCACTTACTCGTTTTATAGGATCTGATAATGATGTTGAAGCCTGCTCGCCTGTTGTTAGCCCTGATCGCTGTTATCGCAGCACCAGTTTTCGCCCAGAACGCGGTCACCGTCAACGGCAAGGCCATCCCTGCCGCCCGCGTCGACCAGATGGTCAAGCAAGTCGTGGCCCAGGGCCAACAGCAAGACAGCCCGCAACTGCGCGAGGCCATCAAGAAGGAACTGATCGGCCGTGAAGTGCTGATCCAGGAAGCCGACAAGCAAGGCTACGGCATGCGTCCGGAAGTCAAGTCGCAGATCGAGAACACCCGCCAAAGCGTCATCATCAACGCCATGCTGGCCGACTACGTGAAGAAAAACCCGGTCAAGGACGCCGAGATCAAAGCCGAGTACGACAAGTACAAGGCCGCCATGGGCGAGAAGGAATACCACTCGCGCCACATCCTGGTCGGCACCGAAGCCGAAGCCAAGGACATCATCGCCAAGCTCAAGGCCGGCGGCAAGTTCGAAGAGCTGGCCAAGGTCTCCAAGGACGGTTCCGCCAACAACGGCGGCGACCTCGGCTGGATGGCACCTGGCAAGCTGGTCAAGCCTTTCGCCGACGCCATGGTGGCCCTGAAAAACGGCCAATACACCGAAACCCCGGTCAAGACCGAGTTCGGCTTCCACGTCATCAAAATGGAAGAGTCGCGCGCGACCAAGCTGCCTTCGCTGGACGAAGTCAAAGGCCAGATCGCCGAAGCGATGCAACAGAAGAAAATCGCCGCCTTCCGCGACGATCTGATGAAAAAAGCCAAGATCCAATAAGATAGCCGGGCTTAAAAAAGCGCTTCCTCGGAAGCGCTTTTTGCGTTTATGCGCCGGCGTTTCCGCGCCGGCGCTTTTAGGGGCCGGGTTTGGCTAGCGCTCGGTGGCCGCCGCCGGGCTGCGGTAGTCCTCGGCCACCAGATTGTACTTTTGCATCTTGTGGTACAGGGTCTGCTTGGGCAGGCTGAGCACGATGCAGGCCTCGGCGACGTTGCCGGCCACATTGCGCAGTTCGCGCTCGATCAGCGCCCTTTCGAAGCCGTTGACCTGTTCGGACAGCGGCGCCGGCGCGGCGTCGCGCGCCGCCAGGATGCCCTCCCCGCCGCTCGACAAGCCCAGCACGAAGCGGTCGGCGATGTTGCGCAGCTCGCGCACATTGCCCGGCCAGGCGTGCGCCATCAGCGAATGCATCATGGCGCCGGAAATAATGGGCGCCGGCCGCTTGTAGCGCGCCGCCGCGTCCAGCACGAAGTGCTCGAACAGCAAGGGAATGTCCTCGCGCCGCTCGCGCAGCGGCGGCAGGTGCAGCACGATCAGGTTGAGCCGGTAGTACAGGTCGCTGCGGAACTTTTGCTGGTCGGACAGCTCCTTCAAATCGGCCTTGGAGGCGGCGATCACCCGCACGTCGACCGGCAGCAGGTTGTTCGAGCCGAGCCGCTCGACATAGCGCTCCTGCAGCACGCGCAACAGCTTGACCTGCAGGGCCATCGGCAGGCTCTCGATCTCGTCGAGGAACAGCGAACCCTGGTCGGCGTGCTCGATCTTGCCGATCTGCCGCTTGGCGGCGCCGGTGAAGGCGCCCGGCTCGTGGCCGAAGACCTCGCTCTCGAATATGCTCTCCGGAATCGCCCCGCAGTTGATGGCGACGAAGTTGTGCTTGGCGCGGCGGCTGTGCTGGTGCAGGCAACGCGCCACCATCTCCTTGCCGGTGCCGGTTTCGCCGTAGATCAAGACGTCGGCCGGCTCGTCGGCCAGGTCGAGGATCAGGCGGCGCACGTCGCGGATGGCCGCCGAGTTGCCCAGCAGCATGGCCTCGATACCCTCGTTGTGCTCCAGCTTGCGGCGCAGGCTGTGCACCTCCAGCATCAGCCGGCGCGTGGCGACGGCGCGCTGCACCACATCGACCAGTTGCTCGGACGAATAGGGTTTGGCAATGAAGTCGTAGGCGCCGTCGCGCATGGCCTGCACGGCCATGGTGATGTCGCCGTGGCCGGTGACTATAATCACCGGCAACTCCGGATCGATCAACTTGACCGCCGCCAGCAGCTCCAGTCCGCTCATGCCGGGCAGCCGCACATCGCTCACCAGCACGCCGGCAAAGCCCGGCGTGATCAGCTTGTAGGCCAGTTCGGCGGAGTGGAAGGAGCGCACCTCCAGCCCGGCCAGTTCGAGCGCCTGCTCGCTGCCGGCGCGCACGGTGGCGTCGTCCTCGACCAGCAGCCAACCTGCAGCGGCAATTGCGCCGACAACGCATCAATCATGTCCAAGCTCCTGCTCCGCGACCTTCAATTCGATGGCGAACTGGGCGCCACCGCCCGGGGCTGATTCCGCCCTCAATATACCACCGAACTCACGCACTATTTGCTCCGAAATGGCCAAGCCCAGGCCCAATCCCTGTCCCTGCGGCTTGGTGGTGAAAAAAGGTTCGAACAGATGGCCGCGCATCTCTTCCGTCATGCCGGGGCCGCTGTCGGCCACCCGGATCAGCACCCGCGCGCCGGCGCTGTCGACGCTGACGGTCAGTTGCCGCAGCTCGCAGTCGGCCATCGCGTCGAGCGCGTTGTTGAACAGGTTGACCAGCACCTGCTCCAGCCGGTTGCTGTCGCACAAGGCATGGGCGCCGGGGCTGCGCATGTGCAGGCGGAAATCGACGCGGTCCAGGTCCATGCGCCGCTCGACCAGGAACAGCGCGTTGGCGATCGCCGTCTGCAGCGGCACGGCGCTCGGCGGCGCCGTCGATTTGCGCGCAAACACCTTCAACTGCCCGGTAATCGTGCCCATCCGGCCGACAATCTGCGAGATCGTCACCAGGTTGCTCTTGACCACCTCGAGCCGGCCGCGCTCCAGCAGCACCACGGCGTTGTCCGACATGGTGCGCAGCGCCGTCAGCGGCTGGTTCAGCTCGTGGGTGATGCCGGCCGACATCTGGCCGAGCACCGCCATCTTGCCGGCCTGGAACAGCTCGTTCTGCGTCACCTGCAGCTTTTGCTCGGCCTGGCGGCGCACGGCGATCTCCTCGCTCAGGTTTTGCGTCATTTGGCGCAGGCTGTAGGTGCGTTCGGCCACCATGATTTCCAGATTGTCATAGGCGTGCTGCAAGTCCTCCCTGGCCTTGCGGCGCTGGCGGGTGGCGCGCAGCCGCTGCCGCACGTAGAGGAACAGCATGACGAGGAAACCCTCGGCCACGCAGGAGAAGATAAAGGCGGCCTGGGCGTTGGAGCGCGCCTGGCTGAGGTCGGAAAGATAGATGAACTCCCAGTTGCGCGGCGCCAGGGAGCGGCGCTGCATCAACATGCCGGAGGCGCGCCCCTCCTTGCCGTTGATCTGGGCCTGCTCCGGCACCTGCACCTTGCGCGTGCCGTCGTCCATTTCCGGCTGGTAGGCGAAGCCCAGCGGTTCCAGCGGGTGGGAGAAGTATTGCCGCGTCGTCTCCAGGCGTCGGCGCACTTCGGCCGACAGCGGCGCCAGCGTCCGGTACTTCCACGATGGCACGGAACTCAGGAAGACCACGCCATGCTCGTCGCTGAGCATGACCTTGTCGCCGCCCTGCACCCAGGTCTTCTCCAATTTTTCGATGTTGACCTTGACCGTGGCCACGCCCAGCATGCGGCCGTCGTGGTAGATGCCGTGGGCGAAGAAGTAGCCGGGCTCCAAACGGGTCGTGCCGACGCCGTAGAAGCCGCCCGGCGTGCGCTGCAAGGCATCGCGCACATAGGGGCGGAAGGAGACGTTATCACCGACGAAGCTGTCTTTTTCGCGCCAATTACTCGATGCCTGGGTGATCCCCTTGAGATTCACGACGTAAATGGTGGTGGAGCGGGCCTGTTGGTTGACCCGCTCCAGATAGACGTTGACGGCCTGGCGCAGCGCCGGGTCGTCGGGCTGCTTGAGCAAGGCGATCACATCCTTGTTCAATTCCAGCGTGCGCGGCAGGAAATCGTATTTGTCGAGCAGGTTCTCCAGGCTGGCGGCGTAGGCGTTGAGCCTTTGCGCGCCGCTTACCCGCAGCCTGTCGGTGGTGATTTTCCCGGCCCAGTAATAGGCCAGACTGGCCAGCGCCAAACAGAACAGCAATACGCCGCCCCAGGCCAGCACCTGGCCACGCGACCAGCGTGCGCGGCCATGTCGGCTCGGGCCGGCATTCGTGTGTTGGGTGGAAGACTGCATAGGACTCTCTTTGGGCGCCTTGAAACGGTGAGGCCATACTGTAATCGCTATCGCGACCGGCGGCGGGGTTTCGGCGCGAAAACTGTTGCGCCGAAGGCACTGAGCGCCCGTTTCAACGCGGCTGGCTGGAAAAACAGAACGCCGTCGCGGCTGGGGCCGCGACGGCGTGGTGGCCTGCGTGAGGCGAGCGTTTAGAACGAGTGGCGCATGCCCAGGTTCACGCCGGTGTGGCCGCTGCCGTTGTCGGTCGCATTGCCGACCTTGAAGCTGGCGCCGTTGCGATTGTTGATGTGGGCATAGGCGGCGTACAGCTCGGTGCGCACCGACAGGCGGCGCAGATAGCCGATGGCGTACTGGCGGGCGTCGTGGTCGAGCGCGCTGTCGTCCTGGTGCAGGATGACCGAGGCCAACACCTTGTTGGCGCCCGAGGTGGCGCTCAGGCCCAGCAGCGTGTCCTTGCTCTCGTTGCCGAGCAGGTCGCGGTTGAGGGCGCGGGCCAGGCTGGCGCTCCATGCGTCGACGCAGTAGCGCGCCACGATCATGGTGTTGCGCGCGTGCGCCGTGGCCAGGGCGTTGTCCTTGACGTGGTGGGCCAGCACCACGGTCAGCGGGCCGCGCACGTAGCTGGCGCTGCCGCTCAGGCTGCGGTTGGCGGCGCTGTTGCCGGCCGCTTCACCGGCGCCATAGGCCAGGTCGGCGGTGAAGCCGGCCACGGTCGGGCTGGTGTACTCGGCCAGGTTGTCGACGCGGGTGTTGGTCGCCATCAAATTGCTGGCGGTGCCGGCGAAGCCGACTTCGAAGGGATCGGCCACGTCGCGCACCACCTTGTAGTAAGGCGAGTACTGGCGACCCAGCGAGACGGCGCCGAAGGAGCCGGACAGGCCCAGCGCGGCTTGGCGGCCGAAGGTCAGGCCGCCTTGGCCGGAGGCGCCGTTGTCGAGGCCGATGCCGCTCTCCAGGATGAAGCGGGCGCTCAGGCCGCCGCCGAGGTCTTCCTTGCCCTTGAAGCCCAGGCGCGAGCCGGAGCCGACGCCGCCGCCCAGGGTGTTGACGTTGCCGGCGGCACCACCGCGCTCGAGCACCAGGCCGGCATCGGCCACGCCGTAGACGGTGACGCTGGACTGGGCCAAGGCGGCACCGGAGCACAGGGTCAGGGCGATGGCGGAAATAGCGAATTGTTTCATAGGGGGTCTCCTGATACTAGTTGTTTTATGCTGCGTGAACATGGACTGGTTTTTCCACGACGGTCAGATGCGCCTCGGTGTCGAGCGCGCCCTCCCACTTGGCCACGACGGCGGTGGCGATGGCATTGCCGACGGCGTTGGTGGCGGAACGGCCCATGTCGAGGAACTGGTCGACACCCATCAGCAGCAGCAGGCCGGCCTCGGGGATGTTGAACTGGTTCAGCGTGGCGGCGATCACCACCAGCGAAGCGCGCGGCACACCGGCCATGCCTTTGGAGGTCAGCATCAACAGCAGCAGCATGGTGATCTGGGTGCCCACCGACAACTCGATGCTGTAGGCCTGGGTGATGAACAGCACGGCGAAGGTGCAATACATCATCGAACCATCCAGATTGAACGAGTAGCCCATCGGCAACACGAAGCTGGAGATCTTGCGCTGCACGCCGAACTTGTCCAGCGAGTCCAACAGTTTCGGATAGGCCGCCTCCGAGCTGGCGGTCGAAAATGCCAGCAGGAACGGTTCGCGGATCAGGCCGATCAAGCGGAACACGCTCTTGCCGAGGAAGATGAAGCCGCCGCCGATCAACAGCACCCACAGGCAGAACAGACCCAGGTAGAAGCCGCCCATGAACTTGGCGAAGGTGAGCAGGATGCCCAGGCCGTTGGTGGTGACCACCGACGCCATGGCGGCGAACACGGCCAGAGGAGCCAGGGTCATGATCGCGCCGGTGATGCGCAGCATGACTTGTGCCAACTCGTCGATGACGGCCGTCAGTTTCTTGCCGTGCTCGCCCAAGGCGCCCAGCGCGCTACCGAAGAAGATCGAGAACACCAGAACTTGCAGAATCTCGTTATTGGCCATCGCCTCGATCGGCGACTTCGGCACCATGTGGGAGACGAAATCCTTCAACGTGAAGGCGGAAGTCTTCAGGCCGGTAACGGCGTCAATCGGCGGCAATGGCAGGCCCAAATTGGCACCCAGTTGCATCCAGTTCGACAGCACCATACCCAAGGTCAAAGAAACCAGCGAGGCGGAAACAAACCAGCCCATGGCCTTCGCGCCGATACGACCGGCGGCTTTGCCGTCGCCCATATGGGCAATACCCACCGTCAGCGTCGAGAATACCAACAGGGAGATAATCATCTTAATCAAACGCAGGAATACATCCGTCGCGATCGAAATATGCGCGGCGATATCCGTGGTGATTTTTTTGTCGGGGAAGGTGTCATGGCAGACGTAACCGACTGCTATGCCCAATACCATCGCGATCAGGATGTATAGGGTTAATGGGCGTTTCTTTTTCATCTTGACTCTCCAATTGGGGTAGCGATTGGGCACGGCATTGGCACCCATCTTTGTTTTAACAACCCCGCCGCCAGTGGCTGCGGGTTGGAGGCTACATAGCAAGCCGCATGCCTGGCATGAACAAACAGTCAATTTTCCACTAAGACATTGTTTTCAAACGACATTCTTTATGGAAACTTCCTGGCGGCACGAAATTTCGTCCAAGTAGTTGGACACCGAATTCGGCCCGCGTATGACTTATTGGACTGGCCGGACGGCGGCCACCGACGGTGCGTGAAACCACCGCCGACCATCCGTCTACTTGTATCGAACACGCCAAAGTTGAGTTTATTCAAGCCAGAATTGAGCATATCGGCAACACAGCGCCCGTTCCCGCTCATAGGGGAAGGCAGGGCGAAGTGGTGAACGGACGCAAAGCGACCTATACTTGCGCGGAAGATGTTGCCGCAAACCCAACAGCCTTGGACGCCTAGACGATGACCGATTCCTTCCACGCAGAACTCGCCGCCGCGCTCGCCGGCGCGGCCGACTTCGACCGCATTGCCGGCATGCGCGCCTACATGCGCGAGCAGTTTGATTTTTTGGGCGTGGCGACGCCGGCGCGGCGCGCCGCCGTCAAACCGATATTGAAGTCGCTGCAAGGAATCGGCGCGGCCGCCCTGCTCCGCCACGCCAATGAATTGTGGGAATTGCCGGAAAGGGAGTATCAATATGTCGCCATCGATTTATTGGCGATGCATAGCAAGGAATTGGAAACCCGCCATGTGGCGAATTTACTCCAGTTGGTGCAAAAGAAATCGTGGTGGGATAGCGTGGATGGATTGGCCTCGCTGATTGGCGATGTATTGCGCGGCAAGCATGAGGGAATGGACGATTGCGCCCGCCACCCGAATATGTGGCTACGTCGGGTCGCCCTGCTGCATCAATTGGGCTGGCGTGAGCGCGTCGATCAACAACGTCTATTCGCCTATTGCCTGATGCTGGCGCCGGAAAAGGAATTCTTCATTCAAAAAGCCATCGGCTGGGCCTTGCGCGATTACGCCCACCATAACCCCGACGCGGTGCGGGCTTTCCTTCAGGAGGAATCCTACCGCTTGCCGGCCTTGAGCTATCGCGAAGCAAACAAGCACCTGAAAATCGTCTCAGTCTGAATGGGATGTCGGGCCGGCGTTGCGCAAACGCCAGTGGCGCGGCGTGAGATTGAACCAGCGCAGAAATGCCCGGTTGAAGGCGCTCTGCTCCGAATAGCCCAACAATAAGGCCACCTCGGGCAAGACCAGGCGGCGGTCGCGCAAATAGTCTTCGGCGAGATGCTTCCGGGTGTCGTCCAACAAGGCGCGGTAGCTCCAGCCGTGCTGGCTCAAATGACGCCGCAGCGTGCGGCCGCTGGTGTTGAGCTCGGCTGCCAGGTGACGCAGGCCTGGCTCGCCTTGCAATAGGTGGCGGGAGATGCGCTGGCGGACATCTTGCTCAAATGGATCTTTTGTCGGCAAGGCGGCGAAGCCGGCTTGCACTTGTTGTTCCAACATCGCCGCCAACGCTGGATCGGCTAGACGAAGGGGCAGGCTGAGCAGGGATGCCGGCAGAATGATTCTGGTGGCGTCCTGCGCGAACAGGACCGGGCAACCGAAAAAGTCGCGGTAAGGCATGGCATCGTCGGGCGGAGGCTCGACAAAATGCACCGCCTCCGGCGTGATCGGCACACCGGTGACGTTGCGCGCGAACTGGATCACTGCCGCCAACCCGCATTGGTTGGCCAACAAGCCCACGCTGCGCGACTCGGCGTCCCACTCCAGGACGACTTGCCCGTCGTTTTGCCGGCATCGGACGGGGCTTATGTCGTGCACCAGCCGCTGGTAGCGGATATAGCGCTCGATGGCGGCCGGCACCGAACTCGACGACAGCAAGACATAGCCGAGCGGCCCAAGGTGGGCGGCGGTGATGGTGGCGCCGATGTGCAAGCCGAGCGCGGGATCTTGTAGATGGTCCGCCGCCCGTTCCAACATGGCGCGCCATTGCGGCGCCGGATAGGCCGCTTCGGCATTCGCGCCCGTATTGGCTCCGCCAGCATGGGCGCCCGCTGCGCCGGTTGGCATCGCCGGCGCCAGCACCGCGCCGGCATCGTGACCCTGCCGCGCCAGATACTCGAACAACAGACGCACATATGAGGCCGGCACGCTGCCTTGGGGCGCGGCGCGGGCGGCTCGGTCGCTGTGATTGGTATACATGGCCCCAATTGTCAAAATTGTGACCCGCGCTGTCAAGCAATGATTGCATGTCGACACCTACAATCGGCACACTCCCACTCCCAGGAACAACACCATGATTGCAGCATCCGCCGCCCAAGCTCAGGCTTTGGTGCGTAACTCCGCCCATTTCCAGTGGTACGTCATCCCTCTGCTACTGATGGTGCTCTACGCCTACGGCGAGCAGGCCGCAGCCAAGCGTTGGAATGTGGTGCTGGCCGGCATCGCATTTTGGCTGATGGACTGGATCAACGAGATCTGGAACGGTCTGCTGTTCCATTTTTCCGGCTTCGCGCCGGCCTGGGGCACGCCGGGCAGCTCGGCCTATGTGATGTTGATCGGCCTGAACATCGAGATCTGCTTTATGTTCGCCATGATGGGCCTGTTCGCGGCGCGCACCCTGCCCGCCGACCGGCATCTGCGCATTCTGGGCGTCAACAACCGCTGGCTGTTGGCCGGCGCCAACTCGGTACTGTGCGTGTTTGTCGAATTGTGGCTCAACAGCATAGGTGCGCTCACCTGGGAGTGGCGCGGCTGGAACGCCGGCGCACCCTACCTGGTCTGGCTGGTCGGCTATGTTCCCTTCTTCGTGGTCGCCTACTGGGTGCACGACATGCCGCAACGCAGCCGGCAGATCGGCGTGGTGGCGGGACTGGCCGGCCTCGTCGGCGCCGCCCTCCTGCTGTTCGCCGGCGTGCTGAAGTGGATTTGAGCCGCCCAAACGGTCAAATCAAACCAAAAACTAGCGTAAAAGGGGCTCTTCACGGTCTGCCGGGATGCCGGCCTTACCCCGTAAGCAAAGGGGTCTGACCCCGGATGGGGTCAGACCCCGGCTTGCGCGTCCCGGGGTAGGGGCAAAAAAAGAGCCGGGCCTCGCGGCACCGGCTCTTTCTATGGAAGTTCGCGGCTTAGCCGACGAACTTGCGCGCGTTGCGGAACATGCGCATCCATGGCGAATCCTCGCCCCACGATTCCGGGTGCCAGGACTGCTGCACGGTGCGGAAGACGCGCTCGGCGTGCGGCATCATCACGGTGAAGCGGCCGTCGGCCGTGGTCACCGAGGTCAAGCCCTGCGGCGAACCGTTCGGGTTGTACGGATACGCTTCGGTGGCCGAACCACGGTTGTCGACGAAGCGCATCGCGGCGACCGCCTCGGCGATGTTGCCGGTCTGGCTGAAGTCGGCATAACCTTCGCCGTGGGCGATGGCGATGGCGCTCTGCGTGCCGGCCATGCCTTGGAAGAAGATCGACGGCGAGTCCTGCACTTCCACCATCGCGAAGCGGGCTTCGAACTTCTCCGACTTGTTGGTGGTGAACTTAGGCCAGGCGTGGGCGCCGGGGATGATGGACTTCAGATTGCTCATCATCTGGCAACCGTTGCAGACGCCCAGGCCGAAGCTGTCGCTGCGGCCGAAGAAGCGGGCGAACTGCTCGGCCAGCGCGGCGTTGAACAGGATCGTCTTGGCCCAGCCCTCGCCGGCGCCCAGCACGTCGCCGTAGGAGAAGCCGCCGACGGCGATGATGCCCTGGAAGTCGTCCAGCTTGACGCGGCCGGCGATGAGGTCGCTCATGTGCACGTCGACGGCGGTGAAGCCGGCTTGATGCATGACGTAAGCGGTTTCTATGTGCGAGTTGACACCCTGTTCGCGCAAGATCGCCACACGTGGACGCACCCCGGTGGCCAGGAACGGCGCCGCCACGTTGTCGGCCAGGTCGAAGCTGATCTTCGGCGTGATGCCGGGATCGTTCTCGTCCAGCAGACGGTCGTATTCGGCGTCGGCGCAGGATGGATTGTCGCGCAGGCGGGAGATGCGCCAGCTGGTTTCACTCCACAGGCGGTGCAGTTCGAAGCGCGGCTGGCTGTAGATGGTCTTGGCGTCGCGGGTGAACTCGATCACGCCACGGTCGTTCGGCTTGCCGATGATGTGGCTGCAGGCACCCAAGTTGAAGGTGCGCAACACGTCCATGACCAGCGACTTCTCTTCGGCGCGCACCTGGATGACCGCGCCCAGCTCCTCGCTGAACAGCGCGCGCAGGGTTTGCTCGTTGCGGCGCTCGGCGACCTGGCCGGCCCAGTTTTTGGCGTCGCCCTGGTCGGCGCCGTGGCCGGCTTCCAAGGTCAGGATGTCGAGGTTGATCGACAGGCCGGCGCGGCCGGCGAAGGCCATTTCCACCAGCGTGCCGTACAGGCCGCCGTCGGAACGGTCGTGGTAGGCCAGCAGCTTGCCGTCGCTGTTGAGTTGCTGGATGGCGGTGAAGAAGCCTTTCAGGTCTTCCGCGCTGTCGACGTCCGGCGTTTCATTGCCCAACTGGCCCATGACCAGCGACAGCGCCGAGGCGCCCATGCGGTTCTTGCCACGGCCCAGGTCGATCAAAATGATCGATGTTTCACCGGCGTCGGTCTGGATCTGCGGCGTCAGCGACTTGCGCACGTCGTACACGGGGGCGAAAGCCGAAACGATCAGCGACACCGGGCTGGTGACGGCCTTGGCCTCGTCGTTGGCGTCGTCGCGCCAGGTGGTGCGCATCGACAGCGAATCCTTGCCCACCGGAATGCTGATGCCCAGCGCCGGGCACAACTCCATGCCGACCGCCTTGACGGTGTCGAACAGGGCCGCGTCCTGGCCCGGTTGGCCGCAGGCGGCCATCCAGTTGGCCGACAGTTTGATGTCGGAAATATCCTTGATCGGCGCGGCGGCGATGTTGGTGATCGCCTCGCCGACGGCCATGCGGCCCGAGGCCGGCGCGTTGATGGCGGCCAGCGGGGTGCGCTCGCCCATCGACATCGCCTCGCCGAGGTAGCCCTCGAAGCTCATCGCGGTGACGGCGCAGTCGCCCACCGGCACTTGCCACGGGCCAACCATCTGGTCGCGCACGCTCATGCCGCCGACCGTGCGGTCGCCGATGGTGACCAGGAAGGACTTGTCGCCGACGGTGGGCAGCAGCAGCACGCGCTTGGCGGCCTCGTCCAGGTCGATGCCGGTCAGGTCGATGGCCGGGAAGTCGTTTTGTACGTGGTGCACGTCGCGCAGCATCTTCGGCGGCTTGCCCAGCAGAACGTCCATCGGCATGTCGACCGGTTCGTTGCCCAGTTCCGGGTCGATCAGCTTGAGCTGGCGTTCCTCGGTGGCCACGCCGACCACGGCGAACAGGCAGCGCTCGCGCTGGCACAGCGCCTGGAAGCCGGGCAGGCTCTCCGGCGCGATGGCCAGCACATAGCGTTCCTGCGATTCATTGCTCCAGATTTCCTTCGGCGCCATGCCGCTCTCTTCCAGCGGAATCTTGCGCAGGTCGAAGATCGCGCCGCGCTTGGCGTCGTTGGTGATCTCCGGGAAGGCGTTCGACAGGCCGCCGGCGCCGACGTCGTGGATCGAGATGATCGGATTGGCCGCGCCCAGCTGCCAGCAGCCGTTGATGACCTCCTGCGCCCGGCGTTCCATCTCGGGATTGCCGCGCTGCACGGAGTCGAAGTCCAGGTCGGCGGTGTTGCTGCCGGTGGTCATCGACGAGGCGGCGCTGCCGCCCATGCCGATGCGCATGCCGGGGCCGCCCAGCTGCACCAGCAGGCTGCCGACCGGAATGTCGTTCTTGTGGGTGTGCTGGCCGGAAATGTTGCCGATACCGCCGGCGATCATGATCGGCTTGTGGTAGCCCAGCACGGTGTCGTGCGCGCCGGCGAACTGGCGGCCGATGTTTTGCTCATAGGTGCGGAAGTAGCCGCCCAGCACCGGACGACCGAATTCATTGCTGAACGCGGCGCCGCCCAGCGGGCCTTCGATCATGATCTGCAGGGCCGAGGCGATGCGCTCCGGCTTGCCGTAGGCCTTGGCCGAGACGGTGCGCTCGGCCAGCGGCGCGGTGACGTCGGCGTCGTTTTCCCAGGCCTGGACGGCGCCCGGCAGCATCAGGTTCGACACGGTGAAGCCGGCCAGGCCGGCCTTCGGCTTGGCGCCGCGGCCGGTCGCGCCCTCGTCGCGGATCTCGCCGCCGGCGCCGGTGGAGGCGCCGGGGAATGGCGAAATCGCCGTCGGGTGGTTGTGCGTCTCGACCTTCATCAAGGTGTGCGTCAGCTCGCTCATGGCGCTGTACTCTTGGCCGGCGCCCTGCGGGAAGAAACGCATCACTTCGGCGCCTTCCATGATCGAGGAATTGTCGCTATAGGCGACGATGGTGCCTTTTGGCTGCAGTTGATGGGTGTTCTTGATCATCTGGAACAGCGACTTGTCCTGCGCCACGCCGTCGACGATCCAGTCGGCGTTGAAGATCTTGTGGCGGCAATGCTCGCTGTTGGCCTGCGCGAACATCATCAGTTCGACGTCGGTCGGGTTGCGGCCGGCCTTGGTGAAGGCGGCGTCCAGGTAGTCGATCTCGTCGTCCGACATGGCCAGGCCCAGGTCCGTGTTGGCTTTTTCCAGCGCGGCCTTGCCGGCGCCGAGCACGTCGATCGATTCGAGCGGGCGGGCGTCCAGGGTGCGGAACAGGCCGGCGGCCTCGTCCGGATGGCGCAGCACGGTCTCGGTCATGCGGTCGTGCAACAGCGCGGCGATGTCCTGCACCTGCGCGTCGCTCAGCTTCTTGGCCGCGCCGATGCTGCTGCCCAGAATGCCGGCCTTCAGGTTGACGCGGAAGGCGACGCCCCGTTCGACCCGCTTGATGTGGGCCATGCCGCAGTTGCGCGCGATGTCGGTGGCCTTCGAGGCCCACGGCGAAATGGTGCCGAAGCGCGGAATGACGAAGAACTCTTCGACCACGCCTTCGGCGTGCTCGGCGTGGGCCGGTTCGCCATAGGTCAGCAGCGCGCCGAGGCGGCTGCTGTCGTCTGCGCTCAGCGGGGCGCCGGCGTCGATGAAGTGGACAAAGCGCGCCTGGACCGCGACGACGGCGGGCAGCACGCCTTGCAGTTGGGTTAACAGGCGTTGGCTACGGAATGCGGACAGGGCGTTGGAGCCCGGCAGAATCAACATGGTTGGGAGATGGTTGATGCAGCGAGGCTGCGGATTAAAGGTAGATGTGGCACGAGTGGGTTTTGCTGAAATTCCTTTGCGCGCATTATACCTCTTCCGCCCCCCGCATAGCAGACGCCGGCTTGGCCGAAACTGCTCTGGAAGCAACATTTTTGCCATCTATTGCGCCAAAATCAAGCTTCCGCCGAGCAATCCCCCTGTTTTTCGCGCAAAAACGTATTACCTTGGAGTATGCTAGTTCGAAACTAGCTGACGCCTGCCGTTGATACATGACGTTGATACATGAGTAGCCGCGCAAAGCATGGCCGCCCGACCTACGAAAGTAAAAAATGCCAGATTATAGCGACCTGTCGGTGTTGATCGTCGACCCCAACCCGGGGATGCGCGCCAGCCTGCACAATATGCTGAACCTGTCGTCGATCAGCAAGATCGAGTACGCGGTCAGCTCGGGCACGGCGATCCGCCAACTGGGCAAGAAATCCTTCGACATCGTGCTCTGCGAGTACGACCTGGGCAGCGGCAGCAACGACAACGGCCAGGACGGCCAGCAGTTGCTCGAGGACTTGCGCCTGCACAAGCTGATCGGCCAGTGGACCATCTTCATCATGCTCACCTCGGAGGGCGTGTACAGCAAGGTCATCAGCGCGGCCGAGCTGACGCCGACCGACTACATCCTGAAACCCTTCACCGTCGACGTGCTCATCCAGCGCATCACCCGCGCCGTCGACCGCCGCGCCGTCTTCATGCCGGTGTTCCACCTGGTCGGCCTGGGCAATCTGCGCAAGGCCATCGCCAACTGCGGCGAGCTGGAGCTGCAGCATCCGCGCTACGCCATCGACTTCGCCCGCCTGCGCGCCGAGATGCACGTCACCCTCGAGGAGCTGGCCGAGGCGGCGCTGATCTACCAGACCATCCTGATGCAAAAGCCGCTGGGTTGGGCCCACCTGGGGCTGGCGCGCTGCCAGTACGGCCTGGGGCGCTACGAGGAGGCGCTGCAATCCCTCGACGCGCTGATCGAACACAACCCCAAGTTCATGGCCGCCTACGACCTGCTGGCCAAGACCCACGTGGCGATGGGCCAGGCGGTGCAGGCCAAAAAGATCCTCGAGGACGCCGTGGCGATCTCGCCGCACATGGTGGCTCGCCTGCGCCACCTGGGCGAGGTGGCCTTCGAGACGGGCGACGTCGGCGTCGCCGAGAAGGCCTTCAAGCAGGTGGTGGCCAAGGCCAAGTATTCCGAGTTCCGCGACCCGGAGGACCACGTCAACCTGGTCAAGACCCTGGTCAAGAAGGGCGACGCCAACCAGGCCGGCGGGGTGATCCGCGACCTCGAGCGTTCGCTGCGCGGCAACGCCAACACCGACGCCTGCCGCGCCATCGCCTCGGCCCTGCTGCAGGAGATGACCGGCAACCTGCCGGCCGCCGCCGCCGAGCTGGCCACCGCCGTCACCGCCGTCGGCACCAGCCGGGCCTGTCGACCGGGCTGAAGGTCGGCCTGGTGCACAGCTGCCTGAAGAACAAGCTCGACAGCCAGGCCTCGGAGTTGATGATCAACCTGATGAACGACACCGACAGCGGCATCACCACCGACGACGCGGTCGACGTGTTCGAGAAGGCCGGCCGCCACGATCTGGCGCAGGGGGTCGGCGACACCGTCGCCCGCCAGGTCCAGGAGCTGCTCACCGACGCCGCCGACCGGCGCAGCCAGGGCGACCTGCGCGCCGCCGTGGACGTGCTCAACATCGCGCTGCGCAAGACGCCGGGCAACGTGCCGCTGCTGGCGGCGGCCGCCTCGGCCATCCTCAAGCAGCTCGACGACCTGGGTTGGGAAGCGCCGCTGGGCGAGCGCTGCGGCCAGTTGATCGAGCGCGTGCGCAGCCTGGCGCCGACCCATCCGGCGCTGGCCACGCTGCACGCGCAATACACCGCGACCCAGCGCAAGTACGGCATTTCCACCACCGCCTGAACGCCGCGCCGAACCCAGGGCGCAAACCCAGGGTCAGACCCTAGGGTCTGACCCTGGATCTACGCCGCTGGGTTTGTTGGCACACCGGCGCCTTAGCTGAGCGTCCCCGCCCTACTCCGCCACGCCGTAGCCGCCACCGCCCGGCGTCTCGATGATGAACACATCGTCGACCTGCATCGCGCACTTGCCGATGTGCCCCAGCTCCTCGACGCTGCCGTCGCTGCGCTGCACCAGGTTGCGGCCGGTGGCGCCGGGCTCGCCGCCGGCCATGCCGAAGGGCGCGTGGACGCGGTTGTTCGACAAAATCGCCGCCGTCATCGGCTCGAGGAAGCGCACCTTGCGCACGCCGCCGTCGCCGCCGTGCCAGCGTCCCGCCCCGCCGGAACCGGCGCGGATCTCGTAGCTGTCCAGGCGCACCGGGAAGCGGAATTCGAGGATCTCGGGATCGGTCAGGCGCGAGTTGGTCATGTTCGTCTGCACCACGCTGGTGCCGTCGAAGCCCGGGCCGGCGCCGGAACCGCCGCTGATGGTCTCGTAGTACTGGTAGCGCTCGTTACCGAAGGTGAAGTTGTTCATCGTCCCCTGCGAGGCCGCCATCACGCCCAGCGCGCCGTACAGCGCGTTGGTGATGCAGGTCGAGGTTTCCACATTGCCCGACACGACCGAGGCCGGATAGTGCGGGTTGAGCATCGAGCCCGGCGGGATCAACACCTTGAGCGGCTTCAGGCAGCCGGCGTTGAGCGGAATGTCGTCGTCGACGAGCGTGCGGAACACGTACAGCACCGCCGCCATGCACACCGCCGACGGCGCGTTGAAGTTGTTCTCCAACTGCGCCGAGGTGCCGCTGAAGTCGATCTCGGCACTACGGTTGGCATGGTCGACCCGCAGCGCCACCTGGATCTGCGCGCCGTTGTCCAGCTGGACCGTGTAGCTGCCGTCGCCCAGCGTGCCGATGACGCGGCGCACCGCCTCCTCGGCGTTGTCCTGCACGTGGCCCATGTAGGCCAGCACCACCTCCAGGCCGAAGTGCGCGACCATCTTGCCCAGTTCGTCGACGCCCTTCTGGTTGGCCGCCACCTGGGCGCGCAGGTCGGCCATGTTCTGGTCGGGATTGCGCGCCGGGTAGGTGGCGCCGGTCAGCAGCGCGCGCGTCTCGGCCTCGCGCAGCTGGCCGCCGGCGGCGCCGTCGACCAGCTTGAAGTTGTTGATCAGGACGCCCTCCTCGACGATGCTGCGCGAGTCCGGCGGCATCGAGCCGGGCGTGGTGCCGCCGATGTCGGCGTGGTGGCCGCGCGAGCCGACGTAGAACAGGATGGCCGCGCCGGCCTGGTCGAACACCGGCGAGATCACCGTCACGTCGGGCAGGTGGGTGCCGCCGTGGTAGGGGTCGTTGAGCATGTAGACGTCGCCCGGCCGCATCTGGCCGGCGTTCGCCTGCATCACCGTCTTGATGCTCTCGCCCATCGAGCCCAGGTGCACCGGCATGTGCGGCGCGTTGGCGATCAGGTTGCCGGCGGCGTCGAAGATGGCGCAGCTGAAGTCGAGCCGCTCCTTGATGTTGACGGAGTAGGCGGTGTTCTGCAGGCGCAGGCCCATCTGCTCGGCGATCGACATGAACAGCTTGTTGAAGATCTCCAGCATCACCGGGTCGGCCGTGGTGCCGATGGCGCGCCGCGCCGGCAACGCCTCGACGCGGGTCAACACCAGGTGGTCGTTCGGCGTCACCTCGGCCTGCCAGCCCGGCTCCACCACGGTGGTGGCGTTGGCCTCGGCGATGATGGCCGGCCCCTTGACGATGTCGCCGATGCGCGTGTCGGCGCGCTGGTAGAGATTGGTGTCGCGCCATTTGCCGGCGCAGTACATCGGCACCACCGCGTGCGGCGCCAGGCCGCGCAGGCGCCGTGGCGCCGGTGTCACCGTCTCGGCCGGCGCGTCCGACTTGCCCAGCGCCTCGACCGAGACCGCCTCGACAATCAGCGCCTTGGCCGGCATCAGGAAGGAGAAGCGCTTCTTGTAGGCGGCCTCGAACTGCGCCTGCATCGCCGCCGGCGCGCCGAACAGCACGATCAGCGCCGAGTCGGTGCCCTCGTAGCGCAGGTGGACCCGCTCGATCAGGCTGATGCGCGCGTCCGCCACGCCCTGGTGCTGCAGCTCGGCGCGCGCCTGGCGGCCCAGCGCGTGCAGGCGCGCGGCCAGCTCGGCCTCGATCCCGCCGGCCAGCTTGAGCTCGACGGCCGCCTCGCGCATCGCGCTCTGGTCGGCCAGGCCCATGCCGTAGGCCGACATCACCCCGGCCAGCGAATGGACAAACACCGTCTTCATGCCCAGCGCGTCGGCCACCAGGCAGGCGTGTTGGCCGCCGGCGCCGCCGAAGCTGGTCAGGGTGTACTCGGTGACGTCGTGGCCGCGCTGCACCGAGATCTGCTTGATGGCGTTGGCCATGTTGCCCACGGCGATCTCGATATAGCCCTCGGCCACCTGCTCCGGGCTGCTGTGCCGGCCGGTGGCGACGCCGATGCGCGCGGCCAACAAGGCGAACTGGTGGCGCACCGTGGCCACGTCGAGCGGCTGGCGGCCTTCGGCGCCGAACAGCTGCGGGAAGTGGGCAGGCTGGATCTTGCCCAGCATGACGTTGCAGTCGGTGACGGCCAGCGGCCCGCCGCGGCGGTAGCTGGCCGGGCCGGGATTGGCGCCGGCGCTGTCCGGGCCGACGCGGTAGCGGCTGCCGTCGAAGTGCAAAATGGAGCCGCCGCCGGCGGCGACGGTGTGGATGCTCATCATCGGCGCGCGCATGCGCACGCCGGCCACCTGGGTCTCGAACACCCGTTCGAACTCGCCCGAATAGTGCGACACGTCGGTCGAGGTGCCGCCCATGTCGAAGCCGATCACCCGCTCGAAGCCGGCCAGGCGGCTGGCGCGCACCATGCCGACGATGCCGCCGGCCGGCCCGCTGAGAATGCTGTCCTTGCCATGGAAGGTGCGCGCGTCGGTCAGGCCGCCGTTGGACTGCATGAACTGCAGGTTCACCCCGGGCAGCTCGACGGCGACCTGCTCGACGTAGCGCCGCAGGATCGGCGACAGGTAGGCGTCGACCACGGTGGTGTCGCCGCGCGCCACCAACTTCATCAGCGGGCTGACCTGGTGCGACACCGAGACCTGGGTGAAGCCGATCTCGCGCGCCATCTCGGCCACCTTGGCCTCGTGGGCGTGGTAGCGGTAGCCGTGCATGAAGACGATGGCCAGCGAGCGCAGTCCCTGCTCGTACAACGCCTGCAAGGCGGCGCGGGCGCCATCGGCGGCCAGCGGCGTGACCAGTTCGCCGTGCGCGCCGATCCGCTCGTCGATCTCGACCACGTGCTGGTAGAGCAGCTCGGGCAGCACGATGTGGCGGTCGAACAAGCGCGGCCGGTTCTGGTAGGCGATGCGCAGCGCGTCGCGGAAGCCGCGCGTGACGGCCAGCGCGGTGGCCTCGCCCTTGCGCTCCAACAGCGCGTTGGTGGCCACCGTGGTGCCCATCTTCACCGCCTCGATGCGCTCGACCGGAATCGGCGCCTTGGCGGCCACGCCCATCAGGTGGCGGATGCCGGCGATGGCGGCGTCGCGGTACAGCTCCGGATTTTCCGACAGCAGCTTGTGGGTGCGCAGGCTGCCGTTGGGCAGGCGCGCCACGATGTCCGTAAAGGTACCGCCCCGGTCGATCCAGAATTGCCAATCCATGCACACCTCGCCATGTTGAAAGAATAGCTATTGTAGTGCTAGAGACCGCCGTTGCGCAGGCGGCACAGCCGCACCGGACAAATTATTTCCATGCCATATTTGTATTATCATTAAGACAGACCGCGCGCCGCGCCATGGATCGATTAACATACACACTCCACGGGCACATCATAGGCACATCGACGCCACGGGCGCCGCGCGCCGCCGCGCCAGCAGAACCCGCAGAAGCCGCAACAACCGATGCGCTCGCCAGCGCGAGCACGCCCACCAACCAGCCGGTAGAGCCGATGAATCCACTGTACAGCGTCGCCGAGATCCGCGCCATCGAACAACGGGCCGCGCCCCTGCTGCCGCCCGGCGCCCTGATGCAAAGGGCCGGCCAGGCCGGCGCCAACGCCGCGCTCGACCTGCTGCCCTTTTCCACCTCCAAGGCCCGGGTGCTGATCCTGGCCGGCCCCGGCAACAACGGCGGCGACGCGCTGGAGACGGCGGCCCACCTGGCCCACGCCGGCGCCCAAGTCAGCGTGCTGCACTTCGCCCCGGCCGGCGCGGCCGCGCCGGAGCGCGAGGCGGCGCTGCAACGGGCCCGCCTCAGCGACGCCCGCTTCGTCGACCTCGACGGCGCCGCCATCGGCGCCACGCCGTGGAGCCTGGTGGTCGACGGCCTGTTCGGCATCGGCCTGCAACGCCCGCTCGACGGCGCCCTGCGCAGCGTGGTCGAGACCATCAACCGGCTCGACTGCCAGGTGCTGGCGCTGGACCTGCCCAGCGGCCTGGACGCCGACACCGGCGCCATCGTCGGCCCGGACGGCGTGGCCGTGCGCGCCAGCCACACCATCACCTTCATCGGCGACAAGCCCGGCCTGCACACCTGCGACGGGCGCGACCACGCCGGCCTGGTCGACGTGTCGCGGCTGGACCTGGAGCCGGCGCTGCTGCCGCCGACGCGCACGCACATGAACGCCGTCGAGTTCTTCGCCCGCCACCTGCACAAGCGCAGCCACAACAGCCACAAGGGCAGCTTCGGCGACCTGGCGGTGCTGGGCGGCGCGCACGGCATGAGCGGCGCGCCGATTTTGGCGGCGCGCGCCGCGCTGCACAGCGGCGCCGGCCGCGTCTTCGTCGCCTTCGCCGAGGACGCGCCGGCCTACGACAGCGCGCAGCCCGAGCTGATGTGCCGCCTGGCGGCCGACTTCGACCTCGACAGCGCGACCCTGGTGGTCGGCCCCGGCCTGGGCACGGCGCGCCTGTCGCAGGAGCTGCTGGCGCGCGCGCTGGCCAGCGGGCGCGCCCTGCTGGCCGACGCCGACGCCCTCAACATGCTCGCCGCCGACGCCGCGCTGCTGCAACAGCTGGCGCGGCGCGCCGCGCCGACCGTGCTGACGCCGCATCCGCTGGAGGCGGCCCGCCTGCTCGGCGTGACGGCGGCCGAGGTGCAGGCCGACCGCATCGGCGCGGCGCGCCGGCTGGCCGAGCGCTGCCGCGCCATCGTCGTCTTGAAGGGATCGGGCACGGTGATCGCGCAGCCGGACGGCGCCGTCGTCATCAACGGCACCGGCAACCCGGCGCTGGCCACGGCCGGCACCGGCGACGTCTTGTCCGGCCTGTGCGGCAGCCTGCTGGCGCAGGGCTGGCCGGCCTGGGAGGCGGCGCTGGCCGCCGTCTGGCTGCACGGCATGGCGGCCGACGTGCTGGTCACCGAGGGCAGCGGGCCGATCGGCCTGGCCGCCGGCGAGTTGATCCCGGCGATCCGCGTCGCCCTCAACCGCATGGTGCAGTACCAGGCGCACTAGATGCGCCGGGGCGTTGGCCTCGGGGCTTTAAGACGCCAGGAATGCCCAATCCACCCAGTTGCGTCAAGCCAGGGTCAGACCCTAGGGTCTGACCCTCGATTTCCACCGTTGGGTGGTGTTGTAGCCGCTGGCGCCTTAACTGCTCGCCGAGGCCTCAGACCAGGCGGCCGGCGGCGATGGTGATGGTGCGGCCGCAGCGCGCCGCGATGTGCGGATCGTGCGTCACCAGCACCAGGGTCGAGCCGCGCTCGCGGTTCAATTCGAACATCAGCTGTATCACCGCCTCGCCGGTGGCCGCGTCCAGGCTGCCGGTGGGCTCGTCGGCGAACAACAGCGGCGGCGCCGTGACGAAGGCGCGCGCCAAGGCCACGCGCTGCTGCTCGCCGCCCGACAGATACTTCGGATAATGGCCCAGCCGCGCCGCCAGATTGACCCGTCCCAGCATCGCCTCGGCCTTGGCGCGCGCCTGCGCGTCGCCGCGCAGTTCGAGCGGCAGCATGACGTTCTCCAACGCCGTCAAATGGGCCAGCAGCTGGAAGGACTGGAACACAAAGCCCAGCTGTTCCATGCGCAGCTTGGCGCGGCCGTCCTCGTCGAGGGCGAAAATATCCACGCCGGCCAGCTCCACCTTGCCGCCGCTGGGCGTGTCCAGGCCGGCCAGCAGGCCCAGCAAAGTCGACTTGCCCGAGCCGGACGCCCCGACAATTGCCAACGTCTCGGCCGGTTGCACTGTAAAATCGAGTGGATGCAGGATCGTCAGCTCGCCGCCGGCGTCGGCGACGCGCTTGCTCAAGCCGCTGACGGCGATTGCCGGCGCGCGCGCCGTGGCCGCCGCCGACTGGCCGGAAGCGGCGCTGCGGGTGGCCGCAGCCGGCGCATCTGGAATGAAACTGGAAGTCGCTGGAGGGAACTCTGGCATGCTGATTATGGATGATTATGCTGAATAAACTGATGAAGCTCGTGACAAGCCGGGTGGCGCTGGCCGCCCTGCTGTTGTTGACCGGCGCCGCAAGCGCCCATTCTGCACCAAAAACCGTCCTCGTGCTGGGCGACAGCCTATCGGCCGAATACGGCCTGAGCCGGGGCGCCGGCTGGGTCGCCCTGGCCGAGCGCCGCCTCAAGAGCGACAACATCGACGCCGCCATCGTCAACGCCAGCATCAGCGGCGAGACCACCAGCGGCGGCCGCACCCGCCTGCCGGCCCTGCTGGAGAAATACCAACCGGCGCTGGTGGTGATCGAACTGGGCGCCAACGACGGCCTGCGCGGCCTGCCGGTGGCCGCCGCCGAGGCCAATCTGCGCGCCATGGCCGCCGCCGCCCGCCAGGCCAACGCCCGCGTGCTGCTGGTCGGCATGCGCATGCCGCCCAACTACGGCCGCGACTACGCCGACAAGTTCTTCGCCATGTACGCCGGCTTGAGCAAGGAGCTCAAGGCGCCGCTGGTGCCCTTCATGCTCGAAGGCGTGGCCGACAAGGCCCAGCTGTTCCAGCCCGACCGTCTGCACCCGACGGCCGAGGCGCATCCCATCATCCTCGCCAACATTTGGCCGTCCCTACAGAAACTACTGAAACCACGATGAAGTATCCCGCACTACTCAGCTTTGAAGACATCCTGCCGCAACTGGAACAGTTCGACACCATCATCGACGCCCGCAGCCCCGGCGAGTACGCCCTAGACCACCTGCCCGGCGCCATCAACTGCCCGGTGCTCGACGACGCCCAACGCATCCAGGTCGGCACGCTGTACAAGCAGGTCAACGCCTTCGAGGCGAAGAAGATCGGCGCCGCGCTGGTGGCCAAGAACATCGGCCATTACATCGAAACGCTGTGGCTGGACAAGCCGCGCGACTGGAAGCCGCTGGTCTACTGCTGGCGCGGCGGCAACCGCAGCGGCTCGATGGCCCACATCATGGCCAAGATCGGCTGGCCGGTGGTGCAGCTCGACGGCGGCTACAAGGCCTTCCGCAACCACGTCGCCGCCGCGCTGGAGGTGCCGCCGGCGCTGTCGTTCCGCGTCGTCTGCGGCACCACCGGCAGCGGCAAGAGCCGCCTGCTCGAGGTGATGCACGCCGACGGCGCCCAGGTGCTCGACCTGGAGCAGCTGGCGGCCCACCGCGGCTCGGTGCTGGGCGACCTGCCCAGCCGGCCGCAGCCGAGCCAGAAGGCCTTCGAGACCAGCATCTGGCACGCGCTGCGCCACTTCGACCCGGCGCGGCCCGTGTTCGTCGAATCGGAAAGCAAAAAGGTCGGCCAGTTGCGCGTGCCGGCGGCGCTGATGGACAGCATGCGCGCCTCGCCCTGCGTCGCCTTGACGCTGTCGCGCGCCAACCGCGTGCGCCTGCTGATGGAGGACTACGCCCACTTCACCCAGGACGCCGCCGCCCTCAACACCCAGCTCGAGTGCCTGGCGCTGCTGCACGGCCGCGAAAAGATCAGCCGCTGGCAGCAGATGGCCAACGCCGGCGACATGGCGCCGCTGGTCGAGGAGCTGCTGGCCGACCACTACGACCCGGCCTACCTGCGCTCGATCAACCGCAACTTCACCTTGTACGACCAGGGCACCGCGCTGGAGCTCGACGACATCACGCCGGCCGACTTCCTGGCGGCGGCCCGCCGTCTGCAGCCGCCGGCCGACTAGGCGCGTCCCCGAGCTCGTCCCCAACCGCGTCCCAATACGGCGGCGCGCCGAACCCGGCGCGCAAATGGGCGATGAACAATTGCGCCTTGGCGGCGTGCGAGCGGCCGGGCATGCGCACCGCGTGGATGGCCGGCTGCGGTGTCGCGCCCTTGTCCGCCGTGTCGGGGAACAGCTGCAGCAGTTGCCCCGCCGCGATGGGCTCGCTGACCATCCAACTGGCCAGGTGCGCCACGCCGACGCCGGCCAGCGCCGCCTGCAACAGGGTTTCCGTGTCGTCGCAGCGCAAATTGCCGCGCACCGGCAGCGCCGCGTTGCCGTTGACGCCGGCAAAACACCACCAGCCCTGCGGCACCGGCAGTGTCGCCACGCTCAGGCAGTTGTGCTGCAATAGTTCCTGCGGCATGGCCGGGCGGCCGTGCCGCGCCAGGTAGGCCGGGCTGGCGCAGGCCAGCCGTCGCATCGGCGCCAGCCGGGTGGCGACCAAATCACTGTCAGGCAACACGCCGATGCGGATCGCCACGTCCACGCGCTGCGCCGTCAGGTCGACCATCTGGTCGCTGAGATGGAGGTCGATTTCCAGCAGGGGGTATTGCTGGAGAAAGCTCAGAACGGCAGGCGCGACGTGGCGCCGGCCGAACGACGACGGCGCGGTGACGGTCAACACACCGCGCGGTTCCGCGTGCGATTCGGCAAACGCATCCTTGGCGTCGTCGAGTTCGGCGATGATGGCGCGCGCCCGTGGCAAAAACTGTTCGCCGGCGTCCGTCAGCAAGAGCATGCGCGTGCTGCGGTGCAATAGCTTGACGCCCAACTCCTTTTCCAGCGCGTCGATTTTGCGCGACACGGACGAGACGGCGACAGCGGAACCGCGCGCCACCTGCGACAGGCTGCCGGCCGCCGCCACGGCAAGAAATATCCGTATTCCATCCAACATCTGACGCCTTTCGTTTTGCCGAATACGCAAAGATCAATTGCAAATTGATGCATTGTGCCAGTTTTTGCAAAGACCTACAATTTGCGTCATCGACAACCATCTGCCCCAGGGCCGGAAAGGAAACACCATGTTTCAACCCACATTGACCAAGATCGCCCGTGCCACCGCGCTGCTGGCGACGATGACCTTGCTCGCCGCCAGCGGCAACCCGGCGATGGCCGCCGCGCCGATGGCAAAGGTTTCCGCACCCGGCTACTTCCGTATGATGCTCGGCAACTTTGAAGTGACCGCGCTCAGTGACGGCACGGTGGACTTGCCGGTCGACCAGTTGTTGATGGAGCCGCCCGCCAAGACCAAGCAAGCCCTGGCGGCGCAGTTCCTCTCGGCACCGCTGGAAACCTCCGTCAACGCCTACCTGATCAACACCGGCAGCTCGCTGGTGCTGGTCGATACCGGCGCCGCCGGCCTGTTCGGCCCCACGCTGGGCAAGCTGGTCGCCAATCTGAAGGCGTCCGGTTACGAGCCTGCGCAGATCGACGAAGTCTATCTGACCCACCTGCACCCCGACCACGTCGGCGGGCTGGTCGCCAACGGCATGCTGGCATTTCCAAACGCGAAGGTGCGGGCCGACCGGCTCGATGCGGAATTCTGGTTGAGCGAAGCCAACTTGGCCAAGGCGCCGGAAGCGGCCAAGGGTTTCTTCCAAGGCGCGATGAGTTCGCTCAACCCCTACGTGGCGGCCGGCAAGTTCGTCCCGTTCGCCGGCGATACCGATTTGCTGCCGGGCATAAAATCCTCGTCGAGCTACGGCCATACCGCCGGGCACACCAATTATGTGATCGAAAGCCAGGGCAAAAAGCTGGTGTTGGTGGGCGACCTGATCCACGTTGCCGCCGTACAGTTCGGCAATCCCGCTGTGACGATCGTCTTCGATGGCGCGCCCAAGGCAGCCGCTGCGGCGCGCGCCAAGGCGTTCACACAGGCGGCCAAGGAAGGCACGCTGGTGGGCGCCTCGCACCTGCAGTTCCCCGGACTGGGGCACCTGCGCAGCAGCGGCAAGCGCTACGAATGGCTGCCGGTGAACTACACGCAGCTGCGCTGAGCGGCACGTTGATCCGGGCGCGCCCTCCCCTGGCACTGCACTAGCACTGCACTAGCACCGGCGCGGCCGCGACTGGCGCTGGATGCTCATCAGGATGCCGCAGCCCAGCCCCAGCGTCATCAAGGCCGTGCCGCCGTAGCTGATGAAGGGCAGCGGCACGCCGACCACCGGCACGATGCCGCTGACCATGCCGATGTTGACGAAGGCGTAGGTGAAGAAGATCATCGTGATCGCGCCGGCCAGCAGGCGCGAAAACGCGGTGCTGGCGTTGGCGGTGATCTGCAGGCCGCGCAGAACCAGCAGAAAATACATCACCAGCAAGGCCAAATTGCCGGCCAGACCGAACTCTTCCGCGTACACGGAGAAAATGAAGTCGGTCGAGCGTTCCGGCAGGAAGCCCAGACGGCCCTGGGTGCCCTCCATCCAACCCTTGCCGGCCACCCCGCCCGAGCCGATGGCGATGCCGGCCTGCAGCACCTGGAAGCCCTTGCCCAGCGGATCGGCCGAGGGGTCGATCAAGGTCATCACGCGGTTGCGCTGGTAGTCGTGCAGCAGCGGCCAGGCCAGCGGCAAGCTCAGCACCACTGTCGCCGCCATCCCCGCCATCGCCTTCCACGACAAGCCGGCCAGAATGATCACATAGCCGCCGGCCGCCAACACCAGCAAGGCGGTGCCCAGGTCGGGCTGCTTCATGATCAATACCACCGGCACCAGCAGCAGCAAGCTCGCCACCAGGAAAGCCTTCCAGCGCCGCATGCCGGCGTATTGGTGGAAGAACCAGGCCAGCATCAGCGGCATGGCGATCTTCATGATTTCGGAGGGCTGGATGTCGACGCCGACATGCAGCCAGCGCTTCGCCCCCTTCTTGCTCACGCCGATCAGGAACACCGCCACCAACAGCGCCACGCCAAAGCCGTAGATCGCCGCCGCATGGCGCATCAACACCTGCGGCGGCACGTTCGCCACCACCCACATCACGCCCAGCGCCACCAGCATGTGGCGCAGCTGCGAGGCGAAGCGGCCGGGGAAGTCCATGCTGGCCGAGTACAGCGTCAGCAAGCCGGTCGACATCAACAACACGATGCACAGCGCCAAAGGCGCGTCCACCACCAGATAGGGCCGCAGGCGGTGCCATAGCGCGCCAGGGCCGCCACCGGATGCGCCAAGGCTCAGCGAGCGCATCATTGCATCGCCTGCAACCACACCAGGCGCGCGCTCAACGCCGCCAGACCGAGCACCGCGATCACCGCCAATACAAAAAGGCGGCGCCGGAAGCGTTGCGCCTCGTCGTCGGGGTGTGGGGTCTTGCTCATGCGTTCCTCGCTGCGGTGGATGGTGGCGTGGAAATCACGCGGCCTTGGGGGAGCGAGATTATCGCAGGCAACAGACCTCTTGCGTTGGCCATCCGATATCTTTTTTTATCAACAGTACGTTCGCGCTGCGGCCGCACCTGGCCCGGCGTTCGGGCAAAAGACCAGGCAACAAAAAAGCCGCTCGAAAGCGGCTTCTTGTTTGCTGCGGCGGCGCTTACTTGGCGTCGCCCTCGGTCTTCGCTTCGCTGCTCGCCACGGCGATCGGCTTGACGATCTTGACCTTGGCCTTGTGCTTGAGCACTTCGACGTAGTCGTGCATCTCTTGCTGGGCCAGGATGTTGGCGATCTGGTCCTGCTCCGACTTGCGGCGCGCCTCGTCCTGCGCGGCCGGCTGCTGCACCTTGGCGATGCGGTAGATGCCGTAGCCCAGGCCCGGCACGTCGACACCGACATAGGCCGGCAGCTTGCTGGTGTCCGCCTTCATCACTTGCAACACGGCGGCGCCGTTGATGCCCTCGGCCTTGGCGCGCGACACCAGCTTGCTGGCGCCGAAACCGGTGGCTTCGCCCGACTTGCGCAGCGCGGCCAGCTTGTCCTCGCCGGCCTTCTTGGCCAGTTTCACGGCTTCTTCCATCGTCACGCGCTGACGGATCAGGGCGTCGACTTCGGCCAGCGGACGCTTGCTGGCCGGCTTGTATTCCAGCACGCGGCCGGCGATCAGGGTGCTAGGCGCCACTTCGACGGCTTCGGTGTTGCGTTTGTTCTTCAAGGTGTCGTCGGCGAACAAGGCGGTCAGGAACTTGGCGTTGTTGAACGGCGCGGTGCCCAGTTGCGGCGACGGCTTGCGGCTCAGGCCGGCAACGGTTTCCACTTTCAGCTTCAGCTTGTCGGCCGCCGGCTTCAGGCTGTCGGCTTGCTCGTAGACGGTGTTGGTGAAGGCTTCGGCCAGTTCCGAGTACTTCTTGGCGGCTTTTTGCTTCTTCAGCTCGGCGGCGATCTCGCCCTTCACCTCATCCAGCGGCTTGATGGTCGAGGCTTTCAGCGAGGTCACGGTGATGATGTGGAAACCGAATTCCGACGCCACCAGCTCGCTGATCTCGCCCTGCTTGAGTTTGAAGATGGCGTCCTCGACCGGCTTGACCAGCGAGCCCTTGCTGATCACGTCCAGGTCGCCGCCCAGTTCGGCCGAGCCCGGATCTTCCGATTTCGCCTTGGCGATCTTGGCGAACTCGGCCGGCGCTTTGCGCACCTCGGCCAGGATGGCTTCGGCCTTGGCCTTGGCGGCGGCCTTGTCGGCGGCGCTGGCGTCCTTCTTCACGGCGACCAGGATGTGGCTGGCGCGGCGCGTTTCCTCGCTGGCGTAGCGCTTCTGGTTCTGCTCGTAGTAGGCGGCCACGTCGGCGTCGTTGACGGCGATCTGGTCCTGCACGGCGTCGCTGTTGAACAGCACGTATTCGATCTTGGCCTGCTCCGGCACCTCGAAGAACTTGCTGTTCTTGTCGTAGAAGGCCTTGACCATCTCGTCGGTGACTTTGACCTGCGGCAGGAACTCGGCCACCGGCAACACCAGCTCCTGCACCTCGCGCTCCTGCGCGCCGATGTCGGAGACGACCTTGGCGACGGTGCGCGGCACGAAGGCGGTGCCCTCGATGGCGGTGGTCAGCTGCTGCAGGGCCAGGTCGCGGCGCATGCGGGCGTCGTTCTGCGCCGGCGTGATACCTTGCGCGCCCAGGATCGCCTTGTAGCGCTCCATGTCGAACTTGCCGTCGGCGCCGAACACTTCCAGGATGGACTTCTGCAAGGTGGCGTCGCTGATGGTCAGGTGGCTGCGCGCCACCTCGGCGCCGACGGCGCGCTCGGCGATCAGCGAATCAAGGATGTTTTGCTTGAACTCGGGGGTGTCGAACAGCTTCTGGTCGAACTGCGCGCCCATCCGCTGGCGATAGCTCTCGAGCTGGTTGCGCAGCGCCGACTCGAACTCCTGCTGGGTCAGCGCATGGCCGTCGATCTTGGCGATGGTGCTGGCGTCGTCGCCGAAACCGCTGTAGCTGCTGATGCCGACCAGCGCGAAGGACGGAACGATGAGCAACATCAGGAAAAACTGCATCAAGCGTTGATGGGTGCGGATAAATTCAAACATGGTCAGCCAATTCGGATTGAGTGGAACTTGCACATACAAAAAAAGGCGAACTTTCGTTCGCCTCTTCTGGATCTGGCGGAATGGACGGGTAAGCTAAAACTTCGCCCACTTCCCCTTTAAATTCAACGACTTGCACGGCACACTGAACGAAGAACATGCCGGAAAAATCGGTATCACGCGATTTTACAGTGCGGCTACCGCGATAGCAAGGGTAAATCATTGGCAAAACGCCCACGTTGCGCCGGAAAAGATAATCGCCCCGGCCCGCCGCGATACTGCGCCGCCGGGAATATCGTCGTGGCGGCGGCATAAACGAAAAAGCCCTGCAAGCGATTAAGCTTGCAGGGCTTTCATGTTCTGGCGGAGCGGACGGGACTCGAACCCGCGACCCCCGGCGTGACAGGCCGGTATTCTAACCAACTGAACTACCGCTCCAGATACTGCTGTACTACGTGCTCGGCTTGGTAGGGGCTGAGAGGCTCGAACTCCCGACCTACGCCTTGTAAGGGCGCCGCTCTACCAACTGAGCTAAGCCCCCAATCGAACAACCCGGCGACAGCTGGGAAAACCGCAGCTGCCCACCGAAGTCCGTTAGTTTACAGCATCCTTCAAAGCTTTGCCAGCTTTAAATTTAGGGACCTTAGCTGCATCGATCTGGATCGCTTCTTTCGTGCGCGGATTGCGGCCGGTACGGGCAGCGCGTTCGCTCACGGAGAAAGTGCCAAAGCCGACCAGGGTGACGCTGTCGTTCTTTTGCAGAGTTGTTGTTACACCGTCGATCACCGCATCCAGCGCGCGCGCCGCAGCCGCTTTCGAAATATCAGCGGATTGGGCAATATGGTCGATCAATTCAGTCTTATTCACTAGCTTCCCCGTCACAAAGGTTTATATCGTTTTACCGCCAGATTCCGTTTTAAACAAAACCGCCGGCAGAGAAAAATCTCAGGCCGTATTAAACAAGCCACACTCCCCTCGTGTCAAGCGCTTTACCCGTGGAAATGGGCTTTAAATAACAAACAAGCGCTACTAGAGCGCTTGTTTGGGCATTGGCAGATGCTAAAAGTTAGTGTTTTACTACTTCGCCCTGGCCGTCCACCTTGACGGCGGCGGCCGCGACGGCCTCCACCGCGGGCACTTCCACCAGCGCCTCGGGCATGCGCTCGAGGGCGATTTCCAGGACTTTGTCGATCCAACGCACCGGCACGATCTCCAGTTTGTTCTTCACGTTGTCCGGGATTTCGGCCAGATCCTTGACGTTTTGCTCAGGGATCAGCACGGTCTTGATGCCGCCGCGATGCGCCGCCAACAGCTTCTCCTTCAGACCGCCGATCGGCAACACCTCGCCACGCAGCGTGATCTCGCCGGTCATCGCCACGTCGGCGCGCACCGGGATGCCGGTGAACACCGACACCAAGGCCACCGTCATCGCCGCGCCGGCCGATGGGCCGTCCTTCGGCGTCGCGCCCTCCGGCACGTGGATGTGGATGTCGCTCTTCTCGAACACGTCGGACTTGATGCCCAGGCGCGCCGCACGGCTGCGCACCACGGTGCGGGCCGCCTCGATCGACTCCTTCATCACGTCGCCCAGGGTGCCGGTGCGGATGATGCCGCCCTTGCCCGGCATCTGCACCGCCTCGATGGTCAGCAGATCGCCGCCCACCTCGGTCCAGGCCAGACCGACCACCTGGCCAACCTGGTTTTCCTTCTCGGCGACACCGAAATCGTAGCGGCGCACGCCCAAGAACTTGTCCAGGTTCTTGCTGTTGACGATGACCTTCTTCTCGGTCTTCTTCAGCAGCAGCATCTTGACCACCTTGCGGCAGATCTTCGACACTTCGCGCTCGAGCGAACGGACGCCGGCTTCGCGGGTGTAGTAGCGGATGATGTCGCGCAGGGCCGACTCGGCCACCGAGATTTCCTCTTCCTTCAGACCGTTGTTCTTGATCTGCTTCGGCAGCAAATAGCGCTGCGCGATGCTGGTCTTCTCGTCCTCGGTGTAGCCGGACAGGCGGATCACTTCCATCCGGTCGAGCAGCGCCGGCGGAATGTTGTACGAGTTCGAGGTGGCCACGAACATCACATCGGACAGGTCGAAGTCGACCTCGATGTAGTGGTCCGAGAACGTGTGGTTCTGTTCCGGATCGAGCACCTCGAGCAGGGCCGACGACGGGTCGCCGCGGAAATCGGCGCCCATCTTGTCGACCTCGTCGAGCAGGAACAAGGGATTGCGCACGCCGACCTTGGCCAGCGATTGCAGGATCTTGCCCGGCATGGAGCCGATGTAGGTGCGGCGGTGGCCACGGATCTCGGCCTCGTCACGCACGCCGCCGAGCGCCATCCGCACGAACTTGCGGTTGGTGGCGCGGGCGATCGACTGGCCCAGCGAGGTCTTGCCGACGCCCGGAGGACCGACGAAGCACAGGATGGGCGCCTTCAGCTTGTCGACGCGTTGTTGCACCGCGAGGTATTCCAGGATGCGTTCCTTGACCTTGTCGAGGCCGTAGTGGTCGCCCTCCAACACCTTCTCGGCGTTGGTCAGGTCGTTGTTGACCTTGGACTTCTTCTTCCACGGCAGGCTGACCAGGGTGTCGATGTAGTTGCGCACCACGGTGGCCTCGGCCGACATGGGCGACATCAGCTTGAGCTTTTTCAACTCGGCGGTGGCCTTGTCGAGCGCCTCCTTCGGCATCTTGGCGGAGACCACCTTCTTCTCCAACTCGTCGAGGTCGGCGCCGTCCTCGCCCTCGCCCAGTTCCTTCTGGATCGCCTTGACCTGTTCGTTCAGGTAGTACTCGCGCTGGGATTTCTCCATTTGGCGCTTGACGCGGCCACGGATGCGCTTTTCCACCTGCAGAATGTCGAGTTCGCCTTCCAGTTGGCCGAGCAGGTGCTCAAGGCGCTTGGCGACGCTGAAGATCTCCAGGATGACCTGCTTTTGCTCGAGCTTGAGCGGCAGGTGGGCCGCGACGGTGTCGGCCAGGCGGCCGGCGTCGTCGATGCCCGACAGCGAGGCGAGGATCTCCGGCGGGATTTTTTTGTTGAGTTTGACGTACTGGTCGAACTGCTGAACGATGGCGCGGCGCATCGCTTCGATCTCCGAATCGTCGCCCAGCTCGGATTCGAGCGGCGTGATGTCGGCCACGAAGTGCGACGGCGTGTCGGTGATGCGCTTGATGCGGGCGCGCTGGGCGCCTTCGACCAGCACCTTGACGGTGCCGTCCGGCAGTTTCAGCATTTGCAGAATATTGGCCACGCAACCGATTTCGTAGATATCGGAGGCAGAAGGTTCGTCCTTGGCGGCGGCTTTTTGGGCGGCAAGCATGATGCTCTTGCCCTGCTCCATAGCCGCTTCCAGCGCCTTGATCGATTTTGGGCGCCCTACGAACAGCGGTATCACCATATGCGGGAAAACTACAACGTCCCGCAACGGCAATAACGGCAGTTGAGTTTGCTCAGTTAATTTGGAAGTTGTCATGGCGTACCTTATGAGAATGCGTGTTTATGATGTGGGCACTCATCTGCCAAATCACAAGACGGCGGTCGGAAATAATTCTCAGAACAATTAAACATTGCCTGAAGCCTTGGCTGCCGCGCTCTAAACGAATGCAACTTAAATAAAAAAGCCACGCGCGGCAGATCTGTCGCGAGTGGCTTTCCGACTGAAGCCTGCATTCTTTTATTGATTTAAATTGTACCGCCTCGCCCCACGGATGCGAAATATTTTTTCACATCTGTGCGGACGATGTCGAATACGTATTTAATTCTCGCCCGAGGCCTTGGCCGGTTCCTGATAAATCAATAACGGCTTGGCGCCACTGGTGATGGTGTTCTCGTCGATCACCACCTTGGTGACGTTCTGCTCGTTGGGCAGTTCGTACATCACGTCGAGCAGCGCGTGCTCGAGGATGGAGCGCAGGCCGCGGGCGCCGGTCTTGCGCGCCAGGGCCTTTTTGGCGATGGCGTGCAGCGCGGCCGGACGGATCTCCAGCTCGGCGCCTTCCATGTCGAGCAGCTTCGAGTACTGTTTGACCAGGGCGTTCTTCGGCTCGATCAAAATCTGGATCAGCGCCTCCTCGGTCAGCTCGGACAAGGTGGCCACCACCGGCAGACGGCCGACCAGCTCGGGGATCAGGCCGAACTTGATCAGATCCTCCGGTTCGGCTTCCAGCAGCACGTCGCTGGCGGAGCGCTCGGACTTGCTCTTCACGCTGGCCGAGAAGCCGATGCCGCTCTTCTCGGAACGGTTGGAGATCACCTTGGCCAGGCCGTCGAAGGCGCCGCCGCAGATGAACATGATGTTGGTCGTGTCGATCTGCACGAAGTCCTGGTTGGGGTGCTTGCGGCCGCCCTGTGGCGGCACCGAGGCCATGGTGCCCTCGATCAGTTTCAGCAGCGCCTGCTGCACGCCCTCGCCCGAGACGTCGCGTGTGATCGACGGGTTGTCCGACTTGCGCGAGATCTTGTCGATCTCGTCGATGTAGACGATGCCGCGCTGGGCCTTCTCGACATCGTAGTTGCAGCTTTGCAACAGTTTCTGGATGATATTCTCGACATCCTCGCCCACGTAGCCCGCTTCGGTCAGCGTGGTGGCGTCGGCGATGACGAAGGGCACGTTGAGCATGCGCGCCAGGGTCTGCGCCAGCAGGGTCTTGCCGGAGCCGGTGGGGCCGACCAGCAGGATGTTGCTCTTGGCCAGTTCGATGTCGTCTTTTTTGCCCAGGTGCTTGAGCCGCTTGTAGTGGTTGTACACCGCCACCGACAAGATGCGCTTGGCCGTTTGCTGGCCGATCACGTACTGGTCGAGCAGATCCTTGATTTCATGCGGGGTCGGCAGGTCGGACTTGGCGCCGGCGACCGACTCGATGGCCGAGGTTTCATCGCGGATGATGTCATTGCACAGGTCAATGCATTCGTCGCAGATGAATACCGACGGGCCGGCGATGAGTTTCTTTACCTCGTGCTGGCTCTTGCCGCAAAACGAGCAGTACAGTAATTTTTCGCCGCTGGAGGATTTTTTGTCTGACATGGGGCAGTTTTCTTTGGTTTAGCAGTGGGGGTGTTGCTGTTGCCGGAAAGCATGTTTGCCACGGAAAATACCGCGCGTAACCACCATGCTACCCGAAATGAAAACGAAACGCCCGAACGATTGATCGTCCGGGCGTTTTTTTAGCAATACCGCTTGGGACGCATCAAGCGCGGCTGGTCAACACTTTGTCGATCAAACCGTACTCCGCGGCCTCGTCGGCGGACAGGAAGCGGTCGCGGTCCGTGTCCTTGGCGATCTGCTCGACCGTTTGGCCGGTGCGTTCCGCCAGGATGCTGTTCAGGCGATGGCGCAGGTACAGGATTTCCTTGGCCTGGATCTCGATGTCGGACGCCTGGCCCTGCGAGCCACCGGACGGCTGGTGGATCATAATGCGCGAGTTCGGCAGCGAGAAGCGCTTGCCCTTGGCGCCGGCGGCCAGCAGGAAGGCGCCCATCGAGGCGGCCATGCCGGTGCACAGCGTCGAGACGTCGGGCTTGATGAACTGCATCGTGTCGAAGATGGCCATGCCGGCCGAGACCGAGCCGCCAGGCGAGTTGATGTAGAGCGAGATGTCCTTGTCGGGATTTTCGCTCTCCAGGAACAACAGCTGGGCGACGATCAGGTTCGCCATCTGGTCGTTGACGGGGCCAACCATGAAGATCACGCGCTCCTTGAGCAGGCGCGAATAGATGTCGTAGGAGCGCTCGCCGCGGCCGCTCTGTTCGACCACCATCGGCACCAGGCCGAGCATTTGTGTGTCCAGCGCCGGATTTCGGTTCATACCAGTCATTCCTTTTCCTTGTGAAGCAGCCAGGTTCGATTGCCAGACGGCCTCGCGGCAACCACCCCGCCCGGGGGCGGAGGACTGCCGGAGACCGTCCTTATTCTAGCCTAAGCTGGATTACGCTTGAGCGTTGCTTCCCATCAATTCGTCGAAAGCGACAACCTTGGACGACGACTTGGACAGGCCCAGTACGTAGTTGACGACGTTTTCTTCCAATACAAGGGCTTCGACTTCAGCCAGACGGCGACGGTCGCTGTAGTAGTACTTCAGCACTTCGCGCGGGTCTTCGTAGCTTTGGGCGAAGTCTTCGACTTGCGCTTTGACTTGCTCAGGCGTGGCTTGCAGCTTGTTGTCGCCGACCAGTTGCGACAGGATCAGGCCCAGGCGAACGCGACGCTCGGCTTTTTCGGCGAACAGTTCGGCCGGGAAAGGCACGTCCTTGATGTTCATGCCGCGCTGCGCCATGTCTTGGCGGGTCATGTCGGCCAGGCGCTCGCTGTCTTGGGCGATCAGGGCTTGCGGCACGTCCAGGCTGGCGGTCTTGACCAGCGCGTCCATCACGGCTTCCTTGTTGCGGGCTTTGACACGGCCGGCGACTTCGCGTTCCAGGTTGACTTTGATGTCTTCGCGCATTTTGGCGATGTCGCCATCGGCCACGCCGAGCGACTTGGCGAATTCGGTGTCGACTTCCGGCAGGTGCGCCCATTCCAGCTTTTTCAGCGTGATGGTGAACGAGGCGGTCTTGCCGGCCACGTCTTTACCATGGTAGTCCTCTGGGAAGGCCAGTGGGAAGGTCTTGGCTTCGCCGACCTTCAGACCGATGGTGGCCGCTTCGAATTCCGGCAGCATGCGGCCTTCGCCGAGCACGAAGGCGTAGTCGTCGGCTTTGCCGCCCGGGAATTCGACGCCGTCGATGGAACCGACGAAGTCGACGGTCACGCGGTCGCCGTTGGCGGCAATCGCCGCGCCGCCGTCGCCGTGTTCGCCAGCCTCACCCTTGGTGTGGAAGTGCACGCGCTGCTTGCGCAGGATGTCGATGGTCTTGTCGATTTCCGCTTCCGACACTTCGGCCTTGACGGTTTCGATTTCCACGGTGGTCAGATCGCCGACCACGACTTCCGGATAGACTTCGAAGGTGGCGTCGAAGGTCAGCACGCCTTCGGCCGAATCTTCCTTCGGTTCGATGCGTGGGTAGCCGGCGACGCGCAGGTTGTTTTCGTTAGCGGCGTCGTTGAAGGCGCGGCCGACTTTGTCATTCAGCACTTCGGTTTCGATCTGATAACCGTATTGTGCTGCGACCATTTTTAAAGGAACTTTGCCCGGACGGAAGCCTGGTGCCTTAGCCGACTTGGCTTGCACTTTCAGGCGTTTCTCAACTTCGGTGCGGACATCAGTCAGCGGGAAGGAGATCGTGATACGACGTTCGAGTTTGCCCAAGGTTTCGACTGCAGTTGCCATGTTTAAAAATCGTCCAAAAAATTAGAAATACAGTTGGTGCGAGGAGGGGGACTCGAACCCCCACACCATTGCTGGCGTCAGGACCTAAACCTGGTGCGTCTACCAATTTCGCCATCCTCGCGGCATGTTTGCACAAAAGCAAAGGGCGACCCGTAAGTGAAAACGGCCGCCCCTTCCCGCCATAGGCGAGAGCTTTCAACTTCAACGCGGTATTTTAACGGTTTTTTCAAGCAGATGTGATGATTTTTAACCTATCACCAACATTCTGCTCTTCTTTGCCTAACTTCTTCGAAAAACCGCCCTTCCCCTCTGTCAGACCAGGGGCGAAAACGCCGCGCTCAGCGCCTGCCGAAACCGTCCGGCACCCAGTCCGGCTCGAAACGGCCCTGGCTTTGCGGCTTTTGGCTTGTCGCCGCCTGCGCCACGGCCAGCAGGGCCTGGTACAACTCGTCGAATTCGGCGTTGTGGTCGTGCTGCCAACGGCTGACGTCGACGCTGCGGCCGGAGGCCAGCCGCACCGCGATGCGCGGTTTGGCCGCGTCCGGCAAGCCGGCGCCGACGCTGGAAGGCGGCGGCGCCGCCGCGTGGGCGGCGGCCAGGCGGCGCAGCCGGGCCATCGCCTCGGCCGGCACCGCCAGCGGGTAGCGTTTTTCGGCCAGCGCCGCCACGCCGGGTAGGCGCGACACCAACTGGCAAAAACCGGCGCCGTCGGCGGCCAGGTAGACGACCTGGCCGCCGTACAGCGGATGCACGTCCCGCAGGACAATCGCCGCCACCTGTTCCACCTTGGCCCGCCCTTCTTCCTCTGCGTTGGCGGGCCGCGACGCGGCGACCCGCTCGGGCGCCGCGCAGGCGGCGACCAACATGGTCAGCAAGATGACCGCCCTAGCCTTGACGTCTGCGCCCATACATCCCCATCAACATAAACAAGCCGGCACACAGCAGCGCCACCTCGGACGGCTCCGGCACCGCCGTCAGGATGAACGGCGTGTTCGGATTGAGCTGCTTCATGTAGTCGTAATACTGTTGATAGTACCGCGGATACATCACCGGATTGGCGTTCAACGCCCCCAAACCCATCAAACCGTCGTTCGACAGCGTCGGATTCGGGTATTGGTCCACCGCGCCGCCAATGTACTCGTCGTACAAGCCCATCATGTGGCCGACCTCGTGGGCGTTGACCACGCCGCTGTCGCCGGTGTACCAGTTCAACATGTCCGCACGGCCGGGGCCGGCGTGCACCTGGACCTTCTGGTTGAACGGGCCGTCGGTGGTCACCGCGACGAAAATCGGAATGACTTGGCCGGTGCTGGTGTCCTTGACGGCGTACTTGTTGTCCCACACCGAGGAGACGCCGGCCTTCACGGCATTGGTATAGGCGGTTTTCTGGGCGTCGGTATAGTTGAGCCCGGCGTCGAAGGAGAAGTCGATCTGGATGTCTTTTTCCAGTTTCTTGCCGTCGAAGCTGCGCGTGTAACTGTAGTCCCAGCTGTAGGGACCGAAGGGGCCGGGGTTGCCGGCGTTGTCCTTCAGGTCGGCGTCGCCATAGGCCGGCGTGGTACGCGTGCCTGTGATGTTCTGGCTGCCCGTCGTGAGCGCGGCCAGGGCCGAGGTGGAAAGCGCGGCAAAAGCCAGCGCGACAAGTAATGCGGATCCCCTGATTTTGTTTTTCATTTTTGTTCTCGAGTAATAGTTTTTAGCAATACCGGACGGCACACCTCACCACACCCACACCACGAACACCCCGTGCCCCAGCCGGCAGACCTTTGCGACCGCCACCGTCCAACTTGCGTGGAAGAAAAACTAAATGAGCAAATTAAACAATGGCTAGACCAACTTAGGATATGAAACCCACTGTGTCAAGGATGACTCCGCCTGCCCCCGGCGGGGTCGCCGCCGGCGCGCGTCAACTGTTTGATTTAAAAAGAAAAACGGCGGATTCCATGGAGGGAATCCGCCGTTGCGTTCCGTCCTTGACTAGGCGGCGGAACGGGTTTGTGGTTTTTTAACCCGGAACCAGGCGGCGTACAAGGCCGGCAGGAACAGCAGGGTCAGCGCGGTCGCCAGGATCAGCCCGCCCATGATGGCCACCGCCATCGGGCCCCAGAACACCGAGCGCGACAAGGGGATCATGGCCAGCGCGGCGGCGGCGGCCGTCAGGATGATCGGCCGGCAGCGGCGCACCGCCGCCTCGACGATGGCGTCCCACGGCTCGGCGCCGGCGGCGATGTCCTGCTCGATCTGGTCGACCAGGATCACCGAGTTGCGGATGATCATGCCGAACAGCGCGATCACGCCCAGGTTGGCGACGAAGCCGAGCGGACGGTGCAGCAACAGCAGGGCCATCGCCGCGCCGGCCACGCCCAGCGGGCCGGTCAGGAACACCAGCAGCGAGCGCGAGAAGCTATGCAGCTGCAACATCAGCAGGGTGAAGATCAGGAAGATCGCCAGCGGCAGGTTGGCCGCGATCGAGGCCTCGGCGGCGCCGCTGTCGGCCGCCGCGCCCTTGACCTGGATGCGGTAGCCGGCCGGCAGCTTGGCGCGCAGCTCGTCGAGCTTGGGGTTGACCTGGCCCGACACGGTCGGCCCCTGGATGCCGTCGACCACGTCGGACTGCACGGTGATCGCCCATTCGCGCCCTTCGCGCCAGACCACGCCCGGTTCCCACACGAAGTGGGCGCGGGCCAGCTGGCTGATGGTGACCGACTTGCCGTTCTGCGTGGGAATATTCGTATCGTTCAGGATGGAAATAGTCCGTCGCTCCTCGATCGGTTGGCGGATCTGGATGTCGATCAGCTTGTTATCCTCGCGGAACTTGCCGATGGTGGTGCCGGACAGGATCGTGTTGGCCGCGCGCATCACCGTTTGCGAGGTCACGCCCAGCGCGCGCATCTTGTCCTGGTCCAGGTCCAGCCGCAGCACCTTGATCGACTCGTTCCAGTTGTCGTTCACGCCCAGGGTGTTGGGGTTGGCGCGCATGATGTCCTTGACCTGGTCGGCGATGGCGCGCACCTTGTCCACCTCGGTGCCGGTGACGCGGAACTGCACCGGATACGGCACCGGCGGCCCGTTCGGCAGCAGCTTGACGCGGCCGCGCACCTCGGGGAAGTCCTCCTTGAAGATGGCGACGATCTTGTCGCGCAGGATGCCGCGGGTGGCCAGGTCGCTTCGGCAGCACGACGATCTGCGACACGTTCGACTGCGGGAAGATCTGGTCCAGCGGCAAATAGAAGCGCGGGCTGCCGGTGCCGACGTAGCTGGTGGTGCTGACCACGCCGTCCTGCTTGGCGATGAAGGCCTCGAACTTCTTCACCTGCGCCTCGTTGGCGGCGAAGGTGGTGCCCTCGGGCGTCCACAATTCCACCATCAGCTCGGGCCGGCTCGAATCGGGGAAGAACTGCTTCTCGATGAACTTGAAGCCGTAGACGCCCAACGCGAACACCAGCAGGGTGGCGGCGATGGTGGTCTTGCGGTAGTCGACGCACCAGGTGACGACGGCGCGGAACTTGCGGAAGCCCGGCGTGTCGAACAAGTCGTGCTCGTGACTCGAGTGCGGCTTGACCTTCAGCAGCACGTAGCCGATGTAGGGCGTGAACACCACCGCCACCACCCAGGAGATGCACAGCGCCAGCGCGTTGACCGAGAACAGCGAGAAGGTGTATTCGCCGGCGGCCGATTTGGCCAGGCCGATCGGCAGGAAGCCGGCCACGGTGATCAGGGTGCCTGTCAGCATCGGCATGGCCGTCGAGGTGTAGGCGAAGGTGGCGGCGTCGAAGCGCGACATGCCCTCCTCCATCTTGCGCACCATCATTTCGACGGCGATGATGGCGTCGTCGACCAGCAGGCCGAGGGCGATGATCAGCGCGCCGAGCGAAATCTTGTGCAGGTCGATGTCGAGGATGCGCATGCACAGGAAGGTCACCGACAGCACCAGCGGAATGGTCAGCGCCACCACCAGGCCGGGCCGCACGTCCAGGCGGAAGGGCTTGGTATGCAGGCCGAGCGCCAGGAAGCTGACGGCCAGCACGATCAGCACGGCCTCGATCAGGGTGTGGACGAACTCGCTCACCGAGGCGGTGACCGCCTCCGGCTGGTTGGACACGCGTTTCAGCTCGATGCCCACGGGCAGCTTGGCGCGCAGCTCGTCGACCGTCTTCTGCATGGCCTTGCCCATGACAATGATATTGCCGCCCTTCTCCATCGAGACGCCCAGGCCGATCACTTCCTTGCCGTTGAAGCGCATTTTTTCACGCGGCGGGTCCTGGTACTCGCGCTTGATGGTGGCGAAGTCGCCCAGGCGGAAGGTGGTGCCGTTGGCGCGCAGCTCGAACTCCTCGAAGTCCTTGACGGTCTTCAGGGCGCCGGTCACGCGCACCTGCAGGTTGTCGGTCGGCGTCACCAGCACGCCGGTCGACTCGACCGTGTTCTGGCTGCCGATCTGGTTGACGATGGCCTCGAAGGAGATGCCCAGCTGGGCGAACTTCTTGTGCGAGAACTCGATGTTGATCTTCTCGTCCTGCACGCCGAACAACTCGACCTTGGAGACCAGCGGCACGCCCAGCAATTGCTGGCGCACGAAGTCGGCGTAGTCCTTCATTTCGGCGTAGTTGAAGCCGTTGCCCTCCAGCGCGAAGATGGAGCCGTAGGTGTCGCCGAACTCGTCGTTGAAGTACGGTCCCTGCACGCCGGAAGGCAGCGTGCCGACAATGTCGCCGATCTTCTTGCGCACCTGATACCAGGCGGCGGCGGTGTCCTTGGGCGGCGCCGATTCGCGCAGCTTGAGGATGATCAGCGTCTCGCCCGGCTTGGAATAGGAGCTGATCTCGTCGATGTAGGGGGTTTCCTGCAGCTTCTTCTCGAGCTTGTCGGTGACCTGGTCGGCCATCTGCAAGGCGGTGGCGCCCGGCCAGTTGGCGCGGATCACCATGGCGCGGAAGGTGAACGGCGGATCCTCGTCCTGGCCCAGGCTGGCATAGCTGAGCATGCCGCCGATCAACAGCACGGCGATCAGGTAGCGCGTCAGCGGAATGTGTTCCAGCGCCCAACGGGAAAGATTGAAGCCGCCCTTCATTTGGACGCCTCGGCGGCGGACGCCGACATGGCGGCGGACGCGGCGGCCGGCGCGGCGGCGGGCGCGGCCGCCGGCTTGGCGGCCGGCTTGGCGGCCAGGTCGTCGCCAAGGATCTTGACCTTCTGGCCCGGCTTGAGCAGGTTGACGCCGGCGGTGACCACCGTCTGGCCGTCCTTGACGCCGCTGCTGAGCACCAGGTCGTTGCCGGCGGCGCCGCCGATGGTGACCGGCACCAGCTTGACGGCGCCGTTCTCGACCACCCAGACCGAGCTGGCCGATTTTTCATAGAACAGGGCCGTCAGCGGCACCTTGAGCTGCGGCGTCGCCGTCTTCGAGGCGAACTGCACCACGGCGGTCATGCCCAGCTTGGCGTCGGCCAGGCTGTCCGGAATCGACACCTTGACCGTGTAGGTCCGGGTCGACGGGTCGGCCACCGGCGAGATCTCGCGGATCGTGCCGGCCACCGACTGTTGCGGACTGGCCCACAGGCGCACGCGCACGTCGGGAATGCGGCGCAGCACGTCGACCTTGTCCTCCGGCAGGCCGATGACGATCTCCTTCTCGCCCGTCTTGGCGACGCGCACCACCGGGGTGCCGGCGGCGACCACCTGGCCGACCTCGGCGTCGACCGAGGTGACCACGCCGTCGATGTCGGCGACAAGGGTGGCGTAGCCGGCCTGGTTGGCCTGGCCGCGATAGGCCGCCATGGCCGAGTCGACGCTGGCCTGGGCCGATTTGAAGGCCGACTCCTTGGTGTCGAGCACGGTTTGGCTGACGAAATTCTTCTCACGCAATTCCTGATAGCGCTTCAACTCGGCGCGCGCCAGGTCGCGGTTGGTTTCGGCGGCGCGCAGCGCGGCCATGCCCTGGGCCTGCGACAGTTGCAGATCCTGCGGGTCGAGCTGCATCAACACCTGGCCCTTCTTGACCAGCGTGCCGACGTCGACCTTGCGGGCGACGATCTTGCCGCCGACGCGGAAGCCCAAACGCGACTCGATGCGCGCCCTCACCTCGCCGGAGAATTCGGCGTTCACATCGACGTCGCTGCCATGCAGCACCATCACGCGCACCGGACGGATGTCGACGGTGGCTTCGGGCGGTTTGCCGCAGCCGGCCAACAACAGCGCGGCGGCGCCGGCCGTGGCCAGCATGGCCAGACGGGGAATATGCCTAGATGGAAGGCGGAGGTGAGGCAGGGTTTTCGGGGCGGGCACGGATTTTTCCTTTACTATGCGGGCAATGAGAGTCCAAAGGCTTGCTGCTATTTCAAGATGGCACTACTATTACAGGCCGGAAAGTAAATGACTTTCCGTTAAGTAATTATAATCAGGTCAAATCCGTTTGCAAATGACTTTCGCGTCATTAATCTACATTATTCGCTTTTATGCCTGTCGACCACTACGAAAATTTCCCTGTTGCATCTATTTTGTTGCCACGCCGTCTACGTCCCGCCGTCGAAGCGATCTACGCCTTCGCCCGCAGCGCCGACGATCTGGCCGACGAGGGCGACGCCACGCCGGAACAACGGCTGGCCGCGCTGGCCGCCTACGAGGCCGCGCTGGACCGCATCGAACGGGGCGAGCCCGGCCACGATGCGCTGTTCGAGCGGCTGGCCGGCGTGGTGGCGCAGTACCAGCTGCCGCTGCAACCAATGCGCGACCTGCTGTCCGCCTTCAAGCAGGACGTCGTGGTCAGCCGCTACGCCAGCTACGACGCCCTGCTCGACTACTGCGCCCGCTCGGCCAACCCGGTCGGCTTGCTGATGTTGACGCTGTACCAACAGGCGGATGAACAGAATGTACGCGATTCCGACGCCATCTGCACGGCGCTGCAACTCATCAATTTCCTGCAGGACGTGGCGATCGACCTGCACAAGGAGCGCATCTACCTGCCGCTGGAAGACCTGAACCGCTACGCCATCTCGCCGGCGGCGCTGGGCCACGTCGACGCGCGGCCGCGCTGGCGCTCGATGATGGCCTTCGAGGTCGAGCGCACCCGCGCCCTGATGCTGAGCGGCGCGCCGCTGGCCCTGCGCCTGCGCGGCCGCATCGGCTTCGAGCTGCGCCTGGTGGTGCAAGGCGGCCTGGCCATCCTCGACGCCATCGAGGCGGTCGAGTACGATGTGTTCCGCCGCCGGCCGCAGCTGGTCCGGCGCGACTGGCTGCGCATCTTCTGGCGCGCGCTGCGCATGAAGAGCCAGTTGAAGGCGCGCGCCAAGGCGGTGCAAGGACGCGTGCGGATCAGCCGGGAAACACCGTAGAACAGCCGCGATGGATGGCCGATAGAGGGCCGCCCGGCGCACAAGCGGCGGACAATCCGCACAAGAGCGACACAATCGGCGTCAAAAAACCGGCCCGGGGCCGCAAAAGCCCCCTCGCCGGCCGCGCCGCCCTATAGAATAGCGGCTTCGATTGCCCTCCCTTGCATTTTTGACCATGTCTCCCGACGAATACTGCCAGCAAAAAACCGCCCAGAGCGGCTCCAGCTTCTACTACAGCTTCCTGTTCCTGACGCCGGAACGGCGCCGCGCCATCACCGCGCTGTACGCCTTCTGCCGCGAGGTGGACGACACCGTCGACGAATGCACCGATGAATCGATCGCCCGCGTCAAGCTGGCCTGGTGGCGCAACGAGATCGCCGGCATGTACCAGGGCAAGCAGACCCATCCGGTGACCCAGGCCCTGCAGCCCCATCTGCTCACCTACAATCTGCAGCAACAGCACTTGCAGGCCATCATCGACGGCATGGAAATGGATCTGAACCAGACCCGCTACCTCGACTATCCGGCGCTGCAACGCTATTGCTGGCACGTGGCCAGCGTGGTCGGCATCCTGTCGGCCAGCATCTTCGGCGCGACCAAGCCGGAAACCCTGGTCTACGCCGAGAAGCTGGGCCACGCCTTCCAGCTGACCAACATCATCCGCGACGTCGGCGAGGACGCCCGCAAGGGCCGCATCTATCTGCCGATCAACGAGTTGCAGCAGTTCAACGTCACGGCGGCCGACCTGCTCAACGCCCGCCACAGCGATAACTTCGAGAACCTGATGAAGTTCCAGGTGGCCCGCGCCCAGTTGGCCTACGACGAGGCCTTCGCCCTGCTGCCCAAGGAAGACCGGCGCGCCCAGCGTCCCGGCCTGATCATGGCGGCCATCTACCGCACCCTGCTGACCGAGGTCGAGGCCGACGGCTACCACGTGCTCCAGCAGCGCATCTCGCTGACGCCGATCCGCAAACTGTGGCTGGCCTGGAAGACCTACGTCCGTGGCTAAGCAGGTCGCCGGCAAGAGCGTCGCCGTGGTCGGCGCCGGCTGGGCCGGCTGCGCGGCGGCGGTGGAGCTGGCCCGCGCCGGCCACCAGGTCACCCTGTTCGAGGCCGCCCGCACGCTGGGCGGCCGGGCTAGGCGCGTCGCCACCGACCGCCGCCAGCTCGACAACGGCCAGCACATCCTGCTCGGCGCCTACCGCGAAACCCTGCGCCTGATGGCCCTGGTCGGCGTCGACCGCCAGGCCGCGCTGCTCAATCTGCCGCTGCAAATGCGCTACCCGCCGCACGGCGGCGGCATGGACTTCGTCGCGCCGCGCCTGCCGGCGCCGCTGCACCTGCTGGCCGCCCTGCTGCGCGCCAAGGGCCTGGGGCGCGCCGACAAGATGTCGCTGGCGCGCTTTTCCAGCACGGCGCGCTGGATGGGCTGGCAGTTGCACAACGATTGCAGCGTCAGCGAACTGCTGCAACGCTTCGACCAGACCGACCGCCTGATCCAGCTGATGTGGCGTCCGCTCTGCCTGGCGGCGCTGAACACGCCGCCCGAGCGCGCCTCGGCCCAGGTCTTCCTCAACGTGCTGCGCGACAGCCTGGGCGCCAAGCGCGCCGCCTCCGACATGCTGCTACCGCGCGCCGACCTGAGCAAGCTGTTCCCCGACGCCGCCGCCGCCTACCTGGCCAAGCACGGCGGCACCGTGCGCAGCGGCGCCAAGGTGCGCCGCCTGCAACGCGAGAGCGACGACGCCGGCCAGGCCGCCGGCGCCTGGCGCCTGGAGGTCAGCGGCGAGGCCGTCGGCGGCACCTGGGGCGCCAGCTTCGACGGCGTGGTGCTGGCCTGCGCGCCGCCGCAGGCCGCCGTGCTGCTGCACGACATCGCCGACAGCGAGGCCGCCATCGCCACCCTGTGCGCCGGCCTGACCGCCTTCGAGGCGGAAACCATCACCACCTGCTACCTGCAATACGACCCGGCGCTGCGCCTGGCGCTGCCGATGTACGCGCTGCTCGACGCGCCCGAGCGCTACCACTGGGGCCAGTTCGTCTTCGACCGCGGCCAGCTCGACGCCGCCCAGGCCGGCCTGCTGGCGGTGGTGGTCAGCGCCTCGGCCGAGGCCGCCGCCATGGCGCAGCCGCTGCTGGCCGAGGCCATCGCCGTGCAGCTGGCCACCGTGTTCGAGCGGCCCGAGCTGGGCACGCCGCAGTGGTTCAAGGTGATCACCGAGAAGCGCGCCACCTTCGCCTGCACGCCGGGCCTGCAACGCCCGGCCAACGCCACCGGCCTGGCCGGCCTGGCCATCGCCGGCGACTACACCGCCAGCGACTACCCGGCCACCCTGGAGTCGGCCGCGCGCAGCGGCGTGGCCGCCGCCGCCGGCCTGTGGGACGCGCCGCGCCGCCCCGGCTGATCCGCGCTGCATGTCGTCTGCCCCGTCAAATATGCATCCTGTCGCATACCCGTGTCCGCCCGCCGTCCGTTTCCGTACAGTGGCAGCATCGACACACGCAACACGACTGGACCGCATCATGAACCTCCGCCTCAGCCTCAAGACCATCGCCGTGCTCGCCTTCGTGGCGGCCAGCACCGTGGCCATCGTGCACGCCGAAGCGGGCGCGCCGGAGGCCGGCACCGGCCACCCATCACACATGCACGCGGGCAACATGCCGGCGTTGCAATACTAGGCTAGGCGCACACCATGGGTAAGCTGGAATACCTCGACGCGCTCAAACGGGCCATGGCGGGATTGCCGCCGGACACCGTGGCCAAGACCCTGGCCTATTACGAGCAGCGCTTCATCGACGGCCTCGCCGCCGGCCTGAGCGAGGCGGAGATCCACGCCCAGCTCGACGAACCCCGCAAGATCGCCATGACCTTGCGCGCCAACCGCCACCTCAACAGCTTCACGCAGAGCAAGAACCCGGTCAACCTGGCGCGCATGCTGGTGTCCTTCATCGGCCTGGCCATCTTCAACCTGTTCATGCTGATCCCGGCGATGGTCTACGGTTGCCTGCTGCTGACGGTCTACCTGTCGGCGCTGACCTTCTACGTCAGCGGCATCGCCGTCAGCGCCAGCGCCTTGTCCGGCCAGAACGAGCTGGTGCTGGAGGGTCCGCTGCGCCACCTGATCATCGACAACGACGGCGACGAGGAGAGCCCTGGCCCAGGCCAAGCTGGCCATCAACGAGATGGGCATCCAGTTCCACCGCGATCCCAAGGCGGCCTCGGCGCGGCCGGACGACGGCAGCAAACCCAAGCTGTTGGAACGGGCCGAGGCGGTGGCCGGCGGCGGCCTGCACATCACCACCGAGCTCGACAGCGGCTCGCGCAACACCCAGGCCTTCGTCGGCCTCGGCCTGGTGCTGGCCGGCATCGGCCTGACCCTGGTCAGCGTGGTGGTGACGCGCTACACGGTGCTCGGCGCCAAACGCTACGCGGCGATGAACTTCTCGCTGCTGAGGGGCCGCTGATGCGCCGCCCCGCCACCAAACCGGAGGGCCGTCCATGCGCTCGCTAATCAAACTCGGCATCGGCATGCTGCTGCTCGCCTTCGTGCTGATCGGCGTCTCCTACAGCATGCTGCGCGCCTACGGCAGCGCCAACCCGTCCAGCGCGGCCGGCCGCGCGCCCGCCAGCGAGGTGCGCAGCGCCGGCCGCAACGTCACCATCGTCGAGCTGAACGGCCCGATCGACCTGACCCTGCGCCAGGGCAGCACGCCCTTCCTCAAGGTGCGCGGCGAGCAGCGCCTGCTGGGCAACATCGAAACGGTGCAGGAGGGCAACACCCTGCACATCGGCACCAAGGGCATGTTGCTGCACCACCGCCGGCCCCTGCAGGTGGAGCTGGTGCTGCCGGCGCTCGAACAGCTCGACGTGCGCGGCAACGGCGACAGCACCATCAACGGCTTCAGCGGCGCCAGCATCTCGCTGCAGCTCTACGGCAGCGGCAACGTCAATTTCAACGGCCGCTACAAGCAGGTGGCGGCCGGCGTGCACGGCAGCGGCGACATCAACATGAACACCGGCAACAGCGACGCGGTCGATCTGGAGATGGTCGGCTCGGGCCGGCTGGTGTCGGCCGGCGCCTGCAAGGAGCTGAGCGCCGAGCTGACCGGCTCGGGCGACCTGGACGCCCGCCACCTGGCCTCGGACAAGGTGCGCGTGCACCTCAAGGGCTCCGGCACCACCCAGGTGTTCGCCCGCCGCGAGGCCGACCTGGAGCTGCGCGGCAGCGGCGACATCCGCGTCTACGGCAACCCCGACCAGCGCAACGTCAACCGCACCGGCTCGGGCGAGGTCAGCTGGAACCACTAGGCAAGTTGGCCGGCACGGCAGGCATTGAACGGTTCCGGCCAGCCATTTAGTTTCGATTCGCGCAGCCACATGGTTCAGCTAGCGCGACAGTTATATCGAAGGTACTACGCTCCCTTACTGACGCGCCATCGCCAGAGCGTACGCTTCCAAATCAGGAATAAGTCGCTCGAGCATCAGGTGCGCAAGCTTCTCCCTTGCTTCGGCACCATTGGTATTCAACTTTTCCCAAAGTGAATCCTTTTCCGTGGAAGTAATGTGATACTGTTTCTGGAACGAACTGCTTCCTCCATTGAGGATCATCGTGATATCGACCTTGTATTCCTGATAGTCGCCGTTCAAATGCACACGATCGATGTTGATCGTGGCGGCCATATCAGCCGTCGCATTCTCGTCGACAGTTGTTGATTTAACCACTCCAAGCCGCACGAGCTCCTTGCGCAGCGATTGAGAAAATTCTTGCTGATCCTTGGCGCCGAAAGGCTCCTTTCCCTTCACGTCCATTGCAATATAGGTGCCGGCCACCGGCATCAAATATGTGCTGCGGCTACTACCTGCGCCATTGGATGTCACGACAATGCGGGCGGTTTTGTCGGTTTTGACGGTGGACACGCCCTTGTAGCTCAGGTTATCGATCGGGATGGGCGTGGCGCATGCCGAAAGCAAAGCCAGTAGCGCGCAGATGCTGATTAACCTAGTTTTCTCCATATAATTACCCTTTCAACAAGTCATTACAAGTAAGTAACATAGATGCAGCCTCGCGCGAGTGACGCGGCTGTATTTTCTGAATGCACTTGATAATATGTAATTATAGGAAATTTGGCAATATTTCGATTGCATTCAGCCGCTTGCGCGGGAATGCCAGCGTGCGGCTAAGCGCCCTGCGATTCGCCCCCGCGCCCCAACCAGCGCAACACATCCTGGCCGGCGGCCAGGCCGCCGGCCAGGCAAGCGGTCAGCAGGTAGCCGCCGGTCGGCGCCTCCCAGTCGACCATCTCGCCGGCGACGAACACGCCCGGCGCCGCCTTCAGCATCGCCCCCTCCAGCGCGGCGAAGCGCACCCCGCCGGCGCTGCTGATGGCCTCGTCGATGGGACGCGGCCGCAGCAGGCGCAGCGGCAGCGCCTTGATCGCCCGCGCCAACCGCTCCGGATCGGCGAACTCCTCGGCGACTATGCACTCGCGCAGCAGGCCGGACTTGACGCCCTTGATGCCGAGGCGGCTCTGCAAATGACTGGACATCGAACGCGCGCCGCGCGGTCGCGCCACCTCGTCGGCGACCCGCTCGGCCGTCCAGTCGGGCAGCAGGTCGAGGTGGATCAAGGCGCTGCCGTCGGCGGCGATCTGCTCGCGCAGCGCGGCCGACAGCGCGTAGATCAAGCTGCCCTCGACGCCGCCGCCGGTGACGACGAACTGGCCCTGCTTGCGCACTTGGCGGCCGTGGGCGTCGGTCGAGACGATGGCCACCGTGGTCAGCGGCTCGCCGGCGTGGCGGCTGGCGAAGTGCGCGCTCCAATCCACGTCGAAGCCGCAGTTGGCCGGCACCAGCGGCGCCAGCTCGACGCCGCGCTGCGCCAGCAGCGCCTGCCAGGCGCCGTCCGAACCGAGCCGCGCCCAGCTGGCGCCGCCCAGCGCCAGCACGGTGGCGTCGGCGCGGACGGTGTGCTCGCCGTCCGGCGTGGCGAACAGCAGCGCGTCGTCGCGCCAACCCTGCCAGCGCTGGCGCATGTGGAACTGCACGCCGCTCTCGCGCAGGCGGTGCAGCCAGGCGCGCAGCAACGGCGCCGCCTTCATATCGGTCGGGAAGACGCGGCCGGAGGTGCCGACGAAGGTGTCCACGCCCAGGCCGTGCACCCAGTCGCGCACCTGCTGCGGGCCGAAGGCCTGCAACTGCGGCAGCAGCGCCGCGCCGGCCGCGCCGTAGCGGGTAACGAAATCGTCGAAGGGCTCGGCGTGGGTGATGTTCATGCCGCCCCGGCCGGCCAGCAGGAACTTGCGGCCGACCGAGGGCATGGCGTCGTACAGGTCGACGCGCGCGCCGCCCTCGGCCAGCGTTTGCGCGGCCATCAGGCCGGCCGGTCCGCCGCCGATGACGGCGACGCGGGGTGTTTGAGAGTGAGACTGCATGGGATCGATCCGAAAGCTAAAAAGGCCGCGCTCCGGGGCCGGTGACTAGACCTGGGGCGGTGCGCGGCGCATACTGTGGGCTGCCATACTTTTGAGGAGCCGTTATGGGTGCAGCATTCTGGATTAAACGTTATTTACTCGCGGCCGTGCCGCTGTTCGCCATCCTGGCATTGGTCGACTATTTCAAGGGCGCCCGCACGGCGGACGAGTTCACCAGCGCCGCCATCTGGGCGGTCGTGGCCGCCGCCATCTACACGATCTCGACCTTCATGCGCTACCGCAAAGAAGGCCCGGCCGCGTTGGGCAAGCAGCCGCCGGCACCAAAATAATCACCAGCGGAGAATCGCAAGCGCTAGCCGTCGCCCGCTGGGCGCGGCGGTTCAGCATCAAGTCTAGCCGCCGGTCACCGGCGGGAAGAAGGCCAGCTCGCAGCCTTCGCTGACGGCGCTGTCGGCGTCGCACATCACCTGGTTGCAGGCCATGCGCAGCGCCCTGCCCTCGCCCAGGGCCTTGGCCCATGGGTCGCCGCGCCCGATCAAATGGGCGCGCACCTGGCCCACCGTGGCCACGCCTTCCGGCAGCGCCAGGGATTCGGTGGAAGTGCCTAGTGCCTCGCGCACGCTGGCAAAAAATCGCAGCGTAATATTCATGTCGATGATTCTTCTGTGTTGGTCGCGGCCTGCTCAGTGCAGCAGCTCGCTAAATGGAATGAAACGCACCGTGTCGCCAAGCGCGATGGCCTGGCCGGGCGGATTGTCGATGATGCCGTCGCCCCAGACGGTGGAGGTCAGCACGCCCGAGCTCTGGTTCGGGAACAGATCGAGTCCGCCGCCGGCGTTGATGCGGGCGCGCAGGAACTCGTTGCGCCGGTCCGGCTTGGTCCAGGCGAAATCGGCGCGCATGGCGTAGCTTTGCGGCGTCAGCGCGCGCGGCTCGTCCACGCCCTGCAGGCGCAGCAGGAAGGGCCGCACGAACATCAGGAAGGTGATGTAGCTCGACACCGGGTTGCCCGGCAGGCCGAGGAAGAAGGCCTGGCCGACCTCGCCGAAGGCCAGCGGCTTGCCCGGCTTGACGGCGATCTGCCACATGTTCAGGCGCCCTTCCGCCTCGACCGCCGGCTTGATGTGGTCCTCCTCGCCGACCGAAACGCCGCCGGAGGTGATGATCAGATCATGCTCGCGGGCGCAGTCGCGCAGCACGGCGCGGGTGGCCTCCAGCGAGTCCGGCACGATGCCGTAGTCGCTGATTTGGCAGCCCAGGTTTTCCAGCAGCGCGCGCAGGGTGAAGCGGTTGGAATTGTAGATCGCGCCGGGCGCCAGCGGCTCGCCCGGCATGGCCAGCTCGTCGCCGGTGAAGAACACCGCCACGCGCAGCTTGCGCCGCACCGGCAGCGTGGCCAGGCCGACCGAAGCGGCCAGGCCCAGCTCGGGGCTGCGCAGGCGGGTGCCGGCCGGCAGGATCACGCTGCCGTTGGTGATGTCCTCGCCGGCGCGGCGTATCCATTCGCCCGGCTTGGGCGCGTGGCGCACGGTGACCAGGTTGCCGGCCGCCTCACACTGCTCCTGCATGACGACGGCGTCGGCGCCCTCCGGGATCAGCGCGCCGGTGAAGATGCGCGCCGCCGTGCCGGGCAACAGCGGCTGGCCGACATGGCCGGCCGGAATCCGCTGCGACACGGTCAAGGTCGCCGCGCCGCCGGCGCAGTCGGCCGCGCGCACGGCGTAGCCGTCCATCTGCGTGTTGTCCATCGCCGGCACGTTCATGCCGGACACCTGGGCCTGGGCCAGCACGCGGCCGTTGGCCTCCAGCGTGGCCACGCTTTCGATCTCGCGCACCGGCCGCGCGGCCGCCTGCAGGAAGGCCAGCGCCTCGCTCACGGAGAGCATCGGTTTGGGCTTGTATTCAGTCATGGCGCGGCTCGCTCACAGGCCGGTGTGGCCGGCGATGTAGGCCTTCATCTTTTCCACATCGGTCGACATGACGACGAACTTCTGCGGCAGCTTCTCGATGTTCTCGAAGCCGGCCGGACGCTCGGCGTCCACACCCAGCGCGTCGAGGATGGTCTCGTTGAACTTGGCCGCCAGCGCCGTCTCCAGCACGATCATCGTCACGCCCTTTTCGATATGCTCGCGCGCGACCTTGATGCCGTCGGCGGTGTGCGTGTCGATGGTGATGCCGTAGTCGTCGGCGACGTCGCGGATGGTGTCGAGGCGGTCCTTGTGGGTCGATTTGCCGGACTGGAAACCATACTGGGCGACCTTCTTGAACTCGTCGCCGTCGCTGCCCGGCTTGCCGGACAGGTCGAAGCCGCCCTGCGTCTCGACCTTGTGGAACAGCGCGCGGGTGCGCTCGCCGTCGCGGCCGACCAGGTCGTAGATGAAGCGCTCGAAGTTGGACGCCTTGGAGATGTCCATCGACGGGCTGCTGGTGTGGTAGGTCTCGGCCGACTTACGCACGCGGTAGACGCCGGTGCGGAAGAACTCGTCGAGCACGTCGTTCTCGTTGGTGGCGGCGACCAGCTTGGCGATCGGCAGGCCCATCATCCGCGCGATGTGGCCGGCGCAGATGTTGCCGAAGTTGCCCGACGGCACCGTGAACGAGACTTTCTCGGCGTTGCTGCTGGTGGCGGCCAGGTAGCCGCGGAAGTAGTACACCACCTGGGCCACGACGCGCGCCCAGTTGATCGAGTTGACCGTGCCGATCTTCTGCGCGGCCTTGAACGGCAGGTCGTTGGAGACCGCCTTGACCATGTCCTGGCAGTCGTCGAAGACGCCGTCGACGGCGATGTTGAAGATGTTCGGGTCAGTGCAGGCTGAACATTTGCGCGGTCTGGAAGGCGCTCATCTTCTTGTGCGGCGAGAGCATGAAGACGCGGATGCCCTTTTTGCCGCGCATGGCGTATTCGGCCGCGCTGCCGGTGTCGCCCGAGGTGGCGCCGAAGATGTTGAGCTGCGCGCCGCTCTTGGCCAGCGTGTATTCGAACAGGTTGCCCAGCAACTGCATCGCCATGTCCTTGAAGGCCAAGGTCGGGCCGTTCGACAGCGCCTGCAGCACCAGCTTGCGGCCGTCGCCCTCCTCCAGCACGCGCAGCGGCGTGATCTGGCTGGCCTTTTCGCCGGCGCGGGCGTTGCGGTAGACCTCCTTGGTGTAGGTCTTGGCGGTCAGCGCGCGCAGGTCGGCTTCCGGGATGTCGGTGGCGAACTTGCGCAGCACCTCGTAGGCCAGGTCGGCGTAGGACAGCTTGCGCCAGGCGTCCAGTTCGGCGCCGCTCACCTGCGGGTAGGCGGTCGGCAGGAACAGGCCGCCGTCGGCGGCCAGGCCGCCGAGCAGGATGTCGGAAAAATTGGAGGGGGACGACGAAGCGGCCGACGCGGCGGCGCGGGTAGACACGTATTGCATAAATTAGACAGGTCCGGTTGGGCTACATATCACTGCGAATGAGCGGATATTATAGTGCGCCCGGCCCGAACCCGTGCAATCGGCTGTTGTAATGGCGTCAGCAGGCGGCGTGGTTGACGGTGATGACGTGGATCGCCAGGCCGCCCAGCGAGGTTTCCTTGTACTTGTCCTGCATGTCGGCGCCGGTCTGGCGCATGGTTTCGATCACCTCGTCGAGGCTGACGAAGTGGGTGCCGTCGCCGCGCAGCGCCAGCGAGGCCGCCGTGATGGCCTTCACCGCGCCCATGCCGTTGCGCTCGATGCAGGGGATCTGCACCAGGCCGCCGATCGGGTCGCAGGTCATGCCGAGGTGGTGCTCGATGCCGATTTCGGCGGCGTTCTCGATCTGCTGGTTGCTGCCGCCCAGGGCCGCCACCAGGCCGGCCGCCGCCATCGCGCAGGCCACGCCGACCTCGCCCTGGCAGCCGATTTCGGCGCCCGAGATCGAGGCGTTGCGCTTGCACAGCATGCCGATCGCCGCCGAGGTCAGCATGAAGTTGCGCACGCCGGTGACCGGGTCGCTCGGCTTGCAGTCCTCGGCGTAGTAGCGCAGCACCGCCGGGATGATGCCGGCGGCGCCGTTGGTCGGCGCCGTGACGACGCGGCCGCCGGCGGCGTTCTCCTCGTTGACCGCCATCGCGTACAGGCTGACCTGGTGCATGGCGTCGTGCGGCAGGTCGTTGGCGCGGTTGGCCGAGGCCTTGACGTCGTTGGCCATGCGCCACAGGTCGGCGGCGCGGCGTTTGACCTTCAGGCCGCCGGGCAGCTGGCCCGGGGTCTCCAGGCCGTGGGCGATGCAGTCGTGCATGACGCGCCAGATGCGGTCGATGCCGGCGTCGAGCTGCTCGCTGCTGAGCTTGACGCACTCGTTGGCGCGCAACATCTGCGGAATCGTCAGGCCGCTGGCGGCGCCGTGCGCCAGCAGCTGCTCCATCGTGTCGAAGGGATAAGGGATGCGGGCGGCGCGCTCGGCGCGGGCCGCCTCGGCGCCCAGCTCCTGGCCCTCCCCCTCGGCGCGGATGAAGCCGCCGCCGACCGAGTAGAACACCTTGCTAAAGCTGCTGCCGTCGGCCCGCTTGAGCGTGAAGCGCAGGCCGTTGGGGTGCTCCGGCAGCGACTCGCTTTTATGGAACACCAGGCCGCTGGCGGCCTTGAACGGCACCAGCTGCTTGCCCAGCAGGGCCAGTTGGCCGGCCGCCTCGGCCGCCGCCAGCATGGCGTCGACCTGGGTCGGCACCACGTCCTGCGGCGTCTCGCCCATCAGGCCGAGGATCACCGCCTTGTCGGTGGCGTGGCCGACGCCGGTCAGCGCCAGCGAGCCGTACAGCGCCGCCTCGACGGCGACCACGTCGTCCAGCGGAGCGCACTCGACCAAAAAACGGCGCGCCGCCACCATCGGTCCCACGGTGTGGGAACTGGACGGGCCAATGCCGATTTTAAACAGATCAAATACGCTCATGTCCATCGATGGTCTCGCTTTATAGTTAGTGGTGAAAACGGGGGGGGAATCCGCTCAGGCGGCCTTGCCCAGGCTGACGTCGACGTTGGCCAGCATGTCGGCGACCATCTGCTCGACGCCGATGCGCGCCTGCCAGCCCCAGTCGGCCGTGGCGGTGCTGTCGTCCAGGCTTTGCGGCCAGGTGTCGGCGATGGCCTGGCGGCTGTCCGGCTTGTAGGCGATCTTGAAGTCCGGCAGGGCGCGCGAAATGGCGGCGGCCAGTTGCTCAGGATTGAACGACACGCCGGCCACATTGTATGCCGAGCGGACCTTGATTTGTGCCGCCGGCGCGTCCATCAATTCGATGGTGGCGCGGATCGCGTCGGGCATGTAGATCATCGGCAGCGCGGTCTGCGGGCCGAGGAAGCATTCGTAGCGTTCGCCGCGCAGCGCCGAGTGGAAGATGGCGATGGCGTAGTCGGTGGTGCCGCCGCCCGGGGGCGACTTGTAGCTGATGATGCCGGGGTAGCGGATGCTGCGCACGTCGACGCCGTACTTGAGGAAGTAGTACTCGCACAGGCGCTCACCGGCCAGCTTGCTGATACCGTAGATGGTGGTCGGGTCCATCACCGTCAGCTGCGGCGTGTTGACGGCCGGGGTGTTCGGGCCGAAGGCGGCGATCGACGAGGGCCAGAAGATGCGCAGCGGCTTGCCCAGCACGCCGCGTTCGCGCGCCACCTCCAGAATGTTCAACAGGCCGTCCATGTTCAGCGTCCAGGCTTTGAGCGGCGCGGCCTCGCCGGTGGCCGACAGCATCGCCGCCAGCTGGTAGACCTGGGTGATGCCCTCTTCCGTGACCAGTTTGGCCAGGGCTTCCTTGTCGAGCACGTTGAGCTGGGTGTAGCGCGCCGCCTTGTACAGATTGGTGCTGCTGATGTCGCTGGCGATGACGTTGTGCGCGCCGTGCTGGGAGGCCAGCGCCTCGACCAGTTCACTGCCGATTTGGCCGTTGGCGCCGATGACGAGTATGCGTTCCATATTGTTCTTCCTGAGTACGAGATGCAAGATTAGTTCTTCAGCAGGCCGAGTTCGCGGCCCGCTTGTTCGAATGCCGCCAAGACGGTGACCAATTGGGCGCGGGTGTGCGCCGCCGACAGCTGGACGCGCACGCGCGCCTGGCCCATCGGCACCACCGGGTAGAAGAAGCCGCTGAGCAGTACGCCCAGCTCATACATTCGTGCGGCGAACTTCTGCGCCACCGGCGCGTCGAACAGCATCACGGGAACCACCGGATGGGTGCCCGGCTTGATGGTGAAGCCCAGCGCCTCGATCTCCTTGCGGAAGAAGGCGGTGTTTTCGTGCAGGCGGTCGCGCAGCTCGGTCGAGGCGGACAGGCGTTCCAGGACGGCCAGCGAGGCGCCGGCGATGGACGGCGCCAGCGTGTTGGAGAACAGGTAGGGCCGCGACTTCTGGCGCAGCATGTCGATCACTTCCTTGCGCGCCGAGGTGAAGCCGCCCATGGCGCCGCCCAGGGCCTTGCCCAGGGTGCCGGTGATGATGTCGATGCGGCCCATGACGTTGTGGTGCTCGTGGGTGCCGCGGCCGGTGGCGCCCATGAAGCCGGAGGCGTGGCACTCGTCGATCATCACCAGGGCGCCGTACTTGTCGGCCAGGTCGCAGATCTTGTCGAGTTGGGCGATGGTGCCGTCCATCGAGAACACGCCGTCGGTGACGATGACCTTGTGGCGCTTGCCGGCGGCGGCCTGCAGCTGCGCTTCCAGGTCGGCCATGTCGTTGTGCTGGTAGCGGAAGCGCGCCGCCTTGCACAGGCGGATGCCGTCGATGATCGAGGCGTGGTTCAGCGCGTCGGAGATGATGGCGTCGTTCTCGTCGAACAGCGGCTCGAAGACGCCGCCGTTGGCGTCGAAGGCGGCGGCGTAGAGGATGGTGTCCTCGGTGCCGAGGAAGGCGGAGATGGCCTGTTCCAGCTTCTTGTGCACGGTCTGGGTGCCGCAGATGAAGCGCACCGACGACAGGCCGTAGCCGTACTGCTCGGTGGCGGCGATCGAGGCCTGGGCCACCCACTCCTCGCCGGACAGGCCGAGGTAGTTGTTGGCGCACATGTTGATCAGCTTGCTGCCGTCCTGCGCCACCACCTCGGCGCCCTGACGCGAGGCCAGCACCCGTTCCGGTTTGTACAGGCCCTGTTCACGCAACTGGTCCAGGGTTTGCTGCAGGCCGCCGAAAAACGCGTTTTTTGCTTGGTCGCTCATGATCATCCTCGATTGTGGTGGCGAGGGCGGCCGCTTGACCTGGCCTCGCTGTATGTTGTACCGTGTTCCGCAGGGTGTCGCAGGTTCGAGTCTACTCCGAGTCTACTCCGCTTCCCGAACCACCCTTGAAATCCGTTATGTCGAACTAAAATTCAATATATCGAATATTACCGAAGGCCAGTGAACTTGGCAAGGCGCGTCCATATGTTTATGGCGCGGTTTTTCCGACAGATTTCCCCACAATTTGCGCATTTCCCCGAATAAAAATATGAATACACCTGTTTCGACGAACGCCCCGCCGGAAGTCGGCGCCGCCCTGCAACGGCTGCGCCTGGCGCGCGGCCTGACGCTGGAGGACTTGTCGCGCATCGCCGGCGTGTCGAAATCGATGCTGTCGCAGATCGAGCGCGAGAAGGCCAACCCGACCATCGCCATCACCTGGCGCCTGGCCAACGCCCTCGGCGTGGCCATCGGCGAGCTGCTGTCGAGCGTGGAGAAGAGCACCGAGACCATCCGCGTGCTCGACGCCCACGAGACCCCCACCCTGCCCGGCAACCATGCCGGCTACGTGCTGCGCATCCTCGGCCCGATGGAGCTGGCCGGCAAGTACGAGTGGTACGAGTTGACCCTGGCGCCGGGCGGCGAGCTGGCCTCGCAGCCGCACGACCCGGGCGCCACCGAGCATTTGACGGTGCTGCACGGCACCGTCGAGCTGGAGGTCGGCTCGCAGAAGAAGAAGGTCAAGCTGGGCGGCACGGCGCGCTATCCGGCCGACCAGCAACACGCCATCCGCAACGCCGGCAAGACCGAGGCCAAGGCGCTGCTGGTGGTGATCCACCGCTAGTGTCCTGAGTTGTCCTGAATTGCGGGCGCGGGGCTGCGCACGGCAGGCCGCCGCGCTGCAGGCAATTGTAAAAATCTTTACAATTGCATATTCCCCACAGCAAATCCGATCATGACCATCATCCACTCGCCACGCCGCCGCAGCCTGCTGCTGGCCGCCGCCTCCCTGCCCGTCCTGCCCTTCCTCGGCGCCTGCACCACCTGGGGGCCGAAGGGACCTGGGCGCCGACACGGCCGAGGCCAGGCTGGCAGCGCTGGAAAGCGGCTGGGGCGGCCGCCTCGGCGTGTTCGCCATCGACACCGGCAACGAACGCAGCATCGGCTTCCGCGCCGGCGAGCGCTTCGCCTTCTGCAGCACCTTCAGAGGTGGTGCTGGCCTCGGCCGTGCTGGAGCGCAGCAAGCAGGCGCCCGAGCTGCTGCAACAGCGGATCAAGTACGCGAAAAGCGAGTTGGTCAACTATTCACCGATCACCGAGGACCATGTCGACGACGGCATGAGCGTGGCCGAACTGTGCGCCGCCGCCATCCAGTACAGCGACAACACCGCCGCCAACCTGCTCATCAAGCTGCTCGGCGGCACCGCCGCCGTGACCGCCTACGCCCGCGCGGTCGGCGACCAGGAGTTCCGCCTGGACCGCTGGGAAACCGAGCTCAACACCGCCATCCCCGGCGACCCGCGCGACACCACCACGCCGGCGGCGATGGGCCGCAGCCTGCGCCGCCTGGCCGTGGGCGAGGCGCTGCCGGCGCCGCTGCGCGCGCTGTTGCAGGACTGGATGCGCGGCAACACCACCGGCGACGCGCGCATCCGCGCCGGCGTGCCGGCCGGCTGGCAGGTCGGCGACAAGACCGGCACCGGCGACTATGCCAGCGCCAACGACATCGGCGTGGTCTGGCCGCCGCAGCGCGCCCCCATCGTGCTGGCGGTCTACACCGCGCAGGCCGACAAGGACGCCAAGGCTAACAGCGAGGTCATCGCGGCGGCGACGCGGATCGTGCTGGAACACCTGGCCTAAACACCCGAGCCCGTCAATTCACCTATCGCGCAGCAACTCGACCACCGCCGCGTGCAGCACCGGGGCGCCTGCCAGCACGGCGTAGTCGCGCTCGGCGGCCCGCGCCGACAGGTCCAGCGCCAGCGGCCGGCCCTGCGGGTCGGTGAAGCGGCCGCCCGCTTCTTGCACGATCAGCATGGGCGCGGCGATGTCCCACAGCCGTTCGCTGTGGTTGAGCACGCCGCCGATGCGGCCGTCGGCGGTGAGCGCGGCGTCCAGCAGGCAGTTGGTGGCGCGCACGTTGCGCACCCGCTGCAGCAGCCGCACCAGCGACTCGGCGCAGGCGCGCCGCCGGCCCTCGTCCGGGCTGCTGTCCATGCCGACGTTCCACAACACCCCGGCCAGTTCGGCGCAGGCGCTCACGTGGATGGGCTGGCCGTTGCGCCGCGCGCCGCGCCCCTTCTCGGCCTCGTACAGCTCGTCTGACATGGGCAGGTAGAGCAAGCCCAGCACCGGCTCGCCCTTGTGCAGCAGGGCCAGCAGCACGCCGAACCACGCCAGGCCGGCGGCGAAGTTGGAGCTGCCGTCGAGCGGATCGACGACCCAGGTGTAGTCGGAATCACGCAGGTCGCAGCCGGACTCCTCGGCGATGATCGAATGGGCCGGGAAATACCGGCGCAGCCCCTCGACCAGCAGCCGCTCGGCGGCGATGTCCGCCTCGGTGACGATGTTGCTGACGTCGCCCTTGGAGCGGACTTGGTGGTTGGCGCCGAACTGCCGCCGCAACAGCGCACCGGCCTGGCGCACCAGGTCGACGGCGACGGTTTTCATGTCGTATTCGAGCATTTTCTTCCAATAGCGATCAAGCGCCGGCGCCGTGGCGCGACGATAAGTGGTTTTATCATTAGGTTGATTTCAATACCAACTAGTGAAATTGGTATGCAATCCATCCATTGGGGAAGCGTGGATGTTGCGCATGAGCGCTGAACCAGGCGAGGCACGCCCGCCGCCGAGACCGGGTGGCCACGGCGGCGGCAAGCGGCATGCCGGCTGGCGCGCGAGTTTAGATGGGCGCGCCAGGCGGAATCGCCGGCAAGGGCCGCAGTTTGACGCTGCGCGGATCGGCCAGATACTGGGCGATGAGCGTGGCGGCCTGCTTGCGGCTGTGCGCCACCACGTCCTTGCCGGGGTTCCTCGCCAGCCACTGGCCGAACTCGCGGACCTGCTGGCGCAGCTCGGCGTCGACCTGCGGATGCAGCTTGGCGCCGTCGAGCAGATTGAGCATGGCGTCGAGCAGCACCCAGTTGGCGGCCAGTTGCACCGCCTCGCCGCCGACCACGCCGGCGCCGACCGGCCCGCGCTGCCAGGTGCGCTGCAACAGCAGGCCCAGCGTCTCGCGCACGCCCAGTTGTTGCGCGTCGCGCGCGTGCTGCCAGGCCAGGCGGTTCAGGCGGCCGGCGTCGAGCAGGAAGCCGGCGCTCTGCGCGCTCGCCGCCTCGACGGCGGAGAAGGCGTCGAACACGCTGTTCATGCGCGTGCCGAAGTATTCGCGGCCGCGCTCGTAACCCTGGGCCGGCGGCGTCAGCACGTCGAGCAGCTTGGCCGGCAGGGCCAGGTACTCGGCGCGCAGGCTGTCGGTCAAGCGCGCCAGGGCTTGGCGCTGTACCGCCGCCGGCGCGGTGCGCACGCCGCTGCGGGCGATGCCGTCCTTGATGTCGCCGCTGCTGCCGTAGTCGAACTCGCCGCCGCCGATCAGCCGGGCCAGGCATCGCCCTGGTAGCGCTGCAGCAGGTAGATCGGCACCAGGCGGGCCTCCAGCTCGCCGCTCTGGCGCGCGTCCGGCAGCGCGTCCATCGAGAAGGTTTGCAGCGCGCGCTGGCGCACCGCCGTCAGTTGGTCCCAGGTCTTGATCGAGTCGGGGCCGAAGTCCCACAGCAGGCCGTCGGGATGGCTGGCGCCGGGCGCGCGGGCGTCGCCGTCGCTGACGTAGGCAAGATTGGCGGCCTTGGCGCCGGCGCGCAGCCGGGACAAGGCGGCCTCCTCCTGCTTGCCGGCGCCGAACTGGCCGTAGATGTAGTTGACGATGTAGTCGTCCCACACGCCGACGCCGACGCCGTAGGCCTCGGCCAGGTCGACCTCGCCGGCGCCGTTGAGCTTGAGCACCGGGTGCGGATAGTCCATCACCGAGCCGTTGCCGTTGCCGTAGCGGCTGGCGGCGAAGTTGTGGGCGAAGCCCAGCGTGTGGCCGACCTCGTGCGCGGCCAGCTGGCGCAGGCGGGCCAGCGCCATCTGCTCGGCCAGTTGCGCCTTGGCGCCGTCGGCGCCCTTGCCGTAGGGCGCCAGCAGGCTCTCGGCGATCAGGATGTCCTGGCGCACGCGCTGCGAGCCGAGCGTGACGGCGCCACGGATGATCTGGCCGGTGCGCGGATCGGCCAGCGCGTTGCCGTAGGACCAGCCACGGGTGGCGCGGTGCACCCAGTGGATCATGTTGTAGCGGATGTCCATGGCGTCGGCGCCCTCGGGCAGCAGCTCGACGCGGAAGGCGTCCTGGAAGCCGGCCTTGGCGAAGGCGCTGCTCCACCAGCGCGCGCCGTCGAGCAGGGCCGAGCGCACCGGCTCGGGCGCGCCCCGGTCGACGTAGTAGACGATGGGTTTCTTGACGGCGCTGACGGCGGCCGCCGGATCGGTCTTCTCCAGGCGGTGGCGCACCTGCCAGCGCACGTCGATGCTGCCGGCCAGCGGCGTGGCGAAGTCGAAGTGGCCGGTGTCGAAGCCGCCCGAGGACGGGTGGTAGGCGCGCGGCTGGTAGCCGGCGTCGGGCAGGCGCACCAGGCTGATGTGCTGGCGCAGCGACAGGCTGGCCGGGTCGGCCGCCACCTGGCGCACGAACTCGGCCTGGCCCGGGCCCTGGAAGGTCAGGATGGCTTCCAGCTCGACGTTGTCGGGGAAGCTCTTGGCCTGCCCGGCCAGCACGGCGCTGCGCGCGGCGTCGACGCGGTAGGCGCCCTGCTTGTTCTCGTCGAGCTTGGCGGCGACGCCGTGCCAGTCGGCCAGCAGGAAGCTGGAGAAGTCGACCAGGTGGGTGCTGCCTTGCGATGCCTCCGTTCCGCCAGCAGCGCCGACGACGGCGGGGGTGCCGGCCCTTCCGGGCGCCGGCGGAGCGGAGGCGCCGGCCGGTTCGCTGGCCAGGATCTCGCCCGACCACAGCACGGCGGCGGCGAACGACTCGTTGACGGCGGCGCGCTCGTCGCGGTCGGCCGAGCGGGCCGTGTAGCGGGTGTTGTCCTGCACCAGGAACAGGCGCTTGCCGTGTTTTTCAAAGCGCACCATGCGCATCTCGCCGGGCTGGCCGCGGTCGAGGCCGACGTCGTTCGAGCCGAGCGCGTAGGGCAGCGAGGACAGCAGCAGGAAGGGCTGGTCCAGCGCCGTCACCGACAGCAGCACCCTGCCCTGTTCGACGTCGCGCCACAGCTGGATGAAGCCGGGCTGCGGCTGCAGGCCACGGGTCAGCTCGGCCAGCGGTTTGGCGGCGCCGGGCGCCTCGGCGAAGACGGCGGCCGGGCCGAGCAGGAGCATGGCCAGCAGCAGGGGTTTGAGCGCGGGTGTCGGTGTCATGGCGAACGACTACATGCCGCCGGCGGCCGGCGCCGCGTTCATCTGCAGCTCCTTGCTGAGGAAGCCCCAGCGGTCGGCCACTTCCTCGATCTGTTTGGCGGTCGGCTTGCCGGCGCCGTGGCCGGCCTTGGTGTCGATGCGAATCAGGATCGGCGCGGCGCCGCCCTGGTCGGCCTGGGCGGTGGCGGCGAACTTGAAGCTGTGCGCCGGCACCACGCGGTCGTCGTGGTCGGCGGTGGTGATCATGGTGGCCGGGTAGCAGGTGCCGGTCTTCAGGTTGTGCAGCGGCGAGTACTTGAGCAGGGCCTTGAACTCGTCGGCGTTGTCGGACGAGCCGTAGTCCGAGGTCCAGGCCCAGCCGATGGTGAACTTGTGGAAGCGCAGCATGTCGAGCACGCCGACCTGCGGGATGGCGGCGGCGAACAGCTCGGGCCGCTGCGTCATCGCCGCGCCGACCAGCAGGCCGCCGTTGCTGCCGCCGCCGATGGCCAGCTTGGCCGGCGAGGTGACCTTGTGCGCCACCAGCCATTCGGCGGCGCCGATGAAGTCGTCGAACACGTTCTGTTTCCGCAGCTTGGTGCCGGCACGGTGCCAGGCCTCGCCGTACTCGCCGCCGCCGCGCAGGTTGGCCATCACGTAGACGCCGCCCATCTCGACCCAGGCCAGGTTGGCCACCGAGAAGGCCGGCGTCAGCGAGACGTTGAAGCCGCCGTAGCCGTACAGGTAGGTCGGGTTGCTGCCGTCCAGCTTGACGCCCTTCTTGGCGACGATGAACATCGGCACCTTGGTGCCGTCGCGGCTGGTGAAGAACTCCTGCCGCGTCTCGTAGGCGGCCGGGTCGAAGTCGACCTTGGGCTGGCGGTAGACGCTGCTCTTGCCGGTGCTCAGGTCGTAGCGGTAGATGGTGGTCGGGGTGGTGAAGCTGGTGTAGGAGTAGAAGGTCTCCTGGTCGGCGCGCTTGCCGTAGAAGCCGCTGGCCGAGCCGATGCCGGGCAGGTCCACCTCGCGCACCGGCTTGCCCTTCAGGTCGAAGATCTTGACCTGGCTGTGGGCGTCGCTCAAATAGTCGATCACCAGCTGGTTGTTGACGATGTTGGCCGACATCAGGGTCTGCGCCGCCTCGGGCACGATCTCCTTCCAGTTGGCCGGCGCCGGCTTGCGCGTGTCGATGGTGATGATGCGCGACTTCGGCGCGTTGCGGTCGGTGCTGAACCAGAACACGGGGCCGTCGTTGTCGATGAAGTTGTAGGCGGCGTCGAACTCTTCGAGCAGGCCGACCACCTTGCCGTCCTTGGCGCTCAGGCCCTTGTAGAACAGGCGGTTCTTGCGCTCGGTGCCCTGCGAGGCGGAGATGACCAGGTAGCGGCCGTCGTGGCTGACCTCGCCGGAGAAGCCCCAGTCCTTGTGGTCGGGCCGCTCGTAGACCAGGGTGTCGCTGCTCTGCGGCGTGCCCAGCTTGTGGAAGTACAGCTTCTGGAAGTAGTTGACGTCGGCCAGCTTGGTGGCCTCCTTCGGCTCGTCGTAGCGGCTGTAGAAGAAGCCGGAGCCGTCGCGCAGCCACGAGGTGCTGGAGAACTTGACCCACTTGATGTGGTCGCTGGTGTCCTTGCCGCTGTCGACGTCGCGCACCTTGATCTCGTTCCAGTCCGAGCCGGAGGCGGCCGTGCTGTAGGCGACGAACCGGCCGTTCGGGCTGACGGCGGTGCCGGCCAGCGCCACCGTGCCGTCGCTCGACAGGGTGTTCGGGTCGAGCAGCAGGCGCGGCGTGTCGGCCAGGGTCTTCATGGTGTACAGCACAGCCTGGTTCTGCAGGCCGTCGTTGCGGCTGTAGAAGTAGCGGCCGCCCTCCTTGAAGGGCACGCTGAAGCGCTCGTAGTTCCACAGCTTGGTCAGGCGCTGCTTGATCGCCTCGCGGCCGGGGATGGCCTGCAGGTAGCCCTGCGTCAGGCGGTTCTGCGCCTCGACCCAGGCCTGGGTGTCGGGGCTGTTGGCGTCCTCCAGCCAGCGGTAGGGGTCGGCGACGCTGACGCCGTGGTAGGTGTCCTGCTGGACCACGCTCTTGGTGGGCGGATAGCTCGACCTTGCCGGGGCAGCTCTGCGCCAGGGCGGGGCCGCCGAGGGCGGCCAGCGAGCCGATGAGGGGGAGGATGAGCAGCGAGGCGCGTCGTGTAGGCATGGTTCTTCCGTGTATTGTGACGAACAAATCGGGATGGGCGGGCCGCCGCGCGGCCGCGCCGAAAACAGGGTGGCGCGCGCGGCCGGGTCGGCTTGGACCTCGGCGCGCGCAACAACACCGATCATAGCGTGAAATGTGACTAATTTGAAATGTTACCTTCGAGAACAAGGAAACTTTTGTTCGGCCGGGCCGGCCGGCGCCGCGCGCCGAACCCGGCCGCCCGGCCCCGGCCGAACGGGCGCGCGGCGCGACGGCGCGCCAGCCGTTCCCCCTGCCGCGACTTGACTTGCCGTCAATAAAGTTTCTCGTTGTCATTATCCGGTAACAAAAAACATATAGGATTGTCAGGTTATACACAGCCCACCGCATCGAGGCCCCGTGAACTCAGTCCATACCGCGCCGGCGGACAGCCGGCAACCGCCCATTCCCGCCAAGGTAAGGTATCTGAAACCGACGCCGCCGGAGGCCGCGCCGCCGCTGCCGCCGCCGGCCGAGGCGGCCAACGAGGACGGCGGCGGCGACGCCAGCCTGGGCCGCCACCTGCTCGACATCATCGCCCGGCGCCAGCTCAGCGCGCTGTTCCAGCCCATCGTGCAGATGCACAGCGGCGAGATCATCGGCTACGAGGGCTTGATACGCGGACCGTCCGACAGCCCGCTGCACGCGCCGATGAACCTGTTCAAGGTGGCGCGCGCCAACCAGCTGACGGCCGAGGTCGAGCACCTGTGCCGCCATGTGGTGTTGCAGCGCTTCGCCGAGCTGGACCTGGCCGGCAAGCTGTTCCTCAACGTCAGCCCGGAATGCCTGCTGCTGCGCGACGCCCGCCACGGCCAGACGCTGGAGATCATCCAGCAGCTGGGCATCAACCCGGAGCGGGTGATCATCGAGCTGACCGAGAACCAGCCGACCTACGACTACGAGCTGATGCGCGAGGCGGTGCTGCACTACCGCAAGATGGGCTTCCAGATCGCCATCGACGACCTGGGCGAGGGTTTTTCCAGCCTGCGCCTGTGGTCCGAGCTGCGCCCCGAGTACGTCAAGATCGACATGCACTTCATCCAGGGCATCAACAACGACCCGGTCAAGCTGCAGTTCGTCCGCTCGATCCAGGAGATCGCCGACAAGTCCGACACCCTGGTCATCGCCGAGGGCATCGAGACCCAGGCCGAGCTGCTGGTGTTGCGCGACCTGGGCGTGGCCTACGCCCAGGGCTACCATCTGGGCCGGCCGAATGCGCTGCCGGCCAAGGCCGCCCCGGCCGAGGTGGTCAAGGCACTGGCGCGCAACGGCGTGGCGGTGTACCCCCAGCGCAGCGTGGAGAAGAACGCGGTGACCATCCTGAAACTGTTGCACCGGGTCGCGGCCGTGCCGCCGAGCATGAACAACAACCAGGTCTACGAGATCTTCCTCAAGGAGCCCAAGCTGTTGATCATTCCGGTGGTCGACAACGGCGAGCCGCTGGGCCTGATCAGCCGTTTCGAGATGATCGACCACTTCGCCCGCCCCTACCAGCGCGAGCTGTACGGCAAGAAGTCGTGCAAGCTGTTCATGGACAGCAAGCCGCTGATCGCCGACAAGGACACCAGCCTGCAGGAACCTCAGCTTCATCATGGTGCAGGCCGACGCCCACCACCTGTTCAACGGCTTCATCATCACCGACCACGGCCGTTACATGGGCATGGGCCGTGGCCACGACCTGATGCGCGAAATCACCCAGATGCAGATCAACGCGGCGCGCTACGCCAACCCGCTGACCCAGTTGCCGGGCAACGTGCCGATCAACGAGCATATCGACCGGCTGTTGCAGAGCGGCACGCGGTTCTGGGTCTGCTACTGCGACCTCGACCATTTCAAGCCCTTCAACGACGTCTACGGCTACCGCCGCGGCGACGACGTCATCCAGCTGACCGGCAAGGTGCTCAGCGAGCGCTGCGACCCGAACCGCGACTTCGTCGGCCACATCGGCGGCGACGACTTCATGATCCTGTTCCAGAGCGAGGATTGGGAGGAGCGCTGCCAGGCCATCCTGGAGGAGTTCGCGGCGGCCGTGCAGGACTACTACAGCATCGAGGACCGCGAACGGGGCGGCTACATCAGCGAGGACCGCCAGGGCAAGAAGGTGTTCTATTCCCTGATGAGCTTGTCGCTGGGCGCGATCAAGGTCGAACCGCGCCAGTACTATTCGCACCACCAGATCGCCACCGCCGCCACCGAGGCCAAAAAGCAGGCCAAGAAGATCCACGGCAACAGCCTGTTCCTCGACCGGCGCCAGCAGAGCGGCCCGTAGCCAGGCTAGGCGCGGTGGGCGGCGTGCCACTGCCGCGCCAGGTCCTGGGCGCAGCCGAGCTGGGCCGGCGTCATGCCGCTCGCGATCAGCTTGCGGTTGGTGCGGGCCGTCTCGTCGCCGGCATCGGCCGCCAGCGAGATCCACATATACGATTGCAGCGGGTCGCGCGGCACGCCGCGCCCGCTGCTGTACATGCCGCCCAGGTTGTACTGCGCCAAGGCATGGCCCTGCTCGGCGGCACGGCGATACCAGCGCACCGCCTGCGCGTCGTCCTGCGCCACGCCCTGGCCGTTGGCGTACATCACGCCCAGGTTGTTTTGCGCGCTGGCGTCGCCCTGCTCGGCCGCCGTGCGATACCAGGCCACCGCGCGCTGTTCGTCCTTGGCCACGCCGTGGCCGTTGGCGTAGATCACGCCAACATTGAACTGCGCGTTGGGCGCGCCCTGCTCCGCCGCCAAGCGATACCATTCCAGCGCCCGCAGCGGGTCGCGCGGCACGCCCCGGCCGTGCGCGTACATGCCGCCCAGGTTGTACTGGGCCAGCGCGTGGCCGGCCTCCGCCGCCCGCTTGTACCAGCCGATGGCGCGCGCGTCGTCCTTGTCGACGCCCTGGCCGTTGGCCAGCATGATGCCCAGGTTGAATTGCGCGTCCGGATCGTCCTGCGCCGCCGCGCGCGACAGCCAGGCGTAGGCGCGCAACTGGTCGGCCGCCACGCCGCGCCCCTCGGCATAGGCGACGCCGACCTGGCGCTGGGCGGCGGCGTCGCCCAGCGCGGCGGCTTGGCGGAACCAACTCAGGGCCTGCGCGTCGCACTGCGGCACGCCTTGGCCGCGCTTGTACATGAGGCCGAGATTGAGCTGGGCGGTGGAGTCGCCCAGCAGCGCCGCCTTGCGGAACCAGGCCAGCGCCAGCGGATAGTTGCGCGGCGTGCCCAGGCCCTGGGCGTAGGCCTCGCCCAGCAGCGTCTGCGCGCCCGCCACTGCCTGGTCGGCGGCGCGGTGGAACCAGGCCAGCGCCAGCTCGTCGCTGCGCGGCACGCCGCGCCCGCGCCGGTACATCTGGCCCAGGTTCTGCTGCGCCGAGGGATCGCCCTGCTCGGCGCCACGGCGGAACCAGGCCGCCGCCTCGACGTCGTCGCGCTCGACACCGCGGCCGTTGTAGTACATGGCGCCCAGGTGGTTCTGCGCGAAGGCCAGCCCCTGCAGCGCGGCCAGGCGCATCCACAGGAAGGCGCTGGCGTCGTCGCGTTCGACCCCCTGGCCTTTTTTGAGCAGCAAGGCGAGGTTGAACTGCGCGTAGGCGTTGCCGTGTTCGGCGGCGTCGCGGAACCACATATAGCAGTCGTTTCTGTCCTTGGCCGAACTCTGATTCTTCATGCTCCACCCCCAGCCGGCTAGCCGGCGAACGCTGCCCTTGCGCGAATGCGCACACCCAGCGCGATAATGTTGCCTAAATTATAAATGCCGGCTTGCAGGATAGGTTTGAGCCTGCTCAAGGAAGGTATTAAAATTGCATTAATTAATGCCTAGCGGAATGTCAAATGATGTGGGCCAACAAAAAATGGCCCCTCGCGGCGAACCGGGAAAGGCCGGGAACCACGCGCGGTGAACGCGGCAGTATCAGGAACGCATCGCGCGCAAGCCGCCGGGCGGCTTCGGACCCAGCGCGTAGACCAGCACCGCCAGCGCGGTCAGGCACCAGACGATCAGCGCGCCCGACGGCAGGTCGTACAAGGTCGACAACACCAGGCCGGCCGCGTAGCCGCCGGCGCCGACCAGGTAGGCCAGCGCCATGCGTTTCGTGCCGACATAGTGGCGCACCGCCAGACCGGGCACGATCAGGCTGGTGAACACCAGATAGACGCCGACCAGTTGCACCGAGGCGGTCACCGCCAGCGCGAAGATCAAATAGAAGCCGAGCCGGCTCAGACTGTTCTGGAAGAAGAACAGCACCGCAGCGATCAGCGCCGTGCCTACGGCCGGCAACAACAGTTGCTGGTATCGCACCCACAGGATCTGTCCGGCAAGTAGATCCTGCAAATGCTCGCCGCCGTGCGGGTTGTGCGCCACCAGCAACAGCCCGCCGGTGGCGGCGAGGATGAACATCACGCCGATCTGGGCCTCCTGCACCTCCGGCCAGCGCTTCTCGGTCCAGGTCAGCAGCAAGGCGCCCAGCACGGCCGCCGCCGCGGCGGCGCCCTGCACCGCCCAGCCCTGCGGCTCGAAGTCGCCGGCACCGGCGATGATCACACCCAGCGCGGCGATCTGGGCGATCGCCAGGTCGATGAAGACGATGCCGCGCTTGAGCACCTGGGCGCCCAGCGGGATGTGCGTCACCAGCACCAGCAGGCCGGCCAGCAACGCCGGCAGGATGATCATCAGGTCCAGATCGGCGGGCATCATTTTGCGGCGTCCGTCAAGCGTTGCACGGTCGAGTCGAACAGGCCGAACAGGTCCTTGGCCTTGTCGTCGCCGCCGACCGAGAACGGCAGCACCACCGCCGGGATCTTGGCGTGCTCAGCCAGCCATTGCGAGGCGCGGCCGTCCTGGTAGGCGGCGCGCAGCACCATTTTTGCCGGCTGGCGTTGCAACTGGCCCAGCAGCGCGGACAAGTGCGCCGCGCTCGGCTCCACGCCGGGCTTGGGTTCCAGCGTGCCGACCTGCCGCAGGCCCAGCCAGCCCATCAGGTACTCCATGTTCTTGTGGTGCTCGACCACGGCGACGCCCTTCAACGGCGCCGCCTGCTTCTCCCACTTCAACATGGCGGCGTCCCAGCGCGCCGAGAAGTCCTTTTGCCGCGCCTGGTAATAGGCGGCGTTGGCCGGGTCCAGCTCGGCCAAGCGCTTGGCCAGGCCGACGCCCACCAGCGCGATATTGTGCGGATTCTGCTGGATGTGCGGGTTGCCGGCGGCGTGCACATCGCCCTCGCTGCGGTCGACCTTGCCCGGCACGTCCAAGCGCGGCACCAGCGCGCCGGCCTCGAAGTTGCCCGGTTGGCCGGCGGCGATCTTGCCGTTGCCCGACTGCTGCAACAGCACCGGCAGCCAGCCCACCTCCAGCTCCAGCCCGGTGCAGACCAACAGGTTGGCGTTGCGCGTGCGCGCGATCAGGCTGGGGCGCGCCTCGATGCGGTGCGGGCCTGCAAAGCGTTGGTGGCGCTGGAGACCTTGACCTTGTCGCCGCCCAGCTCCTTGCTCAGCGCCTCCCACTCCGGTTCGCAGGCGAGGATGTTCAGTTCGGCATGGGCCGGCAGCGCGGCGCCGGCCGCCAGGCAGACGTAGGCGGCGGCCAGCAGGGATGCTCGTTTCAGTTTCATGGCAACTCCTTAGAAAGCGTGGGCCGCGTGCGTGCCCAGGCTCATGATGTATTGCAGGAAAACTTGATTGTCGGTCACGCCGGGACGCGACTTGTCGCGCGCCAACTGCAAGCGCAGGCGCGAGAACTCGGACGGGCTGTAGTCGACCATCACGCTGCTGCGCGACGGCGTGTACGCCTCCAGGATAGGCAGGCTGGCCAGGCCGACCGTGCCGTCGTCGACCAGGCCGATGCGCTGGCTGCCCGACGACAAACGGTCGTAGCGCAGGCCGGCGCGCCAGTTCGGCTTGAACTGGTAGACGCTCTGCAGATACCAGCCCGACTGGGTGCTGGCGTAGCTGCCGCTGGCGGCGTTCTCGCCGCTGCTGTCGACGGCCAGCTGGCCGCTCTCGTGGCGGCGGAAATACTCGCCCTGCAACTTGAAGTTGGTCTGCGTCGGGTTGCCGTTCGGCGCCCATTTGAAGATGCCGTCCGCCACCCAGGTGCGCGACTTGCCGCTGAAGCTGTGGTTCAGGCCGCCGTCCTCGAAGGCCCGTTCGTGGGCGCCGGTGCGCAGGTGCGACAGGCCGAGGCGGTAGCTGGACGAGTCGCCGATGTCGTCGCCCAGGTGGGCGAACACGGTGGTGGCGCCGTTGCCGTTCTTGTTGCGCGCGGTGCCGGGGAAGGCCGAGCCGTTGCCCAGCTCGACGCCGACTTCAAGGTATTGGTCGAGCGGCGCCAACCACTTGGCCTGCACGCCGTCCGGCTTGTACTGGCCGCCGAGGAAGGCCTGGTAGGCCAGCGGCGCGTCGACGAAGTCCCAGGTGTGGGCGTGCTGCCCGTTCATGTAGCCGAGCGCGGACAGGAAGCGGCCGGCCTTCAGGTTCAGGCCGTTGGACATGGCGCGGGTCTGCACGAAAGCCTCCTCGACCTCGACCGTGTTGTCGGCGCCCAGCGCGAAGGTCAGCTGGCCGGCGAACTGCGGATCGATATTCGCCGCCATGGTCAGCTCGGACTCGCCCAGGCTGAAGCCGCGCGAACCGGGGCCGCCCTCGCCGCCGCTCGGCACGAAGCCTTGCAGGCGATACTGGCCCGGGTCGTGCGACAGGTTCTGCATGGTGCCGCCGAGGATCATCGAAATGTTCGGATTGAACAGGTTCGAGGCCGGCGCGGCCGCGGCGCCGGCCGACGCGGGCGAGCCCGTGGCGGCAGGCATCGTGGCGGCGGTGTTGCCCGGAGATGCCAGCGGCGCGCCTACGCCGCCGCTGGCGACATTGCCGGCGTTAGCAGCACCGGCGGCGGATGCCGCCGGCGCGGCGGCCACGCTGGCGGCCAGCGCCTTGGTCTGCGCCTGCGCGTCGGCGGTGGCGGCTTGCGCCTTCTCCAGCCGTTGCTCCAGCGCTTGCAAACGCGCCTCGTAGGAATCCTTCATCTGACGGATCTGGGCGCGGATCTCCTTGAGTTCCTTGCTATCGGCGGCCGAGGCCATGGGTGCGGCAAAAGCGGCGGCCACAGCGGCCGCCAGCAGGCTGTATTTCAACATGATTTTTGTGTCCTGTACGAATGAATGCGGCGCGGCGCGGCCAAAGCGGCAGCGCTACGTTTTTATCAACAAAAGAGATGCAATCAGGACAGGACGGGCGGCGCGCGCGCCTGGAACACGCACACCGTGCGCTGGCACAGCGACAGAGCGGGCGTGGAGACGACAGCCGTGGCGTCAACGCGCGCGGCCGGGAAGGAATGGAAAGGGGTGTCGAGGGCGGAAGCGATCTGGGCGAAGGCCAGACACTGGTTGCAGCTATGGTCCAGCGCCAGCGACTTGGAGGCGCTCTCGCTGCGCTCCAGCACCTGCGCCTGCTCGCTGCCGCCACGTGCGCCGGCCCAGTGCGTCAGGCCGTGCGAAATCCCCATCTGCTGCGAGACGAGCAGCAGAAGCGACAGCAAGGCATAGGCGATGGTGCGACGGACGTTCACAAAACCTTAACTAATGGATCACGATGGCGGATATTGTAATGCGATCCGGTCCGTCCCGGCGGATTTTTCGTATCAATTCATTGCCTGGGCGAGATCCGAAATGGTTTCATCTCAAACTAGCCTGGGCCGCCGCCGCATAAACCGCTGAACCTAGAAGTGTCACTACTTAACAATATTGTTCACAGGGAGCGCAACCCACTCATAAACCCAATACGGTTGATCTCGCCTTCCTGTGACCAGGTATTCCACTACCAGCCGTCGGGAACTAGCGGTGCGGGTTTTTGCTACAGCAGTAATTCGAACAACCCGCCCTGCTGGGGAACTGGCCCCAGTCAAAACGCTAGGGGCCGCTAGTTTAAGGCCAAGCGTGGTTGCCAGCCATTGTGATGCTATCGAAGCGTTTGGTGCCGCCTGTCTGGAAAACAGAGTCACATGCGGCATCAGCCGATCGATGTGGTGTTGCGACACACCGTGAATGGCCGCGAGAGCGGCGTAACTGGTCAACGGCCGCGCAGCAAGTATTGCCGAGACCGCTGGGCGACCGTCACCAATGTTTAGCGATGCGAGTAAGCGATGGAGAGCAGCCTCGTCGCATGCGTTAAGGTCAAGCAAGCCGCTGACATCTTGTGTAGTAACGAGTACCTCATGGCCGTCGATTTGCATTGCTCGCCGTTGGAAAGATGGCGCAATTCCAGATACCAGAAGCTGATAGAGCGCCGTGTGTATAGCCGACTCTGCAGCCATTTCGGTTCGGAATGCAGCGATGGCGGCTTCGCTGTCTTTGGCCGCGCCAAGGCTTGCCTCCAGCATTGTCGACGCCAGCAAAGATGTCAACAGCGTTAGCCACAACGCCTGCAGCAAGACGAAGCCACTATTGCTTCGGTTTGACTTGAATTGGAGGACCATGATTCCCGAGCTCGGAGGCCGAAGGCACCTCGCTCGACCTCATGGCGGACGCAGCGAAGCCCCTCGACAAGATGGTCATCGCGACGCTCGGGCAAAGCTGGTTCGGCGAGCAAATGTTGGACAACACCGTGTCGCTGCAACAAGGCCTCGACGGCGCGCAGTTCGTCCGTCTGCCCGACGGCACCTACAACCCGCCTCCCGGCAACTCGGCGAAGCTGCTCAAGAACGCCGACGGCAGCTACACGGAGGAGACGGCGCAACGCGTCAAGCTCAACTTCAACACGGCCGGCAAGCTGGCCAATCTCGCCTATCCGAGCGGCATGCAAGTGAAGCTGAGCTATGTCGGCAACGACCTGGCCCAGGTGCAAAACAGCCTGGGCCGCACGCTGACCCTGACCAGCAGCTCCGGCCAGATCAGCTCGGTGGGCGACGGCAACGGACGCAGCGTCAAGTACGGCTACATCGCCTCGGGCGACCTCGATACCTTTACCGACGCGGTCGGACAGGTGACGAAGTTCCACTACGACGTGCCGGGCCGCCTGGACAAACTCTTCTATCCAAGCAACCCGAGCATCGCGTTCCTGAGCAACGTCTACGACAGCCTGGGACGTGTGCAAACCCAAACCAACGCCAACGGCAAGCTGTACACCTATTACTTCGCCGGTTCCCGCTCGGAGGAGGTCGGACCCGGCAACGTCAGCAACGTCTCCTACTTCGACGGCGACGGCCATGTCGCCCGGGCCGTCGATCCATTGGGGAAAAGAACGTCCAACAATTACGACGGCCACGGCCGCATGACGCGCCGCGTCCTCCCCGAAGGCAACGCCGTGCAATACACCTTCGACGACGCCACCTGCGCTGCCGCCGAGCGGCGCTGCACGCACAACGTCAAGACCGTCACACAGATCCCCAAACCGGGATCGCCGCTGGCCAGCCTGGTAAGCAGCTTCACCTACGAGACGGCGTACAACAAGATCGCCAGCAGCACCGACCCGCGCCTGCAGGTGAGCAACTATACCTACACCGCCCAAGGCGATCCGTGGACGGTCACGGCGCCGCCGGACCCGGCGGGTGTCCGACCGACGACGACCTTCGGCTACACCGCCCACACCCCAAGCGGCTATCCGACCGTCTACCTGCTGACTTCGCAAACCAGCAAAATCACCGCCGGCAGCTCGGTGAGCAACACCTACGCCTACAACGCGGCGAACAAATACGTGCAGCAGAGCACGACCGTCGATTCCGGCGGCCTCAACCTGGTGACGACGTCGGTGTATGACGCCGTCGGCAACCTGCAAAGCGTCGACGGACCGCGCACAGACGTCGCCGACATCCAAACCCAAGGCTACGACAACGAGCGGCGCCTGGTGCTGAACACCAACGCGTTGGGCAAAATCGGCAAAACCGCCTACGACCCCGACGGCCGCCCGGTGCGCGTGTCGGCGCAGCTGGGCGCCAAATGGATGGTCAGCTGCAGCAGCTACACGCCCAGCGGCAAGCTGTCGCGCAGTTGGCACCGCCCTGACGACGGACGACAAGGTCTGCCCGCCGGCGGCGGCGCCGGTGGCGGTGACCGACCACCTGTACGACGACCTCGACCGTCATTTCCGCGCGACCGTCTATTTGCCCGTCGCCGGGGGCGGCAACCGGATCGGCGAGACCGACTACTTCGCCGACGGCAGCGTGAAGGCGGTGCGGCGCGGCGTCGCCACCGCGCTGGCGCAAACCTACGCCAGCTACACCTACACCGCGAACGGCCGCCTGGCGACGGTGGCCGACGCCAAGAACAACCTGACCAGCTACACCTACGACGGCCACGACCGCAGGGACAAGACCTTCTATCCGGACAAGGCCAGCGCCGGTGTCTCCTCGAGCGCCGACTACGAGCAATACGGCTACGACGCCAACGGCAACGTCACCAGCGAACGCCGGCGCAGCGGCAACAGCCTCACCAACACCTACGACAACCTGAACCGCCCCAGCGGACGGCTCTACCCCGTGGCGGCCAACAACGTCACCTATGGCTACGACCTGCTGGGCCGGCGCACCAGCGCGAACCTGCCGACTTTCGGCATCGGCTACGCCTACGACAACGCCGGCCGGCTCCAAAGCAGCACGGCCGGCGGCAGGACCCTCGCCTACCAGTACGACGCGGCGGGCAACCGCAGGCGCGTCACCTGGCCCGACGGCTTCTACGCCACCTACGACTACGACGCGCTGAACCGCCCGATCAACATCAAGGAGAACGGCGTGACCGGGCTGGTCGCCCTCTACTCCTACGACGACCTGTCGCGCCGCGCCACCGCCACGCTCGGCAACGGCACGGCCAGCAGCTACAGCTATGGCGACCAGGCCACGCTGACCGGCCTGGCGCACGACCTCGGCGGAACGGCCCAGGACATCGCCTTCGCCTACACGCCGAACCAGGCGCGCGAGGTGGCCCAACACAGCTGGAACAACGACCTGTACCAGTGGAAGGGCTACGCCAACGGCAGCCGCAACGCCACGCCGAACGGCCTGAACCAATACACCGGCGCGGCCGGCGCCACGCTGGGCTACGACGCCAACGGCAACCTGGCCGGCGACGGCGTGTGGGCCTACGGCTACGACGACGACAACCGTCTGAGGAGCGCCGGCTCGGCCGCGCTGGCGGCGGCGCTGGCCTATGACGGTGCCAGCCGACTGCGCCTGGCCACGATCGCCGGCGTGTCCACCCAACTGTTGTACGACGGCACCGACCTGGTGGCCGAGTACGACGCCGCCGGCACCCTGCTGCGCCGCTACGTGCACGGCCCCGGCGCCGACGAGCCGGTGGTGTGGTACGAGGGCGCCGCCACGACCAACAAGAACTGGCTGTACGCCGACCACCTCGGCTCGGTGATCGCCACCGCCAACGCGGCCGGCGCGGCCACCTCGACGCTCAGCTACGGCCCCTACGGCGAGCCCAATCAAAGCGCCGGCCCGCGCTTCCGCTACACTGGCCAGCAGTCGCTCGCGCAGCTCAACCTGTACTACTACAAGGCGCGGATGTACTCGCCGGCGCTGGGCAGGTTCCTGCAAACCGATCCGATCGGCTACGGCGACAATATGAACTTGTACGCATATGTGGAAGACAATCCGATTAACAATGTCGACCCAACCGGTTTGCTAAGCTTCGACTTCAACAAATTTGCCGCGCAGATCGAGGCGAATCGTTCGGATACGGCCAACCTAGCCGCACTTGTGGCAGCAGGATCGATTGGAACGATGCCAAAAACACCAGCAGAACTTCGAGGGTTAGGCGTACCGAAGAGTGAACTTAACCCTTATACCAGCGAGTTGAGCCGTTGGTCGAGCCGACTTGGCGAACGAGGACTACGTGACTTTGGACGCACAGCCTTTGGTAAGGCGCTAAGCAGATCGGCTACGGCCGGGTTGATAGTCGATGGGTTCTACAACTGGTTTGTTATTGGCAAGGCGGCGTGGGATGCAACATCTACTGACGCTACCGAGTCTATCGACAAAACTCGCAAAATGAAATAGGAGCGCTCGCCATGACTTCCCAAGAAGCACTGATCCACCAATATGCGCTTCGACGCTTGGCAGAGGTATTCCACGTCAGCGTCGAGTCTTTGTTGCTCGACATGAAATTTGGAAAAGAATTAAAAGCAAGGCCTGTATCGTGCTTTACAGAGAACGAGTTTGATGTAATTGATAACGACATTAGAGATGTCGCCGATAAGGCAGTTCTAAAAGAAATGGCCCATGGATTGCTGGAAATTCGAACGGTGGAAGACTACTGCAAACACATGCTTCGATGCAACGCGGTCAAACCTGTAGATGTAGCTCGTCTACTTCAATTACCAAAGAATGAATGAGATAGCCAGATATTTTCGGACGCTTCCGCTTGATAGGCGGTGTGGTTTCAAGAACCAACTGCACACTTGTCGGCAACGACACCAGCCCAGGTGCAAAACAATTTGCGAAATCGTTGGTACTGGTCGAAGTATTCCTCATCCTGCGGGCGTTGTCGCATAAATCCAGCCGTGGCGAGGGCTGACGTTTACGCGCAACAGCCGGTGCCGCAGGGCTGTTAACTTTCGACGAACTTGCGTACATTCTGGTCTTTTGCCTGAAACGATGCGCAAGGACGAACAACAGCGGCAAGAGCCCAAGGGCAAGTGCCGAGTCAAGAACTGGCCAGCCTACAACACCGGGCTGATTTCGCGAGGTGACGTGACGATCTGGATGGAGCAGGACTTGTGGCAACGCGACGCCGGAGCCGGCGCCGCCAAGCGCGGCCGGCCACGCGTCTACGCCGACGCGGTCGTCCAAATGCTGCTCGGACTCAAACAGGTGTTTCGCCTGCCGCTGCGCGCATTGCAGGGTTTCGCGGGGAGCATGAACAAACTCGCCTTCGGCGATCTGCCGGTGCCCAACTACACGACGCTGTGTCGCCGCGCCCGGGAACTTCGACGTCGTGTTGCCGTCCTTGCGCATCGGCGAGCCGTTGCATCTGGTGGTCGACAGCACCGGCCTGAAGGTGTTTGGCGAGGGCGAATGGAAGGTGCGCAAGCACGGGTATTCCAAGCGGCGCACCTGGCGCAAGGTGCATCTGGCGATGGCCGCGAACACCGGCCAGATTTGCGCCGTGCTGATGACGCACCAGGACGTCGGCGATGCCGAAGTGCTGCCCGATTTGCTCGACCAGATTCCGGCCGGCACGCCGATCGGCATCGTTGGCGGCGACGGCGCCTACGACACCCGGCAATGCCACGCGGTGATCGCCGCGCGCGAGGCAACGCCGTCGATCCCGCCGCGCGATGGCGCGGCGACCTGGCCGCAACGAATCCCGGGCGCGGCTTGGCGCAACGACGCGCGCGACGCCATCGGCTGCGGCAGCCGGCGGGCGAGCGGCTACCACCAGCGCTCGCTCGCCGAGACGTTGATGTACCGCTTGAAGGTGCTCACCGGCAAAAGCTTGGCGGCGCGCACGATTGGCGCCCAGGCCACCGAGGTGGCAATCCGCGCGGGCGTGCTCAATCGCATGGTCGCGCTGGCACGCCCTCAGTCCGTCCGTATCGGGTAAATTCATGGGGAAAGGGGAAAGTCCCTGTCAGCCTCGATTTATGCAACAACGCCCTTGGTAGGTATGGAACGGTGACCCAAATTCAGATTCCAGGCGGATTTGGTGCGCGTTGGGGATCAGATGGAAGTTTCATCGGCTTTATTAATCCTTAAGGAGTAGACCTATGCTAACCCCAAAGAGCTATCGTTGGAGAAAAACAACAGACATCAATCGTGAATACGCGGTGTTTGAACTGTTGGCAGATGAAAATCCAATACTCGATGCAGGATTTTCAGACGTAGGCATCTTTGATATCACCTTCAATGCTGGGATAACAGGCAATCAGATTGAATGGAATTGGCTTCGGAGCTTGATTGAGGAAGGCTGGAAGCTCGCAGAGCTTGATCGACGATGAATTAAATTTATGCGAATAAATATTAATTTCTATTTTGTTGTTTTTAAAAAAAGCACTGTATGATTTATATTTAGCTTCAACATGTTGCTAGTCCTATATAAATATGCTTTCCGCTTGCAATTGAAGACAGGAGGAAATAATGGACGTTACTAGCGCAATAATTGTTCAATTAAGAGCAGCACTTTGGGAGTGCTGTCCTTTTGAGTTCATACATAAATTGGATCGAACAACGCTCTTGAGCGACGTTGCGCTAGAATTAACCGAAGATGTTGAGGCATTTACCAATAAAGATCCTGCTGCCAATAACGATCCTTTCCGAATCATCCAAGCCTATACTTCGTTCAAAGCGGTTTTACACTATCGCCTTGCGCACAAAATTAATAGCCGTTTTTATTGCAATGTAAATCTAAAATCCGATTTTCTGCTATATGCATCGATTATCTCTAGCCGAGGTAAATTACTTTCCGGTGCCGATCTGAATCCTGCTTGCCGAATTGGCAAACGATTCATTCTCGATCACGGGATTGGAACTGTATTTGGAGAAACGGCGGAAATTGGCGATGACTGTTACGTTCTTGGTGGCGTCACCCTTGGCGCTCGTGGAATTTCAAATAATTCAACCGGAAAACGTCACCCTACCATCGGTAATCGAGTGCAAATTGGTGCGTTTGCTTGTGTATTTGGCCCCGTTACAATCGGCGATGATGTATTTATTGGACCACAATGTACAGTCACCAACAATGTGGCGTCTCATTGCAAAGTTATATTACGCACAAGCACGCAAGTAATTTTCCATGGCAATGACAATAATCTTCGAGTCCTCCCGGACACATGGAGTCAAGGATAATGAAACTCGACCGCCAGACAAATAAGTTATACTACGATGATTTCTATCTTTCTCAGGCAACGGCAAAAATTATCAAAGTAGGGCCGGACTATATTGAACTTGGCACAACGGTCGCTTTTCCAGAAGGCGGTGGGCAGGAAGCCGATCAAGGTACAATTTTTTTTCCAGATGGACGCATTATTCGTTTTACAGGCGCAAAAAAAATATACACAAATTTCAGCGGTTTAAAGGAATTTCCAGACGTGCAGGTGGATGGCGTGATCTGGCATCTTGTTCACATTGACGATCAAATCATGTTGGCCGGACTTGAAATTGGCTCTGAAGTCATAGTAAGCGTCGATACTGAACGGCGCTCCCGTTTGTCTCTTAGTCACACCGCATCGCATTTATTATATATCGGAGTTGGGATGCATCGTCCCGATGCAGTTAAATCTATTCTTGGCTGCCATATAAAAATCAACTCTGCACGTTTTGATTTCGGAATAAAAGATCGATTTACACCCGAAGAAATCACACAGATAGAAGCCTGTGCGAATCAATTTGTTAAGCAAAACTCATTAGTATCCGTAAGTACACATTCAATTATCCCCGATGTCAGATTTTGGCATTGTGCGGAACACGTTATACCTTGCGGCGGAACCCATGTTGACTGCTGCGCCCCAATTGGGTTGTTGAGTGTACATCGCAAGAGTCTTGGTGCCGGAAAAGAAAGGCTATCGTGCAGCTTTCCTGCAGCCATCTTTGATGTTAATCGATACCACAAATAGTCGATTCAAAATTCCATACCGCTAACTTGATATTCTTTGGAGTAGCTATGGCAACCATACAATCATCGAATTTAACCCGCGTGCCTTGGGCGACATATTTATTGACACTAGGGCAAGCTATCAACCTAACCGTTGCCGTAATATCAGTCACTATCGCTGCTTTGGTAGGGGCGAAACTAGCTTCCACTGCAGCCTTGGGAACAGTTCCTTATGGCACTCAATTTTTCGCGGTCATGCTATTCACCTATCCGGTATCTATGTTGATGCGCCGCTACGGACGGCGCATCATGTTTGCTATCGGCTCCATTTTCTTAATCATCGCAGGCATGCTTGGATACTATTCAATAGACAAAGGAAATTTCTCTTTACTGATTTTATCACATGCGTTAATAGGAATATATATCTCCTGTGCGAATTTTTATAGATTCGCAGCAGTTGACAATATAGCACAAGAACTAAAAGCCAAGGCCATATCATTGATCGTCGCTGGAGGCGTGCTCGCGGCAATCGCAGGTCCATTCATCGCCAGCTTATTACGCAATTTCGATGGTTATAAGGAATTCTCTCTGTGCTACACGGCCTTTTCTTTGTTTGGCGCGTTTAGCATAGCTCTCATGATAATATGGAAGCCCCTAAATCCAGGGATTAGTTTAGCGGAAAAATTCAATCCTGCGAATCAAATTGGTGTTAGACGCTGGAATATGTTTGTTGTGACAGCGGTGTTTTCATCAGCAAGCGGTTACTTCATGATGAATTTGCTTATGGTTCAATCTTCGCTTGTCATGAAAAATATTTGTACTTTTGATACAATTTCCCGCGCAATTCAAGCTCATGTTCTCGCAATGTTTATCCCGTCATTTTTTATTAATTCATTAATCAACAAAATTGGCTTGCGAAAAGTATTAATCTCTGGTTTTTCCATGTTGCTCACCGCAGCCGGGCTTGGCATGCTGGACGTCAACTATAATATTTTCCCCATTTCACTGATTCTTGTCGGATTAGGTTGGAATTTGGTTTACTTAGGAGGTGGAACAGTATTGGTACACAATGTACTGGATCAAGACCGTCATTACTGGCAAGGGATCAATGACACGGCAATTGCTGGCTGCGCCACTTTAGGTGCTTTTTTACCGGCACCGTTATTGGCAGGATTGGGTTGGAATGGCACTAATATAATGATACTGCCTTTGTGTTTAATCGGCATGTCATTATGTTGGAATACACTTCAGAAAAGGGACCCCTCATGTTGAACCAAAAAGATCAACTGAAATGGTCAAATAATCATTTTCCGGCCACCTCTATTTTCGGAGAAAACCCAAGTTACCTTCAAAAAATTGAGCCCGGAGTATTGGTAAAAATTGAATGCAATAACCCAGGCGGAAGTCACAAGGTGCGCGCTGCTCGCTATATTATTCAGGATGCACTTCGATCGGGTTCCATAGTCCAAGGTCAAACCACCGTCATTGAAAAAACCGGTGGCAATTTTGGATTTGGATTGATTGCTGCGTGCTCTGAATTCGGCGTGCCGGTCGAACTTGCAGTAGGATTGAATTTCAGCCCAACGAAGCGGCGCTGTTTGGAATTGTTCGGTGCAACACTCATTGGCGTCGAGATGTTGAAAGCGGGATCTACGCCAAGAGAGGTCGTCGAATGGCATCAGAGAAATGCCGAAAATTTAGGAAAACAGTATTTCTATATCGATCAGTTCTCTAATCCGGGCAATGTAAAAGCGCACGAGTATGGAACGGGAGCGGAAATTGTTTCCCAATTACAAGGTTGGCCTGCTGTGGAGTCAATCATTTTGGTTGCCGGCGCGGGGACAGGTGCCAGCCTCACAGGAATCGCGCGTAGTTTACTATCGGCTCACTATGATGTAGAGGTAATTTTGGTCGAACCAGAGGGCTGCGATAGCCAAAGAGGCGTATTTATTGAGCATCGTTTCGAAGGAATTGCAGTTGGAGTCAGCCCACCTTTGCTTGATTGGTCATTAGTGACGGAGCGAGTAAATGTCGATTTTGCAACGATGATAACTGCCCAAAATGGGTTCGCCGGCGCCCACGGCCACTTTATTGGCAACACCTCTGCAGCCTGTTTTGCCGTAGCACGGAAAATTGCTGGCCGCGCCACAAATAGCCGAAAAATTTTATCGCTGATATACGATCATGGTTTGTGGTACTTTCGACAGTAGGTGGCAGCGCTCAGACCGGCGGCGCCTGCCTCTGCAGGAACTGGTGCACCTTGGCGGCGGCCAGCCTGTTGACCGACTGCAGCAACGCCGGGTCGACCTCGCGGATGCCGTAGGTGCGGCCGATGTGGTGGCCGATGTGGATCAACACCTCGGCGGCCACCTCGGCGTCGGACTCGGCCCTGTGCGCCGCGCTCTTGAAGGCGATGCCCAGCTGGCCGGACAGGTTGCCCAGCTTGTAGCTCGTCAGTTGCGGGAACACCCGGCGCGCCAGCTTGAGCGAGCACACCAGCCCCTGGTGCGCCGGCGTCAAGCCCAGCCGGGCCGCCTCGGCGCGCAGGAACTTCTCGTCGAAGCTGGCGTTGTGGGCCGACAGGGCGTCCTCGCCGATGAAGTCCAGCAGCGCCGGCATCACCTGCGCCACCGAGGGCGCGCCGTCGACCATCGCCTGGGTGATGCCGGTCAGGCCGGTGATGAAGGAGGGAATCCGCACCTTGCAGTTGATCAGCGAGACATAGCGTTCGACCACGCGGCCGCCCACGATGCGCAGCGCAGCCACCTCGGTGATGCGGTCGCCCATGTCGGGCGACAGGCCGGTGGTTTCAAAGTCGATCATGACGATCGGTTTGTCGAACACATTCATTGCGCGTTTCCTTGCGGTGGAGCTACTGTGGCGCGGCCGGGGCCGCGCGGTGGGTCGGTACGAAGTCGGTGCAAACAGGGCGGTACGACAGAGCGCGATTGTACCGCAGCGGGCGGGCCCGGCCAATCTCCCCGGCCCAAGCCCTGCCAGCGAACTCAGCCGAACTTGCGCACCGCGTCGATGGCCAGACCGGCGCCGATGCTGCCGAACAAGTCGCCCTCGACCTTGCGCGCGCCCGGCACCAGCGCGGCGATCTTCTCGCGCAGCGAGCGTACCCCGCTCGAGCCGCCGGTGAAGAACACGGTGTCGACCTGCTCCGGTTTGACGCCGGCGTCGCGCAGCAGGTTCAGCACCGTGCTCTCGACCGAGCCGACCAGGTGGACTATGGCCTCGTCGAAGCCCTCGCGGCGCAGCTCGATGGTCGCCGCCGGGCTGAGCCGGTCCAGCGCCAGTTGCACCACCGGGTCGGCCGACAGGGCGATCTTGCCCTCCTCCACCTTCATCGCCAGCCAGTGGCCGGCGCGCTCGTCGATCAGCTTTTGCAGCCGGCCCATCTTGTCCGGTTCGGCGGCGTCGCGGCTGATGTCGGCCAGCTGGGTCCACATCTTCTTGGTGTAGGCCAGGTTGATGGTGTGCCAGGTGGCCAGGTTGAAGTAGTAGCTCGACGGCACCTCGCTGTTGTTGCGCAGGCGGCTGCCGTAGCCGAGCAACGGCATCACCGCCGACAGGCTCAGGTATTTGTCGAAGTCGGTGCCACCGATGTGCACGCCGCCGTTGGCCAAAATGTCGTCGCGCCGCTCGGCCTTGCCGGCCCGCTCTGGCGACAGGCGCACCAGCGAGAAGTCCGAGGTGCCGCCGCCGATGTCGGCGATCAGCACCAGCTCCTCGCGGGCGATCTGCGACTCGTAGTCGAAGGCGGCGGCGATCGGTTCGAACTGGAAGGCGATGTCCTTGAAGCCGACCGAACGGGCCACCTCGGCCAGCGTGTCCTCGGCCAGCTGGTCGTTGGCCTTGCTGTCGTCGATGAAGAACACCGGGCGGCCGAACACGGCCGAGGTGAACTCGCGGCCGGCCGACTGCTCGGCGCGGCGCTTGATCTCGCCGATGAACTGGGCCAGCAGCATGCGGAAGGGCAAGGCGCGGCCGCCCACCTCGGTCTGGCCGTCGATCAGGCTGGTGCCCAGCAGACTCTTGAGCGAGCGCATCAGGCGCCCCTCGTAGCCGGCCAGGTACTCGGCCAGCGCGGCCCGGCCGAAGCTGACCTCCTCGTCCTCGGCGTTGAAGAAGACGACCGACGGCAAGGTGGTCTTGCCGTCCTCGAGACCCAGCATCACCGGGTGGCCGGGGCGTACCCAGCCCACTGTGGAATTTGACGTGCCGAAATCGACGCCGCAAGCAATGGCCATGTCGACCCTTCAGGTGATAAAGGGGCGGGATTGTATCAGATTATTTCCCCCGCCGGCGGACCGGGCCGCCGCCGCCGCACACGGCGGCCGAACTTTCCACGGCCGTTGGCCTCCAATTGGGCAGTTTGCGCCTTTCTTGTGCATTAGGGAAAGTTATTTCATGCAAGCATCCCCCGGGGTATTGCTATAAAGTAATACATTCGGCTATCCTCGACCGTATAAGAGAGGCCGCCGACGGCACGCACCGTGTCCCGCAGCGGCCGTTCGCGCACACCGAGACGATGAAAAAAGCCAAGCCGCCCGCAAGTCCGCCCACCAGCGCCACCGCCCACGAGGCGCGCCGCGTCACCTCCTACGACGTGGCGCTGGCGGCCGGCGTGTCGCAGTCGGCCGTGTCGCGCTGCTTCAAGCCCGGCGCCAGCGTGTCGAAGGAGACCTATGCCCGCGTGATGGCCGCCGCCGCCGAGCTCGACTACATCCCCAACGCCGCCGCGCGCAGCCTGATCACCCGGCGCAGCAACATGGTGGCGGTCATCATCAGCAACCTGACCAATTTGTACTACCCGGAGGCCCTGTCCGAGCTGAGCCAGCAACTGGTGCGCCACGGCAAGCGCGTGCTGTTGTTCAACCTGGCGCGCGAGGCCGACGTCGACCAGGCCCTGGCCGACGTCTGGCAATACCAGGTCGACGGCGTGATCGCCTCGGCCGGCCTGAGCGACGCCCACATCGGCGAGTTCGAGCGGCGCCACGTGCCGCTGGTGATGTTCAACCGCGCCGCCTCGGACCAGCGCATGCACAGCGTGAACAGCGTACTGTGCGACCAGCGCGACGCCAGCCGCATGCTGGTGTCGCGGCTGGCGGCGGCCGGCCACCGCCAGTTCGCCATCGTCGACGGCCCGGCCGACTCCAGCGCCTCGGCCGAGCGGCGCCAGGCCGCCTGCGAGCGGCTGGCCGAACTGGGCCTGCCGCCGCCGGTGGTGGTGACCGGCAACCACGACTACCGCAGCGGCGCCGACGGCCTGCGCGCCGTCATCGCCCAGCTGGGCCGGGCGCCCGACGCCATCATCTGCGGCAACGACGTGATGGCCATCGGCTGCCTCGACTGCGCCCGCCACGAGCTCGGCATCGACGTGCCGGGCCGGCTGTCGGTGGCCGGCTTCGACGCGGTCGAGCCGTCCAACTGGCTCAGCTACAACCTGACCACCCTGCGCCAGCCGATGCAGAAGATGGCCGCCGCCGCCGCCGACCTGCTGGCCAACCTGATCGACAGCCACGACACCCAGGCCGAGCGGCGCGTCTTCGGCGCCCAGTTCATCGCCGGCGCCACCGCCCGGCTGGTCGCGCTCAAGCCCCAGCCGCTGGCCGCCTGAGCCCCCCCTACCCCGGCCGTTCCGGGTTTGCGCCGGCGCCACCCCGTGGCGCGCGGCGCCGGCCCGCCGCCGCAACCCGGCCGGTATAATGGGCGCAATGAATGAGCCCAACCTCCCCCGCTTCATCCCGCAAGGCCTGCGCCCCACCCCGGAACAGACCGCCATCCAGCTGGCGCAGAACAAGGTGGTGCTGATCGACGCCAACGCCGGCGCCGCCAAGACCACCACGCTGGCCATCCGCATCGGCGAGGCCATCGCCCGCAAGCTGGCGCCCGAGCAGATCCTGGCGCTCACCTTCACCCCCGAGGCGCGCGACGTGATGCGCCAGCGCCTGCTCGACGTCGGCGTGCCCTACGCCACCGTGGCGCGCATCGCCGTGCTGACCTTCGAGGACTTCGCCGCCCGCGAGCTGGCCCGCATCGACAGCGACGACGCCAAGGCCTGCCCGCAGCCGCGCCAGCTCAAGCCCTACGCCCTGGCCGCCATCGAGCAGGCCGGCGCGCGCTTCGGCGGCCTGTATGAAGACCTGGACCTGCGCACCCACAACATCGCGCTGAGCCAGTTCCTCGACGTGCAGCTGAGCCTGAAGGCGACGATGGGGCTCGAGCAGGTCGACGTCGACTACCTCGGCCCCGAGGAGTGCGCCGAGCAGCTCAACATGACCCTGACCGACTTCCTGGTCGCCACCGAATACGAGCGCATCCGCCTGGGCAGCCGCGAGGGCGCGCTGTTCCGCGGCCCCTTCGACGCCACCTACGACCTGGCGCGCAGCCTGTCGGCCATGCCCGACCTGGCGCAGGACATGGCGGCCTACCGCGTCGTCGTCTGCGACGAGCTGCACGACTTGAACGAGGCCGCCTTCCGCATCCTCAACGCGCTGATCGCCAAGCCGAGCTGCTTCTTCGTCGGCGCCGGCGACAAGGACCAGGTGATCCACGCCAAGCTCGGGGCCAGCGAGGACTTCCTGCGCCACCGCTTCGGCCACAGCTACCCGAATTTGGTGCGCTACCCGCTCACCTACACCTACCGCCACGGCCCGCACCTGGCCTACGCCATGGCCGAGTTCAAGCACAAGCCGGTCGACTCCAACCTGCCGCTGCGCACCGAGATCCGCGACGGCCACTACGACAACGCCGCCGGCCACGACGCCTGCGCCGAGCAGGCCGTGGCCGCGCTGGCGCAGTGGAAGCGCGACGGCAACCCGCTCGACGGCTGCGCCATCCTGATCCGCGACCGCCACCAGTCGGTGGCCATCGAGAACGCGCTGATGCGCGCCAAGATCGGCTACCGCACGCAGGAGATGGCCGGCTACCTGCAGCGCGACGAGATCCTGTTCCTGCGCGGGATGATGGCGCTGGCCTTGGACGACCTGCAGGCCGTCAAATCCTACGAGGTGCGCACCGGCATCGTCGAGGCGCTGGCGATCTTCGCCGAGGTCGAGCTGACGCCGCAGAAGATGGAGCAGGCCAAGTTCGCCATCGCCAAGGACCCGCAGCTGCTGCGCGACTTCTTCAGCGCCTACATCAGCAGCGACGAACGCGAGCAGTCGCGCGCGGCGGCGCGGCAGATCACCGAGGTCATCGCCAGCCTGAAGGAGGCCGGCGCCGAGGCCAACGCCGAGCAGGCGCTGCGCGCCGTCTGCGCGCAGATGCACCTGGAGACGGCGGCGCGGCGCATCTTCGTGCGGCCCTACGACGCCAGCGTGGTGGCCAAGTCGCTCGCCGGCTTCCTCGCGGCGGCGGCCGGCACCGGCATGTCGCTGCGCGACTTCTGGGCCTGGATCAACGCCAGCGAGGCTTTCGCCAGCCGCAAGCGCGACAAGGACGTGGTCGCCATCGAATGCGTCGCCAACGCCAAGGGCAAGGAATACGCCCACGTGCTGCTGCCCTTCCTCGAGGTGGGCGAGTTCCCCAGCCCGCTGTGCGCGCTGCGCGACGAGGAGAACCTGTTCTACGTCGCCGCCACCCGCGCCAAGGCGCGCCTGACCCTGCTGTCGCCGAGCGAGCCGGCGCAGCGCAGCCCCTTCATCGCGCAGATGCGGCTGGCCAAGACCATGGCCGCCGCCGACGCCGCGCTGGGCCGCAACGAGGACCGCCCGCGCCCCGCCGCACCGGCGCGCCTGTACCTGAGCGCCACCTTCCACGAGCGCATGGAGGTCAAGGCCCTGGGCGCCGAGTACGACCTGGCGCGCAAGGCCTGGTTCGTGCCCGCCGGCCTGGACCCGAAGCCGTTCGCCCGCTGGATACGCGGCTAGCAAACGACTTGATACGGCGCGCTTGGCTTTTGCGCACAGTTGTATCGGTTACAATTTCGTCTTGAGCGCCCGGCACCCGGCAAGGGCGCGCAGCCAAGAAATCGCCTGACCATGCAGCTTCACCCCCGTCATACCGCCAGCCGGCAGCCGCGTCGCGGCGCCGCCGGCCGCGTCTTCGCGCCATCCGCCGCGCTGCTGTGCGCCCTGCTCTGCACCTGCGTTCCCGCCGCCGCCCAACAAATCGCCTGGCTGTGGGACGAGGCCGAACTGCCCGCCTGGTCGGCCCAGGAGGCGGCCGTGCTGCACCGCCATGTGCTGCTCAGCGGCGCCGCCATCCGCACCCGGCCGCGCATGCGCCAGCCGGCGCTGGCGGCCGGCACCCGCGTCACGCCGGTGCTGCACGTCGAAGTGAGCACCGTGCATCCGCCCGAGGACATCGAGGGCAGCCGCGCGCTGATCGTCGGCGCCGCGCTCGACGCCGCCGCCGACAGCAGCTCCGGCTGGGTCCAGCTGGACATGGAGGCCAAACCCTCGCAGCGCCAGTTCTACCACTCGCTGGTGCGGCAAATCCGCGCCGCGCTGCCGCCGCGCATGCGCCTGAGCGTCACCGCGCTGACCTGGTGGTGCCGCTCGCCCGCCTGGCTCGACAACCTCGACGCCGACGAGGTGGTGCCGATGTTCTTCCGCATGGGCCGCGACAACGCCGAGCTGCGCGAACTGATCGAACACCAACCGGAGCGGCTGCACCAGCGCTGCCGTGGCGGCACGGCCGGCTTCTCGCCGCAGGAACCGTTCAGCGCCGAGGTCGAGGCGCGCTACACCAAACGCTATTGGTTCGACCGGCGCGCCTGGCGCCGCTCCACCTTCACCCCCACACAAATCGTTTCCCAATCGAGGACCACCCCATGATGCTACGCCTGATCGCCGCCGCCTGCGCGGCCCTGGCCTGCGCCGCCGCCACCGCCAGCGGCGGCGACGCCTACGACCGTTTCGTCAACCGTGGCGCCAGCGACATCGCGCCGGCCCGCTACCAAAACGGCGAACTGGGTGTGCTGCTGCCCAGCTTTGAACGAATGTACCTGTACGCCGCCTGGCGCGCCATCGCCCTCGGCGCGCAGGAATTGAAGAGCCAGCCCAACCGCAGCGGCGGCCTGGAGCGCGCCCTCGGCAGCAAGGCCGGCGGCTGGCTCGACGCCGGCGACGGCGCCAAGGTCTACGCCGCCTGGCAGGGCGCCGTCGGCAGCGCGCTCAAACGCGCCCCGGCGCCGAAGAACGACAACGACATGCTGGCGCGCGGCTATTTGAACTGCCCGACCGGCGCCTACAGCTTCGCCACCGACACCTTGAGCGGACTGGCCAAACGGGCCGACGCCACGCCGGCGCGCTTGGCGGCCTGGGTGGCCAGCCAACGCCAGGTGTTCAAGTTCTGCGGCGACGACCCGGACGCGCCGCAGCGCGGCTACGGCGCGCCCAAGGTGGTGCTGGCGCCGCCGGCCGAGCTGCCGGCCACCGAGGCCTTGTACTGGCGCCAGATGCAGCAATACCAGCTGGCCGCCGCCGCCTTCTACGACGGCAACTACACCGTCAGCGCGCAGCGCTTCGCCCAGATCGGCGCCACTGCCGACCACCCGTTGCGGCAATGGGGCGACTACCTGAACCTGCGCTCGCTGGCGCGCGCCGCCAGCCAAGCCGCAAGCCAGGCCGCCGGCCAGGCGGCCGAGCAGAACCCGGCCGCGGCGCGCCTGGCCAAGGCCGGCGCCGCCGGGCTGCAGGAGGACCGGCTGGCCGCCATCACCGTCGCCGCGCAAGAGATCCAGCGCGACCCGGCGCTGGCCAGCCTGCACGAGGCCAGCCGCGCCATCGTCCGCGCCATGCAGGTGCGCTTGACGCCGCAGGCCCGCTTCGAGCAGCTCAGCAGGCTGCTCGACGAGCCGCGCGCCGATCCGTACCTGGACGACCACCTGGGCGACTGGCGCGTGCTGGCCGACGACCGCCTGTCCGAATGGACCAGCAAGGACAAGCAGGCCGCGTCGCAGCAGCTACGCGGCGCCACCGGCTTCATCGACTGGATACAAACGCTGCAGCAATGCGGCGCGCGCCCGGATGGCGCCAGTGACAACACCACCGCCGCCACCACGGCGGCCGACGCCGGCTGCGCGCCGCAGCGCGCCCACGCCCTGCAGCAGTGGCGCAAACGCGGCGGCGACGCCGGCCAGACCCGTGTGTGGCTGGTGGCCGCCGCCGTCAAGGCCGGCCAGATGCCTGCCGACCTGGAGCAGGCCGCCCTGAAGGTGCCGGCCGGTTCGCCCGAATACCTGACCCTGCGCTACGCGCTGGCGCGCCACTACCGCATCAAGGGCCAGGCCGAACAGGCGCGCGCCATCGGCGACGCCATGCTGGCCAGCCCGGCGCTGTCGGCCAGCGCCTCGTCGAACGCGCGCAACCTGTTCCTGCAGGAGCGCTTCGCCGTGGCCGCCTCGCCATCCGACGCCGCCAACTACCTGCTGCGCACCGTCAGCCGCAGCGCCGACGCCGACACCGGCGAGAGCGCGCGCGCCGCCGAACCGCCGCAGGTGGCGGCCGACGGCCTGCGCTGGCTCAACGGCGGCTTGAGCACCGCCGAGTTGCTCGCCCTGGCCGGCCATCCGAAACTCGACGCGGGCCTGCGCGCCAGCATCGCCGTGGCCGCCTGGATGCGCGCCGACCTGCTCGGCCAGGGCGAGCTGGCCTTGCAGGCGGCCCAGCTGGCGCAGGCGGCGCCGGCCCTGGCCGAGGCCATGCGCCAATACCGCACCCTGCCCGCCGCCCCGGCGCGGCGCCACGCGATGGTGTTGAGCGCGCTGCGGTACGGCCTGTCGCCGGTCGTCAACGGCAGCCGCATCGAGGCCGACAGCAAGCCGCGCGACAAGGCCGAGGCGCTGGCCGACCTGTGGTGCAAGATCCCCACCGGCGCCGCCGGCTGGGGCGCGCCGGACACCGAGATCGAACTGTCGCCTCCGGCACCGGAGACCGGCCGCGCCGACGCGCGCGGCAAGGAGATGGCGACCCTGGGCGCCCTGCCCACCTCGACCGGCTTCGTCGGCGCCCACGTGCTGCAGCGCGCCGCCGCCGTGCCGGCCGACCCGGACCTGCCGTGGCTGCTGCACGTGGTGGTGCAGTCGACCCGTGGCGGCTGCCTGGATGCCGACGCCAAGGCCTTGTCGAAGAACGCCTTCAAGCTGCTGCACAAGCGCTACATGGGCGACGAGTGGGCGCGCAAGACGCCCTACTTCTACTAGGGGCGACGAGTACCGAAGTGCTGGCAAAGCCAACGCCGCGTCAGTAGGGTCAGACCCTAGGGTCTGACCCTTGCTCTTCGCCGGTGGAATGTGCCGGCATCCAGGCGCCCTGGATTCCAAAAAGAACGAAAACGTCCCAGGCGCCGGACATTTCAACGCCTGATCGCCGCCGGCGCGGCGGCCAGGCCCGGATTGTCCTTGATGACGACGCGGCGCTGCTCCTCGATGCGGCGGATCTTCTCCTCCACCTTGGCGATGTCGGCCGCCGGCAGGCCGGCCGCCCTGGCCCGCTCGACGTCGGCGCGCAGGGCCGGCAGCTCGCTGTCGGCCGCCGCCACGTAGGCGCCGAGCATGCGCTGCTTCTGCCCCTGTTCATACTGGCGATAGGCCTGCGGGTCGGCCAGCTGGGCCGCGCTGGCGCGCTGCGCCGGCGCCTCGTCGCGCTGCAAAGGCGGCGTGCGGCTGTCGCCGTGCTCGCGCGCCTCGGCCATGCTCAACCAGGCCGAACGGTTGCCCTCGAGCGGCGGCAAGGGCACGCGCTGCAACGCCCGCTCGTCGTCGGCGATGGCCGCGAACCACTGCCCGGCCGCCGCCGAAGCGGAGGCCGCGCCGGCGGCCGGCGCGGCGCCGTCCCGCGCCGTCCCGGACGACGCCAACGGCGCCAGCGCAACCTGCTGCGGCCAGCTCCACCAGGCCGCCGCGCCCAGCAACAACAAGCCCGCCAGCCCATAAGATGGTTTCATGATGCCGTCCCCAACAGCTGCAAAGCTTGGTCCAACACGCCGCGATTGAGTTCGATGCGCGCCTCGCGCAGCACGCGCGCGCGCAGCGCGGCCAGTTGCGCCAGGGCCTTCTCGCGCGCCACCGCGTTGCTGGCGACATAGCGCACCGCCTCCGAGTCGGCCGCCTGCACGCCGTCCACACGCTGCTCGACCAGCACGATCTCCCAATACGCCGGGTCGTGCGGACCGACCGGCGCGCGGATCGGCCGCGACACCTCGCCCTTGTCCTGGGCGAAGGCCAGCTGCGCCAACCAGTCCGGCTTGCCCTCGTGTTTGATCCAGCCGAGCTCGCCGCCGTTGCGCGCGTCGGCCGCACGCGAGTGGCGCCGCGCCAGCGCGGCGAAATCGCCACCGGCGCGCAGCTCGCCATACACAGCCTGCGCGCTGGCCTCGTCGGGCAGGCGGATGTGCCGCGCCTTGACCCGCTCGATGCGCGCGAACTCCTCTTGGTGCCGCTTATAGTAGGCCTGCACTTCGGCCGCGCCCACCTGGCGCGCCAGCTGCTCCAGCAACGGGCTGCCGGAATCGGTGTCGATGCCGATGCCGTGCAGCCGCTGCAAGGCCAGCACCGCCTCCTGGTCGGCCAACACGCCGCGCAGATCGTCGACGGCGGCGGCGCCGAAGCGGCCGCGCGCCCAGTCGAGCACGAACAGCGCGGCCAGGCTCTGCACCGCCTGCTGCTGCACGAAGTCGGCCTGGCGGGCGAACAGCTGGGCGCGGCCCTGCACGTTCTGCCGGCGGTAGATATCGTACAAGCTCAGCGCGCCTTTGCCGCCGTTGGGCATGGCGTAGCGCAGCACGACGATGGCCTTCGCCCGTGTCTGCTGCTGCTCGCCCAGCGCCAGCTCCAGGCGCAGCTGGCCCGGCTTGCCGAACACCGCGTCGAGCGCCGCGCCGTCGAGCGCCGGGCGTTCGGTGACCACGCCGTTCAAGTTGCCGCCTGGCAGGCGCAGCAGCACCTGTTCCAGCTCCTTGCCGTACAGGCCGCGCAGGCTGCCGGCCAGCTGGTCGTCCAGCGCCACGTCCTGCGCGAAGCCGACCCGCTGGCCGGAATACAGCGCCGCCTCGCCGTAGCTCTTGCGCGCGGCGGCGGCCAGCAATCGCTCGCTGATCAAGGTCTCCAGGACCGCCGTGCGCGACACCTGCGGCTGCTTGGCGCGCGCCAGACGCCAGGCGGCGTCCAGGGCGAAAGCGTGCAGCGGCGCGCCGTTGACGCGCGCCGCCAGGGCGGCGTCGCGCACGGCGTAGTTCACCTCGGCGCTCGCCGGCAGGGCTGCCGCCAACGTCAGGCCGAGCAGCAGCCCGCCCAACAGGGCACGCGGCGAGGCCACCGGGCGCCGTTGGCGCCGGCCGGCGAGCGGCGCCGGCTCCGCCGCCAAGCCCGTCCCCCGCTCGTTCAATTGGCCAGCCGCTCGGCGGCGCGGTTCAGCACGTGGACCACCATGGCGATCGAGTGCGGGATCATCTGCCGGCCGACGCGGCTGCGGTCGGCCTGGTCCTTCGACGACAGCACGATGCCGCCGTTGGCGTAGGAGTAGGTGCCGCCCTGGGTCAACAAGGGACGGATGTCGATACCGTCGGCCGGCACCGGCGTGTAATCGGCCAGCGCCGCCGTCACCAACGCCGGATTGTTCAGGTTTTCCTTCTCGTAGTAGTCGAGCACCCACTGCTCCCAGCCGCCGTGGTCGTGCGCCGAGCTGGTCCAGGTGTGGTGCGGCTGCAGCAGGTCGGTGGTGTGCAGCACGAAGCCGAGCGTCTGCGCGGTCGGCTGGGCGAGGAACTGCTGCCACCAGTACTGGCCCAGGTTGTCGATCGGCTGGAACGGCGCCTTCTCGAAGTCGGCGTACTGCGCGGCGGTGGAACTGCCGCCCAGGCGGTAGTGCGCCTCGGTGACGCCGAAGCTGTTGTATTTGCTGCTGTCGCCGAACAAGCCCTTCAGGCCGCCGGCGCCGTCGTCCAGGTAGTCGCCGTAGAGCCAGCCGGCGGCCATGTTGTCGACGTCGCCTGCCACCGCCAGCTTGGCATAGTTGTAGCCGCCGAAGGGGTTGCCGTGCACGTCGGCGCCCGAGGTGTGGTTCTGGAAGTGCCAGTAGGAGGTGTATTTGACGATGCTGGCGCCGGCGCCCCACACCGGCGCCTGCTGGCAGTTGCCGGTCGTGGCGCCGCACAGGTAGGTGTCGGCGAAGTCGTCGACGTCGTAGGCGCCCTGGCCCAGCGCCTTGGCGAACTGGTCCATGGTGTAGCCGGCGCGCGTCACACCGGCGGCCAGCTTGGCGTAGTTGGTGCTGGCCGGGTTGGCCTTCATGTAGTCGATCGCGTCGAGCACGATGCGGCGGTGGGTCTCCTGCTGCCAGGCCTGGGCCGGTGCCTGCGCCAATACGCCGAGGGCCAGACCGGCCGCCAAAATCGCTGATTTCATCTTTACCCCTATTGTTTTTTATTGAGAAAGTTGATGCAAGGCAACAAGTCTACAACAGAAAATGGATCGCGGAGTTGTTCTTATGGCATTGGAATGGCAGGTATTTTAGAGCAAACGCACTACTGTTTTGTGATTTTTACAAGAATGTTGGGATAGCGCTACCAGCGCTCGTCGCCCCTTGAGGGCCGTCACGGCCAGCCAGGCGCGCTAGGCCAGCGACCCGGGCGCAACCACGCCGATGGCGCGGAAGGCGGGCCGGCAGAACAGATATCCCTGCATCAGCTCGATGCCGGCCGAGCGCAGGAAATCGCGCTCGGCCGGTGTCTCTATGCCTTCGGCCAGCACGCGCACGTCCAGCTCCCCGCAAATCGACACGATGCCGCGCACGATGGCCTGTTTGGCCCGGCTGCTGTCGACATCGCGCACCAGCTCCATGTCGATCTTGACGATATCGGGCTGGAACTCGGCCAGCAGGTTCAAGCCGGCGTAACCGGCGCCGAAGTCGTCGATCGCCGTGCTGAAGCCGAAGCGGCGGTACTCGCGGAAGATGTTGACCAAGTGGGCCCGGTCGGTCACCTGCTCGCCCTCGGTCACTTCGAAGATGATCCGTTCGATGGGGAAGCCGTACTCGCGCGCCGCCGCGAAGGTGCTGCGGATGCAGGCCTCGGGCCGGTACACGGCGTTCGGCAGGAAATTGATCGACAACAGCTCCTGGATGCCCAGCTCGGCCGCGCCGCGTATCGCCTTGACGCGGCAGGCCTGGTCGAACTGGTAGCGGTTGCTGTCGTTCACCTGGGCCAGCACCGACTGGGCCGACTCGCCGTTCGGCCCGCGCACCAGCGCCTCGTGGGCGAAAACGCTGGCGGTGCGCAGATCGACGATGGGTTGGTAGGCGTACTCGAAGTCGAAACCGAGCGGCACCTCGCTCTTACATTGGCCGCAGCCGGCAGGGCCGGCTTCGTTGGGGGCAATCGGAATCATGGGCGCGGCCTCGTGGTGGAAAACGGCGAGCAGCCCAGGGCCGCGACGCGGCATGGTGCTACGCCAAACACGATTCCGATTGTAGTGCAGATCGGCCCCTGCGGCGGCTTTGTTGTACGCAGGCATCAGGAATCGGCGCGGCGCCACGCCAGCCGCGCCAGCAGCAAGGCCGGCAACAACAGCCCGGCGAAGCCGCACAGCACAAAGGCGTAGGCGCCGGCGACGGCGCCGCCGGCGAAGGCCAGCACCGGCCAGCACAGCACGGCGGCGCGCGCCCGCGCACCGTCGTGGCCGCGCAGCCAGTCGACCAGTTCGATCACCAGCTGGGTCACATTGCCCGTCATGACCGTGGTGGCGGCCCCGCCCGGCATCAACAGCTTGCCGTAGGCGTTCTGCACCGCCATCGCCGCCGCGCACACCATGCCGGTCAACAGCACGCCGGGCGCGCCGGGCCGGGCCGAGGGCGCCGCCAGCCAGCCCAGCGCGGCGCCGGCCGACAGCAGCAGCAACTGCAGCAGCATGCAGTTGCGCAGCGCCGGCGCGTCCAGGCGCTGCCAGCGCAGCACCAGCGCCCGCGTCAGGCCGACGAACAGCACGAACACGGGGAACACCAGCAGCTTGAGCAGGATGTCGTGGCTGGGCTGTACCAGGGCGCGGCCGATCAGCACGAAGTTCCCCGTCACATGGGCGGTGAACAGGCCGAACAGGCCGATGAAGCACAGGGTGTCGACATAGCCGGCGACAAAACCCAACAGCGGGCCGTCCATCGGCGCCGCGCCGACCGGCGCTTGGCTGGCCGCCATGTCAGCGCCGCCCGGCCGCAGCCGGCCCTTGCAGGTCGTGCCAGGCCACCAGCAGGAAGGCGCCGGCCAGGCCGAGGTGCTCGTAGAAGCTGTTCGCCGCCATGAAGCGCTCCATGCCGGCCATCTCCCAGTAGCGGTTGGCGACCAGCGTTGCGGCCAGCGTGAACAGCGCCAGGAAGCCGGCGCCGAGCCAGCGATAGAAGCCGCCCAGTATCAGCGCCGAGGCGCCCAGCTCGCCGGCGATGACCAGCGCCGCCAACAGCCAGGCCGGCGCCAGGCCGAAATGGCGCATCTCGCCGACGGCGCCGGCGAAGTCGCTCAGCTTGTTGAAGCCGCCCTGCAGGTAGGCGGCGCACAGCAGCAGCAGGCACAGCCAGCGCACTGCGGGCGCGCCGGCCAGCGCGCGCAGGCGGCCGCCGATGCCCGGGCGGTCCGCCGCCGCGCTTGGTTGGCCCGGTGGCCGCTGCGCCGCTTGCGGTGATGGTTGCTGCGCTGTTTGCCGCGCTGGCGATGCTTGCCGCGGCGGTCGGTTCATGGCGTCGCGCTCCATCTCACACCGCCCAACAGGCGCAGCCCAGCGCGCCCCAGAAGCCCTTCAAGTCGGCGATCGGCAGCTTGCTGGTCCAGGCGGTGGCGTGCTGGTGGCCGTGCACATTGCACTGGTGGGCGCAGCCGCAGGCGGCCTGCTGCTGGCGCCGCAGCAGTTCCTGCTTCTCTTGCTCCTTGCGCGCTGCCGCGCCACGGCCCAGTTGCTCGCCCCAGCCGGCGTAGCCGCCGAAGCGGCGCACCGGCGACCAGTCCGGCATGGCCGGCGGCGGCGCCTGGTCGAGTTCGGCGAACTCGCCGGCGGCGTAGACCACCTTGCCGCCGACGATGGTCAGGCGCGCGCTCATGTCGGCGATCTCGCTTTCGGCGCAGGCGAAGAAGTCGCGGTCCGGCACCATCAAGTCGGCCAGCTGGCCCACCTCGATGCGGCCCTTCCTGCCCACCTCGTTGGAGAACCAGGTGGTGTTCTCGGTCCACATGCGCAGCGCCGTCTCGCGGTCCAGGCAATTGGCGCGCGGGTACATCTGCATGCCGCCCACGGTTTTACCGGTGACCAGCCAGGCCAGCGAGACCCACGGGTTGTACGAGGCGACCCGGGTGGCGTCGGTGCCGGCAGAAACCTTCACGCCGGCCGCCAGGATCTTGGCCACCGGCGGCGTCGCCTCGGCCGCGCCGTGGCCATAACGCTCGACGAAGTACTCGCCCTGGTAGGCCATGCGGTGCTGCACGGCGATGCCGCCGCCCAGCGCGGCGATGCGGTCTATCGACTGGTCGGAGACGGTCTCGGCGTGGTCGAAGAACCAGTTCAATCCCGCCAGCGGGATCTCCTGGTTGACCTTCTCGAACACGTCGAGGGCGCGGCTGATGGTCTCGTCGTAGGTGGCGTGCATGCGCCACGGCCAGCGGTTCTGCGCCAGCACCCGCACCACGCCCTCCAGGTCGTCCTCCATGTTGGCCGGCATGTCGGGGCGCGGCTGGCGGAAGTCCTCGAAGTCGGCCGCCGAGAAGGTCAGCATCTCGCCGGCGCCGTTGTGGCGGAAGTAGTCGTCGCCCTGCTGGTAGGTCGAGCTCTTGGTCCAGTTGAGGAAGTCGTCCTTTTCCTGCTGCGGCTTTTGCGTGAACAGGTTGTAGGCCAGGCGGATGGTCAGCTGGCCGGCGTCGGCCAGCTGCTGGATCACCTGGTAGTCCTCGGGATAGTTTTGAAAGCCGCCGCCGGCGTCCAGCGCGCCGGTCACGCCGAGCCGGTTCAGCTCGCGCATGAAGTGGCGCGTCGAGTTGAGCTGGTACTCCATCGGCAGCTTGGGCCCTTCGCCAGGGTCGAATACAGGATGGCGGCGTTGGGCTTGGCCAGCAGCAGGCCGGTCGGGTTGCCGCCGGCGTCGCGCAGGATCTGGCCGCCGTGCGGCTCAGGCGTGTCCTTGCTGTAGCCGACGGCGCGCAGCGCGGCGCCGTTCAGCAGCGCGCGGTCGTACAGGTGCAGGATGAACACCGGCGTGTCCGGCGCCGCCGCGTTGAGCTCCTCGATGGTCGGCAGGCGCTTCTCGACGAACTGGTGCTCGGTGAAGCCGCCCACCACGCGCACCCACTGCGGCGCCGGCGTGATCGCCACTTGCGCCTTGAGCATGGCCATCGCGTCGGCCAGGCTGCGCACGCCGTCCCAGCGCAGCTCGAGGTTGAAATTGAGGCCGCCACGGATGATGTGGATGTGGTTGTCGATCAGGCCGGGCAGCACGCGCTTGCCCTTCAGGTCGATGATGCGCGTGGCCGGGCCGGCCAGCGCCATGATCTCGTCGGCGCGGCCGACGCGGCTGAAGCGGCCGTCCTTGATGGCCACCGCCTCGGCGTGCGGATTGCCGCGGTCGAGCGTGGTGAACAGGCCGCGGTGCAGGATCAGGTCCGGGTGGGTGCTGCTGGATTGGCTGGTATTGCTCATGTCGGGGTGCTCCGGGGTGAAGGGTCAGGCGTCGGCCTTGGCGGTCTTGCTCTTGTCGGCGGCGCCGGGCAGTTGGCCGAAACAGTGCGGCTTGACCTGGTCGCCGAACCAGGCCACCTTGGCCGCCTCCGGCGCGCGCCACTGGCGTACCAGCGGGGGGATTTGTTCGCCCAGCAGGATGCCGAGCAGGCCGACCAGGGCGATCACCGGCGGCGCCGGCGAGCGCACGTCGAGCACGCCGTAGATGACGCCGACCAGCAGCCCCGCCGCCAACGATACCAAATAAATTTTCATGATGAGGCTCCAATGGATGGGGCGCCGGGGCGGCCGCTCCCGTCCCGCCAGGCCCGCCGTCGCGGGCAGGCGCAGCGAGGCGGAGCGAGGCGGGGCGCGGCCGCGCCGGGCTTAGCCCTCGTGGGCGTTGAACATGGTCTGGGCGTAGATGATGCCCAGGCCGTAGGCGCCGCCGAACTTCTTGGCGATGCCGGTGGTCAGCTCGTAGGTCTCGCCACGGGCCCAGTCGCGCTGCAGCTCGAGCATGTACTGCAGCGAGGTCATCGGCCGCGCGCCGGCCTGCACCATGCGCTCCATGGCGCGCTGGTGCGCCTCGGGCGAGACGTCGCCGCAGCAGTCGGCGATCACATACACCTCGTAGCCCTGCTCCAGCGCCGACAGCGCCGGGCCGACGATGCACACCGAGGTCCACAGGCCGGCCAGCACCAAGCGGTCCTTGCCGATGGCGTTGACGCGGGCGATGACGTTGGCGTCCTCCCAGGTGTTCATCGAGGTGCGGTCGCTCACCTCCAGGCGCGGGAAGGCGGCCTTGATCTCGTCGAAGATCGGACCGGAGAAGCTCTTCTCGGCCACCGAGGTGACAATGGTCGAGACGCCGAAGCCGGCCGCCGCGCTGGCCACCAGGGCGGCGTTGCTGCGCAGGGTGACGGCGTCGATCGAGTGGGTGGCGAAGGCCATTTGCGACTGGTGGTCGATCATGATCAGCGTGTGGTCCTGCGGCGAGATCAATTGCGAACCGGGGGTTGGGGTGGCTTTGATGGACATGGTGGTTTCCTTTGCGTTGAATGGGATGGGATGGGGCTCAGCCCTTGATGAAGGCGAGCATGTCGGCGTTGAGCTTGTCCTTGTGGGTGTCGGTCAGGCCGTGCGGCGCGCCGGCGTAGACCAGCAGCGTGGCGTTCTTCACCAGCTTGGCGGCGGCGCGGCCGGCGGCGTCGATCGGCACGATCTGGTCGTCGTCGCCGTGCACGATCAGGGTCGGGATGTTGAACTTCTTCAGATCCTCGCTGAAGTCGGTCTCGGAGAAGGCCTTGATGCAATCGTAGGTGTTCTTGTGGCCGGCCTGCATGCCCTGCGCGCACCACCAGTTGATCATGCCCTGCGAGACCTTGGCGCCGGGCCGGTTGAAGCCGAAGAACGGGCCGCTGGCGATGTTCTGGTAGAGCTGCGCGCGGTCGGCCAGCGAGCCGGCGCGGATGTCGTCGAACACCTTCAGCGGCAGGCCGCCCGGGTTGGCGGCGGTCTGCAGCATTTGCGGTGGCACCGACGAGATCAGGCCGGCCTTGGCGACGCGCTTGGTGCCGTGGCGGCCGATGTAGCGCGCCACTTCGCCGCCGCCGGTGGAAAAGCCGAACAGCACGGCGTTCTTCAGGTCCAGCTTGTCGATCACCTGGGCCAGGTCGTCGGCGTAGTGGTCCATGTCGTTGCCGTCCCACGGCTGGCTGGAGCGGCCGTGGCCACGGCGGTCGTGCGCCACGCAGCGGTAGCCCTGCGAGGCCAGGAACATCATCTGCGATTCCCAGCTGTCCGAATTGAGCGGCCAGCCGTGGCTGAAGACGATCGGTTGGCCGTTGCGCGGCCCCCAGTCCTTGTAATACAGTTCAACGCCGTCGCGGGTGGTGATAGTGCCCATCTGTTTGACTCCTTTGGAATGTGAATGGTGTGGCGCCTGGGCGGCGCCGGCCTTCTGCGCCGCCATCGCAGCCAGCGGCAAGCCGGCGGCAAGCGCGACGCCGGCCCCCGCGCCCGCACCTGCCAGCAGCACGCTGCGGCGGCGCCGGTTCAATTCCGGCGCCTGGTCTTCTGTTGTCATTGCTTGCTCCCTGGTGGTGGTGGTGACCCGCCGCCGCGCCCTCACGGCGCACCACGGCGAGTACCACCAGAATAGCCAGCGGCGTGGCTTGGCGAATCACCAATACAAGTGAGCGCAGCCTCCCCCCTTGGAGGGAGCCGGCCGGCGCGCACACGGCGTTATCTTTGCGTCAAGTCGATGCTAAGATGCCGGCCATGCGATTTCACACTTTCCCATTGCCGGCGCGGCGCCTGGCCGCGGCGCTCGCCCTGCTGTTGACGGTCGGCCCCGGCCAGACCCAGGCACCGCCACAGGCGCGCGCTGCGGCCCCCGCCCAAGCGGCGCCCGGCGCGGCGCGACCACGCCTGCTCGACGAATTCAGCCACACCAGCTGGGGTGCGCAGGACGGCGCGCCGGTCGACGTGTTGAACTTCGTGCAGACCAGCGACGGCTGGCTGTGGCTGGCCACCGCCACCGGCCTGTTCCGTTTCGACGGCAAGCGCTTCGAGCGGATGGACGCCATCGACGGCCACGCCCTGTCGTCGCCCAACGTGCTGGCGATGTACGCGCCGCCCGAGGGCGGCCTGTGGCTGGGCTACCGCTTCGGCGGCGTCAGCCACTTCCACCACGGCCGCGCCGAGCACTACGGCGTGGCCGAGTGCCTGCCCGACGGCGCCGTGATGCACTTGAGCCGGGCGCCGGACGGCGTGGTCTGGGCCGCCACCCGCGACGGCATGGCGCGCCTGCTGGAGGGGCGCTTCGTGGCGGCCGGCGCCGAGCTGGGGCTGCCCTCGCGCATCGGCCGCCAGGTGATCTTCGACCGCGCCGGCACGCAATGGATCTCGATGCAGGGCGGCGTCTACTTCCGCCGCCGTGGCGAGCAGCGCTTCGCGCCGGCCTGGCCCCGGCTCGACCTGATGGGCATGGGCCTGGCGCCGGACGGCACCTTGTGGGCCTCGGACGCGGTCGACAGCTACTACCGCATGCGCACCGAGGCGCCGCCGGCCGGCACGCCGGCCAAGGCCGAGCTGCCCGGCAGCGGCATGCACTTCGACCGCGACGGCAGCATGTGGCTGATGCGCGCCGACAGCGTGCAGCGCCGCCTGCCCGAGCGGCAGAATCTGCCGCCGCCGCCGGGCCAGCTGCTGACCCGCGACCACGGCCTGAGCGGCGGCCTGCCGCAGTGCTTCTTCCAGGACCGCGAGGGCAATGTGTGGATCGGCACCTCGGCCGGCGTCGACCGCTTCCGTCGCAACCGCCTGGCCACCGTGCCCACCGAGGCGCAGCTGGACCACGCCTTCCTGCTGCCCGGCGCCGACGGCGGCATGCTGGTGGGCGACCGCGCCGGCCCGCTGCGCCTGTTCGGCCCGGAGGGCCAGCGCGGCGTCCTGGCGCGCGCCTTCGTCTCGGCTGCCTACCGCGCGCCGGACGGCGCCGTCTGGCTCGGCGCCGAGCAGGAACTGTGGCGCCGCGACGGCAGGCGGATGCGCCGCATCGCCCGGCCGGCGGCCGCCGACGGCTACGACCTGCAGGCGATCAGCCACGGCGGCGGCGCCGACATGTGGTTGTCGTTCTCGCGCGCCGGCCTGTACCTGCTGCGCCAGGGCGACTGGATCAAGAACGGCGGCCTGGCCGGCCTGCCCGACAGCTACGCCGTCAGCCTGTTGACGCAGGACGACGGCGTGCTGTGGGCCGGCTATCCGCGCAACCGCGTCGCCCGCGTCGAGGGGGGCCGCGTCGCCGTGTACGACGCCGCCCAGGGCCTGGAGCTGGGCGCCGTGCTGACGCTGCACCGGCGCGACGGCCAGCTGTGGGCCGGCGGCGAGCGCGGCGTGGCCTGGTTCGACGCCGCGCGCCGCCGCTTCGTGCCGCTGCGCGGGCGCGGCGGCGAGGACTTCCGCGGCGTCTCCGGCATCGTGCGCAGCGGCGCCGGCGAGCTGTGGCTGTTCGGCGCCGACGGCCTGAGCCACATCGGCGCCGCCGAGCTGGCCGCCGCGCTGCGCCGGCCCGGCAGCGGCGTCGCCTACGAGCGCTTCGACGCCCACGACGGCCTGGTCGGCGCCGCCGCGCAGATCCGCCCGGTGCCTTCGCTGGTCGAGGCCTCGGACGGCCGGCTGTGGTTGTCCACCGCCAGCCAGATCAGCTGGATCGACCCGGCCGCCATCCGCCGCAACCGCCTGCCGCCGCCGCTGCAGATCCAGGGCGTGACGGCCGACGGCCGCGCCTACCCGGCGCGCGCCGGCCTGGCGCTGCCGGCCAACACCCGCGCCCTGCGGCTCGACTTCACCGCGCTCGGCCTGTCGATGCCGGAGCGGATCGCCTTCCGCTACCGGCTCGACGGCTACGACGCCGACTGGCACGATCCGGGCCGCCTGCGCCAAGCCTTCTATACCAACCTGGCGCCGGGCGACTACAAGTTCCGCGTGATGGCGGCAAACGAGGACGGCATGTGGAACCCGCAGGCGGCCGAGCTGCGCTTCAGCATCCGCCCGTCCTTCGTGCAGACCGGCTGGTTCACCGCCCTGTGCCTGGCCGTGGCGGCCGGCCTGCTGTGGCTGCTGTACCTGCTGCGCATGCGCCAGGTCACGCGCCAGCTGCAACAGCGCATGGTCGAACGCCTCGACGAGCGCGAGCGCATCGCCCGCGCGCTGCACGACACCTTCCTGCAAAGCGTGCAGGGCCTGATCCTGCGCTTCCAGACCCTGCTCAAGCGCCTGCCGGCCGACGGCGAGGCGCGCGCGCTGGCCGAGAAGATCCTCGACCAGGCCGACGCGGTGATGGTCGAGGGCCGCAACCAGCTGACCGGCCTGCGTGTCGAGCCCTCGCACGGCGGCGACCTGCCGCTGGCCTTCGCCCAGTGCGGCCAGGCGCTGGAGGAGCAGTACCCGCCGCGTTTCAGCCTGGCGCTGACGGGCGAGCCGATGCCGCTGGCGGAGAACGCCTGCGAAAACGTCTACCACATCGGCCGCGAGGCGCTGCAGAACGCCTTCCAGCACGGCGCCGCCGGCGAGGTGGAACTGGAGCTGATCTACGGCCGCGGGCAGTTCCAACTGCGCGTGCGCGACGACGGCAAGGGCATGGACGAGACGGTGCTGCGCGCCGGCCGGCGGCCCGGCCACTGGGGCCTGACCGGCATGCGCGAGCGCGCCGGCAAGATTCCCGGCGAGGTGGAGTTGTGGAGCGCTCCCGGCAAGGGCACCGAGGTGACGCTGCGGGTGGTGGCGGCGCGGGCCTACGCGCGCGCGCCGGCGCGCACCTGGCTCGGCCGCCTGAACGGCTGGCTGGCGCGCAGCGACAGACTGCGCTAGCCGCGCAGGAGTTGGACTCTAGCGGTCTTCACGCGTGTGCCACAGCCGCAAGAGGTAAATCGTTGACGCCTCGATCTCATAGCGCAGCTCGTAGCGGCCAACCAGGATGCGGCGGATGTCGCGTGGGTCGAATTCCTCCAACCGTTCGCCTATGCGTGGATTCGCCAGCAAACTGGCGGCGGCGGCCGTGAGCGACTGCACGGCACGGGCAGCGGCCGGCTTGTTCACCGTCGCCAAGAACTCATGCAGCCGTATCAAATCGGAGAGTGCCTTGCTGGTCCAGCGCAAGTCCATCAAGGCAGCACCGGCGCGGCCAGCGGCCTGTCGGTGCCAAGGCTGTCTGCCCACGCCTGCACCGACTGATGATCGATGACACGCCCGGCGGCCACATCGGCCATCGCTTCGCGCGTGAGGCGACTGCGCTCCTCTTCTTGGTCAACCCAAGCGCTGAGCGCCTGTTTAACGATCCAGCCGCGCGAACGCTCGAGCCGGGATGCCAATTGATCGACTTTGTCGGCCAGCGGCAAAGGGATATGTGCGGTAATCACTTTGGTTTCCGTCTGTGCCATAAATGATTCCTTCAAATTGGTTTCTTGGGGAGAGCGAGGTCATTCTTGCATTGCCCTCCAAGCATGTCAATCAAAGTCAATCAAACCTAATCAAATACAATCGGCCACTCTCATCCTGTCGGCACTCAAATCACGCCGACCGTGCCGCAGGCGCGCAGGTCGAGGATGCCGCGCTCGATGGCCAGCGTGACGGCGTGGGTGCGGTCGCTGGCGGCCAGCTTGGCCAGGATGCTCTTCATGTGCACCTTGACGGTCTCCTCGGAGATGGCCAGCAGCACGCCGACGCGCTTGTTGCTCTGGCCGCCGGCGACCAGCTGCAGCACCTCGAGCTCGCGCTTGCTCAGCGCGTCGACGTGCCAGTGCGCCGCCATGCCGCTGGCCACCGCCGCCGGTATGCAGCGGCGGCCGGCGTGCACGTTGCGCACCGTCGCCAGCAGCTCCTTGCGCAGCATGCTCTTGAGCAGGTAGCCGACCGCGCCGGCCTTGATGGCGCGCTGCGCCAGCACATCGCCCTCGTAGGTGGTGAGCACGACGATGCGGGCGTTGGGGAAGTCGCGCCGGATCGCCATGGTCGCGTCGATGCCGTTCATGTCCGGCATTTGGATGTCCATCAGCGTCACGTCGGGACGCAGCTCGCGGTAGCGCTGTATCGCCTCGCGGCCGCTGGTGGCCTCGGCCAGCAGGCGCATGTCGGCCTCGTCCTCGATGACGCTGGCGATGCCCTCCCTGAACAGCGGATGGTCGTCGACCGTCATCACCGTGATGGGCGGGGCCGCCTCGGTTGCCGGGTGGGCGCTGCTGTCGCTGCCTGTGTTCATTGCGCCTTCCATCTGGTTCTACCGAGCCGCCCAGTGTGTCACAAGATTGCCGTTCCTGCCATACCCCGATAGGGTTAGCGCGCGCCAACCCGATCGGGGGCTGCGCCGCGCCCGGCACACCGCTAAGCTGCATGCCATGACAGCTTAGCCCACCGGGCCGCCCCCGCCATGCATGGATTCACCTCGAGTTTTCCCGCCGGCGGACCCGGCGCCGGCCTGCTGCTGCTGCGCCTGGCCGTGGCCATCCGCCTGCTGCTAGACAGCCTGGGCGGCGCGCTGCCGCCTTGGTGGTGGCTGCTGCTGGCCCTGCTCATGCTGCTGGGCCTGGGCCTGCTGACGCCGCTGGCGGCGGCGGTCTGCGCCGTCTACCAGGCGCTCAGCCTGTTCAACAACTGGGCCAGCGCCGGGCCGGCGCCGGCCGTGGCGGTGTGCGGCGCGCTGGCGCTGCTGCTGCTCGGCCCCGGCGCCTACGCCCTGGACGCCAGGCTGTTCGGCCGGCGCCGGCTGCTGCTGCCCAAAGATCCATTCACGCCCGATTCGTAAGGGGCATCATTGTTACGGAGAAGTCTATGAATCGCGCTGAAAAAATCCGCGTGCTGGTGATCCACCAGGACGCCATCGTCAACGCCGGCCTGGTGGCGCTGCTGCGCGCCTGCGCCGACATCGAGCTGAGCCTGGACGAGGCGACCGGCGACGGTGTCGACGTGGTGCTGGCCGACTACCGCCAGGGGCTGGCGCGGGTGCGCCCGGCCGAGGGCCACGGCCCGGCGCCGGTGGCGCGCGTGCTGGTGGTGACCCAGCTCGACCGCGAATGGGAGCTGCACACCGCGATGACGGCCGGCGTGCACGGCTATCTGCTGCAAAGCTGCGACGCCGGGCAGCTGCTGACGGCCGTGCGCGCGCTGGGCCGCGGCCTGCGCTACATCAGCCCGGAGCTGAGCCGCTGCGTGGCCGACAGCTTCTCCCGCGTCGGCCTGACCGGACGCGAGAGCGACGTGCTGCAGTTGTTGGCCGAGGGTTGCTGCAACAAGTCGATCGCGCGCGAATTGGGCATCGGCGTCGGCACCGTCAAGACCCACGTCAAGGGCCTGTTCGACAAGCTCGGCGCCACCGCCCGCACCCACGCGGTGGTGCTGGCGACGCGGCGCGGCCTGGTCGGCGAACCGCGCCGCGGCGGCGCGCAGCCGGCCTGAGCACTTAGGCGAAGGCGGCGCCAGCGCCGGCGTCGATCTGCTTGCGGCGGTCGACCCGCGCGCCCCACAGGCCGAGCGCGCCGACCGGCAGCAACAGCACCCATTGCGGCAGCCGCAACAGCATGGCCGGGCCGACGTAAATCAGGTCGACCAGGACGAACACCGTGCCAAAGCTCAACCATAGATAGGACACCAGCCGGACCGTGGCCCGCGCCCACGCCGCTGTCGGCCGCAGCGCCAGGCCCAAGGCGAGCGCCGAGATTACCAGCGCCGCTGTGACCAAATGCCAGCAGGCCAGCAGTAGTAGACTGACCTCGGAGGGCAGGCCCGACTGCAGCAGCGGGCCTTCAATCTCGGGCGTGCCGACGAAGGTGTGCAACAGGGCGGTGAAGGTGGCCAGCAGCGTGGCGGCGAGCAGTGGTCGGTTCATGTGTGCTTTCAAAGAGATGAGTCAAAAAAGGCAGGTGTTCATGCCGGACAGGGAAGGTACGGCGAACTAACAAAATGAAGTCAGGCATCGGGCCAGTTGGGCGGCAAGGGCGGCGCCGCCGGCGTCATCAACATCAAGAAGCGCCGCAACATGCGGCTGGAATCGACGCGCTGGCCGCAGGGCAGCACATAGAACAGGCCGACGAAGGTGGCGTACTCGATGCGCGCCAGGTCGAGCGCGTCGGCCGGATCGCCGTGGCCGTTGATCTCGTCGATCAGACCGGCCAGGTAAGCGATGCGGCGCTGGTCTATCACCGCCACCCGGCCGCCCACGTCGGCATTGCTGGCCGCCCACTGGCGCATGGCGCGCTCGGTGCTGCCGTCCAGCGACAAGGCCAGGCCCGCCAAGGCTTGCCGCTTTTGCCAGGCGCCGGCGGACTGGTCGACCATCCGCATCACGCTCTCGGTGTCGCGCTGTTCCCAGAACGACACCAGCGCGTCACCGTAGGTCTTGACGTCGGCGAAGTGGTGGTAAAAGGAGCCCTTGGAGCGCCCCACGCTCTTGCACAACTGCTCGACGGTGATGGCCTGCGGGCCGGTCCCGGACAGGAGGCCCAGGCCGGACTCCAACCAGGCGGTGCGCGGCAGCTTGGTTTCCCGGTGTTGAGTAGGTTTTGTGTTTGGCGGCATGGCTTTTCTATCAAGATACATACTATACCGCATAGTATAGTTAAAAACGCCATATTATCAAGAGAAAAAGATTCCCCCGGCTTACTTACCCCAGGGGCGAAGGGGTCTGACCCCATGCGGGGTCGGACCCCGTGGCGTATCGCAGTGCGGGGTAGAGAACCGAACGGAACGCCGGGACCTAGCTGCGGCGGCGGAACCAGCCGGCCAGCGACAGCCGTTCGCAGGTCGCCGGCAGCACCTCGTGCAGCATGTCGGCCGACAGGAACAGCACCAACCGGCTGCCCAGCGGCGCGATGTCGAGCGTCGGCCCGCCCTGCGGATGCAGGCGCAGCGCGCCGCCCTGCCCGTTCGGCCAGTCGGCGTTCAGGTAGATCACCGCCGACACGGTGCGCAGGTCGTCGTCGCGGAAGCGGTCCAGGTGCTGCTGGTAGCCGGCGCCCGGCGCATACAGCGCGAAATGGCTTTCGTAGTTGTCCAGGCCGAGGAAGAAGGCCTGGTTCAGCGCCAGCCGCAGCTGTTCCATGATGCCCTGGTAGCGGTCGCAGGCGTCCGATTGGCCGGCCGCCAGCCAGCGCGTGCGGTCGCCGCGGATGTCCGGCCGCAGCGCCTGCGCGTCGCCCCGGCCGACGGCGGCCAGCGTCAACGCGCCGGTGGCGGCCAGCGAGCGGCATTCGGCCGCCAGCGCCAGCGTCAGTTCATCGGAAAGAAAGTGGTTTTGTTGCGACCAGCCGTGGCTGGCCAGCTGGTCCAGCGTGCGCTGGTGCAGCCACGGCCCCGTCGACGACGGGATGGGGGACGGATCGGTATGCATCTGAGCTGCTTTCCTGGTGGCGTGCGGACAAAAATATCGTCAACCAGCCAGGAGTGCTGATCAAACGCCGCCTGGTCGGCAGCAGCGCATCTTTGAGCGGCCATGGTAACACCTTCCACGGCCGCGCCAACACTCATTTGCCCCGGGAAAGGCAGCCTTGAAACGGGGCGGCTTAGAAGGAGTAAGTCAGCCCCAGGTCGAAGGAACGGCCGTAGCCGGGCAGCGCGCGCAGGGTGCCGCTGCGGCTCGCCGCCATGCCGGCCAGGTCGACCCCGCCCATCGGGTCGGCGTAGTAGCGGTTGAACAGGTTGCCGACGCCGGCCGACAGGCTGACGTTGCGCCCGGCCTGGTACTGCGCGCGGGCGTTGAACACGGCGTAGGCGCCGGTTTCCGGTTCCAGGCGCTGGCTGTCGACCAGGTGCTTGCGGCCGACCAGCTTGGCCTCGAGCGTGTTGTGCCAGGCGCCCTGCGCCTGTTCGAGGGCGACGCTGGCGTTGAACGGCATCATGCGGTACAGGTCGAGGCCGTCGGTGCGCTCGCCACGGGTGATGCTGGCCGTGCCCTTCAGCGCCAGCTTGCCGAAGCGGGCGTCCTGCGCCAGCGCCAGGTTCCACGCCAGGTTGACGCCGTACAGGCGGGCGTCGTGGTTGGCGAAGCGCAGCAGCCGGCCGCTGGCCGTCTTCACGCCGTAGGGGTTGAAGCTGCCGATGGCGTCGGCGTCGACGTAGTCGCGCACGAAGCTGAAGTACGGCGTCACTTTGACGCTCCAGCGCTGGCGCGCCGCGTCGTGCCAGTCGGCGCTGGCGCTGAGGGTGTGCGCCACCTCGGGGTTGAGGTCGAGGTTGCCGACGTAGCCGTTGCCGTCGCCGAACCAGTTGATCATCCGCATCGCCATGGTGCCACGGCCCCAGGTGTAGCGCTCGTACAGGTTGGGCGAGCGGGTCTTGCGGGCGTAGCCGAACTCGTAGCTGGCGCCGGCGCCGGCCTCGTAGCGGGCCAGCGCGGTCAGGTCGACGTTGTTGTCGCGGCGGGCGTGGCCGCGGCTGTTGAAGAGCTTGGCGGCGTCGACGTCGGCGGCGTTCATCATCGTGTAGTTGTAGGGCTGGACCTGGCCGGCGTCGCTGTTGACGCGCTCGCCGCGCAGGCCGAGCTGGGTGCTCCACTGCGCGTTGACGGCCTGGTCCCACTCGGCGAACAGGACGACGCGGTCGCGCTTGCCGTCGTGGATGTTCAAGTAGACCAGCGGCGACATCATCATCGCGCCCGGCACGGACGGCCAGTAGTCCTCGAGGCGGAAGCTGTGGTACTCGTGGCCCAGGCGCAGGGCGCCGCCGGCCGCCAGCGGCAGCTCGGCCTTGACGGCGTAGCCACGGTCGCGGCCCTCGGTCAGCATCGGCATCTTGCCGGCCCGCTCGGCGCTGAAGAAGCCCATGTCGTGCTCGGTGCGCTGCCAGTACAGGCGGGCGTCCAGCTTGCCCCAGGCCAGCGCGCCGTTGTAGTTCAGGTTGGCGAAATCGGCATGGTTGCGCGTCATGTCCATGTACTGGTTGGGGAAGCCTTGGTAGGGGATGCGCTGGGTGCCCAGGCGCAGCGTGAGCAGCTGGCCGCCGCCCTGCGCCGCCATGGTCAGGCTCTGGTTGGTGCTCTTGTAGAGGCTGTCGCGCACCTGGTCGCCGTTGCCGTCGCGGTAGCTGTTGGCGCGCACCCGGTTGCCGCTGTAGGCGATGCTCAGGCGCTCGTTGGCGACGCCGGCGCTCAGCGCCGCCGAGACGCTGCGGTCGACGCTGCGCGCGCCCAGCGACACGCTGCCGCTGCTGCGCAGCAGGCCGGGCGCGTCGGCGAACTCGGCCGGCGCCGACTCGACCTCGATGCTGCCACCGATGCTGTCGCCGCCCATGCTCACCGGCGTCAGGCCGGCCAGCATGCGGATCTTGCCGACTTGTTTGGGCGCGATGTAGGACAGCGGCGCGTTCATGTGGTTGGCGCAGGCCGAGCTCACTTCCATGCCGTCGATGCGGATCTTCAGGCGGTCGTCGGCGAAGCCGTTCATCACCGGCAGGCCGGACACGCCGCCACCGGCCGCCACGTTGTAGCCGGCCACGTTGGACAGCAGCTGGCTGCTGTCGCTGCCGGCCAGCGGCTGCGGCATCGCCTGGCCGACCACGCGCACCTCCGGCATGGTGCCGGACACGGTGCCGGACACGGCCTGGCTCTGCGCCAGCGCGGGATGGGCCAGGCAAATGGCGAGGGCGAGCGGGGTCAGTTGGATGGAGTATTTCATGGGGTACTTCCTTTCTAAGGTGCTCAAATGGGGTGCGCCGTCCGGCCGGCCGAGGGCGCGGCTGCGCCGGGGCATGCCACGGCTGCGCCTGGCCGCAGGGAGACGGCACGGCGCGACGCGGCACGGCGCGGCACGACGCCGCAAGGCGGCGGCCGACAAGCGGGCGCGGCTGCTCGTCCCGGCCTGGTGGCGCGGGCGTGGTGGAACGGGGTTTAGGAGAGGGTCAGGCGGCGGCCGGCGGGCCGCGCGGGCTGGCGGCGGACCAGGAGAACAGCGGCGCCGGCGCCCGGTAGAACAAGGAGGGGTAGTGATCGTAGCCGGCCAGCAGCGGCAAGACGTGCGCCGAAGTGGGCAGCAGCGCCAAAGCGCCGCCGTGGCTCATGCAGTAGGCGCAGTGCTCCAAGTGGTGTTGCAGGGCTGCGGGATGCTGGTCGATGGCGGCCGGGGCGGCGGCCTTGGCGCCGTTGCTGCTGCAGATCGCCATCAGGCCGGGCGCGCTGGCACCGGCAACGGCCGAGGAAGGCGCGGCGGCGGTCAGCGCGTGTGAGATGGAAGGCGCCAGCGCGCTGAACAGGATGGCCAGACAGGCCACCCAAGCGCACAACATTCTTCTTTTCACATTTGTAACCATATGGCAATTATACGGGACGCCGCCCGGGGCTAGCATACAAAACTCCCGCCGATCTTAACGTAGATCATCTTTTAACCGGCTTTGCCGCCGCCTGCCGTTGGCGCCCGCCGTCGCCACATCTTCATTGCAAATGATTCCCATTACGCATATCATTCGGAATGAGAATCGTTCTCACAAATACCAAGGAAAGCGCCGAAGGAGACCAATGGATATTCCAAAAGAATTGCGCAATTCCGGCCTGAAGGCCACCCTGCCCCGCCTGCGCGTGTTGCAGCTGTTCCAGGAGGGCAAGAAGAAGCACCTCAGCGCCGACGACGTCTACCATTTGCTGCGCGACGAGCACATCGACCTCGGCCTGGCCACCGTCTACCGCGTGCTGATGCAGTTCGCCGCCGCCGGCATCCTCAGCCGGCGCCAGTTCGAATCGGCCGCCTCGGTGTTCGAGCTGAACCAGGGCGAGCACCACGACCATCTGGTCTGTACCCGCTGCGGAAAAATGGAGGAGTTCGTCGACGCCGACATCGAGCGCCGCCAGGAGGAAGTGGCGCGCGAGCGCGGCTTCGCCCTGCACGAGCATTCGCTGTCGCTGTACGGCGTCTGCGCCCACTGCAACGGCGCGCCGGCCTAGGCGACAAGAGTACAAGGGTCAGACCCTTAGGGTCTGACCCTCGATTGGCCGCCGCAGGTTTTCGTCGGCGCGCGCAAATCCGGGGAGCCGCCTCATTTCTGCCGCAGCAAGTCCTCGATGTGGCGCGCCGGCACCGCGTAGGTGATGCCGGTCGGCGTGCTCAGCGCCGTCTCCTTCAGTCCCTTGACGAACATCTGGTTGACGATGCCGACCACCCGGCCGCTGTCCGGCGCGTAGACCGGCCCGCCGCTGTTGCCGGCGAAGGCCGTGCCGTCGAGCTGGTACACCTTGAACGGCGTCTGGCTCAACTGGGCGATGGCGCGCGGGTTCAACTGCCGCGTGGCCAGCGCCGGCAGCACCACCGGCGTCACCGCCGACAAGGTGGCGCGGTGCGTGGCGCGGTTCAAACCGAGCGCCAAGCCGAGCGGAAAGCCGGTGAAGGCCAGCGCGCTGCCCTCCTGCGGCGCGTGTTCGGGCGCCAACTCCAACTGCAACACCGGCAAGGCCGGCGCGGCGATGCGCAGATGCAGCAGGTCGTGCTCCTTGTCGACCGCGCGCACCGTCGCGGCGCGGAATTCGAGCTGCGCGCCGTTGCCCAGCAACACACCCAGCACCTCCCCTTGCAGCGGCAGCGGCGGACCGAGCGCCAACTGGGCGTTGGTCACCACGCTCAGCCCGTCGCCGACGGCGAAGCCGGTGCCGACGAAGCGGATCGGCGGACTGCGTCCGGCCAGGAAGGTGCCCACGCCCACCACCGCCGGCTTGACGCGGACAATGGTGTGCTCGAGCTGGTCCGCCCGGGCCGCCGGCGCGATGCAGTTCAACAACACCGCCGACCAGGCGGCCAGGCCGGCGACCGGCCGGCGGCGGAACAAGACGGCAAGCAATGGCGGCATGCGGGGCACCGGGAAGTGGGCGGGAGCGCCCACCTTAGCACAAAAAAATTACAATAATGTAAACGAAACTACGGTAACATACTGAACTTAGATGTGTTTTAGATAATTATCAAGATAAGCGGCGAGGTTTCATGCTGGCCTACCAGGCCGGCGCGCCGCAGCCCTCAGCGGAACACAAGCCATGCCGGACGACAAGCCGACCCTGCCGCAGCCGACCATCACGCCAGCCGTCGTTCCCGCCGCCCCGCCGCCCCGCTCCGGCGCCGGCCTGGCGCTGTGTCTGGCCCTGGCGCTGCTGTTGCCGCTGCTGGCGAACCTGGCCACGGCGCGCTCCATCGTGGCGATCTGGAACCGTTCCGACACCTTCGCCCACGGCTACCTGATCCTGCCCGGCGCGCTGTGGCTGATCTGGCAGCAGCGCGCCGCGCTGGCGCGCCTGCCGCTGCGCCCCTGCTGGCCCGCCCTGCCCCTGCTGCTGGGCTGCGCCGCCGCCTGGCTGCTGGCGCAACTGGGCGAGGTGCAGATCGTGCGCCAGTACGCCATGGTCGCCATGCTGCCCCTGGCGGTGCTGCTGCTGCTGGGCCGCCGCGTCGCCCGCGCCATCGCCTTCCCCCTGCTGTTCCTGGTGTTCGCCGTGCCCTTCGGCGACGTCTTCATTCCGCCGCTGATGGACGTGACCGCCAACGCCACCATCGCCGCCCTGCGCCTGAGCGGCATCCCCGTCCTACGCGAAGGCAACACCTTCATGATACCGAGCGGCAGCTGGTCGGTGGTCGAGGCCTGCAGCGGCCTGCGCTACCTGATCTCGTCGCTGACGCTGGGCTGCCTGTACGCCTGGCTGACCTACCGCTCGCGGCTGCGCCAGGCCGCCTTCATCGCCCTCGCCGTGCTCGTGCCGATCGGCGCCAACGCGGTGCGCGCCTACGGCATCGTCATGATGGGCCACCTGAGCGGCATGACGATGGCGGTCGGCTTCGACCACCTGATCTACGGCTGGGTCTTCTTCGGCCTGGTGATCTCGCTGCTGTTCCTGATCGGCAGCCTGTGGCGCGAGGACCGCCGCCAGCCGCTGCCCGACGCCGCCGCCCGCGCCGCCGCGACGGCCGCCACGACGGCCGCCACGCCGTCGGCCGCGCCGGCCCGGCTGGCGCTGGCCGCGCTGGCCGTGCTGCTGGCCGCCGGCGCCGGCCCCCTGGCCGCCGGCTATCTGGAGCGGGCCCAGTTCAACCCGCAACCGGTGCGGCTGGACGGCTTCCGGGCCGCTTGGCCGGCCGCCGCCCCGTTCGCCGACTGGCAGCCGGCCTTCGCCGCCCCCGCCGCGCAGCTGCGGCAAAGCTACGCCGCCGGCCAACAGCGGGTCAGACTAACGCTGCTGTACTACCGCAACCAACAGCCGGAACGGCCGATGATCAGCTCCGGCAACCGCCTCACGCTGGACGCCAAGAACCAGGCCTGGCGCGAGGCCGGCGGCGCGCTGCGCCAGGAGCACCTGGCGGGCCAGGCCTTGACGGTGAACGAGACGGTGTTGAAGGGCGCCAACGGCCGCCTGCTGGTGTGGCGCTGGTACGCCATCGACGGGCGCCGCACCGCCAACGACTATGTCGGCAAGCTGTGGGCGGTGCGCCAACGCCTGCTGCGCGGCAGCGACGACGGCGCGGTCGTGCTGCTCTATACGCCGCTCGACGAGCAGCCGGAGGCGGCCCGCGCCGCGCTGCGCAGCTTCGTCGCGGCCAACCTGGCGCCGCTCGAGGCCACGCTGGCCGCCAACGGCAAACCCTGAGCGGACGTAAAAGCGCCCCGCCGGAACGGGTCCGGACGGGGCGCCGTGCGCTTGGGTGGGCGGCGCCGCTTAGCCGGCCGGCGCCACCGACCAGGCGCTGTCGCCCTGCTCGGGATAGGCGCGCAGGAACACCTGCTCGTGCACCTGGGCCAGCGCCTGCTGGTGCTGGTAGATCTCGTCGGCGGTCTTGCGGCGCTCGCCCTTCAAGTCGGGCGCCAGCGCCGCCACCAGGTCGCGCTGCAACGATTGATGGCCGGGCGTGGTCGTGTCCGCTGTCAGGCGGCCCATCTCGTAGCGCATCAGGCGGGTCGACTGGCGCGCCTCCTGGCTCAGCGTGGCGCGGGTCAGCAGGCCGTCGCGATAGGCCATGTCGGCGTTGCTGCTGGCCGTGTCCTCGATCTGGTAGTAGTCGTAGTTCTGCGATTCCTGCGTCAGGTCCAGGCGCAGTTCGACGCCGGATTTGTTGGACGCGTGGAAGGCGGCGCTCAGCGACGATTGTTGTTGCTGCGCGATGGTGCGGTCGCCCTGGCTGCGGCCGCCGACGCTGGTGTTCTGCGACAACTCGTAGGAAAAGCGGTCCAGCTCGCCGGGGCGCAGCGGATTGATCGACTTCACGGCCTGTGTGATCGAGGCGCTGAAGTCGGCCAAGCCGGTCAGCATGGCGTGGTCCTCGTCGGACAGCGTCACCTGGTGCGACTGGTAGCCGCCGACGGCCGGCTGCTTGGCCGCGCCGACATGGCTGTTCATGGCGGTAAAGGCGTCCTTGAACATGGCCACCAGCCCGGCGTCGCCACGGCCGCGCGCGGCGGCCTGGTCGACCTGTTTCAAGTAGCTGCCCAACGCCTTGGCCTGCTGCTCCGCGCTGCCCAGGCCGGCCAGCTTGGCCACGTCGACGCTGACCTTGGCCGCGCCGGACGGGCCGTCGATGCCGACCGTCCGGTGCGCGCCGTCGGCGTGGAAGTCCAGGCTTTGCGTGCGCTGCGGGTCGTTCGGCAAGCGCACCGCCACGTGCAGGTCGACCGAGGCCAACAGCGTGCGGTCGAACTGGGTCAAGCCGTCCAGCTTGAGCTTGGGCGGGCCCTGCGTCATGCCGTCGATGGCGCCCTGGAAGGCGGCCGACAGGCCGGCCAGCGCGCCGCGCTCGGCCTCGCTCAGCGAGCCGCTCGTGCTCATTTGCACGGCCAGGCCGTCGTCCTGGCTGTCCAGCGTCACCTTCACCTTGGCGCCGCTCTTGGTGGTGATGTTGAGGCTGACCTGGTTGTCGCCACGGCCGTGCAGCGCCGGCGGCTGGGTCGAGAACAGCGCGCCGTAGCCGCCCACCTGCGTCCCCGGCGGCAATTGCTGCGCCGCTTGCGACACGTCCGCGCCCTCGCCCTTGAAGCTGCCGAGCAGCGCCGCCCCCAGGCCGCGGAAGCGGCCGGCCGTCGACTGCGCCGAGTAGTTGCGCTCGATCAGGGAGGTGATCGGATCGCGCGACTTGCTTTCCCAGATCAGCGGCGCGCCGCTGGTGTCCACCGCGCGGGGCAGGCCCTGCAACGAGGCCGCCAGCGCTTCCGGGCTGAGCTTGACGACGGCGTCGGCCGCCGCCGCCTTGGACGCCGGCGCCTCGGCCCGGTTGGCGGCGGCCGCGCCGCTCTGGATGGCGCTCGCGGCGCCGACTGGGGAGATGCTGGTCATGGTGGTCTTGCCTTGCCGATCGGGCGCAGGGTGATGGTGAAAAATCCAAGGTTTAGCGAATTATAAGCTTTTTCCTCAATCGATTCTCACAGGCAAGAGCAATTCCGGCCGAAAAAAAGCCCCTGCGACAGGGGCTCGGCGGCCTGGTCCGGCCGGCCGCAAGCGGCGCCGGCCGGCCGGGCTGGACGGGGCTTACGCCACCTCGGTGACGAACTGCGCGCGCGGACGGCGCACCTTCTTCAGCGCCACCAGCCAGTCGCCCTCGCCGGCGCGATAGCCCAGCGGCAGCATCACCACCGAGCGCAGGCCGCGCTCGCGCAGCTTGAGCACCTCGTCGACCTTGGCCGGGTCGAAGCCCTCCATCGGCGTGCTGTCGACCTCCTCGTAGGCGGCGGCGATCAGCGCCGAACCGAGGCCGATATAGGCTTGCCGGGCGGCGTGCTCGAAATTGGTCTGCGCGTCGCGCGCCGGATAGCTGGCCAGCAGCTGTTGCCGATACGCCTCCCAGCCCTCGTTTTTCAGACCGCGCTGCTCGTTCACCAGGTCGAACATGCCGTTGATGCGCTCGGCGGTGTAGTTGTCCCAGGCGGCAAACACCAGCAGGTGCGAGCAGTCGGAGATCTGGCCCTGGTTCCAGGCGTGCGGCTTGATCTGCTCGCGCACCGCCGGGTTGGTGACGACGATGACCTCGTACGGCTGCAGGCCGCTGGAGCTGGCCGTCAGGCGCACCGCCTCGAGGATGCGCTCGACCTTTTCTTGCGCAACATCCTTGCTAGGGTCCATCTTTTTGGTGGCGTAGCGCCATTCGAGTCGATTCAGCAATTCGGGCATTGGGTGCATCACTTTCTGCGTGGTGGGGATGTCGACTTACTTGGGGACAAATTACTAAGTTGCAAGTACCTGTCGACGCGCCCGCCCCCACCGCCGCGAGAATGGCCCCGCCGAGCATCCGGCGGGGCGAATCCAAGCGTCTATTTCACCACGGCCACCTGCTGGCGCTTGCCGCCCCGGAAGGTGTAGATGGTCAACACGCCGTCCTGCACATCGCCCCTGGCGTCGAAGGCGATATTGCCCGTCACGCCCTGGTGGCGGATTTTCGCCAGCACCGGCAAATACCTGGCCGGCTCGGGCGAACCGGCCTGCTGCATCGCCTGCACCATGGTCAGCAGCGCGTCGTAGGCGTACGGCGCGTAGGTCTCCACCCCGATGCCGAATTTGCGCCGGTACGCCGCCCTGAAATCGTCCATGCCCTTTTGTTGCGCCGGCTCGACGCCGCCGGCCTCGGCGCAGATCACCTGGCCGTCGCGCATGGCGTCGCCGGCCAGCCGGGCCAACGAATCGGAGCACAGGCCGTCGCCGCCCATGAACTGGACCGCCATGCCCAGTTGCTTCATCTGGCGCAGCATCGGCCCGCCCACGGCGTCCATGCCGCCGAAGAAGATCAGGTCCGGCTTGCTGGCCTTGATGGCGGTGAGGATGGCGCTGAAGTCGCTCGCCTTGTCGCTGGTGTACTGCTGCGCGACGATGCTGGCGCCCGCGCCGGCCCGCTTGACGCCCTTGGCGAACTCGTCGGCGACACCCTGGCCGTAGGCGGTGCGGTCGTCGACGACGGCGATGCGCTTGGCCTTGCCGGCCTGCACCGCATACCTGGCCAGCGCCGCGCCCAGTTGCTCGTCGTTGGCGATGTTGCGGAAGGCCGTGTTGTAGCCCTGGCGCGTGTACTTGGGGTTGCTGGCGGAGGGTGAAATCTGCGGAATGCCCGCCGCGTGGTAGATCCGCGAGGCCGGTATCGTGGTGCCCGAGTTCTCGTGGCCGACCACGCCCTGCACCTTGGCGTCGACCAGCTTCTGCGCCACGGCGGCGCCCTGCTTCGGATCGCCGGCGTCGTCCTCGGCCTGCAGCACCACGCGGTAGCGCTTGCCGCCGATCAGCACGCCCTTGGCGTTCAACTCGTCGACCGCCATGCGCGCGCCGTTCTCGTTGTCCTTGCCGAGGTGGGCGATGGGACCGGAAGTGGCCGCCACATGGCCGATTTTGATGACCTCGTCGGCCCGAGCGCCGGCCGCACACGCCAGCGCGACGGCCATGAAGACTACTTTCAATTTGAACGGCATGGTTTCCTTTTGATTACTTGGGGGGGGGCGCCGGGGTGAAAGAAGCGGCGAATCCGCCGATCTTACAATAGAAAACCGGGCGCGGGCAAAAGCGTCCAGCCGTCGCCGGAGCTGTTCAGCCGGACCGGCACGGCGCCACAGGCGCCACCACCGCCGGCTCGGTGTAGCCCTTCAACACCAACGCCTTGGCCTGTTCGACCAACGACGACGCCACCGTCGCCTTGCCGGCGCCGAAGCTCGGGTTGAAGCGGGCGAAGCGCTTGGCGAAGTTGATGTCGATGGGGAAGCTGTGGTTGGCGTCGCCGCGCACGGCGCGGTCGAAGGCGTTGCGCGTCTCGGCCGGCTTCGTCGGCACCCACGGCGAGAACGACAACACCTTGATCTGGTTGTTGGTCAAATCGAAGTCATACAGGCGCATCAGGCCGTTGCCGCCCTGGTAGGCGATCTGGTAGTCGACCACCATCTCCTCGACTGCGTTGCCGAAGTCGTTGCTCTTGGTCGGGCGCGCGCCGCCGTGGTGGTGGCCGTTGAGCGTCATGAAGATTTGGTCGTTGTCGCGTATCAGCTTTTCCCACAACATCTTCCCGTAGCCGGTTTCCAGCGGGCTGAGCGCGTCCGGCGCGATGTTGAGCAACTGGTGGTTGGCCAGGATCGCCGGCAGCGTCGGATGCTCGGCCAGCACCTTGCGCGCCCAGGCGATGCCGGCGTCGGAAATGCGCCACGACAGCGACAGCACCAGGAACTGCTGATCCTGCGCCTCTGAAGATGTGGAACTCGTGGAAGCCGGTGCTGTCGCGCGCGCCGAAGGTGGCCTGGCGCTGCGCGCGCCGGGTGCTGAACCATTGCAGGTAGGGCTCGTTGGCCAGCACGCGCTGGGTGTCGGTGCCCTTGCCGGGGTCGCTGTCGAAATCTATTTCGTTCAGCACGTCGAGGTTGCCGGCCAGGATGGAGTAAGGCACCTTGGCCGCCTCCAGCACCTGCATGGCACTGTCGGCCACCTTCCATTGCTCCGGCTTGCCCACTTGGTCGACCACGTCGCCGAGGTGGATCAGGAAGGGATCTACTCCCAGGACGAACTCGATGCCATTGCACTTGAACTCAACCAGCGCCCGCGTGCCCGATTTGGTTTCCAATCGCCGCTGGCCGTTTATACTGCACACATGATCCGATTAAATAATCCGAGCATCGCTGCTCATTAACCCAGTGTTGCAGTTGGTTCTTGAAACCGCCCTGTCAATCGTATCCATCAGTCGGACAATAAGTCCGTCTTTTTCCGATTCGGACAGGGTGGACAGGTCGGGACGGGGCAGTTTCGGTGGCATCCCGGCATGATGGACTATTCGCCTTTCGTTTACAACAGCTTTCTGGTCGTTTCACTCAGGCTGAATAGTTATGGAAATTTCAGCCACGCTTCCAATGGAGATGATTGGCTTTTCCTGAAATCAGTTTTGCAGTATTACTTATTGGTTTGGCGGTTTGGATAGGACACTTATTAAATTAGAGGGCACTCAACAATTTCCTCACGTATTGGAGTTGGTATTTGCTCATATGCAATCACAGCAAAATCCCCACCCACCTGATGAAGACCACGCGCAGCAATGAACCTTTGCCCTCCTTCAAACACGAAACACAGTCCGATTTCGCTTGGCAATTCGCTCAACAACGCATTCATCGAACGTGGTTTTAGAACAACCAGGTTAATTAATGTTCGACCAACCAATTCAAAAAATAATTTATTGGAAAATTGGCGGTCCTTGACATCAATTGGAAAGAGTTCAGAGTCCTCGTCCATTGCTGGATGTTTGGCGGCAATGCCGACAGCACGATCCAACCAAACAACCACACTATTAATACTTGGTTCTTCAGCTATCCCAATTACGGTTCCATCTTCGAACGCAACCCCAAGAGGGCCATAGGTCAGCGAGAATGCAGAACCTTCGGCGGTGCCGCACTCGTTCGAAACTTCTTCTTTTGGCCACCAACTATAGCGTATTAAACCTGTCACACGTTTTCCGACAACGTTTTTCAATAGGCGCAACGACAATGATGGCGGCAAAGATTCATTATCTTTCATTTTTACTTTCCATTCTTCTTAGCTTGTTGAATCAATAGGTCAATTGTACGGAGGTTATTTGGCGACGGCTTGATATTAGAAAATACCTTCAACGGATCAGCGACAACAACTCGACCATCATAGCCAATAAGGAACTGAAGATCATCAATCTTTATATTTTTATCTATCATTGTCTGCTTAATATTCTGCAAATCAGTAACGCTTTGACTATTCAACAAAGATGAGTCACCTATAACCCTAACCTTACCATTCTGCAGCGCAACGACGTCCTTAGATCCTTGCGCAAATTTATCCATTAACATACCGGGCTGTCCGCTGACAGTAACACCGCGCGCGTTTACCGTCGGAATTCCCAGAACATTCAACTGATTTAACATCCCGATCTCATCAGTAATCAATTGAGGGTTCTTTCCGGCTTGTAGAACAGCGACGGCTTGATTATCGCCATAAACAAATACATTCTTATTGCCGCCCTTGCCAAGGAATTCCCCCAGAGAAGACGAACTAATATCTGCGGCACCATTTGCCCCACCTGCCGCCGGTGCCTCCTGCGAAACCTTAACGATTTTAACATCCTTGGGCGCAGCGACCTGCACAGAGGTATTGCTGGCCAGCTTCCCAATAACTTTTGCGACACCCAGTGTCGCCACGAACTTAGCACCGTCAATGGCGGCCGTCTTGAGCGGATCGTTCTCGCTAGGGTAGGTCTGCGAATTGAACGAATCCAGCACGCGGCGGCCTTCGCTCGACATGTACGACCCCAGCAAGGCCTGATTGCCATCGTTCGCCTGCTTCCACGACACCACGGTGACGACGCCGCCAAGCACCGCCACGCCGCAGCCGGCCCCCAGCGTTGCCGGACAAGATGCGGCGCCGCCGGCGGTCATGATGCCACCGCCGACCGTACCAACCGCGCCGAAGCCCAGGTTAACCAGGCCTCCGCCACGGTGGAACACCTCGTCCTTGCGCGTCCGGAAGTCGCGCATGCTATCCAAATATGGCGCATAGACAAATTCGCCCGTGCCTTTCAACGTCTTTTGCTCGGCCATGTAATACTGCCCGTCGTTCTGCAACGCCCTGACCTTGGCGTACAGGGGATCGCTGGTCGGCACGCCATCGGCACACTTCACCAAGGCGCAAGCGGCCGCATCCAGCCTGTACTGCTCCGCTTTCGTTTTGTCCTTCTTCAGGAAGGCCAGCTTGTCGGCCTCGCTTTTGTGCAACTGCCGGTTGTACCGGTCGACCGTCTCCGCCGCGTTCGCTCCCTGCGCCGCGCCGGTCAGCGCGCTGGCGCCACCCTGGCCGCCCACCGCCGATGCCGCCAAGCCACCCAGCGCACCGCCCAGCGTGGCAAACGTTTCCTTGTAGGTGTTGACCAGGTCCTCCCTGGCGGTGCCGGTCAATTTCCGCTTGTCGGCTTCAGCTTCGCCCAGCGCCTGGCCCAGTTGCTGGCCCTGGTTGCCGGCCACCACCCCGCCGGCGGCGCCCGCGGCACCCGCGCCGCCGCCCGTCACGCCGCCGATCAGACCTTGCGCGGCCACGTGCAAGCCGATCCGGTATACGCCGTTGTCGCCCCAGTTGTCGGCCGTCCTCTGCGCCTCGGCCGCCGTGGCGGCGTACTCGTTCGCCTTTTCCGTGTCGCCATTGGCCCGCGCTTCCTCGGCCAATTGCTGATTGGCCGTCACCCTGAACTGCGCCGCGTCCTGCTTTTCCTTGCCGATGTCGCCCACCAGGTTCGCCGCCAGCGGCGCCGCCGCCTGGATGAACGCGGCCGTCGTCGCCAGCATCGTTTCCACTTCCTTCTTGTCGAAGTTGTTGGCGATCCTGCCGCTCGTGTCGACGCCCGTTTCCACCTTGCGGTTGGTGTCGGCCGCCGTCTGCGCGGCGCCCTTGCCGGTCGCGGCGAGCTGGGCCGCGTCGTCGCGGATCACCAGCTGGCCGGCGCCCACGCCGCTGCGGGTGGTGCTGCTGTCGTTGGCGCTGGTTGCGGCGGCCACCGGCGTATTCACCTTCGAGCTCGATTTGCCCATGTTCTGCAGGTCCGTCCCGCCCGGGCCGGCGCCCTTGCCGTCGCCGCTGCCGCCCATCGTCATGCCGCCGCTCACGCCCACGCTGCTGCCCTGGGTCGTCGCGTGGTTGGCGATGTCGCTGCTGGTCAACGTCCCCGTGTCGAGCACGCTGGCCGTGGCGCCGGCCGCCGTGGCGCTGATCACGGCCCCCTTCAGGTCCGTGTTGCCGCCCACCTTGACCTGGAAGCCGCCGTCGCCGGCCTGGATGCCGCTCTGCTCCTGCACGCTGGCGTAGTCGCTGTGGATCTTGCTCTGGTTGACGCTGCCGCTGACGCTGGCTCCCATGCCCACCGTGCCGCTCACGCTGATGCTCTGGTTCTTGCTGTCGAACTTGGCCGTGTCCTGCAGGCTCTCCAGGTTCAGGTTGCCGCCCACGTTGGCCACCACCTGCTGGCCGCTGGCCACGGCACCCCTGATGTTGGTGTCGCCGCCGCTGCTGATGTCGAGCTTCCGGCCCGCCGTCACGTGGCTGTTGAGCTGGGTCGTGCCCTCCCCGTCCTCCTTGCCCCGGCCCGCGCTCAGGCTGGCCGTGAAGCCGATCGACATGCCTTGGGTGCCGATGCTCGCGCCGATGCCGGCCGCCGCGCTCATGCTCTTGCTTTCGCTATGTTGGCTTTCCGTGTCCTGCGCGGCCAGCAGGTTCACGTTGTTGTCGGCGCGCAGCTTGATGTCGCCCTTCGCGCTCAGGTCGCTGCCGAGCACGGTGATGTTGCTGTCCTTGCCGCCGCCGCTGGCGCTGATGCTCAGGTTGTTGCCGGCCGTCAGCGCGCTGCCGCTGTTCGTCACGCTGGCCGTCGTTTGCGTCTGCTGCGATTCGGAATGGCCGGCCGTCAGGCTGATGCTCACGTTGACGCCGTTCTTGGCGATGCCCGCCGCCGCGTTCTTGGCGGCCATGGCCGCCGTGGCCGCCGCCATGGCCTGCACCCGGGCGTTCTTGGTGTTGCCGATCGCCTTGTTGGCGCTGTCGATCGCCTGCAGCGCCTCGACCACCGAGCCGCCCACCGCCAGCGTGAAGCCGTCCTGCACGCGGCTCAACGTGAACTTGCCCTTGCTGTCGTCCCGGCCCGGGTCGATGACCACGCTCTTGCCGGCCAGGCTCATGTCCTGCGCGGCGGCCAGGTCGCTGCCGCTCACCTTCAAGCCTTCGCCCGCCGTCACCGACAGGCTGCCGTCGCTCGAACCGACCATGCTGCGCGCCTGCCCGCTTTGCGTCGTCGCGTCCTGCGTGCGGTCGGTGGTGGTGGTGCGCGTGCCGTAGCTGATGCCAAATCCGCCGCCGCCGCCCAGCAAGCCCTTCTCCTGCACGCTGCGGTGCGAGGTGGTGCTCGAGGTTTCCGTCGCCGCCGCGATTGTCACGTCGTGGCCGGCGGTGAGCACGGTGGGCTGGTCGCCCAGCACGGCCGAACCCAGCACGGACAGGTCGTGCCCGGCGCCCAGCGCGACCGTCGCGCCGCCCAGGCTGCTGCCCACGGCGCTGCTGCTGTCGCGCGTGTCGCGCGTGGTGACCAGCGACTTGTTCAGGAAGCCGGTGTCCATGTGCTGGCGGGCCTCGTCGATCTTGAGCGTGGCCACGCCGGCCGTGATGTTGAGGTTGTTGCCGGCCTGCGCGCTCAGCGCGCCGCCCGCCTGCAGGTCGGCCGCGCGCAGATTGATGTCGCCGCCCGCCTTCAGGGCGATGCCGCCCGTGGCCTGGATCTGGCTGCCCACCTCGTTGCTGACGCTGTCGTGGCGGAAGTTGTTGGCGTCCCAGTTCAAATTGTTGGCGCTGGCCGTGGTCACCGTGCCGAGCCCGATGTCGCGCCCGGCCGACAGCACGGTCGCGCCCTCCTGCCCGGCGTTGCCGATCCGCGCCGCCTGCAGCGCGATGTCGCGCCCGGCCTGCATCAGCAGCGTGCCGCCGCCGGTGGCGCCGTCGCCCGTCACGTACAGCGAGGCGACCCGGTCGACGTTGGTGCGGCTGAAACTGTTGCCGTCCACCGCGCTGGCCGCGCTGCGGGTGGTGGTCTCGACGTGGATGTCGCGCCCGGCCGTGGCCACCAGCGCGCTGTTGGCGGAGATCGTGCCGCCGATGTTGTTCAAGTCCGTCCGCGCCGTCACGGCCACGGCGTCGCCGTGGATGCGTCCGCCCAGGTTTTGCACATTGTCGGCCGTCAGCCTGACCACGTCGCGCCCGGCGATGGTGCCGCTGTTGAGCAGGTCGCCGGTGACCTGGACGTCGACATTCTTGCCCGACAGCAGGGCGCCGCCGCCGTCGAGGTCGCCCTGCCGCACCCGTACATACACCTGCGGCGCCAGCACCTTCTGCACCGAGCCGTCGGCCAGCGTCACCTCCTGTTCCACCAGCCACACGATGTCGCTGCTCAGGGTCGCCATCTGGGCCGGCGTCAAGGCCACGCCGGGACGCAGGTTCCACTGCTTGGCGTAGGCCACGCCGGCATCCATCAGGGCCTGGTATTGTTCGTCGTCGTTGCTGTAGTCGCCCAGGAAGCGGCGACCCGTCAACTGCGCCACTTGCGCACGCACCAGGCCTTGCTCGTAGAAACCGTCGCCGAGGCGTTTTTGCGTCACGTCCGGCGCCAGTTGCACCGCCGCCACCATGTAGTCCGAGCTGCGCCATTCGCGATAGCCGGCGAAGCGCGGGTCGGTCTCGACCAGGTGGCCGGCCGTCGGGGCGGCGTTGACGGTGTACAGGCTCGCGTTCGGGATGCGCGTCGGGGGCGTGCCCGTGCGTACCACCTGCGCGCCGCCCGTCGCGTGCGCGCCCTTGTCCTGCTCAACCCGGCCCATGCGCGCCGCGTCGGGACCGCTCAGCCCGGTGGCGGCCTTGACCGCACCGGCCGCGCTCGCCGGGCCGGCGTGCACCTCGGCGGCGACGGCGAGGCCGGCGTGGTCGGGGCCAGGGGAGCCGACGGCGGCAGCGGCGCGCTCGCCGCTGGCCGCGGCGATGTTGCCGGCCTGGGCGGCGGTGCCGGCGCGCGCCGTGCCGTCGAGTCCGGCGGCGCCGGCCGCGGCGTCCACCTGCCGCGCGGCGACGCCGGCGCCGGCGAACTGCACGTCCACCGCCGTGCCGCCGGCGGGCGCCGCGGCCGCGGCGCTGGCGGCCGCCTGGGCGCCGGTCGCCGTCGCCACGCTGCCCGCCTGCGCCGCGTTGCCGGCGCGCTGGCTGCCGTTCAAACCACTGGCGCCGGCCGCCGCCGCCGCTTGCTGGCCGTCGGCCGTCGCCACCGCGTCCACGCTGGCGCCCACCTTGACGATCGCCGCCTGCTTGACGATCGCGCCGGCCGTGCCGGCCGCGCTGGTGGCGCCGTTGACACTGACCGCCGCCGCCGCGCCCGGCGCCGACGCCATCTGGTCGGGCGCGACGCCGGTTTCATGCCGTTCCGCGCTCAACGTGATGGTCTCGATGGTATCCGGCGGCGCGTAGGATGTGGTGCTGTTGCCCGAACCGTCGGTCCCCTTGCGGTGCACGCGCCAGTTCGCCGTCGCCGTGCCGACGTCGGTAGTGATCTTTTGTCCCTGCGTGGCCGGATTGGACAAATCAGCCGCGTTAATGCTCAGCATGCCGCCGGCCAGGATATGGCTATTGTCGTTGAGAATGCCGCCGCCCGAGATGCTCAGATTGCCACCGCTCACAATGCGGCCCGGGTCCGAATTGGTGATCACGCTTTGCCGCGTCGTGCGGCTCACGTTGTACTGATTCCATTCCTCGAATTCGCCCTCGGGCGTGCGCAGATGCAAGGACTCGTCGTTATAGGTTTGCACGCCAGGCGTGCCGGCCGCGTAGCGCCGCGGCGAATTCTTGCCCTCGTATTCGACGATCTGTTGCGGCGCGCTGGACTCGCCTATGCCGATGCTGAAATGGCTGTTCAGGTTGTTGACCTGGCTCGCCGCCAGGCTCATGCCGCCCAACGCTTCGATGGTGGCGCTGGCATTGTTGACGACGCCGGCCTGGCCGCTGGCGGAGCGGCCCGCATCCAGCGCGCCGCCGATGGCCAGCTCGCCGGCACTGAAGATCAGCGCATGCTCGTTGTTGTTGATCGCCTGGGCGCCGATATCGAGCCGGCCGCGCGCGGCGATGGTGGCGGCGATGCCGCCCTCCACGTTGTTGTTGAGCGTACCCGCGCCGATGCTCAGATGGTCGCCGTAGATCCTGCCCGCGCCCAGGTTGTTGAGCGTGCCGGCATTGACTTCCGTGTCGCCGCCATCGATGACGCCACGGTTGTTCAGCACGCCGGCCGCGCTGACCCGCGTGGTGGTGGCATGCATGTCGCCGCTGGCCGTGTTCTCGATATTGGCCGCCGTGATCGCCAGCGTGCCGCCGGCGCGCAGCGTGCCCGCGTTCTGCAAATCGCCCCCCAGGATGATGGTGGCGTTGCCGTTGGTCGTCAGTTCCCCGCCCGCGTCCTGGCGGTAGTTGCCGCTCAGGTCCAGCGTCAGGTCGCCCAGCGACAGCAGGCGGCCGTCGAGCGTCAGGCTGGCCGCGCGGATGGCCGTGTCGCTGCCGCCGATCAGCGTGCCGCCGGTGTTGGTGACGGCCAAGGCCCGGCTGGCGCTGGCGTCCGCGATGCTCAGTTTGCGGCCCCCGCTCATCAGGCCGCCGCTGTTGTCGACGCTGCCGCTGCTCGTCACCGTGACATCCTGCTCGGCCCGGACGGCGCCGCCGACGTTGTTCAATACGCCCGCCGTCAGGTTGACGTTCTTGCCTTCTATGCCCTGGTTGGCGCCTTGCGTGTCGCGGTTGTCGATCTGCGCCGCGCTCAGGCTCACGCTGCCGCCCGAGCGGATCAGGCTGTGCCGGTTGTCGATGGCGCCCGCGCCGGCCTGCAGCGTCAGATCGCCCAGTGTTTGGATCTGCCCGCCCTGATTGTCCAGGCCGGCGATGGCGAGGTTGACGCTGGACTGGCCGACCAGCTGTCCGGCCAGGGTGTTGCTGATGCGGCCGCTGCTCCCCGTGACGGCGCCGCCGGCGCCGAAGAAGCCGGCGGCATTGTTCCAGTCGCCCAGATGCAGGGTCGCCGCGCCGCCGCTGACGATGCCGCCGACGCCGCCGGCGTGTTGCGCCGCGTAGGCCGCCGCGTTGGTGTTGGTCAGCGCGCCGGTATCGAGCGCCAGCGTGGTGCCGGCCTGGAGCAGGCCGGCGTCGTTGTTAAGCGCGCCGCCGCGAACGTTCAGGGCCTGAGCGGCCGCGACCGTACCGAGCCGGTTGTCGATCGCCTGGCCATGGCTGTCGATGACGACGTTGCTGCCGACGATGCTGCCGGCGACCGCGTGGCCGGAGGCCTGTGTGTTGCTCAGTCCGCCGTTGCGCAGCGCGATGTCGCCAAGCGCCTGGATCACGCCGCTGTCATTGACGGTGTTGCCGCCCGTCGTCACACTCACATTGCCCTGGACCGAGGCGAGCTTGCCGTCCGTATTGTCCAGCACATTGGCCGTCAGCGTCGCATCGCCGTTCGCGGCCAGCAAGCCTTGGCCATTGTGGATGCCCTGCGCCGCGGCGACCCCCAGCTTGCCGGCGGCGCTGATCTGGCCTTGTTGGTTGGCGATGTCGCCGCCGCTCAGCACGAGGTCGCCGCCGGAAGCGATGCGGCCGCCGCCGCTGTTGTCAATCAAACCGGAGGCGCTCACGCGCATGCCGCCGGTGCCGGCGCCCTGCACGATGCCGCCACGGTTGTTGAGGGCGCCGGTGCTGAGCGTCGTGTCGCCATTGCTGGCGACGACGCCGTTGCGGTTGTCCAGCGTGCCGCTGACGGCCACGCTGGTGTTCCCCGCTCCCAGCTGGGTGATGCTGCCCTGTCGGTTGTCCAGCTTACCCGCCGCAATCGTGAGCCGCTGCGCAAGGGTGCTGGCGCCCACGTGGTCGACGTTGCCGGCCGTGATGTTCAAGTCGCCGTTGCCCGTGATCTGGCCCCGCGCGTCGCTCAGGGTGCCGGCGTTGATGGCCAGCGTGCCGCCGCCCGCGTGTTCTATCTTGCCGTCCGCGTTGATCAGCGTGCCGGCGCCAAGGGTCAGGTTGTTGCTGTTGACGGCGATGCGGCCCTGGGTGTTGTTCAGTGTGCCGCCGGGCGTGCTCAGCACGATGGCGGTGTCGCCAGCGCCCGTCTGCACGATCGTGCCCTGCGTGTTGTCCAAGCCGGCCACCTGCGCCAGCAACTGCCCGGCGCTCAGGGTGCCATGTCCGTTGACCAGGGTTTGGCTGGCCGTGACGGCCAGCGTGTCGGCCGCCGTCACCGTCGCATTGCTGGTGACGACGTTGCCGCCGTTGGCGTTCAGGGCGATCTGGGCGGCGCTGGTCTGGCTGCCGCCCAGGTCCACCGTGCGGCCAGTTAACACGGCCTGGCCGCCGGCCAGGTTCTGGCCGTGCGAGCCCATGGTTTGCGCGGCGGTGACGCGCAGGTCGCCCGTCTGGGCCAGGGTGCCGTCCGCCTTCATGCCTGCGGCGAGCAGGCCGGCCGCGCTGTTGTCCAGCGTGTTCGCGCTGAGCGTCGTATTGACCTGGGCCGCGATGACGCCGCTGTTGACGAGCGCTCCGGCCACGCTCAGGCTCTGGCTGCCGGCCGCATACAGGCTGCCGCTGTTGTTGACGCTGTTTGCCACCGTGTCGAGTTGGCCACCGGCGTAGATGCTGCCGGCCGCATTGTTCAGGTCGGCCACGCGCAAGGCGGCATCGCCGGCGATGGCCTGCAGGCTGCCGCGGCTGTTATCCACGCTGCCGGCTTGCAGCGTCAGCTTGCTTCCGGCGGCAATCAGGCCGCCGGCGTTGTTGAGCGCCGTGCTGGCGCCGACGTGGACGCTGCCGACGGCGCCGATGTGGCTGCCGCTGTTGTCGAGCGTGGCCGCGCCCAGCGTCATGTCGCCATTGCTGTCGATCCTGCCGCCACGGTTGTCCAGCGCGCCGCTGGCCGTGACGGCGCCCTGCCCGCCGCCGAGCTGGGCGATCTGGCCGGCCCGGTTGTCCAGGTTGGCCGCCGTGATCGCGAGGCGCTGCGCGACGCTGCTGGCGTCGCGGTGGTCGATGTCGCCGGCCGTGATGCGCAGCGTGCCGTTGCCGACGATCTGGCCATGCTGGTCCTTCAGCGTGGCGGCCGTCATGGCCAGGGTGCCGCTGCCGGCGTGCTCTATCTTGCCGTCCTGGTTGATCAGCGTGGCCGCGCCCAGGGTCAGGTTCGCGCTGTTGACGGCGATGCGGCCGGCCGTGTTGTTCAGGGTGCCGCCCGGCGCGCTCAGGGTCAGCGCGGTGTCGCCGCCGCCGCTCTGGACGATGCTGCCGTGGCCGTTGTTCAGGTTGGCCACGTTCAGCGCCAGTTGCCCCGCGCTCAGGCTGCCTTGGGTGTTGTCCAGCACCTGGGTGGGCGCGGCCGCGGCCGTCACGCTCAGGGTGCCGGCGGTGGCGACCTGGGCCTGGGCGGTGCGCACGTCGCCGCTGCCGGCCGTGACGGCGATGTTGGCCGCGCCGGTCTGGCTGCCGCTCAGGTCGACCGAGGCGCCGCTCAGGGCGGCGTCGCCGGCCGCCACGTTGTGGCCGATCGCCTGCAGGACATGGGCCGACGTCACCGTCAGATTGCCCCCCTGGGCCAGGCCGCCGTCCGTGCGGACGCCGGCGCCCAGCAGGCTGGCGGCGCCGCTTTGCACGCTGCCCGCCGCGATCGTCATGTTGCCCAGCGCGGCGGCCGAGCCCGTGTTGACGAATGCCCCGTCGACCCGCAAGGTCTGGTCGCGTCCGGCGTACATCACGCTGTCGTTGCGCACATCGCCCGTGGTCTGGACCGTCAAATCCGTCCCCGCGCTGACCATGCCCTGGCTGTTGAGCAGGCTGGCCGCGTTCAGCGCCATGGCGCCGTCGCCGGCCTGCAAGGCGCCCCGGGTATTGTCGAGCGCCCGGGCGTCGACGTTCAAGGCGCGCGCGGCGACCAGGACGCCGTCGCCGTTGTTCAGCGCCCCCAGGCTGCTCACGCCGGCCGACGCGGCCGAGGTGATGCGGCCGTGGCTGTTGTCCAGCGTGCCGGCCTGTACTTGCAGTGCGCCGTTGGCGGCGATGGCGCCGGTGGCGTTGTCGAGTTGCCCCGTCACACCCAGCGACATGCTGCCCTCGCCGCTTTGCAGCAGGTGGCCGCCCCGGTTGCTCAGGCTGTCGGCCTGCACCGCCACGCTGGCGGCGGACGTCGTGGCGCCGTTGTGCGCGAAGCCGGCGGTCTTGATGCGCAAGCCGCCGTTGCCGACGATCAAACCGCGCTCGTCGTCCAGCGCGCCGCTGGTGGTGATGGCCAGCGTGCCGCCGCCCGCGTGTTCGATCCTGCCGTCCGTGTTGATCAGCGTGCCGGCCCCAAGGGTCAGACTGCTGCTGTTGACGGCGATGCGGCCCTGGGTATTGTCGAGCACACCGTCGTTGGCGCTCAGTTCGATGGCCGTGTCGCCGCCGCCCGTCTGGACAATCGCGCCGTGCGTGTTGTCCAGACGGGCCACTCGCGCCACCAGCTGTCCGGCGCTCAGGCTGCCATGCTCGTTGCGCAGGGCCTGCGTGGCCGTGATGGCCAGCGTGCCGGCCGCCGTCACCGTCGCATTGCTGGTGCTGACGTCGCCGTCGCTGGCCTCCAAGGCGATCTGGCCGGCGCTGCTCTGGCTGCCGCCCAGGTCCACCGTCCTGCCCGCCAACACGGCACCGCCGGCGGCCAGGTTCTGGCCATGGGACACCACGGCGTGCGCGCTGCTGACGCGCAGCTCGCCCGTCTGGGCCAGGGCGCCGTTCGCCTTCACGCCCGCGCCCAGCAGGCCGATGGCGCTGCTGTCCACACTGTCCGCGCTGAGCGTCGTGTTGCCCTGCGCCGCGATCACGCCGCTGTTGACCAGCGCTCCCGCCACGCTCAGATTCTGGTTGCCGGCCGCGTACAGGCTGCCGCTGTTGGCGACGCTGGCCGCCACCGTGTCGAGCCGGCCACCGGCGTAGATGCTGCCGGCCGTATTGTTCAGCTCCGCCACGCGCAGCACGGCATCGCCGGCGACGGCTTGCAGGCTGCCATTCGTGTTGTCCATCCTGCCCGTCTGCACCGTCAACCGCGTGCCGCCCAGGATGGCGCCGCCGGTATTGTCGACGCCGCTCGCCACGATGGCGGCGTTGCCGGTTGCCGCGATGCGGCCCTGCTGGTTGCGCAGGCCGTCGGTGTGGATGCTGGTGTCGCCATTGCTCTCGATCTTGCCGCCACGGTTGTCCAGCGCGCCGCTGGTCGTGATGGCGCCCTGCCCGTTGCCGAGCTGGGCGATCTGGCCGGAGCGGTTGTCCAGATTGTCGGCCGTGATGGTGGTGCGCTGCGCGCTGGTGCGGGCGCCACGGTGGTCGATGTCGCCGGCGGCGATCTGCAAGTCGCCATTGCTGGTGATCTGGCCGTCCCGGTCGCCCAGGGTGGCGGCGTGGATGACGAAGGCGCCGGTGCCGGCGTGCTCGATCTTGCCGGCCGTGTTGAGCAGTGTGCCCGCGTCCAGCGTCAGCTTGCCGCTGTTGACGGCGATGCGGCCGGCCGTGTTGTCCAGCGTGCCGCCGGGTGCGCTCAGGCGGATCGCGGTGTCGCCCTGGCCGCTCTGGACGATGCTGCCCTGGCCGTTGTTCAGCTTGGCCACGTTCAGCACCAGTTGCCCCGCGCTCAGGCTGCCTTGCGTGTTGTCCAGCATTTGCGTGGGCGAGGCGGCCGTCACGCTGAGTATCCCGGCGCCGCTGACCTGGGCGTTGGCCGTGCGGACATTGCCGCTGCTGGCCGTGACGGCGAGATTGGCCGCGCCCGTCCGGCTGCCGCCCAGGTCAATCGACTGCGCGCGCAATACCGCGTCGCCGGCCGCCACGTTGTTGCCGTTCATCTGCAAGGCATGGGCCGACGCCACCGTCAGATTGCCGTTCTGCGCCAGGCTGCCGTCGGCGCGCACGCCGGCGCCCAGCAGGCTCCCGGCGCTGCTCCACACGCTGTCCGCCGTGATCGTCATATTGGCCTGCGCGGCGGCCGCGCCGGTGTTGACGAAGGCGCCGTCGATCTGCAAGGCCTGATCGCGCCCCGCGTACATCAGGCCGTCATTGTTCAAGTTGCCCGTGGTATGGACCATCAAGTCCGTACCCGCGTTGACCGTGCCATGCCAGTTGCGCAGGGTGGCCGCTTGCAGCACTACGCTACCGCCAGCGGCCTGGATCGTGCCGCGCGTATTGTCGATACCCAAGGCGTCGACGCGCAGCCCGTAGGCGCCGGCGACGACGCCGTAGCTGTTGTCCAGCGCGCCAAGGCTGCTCACCTCGGCCCGCTTGGCCGAGGTGATGCTGCCAGACCCATTGTCCAGCCCGCCCGCCTGCATTTGCAGCACGCCGTTGGCGGCGATCTCGCCGGTGGCGTTGTCGAATTGTCCCGCCACGCCCAGCGTCATGCCGCCGTCGCCGCTTTGCAGCAGGTGGCCGGCCCGGTTGCTCATGCTCTTGGCCCGCACCGACAAATTCCGCGCGTTCGTGCTGGCGCCATCATGGTTGAAGTCGCCGGCGCCGATGTCCAGCGCGCCGTTGCTGCTGATCTGGCCGCGGTTGTCGACCAGGGTGGCGGCGTTGATGGCGAGCGCGCCCGTGCCGGCATGTTCTATCTTGCCGTCCGTGTTGATCAGTGTGCCGGCCCCGAGCGTCAAACTGTTGCTGTTGACGGCGATGCGGCCCTGCGTGTTGTTGATCGTGCCACCCGCGGCGCCGAGCACGATGGCCGTGTCGCCGCCGCCGGTCTGGACGATGCTTCCTTGCGTGTTGTCCAGGCCGGCCACTTGCGCCAGCAACTGTCCGGCGCTCAAGCTGCCATGCAGGTTGAGCAGGGACTGGGCCGCCGTGATGGCCAGCGTGCCGCCCGCCGTCACCGTGCCGTTGCTGGTCGTGACGTCGCCGCCGGCGGCGTTGAGCGCGACGTCGGTGGCGCTGGTCTGGCCGCCGCTGACGTCGACCACCTTACCCGCGAGAACGGCGCCGCCCACGGCCAGGTTTTGGCCGTGGGCGCCGAGTTCCTGCAGCGCCGTCACGCGCAGCTCGCCCGCCCGCGCCAGGCTGCCGTCCGCTTTCACGCCCGCGCCCAGCAGGCTGGCCGCGCCGCTCTCCACGCTGTTCGCGCTGAGCGTCGTGTGGCCCTGCGCCGCGATCACGCCGCTGTTGACGAGCGCCCCGCCGGCGGCCAGGCTCAGGTCGCCGGCCGCATACAGGCTGCCGCTGTTGCTGACGCTGGCGGCGACTGTGTCGAGCTTGCCGCCCGCGTACACCGTGCCGGCCGTATTGTTTAAGTTCGCCAGGCGCAGCGTGGCATCGCCGGCCAGGGCCTGCAGGCCGCCTTGCTGGTTGTGCACGTCGCCCGCCTGGACCCTCAGATGGGTGCCGGCGACGATGGCGCCGCCGGCGTTGTCCAGGTCTCCCGAGAAGACGCTGGTGCCGCCCACGGCGGCGATCCGGCCCAGCGCGTTGTGCAGGCCGTCGGTGCTGATGCTGGCGTCGCCATTGCTCTCGATCTTGCCGCCGGTGTTGTCGAGGCTGCTCGTGGCGACCAGCGTGGCGAGCCCGCTACCGGTCTGGCTGATGGCGCCGCCGCTGTTGTCCAGGCTGGCCGCCGTGATCGCGATAGCCCGTGCGGCAAGCGTGGCGCCGTGCTGATCGATATCGCCGGCCGTGATCCGCAGGGCGCCGTTGCCGGCGATATGCCCCCGTTGGCCGCTCAGGGTGGCGACCGTCATGGCCAGGGTGCCGCTACCGGCATGTTCCAGCGTACCGTCCGTGTTCAACAGCGTGGCCGCGTCCAGCGTCAGGTTGCCGCCGTTGCTGCCAAGGTAGCCCTGACGGTTGTCCAGCGTGCCGGCCAGCGCCAGCGTCAGGTCGGCGGTGCCGGACTGGGCGACATGGCCGCCGACATTGGAGAGGTCGTGGGCGCCGATGGCCAGCCGGTCGGCCGTCACGTGGGCGCCGTCCGTGCGCACGGTCTGGGCGGCGCCCAGCGCCAGGGCGCCCGCCGTGGTGACGCTGGCGCGGCTGGCGTCGAGATCGCCGGCCGTCGCGCTCAGCGTCATGTTTGCGCCGGACAGCTGCGCACCGGACAGGTCGAGCCGGCGCGCCGTCACGCCGATGTCGGCGCCGGCGGCCATGGTGCCGTGCGCGGCGACGGCCTCGGTCGCCGTCACCTGCAGGCGGCCGCCTGTGCCCAGCTTGCCGTCCGCGTTCACACCGGCGCCCAACACGGCGCCGGCGCCCGCTTCGATGCGCGAGGCGGCGCCGTTGGCCAACAGCGTGGTGTTGCCTTGGGCGGCGATGGTGCCATTGCTGGCGATAATGCCGCCGCTGGCAAGCCGGGTGTCGCCTTCGGCATAAACGCTGCCGCCGTTGTCGATGTCGCCGGCGGCGGCGACGCTCAAGGCCGCGGCCGCCCCCGCCGCGCGCAGGCTGCCGCTGTTGCCGAGCCAGCCGTTCGCCTGCAGCACCAGGTCGCCGCCGCTGCTGGCCAGGATGCCGGCGTTGCGCATGCCCAGGCCGGCTTCGGTGCCGATCAGGGTGATCTTGCCGGCATACATGCCCCCCATCTGCGCCACGTCGAGGGCGAACAGCGGTGCCGCCCCGGTTCCCGCCAGCGGCGCCACGGCCGCCGCCGCGCCCGGCGCCAAGTCGATGCGGTTGGCGCCGACGGCCACCTGCAGCTGCTTGGCCCAGACGCCGGCGTTCAGCTGCACGGCGCGCGCCAGAATGGCCGTATAGTCGGCCTGCGCCGTATCGAGTCCGCCGCCGCCGACCGTCACGGTGCCGCGCTGCACCAGGTAGCCGTCCAGGTCGCCGTTGTTCAGCTGCGGCAAGCCGGTGGTGATGACGACCCGGTTCGCATTGATGAAGCCGCCGCCATCGATGTTGACGCCGGCCGGATTGGCGATCACCACCTCCGCCCGGGGACCGGCCACTTCCACGAAACCGCGCAACTGGCTGGGATCGTTCGAGTTGACTTCATTCAGGATCACGCGCGCGGGATCGCGCTGCATCCAAGGATTGCCCTGGACCCAGCCGCCGAGCTGGCTTTGCACGTCGCGATAGCTGTTGTTCAGCACCGCGCCCTTGGCCGTCACATCAAACCGCACATAGGTGTTGCGCGACACCCCGGACGCGCTGGGCGTCTGGATATTCACCTGCGTCACGCCGTTCGACGTTTGCAGCACGGTCGGGCGCTGCTTGCCCGGCGCATTCGGATCGGCCACGATCTGCGCATGGACCGGAACGGCCAGCAGGGCCGCCATGCCCAAGGCGCCGGACAAGGCCAGGCACAAGGGCCGCAGCACCGCCGCCAGGCCGTGCCGGTAGCGCGCCGCCGCCCCTGTCACCGCATCGCCCCCGGCGCCGGCCGCCTTGCCCGGCGCACTGGCGTGCTCGCCGACGACCATCAATTGGCCACGGCGTTCATTGAAAATGATGCGGTACAGGTGCTTGTTCATGCGGCTCTCTATCTAATTAACGGGTTGATGCGATCGACAACGGGGTCAGGCGGCGTCGCCCGGCATGGCCAGCGGCCGCTCCTGCCACCAGGCGGCGGCCTGGGCGCGCGACACATGGTCGCCACGCAAGGCCTTGACGCGCGGACCGCGTTCATCGCCACGGTGGTACAGCAAGCGGAAACACGACTCCGGCAACAGCGCCGTGACCAGCCGCCGAAATTGCGCGGTATGGCCGAACGGGGCGACCCAGTCGGTCATCCACATCCGGTCGCCGCCCGTCCAGTCCGGCACCGGTAGCAGGGCGCTGGAGCGGCATTGCAGATAGCGGCGTTCCGCCTCGGCGCTGAGATTGGCCCAGGCCAGGTAGGCGACGGGACGCATGCCGCCGGCACCGTCGTCGGCGGAGGCCAGGATGTATTGCTGGGCCTTCAAGGGCGGCAGCAAGGTCTGGCTCAGCGCCATCAAAGGCAGTTCGCGGTGGCGCGCGGAATGCAGCCACAACCACGCGACGGCGCCCAGCACCTCCGCCTCGCTATGGCCCGGCAGGCCGAGCGCGGGCGCGGTGACCTTGAAAGAATGAGATGACATGGCGCTCCCCGGCTAATAGTTCAGATTGATCGAAAAGCCCGCCGTGCGGCTGGCGGTACGGAACGGCGCCGGTTTGCGCACGGGCGCGCCGACGAAGCCGTCGTACTGCAGCGCCCGCCACTGGCCGCGCAGCCCGAGCGCGGCGCCGGTCAGCCGCTTGCCCACCAGATTGGCGCTGGACGGCCCGCCCACTTCGCCGTGGTCGAGCCCCACATACAGCTCCTGCGCCGCCGCGCCCAAGGGCACGCCGATTTCGTTGCGCAACAGCCAGCCGCGTTCGGCCGCCAGGCTGTTCTCGCCGTCGAAGCCGCGCACCGTATAGCGTCCGCCGATGGCAAAGCGGTCTTGCGCGATCAGCGCGGTGCGGTTGTGCTGGCTGCGCCATGCGCCCTGGTAGCGCAGCCGCCGGCCGGCCAGGGCGACGGGTACGCTGACGGTGGCGTCCGTGGTGATCACGCCGAAGCGCGAAGTGCCTTCGCCGCGAATTTCCTCGACGGCCCGCTGGGCACGCCAGGCGCCGGTGCCGCGGCGGTAATTGGCGTGCAGTTCGAGCGTGGCGGCGCCGACGGTGGCGCGCTGCTCCACGCCCGTTTCCCAGCCCGCCATGCGGCGGCGCTGCACTTCCACTTCGGTGTCGTCGATGAAATTGCGCGAAGACCGCGCCCAGCCCCGCAGCGAGACCGTGGTTTTGTTGCGGGCGTCGCGGTACACCACGCGCGCCAGCTTGACGTCGCCGTTCTTGCTCTCGCCGCTGTAGGTGTAGTCCTGATACTGGCCCGCCACCGATTGGCGGTAGCTGCTTTTGCTGCCCGTGATGCCCAGCAGCCAATAACCAACAGGCAGCGAATAATGGACGGTGGCGCCCTGCCCGCTGGAGTCCGCGCGGCTCAGGGCGTGATTGACACTGACGAAGAACAAGTCGTTCAGCGCCAACGGGTGGTCGTACGAGATCGTCATCGCCGCCTGGTGTTTCCCCGTCGCGGCGCTGCCGGAGTCGTCCAGTGACAGGCTGGCCCGCAAGGGCGAGGCTTGCCGCCACAGGATGGCCAGATCGCTCTCGCCCGGCCCAGCGCCCGGCCCCTCGGCCGGCAGGATTTGGATGTCGGCATCGGCCGTCGGCACGCGCTTGAAGTTTTCCAGCCCCTGTTCGATCGCACGCAAGTTGAGCAGCTCGCCGGCGCTGGCCGGTATCGCATTCCACAAGGTGGCGCGCGCGCCGCTGCCGGGCAAGGTGTGCACGGCGCGCACCCGCCCCGCGATCAGCGTCAACTTGAGCGTGCCGCCGCTCAAGTCCTGCGGCGCCACCAGCACGCGGGTGGTGACATAGCCGCGCTGGAGGATGGCGTTTTGCGCCCGTTGCAGCACCTGGTCGACGGCGCGCGCGCCCAGGCAATGGCCGATGGGACTGTCCGACTGCCCCGCCCCGGTCCGGCCGGCCGCCGCCAAGGCCCACTGGAAGGACGCGGCGGCCGCCCCTTCCAGCACGATATGCTCAACGGTAAAACAAGGCGATTCGTCGAAGCGCAAACGGCCGCCATCGCTTGCGCCGGCCGGCGCCGGCAAGCGCACGTCGGGCCGGCGTTCGATCTGTTCGCGCAGTACGCGGGCCCGTTCCTGCTCACGCAACACTTCCTGGCTGGCCGCCGCCTCCTGCGACAGCGCCTGGCTCCAGGCCTGCGCCGCCGGCCAGGCGGCCAGCGCCAGCGCCAGCCCAAGGCGGCAGGCGCTGGCAGCGCGCTCGGTCAAGGGTGCGGCGGCAGGAAACGGAATGGGCGTCGGCCGGCAACAGGCGGGCGCGCGCGCCACCAAGCGGTGCCGCGGCACGGGAAGCTGATACATAGGTGTCCTCTAGATTCTGAGAAATTCAGGTACGACCGACGCCGGCCGCGGCTTGCCTGGGGCAGCGCGCGCAGCGCCGTCGCGGCCAGGAAAACGGTAAGAATTTGCCCCGCTGGCGGCCGGGCAAATGCAGCCGCCTGCGCCCCGCTCCGCCATGCCCAGATCGCCGCGGCGGCACAGGGGATCGTTCAGCGTCGCCGATCAATGCAAAAACAGTACTTAATGGAAACATTATAACTATAAGCAATAAACATTTCCATACGGATACATAATTTTTATAAAAATTAATATGTGTTATTTGCTAATGATGTGACGATCGGAGAGTTTTGACAGGACACAGCTGTGCTAGGCAACTATCGGACTTGGTCCTCGGACGAGGCGGGAGGGGAAGGTAAGCAGGATTGACCACCGCCGCCCCTCGAGGAGCGGCGGGCGCGGTAAGCAGAGAACGGTGGAATTGAACTATCGATACGGGAAAATTCCGGCTCGGCCCCGAAGTCGCGCAATCGATGCTCGCCGCAGGGTTGCGACGAAAAAAAGGCCTGCGAGTCGCCTCGTAAGCCTTTTTTATCTACAACGAATTCTTGGTGGGAAGTACAAGTTTCGAACTTGTGACCCCTGCAGTGTGAATGCAGTGCTCTACCCCTGAGCTAACCTCCCGAAGCGGGGCGAATTATCGACATACAAGCGCGGGAAAATGGAAGGCCCCGCGTGCGATATTTCGCAAAAACCTTTCTCAGCCCTGCGGCGCCAGCGTCGCCCGCCAGATGCAACTGCCCTTGACGGCCTTGTCCAGCCCGCTCAGCGTGGCCTCGTGGGCCGCCAGCTCGTCGGCATCGGCCGGCTGGAAGATGATGTCGGCCAGCGGGATCGGCTCGAGCAGCGCGCCACCGGCGTCGGCCTCCTCCTCGACGTCCATGCCCAGGCTGTTCTGTCCGCGCGTCATCGACAGGTAGACGTCGGCCAGCAGCTCGGCGTCGAGCAGCGCGCCGTGCAGCTTGCGGTGCGAGTTGGACACGCCGTAGCGGTCGCACAGCGCGTCGAGCGAGTTGCGCTTGCCCGGATGCAGCTCCTTGGCCTGCACCAAGGTGTCGATCACGCCGCCGATGTGCTCGCTGAAGCTGGGCAGGTTGAGGCGCTTGAACTCGTGGTTCAAAAAGCCCAGATCGAAGGGCGCGTTGTGGATGATCACCTCGGCGCCGGCGATGTAGCTGCGCAACTGCTCGACGATCTCGTGGAACTTCGGCTTGTCGCGCAGGAACTCGGTGGTCAGGCCGTGGACGTTCAGCGCGCCCTCTTCCGAGTCGCGCTCGGGATTGATGTAGGCGTGGAAATTATTCCCCGTCAACATACGGTTTTTCAGCTCGACGCAACCGATCTCGAGGATGCGGTTGCCCAGCTTGGGGTTGATGCCGGTGGTTTCGGTATCGAGTACGATTTGGCGCATAGTGGCAGGTCTTCGTGTTCAGGCTAAGGCGGGCCGCGCAGTATAACAAAGCGCGGCGCGGGGGTTGTGCTTGGCCGGCTCAGCGGCCCTTGACCGACTCGACGCCACGGTTGGCCAGCACGTCGGCCCGCTCGTTGCCGGGGTGGCCGTTGTGGCCGCGCACCCAGCGCCATTCCACCTGGTGCAGCGCCTGCGCCAGGTCGAGCGCCTGCCACAGGTCGACGTTCTTGACCGGCTCCTTGGCCGCCGTCTTCCAGCCGCGCGCCTTCCAGCCGTGGATCCACTCGCTGATGCCCTTCTGCACATACTGGCTGTCGGTGTGCAGCAGCACCGTGCAGGGCCGCTTGAGCGCGCTGAGCGCCTCGATCACCGCCTGCAACTCCATGCGGTTGTTGGTGGTGTTGAGCGCGCCGCCGAAAATCTCTTTCTCGGCCCCGTCGGCCACCATCAAGGCGCCCCAGCCGCCGACGCCCGGATTACCCTTGCACGCGCCATCGGTAAAAATCTCGACTTTATCCATCCTGCTGTTCCCGCCTCTTGTTGGTTACCGGCACGACCGCCGGGGTCGTCGCCGTTTGTTTGCTCCATGCCGGACCGATCAAATGCATGCCCTTGACACGCTTGATCGCCTGCACAATATAGACGCCGCCCAGATAGGGCCACCAGCGCGCGCCCGCATTATCCATGAAGGCGTAGCGGTGCAGCCACTTTTCTGTGCGGCAAGCGGGCGCGTAGCAGCCGAAGTGGCTCTGGCTGGCGCCCATGTTCAACAATTTTAACCAGTCTTTCAGGCGCGGCATAGAGATGAACTCGCCGGCGCGCGGCAGGAAGTAGGAACCGGCGGCCCGCCCCAGCACCTGCCGCGCGCCCCACAGGCTGGCCGGGTTGAAGCCGCAGATGATCAGCCGGCCCTCGGGGATCAGCACCCGCTCGACCTCGCGCAGCACCTGGTGCGGCTCGGCGGCGAACTCCAGCACATGGGGCAGCACCACCAGGTCCAGGCTTTGCGAGGCGAACGGCAGCTCGGCGTAGTCGAGCGTGACGGCGACCTGGCGCCGCGGGTCGGGCTGCTGGGCCGGCGACGGCGCCAGGCGCGGCCGCACCCGCGTGTCGGCCAGCCAGCGGTGCGGCATGCGGCTGGCCGCCAGCGCGTCGATCTGCGGCATGCCGATCTGCACGGCGTTGAAGCCGAAAATGTCGGCTGTCAAGTTATCCAGGCAGGCCTGTTCCCAGGCGCGCGCATACAGGCCGGCCGGCGTTTGCAGCCAGCCATCCAGCGCTATAATGGATTGGTCGGATGCCGCGCTATCCATGCCCAGACCCTAGTGATCCAATGACCAACTCCGCTACCCGCACTCTCAGTGTTCTCACCATACCCGCTTTCAATGACAACTATCTGTGGCTGATCCATGACGGCGCGCACGCCGCCGTGGTCGATCCCGGTGACGCCAAGCCCGTGCGGGCCGCGCTCAAGGAACACGGCCTCAGGCTTACCGCCATTCTACTCACCCACCACCACGCTGACCACATCGGCGGCGTTCCCGAATTATTACAGCATTATCCGGTTCCTGTTTTCGGGCCGCGCAACGAAACCATCGCCGCCGTCACCCGGCCGGTGGGCGAAGGCAGCCGCATCGACGTGCCCGGCCTGGCCCTCAAGCTGGCGGTGCTCGACGTGCCCGGCCACACCAACGGCCACATCGCCTATCTCTACGCGGCCGACAGCGAGGAGCCCTGGTTGTTCTGCGGCGACACCCTGTTCGCCGGCGGTTGCGGCCGCCTGTTCGAGGGCACGCCGGCGCAAATGCTCAGCTCGCTCGGCAAGCTCGCCGCCCTGCCCGACGCCACCAAGGTCTTCTGCGCCCACGAGTATACGCTGCCCAATCTGCGCTTCGCCCGCGTGGTCGAGCCGGACAACCAGGCCACCCGCGAGCGCGTGGTGGTGGAGACGGACAAGCGCGAGCACAACCTGCCCACGGTGCCCAGCACCATCGGCGTGGAGAAGGCCACCAACCCCTTCCTGCGCTACCGCGAGCCGGAGATCGCCCGCCAGCTGGTTGCCGCCGGCAAGCTCGAACAAGGCGAGACGCCGCTGGCGGTGTTCACCGCCCTGCGCCTGTGGAAGAACAACTTCTAGCCGACGGCACCGGCCCTTCAGGCTTGCCGGAACGCCGGCCTCACCCCGCAAGCGAGGGGTCTGACTCCCCGCCTTGGCGCCGTACGGGGTCGGACCCCGGCCATGACGCTTCTCGGGGGGGGGGGGACGCAAAAAACCCGCGCCGCAGCCGACATCAGTCGGCTCCGGCGCGGGTTGTCGTAGGGCCGGGAAGCGGCGCGGCGCCGCTCCCCTAGCCACTTAGATTTCCTCGTACAGCGGCAAGGTCAGGAACTCGGCGAACGACTCCGAGGTCGACATCTCCTCGAAGATCTGGCCCGCACGCACGTAGGTCGGACCGTTGCCGCCCGGCGCGTCGCGCTGCACCTTGGCCAGCTCTTCCGGAATCATCGCCCGCACCATGTCGGCGCTGACCTTGCGGCCGTCTTCCAGCACGCCCTTGTCCGAACGGATCCACTGCCACACCTGCGAGCGGCTGATCTCGGCGGTGGCGGCGTCTTCCATCAGGTTGTGGATAGGCACGCAACCGTTGCCCGCCAGCCAGCTACCCAGGTAGTGGATGCCGACGTTGATGTTGTAGCGCAGGCCGGCCTCGGTGATCGGCGCTTCCGGCTGGAAGTTGAGCAGGTCGGCGGCGGTCACGGCGATGTCGGGACGCTGCTTGTCGATCTGGTTCGGCTTGTCGCCCAGCACCTTGGTGAACTCGGTCATGGCCAGCTCGACCAGGCCGGGGTGGGCCACCCAGCCGCCGTCGTAGCCGTCGGTGGCGTCGCGCGCCTTGTCGTTGCGTACACCGCCCATGGCGATGTCGTTTTTTTCCGGATCGTTCTTGATCGGGATCAGCGCGGCCATGCCGCCGATCGCCGGCGCGTTGCGCTTGTGGCAGGTTTGCAGCAGCAACAGGGCGTAGGAGCGCATGAACGGCGCGGTCATCGTCACCTTGGCGCGGTCGGCCAGGCAGAAATCCTTGTCCAGCTTGAACTTCTTGATGCAGGAGAAGATGTAGTCCCAGCGGCCGGCGTTCAGGCCCGAGCTGTGCTCGCGCAGCTCGTAGAGGATCTCGTCCATCTCGAAGGCGGCCAGGATGGTCTCGATCAGCACGGTGGCCTTGATCGTGCCCTGTGGCAGGCCCAGCTCGTTTTGCGTCATCACGAAGATGTCGTTCCACAGGCGCGCCTCGATGTGCGATTCCATCTTCGGCAGGTAGAAGTAAGGGCCGGCGCCGCGCGCCAGTTGTTCCTTGGCGTTGTGCACCATGAACAGGGCGAAGTCGAAGATGCCGCCGGAGATGCGCTTGCCGTCGACCAGCACGTGCTTCTCGTCCAGATGCCAGCCGCGCGGACGCACCACCAGGGTGGCGATCTTGTCGTTGAGCTTGTAGGACTTGCCGTTCTGCTCCAGCGAGATGGTCTTGCGCACAGCGTCCATCATGTTGATCTGGCCGGTGATCTGGTTGTCCCAGTTCGGCGTGTTCGAATCCTCGAAGTCGGTCATGTAGCTGTCGGCGCCCGAGTTGAAGGCGTTGATGACCATCTTGCGCTCGACCGGGCCGGTGATTTCCACGCGGCGGCATTCCAGCGCCTTGGGGATAGGCGCGATCTTCCAGTCGCCGGCGCGGATGTGCGCGGTTTCGGCCAGGAAGTCGGGACGCTCGCCGGCATCCAGGCGCTTGGCGCGCTCAACGCGCACGGCCAGCAGCTCTTGGCGGCGCGGTTCGAAGGCGCGGGTCAGCTTGGCCACCAGGGCGAGCGCCTCCGACGTCAACACTTGTTCGTAACCAGGCTTGATTTCGCCCGTGATTTCCATACCTGCCGGCAAGTTGATGGTGGACTGCGTCATGGATGTATCTCCGTATTAGAAAAAATGAACTACCGACCTAAATTATAAGCACTGCTAATGGTGTTGCGTCCTGAATCTTTTAGTGTGGGCGTTCGGTTACGCCTTGATGTGATTTGAAGTATATTCACTATTTAGTTATGCAAACTGAACAAAAAATCACTTCATCTATGCGTTTTTATCACAAATGAGTCCCATGGGCCAGTTCCGTCAAATCTCCACCTTTGTAGAAGTCATCGCCCGTGGCAGCCTGTCGGCCGCCGCCCGCGCCGAGGGCATTGCGCCGGCCATGATAGGCCGCCGTCTGGACGCGCTGGAGGCGCGCCTGGGTGTCAAATTATTGCAACGGACCACGCGCAAGCTGGCGCTGACCAACGAGGGCGCGGCCTTCCTGGAGGACTGCCAGCGCATCCTGGCCGAGCTGGAGGACGCCGAAAGCGCCGTCGCCGAGCGCAGCGCCAAGGCCACCGGCCACCTGCTGATCTCGGCGCCGGCCGGCTTCGGCCGCCAGCACGTCGCCCCGCTGCTGCCCTCCTTCGTCGCCGAGCACCGCGACGTGGCCGTCACGCTGAACCTGAACGACCGCGTGGTCGACCTGATCGGCGAAGGCGTCGACGTGGCGATCCGCATCGCCAGCCTGTCGGACTCGAACCTGGTCAGCGTCAAGCTGGCCGACAACGAACGGGTGTTGGTCGCCTCGCCGGCCTACCTGAAGCGCCACGGCGAACCGCAGACCCTGGCCGAGCTGGCCAAGCACAACTGCCTGGCGATCAGCAGCGAGGGCAGCCAGCGCGGCTGGACCTTCCGCGAGAACGGCAAAATCGTCACGCTCAAGGTGGGCGGCAACCTGGGCTGCAACGACGGCGAGGTGTTGCACGATTGGGCGCTGGCCGGCAAGGGCCTGGCCTGGCGTTCGATGTGGGAGGTGGGCGCCGAGATCGAGGCGGGCAAGCTGGTGACGGTGTTGGACCAGTACTCGGCGCCGGGCAACGACCTGTACGCGGTCTTCGCCCAGCGCCGCCATCTGCCGCTGCGCATCCGCGCCTTCGTCGATTTCCTGCGCCACACCTATGCCCAGCCGGACTATTGGCGCAAGGCTTGGAAATAAGCGCACGAGGCGGCGCAGATCCAGGGTCAGACCCAGGGTCAGACCCTAGGGTCTGACCCTAGGGCACAGTTGCGGGCAGTCTCGGCCAGACGGCACGCAAGCACTTGCTGCAAAAGTGACAGACGAAAAAAAATCCTCGGATTCCGAGGATTTCTTTATTTCGTTTGACTCAGCGTATTAGATTGGCTGAATGTTCGAAGCTTGCTTGCCTTTAGGACCAGCGGTCACTTCGAAAGAGACACGTTGGTTCTCTTGCAGCGACTTGAAGCCTGCGGACTGAATCGCCGAGAAGTGAGCGAACAGATCTTCGCCGCCTTCGTCAGGGGTGATAAAGCCGAAGCCCTTCGAATCATTAAACCATTTTACGATACCAGTTGCCATTACAATTCCTATTTCAGTTAAGTTGGGCTTGCGCCCGTGATATCGTTTGAAGCAAGAAAGAAATGACAGACCAACTGCAACTGCACTACTCTTGAATCTAAACGATCCCGCATTATACCGAACAAAACGAGAAAAGCACGTCTTTGTGAAAATAAATTCGCAGAGGGGAATTTCACCCTGCTTTCACTCGACAAACCGCACTTCCCAACCCGCTTCGCACAGCATGGATTTCACTATAGAGAAGAAATCCTGACAGTGTTTGACACATATCAAACGTGGGCAAGATCATAACGCAAAGTTTTAGCCCTAGGTGCGCGCACGTGGATTTGTTGCGGCCCAGCGCAACACTTTGTCCAAATCGGCGGCGGCGGCGGCCCAGCAAGACGGCGTCAACATCGCCTGGCGCAACTGCTGCTCGACCTGCCGGCACTGCTGCCCCAGCAGCGCGAAGCCGAAGGTGCCGGCCGTGCCGGCCACGCCGTGCAGCAACTCGTGCAAACCATGCAGGTGCTCGGCGGACGGCGCGGCGCCATCGGCCCGGCAAGCGGCCAGCGCGGCGGCGATCTGCTCCAGCGTCGCCGGCAGGCGGGCCGCGTACTTGTCGGCCAGCAATTGCAGGTGGGCGTGGAACGCGGCTTCGTGCGGCGTGGACATGGTCGGCGCGCGCTGCAATTAACCCTTGGTGCCGAAGATGCGGTCGCCGGCGTCGCCCAGGCCCGGCACGATGTAGGCGTGCTCGTTGAGGTGCGAGTCCAGCGAGGCGCAGTAGATCTTCACGCCGGGGTGGGCCGCCTGGAACACGGTGATGCCTTCCGGCGCGGCCACCAGGGCCAGGAAGATGATCTGGTCGTCGCTCACGCCGCGCGATTTGAGCACGTCGACGGCGTGCACGGCCGAATTGCCGGTCGCCACCATCGGATCGCACAGGATGAAGGTGCGCTCGTTCAGGTCGGGCAGGCGCACCAGGTATTCCACCGGCTGGTGGGTGTCCGGGTCGCGGTACACGCCGATGTGGCCGACGCGGGCCGACGGCACCAGGTTCAGCAGGCCGTCGCTCATGCCGATGCCGGCGCGCAGGATCGGCACGATGGCCAACTTCTTGCCGGCGATGACGGGCGCATCGATGGTCATCAGCGGGGTTTCGATCTGGCGGGTGGTCAGCGGCAGGTCGCGGGTGATCTCGTAGCCCATCAGCAGGGTGATCTCTTTGAGCAGCTCGCGGAAGGTGCGGGTCGAGGTGTCCTTCTCGCGCATGTGGCTCAGTTTGTGCTGGATCAGCGGGTGGTCGGTGATGAAGAGATTGGGGAAGCGCGGATCTTGTTTCATGGTGGGTGTGCTCTTTTTCTGTCGGGAAGGCGGCCGCGCACCGGGATACGGGCGGCGTCTTCATTGCCGTTTTTCGGTTGTAAGCCGCATTATCCCAGCCATCGCCGCGCGATGGAACCGTTTTGCGAAATAAAAAGCCCTTCAACGATCGGCTGGACGCCGGCCCAAGCCCCCAAAGCGAAGGGGTCTGACCCCGCCAGGGGTCAGACCCCGGCTTCCGCGTCCCGGGGTGGGGTTGGGCAAGTAGAAGCCGCCCCGCCGGAGCGCTTCGAATCAGCCGCAAGGCGCCTGTCTACGCGGCGCGGCGCAGGAACATGGCCACCGCCTCCTGCGCGATCTGGTCCAGGTCCGAGCCCTGCCCCTCGCGATACCACAGCACGCTGTAGTTGATCGCCCCCATCAGCAGCAGGCGCGCCACCTTGCCGTCGCTGGCCAGCTCGCCGGCGCGGTACAACTCCGTCACCAGGTCCTGCCACAGCTGGTCGTAGCGGTCGCGCAGCACCAGCACGCGCTGCTGCAGCAGCGGCGTCAAACAACGCCAGTCATATAAGAGCACCGGAATGAAGTCGTGGCCCTCGGCCAGCACCGTCTCCAGATGCGCGCGCACCAGGGCGCGGAACTTCTCGCGCGGCGCCAGGCCGCCGGCGACGATGGCCTCGGCGGTCGGCAGGCCGGCCACCAGCTCCTCCATCACTGCCGCCAGGATCTCCTGCTTGCTCTTGAAGTGGTAGAAGGGACTGCCCGAGCGCATGCCGACGGCGTCGGCGATGTCTCGGATGGTGGTGCCGTCGAAGCCGCGCTCGCGGAACAGCCGCGCCGCCACGCGCAGCAGGTCGGCGCGGCGGTTGTTGTCGACGACGACCACGGCGGCGGCGCCGCTCATTCGTCCTCCACCAGCGCGCGCGCCAGGATGGCGGCGCAGTCGACGCCGGCCGGCAGGCAGCCGAAGGCGCCGCCCACGCCGGCGCCCAGCCGCGAGTTGACGAAGGCGTCCGCCACGAAGGCCGGCGCGTGGCGCAGCAGCAGGCCGGCCTGCACCGCCAGCACGATGCGCTCGGCCAGCCGGCGCGCGCCGTACTCGTCCGACTGCGGCAGCGCCAGATCGGCCAGCAGCGTCGCCGTGTAGCCGGTGTAGGGCACGTTGCCCTCGCCGGCCAGCGCCAGCTCGGCCCCCAGCGCCTCGCGCGCGGCCGGGGTTTTGCCGAAGGCGCGCAGCAGGTCCAGGCACATCACGTTGCCCGAGCCCTCCCAGATCGAATTGACGGGGAACTCGCGGTACAGCCGCGCCAACGGGCCGTCCTCGACGTAGCCGCTGCCGCCGAGCACCTCCATCGCCTCGGCGCCGAAGGTCGGGCCGCGCTTGCAGATCCAATATTTACCGGCCGGCGTCAGGATGCGCGCCAGCAGCGCCTGCGCCGGATCGTCCGACTGGTCGAAGCAGCGCGCCAGCCGCAGCGCGAAGACGGTCGCCGCCTCCGATTCGAGCGCCATATCGGCCAGCACGTTCTGCATCAGCGGCTGCTGCGCCAGCGGCTTGCCGAAGGCGACGCGGCGCCGCGCGTGGTGCAGCGCGTGCGTCAGCGCGGCGCGCATGATGCCGGCGCTGCCCACCACGCAGTCGAGCCGGGTGTGGCTGCCCATCTCCAAAATGGTCGGGATGCCGCGCCCCTGCTTGCCCACCAGCCAGCCGTAGGCGCCGGTGAACTCCACCTCGGACGAGGCGCTGGAGCGGTTGCCCAGCTTGTCCTTCAGGCGCTGCACGCGGATCTGGTTGCGGCTCCCGTCGGGCAGATAGCGCGGCAGGAAGAAGCAACTCAGGCCGGCGCTGCCGGCGTCGTCGGTCTGCGCCAGCACCAGGTGGGCGTCGCACTGCGGCGCCGAGAAGAACCACTTGTGGCCGACGATGCGGAACAAGTCCCCGGCGTCGCCCTCGTCGCCGAACAGGCGGCGGCCCTCGGCCAACGGCACCGGCGTGGCCCGCGTGGTGTTGCTGCGCACGTCGGAGCCGCCCTGCTTCTCCGTCATGCCCATGCCCAGCAGGGCGCCGCGCTTCTGCTCGATCGGCAGCGAACGCGGGTCGTACTGGCGCGACAAAATCTTCGGCAGCCAGCGCGCGGCGATGCGCGGCGCCTGGCGCAGCGCCGGCACCGAGGCGTAGGTCATCGTCACCGGGCACTGCGAGCCGTTCTCCACCTGGCCGAACAGGATGTAGCGCGCCGCCCGCGCCACCTGCTCGCCGCCCTCGACGGCGTCCCACGGCGAGGCGTGGGTGCCGTTCTCTATGAGTAGCGTCATCAACTTGTGCCAGGCCGGGTGGTACTCCACCTCGTCGATGCGGCGGCCCTCGCGGTCGAAATTGTGCAAGGTCGGCTTGTTCTGGTTGGCCAGCCGCGCCAGCTCCAGCGTCTCGGCGCGGCCCAGCAGCTCGCCCAGCGCCTGCAACGAGGCCGCCGCGTTGGCGCCGCCCTCGCGCAGCAAGGCCTCCTTCAGCGCCGGATCGCAGGCGTACAGGTTGATGTTCTCAAACGGCGCGACCGTGTTGCTGATCTCGTGGGTGTCGAATTCGTTCATGTCTGCTCCCGGTTCGGATTGCGCCCGGCGCCACACGGCGCCGGCGGTATCAAAAAATGGACCTAGCGCTTGCGCGCCACCAGCCCCATTTGCTTGGCGATGATGCCCAACATGACCTCGTCGGCGCCGCCGGCGATGGAGGCCAGCCGGCCGTCGCGGAACAGGCGCGACACCCGATTCTCCAGGCTGTAACCCATGCCGCCCCAAAACTGCAGGCAGGCGTCCGGCACCAGGCGCAGCAGGCGGCCGGCCTTCAGCTTGGCCATCGAGGCCAGCTCGGTCACGTCGGCGCCGCCGATGTACAACTGGCCGGCGCGGTAGGTCAGCGCGCGCAGGCTTTCCACTTCCGTCTTCAACTCGGCCAACTTGAACTGCACGTGCTGGTTGTCCAGCAGGCGGCCGCCGAACATCGTGCGCTCGCGCGCCCACTCGGCGGTGGTCTCGATGCAGTTGACCAGGCTCTGGATGGCGTTGGCGGCGGCCCACAGGCGCTCCTCCTGGAACTGCAACATCTGGTAGGTGAAGCCCATGCCCTCCTCGCCGATGGCGTAGCGCTGCGGCACGCGCACGCCGTCGAAGTGGATCAGCCCCGTGTCCGACGAGTGCATGCCGATCTTGCGGATCTTCTTGCCGACCGAGACGCCGGGCGCATCCATCGGCACGATGATCAGCGTCTTGTTCTTGTGCGGCGCGCCGTCCGAGGTGTTGGCCAGCACGCACATCCAGTCGGCTTGCAGGCTGTTGGTGATCCACATCTTGCTGCCGTCGATGAGGTAGTCGTCGCCGTCCTTGCGCGCCGTGGTCTTGATGGCCGCCACGTCCGAGCCGGCCGCCGCCTCCGACACGCCGACGCAGCCGACCATGTCGCCGCTGATGGCCGGCGCCAAAAACTGCCGGCGCAGCGCGTCCGAGCCGAAGCGCGCCAAGGCCGGCGTGCACATGTCGGTGTGCACGCCGATCGCCATCGGAATGCCGCCGCAGTCGACATGGCCGAGCGTCTCGGCCATCGCCATCGAGAAGGAATAGTCCAGCCCCAGGCCGCCGTACTCGACCGGCTTGGTCAGCCCCAGCAGGCCGAGGTCGCCCAATTTTTTGAACAAGGCGTGGGCCGGAAAGGCCTCGTCCGCCTCCCACTGCTCGACATGCGGATTGATCTCCTGGTCGATGAAGCGCTTCAACGTGCGCTGCAGCTCCTGGTGCTCGTGACTGTTGAACATGCGTGCCCCGTGGTCGATTGGAGAAGGCAGATTAGCGCAAACACAACAATCAAGCAAGCAGTTGCTTTGTTGTTGGGCCGGCTCTATGATTGCACACATAAGTGAAGAAAATCACAACAAAAACCATCAAACCCCGCGCCGCCCCGGCCGCGCGCTTGGAGACAATATGAACGAAGCATTCATCTACGAGGCCATCCGCACCCCGCGCGGCAAGGGCAAGAAGGACGGCAGCCTGCACAGCGTCAAACCGATCACGCTGCTGGCCGGCCTGATGCGCGAGTTGCAAAGCCGCCACAACATCGACACCGCGCAGATCGACGACGTCGTGCTCGGCTGCGTCACCCCGGTCGGCGACCAGGGCGCCGACATCGCCAAGACCGCCGCCCTGGTGGCCGGTTGGGACTGGCAGGTGGCCGGCGTGCAGCTCAACCGCTTCTGCGCCTCCGGCCTGGAGGCGGTCAACCTGGCGGCGCAAAAAGTGCGCTCCAGCTGGGAGGATTTGGTGGTGGCCGGCGGCGTCGAGTCGATGTCGCGCGTCGCCATGGGTTCCGACGGCGGCGCCTGGGCGCTCGACCCGGAAACCAGCCTGCGCACCGACTTCCTGCCGCAGGGCATAGGCGCCGACCTGATCGCCATGCTCGACGGCTACGACCGCGACGCCATCGACGCCTACGCCCTGCGCTCGCAGCAAAAGGCCGCCGCCGCCCGCGCCGCCGGCCGCTTCCGCTCCGTGGTGCCGGTGCGCGACCAGAACGGCGTGCTGATTCTGGCCGAGGACGAATTCATCAAGCCGGCCACCACCCTGGCCACCCTGGCCGGCCTCAAGCCCTCCTTCGAGGCGGCCGGCAAGATGGGCTTCGACAGCCTGGCCCTGCGCAAATACCCGCAACTGGCGCGGCTCGACCACGTGCACACCGCCGGCAGCTCGTCCGGCATCGTCGACGGCGCCGCGCTGGCCTTGATCGGCAGTGCCGCCGCCGGCGCCCGCCTGGGACTGCGTCCGCGCGCCCGCGTGCTGGCCACCGCCGTCACCGGCAGCGACCCGACCATCATGCTGACCGGCCCGGCGCCGGCCGCGCGCAAGGCCCTGCTCAAGGCCGGCCTGACGGTGGCCGACATCGACCTGTTCGAGGTCAACGAGGCCTTCGCCGCCGTGGTCATGCGCTTCATGACGGAACTCGGCGTGCCCGAGGAAAAGGTCAACGTCAACGGCGGCAGCATCGCGCTGGGCCACCCGCTGGGCGCCACCGGCTGCATGCTGCTCGGCACCCTGCTGGACGAACTGGAGGCGCGCGAACTCAAACGCGGCCTGATTACCTTGTGCGTGGGCGGCGGCATGGGCATCGCCACCATCATCGAACGCATCTGACGGAGACCGCCATGATCACCTACCACCAACAAGGCGACAGCCTGACCCTGAACCTGGCGGCGCGCGCCGTCAGCCCCTTCAACGCCGCCTTCCGCCGCGAGCTGAAGGCCGCCGTCGAACGCATCGAAGCGGCGCCGCTGCTGCAAGTGGTGCTGGCCATCGACGGCGGCGCCGACGGCACCGACCATCCCGCCCACCACGAGGAGCTGGAGCAGCTGCTGGCCCTGGCGCCCGAACAGGCGGCCGATTGCATGCGCACCCTGGCCGACTACAACGCCCTGCTGCGCCGCCTCGACCTGCTGAACAAGCCGCTGATAGCCACCCTGTCCGGCGCCGTCGAGGGCCACGCCCTCGGCCTGGCGCTGGCCTGCCACCACCGCGTCGCCCTGGCCGACGCCAGCATCGCCCTGCCGCAGGTCAAGCTGGGCCTGGCCCCGGTGGCCGGCGAACTGGCCCGCGCCGTGCGCCTAAGCGGACTGCAGGCGGCCATGCCGCTGCTGCTCGAAGGCAAACCACTCAGCGCCGCGCAGGCGCTGGAGGCCGGCCTGCTGCACGACGTCGCCGCCGACGCCGGCGCGCTGACCGAACAGCTCGCCGCGCTGCTGGCCAACGGCGCCGCCGCCGGCCAACCGTGGGACGCCAAGGGCTACCGCCTGCCCGGCGGCGCCCTCAACTCGGCGCCGCTGCAAACGTTGCTGCAGGTGGCGCCGGCCATGCTGCGCCAGCGCACGCGCGGCCACTACCCGGCGCCGGAAGCCGTCCTGTGCGCCATGGTCGAGGGCCTGCAAGTGGACTTCGACAACGCCCTGCTGATCGAGAGCCGCTACTTCTGCCAGTGCGCGCTGGGCGCCGTGGCCAAGAACCTGATCCGCCTGAGCCGCATCCCGGCCGCGCCGTCGGCCCAGGCCGAGCAGTTCGCCGCCACGCTGCGCCTGGCCTACCTGGACGAACTGGCGCTGCTGCGCGCCGAAGGCCTGCCGGCCGCGCTGCTGCGCCACGCCGCCATGGCCGCCGGCCTGGCCCAGCTACCGCCGGAGGAGGCGGCCGCGCCGGCCGCCAAGGCCGGCGCCGCCGACGTAGAACTGGCGCGCGACCGCCTGCTGTACGCCCAGGCGCTGGCCGCCCTGCGCGGCGTCGACACCCTGCTGGCCGGCGACGTCGACCAGGCCGACCGCATCTCGGTGCGCGACTGTGGTTTCCCCGCCCACAGCGGCGGCGCGCTGCGCTTCATCGCCACGCTTGGCGCGACCCGGTTCGCCGCCCGCGCGGCGCAACTGGGCGAGCGTTTCGCGCCGGCGCCCGGCTGGCAAAAACTTATCCAATAGGCAAGAAGAACGCGCAGACTAAGCGCCCTTCCCCCACTCTGCGCCGCCGTTTTTCCATGGCGGCGCAGAAAAATGAACAAAACATTCATATAAGTTGTCCTTGTTCATGTATTTCCACCCCGTTCAATGATACATTTCGTTCTGGTTTTGCCGGGCGGGCGCCCTGCTGCCCCGTGCCATCGCGCCGATAAGATTGTAGAATGCAAGATATGAAAAAAATGAAAGTGTAGATCGTCACAATGCTTTCCAGCTCCCCAGTCCCGCCTGTGCTCGATCTGCGCCATGAACTCGACAAGCTCATGGAAGAAGCCGGCGATGTGGTGTTCCGCCTCAACCAGCAAGGGCAGATCCTGTTCGCCAGCCAGCGGACCGTGGCCCTGATCTGCTGCGGCCGCACGCTGCTGGGCGAACCGCTGGCGGCCCACGTCGCCGAGATCGACCGCGCCGCGCTGAAGGCGACCCTGATCGAGGCGATCGAGGCGCGCAGCGCCTGCCGCGTCGAGCTGCACCTGAAGACCCCCGAGCAGGACATCAGCTACGAGCTGCGCATCTCCGCCTTCGACGTCGACACCGACAACCCGGGGCTGCTGCTGGTCGGCCGCGACCTGTCGGCCCAGCACGCCACCGAGGAGCGGCTGCGCCATATGGCCACCCACGACGCCCTCACCGAGCTGCCCAACCGGCTGCTGCTGTCGGACCGCATCCGCATGGTGATCGCCCAGGCGCGCCGCTCCGGCCAGGGCTTCTCGGTGGCCACCATCGGCCTGGACGGCTTCAAGAAGGTCAACGACGGCCTCGGCCACCCGGTCGGCGACGCCGTGCTGCGCATGGCCGCCGCGCGCCTGCGCAAAACCCTGCGCGACAGCGACACCCTGGCCCGCGTCGGCGGCGACGAGTTCGTCGCCGTGCTGCCCGGCACCCACAGCGACGCCCAGATCAAGCTGGTCACCGGCCGCCTGATCGCCACCCTGCAATCGCCCTTCGAGGTCGACGGCCACACCATCTACGTCGGCGCCTCGGTCGGCGTGGCGCTGTACCCGGACCACGCCGAGGACGAGGTGCGCCTGGTGGCGCTGGCCGACGCCGCCATGTCGCGCGCCAAGGAGACCGGCAAGGCGCGCTGCGTGGTCTACAGCCCGCGCCAGGAGGGCAGCGCGCCGGAGCACGACATCTCGCTCGAGGCGGCGATGTTCCAGGCGGTGCGCGAGGGCGAGTTCCTGCTCTACTACCAGCCCATCGTCGACGCCCACACGCGCGAGATCCTCGGCTTCGAGACGCTGATGCGCTGGAAGCACCCGACCCTGGGCATGGTGCCGCCGGTGCGCTTCATTCCGATCGCCGAGACCAACGGCCTGATCAACCTGCTCGGCGCCTGGGCGCTGAAGGCCGCCTGCGTCCAGCTCAAGCAGTTCGAGGAGGTGGCCAAGCGCAGCCTGTACATCTCCGTCAACATCAGCCCGCGCCAGTTCCGCAACGATAAATTCCTCGACGTGCTGGACGACGCCATCGCCTACTCCGGCCTGGACGGCGCCCAGCTGGTGTTGGAGATCACCGAGGGCACGCTGATGATCGACCCGGTGCACGCCGAGGCCATCCTGTCGAAAATGACCGAGCGCAAAGCCCGCATCGCCATCGACGACTTCGGCACCGGCTACTCCTCGCTGGCCTATCTGAAGCGCTTCCCCATCTCGGTGCTGAAGATCGACCGCACCTTCATCCGCGACCTGCCCGCCTCGCAAAAGGACGGCGCCATCTGCAACGCCGTGCTCGACCTGGCCAAGCACCTCGACCTGTCGGTGGTGGCCGAGGGCGTCGAAACCGAGGAGCAGCTGCACTACCTCGAACAGCGCGGCTGCCAACGCATCCAGGGCTACCTGACCGGCAAGCCGATGCCGGCCAACGTCGCCATGGCGGCGCTCAAGGAAAGCACCTACGCCAACCTGGTGCCGACCGAACTGCGCCAGGTGCACCTATGATCCCCGCCTTCAAAGCCAGCGGCCCCTTGGGTGAAAAGACCCTGGCCGACCTGTGGGACCGCACCCGCCAGCAGGGCGACATGCCCGGCTTCGCCAAGGCCATCAGCGCCATCCTCGGCGCCATGCGCGGCGAGGACGAGCAGGAATTCAACATGGCGCAGACGGTGCTGTCGGACCCGGTGCTGACGCAGAAGGTGCTGCGGCTGGCCAACAGCGGCATGTATTCGGCCTTCGGCCAGCACGTCAACACCGTCAGCAAGGCGGTGCTGGTGCTGGGCACCGACGCCATCGGCCACCTGGCGCTGGGCCTCAAACTGATCGAAGAGTTGTCGGCCGCCTCGCCCGACTCCACCATCGCCCACATCGAAATGGAAAAGGCGGTGCTGGCCGGGATCGTCGCCCAGCAGGTCGCCGCCAGCGCCGCCAACCGGCACGGCGAGGAGGCCGTGGTCTGCTCGATGCTGCACAGCCTGGGCCGCATGATGCTCACCTACTACCTGCCGCAGCGCTGGCTGGCCTTGCAACAGCACGCCGGCGGCTCGGTCGACGCCGCCGCGCCCGAGCTGCTCGGCCTGACCCTGGAGGAGATCGGCTGCGCCGCCGCCATGCACTGGGGCCTGCCGGCCAATTTGATCAACGGCATGCGCCGCGTCGAGCCGCCCGAGCCGGGCGCCGCCGTCAGCGCCAGCGACTGGATCGCCGGCCTGTCGACCATGGCGGCGCAGTGCGCCGACTCGCTGTGGCACGACGACGAGGCCGGCCACGCGGCCGTGCAGCTGCTCACCGTACGCTACGCCGAGATGATCGGCGTCGCGCCCGAGGGCCTGATGACGGCCATCGAACAGGCCAAGGTGGTGGCCGCCAAGGACTTGACGATCGCCCCGCTGTCCAAGCCGGCCGAACGGCGCGCCAAGGCGTTGGCCAAGACGCGCATGCGCGCCGCCGGCAACAAGATCCTGCTCAGCGGCCTGTCCGACATGCGCGACGTGCTCGACACCGCCAGCCCCGGCCAGATGGTCTCCATCGCGCTGGAGACGGTGTTCCAGGGCCTGGACTTCTCGCGCGCCGTGGCCTTCGTGCGCAACCGCAGGGAGGGCCAGTACGCCGCCAAGATCGGCTTCGGCGACGACATCAAGGAGCTGCTGCCGCTGATGAGCTTCGACGACGCCTACGAGCCGAACGTGTTCCACGCCGCGCTCAGCAGCGACCGCGTGATCTTCATCGAGAACGCGCGCGACCCGAAGTTCGCCGCCAAGCTGCCGCTGTGGTGGAAGAGCACCCTGTCGGCGGCGCGCAGCTTCGTCATCCTGCCGCTGTCGGCCAACGGCCAGCCGGCCGGCTTCCTCTACGGCGACTGGGACGAGAGCTTCCCGCCGATCCAGCTGAGCCAGACCGAGTTCGCCCTGCTCAACGACATGCGCGCGCTGGTGGTCAAGGCCGTCGAGCGGCGCCACAAGCTCGAAACGGCCACCAGCCGCGCCAACTAACAAGAAGCGAGGGTCAGACCCTAGGGTCTGACCCTGCAAGCGCGCCGCCCGGCTTTTCAAGTCGCTGCCAGCGGAACGACAAGGCCGCCGCCAGCAGCGAACCGGCGCACAACGCCGCCGCCACGTAGTACACCGACTGCGGCCCCGCACGCTGCCACCACTGCGCCAGGAACAGCCCGCCCAGCGAACCGCCGACGCCATACGAGATGCTGATGAACAGCGCCTGCCCGCGCGCCTGCAGCGGCCCGGAGAACCAGCGCTGCAAGGTCATCACCGAGGCCGAGTGGTGCAGCGCGAAGGTGGCGGCATGCAGCAACTGCGCCAGCACCAGCAGCCACAGCGCGTGCGCCGCCGCGCCCATCACGGCGAAGCGCAGCACGCCGCACAGCAGCGCCAGATACATCATGTTGCGCGCGCCCCAGCGGCGGAACAGCGGCGCCTGGAAGTAGAACAACAGCACCTCGGCCGTCACGCCGAGCGACCACATGACGCCGATCACCGTCTTGCTGTAGCCGTTTTGCTCCAGGTACAGCGAGTAGAAGGTGTACAGCGAGGTGTGCGCCGCCACCATCAACGCGGTCGAAACGAAAAAGGCGACCACCTCGCGCCGCCGCAGTATGCTCAGCAAGGGCGGCGCCGGCTGGGCGTGGCTCAGCCGTGGCACCTCGCGCAGGCGCAGCGCGGCGCCCAGCACGCCGAGCAGCAGGCCGCCGGCGATCCACGGCAGCGCCGCGATGCCGTAGGCGTCCAGCGCGACGGCGGCCAACATGACCGAGGCGATGAAGCCGACCGAACCCCACAGCCGCAGCCGGCCGTAGTGGGTCAGGTCGCCGCGCATCTCGGACAGCATCAGCGCCTCGCAGATCGGCCCCTGCGCGCTGGTGAACAGGTTCAGCGCCACCATCGCCAGCAACAGCTGGGCGAAGGTCTGGCCGAGGAAGATGCCGGAGAACGCCGTCAGCGCCGCCACGCCGGTCAGCCGCAGCACCAGCACGCGGCGTTCGCTGTGGTCGGCCACGTAGCCCCAGACGTTGGGGCCGACGATGCGCAGCACCTGGATCATCGCCATCAGCGTGCCGATCTGCGCCACCGTCATGCCCTTGGCGGCGAAGTACAGCGTGGCGTAGGTGGAAAAGGTGCCGGCGTGGGCGTAGTAGGCGAACAGGAAGAGCGCGAAGCTGAAGGCTTGTTTGGGCATGGGGACGGGGCTGCGCCGCGTTGCGCCGGACCGCGCCGCGTTGGCGCCGCCCGGTAAAACAAGGAACGCCTACAGGGCGATGTTCGGCGTGCCGACCCGCACGTCGCCGCACTGGGCGCGGTGCATCAGCGCGTGGTCGATCAACACCAGGGCCAGCATGGCCTCGGCGATCGGCGTGGCGCGGATGCCGACGCAGGGGTCGTGCCGGCCGAAGGTCTCGACCATCACCGGATTGCCGTCCTTGTCGATCGAGCGGCGCGGCGTGCGGATCGACGAGGTCGGCTTGATGGCGATCGAGACCGAAATGTCCTGCCCGGTCGAAATGCCGCCCAGCACGCCGCCGGCGTTGTTGCCGACGAAGCCCTCTGGGGTCAGCTCGTCGCCGTGCTCGGAGCCCTTCTGCGCCACCGACTTGAAGCCGGCGCCGATCTCGACGCCCTTCACGGCGTTGATGCCCATCATGGCGTAGGCGATGTCGGCGTCGAGCTTGTCGTAGATCGGCTGGCCCAGGCCGACCGGCACGTTGTGCGCGATGACGTCGATGCGCGCGCCGATCGAGTCGCCGTCGCGGCGCAGCGCGTCCATCGCGTCCTCCATGCGGGCGATCAGGGCGGCGTCGCCGCTGGCGGCGAAGAAGGGGTTGTTGGGCACGTGGCTCCAGTCCTCGAAGGGCACGGCGATGTCGCCCAGCTGGCTCATGCAGCCCTTGAACACGGTGCCGTACTGCTGCAGCAACCACTTCTTGGCGATCGCCGCCGCGCCCACCACCGGCGCGGTCAGGCGGGCCGACGAGCGGCCGCCGCCGCGCGGATCGCGGACGCCGTACTTGTGCCAATAGGTGTAGTCTGCATGTCCGGGGCGGAAGCTTTCGGCGATGTTGCCGTAGTCCTTGCTGCGCTGGTCCTCGTTGCGGATCAGCAGGGCGATCGGCGTGCCGGTGGTGACCCCCTGGTAGACGCCGGACAGGATCTCGACCGTGTCGGATTCCTGCCGCTGGGTCACGTGGCGCGAGGTGCCTGGCTTGCGGCGGTCCAGTTCGGGCTGGATGTCGGCCTCGGACAGGGCCAGGCCGGGCGGGCAGCCATCGATCACGCAGCCGATCGCCGGGCCGTGGGATTCGCCAAAAGTGCTAACGGTAAACAGCTTGCCAAATGTATTGCCGGACATAGGTAGGGGGTCTGTGAGGTAGGAAACAGACCATTTTACCAGTCCGCCGGGCGCCGCGTCCCTTGCCGCGCCAAATACGCAACATGGCGCGCGGCATGGTACGTGTTAGTACCAATTGACGGCGCGATGCTAGTTTCGTGATGGAAACGTCATTATTCCATGCCGGGCGTGTCAAAACTTGCAAAATGACACCATCGGCGCCCCACAAAGGCGCCGAAATGATCGTTGCCTTTGATAATTCGCTATATACTTGTTTGAAAAGAACACCGAGAAATCTTGGAGAAGCGACACATGCCCCCATCGATCACCCCCCTTGAGCAATCCAAGGACGATCACGACGATCTGGTATTCTTAGAAGAGCACCCGGCCGGCGCCGCGACGGCCGGCGAACGCAGCGTTTGGCGCGTGATGATCATCGACGACGACGAGGACGTCCACTCGACCACCACCTTCGCCCTGGGCAACCTGGACATGCAGCACCGTCCGCTCGAATTCGTCCACGCCTACTCGGCCGGCGAGGCGCGCGACATGCTCAAGCACGAGCAAGAGATCGCCGTCATCCTGCTCGACGTGGTGATGGAGCAGGACGACGCCGGCCTGCACCTGGTGCGCTACATCCGCGAGACGCTCAAGCTGAGCGACGTGCGCATCATCCTGCGCACCGGCCAGCCCGGCTACGCGCCGGAGATCGACGCCATCCGCGACTTCGACATCAACGACTACAAGACCAAGTCCGAGCTGACCCGCATCAAGCTGTTCACCACGGTGACGGCGGCGATCCGCTCCTACGAACAAATCCGCAAGATCAACGACAGCCGGCGCGGCCTGAGCCAGATCGTCCAGGCCAGCACCGAGCTGATGACCCTGCACGGCGTGCGCAATTTCGCCGCCGGCGTGCTGACCCAGATCGCCGACCTGGTCGGCCAGAAAACCTGCGGCGTGCTGTGCGTGCAGGAGTGCCCCGAGGCCGGCTGCCACGAGCTGATGGTGATGGCCACGGCGGGCGACTTCCGCCGCCTCGACAACTGCCAGCTGACCGCCGAGTTGGCCCCGGCCGTGCTCGAGGCGATGGAGCTGGCGCTGGCGCAGCGCCGCAACGTCTACCACCCGGAGCACCTGACCCTGCACTTCGCCGGCAAGGCCAGCCGCAACTTCGTCGCCTACTTCGAGCTGGCGCGCCCGCTCAGCGAGATCGACCAGCGCCTGCTCGAGGTCTTCTGCAGCAACGTCGCCGTCGGCCTCGACAACGTCGAACTGGTCACCCACCTGCACAACGCCGCCTTCTACGACCAGCTCAGCAAGCTGCCCAACCGCACCCGCCTGGTCGAGATCCTCGACGCCACCCTGAGCGGCCCGGCCAAGGACGACGCCACGCTGTCGCTGGTCGACCTCGACCACTTCGCCGAGACCAACGACGCGCTCGGCCACCAGTTCGGCGACATGCTGCTGCTGGCCGTGGCCGGCCGCCTGCAATCGCGCCTGGGCAACGAGCTGACCGTGGCGCGCATCGGCGGCGACATCTTCTGCGTGCTGGGCGACTCCGGCCAGGTCAACCCGGCGCTGATTTTGGCGCTGTTCCAGACCCCGTTCAGCATCGACGGCCAGGACGTGCAGCTGTCGGCCACGCTCGGCCTGGTGCGCCTGGGCGAGCACGACGGCAGCGGCGCCGACGCCCTCAAGGACGCCGACATCGCCCTCAAGCGCGCCAAGTCGCAGCAACGCGCCGGCCACTTCTACTTCTCGCGCAGCATGGGCGTCGAGATCCGCGAGCGGGTGCGCATGATGCACGCGCTGCGCACCGCCTTCGGCCAGAACCAGCTGTTCGTGGTCTACCAGCCGCAGATCGATTTGGTCACCCGCCGGCCGGTGGGCGCCGAGGCGCTGCTGCGCTGGCAGACGCCGGACGGCAAGTTCATCTCGCCCGACCGCTTCATCCCCATCGCCGAATACTCCGGCCTGATCATCGACCTGGGCGAATGGGTGCTGCGCACCGCCTGCCGCGAGCTGGTCAAGCTGCGCGCCGCCGGCCACCTCGACTTCATGATGTCGATCAACGTCTCGCAGGTGCAGTTCCGCCACCCCTACTTCCTCGACATGTTGCGCACCGCGCTCGAGGACACCGGCGCGCCGCCCGAGTTCGTCGAGTTGGAGATCACCGAATCGATGGCGATGGAGGAGCCCGACCTGCTCATCAAGATGCTCGGCCAGATCAAGCAGACCGGCGTCAGCATCGCGATCGACGACTTCGGCACCGGCTTCTCCTCGCTGTCGTATTTGCAGCGGCTGCAGATCGACCGCCTGAAGATAGACCGCGCCTTCGTCACCGAGATCACCGGCTCGGCGCGCGGCAGCAGCATCGCCGAGATGGTGATCCAGCTGGGCCGCAACCTCGGCCTGGCGGTGATCGCCGAAGGCGTCGAGGACGAGCGCCAGGCGCAGATCCTGCAAAACCTCGGCTGCCCGCTGGCCCAGGGCTTCCTGTTCGCCCGGCCGATGAACGCCGACGCGCTCGACGGCTGGCTCAACAACGACACGCTGGAAGGCGCCGCCTAAGCCCCCCCCACCTGAAGTAAACAGAAAAAAGGCGGCGCCCCACTGCTCGCCGCCCTCCTTCCCACATGACACCGCTACTCGGCCGGGCTGCGCGCCCGGCGCGCCGCGTCAGCCTTCGCGGCCGTCTATCCTCGGCTTGGCCAGATACGGCAGGTAGACCACGGCGAACACGGTGAAGGCCAGCGTCCAGCACAGCGCGCTGCAGATGAGCAGATGGTCGTGGCCGGCGCCCGCCACCAGCGTGGCGGCCACGCGCAGCACGGCGCCCAGCTGGATCAGCGCGTAGATGGCGAACTCCGCCTTGCCGCTCTTCAGCGGCCGGCCGGTGTGGCCCAGGGTGGTGCGCGTCATCATGCCGAGGATCAGGCCGGCCATCGAGCCGACCGTCAGCGCGTGGAAGGCGGCGCTCGACGGAATCAGCGACATCGCCGCCAGCGACAGCATGAAGAAGCCGACCGCGATCCAGCCGTACGACAGGTGCAAAATCCACAGCAGCGGTACGCGCAGGGTCTTGTGCGGCTGCCATTCGATCAGGCGCACCAGCACCATCGTCGCGGCGCCGCCGCCGAGCGGCGCCACCAGCCATACCGGCAGGCCGGCGATCCAGCTGATGCCGGCGGCCACCAACAGGGCGATCGAGACCATGTCGCGCTTCGGATGCACGGCCGGCGTGCTGCCCGGCGCGCCGTTGCGGGTGAACATGGGGATGACGCGGGTGCCGATGGCCGACTCCATCACCACGATGACCAGCACCGCCGCCTGCGCCGGCACGGCCGGCGCCATCTCCAGCAGGCCGAGCACGATGGCGTGGTAGACGCCGTTGGCCACGGCCAGCAGCGACAGCAGGCCGACCAGGAAGTAGTTGCGCTTGTTGGCGGACTTTTTCATCACCACGAACAGCGGCCAGGCGGCGGCCGGCAGGAAGGCCCAGTCGACCACGGCGGCGGCCAGCGGCGGCGCCCAGGCCATGGCGACGCGGCCGGCCAGCCACAAGGCCACCAGCGCGGCCAGGTGGCCCTCGCGCGGGGTCCACAGATTGGTCCAGTTGCGCCCGGCCGTGAACAGGAAGCCGATCACCACCGCCGTGCTCATGCCGAACACCATCTCGTGCATATGCCAGCCCAGCGTGATGTGGGCGCCGGCGTCGATCCAGCCGTAGTACTGCGCCACCCACAGCGGAATGCTGAGCGCGGCGAACACGGCGGCGACCAGGTAGAAGGGGCGGAAGCCGAGCCGCCAGATCGGGTGGCTGGTGCCCCACGGTGCCGGCCGGGCCGGCGCGGGTTCTTCGATGTTTAACAGGCTCATGATATGGCACTCTCTCTTGCTGGTTCAGCGTTCAAACGGTGTGTGGTGCTGGCCTGGGGTGCGCCACGGCCGGCGTTGGATGGCTGCCGGCACACGGCGAACGGGGCCATTGTCTGCCGCAGCGCAATACTTGTGAAGACAGGCGCCGGAATTGGATGATGTGCATCAAGGATTGCCAACTTAGCCGGCGCGCGCCGTGTTTTTCCATCGACGCCGGCGGTCCCATCCATTACGCTGGAACCTTGTCGGCGCCACGTCTCGCGGCGCCGGCCGCGCGCCCCCGCGCGCCGATTGATGAATCCACATTCGAAGGTATTTTATGCAAACCGCCGTACTCAAAATCGATGGCATGAACAGCGAAGCCTGCGCCGACAAGGTCGCCCAGATCCTCAACAGCAGCAACGGCGTCAGCGACGTCCGCGTCTCCCTGCTCAACAGCCAGGCCGACGTGCAGTTCGACGAGCGCCACACCAGCACCGAACAACTGGCCGGCAATCTGGCCGCCGCCGGCTACCAGGCGCAGAGCGGCAAAGCGGCCGAAAAAAATGGCGGTTGCTGCGGCGGTTGCTGCGGTTAAGCGGGCTGCCTGCCGCTGCGCCAAGGCGCCAGCGGCTCCCAAACCACCCTACGGCAAACATCCAGGGTCAGACCCTAGGGTCTGACCCTAGATCTATGCCGCAGGGTTTTCTCGACTTGGTCGAACTCTCAGAACCCTCAGCGGTCGCCGTTGGCACCGAGCAGTCGGTGCTCGACGGCATACACCGCCGCCTGCACCCGGCTGCTCAAGCCCAGCTTCTTCAACACGTTCTGCACATGGATCTTCACCGTGCTCTCGGCCAGGTCGAGCGTGCGGGCGATCACCTTGTTGCTCTCGCCGCGCGCCAGACAGGCGATGATCTCCTTCTCGCGCGGCGTCAGCTTGTCCAGGTCCGAGGCGGCCGGCTGCGACTGTCCGCCGCCGTGCAACTGGGCCACCAGCTTGGCCGTCATCGCCTCGGCCACCACGGTCTCGCCGGCGGCGGCGCGGCGGATGGCGCGGATCAAATACTCGGTGTCGATGTTCTTCAACAGGTAGCCCGAGGCGCCCGCCTTCAAGGCCACCGACAGGCCCTGCGCGTCCTCCGACACGGTCAGCATGACGATCGAGCTGTCCGGGCAGTCCTGCAGCATCAGCTGCAGCGTCTCCACGCCGGACATGCCGGGCATGTTCAGGTCGAGCAGGATCACCTGCGGTTGCAGCTGCTGGGCGCGTTTGATGCCCTCGACGCCGTCCGAGGCCTCGCCGACCACGGCGAACTCCGGATTGCGCTGCAACAGCGAGCGTATGCCGCTGCGGAACAGCGTGTGGTCGTCCACCAGCAGCACGGTGATCGGCTTGTTGTCTTCTACTTCCATGGATACCCTAACTGAAAAACGGTTACGCCGCGCGGCGCTGCGCGCGCGACAAGTGCAAACTGACGGTGGTGCCGGCGCCCGGCACCGAGGTCACCTTGAGCTGCGCCTCGATTCTTTGCGCCCGCTCGCGCATGATGTGGATGCCGACATGGCTCTCGCCCACGCTGGCCAGCGCCGCCGTGTCGAAGCCCTGGCCGTTGTCGCGGATGGTCAGCTGGAAGTCGTGGCGGTCGCGCAGGCGCACCTCGACCCGCGTCGCGCTGGCGTGCTTGCGCACGTTCGACAGCGCCTCCTGCACGATGAACAGCAACTGCAACTGCTGCTCGCGGGGGAAAGGCGCGCCGTCGCTGTCGGCCTGCAGGTCGACCTCGATGCCGGTCTGCCGCTCGAACTTCTCGATGGTGGTCTTGAGCGAGCTGACCAGGTTGCCCTCCTGCAGACGGGTGCGGAAATTGTGCAGCAGCTCGCGCACGTCCTGGTAGCTCTCCTCGACGCCGGCGCGCAGCGCCGGCACGATGTCGGCCACCTCGTCGAGCTGGCGCTTGTCGAGCGACTGCTCCAGCATCTGCACCTGCAGGTTGAGATAGTTCAGGCCCTGGGCGATGCTGTCGTGCAGGCCCTGGGCGACCAGGTTGCGCTCCTCGGAGATGGCCATCTCGCGCTCGCGCGCGGCCAGGCGCTGGTTCTCGATGGCGGTGCCGAGCAACTGGCCGAGCGTCTCCAACAGCGCCGTCTCGCGCCCGTTGAAGGTGGTCGGCTTGCGGAAGTGCAGGTTGAAGAAGCCCAGGTGCTGGCGCTGCGCGTAGATGTGGAACACCGACACGGTGGTGAAGCCCTCGCGGTGGCATTGCAGCTTGTGGCCGTCGTCGATGCGGCGCAGGTCGTGCACCACGGCGACGCGCTTGACCACCGCCTCGCCGCACAGGCAGTCACCCACCTTCATGCAGTGCTCGGCCTCGATCAGCGCGTCGGAGATGCCGTGGTGGACCAGCATGTGCACGTTGCCCTGGTTGGGGTCGAGCACGCGCACCGAGCCGCCGTCGGCGTGGAAGTAGTCGCTGATGCGCTGCATGAAGCCCTCGCACATCTCCTTGGCCGCCTGCGGCTGCTGCAGGAAGGCGGCGCTGTCGTACAACAGCGCCAGCTCGCGGTTCTGGTGCTCCAGCGTCGCCGTCTTGGTCTTGACCAGCTGCTCCAGGTTGCCGTACAAGCTCTGCAGCTTGTCGGCCATCAGGTTGAAGCCGCGCGCCAGTTGGCCGAACTCGTCCTGCGTCTCGACCGGCAGGCGCACGCCGAAGTCCTGCTCGCGCATGCGATCCATGCCGGCCTGCAGGCTGGTGACCGGGGTGACGATGAGGTTGAACAGCAAATAGATGATGCACACCGTGCCGACCAGCGCCAAGGCCAGCAGCAACAGCTGCGAGGCGCGCAGCCAGAAGGTGCGCGCCTCGCTGTCCTGCTCGATCAGCTGGACCAGCGCGTTGACCTGGCCGACGAACTGCTCGGCCTGGTATTGGAAGGCCTGGGTGGTTGGCGGCGCGACCGCGTCCTGCTCCAGGATGGCCACGGCCAGCGGCCGCAGGCCGCTCTGCCACTGCCGGGTGACATCGTTGAAGGCGACGCGGATGGCGGCGGCCGGCGGCAGGAACAGCGGCCGCTGCGGGTCGCCCTGGCGCAGCTGCGACAAGGTCGAGTCGACCGCCAGCACCTGGCGCCGCGCCGTGGCGTGCGGCAGGCCGCGCTCGACGCCGTCGGCCAGCGCGTCGAGCGCGATGCTCAGGCGGTAGCTGTTCATGCGCAGGCTGCCGGTCACGTTGATGGCGGCGGCGCTGCCCTCGAGCTGCCAGGACAGGTAGAGGGTCGAGCCGATCACCATCAGCGCGATGGTCAAAAAGCCCAGCAGCATGCCGACTATCTTGGTCGACAACTTCTGCCAGGTGGCGAACGGTGCGGGGGTGGGCATGATCATCGTCACGCGGCGCGGCCGCCGCGCGGCGGGCGCGAAGGCGGGTGGAATTTGTTGGCTTGCATCTGCTGTTCTCCTCTACTGCGTTGGCGCTGGTGCTGAAGCTTGGTGCGCGCTCTAGTATATACCCGCCGCGCCCGCCGGCAACGGCGCGTTGCGCCGCGCCGTGCTAGCCGCCGGTCTGCGACATGAAGCGGATGATCTTGTCGGGCCGCTGGTTGAAGTCGTGCTGCTGCGGCTTGAGCTCGATGGCCTGGCGGATCGCCTGTTCCAGCTCGGCGTCGCTGCAGCCGCCGCGCAGCAGCGGGCGCAGCTCGAACTTCTCCTCCTGGCCGAGGCACAGGTAGAGCGTGCCGTCGACCGCCAGCCGCACCCGGTTGCAGCTGGCGCAGAAGTGCTGCGACAGCGGCGTGATGAAGCCGATGCTGGTCAGGCCGTCGGCGGTGGCCAGGTAGCGCGCCGGCCCGCCGCCCAGCTCGAGCGCCTGCGGACGCAGCTGGAACTTCTCCTTCAAGCGCGCCTGCACCTCGGCCAGGCCCAGGTAGGAGCTGTCCTGCCCGGTGGCGCCGACCGGCATCACCTCGATCAGGCGCAGCACGAACTGGTGGCGGATGCAGAACTCGACCATGTCGTCGATCTCGTCGTCGTTCACGCCGCGCATCGCCACCATGTTGATCTTGATCGGCGCGAAGCCGGCCTCCTTGGCCGCCTTCAGGCCGTCGAGGATCAGCGGCAGGCTGTCGCGCCCGGTGATGCGCGACATGCAGTCGCGGTCCAGCGAGTCCAGGCTGACGTTGATGCGGCTGATGCCGGCCGCCTTCAAGTCCTCGGCGTGGCGGGTCAGCTGGGTGGCGTTGGTCGACAGCGACAGGTCGGCCAGCCCCGGCAGCGCCTTCAGGCGGCCGGCCAGCTGCGGCAGATGGCGCCGCATCAGCGGCTCGCCGCCGGTCAGGCGCACCCGCGAGGTGCCCAGCCGCACGAAGGCGCCGACCACCCGTTCGATCTCGTCGAAGCTCAGCCAGTCCGGCGGGGCCCTCGAAATCCTTGAAATGTTTGGGCATGCAGTAGGTGCAGCGCAAATCGCAGCGGTCCGTCACGGACACGCGCAGGTAGTCGATGGATCGACCAAACCGGTCGCTTAACATCGGGTTGCTCCTGTTCGTCATAGTGGGCAAATTGTAGCGGCCCGGGCCGCTTTTGCCGATGCCCATGACGAGCTAGCCCGCCTAGTCCGTAGTAACTAGGGAGCGGTCGGGCATCCTTGACAGCCGGCCGGTGTATTTCCTCGACAGCGCGCCGATGCGCAGGCTGCTGTTGGCGCCTATCCATTGCCACAGCGCCTCGACCTGGCGCCGGTTGCCTTCGTAGTAATCCTTGCTGAACACCAGCCAGGAACCCGGCGTCAGCAGCGGCTTGTCCAGGCGCACGAAGCGGCCGCCGTAGCGCACCGCCAGCAGGGCGTCCATCTCGTCGGGCGCGCCCAGCGCGATGGCGAAGGCGTCGATCCGGCCCAGCTTGAGCTTCTCGAAGTTCAGCGCCGGGTTGGCGGCGCCGTCGTCGACCGTCAGGCCGAGGCCGCGCAGCAGCTTGATGTGTTGGGCGCCCTGCGACAGGCCGACCACGCGGCCGCGCAACAGCTCGGCCGGCGCGCCGCCGCGCGGCAGGCCGTCGGCGGCGCGCACGAACACCATCGTGTACAGGCGCATGCCGCGCGCCGGGTCGGGCCGTCCCGCCCGGTCGAGCGGATACACCACGTTCGGGCGGGCGCCGACCACCTCCGGCGCGTAGGTCAGCATGGCGTCGATGGTGCCGGCGTCCAGGCTGGCCAGCAGGCGGCCGGTGGGCAGGCGTTGCAGGCTGAGCGGGCAGCCCGCCTTGGCGGCCGCCTCGCGCATCAGCTCGACGGCGGCGCCGGGCGGCTCGGCCACCTCGGCGCCCGCCCCCACGTAATACGGCAGCACCTCCTTGTCGGTGTAGGCGAAACGCAGCGGCGCGCAGTCGGCGACGGCGCGGCCGGCCAGCAAAGCGAGCATCAGGGCGAAGAAAAATTGGCACATGGGTGGCGCGTCATCCAAAAATGCGGCGAACCGGCTAGCCACCGCAGTGGACAAAGTATAGCGCGCAATTGATTGCCGTGCAGAAAGCACAATGCTCAGTCGCGATACTTCTTCAGCAAGGCCGTCATGCGCGACTGGCCGTGCTTGCCGTACCAGCGCCAGATCGCCTCGGCCTGGCCGCGGTTGGCCGCGTAGTAGGCCTGGTTCAAGGCCAGGTAGGAGCTGCTGGTGAGCAAGGGTTTGTCCAGCCGGACGAACTGGCGGCCGTAGCGGGCCGCCATCATCGGGTCCATGTCGTCCATCGACGAGATCGAGATGGCGAAGGCGTCGATGCGGCCCAGCTTGAGCTTTTCGAAATTCAGTTCGGGATTGGCGGCGCCGTCGTCGACCTCGACACCGAGGCCGCGCACCGCCGCGATGTGCGGCGCACCCTGCGACAGGCCGACCGTGCGGCCGCGCAGCAAGGCGGCCGGCTCGCCGTGGCGCGGGTAGTGGTCGCCGGCGCGCACGAACACCACGGTGTAGAGGGGGATGCCACGGCTGGGGTCGATCTTGCCGGACTTGTCGCGTGGATACACCGTGTTCGGCACCGTGCCGATGATGTCCGGCGCGAACAGCGAGGTGGCGTCTATCCTGCCCTCCTCCAGGCTGGCGCGCAGCCGCGCCGGCGGCATCCGCACCATGACGATGGGACAGCCGCCGCCGTTGACCGATTCGCGCGTCAGCTCGGCCAGCGCGCCGGGCGGCTTGCCCTCCTCCGCCCCGCTACCCAGGTAGTAGGGCGCGACGGCCTTGTCGGTATAGCCGTAGCGCAGCGGCGCGCAGGCGCCGGCGGCTTGGCCGGCCAGCAGGGCCAGCAAGGGTAGGAAAACGAGGTGGGACAGGCGCATCGACAGCATTCAACAAAAATGGTTGTCCGCCGAGCGGCCGGGTCGGCCAGTCGAACGTGACAACCATCTTAGTGCAATGTAACATTTTATGTAACTACTAACGGAATCCAGCCTTAGGCGGGGACGGTGGCATGTTGCCTAACAGCCACATCACTCCCCTCCCCGTGCGCCGGCGGCCCCGCTTTACTGCACCAGCGGCGAGTCGGCGCCGTCCAGCGAGATGCCCTCGATATTTGCCTTACCGACAAGAATATGCAGGTATTGATGCAAAGCGCGCTGCCAGGACTGGCGTTGCAGCTCGTCGGCGATCTGCGCCTTGACCGCCTCGAAGGGCAACACCGTGCCCTCGATGCGGCGCTGCGCCTGCACGATGTGCAAACCGAAGCGTGTTTCCAGCAGGCGGCCGGCCAGCTCGCCCGGTTGCAGGCGGAACAGCAGCTGCTCGAACTCGGCGACGCATTGGCCCCGGCTCAGCTGGCCCAGGTTGCCGCCGACGGCGCCCGACGGGCAGTTGGAATACTCGCGCGCCAGCTCCTCGAAACGCTCCGGATGGGCTTGCAGCTCCGCCAGGATCAGCTCGCCGGTTTCGCGCAGCAGGTCGAGCGGTGCGGACTGCGTCACCTGGAACAGGATGTGGCGCGCCTCGACCATGGCGCCGCTGCTGAAGCGTTCCAGCTGGCTCTGGTAATAGCGGCGGCAGGCCGCCTCGTCCGCCTCGGGCACCCGCACTTCGCGGGCGAACAAGGCTTCGATACGCACGTCGTCGCTGTCCTCGTTGCCTTGGTCCAGGCCCAGCCGTTCCACCTCCTGCAGCAGCAGGTGGCGCAGCACCACCTCGTGCACGGCCTGCTTGACGGGATTGGCCGCGTCTTTATGGTGCGGCAACTCCAGCTCGATTTCCTCGTCGGTGATCTCGACACCGTTGACAGCGATACCCATGACAAATCTCCTTCAGTTCAGATCAGCGCGAACGCACCAGTTGGAATGCGCGGCCCAGGTAGGTGACGGCGCCGAAGCCGCTCCACACGTGCACCAGACGGGTGAACGGGAAGATGACGAACAGCGACATGCCCATGAACAGGTGCAGCTTGAACACCAGCGGCGCGGTTTCGATGAAGCCGGCGGCGTCGCCACGGAAGGTGACCACGTGTTGCGCCCAGTTCATCAGCAGGACCATCATGTGGCCGTCCATGTGGCCGGCCGAGCTGACGATCGACGACAAGCCCAACAGCAAGGTGGCCAGGATCCACAGCAGCACGATCTTGTCCTTGAAGGTGGTGACGGCGCGGATGCGGTCGTTGCTGAAACGGCGTGCCAGCAACATCAGCAGACCGATCAGGGCCAGCGAGCCCATCACGCCACCGGCGACCATCGCCACCAGTTGCTTGGTGCCGTGTTCGATGCCCAGCGCGTCCCACACGCCGACCGGGGTCAGCAGGCCGGCGGCGTGGCCGAAGAACAGGCCCAGCACGCCGACGTGGAACAGCGGGCTGCCCAGGCGCAACATGCCGGTGTGCAGCGTCTGGCTCGATTCGGACTTCCACGTGTATTGCTCGCGGTCGAAGCGGATCAGGCTACCCAGCAGGAAGATGGCCAGGGCGATGTAGGGATAGATCCCGAACAGAAATTGATGCAGATAGTCCACGATAGTCTCCTTCAAGCACGCTGCGGCGCTACCGCAGCCTTGGGATAAAAGTTGATCGGATGCGCGCCGCCCGGCATGGTCTTGAGCAGCGGCTCGACGCCGTCGGCGCCGGGGCCGAAGGTTTCCAGCGCCTCGTCCATGTCGCGCACCGGCGGCTCCTCCAACACCTCGGCCTTGACCGGGCAGACCGCCTCGAGGATGTCGAACACCGCCGAGTAGGTGCTGCCGTTGGCGGCCAGCTTGCGGCCGATGTGGGCCAGCACGTGGATGGCGTCGCCCAACAGGCGCAACGCCTCCTCCTCGTCCTGCATCGAGAGGAACTCGAGGAACAGCGGCACGTAGTCGGGCAGGTCGTTGCCGACCATGTCCATGCCGTGGGCGCGATACTCGGCCAGCAGGTCGACCATGGCCTGGCCGCGGTCGCGCGATTCACCGTGGATGTGCTCGAACAGATGCAGCGACTGCGACGGATTGCGGTCGAAGGTCATCACATACTGTTGTTGCAAATCGATCAAAGTTTCACTGTTCAGGTGGGCGAACAGCTTGCGCAGCCGCGCCTGCCACTCGGGCCGCTCGGCCAGCGCCAGCTCCAGCTCGGGCAGCGCGGCGATCAGCTCCGGCTCCGGGTACTGCAACAGCGCGGACAAAATTTTGTAGCTTTTCATGATGGTTCCTTGGTGGTCAAGTCGAAGTTGCGCAAATCAAACGTGTTACTACACGTCCAACGCTTCCTTCTTCTTGCGCGACTTCGGCATCGACATGAAGATCGCCGAACCATGCTTGCGCTTGCCGAACAGGCTGGTGTCCGAGACGCCGTCCGAGCAACCGTTGCCGAAGCTAAAGCCGCAACTGCCCTTCTCGTTGAAGCTGTCCTCGGCCATTTCCTTGTGGCTGCTTGGAATGACGAAGCGGTCCTCGTAGTTGGCGATGGCCATGATGTGGTACATGTCCTCGACCATGTCCTTGCTCAGACCGACCTGTTGCAGCACGTCCAGGCGCTCGATCTTCTCGACGCTCTTGCCGCGCATATAGGCACGCATCGCCAGCATGCGGTCCAGCGCCTTGATCACCGGCGCCTGGTCGCCCGCCGTCAGCAGGTTGGCCAGGTATTGCACCGGAATGCGCAGGCTCTGGGTGTCCGGCAGAATGCCGTTCATGCCCATCTGGCCCGACTCGGCGGCCGCCTGGATGGGCGACAGCGGCGGGATGTACCACACCATCGGCAGCGTGCGGTATTCCGGGTGCAGCGGGAAGGCCACCTTCCATTCGACCGCCATCTTGTACACCGGCGAACGCTTGGCCGACTCCAGCCAGCTGTCCGGGATGCCCTGGCGACGGGCCTCTTCGATGATGGCCGGATCGTGCGGGTCGAGGAACAGACCGAGCTGCGAGGGATACAGGTCGCGCTCGTCGGCCACCGAGGCCGCCGCTTCGATCTTGTCGGCGTCGTACAGCAGCACACCCAGGTAGCGGATGCGGCCGACGCAGGTTTCCGAGCACACCGTCGGCTGGCCCGCTTCGATACGCGGGTAGCAGAAGGTGCACTTCTCGGCCTTGCCGGAAGACCAGTTGTAGTAGATCTTCTTGTACGGGCAACCGGAGATGCACATGCGCCAACCGCGGCACTTGTCCTGGTCGATCAGCACGATGCCGTCGTCCTCGCGCTTGTACACCGAGCCGGACGGGCACGAGGCCACGCAGGTCGGGTTCAAGCAGTGTTCGCACAGACGCGGCAGGTACATCATGAAGGTGTTCTCGAAGGTGCCGTACATCTCCTTCTGCATATTGTCGAACAGCTTGTCCTGGCTACGCTTGGCGAACTCGCCGCCCAGATCGTCCTCCCAGTTCGGACCCCATTCGATCTTGTCCATCTTCTTGCCGGTGATCACGGAGATCGGCCGCGCCGTCGGTGGCGTTTCCGACAACGGCGCGTTCTGCAGGCGCTCGTAGTCGTAGGTGAACGGCTCGTAGTACTCGTCGATCTGCGGCAGGTTCGGGTTGGCGAAGATGTTGGCGAGGATTTTCAAACGGCTGCCCTGGCGCGGCTCGATCTTGCCGCCGGCCGTGCGGCGCCAGCCGCCGTTCCACTTCTCCTGGTTTTCCCACTGCTTCGGATAGCCGATGCCGGGCTTGGTTTCGACGTTGTTGAACCAGGCGTACTCGACGCCGTCGCGGCTGGTCCAGACGTTCTTGCAGGTGACCGAACAGGTATGGCAGCCGATGCACTTGTCCAGGTTCAACACCATGCCGATTTGCGCTCTAATTTTCATGCTGTACTCCAATCTTGACTGTTAGGCCTTGGCCACCAAGGGCCTTCCAGCCACTCGACTTTGTTCATCTTGCGCACCAGCACAAACTCATCGCGGTTCGAGCCGACCGTGCCGTAGTAGTTGAAGCCCCACGACAGTTGCGCATAGCCGCCGATCATGTGGGTCGGCTTGGTCACAGCCCGGGTTACCGAGTTGTGGATACCGCCGCGCATGCCGGACATCTCCGCGCCAGGCACGTTGATGATCTTCTCCTGGGCGTGGTACATCAAGGTCATGCCTTCCGGTACGCGCTGGCTGACGATGGCCCGTGCGGTCAGCGTGCCGTTGACGTTGAACACCTCGATCCAGTCGTTGTCGACGATGCCGGCCGCCTTGGCGTCGGTCTCCGACAGCCACACGTGGGGGCCGCCGCGCGACAGGGTCAACATGCGCAGATTGTCCGAGTAGGTCGAGTGGATACCCCACTTCTGGTGCGGCGTGATGAAGTTGAGCGCGATCTCCTTGTTGCCGTTCGGTTGGGCGCCCAGCATGGCCGCCGTCGTCTTGGTGTTGATTGCCGGCTTGTAGACGCACAGCCCCTCGCCAAAATCACGCATCCAGCGGTGATCCTGGTAGAACTGCTGACGGCCGGTCAGGGTGCGCCAAGGGATCAGTTCATGCACGTTGGTGTAGCAGGCGTTGTAGCTGACCTCTTCCGATTCCAGGCCCGACCAGGTCGGCGAGGAAATAATCTTGCGCGGCTGGGCTTGCACGTCGCGGAAGCGGATGGTGTCGTGCTCGCGTGGCAGGGCCAGGTGGGTGTGGTCGCGGCCGGTGATTTCCGACAGCGCCGCCCAGGCCTTGACGGCGACGTGGCCGTTGGTTTCCGGTGCCAGCGACAGGATCATCTCCGCCGCGTCGATCGCCGTGTTCAGGCGTGGCTGGCCCTTGGAGATGCCCTCCTCGATCACCGTGCGGTTGACGCCGCGCAGCACTTCAACCTCGTGGCCGGTTTTCCAGCCGATGCCCTTGCCGCCGTTGCCGAGTTTTTCCAGCAAAGGACCGATCGAGGTGAATTTCTTGTGGATCTGCGTGTAGTCGCGCTCGATCACGGTGAAGTTCGGCATGGTCTTGCCCGGAATCGGCTCGCACTCGCCGGCGCGCCAGTCTTTCGGATCGAAAGGTTGGCCCAGTTCGCCCGGGGTGTCGTGCATCAACGGGGTCAGGACCACGTCTTTTTGCGTGCCCAGGTAGGCGCCGCCGATTTCGCTGAACTTCTCGGCGATACCCTTGTAGATCTCCCAGTCCGACTTGGACTGCCACAGCGGTTGCACGGCTTCCGACAGCGGGTGGATGAAGGGGTGCATGTCCGAGGTGTTCAGATCGTCCTTCTCGTACCAGGTGGCGGTCGGCAACACGATGTCGCCGTACAGGCAGGTGGTCGACATGCGGAAGTCCAGCACCACCAGCAGGTCCAGCTTGCCTTCGGCGGCCGGACGCACCTTGACGTCGCGCGGCTTGATGCAATCGTCCTCGTTGCTCATCAGCGCGTTTTGCGTGCCGAGCAGATACTTGAGGAAGTACTCGTGGCCCTTGCCCGAGCTGCCCAGGATGTTCGAACGCCAGACAAACATATTGCGCGGGAAGTTGGCCGGATTGTCCGGATCGTCGCAGGAGAACTCCAGCTTGCCCGCCTTGATCTGTTGCACGGCGTAGGCGCCGATGTCCTGGCCCGATTCGGCGGCGGCGCGCGCCACCTCCAGCGGATTGGTTTGCAGCTGCGGTGCCGACGGCAACCAGCCCATGCGTTCGGCCTTGGCGTTGTAGTCGAGCAGCGTCATCGGCGCGACGTCCGGGCCGGCGGTCGGCGAGGAGATCTCTTCGGTGTGCAGCTTCTCGTGGCGCCACTGGCTGGTGTGGGCGTAGAAGAAGGAGGTGCCGTTCATCTGGCGCATCGGACGGTTCCAGTCCTGCGCGAAGGCCAGCGGGGTCCAACCGGTTTGCGGACGCAGTTTTTCCTGGCCCACATAGTGAGCCCAGCCGCCGCCCGATTGGCCGACGCAACCGCACATCATCAGCATGTTGATGATGCCGCGATAGGTCATGTCCATGTGGTACCAGTGGTTCAGCGCGGCGCCGACGATGACCATGCTCTTACCACGGGTCTGGTCGGCGTTCTGCGCGAACTGGCGGGCCACGGTGATCACGTCGGCGGCTTTCACGCCGGTGTGCTTGACCTGCCATTGTGGCGTGTAAGGAATGTCGTCCTCGTAGCTGGTGGCGACGTTGCCGCCGCCCAGGCCACGGTCGATGCCGTAGTTGGCCAGCGTCAAGTCGAACACCGTGGCGACCAGCACGCTGCTGCCGTCGGCCAGGGTCAAACGCTTGACCGGCACGTTGCGCATCAACAGGTCGCTGGCGTCTTTGCCGCCGAAGTAGGCGAAGCCGACCGGCACCACCTCGTCGCTGCAACCGATCAGCGACAACAGCGGATCGACCGGCTTGTTGTTGCTGCCCTGCTTCATTTCCAGGTTCCACTTGCCCGACTCGCCCCAACGGAAGCCGATCGAACCGGCCGGCGCGACGATCTCGCCGCTGGCTTCGTCGATGACCAGGGTTTTCCAGTCAGGATTGTTGGTTTCGTCGAGGTTGTTGGCCAGGTGGGAGGCGCGCAGGAAGTATTCCGGCGCCAGCGTGCCGTTCTGCTCGCGCAGCAGGACCAGCATGGGGAAGTCGGTGTACTGCTTGGCGTAGTCCTTGAAGTACTGGGACTGGCTGTTGGTGTGGTATTCCTTCAGGATCACGTGGCCCATGGCCATCGCCAGCGCGGCGTCGGTGCCCTGCTTCGGTGCCAGCCAGATATCGCCGAACTTGGCCATTTCGCCGAAGTCGGACGACACGGCGACCGTCTTGGTGCCCTTGTAGCGCACTTCCGTGTAGAAGTGGGCGTCCGGCGTGCGCGTCATCGGCACGTTGGAACCCCAGACCATCAGGAAGGTGGAGTTGTACCAGTCGGCCGATTCCGGCACGTCGGTCTGTTCGCCCCACACCTGCGGGCTGGCTGGCGGCAAATCGCAGTACCAGTCGTAGAAGCTCAGGGCCACGCCGCCGATCAGCGACAGGTAGCGCGTACCGGCCGCGTAGCTGACCATCGACATGGCGGGAATCGGCGAGAAGCCGACGATGCGGTCCGGGCCGTATTTCTTGATCGTCAGCGCGTTGGCGGCGGCGATCATCTCGTTGCTCTCGTCCCAGGTGGCGCGTACAAAACCGCCCAGGCCGCGAATCGATTTATATTGTTGCGAACGTTCCGGCTGGCTGATGTATTCCCAGGCGGTGACCGGGTCCATGGTCTTGCGCGCTTCGCGCCACATGTCCATCAGACGGCCACGGATCATCGGGTACTTGACGCGCTGCGCCGAGTAGACGTACCAGGAATAGCTGGCGCCACGAGGGCAGCCGCGCGGCTCGTGGTTGGGCAGGTCCGGGCGGGTGCGCGGATAATCGGTCTGCTGGGTTTCCCAGGTGATCAGGCCGTTCTTGACATATACCTTCCAGCTGCACGAACCCGTGCAGTTGACGCCGTGGGTGGACCGCACGATTTTGTCGTGCTGCCAACGTTGGCGGTAAGCGTTTTCCCACGTTCTATCCTCGTTCACGACGGCGCCGTGGCCGTCCGAAAAAGTCGATGTGGTTTTGCTGAAAAAATTCAGACGATCCAGAAAATGACTCATGCTGCCTCCTCACTTGCACCGTACTGGTACCAGGAAATGAACACCTCCCCACGCAACATGCATGGGGCCGTCGATGGAAGAAGTCTACGCAGCGGGGGGGTTAGTGTGAATCGGCAAGAAGTCTTGCGGGGGGTGGGAAAAGGACTAGAACTGGCTAGTCCCTTGTGACTAGTTGCGTCGATTAATGCGATGTAGGGGAAGACTGGCGCGATGTAGGGGAATAGTGCGATTGCGCCAACACCTGCTGGTAGTTGAGCAGGCCGCCGCCACTGGCGCGGCCGCAATCGTCGGCCTGATCGCGGTCGGCGTAGGCGGCGATTTGTGGCTCGCCGCCGTTCTGGTCGGCGTGCAAAATGTAGTGGGCCCGCCCGGCGGCGACCCAGCGGCCGGGGATGCCGGCGTCGCGCATCAGCTGGGCACGGATGCTGCCCGGCTGGCCCGGCGAGGCCAGGGTGGCGAACATTTGCGCCAGGCTGCGGTGCGGCACCGGCAGGCCGCTGTCATATTGGATCTTGCCGCTGGCGGCCGTATCGTCTTGCTGGTCATTGGCGGCGGAGCCTGCCGCCACGTCGGCCGGGTCGACGGCATCGGAATCGGTCAGGGCGGCGCTTGCGCCGGCGACGCCGACCTCCGCGTTGCGCCGCCCGGTCAGCAAGGTTGGCATTTGAACACCGTCGTTCCGCCTGGCGGCCTGGTCCTGCGCCTCGGCCTGTGTCGACGTGCAGGAGGCGGTGGGCGCGCCGGCGCCCGCGACGTCGGCGGCGACCGGCTCGGCCGGCAGCATCGACGTGCCGTGCAAGGCCAGCACCAAGGCGCCCGCCACCGTGGCCAATTGCAAGGCCGTGCTGATGCCGCTGTTGTATTCGAAATTCATTGCCGCTCTCCTCAATTAATGGTCGGCGCAGACACCGCTTCCATCCCATGCATTGTCGCGACGACGGCGCGACGGCGACATGACCCAGGTCAAGGTATTTCCAAACGGCATCGTGCCGGAAGGACGAGCCGGCGCCAGGTCTAAACGCGGTGGAACTAGTCACTTCCGCCTATAGGCAGGCATGCGGCGGCGGGTTATACATGCGGGTGGGGAACGCGCCACCTGCCGTTCCAATGCCGGGCCGCGCCGTTGCTGCCCGTGCGACACTATTATTTTTAGGATAGACACATGAACATCGCCAACTTCTCCGACCTGCTGGTCGCCGCCGCCACCCAGTCCCAGCCGCAGCGCTTGCTGTTCGTTTTCACCAAGGCCGAGGCCGAACCGGCCTCCGAGGCGCCGCAGGGCGCGCCGCGCCGCAAGACGCTGGTGCCGGTGGTCTGCGTCGACAAGCAGGTCGGCGAGCTGGACATCTTTGCCAATCTGGTGGCGGAGTCCAAATACATGAAGGTGGATTGGGATGTGGTGCTGGTGACCAGCCTGTCCGGCGTCGGTGGTGTGCTGCCGGATGACAACGCGGTGGAGAACGCGTTCAAGACCGCGATTCAGGCGATTCAGGATGGGCAGTTGGGGCGGTTTTTGGCGTTTGATGTGGACGGCGAGTTGTTGCAATTCGCATAGCGTTCGAGGCCGCATTTGTGGAGAAGTAGTTCCAAACAAATGTACACTTATGCTACTCTTAATTCTAAAAAATTTTCATTCCGCAAGAAGGCAATGAGGCGCCAATGATATCCAACATTTACAAATCTGAGTTTTTGCGAGCAGCGAATGAATGGATATGCGAGTCCTATTCTGCAACATTGCAATACATCATACTAAAGAGTGATGAAGGCGAAAGTTGGTTAGCAGCAGCTGTAATAGCAGTGAATCCTCTTGAAAGTGACAATAGCTTAAGCTTCTCAATTAATGCAGAAAACATTTCCGCAGGACAAATTCAATTAAATAATTTTTCGAAAAGCGACATTCTTGCAATCATCGCAGATGCTTCGATAGGAAAACTCTTTATCGACGATAAATATATAGAACTCAGCATGGAAAAAGATCTTGGCTTCCACTCTGAAATGTATCATGAAAACCGTTGGTTTTGCGATCTCCATCTTCAAATAATTGGACCTCGCCCGACTTTTCAAATAAATATAGATTTCACTAAGATTGACAATCAACTGCGGGCGAGCACTCCTCCATTCGATGGGCTTTCCGATTTGGGAAACTGGTTAAGTTTAACGATTCCTCGCAACGCCAGTTTTCAGCCATCAATTAATTTGAGAATTGCCCCTCCTGTAGATATAATGACGGCGCAATCAAGTCTAGAAAACGATGAGTTGCGACTGGTTGTTCATGCACATCCAAGTTTTGATATTAATAAGGTTGCAATTGCTGTGCGTGCTGTTCCAGGTCAAGCTCTAACAGGAAGGCGCCAAGCCGCTAGTGAACTAATTTGGGGGCCAAAGGAGCAAAATCCACGACGAGGTGTGGCATGCATCAAAATTGCACACGCTGACAACGCACTAGCAATCCTGATGTTAGGGCAGGATACGGTTAGACGTAACTGGTTCATTGATCCATACAAAGCAAGAAACAGCCGGTTATTGGCTACAGGACTATTCGACAACGATTTACGTCGACTAAAAAAGGCTATTTTTGAAACTTCTGACTCACGAGAATTTGAAAAAGGAATTGGCTCGCTTTCCTTCCTTCTGGGATTGACTCCAGCTTTGCAGGTAGAAAGTGACGCTCCGGATCTAATTATTACAACACCAAATGGAAGAATTGCACTTGTTGAATGCACTTTGCGAATTGCAGATTTTCAAACAAAACTGGGAAAATTAGTTGATAGATCTCGTGCTTTATCTAAATTTTTAGCATCAAGCAACCACAATGCAAGGGTGTACTCTATATTAATTTGCGCTTTACCAAAAGACCAAATAACTTTCGATTATTTAGAGTTGCAAGCGCGAAAAGTTACATTAATTACAAAGGAAGATCTGCTAAATGCATTTGAAAAAATGCGTTTTCCCATCGAGCCTGACTCGTTCTTTGATACTATTGACGCGATATTCTTGGAAAGTATGAAATTTCCGGGGGGGCTAGGCTAGGCAGTGGAAGGCGGGGCAAACCGAGTGGATCAATTCATCGAAAAAACGAATAATCAGGCATCGGCTGAAAGTTTTGCGCGTGTTTGCCGACCAATTGAGTCCGCATCCAACCGTTGATCTGGCGAAAGTCCAAGTGTTGATCTGTATCGAAATTGATGTGCTTTCAATCGGCATAGGGGGCGGCCCAAACGGGCCGCTCCCCTGCCACACCACCCGGCATGCGGGTCCGCACCGGGCGGTTCGAGTCGTTGAGGTTAAGACAGGCGAGGTACGCCGAGGCGGTCGAAGTAGGCAATCGTGAGCACGCTGTTAAGCAATTTCGCACTGTTGCACCACCATCTGCGGCTATTGCCTGCGATGGTTCTCGCCACCGATCCCGACGCTCCAAGGTTGAGCAGTTCCCGATACATGGTTGTTCCGCGTTTCCAGTGCTTGAGCTGGATCGCCCGCAGCCTGTGACGCAGCCACTCATCAAGTTCCCGCCAGACCTTTGGGGTTTGCGCCAAGCCGAAGTACCCCTTCCATCCCAGCATGTAGGAACGCAGCCTTTCCACCACTTCCGGCATACCGCGCCCACAGGAACGGCGGGTCAGTTGCCGAATGCGTTGCTTAAACGTTGCCAGCGGCTTGTTGGCCACCTTACGTTTGACCTCGCCCCCACGCGCCGCCCACAGACTGTAACCGAGGAACTTGCGGCCGAAGACGCTGGCCACCGCGCTCTTGCCTTCGTTGACCACGAGGTGCAACTTGGCGTAGCAGCGCCGCAGCAACGCCATCACCCGCTCGCCCGCCCGCACGCTGCGCACATACACGTTCGCATCGTCGGCGTAGCGCGCGAAGCGATGGCCGCGCCGTTCCAGTTCCTTGTCCACCTCGTCGAGCATCACGTTGGCGAGCAGCGGACTCAAGGGGCCGCCCTGCGGCGTTCCCTCGTCCCGCGACCGCACCACGCCATGGTCCATGATGCCGCTGTTCAGATAGGCACGAACCAGCCGGGTCACCCCGGCGTCGTCGATGCGTTTCCTTAGGCGGTCGATCAGGATGTCATGGTTGACCTTGTCGAAGAACTTCGACAGGTCGACGTCGACCACGACCCGCAGCCCGGACTGGACATACGCTTGGGCGGCCAACACCGCGTCCTGCGCGCGCCTGCCCGGGCGGAAGCCGTAGCTGTGTTCGCTGAAGGTGGGATCAAGTATCGGTTGCAGCACCTGTAGCAGTGCTTGCTGGATCAGGCGATCCGTCACCGTCGGGATGCCGAGCTCGCGCTCGCCGCCGTCGGGCTTGGGGATCGTCACCCGACGCACCGGGCTGGGCCGGTACGTCCCTGCCAGTAGTTGCTCTCGAATGGACGGCCACGCGGTCGCCAGAAGGCGCGAGGTCTGGTTGATGTCCAGACCATCGACGCCCGCCGCTCCCTTGTTGGCACGCACACGCTTGAGCGCCCGCCGCAGGTTCTCTGTCGTCAGCGCCGCTTGCAGCAGCGCCGACCCCGTGTCTCCGGTGGCATGTCGCGGGCAGAACGCTTCGTCGCTGAAGGCATCGGGCATGGCTTCACCTTGCCCTACGGCCTCCCGCCCCGCTCGCGCGGGCATCTGACGCTGTGCTTTCTGCATCGACATATCGGATTCACTCCTACTCGTTCGGTCCTTCATCAAAGGGGTCGAGCCTTCCCGGCGCTACCTCCGACTACTATGACCTCTGCTGAGACCCCGCTCCGATTCTCGCGTTCCGTTTGCCACTGGCAAACGTCACCCCTTTCAGGCACGAGGCGGGGCGTCCCCAGGTAAGGGCCGCACTCCTTCATCACACAACCGCCGCATTTACGCCGCTTCTCCTTGACCACAAGACCTTCGCGGTTCCATGCCCACTCGGCCTGATCGGCAGCGCCTTCTATACGGTTCTTGTCCATCGGCTCATGATTTATGCTCCACGCTTCCTTTCCACACTCGGTTACCCTCATGCAGTTGCGCTTCACTTCGCTCGCTGTGGTCAGCTTGCGGCGGGACTTGCACCCACAGGAGTGCGCCCATGCTGGGCGCACAAAGGATAAAAAGCCACATATAGTGGCTTTCTTATTTGAACTTAAAAAATCAACGCATTGTGTATTAGATGATGACTGGAGTAAGTTTCAGTAAGTATATTTGATAACGCAAGTGTAAATTCTCGGCCCTTCTTCTGAAGATCGACAAATTCAGCGGTATGACTGGTCTTCTCAAGAGTAACCAAGTTTAACGATTTTCTTATATCCGCGTCAGAAATTTTCGATAAGAAATTATCGTAAAGTTCCAATGCTTTCGCAGCCTCTTCCCCGCATACAGAAGAAATTCTATCAATTGGGCTCAAGCCAAATAGCTCAACTAATTTTTTAAGTTTTTCCTGATGTGGTAAGCCAGCAGTTTCAGCAACGGCAATCAATCCGCTGAAATAAAGTAACTGCCTAGAGTAACGCAATTTTATGTACCGCAGCCCCCATTCCTTGTTCTTTTCAACTGTTTTGAACTCGAAATCAACACAAATCGTTCTATAGTACCGAATGATATCATTCAACAAAAACCTACACAAATGGTGAGGCTCAATAAATTCTGAAACGTATCGATTCAATACTGCGTCACGATATTTTACAAACGTAGACTCAGAACTCAACCAAGTACCTTCAAGTAAAAAAAGAATTCGCCGCGTTATCTTCTCATTTGTATCATTGCCACCTCCAATATCAGTAATAAGCGCAGCCTGCGTTTCAAATGCAGAGCTACCAAATGCGCCATCAGCTGAAGGAGATTTACCAACTATTTTAGAAATCTCATCTTGCTTGGAGTTCAAAAACTTGGTCGCCTTTTCGATACTATTTTTATCATCACCAAAGAAAAAATAATCAATATCGGATTCATCAGACGCCTCGCCCCTAGCAAGGGAGCCGCCTACCACGATGGTGAATGTCGAATCTTCATTTTCTAATATTTTACGAAGCTCATTTATTTTCTCTTGCGATCTTATTTTTGCAGCTTCTATGCATTTCATATGTTTACGTTTCGAAAAATGATGGTTGAATGTGATTTTCTTCTTTTTTTGCTGGCGGATCTAGCAAAACGGATCTTTTGCTTTTTACTATCTTGTAACGCGTCGATAATGCATCATAGCACGGAACATCTACGCTATCGTCAACCTCAAAGTTCCTCACCTTAATATCAACTAATGTCGGCTGAATTTTGTCAGAAAAATCAGCCGGATACTTAGAGAGAAAATGCTTTTCAGTTAAATAAAAGTCATCTGGGACCAACTTTTTATCGGACTCCCAAACACGTACTCTAGCCCAGTAATCTGCGGCCACCCCCTCTTTGCTATAAATCATCAATGAATAGAAAGAGTTCTTCTCATTCCAAAACCTATCGACAACGGAGCCAGATGAGAAGTTGCCAGCAATAAAGGCATCTAACACTTCTACCGGATTAAAAAACTGTTTTCTAACATAACTTCCACCCCGCCAAATCGCTTCAATCGTATCAACATTAATTGGCGATGAAAAAATTCTTCCGAACTTCGATTTATCTTCACCCGACATAAGATTTATCAAAAAATCTATGTCCAACGAGTTTTTTAATAGTTCCTCGTAAAGGTTCCTTCCTAAGGCGATTTTTCCTTGCAATATTTTTTCGGTGGCAATGTGGTGATTTAGGCCAAACTTCTCAGCAAATAAAGGTTCTATAGAGTGAGAAAGTGGAGCGTGGCCAATATCATGCAAGAGGGCTGCGACAACAACTCTAATTCGCTCGGCTTGCGAAAATTCCATCGTCAACGCGTAGCGCTGCGCTAATAATGCGACACCAATACTATGATTGAATCGATTGTGCCGAAGGCCGGAATGTTTTTTTGTTCTTTCTACTGCTCCCAAAAATGAAATACCTTTTAATCTTTGGAAAGCATCTGTCACACAGATCGCCGGAATTATGTCATCGACAAACATGTCAACAACATCTTCCAATGTGTATCTAAATTTTAGGTTTTCGTGCATTTGAGCCATCTTATCATTCATGCATATCAATGTTGCCTGTGGAGCACTATTTCTCTGATGTGCGGTGTCTTGAGTAGGATACACCAAATTCCCGTTGGGCTTGCAGTCCTGCTTTTGTCGAGATCTCCCAGTGGCGTTGTTGCATAAATTTAGGTTCTATGCCGTTTCCAGTGGAAATTGACATCGGGTATCATGCCGGGCAACGCCATTTTGTGAGTGCAAAAGTTCCTGATGAGTATCGCCGTCGAAGCCCTGTTCACCACCGCGCTGGGTCTGCAAGCGCCGTGGGTTGTTGCCAAAGTTGACCTTGATACGGCCAAGCGCCGGATCGATTTCGAGGTGTCGTGCGAGGCGGGCAAGCTGCCGTGTCCGGCCTGCGGCATGAGCGGGCAAGGCATCCACGACCGAGTCAAACGCAGTTGGAGGCATTTGGATTTCTTCCAGTTCGAAGCCTGGCTGCACGCCCAGGTGCCGCGCGTCGATTGCAGCGCCTGCGGCAAGACGACGCAGGCCGAGGTGCCGTGGGCGCGGCCGGGCAGCGGCTTCACCCTGCTGTTCGAGGCGCTGGCCCTGTCGCTGTGCCAGACCCTGCCGGTGGCCCAGGCGGCGGCCCAGTTGAGAGTGGCCTCGAAGCGGCTGTGGCGCCGCATCGAGCACTATGTGGGCATTGCGCGGAGCCGCGACGTCATGACAGGTGTGCGCGTGGTCGGCATCGACGAGACCAGCCTCAAGAAGGGGCACAACTACGTCACCGTGGTGCACGACCTCGAGGCCCGACGGCTGCTGTTCATGACACCGGGACGCGACCACGAAACGGTGGCCGCCTTCAAGCGGGAGTTGGTGGCGCACGGCGGCGTGGCCGACGAGATCAAGCATGTCTGCATGGACATGAGCGCGGCCTATGCCAAGGGTGTGGCCGCCAGCCTGCCGAACGCCCAGATCAGCTACGACCGCTTCCACGTGGTCGCCCTGGCCAACAACGCCATGGACGAGGTGCGGCGCGAGGAAATGCGCACCCAGCCCAAGGCCGTGCGCGCCGCGCTGGGCGAAGACCGCAAGGCGGTCAAGGCAATGCTGTGGGCCATGCGCAAAAATCCCGTCGGCTGGACCTACCAGCAGATCAATTCGATGCATTTGCTACAACGCTCCAATTTGAAAAGCGCTCGCGCCTAGCGTATGAAGCAGGCCCTGCGCGAGGTCTATCGCGGCGCCGTGGCCGCCAACTGCGCCGCCAAGGCGGAGCAGGACTTGTTGGGCTGGATATCCTGGGCGCGCCGCTGCCGCCTGGAGCCGTTCAAACGTCTGGCCAACACACACAAGGAGCGCCTGCCCGGCGTGGTGCGCGGCATGCTCGACGGCCGCAGCAACGCCTATGTCGAGGCGATGAACGGCTTGCTCCAGCAGACCAAGCGGGCCGCGCGCGGCTTCCGTACCGTCACCAACTTCATCGCCATCGCCTATTTACGCATGGCCAAACTCAAACACCTGCCGGCCAATCCGCTGTGCGCTGCCGTGCCGCGCGAGTTTGGCGTTACGCGGCATGCCGCCTGAAGTCAAATTCCACACGAAACGGCATAGAGCCTAAATTTAGCCGTGGCAAGTGCTAACGTTTACGCGCAACAGTCGGTGCCGCAGGACCGCTAGCGTTCGACGAACTTACTTAGATTCTGGTCTTTTGCCTGAAACGATGCGCAAGGACGAACAACAGCGGCAAGAACCCAAGGGCAAATACCGCGACAAGAACTGGCACGCCTACAACGTCGGACTAATCGCGCAAGGTGACGTGAGGATCTGGATGGAGCGGGACTTGTGGCAACGGGACGTCGAAGGAGGCGCCGCCAAACGCGGCCGGCCACGCCTTTACACCGACGCGGTCGTCCAGATGCTGCTCGAACTCAAACAGGTGTTTCGCCTGCCGCTGCGCGCGTTGCATGGTTTCTAGGGGAGCATGGACAAGCTAGCCTTCGGGGATCTGCCGGTGCCCAACTACACGACGCTGTGTCGCTGCGCCAGGGAGCTCGACGTCGTGCTGCCGTGCTTGCGCAGCGGCGAGCCGCTGAATCTGGTGGTCGACAGCACCGCCCTGAAGGTGTTTGGCGAGGGCGAATGGAAGGCGCGCAAGCACGGCTATTCCAAACGGCGGACCTGGCGCAAGGTGCATCTGGCGCCGGACGCGAACACCGGCCAAATTTGCGCGGCACTGATGACGCAACAGGACGTCGGCAATGCCGTAGTGCTGCCCGATCTGCTCGACCAGATCCCGGCCGGCACGCCGATCTGCATCGTCGGCGGCGACGGCGCCTACAACACCCGGCAATGCCACGCGATGATCGCCCTGTGCGAAGCCGCACCGTCGATCCCGCCACGCGATAGCGCGGCGCCTTGGCTGCAATGAATCCCGGGGGCGGCTTGGCGCGACGACGCGCTCGGCGCCATCGGCCGTAGCAGCCGGCGGGAGTGGAAGATATCGAGAAACTATTACCGGCGCTCGCTGGCCGAGACGTTGATGTGCCGCTTGAAGGCGCTCACGGGCAGGAGTTCGGCGGCGCGCACGATTGGCGCCCAAGCCACCGAAGTGGTCACCCGTGCGCGCGTGCTCAATCGCGTGGCGGCGCTGGCTCGCCCTCAGTCCGTCCGTATCGCGTGAATTCATGGGGAAAGGAGAAAGTCCCAGTCAGATCCAATTTATGCAACAACGCCAGCACAAGTAGTGGTTAAGCGCTGAACCTGGGCGCTACCAAAAACAGCTCGAAAATCGCTTGTTTTTCTCGTGCGACCAAATTATCCTGACGGTCTGCGGATGCTCGTACACGGTCGCCAGTCTTGTCTATCCCAACCGACGAGACGGCCCTTGCAATCGAACCACGGGAGCACGCCATGCATATCATTGATCTTGCGGACGAAAAAAACGACCTGCGCGCTGTCATCGAGCAAGTGTTGAAAGATGTGGACGTCACCGTCATCAAGCTCCAAGATGCATCGGGTGCCGTCGTGATGTCTCTTGAGTATTTCAACAGACTGATGGAGACTGCCTACCTGCTGAGCTCGCCAGCTAACGCCGCGCAACTGGAAAAATCAATCGCCCAGGCGCGTGCTGGCGGCGCAAAGCAAAGAGACCTGATCGAAGTCTCCGACGCCGAATAGTCCCCGCACCTACCACTACTAAGCCGCCCCGCCCTACCTGCGCAGCAGCCGCAAGCCGTTCGCCACCACCAGCAGGCTCGCGCCCATGTCGGCGAACACGGCCATCCACATTGTCGCCTGGCCGGTGAAGGTGAGCACCAGGAACACCGCCTTGATGCCCAGCGCCAGGGCGATGTTTTGCGTCAGCACCCGCGCCGTGGCGCGCGACAGGCGGATGAAGGCGGGAATCTTGCGCAGGTCGTCGTCCATCAGCGCCACGTCGGCCGTCTCGATGGCCGAGTCGGCGCCGACCGCGCCCATGGCGAAGCCGATGTGGGCGCGCGCCAGCGCGGGGGCGTCGTTGATGCCGTCGCCGACCATGCCGACCAGGCCGCCACCCGCGTCCGCCTGCAGCGCGCCGATCTTGGCCAGCTTGTCCTCGGGCAGCAGGTTGCCGCTGGCCTCGTCGATGCCGACCAGCTTGGCGATGGCCTCGGCCGTCTGCGTGTTGTCGCCGGACAGCATCAAGGTGCGCACGCCCAACGTGTGCAGGTCGGCGATGGCCTGCCGGCTGGTTTCGCGCACCGTGTCGGCGACGGCGAAGATGGCGAGCACGCCGGCCTCGTCGGCCAACATCACCGCCGTCTTGCCCTGCCGCTCCAGCGCGAACAGCTGCGCCTCGATGGCCGGCGAGCACTGGCCCAGCTCCTCGATCAGCCGGTGGTTGCCCAGCTGGTACAGGCGGCCGGCGATGCTGCCGCGCACGCCCCGGCCGGCGATGGCGGCGAAGTCGTCCACCGGCTGCGCCGCGACGCCGTCGGCGAGCGCCGCCTGCGCGATGGCCAGCGATACAGGGTGGTCGGAGCGCGCCGCCAGACTGGCGGCATCGCTTCGGATCTGCGCGGCGTCGCCGCCGAGCACAACGAAGTCGGTCTGCGCCGGCTTGCCGTGGGTGATGGTGCCGGTCTTGTCGAGCGCCAGCACGCGCAGCTTGCGGCCCTCCTCCAGATACACGCCGCCCTTGACCAGGATGCCTTTGCGGGCGGCCGCCGCCAACCCGCTGACGATGGTCACCGGGGTCGAGATCACCAGCGCGCACGGGCAGGCGATCACCAGCACCACCAGCGCGCGGTAGGCCCAGTCCAGCCACTCGCCGCCGAACAACAGCGGCGGCAGCAGCGCCAGCAGCAGCGCGCCGACCACCACGGACGGCGTGTAGACGCGGGCGAAGCGGTCGACGAAGCGCTGCGTCGGCGCGCGGCTGCCCTGCGCCGATTCGACCGCCTGGACGATGCGCGCCAGCGCCGAGTTGCCGGCCTCGGCCGTCACACGGAACTCGAAGGAGCCGCTCTGGTTGATGGTGCCGGCGAACACGCTGTCGCCCTCGGCCTTGTCTACCGGCAGGCTTTCGCCGGTGATCGGCGCCTGGTTCACCGTCGAGCGGCCGCTGCTGACCACGCCGTCGAGGGCGATGCGCTCGCCGGGCCGCAGCCGCACCACGGCGCCCACCGCCACGGCGCTGGCCGGCGTCTCCAGCCAGGCGCCGTCGAGCTGCTGCACGGTGGCCGTCTGCGGCGCCAGGTCGAGCAGGCTGCGGATGGCGTCGCGCGCGCGGTCGAGCGAGCGGGCCTCGATCAGCTCGGCCAGGGCGAACAGGAACATCACCATCGCCGCCTCCGGCCAGTGGCCGATCAGCACGGCGCCGGTGACGGCGACCGACATCAGCGCGTTCATGTTGAGTTCGCGGTTCTTCAGCGCGATCCAGCCCTTCTTGTAGGTCGACAGGCCGGCCCCGGCAATGGCCGCCAGCGCCAGCGCGACCACCAGCCAATGGTTGTCGCCGATGATCCAGTGCGCCGTCTCCGAGGCCAGCGCGCACGCGCCGGCCAGCGCCATCGGCCACCACGGCGCCTTGGCCGGCGGCGCGGCGTCGGTCGGCGCGGCCAGCGTGTCGAGGCGCTGCGCCCGCATGTCGATGGCGTCCAGCGCCGCCTCCACGGTGTGCAGCGAATCCAGGCTGTGCTTGACGGTCAGCGTGCGCTGCATCAGGTTGAAGTCGAGGCCGCTGACGCCGGCCACGCCAGCCAGCTTGGCGCGGATCAGCGCCTCCTCGGTCGGGCAGTCCATATTGTCGATGCGGTACTGCGCGCTGCCGGCGCCGGCGGGGGAAGGCGGCGCCACCGGCGCGGCGGTGGGCGCGGCGGCGCTGGAACAATCACAATGGCTGCAGTCGCTGTCGCTCATGCGGTACTCCGGTGTCTAGGGTCAAGGCCCATTGTAAGTCTTTCGGCGCGCACTTTCTGGCAAGAACGGCAAAAGTTTAATCATGGAAAGATTTGCGCTATGATAATAATGCCCGCGCCGCCGCGGCCATGAAGTATCCGCCGCCCCCCGCTAAGCAGCGCGCGCCGCATAGTGCCGGCGTGGCATTTGCCACCATCCACCACCAATAGGGAGAACATATGAAAATTCAGGCAATCAATGACAACAACGCCGCGCCGGCCTCGGTCAGCGTCAAATCGTCCAATAAAGGCGTCAGCTTCGGCTCCTTCATGGCGGCGGCCACGGCGGCCGAATCGGGGCCGGCGGCCGAGCTGGCGGCCTACGCCAAAATGACCCCGGCCCAGCGCATGCGCGCTTCGGTGCTGAGCTCGATGGGGCTGAAGGAAAGCGATTTGGCGAACATGTCGGCGGCCGACCGTCAAGCCATCGAGGAGAAGATCGCCGCCAAGATCAAGGAAAAACTGGACGAAGAGATCCAGAAGAAGGCGCTGAAGATCGGCTAGCCAGCCGACGGTAATAAGGTGCTTGACCTCAAGTTGGCTTGATGTTTTACAGTGGCCTCGGTCCGGTGCGGCAGCCCGCTCGCACCGACCCATTGCAACCACAGAGGCCCCATGAGCAGCTCGCATCCATCGCACACCTTCACCAACCCGCCCGGCCTGTACGATCCACGGCCGAACGGCTACACCCACGTCGTCGAGGCGACAACGCCGGCCCGGCTGGTCTACGTCGCCGGTCAGGGCGGCGAGAACCAGCTCGGCGAGCTGTCGCCCGACTTCGCCGAACAGATGCGGCAGGCGCTGGCCAATCTGCGCACCGCGCTGGCGGCGGCCGACGCCACGCCGGCCGACGTGGTCAAGGTGACGGCGCTGATCGTCCACCACAGCGAGGAGCGGCTGGCCATCTTCAGCGCCGCCATGCGCGCCATTTGGGGCGACAAGGCGCCGGTCTGCACGCTGATTCCCGTGCCGCGCCTGGCGCTGCTGGGCATGCTGTTCGAAATCGAGGCCACCGCCGTCACCTACCAGGCGAACGAGGTCTGGTAGCGGCCACGGTCCTTGCCGCCGGTAAGGGAGGCAGGAAAGCCTCGCCAAGGCTATTGAATTGTGCAAGTATCTATTGCAAAATGTACCATTGAGCAACTTTCCTCCACCGCCCGCCCTTCCGACGCCCACCGATGATACAAACCGTTCAGACCTCCGCCGGCCCCATTCAACTCATCCCGCAAACCGTGCTCGAAACGCCCGACTTGAACATCTTCGAGGCGGCGTCGATGACCTTGGTCGTCGGGCCTAACGGCGCGGGAAAGACGCGCATGCTGGCGTCGATGATCGACGCCGTGCTGGCCGCCGACGGCCGCGACGGCGCCGACCACCGCGACACGCTGGTCGTGTACTATTCGCCCATGCCCTGCGGCTTCAACCTGCCGGTCCATGCGCAATTCATCAATCTGCAGGACGGCATGCGCGCCGACAAGAGCCAGAAGGAACCCAACCTAAACGTCCTGAACAATCTCGACGACGTTTTCGACGTCCAAGCCAAGGTCGTCATCCGCTTCTTTTCCACCAACAATGTCTATAAGCAGATCTACTCCTTGCTCGCCGGCCACGGCAAGCCGGACCTGTCGACATTGACCGAGCCCCTGCGCCGCGCCATCGCACAACTCGCGGAAAGCCGCGTCGAGTCCGACCATAGCAGGCGCACGGTCGGCGTCATCGGGCATATCAACTCGCTGGCCTATGATGCCGAAGCGGCCGCGCGCGAGGAGTTGGGCCAGGCGATCGAGCGGTTTCTAAAGGCCAAGCTGGGCGCCGGCTACCGCCGCGAGATCCTTGCGGCGTCGTACACGATCGCCAGGCACAACAAGCCGATCGACTTCATCCAAGCGATGTTGCAGCGACTCGGCGTGACATTTGCCAGGCCGGCCGGCAAAACCGCCACGGCCCAAAAGACCTATGACGGCGCCCTGAAGGAGCTGGCCGACATTGCGGTGGTGCTCGGCGACGCCGAGCTAAGGAAAGCCGAGTACGCGCTCACCGAGAGCAGCCTCGCCGGTCTGGCGAAACTCGGCTACAAGAAGTATTCGAGCATCTCAACAACCGGCCTCAGTTCCGGCGCCGCCGCCCTGCTGTCCCAGTTCACCAAGATCGAAGAGTCGATCAAACAGACGATATCGGAACGCCCCGGCCTCAAACATCTGCTACTACTCATCGACGAGGGCGATATTTTCCTGCACATCGGCTGGCAGCAGAAGTACGTCGCCTATTTGAATCGCCTTGTCGAAAAAAACCTCGGCAACTTGTTTGAAGACATACAGCTGGTCCTGACCACCCACTCCCCCGTCTTGATGAGCGACTTCCCCCGCGATTGCCTCGTCACACTGGAGGACAAGTCCATCAGCGTGGCCGACGCGCTCGACGAGACGCCGATCAATCTGCGCAAACGTGCCAGCCAGGCCCTGTCCTTCGGCGCGCCGCTGTCGAGCATCATCAACACGACCGGCGACGCGGGAACCATGGGAGCCTTCGCCATGCAGCACATCGAAAACGTGCTCAAACGCTTGCAATCCCGCGAACCGGTGGCGCAGTACCACATCGACATGATCGACGATCCCTTCGTCCAGAAGTACATCCGCATGCTGACCGACAGGAGCTAGACCATGCTCATCAATATTGCCGGCGTCTGGGCCGATGCCGAAACAGAGCACCAAAGCTATGTGGATGACATCGTGAAGTACTTCCTGACCATTGAGCACGGAAACTACAAATACCTTGGCAGCACCGCCTTTGGCGATTTCTTGCAGGCCAATTCGAGCAAATTCGCCCTGGGGAAGCCGGCCGAGCTGGAGCAGATCGTAGAACGCGCCAAGGCCGCGCAAAAGGGAATGAGCGACTTCGATAAGCTGGCGTTCCGGACGGACGCCAAACTGGTGTTCAACTACGGGAAATTCTGCGCGAAGAACTCGCCTTTGTGGAATGCCTATTCCCTGTGCGCGAAGGCCAAGCACACCGTCTGTCCCTATTGCCAACAGGCGTACGCATTCACGATCAGGAAGGCCCGCGGCGGCGCCTTCCGGCCGACGCTGGACCATTACTATCCCAAGGGAAAGTACCCCTACCTGGCATTGTCGCTGTACAACCTGGTTCCGTCCTGCTACTCCTGCAACAGCTCCCTGAAAACCACCAAGGATTTCTACAGGAAGAAGCACCTCCACCCGTTTTCCGATGCGGAGGCAATCAGCTTCTTCTGGGACATCAAGTCCTACCTGAAAAAGATGGGCACTGGGAAGTCAGATTTCCAGCTCAAACTGGTTTTCGACAAGGCGAACACCAGCGCCAAGAACTCCGCCAACACCTTCCTGCTCAAGGAGCGCTTCGGCGGTCATTCGTGCATGCTCGAAGTGTTCGCGGAAACCGTCCAAGTGTGGAACGAGAGTCCCATCCTCAACAGACACATCTCGAAGAACGGCTTCAACTTCAACTTCACCGAGCAGCACGCCTTGGGTTTCGACAAGGCGAACTACAAGAACGAGATGCTCGGCAAGATCAAGTTGGATCTGTACGACGCCCTGATCCAGTGGAACAAGGCCTGGAAGCCCTGACGCAGAATCGGCCTCGAGGGGGCGGCCTCAAGGGACCTGCCTCGAGGACCTGCCTCAGATGCCGCTGACGGCGGCGGCCTTTTCCTTGTCCGTGCGCAGCGGGCAGACCAGCGGCAGGAACTGCTGCTGGCGCGCCGAATAGGCCATCAGCGCGCCGCTCTCGATGTCGAAGTACCAGCCGTGCAGCTTGAGCAGGCCCTGCTCGACGCGGCGCTTGATCCACGGATAGGTCAGCAGGTTGTCGAGTGACAGCAGGATGCTGGCCAGCTCGCAGGCCTTGTGTTGCTGCTCCGAGCTGCGGTGCGCCAGGTCGCGCCGCACGCGCTGCGCCACCGGCTCGGCGATGCGCATCCACTGGCCGACGAAGTCGGTCTCGGCGACCGGCTGGCGCGGCGCCATCAGCGCGCGGATGCCGCCGCAGCGGGCGTGGCCCAGCACGATGATCCGCTCCACCTCCAGACTGCAGACGGCGAACTCGATGGCCGAGCTGACGCCGGCCGAGGCGGTCGGCGTGCACTCCGGCACCAGGTTGGCGATGTTGCGCACGACGAACAGGTCGCCCGGGTCGCCGCCCATCAGCAGCATGGGGTCGACGCGCGAGTCGCAGCAGCCGATCAGCAGGGTGCCGGGGCGTTGGCCGGCGCGCAGATTGTCGTACAGCGTCTGCGATTCGCTGAAATACTGTTGTTGAAAACGGCTGAAGCCGTGGACGAATTTTTCGATGTCTTCCATGATGGTTCCTCGCTAGTCACTCGGCGTTAAGTGTCGCGCCTGGCGGCGTCGGCGTCGTGGCGGCGCGGCATGCGCGCCGTCGCGTCGGCAACATCGGCGTCGGCGTCGGCGCAGCCGGCGGCGGCCTGCGCCCGGCTGCGCCGGCGCGCCCGCGCCGTGTCCATCGCCAGCACGGTGGCGCCGGCTTCCGGCGCCGCGTAGCCGCCTGGTGCGGCGGCCGGTATGTCGATTTCGTTGATGGCGCCGACCAAATGGCCGATGCGCGCCAGGCTGTGGTTCATGTCGTCGAGCGAGGCGCGCAGGCGGCGCGCCTCGGCGTCGGCGCGTTCGCCGCGCGCGCCGCCGGCCTGGCGCAAAGCCTGCTCGAGCGGCCGCACGATGGTCCGCTGCAGCAGCAGGCCGGCGGCGATCGACAGCAGCACGCCGACGGCGACGGCGGCCAGGCAGGCGATGCGCACGCCGGCGCCGACCTCCACGCCGCCGGCCAGCACGATCAGGCCGACGGCGCCGAAGGCCACCAGCAGCACGGCCAACAGGCCGGTGGCGAACAATAGCCGCATGCGGGTGGTCAACTGCTTGAACATAGGGTACTCCAAAAAGAGGCCGGCACAGTGGCCGGCCCGGATTAACGTTGGCGCCCTCGGCCGCTCAACCGGCGCACAGGCGCAGTTTGTCGGCGTCGAGGATGGTGACGCGGCGGCCCTTGAAGGCGATCAGCTGCTGGTTGCTCAAGTCGGCCATGATGCGCGAGAAGTGCTCCGGCGTCAGGTTCAACCGCGAGGCCAGCACCGACTTGGCCACCGGCAGGGTGATCTCGTCGACGCAGTCCTCGGCGCGGTCCTTGAGCAGGTAGCCGACCACGCGCTGGGTGCCCGAGCGCAGCGAGTACGACTCCATGTCGCACATCAGGCTGTGCATGCGCTGGCTCAGGCCGGCCAGCATCTTGCAGGCGAAGCCGCAGTCGGCCTCGATCTCGCGGAAGATGGCCGGCTTGGACACGTGCAGCAGCAGCGTGTCCGTCATGGCCTGGGCCGAGACGATGTAGGGGCTGCCCATGAACATCAGCGCCTCGCCGAAGCTGTGGCCGGGGCCGATCAGCTCGATCACCTTCTCGGCGCCCTGGGCCGAGATGAACGACAGTTTCACCTGGCCGTACAGCACCACGTGGAAGCCGACGCAGGGATCGCCGCGCTGGAAGATGGCCTGGCCGCGCTCGACCCGCACCTCGGTGGTGCCGAGGGCGATGCGGTCGAGTTCCTCCGGGCGCATCGAGTTGAACAGCGGCACGCGCGAGAGGAAGGTCTGCACCTTGATTTTGGTTTTGTCCATAACAGGTCTCAGATGGTCTTGGAGTAGCGCGTCGGGCTCGGACCTTCCGGTCGCGGCGCGTGCAAATAATGGTCGAACACCATGCAGATGTTGCGGATCAACAGGCGGCCGCGCATGCTCACGGTCAGCCGCAGGCCGTCGATGCTGAGCAGCCCCTGCTCGGCCAGCGGCAGCAGGCGTTCCAGCTCGGCGGCGAAGTAGACGTCGGCGGGCACGCCGCCGGGCAGCGCCAGCGCGCCCAGGTCCAGCTCGAAGTCGCACATCAGCTGGCCGATGACGCTGCGGCGCAACAGGTCGTCGTCGCTCAGGGCGATGCCGCGCGCCACCGGCAGTTCGCCCTTGTCGAGCCGTTCGTAGTAGTGGCTCAGCACCTTCTCGTTCTGGCTGTAGCTGCGGCCGACGGCGCTGATGGCCGACACGCCCAACGCCACCATGGGCGCGTCGGCGTGGGTCGAATAGCCCTGGAAATTGCGGTGCAGCTCGCCTTCGCGCTGGCTGCGCGCCAGGTCGTCCTCGGGCAGCGCGAAGTGGTCCATGCCGATGTAGACGTAGCCGGCCTCGGTCAACCGGGCGATGCACAGGCCGAGCATCTGCAGCTTGGTCTCGGCGTCGGGCAGTGCCCTCGGCGACGATCAGGCGCTGCGCCTTGAACAGGTGCGGCAGGTGGGCGTAGTTGTACAGGGCGATGCGGTCGGGCCGCGCGGCGATCACCTTGTCCATGGTCGGCGCGATGCTGGCCAGGGTCTGCTTGGGCAGGCCGTAGATCAAGTCGACGCTGATCGAGCGGAAGCCGCTGGCGCGCGCCGCCAGCAGCACCTCCATGGTTTGTTCGTAGGGCTGGACGCGGTTGACCGCCTGCTGCACCACCGGATCGAAGTCCTGGATGCCCAGGCTGATGCGGTTGAAGCCCTGCGCGCGCAGGCGCGCGATGCGCGCAGGCGAAACGGTGCGCGGGTCCACCTCGATGGAGAACTCGCCCTCCTCGTCCGAGGCGAAGTCGAACCACTCGCGCAGGTCGGCCAGCAGGCCGTCCATCTGCTCGTCGCTCAAATAGGTCGGCGTGCCGCCGCCGAAGTGCAGCTGCTCGACCCGGTTCATGCCGGCGAACAGCTGGCCCTGCATGGCGATCTCGCGGCGCAGGTAGTCCAGGTACTCCACCGCCTTGCCGTGGTCCTGGGTGATGATCTTGTTGCAGGCGCAGTAGTAGCACAGCGACTCGCAGAACGGGATGTGGATGTACAGCGACAGGTCGGCCAACTGGCCGGCCGCGCGCACCTGCCCGACCGCGTGCTGGTACTGCTCCGCGCCGAAGTCGCCGGCGAAGCGGTCGGCCGTCGGGTAGGAGGTGTAGCGCGGTCCCATCTGGTTCAGCTTCCGCACCAGGGCGGCGTCGAACTCGACGGAGGGCGTGATCTTGATCACGCTGGCAGGCTTGTTCATACTATTTCTCCGATCAGCAAGGCATGGCCGCGTTTTTACGGGCGTAGCACCACCAGGTGATGGCGATGCAGCTGATGTAGAAGCCGACGAAGCCCCACAGCGCGGCGTCCGGACCGCCGGTCAGGGCGATCGAGGTGCCGTAGCTCTTCGGAATGAAGAAGGCGCCATAGGCGGCCACGGCCGAGGTGAAGCCCAGCACGGCGGCGCCCTCTTTGTTGGCGTCGACGATGGCCTGCTCCTGCACGGCCTTCGGCTTGCCGGCGGCGGCGCGTTGGCGCTCGGTCAGGAAGATCACCGGGATCATGCGGAAGGTCGAGGCGTTGCCGACGCCGGTGCCGGCGAACAGCAGCATGAACATCCAGAAGAAACCGGTGAAGTTGCCGGCCACGCCGCCGTGCGGCAGGAACTGCACCACGCCGTAGACGGCCAGGCACATGACGACGAAGGTCCAGACGGTGACCTTGGCGCCGCCCAGCTTGTCGGCGATGATGCCGCCGACAACGCGGGCCAGGGCGCCGACCAGCGGGCCGAGGAAGGCGTACTGCAGCGGGTTGACGTCGGGGAACTGGGTCTTGATCAGCAGCGGGAAGCCGGCCGAATAGCCGATGAAGGAGCCGAAGGTGCCGGTGTAGAGCCAGCACATCAGCCAGTTATGCTTGCGCTTGAAGATCACCGCCTGTTCGGCGAAGGAGGCCTTGGCCGAGGCCAGGTCGTTCATGCCGAACCAGGCCAGGACGGCGCTGACGGTGATGAAGGGCACCCAGATGAAACCGGCGTTCTGCAACCACATGCTGCTTTGGTGGCCCAGCTTGGTGACGGTCTGTGCTTCGCCGCCCAGGCTGCCGAAGACGCCGGCGGTGATCACCAGAGGCACGATGAACTGCACGGCCGACACGCCCAGGTTGCCCAGGCCGGCGTTCATGCCCAGCGCGTAGCCCTTCTGCGCCTTGGGGAAGAAGAAGCTGATGTTGGCCATCGACGAGGCGAAGTTGCCGCCGCCGAAGCCGCACAGCAGCGCCAGGATCAACATGGTCGGGTAGCCGGTGGTGGTGTCCTGCACCGCCATGCCGATGCCGATCGCCGGGATCAGCAGCGAGGCGGTGGAGATGGTGGTCCACTTGCGGCCGCCGAAGATCGGCACCATGAAGGAGTAGAAGATGCGCAAGGTGGCGCCGGACAGGCCGGGCAAGGCGGTCAGCCAGAACAGCTGGTTGGTGCTGTACTTGAAGCCGATGGTCGGCAGGTTGACCACCACCACGCTCCACACCATCCATACGGCGAAGGCCAGCGCCAGCGCGGGGATGGACAGCCACAGGTTGCGGTTGGCGGTGCCGCGTCCTTCGCTCTTCCAGAATGCGGGTGCCTCTGGCTCCCACGTGTTGATCAAATATTTGCTCATTTCAATCTCCTGATTCGTCTTGCGCGTGATGCGCCCAATTATTAAGTTCTTCGCGGCCTGTCAGGCTGCTACAGCGGTGGCCGCCGGCGCCTTTTCGGCCGGAGGGAAGGAGTAATGCATCCAGATCAGCGAAACACAGACCGTGCCGTACAACAGCATGAAGGCGCTCGACCGTACACCGGTCAAATCGACCAGGGCGCCGAACATGATCGGCAGGATGAAGCCACCCAGGCCGCCGGCCAGGCCGACCACGCCGGAGACGGCGCCGATGTTGTCGGTGAACTCGTCGCCGATGAACTTGAACACCGAGGCCTTGCCGATCGCCATGGCGGTGCCGACCACGAACAGCAGCACGGTGAACATCCACGGCGTCAGGCCCAGGTTCATCACCATGTCGCCCTTGACGGTCTTGATGATCATGCTGGTCTGCGGATACGACAGCAGGAAGAAGCAGACCCAGCACACCCACATCACCCACCAGGTCACCTTGTAGGCGCCGTAGCGGTCCGAGATCCAGCCGCCCATGGCGCGCAGCACGCCGCCGGGCAGCGAGAAGCAGGCCGCCAGCAGGGCCGCCAGGCGCAGGTCGAAGCCGTATTCGGCGACGTAGTATTTGGTCATCCACAGCGCCAGGCCGACGTAGCCGCCGAACACCACCGAGTAGTACTGGCAGTAGCGCCATACGCGGCGGTCCTTCAGCACCTTCATCTGTTCGGCGAAGGTCACCGTGCCCGACACCAGGTGCGACGGGTCGCTGGCCGAGAAGGCCCAGAACGCCAACGCGGTCACCAGCATGGCGACGGCGTAGACGGTGGGCAGGCTCTGCCAACCCCAGGCGGCGATGATGGCCGGCGCGACGAACTTGGTCAGCGCGGAACCGGAGTTACCGGCGCCGAAGATGCCCATCGCCAGACCACGGCGCTCCTTGGGGAACCAGCGCGCCACGTAGGGCGTGCCGACCGAGAAGGAGCCGCCGGCCAGGCCGACGAACAGGCCCAGCACCAGAAACTGCCAGTAGGCCGTCGCCAGGCCGATCAGGTAGATCGGCACCACGGTGGCCAGCATCAGCAGGAAGAACACGATGCGGCCGCCGAACTTGTCGCACCAGATGCCCAGCGGCACCCGCACCAGCGAGCCGCTGAGCACAGGCATGGCGGCCAACAGGCCGAATTCGGTCTCGTTGAGGCCGAGTTGCTTCTTGATGGGGATGCCGAGCACGGCGAACATCATCCAGATGGCGAAACAGATCGTGAAGGCAAAGGTGCTGCTCACCAGCACCTGAACCGCCTTGTTGTTGCTATTTACAGTAGTTGCCACTTTCCTTCTCCCGACAGACACAATCCGATGACGTCAGGGTACGCGGTGGTGCTCAAAGACACTATTGGCCGGAGGGATAATTCAACAAGGCAATCTACCTAGCGTCCTCCGCCAAAGTGACTAGTCCCGGGCAGCATGCGCTGCCACGGCTGCTGGGTGAGCTCGCCGGAGGCCAGTTGCGGCGGCGCCAGCAGGTCGGCCAGGCTGGCCGCGTCGAGCACCGCCAGGTAGGCGGCGGTGGCGCGGCCCAGCAGGCCCTTCAGGCCGCAGCACTCGGCGTAGGGGCAGGCCTCGCGGCCGGCGTCGAAGCAGGCGGCCATGAAGAAGTCGCTCTCGGTGCCGCGCACCACGGCGCCTATATTGATGGCCTCGGGTTCGCGCGCCAGGCGCAGGCCGCCGTTGCGGCCGCGCACCGTCTGGATCAGGCCGCTCAGGCCCAGCTGGTAGACCACCTTGGTCAGGTGGTTCTTGGAAATGCCGTGCTGGTCGGCGATGTCCTGGATCTTGACCAGGCGCTCGCGGTTGCCGGCCAGGAAGATCAGGGCGCGCAAGGTGTAGTCGGTGTATGCGGTCAGCCTCATGCTTGCATCCGTTCAAAAAATAGGGGGTGGCCAGCACCATACTGGCCAGACCGTATTATTGATGCATTTCAAATGTATGTTCATAACCTGGATCAAGAAAAACAGGCATCGAATATACATCTTTAAAAAACTTGCCTAGAATCGACGTCAGACGATCCGGTTAGTGCCGGTTCGCAAAGTTTTTCAACTACAACAAAGAGGAACCAAGCCATGCACGCTACGCGCAAACTCTGGACCTGGCTCGCGGTTATCTGCGTATTCTCCTTCGCCGTTCTCGGCTGGGTGGGTGCGGAGATCTATCTGACCGCGCCGCCGATTCCCAAACAAGTGGTCAGCATCGAAGGTAAGGTGCTGTTCTCCGAAGGCCAGGTCACCCGCGGCCAGGAAGCCTGGCTGTCGGCCGGCGGCCAGCAGCTCGGCAGCGTCTGGGGCCACGGCAGCTACGTGGCGCCGGACTGGTCGGCCGACTGGCTGCACCGCGAAGCCGTCGCCCTGCGCGAGATCTGGGCCCAGCGTGAATTTGGCGCTCCTTTCGAGCAGCTCGACGTGTCCAAGAAAGGCGCGCTGAACGCCCGCCTGAAGGAAGAGATGCGGCGCAACAGCTACGACGCCAACAGCGCCACCATCACGCTGTCGGCCGACCGGGCCGAAGCCGTGCGCCAGGTCGCCAAGCACTATATGGGCTTGTTCGGCGACGCCCGCGAACTCGACGCCCTGCGCAGCCAGTACGCCATGAACAGCAACTCGCTGACCGACCAGGACGACCTGCAAGCCCTGCCGGCCTTCGTCTTCTGGTCCGCCTGGGCCGCCGCCACCGACCGTCCCAACGAGGTCGACCTGAGCTACACCAGCAACTGGCCGCACGAACCGCTGGTCGACAACCGTCCCAGCGCCGGCGCCGGCATCTGGTCGATCGCCAGTATCATCCTGATGATCGGCGCCATCGCCGGCATGGTGATGCTGCACTCGACCGCCAAGGAGGAGGCCGACCCGGTCGCGCCCAAGGCCGACCCGCTGTTCAACCTGAAGCCAACGCCGTCCATGCTGGCCACCAAGAAATACTTCTTCGTCGTCATCGGCCTGATCCTGGCCCAGGTCGGCATGGGCGTGATCACCGCCCACTACGCCGTCGAGGGTCAAAGCTTCTTCGGCTACCCGCTGGCCGAGATCCTGCCGTTCGTCGTCAGCCGCACCATCCACACCCAGTTCGCCGTGCTGTGGATCGCCACCGCCTGGCTGGCCACCGGCCTGTACATCGCCCCCGCCATCTCCGGCCACGAGCCGAAGTTCCAAAAGCTGGGCGTCAACCTGCTGTTCTACGCGCTGCTGTTCATCGTGGTCGGCTCGACCGCCTTCGGCTGGATCGGCTCGCTGCAACACAAGGGTACCGCCTTCGCCTTCTGGATCGGTAACCAGGGCCTGGAGTTCACCAGCATGGGCCGCATCTGGCAGATCCTGCTGTTCGTCGGCCTGCTGTTCTGGGTCACCCTGCTCGGCCGCGCCCTCTGGCCCGCGCTGAAAACCCCGTCGGAAAGCCGCGGCCTGATCGTCATGGTGTTCCTCGCCGCGCTGTGCATCGGCGGCTTCTACGCCACCTCGCTGACCTGGGGCCGTCAAACCCACTATTCGATGATCGAATACTGGCGCTGGTGGTTGGTCCACCTGTGGGTCGAGGGCTTCTTCGAGGTCTTCGCCACCGCCGTCATCGCCCTGCTGTTCACCCGTCTGGGCCTGATCCGTGCCGCCACCGCCAACAGCGCCATCGTGCTCGAGACCATCGTCTTCCTGTTCGGCGGCATCCTCGGCACCCTGCACCACCTGTACTTCACCGGCACGCCGACCTTCGTGATCGCCATCGGCGCCATGTTCTCGGCCCTGGAAGTGGTGCCGCTGTCGCTGATCGGCATCGAAGCCTACCGCAACTACCAGCGCTCGAAAGTGGCACCGTGGGTCGCCACCTACAAATGGTCGATCCTGTGCTTCATCGCCGTCGGCTTCTGGAACACCATCGGCGCCGGCCTGCTGGGCTTCGCGATCAACACGCCGATCGCCCTGTACTACATGCAAGGTCTGAACCTGACCGCCGCCCACGGCCACGCCGCCCTGTTCGGTGTCTACGGCATGCTCGGCATCGGCCTGCTGTTGTTCTGCCTGCGCGGCCTGAGCGACCGCGCCGCCTGGTCCGACCGCCTGTTGGCACCGATGTTCTGGATGATCAACATCGGCCTGGGCATGATGGTGTTCATCTCGCTGGTGCCGGCCGGTATCTACCAGGCCTATGCCAGCGTCACCACCGGCATGTGGTTCGCCCGTTCGCCTGAGCTGATCCACTCGAAAGTGATGGAAACGCTGGTCTGGATGCGCGTCCCCGGCGACGTGGTGTTCTCCATCGGCACGGTGTTCCTGGCGCTGTTCGCCTGGCGCCTGATGACCGGCGGCAAGAAAGCCAGCGCCACGCAAACCGTGGCCGGCAGCAACCGCGCCTAAGGTCTGAACTGAAGTAAGCAGCACCACCCCGGGGAGGCGCGCCGATCGGCCGCCTCCCCGCTTTGACTAAATTGCCAGGAGTTTATAAAATGTCACACGATTGCTCGCGTCCCACCGGTCCCGAAGGCATCTACCCATTCGACGCGCGCGGTGTCGCCAAGCGCTTCCGCCACGCCGCCATCTTCGGCGCGCTCGATTCCCTCAACCCTGGAGAAGTCATGCGGTTCTGCAACGACCACGACCCGATCCCGCTGCTCCAGCAGATCAACAATTTCTTCGGCTCCAAGGTGAAGATCGCCTATTTGTCGCGCCAACCCGGCGAGATCATCATCGACTTCCTGGTCACCGAATCGCTGGACTAAGCTTTTTATGGATTACTACGCGCTGAAGTACCTGCACATGAGCTGCGCCGCCCTCAGCGGCGGCCTGTTCCTGTTGCGGGGATGCTGGATGCTGTTCCAGCCGGCCCGGCTGCAACAGCGCTGGGTGCGCGTGGCCCCGCATATTATCGACACGGCGCTGCTGGCCAGCGCCGTCACCCTGGCCGTGCTCAGCGGCCAGTATCCCTTGGCGCAGGGCTGGCTGAGCGCCAAGGTGCTCGCCCTGCTGCTCTACATCGTGCTGGGCACGGTGGCCCTCAAGCGCGGCAAGACCCGCGCCGTGCGCGCCGGCGCCTTCGCCGCCGCCCTCGCCTGCTTCGGCTACATCGTCGCCGTCGCCGTCAGCAAGCAAGCGCTGCCGTTCTAAGGCGGCGCGCCGCGTCGCCGGCCCGAGCCGCAGCCGCCGGGCGAGAACTGGTGGCCGCTTCCCATCCTCATGCAATCTTGGGTTTTCTGCGGCCGCGAACGGGCTGCGGGGAGGCCATGGGTTTCGTCGCTGGCGCAGGCTGCTCGGCTGGCGCCGCTTGTCGCGTCGGGCCATTGCGCCGGGTCTCTGGAATATCGATCTTGCTTCGGCCAAACGTTGCAACGATCTGGCTGAAGGCGACGCCAGGTCCGTTGAGGGAGACACGCCACGGCCCAGGCATTTGATTGGCAGCTATCTCCGCCAGACTCAGCCCGGCGGCAACCTTCTTGCGCCGGGCAAGCGCCGCCACCTTGTACCACTCCGGCGGCCCCTGAGGGGGTTTCTTTGCATCATTCATTTGGCATCTCCTGCCAATGTAGCGAATAGATATTCTAGCAAAACACGCCAGGACCGACTGCCGGCCGTCAAATCGAAACACATGTCGCATGGCCATCCTCGATTCGGCCACCAAGCCGGATCGCGTTGACGGACATCCTGGATCGACTGGCAGCCCTGAAGATGTTGCGCTCCCGATCTGTTCAAGTCCACCGGAAGCAATGGCGCATCTAAGCCAACCTTCGGCCAGAAGTCAAAGCCCATGTATCCTTCCGGATCGACTGGTCCGCGTCCGGCGGCAAACAGTCGAATGCGTTGGAAACCGAGCCGGTAAGCCGAGACCGCCATCAATCCCACACCTACCGTCCCCAACCTGTCGGGTGCGTCGGGTGACAAGTAAAGAGATGCGACATACAGCGAATCGAGCGCCGTCCCGGCCAGCTCCGCCTCCCGGTACAAAACAGTGCAGTTTTCCGACCCTTCGGGTAAAAATGGCCCCGTGGATTGAATCGCGATGCCAGCCGGAATAGGGCCTCTTTCGTGCCTTCTTAAATTGGAAACAACGTACTCATCTGGAATCATGCAGAGGCGCCCCAACGCCTTGGCGTCCAGCGTCGTCATGCCTCCATTGGGACGCTCAATGTCCATCCCCGGAAAAGACTTATCCGCAGCAATTGCCAGATAGAGATGCCCTTGAAAGAATTGCTCAGTTAGGTAATGTCCCTCCAACAGCCGTTCAATTGGCTGAACTATTCCTTCCTCAAATTCTCGAATGAATGGCATGGATGAGCACGACCGCTGTTTTGAAACAGTCTAGCAGTGCTTGCTACACGCCGAAGTCGCCGGCGACGGACGTAGATCAAACGAGTCCTAATCGCCGCCTCAGCAAGCATACGCCTGATGAAGCGGAGAACCGCGTTGCGGGGCGGCCTGGACAACGTCCCCGAGGTACTACTTCTGTGGCGCCGGCTTGACTTGCGCGTTGAAGGACTTATTGACGATTTTCCATTCGCCGTCGATCTTCAGCAGCGTCATGTAGTCGACAAACTTGATGCTGGGATAGTCCAGCACCACCTTGCCGACGGCGGCGTCCAGCGTCAGGTCGACGATTTCAAAGCTGCGCTTGCGTTGCGCCTCGTCACTCGCCGCTTTGCCGTTGAAGCGGCCGGCATACTGCTCAACGCTCCAGGAAATCAGCTTGCCGCCCATGTAGCCGGAGACTCTGGCATCGCTGGCGAAGGCCTTGCGCACGAAGTCGGCGTTGCCGGTCTCGTGGGCGCGGATGTAGTTTTGCAGCGGCACCGTTGCGGCGGCCATTTCCGTATCCTGCGCAAACACGACGGAGGTCATGCACATCATTCCAAAAAATACGGCTTTAAGTTTCATCGTGGTGGCTCATGCGGTCAATATGTTGGCGGGAAGGCGGCAGATCGCGCACGGATCGGGCGCCAGTACCAGCCGTCCGCCGTCCGCGCTCCACCCCGTTGGTACTAGAGTTTTGGAACTGGAAGCTGCTTGCGCTTTTCGATCTCGTCCTGCCTTTTTTGCTCGGCCAGGGCGGCCAGCGCCGAACCCTCGCTGTTATAGGTGGCGAAGTCGACCATGCTGACCTGGATCTTCTGGATCTCGACGCCGCTGTTCGACGATTCGGACAGGATGACGCTCAGCGTCTGCTTGCAAAACGCCAATTGCTTGTAATCGCTGCCGTAGTTGACCTGCTCGCCCATGCGCGCCTTGCAGCGATCTGGGCTGAAACTGACCTTGTTGGGGTTCGGCGCGAAGGCGATCCAATCCAGCGCGCCGGAGGTGCTCTTGGGGTCGCTGGTGGTCGGTCCGTACTTCGCGCGCAGGGCCTTTTCCATCTCGCCGCGCGAGACCGGCTTGTCAAACGCCTCGCGGCGGGCGATGGCGACTGCCGTGCTCGACTTCGGCCCGAAGCCGATTTTGACATAGCCATACTCTTTCGGCATGCTCCCCGCCTTCTCCACCTGCTTCTGGTAGTCGCGATACTGCGGCCGCGCCGGCAAGCCGAAGCCGGCCGCGTAGTCGTCCTTGACGACCAGCTTGTAGCCTTGGCCGACCAACACCTTGTCGATTTGCGCAGGGGTATCGCCTATCTTGATGCCCAGGGTTTCCATGACGATGGGTGTGTTCTGGGCGTGGGCCGTGGCGGTCAGCGCCAGCATGGCGGCGAGTTGGAGGCTGGGTTTTCTTAACATGGTTGTCCTGTATGTGAAGGGAAGCCGGTTTCCGGGCGAAGCTGGCGGCATTGCAAGTGACACCAACATTGGTAATGTAACACCATCCTGGAATTGCCCCCGCGCACTTCTCGACGAATCACACCGCAGTGTACCCAACTCAGTCCGACGGCTGCGCCGCCGCATGGATGAAACTTCGCCGGGCGAAACCTTCGCACACGATTTCCCCACCTAGTTTCAAATAGCGCCAGCTTGCGCCCGGCATGTCAGGGCCGTGCCAGCGACGGGCGCGGCTGGGCATGGTCGTCGCGCCAGCGCAGGGCGAACAGCGCCGCCATCGCGATCTCGACCACGACGGCGCTGCCGATGCCGGCGCCGGCGTGGCCGCTGGCGAATTCAAACACGCCCAGCGCCGCCAGAATCGCGCTGCCCAGCGCGAAGCCGGCACACACGCTGGCCCGGGCCACCCCGGCCGGCGCCTCCCGCACCAGGTAAAGCGTCAGCGCCAGCGCCGCGAAGAGCGCGGCATTGCGGCGCGCCACGATTCCGGCCGACTCGGCATATGCTACGTCCCACGTGTGCAGCAAGGTGGCGGGTGCGAACATCCAAGCACAAAAGAGCACGGCGCAGAGGGCGCTGGAGAGCTGCGCCAAGGTCTTGAATCGGATCATCATTGAATTCCTTTGCTTATGGGTGGAGGGACGGCCGGCGCCGCCCGCGTGGCGGCGCCGTATAGAAACAGTTGGATCATTTCCGCGTAGTGCGGCGCGAGCGGCGCGGCGGGGGTGGCCAGCCAGCGCGTCAGCACGGCCAAGCGCAGGAACACCAGGTATTCGGCCATCCGCTCGGCGCTGGCGTCGGCGCCGACCTCGCCTTCGCGCTGGCCTTGGCGTATCAGGTCGACGATCAGGCATTCAAAATCGTCGCGCTCGGGCGAATTTTGGCTAAGCTGCTGGCGGCCCAAGCGGTAGTAGAGGTAGGGAGCGACATAGGCGCGCATGCTTTCGGCGTAGGCAGCCTCTATCTCGAACACATGGAGGAAGCGCGCGGCGATACCGGGCAGGCCCGGCGCCACGGCGCGCGCGTCGGCGCGGAGCAACTGCAAGTCGTCTTGGAAGCGTTGCTGGATAAGGGCTTCCTTGGCCGGAAAATGCTTGTACAGGGTGCCGCGCGCGACGTCGGCGGCATGGGCGATGGCCTCCATCGTCACCGCCTCGTAACCCAACTCCTCGAACAATGCCCAGGCGCAGTGCAGCAAGTGCTCCTTGGACTGTTGCAGTTTGCGCGCGCGGCGGCCGGGCGGCGCCGGGTCGGCGCGGGAGGTGTCGACGGTCGTCATGTCTGGCCTTATTGTTGAACAATGCCTATAACTATACAGTGTTCAATAATATTCCGCTACCAGCTACATGGAAAACCAAGCAAGCCTGGGCCGGGCAATCTAAATCCAGATCAAGCCCGCTGCATTCGAGCAACACCCGCCGTCTTAGTTGTCTGAATATACGATCTAGATCAAGGAAAGTGTTTCCACGTACGCATAGCATGGCTACGACATCAAGTTTTTGAGCGATGTCATGCCCCCTACAAAAAAACAAGGTGAACCACATGAAGAAGACCCACAAACTTGCCGCCTCCTGGCTCGCCGGTGTAACCGCCGCCCTCTGCATGTCCCCAGTCGGCAGCGCCCCTGTCGCCACGCTGGCGGCCGACGGCTTGCCCATCGTGGTGCAGGAGCTGGTGGCGCCGCCATCGCTGCCGCCGCGCATCACCCGCAAGACCGCTGCCCACGTGGTGGTCAACCTGACCGTCGAGGAAATCGAGCGCGAGATCGCGCCGGGCACCCGTTACACCTTCTGGACCTTCGGCGGCACCGTGCCGGGCAAGATGATCCGTGTGCGCGAGGGCGACACCGTCGAACTTCACCTGCTGAACCTGCCTGACAACAAACTGCCGCACAATATCGACCTGCACGCCGTGACCGGCCCGGGCGGCGGCGCCGGCCAGACCCTGATCGCCCCGGGCAACGAGGCCAGCTTCACCTTCAAGGCGCTCAACGCCGGCCTGTACGTCTACCACTGCGCCACCGCGCCGGTCGGCATGCACGTCGCCAACGGCATGTACGGCATGATCCTGGTCGAGCCTAAAGAAGGCATGACCCCGGTCGACAAGGAATACTACGTGATGCAGGGCGACTTCTACACCACCGGCGGCTACCGCGCGCCCGGCCTGCAGGCCTTCGACATGCAAAAGGCCATCGACGAGAAGCCAACCTACGTGCTGTTCAACGGCGCCGACGGCGCGCTGACCGGCGCCGGCTCGCTGACCGCCAAGACCAACGAGTCGGTGCGCATGTACTTCGGCGTCGGCGGCCCGAACACCACCTCCAGCTTCCACATCATCGGCGCGATCTTCGACAAGGTCTACACCGAGGGCGGCAAGCACTTCCAGGAAAACGTGCAGACCACCATGGTGCCGGCCGGCGGCTCGGCCATCGTCGAGTTCACCCCGCGCGTGCCGGGCAACCTGACCATCGTCGACCACTCGCTGACGCGGGCCTTCAACAAGGGCGCCATCGGCCTGATGGCGGTCAGCGGCCCGGACAACTTCGCCATCTACGGCAAGGGCGTCAAGACCCCGCTGCCAGGCGCCAAGCCGGCCGCCAAGGCGGCCGCCAAACCGGCCGTGGCCGTCACGCCGGCGCAGAAGGTGCGCGGCAAGGAAGTCTACGAGGCCAATTGCGCCGCCTGCCACCAGTCCGACGGCAAGGGCGTCGCCGGGGTCTTCCCGCCGCTGGCCAACTCGGACTTCTTCCAGGAGCGTCCTTACGAGATGGGCCACATCGTCATCAACGGCCGCAGCGGCGAGCTGGTGGTCAACGGTGAGCACTACAACGGCGTGATGCCGCCGCAGGGACCTGAGCGATGAGGATGTCGCCGCTGTCATCAACTATGTCAGCACCGACTTCAACAAAGGCAAACCGGTGCTGACGCCGGCCCAAGTGCGCGATATGCGCAAGGTGAAGTAATGCGTCCGGGCCTGCCTCGCCGCGCCACACTGGCGGCGCGGGCGGCCCTGGTCGGCCTGCTGTATGCCGGCAGCGCCGCCAGTGCCCTCTGCGCGGACGGCGCTCCGATCACTCCAGTCAGTCAAACAGGCGCGGCGCCGGCGGTGCTGGCCGCCCGCGCCGGCATGGGCGGCGACTACCGCCCGGTGCGCGGCGGCCTGCTGCGCAGCGTGCTGCCCGGCGACGGCGTCGACTCGCCGGCGCTGGTGGCGCCGTTCCAACTGCGCACGCGGCCGGTCAGCAACGCCGAGTTCCGCGCCTTTATCCAACAACATCCCGAGTGGCGCCGCGGCGACGTGGCCGCGCTGTTCGCCGGCTCCACCTATTTACGCGGCTGGAGCGGCGCCGACGATCCGGCGCCGCTGGCCGACAACGCCCCCGTCGTCAACGTCAGCTGGTACGCCGCCCAGGCCTATTGCGCCAGCGAGCAGGCGCGCCTGCCGCGCTGGCACGAGTGGGAGTTCGCCGGCGCCGCCGACGACAGCCGCGCCGACGCGCGCGACGATCCGCTCTGGCTGGCGCGCATCCTCAACTGGTACTCCCGTCCCGGCAACACGCCGCCCGGCGCCATCGGCCAGGGCACGCCCAACTACTACGGCATGCAGGACATGCACGGCCTGGTGTGGGAGTGGGTGGAGGACTACAACGGCCTGTTCGTCAACGCCGACAGCCGCGCCAAGGGCGAGCAGAAGCAGCTCGACTACTGCGGCGGCGCCGCCGTCACCCTGGCCGACCGGCGCAACTACGCGGTGCTGATGCGCCTGGCCCTGCTGGCCGCGATGGAGAGCAACCAGGACGGCGCCAACCTGGGCTTCCGCTGCGCCCGCGACGCCGTCCCCACAATCAAAGAAAGCACACCATGAAACGCCGCACCTTCCTGCAATGCGCCGCGCTGGCGGCGGCCGTCGCCCCGCTGAGCGGCTTGCACGCCGCCGCCCTGCCCGGCGATTCCCTGTACCGCCTCAACACCGCGCTGGTGGACACGCAGAACCAGCGCTTCACCCTGGCCGACCTGGCCGGCAAGCCGCTGCTGGTCACCATGTTCTACGGCGACTGCAACACCGCCTGCCCGATCGTCATCGAGAACCTCAAGCAGACCGTGACGGCGCTCGGCGCCAGCGGCAAGAAGCTCACCGTGCTGATGGTCAGCCTCGACCCCTTCCACGACACGCCCGGCTCGCTGAGCCAGCTGATGACCACCCACAAGCTCGACCCGCGCCAGTTCCGCATCGCCGTCGCCAAGGACGAGAGCCAGACCCGCATGCTGGCCTCGGCGCTCAACATCAAGTACCGCGTGCTGGGCGGCGGCGAGATCAACCACACCACCCGCATCACCCTGCTCGACGGCGCCGGCAGCGTGCTGGCGTCCAGCAGCAAGCTCGACGTGACGCCCGATCCGGCCTTCGTCAAACAACTGCTGGCGGCGCTGAAAACGGCTTGAAAACGGCCCGGACGGCCACGGAATTAACTTGAATCAAGAACCCGCGAAATTGCCACAACTTTGGTTGACCATACCATAGCTAGTGATTAACCTACTCGTACCAACTACATCTAGTGACGAGGAGTGATCGTGGCAGCAGTTAATTTCCATAGCAACATCATCAAACGCGACGGCAGCACGCAGGCGTTCGACATCGCCAAGATCGTCTCGGCGCTGCAGCGCGCCGGCGAGGCCAGCGGCGAATACGACGCCCACACGGCGGGCAACCTGGCGCAAACGGTGGTGCTGCGGCGCAGCGCCGTCGACCACCACAGCATGCTCACCGTCGAGGTGTTGCAGGACATCGTCGAGAACGTGCTGTACGACGCCGGCTACCGCAAAACCCTGCGCGCCTACGTCATCTACCGTTCGCAGCACCAGGCGCTGCGGCAAGACCGCAAGTCGCTGATCGACGTCGAGTCCTCGATCAACGAATACCTCAACCAGCAGGACTGGCGCGTCAACGCCAACGCCAACCAGGGCTACTCGCTGGGCGGCCTGATCCTCAACGTGTCGGGCAAGGTGATCGCCAACTACTGGCTCAACCACGTCTATCCGCCGGAAGTGGGCCAGGCCCACCGCGAGGCCGACCTGCACATCCACGACCTCGACATGTTGGCCGGCTACTGCGCCGGCTGGTCGCTGCGCACCCTGCTCAACGAGGGCTTGAACGGCGTGCCAGGCAAGGTCGAATCGGGCCCGCCTAAGCACATGTCGAGCGCCATCGGCCAGATCGTCAACTTCCTCGGCACGCTGCAAAACGAGTGGGCCGGCGCGCAGGCCTTCAGCTCCTTCGACACCTACATGGCGCCCTATGTGCGCAAGGACAGCCTGAGCTACGCCGACGTCAAGCAGTACATCCAGGAGCTGATCTACAACCTCAACGTGCCGTCGCGCTGGGGCACCCAGACACCGTTCACCAACCTGACCTTCGACTGGGTCTGCCCCGAGGATCTGCGCGAGCAGGTGCCGCTGATCGCCGGCCAGGAGATGGACTTCTGCTACGGCGAGCTGCAGGACGAGATGGACATGATCAACCGCGCCTACATCGAGATCATGATGACGGGCGACGCCAAGGGCCGCGCCTTCACCTTCCCCATCCCGACCTACAACATCACCGAGGACTTCGCCTGGCACAGCCCGAACGCCGAGCTGCTGTTCGAGATGACGGCGCGCTACGGCCTGCCCTACTTCCAGAACTTCATCAACTCGGAGCTCAAGCCGAACATGATCCGCTCGATGTGCTGCCGCCTGCAGCTCGACCTGCGCGAACTGCTCAAGCGCGGCAACGGCCTGTTCGGCTCGGCCGAGCAAACCGGCTCGCTCGGCGTGGTGACGATCAACTGCGCCCGCCTCGGCCACCTGCACCAGGGCGACGAGGACGGTCTGCTGGCCGCGCTGGACCGCCTGATGGAGCTGGGCAAACAGAGCCTGGAGATCAAGCGCAAGGTGATCCAGCGGCATATGGACAACGGCCTGTTCCCCTACACCAAACGCTATCTGGGCACGCTGCGCAACCACTTCTCCACCCTGGGTGTGAACGGCATCAACGAGATGGTGCGCAACTTCAGCGGCGACGAGCACGACATCACCAGCACCTGGGGCCGCGCCTTCGCCCTGCGCCTGTTGGACCACGTGCGCGCCCGCATGCTCGAGTTCCAGGAAGAGACCGGCCATATGTACAACCTGGAGGCCACGCCGGCCGAAGGCACCACCTACCGTTTCGCCAAGGAGGACCGCAAGCGCTTTCCGGCGATCCTGCAGGCCGGCACCGACGACATGCCCTACTACACCAACTCCTCGCAGCTGCCGGTCGGCTACACCGACGACCCGTTCGAGGCGCTGGAACAGCAGGACGAGCTGCAGCGCAAGTACACCGGCGGCACCGTGCTGCACTTGTACATGACCGAGGCGCTGTCCAGCGCCGACGCCTGCCGCACGCTGGTCAAGCGCTCGCTGAGCCGCTTCGGCCTGCCCTACATCACGATCACGCCGACCTTCTCGATCTGTCCGAAGCACGGCTATTTGAACGGCAGCCACAAGTTCTGCCCGAAATGCGATGCCGATCTGATCGCGAAAAAGCAGCTGGCCGTCGCCTGACCGACGCTGCGCACCTCAACCACAATGACCAAGGAATCACCATGACCGATCTGAGCCTGACCCTGCACGCCGCCAACCAAACCGTGATGCTGGACGACAGCGAGCGCCAACCGTGCGAAATTTGGACCCGCGTGATGGGTTACCACCGCCCCGTCTCGTCCTTCAACACCGGCAAAAAAGGCGAGTTCTACGAGCGTAAATACTTCCAGGAGCCGTGCGCGGCTACCTGCCACTAAGATGGAAGCGCGCCTGGTGAGGATGGACGGCGGCGCCGCAGCGGCGACGCGCCAGTTGAAGGTGGGCGGCGTCACGCCGTTCAGCGCCACCGACTACCCCGGCCAGTTGTCGGCCGTGGTGTTCGTGCAGGGCTGCCCGTGGCGCTGCGGCTACTGCCACAATCCCCATCTACAGGCGCGCCCGGCAAACAGCCCGATGCCCTGGCAGCACGTGATGGCGCTGCTGGAGCGCCGCGTCGGCCTGATCGACGCGGTGGTGTTCAGCGGCGGCGAGCCGACCATCGACCCGGCGCTGGCCGGCGCCATGCGCCAGGCGCGCGCGCTCGGCTTCAAGGTCGGCCTGCACACCGCCTGCATCTACCCCGAGCGCCTGGCCGAGGTGCTGCCGCTGATCGACTGGGTCGGCTTCGACATCAAGGCGCCGTTCGCGCAGTACGCCGGCATCACCGGCGCGCCCGACAGCGGCGAGCAGGCGCAGGCCTGCGCCCGCTTGATCGTCGACAGCGGCGTCGACTACGAGTGCCGCACCACCATCCATCCGACCTTGCTGCGGCCGCGCGACATCGTCGCGCTGGCCGGCACGCTGGCCGGCATGGGCGTGACCAACTACGTGCTACAAGAATTCCGTCCGCAGGGTTGCAACGACGCCGCGCTCAAGGCCCACGCCCAGCCGGGCTACCCCGGCCACGACGTGGTGGCCCAGGTCGAGGCGCTGTTCCCCGCTTCACGCTGCGCCGGCCGCATTGACCCGGGACAGGATCTAGGGTCAGACCCTTGGGTCTGACCCTGGCTCTTCGCCGTTGGGATTCAACAGTCCCCTAAGCCGCCAACTCCTGCAACTCGCTCATCAAATGGCGTACCACCCGCTCGGCCTGTTCCGGGTCGAAGTCGGCGTGGTACTGCTTTTTCACCCCCATCTCCTGCAACAGCACGTGGCGCTCGGCGACGATGTCGTGGCGCGCCAGACAGTGCCGCACGCAGGCCAGCGCGCAGCCGTCGATGGCGACGATGCGCCGCCCCGACGCGGCCAGCCGCACCAGCGGCGCGACGTCGCCGCCGACGCCCGCGATGCAGGACATTTGCGCGGCGCCGCGCCGGTCCAGCTGCAGGGCGACGTGATTGGCCATCTGCGCCGCGCTGGAGCAGCCCGAGCAGGCATACACCAGAGGCAGTTCCACATTCGTGACGGCCATAGCTGATCCTTCGTATTTGGGGTAGAACAACTGTAACGCGCGGGCATCGGTCGAATCCTTGATTTGTATCAAAGAAACCGACCTTGGCCGAGTGTGACAATGGGCTCAACAACAACGCGAAAGCAAAAGGAAATCGAATGAGCACCATTGGCAATTACCTGGAACAGGACCACCAGAGCTGCGACGCGCGCTACGACAAGGCGGAGGCGCTGGTCAACCAAGGTGACTGGGACGCCGCCGGCGTCGAATTCGCCATTTTCCGCCGCCAGCTGGAAGGCCACCTGGCAATGGAGGAGCAGGTGATGTTCCCGGCGCTGGAGCAGGCCATGGGCAGCGCCAACGGCCCCACCGCCGTCATGCGTAGCGAACACAGCCATATGCGCGCCATCCTGCAGGACATGCACGTGGCCATTTCGCAGCTCGAGCAGGACGACTTCTTCGACCACGCCGACACCCTGCGCATGCTGATGCGCCAGCACAATCTGAAGGAGGAAGGCATCCTCTACCCGATGGCCGACCGCCTGCTGGAGGATGCGCAGGCCGCCGCCGTGTTGACGGCGATGGCGGAGATGGCCAAGTCCAGCCACCACGGCGCACCAGCCGAGCACACGCAACTGGAAGGAGTCGCATCATGAACGCACCCTACGACGACGCCAACAACGGCGAGTGGGAAGAAACCATACTCGACGTCGGCGGCCTGGCGCCGCCGGAGCCGATGGTGCGCGTGCTCGACGCGCTCGACCACCTCGGCCCGCAGCAGCGCCTGTGCGTGCTGATCGACCGCGAGCCGCATCCGCTGTACGGCATCCTGGAAAAGAACGGCTACGCCCACCGCACCACGGCGCGCGCCGACTACCGCTATGAAGTGCGCATCTGGGAACCGGTGCGCGGCGCCCTTCCGGGACAGGCGGAACGACCACTTTGAGCTCCGCGCCTGCCACGCCATCCGTACGACGCGTGCTGGCGTTCGACCGTAATCCGCCGCTGTCGGCGCCGCTGCGCTACTTCCTCAGCGCGCCGCTGTTCGCCGCCCTGGCCGCCGCCCTGCTGTTGTGGCAGGGCGGCGACGCGCTGGCCTCGCGCTGGTCGCCGGCCACGCTGGCCCTGACCCACCTGCTCACGCTGGGCTGCCTGACCATGACCATGGTCGGCGCCCTGCTGCAGATTTTGCCGGTGGTGGCCGGGGTGGCCCTGCCGCGCGCCGCCCTGACCACCGGCGTGGCCCATGTCGGCCTGTGCGCCGGCAGCCTGCTGCTGGCGGCCGGCTTCTGGCTGCAGCGCCCCGTGCTGTTCCAGCTGGCCGTGGCGACGCTGCTGCCGGCGCTGCTGACGCTGCTGGCGGCCTGCGCGCTGGGCCTGTGGCGCCACGCCGGCGAACTCAAACAACAGGCGCGCGGCGGCGCCAGCGCCACCGTCACCGGCATCCGCCTGGCGCTGGCCGCGCTGGCCGTCACCGTCACGCTGGGCGGCCTGCTGGCCGCCGCCTTCGCCTGGCCGGCCGGCTTCGCCCGCGGCGCGGCGAGTGTGGCGCGCGCCGCCACCACTTGGAGCGCCGCCCTATTCCCCGGCCCGGCGGGCGCCCCGCCGCTGCTCGCCCAATTCTCCGTGCTCGACCTGCTCGACCTGCACGTGGCCTGGGGGCTGCTGGGCTGGGTCGGCATACTGGTGGCCGGCGTCGCCTTCCAGGTGATTCCGATGTTCCAAGTCACCGAGCCGTATCCGCATCAGCTGACACGTTGGTTCGGCAGGCTGGCCTTCGCCCTGCTGGCCGTCTTGAGCCTGATGTATGGCCTGGGCGACGGCCTGCCACGGCTGACCGTCGCGCTGCTGCTGGCGGCCGTGTTCGCGCTGTTCGCGCTGACCACGGTATGGCTGCTGGCGCGGCGCAAGCGGCCGCGCGCCGAGCCCACCACCATCTTCTGGCGCTGCGCCATGGCCAGCCTGCTGGCGGCGCTGCTGGTCTGGCTGCTGCCCTACGCGCCGACGGCGCGGCCGCTGGCGCTGGGCGTGTTGATGATCGTCGGCTTCGGCCTGTCGTCGATCAACGGCATGTTGTACAAGATCGTGCCCTTCCTGGTTTGGTATCACCTGCAGGCGACGCCGGCGCGGGCCGCCGGCCAGGTGCCGGGCGTGAACCGCATCATCCCCGAGCGCCACGCGCGCTGGCAGCTGGGCCTGCATCTACTGGCGCTGGCCCTGCTGCTGGCCGCCTGCTACCAGCCGGCGCTGTTGGCGCGGCCGGCGGCGGCGCTGCTGTGCGCCTCGTGTTTGGCCTTGTGGTGGAATCTGTTCGCGGCGGTGCGCTTGTACGGCCGCTTGAACGCGGTGGCGCCGAAGGCCGCCGCGCGCGCCTGCGCATAAGCCGCTAGTCGCGGCAGCGCAGCACGGCGGCGCCGTCGAAGTCGCCGGCGCGCAGCGCGTCGAGCGCCTTCTGCGCGTCGCGCAGGGCGAACGCGGTGGTGCGGGTGCGCAGCGGCAGCTCGGCGGCGATGCGGAAGAAGGCCTCGCCGTCGGCCCGCGTCAGGTTGGCGACGGAACGCACGCTGCGCTCGCCCCACAACAAGGCATAAGGAAAAGCGGGAATGTCGCTCATGTGGATGCCGGCGCAGACCACGCTGCCGCCCTTGGCCACGTCGCCCAGCGCCTTCGGCAGCAGCGCGCCGTTGGCGGCGAAGATGATGGCGGCGTCGAGATCGTCCGGCGCCATCTCGTCCGAGCCACCGGCCCAGACGGCGCCCAGTTCGCGGGCGAAGTTCTGCGAGCGCACATCGCCCGGACGGGTGAAGGCGTACACCTCGCGGCCTTGGTGGCGCGCCACCTGGGCGATGATATGGGCGGCCGCGCCGAAGCCGTACAGGCCGAGGCGCTTGCCCGGCCCCGCCATGGCGTAGGCGCGGTAGCCGATCAGGCCGGCGCACAACAGCGGCGCCACCTGCTCGTCGTCGTAACGCTCGGGCAGCCGGAACACATAGCGCGCATCGGCCACCATGTATTCGGCATAGCCGCCGTCGCGGTCGTAGCCGGTGAAGCTGGCGTGGTCGCACAGGTTCTCGCGCGCGTCGCCGCAGTAGGCGCAATGGCCGCAGCTGCCGCCCAACCAGGCGACGCCGACCCGCTCGCCGACGGCGAAGCCGGACGTCTCGCGTCCGGCCTGCACCACGTGGCCGACCACCTCGTGCCCCGGAATCAGCGGCAGGCGGTGCAGCGGCAGCTCGCCGTCGACCAGATGCAGGTCGGTGCGGCAGACGCCGCATACGCTGACCCGCAACAGCAACTCGTGCGCGGCCGGCTGGGGAATCGCCACGCGCCGCATGGCCAGGCCAAGCCCGGGCTGTTCCAAGCGCAGCGCGGTCATGCTGCGGTCCGACGGCAGGCTGAGCTGGCTATGCATGTGCGTGCCTATGTGGCCGATCAGAGCATCTGGTCGACTTTGAGGAAGTACTTGCGGGCGTATTTGAGCAACTGGCCGTCGGTCGGATGGTCGACCGTCTCGACACCCATCACGCACTTGGCGACGCCGTGGTGGTGCTGCTCCAGGTGCTTCATGAAAGCCTGCTTTTCCAGACCGGGGCCGACCAGCAGAATCTCGCGGGCACCGTCCAAGGCGCTGGCGACGGCGTTGAAGTAGTGGGTACTCTCGGCGGTGTTGGCGTTGGATTTGTTGTGCGGGTGGCTGGAATGGGTCTTGATGACCTCGGTTTCGGCCGCTTCGGGATTGAAGTGGATGACGTGGGCTTGTGCGTGGTCGATCCAGGCAACAACATGGTTTGATAACATTAACAATCTCCGTGGTAGCGCCAGCAACTCTGGCCATTCAATGTAACGTGCGCCACCCGGTAAGTCACCGGGTGCGTTTGATGCAGATCAAAATTTCCGGGAAAATGCCCGCATGAACCTTGCGCTAGCGCAGGATCAACACCGGCACCGTGCTGTGCGCCAGCACCTTGCTGCATTCGCTGCCCAGCAGCAGCGCCTTGACGCCGCGATAGCCGTGCGAGGCCATCGCGATCAGGTCGCACTGGCGCTGGGCGGCCTGCTTGAGGATGCACTCCCAGGGCTGGTCGCCGCTCAGGTACACGGTGTCGCAGGGCACGCCGGCGGCGGCGGCGGCCTGCTCGACCTCGGCCAGGAAGCGCTGCGCGCGCTGCTCGCACTCGCGCTCGTAGCTCAGGCGCACGTCCTCCAGCTTGTCCGGCTGGTAGGCGAAGACGTGGAACTCGGGCAGCACGTGCAGCCCGGTGATGCGGGCGCCGATGCTGGCGGCCAGCTCGACGCCCTGTTTGAGCGCCCGCGCCGACGCCGGCGAGCCGTCCACCGGCAGCAGGATGTGGCGGAACGCCGGACTCTGTGGCTTGGTTTGCTTCGCTTCCATGGCATTCTCCTAATTGACCGACTGCGGCGCTGGCGCCGCAGTCGGCGCGTTCGTTTCGGCCTGCACCAGGCGGCGCAGGATCTTGCCGACCGCCGACTTGGGCAGCGGCTGTTCACGGAACACCACGTACTTCGGCACCTTGTAGCCGGTCAGGTTGCGCTTGCAGTGGGCCAGCAGGGTGTCGGCGTCGAGCGTGGCGTCCTGGCGCAGCACGACCAGCTTGACCACCTCGCCGGAGCGCTCGTCGGCGGCGCCGACGGCCACCGCCTCGAGCACGCCGGGACAGGCGACGGCGACGTCCTCGACCTCGTTGGGGAATACCTTGAAGCCGGAGACGATGATGACGTCCTTTTTGCGGTCGAGCAGCTTGACGTAGCCGCGCGGGTCCATCACGCCGATGTCGCCGGTGCGCAGCCAGCCGTCGGCGGTGAGCACGGCGGCGCTGTCGTCGGGCCGCTTCCAGTAGCCGCGCATCACCTGCGGGCCGCGCACGGCGATCTCGCCGACCTCGCCCTGCGCCAGCTCGCCGCCGTCGTCGTCGAGGATGGCCACCTCGGTCGACGGCAGCGGCAGGCCGATGCTGCCGGTGTACTCGGCCAGGTCGAGCCGGTTGGCGGTGGCGATCGGCGAGGACTCGGTCAGGCCGTAGCCCTCGACGATGGGCGCGCCGAACACGTCCTGCCACTTGTCGGCGACCACGCGCTGCACCGCCATGCCGCCGGCGATGGTCAGCTTGAGGCGGTGCTCGGCCGCCTGCGCGATGCCGGGCGTGTTGAGCAGCGCCTTGAACAGCGTGTTGACGCCGATGATGGCGCTGGCCTTGGTGTGGCGCAGCAGGTGGACGAAGCCGGGCATGTCGCGCGGGTCGGTCACCAGCACGCTGTTGGCGCCCAGGTGGAGGAAGGTGAGCATGCCCATCAGCGCGAAGACGTGGTACAGCGGCAGCGGCAGGATCGCCGTCTCCTCGCCGTCCCGCATCACGTTGCCGATCCAGGCGGAGGTCTGCAACACGTTGGCCACCAGGTTGGCGTGGCTCAGCATGGCGCCCTTGGGCGTGCCGGTGGTGCCGCCGGTGTACTGCAGGAAGGCCAGGTCGTCCGGCGCCAGCGCCACCGGCCGCAGGGCGACGCGCTCGCCCTCGTGCAGCGCCTTGGGCAGCGGCCGAGCCTCGGCCATGTGCCAGTCCGGCACCATGTGGCGCACATGGCGCAGCACGAAATTGGTCAACTGGGCGCGCGGGAAGTTCAGCAGGTCGCCGACCTGGCTGGTGATCACGCTGCGCAGCGCGCTGCTGTGCACCACCTGCTCGAGCGTGTGGGCGAAGTTCTCCAGCACCACGATGCAGCTGGCGCCGGAGTCGTTCAGCTGGTACAGCAGCTCGCGCCCGGTGTACAAGGGGTTGGTGTTGACCACCACGCCGCCGGCGCGCAGCACGCCGAACAGCACCACCGGGTACTGCAGCAGGTTGGGCAGCATGATGGCGACCCGCTCGCCCTTGAGCAGGCCGACGTCGTGCTGCAGGTAGCCGGCGAAGCGGCGCGACAGCGTGTCCAGCTCGGCGTAGGTGATGCTGCTGCCCTGGTTGCTGAAGGCGACATGCTGCGGGAAGCGGGCGCAGGCGGCGTCCAGCATGTCGATGAGGTTGGCGAAGCGGTGCACATCGACCTCGAACGGTATGCCGGCGGGGTAGCTGTCCAGCCAAAGCTTGTCGCTTGCTTGCTTCCTTGCTTGATCCATGGCGCGCTCCATTGTTATTGTTTTGTCTCGTTCCCCACTATGCGACGGTAGGTGCGAATATTTAATGATCCAGATCAAATTACGGTATAAATCGTTTCCCTGTTGCGCAGGGCGCTCGGGGAGCCACTTTTTGGGTCCGAATTGCTGACGGGCGTTTTGATCTATGTCAAAGTAGCGGGGATTGCCCCCGCCTATAGTGGGTCACTCCCCAACAAAAGGTTCCCATGACGAGCGACGACGACAGCGCCAGCCCCTCGGCCCCTGTGCCGCTGTCGCTGGTCGACCGCGCCTGGCTGCGCATGGACCGGCCCAGCAACCTGATGATGATCTGCGGCGTGATGATGTTCGCCGCGCCCCTGTCGCTGGCGCGGCTCAAGCAGACCATCGCCGAGCGCCTGCTGTGCTTCCACCGCTTCCGCCAGCGCGTCGTCAAGGTCGACGGCGTGCCCTGCTGGCAGACCGACGCCGCCTTCGCGCTGGACTGGCACGTGCGCCGCGTCGCCCTGCCGGCGCCCGGCGGCGGCGCCGAGTTGGCCGACGTGGCCAGCGACTTGATCAGCACCGCGCTCGACCCGGACAAGCCGATGTGGCAGTTCCACCTGCTCGACGGCGCCGACGGCAGCTGCGCGCTGGTGCTGCGCATCCACCACTGCTACGGCGACGGCTTCGCGCTCAGCCATGTGATGGCCTGCCTGACCGACCTCGACCCGGCCCGGCCGTCGCTGCCGGCGGCCGACCCCGACGCCGACGCCGAGCTGCGGCCGCACAGCGCGCTCGAACGCATCCTCGGCCAGGCCGGCGAGAGCGCCGGCGACGCCGTCCGCCTGGCCGGCGCCCTGCTCGGCGCCGGCCTGGACTGGGCCGGCAACCCGGCCCGCGCGCGCGGCCAGCTGGCGGCGGGGCTGGACTACGCGCGCCAGTTGGCGGCGATCGCCGCCATGACGCAGGACGCGCCGACCCGGCTCAAGGGGCCGCTGGGCGGCATGAAGCGGGTCGCCTGGGCCGCGCCGCTGGCGCTGGCCGAGGTGAAGGCGGTGGCGGCGGCGCACGGCTGCTCGGTCAACGACGTGCTGGTGGCCTGTGTGGCCGGCGCGCTGCGCGGCTATCTGCTGCAACAGGGCGACGCGGTGGCCGGCGTCGAGGTGCGCGCGCTGGTGCCGGTCAACCTGCGTCCGCCCGGCCCGCTGACCGAGCTGGGCAACCACTTCGGCCTGGTGTTCCTGCCGCTGGCGCTCGGCATCGACGATCCGGTGCGGCGGCTGCGCGCGGTGGGCGCGGCGATGCAGCACTTGAAGGGCTCGCGCCAGGCGCCGGCCGCGCTGGGCATCCTGTATGGGCTGGGACTGGCGCCGGAGGCGATCAAGGAGGGCACGGTGCGCGCGCTGGCGGCCAACGCCAGCCTGGTCATCACCAATGTGCACGGCACGCCGGAGGCGCGCTACCTGGCCGGCCAGCGCATCGCCCGCCAGCTGTTCTGGGTGCCGCAGTCGGGCGGCATCGGCCTGGGCGTGAGCATTTTGAGCTACGCCGGCCAGGTCGACTTCGGCATCGTCAGCGACCTGGCCCGCGTGCCCGACCCGGACGCGCTGGCGCAGCGCTGCGTCGACGAGTTCCACACCCTGCTGATGAACACCTTGATGGGGCCGGCGGCGGCGAAATAGAAAAGGCCCGGCCGCCGCGCCGCCGGGGTGGCGTGCGCGGCGGCCGGGGCCGCAGGGTCGGTCGAGTTGATCCGCTCACATGGCCGGATCGACGGCTCAGTTGAGCGCGCTGGCCGGGCCGAAGAACTCGTAATAGGTCTGCGCCTCGGGCACGCCGAGCTCCTTCAGGTGGCCCTTGACGGCGCGCATGAACGGCAGCGGGCCGAGGAAGTAGGCGTCGACGTCGCGCGTGGCCGGCAGCCAGGCGGCCAGTTGCTCGCGGTCGAGCAGGCCGACCGCGTCCGGCTGGGCGCCGCCCTCGCTGGCCTCGGCGTAGCAGTAGTGGCGCGTCAGCTGGGCGTGGCGCTGCGCCAGGCGGTCGATCTGGCCACGGAAGGCGTGCACGCCGGCGTGGCGCGCGGCGTGGATGAAGTGCACCGGCCGGCCCGTCTTCAGCGCCGCGCCCAACATGGCGATGGTCGGCGTGATGCCGACGCCGCCGCTGATCAGCACCAGCGGCCGCTCGCCGTCGCGCAGGGTGAAGTCGCCCGACGGCGGGAACAGCTCGACGGTGTCGCCCAGCGCCAGCGCGTGCAGGTGGTTGGAGACCTTGCCGCCCTCCTCGCGCTTGACGCTGATGCGGTAGTCGCGGCCGTTGCTGACATCGGACAGCGAATACTGGCGGCGCATCTCGGCGCCGTCGACCAGCACGCGCAGGCCGATGTACTGGCCGGGCGCGAAGTCGAGCACCGCGCCGCCGTCGGCCGGCTTGAGCACGAAGGAGGTGATCTCGCTGCTCTCCTCGGTCTTCTCGGCGACCATGAACCGGCGCGCGCCGCGCCAGCCGCCCACCGCCGCCTCCTGCCGTGCGTAGACGCCGGCCTCCTGGCCGATCAGCAGGTCGGCCAACTGGCCGTAGGCGGCGCCCCAGGCCTCGATCACCGCGTCGCTCGCCACCTCGGCGCCGAGCACCTCGCGGATCGCCTTGAGCAGGCTGGCGCCGACCATCGGATAGTGCTCCGGCAGGATCTGCAGCGCGACGTGCTTGTTGACGATGGCCGAGGCCAGCGGGCCGAGTTCCTCCAGGCGGTCGATGTTCTTGGCGTACATCAGGATGCCGTTGGCCAGCGCGCGCTGCTGGGCGCCGTTCTGCTGGTGGGCCTGGTTGAACAGCGGCGCCACCTGGGGGAAATCGGCGAACAGTTTCAGGTAGAAGTGGCGGGTCAGCGCCTCGCCGCCCTGCTCCAGGATGGGGACGGTGGCGGTGACGATGGCGCGGTGTTCGGTCGACAGCATGGTGTGTTTCCTTTCATGTGGGGAGGCACACATTTTAACATGTATTTCACATGCATGTTAACGGCCGCGCAATTTGCGTGCGGATGCGGCCGTTTCGGATTGACTTTGTGCGGTCAAACACATACATTCACGGTGTTTTCATTTTATGGAGCCCCGTCATGGGCAGTTGTTCAGGTGATTGTAGTGGCCAGCGCCTAGCTGGCACCGCCGGAACAAGATAAACGCAGAACCCTTCTTCTGCCGTCATCTTGCTCCACGCGGATGATGGCGTCCCCCCGGGCCGGAGCACCTCCGCCCCGCCGATGCTGCAAGCTTCTCAGTCCTAGTTTCGCCCCACGTGCCTGGCGCGCCGGCTTTCCCGTGCGCCTACGCCATGTGGAAGCGCGCCTTGTCGCCAAGGCGTCACGGCGGGCTGTCAGGGTGCGAGGCCTAGCGTCGTTCGTCAGTATCACTACGCCACAAGTCAAACACGTCGTGCCCGCCCCCACCGGCAGGCGCTTGATCACGACCGGATGCGCCTCGGCCATCCCTTGTAGCGAGAATTAGTATGGAAAAATCGTTCTTCCCCTTCGCCGGCCTCATGGCCGTCCTTCCCCTGCGCAGCTGGGCGAAAAAACTCGGCCCCGGCCTGATCACCGGCGCCGCCGACGACGACCCGAGCGGCATCGCCACCTATTCGCAGGCCGGCGCCCAGTTCGGCCTGAACCTGTTGTGGACCATGTTCTTCACCTACCCGCTGATGGTCGGCATCCAGATCATCAGCGCGCGCATCGGCCGCGTCACCGGCAAGGGGCTGGCGGGCAACATCCGCCTGCACTACCCGCGCGCCCTGCTGTATGCCATCGTCGGCCTGCTGTTGGTGGCCAACACCATCAACATCGCCGCCGACGTCGCCGCCATGGGCGACGCGCTGGCCCTGCTGGCCGGCGGCCCGGCCCATTTGTACGCCGCCGGCTTCGGCATCGTCTCGCTGCTGCTGCAGGTGTTCGTGCCCTACAGCCGCTACGTGCGCCTGCTCAAATGGCTGACCCTCGGCCTGCTGGCCTATGTCGGCGTGGTGTTCGCCGTGCAGATCTCCTGGCCGCAGGTGGGCCTGGCCATTGTCGCGCCCAAGCTGGAATGGAACGCCGCCACCATCACCACCGTGGTCGCCGTGTTCGGCACCACCATCAGCCCCTACCTGTTCTTCTGGCAGGCCTCGCAGGAGGTCGAGGAGCTCGAGGCCGCGCCCGGCCGGCTGCCGTTGATCGTCGCGCCGGAGCAGGCCCGCGCCGGCTTTCGCCGCATCCGCATCGACACCGCGCTCGGCATGGGCTTCTCCAACCTGGTGGCCTTCTTCATCATCCTGACCACCGCCGTGACCTTGCACGCCCACGGCGTCGACACCATCCAGACCTCGGCCGACGCCGCCATGGCGCTGCGCCCGATCGCCGGCGAGTTCGCCTTCCTGCTGTTCGCCGCCGGCATCATCGGCACCGGCCTGCTGGCCGTGCCGGTGCTGGCCGGCTCGGCCGCCTACGCCATGGCCGGCGCCTTCGATTGGAAAAAGGCTGGAGCACAAACCGCACATGGCCAAGCGCTTCTACGCCATCATCGCCTTCTCCACCCTGGCCGGCGTGGCGCTCGGCTTCATGCCGATCGACCCGATCAAGGCGCTGTACTGGAGCGCCGTGGTCAACGGCGTGATCTCGGTGCCGATCATGGCCGTGATGATGTTGATGAGCGCCCGCGTCGCCGTCATGGGCCGCTTCGTCATCACCCGCCGGCTGAAGTGGCTGGGCTGGCTGGCCACCGGCGCCATGGCGCTCGCCGTGCTGGCCATGTTCGCCACCCTGGGCCAGGGCTAAGGCGTAGAGCGAAGCTGCTGCCGGCGCCGGACAGAAAGGCCCCGTACGGTCCGCCGTGGCATGGCGCGGCGCGCCGGCGCCACGTGTGCGTTTGGCGCCCACAAGCTGGCGCCAAGGCTGGCAAAATTGACAAGACCGCCTTAAAATAGGCAGCTCCCCCGGCGCCCGCCACAGCGGCGCCACGCGGCAAACGCCGCGCAGCCGCAGCGTCTTGCAGAAGGATCGTCAATGAGCCTGGCCGATGCTATCGCCGTCCTGTCTTTGATCGTGCTGAGTGGCCTTGGCTTGGCGCTGTGGCGCTTCCAGCGCCAATGCCTGACGCTGTCGGCGCAACAGAGCGCCGCCCTGCGCACGCTGCATACGCAACTTGCCCAACAATTCGCGCAACTGAGCGAACAATTCATACGGCACACGGCCCGTCAAAGCGACTTCAACGCGGCGCAATTGGCCGCCGACGAGGCGCTGCGCGCCGACTTCACCGCCCTCGGCCAAGAACTGCGCCAGCAAAGCCTGGAGCAGCTGGCCGCCGCATTGGGCGACATCATCGCCGACTTCAACCAACGCATCGTCGAGCAGTTCAATCTCCAGCTGCGCACCTTGTCCGACATGGTGGCCGTCAACCTGGACCTGCACGACAAGCAGCGCAACGAGCAGATGGAGACCATGCACCACACCCGCCGCCTGGCCGAGCAGGTCGAGCGCGGCACCCAGTCCTTCCGCGAGCTGCTGGCCGACAGCGCGGCGCTGGCCGGCATCGGCGAACAACTGCGGCAGGGTTTGGAGATGATCACGCCGCGCCAGGAGGGGCTGGAGACGGCGGCGCAGCGGCAGGAGCTGGCCTTGCAGCAGTCCGCCGAGGCGCTGGCGACGCTGCGCCAACAACTGGGCGACTTCGAGGCCCAGTTGTTGGCGCAGGGCAAGCGCGCGCTCGACCAAAGCGGCGCCCGCGCCGTGCAGAACAGCGCGCTGCAAAAAGAGATGAGCGACAACTTGAACAAGTCGCTGGCCGCGCTCGGCAAGCAGTTGGCCGCCGTGCAAACGAAGCTCAGCGCCGACATGGCGCCGATCGGCGAACTACAGCGCCGCGTCGCCGAACTCGCCAAACGCAAGTAGCGGCGTCAGATCGTGGCCTCTAGCCGGGGTCAGTCTAGCCGGGGTCAGTAGCCGGGGTCAGTGCCGACATTCAGACACGACCTCAACCATTGCCCCTGCCGCTTAGCCCAATACCGCTGAGTCTGTGTCCGAATGTCGGCACTCGACCCCGACTGTTGAGCTCGCGTCTGAGCTTAGGCGGCGCGGGTGCCGGTCGCCAGGGCGAGGATGCGCGCCAGCTCGTTGTGGCGCTCGATCACCAGCGGCAGGTCCACCGTGCACAATTGGCCGTCGCGCACCACCACCTTGCCGTTGATGATGCTGTGCGAGACGTTGGCCGGCGTGCAGAACACCAGCGCCGCCACCGGATCGTGCAGCGCGCCGGCAAAGCCGATCTGGTCCAGCTTGAACATGACGATGTCGGCCGCCATGCCCGGCTTGAGCGCGCCGATGTCGTCGCGGTTCAACACCTTGGCGCCGCCCAGGGTGGCCACCTCCAGCGCTTGGCGCGCCGTCATCGCGTCCGGGCCAAAACCTACCCGTTGCAGCAACATAGCCTGGCGCACTTCGCCCAGCATGTGGCCCGAGTCGTTCGAGGCGCAACCGTCCACCCCCAACCCGACCGCCACGCCGGCGTCGATCATCTTGCGCACCGGCGCGATGCCCGAGGCCAGCCGCATGTTCGAGCACGGGCAGTGGGCGATGCCGGTGCCGGTGCGGCCGAACATGTAGATGCCGTCGTCGTCCAACTGCACGCAGTGGGCGTGCCAGACGTCCGGGCCGACCCAGCCGCAGTCCTCGGCGTACTCGGCCGGCGTCATGTTGAACTTCTCGCGGCTGTAGGCGATGTCGTTGGCGTTCTCGGCCAGGTGGGTGTGCAGCGACACGCCAAAGCTGCGCGCCATGCCGGCCGCCTCCTTCATCAAATCGCGCGAGACGGAAAACGGCGAGCACGGCGCGACGACGATGCGCTGCATGGCGTAGCGGCCGCTGTCGTGGTAGCTCTCGATCAGGCGCTGGGTGTCCTTGAGGATCGCCGCCTCGCTCTCGACCACGCAATCGGGTGGCAGGCCGCCCTTCGACTGCCCCACGCTCATCGCGCCGCGCGCGGCGTGGAAGCGCATGCCGATCTGGCGCGCCGCCGCGATGCTGTCGTCCAGCTTGCAGTCGTTCGGGTAGATATACAGGTGGTCGCTGCTGGTGGTGCAGCCGGACAGGATCAGCTCGGACATCGCCGTCAGCGTCGACACGTGCACCATTTCTGCGTTCAGGTTGGCCCAGATCGGGTACAGATTGGTCAGCCAATTGAACAGCTCGCCGTTCTGCGCCGCCGGGATCACCCGCGTCAGGCTCTGGTACATATGGTGGTGGGTGTTGATCAGCCCCGGCAACACGACGTGGTTGGCGGCGTCGATGATGTCGTCGGCCTGCTGCGGCAGCTCGGCCGTGCTGCCGACCTGGACGATCACATTGTCGCGGATGAGGACGGCGCCGTCGGCGATTTCGCGCCGCTCGTCGTCCATGGTCACCAGCACGCGGGCATTCTTGATCAATAGGGTCTTAGTCATTTTGTGTGTAGAAGAAAAGGAATGAAAAAACACTGCGGAAACAATGCACGCGCACTGCGGAAACAATGTGAAAATCCCGCGCCGGCGATGGCGCGCCGGCGCGGGAACTTGAAGCAGGCAGTAGTTTAAGCGGCTTCCAGCTCCTGTGTCAGGAAAGCTTGCGGCACGTCCTCGTCGTCCTCGTCGTGCTCGACGGGACGCTCGGGCAGCACCAGGTTGAGGAGCACCGCCACCAGCGCGCCGACGGTGATGCCGGAACCGAACACCTCCTTGACGAAGGACGGCAGCTTGGCCAGCAGCTCGGGCCGCACCGTCACCGCCAGGCCGCAGCCGATGGCCACCGCCATGATGATGCTGTTGCGCTTGGTGCTCTCCACCTTGCTGAGCAACTGCACGCCGGCCGAGATGATCATGGCGAACATCATCAAGCCGGCGCCGCCCAGCACCGGCTGCGGAATCGTCACGACGATGGCGCCGAGCACGGGGAACAGGCCGGCCAGGAACAACAGGCAGCCGGTCAGCGCGACGACGTGGCGGCTGGCCACGCCGGTCAGCGAGACCACGCCGACATTCTGCGCGAAGGTCGACACCGGCGGGCTGGACATGACGGCGGCCAGCGCCGAGCCGAGGCCGTCGCACAGGATGCCACGGGCCAAGGTCTTGCCGCGCATCTTGGTGTTGGTGGCGGCGCCCAGCGCCATGAAGGTGCCGGTGGTCTCGACCATGGTGACCAGGAAGGCGACGGCCATGGCGACGATGCCGGCGATCGGGAAGGTCATGCCGTAGTGCAGCGGCTGCGGCAAGGCGAACACCTGGGCCTGCTCGACCGCGGCAAAATTAATCATGCCCAGCGACAGGCACAGCAGGTAGCCGACAAACATGCCGATCACCACGGCGGCGGCCGAGACGATGCCCTTGCCAAACTGCACCAGCGCGATCACCGTCAACAGCACGAAGGCGGCGATGCCCAGGTTGGCCGGCGCGCCGTAGTTGGCGCCCGGGGCGAAGCCGCCCGCCGCCCAGTCCACCGCCACCGGCACCAGCGACAGGCCGATCATCGTCACCACCACGCCGGTGACGGCGTGCGGGAACAGCTTGCGGATCTGTGGCATGAAGCAACTGCCAACGATCATCACCACCGAGCCGGCCAGCGAAGAACCGAGGATGCCCGGCACGCCGTGCTCCAGGCCGACGCTGATGGCCGCGCCGACGAAGGCGAAGCTGGTGCCCATCACGCAAGGCAGGCGGATGCCGACCGGGCCGACGCCCTTGCACTGGATGAAGGTGACGACGCCGGAACCGAGCAAGGCGGCGTTGATCAGGGCGACGATCTGCTCGCCCGGCAACTTGAGCGCGGCGCCGACCACCAGCGGCACGGCGATGATGCCGCCCAGGGCGGCGAGCATGTGCTGGGCGGCCAGCAGGATGGTGGTGAGCAGTGGCGGTCGGTCTTCGACCTGAAAAAGCAGGGTATTCATTGAACATGTCTCCATCTATTTTATTTTGGTAGTGGGCGGTGCGTGCTACGGACAACTCGCCTGGCCTACCCGGGGCCACGCGCAAATCAAATCATTGCATCGCCAGGCGGGCGGCGAAGGCCGCGTTTGGCGTCGGGGAATCTGTTCTGTGTTGCTCTGCTAGCGCTCCGGCCGCTGGCCGCGATGGAGACGTGTGGTGCTGTTGATGTCAACGATATTGCCGTCGTGTGGATTCCTTGTCAATCAATTTTGTATACAATTTTTGGATATCAAACAACAGGCGGGAGCGTGAAAAAGCGCCTTTTAAAGGGCTTCTCAGAGGGGGAATGGAGCGGAGGCGTGGCAGCGCACGTGGTGGCCGGAATGGCGGATTTGCGACGCCCTGCCCGCGTTTGGCGCGAGCCGGCAAGCGATTGTGGACAATATTACAGCGCTATGTCGCTGCAGGAATGGCAAGGTGGGGTTGGACGTTTGGCGGGCTGAGGGCGGCGCCGGCTCGGTCGAGGGAGCGTCTGGCCGGCTTCGACCAGATCTTATTGGAACTACAAGGGAATGCGGGCGGCACGCTTGCCCGGCCGCCGCGAGGTGCGGAGGCCGGGGCGCAAGATCAGTGAACCAACCTCGCCGCTGGGCGCCAGAAACGGCTAGGCACGCTGCCGGTCAGTTGGAAGCGTTCGATCACCGACCAGGCGTGCGTCGCCTGCTCGGGGAAGGCGTCGGCCAGGGCGCGCAGCACATCGCAGGCGGCGGCGCGCACTTCCTTCTCGGTGTAGTTGACCTCCTCTGGATCGCTGCACAGTTCGTCCAGATCGGTCCACACGGCATAGGTCCGCTCCGTCAGCTCAGAGTCCACCTCCTCGATCAACCAGCCCGGATCACCTCCGATGCCGCCCTCCGGTCCCAAAATACTGTACAGGAAGGAGGAAAAACACGGCGCCGCATGCGGCGGAAACGCCCAGAACATCACCTGGTACAAATTGTGATATTCATCGCTAATTTCATCTAATTTACCCCATATCATCTAATATTCCTCAATTCGACTTCGCACCTCAATGACATTGCGGCAACAAGGATTTCCCCGAGCCCTCGCTATGTCAGCAAGCGCGAAACAAATTCATCAAACAGCTTTGCGCATATAACTTCTGAACCACCAAACTACCATCCATCGAAATATTATCAATAAAACCATTGTTGACTGAATTGACTAAATAGAATTAATTCCATTAAATTAATATTGTTCGATGCGCAAATAGCTGACCACGTACAGGACGTTGACCGGAGTTTGCCAAGCAGACGGCGGTCGTTGCAAAGAGTATAGAGATTAGATTGCTATATAGCAACTTCTATTATGTGAACCTGTCAGTTCTGACAGGTATTGAGCGCCACAACGTGGCTAATACGCCATTATTCCGATTAGAAATATGGGCAGACAGGCAAGCTTGTGAAATAATAGTTTGATTCAATGCGCCTCAATTAAGCTGGAAGCACTGCAGCCGAACCAGATACTTGCAGATTGATAGTATTTTGATTTTCACTTTATATAGCTTATTTAACAATATTGGTCCGCACGAACGTAGGATGTGGACACATCAATTGGACTCAAAACGCACGTCCTTGACGATCTGTTTTTTGCCCCAGGAAAAATTGCACACTCTGGCGACCTCGGCGCCATCCTTGCTCTGGGGAACGCACCCGCCGCTGATCTTGACGGTCTTTTCGCCCTGCATCGACAGCGGCAACTCCAGCACCAGACCTTCCGGGACGGTGTGCGTCAACTCGATCTGTTCCACATAGTCGTCCATCAAGGCGAAGATCAGGACATTGTCGGCCTTGAGCGTGTACACATCATTGCGGAAATATATTTAGTGCAATGGGCCGGCGCAGTTCAGTATCGAGCTACTAGATATCACCCCCAGAGTTTAGAACTAGACCACTATACGAATGTTGGCCGAGGAACATTCGGCATATCTTCGTATGCTTTCAATATGATCTCCCCTGGCAGAATATTACATGTTTCGCTCCAATAGACAATCTTCAACCAAGTAGCGGCCACCAAATATTGCCCAGAGCCTAACCAGTTATTTTCCAAATTCGCCTTAAGCATCTTTCGTCCCGCATTCAAAATATCCCCTTTATCAAACCGCCCATACAATTCATGCAAACAAATTGCATAGCCAAAATCACGTGGCTTAAGAGTTCCCTTCAATGAAATATTTTTCTTCGTAGAATATTTCTCATACTCTATCATCCCTGCTTCATATTTCTCAGACTGACAACAAAGGGGCATATAATCGTCAAGACGGCCCGTTGATAGCTCATTTTTTGAAAAAACACTCTTGTCAAATAATGCAGAAGCATTAAAATCTCTGGCTACACCCCAAACATCGGCAGCATTCACCCCATCACGCATCCATATGCCAATCGCCAATGCCCACCTCAACGATTGTTGATGAAAATTTCCACTTTCGCCGAAATTTTCATTTTCTTCAATAGCAAATTTTATCCAATCAATTCTTTTTGAGAGCAAAGGCGATACTTGCTCTCGCATACCGACGAGGTATAGTCGAATAATTTCATTTAACTGCACAATAGCAACATTCCCCATGGGGCGCTGGGTATCAAACTCCGTTCCAAGCAGTCTTTTTATACCGGCCTCATTCACAGACTCACGAATCCTGACAGGATTAAAAATCATAATTATCCTTTAACATGGCCAAGATACGTGTCCAGTACCGTTTGACCGTGGATGCGTTTAACGAATAGTTCCGGCTTGCGACGTTGCCATTCCTTGAGCGCCTGTATCGGCGGCGACGAGCCGATGGCGCGCTGTGGAATGTCGCACCGTCTGCTAGCGACCGTATGTCACTTTCAGGAAAATCCAAACAATTATTGTCCCCCCTGGTGCGACAAGGATGAAAAAATCCCCCCATCTAAGAAGCTGATCAATCGTCGGTAATTTATAGTTAGCGTCAACCAAAATCCAACCAATAAGTTGGGCGAATATGAATTCAAAAATAATCATCCCCGAAAAACTTAGCAGAATAAAAAATACAAAAATATATGAAATTGATAAAATTTCTTGCTTTATCCGAATACTCATTTCTTTTTCTCCGTCACCGATGGGGTTAAAACCATAGGTTTATACACAAGTCACTCGGCTTCCTCGCGTAGCGCCTTTATTGTTTGTGCGGCCACCCGTACTTCCTGAATCCCCTGCCAGATCGTTTTCACTCCTGGATCGCCGTCGCCTTTTCGCCCCAAGAATCCGCCGACGCGGGCGATCAGTCGCAAGACTTCGTTAAGGGTCGGAGGTCGATCCGGCCGTCGCTCCTTCGTGAGCAGGTAGGCGCCGCGGATTTCGTCAGGATCAAAGAACAGGCTCGCGTCCAGGTCCGGACAGATGCGGCCCAGGCGCATCAAGTGGGCGATGCGCCACGCCACGACCATGAACAACGCCAACGCGCGCTCGATATTGTCGATGTGGGACAGCTGCATCGCCTCGACCTTGCACGCATTTTTCAACACATGGAAGAAGATCTCGATTTCCCAGCGCGCGCGGTACCAGTCGATCAACTCGATCACCTCCTCGCTGGTGGTGGCCGAGCGGTTGGTGAGCAAACGCCATTCGATCGGCTCGACGCCGGCAGGCGCATCGATTTCGCGCGCGATCACGCAGGTCGCCGCGATCTTGGCGCCGCGCCGCGCCGGCAGCTCCACCCGTTTGGCCCACAGTTGCTGGCGCACCTTGCGCCCCTTCTGTTTGTCGCGCGCGCCGATGGTGAAGCTGATTTCCCCCACCGGCGCGCCGTCGAGCGTGTGCGCCCACAGTTTCTCGCCGTCCGGCAAAGCCCTGTCGGTCTTGGCGCGGACCAGCCAATCAGCCGGCGTGCCGCAGTCCTGTGCGTACTGCATCAACTCGATCATGTCGGCCTCGCGGTCGGCCACGTACACCAGGCGCGTCGCCGGCATCTCGGCCGCCATCTCGGCTACCCGTCCGTACCCCTCGATCCAGCGGCCGCTCTCCTTGATCCCCGGCCGCACCCCGTCGGCGTCGATCTTCTCGCGCGCCCACATCCAGGCGTCGATGACGCCCAGCGGCAACCGCTCCGGCGTGACGGCATAGGTCGGATGCACGTACATGCCGCGCTGGACTTCATAGCTGAGTGGCCCGAGGCCTTCGATCTGTTGTCCATTAAAATTGAGTTCGGTCGTGTCCTGCAAGCACAAGATGACGGGGTGTTCGCCCATGCGCTGCTGCGTCTGGGCCCAGTGCGGCGCCATGATGTCACGCCACTCGACGGCCTCGTTTTCGAGAAACCGGTACGTGGCGATGGTTTCGCCCCAGCCGTTGCCCGACTTGGGGATGCTGGCTGCCGGCCTGTCCGAAAAGCGCTCCATGATCTTCCTTGCGCGCCTGTCGAGGCGGGCATCCCCAAGGTAAAGTTCAGCAAATTCCACGTCCGTCCAGTGCGTCGATTCAGTCATAGTTGCTTGAGGCAAAAGACAAGAGTAAACCTGAAATTTCAAGGGTTTACAAGCCAATTCGCAAGTGTATGAATGTTAACGGTTTTTCCCGGCAGCAGTGTTGTCCGTCGGGTATTCTTGGCGGACTGGAGATGTGTATAACCTATGGGTATAACCGGGTGATTACCAAAAACCAAATGATGATCGATAAACAATTTCTCAATTTCATCAATAAGTGGTTCGCAAAGAATTTCTGAGGATGAGTAATCAATGGAATATTTTTGGTTCTATGCCGTTTCCAGTGGAAATTGACATCGGGTATCATGCCGGGCAACGCCATTTTGTGAGTGCAAGTTCCTGATGAGTATCGCCGTCGAAGCCCTGTTCACCACCGCGCTGGGTCTGCAAGCGCCGTGGGTTGTTGCCAAAGTTGACCTGGATACGGCCAAGCGCCGGATCGATTTCGAGGTGTCGTGCGAGGCGGGGAAGCTGCCGTGTCCGGCCTGCGGCGTGAGCGGGCAAGGCATCCACGACCGGGTCAAACGCAGCTGGCGGCATCTGGATTTCTTCCAATTCGAAGCCTGGCTGCACGCCGAGGTGCCGCGCGTCGATTGCAGCGCCTGCGGCAAGACGACGCAGGCCGAGGTGCCGTGGGCGCGGCCGGGCAGTGGCTTCACCCTGCTGTTCGAGGCTCTGGCCCTGTCGCTGTGCCAGACTCTGCCGGTGGCCCAGGCCGCGGCCCAGTTGCGGGTGCGCTCGAAACGGCTGTGGCGGCGCATCGCGCACTACGTGGGCATCGCGCGGCGCCGCGACGAGATGACGGGAGTGCGCGTTGTCGGCATCGACGAGACCAGCCTCAAGAAGGGGCACAACTACGTCACCGTGGTGCACGACCTCGAGGCCCGACGGCTGCTGTTCATGACGCCGGGCCGGGACCACGAAACGGTGGCCGCCTTCAAGCGGGAGTTGGTGGCGCACGGCGGCGCAGCCGACGAGATCAAGCATGTCTGCATGGACATGAGCGCGGCCTATGCCAAGGGCGTGGCCGCCAGCCTGCCGAACGCCCAGATCAGCTACGACCGCTTCCACGTGATCGCCCTGGCCAACAACGCCATGGACGAGGTGCGGCGCGAAGAAATGCGCACCCAGCCCAAGGCCGTGCGCGCCGCGCTGGGCGAAGACCGCAAGGCGGTCAAGGCAATGCTGTGGGGCATGCGCAAAAATCCCGTCGGCTGGACCTACCAGCAGATCAATTCGATGCATTGGCTACAACGCTCCAATTTGAAAAGCGCTCGCGCCTGGCGCTTGAAGCAGGCCCTGCGCGAGGTCTATCGCGGCGCCGTGGCCGCCAACTGCGCCGCCAAGGCGGAGCAGGACTTGTTGGGCTGGATCTCCTGGGCGCGCCGCTGCCGCCTGGAACCGTTCAAACGTCTGGCCAACACCCTCAAGGAGCGCCTGCCCGGCGTGGTGCGCGGCATGCTCGACGGCCGCAGCAACGCCTATGTCGAGGCGATGAACGGCTTGCTCCAGCAGACCAAGCGGGCCGCGCGCGGCTTCCGCACCGTCACCAACTTCATCGCCATTGCCTATTTACGCATGGCCAAACTCAAACACCTGCCGGCCAATCCGCTGCGCGCTGCCGTACCGCGCGAGTTTGGCGTTACGCGGCATGCCGCCTGAAGTCAATTTCCACTGGAAACGGCATAGAGCCTTTTAATTTCGCGGCATCAACTGACCCCTTGGATTTCAAGTTTTTTGTAAAATGATTTTTTACCAAATCTGCTAATGCAAGATCTTTACCACGAGTGTTAAGTGTCTCAAAAATCAGATATGCATCATCCTCATTATCAAGGGTCACCAATATTAAATTAAGGTTCAGAACCGACGCACGAAGCTCTGACAATTTATTAACCTTATTTTCGATCTTCATGTCAACAGAAATTGTCGTATCTAAATCAATTGCTCCTAACGCATCCGCAACAAGAGAACTGAAAATCTTGAATGCATTCTTTAAATTAAGCTCCTCCGAATGAATTTCCGCCTCCAGCTCTGGATGCCCAAATTTTTGTATATGTTCTTGAAAATAAGGAAATGAACTTTCCGTTTTTATAACATACTCATCTTTATTTTCTCTATTTTTCCGTTCAATTAATTGATGCAGCCCCAATGCCAAATCGTTACGTCCTAAAGCCTCCATTTCATTTCTAATTACACAAAGCAAGATTGTAATCGAAGTCAGTCGCTGCTGCCCGTCAACCACACCATACTGTTGTTTTGCTATCTTATACACAACCATCGATCCAATAAAATAATCATCATCCTTATTCGTTATTAAATCATTCCAAAAATCAATGAGATTTTCATCATCCCAAGAATATGGGCGTTGAAATCGCGGAACGTGAAAATAGCTACTCACCAGCAAACTTTCCACATCTATATCTTCCGATTCTATTTTCATATACTTTCCTGAAATTTTAATTAATATAACAATTCTCGGCACAAATAAATTTTCGGCAAAGCCAATAGTGACTATTGTCGTTGGCACCATCCGGCGTTGTTGCATAAATCGAGTCTGACAGGGACTTTCCCCTTTCCCCATGAATTTACCCGATACGGACGGACTGAGGGCGTGCCAGCGCGACCATGCGATTGAGCACGCCCGCGCGGATGGCCACCTCGGTGGCCTGGGCGCCAATCGTGCGCGCCGCCAAGCTTCTGCCGGTGAGCACCTTCAAGCGGTACATCAACGTCTCGGCGAGCGAGCGCCGGTGGTAGCCGCTCGATCTCTTCCACTCCCGTCGGCTGCTGCGGCCGATGATGTCGAGCGCGTCGTTGCGCCAAGCCGCGCCCGGGATTCGTTGCGGCCAGGGCGCCGCGCCGTCGCGCGGCGGGATCGACGGCGTGGCCTCGCGCGCGGCGATCACCGCGTGGCATTGCCGGGTGTCGTAGGCGCCGTCGCCGCCGACGCCCCCGATCGGCGTGCCGGCCGGGATCTGGTCGAGCAACTCGGGCAGCACCTCGCCATCGCCGACATCCTGGTGCGTCATCAGCACCGCGCAAATCTGGCCGGTGTTCGCGTCCATCGCCAGATGCACCTTGCGCCAGGTCACTGCGTTTGGAATAGCCGTGCTTGCGCACCTTCCATTCGCCCTCGCCAAACACCTTCAGGCCGGTGCTGTCGACCACCAGATGCAGCGGCTCGCCGCTGCGCAAGGCCGGCAGCACAACGTCGAGCTCCCGGGCGCGGCGACATAACGTCGTGTAGTTGGGCACCGGCAGATCGCCGAAGGCGAGCTTGTTCATGCTCCCCGCGAAACCCTGCAACGCGCGCAGCGGAAGGCGAAACACCTGTTTGAGTCCAAGCAGCATCTGGACGACCGCGTCGGCGTAAAGGCGTGGCCGGCCGCGCTTGGCGGCGCCGGCTTCGGCATTCCGTTGCCACAACTCCGGCTCCATCCAGATCGTCACGTCGCCTCGCGCGATCAGCCCGGCGTTGTAGGCGGGCCAGTTCTTGACGCGGTACTGGCCCTTGGGTTCTTGCCGCTGTTGTTCGTCCTTGCGCATCGGTTCAGGCAAAAGACCAGAATCTACGCAAGTTCGTCGAAAGTTAACAGCCCTGCGGCACCGGTTGTTGCGCGTAAACGTCAGCCCTCGCCACGGCTGGATTTATGCAACAACGCCGCACCATCCCGTCATGATGGCCGTAATCATACAAAAACTGATAGTTAGAAATCTATTTTTGTGCAGGAATAAATTTAACTTTAACCATTGGCCCTAAAAATTCCTGCAACATAGATGCAAGTTCGACACCGCGCTCATTATGCAATTTAAGATCATTGGTACTAACAAATCCTGATTCAGGAGGGTAATCGTCGGAAAATGTATTTTGAAATTCCTTATCCCACTTTTCAATTTCCTCAGCCAGCCTACCAGAAATATTAAGTTCGGATAACTCAACATATCCCATTTCATCTAAATCAGCGTCGAATATAGGAGGGGCACCATACACGGCACCAAAGCGAATATCTTTAATCATATTGGTTTCCATTTTGAAACAGGGTTTGCCCGAACAATAAATCCATTTGATCCAACACCAACTGAAATATGTTGAACGATACCATTATGCACTATTTCGAATACTGGAGCAGATCCGTTTACCCCTACAATCTTCCCTTCCGTTACAGCCTTCATTACAACAGATGGAATCTCAGACGACAATATCCCCTTATCTGCAAAATTTAAAGCGTGCCGTTCTAGGATGTGTTGCAATCCAGCACTTGAATCGCCCAACTCTAAGAAGACTACCTTCCCTGCTGAATTCCTTCCTGTTGCAACCACTCTATCCGCTGTAAATTTCACTCCATTTTCAGCTAATTCAACCAACAGCGCTGCGTCTACAGACCTGGCAATATTTTTTGAAACCTTACTTGCATCTTCTAGGATCGCGGCGACTTTCCCCGCTTTACCTATACTGCCGATTCCGTCACCCACGAAATTTGACAATACCTCGCCAGCAATTTTCCCTAGAGCGAAACCATCTCCTTTTTCATAAGCAGCTGCCAATTCTTCCCGTGACTCAGCTCTCGCATTACTTATTATTTTAATCCAAAGCGAAGGGCTACTTGCCACTTTAATGACACCATCAATTGCCTTGTCAATTTTCGCCTGAGCCTGTTCGTCTCCAAATTCCGCCTTGAAAGTAATGACAACCCCGTCCATAAGCCCAACCAAGCCACCTATGACACCATCCTTCAACCCGATAAGCCCTCCCTTTGTACGATCCAAGGAGCTGATTGTGCTATCCGCTGCACGCCGGGTCTTCCACATTTGCTCGTCATACCAGAAGAAGCTATTGCTCTTCGGATCTACGGATGAATCGTACTTGCGTATAATATCTGCATACGCACTGCGAACCTCCTGCCTGACAGCCACGCAACGAGCACTGCTATCGCCATCGCAGTTACTCAAGGCCACTTCACGCTGCTTGTCCAAGGTCTCAAGACGTTTCACCTCGGCACAGTCCGAAGCGCTTCCTTTGCCAGATTTGCAGCCCTTCTGCGCTTTTAGCAAAGAATTGATTTCGTCATGCTTTAAGTAGTTGTTGACGACCTGATCATAGCCGCTAACCGCGCCGGCATCTCCCCCAACCATGCCGGCGAGGCCCGTGCTCGCGGCTAGTATCACCACCTTGCGCACGGCATCGGGCAAGTCCAATCCTTTAATATACTCATCGACCTGCGGAGCCGTCCATGCGCTGACGCCCGCGCCAGCCGCACCATTGACGCCACCGGCCAGGGCGCCAATGACAGCATGCGCCAAGACGTGATATGCGCCACCTTCAGCCCACTTCGCCGCCTCGGCTTTATCCCCAAGGGCGAGCGCATCATTTTTTTGCTTCACGGCATAGTCGCCCACCTCTTTCGCCGCCAACTGGCTAAACGCGGCGGTAATTGACATTTGCGCATTTACCTCCTTGTCCAATGCCTTGGCGTCCCAACCCTTGCCCAGGCTATTTGCCGCGTCCTTGTCGCTGCTGACATCGCGGTTCAACAAGGCCAATTGCTGCTCGACCGTCCTGCCCGTCAACTCCCGCTGGCGCGCCTCGTTGGTGATGTCGATGAAAGCATCGCTTACCCCTGCCAGAGTCACGCTTTGCTGGCTGCCCGAAGCGCTACCAAATCCGGCGCCGCCTCCGTGGCCTCCGGGATTTTTCTTCTCGTTCGCAGCCTTCTTGTCGGCATCCGACTGCGCAGTGGTTTGGTCGCCAATCTTGCTGCTGAAACTTCCGCTCACGCTGAAGCCGCTGGCGTCGTGGTGGTCCTTGTTTTGCAAATCGCTGGTCGTCAGGCTGCCCGTGACCAGGCTGTTCACGCCCTCCGCGATCGCCACTTGGTCGCTGCCCAGCACCGCGCCCTTCAGGTCGGTGTTGCCCTTGACGGTGAGGTCGAAGCCGCCGTCGCCGGCCTTGATGCCGCTCTGCTCGATCACGCTGAGGAAGTCGCCCTCCACCTTGGAGTTGCTGAAGCTGCCGCTCACCGAGCTGTTGCCGTAGCAGACAGGCGGCACGCAGACGGTGATGCCGACGCCCGCGCTGACCTGCTTGCTCTTGTACTTGCTGCTGTCCTGCAGGCTCTCGATGTTGAGATTGCCGCCGATGTCGGCCACCACGGAATCGCCGGCGATCACGCCGCCCTTCACGTTGGTGTCGCCGCCGCTCGTCACCGTCACCACGCCGCCGCCGGCGACGTGGGTGTTGCTGTGGCTCAGGTCGTCGCCGTCGGCGTTGCCGCGCGCCTTGGACGCGGCGAAGTCGAACGTCATGCCGTTCTGCTGGCCGCCGAAGGCGAAGCCGATGCCGATGCTGGCGCCGCTGGAACTGTTGGTGCTGTGCTGGCTCACCGTGCTTTCCGCCGCCAACAGATTCACCTGGTTGCCCGCGTTCAGCGTCACGTCCTCGCCGGCGCTGATGTCGCTGCCGATGGCGGTGATGTTGCTGTCCTTGCCGCCGCCGGTGGCCTTGATGGTGACGCTGCCGCCGGCCGCGATGGTCGAGCCCACCGCGACGGCGGCGCTCTGCACAGAGTTGCTCTCGCTCTTCGAGTTGCCCAGGCTGACGCTGACCTTGATGCCCGTCGACATACCGTTGGAGAACTCCTTGGCGGCCTTCGCCAGGGCCGCCGAACTGGCGGCGAGGTTGACCGCCGCCAAGGCCTGCATGCGCGAGTCCTTGGTGCTCTTGCCGGCATCGAGCGTGCCCTTGACGCCTTTGATGGCGTCGATCAGCGGTACGCTGACCGTGCCGCCGATCGCCGTCTTGGCGTACGTCGTGTGGTCGGTGCTGTCGGTCGTGCTATACCCGGCGTTGACCAGCACGTCCTTGGCCGTGATGGCGATGTCGCCGCCGGGAGCCTTGACCTGGCTGGCCGTCTGCGTGTAGCGCCCGCCCGCCGTCAGCTCGACGTCGCCGCCCAGGCTGGCGATCTGGCTGCCGACCTGGGTGCTGTTGGCGTGCCTGCCGTCGGTGGTGGTCTTGACGGTGCCGACGGCCGGCTGGAAGTTGCTGCCGATGGTGCCCGACTTCTTGCTGCTGGTGGCGTAGTCGCCCGTGTCGCGGTCGGCCGCGCTGACGATGCTCAGGTCGCCCTTGGCGTTGATGCTGAGCTTCCCGTCGGCCACCACCGTGCTGGCCTTGACCACCGTGTCGCGCCCGCTGGTGGCGGCGATGCTGCCGCCGCTGAGCACGCTGCCGATCTGCCGCACCGTGTCGCCGTTGCCGCTCTTGTCGTCCTGGCTCTTGCTGTAGCCGATGCCGGTCGACAGGTTGAGGCTGAAGCCGCTCTGCTTGACCTGCGAGCTGTGCCGCTCGCTGCCGCTCTGCTCGGCGCTGGCGATCAACAGGTCGCGCCCGGCGGCCAGCACCAGCGCGTCCGTCGCCGTCAGCTGGCTGGCGGTGACGGCGATGTCCCCGCCCGAGTGCACCGCCACGCCGGCGCCCGCCACGCTGCTGCCCACCACGTGGCTGCTGGCGCTGTAGTCGGCGCTGTCGCTGCTGCCCTTCTTGAACGTGCTCTTCCACTCGCGGTGGCTGGCCGTGTCAAGCAGGTGCTCCTCCTGCAGCTGCGTGATGGCGACGTCGCCCGTTGCGCGCAGCTCGACCTTGCCGCCGCCGGCCACGCCGCTGGCGACCAGGCTCAAGGCTCCGGTCTCCTTGGTGCCGGCCTTCAGGCTCAGGTCGCCGCCGGCCGAGACGGCCGCGCCGGCCACCGTCTCGTTATGCACGATCGTCTTGTCGTAGGTCTTGCTGCGCGCGTCGTTGCTGACGTCCAGCCGGCTCTCGTTCTTGACCGCCGCCACGCTCAGCGCGCGCCCGGCCTCGAGCGCGCCCTTGCCGCCGGCGGCGGCCTGGGTGCCGCTCAGCGCCAGGTCGCGGCCTGCCGTCATGGTCAGGTCGCCGCTGCTGTTCAGCTGGCTGGCCTGGTGGTTGACGCCGCTGCTCGAGCCGGTGAAGCCGGAGGCCTTCCACTCGGAACTGCCGCCCGTCTGCACGGTGTTGAAGGCGATGTCGCGCCCGGCCGCGACGCTGGCGCCGGCGCCGGCGCGGATCGCCCCGGCCGTGTCGGCCACGTCGCGCCCGGCGGCCAGCGTCAGCGCACCCGTGGCGACAATGCTGGCCTGGTTCGACAGCGAGGTGAAGCTGCCGCTGATGACGCTGCCCGGCCGGGCGCCGCCGTACTCCTGCTTGATGCTCAGCGTCTGGTTGACGATGTCGCCGCCGGCCGTCAGCTCGAGCGCGTTACCGCGCACCGCGCCGCCCTGGTTGAGCAGGTCGCCGGCCGAGGTGAGCACGGTGCGGCCGTTGGCGCCGTCGATCAGGCCGCCACGGTTGACGATGCCGCCCTCGGTGGTCTCGATCTCGACACCCTCGCCGGTGACCAGCGCGCCGCCCGCTTTGACGGCGCCGGCGCCGGCGTGGGCCAGGTAGACCTTGGGCACCAGCACGGTTTCGCTGCTGCCGTCGGGCAGCACGACGTTCCGGCTTTCCAGCCAGACGATGTCGCTGGTCAGGTGGGCGACCTGCTCGGCGCTCAGCGAAATGCCGGGCCGCAGGCCGTATTCCTTGGCGTAGCTGATGCCGCTGTTGAGCAGCTCTTTATAGCGGCTGTCGTCGCTGGCGCCGTTGCGCGGGGCGCGGCCGGTCAGCTCGTCGAGCTGCTCGCGCACCAGGCGCTGCTCGTAGAAGGCGTCGCCCAGGCGCTTTACAACGTCGGCAAATCAATTAGAAATTAAAAATTCATCAAGCAATTTCAAATTAAAACCGATTGCTTCGGTTGATGGCTCTAAACTAAACCGCTGTGAATTTTCATAATCCCAAAAATCTCCCGGAGAAAAATAATGCGGCCCAATCGCCAATGAAACTATCGCAACAAGAAAACCTCGATCAAAACTTACACGGTATTCCACCACATTTTTCCTATCTAACAGAAATCTAACGAAGTAGTCAGATTCAACATCATTACTAGGATGTCTTTCTTCAAAAATAACTATTTTTCTATTTTTACAAATTTCATAATATTCGGAAATTTTATTAAATAAAAAATCAAAACTCTGCATGTCATTTTTTAACAGCACGATAAAATCCTCCGTCTCTCACAATCATGTAACCATTACTAGTCAAATGATTGAACTCAAGCTTTGTAAAATATCCAGCATTTCCCGACGCTGGATTTCCCGTGAAAATAAAAGTTTTCCCTTTTGCAATTTGCTGATCCAAGAACGCCTTGTTTATCCCCCACATCTTATCAGATCCCAACTGACTTTGAACGGTACTCCAATCCGCCATTGAAAAATAGGTTGCACCTCTTGCTTGCGCGACAGCTTCATAGGAATCTGGACTACCAGCAATATATTTTCCCAGAACAACCTCAGATGCAGTCGAATTATGCGTCGAACTAGTGGCGGCTAGATTAAGTGTTTGTTTCAATAAATCAGGCGGCGCACCATCTCGATAGAAATTATTGAGCTTAGTAGTGAACGCCGAAACAGCATTCTCCATCGCAATTTTTGCTTCGGCAGCAGCAGTGGCCGAAATTTTCTTCTCTGCTGCCAATGCCACAGCACTCAAACCTGCTCCTGCCGGCAAAGCCTCTCCGGCAACCATCTCACCAGCAAATATACCTGCTCTATTGAGGCAATACACAATATTTGCTTGGCAAGCCTGCAATGCCGATTTGCTCATTGCCGCGAGAACAGGCGTCGCCGCAGCAACGACTTCGGCACTAAACACCATGGCAAGCGCTTTCGCAACTTGTGCACCGGCCTGATTGTTGCGGTCAAATACCTGTTGAGGCGTCAAGCCCGCATTAACTCTTGAAAACGCCGCTGAGTAAGCTACCACATTCTGAATATTGATGCTCGCATCATTATATTCATCCGCATGCATTTTCGCAAAATCGCGATAATCCCAGGTTATGCTTAAGGAAACATCTTTGCCGGTCATGCCGAGAACTGAAATGACCAGTTCATCGACCCGCCCTCCATCCTTAAGGTACGCGGTCTTATCTACCCAGCGCAACAACTGCCTCTCAATACGCGCAATAGCTTCCTCTTCTGTGATGTTCTCATTATTCTTCTTGGCTGCGAGCATCAACGCTCTTCCATTTTTCTCTGCTAACTTGATCTCCTTTTCGTGCAACTGCCGATTATTCGTGTCAGTGGTTAGCGCTGTCAGCGCTCCGGCTGTATCGCCGACGACAGAGCCAATTGCCAAAGCGGCAACCTCAGCCAAGCCCCCCGCTAATGCTGTGGCATCCGACTGACTTAAACCCTTGTCCTGCAACATAGTACGAACGCTATCTTGCATTTCACTAAGCTCGTTCGCGCCTTTCGCCACAGCCGCCGCACCTGCTGCGCCGCCAAAACCTCCCGTCAGCCCGCCGCTCACAGCATGAAGCGCTGTACGATAGAACCCGCCCTCCTTCCAGTTTTTGATCTCCGTCTTCAATGACTCACGTTTCTCGGGATCACGTTCAGCTTCAAGTTGATCCGACAGGGTATCGATCCGTTCATTGGCATACTTGGCGATCGCCTTCGGCGCTTGCGCACTGAAGGCCTGGGTGATAGCGACCTGGGCTTGCACTTCCTTCTGTAATTGCGCAGCATCCCACGCCTTGCCAAGCGCACCGGCCTTGCCAGCCGCATTTTCCGTTGTGACATCGCGATCTACGCTTGCCAGTACCAAACTGCCATCCTTGCCGCTTAGCTCTTGTTTAGACCCGTCCAAGATAGCCACAACGCCGCCACTTATGCCACTAACGGTTGTACTGCCCTGGCTGCCGCTAACCCCTCCTATCCCTCCACTTGAGACAGGCTTTCCGACGTTGGATACCTTGTCGTTCTTTGGCTGGTTCGTCACGTTGCTGACCGAGGCGGACACTGCAAAGCCGCTTGCGCTGTAGTTGTCCTTGTTCTTCAGATCGGTTGCGGTCAGGCTTCCAGTCAAGAGCCGGTTGTATCCCGAGTCGACCGCCGCCGCGCTGCTGCTCATCAACCCGCCCTTCAAGTCGGTGTTGCCCTCGACGTTGACCTGGAAACCGCCGTCGCCGGCCGTGATACCACTCTGCTCGAGCACGCTGAGGTAGTCACCCTTGACCTTGCTTTGGCTGTAGTTGACACTGCCACTCATGCCGTAGCAGGCCGGCGGAACGCAGACGCTAAGGCCGAGCCCGGCGCTGACCTGCTTGCTGTCGTAGGTGCTGCGGTCCTGCAGGCTTTCGATCTTCAGGTCCCCGCCAACATTGGCCACCACCGTCTTGCCGGCGACCACGCCGCCCTTCAGAGTGGTGTCGCCGCCGCTGCTCAGGACCACCAGGTTGCCGGCGTTGACGTGGCTGTTGACGTGGCCCAGGTCGTCGCCGTCGGCGTTGCCGCGCGCCTTGTTGACGGCGAAGTCCACCGTGAAGCCGTTCTGCTGGCCGCCAACGGCGAAACCAACTCCGATGCTGGCGCCGCTGGAGTTGTTGGTGCTGTGCTGGCTTGCCGTGCTTTCGGCCGCCAGCAGGCTCACTTGGTTGTCGGCGATCAGCGTCACGTCCTTACCGGCGTTGATGTCGCTGCCGATGGCGGTGATGTTGCTGTCCTTGCCGCCGCCGGTGGCCTTGATCGTAACGTTGCCGCCCGCCGCGATGGCCGAGCCGACCGCGACGCGGGCGCTCTGCACCGTGTTGCTCTCGGCCTTGGAGTTGCCCAGGCTGACGCTAACCTTCACCCCGGTCAACTTGCCGTTGGCGAGGTCGGACGCCGCGTCCTTCACCTCGTTCGACGTGAGCGCGCCATAGATGTTGTACGCCGCCAGCGCCTGCATCCGGGTGTCCTTGGTGTTCTTGGCGGCAGAGACCATGCTGCTGACGCTTTGCACCGCCGAGATCAACGGCGAGGAAACCGTTCCGCCGATCGCCGTCTTGGCGTACGTCGTGTGGTCGCTGTTGTCGCTGGTGCTGAACCCGGCGTTGACCAGCACGTCCTTGGCCGTGATGGCGATGTCGCCCTCCGGTGCCTTGACCTGGCTGGCCGTCTGCGTGTAGCGGCCGCCCGCCGTCAGCTCGACGTCGCCGCCCAGGCTGGCGACTTGGCTGCCGACCTCGGTGCTGTTGGCGTGCTTGCCGTCGGTGGTGGTCTTGACGGTGCCGACGGCCGGCTGGAAGTTGCTGCCGATGGTGCCCGACTTCTTGCTGCTGGTGGCGTAGTCGCCCGTGTCGCGGTCGGCCGCGCTGACGATGCTCAGGTCGCCCTTGGCGTTGATGCTGAGCTTCCCGTCGGCCACCACCGTGCTGGCCTTGACCACCGTGTCGCGCCCGCTGCTGGCGGCGATGCTGCCGCCGCTGAGCACGCTGCCGATCTGCCGCACCGTGTCGCCGTTGCCGCGCTTGTCGTCCTGGCTCTTGCTGTAGCCGATGCCGGTCGACAGGTTGAGGCTGAAGCCGCTCTGCTTGACCTGCGAGCTGTGCCGCTCGCTGCCGCTCTGCTCGGCGCTGGCGATCAGCAGGTCGCGCCCGGCGGCCAGCACCAGCGCGTCCGTCGCCGTCAGCTGGCTGGCGGTGACGGCGATGTCCCCGCCCGAGTGCACCGCCACGCCGGCGCCCGTCACGCTGCTGCCCACCACGTGGCTGCTGGCGCTGTAGTCGGCGCTGTCGCTGCTGCCCTTCTTGAACGTGCTCTTCCACTCGCGGTGGCTGGCCGTGTCAAGCAGGTGCTCCTCCTGCAGCTGCGTGATGGCGACGTCCCCCGTGGCGCGCAGCTCGACCTTGCCGCCGCCGGCCACGCCGCTGGCGACCAGGCTCAAGGCTCCGGTCTCCTTGGTGCCGGCCTTCAGCACCAAGTCGCCGCCGGCGGCGACGGCGGCGCCGACCACCGTCTCGTCGCGGTGCACGAGCTTGTCGTACATCTTGCTGCGCGGGTCGTTGCTGACGTCGACGTTGACCTCGTTCTTGACCGCAGTCACGCTCAGCGCGCGCCCGGCCTCGAGCGCGCCCTTGCCGCCGGCGACCAGCTGGGTGCCGCTCAGCGACAGGTCGCGCCCGGCCGTCATGGTCAGGTCGCCGCCCGTGCCGAGCTGGCTCAGCTGGTGGACGACGCTGTTGTCCTTCTCGGTGAAGCCCTGCGTCTGCGAGTGGTAGGTGCTGCCCGTCTGCACGGTGTTGAAGGCGATGTCGCGCCCGGCCGTGACGCTGGCGCCGGCGCCGGCGCGGATCGCCCCGGCCGTGTCGGCCACGTCGCGCCCGGCGGCCAGCGTCAGCGCACCCGTGGCGACAATGCTGGCCTGGTTCGACAGCGAGGTGAAGCTGCCGCTGATGACGCTGCCCGGCCGGGCGCCGCTGTACTCCTGCTTGATGCTCAGCGTCTGGTTGACGATGTCGCCGCCGGCCGTCAGCTCGAGCGCGTTACCGCGCACCGCGCCGCCCTGGTTGAGCAGGTCGCCGGCCGAGGTGAGCACGGTGCGGCCGTTGGCGCCGTCGATCAGGCCGCCACGGTTGACGATGCCGCCCTCGGTGGTCTCGATCTCGACACCCTCGCCGGTGACCAGCGCGCCGCCCGCTTTGACGGCGCCGGCGCCGGCGTGGGCCAGGTAGACCTTGGGCACCAGCACGGTGTCGCTGCTGCCGTCGGGCAGCACGACGTTCCGGCTTTCCAGCCAGACGATGTCGCTGGTCAGGTGGGCGACCTGCTCGGCGCTCAGCGAAATGCCGGGCCGCAGGCCGTATTCCTTGGCGTAGCTGATGCCGCTGTTGAGCAGCTCTTTATAGCGGCTGTCGTCGCTGGCGCCGTTGCGCGGGGCGCGGCCGGTCAGCTCGTCGAGCTGCTCGCGCACCAGGCGCTGCTCGTAGAAGGCGTCGCCCAGGCGTTTCTGTGTGGTGGCCGGGTCCATGTCGAGCGCCTTGAGCAGGTAGTCGCTGCCGATCCACTGGCCGTGGTTGGCGAACTGCTCGCGCGTTTCGAACACGTAGCTGGCGTTGGCGTCCGGGTTGCGGATGGACAGGCCGTTGCCGACGACCTTGAGCGGCGTGGGCTCGCCGCCCTGCTGGGCCGGCTTGTCGCCCTGCACCGCGCCGGCCGACCGGGCCAGGCTGGCGCCGGCGGCGCTGTTGACGTCGCCCAGCGCCTGGCCGTGCGAGGCGCCGGCGTTGGCGCGCAGGCCGGCGGTGGCGGCGTTGGCCGTGCCGCTGGCGTTGGCGCGCGCGCCGGCCTGGGCGGTGTTGGCGGTGCCGCTGGCATCGACACCGGCGGCGCCGGCGGCGCTGTTGGGCGGTACGCTGCGCACCGTGTAGCTGGCCGTCGCGGCGTTGTTGGCGCCGCCCTGGCCGAAGGCGCGGGCCAGCAGGGAGCCGAAGTTGCCGGCGCCGCTGCCGTTGGCGTGGCCGCCGCCGGCGGCGTTGTTGGCCACGCCGCTGGCGCCGGCCGGGCCGCCGCTGTTGCTGTTGTCGACCCAACCGCCGGCGGACTTGATGTCGCGCGCGGCGATGTCGGCGCTGCTGCCGAGCATTTGGATCGCGTCGCGGATGTTGCCGGCCGTGCCGGTCGCGGCGTCGACGTTGCTGAAGCTGCGGCCGACGATGCTCACCCCCTTGCCGCCGGCGATCACGCCGCCGGCCGAACCGGAAATGATATTCACCGTCGGCGCGGTGTAGGCCACCGCCTGGTGCTCGTCGGTGTACCAGGTGCCGTCGAAGGTGTGCGTGCTGTACAGGGTGACGCCCTCGTTGCTGACGGCGGCGCCGCCGTCGACGTTCAGCGCGCCGGTGGCCATGATCTCGCCGTAGCGGTTGGTCAGCGCCTGGCCGACGGTCAGGTGCATGTCGCCGCCGGAAACGATGCGGGCGGCGTTGCCGGCGCCGGGCGCCAACTTGTCCTCGACGACGACGTGGTGGGCGGTGCGCGCCACCTCGAGCTTGCCGGCCTGCGAGGCGACCGAGCGCACGGTGTCGCGGTTGATGAAGCGGCTCGGGTCGTCGTAGCCCGGCTGCGTGATGAAACGCACGCAGTTGGTGGTGCAATTGCCGTATTGGCTGGAGTATTGGACGTCCGGGCCTTGCCACTGTGTTACGTATTGCAAGTACACATAGGCGCCGTTCGGGTCGCCGCCGGCGTCCGGGTTGTGCTGGTCGTTGGCCCTTGTCGAGTAGTAGAGCACCCGCGTGCCCTCGGTTTGGAGGATGCGCTTGCGATCGCCGTAGGCGCTGTGCAGACCGGTGCTGACGCCGAAGAAGGCGGAATCGTTGGCGTGGGTGCGCAGCACCACGCGACCGATGATGTTGCCGTCCGCCAGCACGACCGGGGTGTCCTCGATGATGTCGGCCGGATTGACGTAATAGGCCTCGTGCGGCCAATAGTTGGCCGCGCCCGTTTCAAAGCGATTGTGGTTGTCGCCGTGGTGGTACCAGCTCGGCAGCACCATCTCCTTGGTCTCCTCCAAGGTCTGCTCCTTGACCAGGGTGACGTTCTCGCGGATGTTGTTGAGGCTGGCCGCGTTCAGGGTCAGGTCCCTTGGCCGCCTCGATGGTCGAGGAGACGTTGTTGACCAGGCCGGCCGCGCCGCCGCCCGCGCCGCCGGCCACCGTCAGCGAGCCGGCGCTGTAGATGGTGGCGCCGGCGGTGTTGTTGATCTGGCCGGCGACGTTGAGGCGCATCTCCGCGCCGCTGGCGCCCAGCAGGGCCGCCGCGCCGCTGTTGTTGAGGTTCTGCGCCGTCATGTCCAGCTTGCCGCCGACGACGGCGTTGCTGTTGTCGATGGTGCCGCCGCTGCTCAGCTCGACGGACGTGGTGCCCTTGATCTCGCCGGCGTTGCCCAGGTTGCCGGCGGCCTTGACCACCACCTTGTCCCCCTGCATGACGGCGCCGGCGTTGTTCGTCACGTTGCGGCCGGACAGCGTGAGCTGGCCCACCGCCTCGAACTTGGCCTGGTTGACGATGTCGCCGCTCACGCTCAAGCTCAGGTTGCGGTTGGCGCGGAACTGCTGGCCGCCGGCCTGGGTGTAGTCGCCGTCCATGCTCAGCGCCAGGTCGCGCCCGCCGAACAGCTCGCCGATGCCTTGCATCGCCTTGGTCGTCACGCTCAGGTCGCGGCCGGTGGTGATGTGGCCGCCCTCGTTGCTCAATTGCTCGGTGCGCAAGGCCAGGTCGGCCTGCGCGTCGGCGCCGGTGGCTAGGGTGCCGCCGTTGTTGTTGATCTGCTTGACGGCGATCTCGGCGTGGCCGCCGGAGACGATCTTGCCGCTGTTGTTCAGGCTGGCGCCGGCCTGCTTGAAGCTCAGCGTGCCGGCGCTGTTGATCTTGCCCTGGTTGTCGAGCAGCGTGGTGACGGCCAGCTCCATGGCCAGGCCGGCCGCGATGCTGCCGCCGGCGCCGTTGCGCAGGGTCGGCGCCGACAGCTTGAGCTTGCCGTTGCCGCCGATGGTGCCGTTGTTGTTCAGCTCGGTCTTGCCGGCCACCAGCGTGTCGCCGACGCCCAGGTTGACGATGCGGCCCGTGCCGTTGTCGATGCGCTGCGCGGTCACGCTGAGCGCGGCGGCGGCGCCCACGGCGGCGATCACGCCGCCGTCGTTGCCCAGCGCGCCGGCGACGTCCAGATGCAGGCCCTGGCCGGACTGGATGGTGCCGCCGGCGTTGTCGAGCTTGCCGGCCAGGGCCAGCACGGCCTTGCCGTCGGCGACGATCTTGCCGCCCCGGTTGCTCAAGTCCTTGCTGGTGAGCAGCAGGTCGGCGGCCGAGTCCTTGGCCGTGGCGATCTGGCCGCCGTCGTTGTTGACGCTGTCGGCGGCGATGGTGGCGGCGCCGCCGGCGAGGATCTGGCCGCTGTTGTTCAGGCGCGCGGCGGCCTGGTCGAAGCGGACGCCGGCGGCGCCGCTGATGGCGCCGGCGTTGTCGAGCTGGGCCGCGATGGCCAGCTCCATGTCGCCCACCGCCGCGATGCTGCCGCCGCTGCGGTTCTGCAAGGTCTGGGCGCGCAGTTCCAGCTTGCCGTTGGCGGCGATGCCGCCGCTGGTGATGGCGCTGTCGGCGAGCAGCGTGGTGTCGGCGCTGCCGACGTTGACGATGCGTCCGCCGCCGTTGTCGATGCTCGACGCCTGCAGCCGCAGCGCGCTGGCGCCGCCGAGCGCCTCGAGCGCGCCGCCGTCGTTGCTCAACACGCCGGCGGCGTTCAGCCGCAGGTCGCCGCCGGCCTGCACCGTGCCCCGGCTGTTGTCGAAGGCGCCGCCGCTGTCGAGCTTGGCGTCGCCGCTGGCCAGGATCTTGCCGCCGACGTTGCTCACGCTCTGGGCGCGCACGCCGATGGCGGCGCCGGAGCCGGTGGCGGTGGCGATGCTGCCGCCGTCGTTGTTGAAGCTGGCGGCGGCGAAGCTGGCCTGGCCGCCGGCCACCATGCTGCCGTTGTTGTTGAAGCTGGCGCCGCTCTGGTTGAAGTTGAGCGTACCGCCGCTGCTGACGCTGCCCCGGTTGTCGAGGCGCTGGCCGAAGGCCAGCTCGACGCTGCCGGCGCCGGCCAGCTTGCCGCCGGCGCCGTTCAACAGGGTCTGGCCGGACAGCTCCAGGCTGCCGTTGCCGGCGATGGTGCCGTGGTTGCTCAGGCCGGTCTGGCTGGCCACGCGGGTGACGCCGTGGCCGACGTTGACGATGCGGCCGCTGCCGTTGTCGAGCGCGCCCACCCGCAGGTCCAGCGTGGCGCCGGCGGCTAGCGCCTCGACGACGCCGCCGTTGTTGCTCAGCGTGCCGGCCGCAGCCAGGCTCAGCTTGTCGCCGGCCTGCAGCGTGCCGCCGCTGTTGTCGACGGCGCCGGCGACGTTGAAGGCGGCGCCGCCGCTGGCCAGCATGCTGCCGCCCCGGTTGCTCAGGCTCGCGCTGCTCAGCGTGATGTCGGCGCCGCCGTTGCGGGCGGTGGCGATCTGGCCGCCGTCGTTGTTGAAGGCGCCGGCCAGCAGCGTGGCCCGGCCGGCCGAGACCATGGTGCCCCGGTTGGCCACCTGGGCCGTGGCCTGGGCGAAGTCCAGGCGGCCGCCGCTGCTGACGGCGCCGGCGTTGGCTAGCCCTTGACCGACGTCGAGCAGCAGGTCGCCGGCCGAGGCGATGCTGCCGCCGGCCTGGTTGTCCAGCGTGGCGGCGGCCAGCGCCAGCGCGCCGTTGCCGGCGATGGTGCCGGAGTTGAGCAGGCTGGTGCGCGCGCCCACCGTGGCCGCGCCGGCGCCGACGTTGACGATGCGGCCGGCCGTGTTGTCGATGGCGCCGGCCTGCACGCTCAGGCTGCTGGCGGCCGAGGCCGCCTCCAGCAGGCCGGCGCTGTTGTTCAGCGCGCCGCCGGCGGCGACCGCCAGGTCCTTGCCGGCCTGCAAAGTGCCGTGGCTGTTGTCGAAGGCGCCGGCGATGTCCAGGCCGGCGTCGCCGCTGGCGATCACGCTGCCGCCCCGGTTGCTCATGCTGGCGCTGCGCAGGGCGATGGCGGCGCCGGAGTCCTTCAGCGTGAGCAGCTGGCCGCCGTCGTTGTTGAACACGCCGGCGGCGATGCTGGCCTTGCCGGCCGAGACGATCTGGCCGCTGTTGTTGACCTGCGCCGTGGTCTGGCTGAAGTCCAGCGTGGCGCCGCTGTGGATGGCGCCGAGGTTGTCGAGCCGCTGGCCGAGCGCCAGGTCGAGCGCCTGGCCCGAGGCGATGGTGGCGCCGGCCCGGTTGAGCAGGCTCTGCGCGGCGACGTCGAGCGTGCCGTTGCCGGCGACCAGGCCGCCGTTGTCGAGCGCGCCGTCGGCCGCCACGCTGGCGTGCCCGCCGCCGACGTTGACGATGCGTCCGCCGCTGTTGGCGATGCTGCCGGCGCGCAGTGCCAGCGTGGCGTTGGCCAGGGCCGCCTCGATGTTGCCGCCGCCGTTGTCGAGCGCGCCGCCGGCCGCCAGCGCCAGCGCGCGCTGCGCCTGCACGGTGCCGCCGGTGTTGTCGAGCGCGCCGGCCAGCGCGAGGCTGGCGGCGCCGTCGGCCAGCATGCTGCCGCCGCGGTTGCTCAGGCTGTGCGCGGCCAGCGTCAGGTCGGCGTCCGAGCCGCGCACGGTGGCGACGTGGCCGCCGTCGTTGTTGAAGCTGCCGGCCAGCAGGCTGGCCTTGCCGCCGGCGACGATGTTGCCGCTGTTGTTGACCTGCGCCGTGGCCTGCGCGAAGCCGAGCTCGGCGCGGCTGCTGATGTCGCCCTGGTTGTCGAGCCGCTGGCCGACGTCGAGCGCCAGCCCGGCGCCGGCGGCGATGCCGGCGCCGGCGCTGTTGCGCAGCGTCGCCGCCGCCACGGCCAGCGCGCCGTTGCCGGCGATGGTGCCGCTGTTGAGCAGCTCGCCGGCGGCGCCGACGCTGGCCGCGCCGACGCCGACGTTGACGATGCGCCCGCCGATGTTGGCCAGGCTGCCGGCCCGCACTTGCAGCCGGCTGGCCGCGTCGGACGCCTCGACCAGGCCGGCGCTGTTGTCGAACGCGCCGGCGGCGGCGATGCCGACGTCGCGGCCCGCCTGGATGGTGCCCTTGCTGTTGTCCAGCCCCTCGGCAAGCGCGAAGGCGATGTCGCGGTCGGCCTGCATGCTGCCGCCCCGGTTGCTCAGGCTGCCGCCGGCCAGCGCGATGTCGGCGCCGGACTGTTTGAGCGTGGCGACCCGGCCGCCGTCGTTGTTGAAGCTGAGCGCGGCCAGCCGCATCGCGCCGGCGGCGAAGATCTGGCCGCCGTTGTTGACACGCGCCGTGCTCTGGCTGAAGTCGAGCCTGGCGCCGCTGTCGATCCGGCCGAGGTTGTCGAGCTGCTCGGCCACGCCCAGCGTCAGCGCGCCGGCGGCGGCGATGCTGGCGCCGGCGCGGTTGTCGACGCTGCGCGCCTCCAGCGCCAGCGCGCCGTTGCCGGCGATGGTGCCGCCGTTGAGGATGGCGCCGCTGGCGGCCACGGCGGCGTTGCCGGCGCCGACGTTGACGATGCGCCCGGCGCGGTTGTCGATGTCGGCGGCGCGCACGGCCAGCGTGGCGTCGGCGGCGAGGCATCGACCAGGCCGTTGTGGTTGTCAAGGGCGCCGGCGGCGGTCAGCGCCAGGCTGTGCCCGGCCTGCAGCGTGCCTTGCGCGTTGTTGACGGCGCCGTTGATGCTGAACAGGGCGTTGCGGTCGGCCTGGATCAGGCCGTTCTGGTTGCTCAGCCCGCCGCTGGCGATGGCGATGTCGCCGCCGCCGCCCTTCAGCGTGGCGATCTGGCCGCCGTCGTTGTTGAGCAGGCCGGCGCTGTCGACACCGAGCTGGCCCTTGGCGACGATCTTGCCGGCGTTGACCACGCCGCCGGCGCCGCTGCCGATGTGCAGCGCGGCGCCGCTGTTGATGTTGCCCTGGTTGTCCAGCCGCTGGCCCAGCGTCAAGTCCAGCGCCTGGCCGGAGACGATGGCGCCGCTGGCGCTGTTGACGGCGACGGCGGCGTTCAGGCTGAGCGTGCCGTTGCCGGCGATCAGGCCGCTGTTGTAGAGGTAGCCTGCCGCCCGGACGCTGCTCGCGCCGCTGCCGGCGTTGACGATGCGGCCGTGGGCGTTGATGATGCTGGCGGCCGCCACCGCCAGCGCGCCGTCGCCGCCGACCGCCTCGATCAGGCCGGTGCTGTTGTCGAGCGCGCCGCCGGCGGCGATGCGCAGGTCGCGTCCGGCCTGCACGGTGCCGCCGGCGTTGTTGACGGTGTCGGCCACCGTCAGGGCGGCGCTGCCGTTGGCGACCATGCTGCCGCCCTGGTTGTCCAGGGTCGCGCTGCTGATGGCCAGGTCGGCGCCGCTGCCGATCCGTCCACCGTTGTCCAAGCGTCCGCTGACGGCCAGGCTCATCCGCTGTAGCGAACTCAGCAGGCCGTCGTTGCTCAGTCTGTCGGCGACCACGTCGAGGTCGCCGTTGGCGCTGATCTGGCCGCCGTTGACGATGCTGCCGGCGCCGATCTCGGTGGCGCCGCTGCCGCTGTTGACGATCCGGCCGGCGTTGTTGTCGATCGAGCCGGCATGCAGCCGCAGTTGGCTGGCGCCGCCCGTCGTCTCGACCAGGCCGCCACGGTTGAGCAAGGCGCCGGCCGCGTCGACGGCGATGTCGCGGCGCGCCTGCAGCACGCCGTCCTGGTTGTCGAGCTTGCCCGCCGTGGCGTTCAGCGTGGCGTCGCGGTCGGCCACGATCAGCCCGCCGTGGTTGCCGATCGACGCCGCGCTCAGGCGCAGGTCGCCGCCGCCGCCGGCGGCGGTGAGGAGGCGGCCGGCGTCGTTGTTGACGCCGGCCACCGCCACCACCAGGTCGTGGCCGGCGATGATCTGGCCGCTGTTGTTGAGCTGCGCCCCGGCCTGCTGGAAGTCGAGGTCGTGGCCGCTGCCGATGTTGCCCCGGTTGTCCAGTTGCTCGCGCACCGCCAGCGACAGGTCGGCGCCGGCCAGCACGCTGCCGGCGGCCTGGTTGTCCAGTGTCGCGGCGGCCACCGCCAGCCGGCCGTTGGCGCCGATCAGGCCGCTGTTGACGATCTCGCCGCGGCTGTCGACGCTGGCGTCGCCGCCGCCGGCGTTGACGATGCGTCCGCCGCTGTTGTCCAGCGACGCCGCCCGCAGGCCCAGCGTGGCGGCCGCGCCGATCGCCTCGAGCACGCCGCCCTGGTTGTCCAGCTTGCCGCCGGCGCTCAACTGCAGCGCCGCGCCGGCCTGCACCACGCCGCCGTGGTTGTCTACGGCGCCCGAGGCGCCCACCGTGGCCGCGCCGCTGGCGACGATCTTGCCCTGCTGGTTGTCCAGCGCGGCGCTGTCCAGGCCCAGGTTGCGGCCCGCCGTCAGCGTGCCGCCGTGGTTGTCGAAGGCGCCGGTGCGCAGCGTGGCGTCGCCGCCCACTTGCCAGACGCCGTCGCGCGCGCTGGTGGCGCCGCTGGCCAGGCGCAAGTCGCCCAGCACGGTGAGCTTGCCGGCGGCGCCGCCGATGCTGCCGCTGTCCAGCGTCAGGCCGGCGGCCGTCTCGATGAGTCCGCTGTGGTTGTCGAGCGCGCCGCCCACGCTCAGCCGCGCCGCGCCCGCCCCTGTGGGGGCGTCGGCGGCGGCGCCGGTCTGGCGCAGCACGCCGCCGCCGTTGTCGGCCGCGCCGCCGACCTGGACACCGAGCCAAGCCGCCTGAATCAAGCCCTTGCTGTTGTCGAGCCGGCCCACCTGGGCGTCGAGGGTGCCGCCCACCAGCAGGCGGCCGGCGTGGTTGTCGAAGCCGTCGACGCGGGCGCTGAAGTCGTGCGCCACGTTGATCTGGCCGTTGCGGTTGCTGAAGTCGGCGCCGCGCAGGGCCAGCTTGTCGACATTCAGGCGCCCGCCGGCGTTGTCCAGCGCACCCGCGTCGAGCGCGACGGCGCCGCCGGCGACGATCTGGCCGGCGGCGTTGTTGATGCCGCCGGCCACGCGCAGCGTGCCGTCCGCCACCGGTGCAGGTGCCGGCGTGGGCGGCACGGCCGCGCCGTCGGCCGGCTTGGCCGGCGTCGCCGGGTCGGTGCCGGCGCCGCCGTCGCCCGCGTTTGTGCCGCTTCCCGCGCCTGTGCCCGTGCCCGTGCCGGTCCCGCCGCCGTCGGCGGCGGCCGCAGCCGGCGCGCCGATTTGTCCGCCATGGGTGTTCAGCACGCTGGCGGCCTGCACGGCCAGCGCCGCGCCTCCACTCTGCAGCAACTTGCCGGCCTGGTTGTTGAAACCGCCGGCCGCGCTACTCAGCGCGAAACTGCGCGCCTGCATGGTGCCGCCGGCGTTGTCGATATCGCCCTGCGCCGCCAACTCGGCCGTGCTCGCGCTGTTGAGCATGCCGCTGTTGCGCACGCTGGCGGCGCGCGCCCGCAAGGCCTGGGCGTTGAGCGTGCCGCTGTTGGCCAGCTCGGCCGCCGATTCCACCGCCAGGGTCTTGCCGGCGTTGACGCCGCCGCTGTTGGCCAGCGCGCCGCCGCTGCGCAGCGTGACGTCCGCCGCGCCGTCGATCTTGCCGCTGTTGGCGACGCCCCCGCCCGTCTGCACCTGCAGCAGCGCGCTGGCCGCCAGGCTGCCGCTGTTCTCCAGGCGTCCCTCGCTGGTCACCACCAGCTCGCCGGCGCCGGCGCCGATGCTGCCGGCGTTGCGCACGCCGACGCCGGCCTCGGTGCCGACCAGGGTGATCTTGTTGGCGTACATGCCGCCCAGCAGGCTGGCGTCGACGCCGTAGCGCGGCGCCACGCCTTCGGCGGCGTCCGGCAGCGCGGTGGCGCCCTGCGCGGCGTCGACCTGGTTGGCGCCGCTGAGCACCGTCAATTGCTGCGCCCACAGGCCGGCGTTCACGCTGAGCGAACGGGCGATCAGGTAGGTGTAGTCGGTCTGGCGCGCGTCCAGCCCGGCGCCCTGGATGCTGATCTCGCCGCGCTGCACGCGGTAGCCGTCGATCGCGCCGTCCCTCAGCAGCGGCGCGCCGGTGCTCAGCGTGGCGCGGCTGACGTTGATGAAGCCGGCGCCGTCGACGACGATGCCGGCCGGGTTGGCGATCACCGTCTCGGCGCGGCTGCCGGCCACCTCGATGTAGCCGCGCAACTGGCTGGGCGCGCTGGAATTGACCTCGTTGAGGATAACCCGGGCGCTGCCGTGGGCCATCCAGGGGTTGCCGTCGATCCAGCCGCCGAGCTGGGTCTGCACCGGCGTGCGCGAATTGTTCAACACCGCGCCGGCCTTCGGCACGTCGAACCGGCTGTAGACATTGCGCGACACGCCGGCCGCGCTGGGCGTCTGCACGTTGACCTGCAACACGCCGTTGGCGGCGTTCAGCACCGTGGCCTGCTGGCGTCCGGCGGCGGCGGGATCGGCGACGATCTGCGCCGCCGCCATGCCGGCGGCCAGGCCGCCCAGGCCGAAGGCGCCGAACAGCGCCAGCGCCAGCGCGCGCAGCCGCGTCGCCAGTGCGCCGGCCGGGCCGCCCGGCGCGCGGCCCGACGCCGCCGCGCCCTCGCCCATGCCCTTGCCGCTGCTGCGCGCGTTTTCCGCCACGGCCATGACCATGCCACGGGCTTTGTTGAAGATGATGCGATAGCGAAGTTTGTTCATGTCGGTTCCATTGCGGTCAAGCGCGGGGGCCGTGCGGCACAGCGCCGCCGGCGGGATTTATCGGTGTGGTGGGTATGCTGGATGTGCGGGGAGTGCTGGCTGTGCTAGTAGGCGTAGTTCAGGCTGAAGCCGCCGGCCACGGCGGCGCTGCGGAAGTGTTCCGGCTTGCGCACCGGCTTGCCGGCGAACAGCTCGTACTGCAGGCCGTGCGACTGGCCGCGCCAACCCAGCGCGGCGCCGGCCAGGCTGGTGCCGGCCAGCAGCGCCGCGCTGCGGCCGGCCACCTGGCCGTAGTCCAGCGCCAGGTAGAGCTGCTGGGCGCCGCCGCCCGGGTTCCAGCTCAGCTCGTTGCGCAGCAGCCAGCCGCGCTCGGCCGACAGGCTGGTCTCGCCGTCGAAGCCGCGCACCGTGTAGCGGCCGCCGATGGCGAAGCGGTCCTGCGGGATCAGGCTGCTGCGGTTCCATTGCGCGCGCCAGTTGGCCTGGTACTGCAGCTTGGCGCCGGCCAGGCCGAACGGCAGCGCCAGGCTGGCGTCGGCGCTGAGCAGCGTCGGCCGCGAGGTGCCCTCGTCGAACTCCTCCTCCGGCGCCGGCAGGGTGCCGAAGGCGTGGGTGCCGCGCTTGTAGAGCAGGTTGGCGTCGAGCGTGGCGTCGCCGATGAACTCCTTGTGCGTCAGGCCCAGCTCGAAGCCGCCCATCTGGCGCCGCTGCACCCGCACCTCGGTGTCGTCGATGAAGTTGGCGCTGCGCCGCTGGTAGGCGCGCAGCGCCAGGCCGCTCTTGCGCGCCGCGTCGCGGTACAGCACGCGCGCCAGCTTGAGCTCGACGTTGCGGCTGCTGCCGCTGTAGATGTAGGTCTGGTTGGCGCCGGCGATGGCCTGGTGGTAGCGGTAGTCGTTGGCCGTACCGGACAGCAGCCAATAGCCGAACGGCGCCGACAGGTGCAGCGCGTAGCTGCGCGTGCCGTGCCGGCCGCGCTGGCGCGCGCCGCCCAGGTCGCGGTTGGCGCTGACGTAGAACAGCTCCTGCCAGCCGAGTAGATTGTCCAGCGACAGCGTGGCGCCGCCCTGGTGCTTGCCGGTGCTGTCGCTGCCGCTGTCGTCTGCCGACAGGTTCAGCCGGGCCGGAAAGGCCTGCCGCCACTTGATCAGCAGGTCGCTTTCGCCGGGCTGCTCGCCGGGCACGATCTCGATGTCCGCTTCGGCCGTGGGCACCCGCTTGAAGTTTTCCAGCGCCTGCTCGATGTCGCGCAGGTTGAGCAGGTCGCCGGGCCGCGCCGGCAGCGCCGTGGCGTAGGAGGCGCGCGCCGGGGCGGCGCCCTCGGCCGGCGCGGCGAAGCGGATCGCGCGGATGCGCCCGGGCACCAGGGTCAAGGCCAGCTCGCCGGCGCGCAGGTCCTGCGGCGCCGCCAGCACGCGGCTGGTCACGTAGCCGGCGGCCACCAGCGCGTTCTGCACCTTGCCGATCACCGTGTTGATGCCGGCCGTGCCCAGGCACCGGCCGTTGGCGTCGGCCGCCGCCGCCAACGCCCAGTCGAAGCGTGCCGCCTCGTCGCCGCGCAACACGATGTGGTGGATGGGGAAGCACGGCGACTCGTCCGGCGCATAGCCGGCGGCGACCGTGGCGGCGGGCCGGGGCAGGCGCACGTCCGGCCGGCCCTCGGCCGCCTGCTCGCTCTGGGCCCGCTCCTTTTGTTGTTGTCGCAGCAATTGTTGGGCGGCGATGTCTGGTGAAACCTGGGCCAGCGCCTGGGCGCTGGCGATGCCGGACAGCAAAGCTACGCTGTACAGCAGTTTACTTGGGTGTTGCATTATTGCCTTGCGGAATTATTAATTGCGTTGGAGTGTATACAATTAATTTCCATGAGGCAATATCAATTATTTGATTTACCTCAATGCCTGTCATATTTGACAGGATGCCTCTAATTTCGGCAAGCTGCCCGCCGCGCCCTCACAGCCGTTGCCACCCCTGCGCCACGCCCAGCAAATGCACCAGGCCAAAACCCAGGCAAATGAGCGAACTCCACAGGGCGAACGGCGTGGCCGAGCCGGTTTTCATCATCAGCGCCGGCACGAACAAGATGCCGCGCAACAGGTACACCGCCGTGATCGCCACCAGCGCCGGCTTCAACAAGGGCAACAGCGCTATCACACCGGCGCCCGCCAAGGCATAGGCGGCCCAGGCCAGCAAGACGCCGGCGATACCCAGCGTCACCACCGTGGGATACCACTGCCCCGCCTCGGCCGCCCGCGCCATGCCCTCGCCGGCGCCGAAAAAGCGATACCACGGCGCGCCGCCGAGAATAATGGCCAGATGCAGAAGGCCGGCGATGCCGCTCAGCACGGCGCCGGCGATCAGCCAGATTTTGTAGGATTCCATTGCCTATCTCCAAGTGGCGGGACCATGCCGGGGCGGAGTGCCGCTGGCTTGGTGTGAGGTCCCGGCACAAATTCTACTGGAATTTTCAGCAATGTTTCTTTGAAGGAGTATTTCCAATGGAATTGGTATTTTTGCACTGTTGTCGCGCCCGCTCCGCTATAATTCGCCGATTCTTACACCACACTCGGGAACAACATGCTGCACCACATCTCCATCGGCGTCCGCGACTTGGCCCTGGCCAGCGAATTCTATGACGCCGCCCTCGGCGCGCTCGGTTTCCGCCGCGTGTTCGAGGACGACACAGCCACCGGTTACGGCCTGGAGGACGACAAGGACCTGTTGTGCCTGAAGCTGCGGCCCGACGCCACGCCGCCCGGCGCCGGCTTCCACCTGGCCTTCGCCGCGCCCACGCGCGCGGCGGTGGACGCCTTCCACGCCGGGGCGCTGCGCGTCGGCGGCAAGGACAACGGCGCGCCCGGCCTGCGCGAGGACTACGGCGACCACTACTACGCCGCCTTCCTGGTCGACCCGGACGGCCACCACATCGAAGCCGTCATCAACCGCCCGCTGGCCTAGGAGCCTCGGCCGCCGCCGCCCGGTTGGGCGAAAGGGCGGAGCGGCGCCGCCGTCAGGGTTCCGGCCGGCGGTGGCGCAGCGCGTGGGCGGCCTCGCGCATTTGCACCTCGGCCAGCGCCTCGTTGCGCTCGAAGCCCATCGAGCCGTCGCGCAGACCGAGCGCCATGGCCATCACCGCCTCGGGATACTCGAGGTCGGCCGCCTTCTCGATCCAGCGGCGCGCCGCCAGCTCGTCGCGTGCCACTCCCTCGCCGACCAGCAGCAGGTTGGCCAGCACGAACATCGCCGCCGGCAACTGGCGGTTGGCGGCGAACTCCAGCCAGCGCGCCGCCGTCCGGCTGTCGCGCGCCACGCCCATGCCGTTGCGGTACATCAGACCCAAATAATAGGCCGCCGCCGGGTCGCCCGACTTGGCCGCGCCGCCGAACAAGGCCAGCGCCTTCGGCCAGTTGGCCGGCGTGGCCGGGGTGCCGCGCAAATACTGCTTGGCCTGGTCGAGCGCTGCGGCGGCCGGCAGGCCTCCCGCGCCACCGGGTCGCAGCGCGGCGCCGACCACGGCGGTGGACTGCTGCGCCCCGCCCGCGGCGCTGGCGGACGCCGGTGCCAGCGCCGCCAGCAGGGCCAGCGCCGCGACGGCGCGGCGGGCCGCCGGCGCCATCGCCCGGCGGCTTGTCGCGCCCCCTCCTTGGCTCGGCATCGGCTGCGTCATTTGGACAGGTCCACCGTGTACAAAGCGAAGCCCTTGCCGCCGCCGTCGTCGGCGCGCAGCAGCGACACGTTGTCCAGTCCCGCGTCGCGCGCCAGTTCGAGCATGCCCGGCGCCGAGTGGAACACCACCGGCCCGCGCGTCGTCGTGCGGGCGAAGCGCCAGCTGCGGCTGGCGCCGTGCTCGGCGCGCTTCAGCTCCTTGGCCGCCTGGATGTAGGCGATCAGCACGTCGCGGCTGTTGTCCGGCGAGGCCAGCACGGTCTTGCTGCCGTCCAGGCCGGGAAAGCCGCCGCCGCCGCTGGCGCGGAAGTTGTTGGTGGCGACCAGGAACTCCTGCGCCGCCATCACCGGCTGGCCGCGATAGCGCAGGTCGCGGATGCGTTGGCCGGCCGGCTGCGTCACGTCGATCTGGTAGCGCACGTCGGCGCTGGTCAGCATGTCGAAGTTGAAGCCGGCGAAGGCGCTGTTGACCAGCTCCTGCAGCGCCGTCTGCGTCGGGTCGATGCGGTTGAAGCGCTCCGCGCCCTTCTCCAGCCAGGCGGTCAGCTCGGCACCGTTGACCTTCACGCCGTACAGCGCGTTCGGATACAGGTACAGGTCGGCGGCGTTGTTCAGCGCCACCGCGCCGGCCGCCACGTCGGTGTAGTCGCCCACGCCGGCCGCGCCGGTCTTGAACGGCGAGGCCATCGACAGCACCGGCAGCCCGGCGTACTGCGGCAGGTTGGCCTTGACGTAGTTGGCCAGGTAGGCGCCCTGCGCCTGGTTCACCAAGGTGATCGCGCTGGCGTCGCCGACGTCGGCGAAATAGGTCGACATGCGGAAGTCGCTGCGCCCGATCGGCGTCTTGACATACGCGATGGTGGCCTGGTGCTCGGCGGCGACCAGGGCGGCGAAGGCCGGATCGGCGGCGACGAAGCTGCGGTCGCCGTTCTGGATGGCGCGCGCCTCCACCGTGGTGCGCGACTTGTCCACCGTCCAGGCCTTGCCGTCGTGGCGCAGGCGCAGGCCGATCACGCCCAGGTGCTTGCCCCACAAATTGGCCATCACCGTCGGCACGCCGTGCACCGTGCCCTTGACCTTGTCCACGCCCGGCAGGTTGAACTGCGGCACCGTGCTGGCGGCGTTGGGGAACAACTGGTGCGAATGGCCGATCAGCAGCGCGTCGACGCCGGCCACCTGGGCCAGGTAATAGCTGCCGTTCTCCATCGCCGGGTCGTAGGGGCTGTCGTCCAGGCCGCCGTGCGAGATCGCCACGATCAAATCGGCGCCGCGCGCGCGCATCTCGGGAATGTACTTCTGCGCCGTCTCGCGCACGCCCTCGGTGTAGACGCGCCCGGCCAGCCAGTGCTTGTCCCAGTCGAGGATGACGGGCGGCGCGAAGCCGATGATGCCGACCTTGACGACCGCATCGACCGGCCGCCCGTCCGGGCCGCTGGCGCGCACCCGCTTGTCGATGATGCGGTAGGGCTCGAACAGCGGCCGCCGCGTCTTGCCGCTGTAGACGTTGGCCAGCACCAGCGGGAACTGCGGCCCGGCGCAGCGCGGCGCGGCGGCGTCGACGCCGTCCACCTCGAAGCGGCTGCCGGTGACCCGGCCCAGATAGGCCAGGCCGTAGTTGAACTCGTGGTTGCCGATGCCGCCGCCCTCCACGCCGAGCAGGTTCATCGCCTGGTAGATCGCCAGCGCGCGCTCGCACGGCACCGGCGCCACCAGCGCCTGGTAGTCGGCCAGCGCGCTGCCCTGGATGGCGTCGCCGTTGTCGAGCAACAGCGTGTTGGCGAACTCGGCGCGCGCCTGGCGCACCAGCGTGGCGGTGCGCTCCAGGCCGATGGACGGCTCGGCCTTGAGCTTGTAGTAGTCGTAGCCGAGCACCGTGGCGTGCAGGTCGGTGGTTTCGAGCAGGGCCAGGGTGGCCTCGCTGCCGGCCGCCGGCGCGCGCGGCAGCCCGGCGCAGGCGGACAAGGCGGCGGCGAGCAGGACGGGCAGGACAGTGCGGCTTGGGCTGGGGCGCATGAACGGACAGGGCGGATTCTTGAGTAGCAGCATGATACGCAGTGCCGCCCGCCGCATCAAGTTGCTTCTGCCCGGCCTGTCATTAATTTTTACACAAGCTTGCCTTGTGGCCCACAGGAATCACATAAGCCATTGATTATCCACAGAATATTTTTTGGCACGCGATATGCTCGGACGCCCTTGGCGACCCCACCGCCGTCCCCATCCATGTTCGACATCTCCGCGCGAGGCCAAAGTGAAGCTAACCTGCCCCCTGTTCCAATCCGGCCGACAAGCGTTCGGCCGCCTGCTGGCGCCGCCGCTGGCGCCGCTGCTGGTACTAATTCTGGTACTGACTCTGGCCCTGGCGCCGCCCGGCACCGCGCGCGCCGCCGTGATCGACGTCAGCGCCTCGACCAACACGCTGAGCGTCGGCCAGGACGTCTTCGTCTTCTTCAGCATCAGCGGCTTGTCGGGCGCGCCCGGCGACTCGCTCGGCGCCTTCGACATGGACATCATCTACGATCCCACCGTGCTGCGCCTGTGGGACGTCGGCTTTCATGACGACACCCTCCACGGCAATCCACTGGCCCTGCCCGAACCGGGCAGCTTCGCCTTCATCGGCGACGCCATCGACCTGGGGCAGCGCATCGACGCCTTCGGCCTGTCCGGCAACAGCGCCGCCGTGCTCGACGCCGACCAGCCCAACGCCTTCACCCTCATGACGCTGACCTTCCGCGCCGTCGGCCCGAGCATCGTCAGCGGCGTGGTCATCGACACGCTCGACCCCGCCCTGCTCTTCGTCGACAGCGGCGCCAACGCGCTGGCCGCCAGCATCGGCCGCGCCGGCGTCACGCTGTTGGTCGCGCCGGCCGGCGACGCGCCGGAACCCGCCTCGCTGTTGCTGCTGCTGGCCGGCGCGGCGGCGCTGCTGGCGGCGCGGCCGCGCCAATGCGGCCCTAAGGCCTGCGCCGGCGCCGCATCGGCATCGGCAGCGACAGCTGAACCTGCGCCGACTTCAAAATCCACAGCCGCAGCGGCAGCCGCCCTGCTCGCGCTGGGCCTGGCCGGCGCCGCCCCGGCCAGGGCGCAGACGCCGCCAGGCAGCGCACCGGCCACCTCGCCAAGCCAGCAAGGGCAAGCCGCGCCGCCGACGCGCCCCGCGCCGGCCGCGCCGGCCGGCGGCGCCGAATCCATCGACGGCACGGTCGTCGCCGTGCAGGGCCAGCGCGCCCAGCTGCGCCTGCGCAACGGCGCGCTGCGCTGGCTGTCGGTGGCGGCGCCGCTCACGCCGGCCCAGGTCGGCAAGCGCATCACCGGCATCGCCGTCGTCCGCGGTGACGCCCTCATGCTCGACCAGCCCCGGATTTACAACTGAAGCAAGCGACTCAAAGCCGCCCCAACATGGAGTCCATCATGCGTATCGCACCACCGCACCTGTCCCTCCTGCTGTTCATCCTGGCCGCCGCCCTGCGCGCCGCGCCGGCGCAGGCGCAAACCAGCTCGCCCTTCCCGCCGCCCGACGAGCAGCTCGGCACCTACGTCGCCAACAGCGGCCCCGGTCTCGACACCGGCTGCACCTTTCGCGGCGGCGGCCCGTTGCGCATCAACGTGCCGCTGCCGGTGCTGGTCAATCCGAAGCAGCTCAACGCCGACGGCACCTTGAAGGACGCCGCCAAGCTGGTCGCCAACGGCGTGTTGTCGGCCCAGGCCACGCTGCGCTTCCCCGTCTTCGACATCGACGACAAGGCCGCCGTCCCGGGCATCGCGCCGGAGGTCGACCGGGTCAGCTTCAACGGCCGCTTCAAGAAGACGCTGGAGGGCTTCAACGACACCTGGACCGACGACGCTCTGGTGGTGCCCATCGACGAGCTCAAGTTCGGCCAGGACAACGAGCTGCGCATCGACATCGACACCGCCAACAGCAACGAGCTGTGGTGCATGGCGGTCGACTGGGTCTCGGTCGAGTTCGTGGCGACGCCGCCCTACGTGCTGCAACACGGCATCTCGGCCGACGCCAGCACCTGGGAGAACAGCTCGGCGCCCGGCGTGCTGGCCGCGCTGGACAAGCGCGGCGTGCTCTACACCCGCTTCTCGCTCGGCACCGGCGCCGGCGGCAACGGCTCGGTGGTGGCCAACGCCGCCGAGCTGCTGGCCAACATCGGCGGCTACCTCGCCCCGCTGAAGAGCAAGCAGGTCCACGTCATCGCCCACAGCAAGGGCGGGCTGGACACCCAGGCCATGCAGGCGCTGGCGCCGGACTTCGAGATCGTCTCGCTGTCGACGCTGTCGACGCCGCACCTGGGCAGCGTGGCGGCCGACCTGTCCATCGTGCAGAAGCAGAAGGCCGACGACAAGATCAACGCCGGCGCCGACCCCAACGGCTACGCCGCGTCCTACCTCGGCACCTGGACCTTCGGCCAGGGACCGCAACTGCCCGGCCTGGCCGACCTGACCACCTACGCCGCCACCGCCGCCCTCGGCGGCGGCCAGCGCGGCAACATCGCCGGCACCTACACCATCGGCGCCGACGCCGACCTGAACGGCGACAACGCCCTCACCAGCAACGAGTCCAGCCCGCTGTTCCCCTCCGCCGCCCACTACGCCGCCGAACGCGCCTGGCACGTGCTGCGCGACTTCGCCTCGGCCAAGATGACGCTGGCCACCGTGCCCGGCCGCCTCTGGGGCACCCGCACGGTGCTGACCTACACCACCGTGCAGACCGCCACGCCGCAGGCCAACGACATCGTGGTGACCGAGAGCTCGGCCAACCCCGGCTACGGCACGCCGCTGGGCGACAGCATGGCCAACCACAGCACGGTCAAGAGCGGCGCCAACGTCGACACCATCCTCGACACCACCATCCCGCTCAAATAGCGCGCCGCCCACCGCCCCCCAACGATAGGATACCGCCATGAACTCCCTCCCCCCGCCCCTGCCGCCGTCCGGCCCCGGCGCACCCGGCGCCGTCAAGCTGGTGCTGCTGCTGATCGTGCTGCTGACCCTGTGCCTGGCCCTGCTCGGCAGCGCCTTCGGCCAGACCGTGCCGGTCGCCCTCAACCTGCCCGCCACCATCAGCGCCGACGTGCACCCCGGCGCCACCACGCTCGACCTGCCCTTCTCCATCAGCGGCGCCGACAGCCTGCAGTTCGACCTGATCGTGCCCGTCGACGGCGCCACCCTGGCCCTGCTCGACCCGGCCGGCGCCGAGGTGCTGGCCGCCGGCGACCCTAGCCTGGCCTTCCACCCCGGCAGCGCGCAACAGCCGCCGCTGCCGGGCGGGGTGTTCGTCTCGCCGACGCTGGCCGATCCGGCCGACGGCACCTGGACGCTACGCCTGCGCTTCCCGCCCGCCGGCGTGCCGACCGTGGCGCTGGGCACCGTGCTGGCCCGCTCGCGCTACCAGGCCGGCATCGCCATCGAACGCAACACCCTGCTGGTCGGCGAGGACGTCTCGATCGGCATGCTGGTGCTCGACGACGGCAAGCCGATCACCGGCCTGGCGCCCACCATCGGCGTCGGCATCGGCGCCGGCGCCACGCCGCAGCCGGCCAGCGACGACGGCCGCGGCGCCGACGGCCTGGCCGACGACGGCGTCTACAGCATCGACTACACCTTCGCCGCGCCCGGCCTGTACGACATCAACGCCAGCGTCACCATCCCCGGCGCCAAGGGGCCGGTGCTGCGCCAGGCCAGCGCCCAGGTGCGCGCGGTGGCGCCGCTGCTGGCGGCCTCCGCCGTGCGCCTCGACACCCTGCGCGGCAACGACAACTGCGTCAGCGCGCTGCGCGTCAGCGTCGACTTCAACGTGCTGCAGGCCGGCAGCTACGCCACCCTGGTGCGCCTGAGCGCGCCGAACGGGCGCAGCATCGACCTGCGCAAGGCGATGGCCATGGGCGGCGCCGGCGCCACCGTGGTGGCCAGCTTCCCCGCCGCCGACATCCGCGCCAAGCTGGCCGCCGACGGCCCCTACACGGTCAGCCGCATCGACACGCTGAGCCTGGGCGGCGACGAGCTGACCCTGGCCTTCCGCAAGCTCGACGCCGGCAGCTTCGACGCCAACCTGGCCGCCCTGTGCACGCCGCCCATCCTGCTCGAGGCCGGCCTGCTGGCCACGCCGGTGCTGCGCGACGGCCACATCGACTCGCTCGACCTGGCCTTCCCGCTGACCGTGGCCACGGCCGGCTTCTACCAGATCTCCTTCAAGCTGATCGGCGCCGACGGCCAGGACATCGAGCTGGTCAACGCCTCGCGCGCGCTGGCCAAGGGCCCCAACGAAGTGCGCGTCAACCTCGCCTCGCCGCGCTTCCTGCTGGTCGACGGCCCCTACCGCGCCATCTCGCTGCTGGTGCTGCAGGGCGCCACCAGCGCCCGCCTGGCCAACCTGGGCGGCACGCCGGCCTACTCGCGCTGGCAGTTCCATCCGGCCAGGGCGGGCGACCTCGACGGCGACGGCGCGGTCGGCCCGGCCGACGCCGCGATCCTGGCCGGCTTCCGTGGCGCCCGCGCGCTGGTGCCGGGCGACCGCCGCGACCTCAACCGCGACGGCGTGATCGACCTGCGCGACGCCCGCGCGCTGCAATCGCTGCGCTGAGCATGCGCCGCCCCGGCCAACCGCCCCGGCCCCTGCCGGACCCAGCCGCGCCGGCGGCGCTGGGCCGCGTGCGCGCCCGCCGGGCGGCCGGCTGGACGGCCGCCTACTTCGTCCTCAGCGTGGCGGCGCTGGCCTCCTTCAACCTGGGCCTGCCGCCGGCGCTGGAGCAGGCCCTGTCGCTGTTCGCCGCGCCGGCCCTGCTGCTGCTGGCCGTGTGGACCCCGCTGCTGCGCCCGCTCGGCCTGGCCGGCGGCGAGTGGCTGGCCGCGCCGACGGCGCCGGCCTGCCTCGCCCTGATTGTCCTCTACGCACTAATCGCCTATCTGGCCGTGCGATTATTCCACATGATGAAATAACGCCGGGGCCGGCCGCCGCCCCGTGGCGCCCGCCGAGACCGCTTGCACGGCGGCGCCCCCGGCAGTGGCGCGCTCGCGTATAATCTAGGGTTTGATTTCTGCATAGAAAAGATAAGCCATGGAAGCCGAACGCATCAACGCCCTCTCCGCCCTGCTCGCCGATCTGACGACCCGCGAAGCCGAACTACGGAGGTATCTTTGACTTCGATACCAAGTCAGAGAAACTCGAACAAGTCAACGAAGAATTAGAAGACCCGACCGTCTGGAACGATCCCAAGCGCGCCCAGGACCTGGGTAAGGAAAAGAAATCGCTCGAGTCGATCGTCTTCTCCCTGACCAAGGCCGACGCCGACCTGCGCGACACCGCCGACCTGTTCGCCATGGCGCGCGAGGAGCAGGACGACGACACGCTCGAAGCCATCATCCTCGACGTCGAGGAGATCAAGAAGGTCATCGAGGGCATGGAGTTCCGCCGGATGTTCAACAATCCGATGGACCCGAACAACTGCTTCATCGACATCCAGGCCGGCGCCGGCGGCACCGAGGCGCAGGACTGGGCCTCGATGCTGTTGCGCCAATACCTGCGCTATTGCGAACGCAAGGGCTTCAAGGTCGAGATCATGGAGCAGTCCGACGGCGAGGTGGCCGGCATCAAGACCGCCACCCTGAAGGTCGAGGGCGACCACGCCTACGGCTTCCTGCGCACCGAGACCGGCGTGCACCGTTTGGTGCGCAAGTCGCCGTTCGACTCGGCCAACGGCCGCCACACCTCGTTCACCTCGCTGTTCGTGTATCCGGAAGTGGACGATTCGATCGACATCGAGATCAACCCGGCCGATTTGCGCGTCGACACCTACCGCGCCTCCGGCGCCGGCGGCCAGCACATCAACAAGACCGACTCGGCCGTGCGTCTGACGCACATGCCGTCCGGTATCGTCGTGCAGTGCCAGAACGACCGCTCGCAGCACCGCAACCGCGCCGAGGCGATGGAAATGCTCAAGGCCAAGCTGTACGAGGCCGAGCTGCGCAAGCGCATGAGCGAGCAGCAGAAGCTGGAAGACTCCAAGACCGACGTCGGCTGGGGCCACCAGATCCGCTCCTACGTGCTGGACCAGTCCCGCATCAAGGACCTGCGCACCAACTTCGAAACCGGCAACACCAAGGGCGTGCTCGACGGCGACCTCGACGAGTTCATCTCCGCATCCCTCAAGCAAGGCGTATAACGATGACCCACCCACAGCGCGCATTCATCTTCGACATGGACGGCACCATCGTCGACAACATGGCCTTCCACACCAAGTCGTGGCTGGCCTTCTTCGAACGGCGCGGCCACACCGTCGACGCCGACGAGTTCTTCCGCGCCACGGCCGGCCGCCAGGGCCACGAGATCATGGCCCACTACCTGGGCGGCCACCTGAGCAAGGAAGAAAGCGCGCTGCTGGATTTTGAAAAAGAATCGCTGTACCGCGAGCTGTACGCGCCCCACCGGGCCACCGTCAAGGGCTTCGACGCGCTGGTCGCGGCGGCCAAAAGCCGCCGCGTGGCGCTGGCCGTGGCCACCGCCGCGCCCAACGACAACATCGTCTTCACCCTCGACGGCCTGGCCCTGCGCGGCCACTTCGACGCCGTCGTCGGCGCCGCCGACGTCGCCCGCGGCAAGCCCAATCCGGACGTGTTCCTGCTGGCGGCCCAGCGCTGCGGCGCCGCGCCCGAGCACAGCATCGTCTTCGAGGACGCCCCGCTCGGCGTCGAGGCGGCGCGCCGCGCCGGCATGCGCGCGGTGGTGCTCACCACCACCCTGCCGGCCGAGGCCTTCGCCGAATTCGACAACGTGATCTGCGTCGCGCGCGACTTCAGCGAGCTCGACGTCGAGCAGCTGTTCGGCCTGGGCGCCGACTTCGCCGCCACCGCGTCCACCATTTAAATACTCACCTCAACCAAGCACACACCATGACCATGGAACAAGACCAAGCGGCAGCGCAGGCAGCGCCGGACGAAAACAAAATCATCGCCGAGCGCCGCGTCAAGCTGGCCTCCCTGCGCGAGCAAGGCATCGCCTTCCCCAACGACTTCCGCCCGCAGCACAAGGCCGCCGCCCTGCACGAGCAGTACGCCGGCAAGAGCCGCGAAGAGCTCGAAGCCGAGCCGATCACCGTGGTGCTGGCCGGCCGCATGATGCTCAAGCGCGAAGCCGGCAAAAAGGCCGCCTTCGCCACGCTGCAGGACGCCTCCGGCGCCAAGGCCGACGGCCGCATCCAGATCTACGCCACGCTCGACCTGACCGGCGAAGCCGCCATGGCCGCGCTGCACCACTACGACCTGGGCGACATCCTCGGCGTCACCGGCACCCTGTTCAAGACCAAGACCGACGAGCTGACCATCAAGGTCAGCGAGCTGCGCCTGATCACCAAGTCGCTGCGTCCGCTGCCCGACAAGTTCCACGGCCTGGCCGACCAGGAGACCAAGTACCGCCAGCGCTACGTCGACCTGATCATGAACGAGGAAACGCGCCGCACCTTCAAGGCGCGCACCGCCGCCATCTCGTCGATCCGCCGCTTCATGGAAAAGAACGAGTTCATGGAAGTGGAAACGCCGATGCTGCACACCATCCCCGGTGGCGCCGCGGCCAAGCCCTTCACCACCCACCACAACGCGCTCGACATGCAGATGTACCTGCGCATCGCGCCCGAGCTGTACCTGAAGCGCCTGGTGGTGGGCGGCTTCGACCGCGTGTTCGAGATCAACCGCAACTTCCGCAACGAAGGCGTGTCGATCCGTCACAACCCGGAATTCACCATGATGGAGTTCTACGCGGCGTACACCGACTACAAGTGGTTGATGGACTTCACCGAAGCCGTCATCCGCCAGGCCGCCATCGACGCCCACGGCACCGCCACCCTGACCTACGGCGGCCGCGAGCTGGACCTGGCCAAGCCCTTCCACCGCCTGACCATCGTCGAGGCGATCAACAAGTACGCGCCCGGCTACAGCGCCGAGCAGCTGGCCGACGCCGAGTTCATCAAGACCGAGCTGGTCAAGTTCGGCGTCAAGCCATTCGCCACCGCCGGCCTGGGCGCGCTGCAACTGGCGCTGTTCGAAGAGACCGCCGAAGCCCAGCTGTGGGAACCGACCTACATCATCGACTACCCGGTCGAAGTGTCGCCGCTGGCGCGCGCCTCCGACACCGTGGCCGGCATCACCGAGCGTTTCGAGCTGTTCATGGTCGGCCGCGAGATCGCCAACGGCTTCTCCGAGTTGAACGACGCCGAAGACCAGTCGGCCCGCTTCCTGGCCCAGGTGGCCGCCAAGGACGCCGGCGACGAGGAGGCGATGTTCTACGACGCCGACTACATCCGCGCGCTGGAATACGGCATGCCGCCGGCCGGCGGTTGCGGCATCGGCATCGACCGCCTGATGATGATCATCACCGACTCGCCGAACATCCGCGACGTGCTGCTGTTCCCGCACCTGCGCCGCGAAGAGTAAGCGCTGGCGCCATAAAAAAAGCCGCCCGACTGCGAAGCCGGGCGGCTTTTTTCATTCCTGCACGGGACGGCGGAGTCACCGACACCCAAGGGCGGAAACCGAGGGTCAGACCCTAGGGTCTGACCCTGGCCTCACGCCGCTGGGGTTTGCCAAGGCCGCCGGCGCCTTCAGTCAAAGCGCTACTGGATCACCCGGTAGCAAGGCGTGTAGGCCTTGCCGGCCAACTTCATCCGGTGCTGCACCACGAAGGACGCCAGCAGCGCGTCCATCGGCCCCATGATCGCGGCGTCGCCGTGGATCTCGAAGTGGCCGAACTTCTCGATGGCGCGGATGCCCTCGTCCTTGACGTTGCCCGCCACCACGCCGGAGAAGGCGCGCCGCAGGTTGGCCGCCAACAAATGCACCTCCTGGTTCTTGTGCAGGCTCAGGTTGCGCATGTTCTCGTGGGTGGGCGCGAACGGGCGCTGGAACTCGTGGTCGATCTTCAGCAGCCAGTTGTAATAATAGGCGTCGCCGCGCGACTTGCGGAACTCGCGCACCTGCTTGATGCCGGCCTGCATCTCGCGCGCCACCAGCTCCGGATCGTCGATGATGATCTTGTAGCGCTGCTGCGCCTCCGGCCCCAAGGTGTCGCTGATGAACTGGTTGATCTGCACGAAGTACTCGCGCGAGCTTTCCGGCCCGGTGAAGATCAGCGGGAACGGGATCTCGACGTTGTCCGGATGCAGCAGGATGCCCCAGGATGTAGAGGATCTCCTCGGCCGTGCCGGCGCCGCCGGGGAACACCACGATGCCGTGGCCGGTGCGCACGAAGGCCTCCAGCCGCTTCTCGATGTCCGGCATGATGACCAGCGAGTTGACGATCGGGTTGGGCGACTCGGCGGCGATGATGCCCGGCTCGGAGATGCCCAGGTAGCGCCCGGTCTGCAAACGCTGCTTGGCGTGGCCGATGGTGGCGCCCTTCATCGGCCCCTTCATCGCGCCCGGGCCGCAGCCGGTGCAAATGTCCAGGCCGCGCAGGCCCATCTGGTAGCCCACTTCCTTCGAGTAGTTGTACTCGGCGCGGTTGATCGAGTGGCCGCCCCAGCACACCACCAGGTTGGGGTTGAGCAGCGGTTTCAACACGTTGGCGTTGCGCAGGATGTGGAAGACGGCGTCGGTGATGCCCTCGGTGCCGTCGAGGTCGAACTTCGGATTGTCGGTCACCTCGTTGCTGACGAAGACGATGTCGCGCAGCACGGCGAACAGGTGCTCGTGGATGCCCTTGACCATCTTGCCGTCGACGAAGGCGATGCCCGGCGCGCCCTTGATGTCGAGCTTGATGCCGCGCTCGCGCTGGACGATGCTGATCTCGAACGATTTGTAGCGCTCCAACAGTTCCTTTCCATCGTCGATAGTGCTGCCGCAGTTGAGCACGGCCAGTGCGCAATTGCGGAACATATTATAGAGGCCGCCCTGGCTAGTATCGAGCAGCTTGTTGACCTCGGCTTTGGAGAGCACTTCCAGCTGGCCCTCGGGCGCGATCAGGGTATCGACAACGTCATGTTCCATAGTACAGAAATCCTTATTCAGTTCATTCCAACACTTGTGTTTGTCCCACGCTTGCAATGCCAATATACGACAACTCGGCAGCTTTGGGGCCGGAGATTGCAGATTCGCATCACCGGGTGCGCCGGCCCCACTTCTAGCACAAACGATACTTTTTTGCAGGGGCCGCCCCAAAAGCTGTGTCGGCAACGTTTTGTAGATTAAAATGCTCGCCTATTGGGAACCGGGCCCGTCACAAGCGGACTTGCTCTGGCACGTTTTCACCAGCGGTCCCCCATAAAAACTCTATTTCATAATAATTTTTCAGGAGAAACCGCATGAGCGGTGCTACCCACCCCTAACACGGAAGTCGCCATCCCCGAGTTCAAGCAGATCCTGGGACACCCCAGTCCGCTATGGATGCTATTCATGGCCGAATTCTGGGAACGCTTCGCGTTCTACGGCATACGCTGGGCCCTGGTGCTGTACATCGTCACCCAGTTCTTCGGCGGCGACGCGGCCGGCCAGGCCTCGGCCAATCTGACCTACGGCTCCTACCTCGCGCTGGTGTACGCCGCCGCCTTGTTCGGCGGCTATGTGGCAGACCGTGTGCTCGGCTACCAGCGCTCGATCCTGGTCGGCGCCTCCTTCATGGCGGCCGGCCTGTTCATGATCTCCATCCCCAACCGCGACCTGTTCAACCTCGGCCTGGCCACCATCATCGTCGGCAACGGCATGTTCAAACCGAACATCTCGACCATGGTGGGCAAGCTGTATTCGCTGGCCGACACGCGCCGCGACTCCGGCTTCACCATCTTCTACATGGGCATCAACGTCGGCGGCTTCCTCGCCCCGATCTTCACCCAGCTGTTGGCCGAAAAGATCTTCGGCACCAGCGCCATGCCCTCGTACAAGATCGTCTTCATCTCGGCCGGCATCGGCATGCTGATCAGCCTGGTCTGGTTCGCCATCGGCCGCTCCGCGCTGAAAGGCATCGGCGCCCCCGCCCCCGAGGCGCAAAACCCGATGCGCATCGTCTACGTCGCCCTCGGCGCGCTGTGCGTGATCCCGGTGTTCTACTTCCTGCTGGCGGTCGGCGCGCAGAAGCTGCAAGGCGTGCTCAGCGTGCTGTTCATCGGCCTGGCCGTCATGCTGATGATCGAAGGCATCAAGAACGGCAAGGTCGCCCGCGACAAGGTCATCGCCATGCTGCTGATCTTCTTCTTCAACATCATGTTCTGGATGTTCTTCGAACAGGCCGGCAGCTCGTTCACCTTCCTGGCCGACAACATCGTCAACCGCGACCTGGGCTTCATGAACTTCCCCACCGCCTGGTTCCAGAGCGTCAACTCGATCGCCATCATCGCCTTCGCCCCTGTGGTCGCCGCCGTCTGGGTCATGCTGGGCAAGCGCAACGCCAACCCTTCGATCCCGCGCAAGTTCGGCCTGGGCCTGATCGGCAACGCACTCGCCTTCGGCCTGCTGATGTTCGCCCTGTCGAGCCTGGTTGACGGCAACAACAAGATCCCCTTCTGGACCTTGTTCATGGTCTACGTGATCCAGTCCATCGGCGAGCTGTGCCTGTCGCCGATCGGCCTGTCGATGGTCACCAAGCTGGCCCCTACCCGCCTGGTCGGCCTGGGCATGGGCGGCTGGTTCCTCTCCACCGGCATCGGCAACAACCTGTCGGGCATCTTCGCCTCCGTCGTTTCCGGCGAGACCGGCATGTCGGTGCAGTCGGCGCTGACCGGCTACACCTTCGGCTTCTACTCGCTGCTGGGCGCCGGCGTGCTGCTGTTCCTGATCGCCCCGCTGATCAATAAACTGATGCACGGCGTGAAGTAATCCTTCCAGCTTGAAGCAAAAACGGCGGCCCGCGCGAGCGGGCCGCCGTTTTTTCGTTCCGGCATGGCGAATGCGCCAACGTTTCTCTCGACCATCTATTGTGGATAGGCTATTCTTGCCTCGGTTCGCCGGCGGTGCTGGGCGCGGCCGCCCCGAACGATCCAACCCCATCACAGAAAGCGACGCCATGCGGACTCCAGGCACACTCCGGTTACTACTCAGCACGACAGCGGTTTTACTGTTCAACACATCCGCGAACGCCGCCCCGGCGCCGCACGCCGACACCGATGCCCGGACCGGCAAAGCCGTGGTCGAGTTCCTCCAGAGTGAAATGCGGGAGCGCCACATTCCGGGCCTGCAAATCGTCGTCGTCAAGAACCGCAAAGTCGTGCTGTCGAAGGCCTTCGGCGTCGCCAGCCTCCAGTACGGCGTGCCCGTCAGCGACACCAGCGTGTTCTCGATCAACTCCGCCACCAAATCGTTTACCGGCGTGGCCGTCATGCAGTTGGTGGAACAGGGCAAGCTTGAGCTGCAGGCGCCGGCCGCGCGCTATCTGTCCGATTTGCCGCCGGATTGGCAGGCCGTCACCGTGGCGCAGCTGCTCGCCCACACCTCCGGCCTTCCCGACATCCTGGACCAGCGCAGCTCGGGTTTGATCGCGGGCAGCCCGGAAGCCTCCTGGAAAGCCGTGCAAACGCTGCCGATGGAGTTCGCGCCCGGCCAGCGCTTCAGCTACAACCAGACCAACTATCTGCTGCTGGGGAAAATCATCGACCGCCTGAGCGGCCAGCCCTTCCTCCAGTTCATCCAGCGCCGGCAGTTCGACGCGGTCGGCATGCCCAACACCAGCTTCGGCGACAGCCGGGACGTCATCAACAACAAGGCCAACTCGTATCATCTGGCGGGCGACGGCACGACCCTGAAGAACGTGATCGAGGACTTCACGCCGAACATGCGCACCGGCGCCGGCATCAATAGCAGCGCGCAAGAGCTGGCCAAGTGGATCGTCGCCCTGCAGCAAGGCCGTTTGCTCAAGCCCGCCAGCCTCAACCAGCTGTGGGAGCCCTCGGCCTACTCGGACGGCAAGCCGGCGCCGTGGGCCATGGGCTGGCCGGCGATCCGCCGCGGCGAGCACCGCGCCGTCGCCGGCATAGGCGGTGGCCGCTCGGCCTTCTACGTCTACCCGGACGACGACCTGGCCGTCATCATCCTGACCAACCTTGCCGGCGGCCAACCGGAACAGTTGATCGACACGGTGGCCGGCTACTACGTGCCGGCGCTCAGGAAGATCAACGGCGGCGGCTACGCGCTGTACCGCCTGCGCGAACAGTTCGGCGCCGCCAGCTTCGACAATATCGACCAGAAACTACGCCAGGTGACGGAAAAGTACGCCGTTTCCGCGCCCAGCGACGGCGCCCTGAACGGCTGGGGCTATCGCCTGTTGGCCCAGCGCCAGACCAAGTCGGCCATCGCGGTGCTTGCCCTCGCGGCGCAACGCTATCCCGACAGCGCCAACGCGCACGACAGCCTGGCCGAGGCCTACGAGGCGGACTCGGCCACCGGGCCGGCGATCCAGCACTATCGCCGCTCCCTGGAACTCAACCCAAAGAATCAGAATGCGCTCGATCGCCTGAAGCTACTGGAAAGGAACTAGCCCGGCAAGCCGCCCCATTCGACAAGCGCATGCGGGGATGGTTGTGCAGCAGTTCGGCGACCCAGTCGGTGAACACCCGCACCTTGGTCGACAGGTGGCGGTTTTGCGGATACACCACGTGGATCGGCATGGGGATGGTGGTCCATTCCGGCAGCAGCAGCTGAAAATGCCCCTGCGCGATCATCGGCCCGGCCATAACGGTCGACATCTTCACGATGCCCACGCCGGCCAGTCCGGCGCTGACATAGGCGTTGGAGTCGTTGACGGCGATGCTGCCGGGCAGCGCGACGCGGATGCGCTCGCGGCCGCGCGCGAAATCCCACTCGGCGATCTTGCCGCTGCGTGCGGAGAAGTAATTGACGCAGCGGTGCTGCAGCAGGTCCCCCGGGGTGTTCCGGCCGGCCGTGCGCGGCCAGGTAGGCCGGCGCCGCGCAGGTGACGAAGCGCATGGTCGCCACGCGGCGCGCGATCAAGCTGGAGTCGTCGAGCACGCCGCCGCGCAGCGCGCAGTCGACGCCCGCCTCGATCAGATCGGTCGGACGGTCGCTGCAGCCGAGCTCCAGCGAAATGTCCGGATAACGGTGGAAAAAATCGGGCATGGCGGGAATCAGGATGGCGCTGGCCAGCCCGGTTGGCGCGTCCACCCGCAAGCGGCCGCTGGGGCTCTGGCGGCTGCGCGACAGCGACTCCTCGGACGTGTGCACGTCGGCCAGGATGCGCCGGCAGTGTTCATAGTAGGCGGCGCCTTCGGTGGTCACGCTGACCTGGCGCGTGGTCCGGTGCAGCAGCTTGACGGCCAGCTCCCGCTCCAGCGCCTGGATCTGTGTCGACACGGTCGCCTTGGGCCGCTGCATGTTCTCGGCCGCGCGCGTGAAGCCGCCGGCGTCGACCACCTGGACGAACACCTCCATCGCGTCAAGTTTATTCATCGCTCTCGCTATTGTTCATATTTCTGAGTAGTTCTTCCAGCATTTCACTATTTGCAATATTGTAGTTCAAGTTTATGATCGCGGTACTGCAGCATTGCATGCAGCAATCCACACCACCGTTTAGGACAAACATGAAATTGTTAGCATTTGCAGCAAGCACTAGCCGTCAATCCATCAACAAGAAATTAGCGACATATGCGGCTGGTTTGCTGGAAGGTGCTGATGTCGAGGTGCTCGATTTGAACGACTACGAAATGCCCTTGTTCAGTGTCGACCGCGAGGCGGAGTACGGCCATCCGGAGCTGGCCAAGGCCTTCCTGCAAAAGATCGCCGCAAGCGACGCCATCATCGTCTCGTTCGCCGAGCACAACGGCTCCTACAGCGCTGCCTATAAAAACCTGTTCGACTGGTGCTCGCGTATCCAGCCCAAGGTGTTCCAGGACAAGCCGATGGTCCTCCTTGCCACTTCGCCGGGCGCGCGCGGCGGCGCCACCGTGTTGGCCGCCGCGACCGGCTCGGCACCGTTCTTCGCCGGCCATGTCAAAGCCAGCCTGGCCATCCCGAGTTTCTATGAGAACTTCGATGTCGAACAAGGCGCTTTCAAGAATGATGAGTTGCAAGGCAAAGTCGCCCAGGCGGTAGGTATGCTGCAACAACTCGATCCAGTGCTGATCTAAACACCGGCGCGCGCCAACAACCGGAGAGGAAACCGAAGCAAAATGAAAACCATCGCATTGTTGTTGAGCACGCTGCTGTTGAACGCTGCCCGCCATGCCGAGCCGGCCAACCGGCTCGACCAGATCCTCGCGCGCGGCAGCGTGCGCGTGGCCATCACCAGCGACTACAAGCCGTTCAGCTACCGCGACCCGGCCGGCGGCGCCTACCAGGGCAGCGACGCGGAGCTGGCCGGCATGCTGGCCCGCTCGCTCGGCGTCAAGCTGGAATGGGTCGCCACCAGCTGGCCGACGCTGATGGACGATTTCGCCGACAACAAGTTCGACATCGCCGTGGGCGGCATCTCCATCAGCCTGGAGCGGCAGAAGCGGGCGCTGTTTTCCATCCCCTATCTGCGCGACGGCAAGACGCCGATCACCCGCTGCGAGAACCTGGCCCGCTTCCACAGCCTGGAGCAGATCGACCGGCCGGAGGTGCGCCTGGTGGTCAATCCCGGCGGCACCAACGAGCGCTTCGCGCGCGCCAACGCCAGCCACGCGCGCCTCACGGTACACCCCGACAACGTGACGATCTTCGACGAGATCGTCGCCGGCCGCGCCGACTTGATGATCACCGACGCCGTCGAGGCCCGCCTGCAACAGCGCCTGCGGCCGCAGCTGTGCGCCGTGCACCCGGAGGCGCCCTTCGACTTTTCCGAGAAGGCCTTCCTGTTGCCGCGCGACTTAGTATGGAAGGCATGGGTCGACCAGTGGCTGCACCAATCCATTGAAAGCGGCAGTGTGCGCCGGGTGCAGGACAAGTGGCTGGCCTGGCCGTGGAGCAAGGGCGCGGCGCTGGCCGGCCCGGACGCGCTGTTGGCGCTGATGGACGAGCGTCTGGCGCTGATGCCCGACGTGGCGCGCTACAAATGGAACAGCCAGGCGGCCATCGAGGATCTGCCGCGCGAACGGCTCATCATCGCGGCGCTGGCGCGCCAGGCCGCCGAAGCCGGCGTGCCGGCAGCCTGGGCCGAGAGCTTCTTCGAGGCGCAGATCGAGGCGGCGAAAACGGTGCAGCGCGATCTGTTCGAGCGCTGGCGGCAGCAGAAGGCCGGCCGCTTCGAGCAGGTGCCGGACCTGGCGCGCGAGCTGCGTCCGCGCCTGGACGCGCTCACGCCCCTGCTGCTCAAGGCCTTGACGCAGAACTGGGCCGCGCTCAGCGACCCGGCCCAGCGCGCGCAGTGGAGCGCCGTCGCGCAGGCCCGCCTGCCGGCGGCGGCATGGGGCGCGGCTGCGGCGCAAGCGGCGGCGCCGCTGACCGACGGCAGCGCCAGCGGCCGTTGATGCCGCGAATTTAAGGCGCCAGCGGCTAGAAAACCACCCAACGGCAGAGAGCCAGGGTCAGACCCTCAGGGTCTGACCCTAGATTTTCGCCGGTGGTTTTTCTTAGCTTAGCTGCGTTGCCACAGGACGCAAAAGCCTACTCCACCCAGGCGCGCGAGCGCTCCACCGCGCGCGTCCAGGCGTGCATGCGGCCCTGCCGCTCGTCCACGCTCATGTGCGGCTCGAAGCGGCGCTCCATGCGCCACTGCGCGCCGATCTCGTCGAGCGAGGCCCAAAAGTCCACCGCCAGACCGGCCAGATAGGCGGCGCCCAGCGCCGTCGTCTCGGTGACCATCGGCCGCACCACCGGCACGTCGAGCAGGTCGGCCTGGAACTGCATCATCATGTCGTTGCGCGCCGCGCCGCCGTCGACGCGCAGTTCGGTCAGCGGCATGCCGGCGTCGCGCTGCATCGCCGCCAGCACATCGACGTTCTGGCAGGCCACGCCTTCCAACGCGGCGCGCGCCAAATGCGCCTTGGTGGTGCCGCGCGTGATGCCGACGATGGTGCCGCGCGCGTACGGGCCCAGTACGGCGCGCCCAGGCCGGCGAAGGCCGGCACGAAGACGGCGCCGCCGGCGTCCGGCACGCTGGAGGCCAGCGCCTCGACCTCGGAAGAGTCGCGGATGATGCCCAGGCCGTCGCGCAGCCACTGCACCGCCGCGCCGGCGACGAAGGCGCTGCCTTCGAGCAGATAGTCGGTGGCGTCGGCGCAGACGGCGCCCCCCCGGTTGAGGGTCCAACCCACCGTCATCAACAGCTGGTTCTGCGAGGCGACCGGCTTGCCGCCGACGTTCATCAGCATGAAGCAACCGGTGCCGTAAGTGTTCTTGGCCATGCCGGGGCGCAGGCAGGCCTGGCCGAAGGTGGCGGCCTGCTGGTCGCCGGCGATGCCGGCGATGGGCAGCGGCGCGCCCAGCAGCTCGGCGTGGGTGTGCGCCGCCACGCCGCTGCTCGGCACGACGCGCGGCAGCAGCGAGGCGGGAATGCCGAGCAGCTCGAGCAGTTCCTCGTCCCACGCCAGCGTGTGGATGTTGAACAGCATGGTGCGGGCGGCGTTGCTGGTGTCGGTGATGTGGGCGCCGCTCATCTTGTAGATCAACCAGCTGTCGATGGTGCCGAAGGCAAGTTCGCCGCGCAGCGCCTTGTCGCGCGCGCCGGGCACATGGTCGAGCAGCCAGGTCAGCTTGGTGGCGGAGAAGTAGGCGTCCAGCACCAGGCCGGTCTTTTGCTGGAACAGCGCGGCCTTGCCCTGCTCGCGCAGGCGGTCGCACAGCGCGGCGTTGCGCCGGTCCTGCCAGACGATGGCGTTGGCGACCGGCTCGCCGCTGGCGCGGTCCCACAGCACGGTGGTCTCGCGCTGGTTGGTCACGCCGATGGCGGCGATGTCGGCCGCCGTCACGCCATGCTCGCGCATCAGCTTGCGCATCACCTCCAGTTGCGACTGCCAGATCTCGTTGGCGTCGTGCTCGACCCAGCCCGGCTGCGGGAAGATCTGCCTGAACTCCTGCTGTTCGATCGCGTGCGGATGGCCCGCGTGGTCGAACAGAATGGCGCGCGAACTGGTCGTGCCCTGGTCGAGGGCGAGTATGTATTTGCTCATGGTGTCGGCTAAAAAATGGGTACTGCACGGTGTGGCGGGATGCCGGGGAAACCCAAGGGCAAAAATCGAGGGTCAGACCCTAGGGTCTGACCCTGGCTCCACACCGGTGGGTTTGCCGGCATCCCCGGCGCCTTGAAGTCCCGCCAAAAAAAATGCGGCATGCGCGCTGGCGCATGCCGCAGCAAGCTGGGAGCTCGGTACGGCTGCGGGCTAAGTTGGGCTTAGCGCACGCGGCCTTCCTTCCAGGCTTGCAGCAGCTTGTCGTAAGGGATGGTCTCGCCCTTCGGCTTCTCGTTGCCCAGCTTCTTCCACGGCGCGGCGCTGTCCGACAGGTACTTGTTCGGATCGCCCTTCGGATTCAGCTTGGGCGGGCAGTTCTTCATGCCGGCGCGCTCAAGCCGCGACATCACGGTGTCCATTTCCTCGGCCAGCGTGTCCATCGCCACCTGCGGGGTCTTCTCGCCGGTGACGGCGGTGGCCACGTTCTTCCACCACAGCTGCGCCATCTTCGGATAGTCGGGCACGTTGTTGCCGGTCGGCGTCCACGCCACCCGGGCCGGGCTGCGGTAGAACTCGATCAGGCCGCCGTACTGGTCGGCGTGCTTGGTGAAGTAGTCGTGCTTGATGTCCGATTCGCGGATGAAGGTCAGGCCGGTGATCGACTTTTTCAGCGACACGGTCTTCGACGTCACGAACTGGGCGTACAGCCAGGCGGCGGCCTTGCGGTCGTCCGGGGTCGACTTTGAAGAAGGTCCAGGAACCGACGTCCTGGTAGCCGTTCTGCATGCCGGGCTTCCAGTAAGGGCCGTGCGGCGACGGCGCCATGCGCCACTTCGGTTTGCCGTCCTTGTCCACCACCGGCAGGCCCGGCTTGATCATGCCGGCCGTGAAGGCGGTGTACCAGAAGATCTGCTGCGCCACCTCGCCCTGGGCAGGCACCGGGCCGGCTTCGGAGAAGGTCATGCCGTTGGCGGCGGGCGGGGCGTACTTCTTCATCCAGTCGACGTACTTGGTCAGCGCGTAGACGGCGGCCGGCGAGTTGGTGGCGCCACCGCGCGCAACCGATGCGCCCACCGGCGTGCACTTGTCGGCGGCGACGCGGATGCCCCACTCGTCGACCGGCAGGCCGTTCGGGATGCCCTTGTCGGCGGCGCCGGCCATCGACAGCCAGGCGTCGGTGAAGCGCCAGCCCAGCGATGGATCTTTTTTGCCGTAGTCCATGTGGCCGAACACCTTCTTGCCGTCGATGTCCTTGATGTCGTTGGTGAAGAACTCGGCGATGTCCTCGTAGGCCGACCAGTTTTGCGGCACGCCCAGGTCGTAGCCGTACTTGGCCTTGAATTTGGTTTGCAACTGCCTTGCGGGCGAACCAGTCGGCGCGGAACCAGTACAGGTTGGCGAACTGTTGGTCGGGCAGCTGGTACAGCTTGCCGTCCGGCGCGGTGGTGAAGCTGGTGCCGATGAAGTCCTTCAAGTCCAGGCCCGGATTGGTGTAGTCCTTGCCGTTGCCCTTCATGTAGTCGGACAGCGGCTCGATGGCGCCGTAGCGGAAGTGGGTGCCGATCAAATCGGAGTCGGAAATCCAGCCGTCGTAGATGCTTTTACCGGACTGCATGGAGGTTTGCAGCTTCTCGACGACGTCGCCTTCCTGGATGATGTCGTGCTTGACTTTGATGCCGGTGATTTCCTCGAAGGCCTTGGCCAGCGTTTTCGACTCGTAGACGTGGGTGTCGATGGTCTCGGAGACGACGCTGATTTCCTTGATGCCCTTCTTCTTCAGCTTCTCGGCGGCGTCGATGAACCACTTCATCTCTTCGAGCTGCTGCTTTTTGCTCAGGCTCGAAGGCTGGAATTCCTTGTCGACCCACGTCTCGGCCGATTTCATATCAGCCCAGGAAGCATTCGATACCAACATTGCCGCAGCCGCCAGGGCCGTCAATCTTAATTTCATCACTTATCTCCTTTTTATGACCTTCCGGGACCTGCTCGCCGGATAGAGGAAGGTTCCATCCCAGCTAAAACAACAACCTTAATTCAATTTCAATTTAGCGCTACCATATCATCCCCAGCGCATCACAATCAACAGCACAATGAAGCTGATGCCGGCGCCCATCATCTGCGTCACGTCGGTCAAGCCGGCCCAGGCCAGATTGACGTAGGCGGCGCTCAGCAGGCCGATGAACAGGCGGTCGCCGCGCGTGGTCGGCATCGGCAAAAAGCCGCGCCGCTCGATGCTCGGCGAGCGCACCTGCCACAGCGACATGCCGACCAACATCAGCAGGATCGCCACGAAGAAGATCGCCACTTCCGGGGTCCACGCCATCCAGGCGAACAAGCTTTCGGTATTCGATTCCATAGTCATTTCCCTTGTTTAAACGCGGCCCATGGCGAAGCCCTTGGCGATGTAGTGGCGCACGAACCAGATCACCAGCGCGCCCGGCACGATGGTCAGCACGCCGGCGGCGGCCAGCACGCCCCAGTCCATGCCGGCGGCCGAGACGGTGCGCGTCATGGTGGCGGCGATCGGCTTGGCGTTCACCGAGGTCAGGGTGCGTGCCAGCAGCAGCTCGACCCAGCTGAACATGAAGCAGAAGAAGGCCGTCACGCCGATGCCCGACTTGATCATCGGCAGGAAGATCCGCACGAAGAAGCGCGGGAAGCTGTAGCCGTCGATGTAGGCCGTCTCGTCGATCTCCTTCGGAATGCCGGACATGAAGCCCTCCAGAATCCACACCGCCAGCGGCACGTTGAACACCATGTGCGCCAGCGCCACGGCCAGGTGGGTGTCCATCAGGCCGACGGTCGAGTACAGCTGGAAGAACGGCAGCAGGAACACGGCCGGCGGCGTCATGCGGTTGGTTAGCAGCCAGAAGAACAGGTGCTTGTCGCCCAAAAAATGGTAGCGCGAGAAGGCGTAGGCCGCCGGCAGCGCCACCGAGACCGAGAACACCATGTTCATGGCGACGTAGATCATCGAGTTGATGTAGCCGCTGTACCAGGCCGGGTCGGTGAAGATGACCTTGAAGTTGGCGAAGGTCAGGTTCTGCGGCCACAGGCCGAACACGCCGACGATCTCCTCGTTGGTCTTGAGCGACATGTTGAGCATCCAGTAGATCGGCAGCATCGACAGCAGCAGGAACAACACCAGCACCGGCGTTGTGATTCGTTTATCCATCATTTGGCATCTCCCGTGCCGACACGCTGCATCCAGGTGTAGAGCACAAAACAGAACAGCAGGATGATCAGGAAGTAGATCAGCGAGAACGCCGAGGCCGGGCCAAGGTCGAAGGCGCCGACGGCTTTCTGCGTCAGGTACTGCGACAGGAAGGTGGTGGCGTTACCCGGTCCGCCGCCGGTCAGCACGAAGGGCTCGGTGTAGATCATGAAGCTGTCCATGAAGCGCAGCAGCACGGCGATCATCAACACGTTGCGCATCTTCGGCAGTTGGATGTAGCGGAACACGGCGAAGCGCGAGGCGCCGTCGATGCGGGCGGCCTGGTAGTAGGCGTCGGGAATGGCGCGCAGGCCGGCGTAGCAAAGCAGCACCACCAGCGGCGTCCAGTGCCAGATGTCCATCACCATCACGGTGAGCCAGGCGTCGGTGGAGTTGCCGTTGTAGTTGTAGTTGATGCCCAAGTTGTTGAGCGTGTAGCCCATCAGGCCGATGTCGCCCCGGCCGAAGATCTGCCAGATGGTGCCGACCACGTTGAACGGGATCAGCAGCGGCAGCGCGATCAGCACCAGCGCCAGCGAGGCGCGCCAGCCGTCGGCCGGCATGCACAGCGCGATCAAGATGCCGAGCGGGATCTGCACCGCCAGCACGGACAACGAGAACACCAGTTGGCGCAGCAGCGCGCCGTGCAGGTCGGAGTCGCGCATCACGGTGCGGAACCATTCGGTGCCGACGAAGACCTTCTGCGTCGGGCTCAGGATGTCCTGCACCGAGTAGTTCACCACCGTCATCAGGGGCAGGATCGCCGAGAAGGCGACGCACAGGAGCACCGGCAGGATCAGCCACCAGGCGCGGTTGTTATACGATTTCATTAAGCCACCCGTTTATCGTTGACGTAGTAGAGAGTGCGCTCCTGCGGGAAGCGCAGCCAGGCCTGGGCGCCGACCACTGCGTCGCAGGCGCGCAGTTTGGCGGCGACGCTGTTGGCGCCAACCCGGAACTCGGCTAGGTAGTGGGTGCCCATATTGCGCACCGCGACCACCGTGGCGGCCACCGTGTCCGGCTGCTGGCCGGCGGCCAGTTCGACGAACTCGGGACGGATACCCAGCGTGATCTTGCCATCCACGCCGGCCAGCGCGGCCTTGGCGGCGGCCGACAGCGGCACGTCGTTGGCGTCGATGCGGGCCAGGCCGTCGTGCACCGTGCAGTCGAGCAGGTTCATGCCGGGGTTGCCGATGAAGTAGCCGACGAAGGTGTGCTCGGGTTCCTCGAACAGCGCTTGGGCGCTACCGGTCTGCACCACCTCGCCCTGGGTCATCACCACCACCTGGTCGGCGAAGGTCAGCGCCTCCACCTGGTCGTGGGTGACGTAGATCAGCGACAGTTTGAGTTCGTGGTGGATCTCCTTGAGCTTGCGGCGCAACAGCCATTTCAGGTGCGGGTCGATGACGGTCAGCGGCTCGTCGAACAGCACGGCGGCGACGTCGGGACGCACCAGGCCACGGCCCAGCGAGATCTTCTGTTTGGCGTCGACCGACAGGCCTGAGGCGCGCATCTTCAAGTCGTGCGACAGCTCCAGCATCTCGGCCACTTGCTCGACGCGCTTGCGCGTCTCCGGCTCCTTCCAGCCGCGATTGCGCAGCGGGAAAGCCAGGTTGTCGTACACCGTCATGGTGTCGTAGATGACCGGGAATTGGAACACCTGGGCGATGTTGCGCGCCTCGGTGGGCAGTTGCGTGACGTCGCGGCCGTCGAACAGCACGCGGCCGTGCGAGGGTTTGACCAGGCCGGAGATGATGTTGAGCAGCGTGGTCTTGCCGCAGCCGGACGGGCCGAGCAGCGCGTAGGCGCCGCCGTCGTCCCAGGTCTTGGTCATTGGCCGCAGCGCGTAGTCGGTCGGGGCCGACGGATTCGGTTTGTAGGCATGCGCCAGATCGATCAGTTCAATGCGGGCCATGCTTATGCTCCGAAGGATGGTTGCGTCGGCGCGAACAGCAAGGCGCCGGCGGCACTAAAGACAAACAGCGACGCGGGCTGGCAGTACATATTGCAGACCATGCCCAGCTCCAGGTTGTGCACGCCGGTCAGCTGGGCCACCAGGTTGATGGTGCCGCGACGGGCGTGGACATAGGTTTCCGAACCGCTGATCTCGGCCAGGTCGACCTGCGCCTCGATGGCGAAGTCGGCCGCCGAGTGGGCGTGCATGTACAGGCTGTGGGCGCGCAGGCCCAGCACCACCTCGCCGTGGCCGGCGGCAGCTTGCAGCTGCGCGGCGCTGAGCGGGATGGTCAGGCCGGCGCCCAGCTGGGCGCGGCCTTCGGCGTCTATGCGGGCCGGCATCAGGTTGATCGGCGGGTCGCTGAAGGTGCGCGCGGTCTGGATCGAGTTGGGCGCGTTGAACACGTCCAGGGTCGGGCCCTGCTGCAGCAGGCGTCCCTCGTGCAGCACCACGGTGTGGCCGCCCAGTTGCAGCGCCTCGAGCGGCTCGGTGGTGGCGTACACCACCGTCGTGCGGCCGTCCGAGAACAACTCGGTCAACTCGCGGCGCAATTCCTCGCGCAGCTTGTAGTCGAGGTTGACCAGCGGCTCGTCGAGCAGCAGCAGGTCGGCCTGCTTGATCAGCGCACGCGCCAGCGCGGTGCGCTGCTGCTGGCCGCCGGACAGCTCGGCCGGGGTGCGCTGCAGATACGGCGTGATGTGCAGGCGTTCGGCCAGGTCGAGCACGCGGACGCGGATCTCGGCCTCCGGCACCTTGCGCAGGCGCAGCGGCGAGGCGATGTTGTCGAACACCGTGAAGGCCGGGTAGTTGATGAACTGCTGATACACCATCGCCAGATTGCGCTTGCTGACCGACACGCCGGTCACGTCGCGCCCGTCCACCAGCACGCGGCCGGAAGTCGGTTTGTCCAGCCCGGCCATGACCCGCATCAGCGAGGTCTTGCCGGCCTTGGTGGTCCCGAGCAGCACGTTGATGGTGCCGGGCACCAGCTCCAGCGACATCGGGTATAGGTGGTCTTCAGCGCCATACTTCTTGCTGATCTTATCCAGTACAAGTTGCACTCTTGTCTCCTCAATTTACTACTGTTTTTTGCTGCTGTTTTATTTGCCGCGTTCGCCCGCGCCACCATGTGCCACCATGGCCGCGCCGGCGTTTAAAAAATTAGTTCGGGTGCGCCGCCAGCCACTCGCCCAGGCGCTGCTCGGCGCCGGCGCCCAGATGCAGCCCCAGTTTCGAGCGCCGCCACAGGATGTCCTTGGCGTTGCGCGCCCATTCGTGCTTGCGCAGGTAGTCCACCTCGGCCTGGTACAGGTTGTCGAGGATTTGCTCGCCCATGTCGGACGGCATATTGCGCCCCTCCAGCAGCGTGTGGATGCGGGTGCCGTAGGCGCGCGCATAGCGCCTCACCAGTTTCGGCGGCAGCCAGTGGTAGCGCGTTTGCAGGCCGTTCACCCAGCCGTCGAACTCCAGCACGGCGCGGTTCTGCGGCGCGGCGCCGAACAGGTCGCCGCCGGGCAGGCAGGCTTGCTCGGTCCAGGCGCCGCTTTTCGTGTTCAAGTCCTTGGCGATCAAGTCGACGGCCTCCTCGGCCAGCTTGCGGAAGGTGGTGATCTTGCCGCCGAAGACGCTGAGCAGCGGCGCGCCGCCCTGGTCGACTTCGAAGCGGTAGTCGCGCGTGACGGCCTTGGCGTCGGCCGCCTCGTCCTCCACCAACGGGCGCACACCGGAATAGGTCCACACCACGTCGGCCGGCTTGATTGGATTGGTGAAGTAGTAGCTGGCCAGCTCACACAAGTAGTCGATCTCCGTCTGGTCGATGGCCACCTTGTTGGTGTCGCCCTTGTAGTCAAGGTCGGTGGTGCCGATCAGCGTGAAGTCCTGCTCGTAGGGGATGGCGAAAACGATGCGGCCGTCCGGATTCTGGAAGATGTAGGCGTTGTCGTGCTCGAAGATGCGCTTGACGACGATGTGGCTGCCCTTGATCAGGCGCAGCTGCTTGCCGCCGCCCTGCGGCAGCGCGCCGTTCAGGAAGTCGGCCGTCCACGGCCCGGCGGCGTTGACCAGATAGCGCGCGTTGACCTGGATCTGCTGGCCGTCCGGCGCGCCGGCGGATGGCGCCTGGCGCAGCGTGGCCTGCCACTTGTCCGCCAGGCGGTTGACCGAGGTGCAGGCCGTCTGGGTCAGGATGGTGGCGCCCTTCTCGGCCGCGTCCATCGCGTTGAGCACCACCAGGCGGGCGTCGTCGACCCAGCCGTCGGAGTAGATGAAGCCGCGCGTGAAGCCGTGCTTGAGCGGCTTGCCGGCGACGTGGCTGCGCATGTCGATGCTCGACGAGCCGGGCAGGATCTCGCGCTTGGCCAGGAAGTCGTAGAGGAACAGGCCGGCGCGGATCAGCAGCGCCGGGCGCTGGCCCTTATCGTGCGGCATGATGAAGCGCAGCGGCCACATGATGTGCGGCGCCGAGCGCAGCAGCACCTCGCGCTCGATCAGCGCCTTGCGCACCAGGTTGAATTCATAGTATTCCAGATAGCGCAGGCCGCCGTGGATCAGCTTGGTCGAGGCCGACGAGGTGTGCGCCGCCAGATCGTCCTTCTCGCACAGCACCACGGACAGGCCGCGTCCCGCCGCGTCGCGCGCGATGCCGGCGCCGTTGATGCCGCCACCCACCACCAAGACATCGCAGTCGATTTTTTGTTGCGCCTGTGCCATCGGTTCTCCGCTTCAAGCCGTGAAATTTGCCCAGCGCGTGCATAGGGGCTATGCATGGCGCGCTACTCTGGTTAAGATACAGACAATAAGATACGACAAAATACGAATCCGTAGCAACAAATTTCTATAACAATTTGTTCGTTTGTTTTCGTTTTACATCTCTTCCAATAAAAACGATCAGAAAATGATACTAAACCCGAGACAACGAAGACTACTCGAAGCAGTCAGGCAGAAGGTCACCATGTCGGTGGAAGAGCTGGCCCAGCAGTTGGGCGTGACGCCGCAGACGGTGCGGCGCGACGTCAAGCACATGGAGGAGGAGAAGCTGTTGGCGCGCTACCACGGCGGCGTCGGCCTGCCCTCCTCGGTCGAGAACATCGACTACAGCCAGCGCCAAACCCTCAACAGCGACGCCAAGCGCGCCATCGCCAAGGCGGTGGCCGAGCATGTGCCGCACGGCTGCTCGCTGCTCATCAACATCGGCACCACCACCGAGGAAGTGGCGCGGGCGCTGGCCTACCACAAGGGCCTGCACGTGGTGACCAACAACCTGAACGTGGCCGCCATCCTGGCCGACAACAACGAATGCGAAGTGATCGTCGCCGGCGGCGTGGTGCGCGGGCGCGACCGCGGCATCGTCGGCGAGGCCACCATCGACTTCATCCGCCAGTTCAAGGTGGACATCGGCATCATCGGCATCTCCAGCATCGACGAGGACGGCAGCCTGCGCGACTTCGACGCGCGCGAGGTCAAGGTGGCGCAGACCATCATCGAGCAGTCGCGCGAGGTGTGGCTGGTGGCCGACCAGGACAAGTTCTTCCGCAAGGCGCTGGTGCGCCTGGCCCACCTGTCGCAGATCGACATCCTATTCACCGACGCGCCGCCGCCGGCCGCGCTGGCCAGCCTGCTGCGCGAGGCCAAAGTCAAGGTGGTAGTGGGCAAACTCTAGACGGGCGGCGCGGTTTTTTGCTTGGTCTATAATTCGCCCACCTAGCCACCGTGAGAATTCTCTTTGACCGCTTCCTCCAACTTGTTCAGCCGCCGCAATGTCGTGCGCGGCGTGATTGTGGCCGCCGCCGGCGCGGCGATCGCCGGTGCCGGCCTGCTCGGCTATCTCATGCTGTACGTGGCGCCCAAACTCCCGGCGCTCGACGCCGTCACCGACTACCGCCCCAAGATCCCGCTGCGCATCTACACCGCCGACAAGGTCTTGATCGGCGAATTCGGCGAGGAGCACCGCGACTTCGTGCCCATCAAGGACATGCCGGACATGATGAAGAAGGCGCTGCTGGCCATCGAGGACACGCGCTTCTACGAGCACGGCGGCATCGACTGGATCCGCGCCATGGGCGCCGCCAAGTCCAACCTGGCCGGCGGCTTCCGCCAGGGTGGCTCGACCATCACCATGCAGGTGGCGCGCAACTTCTTCCTGACCCGCGAGAAGGTCATCGGCCGCAAGCTCAACGAGGTCATGCTGGCCTATAAGATCGAGGCGGCGCTGAGCAAGGACCAGATCCTCGAACTCTACATGAACCAGATCTACCTGGGCCAGCGCTCGTTCGGCTTCGGCAGCGCGGCGCAGACCTACTTCGGCAAGTCGATCAAGGGACCTGAGCATCGCCGAAACGGCCATGCTGGCCGGCCTGCCGCAGAACCCGGCGCGGCACAACCCGGCGGTCAACCCGAAGCGGGCGCGCGAGCGCCAGCACACCGTGCTCAAGCGCCTGCATGAGCTCAACCACATCACCGACGCCCAATACGAACAGGCGCTGCACGAGCCGCTGCGCGTCAACAACCGGGGCCAGGAGTTCGACACCCACGCCGAATACGTCGCCGAACTGGCGCGCCAGGTGGTGTTCGCCCAGTTCAAGGAGGACAGCTACACCAAGGGCATCAGCGTCTACACCACCATCCTCAAGGCCGACCAGGACGCCGCCTACGAGTCGGTGCGGCGCAACGTGCTGGCCTACGACCAGCGCCACGGCTATCGCGGCCCCGAGGCCTTCATCACCCTGCCGGCCGACGCCGAGCTGCGCGACGACGCCATCGAGGAGGCGCTGCAGAAGCGTCCCGGCAGCGACCGATTGATTCCGGCCGTGGTGCTGGAGGCCGGCACGCGCGCCGTGCGCGTCGAAACCCTGGCCGGCGAGGAGATCGAGATCAGCGGCGAGGGCCTGCGCCTGGCCGCGCCGGCGCTGTCGGCCAACGCCAAGGACGCCATCCGCCTGCGTCCCGGCGCGATCATCCGCGTCACGCGCGGCGAGAAGAATCTGTGGGCGATCAGCCAAGTGCCGCAGGTGGCGGCGGCCTTCGTCTCGATCGACGCCAACACCGGCGCCTACCACGCGCTGGTCGGCGGCTTCGACTACAACCAGCAAAAATTCAACCACGTGACCCAGGCCTGGCGCCAACCCGGTTCGTCGATGAAGCCCTTCATCTACTCGTCGGCGCTGGAAAAGGGCTTCTCGCCCGGCACCCTGATCAACGACGTGCCGCTCGAGCTGACCGGCGCCGACACCGGCAACGAGGCCTGGAAGCCGCAAAACGACGACGGCGTGTACGACGGCCCGATCAGCATGCGCACGGCGCTGGCCAAGTCGAAGAACGTGGCCTCGGTGCGCATCCTGCGCTCGGTCGGCGTGCCGTTCGCCCACAACTACCTGGGCAAGTTCGGCTTCGACCCGGCCAAGCAGCCGAAGAACCTGACGCTGACCCTGGGCACCGGCGCGGTGACGCCGCTACAATTGGCCGGCGCCTACGCGGTGTTCGCCAACGGCGGCTACCAGGTCGAGCCCTACCTGATCGCCCGCATCGTCGACGGCAACGGCGCCGTCATCTCCGAGGCCAAGCCGGCGGCGGCGCTGGCCGACAGCGCCCGCGTCATCGACCCGCGCAACGCCTTCGTCACCGACAGCATGCTGCGCGAGGTGGTCCGCAGCGGCACCGGCGCGGCGGCGTCCAAGCTGGGCCGCAGCGACCTCGCCGGCAAGACCGGCACCACCAACGACGCCGTCGACGGCTGGTTCTCCGGCTACGGCGGCGGCATCGTCGCCGTGTCGTGGATGGGGTACGACGATCCGAAGTCGCTCGGCGGGCGCGAGTTCGGCGCCACCGTGGCCATGCCGATCTGGATCGACTACATGCGCGTGGCGCTGCAGAAGCGTCCGGCGCAGGAACGGCCGGTGCCGGACGGCCTGGTGCAGGTCAACGGCGAGTGGCTGTACGAGGAGTTCACCGGCGACGCGGCGGTGCATTCGCTCGACATGGGCGACGCGGCGCCGCTGCCGCCCGCGGCCGCCGAGCCGGTGACCAACTAGGCCACTGCGCGGCATGCGTAGGCGAGTCTAGCTAAGCCCAAGGACGACATCCAGGGTCAGACCCTCAGGGTCTGACCCTCACGTTTCGCCGTTGGGTGGATGCACGTCTCGCGGCTCAGGCCGTGCGACGTCATGGCGCGGAAGGCGCCGAAGCACATCGTTCATTTCGACCATTGCAGAGGCAGCAGCCGCAACCTGGTGCGTTTGACATCCACGGTGAGCAACGCGCCCTCTTCCAGTTCTTCCGCCATCTGCCGCAAGGCAGCTATGACCTGTACGCCAATCAGGTTCGGGCTGACATCGTCAGCGCGAATTTGCACCACGCTTGGCTTCTTACCCTGCGTGGCGGCCAGAATCGTGCCGAAGTCCAGATCGTGAGTGAGAACCACGTAATTGTTTGTGTTGGCGTAAGCCATGATTTCCGAGTCTGGCGAGTTGCTGGCGCCCAGCGATGACCAATGTGCGGCCACAATTCCCGCATCGTTCAACACGCCGATCCAGCGTGGAGACAGATTCATATCGACCAGCAGTTTCATGCAATGGTCGGCAGGACCTCACGTTCTTCGGCTCGCCATGCGGCGTAGCGAAGCGCCTGCAGGATGTCCTCGCGCTCCAGATAGGGATAGTCGGCAAGCACTTCGTCGATGCTGTGGCCGGCACCGATCTGGCCGACCAACATACCGACCGTCACGCGCATCCCACGGATGCACGCTTTGCCGCCCATCACTTCGGGCTGCTGGGTGATGCGATCCAGTTGTTCCATGTCGGGCCCCTTATCGAAACTCACTTCAACAGTAGTGGATTGAGAATGGAATTTCAAGAACCATTTGTGAAAACGCACGAGCCATGAATTGACGTGTCCCACTTGCGCGAGGACGACGGAGCCAGCTCAGGCGGCGGAGTGGTCGAGATAGCCGCGCACGAAGCGCACCGTGCTGTCGGCAAAGTCGTCGGGGCTGATTTTGGCGGCGCGGTACTTCCAGCGCTTGACGTACCAGTCCTGGAACAGGGCCAGGCAGTGCGCCGCCAGCAGCGTGGCGTCGCCGGGCGGGCGCGGCGCGATCTGTTCGATGGTGGCGGCGACCACCGTCTGCACGTACAGCTCGGACTCCTTGGCCACATGGCGCTGCTCGGCCGCCAGCACGCGCGAATCCATGTAGACGAAGTAGAACCACGGCTGCAGGATCTCCGACAGGTAGATCGAGGCCCGTATCATCCCCTCCAGCCGGTCCAGCGCGCTGTCGACCCCGGCGAACATGCGCGGAATTTCGGTGGTGGCGTGGCGCACCACCTCCTCGATCATTTCGGCCAGCTGGTCCTTGCCGTCGATATAGCCATACAAGCCGCCCATCGAGATGCCCGTCTCGCGGCTCAGGTCGCGCAGCGTCATGGCGCGGAAGCCGACGTCGTTGGCCAGGCGGAAGGTGGCGTTGAAGATTTTCTCGAGGTTTTCCAGCGCCGGCTTGCGGCGCTTGACGCCGATGCGCTCGGCATAGCGGTCGAGTAGATAGGCCCAGATGTTGGCGCCGTCGAGCGGCGTCATCTGTTGGAAGCGCTGGAAGTCGAATTGGGCCGGCAAGGTCATCCCGAAGATTGAATTTCGGAACAATTATATCTCAGGAAAACAACTGATTCGGGCCGAATGCAAATTCCGCCCGCGCTTTGCCACGTGCGGCATGTGCGGCAGGAAAAGCGGTGCTACATTTCGAAAACCGAGCAGTTGCTCGTTTTATTTCCGGCACAGACCGGGAGGAAACAGGCGTTGCCGGCACGGACTATTCGTCCATTTTCAGCTATCTCATTTCAATACCCATTGGAGACAAAAATGAAGAAACGCTTCTGGAAACTGCTGTCCCTGCTATTGATCGCCGCCTGCGCCCTGCCCGCGCCGTCCTGGGCCGCCGGCTACACGCAAACCAAGTATCCGATCGTGCTGGTGCACGGCCTGTTCGGCTTCGACAACATCGGCCCCGTCGACTACTTCTACGGCATCGCCTCCGGCCTGCGCGACGGCGGCGCCAAGGTCTACGTCACCCAGGTGTCGGCCGCCAACAGCACCGAGGTGCGCGGCGAGCAGCTGCTGGCCCAGGTCAAGCAGATTTTGGCCGCCACCGGCGCCGCCAAGGTCAACCTGGTCGGCCACAGCCACGGCGGTCCGACCGCCCGCTACGTCGCCTCGGTGCGGCCCGACCTGGTGGCCTCGGTCAGCAGCGTGGGCGGCGTCAACAAGGGCTCCAAGGTGGCCGACGTGCTGATCGGTGCGGTGCCGGGCGCCAGCTACAGCCTGGTCAACGCCGTCTCCGGCTTCATCAGCTTCCTGTCGGGCAGCCCGACCCTGCCGCAGAACTCGCGCGCCGCCGCCGTCTCGCTGAGCACGGCCGGCACCGCCGCCTTCAACGCCGCCCATCCCGAGGGCGTGCCGACCACGGCCTGCGGCGAGGGCGCCTACCAGGCGCGCGGCGTGTACTACTTCTCCTGGAGCGGCGCCAAGCCCTACACCAACGTGCTCGACGTCAGCGACCCGGTGTTGGCGCTGACCGCCATCGCCTTCAACGGCGCCAAGAACGACGGCCTGGTGGCCAGCTGCTCGAGCCACCTGGGCCGGGTGATCCGCGACGACTACGCGCTCAACCACCTCGACGAGGTCAACCAGCTGGTCGGCATCACCAACCTGTTCGAGACCAACCCGGTGACCATCTTCCGCCAGCAGGCCAACCGCCTGCAGGGCCTGGGACTGTAAGGAGAGGCGCATGAACACGAACGCGACACTGCTGCGGCTGGGCGCGCTGGCGATACTGCTGGCGGCGCTGTACTTCGCCTTCTTCAAACCGGAGGCGGCGGCGCCGGTCAAAGAGCGCGCCGATCCCAACTATTTCGCGTTCGTGCGCTCGATGGAGGGCACCCGGCCCGACGGCGAGCTGCGCCAGGACGGCGCCGACCAGCTGGTGGTCGACGCCGAACTGGGCCGTCTGTTCGACTACTATCTGGCCGGCCTGGGCGAGGAGGAGCCTGAACGCAATCAAGGCCGAGATCGAGCGCGAGCTGGAACGCCGCCTCAAGCCGGGCGCGGCGGCGACGGCCAAGCGCCTGCTCGACAACTACCTCAAATACAAGGGCGCGCTGGCGGTGCTGGAGCGCGGCCTGCCGGCCACCAACGACCTGGCGAAGGGCGCGCGGCAGCGCCTGGCCGCCATGCAGCAGCTGCGCCACAGCTATTTCAGTGTGCAGGAAATCGACGGCCTGTTCGGCGCCGGCGACGCCTACGACAACGACGCCATCGCCCGCCTGGAGATCAACAGCGACGCCACGCTGACGGCCGAGCAGCGCAAGGCCAGGCTGGCCGCGCTCGACGCGCGCATGCCGGCGGCGTTGCGCGCCGAGCGCGACGCGCCCAGCCAGGTGCTGCGCCTGGAGGACTCGGTGCGCCAACTGCGCGCCCAGGGCGGCGGCGACAACGAGGTGTACCGCCTGCGCGCGGCGGCCTTCTCGCCCGAGGCGGCGGCGCGCCTGGCCGAGGTCGACCGCGAGGAGGCCGACTGGCAGCGCCGCATCGGCGCCTACCAGGCGCAGCGCAAGGACTTGCTGGGCGGTGGCGCGCCGAACGAGCGGACCGAGGCGCAATTGCAGCAGCTGCGCGACGCCAACTTCAGCGCCGAGGAGCAGCGCCGGCTGGGCGCCTATGAGTGAGCCCTACTGGCTCGTCGTTATGCGGGCTAGGATGAATGACGTGCAATAAAGAACATCGCGCCGACCAAGGAGCCGGTCATCACCATCATCATGCCCATGATGCGCAAGGTGAGCTTCATCATCGCTTCCTGCAGATCTGCCTTGGTAGCGTAGTTGTCACGGATGTAGGCGATGTCGTGCCTGAGCATTTCCATATCGGCCTGCGTTTTGATATCGCTGAGTTCAAGCCTGCGCGTGGTTTCCTGTAGCACATGTATATCCCTCTGCAGCCTATCGAAACCTGCATTCATGTCGGAGCGCAACGTGCTCAAGTTCGCCTCGAAGAGATTGAGCCTGGATTCCATGTATTTATAATAGGCCCGCTTATCCAGATCCGCAATCGGTGGATCGTCGTCGGGCTGGCTGCTGGGGACTGGATTTTCGATACTGCTGGGCATGTCGTACTCCCGCGCGTGATATCCCCCCAAGGTAGCGCCTTCCATCGCCCGCTGGTTTGCGCTGCCGCAGCGTTCCCGCGCCGCCCGGCATTGCCGAATCGACCATTTCATGCGAGTATGCGCGGCCGCCCCTCCCCCACCCACAGGCTCGCATGGACAAGCAACTGCTACTGATCTGCTTCCTCACCTTCGTGATCCATTTGATCGGCACGCTGGCCTACTCGGTGCGTATCGCCGGCGTGCGCACCAAGCGCATCGCCGTCTCCTTGGCCCTGTTCAGCATACTGATGCTGGTGTCGCGCACCTCCAACTCCTTCCTCGGCCCCTTCATGGCCAAGCGGGTCGAGACCAACCTGACCACCGGCGCCTTCGACCTGCTGATGGACTTCCGCTGGCTGCTGCTGGCCTCCTCGCTGGCCACGCTCGTCGGTGCGCTGCTGATCCCCACCTTCCAGCGCGTGTTCTGCCGCGCCGTGCTGCATTTCCAGGTGCACCGCTCGATCCCCAAGCTGATGATGCACGCGCTGTTCAAGGGCGGCATCTCCTACGTGCGCGAGGTGGCCAGCGCGCCGGCCGGCGCCAACCTGGCCGGCCTGCACAAGGGCAACGGTGTATCGCTGTCGGTCACGCTGCTCAACGTCGGCGCGGTGGCCTTGTGGACGGTGGGCGTGTTCGCCGCACTGTACGCCGGCGCGCTGGACCCGGCCGTGCGGGTGACGTCGAGCACGCTGTCGTCGATCATCAACGGCGGCGCGACGGTGATGATGGCGGTGTTCATCGATCCGCACATGTCGGGCATGACCGACGACGTCATCGAGGGGCGGGTCAGCGAGTCGCAGTTCCGCAAGGCGGTGGTGTGGCTGGTGGGCAGCCGGCTGGCCGGCACGCTGCTGGCGCAGTTGCTGCTGGTGCCGTCGGCGCTGTTGATCGTGCAGGTGGCGCGGCTGCTGTGAGCCGCTAGTGGACGTAGCGGGCGATGAAATAGACGGCGCCTACAACGGCCACCACCACGCCGGTCATGAAGTGGAGGATCTTCCAGGTCTGCTCATTGATGGCCTTTTGCACGTCTGACTTGCCGGAAAAAATCTCACCCCTCAGCTCGTCTCGGAGCTTAGCCAGGTCTTCTTTGGTCGCATAATTGGAGCGAATGACGGCCACGTCCGCTTCAATGGCCGTGAGTCTTCCCTCCATTCTGTCGAGGCGAGCTTCCATCTTCCCAGCATAGTCGGCGCGCGCCTGGTTCGCAATGCTCGATTCACCATTGTCCGTCAGCATGATCGCTCCTTGGCATCCGCCTGGAGAATCAGGTTAACACGCCGGCGCGCGCACTGTTTGACGGCGCCCAAGCGCCACCGTCGAAACAGTTTAGAACGTTTCCCACTCCGCCGTGGCGGCCGCCACCTTCGACGTGGCGGCCAGACGCAAGGTCGGCTTGATCGACTTGGCGGGCTTGGCGGGCGAGCCCAGCGGCCGGCGCGCGGCGACGACGATCGGTGCCGCCGGCCGTGCCGCCGCCGCGCTGTCGATGCGGAACACGCTGACCACCTCGGCCAGTCCGCCGGCCTGCTCCTGCAGCGAGGCCGCAGCGGCGGCCGCCTGCTCGACCAGCGCGGCGTTCTGCTGCGTCACGTTGTCCATCTGGCTGACCGCCACGTTGATCTGGTCAATGCCGGCGCTCTGCTCCTGGGTCGCCATGCTGATGTCGCCCATGATGTCGGTGACGCGCTTGACGCTGGCGACGATCTCGTCCATCGTCGCGCCGGCCTCGGCCACCAGCTTGCTGCCGGCGTCGACCTGGCCGACCGAGTCGCCGATCAACACCTTGATCTCCTTGGCCGCCGTGGCCGAGCGCTGCGCCAGGTTGCGCACCTCGCTGGCGACGACGGCGAAACCGCGGCCCTGCTCGCCGGCGCGGGCCGCCTCGACGGCGGCGTTGAGCGCCAGGATGTTGGTCTGGAAGGCGATGCCGTCGATCACGCTGATGATGTCGACGATCTTGTTGGACGACTGGTTGATCGCCTCCATCGTCGCCACCACGCGGCCGACCATCTGGCCGCCGCGCAGCGCCACGCCGGAGGCCGAGGCGGCCAGCGCGCTGGCCTGGCGCACGTTGTCGGCGTTGGCGCGAACGGTCGAGGTCAGCTCCTCCATCGACGAGGCAGTCTCCTCCAGCGAACTGGCCTGTTCCTCGGTGCGCGAGGACAGGTCGAGGTTGCCGCTGGCGATCTGGGTCGAGGCGGTGGCGATGGTGTCGGTGCCGGCGCGCACCTGGCCGACGATGCGCACCAGGCTGTCGTTCATCTCCTTCAAGGCGCCGAGCAGCTGGCCGGTCTCCTCCGTGGTGCGCACCTCGATGCGGCTGCTCAGGTCGCCCGAGGCCACCGTGCGCGCCACCTTGACCGCTTCGTTGAGCGGCCGCGTGATGGTGCCGGTGATGTAGACGGCGCAGCAGATCGCCACCAGCATGGCCAACAACGCCGAGCCGACCATCACGCCCTTGGCTTGCACCAGCGCGTCTCCGCCCTCCTGCACGCTGGCCTTGGCGATGGCGTCGTTCAAATCCTGGATCTTCATCAACGTCGCCTCGGCCTTCAGGAACAGCGGCCGCGACAGTTCGTACTGGCGGTAGAACTCGACGAACATGTCCTTCTGTTTCTGCTCGTCCTGGTTACCCGCCAGCGTGTTCATCAAGCCGACGATCTTGCCGTCGACCGCCTTCCAAGCGTCGAACTCGGCAACGAACTGCTTCCACAGCACGGCCTCCTCGTCGGTCTGCGGCAAGGGCTCGTATTTCTTCCAGCCGGCGTCGATGTGCTTCCAGGCCTGCTGGTGCAGCTTGATCGCCGCAGCGAACTTGTCCTGCGAATGGTAGTCGTTCTCGTAGATCGCCGTGGTCAGCGTGGCCGCCGCCACCGCCGTCTGGCCCTCGCTCATGATCGGCAGGCCCTGGATCGAGGGCAGGCGCACCACGCCGATCTCGTTGACGGCGCCGCCGACGGTGGCGATGCCCTTGTAGCCGCTGCCGCCGATGACGGCCAGCGCCACCATCATGATGGCGACCAGGCTGGCGAGTTTCCATTTGATCAATAAATTATTAAACATCGCTCACTCCCGCTATGCCGCTGCCCGAGGACCGGTCGCCTGGCTAGGCCGCCGGATAGAATTGGAGAGAATCTCCCGCAACTCGAATATGGGCGCTCCCTTGGCCTAGGTCAACAGCTGTCCGCCAGAGTGTGGCTTATTACCCACTGGCAAGTACCACAGGCAAGTAGGCGACTTGCGGCATAGTGTCGGATGGGCGCTACGGAATCATCGTGGTGGTGGTGGCAGGGCTGTTGACGGCGACCACGCCGCCCCAGTTGCACATGCACTTGCAGTTGTTGTCGAGCGCGGGGAAATTGGCGATCAGCACGGTCGGCGCGCCCGGCACCCAGGGCGCGGCGGTGACGGGGATGCAGGGCATCGGCGTGAGCACGCCGAGGGCGGCGGCGGTGGCGGCGATCACCATCGGATTGGCCGGCGAGTTGCACATGCCGAAGGGCATGATGTTGAGCATCGGCACGTGGTCCATGATGGTCGCGGCCGGCGGCCCGTCGGCCAGCACGCAGTTGGTCGGCAGCACCACCAGCGACGACGGCGCCGCGCCGAAACTGCAACTGAGCATCGCGCCCATGGCAACCTGGTTGGCCATCGCATCTCTCCTGTTGGTGGTCGACGTATCCGCGTCTCCCTATTATGGCCGACATGGGGGCCGCCGCGCCAGCGCCGCCGCGCCGCCGTTCACAGGCAGACCACGCGGTTGCGGCCGGCCCGCTTGGCGGCGTACATGGCGGCGTCGCCGACGGCGATCAGGCGCAGCAGGTCGTAGCCGTGCTCGTCCGAGCAGGCCGCGCCGACGCTGACGGTGTAGTGCACGGTCTGGCCGTCGACCGCCACCGGCGCCCGCTCGACCTTGTCGCGCAGGCGCTCGGCGACGCCGGCCGCGCCGGCCAGGTCGATGCCGTCGAGCACCAGCACGAACTCCTCGCCGCCGTAGCGGGCCAGCAGGTCGAGCGGGCGCAACTCCTGGCGCAGCAGGCGGGTCAGGTGGCGCAGCACCTCGTCGCCGGCCGGATGGCCGTGGCTGTCGTTGATCTGCTTGAAGTGGTCGGCGTCGAGCATCAGCACCGACAGGCTGCGCCCGCCGTGCAAGGTGCGCTGGGCGACGCGGCCGCCCTGCTGCTCGAGCGCGGCGCGGTTCAGCGCGCCGGTCAGCGGGTCGAGGGTGGACAGCCGGCGCAGCTGCTCGGCGTAGCGCCGCGTCACCATCATCACCATGCCGAAGGCGACGCAGACCTGGGCCAGCGCCGTCGCCAGCAGGCTGAGGTCCAACGGCAGCGCGCCGCGTCCGTCCGGCGGCAGCGGATACAGGACCAGGTAGACGCCGCGCGCGCCCAGCGCCAGCCCCAGCGCGGTGAAGCCGAGCACGCTGATGGCGACGCTGCGCCAGTCGGCGTGGCGCAGCAGGGTGGCGGCGCACAGCCAACACAGGGCGCCGAAATAGAAGCCGCTCAGGCCGAGCCGCGCGCGCAGGCTGGGCTCGACCACGCTGAAGTAGCCGGCCAGCGCCAGCGGCGCGGCGACGATCAGGGCCACCCGGTTCCACGCCAACGGCGCGGCGCAGAACAGGCACACGCCGCGCAGGACCAGGCCCATGCCGAGCGCCATGACGCCGTAGCTGAGCACGCCGTGGACCAGTTGCGGCAGGCCGTCCGTCGCCGAGATGGCCAGGCCGACGCAAGCCGTCACATTGCCCAGCGCCCACAGGCGCTGCTCCTCCAGCGAGTCGGTATAGAAGGCGGCGGCCAGCAAGAGCGCCGTGGTCAGCAGCGTAATGCAGACTTCCACCAGCAAGAGAGTCTCTGGGTTGAGCACGTCGGTTCCCTGGGGCACGATGCCCCAATGTAGCTCAGCGGCGACGGCAAGGCAATCGCCGCCGCCGCGCGGCGGCAAAAAGCCGCCGCGCTGTGGCCGGACAACAAAAAGGGCTCCCGCGGGAGCCCTTCCTTAGCCGGCGGCAGCCGGCGGCGACACGGTGTGTCTTAGGCGGCCTTGCGGCGGCGCGCCATGAAGCCCACCAGACCCAGGCCGGCCAGCAGCATGGCGTAGGTTTCCGGCTCAGGCACCGGCGAAGTTGGCAGGTAAGGCTTGTACGGCTCGAAACCGATCTCGACCTTGGTGGTCATCGCCTTGGCGATGATGTTGCCTTCCAGGTGGCCGGAGCCGGCACTCAGCACGGCGTTGTTGGCCAGCACGGTGCCGTAGGCGTAGGTCGACATGCTGATGTCGGTGGCGTTGACCAGGTTGTAGATCAGACGGTCGCGCATCGATACCATCTGGCCGGTTTGACCGCCGGTGAAGCTGACCATGCCGCCGCCGGTAACGTTGATGACGACGCTGGCGGTGGACTTGACGTTCTCCAGCACCAGGTTGCCCAGCTCGCTGGAATTGATGTTGAACACCTGCAGGTCGGAGCTGTTGTCGCCGGTCAGGTAGATTCCGCCCCATTTCAGTTCGACGGTGCCGTTGGCGGCGGTGTTGTTCAGGTCGGCCGACAGCTTGGTCAGCTGGGTCTTGGCGGCGGCGAAGTCGATCACGCCGGTTTGCTGGCGCAGGTCGTGGTAGTCGCTGGAGCCGACCTTGGTGCCGCCGTACACGCCGTAGCCGGTTTCCTTCTTGTATTCGGTGATCGGGCCTTCGCTGGCGTTGGTGTTCACATTGGTGGCCGGGCCGGTGAAGATGTCGCCGCTGCCCATGTACACGTTGCGGGCCACCACCAGGCTAGGACCGGTGACGCCAAACGGCGTGCGGTAGCCGACCGACAGGCCGTTGGTGTACAGGTTGCCGCCGACGGCCAAACGGCCCTCGACGTCGGCCACGTTGACGACGTTGTTATAGAAAAAACCGCTGTAACCTGCGGCCGCGCCCAGGTCGATGGAGGACACGGCGGCTTGGGCGGAGCACAGGACGGAGGTGCCCAGCAGTACGGGCAGGAGACGGGCAACGAATGTGGTTGGGGTCATGGTATCTAATTGGTACTGTTACTGGTTTGTGGGAAGAAACACTGTACTTGCTGCGTTTGACAGGACGAATTATATCTCAAAGACAATATGTATTTTCACAAAAACAAGAATTATTTTTAGAGGACAATACCAATACAGTACCGAATATTGCCATTTCTCCTATGAAAACAAGCTGTATAGTCGAGTGACAAAAATCCAACTATAATACCACTGCGGCAATATATCCGCTGTTTTCGAGGCCGCCGGCGCGGCGCCACGGGCCAGCGGCGGGCGCGACGCGGCCGAAGTTCTGCCGTACACTTACTCTTTAGCAAAGATTGAGCGATCCATGGCCTACCCGATAGAGAACAAGCTGGTCATCGGCATCGCCTCGAGCGCGCTGTTCGATTTGACCGAGTCGCACCGCGTCTACCTCGAGCAAGGCGCCGAGGCCTACCGCACATACCAGGAGCAGCACCACGACAGCGTGCTGGGCAAGGGCGTCGCCTTCCCCTTCATCCGCCGCTTCCTCGGCATCAACCAGCATTTCGCCCGCCAGGCGCCGGTCGAGGTGGTGCTGCTGTCGCGCAATTCACCCGAGACCGGGCTGCGGGTGATGCGCTCGATCGCCCACTACGGGCTGGACATCTCGCGCGCCTGCTTCGTCACCGGCCAGTCGCCCTACACCTACCTGCCCGCCTTCAACGCCGCGCTGTTTCTCAGCGCCAACGAGGACGACGTGCGCATGGCGCTGGCGGCGGGCCTGCCGGCCGGCCTGGTGCTGCCTTCGCGCACCGAGGACGAGGAACCGGACGGCGGCGACGGCGCCGAACTGCGCGTCGCCTTCGACTTCGACGGCGTGATCGCCGACGACGAGTCGGAGACCGTCTTCAAGCGCAACAACGACGTCGCCGAGTTCCACGCCCACGAGCGGGCCCACGTCGCCGTGCCGCACCAGCCGGGGCCGCTGGCCGATTTGTTCCAGAAGCTGGCGCGCATGCAGCGCCTGGAGGAGCGGGCGCAGCGGCGCGATCCGGCCTACCGCAAAATTTTGCGCATCGCCATCATCACGGCGCGCAACGCCCCCTCGCACGAGCGCGTCGTGACGACCTTGAAAAGTTGGGGGGTGTCGGCCAACGAGACCTTCTTCCTGGGCGGCATGGACAAGGCGCGCGTGCTGCGCATCTTCAAGCCGCACATCTTCTTCGACGACCAGCTCAGCCACCTGAAATCGGCCGGCGGCACGATCCCGATGGTGCATGTGCCGTTCGGCGTGGCCAACCGGCCGGCGCCGGCCAAACCCAAAGGCGCAGAACCAGGGTCAGACCCTAGGGTCTGACCCTAAATAATCGCCGCCGGGGATGACGCTCAGACCTGGTGCATCCAGTGGTGGCGGTCGGCCACGGTGCCGTGCTGGATCGCCAGCAGGGCCTCGCGCAGGGCCATCGTCACCGGGCCGTTCTGGCCGTTGTTGATGCTCAGCTCGAAGCCGTTGGCCTTGGCCTTGCCGACCGGCGTGATGACGGCGGCCGTGCCGCAGGCGAACACCTCGGTCAGGCGGCCGGCGGCGACGTCGTCGCGCCACTGCTGCACGGTGAGCTTGCGCTCGCTCGACTCGTAGCCCAGGTCATGCGCCAGTTCCAGCAGGCTGCGCCGGGTGATGCCCGGCAGCAGGGTGCCGGTCAGCTCGGGCGTGACGATGACGGTCTTGCCCTCTTCCTGGTAGACGAAGAACAGGTTCATGCCGCCCATCTCTTCGATGTAGCGGCGCTCGACGGCGTCCAGCCAAACCACCTGGTCGCAGCCCTTTTCCTGCGCCTGGGCCTGGGCCACCAGGCTGGCGGCGTAGTTGCCGGCGCACTTGGCCTCGCCCGTGCCGCCCGGCGCGGCGCGCACGTAGTCCTCGCTGATCCACACCGTGACCGGCTTGACGCCCTGCGGGAAGTAGGCGCCGGCCGGCGAGGCGAACAGCACGAACAGGTATTCGTTGGACGGGCGCACGCCGAGGAAGGCGTCGGTGGCGATCATCAGCGGACGCAGATACAGGCTCTCGCCGACGTTCTTCGGCACCCAGGCGGCGTCCAGATTGATCAGCAGGTCGGCCGCCTCCATGAACAGGTCGACCGGCAGGTCCGGCATGGCCAGGCGGCGCGCGCTGCGGTTGAAACGCTCGGCGTTGGCCTCGGGACGGAAGGTCTTGATGCTGCCGTCCGGCTGCGAGAAGGCCTTGAAGCCCTCGAAGATGGCCTGGCCGTAGTGCAGCGCCGAGGCCGACGGGTCCAGCATCAGCGGGCCGTAGGCCTTCACCTCGCCCTGCTGCCAGGCGCCGTCGCGGTAGGGAATCACCACCATGTGGTCGGTGAAGGTGCGGCCGAAGCTGAGCACGCGCAGCTGCTCGGCGCGCTCGGCGTCGTTCAGCGGGTGGGTCGATGGGGTGACTACAAAGCGAGGAGTGGTGGTCATGGCGGGGTTCCGATAGTTCAGTATCGGCCATGATACCAAGTTTTGTCGTTTCCGTAGCGGCCGGCCGCATCGCCGCCCCACGTGGCGCGGAGGCTTCGTCTATAATGTGCGCAGCGGCATTGCCACTCTGGGCGGTGCGCTTAACCGTTCAATCTGTGTCAGCGCCTGCATGTCCTTCGACTTAAAAAAATCCCTCCCCAAACCCGGTAACCGCTACGCCCTGCCCGCCCTGTACGGCTCGGCCGACGCCTACGCGCTGGCGCTGTCGGCGCTCGAACTCAAATCGCAGGGCCGCATGCTGGCCGTGGTGGTGGCCAACGCCAGCGACGGCCAGCGCCTGCTCGACGAGATCCCCTGGTTCGCCGCCGGCCAGCTGCGCTGCCACCTGCTGCCGGACTGGGAGACGCTGCCCTACGACGCCTTCTCGCCGCACCAGGACCTGGTGTCCGAGCGCCTGGCCACGCTGCACGAGATCCAGAACGGCCAGTGCGACGTGATGATCGTGCCGGCCACCACGGCGCTGGTGCGCATGGCGCCGCCGTCCTTCCTGGCCGCCTACACCTTCTTCTTCAAGCAGGGCGAAAAGCTCGACGAAGTTCGTCTAAAAACCCAGCTGACCCTGGCCGGCTACACCCACGTCTCGCAGGTGATGTCGCCCGGCGAGTACTCGGTGCGCGGCGGCCTGCTCGACCTGTTCCCGATGGGTTCGGCCCTGCCCTACCGGCTCGACCTGTTCGGCGACACCATCGAGACCATCCGCACCTTCGACGCCGACACCCAGCGCTCGCTGTACCCGGTGCGCGAGGTGCGCCTGCTGCCGGGCCGCGAGTTCCCGATGGACGAACCGGCCCGCACCACCTTCCGCAACCGCTGGCGCGAGCAGTTCGAGGGCGACCCGTCGCGCTCGGTGGTCTACAAGGACATCAGCAGCGGCATCGCCTCGGCCGGCATCGAGTACTACCTGCCCTTGTTCTTCGACCAAACGGCGACGCTGTTCGACTACCTGCCCGAGGGCGCCGCGCTGGCCCTGGTGGGCGGCATCGACGGCGCCATCCAGCGCTTCTGGGCCGACACCGGCTCGCGCTACCGCTTCCTCAAGGCCGACCGCGAGCGCCCCATCCTGGCGCCGGAGGCGCTGTTCCTCAGCGAGGAGCAGTTCTTCACGCTGGCCAAGCCCTACTCCCGCCTGGTGCTGACACGCGACGCCGAGGCCGGCGCCTCCGAGCTGTCGGCGCCGGTGCCCAACATCGCCGTCAACCGCCACAGCGAGGACCCGCTGACCAATCTGCGCGCCTATCTGCTGCAAAGCGGCCGCCGGGTGATGGTCTGCGCCGAGTCGAACGGCCGGCGCGAAACGCTGCAGCAGTACTTCACCGAGTTCGACCTGGCGTTGACGCCGGTCGAGGGCTACGACGGCTTCCTCGCCAGCGGCGCCAAGCTGACCCTGGGCGTGGCGCCGCTGCATGCCGGCTTCGAGCTGTCGGTCGACGGCGAACAGCTGATCTTCATCACCGAGACCGAGCTGTACGCCGGCTCCGGCCGCCGCGTCGGCAAGAAGAAGCAGGAGGGCGTGACCCAGGTCGAGTCGATGGTGCGCGACCTGTCGGAGCTGAAGATCGGCGACCCGGTGGTGCACATCAACCACGGCATCGGCCGCTACATGGGCCTGACCAGCATGGACCTGGGCGAGGGCGAGACCGAGTTCCTGCACCTCGAATACGCCAAGGACAGCAAGCTATACGTGCCGGTGTCGCAGCTGCATGTGATCTCGCGCTACTCCGGCGCCTCGCCGGAGGACGCGCCGCTGCACACGCTCGGCTCGGGCCAGTGGGAAAAGGCCAAGAAGAAGGCCGCCGAGCAGGTGCGCGACACCGCCGCCGAACTGCTCAACCTGTACGCCCGCCGCGCCCTGCGCCAGGGCCACAGCTTCGAATACTCGGCGCACGACTACGAGCGCTTCGCCGACAGCTTCGGCTTCGACGAGACGCCCGACCAGGCCGAGGCGATCCGCAACGTCCTGAAGGACATGACCTCGGGCAAACCGATGGACCGCCTGGTGTGCGGCGACGTCGGCTTCGGCAAGACCGAGGTGGCGCTGCGCGCCGCCTTCATCGCCGTCATGGGCGGCAAGCAGGTGGCCATCCTGGCGCCCACCACCCTGCTCGCCGAGCAGCACGCGCAGACCTTCGCCGACCGCTTCGCCGACTGGCCGGTGCGCATCGCCGAGCTGTCGCGCTTCCGCACCGGCAAGGAGATCACCCAGGCCATCAAGGGCATGAGCGACGGCACGCTCGACATCGTCATCGGCACCCACAAGCTGCTCTCGGGCGACGTCAAGTTCACCCGCCTCGGCCTGGTCATCATCGACGAGGAGCACCGCTTCGGCGTGCGGCAGAAGGAGGCCTTGAAGGCACTGCGCGCCGAGGTCGACGTGCTGACCCTGACCGCCACGCCGATCCCGCGCACCCTGGGCATGGCGCTCGAGGGCCTGCGCGACTTCTCCATCATCGCCACCGCGCCGCAAAAGCGCCTGGCGATCAAGACCTTCGTGCGCGGCGAGAGCGAGGCGATCATCCGCGAGGCCTGCCTGCGCGAGCTCAAACGCGGCGGCCAGGTGTACTTCCTGCACAACGAGGTCGAGACCATCCAGAACCGCATGGCTATGCTGACCGAGCTGCTGCCGGAGGCGCGCATCGCCGTGGCCCACGGTCAGATGCACGAGCGCGACCTGGAGAAGGTGATGCGCGACTTCGTCGCCCAGCGCTACAACATCCTGCTGTGCACCACCATCATCGAGACCGGCATAGACGTGCCGACGGCGAACACCATCATCATGCACCGCGCCGACAAGTTCGGCCTGGCCCAGCTGCACCAGTTGCGCGGCCGGGTCGGCCGCTCGCACCACCAGGCCTACGCCTACCTGCTGGTGCACGACGTGCAGACGCTGACCAAGCAGGCGCAGCGCCGGCTCGACGCGATCCAACAGATGGAGGAGCTGGGCAGCGGCTTCTACCTGGCCATGCACGACCTGGAGATCCGCGGCGCCGGCGAGGTGTTGGGCGACAACCAGTCCGGCGAAATGCACGAGATCGGCTTCCAGCTGTACTCGGACATGCTCAACGAGGCGGTGCGCGCGCTGAAGAACGGCACCGAGCCGGACCTGGCCGCGCCGCTGGCCTCCACCACCGAGATCAACCTGCACGTGCCGGCGCTGCTGCCGGCCGACTTCTGCGGCGACGTCCACGAGCGCCTGTCGATCTACAAGCGGCTGGCCAACTGCGCCGAGCAGCACAAGATCGACGACATGCAGGAGGAGCTGATCGACCGCTTCGGCAAGCTGCCCGACCCGGTGCGCGCGCTGGTCGAAACGCACCGCCTGCGCATCGCCGCCAAGACCGTCGGCATCATCAAGATCGACGCCCATGGCGAGGCGGCCACGCTGCAGTTCATGGCCAAGCCGCCGATCGACCCGATGCGCATCATCGAGCTGATCCAAAAGAACCGCCAGATCAAGCTCAACGGCCAGGACAAGTTGAAGATCACCGTCGCCATGCCCGACCTGGCGGCGCGCGTCAGCCAGATTAAAACCGCGATCAAACAGTTGACCGCCTAAACACTACAACAAGCAGCCATGAACACACCACAGAACACCACCATGAACCTGGTCCTGCAAGGCCTGGACGACTGCAAGCCGCGCCTGGAGCGCATCGCCGCGCTGGCCGCGCCGGCCCGCCTGACCTGGCTGAGCGAGCGCGCCGTGCGCTGCGAGGACATCAGCTATTCGTCCGGCCTGCGCCAGACCATCGAGGTGGCGGCCCACGCCGCCCAGCTCGACGCCACCTACATGATGGGCCGGCACCGGCTGGACGAATTCAAGCTGGTGGCGATGGACATGGACTCGACCCTGATCACCATCGAGTGCATCGACGAGATCGCCGACATGCAGGGCCTGAAGGCGCAGGTGTCCGAGATCACCGAGGCGGCCATGCGCGGCGAGCTGGACTTTTCGGCCAGCCTGGCGCGCCGCGTCGCCCTGCTCGAGGGCCTGGACGCCGGCGCCCTCGAGCGCGTCTACGAGGAGCGCCTGCGCCTGTCGCTGGGCGCGGAAACCATGCTGGCTGCGGTGCAGGCGGCCGGTTTGAAGACGCTGCTGGTGTCGGGCGGCTTCACCTTCTTCACCGAGCGGCTGAAGGCGCGCCTGGGTCTGGACTACACCCACGCCAACGAGCTCGAGATCGTCGACGGCAAGCTGACCGGCCGCGTCGTCGGCACCGTGGTCGACGCCGAGGAGAAGAAGCGCACCGTCGAGCGCGTCTGCGCGCAGCTGGGCATCCGCCCGGAACAGGCCATCGTCATGGGCGACGGCGCCAACGACCTGAAGATGATGGCCATCGCCGGCCTGTCGGTGGCCTTCCGCGCCAAGCCGGTGGTGCGCGAGCAGGCCAGCGTGGCGCTCAACTTCGTCGGCCTGGACGGCATCCTGCCGCTGCTCGGCTAGCGCATCTTCCCTGCGGCGCGCGCACAGGCTTGCCTACATTGCTATACTGGTAAGCCTGACCGCCCGCACCGAGGAGCACGACCATGTCCCAAGAGATTGTTTTCGACACCCGCCTGGACTCCGCCAAGAACCTGGCCTGGTGGCTCTACCTGATCCACGCCGTCAGCTTCCTGTTCTCGCTGGGCGCCTTCTCCTTCATTCCGCTGATCGTCAACTACGTCAAGCGCGGCGAGACGGCCGGCACCTTCGTCTACAGCCACCACGGCTGGCAGATCCGCTCGTTCTGGTGGTACGTGGTGTGGATGTTCGTCGGCTTCGTGCTGTTCATGACCATCATCGGCATCCCGCTGGCCTGGCTGGTGTGGATCGGCGCCTGGCTGTGGAAGGCCTACCGCCTGATCAAGGGCATCTCCGACCTGAACCGCAACGAAGCTATGCCGGGCTGAGCCGCCGTCCGCCGCAGTGCCATCGCCTGGGCGCCGCCGCCGCGCCCATGTCCTCCCTCGACCATAGCCCCTCCCACTGATGAATTTTCTGACCGAGCATTTCCTTTCCGTCCAATCCAAGGTTCCCGCCAGCGATCCCGGCTTCAGCGCCCTCGTCGTGCGCCACGGCGCGCCGCTGTTCGAGCTGCACCACGGCGTCGCCTGCATGGAGCTGGGCGTGCCGCTGAGCGGCCGCTCGCGCTACTACATGGGTTCCGAGTCCAAACAATTCACCGCCGCCTGCATCCTCGACCTGGTGCGCCAGGGCCGCCTGTCTCTCGACGAGGACGTCCGCGCCCGCCTGCCCATCATGCACCGCATCGACACGCCGGTGCCGCTGCGCAACCTGCTCAACCACAGCAGCGGCATCCCCGACTACCTGCCCTACCTGGACCTGCAGCTGGGCCGGCACGAGAGCAACTACTTCGACAACCCGCTGGTGCTGCAACTGATCGAGAAATTCGACGAGCTCGACTTCGCGCCCGGCACCCGCCACGACTACAGCAACAGCAACTACCAGTTGCTGGCCCAGCTGATCGAGGTGGTCGGCGGCACGCCGCTGGCGGCCTACGCGCGCCGGCTGGTGTTCGAACCGCTGGCGATGGCGGCCACCGACTTCGACGTCGACCGCCAAGCCGTCCTGCCCGACCGGGTGCGCAGCTACAGCCCGGACCCGCTGCGCCCGCGCGGCTACAAGCAGCACCTGGGCAACGCCAACACGGTGGGCGACGGCGGCCTGTACTCCTGCACCAACGACCTGCTGCTGTTGGAGCGCGACTGGCACCGCCAGTACGCCGCGCCGGACAGCCTGGTGCACGCGCTGCTGCAGGAGTCGCACGACAACGACGGCGCCTTGTTCTCCTACCGCTACGGCCTGGAGTGCCTGAACCACGAGGGCATGGACTACGTGTTCCACAGCGGCTGCCTGTGGGGCTTCAACACGCTGATCCTGCGCGTGCCGAGCGCCGGCCTGTCGGTCATCCAGCTGAGCAACAACGACCTGCTGGAACCGGACCAGCCGGCGCTGCTGCGCGCCATCGCCGCCGACCTGGCGGCCGAGGCCGAGGCCGAGACCGGCGTCGAGGCTTGACGCGCCCCCGGCCAGCCGATATATTGAGCCCATGAACTTCCTCGTGCTCTACACCACTACCACCACCACGACCGCCACCGGCGGGCCGTGAGGAGAGTGCGCGTCAGCGAGAAGTGATTCCCCCCAAGGCCCCGCCAGCGATGGACGGTGCCTTGTCATTTCCCTCGTCCCTGCCGGCTCACACAGACAGGAACAACACCATGCAAGCAGCACCATCGTCCCCCTCCTCCGCCCTGCTGATCGTCGACATGCAGCAAGGCTTGTTCAACGGCGCCGAACGGCCCCACGAGGCCGAGCGCCTGCTGGCCAACGTCCAGCTGCTGATCGGCAAGGCGCGCGCGGCCGGCGCGCCCATCTTCGCCGCCCGCCACACCGGACCGGACGGTTCACCCATCGCCGCCGGCAGCGCGGCCTGGCAGCTGCTCGCCGCGCTCGACCTCGACCCGGCGCGCGACAAGGTCTTCGACAAGCGCCGCCCCAGCTGCTTCCACGGCACCGAACTGGCGCGCCGGCTGGCCGAGGCCGGCGTCGGCGAGCTGCACGTCGCCGGCTTGAAGACGCAGTACTGCATCGACACCACCTGCCGCGCCGCCGCCGACCTGGGCCTGAAGGTGGTGCTGGTGGCCGACGCCCACAGCTGCATGGACACGCCGGCACTGCCGGCCGGCGCCATCATCGCCCACCACAACGCCACCCTCAACGGCCCCTTCGCCACGCTGCGCGCGGCGGCCGACTGCGACTTCTCAAGCTAGGCTGCAAGGCGGCGCGCCAGGTGATATGCTCAGCCGGCGTTGCAACAATTCAATTTCACCACCGACATCCGAGAACCAGGAGCCCTGCCGACATGACCCCATTGCACATTCCCACTCCCCTGCTGGAACACCGCGCCCTGTCGGCGGCGCTGGACAAGCGCGTGCTGCTGAAGATGGAGAACAGCCAACCGTCCGGCTCGTTCAAACTGCGCGGCATCGGCCTGCTGTGCCAGCGCGCCGTGGCCGCCGGCGCCGACCACCTGGTCTGTCCGTCGGGCGGCAACGCCGGCTTCGCGGCGGCGGTGGCCGGCGTGGCGCTGGGCGTGCGCACCACCATCCTGGTGCCGCAAACCACCTCGGCGGCGGTGCGGCAAAAGATCGCCGACATCGGCGCGACGGTGATCGTGCACGGCGCCGTGTGGGACGAGACCAACGTCGAGGCGCAGCGCCTGGCCGGCGCGCCCGGCGCCGTCTACGTGCCGCCGTTCGACCATCCGGACATTTGGGAAGGCAACTCCAGCATGATCGACGAGGCCGTCGCGCAGAGCCGCGCCATGGACGCCGAGTTCGACGTGGTGGTGTGTTCGGTCGGCGGCGGCGGGCTGATGTCCGGCGTGCTGCAGGGCCTGCACCGCCACGGTTTGGCCAAGGTGCCTTTGATCGCCGTCGAGACCGAGGGCGCCGCCTCGCTGCGCGCCTCGATGCGCGCCGGCGCCCTGGTCAGCCTGCCGGCCATCACCTCGCTCGCCACCACCCTGGGCGCCAAGCGGGTCGCCGCCGAGGCCTACGCCTGGACCGGCCGCCACAGCGTGCTCAGCGTGGTGGTCAGCGACGCCCAGGCGGTGGCCGCCGCGCGCCGCTTCGCCGACGATATGCGCGTGCTGGTCGAGCCGGCCTGCGGCGCGGCGCTGGCGGCCGGCTACAACAAGGTGGACGAGCTGGCGCGCTTCCGCCGCCCGCTGTTCATCGTCTGCGGCGGCATCGGCGTCGACCTGGCCGCGCTGGCGGCCTAGGGCCATCTTTGGCTGGGCCTGCTTGTTCCACATCAAACCCGACGCTATCGCGCATTACTAGAATGGTTCCCACGCCACCGTGATTTCTCTGGCGCGAGTTCACTCGTCCGTATGTATTCCGGGCATTTCTAAATGCACATCTTGAAGGGGAACAAAAATGGCAACTTCCCACCCTGAAGCGAGCGATCCGTCGAGCCCGGAATTCCAGATCGTGTTGAAGGCCCTGGTGGATATCTACCGCCCGATCCTCGAAGAAGACCTCAAGCGGGCCGGCGACCTGGACGCGCTCGGCGAAGAAGCCCGCCAAGCCCCGCCCGACTGCGAAGCGGAGTTGGCAGCGGCCCAGCGGCTGCTGGGCGGCTTCCCCGACGATGAGGTGGTGTTCGCCCTCTTGCCGCCCCAGGCGCGCGAACTGCTTGGACCTATCGAGCGCTGGCGTTGGCTGCTGCTGCACATCCGCTGCTGCATGATCTTCGGCTGGCTGGTGTGCCGCCGGCCGCGCACCTTCCGCCTGTCGGCGTATTACCTGTACCGCTACTGGCTGTGCGTGCGCCAGGCGGTCGGCACGCCGGTCACGCCCGGCCACCTGACCGAGCTCGAGCGCCGCGACCTCGACATCCTGGTCGCCGCCCTGGCCAAGGCCTACCGTCCCTTCGTCAGCGACCAGCTCGCCAGCATCGATTTCACCGCCGGCCTGGCCGACGCCGTGGCCGACGGCCAGATCGACTGCGACGAGGGCGAAGAGGAGGCGGCCGCCGTGTTCGAACGCCTGATGACGGTCGACACCACCCGCGCCTTGCTGGGCGAAAAGGCGTTCGACGCGCACAGCAGGGAGCCCTGGTTCTGGTTCTACCAGTGCTGGTGCATGTGCGCCACCCGTTTCGGCTGCTGCCTGGCGCGCGCCAAGAACCTGATCGACGTGTATCGCTGCCTGGTGAGGTACTGGTTCTGCCTGCGCGACTGTTTTCGTCCGCTGACGTGCGAACTCAGCGGCCCGCAGGGATGCATCGCCGAAGTCGTCAACCCGGCGATTCCCGCGCTGGTCGTGCCGATCCACGGCACCGCCGCCGGCCTCGGCTTCGTGCGCTATGTGCTCGAATGGTCGACCGACAATATCGTCTGGCACGCCGCCAATTTTGTCTATCCGCCTGTCCCGCCGGGCAACACAGTGCAGGGCAACAGCCCGGTCACGGGCGGGCTGCTGGCCTACCTGGACAGCACTTTGCTGAACGCCGGCACCTACTTCGTGCGCCTGACCGTCTACGGCGCCAACCAGACCCTGCCGCCCTGCGGACCGATCATCTTCGGCGTCTTCAAGAAGGACGTGCGGATACTCGGCGTGGACGGCAACTTCACGCTCGACAGCACGCCCTTCGATCCCGCCGCCCGCTTCATCGACCACGTGCCGGCCCTGTGCACGCGCGCGGCGGGCGACTTCGAAGCCTCGTTCGGCACCTGCCTGCAAATCTGGGGCGCGGCCTTCGTCGGCGGCTGCGACGACAGCCAGAAGATCAAACGCTACACGCTCGACTACAAGCCGGGCTACGTGACCGACTGCGCGACCGCAGGCTGGAGCAACTTCTGGACCGTCGAGTTCAGCACGGCGGCCCAGTACCGCGACATCAACATGCGCACCGACACCTCGGTCCTGACCGCCAACTGGGTGCCGGATTGCCTGGTGCAAGTGCCCTTCCCGCCGTATTGCCTGCTCAGCGACCCGCAGGCGCTGCTGTCGCCCTCGTCGTGGAGCAGCAACGTGGGCGGCTGCCAGTTGAGCGGGCTGTACACCTTGCGGCTGGTGCTCGAGGACACGCTCGGCAACAGCTACTGCGACACCCAGCGTGTGTGGATCGACAACAAACCGATCACCGCCCTGGTCCAGATCAACGCCGTGCCCAAATGCGCCGACCTGTTCGTCAGCCAGTTCGCCTTGCCGCCGGATTGCAGTGTGCCGTGGCCGCTGCCGGTCTCGGGCATCGCCTACGACGAATACATCGACGACACCCTCCTGCCGCTGACCCGGCCCAACGACAACTTCGACTACTACGTCGTTTCCGTGGAAAAACAAGGCGGGCCGACGATCTCGATCCCGATCAGCATCCCGCTTTCCGGCCCTCCGTGTTTCCATGGCACCTCGCGGGTGGGCGATCCCGGCACGCGCTGCGGCGTGCCGACCGTGCCCACCGTCATCGGCACGCTCACCCAGTTCGACCTGCGCGCCGTCGACCCGACCTGCAGGACGTCCCTGCCCTACCCTGTGCCGCCCGGCTTCGCGCTGGAACGGGGCGAGTGCTGCGTCTACATTTTCCACCTGACCGTGTACGACCGCACCGCGCGCCCCTGCGGCGTCAGTCACGCCACGGCGGACTGGCCGGTAAAGATCTGCAACGACCTGCCGCCGGTTTGAGCGGATGGACGCGCCATGGTTCGGCTTTGTGCTGGGCGTTTTCGCTAGCTGGCGCCTGGCCCATCTGCTAGCGTTCGAGGACGGGCCATGGGATCTGCTGGCGCGCTTGCGGGCGGCACTAGGCAACGGCGTGCTGGGCCGGCTGATGGATTGCTTCTACTGTGTCAGTCTGTGGGTGGCGGCGCCGTTTGGGCTGCTGCTCGGGCGCACCGCGCAGGAATGCGCGCTAGCCTGGCTGGCCCTGTCCGGCGCGGCCTGTCTACTCGAACGGATGGGGCGCGACCCTTTGATGATTCAGCCCTTGGCAACGGAAGGAGAGCATCATGACTTGTTGCGGCGGGAAGCGGACGGAACTGCGGAACAGTCTCCAAACGAGCTCCAACCTTAAGCAGGCGTCGGCGACGCCGGCTGCGCTGCCGGGCATGGCTGCGCACACAACGGCCGCCGGCAAACCCGCTCCGCCGGCCGGCGGTACGGCGCCGCGCGCCACCGTGCAGGCGCAGGCGGGCGCGGTGACGCTGCGCTATCTTGCCGGGGCGCCGATCCAGGTCGTCGGGCCGGCAAGCCATGCCACGTATCGATTTTCGCGCGAGGCGCCGCTGCAACGGATCGCGCGGGCGGACGCCGAGCCACTGCTGGCGAGTGGGTACTTTCGGATGGAAATCTAACTTGAGCGCAGCCCGCCCGGGCCGACCTGGGCCGAGCGGGCTTGCTTGGGCTTGCTTGGGCTTAGCCGGATCTTACTTGTAAATGCCGCAGCCAATCAGCACATCGTCGACCCGCTCCACGTAGGTGCGCTTGCCGTCGATCTTGCCGGTAGCCGGGTTCGGCCACTTGTAGTCGACCCAGCCCTTGCCTTCCTTGCTCATGCCGGCGGCCAGGATGTCCTTGATCAGGAACTTGCCGTCGGCGTCCTTCATCTCCGAGACGTTCTTACCGACCAGCTTGGGATTAGCGCCGTTGGCCTGCTCGATGCCGTCGCCGTTGGCCAGGAAGGTGAAGATGTACAGGTCGCCCTTGATGAACTGGCCCTTGGGATTGTTGAACTCGGCGAAGGCTTTTTCCTTGCCGTTCTTCTTGAGGAACTCGCCGGCCTTCTTGACCATGGCCACGGCCTCGTCGGCCGTGCCCTTGTCGGCCGCGTTCGCCGTCAGGCTGAACGCCAACAGGGACAGCGCCACCATGATGCTTTTGAAAAATTTGTTCATCTATCGTCTCCCAGGTTTGTGTAATGCGCCGGGCGTTCTGGCGGCCCGGCGGTGCTGTGCTTGCGCTAGGGCAATCAAAGCCAGACTAGCAAAGCCCGGCCCGGCATGCAAGCGGAACTCGTTGAGAAGCCGTGGCGCGGGCCCGGATTGACGGCTTTGTTGCCTCTATCCGCCGTCGATAGCGCTACCGACGGCCTGACCCGGGCCCAGGCCGGCGCCCGCCCCGCTTAGCCGCCGGCCTGGCCGAAGCCGCCACCGCCCGGCGTCTCGATGACGAAGACGTCGCCGCTGGCCATGTCGGCCGTGTGGGTGGCGCCGAAGCGCTCCACCGAACCGTCGCCCCGCTCGATCCAGTTGCGCCCCAGCGCGCCGGGCGCGCCGCCGTCCAGGCCGAACGGGGCGATGCGGCGATGGCCGGCCAAGATGTTGGCCGTCATCGCGCGCAGGAAGCGGATGCGCCGCAGCGCGCCGTCGCCGCCGCGATGCTTGCCCGCCCCGCCGCTGCCGCGCAGGATGGCGTGGGTCTCGACCAGCACCGGGAAGCGCCACTCCAGCACCTCCGGATCGGTCATGCGCGAGTTGGTCATGTGGGTTTGCACCGCCGAGCAACCGTCGAAGCCGGGCCCGGCGCCGGCGCCGCCGGCGATGGTCTCGTAGTACTGGTGCTCGTCGTCGCCGAAGGTGAAGTTGTTCATCGTGCCCTGCGAGGCGGCCAGCACGCCGAGCGCGCCGTACAGCGCGTCGGTGACGTACTGCGACACTTCGACATTGCCGGCCACCACGGCCGCCGGATAGCGCGGATTCAGCATCGAGCCTTCGGGAATGATCAAGGTGAGCGGTTTGAGCACGCCCTCGTTCATCGGAATGTCGCTGTCGAGCAGGGTGCGGAACACATACAGCACGGCCGCCTTGCACACCGACAGCGGCGCGTTGAAGTTGCTCGGCCGCTGCTCGCTGGTGCCGGTGAAATCGACCGTGGCGCCGCCGTTGGCGTGGTCGATGGTCAGGGCTACCTTGAGCACGGCGCCGTCGTCCATCTCGTAGGCAAAGCTGGCGTCACGCAGGCCGCGGATGGCGACGCGCACGGCCGCCTCGGCGTTGTCCTGCACGTGGCCCATGTAGGCCAGCACGACGTCCTCGCCGTGGCCGGCGACGGCCTTGAGCAGCTCGTTGGCGCCGGTCTCGCAGGCGCCCAGCTGGGCGATCAGGTCGGCGATGTTCTGGTCGATGTTGCGGCTCGGCCAAGGCCCGGCGGCGAACAGGCTGCGCACCAGCGGCTCCAGGAAGACGCCCTGGTCGACGATCTTGATGTTATCGAGCAGCACGCCCTCCTCCAAAATCGAGGTGCTGTTGGGCGGCATGGAGCCGGGCGTGATGCCGCCGACGTCGCCATGGTGGCCGCGCGCCGCCACATAGAACAGCGGCGCGGCACGGTCGGCACCATACACCGGGCAGACCGCGGTGATGTCCGGCAGGTGGGTGCCGCCGTTGTAGGGCACGTTGAGCACGTAGGCGTCGCCCGGCGCCATCGTCGCGGCGTGCTGGCGGATCACGCACAACACGCTGTCGCTCATCGAGCCGAGGTGGACCGGAATGTGCGGCGCGTTGGCGATCAAGTTGCCGTGGCGGTCGAACACGGCGCAGGAGAAGTCGAGCCGCTCCTTCATGTTGACCGAGTAGGCGGTGTTTTCCAAGGTGGTGCCCATCTGCTTGGCGATCGCCATGAACAGGTTGTTGAAGATCTCCAGGTGGATCGGATGGACGGCGGTGGTCATCTTGTGCGCGCTGCCGACCGGCACCGTGCGTTCCAGCAGCAGCGTGTGGTCGGGCAGTACCTTGGCGGACCAGCCGACGTCCACCACGGTGGTGGCGATCTCCTCGCGGATCAGCGCCGGGCCGGCGACCCGGCTGCCGACCGGCAGCGCGGCGCGCACGTGCAGGGCGATCGGGCCGCGTTCGCCGTCCACATAACCCTGCACCTCGCTGTGCTCCGCCTCGGCGTGGCCGGCCACGTTCGGCACCTCGATCTGGAAGGCGGCGCCGTCGCCGGCGCCGATGGCCTCGGCCGAAATCGACTCGATCACCAGCGGCTGGCCGGCCATGACGAAGCCGAAGCGGCTGCGGTATTGCGCGGCGAAGGCCTCGGCCATGGCCGCCTCGTCGCCGAGGGCAATGACGAAGGCGGCGTCGCTGTCCTGGTATTTCAAACGGGCGCACAGCTCGACCACGATGTCGGCCGGCGCCACCTGCTGGGCCAGCAGCTCGTCGCTGGCCTGCCGCGCCAGCGCGGCCAGTTGTGGTTGCAGTTCCTCCAGCGCGGCGGCCGACAGCGGCTGCTCGACGGCGCCCTCGCGCATGGCGCGGATGTCGGCCAGGCCCATGCCGAAGGCCGACAGCACGCCGGCGAAGGGGTGGATGACGATCTGGCTCATGCCCAGCACGTCGGCGACGCGGCAGGCGTGCTGGCCGCCGGCGCCGCCGAAGCAGCACATGGCGTAGCGGCTGACGTCGTAGCCGCGCTCGACCGAGATCGACTTGATGGCCTGCGCCATATTGTCCACCGCGACGGTGAGGAAGCCCTCGGCCACGGCGGCCGGCGACAAGCGGGTGCCGGTCTCGCTGGCGATCTGCTCGGCCAGCGCGGCGAAGGCGGCTTCGACCACGTCGCGGTCCAGCGGCAGGTCGCCGTTGGGGCCGAACACGCGGGGGAAGTGGGCCGGCTGTATGCGGCCGAGCATGACGTTGCAGTCGGTGACGGTCAGCGGGCCGCCCTTGCGGTAGCTGGCCGGACCGGGATTGGCGCCGGCCGACTCGGGGCCGACCTTGAAGCGGCCGTGCTCGAAGCTGCAAATGGAGCCGCCGCCGGCGGCCACGGTATGGATGTGCATCATCGGCGCGCGCACCCGCACGCCGGCCACCACGGTCTCGAAGACGCGCTCGTAGGCGCCGTCGTAGTGGGCCACGTCGGTCGAGGTGCCGCCCATGTCGAAGCCGATCACCTGGCGCAGGCCGATCGCCTCGCAGCTCTTCACCGCGCCGACGATGCCGCCGGCCGGGCCGGACAGGATCGCGTCCTTGCCCTGGAAGCGGGCGGCGTCGGTCAGGCCGCCGTTGGACTGCATGAACATCAGGCGCACGTCGCCGGTCTCCGAGGCGACGCGGGCCACGTAGTCGCGCAGCACCGGCGACAGGTAGGCGTCGACCACGGTGGTGTCGCCCCGGCCGACGATCTTCATCAGCGGGCTGACCTGGTGGCTCACCGAGATCTGGCCGAAGCCGGCCTGCTCGGCCAGCGCGCGCAGGCGCAGCTCGTGCCGGGGAAAGCGGTAGGCGTGCATCAACACGATGGCGATGGAGCCTATGCCCTTGGCGCGCAGCGCGCGGAACTGCGCCAGCACCAACGCCTCGTCCGGCGCGGCGAGCACCTCGCCGTGGGCGCCGATGCGCTCATCGATCTCGATCACCTCCTCGTAGATCAACTCGGGCAGCTCGATGTTGGTGGCGAAGATGTCCGGCCGGTCCTGGTAGCCGATGCGCAGCTGGTCGGCGAAGCCGCGCGTGATGGCCAGCGCGGTGCGCGCGCCCTTGCGCTCCAACAGCGCGTTGGTGGCCACGGTGGTGCCCATCTTGATCACCTCGATCTGCTCGACCGGCAGCGGCTCGCCGGCGCGCAGGCCCAGCATGTCGCGCATGCCCTGGGTCACGGCGTCGTCGTAGCGCTCGGGGTACTCGGAGAGCAGCTTGTGGGTGACCAGCTTGCCGTCCGGGCGGCGGGCGACGATGTCGGTGAAGGTGCCGCCACGGTCGACCCAGAATTGCCAGCGCAAGGGAGTGGTTGGAAGTTGGTTTTTCATGATGGTGCTCTCTGGTGTGTTCGTGTAGAGGCGTTGCGGCAGGCGCCGCAACGCCGTAGTGCGATGCGAAGTGTCGATCCGTGGCTCAGGATTCGAGCTGCTTGCCGCGCGTTTCGGGCAAGGTCAGCGCGGCCAGGATCATCACGCCGTAGGCGGTGGCGGCGAAGATGCCGATCGCCTCGCCCAGCGCCATCTTCTGGCTGGCCAGGCCGATCAGCAGCGGGAACAGCGAACCGACGGCGCGGCCCATGTTGTAGCTGAAGCCCTGGCCGGAGCCACGGATGCGGGTCGGGAACAGCTCGGTGAGGAAGGCGCCCATGCCGCTGAACACGCCGGAGACGAAGAAGCCAAGCGGGAAGCCGAGGAACAACATGACGTTGTCGGTCACCGGCAGGCGGGTGTAAGCCAGGGCGATGCACAGCGAGCCGGTGGCGAACAGGATGAAGTTCTTCTTGCGGCCCAAATAGTCGGTGAGGAAGGCGCTGACGATGTAGCCGACATACGAGCCGACGATGACCATCGCCAGGTAGCCGCCGGTGCCCAGCACGGTCAGGTGGCGCTCGGTCTTGAGGAAGGTCGGCAGCCAGGTGGTGATGGCGTAGTAGCCGCCTTGGGCGCCGGTGGTCAGCAGGACGGCGCGCAAGGTGGTGCTGATCATCTTGGGCGAGAAGATTTCGGTGAACTTGGCGCGCTCGGCGCCGGCCTCCTCCTGTTGCTTCTGCTGGGTGACGAAAACTTCCGGCTCGTCGACGAAGCGGCGGATGAAGATGACGAACAAGGCCGGCAAGATCCCCAGCAGGAACAGCGAGCGCCAAGCCCATTCGGCCGGCAGCAGCGAGAACATCAGCGCGTACAGCAGGGCCGACACGCCCCAGCCGATGGCCCAGCCGGCCTGCACCATGCCGACCGCCTTGCCGCGGTCCTTGGCGCGGATCACCTCGCCGATCAGGATGGCGCCGGCGGTCCACTCGCCGCCCATGCCGAAGCCCATCAGGCCGCGTGCCAGCAGCAGTTGGTTGAAGTTCTGCGCCAGGCCGCACAGCACGGTGAAGAAGGCGAACCAGAGGATGGTCAATTGCAGCGTCTTGACGCGGCCGATGCGGTCCGAGAGGATGCCGGCGATCCAGCCGCCGGCCGCCGAGGTCAACAAGGTGACGGTGCCGATCAGGCCGGCGTCGCCCTTGGACAGGCCCCAGGTGGCGATCAGCGTCGGGATGACGAAGCTGAGGAACTGGGTGTCCATGGCGTCGAGCGCGTAGCCGATCTTGCAGCTCCAGAAGGTGCGGCGCTCCTTGCCGGTGAGCGCGTGGAACCAGGAAAAGAAACCGTCGGACTGCACGGTGGGTATGGCGGTGGTGTTCATCTTTGCTCTCCTCGTGTTTTTGTGATTTTGTTTTTATGTGTGGTGAAACGGTGAAACGGATGCGTCAAAAAGCGGCCAACGAGGCGTTGGGAATGTCGGTCACCAGCATGTAGCCGGGCTGGTGGGTGATGACCAGGGGCAGCGCGGCGCCGCGCAGGGCCTCCTGCGGCGTGACGCCACAGGCCCAGAACACGGGCAGCTCGTCGGCGCCCACCGCGACGGCGTCGCCGTAGTCGGGCTGGGCCAGGTCGGCGATGCCGATCAGGGCCGGGTCGCCCAAGTGCACCGGGGCGCCGTGCACGGCCGGGAAGCGGCTGGTGATCTGGATGGCGCGGATGGCGTCGCGCGCCTTCATCGGCCGCATCGAGACCACCATGTTGCCGCCGAAGGGGCCGGCGGCGATGTTCGGGATGTTGCTGCGGTACATGGCGACGTTCTTGCGCTGCTCGACGTGGCGCAGCGCAATGCCGGCGTCCATCAGCATCTGTTCGAAGGAGAAGGAGCAGCCGATGGCGAACACCACCAGGTCGTCGCGCCAGATCTCGTGCAAGGTCAGCGGTTGCGCGCTCAGCTGACCCGCGCGGTAGACGTTGTAGCCCGGCACGTCGCTGCGCAGGTCCATGTCGGCGCCCAGCGCGGCCAGGTTCCACTGGCCCGGTTCGCCGACCGCCAACAAGGGGCAGGCGCGCGGGTTGCGCTGGCAAAAGCGCAGGAAGTCGTCGGCCTGGGCCTGCGGCAGGATCACCAGGTTGGCCTGGGCGTAGGCGCCGCAATAGCCCGAGGTGGGCTGGCGGAACTGGCCGCTGCGGACTTGGTGACGCAATTCAAGTGGTGTCATGGTCGGGCTCGTTGAGAAGGTGGGAACTGTGTTGGCATAAACAAAATGACATGCGATGGAGTAAGAATAGTCGTGAACTTTGCATGCAGCCATCTAGTTTTATTTGCTGTTGTTGTAAAGTTTTTCTTACCGTGAATCGCTAGGCACGGGGCTATGGTTAAGGTATTCTTGCCCCACACATGAATACCCGCTTCCTCGAAACCTTTGTCATCCTGGCCCAGCTGCGCAGCTTTCGCGCCACGGCGCAGGCGCTGCACGCCACGCCGGCGGCCATTTCGCTGCGCATCAAGAGTCTGGAGGAGGAGTTGCAAACCGAGCTGATCGACCGCTCGGCCAAGGAATTCCGCCTCACCGCCAACGCCGAGTACCTGCTCGGCCACGCCAAGGCCGTGGTCGACGCCACGCGCCGCCTGCAAAGCGCCGCCCGCAAGGACAGCGCCATCCGTGGCCGCCTGCGCCTGGGGGTGATCGAATCGGTGGTGCACAGCTGGCTGGCGCAGTACATCCGCGAGATGAACGGCCACTATCCGGAACTGGAGATCGACCTGGCGGTGGACACCAGCAACGCGCTGGAGCGCCGCCTGCGCGCGCGCGAGCTCGACCTGGTGATCCAGGTGGAGGGCATCGACAGCAGCGACATCGTGTCCGAGGCGCTGGCCATCTACCCGCTGCACTGGATCGCCCGCAGAGGCCTGCTGGACACGCGCAAGGAGGGGCTCAACCAGCGCCTGCTGCAACTGCCCATCCTCACCTTCGGCCGCGGCACGGCGCCGCAACGGGCGCTGGAGGAGATCGTCAGCAAGATGGCCAACCTGGCGGCGGTGCCGCTGGAGCAAACGCGCATCACCTGCTCGCCGTCGGTGGCGGCGATCGTCCAGCTGGTCAAGGACGGCTACGGCGTGGCGGCGATTCCCAGCCTGTTCGTCAGCGCCTTCCTCGACAGCGGCGAGTTCATCGAGCTGCCGGTGCATCCCGAGCCGCCGGCCATCATCGTCTCGATGTGCCTGCACGCCAACGCCGAGATGCTGGTGCACGCCGCCGCCAACGCGGCCCGCGCCGCCTGCGCCAGCTATTGCGCCCAGGTCGACGCCCGCTATATCGAGGCTTTGTGCTGAGCGCAGCCCTGTGCTGAGCGGCGCCCTGCGCTGAGTTGGGCACGAGTTGGGCGCTGGGCGGCGGCGCGCAATGGCTGTCGTGGCGGCTGACGGCGAGCGGCTTCGTCTTTAGGCACCCGCGCATGGACGGCGCCTTGCGCAGCCTCAGCTAGGCAATACCCGCGTCCGGCGCGTCCAACATCTGCACGAAGGCCAGCGAGGCCTTGCTCTTGTAGCGCGAAACGTGGCGCAGCAGGTGGAAGGCGCGCGCCGGGAAGCTCACCGCCACCTTGCGCAGCGCCCCCGCCCGCAGCTGCTCGGCGACCACCAGCTCCGACACCACCGTGGCGAACCGCCCGGCCAGCACGGCCGAGCGCACCGCCTCGTTCGACGGCAGCGCCAGCACCACGTCCAGCGCCGCCGGGTCGACGCCGGCCTGGCGCAGCTCGTGCTCGAAGGCGGCGCGGGTGCCCGAGCCGGGCTCGCGCAGTATCCAGCGGCCGCCAAGCAGATCGGCCATGCCGAGCGGCCCGCCCGCCGCCCAGGGATGCTCGGGCGCGACGACGACGATCAAGCTGTCCTCGCCCACCGTGCTGGCGACCAAGGTCGGTTCGTCGACCAGCCCTCCACCAAGCCCAGGTCGGCCGCGCCGTCGACCAGCGCCTGCGCCACCTGCCGCGTGTTGCCGATGGCCAGGCCCAGCTCGATCTGCGGATACTTCTCTCGGAAACGCACCAGCAGCGCCGGCAGCCAGTAGCTGGCGATAGTCTGGCTGGCCTGGATGGTCAACACGCCGCGTTGCAAGCCGCCCAGCTCCTGCAGCGTCAGCTCGGCCGCGCGGGCGCTGGCCAGCGTGGCGCGCGCGCCGGCCAGGAACAGCTGCCCGGCCTCGTTGAGCTCGATGCGCCGGCCGACCCGGTTGAACAGCGGCGTCGCATACCGCTCCTCCAACACACGCAGCGAGGCGCTGACGGCCGACGGCGTCAAGGCCAGCGCGCTGGCCGCCTGCGTCAGGTGCTGCCGCTGGGCGACCTCGACAAAGATCCGTAATTGCTCAAGCGTCATGGCTCATGGCTGGGTTAATCGTTCGATGTAGGTGAATGAATCATCATAAATTGTACGATGGACTTAATGATCTGTCGAACCGACAATCCTCCTTATGCAGTTTTCGTATAAGGTTATGAGGAAAATGAACGCGAATGTGGCAAAGAGAACGACAGAGCTCGTGCCCGGCCTGGCGCTGTGCGCCCTCGTCACCTTGCTCGCCCACGGCGCGGAAAGCCTGGAGGCCCATCTGTTCGGCCGCGCCTGGCTGGAGAGCCTGGTGCTGTCGATTCTGCTCGGCAGCGCGCTGCGCACCTTCGTCCGCCTGCCGGCCAGCGTGGCCGCCGGCGTGCACTTCGGCGCCAAGACGCTGCTGGAGGTGGCCGTGCTGCTGCTGGGCGCCTCGGTCAGCGCCGCCGCGCTGCTGGAAAAGGGGCCGGCGCTGATCGGCGCCATCGCCGCCGTCGTCGTCCTGACCATCGGCTGCAGCTTCGCCATCGGCCGCGCCCTGGGCCTGCCGAGGAAGATGGCCATCCTGATCGCCTGCGGCAACTCGATTTGCGGCAACTCGGCCATCGCCGCCGTCGCCCCGGTGATCGCCGCCGACGGCGAGGACGTCGCCGCCGCCATCGGCTTCACCGCCGTGCTTGGCGTGGTGGTCGTGCTGGTCCTGCCCCTACTGGTGCCGGCGCTGTCGTTCTCGCCGACCCAGTACGGCGTGTTCGCCGGCCTGACCGTGTACGCCGTGCCGCAGGTGTTGGCGGCGACCGGCTCGGTGTCGCTGTTGAGCGTGCACATCGGCACGCTGGTCAAGTTGGTGCGCGTGCTCATGCTGGGGCCGGTGGTGCTGCTGCTGTCGCTATTCGGCCAAAGGCGCGGCGGCGGCGGCGGCGGCGAGCGCCCCGCCCTGGCGCATCTGCTGCCGTGGTTCATCGTCGGCTTCCTGCTGCTGATGGGGCTGCGCTCGGCCGGCCTGCTACCCGAGGCCGTGCTCAAGCCGGCGCAGTGGACCGCCAAGCTGTTGACCATCATGTCGATGGCGGCGCTCGGCCTGGGCGTCGACGCGCGCGCCGTGCTCAAGGCCGGCGGCCGGGTCACGCTGGCGGTGTTGCTGTCGCTGTTGGCGCTGGCGGCGATCAGCCTGGCGGCCATCGAGCTGCTCGGCATCGCCTGAGTTGGCGCAGACAATGTTAAACTGCGCCCCTTACACCGAATTGATGAAGCCATGACGAACAAAAAACAGCCTCCTGCCAAACGCACAGTCGAGGCCACAGCCCCTGTCGGTCGCCCGGAAAACCCCTTCCTGAGCACCGAGTTCTTCCAGCGCATGCGCGACTACACGGAGCGCGACGCCGCCTTCTCGAAGGAGTTGAAGGCGATCGGCGAGCGCGGCGCGAGCAAACTGAGCGGCGACGCGCGCACCGCGCCCTCGCTGGCCATCCTGCGCGGCGTGGTCAAGAAGGGCCTGACGCTGGAGCAAATGTTCGAACGCATCGTGCAGGGCGTCGAGTCCGGCCTGTGGGAACCATGGCTGGCGCCGTACGGCATCGAACTGCGCGGCGTCAACTACACCAAGGGCGAGCCGCGCAACGCCCGCCTGGCGCTGGACATGAGCCTGGCCTGCAAGGCCAACTCGCCCTTCGCCAACGCCGGCGTGCCGAACTGGCGCAGCATCGTGGTGGAGGACTGCATGCAGGTGCAGATCGACAAGCCGACCGAGAAGTCGGGCGCCAAGGTCTACGCCATCTTCACGCTGGACGCCGCCAAGTAATCCATGCCGACGGCGGATCGCGGCCGTTGCGCCGCCCCTCCCCTCCCGCCGCCTCCGCCCCCCCCCCCGGATCGCGCGAATCAATCGCCCTCGGCATATTCAATTCAATATTAATAGTTACGGCCGGCCGCTTATCGAAAATCCAATCGATTTGCTAGCCACCCGTCGTGTCAAGTTATTATTTAAATATCATAACTCGACGTTGGAATCGTCCCACATCCGCCTTATTCCCGCTCGATTTCTGCAATACTAAAACACCGGTGTCGAATCTCGCCTACTCACCGGAAATTTCTGCTTCAGCATTCTCCAACCATCCGTCTTTACTATTAAAAAGGATGCCGTATGCCTGTCGACAAAGGAACTCAGCCAGCGAATAATTTTCAGGAAACATATGACGTGATCGTCATCGGCGGCGGCCCGATGGGACTCGCCACCGCCTACTACAACAGCAAACGCGCCGCCAAGACGCTGGTGCTGGAACAATTCACCTACTTCAACCAGCAGGGCAGTTCGGCCGGCATGTCGCGCCAATTCCGCATCCCCTACCCCGACGAATACATGGTGAAGATGGCCGAGGACGCGCTGCCCTACTGGGCCGAGCTGCAGAGCCACACCGAGGAGCAACTGCTGACCACCGTCGGCACGCTGTGGTTCGGCGATCCGGCGGTGCAATCGACCGAGGGCAATATCGCCGCCGCCGAGCTGGCCATGCAGGCGCTGGACGTGCCCTACACCGAATTGACGGTGGCGCAAATCGAAGCGCAATACCACTTCAAGGACTTGCCGGAGAACTATCGCGGCCTGTTCCAGGCCGACGGCGCCAGCATCGACCTGCACGCCACCCAGCGCACCTTGTACGACTGCAACCTGGCCAGTCCCTATGTGACGATGCTCGACCAGTCGCCGGTGATCGGCATCGAACAGTCCGATCAACTGTTCATGATCACCACCCCGGGCGGCACCTTTGCCGGCAAAAAGCTGGTGATCGTGCCGGGGCCGTACATCAACGACGTCATCAACCTGCTCAAGTTCAAGATCGACGCGACCTACTGGAACATGGCCTCGACCTATTTCAAAAAGAGCGATCCGAACATCCAGTACCCGACCTGGTTTGTCTTCCAGGAACCGGCCGGCGACAGCGGCAACCAGTTCTACGGCTTTCCCGAAGTGGACTGGGACCACCCCGGCTACATCCGCGTCGCGCCGGATTTCGTGATGACGCCGCTGAGCGACCCGAACCAGGCCAGCTTCATCCCCAATCCCCAGGAGATCGCCTACACGGTCGAGTGGGTGCAGCAGCACATGACCGGGCTCGACCCCACGCCGCACTACAAGTCCACCTGCCTGGTGGCGCTGAGCAATATTCCTGGAAAGGAAATGCTGATCGATTTCGCACCGATCTATGTGCCGAACCACAAGAACATCGTCATGTACGCGACCGGCTGGGCGGCCAAGTTCGTGCCCCTGCTGGGACAAATCTTGTCGGAAATGGCGCTCGACGGCAAAAGCAGCTACGACATCTCCCACTTCCAGACCGGCCACCGCTACTTCAAGGCCATGTAAGCCGCTTCCAACAACGACAAGGAGACTATGATGGTTGATAAAAATACAGCACTGAACACCGGCATGCAGGACGGCTTGAAGTTGGACGTGGCCATCGTCGGCGCCGGCATTTCCGGCATCTACTCGGCGTACCGCCTGACCACGGCGGGCGCCAAGACCGGCGCCCAGGTGCAGGTGTTCGACATGAACACGCGCATCGCCGGCCGGCTCGAATCGGTGCGCCTGCCCGGCTTGCCGACGGTGCAGGGCGAACTGGGCGGCATGCGCTACCTGACCTCGCAACAGATCGTCACCACGCTGATCGAAGAGGTGTTCGCCGATCAAATGGAGGCGGTCGACTTCCCGATGGGCGACCCGGCGAAATTGTTTATGTATTTGCGCAAGGACCGTTGCAAACAGAATGCCTGGAGCCAAGCGCAGGCGAATGGCGAGAAACTACTCACCCGTTACTATTTAAATGACGACGATATCGGCTTTAGCGCCGACCAGTTATTCAGCAAGGTGATTTACGACGTACTGGTCGCCGACCCCTGGTTCAACGAGCGTTACAGTGAATTCGTGAATAAAGTCGACGAGTACACCTACACCATCCACCTGACGCTGGAGCAATGGGACCAAATCAAGCCCTATCTGACATATCAATTCGAAGGCTCGCCGTATGACAAGCGCCTGGTCAACGACATCGGCTTTTGGAACTTGCTCAAGGACCAGGTATCGCAGGAGGGCTACACCTTCCTGTCGACCGGCGGCGGCTATTATTCCAATACCATCAACTGGAATGCCGCCGAGGCCTTCCCCTACATGATCGGCGATTTCTCGGCCACAGCGGTCTACAAGACCATCGCCACCGGCTTCGACAGCACGGTGTATGCGATGGCGAACGAGTACATGGCCTACGAGGGCGCCTGCATCTGGACGGAAAACAAGCTGCTGACCTTCAACAAGGAGCATGCGGAATCGGCCACCCACCGCTACGAGCTGGTGTTCCTCAACCTGCGCACGAACCTGCCATGGAAGGTGTACGCCAACAGCCTGGTGCTGGCGATGCCGCGGCGTTCGCTGCAACTGCTGGACCAGAACAACTTCTTCTTCAACATCAACCAGAACACGGAGTTGAACAACAACATCCGCTCGGTCATCATGGAGCCGGCGTTCAAGATCCTGATGGGCTTCGATTCGCCGTGGTGGCGCGAGGAGCTGGGCATCACGGCCGGGCATTCGATCACCGACCTGCCGATGCGCCAGTGCTACTACTTCGGCACCGGCGAGTTCAGCGACCACTCCATGCTGCTCGGCAGCTATGGCGACATGGACACCCAAACGTTCTGGAAGGCGCTGTCGGACGACCCGGTCAAGTTCCGCCCGCGCAAGACGCGGCTGGCCTCGCAGAGCGAGGTCGCCGCCCTCAACGACGTCCAGGCCAGCGACATGATGGTCAAGGAGCTGGTCGACGAGCTGCGCGAGCTGCACGGCGTCGGCGTGCCCATGCCGTATATCACCTGGTTCAAGGACTGGACCGACGACCCGTTCGGCGCCGGCTACCACGCCTGGAAGGCCGGCTACAAGGTGCAGGATGTGATGCCCTACATGCGCAAGCCGGTGGCCACCGAGAACATCCACATCTGCGGCGAAGCCTATTCCGACCAACAGGGTTGGGTCGAAGGCGCCTTCTGCGAAGCCGAGAAGATGCTGGAGTCGTACTTCGGCCTGAGCCGGCCTAGCTGGCTGTCGCCAACTTACTACCTGGGCTGGTAAGCCGCAGGGGGGCCGCGCCGTTTCGATAGCGGGGAGGTTTGACCGCACCGCCATTGCCAATTGATCTATGCGGCCAGCATTGCTGATAGTTGGACCTGCGGGTCAGCGAGGAGCACTTGCGTGCTCCTCGCTTCGGCTCCGCAATACTGGCGAGCGCAAGCCGGGTCGACGACTTACTTTGCCGCGATGTTCAATACCCCGTTCTTGGACGTCATCAGCGCCATGGCATCAGTGGCGCTGGCGGTCCTCATCACCGTCTCTTGAGTAGCCGCGTCATATGTCCTGAGGTACGCAGTCAAGGGAAGGAGCCCGGTCACCAGGATCGAGCCCGTGTACTCCTTCGACGACTTCCAGCGCACCGATGTGGCTGCATCCGGGGTTTTGACGAACACGACAGTCGTAGCGGCATCCACCGCAACCGCCGCCGTATTCGTTGAAGTGCTCTCAAGCAGGACTGCGCTGTTCGACGCAGGGTCCGCTTCAGGCCTCTCCTCTTCCACATGCAACACGTTCAGGAACAACTGCGCGTCGCTCGGCGCCGCTTGCCCTTCGTCGACGGCCGAGAACTCCATGCGCCAGACGCCAACATCGGACAGGTTTTTCTTCGTGACGACCGTCTTCGGGGCATAGTTGTACCAGCTGAAGGCGTTGCCGCCGACGGCCTTGCGCACCATGAAGCGGCAGTCGGAATCGTCCACCGTTTGCTCATCGTTGAGCACGATCTGATCACATTTGGCATCGGCCACGCCACCCGCCAAGACCACGCGTGCGTTTTTCGGCAACAGCGGGTCGATCGTGACCATGCCGCCTTGGTTGCGCACGAGCAACGGCTGATTGTTCGGCGTTGGCTGCAGCCTGACCCGCCCGCCCGCGTTGAGTTCCGCAATCGGCGAGGCGTGGGTCGCCGGTTTTCCAACACTGTGCAGCAGCGATGTCGCCGCAAGCTTGCCGGTGGTGAGAACGCGGTCGAATACCAGGATGGAAGTTTTTCCGCCGGCGGCCGGTGGGCGCAAATACACAACGCTGCGCAGGAAGCCGTTTGTCTGATCCAGCTTTGCCGAGTACGCCTTGCTCGCGTTACCTGTGACAAACGCGTAGCGCCCGCCCTCTTCGAAATGCGTTACGCCGTCCAGCGCATTGCGTTTTCCCGCCTGGATTTCCGCCAAGGTGGGGTAGCGGATCTGGCCAGGCTTGCCCGCGACATCGGGCTTGAACCATTGGCCACCATCGTTGCTCAGCACTTTACCGTCCTGAGTGAATTTTTCAGCCGGATTGAAGACGACGACACTATTATGCGCAATGGTTCGGCGGTAATAGTTGTCCCAGTGCGAAGTGTTGTAGTCGTCGTACACGCCCGAATCGACCAGAAGCGGGGCATGACGGAACACAGAAAAACTGTTCTGGTCCATGTGTTGGTGGTTTTCACTGATGAACGAGGTCGACTTTGAAGTCCAGCAGCGTCGAGTTGGCGAAGTCCCAGCTGTCGCGCATGTAGACGTTGCCGGCAACGTCGAATTTTTTTGCCAGCGGCAGTGTGGACAGGCTGACTTCCTGCGTCCGTTGCCCCGGGAAGTACAGCGTGTCCCGGATCAGTTGTGTAGAGCCCCAAGGGCGCGCCGGCTTGACGTACCGTTCATAGAATGTCGTCCCCACGCCATCGCCACCGGCGGCTGCGGCCAGGCTCATATAGCTGATGGAAGCACCGGAAACACTTATATCGAAATTGTCGCCGGTGGCCGGGAAGGTGCCGTCGCTGCGCATCGCGTAGATGTAGGGCAGGATCACCTTGTACTCGAACTTGCTCGGGGCGATCGTCGTACCGGCCGCCGGCGTCAGCGCCCGTCGCCACATGATGAGGCGTTCGATCGTCTCGCCGGCCGAACCATACGCATGCAACATGTGGTTGCCGCCTTCGGCGCTGATATAGTCCCGTGCCGGGATCAAACCATTGTTCAGGTGGCCGTAGATCGTGTCGATCATCGGCTTCACGTCTTGCCCCTCTGCGAAGCTATCCTCAGCAATTGCGAGCAGGCCCAGCACGGCACCAGTCATCGCACTGGCCTGATGCCCGCTGATGTAGGCACGCGACAGGTCTGGCGTGCCACCGCAGGCAAGCTGAGTGGTCGACGCGGCCAGTCCGGCGCTGCCGCAGATCATCGCGATCAGATCGTCGTTCGGGTGCTCGGCCGGCGCCACGATATCGGCACGAATGGTGTCGCGGATCGTGTTACGGATACTGGCGCGCATCGTGGCAGTCAGATCATCGTAGAACCAATCATAAATTACGCCGAGCGCGGCAACCCGCGCATTCATCGACCACTCGATCCCCACGGTAAGACCAAGGACCGGATACTGGCGGATCGCATTGATCATGTCGACGTACTTCCGAGCCGCAGCCAAGTAGATCGGGTTGCCCGACAGACTGTACGCCAGTCCGAGTTCCTTAGCATTTTCCAAAGTGACATTCCGGCCTGCTGTCGCCGTGTCACATGAGGAACTAGAGTCCTTGGGCGGATGGCTGGTCACCCGGCAGGTACTCAATATCTTGTTGGCTATCCCTAGCGTATAGTTGAGAAAAGCCTTCCGCGCCGCGTTCAACTGGTAATCAATGCGATCACGCCGCCACACAAGGGCGCCGGTGACGTCATCTTTCACACTGACGCCTGTCACAACATCGCCACTGCGGGCAGCAAACTCGTGGTCCTGGTTGCCCGGCTTCCAATCGAAGCTGCCGCCGGGATAGGACAGTTGAGCCACAGCGGCATTGGTGGCCGACATTGTGGCTTTTTTCTGTAGCGTATCGTAGCTGATGGTTACCGTGGCCGCAGTGTCAGGCTTGAGAGTGAGCAGTCCAGTTGCGGCAAGCGATGTGGCGCCAGCCATGATGAAACCCACCTGCAAAACGACGTCACGCCCGCCCGATACCGCGTCTTTCTCATCGTGGTGTCGGACCATGATCGCGTTCGTGGCGTTGGAACCTGTTCCAAACAATACCGCCCACGGCTGGTCGCCTTCCACCTTGGCCGCCCCGGAGATCGTAAACTGGATGGTGCCCCGTTCGGCCGGCAGTGCGCCAGCCTGTGGGAATGCATTCTTGAGTTGGTCGACTTCGGCCTTGGTCGCGTACAGTCGAGGGTGCCCGGTCTGAATAGTCCATGGCGCGGCAAAAGCGGCCGGTAGGCAGGCGAGTCCGACAACGAGGGTGATGCTCTTGAGTAGCGGTAACGGCATTGAAAGGCTCCTGTGTATTGGCCCCACAGCTTACCGTACTTCATTTGCAATGTTTACAATAAAATATCACATTCTCAAATGCGTCCTGTGGCGCGCGCGGCCCGAACCTACATCAGCGCGAAGGCCGCCTCGATGTCGGCGATCAAGTCGGCCACATCCTCCAGGCCGACGTTGAAGCGCACCAAGATCCCCTCCTCCCGCCAGCCCTTGCGCATCTGCGCGATGCGGTAGGGCATGACCAGGCTGTTGGCGCCGCCCCAACTGTAGCCGAGTTTGAACAGCTTCAAGGAATCGACGAAGCGGTCGGTCTGCTCTTCCGTGTAGCGGGCGTCGAACAGCACCGAGAACAGGCCGCCGGCGCCGCTGAAGTCGCGCCGCCAAACGGCGTGGCCGGGACAGTCCTCGAAGGCCGGGTGCAACACCTTGGCGATCTCCGGCCGCGCCTTGAGCCAGGCCGCCAGTTGCCGCGCCGCCCTGTCGTGGGCGTCGAAACGCAGCTTCATGGTCGGCAGGCTGCGCAGCACCAGGTAGGCGTCGTCGGCGCCGACGCCCATGCCCAGACGCATGTGCGCCAGGCTCAGGCGTTCGTGCAGCGCGCGGTCGCGCGTGATCAGCGCGCCCATTAGCACATCCGAGCCGCCCGACTGGTACTTGGTCAGCGCCTGCATGATGATGTCCACGCCCAGCTCGAAGCCGCGCAGCGCCAGCCCGGCCGACCAGGTGTTGTCGAGCGCGACCAACACGCCGCGCGCGTGCGCCGCCGCGCAGATGGCCGGCAAGTCGGGCACCTCCATCGACACCGAACCGGGCGCCTCGGTCCAGATCAGTTTGGTGTTGGGCTGGATCAGCGCGGCGATGCCGGCGCCGACCAGCGGATCGTAGTAGCGCGCGGTGACGCCGAAGTCCTGCGACAACCACTTGCCCAGCTCGCGGTTGGGGTTGTAGACGTTGTCGGGCAGCAGCACGTCGTCGCCCGTCTTGAGCAGCGCGAAGTCGACCATGGCGATGGCGGCCAGGCCGCTGGGCGCCAGCAGGCAGTGCTTGCCGTCCTCGATCTCGGCCAGCCGCGCCTCCAGCGTGAAGGTGGTCGGCGTGCCGTGCAGGCCGTAGGTATAGGCGTTCTTCTCCTTCCAGTCGCCCGAGCGCATGGCCGCGACGTTCTTGAACAGCACCGTGGAGGCGTGGTGGATCGCGCTGGGGAAGGCGGCGAAGCCCTCCGGCGCCCTGTAGTCGGTGTGGATCAGTGCGGTCTGGGCGGATTTTTTGCGGGTCATGGTGTCGGCTGTCGTGTGGCTGCTGCGGGCGTAAAAAAGGGCGGACCGTCGCCGGCCCGCCCTCATTATATGTCGATCCGCGCGGCGGACCGGCGGCTTACGCCACCTGGGCCCACAGGTCGTGGGCGTCGGCGGCGGTGATGGTGACGTCGACGAACTGGCCGACGCTGAGCTTCTTGCCCGGCATCAGCGAGCCCTTGATGTGCACCACGCCATCGATTTCCGGCGCGTCGGCGCTGGAGCGGCCGACGGCGCCACGGGTGGTGACCTCGTCGATCAACACGCGGACGGTCTTGCCGACCTTGGCCTGCAGGCGCTGCTTGGAGATCTCCTCCTGCAGCAGCATGACGCGGCCGCGACGCTCTTCACGCAGTTCCTCGGGCACCGGATTGTCCAGCGCGTTGGCGGTGGCGCCCTCGACCGGCGAGTAGGCGAAGCAACCCAGGCGGTCGATCTGCGCTTCCTTGAGGAAGTCCAGCAGGTACTCGAACTCGGCCTCGGTCTCGCCGGGGAAGCCGGCGATGAAGGTCGAGCGGATGGTCAGGTCCGGGTTCATGGCGCGCCAGGCCTGGATGCGGTCGAGGTTCTTCTCGCCGCTGGCCGGACGCTTCATGCGCTTGAGCACCTCGGGGTGGGCGTGCTGCATCGGAATGTCCAGGTAGGGCAGGATGTGGCCGCCGCTCATCATCGGGATCACCTGGTCGACGTGCGGGTAGGGATAGACGTAGTGCAGGCGGACCCAGGCGCCGTAGGTCTTGGCCAGCTCGCCCAGCGCTTCGGTCAGCTGGGTCATGTGGGTCTTGACCGGGCGGCCGTTCCAGAAGCCGGAGCGGAACTTGACGTCGACGCCGTAGGCCGAGGTGTCCTGCGAGATCACCAGCAGTTCCTTGACGCCGGCCTTGAACAGGTTCTCGGCCTCCATCATCAGCTCGGCGATCGGGCGCGACACCAGGTCGCCGCGCATCGACGGGATGATGCAGAAGCTGCAGCGGTGGTTGCAACCCTCGGAGATCTTCAGGTAGGCGTAGTGCTTCGGCGTCAGCTTGACGCCCTGCGGCGGCAGCAGGTCGAGGAAGGGGGCGTGCGGTTTCGGCAGGTACAGGTGGACCGAGTCCATCACCTCGCCGAGCGCGTGCGGGCCGGTCACGGCCAGCACCTTCGGGTGCACCTTCATGATGATGTCGTCGCCGGCGGCGTCCTTTTTCGCGCCCAGGCAGCCGGTGACGATGACCTTGCCGTTCTCGGCCAGCGCCTCGCCGATGGCGTCGAGCGATTCCTGCACGGCGGCGTCGATGAAGCCGCAGGTGTTGACGATGACCAGGTCGGCGCCGTCGTAGGACTTGGCCGTCTCGTAGCCTTCGGCGCGCAGCTGGGTCAGGATTTGTTCGGAGTCGACCAGCGCCTTGGGGCAGCCGAGCGAGACGAAGCCGACTTTCGGCGCGGAACCGGTGAAGGTGGTGCTGCCGGCTGGCGACGGGGCTGGCGCGGCGGCGGGAATGCGGGAGATCTCGGACATAGTGGGTGCGGGGAAAGAAGATTCAGGCGAATCTGCCATTATAGCGCATGGCGCAATGGGGCAGGATTTCCGTGGGGAATTGGGCGCGGGCGGCAACAAGGCCGCCGGCGGCGCCGAAAACACAGCGGCGGCGCGCGGGAACCTACCCGGGCGCCGCCGCTGCGGTGACGGAAACAGGATCAGGTCTTGTCGGTCGGAACCGGCGGCACGAAGGGGAAGGTGCCGAAGATGTTCTTGCTCTGGCTTTGCATCTGTTCCTGCATCTGCACGAACAGGCTCTTGCTCTGGTCGATGTAGTTGTTCATCATGCCCTGCATCATCGGGCCCTGCACGTTCATGAACTGGGTCCACATTTCCGGGCTGAAGGGCTTGCCTTCGAAGGTGCCGGCCGCGCCGCCGCCGCCGGTGAACTTGCGCTGGATGTCGGTGAAGGCCTGCACGTTCTTCTCCAGGTAGGAGCCCATCATGCCCTGCATGGCGTGGCCGTAGTAGCGGATGATCTGCGCCAGCACGACGCTGGAGAACATCGGCGCGCCGTTGGCCTCCTCCTCCAGGATGATCTGTAACAGGATGCTGCGCGTTAAATCCTCGTTCGACTTGGCGTCGACGACGGTGAACTCTTCGTTGTCGAGCACCAACTGCTTCACGTCCGTCAGCGTGATGTAGGAACTGGTCTGGGTATCGTACAGACGGCGGTTGGGGTATTTCTTAATCAGGCGGTCAGCATTTTTTTTCGCACTACTCATCACAAGTCCACTTATTGCGCCGCAGCGCGTACTCTAACAATTCGAAAAAAAAGCGAACTTCGGTCCGCTTTCCCACAAGCCTACTTCACCTATTATAGAGTGGAAAAAGCAGCATTTGCACATCCACTTATAACTTTTAGGTTTTTATTGCAACGCAACCAAATTTACAACATAACAAGTATGTGACGGCGACGTGACAAACCCCGGACGCAAAAACGGGGCCACAACGTGGCCCCGTGCGGTGTTGCCGTAATTAATCAGCTCTTACTTTGACGTAACGTCCCGGCGCCGCCTCGATGGCCGGATGGCTGGCGCTGCCCAGGCTGCTGCGGGCCTTCACCGACTTGCCGCCGTGCTCGGCGAGGAACTGCGACCACTGCGGCCACCAGCTGCCGGCGTGCTCGGTGGCGCCGGCCATCCAGCTGTCGGCGTCGGGCAGCGCGGCGGCGGCGGCCTTGGCCGCCTTCGACGTTTTACCCTTGGCCGCCGGCTTGGCCGGCGCAGTGACGGCAGCGTCGTTGGTCCAGTAGCTGCGCTTGTTCTTGGCCGGTGAATTGATCACGCCGGCGATGTGGCCGGAGGCGCCCAGCACGAAGCGGTTCAGCTCCGGCCGGTCCTGGTTGAGGATGGCCAGCGAGCCGTAGGCCGACGGCCACGGCACGATATGGTCCTCGCGCGAACCGTAAACGAAGGTCGGCGTGCGGATCGCGCCCAGGTCGAGCGGCGTGCCGGCCACCGTCAGCTTGCCCGGCACCTTCAGGCTGTTCTCCAGATAGGTGTGGCGCAGATACCAGCAGAACATCGGGCCGGGCAGATTGGTGCTGTCCGAGTTCCAGTACAGCAGGTCGAACGGCGGCGGTTCGTTGCCCTTCAGGTAGTTCGACTGCACGTAGTTCCACACCAGGTCGTTCGGCCGCAGGCTGGAGAAGGTGCTGGCCAGGTCGCGGCCCGGCATCAGGCCGCCGTCGCGCAAGGTCTTTTCGCGCAGCGCCACCTGGGTCTCGTCGACGAAAACGTCGAGCACGCCGGTGTCGCTGAAGTCGAGGAAGGTGGTCAGCAGGGTCAGGCTGGAGGCCGGATGCTCGCCGCGCGCGGCCAGCACGGCCAGCGCCGTCGAGATGATGGTGCCGCCGACGCAGAAGCCGAGCATGTTCAGCTGCTCCTGGCCGGAAATCTCCTGCGCCACGCGGATGGCCTGGATGGCGCCCTGCTCCACGTACTGGTCCCAGGTGGTGCCGGCCAGCGACTTGTCCGGATTGCTCCAGGACACCAGGAACACCGTGTTGCCCTGGTCGACGGCGTATTTGACCAGCGAGTTTTCCGGCTGCAAATCGAGGATGTAGAATTTGTTGATGCACGGCGGCACCATCAGCAGCGGCCGCTGGTGCACGTTCGGCGTGCTCGGGCTGTATTGGATCAGCTGGAACAGCGGATGCTCGAACACCACCTGGCCGGGCGTGGTGGCCAGGTTGCGGCCGACCTCGAAGGCGGTCTCGTCGGACAGCGAAATGTGGCCCTTGTTGATGTCGGCCAGCATGTTGGCCATGCCACGGGTCAGGCTCTCGCCCTTGGTCTCGATGAGTTTTTGTTGGGCTTCCGGATTGGTGGCGAGGAAGTTGGCCGGCGACATGGCGTCGACGATTTGCTGCACGGCAAAGCGAATCTTCTGCTTTTGATGGGGCGTCGACTCGACCGAGTCGGCCATGGCGGTGAGAAACTTGGCGTTGAGCAGGTATGATGCCGCATTGAACGACGACAAGAGGTTGCCCTGCCAGGCGGCCGAGCTGAAACGGCGGTCGCCGATGGCCGGCGGCTTGCCGACCAGGAAATCCTGCCACAGGGTGCCGACATCGGCCATGTAGCGGTTCTTCAGCTCCTCGACGACTTCCGGCTGGATGGCGGCGCCGACGTCTTTCAGGACGGCGGCGACCGGATGGCTGTCGGCCTCCGGCACCATTTTTAACCAGGATTGCCACTGGCTGGGGTCGCTCATCTGCGACATCCATGCGTTGGCAATGACTTGAGGATCTGGCACATTCATGTTTGATTCCCTAAAAATAGTTGTATATCTTTACTTCACCAAGGCTGCTGTATGCTGATTGTCGCTATTGCATGGATCTACGTCGTCGGCTTGATCGCCGTGACGCAAGCCAGCGTTTCCGCTGGGATTTTCACCTTCCTACTGTACTGCGTGCTACCGCTGGGCTTCGCCTACTACGTGGCCGGCAGCCGCAAGCGCAAGGCCAAGCGCGACGCCGCCTGGCAGGCCGCCCACCGGGCCCGACTGGCGGCGCAACAGGCCGCCGCGCCAGGGGCACCGGCCGCCGCCCCGCCAGAAGACTAAGCGAGACGGCGCACACGTCACTTGATCCAGATCAAACTCGCCTGCCTTCCGGTGACACCGTCGCGCCGATAGGAGTAGAAATTGGCGACGTCGGAGACGGTGCACAGCTCGCCCCCGGCGATGCGCGACACGCCGTCGGCCTCAAGCATACAACGGGCCAGCGCATAAATGTCGGCAAGATATTTCCCGGGGTGGCCGGGCAGCGGCGTGAAGGCCGCCGTCAGGCGCGCCGCGTCGGCCGCGCTGCCCTGCTCCAGGAAGGTTTGTTTGACCTCGGCGCCCACCTCGAAGCGGGCCGGACCGATGGCCGGCCCCAGCCAGGCGAGGATCTCGCCGGCGCCGGCCGCGCGCATGCCGGCCACGGTGCGCGCCAGCACGCCGTTGGCCAGGCCGCGCCAACCGGCGTGGGCCGCCGCCACCACCTTGCCGGCGCGGTCGCAAAACAGCACGGGAAGACAATCGGCCGTCATGATGACGCAGACGCTGCCGGGCGCGTGCGCCAGGCTGGCGTCCGCCTCCGGCGCGGCCGGCGCGGGGTCCGTGCGCGGCACAGCGAGCTGGCCCTCCGCCCACGGCGGGGCGAAATTGGCGTGCGCCTCCTGCGTGGCGGCGCCCGGCACCGCCGGCGCCGAGGCGACCAGCGGGTCGGCCTGCGACACGCCGGCAGCGCCCTCCGCCGCGGCCGCGGCGGCAGCGGCGAAACCGGCATGCGCCGTCACGTCGAACACGGTGGTGCCGTGCACCTGGGTCAGCCAGGCCGGCTCGGCCGGCAAGGCGGCGCGCAGCAAGTCGCGGTTGAAGGCGACGCAGCCCGGCTGGTCGCCGACGTGGACGCCCAAGTTCAGGCCGCCACCGCCATAGCCGTCGTCGTACGGCGCCACGCTGACACCACCGCGCCGGGTGGTGAACAGCGCACCCACATTGGCCGGCAACTCCGGCCAATCGGGTGCCAACCAGGACGAGGACGGCAAGACGGCCGGCACGTTCAACCCCGTCAAACCATCTCCGGCTCTTCGATGCCGGCCTGGGCGATCAGCGCGGCGAAGTCGTCGGCCAGCGGCACCAGCCACTCGCACTGCTCGCCGGTGGCCGGGTGGACCAGGCCGAGGCGGCGCGCCTGCAGCGCCTGGCGCGGGAAGACGTTGGCCAGATGCTGCTTGCCGTACATCACGTCGCCGACCAGCGAGAAGCCGATCGACATCATGTGGACGCGGATCTGGTGGGTGCGGCCCGTTTCCAGGCGGCACTGCACCAGGCTGACCGGACGACGGTCGAGATCGCCCGAGGCCAGCAACTCGTAGTGGGTGATCGCCGGCTTGGCCGAGAAGTTGGTCGAGACGGCCATCTTGATGCGGTCCTTCGGATGGCGGCCCATCGAGGCGTCGATGGTGCCGCTCTGGCGCGGCGTGCCCCAGACCAGCGCGAAGTATTCTCGCTTGACGGTGCGGGCGGCCAGTTGGCGCACCAGGTCGGTCTGGGCCGGCAGGTTCTTGCCGACCACCATCAGGCCGCTGGTGTCCTTGTCGAGGCGGTGGACGATGCCGGCGCGCGGCACGCCGCTCAGCTGCGGGCAGTGGTGCAACAGGCCGTTGAGCAGCGTGCCGGACCAGTTGCCGGCGCCCGGGTGGACCACCAGGCCGGCCGGCTTGTTGATGACGATCAGGTGTTCGTCCTCGTAGACGATGTTCAATTCCATCGCTTCGGGCTTAAAAGCCTCGTCTTCCGGCGCCGGTTGGGGCAGAATGACGATCTTCTCGTCGCCGTAGACGGTGTCCTTGTTACTGCGGGCAACTTTGCCATCGACCGTGACGAAGCCGTCGTCGATCCACATTTGCAGGCGGCCACGGGAGAATTGCGGCACCAGCTTGGAAATCACCTTGTCGAGGCGTTGACCACAGGCATCCGGCGTCAGTTCGAGTTCGATCGGCGCCAAGCCGTCGTCGTCGCCATCGGCTAGAATCTCCGCGTCGAACTCGGCGTCGAGTTCATGATCGGAGGAAGAATCAGCCAAATTCGGCTTTGGAGTTAATATCACAGCATTCCCATCGGCTATAATCAGCCTATTGTAAAAACTTGGTTAAACACCTTCTTGCAAAACAACATGCAAAAAAAATTATCGTTAGTTGCAGCAACCGTCGTTCTGCTTGGTTTGTCAGCTTGCAGCTTATTGCCAGAAAAAGTCGATGAGACTAAAGGCTGGAGCGCTACGAAATTATACTCGGAGGCGACCGATGAATTGGAGGGCGGCCACTACGAACGCGCAATTCAGTTGTTCGAGAAGCTAGAATCGAGCTATCCTTTCGGCACCTACGCCCAACAGGCGCAGATGGAGATCGCCTACGCCTACTACAAGGCACAGGACCAGGCCCAGGCGCTGGCCGCCGTCGAGCGCTTCATCAAGCTGCACCCGAATCACGCCAACGTGGATTATATGTACTATCTGCGCGGTCTGATCAACTTTAACGACCAGATCGGCTTCCTCAACTTCATCTACGAGCAAGATCCGACCGAACGCGACCCGAAAGCCACGCGCGAGGCCTTCAGCGCCTTCAAACAGCTGGTCGACAAATTCCCGAACAGCAAGTATACCCCGGACTCGATCGATCGCATGAAGTATCTGATCAACGCGATGGCGTCGTACGAGGTGCACGTGGCGCGCTACTACTACCGCCGGGGCGCCTACCTGGCCTCGGTCAACCGCGCGATGGGCGCCGTCAACGACTACCGCGACTCGCCGGCGATCGAGGAAGGCCTGTTCATCATGATCCGTGGCTACGACAAGCTGGGCATGAGCGAGCTGCGCGACGACACGATGCGCGTGTTCAAGAAGAACTATCCGAAGAGCGCCTTCCTCGACGAGGGTGTCAAGGCGGAACGCCACTGGTGGAAGCTGTGGAACTAGGCTTGTTGCCGAGCTGAGCTAAAAACCGGTGCCCGCCCCGGTTTTTTGTTGCCGCCCAGCCTACTCGGCGACGCGGCGGCGGAACATCCAGCTGTTGGCGCTCGACTCGGCCGGCACGTAGGCGTAGCCGTCGACGTCGAAGTCCTTCAGGCGCTGCGGGTCGCGCACATTGTTGACGGCGGCGTAGCGCGCCAGCAGGCCACGGGCCCGCTTGGCGTAGAAGGAAATGATTTTATACTTGCCGCCCTTCCACTCCTGGAACACCGGGGTGATGACGGGCACGGCCAGCTTGGCCGGCCGGACGGACTTGAAATATTCCTCCGACGCCAGGTTGACCAGCACCTTGGCGCCCTGCGCCTCGGCGTTGCGGTTGAGCGCCTGGGTGATGGTGTCGCCCCAGAAGGAATACAAGTCCTTGCCGCGCGGCGTGTCGAGCCGGGTGCCCATTTCCAGCCGGTGCGGCTGGATCAGGTCGAGCGGACGCAGCATGCCGTACAGCCCGGACAGGATGCGGATGTGCGACTGGGCGTAGTCGAGCTGGCCCGGCGTCAGGCTGCGCGCGGCCAGGCCGGTGTAGACGTCGCCGTTGAAGGCCATGACGGCCTGGCGGCCGTCGGCAGCGTCGCTGCTCCAGGAGGCGTAGCGGGCCACGTTCAGGCTGGCCAGTTTGTCCGACAAGTCCATCAGGCTGGCCACGTCGGCCGGCGAGAAACGGCGCAGGCGCTCGATCAGCTGGGCCGATTGGTCGAGGAAGTCCGGCGTGGTGGCAATGGTCGTGGTGGGGGGCGTCTCCAAATCGAGACTTTTTGCGGGCGAAAGCACAATCAGCATAAGATTCCAAATCAACACATCTACAGAATTGCCGACATGATACCTGTTCCACCGAAACGCATCATCCTAGACACCAATGTTTGCCTCGACCTGTTCGTGTTCCACGATCCGCGCTGGGCCGGCCTGCTGGCCGCCATCGAGTCCGGCGCGGTCGAGGCGATCACCCGCGAGGATTGCCGCGCCGAATACCTGGTGGTGCTGCACTACCAGCACCTGCCGCTCGACGAGGCCAGCCGTCCGCTCGCCGCCGCCCGCTTCGACGCGCTGATCAAGGTGGTGGCGCCGCCGGTGTCGGGCGTGCGCCTGCCGGTTTGCAGCGACCGCGACGACCAGAAGTTCCTCGAACTGGCGCGCGACGCCCAGGCCGACGTGCTGATCACCAAGGACAAGGCGCTGCTCAAGCTGGCGCGCCGGCTGGGCAAGGCCGGCATGTTCCGCGTCATCGTGCCAGAGGCGTGGACGCTGGACGAGCCGGCGGCCTGAGCCGGCAGCGCCGCAGAACCTAGGCGCCGGCGGCGCCAACACCACCCAGAGACACAGAGCCAGGGTCAGACCCTAGCGCCAAGGCGGGGAGTCTGACCCTAATCTTGCGTTGGAGGCCCCCACTGCGGCCGATAGAAAGGCGTTCCGGGCAACACCAAACAGGGCCGGCTGCGCTAGAATAAGAGGACCAATCAACTTGCCAGCCGCCATGAATAGTCGTCTTTCCGCCGCGCCCTTCCCCACCCCGCAGTTGCCCAGCCGCCTGCCCGCCGTGGGCACCACCGTGTTCAGCCGCATGTCGCAGCTGGCCGCCGAGTTCGGCGCGGTCAACCTGGGCCAGGGCTTTCCCGACTTCGCCTGCCAGCCGGCGCTGATCGACATGGTCGGCGAGGCCATGCGCGCCGGCTTCAACCAGTATCCGATGATGACCGGCGCGCCGCCGCTGCGCGCCGCCATCGTGCAGAAGATCGCCGCCCTCTACGGCCACGAGTACGACGCCGGCAGCGAGATCACCGTCACCGCCGGCGCCACCGAGGCGCTGACCACGGCCATCCTGTGCTGCGTCCATCCGGGCGACGAGGTGATCGTCATCGAGCCGGCCTACGACTCCTACCTGCCGGCCATCGCGCTGGCCGGCGGCGTGCCGGTGCTGGTGCAGATGGAACTGGGCGCGGCCGGCTACAGCGTGCCGTGGCACAAGGTGGCGGCCGCCGTCGGCGCGCGCACCCGGCTGATCATCATCAACAGCCCGCACAACCCGACCGGCAGCGTGCTGCGCGCCGCCGACCTGGCGGCGCTGGCCGACATCGTGCGCGGCAGCGAGGTGCTGGTCCTGTCCGACGAGGTGTACGAGCACATGGTCTACGACGGCGCGCGCCACGAGTCGGTGTGCCGCCTGCCGGAACTGGCGGCGCGCAGCTTCGTCGTCTCCAGCTTCGGCAAGACCTACCACGTGACCGGCTGGAAGGTCGGCTACGTGGCGGCGCCGGCCGCGCTCAGCGCCGAGTTCCGCAAGGTTCACCAATACAATGTTTTCTCGGTCAACACGCCGATGCAGCACGGCTTCGCCAGCTACATGGCCGACCCGGCGCCGTATCTGGACCTGCCCGCCTTCTACCAGCGCAAGCGCGACCTGTTCCGCGCCGGCCTGCAGGGCAGCCGCTTCGAGCTGCTGCCGGCCGACGGCACCTATTTCCAGTGCGTCCGCTACGACGCCATCTCCGACCTGCCCGAGGCGCAGTTCGCCGAGTGGCTGACCAGCGAGGTCAAGGTGGCGGCGATCCCGGTGTCGGCCTTCTATCAACAGGGCAAGGAGTCGGGCATCGTGCGCTTCTGCTTTGCCAAACAGGACGAGACTCTCGCCTTGGCCTTGCAGCGACTGGCCGGCGTGTAGGCGACACATACCAGCCCCGGCGGCGACGATCGGCGGGGCATAGCAAGACGGGGACGATCATGGCGCAACGGCGTATCAATTTGAAGGATCTGGTGCTGGGCAAGTCTTCGCGCTGGAAACTGTTCGCGCCGGCCCAGGCCGGCGACGCGGCGGCGGCGCTACCGCCCGCCGGCGCGGCCTTGGACGCGCCGCTGGAGGCGCCGCAGTTGGCCGAGGCGGAGCCGCCGACCTCGGTGCTGCACCAGCTGAACCAGTCGAACCGGCGCCTGGAGCGGCTGCTGCACGAGCTGCGCAACGAGCACAACGCCGAGGCCGAGCTGCGCGCCATCGCGCGCGAGGTGATCCTGGCGGTCGAGCTCAACCCCGACATCGCGCTGGCCTGCATCTTCCTCAACCAGATCGCCGGCAGCTATGCGGTGCGCCACTGCATCGAGACGGCGGTGGTGGCGGTGGTCATCGCGCGCGCCATGCAGAAGGCGCCGAAGGACACGCTGACCGTGACGGCGGCGGCGCTGACGATGAACGTCGGCATGCTGCGCCACCACGAGAACTTCCAGAACAAGCACACCCCGCTCAACCGCGAGGAGATGGCGATCATCCACCGCCACCCGGAGGACAGCGCCAACCTGCTCAAGTGCGCCGGCGTCGAGGACGAGGAATGGCTCTCCTGCGTGCTGCTGCACCACGAGAACGACGACGGCAGCGGCTATCCGGCCGGCATCGCCAGCCCGCAGGTGACGCAGAACGCCAAGCTGATCAGCTTGGCCGACCGCTATTGCGCCCAGGTCTCGGCGCGCAACTACCGCCGCTCGGTGCTGCCCGACCAGGCCATGCGCAACCTGCTCGAAGACCATGAGCTGCCGCTCGACCCGGTGCTGGCCGAGCACTTCGCCCACCAGCTGGGCAACTATCCGCCCGGCTGCCTGGTGCGGCTGCAAAACGGCGAGGTCGGCGTGGTCACGCGGCGCCTGTCCGACGACGGCCTGCTGGGCGTGCGCTGCCTACGCGGCACGGCCGGCGCGGCGCTGGCCGACGGCCCGCTGCGCAGCACCGGCGACAGCGACTGCGCCATCGCCGAGGTGCTCAGCGAGGACCAGGCCGGCGTGCGTTTCAGCATGAAGCAGATCTGGGGCGCGCAGGCCAGCCTGTAGACGCCGGCGCCATGCCGCCTCGTTGCCGGGCGGCGCCAAGCCGGCGACGCCGCCGGTGCGCGCCGCAGGCGCTACTCTCGAGACAATCGACGCCTCAGCGCGCCAACTGCTCCAGCTTGCGCTCGACGAAGGCTTGCAGCTCCGCCGTCAGGCTGCCCGCCGCCTTGGCGCGGCCGTAGGCCTCGCGCGCCTCGGGCAGACGCTTGTCGGCCTGCAGGGCGATACCCAATCCCATCCACCAGACGGCGTTATGCGGCGCCAGGCGCAAGGCGGCCTGGTAATGCTCGGCCGCCTCGGCGTTGCGCTGGCCGCGTTGCAGCAGGCCGGCCAGCATGGCGTGGTAGTCGGCGTTGTTGGCGGCGTAAGGCATGGTGCGCAACAGCGTCTCGACGGCGGGACCGCCGCCTTCCACTTGCAGACGGGCCAACAGCATCGCTAACGCCGGCTGGCGCGGGTCGGCCGCCAGCGCGGCGCGCAGCTGCTGCGTCGCCTCGGCGGTGCGGCCGTTTTCCAGCAGCAGGCTGACCAGGGTCTGGCGCGCCGCCTCGTGCTGCGGGTCCAGCTGCAGAGCACGCTCCAGGCCGGCCAGCGCCTCGCTGACGCGGCCTTCCTGCAGCGCGCCGAGCGCGCGGCGGTAGGCGCTCTCGGCGCGCACCGCCGGGCTCAGTTCGTTTTCCATGCGCTCGACGGCACGCGGCGAGGCAAACAGCTTTTTCTCCGCCCGCGCTGCGCGCTCGGCAACACGGTCGGCGGCCGGCGCCGAACGCGCCACCACAGCCGCGCGGTTCACCGACGAACGCTCTGCCACCGGCGCGGGATTCAGCAATGCCACCTGCCCCGCCGGGGCGGATGAGCCCGCCACGCCGCTGGTTTCGGGGCCGGCCGGCGCGCCCAATGTGGCAGTGGCGGCGCCAGGCATCGGCGCCGGCGCTGCGGCCGGGGCGACGGTTGCCGCCACCGGGGCAGCGCGGGCGCCCGGCGTCACCAGCACAATCGGCGGCGCCACGGCGGCCGGCGGCCGATGCGCCGCATAATAGCGCCAGCCCAGCCAGCCGCCGGCGGCCAGCGCCAGCAGCGCGGCGGCGCCGGCGCCCAGCAGCACGGCGCGCTTGCCGTCGCGCGCCGGCGCCAGCACGGTTTTGATCTCCTGGCGGTCGGCCTGGGCGCCCGGCCCGCCGCGCGCGTCCAGGTTCTGCAGCATTTTATTGATCAGGCTCATTTGCTCAGCGTCCAGGTGAGTCCGCAGGCGGCGGCCAGCAGGGTCAGGCCGGCGCCGGCCAGCCAAGGCCAGCGCCAGCCGGCGCGCTTGCCGCTCTGCGTGTCGCCGGCGGCCAGCTTGACGTGGCGCCGGCTGACCTGCTGGCGGCCCTCGCCGTAGCACAGCATCAGCGCCTTGTTGGCGATGATGTTGACCAGGCGCGGAATGCCGCCGCTGGCCGCGTACAGCTTGCCGATGGCGCCCCGGCTGAACAGGCGGGCGCCGCCGTAGCCGGCGACGCGCAGGCGGTGCGCCAAATAATATTCCATGTCGTCGCGCGTGAGCGGTCCCAGGTGGTAGTGGAAGGTGATGCGTTGCGCCAACTGGCGGATCGAGTCCAGCTCCAGGTGGCGGTTCAGCTCGGGTTGGCCGAACAACACGATCTGCAACAGCTTGCGCTTCTCCGTCTCAAGGTTGGTCAGCAGGCGCAGCGCCTCCAGGCTTTCCAACGGGATCGCCTGCGCCTCGTCCAGGCACAGCAGCACCTGCTTGCCCTGCCCGGCCAGCTCCATCAGCCGGTAGGTGATCGACTTGAGCAACTGGTGCTGGTCGACGTCGCGCGCCAAGGTCACCTCGAGCTCGTCGGCCAGGGCCAGCATCAAGGTGCGCGGCTCCAGGTAGGGGTTGGGAATGTAGGCGGTGACGAAGTTTTCGCCCAGGGTGGCGATGAATTTACGGCACAGCAGCGTCTTGCCGGTGCCGACCTCGCCGGTGATCTTGATGAAACCCTCGCCGCTGCGCGCCGCCACCAGCAGCGTGTTGAGCGCCTCCTGCGAGCGCGCGTTGCTGAAGAAGAAGCTGGTGTCGGGCGTCAGGCTGAACGGCACCTCGCGCAGGCCGAAATGTTGCTGGTACATGGTTAGCGGCGCTCCATCGGACGGCGCGGATCGAGTTCCTTGACGCGGCGGCCGGCCTCGAGCAGGTCCTCGTTCCAGCTGGCGCCGCTCTCGACGATGGTCGGCTTGATCAGCACCACCAGCTCGCGCTTCTGCATCACATCTTTGGTGTTGCGGAACAGCGCGCCGAGCAGCGGCACGTCGCCGGCGCCGGGCACCTGCGAGCGGTCGGTGGTGGTGGCCTGGCGCATCAGGCCGCCGATGGCGACCACTTGGCCGTCCTGGCCGCGCACCATGCTGTCCATTTCCGAGGTCGACGAGGCGGCCAGCGGCAGCGTCAGGCTGCCGGCCACGCCCAGGTTGACGCCCTTGCTGACGGTCGACACCTGGCTCACCGAGGGGTGCACGTGCAGCGTGATGTTGCCGCGCGCGTCGATCTGCGGCGTCACGTCGAGCACCACGCCGGAGAAGAACGGTTGCAGGGTCACGCTGGGCGAGGTGACCGGGGCACTGCCGGCGCTGGTGGTGGTGGTGGTGCTGACGCCGGTGACGTAGAACTCGTCGGTGCCGATCTTCAGCACGGCCTTCTGGTTGTTCAAGGTGGCGATGCGCGGGCTCGACAGCACGTGCACCGTGCCCTGCGATTCGAGGAAGGAGATCAGCGCGGCGAAGTTGCTGGTCTGGAAGGCCAGGCCGAACAGCGAACCGACGGCGTCGCCGGCCGCGCCCAGCGAATAGCCGCTGCTGGCGGTGATGCCGACGCCGCCGGCGCTGGCGATGACGCTCGGCGCGGTGGCGCCGCCGCCGCCCTGGGCCAGCGGGTTCAGCGCGGTGCCGGGCGAGAGGAAGCCGGTGGAGAACTTGTTGTTGCCGTGGCCGTCGCGGAAGCGGCCGAAGGCGGACCAGTTGATGCCGCTCTGGAAGCCGCTGTTGAGCTCGACCTCGAGGATCTTCGCCTCCAGGATCACCTGGCGCTCGACCGACAACTGGGTGGCCCGCAGGTACTGGTCGACGTTGCGCAGCTCCTCGGGCATGGCGCGGACCAGCACCACGCCGGACTGCGGGCTGATGACCACGCTGCGGCCGTCCTTGCCGGTTTCGATGATGGCCTCCAGCGCCATCTTCAGTTCGGCCCAGAAGTCGCTATTGGTCTGGGTCGAGACGTTGCTGCTGTCGCGCTGCGAGCCGCGGCTGTTGGCGTCGTTCGGGTTGTTGCCGGAATTGTCGTTGTTGTTGTTCGGCGTGCTGTTGTTGCCGCCGCTGTTGCTGGTGTTGCTGTTGCTGCTGGTGCCGGCGCTGGCCACCGAGGTCGAGTTGACGCGCAGGCTGGAGCTGCCGCGCCGCACCGAGGTCAGGTAGTTGACCTGGAACATGCGCGTCTGCATGGTCAACGGGCGGATGTAGATGCGGCTGCCCTCGACCTTGTAGTCGTAGCCGTACAGCTCGCGCACGGCGTCGAGCGCCTCGAACAGGGTGACGTCCTTCAGGTTGGCGCTGATGCTGCCGACCACCTCCGGATGGATCAGCATGTTGTAGCGCGTGCCGGCGACGATGGAGTGGTAGAACTGCTGTGCCGGCACGTTGTTGAAGTTGACGTTGAAGCGTTCCTCCAGCACGGCGCGCGCCTTGGGCAGCTGCTCGGCCAGCTTGGCCACCGGCGGCAGCAGCGCGCTGGCCACGGCCTCGCTCTGCGTGGTCGCGGCCGGCTTGGCGGCGGCCGCCGCCAGCTCCTCGTTGATCTTGTCGTAGGTGTCGCGCCGATGCGGCGCCTGGCAGGCGCTCAAGCCCAACAGTACCGCGACGACCAGGAGTAGTTTTTGCATAGTGCGTCTCTTCATCAATACCAACATCAACGGGCCGTTGCCGGCCGTGCGTCCGCCTGATCGGCGGGCAATAGGGTGAGTACCTCGATCTTGGCGCCGCGCCGCAACACGACGCTGTTCTTGCCGACCTTGCTCAACACGGCGCCGTGGAACTTGTCGCCGCGCCGCAGCGTCTGGCCGTCGATCACGGCGACCTCGCGGCCACGGCTGCCGGTCAACACCGATTGCAGCTGCGGACGGCCGCCGTTGGCCGGCGGCGCGGGGACGGCGGCGGCGGCGCCGCCGCCGCCCAGCGCGCGCAACGCCTCGGGCGGCGGCCGGGTCGGGTCGGGCAGGCCCTGCGCGGCGGCCGGCAGGCATGCCGCAGCCAAGGCCAAGGCCAAGGCCGTGGCCGTGGCTGTGGCCGTGGCCTTGGCGGTGGCTTTGGCCAAATCCAGCGCCAGCGCCAGCCGGGGCGCCAGACCCAAGGCCGACACGGACGGCCGGCGGCGCACTGCGGCGGCGTGGCGGGCGGCGGTCATATCGAGATCCATTTCTTGTCCAGGCTGAGCGTGTACAGCGTGAGGGTCAGGCGGGCGTTCGGGTAGTCGCCGGCGTCCAGCTTGGCCTTGCCCCAGAACAGCTGGCTCGGCAGGGCTTCCAGCGCGGCCATGTAGTTGACCATGTCGACGTAGCCGCCCTGCAGCACCAGCTCGACGCCGTGGCGGTACAACAGCTCCGGCGGTTTGGCCGGCGCCGCCGGCTTGGCGACGGCGCCGGCCGCCGCCGCAGCGGTGGCGGCCGGCTGGGCGGCGGCGGGCGCGGGCTGCGCCGCCGGCGTGACGGCGTCGAAGCCGGCGCCGATTTCGCTGATGCCGCTGACCGGAAGCGTGTTCAGCGACAGCAACTGCAACCTGCCGTTGCCGCGCAACAGATGTTCGAGCAGCGGCGCGATCCGCTCCGGCGCGACCAGGCCCTTTTGCAGCGCGCGCAAGGCGGCGCTGGCCTTGTCGCTCTCCTGGCCGGCTTGTTTCAGCTGGGCGCGCACAGCCTCGTCGGGGTCGACGCCGAAGGCCGCCACCTTGCCGGTGATTTCCATATCGATGCCGGCGACCTGGTTCTGCTGTTGGCTGATCTGCGCCAGCAGGGCCTTCTGCCGCGCCAACAGCGGGTCGAGCAGCATGCTGTATACGAGGAAGACGATGGCGGCGGCACTGCCGGCGAACACCATGGCGCGCTCGCGCAAGCTCATCGCGTCGAGCCGGGTGATCAATTTAAGCCATTGCTGTTTCATTTGGCGGCCTCCGGTTCGATCGATTGCAGGCTGAACTCGACGAAGGGCGCCAGCTTGGCCGTGGCGGCGGCTGGCGCCGGCGCGGCGTCGGCCGGGGCCGGGGCGGCGATGCCGGCCAGCTTGGCCAGCGGCGCCGATATCGGCACCGCTGCCGGCGCCGCTGCCGGTGCCGGCGCGGCCGGCTCGAGCATGGCGCGTTCGATGCGCAGGCTGGCGAAGCTCTTGCCGCGCATGATTTTTTCAGCGTTCAGGCGGGCGATGTAGTTGGGGATCAAGGTCGGCTGCATCGCCCTGCCCTGCACGCCGATGTCGTGGCCGGCGCCGACGATGGACACGCCGGTCAGCCACAGCCCGCCGACGTTCTGCCGCGCCAAGGCGCGGAAATACTCGGCGTAGCCGTCGGTGTTGCCGAGCCGGCCGTTGTGCAGCACGGCGTCGGCGTCGCGCAGCGACTTGAGCAGCAGCTCGGCGTTGGCCAGCTGTCCGGCCAGCGCCGGATTGGCCAGGCGCGGTTGGAACTGCGCCGTCACCTTGACCAGGCGCGCCTCGCGCTGCTCCAGCAACAGCTTGCCGGCGGCGGCGCGCCGCTCCAGCTCGCCGACGCGGGCGCGCGCGTAGCCGCCCAGCGCCAGCGCGCCGAGCAGGATCACCAGCAGCGCCTGCAACATCGGCACGGCGCCGAAGACCCGCTTCTTCTTCAGGAAAATCGGATTGAACAGATTGATCTGCTGGCTCACAGGCTGCTCTCCTCGTAGCGCAGGGCGGCGCCCAGCGTGAGGAAGTAGCGGCGCTGCTGCTCCACCTCGGCCAGCTCGGGCGTGTTGGCCAGGTCGAAGACGTCGCTCAGCTCCATCGCCTCGACCGGCAGGTACAGGTTGCTGGCCAGGTATTCGTGCAGGCCGGGCGCGCCGCTCGGCGCCAGCAGCAGCTTGGAGACGCTGATGAAATGGAACTGCCGGTCGAAGTGGTCCATCGAGCGTTGCAGCTCCAGCGCGATCTTCTCGAAACAGACCTGCTGCTTGTCGGAGTCGGGTTCGAGCAGCTGCGCCAGCGTGACGTCGATGTGGCGCGCCAGGTAGAGCTCGGCGTTGTAGGTGACGGTGAGCAGGCCGCCGTCGGCGCCGAAGGACAACATGGCCAGGCCGCGCCCCTGCGGTTCGAGCAGGGCCGAGATGTTGCGCTGGGCCAACTCGGGGATGTCGATCACGCGCAGGCGGAACTTGGCCGCGCCGAACAGTTCCTGGCGCTCCTTGACCACGCTGTTGCGCGCGGCGACGACGAACATGGTGTTGGCGCGCTGCACCGCGCTCTTGTCGACCGGGATCTCCAGCACGTCGATGGCGGCGTCGTCGACATGGAAGTCAAGCATGTCCTTGAGGCGCCAGCGCACCGCCGTCTTGAGCTCCTCGCGCGGCACGTTGGGCGCCTCGACCGCCAGCAGCTGGTATTCGCCGCCGTTCAGCAGCGTGCCGCAGCGGAAGCTGCCGGCGCGCAGTTCGCGCGCCAGCTTGTCGAGCGCCTCGGGCGAGTCGCTGGGCTGGAGCGGATAGAACTGCGCCAGCTCGACCACCGGCTTGGCCTCGCTGACCCGGCGCACGGCGCCGACGCAAATGCCGTCGGCGAGCAGATTGATCGTCAGCCAGCCTTCTTTTTTCTTAGATTTTGAGAAGAAACCCATGCCTGCAATCTATGTGGTCAACACGACGTGGGGAAAACACGCTAGTTGTTTGATTATATTCAAGATGCCTACGCCTTTTACTGCAATATTGCATTTCGCGTGCAAAAACGCACAGTTTCCAAGTCTCAAAGCTCCGCCTGCAATTGCCGCTGCACATAGTCGGCGCCGGGCGCCGGATTCGGGCAGGCGTTGGCCGCCGAGGCCGGCGCGCAGGCGGTCGACTGGATCTGCAAGCGCTGGCCAACGCCCGTCGGCGCGGTGCAGACGACGGTGACGGTGAAGGCCGCCAGCGTGCTGCCCTGCGGCAGCGGAAAGCTGTAGGTGCCGGGACAGGCCAGCGCGATGCCCGGCGTGAGCGACGGCGTGGTGGCCGCCGTGCTGCCCGGCCCCTGCAGGCGCACCCACAGCGCCCATTCCAGACCGGCGCGCGCCGCCTGGTAGGCGCGCGCGCCCTGCTCGTCGAGCGCGGCGCTGCTCTGCTGCGTGGTGGTCAGCGAGACCATGGCCACCGCCAGCCCGGCCAGCGCCACCAGCAGGAAGATCGCCGTCACCATGCCGATCCCGGCGGCGCGGCGCAGCGCGCGTACGCGCATGAAAGTTGGCAAACGGGTCGCTAGGCTCATGGCGTGTTATCGACGTGGATTTGGTGGGCCAGCGTGATCGTTTCGTCGCTGTTGGGACGGCCCAGCACGATGGTCAGGCCGATCAGGCCGATGTGCACGTTCGGCGGCACGTCGTACTGGAAGTTGCAGGCGACCACGTTCCGGGCCAGCACGGCCGAGCGACCGGCGCCCGCCGCCGGCGTGACCACTTGGTAGCCGTAGTTCCAGAAGCGCGTCAGCGTTCTGGCCACCGGGTCGCAAACAAACATCACTGGCGGCTGCACCACTTGGAAGCGCTGGTCCGGCGATGGGTTTGCCGATATGAAGGAGACGGCGTCCAAGGTGACCTGGTTGTTGTTCACGTTCACGCCCGCGACATGGCCCCGGTTGACGCCAAGGTAGGCGTCGGCGCCGACGAAGCCGGTGCCGAAGTTGGCGATGACGATATCGTCGCCACCAACGCCACCCACAATGGCGGTGACGCCGACGGGCAGGACGCCGTCCACGGTGAAGATTTGCGTGCCGTTCACGAAGTCGAGCACCGGTTGCCCGCCAACTGGATTGTCCTCGGCGGACAGGTAGCGTCCGCCGATCTTGGTAGGGATGAATTCGATCAGGCTGACGCCGCCCACGCCCCCCGTGCGCACGCTATTGGGCAGCGCGCCGCGCAACTCGCGCGTCATGCGGCGCAAGGCCAGGTCGGCCTGGTCGCCCAGTTCGGCGCGGCCGGAGGCGTCCAGATAGTTCTGCACCGGCTGGCGGATGAACAGCACCAGGATGCCGGCCAGCACGCCGGTGATGACCATGACCATGATCGCCTCCACCAGCGTGAAACCGTGCTGCTGACTGGCGTGCATGTGCGCGGGCGGCCTCATGGATAGGAGGTCGGCGCGTAACGGGTACGGTAGCCGTCCAGCGTCACGTTGTCGTTGGCGCCGCCATAGTTAACCGACACGGTGATGCGCACCACGTTCAGTCTGGCGGCGGTAGCGTCCGACGCCACTTGCAAGGCCGCCGTGCCCAGCGGCGCGCCGGGGGCGACGACGTTCATCGTCACGCTGGCCACGAGCGGCAAGACGCCGACGGTGTACGGTGACACGACGCCGGCGGCGGTCACGTAGTCGCTGACGTTGTCGAACGGGCGGGTGTTGGCGCCCCCCGCAGTCCCGAAGCCCTCGGCTATGCCGGCACACAGCAGCGGATCGGTGCCGCCGCCGTTGACGGCGCTGGTCGCCGTCGCGGCGTTGGCGTCGGTCGGATCGCAATAGGTGAAACGGGCCAACTCGATTTCCTCCAACATGGCCTCCGCCAGCAGCAGCGCCTGTTTGCGCCGCACCGGGTCGGCGCTGGCCTTGGTCGACAGATTGAACACCTGCATGATGCCGGCGGCGGCAATGCCCATGACCACGATGAAGATGATCAGCTCGATGATGCTGAGCCCGCCTTGCCTGCCTGGCGGCCTAAAAGACATTGCCGGTTTCCGGTTGCACGACGATGACGACATTGTTGGCGCCGCTGGTGACGGTGATGTTCATGGGCTGCAAGGCGGCCTGCCCGGCCACCACGCCGAAGGTCGACGGCGCGCCGGCCGGATTGTTGGCGGCGATATTGGCGGCGTTGGCCCTGGCGTAGGGCCGGCCCATCGCGTCGAAGTAGAAATAGCCGTTCGGCCCCACCTCGTTGGCGCTGTTGCCGGCGATCAGGGTGCCGGCCGGCGGCGCCTCGCACATCCAGGTGGCGACATAATCACCGTTGATCCGGCACTGCGCGCGGCTGCTGGTGCTGCCGCTGTTGCTGCCGGCCGGCGTGGCGACCGCGTTGGCCACCGTGCACACCGGCGCCGAGCACAGCGCGAAGCGGTTGCCGTCGGCGATCACATAGATCGGCCGGTTTTGCGCCACCGCCACTTTCTGGCCGTAGCGGATGATGGCGCGGACCTGGTCGGCATACTCCTTGGCCTCGAAGACGCTATTGTCGAAATAGCGCCCCACCGCAACCGCACCGAGGATGCCGGTGATCACCAGAACCACCACCAACTCGATCATCGTGAAACCACCACTCCGCCCGGTCCGCCGGCGGGAAACTGGTAGCGGGCAGGCCGAAGGAACGGATCGGATCGACATGGTGGCTAAGCAGCTCGGCGCCGGACTGGCCTGCTGCGGCCAGGCTAGTTGCTTACTGACAGCCGGCCGCAGTCCCGGTCACCGCAACGGTGGGCGGGGTATTGGCGGCTGCGGTCTGGGTGTAGATCAAGTTGCATGTCAGGCCGCGGGGGCTGCCGGCGACGCCGGTCGGAACGACCAGCAAGCCGTTGATCGGAATCGCCGGTGTGTTCGGCGTAGCCGGAGTCAAGGCGGGGCCGCCGACGGTGATGGTGTAGTCGTTATTGCTGACGCCGTTGTCGCCAATACCTGCGCCCCAGAGGAAGCCGACCGATGCGGTCGGATAACCCAAGGCGACCGGAATAATCGCGCCCTCGTTGGTAAACTGGAGGGCGGCAGGATCGGCCAGGCTTTGCCCATGAACCATCGCGATGGTCGACTGCATGGCCCCGCGCGCTGCGTTCAATGCCGCCAAGCGGGCGTCGCCCGACAGGCCGGCGAACTTCGGCAAGGCGGTGGCCGCCAAAATGCCCAGGATCACGATCACCACAATCAATTCAATCAAGGTAAAACCCGCTTGGGCGGAACTGCGAATTGCGGTAAATGCTGGCTTTTTCATCAAATTCTCCAAATCGTCGCGAGGACTGAGGCGTATGAGCCGACGATAACATGCGGTGAAATGCGACCTCAACCGTTCAATTGTTCCAGAGTCGCACCGGGTATTTCCGGGGCACTCGACGGCTTGGCGGGGGATGTGGGCAAGCGCGATAATTTTACCTTGAACTGCAACAGTTTCAGTGAAGAATCTCCGAAAATTCCCTTCTCATTTAACAAATAAACCAAAATTTTCTTGTCTCTATCAAAATACCAGTTACCCGGCGCCAATTCCCGCACATCGGGCGAATAAAATTCGCCCAGGTAGTTCTTCGGTTTGCGCTCGAGCAGCTCGAGCGGGTTTTGTTCGGCCAATTGCGCCAGGTTCAGCGCGTGCCCGGGCAAGCGCGCCTGTGCCTGCCTGGCCTGCAGCGCGCTGCGCATGCCCGACACGGTGTATTGCAGCGCGACGCGCTCGGCCTCGCCCTGGTAGCCGGATAGCCGGCTGAGCAACATGCCGATCAGGATCGCGGCCACCGTTGCCGCGACGGCGAACTCCATCAGGCTGGCGCCGCCCTGCCGTCGCTGTTGTCGTAGGGCGACATTAGTTGCATTAAATGTAAAGTTGCTCATTTGGGGTGGAGGGCCGCCTTGCCCAGGTCCCAGATCGGCAAAAAGATGCCCAGCGCCAGCACCAGCACCATGGCGCCGAGGAAGACGATCAAAATCGGCTCGATCTGCGCCGACAGCGTCTTGAGCTCGTAGTCGACCTCGCGCTCGTACATCTGGGCGATCTCGTCCATCAGTTCGTCGAGCGAGCCGCTCTCCTCGCCGACGGCGATCATCTGCAACACCACCGGGGTGAACACGCCGGCCGCCGCCGCCGTGCGCAGGATGCTCTCGCCGCGCTCGACGCCGTCGCGCATCTGCTCGACGCGCGCCGTCAAATAGGCGTTGTCGACCGTCTGCGACACCACCGTCAGCGCCTGCACGATGGGCACGCCGCTACGGCTCGACAAGGCGAAGCTGCGGGCGAAGCGCGCCATGGTGCCCTTCAGGATGATCTTGCCGGCCACCGGGACGTGCAGCTTCCACTTGTCCCAGCGGTAGCGGCCGGCGGTGGTGGCCAGCCAGGCGCGCGTGCCGAACACGCCGGCCAGCAGCGCCACCAACAAAGCCGGCCAGTAGCGCACGGTGAAGGCCGAGGTGCCGATCAGGATGCGCGTCATCAGCGGCAGCTCGGCGTGGAAGCCTTCGAACACCTTGACGAAGGACGGGATGACGAACATGTTGACGACCACCATCGCCGCCACCATGGCGAAGATGACGAAGCTGGGGTAGCGCGTCGCCGTCTTGACGCGCTCGCGCATGTCGCGGTCGAACTCGAGGTGGTCGAACAGGCGCAGGAAGACCTCCTCGAGCCGGCCGGTCATCTCGCCGACCCGCACCATCGACAGGTAGAACTGGCTGAACACCTCGGGGTGGCGGCGCATCGCCGCCGACAACTCGCGGCCGGAGTCGAGCGACTCGCGCAAATCCTTGATGACGCGGCCGAAGGCCTTGCTGACGGCCGACTCCTGCAGCCCGGCCAGGCCGCGCATGATCGGCACGCCGGACTTGAGCAGGGTGTAGAGCTGGCGGCTGAACAGCTGCACGTCCATCGAGTTGACCTTCTTCTCGCCCAGCCGGCGCCACCAGGGCTCGTCGCCGGCGCTGCGCAGCACCTTGCTGGTGACGCTGATGTCGATCGGTGTCACGCCGGTGTTGAACAGCTGCTCGGCGACGGCGCCGCTGTCGGCGCCCTCCAGCACACCCTGCATCAGCTCGCCGCGCGCGTTGCGGCCCTTGTAGGCGAAAAATGGCACGTCAATCCTCGAACTGGTTGCTGATGCGCATCGCCTCGGCCACCGTGGTGCGGCCCTCGACCACCAGCTGGACGGCGTGGCGGCGCAGCGTGTTGCCGGCCATCTGGGCGGCGGCGGCCTTGAGGAAGTGCGCCGGGTCGGGGTGGTTGGCGGCGTCGACCACGGCGCTGCTCATCTCCAACAGCTCGTAGACGCCGGTGCGGCCGCGGTAGCCCATGCCGTTGCAGTGCGAACAGCCCTTGCCGTGGAAGTAGTGGCCGACCTCGGCCTTGTCGGCCAGCTCGGCGCGCAGCCACTCGACCTCGGTCGGGGTCGGCTGGTAGGGCATCGAGCAGCTCTCGCAGATCACCCGCACCAGGCGCTGCGCCAGCACCGCCTGCAGCGAGCTGCCCACCATGTAGCGCGGCACGCCCATGTCCATCAGGCGCAGCGGCGTGCTCTGGGCGTCGTTGGTGTGCAGCGTCGACAGCACCAAGTGGCCGGTCATGGCGGCGCGCAGGCCGATCTGGGCGGTCTCCTGGTCGCGCATCTCGCCGACCAGCACGATGTCCGGGGTCCTGCCGCAGCGCCGAGCGCAGCACGCGGGCGAAGCTCAGTTCGATCTTGTCGTTGACCTGCACCTGGTTGATGCCGGCCAGGCGGTACTCGACCGGGTCCTCCACCGTGATCAGCTTCTTCTCCACCGAGTTCAGCTCGGCCAGGGCGCAGTACAGGGTGGTGGTCTTGCCGCTGCCGGTGGGGCCGGTGACCAGCACCAGGCCGTTGGGGCGCTGCACGATGGCGCGGAACCTGGCCACCATGGCGGCCGGCATGCCGATGGCGTCGAGGCGCAGCGCGGTGCCGCCCTGGTTGAGCAGACGCATCACCACCGACTCGCCGTACTGGGTCGGCATGGTCGAGATACGCACGTCGATGCGCTGGTTCTTCACCCGCACGGCGAAGCGGCCGTCCTGCGGCAGGCGCTTCTCCGAGATGTCCAGGTCGGACATCAGTTTGAGGCGCAGCGCCAGCGCCGGCGCGATCTTGATGTCGGTCTCGGTCTGCAGGTGCAGCACGCCGTCGATGCGGAAGCGGATCTGCAGGCGGCCCTCCTGCGGCTCGATGTGGATGTCCGAGGCGCGCACCTGGGTGGCGTCGTCGAACACCGACTGCAGCAGCTTGACGATGGGGGCCTCCTCCAGCCCCGGGTTGACGGCCAGCGCGCCGAAGTCGACCGAGACGTCGCCGATGTCCTGCTCAAGCTCGCGCGCCAGGTCGGTGATGTCCTCGGTGCGGCGGTAGATGCGGTCGATGGCGGCCAGCACCTCGGTCTCGTTGACCACCGCCAGCTCGATGGCCTGCTTGAGGATGCGGGCGATCTCGTCGTAGGCGAACAGGTCGGTCGGGTCGGACATGCCGACCAGCAGGCGGCCGTGGCGGTCCTCCAGCACCAGCGCGCGGAAGCGCCGCGCCTGCGTCTCGGGCAGCAGGCGGACGATCTCGGCGTTGATGTTGTAGAACTTCAGGTTCAGGTAGGGGATGTCGAGCTGGCGCGCCAGGGCGCCGGAGATCTGGTCCTCGCTGACGTAGCCGTTCTCGATGAAGACGCGGCCCAGCTTGCGCCCGCTGCGCTTCTGCTCGGCCAGCGCCAGCCCCAATTGCTCCTCCGACAGCAGCTTCTGCTGCACCAGGATCTCCCCCAGTCGGACTTTTTCCGGCCTTGCCATACCCGCTCCGTTCGCATTGAATAGCCGTCCGCGCGCCGCGCCGCCTGTCTGCGGCCCGGTCCGCTGGCTCGAATGCGGCCATGCTAAGCCAGAACAGCGTGCTTGTCGACCAACGGCGGCGGGTATTTCGCCTTCGGCGCCCGAATGCGCCACGGCCCCGCTTTTCACGCCGGAATTTGATCTGTTTCCCTAGGCAAACGCCCCGATATTGCGCTACAGTATGGGTCGCCCTCCACTCGACCGCTCCATGACCGTTCCCGCCTTGCGCTTCCAGCACATAGTCAAACGTTATGCCGATCACGGCGTGCTCGACGGTGTCGACCTGGAGGTCATGCCGGGCGAGTTCTTCGGCCTGGTCGGCGTCAACGGCGCCGGCAAGACCAGCCTGCTCAAATGCCTGTTCGATTTTTGTCCGCTCGACGGCGGCGACATCGCCATCTTCGGCCAGCCGCACCGCCTCGCCGCCGCCCGCGCGCCGCTGAGCTTTTTGCCGGAGCGCTTCACGCCGCCCTACTACCTGAGCGGCGCCGACTTCCTGCGCTACGTGCTGACCCTGCAACAGATAGACTACGACGCCGAGGCGGCGGCGCGCGTGCTGCGCGCGCTCGACCTGGCGCCGGCCGCCCTGACGCGCACCGTGCGCGGCTACTCGAAGGGCATGACGCAAAAACTCGGCCTGGCCGCCTGCCTGCTGGCGCGCAAGCCGATGCTGGTGCTCGACGAGCCGATGAGCGGGCTCGACCCGAAGGCCCGCGCCCTGCTCAAGGAGGAGCTGGCGCGCCGGCGCGCCGCCGGCCACGGCCTGTTCTTCACCTCGCACGCGCTGGCCGACGTCGACGAGATCTGCGACCGCATGGCCATCCTGCACGACGGCCGCATCGCCTTCGCCGGCACGCCGGCGCAGTGCCGCGAGCAGTACGGCGCGGCCAGCCTGGAGCAGGCCTTCATGCGCTGCATCGCCTAGGCCCGGCCGCCATGTACCAAACCCACTTCGGCCTGACGCAGTCGCCGTTCGGCATCACGCCGAACCCCAGCTTCTTCTATTCCGGCAACACGCGCGGCGAGATCCTGCAGGCCCTGCTGTACGTGGTCGGCCACGGCGAGGGCATCACCAAGGTCACCGGCGAGGTCGGCAGCGGCAAGACCATGCTGTGCCGCATGCTCGAAAGCCAGTTGCCGCCGCACATAGAGGTGATCTACCTGGTCAACCCCAGCCTGTCGCCGCTGGAGGCGCTGTTCGCCATCGCCAGCGAGCTCGGCCTCAAGCCGGACGGCAAGCGCGGCGACGAGGTGCTGCGCGAGCTGCACGCCGACCTGATCGCCAAGCACGGCGCCGGCCGCCAGGTGGTGCTGCTGGTCGAGGAGGCCCAGGCCATGCCGCTCGATACGCTGGAGGAGATCCGCCTGCTGACCAACCTGGAGACGGCCCACCACAAGCTGCTGCAGATCGTGCTGTTCGGCCAGCCCGAGCTCGACGCCAGCCTGAACCTGCCGCACATGCGCCAGTTGAAGGAGCGCATCACCCACAGCTTCGAGGTGCCGGCCATGGCGCCCGGGCTGGTGGCCGACTTCCTCGACTTCCGCCTGCGCGCCGCCGGCTACCAGGGCGGGCCGGCGTTCAGCCCGGCGGCGGCGCGGCTGATCGCGCGCGCCTCGCAGGGCATCGTGCGGCGCATCAACATATTGGCCGACAAGGCGCTGCTGGCCGCCTTCGCCGACGACAGCGCCACCGTCGAGGCGGCGCACGCCAAGAAAGCGATACAGGAAAGTAAGTTCGTCGTTAAAAACAGTATCGCGTCGCCGCTGACCTTGGCCCTGTCCTTGGTCATCGTGCTGCTGCTGTGCGCCATCGCCTGGCTGGCGCTGCGCCCGCCCGCGCCGCCGCAGCGGTGGACGGGCACCCCGGCCACCTCCCCTGCCGGCGCTCCGCCCGGCGCCCCGGAGCATGCCCCGGCCGCCGCGCCGCCGCCGCCGGCCGAGCTGCTGCGGCAAACGCTTCGCGACAGCCAAACCTGGCTACGCGGCGAGCCGGCCGAACGACTCAGCCTGCAGATCGACAGCATCCCGCTGAGCGAGCGCGCCCATCTGGAGCGCTTCCTGCTGCAAATGCGCGAAGCCATCGGCCTGGCCCAGATCCACGCCTATCCGCGCCGCGTCGACGGCGTGTTGCACATCGCCATGGCCTACGGCAGCTATCCCAGCCGGGCCCAGGCCGAGGCGGTGCAAACGCTGCTGGCCGAGCGCTGGGCCTACCGGCCGCACATCCTGGCCATCGGCGCCATCCGCGCCGACGTGGCGGCGGTCTGTGGCGCAGGGGGAGAGAAAGGACCGTCGAGGACGCTTATTTGCCCATTTGAAACCCAAACAATTGCTGTAGCATCCAAATTGTAAGATCATGACGCTAGCGACTCCAGTAACACAACACCTTGCACACCCCCGGGGGCGGAAACACCAATGAACAAACTCGCGACTCCCTGGCTCCCCGTGGCCTGCTGCGCGCTGCTGACGGCCTGTGCCGCGCCGCCGATGGCCAGCTCGCCCGCCCATATCAACGAGGCGCCGCGCCCGGCCGGCTCGATCCCCGACACGGTGCAGCGCAGCAGCGCCCTGCCGGCGCCCAAGGCGGCGGCCAAGGTGGAGACCTACAGCGTCACCGTGCACAAGGTGCCGGTGCAGTCGCTGCTGTTCGCGCTGGCGCGCGACGCCGGCCTGAACGTCGACATCCACCCGGGCATCGAGGGCATGGTGACCCTCAACGCGCTCGACCAGACCATGCCGCAGCTGCTCAAGCGCATCGCGCAACAGGTCGACATGCGCTACGAGATCGACGGCAACAACCTGCTGGTGCTGCCCGACGCCCCCGTCTGGCGCAACTACAAGGTCGACTACGTCAACATCGCGCGCAGCACCAGCAGCAGCGTCAACATCGCCACGCAGATCTCGACCACCGGCGGCGGCTCCAACAACAACAGCTCGACCGGCAGCGGCAACAACCCGGGCAGCGCCAACAGCGCCAACACCGGCTCGGGCAACAACAATTCGACGACCTCGGTCAACAACCGCTCGGACAACAACTTCTGGTACACGCTGGAGAAGAACATCCGCGACATGCTGCGCCCGACCAACCTGAACGACAACCAGGTCGATCCGCTGGCGCAGTTCCGCGACCAACCGGCCGCACCGGCGCAGCAGGGCCAAGCACCGGGCCAGCAGCCGGGCCAGCAACAGTCGCAGGGACAGCAGCCGGGACAGCAGCAGTTCCCGGGCCAGCAGCCGGGCGGCTACAACCAGTACCCGCAGGCGCAGGGCCAGTACGAGCCGAACCAGCAGAACCAGGCCTCCCCGCAGAACCTGCAAGGCCAGCAGGGCAAACAGGCGGTCAAGCCGGCCAACTCGGTGGTGGTCAACATCGAGGGCGGCCTGATCGCCGTGCGCGCCACCGGCCGCCAGCACGAGAAGATCCAGGAGTTCCTCGACATCGTGCTGGGCGCCGCCAAGCGCCAGGTGCTGATCGAGGCGACCATCATCGAGGTGCGCCTGGGCGACCAGTACCAGCAGGGCATCAACTGGCAACGCTTGGGCAACGGCGGCCTGGGCAACGGCGGCCTGACGATGACCCAGCGCCAGGTCGGCAGCAACGCCCTGCCGTCCGGCGTGCAGCCCGATACCTCGCCCGGCCTGTTCGTGCTCAACTACGCCAACCCGACCTCGCGCCTGGGCAACATCGCCGCGACCATCCAGCTGCTCGAATCGTTCGGCAAGGTGAAGGTGCTGTCGAGCCCGAAGATCAGCGTGCTGAACAACCAGACCGCGCTGCTCAAGGTGGTCGACAACAACATCTTCTTCACCATCAAGGTGACGCCGGCGGTGCGTTCGGGCGACGGCAACACCATCACCACGCCGGCCACCTACGAGTCGCGGCTGGAGACGGTGCCGGTCGGCTTCGTCATGAGCGTGACGCCGCAGATCGCCGAGAACGACGAGGTGACCCTCAACGTGCGCCCCACCATCACCCGCATCGTCGGCTACGTGCAGGACCCCAACCCGGCGCTGGCCGACGCCAAGGTGGTCAGCAAGGTGCCGGTGATCCAGGCGCGCGAACTCGAATCGATCATGAAGGTGGCCAGCGGCCAGGTGGCGGTGATGGGCGGCCTGATGCAGGACTCGATCGACAACAGCAAGGACGGCGTGCCGGGCCTGAGCGGGCTGCCGGTGGTCGGCAACCTGTTCGCCTACCGCAACGAGAACAACACCAAGACCGAGCTGGTGATCTTCATGCGCCCGGTGGTGGTCAAGGACGCCAGCCTGAACGGCGACTACAAGGACTTCCGCTACCTGCTGCCGGACCAAAAGCCGCTCAACAGCCGGCCCTACGGCGAGGCCCAGCCGGCCGCCGCCCCGGCCCCGGCGCCACTACCGCCGGCCGGAGGGGACGCACCATGAGCCTATTGATGCAGGCGCTCAAAAAGGCCGAGCGCGCCAAACAGAACAGCATCCAGGAAAGCGAACTGGACAAGCCATCCGAGGCCTTCGACGAGGTGCTCTCGCTGGAGCCGCTGGCCGCGGCGCCGAGCGCCGCCCCGGCAGCGGACCCGACGGCCGGCCTGAGCCTGGCGCCGCTGGCCGAGACCGGCCCCGCCGCCGCGCCGGCGGCGGCCCGCGCCGACGCCGGCACGCCGGCCGGCGCGCTGGCGTTCGCCGCCGACGGCCTGCCGCCGATTCCCGTGCTCAACGTCGCCGCCGAGGCGATCCACAACCCGGTGCCGCCCCAAGCCAGGCACCAGGGCGGCGCCGACGCCGCCCGCGAAGCGGCGGCGCCGTCCCCGACGGGCGCGGCCGCCGCTGCCGCCACGGCCGGCGAAGCGCCGCGCCAAGGCGACGCCAAGGCGCCGCCGCGCGGCGCGGCGCGCGCCCGGGCCGCCACCACGGCGGCGCCGGCGCCGATCGGCATCGACCCGGCGCGGCTGCGCGTGATGGTGCTCGGCGCCATCGCCGTGCTGATCGCGCTGGTGTTCGCCTATATGTACTGGCAGGCGGTGTACGCGCCCGGCGCCGGCAGCAAGCTGCCGATGGTGCCGATGCCGCCGCTCAACGCCACCGGCGCCACCGGCGCCACCATCGTGGTGGCGCAGCCGGGCGGCTTGGCCGAGGCGCAGGTCTTGGCCGACAGCGCGCCCGCCGAGCCGGCGCCGGCGGCGGCCGAGGCGCAGCGGCGCGAGGAGCAGATGGCCCAGCAGCTGGCCGAGCTGCAGGCGCGCATGCAACAGATGGCGCAGAGCCAGGCGCAGCAGCCCGGCCCGGAGACGCTGGCGCCGCTGGCGGCGGCCGACAGCGGCGAGATCCGCGTGGTGCGCAACAACGTCGCGCCGCAGCTCAATCCGGCCCTGCAGGGCGGCTACCAGGCCTACAACGGCGGCGACCTGCGCGGCGCCCGCGCCCAGTACGAGCAGGTGCTGCAGCAGGACCCGAACAACCGCGACGCCCTGCTCGGCCTGGCCGCGCTGGCGCTGCGCCAGCAGCAGGACCAGCAGGCCGCCGCCGGCTACGCCCGCCTGCTCGAGCTCGACCCCAACGACGCCGACGCCATGGCCGGCTTGATCGGCATGAGCCAGGGCGATCCGGCGCAAAGCGAGCTGCGCCTGAAAAAGCTGCTGCAGGGCGCGCCCGAGTCCGGCCCGGCGCTGTTCGCGCTGGGCAACCTGTACGCCCGCCAGGGCCGCTGGCCGGAGGCGCAGCCGCTGTTCTTCCGCGCCCACGGCGCCGTGCCGGCCAACGCCGACTACGCCTTCAACCTGGCCGTCGCGCTGGACCGGCTGAACCAGCCCAAGCTGGCGCTGAGCCACTACCAGAAGGCGCTGGCGCTGGCGCAGAACCAGCCGGGCTCCTTCGACCCGGCCGCCGTCCACCTGCGCCTGCGCGAGCTGGCCGCCGCACCGGGCCAGGCGGCCAACCCGGCCAAGGGCGGCGGCGCGGCGCGCTGAGCGCCCCCCCATCGGCATAGGACAGAACACCATTTCATGGCAGAACAAGCAAAACTCCCGCTCGGCAAACTGCTGATCCAGAAAGGCGTGATCAGCGAGGACCAGCTGCGCATCGCCCTGATCGAGCAAAAGCGCAGCAACGAGCCGCTCGGCAAGCTGCTCATCACGCTCGGCTTCGTCACCGAGGCGACGGTGCGCGAGGCGCTGTCGGAGAACCTCAAGCAGCAGACCGCCGACCTGGGCAACCTGGTGGTCGACGCCATCGCCCTCAAGCTGATCCCCAAGGAGGTGGCCAAGCGCTACCGCGTCTTCCCCATCGTCTACGAGCGCCACAGCGACAACCTGATCCTGGCCATGGCCGACACCAGCAACATCGTCGCGCTCGACCAGATCAGCGCCATGCTGGTCAAGGGCATCAGCGTCACGCCGCTGCTGGCGGCCGAGTCCGACATCGCCCGCGCCATCGACCAGTACTACGGCTTCGAGCTGTCGATCGACGGCATCCTGCACGAGATCGAGACGGGCGAGGTCAACTACCAGAGCCTGGGCAGCGTGTCCGACGAGTACAGCCAGCCGATGGTGCGCCTGATCGACGCCCTGCTGGCCGACGCCGTGCAGAACGGCGCCTCCGACATCCACTTCGAGCCCGAGCAGAGCTTCCTGCGCATCCGCTACCGCATCGACGGCATCCTGCGGCAGATCCGCAGCCTGCACAAGTCCTACTGGCCGGCCATGGCCGTCAGACTAAAAGTCATCTCCAACATGAACATCGCCGAGACCCGCGCGCCGCAGGACGGCCGCATCTCGATCAAGTTCTCCGGCCGGCAGATCGACTTCCGCGCCTCGGCCCAGCCGACCACCCACGGCGAGAACTTCGTGCTGCGCGTGCTCGACCGGCAAAAGGGCATCGTCCCGCTCGACGGCCTGGGCCTGGGCGAGAAGGAGCTCGACCTGCTCAAGCTGATGATCGCCCGCCCCGACGGCGTGATCCTGGTGACCGGCCCGACCGGCAGCGGCAAGACCACCACGCTGTACTCGATCCTCAACCACATCAACACCGAGAGCGTCAACATCATGACCTTGGAGGGCCCCGGTCGAGTACCCGATGAACATGATCCGGCAAACCTCGGTCAACGAGTCGGCCAAGATGGGCTTCGCCGAGGGCATCCGCTCGATGATGCGGCAGGACCCGGACATCATCCTGGTCGGCGAGATCCGCGACAAGGAGACCGCCGAGATGGCCTTCGCCGCCGCCATGACCGGCCACCAGGTGTATTCGACCTTGCACACCAACTCGGCGATCGGCTCGGTGTCGCGCCTGCTCGACATCGGCATCGTGCCCGACGTCATGGCCGGCAACATCATCGGCATCGTCGCCCAGCGCCTGGTGCGCAAGCTGTGTCCGCACTGCCGCGCCCCGGCCGAGGCCGACGCGCTCGAGCGCCGCCTGCTCGGCCTGCCCGCCGAGCAGGCCGGCGGCGCGGGCGACGCGGCGGCGCGCACCATCTACCGCGCCGTCGGCTGCGAGCGCTGCGCCCACCAGGGCTACAAGGGGCGCATCGCCATCATCGAGCTGCTCAAGATGACGGCCGAGCTCGACGAGATGGTGGCGCGGCGCGCCTCCTCGCGCGAGCTGAAGAACGCCGCCGCCGCCGCCGGCTTCCACGCGCTGGTCGACGACGGCGTGCGCCGCGTGCTCGAGGGCGTCACCACGCTCGACGAGGTGGCCCGCGTGGTCGACCTGACGGAGCGGCTCGGCTGATGGCGCAGTACATCTACCGCGCCATGGACGGCGCCGGCCAAATGCAGCCGGGCACCATGGACGCCGCCAACGAGCCCGACCTGGAGCTGCGCCTGCACCGCATGGGCCTGGACCTGATCGACTGCCGCGCCACCCGCCAGGGCGTGGTGCTGCTGGGCCGGCGCGAGATCGGCCGGCGCGACCTGATCAACTTCTGCTTCCACATGGAGCAGATGAGCGGCGCCGGCGTGCCCCTCCTCGAGGGCCTGGGCGACCTGCGCGACAGCCTGGACCACCCGCGCTTCCGCGAGATCATCACCGACCTGATCGAGAACATCGAGGGCGGCCTGCAGCTGTCGGCCGCGCTGGCCGCCTACCCCGAGGTGTTCGACCTGACCTTCACCAGCCTGATCACCGCCGGCGAGCACAGCGGCAAGCTGGCCGAGGTCTTCAAGAACCTGTCGGAAAGCCTGAAGTGGCAGGACGAGCTGGCCGCGCAGACCAAGAAGATCGTCATGTACCCGGCCGTCGTCGCCGTGGTGGTGCTCGGCGTGACCTTTTTCCTGATGATCTACCTGGTGCCGCAGCTGACCGCCTTCATCCAGAACATGGGCAACGAGCTGCCGCTGCACACCAAGGTCTTGATCGCCGTCTCCAACGTCTTCATCGTCTACTGGTACGCGCTGCTGGCGCTGCCCTTCGCCGCCTGGTTCGGCCTGCGCGCCTGGCTGGCCCGCAGCGAACGGGCGCGCTACGCCTTCGACGCCTTCAAGCTGCGCGCCTGGCTGGTCGGCCCGGTGCTGCACAAGATCATCCTGGCCCGCTTCGCCACCTTCTTCGCCCTGATGTACGCCTCCGGCATCACCATTTTGGAGTGCATCCGCCTGTCCGAGGGCATCGTCGGCAACCGCGTGGTGGCCGCCGGCCTGCGCCGCGCCGCCCAGCTGATCGCCGAGGGCCAGGGCGTGACGGCGGCCTTCCAGCACACCGGCATCTTCCCGCCGCTGGTGATCCGCATGCTCAAGGTGGGCGAGGCCACCGGCTCGCTCGACGGCGCGCTGCGCAACGTCAGCTACTTCTACAACCGCGAGGTCAAGGAGATGATCGAGAAGGTGCAGGCGATGATCGAGCCGGCCATGACGGTGATCCTCGGCCTGCTGCTGGGCTGGATCATGCTGTCGGTGCTGGGGCCGATCTACGACACCATCAGCAAGATCAAGACCTGAGGCCGCCGTGTTCCGCAAACAACTATACTATCTGAGCAGCGAACAGCTGTGCGCCTACCAGTGGCGCGCCGGGCGCCTGTCGGCGCCGGCCAGCTTCACGCCCGACCCGGCCGGCATCGACGCCTTCATGGACTACGTCGAGGCGCAGGGCGACGCCCCCATCCACCTGCTGGCCGACCTGATCGAGGAGGACTTCCAGCGCCAGTTGCTGCCGCACGTGCGCGGCGGCGCCGGCCGCCGGCTGCGCGCCCGCCGCCTGCTGCAGCAATACCGCGACACGCCCTACCGCCACCTCGGCGTGCAGGGCCGCGACGCGGCCGGCCGGCGCGACGACATCGTGCTGCTGTGCGCGCTGACCAACCCGGCCGTGGTGCAGCCGTGGATCGCCGCGCTGGAACAACTCAAGGCGCCGCTGGCCGGGCTGTATTCGGCCACCCTGCTGAGCGCCGCCCTGCTGCCCAAGCTGGCCCTGGACGAGGAGCACCTGCTGCTGGTGAGCCAGCAGTCGGCCGGCCTGCGGCAGAGCTATTTCCAGCGCGGCCAGCTGAAGTTCTCGCGCCTGACCCCGGCGCTGGACCGCGACGGCGCGCCCGTCAACCTGGCCGCCGAGACCGGCAAGACCCAGCAGTTCCTCACCAGCGTGCGCCTGCTCGGGCGCGGCGAGATGCTGCACACCGTGGTGCTGGCGCCGGCGCCGCAGATCGCCGCGCTCGAGGCGCTGTGCCGCGACGGCGCCGAGACCAGCTACCGCTTCGTCGCCCTGGCCGAGGCGGCTGCCCGGCTCGGCCTGGCCGACACGCCGGCGCTGGCCGAGCCGCTGCTGCTGCACCTGCTGGCCGCCGCGCGGCCGGCCGGCCACTACGCGCTGGGCGAGGCGCGCCGCTACTTCCTGCTGCGCCGCGCCCGCCTGGCGCTGTCCGGCGCCGCCGCCGCCGTCTGCGCCGGCGCGCTGCTGTGGTCGGGCGCCAACCTGTGGAACTATGTCGGCGACAGCGGCGCCGGCGAACGGCTGGCGCGCGAGGCCGAGCAGTTCGACCGGCGCTACCAGGGCGTCATGGCGGACCTGCCGCCGAGCGTCGCCAAGACCGCCAACATGAAGGCCGCCGTCACCGTCGAACGGATGGTGGCCGAACAGGCGCCGCAACCGCAGGCGATGATGGCCATGCTCAGCGCCGCGCTGGACAAGGTGCCGCAGGTCAGCCTGCTGCAGCTCGACTGGGCCGTCAAGCCGGCCGGCGCCGCCAGCCAGTCGGCGCCGGCCGGGACGGCGGCGCAGCCGGCGGCGCAGGCGGCGCAGGCGGCGCTGGCCGGCGGCCCGGCCGACGGCGGCCAGGCGGCGCCGCTGTCGTCGGCGCTGATCGGCATCCCGGCGCGGCCGCCGCAGACGCTGCGCGTCGAGGCCGAGATCGCCGTCAGCCAGGACAACTACCGCAGCGTGCTCGAGGCGATGAACCGCTTCACCCAGGAGCTGGCGCGCCAGCCGCGCCTGCTCGTCCAGATCGAGCAGCCGCCGCTCGACACCCGCCCCAACGTCAAGCTGAGCGGCAAGGCCGGCACCGCGGCGGCCGACGGCAAGGCCAAATTCATCCTCAACCTGGTGCTCACGCCATGAACGCGCAATCCGTCCCCGGCAAGAAGAAGGCGGCCGCCGCCGTCATCGCGCTGCCCTACTGGCTGCGCGAGTTCGGCCAGCTCCGCCTGGCCGCGCTGGGCCTGGCCGCCGCCGCCGGCCTCGGCGCGGCCCTGGTGCTGACCACGCTGTGGTACCGCCACGACGCCGCCGACGCCCTGGCCCAGGCGCAGCAAACGCGCGACGCCGCCTACGCCCGCTTCGCCCACGTCGAGAACGAGAAGCAGGAGATCCGCGCCTACCAGCCGCGCTTCATCGCGCTGCGCGCGCGCGGCATGATCGGCGAGGAGAACCGGCTCGACTGGGTCGAGGCGGTGCGCCAGGTGCAGGAGCGGCGCCGCCTGCCGCCGCTCAGCTACGAGATCGATCCGCAGCAGCCGGTGCGGCTGGAGGCCGCCGTCGGCCTGGGCGAGTACCGCCTGCACGCCAGCCGCATGCGCCTGCACATGGACCTGCTGCACGAGATGGACCTGTTCAACTTCCTCGCCGACCTGCGCGCGCGCAGCTTCTACGCGGCGCAGGACTGCAGCCTGAAACGCCTGCCGCCGGCGCAGAACGTCGCCAACGCGCCGACCCTGGCGGCCGACTGCACCCTCAACTGGCTGACCCTGACGCCGGCCGCGCCGGCGCCCGTGGCGGCCGCCAAGAAAGGCAAACGATGAGCCCGTCCCGGTTCTTCTCGAGCCCGGCCGTCCTAGCCGGCCTGCCCGCCCTGCTGCTGGCCGCCGCCGTGGCGGCGCCGGCCATGGCGCAGCCGCTGGGACGACTGTTCTCCAGCCCGCTCGAACGGGCCCAACTCGACGCCCGGCGCGACGGCGCGACGAGCCCGGAGCCGCCGGCGGCGGCGGCCACCGAGCCCGCGCCGGGCGCGGCCGGCGGCGCCGCGCCGAGCGCGCCGGCGCAACAGTTGGTGCTCAACGGCCTCGTACGGCGCAGCAACGGCAAAAGCACCGTCTGGCTGAACGAGGCGGCACAGAACGACGAGCGCAACGACCTGGCGCGGGCCGGCGCCGGCGCGACGGCGCTGACCGTGCGCCTGCCGTCGGGCAAGCGGGTGCTGCTGCGCGCCGGCCAACGCTACGACACCGGCGACGGCCGAGTCAAGGAAGTCCATGAACCCTAGGCGACCATCCCCCCAGGGCGGTGCGGTGCTGTTGCTGTTGCTCGCCGTGCTGAGCCTGGGCGCCGCCACGCTGTTGCTCAGCGCCCTGGGCGGCGGCCGGCCGGAGGCGCGCCGTGAGCTGCGGACCCAGAACAGGCTGGCCCAGGCGCGCGAGGCGCTGGTCGGCTTCGCCATCCAACATGGCCGTCTACCGCGGCCGGCGGCGTCGCCGCTGGACGGTCGCGAGCGCGCCCAGCCCTGCCTGGACGAGGCCGGCTGCACCGGCTTCCTGCCCTGGGTCGCGCTCGGCGTCGACGGCGTCGACGCCTGGGCCAAGCTGCTGCGCTACAGCGTGACGCCGGCCTTCACGCGACAGCCGATCGAGCGCGACCGCGCACTGGCGACCAAGACGGTGCTGCATCGCGACGCCGGCGGCCGGCTGTTCTTTCTGGCCGGCGGCGCGCGGTGCACGCTTCAGGAGCAGTGCTCCCCGGCCGTGCTCCTATCCAACGGCAAGAACAACCTTGGCGTCTCCGTGCTCGGCGTGGCGCAGGCCAACAACAACACCGGCAACCGGGACGAACAACTGAACGACAGCGCGCTGAGCGGCTTCGTCGCGCGCGCGGCCAGCGACGATCCGGCCGTTCCGGGCGGCAGCTACGACGACATGGTCAGCGCGCTTCCATTGACCCTGCTGTACCGGCGCATGGACGCCGCCGGCCAATTACACTGACATCATGAAAAAACACCGTTCCGGCGGCTTCACCCTGGTCGAAATCGCCGTCGTACTGGTCATCGTCGGCCTCCTCATCGGCGGCCTCATCACGCCGCTGGCGGCGCAACTGGAACAGCGCCGGGGCAGCGAAACGCAAAAGGCGCTCGACGAGGCCAAGGAGGCGCTGTTGGGCTTCGCGCTACGCAACGGCTACCTGCCCTGCCCGGCCATCTCGGCCGGCAACGGTCTGGAGGACCGCACCGAATCGGCCTGCAGCAACGGCCGCCGCGTCGGCTTCCTGCCCTGGGCCACCTTGGGCCTGGCCAAGCTGGACGGCTGGAACCACCTGTTCCGCTACAGCGTGTCGCCCGGCTTCAGCGGCAGCGCCAGCCTGTTCACGCTCAAGAGCCCGCGCGACATCAGCATCGCCACCCGCGACGCCACAGGCGCCTTGGTGGCCGCCAGCGCGCCCGACGATATCGTCGCGGTCGTCATGTCGCACGGCCGCAACGGTTACGGCGCCACCAGCGAACAGGCGATACTGCTGGCCAACACCTCGGCCAACAACCCGGACGAGAAGATCAACCTCGGCAACAGCGGCACGACCTTCCTCAGCCGGCCGGTCAACGACAACGTCGCCGCGCCGGGCGGCGAGTTCGACGACCAGGTGGTATGGCTCTCGCCCAACATCCTGTACAACCGCATGGTCGCGGCGCAACGGCTGCCATGACGCCGGCCGCGCCGCCCCGTTCGCCGCTGCTGCGCCCGGCCCTGACCATCGCCCGCTACACCCTGCTCGAGGCGCTGCGCAACCGCCTGCTGTGGCTGCTGCTGCTGGCCGCCGCCGGCGCCGTCGGCCTGGGCGCGCTGCTGCACGCCGTCGCGCTGACCGAGGGCGGCCAGCTGCAGGCGGCCGTGCTGGCCGCGCTGCTGCGCCTGGCGGCGGTGTTCCTGCTGGCCGCCTTCGTCGTCACCAGCATCGCCCGCGAAGCGCAGGACAAGGGCCTCGAGCTGCTGTTGGCGCTGGCGCTGCCGCGCGCCGCCTACCTGCTCGGCAAGCTGGCCGGCTTCGCCGCCGCCGCCGCGCTGCCGGCGCTGCTGTTCGGCGCCCTGGCGCTGGGCCTGGCGCCGCCCGGCCAGGCGGCGCTGTGGGCCGCCTCGCTGCTGTGCGAGTTGTGGATCGTCGCCGCCTTCAGCCTGCTGTGCGCGCTCGGCCTGGGCCAGACCCTGCCGGCGCTGGCCGCCGTCGCCGCCTTCTACCTGCTGGCGCGCCTGATCGGCACGCTGCAACTGCTCGGCCACGCCGCCGACGCCGGCCACGGCGCGGCGGGCCGCCTGCTGGCCGGCGGCGTCGACCTGCTGGCCCTGCTGCTGCCCCACCTGGACGGTTTCACCCGCAGCGAGTGGCTGGTCTACCACGGCGGCAGCGGCGCCGACCTGCTGGCCGTGCTGGCGCAGAGCGCGCTGTACGTCGCCCTGCTGGCCAGCGCCGCCCTGTTCGACCTGTACCGCAAGAACGTCTGATGGCCGCGCTCCCGCCCGGCGCCACGCCGCCACCGGCAGCCGCGGCGGCGCGCCCGGCGCCGCCGTCGCGCGTGCCGCCCGCCGTGCGCTGGCTGCTGGCGCTGACCCTGGGCGGCCAGCTGCTGTGGCAGGCCGGCCGGCCGGCGCCGGCGCCCAGCCAGCAGGCGCTGCCGCCGCCGCCGCCGCTGGCCCTGCTGCGCCTGGCCAGCCTGGGCGAGACGGCCGCCCTGTCGCGCCTGCTGACCCTGTACGTGCAGGGCTTCGACCAGCAGGCCGGGATGGACATCGCCTGGCGCCATTTGGACTACGCCGGCGTCGCCGCCTGGCTCGGCCGCGCCCTCGACCTCGACCCGCGCAGCCAGTACCCGCTGCTGGCCGCCAGCGCGGTGTACGGCGCCGTCAACGACGCGCCGCGCCAGCGCCTGATGCTGGCCTTCGTCTACCAGCGCTTCGCCGAGGCCCCGACCGGCGCTGGCCCTGGCTGGCCCACGCCGCGCTGGTGGCCAAGCACCGCCTGCACGACCTGCCGCTGGCACGCGAGTACGCCCGCGCCATCCGCCTGCGCGCGCGCGGCCCCGGCGTGCCGGCCTGGGCGCGCGAGCTGGAGGTCTTCGTGCTGGAGGACATGAACGAGCTCGACGCCGCGCGCGCGCTGATCGGCGGCCTGCTGCAGGACGGCAGCATCGACGAGCCCAACGAGCTGCGCTTCCTGGCCGCCCGCCTCGACGCGCTGGCGGCGCGCCAGGCCGCCACGCCAGCGACACCGCCGTGAGCGGCCGAGAGCGGCCGTCGTGCGCGGCGGCGCCACCCTGCCAGCAGGCATTGTTTATGATGCGCAATCGGCGCAGGAATTGTAATATAGCGGTATGAACCAAAAGGACAAACCCATGCAAGGCCCCACCCCGCGACTGCCGGCCCAACGCGGCTTCACCCTGGTCGAAATCGCCATCGTGCTGGTCATCATCGGCCTGCTGCTGGGCGGCGTGCTGAAGGGCCAGGGCCTGATCGACAGCGCCAAGGTGAAGAACATCATCCAGCAGTCGAACTCGCTGTCGGCCGCCGTCAACGCCTACCAGGACAAGTTCCGCGCCCTGCCCGGCGACGACGTCCAGGCCACCCTGCACGCCCCCGGCGCCAGCGGCAACGGCAACGGCGACGGCCAGATCGCCGAATACCAGCTGGCGCCGCAACACCTGGCGCTGGCCGGCTTCATCACCGGCTCCTACAACGGCAGCACCGACTTCATGACCAGCGCCCAGGGCGGCGCCGTCTACATCTACAACGACATCGTCGCCGGCCGTGGCGGCAACGGCATCCGCCTCGACAACCTGCCCGACTCCTTCGCCGAGCAGATCGACAGCAAGCTCGACGACGGCAAGTTCAACACCGGCTCGGTGCGCGCCACCGGCAACTACACCAACAACGGCAGCATCGTCAGCCGCACCGCGCTGTTCTTCTAAGCCCCCATCCACCGCCGCGCCGGCCCGCGCGGCGGGCGCGGCCACCGCAGGCCGCCATGTCCGCCAGCCCTTTCCCGTCAGCCAAACAACACCCCCGGCGCCGCGCCGGCCGGGTGCGAAAAATATTCTCCGGATAAAAGTACGCTCGTTCTATTTTCAGCTAGAATGGGGCACCAACAACACCGCAGGAGACAGAATGTTCGAAGAATTCATCGGCACCAAGGCGGTTTCGGCGCGCCACCAGTTCGACGTCGCCGCGCTCGACGCCTACCTCGCCGTCCACATCGACGGCTACCCGGCCGGCCCGCTGACGGTCGAGCAATTCAAGGGCGGCCAGTCGAACCCCACCTTCAAGCTGAGCAAGGGCGGGCAGCACTACGTGTTGCGCACCAAGCCGGCGCCGGCCGCCAAGCTGCTGCCCTCGGCCCACGCCATCGAGCGCGAGTACCGCGTCATGGACGCGCTCAACAAGGCCGGCTTCCCGGCCGCCCGCCAGTACGCCCTGTGCACCGACGAGGACGTCATCGGCCGCGCCTTCTACGTGATGGAGTTCGTCGAGGGCCGCGTGCTGTGGGACCAGGCCCTGCCCGGCATGGCGCCGGCCGAGCGCGCCGCCATCTACGACGAGATGAACCGCGTCATCGCCCAGCTGCACAGCATCGACTACGCCGCCATCGGCCTGGCCGACTACGGCAAGCCGGGCAACTACTTCGCCCGCCAGATCGAACGCTGGAGCAAGCAGTACACGGCCGCCCAGACCGAGACCATCGAGGCGATGGACCAGCTGATCGCCTGGCTGCCGCAGCACATCCCGGCCGGCGACGACACCGCCATCGTGCACGGCGACTACCGCCTCGACAACATGCTGTTCCACCCCACCGAGCCGCGCATCCTCGCCGTGCTGGACTGGGAGCTGTCGACCCTGGGCCACCCCTTCGCCGACTTCTCCTACCACTGCATGAGCTGGCACATAGCCCCGGGCCAGTTCCGCGGCATCGCCGGGCTGGACCTGAAGGCGCTGGGCATCCCCTCGCAGCAGGAATACATCGCCCGCTACGCCGAGCGCACCGGCAAGACAATCCGCCTGGAGGACTTCAATTTCTACCTGGCCTTCAACATGTTCCGCCTGGCCAGCATCATGCAGGGCATCATGAAGCGCTACGTCGACGGCACCGCCGCCAGCGCCCAGGCGCTGGAGTCGGGCAAGATGGCGCGGCCGATGGCCGAGCTGGGCTGGGCCTACGCCTGCGGCAAACCGATCTAATCAGCTCCACCACACAGCAGGGGACACAGACATGGATTTCGCGTATTCGGAGCGCTGCAAGGCGCTGCAGGAAAAACTGCTGGCCTTCATGGACCAGCACATCTACCCCAACGAGCAGGCCTTCAAGCAGGAGGTCGACCGCAACGGCGCCGAACGCGGCAACCGCTGGATTCCCACCGAGCTGATCGAGCGCCTGAAGCCGCTGGCGCGCCGGCAGGGTCTGTGGAATTTGTTCCTGCCCAAGTCGGCGCGCGCGCCCGAGGCGCTGTCCAACCTCGACTACGCGCCGCTGTGCGAGATCATGGGCCGGGTGCCCTGGGCGCCCGAGGTGTTCAACTGCGCCGCGCCCGACACCGGCAACATGGAGACCATCGAGCGCTACGGCACCGAGCAGCACAAGCAACAGTGGCTCGAACCGCTGCTGCGCGGCGAGATCCGCTCGGCCTTCGCCATGACCGAGCCGGGCGTGGCCTCGTCGGACGCCACCAACATCGAGACCCGCATCGTGCGCGACGGCGACGACTACGTCATCAACGGCCACAAGTGGTGGATCTCCGGCGCCGGCGACCCGCGCTGCAAGCTGTTCATCACCATGGGCAAGACCGACTTCCAGGCCGCCCGCCACGCCCAGCAGTCGATGGTGCTGGTGGCGGCCGACACGCCCGGCATCAGCATCGTCCGGCCGCTGCCGGTGTTCGGCTACGACGACGCGCCGCACGGCCACTGCGAGATCCGCTTCGACAACGTGCGCGTGCCGGCCAGCAACATCCTGCTCGGCGAGGGGCGCGGCTTCGAGATCGCCCAGGGCCGCCTCGGCCCCGGCCGCATCCACCACTGCATGCGCGCCATCGGCGTGGCCGAGCGCGCGCTCGAGCTGATGTGCAAGCGGCTGCAGGCCCGCACGGCCTTCGGCAAGCGCCTGGCCGACCAGGGCGTGTGGCGCGAGCGCATCGCCGAGGCGCGCATCCAGATCGACACGGCGCGCCTGCTGACCCTGAAGACGGCCTATATGATGGACACGGTCGGCAACAAGGGTGCCCAGGCCGAGATCGCCATGATCAAGGTGCTGGCGCCCAACGTGGCGCAGCAGGTGCTCGACTGGGCGATCCAGGCGCACGGCGCGGCCGGCGTGTCGGACGACTTCCCGCTGGCCTACCAGTGGGCCGGCAACCGCACCCTGCGCCTGGCCGACGGCCCCGACGAGGTGCACCGCAACGCCGTCGCCAAGCTCGAGCTGGCCAAGTACGCCGCCAGCAAGGAAGACCTGGGCCTGCCGATCACCCGCAGCTGAGTCCGGCATCGTCGCGCTAGTGTAGTGTTGCGTTCTTGGGGGTGCATATAAAAATGATGCGTTTGCTCGCCAGGCTAGGCGCCAACCGGAGCGATAGCAGGCTATCGCGAGGATTGGCAACGACGCATGGCGGGCAAAGGCGCATTTTTATGCATCAACAAGGGCGCAACACTACACTAGCCGGCGGCCCGCCCGCCGGCCTTTCCCCCGCCCCCGCCTTGGCGCGTGATCGGCGCCATCTATTTGCGCCGCAACGCCGGCGCGCCCTTCCGCAAAGCGCCCGCCTCGGATAGTATTTTGTTGCCGGCCCCCACATCGCGCGCCAGACGGCGCGCTAGTTGACGCCGCCTCAACAAGGGTTTTCCAAGTGCAAGAAAAGCGCCGCCCGGCCCTGCCTTCGATCCGCTCGCAAATCGCGCTGCTGGCGCTCGCCTGCGCGCTGCCGGCGCTGCTCGCCTTCGGCGCGCTGGCGCAGCGCGTCCACCAGCGCGAGCGCGACGAGCTGATGCGGGACACCCGGCAAACCGCGCGCGCCGTCGCCGGCGCGCTCGACAGCGAGCTGGCCCAGGGCCGTGGCGCCCTGCTCGCGCTGGCCGCCTCGCCCAGCCTGGCCGGCGGCGACCTGGCGGCGCTGCGGCGCCAGGCCGACGCGCTGCTGGCCGAGCTGCCGCTGGCCTATATTTCGCTGAGCAAGGCCGGCGGCGAGCAGCTGATGCTCGCCAACAACGGCGCGCCGGCAAGCGCGCCACCGCCCGCCACGCCGGCCGCGCCGGCCCAGCCCCCGGGGGCCGCCGGCCGCCTGACGCTGCGCCCCGACGGCCTGCCCGCCCTCGACCTGCCGGTGCGCCTGGCCGGCCGCGCCGGCTACACCCTCAGCGCCGCCTTCCAGCCGGCCCGCCTCGGCCGCGTCCTCGACGACCAGCCGGTGGCGCCGGCGCTGAGCGTCCTGCTGCTCGACGCCGCCGGCGCGCAGCTGGCCCAGTCCGGCCCGGCCTGGCTGGCGCGGCCCGGCGTGCCGCCGCTGCGCGCCGACCTGGGCGAGGCCAGCGAGGGCCTGCTCGACACCCGCAACGGCGCCGGCGCGGCGGTCTTCCTCGGCTTCCACCGCGCCGCCCTGGGCGGCGCCACCGTCGTCGTCAGCGTGCCGCAGATGCGCGCCGACCAAGCGCTGCTGCACATGGTCAGGCCGATCGCCCTGGTGCTGCTGCTGCCGCTGCTGGCCGGCCTGGCGCTGGCCTGGCTGGTGGCCGGCCGCATCGGCCGCGCCGTGCGCGCGCTGGTCGCGCCGGCCCAGGCGCTGGCCAGCGGCGCCCCGCTGGCGCTGGCCTCGACCGGCTGCCGCGAGACCGAGGCGGTGGCCGACGCCCTGCGCGCGCTGGAGGTCGACCTGCTGCGCCACCGCCACCAGCTGGAAAGCCTGGTGCAGCAGCGCACCGCCGCGCTGGAGCGCTCCAGCGCGCTGCTGGAAACCGTCTACGCCACCGCCCCGGTCGGCCTCAGCTATGTCGACCCGCAACTGCGCGTGGTGCGCATCAACGACTATCTGGCGGCGGTCAACGGCCGCCCGGTCGAGCAGCACCTGGGCCGGCCGATCGCCGACATGGTCGCCGACCCGCAGGCGCGCCGCGCCGTGCTCGAGCACTACGCCGAGGTGCTGCGCAGCGGCCGGCCGCTGACCGGCATCGCCCTGAGCGGCACCGCGCCCGGTTCGCCCAACCAACTGTGCCACTGGCTGCTCAGCTACTACCCGCAGTTCGACCCGGACGGCGAGCTGCGCGCCATCAGCGCCCTGCTGCAGGACATCACCGCGCAGAAGAACACCGAGGCCCAGCTGCGCCAGTCGAAGCAGTTGTTCAAGTCGGTGGTGGAGAACATGCCGGCCATGCTGTTCGTCAAGCGCGCCGACGACCTGCGCTTCGAAATGTTCAACCGCCACGGCGAGCAGTTGCTCGGCCTGAGCCGCGACAAGCTGCTCGGCAAGACCGACGCCGAGCTGTTCCCGCCCGCCCAGGCCGCCGCCTTCGCCGCCGCCGACCGCCTGGTGCTGGCCTCGCGCCAGGTCTGCGAGACGGAACAGGAGCCGGTCAGCCGCGCCGACGGCACGCGGCTCCTGCTGACCACGCGCAAGGTGGCGCTGCGCGACGAGCAGGGCCGCGCCACCCACGTGCTCGGCATCGCCATCGACGTCACCGAGCGCAAGCAGGCCGAGCGGGCGCTGCGCGCCACCACCGAGCGGCTGGCCCGCAGCGAGCACTTCATCCGCACCGTCACCGACAACCTGCCCGGCATGGTGGCCTACTGGGACGCCGGGCTGCGCTGCCGCTTCGCCAACCGCTACTTCCTCGACTGGCACGGCAGCGACGCCGAGCGCATCGCCGGCGCCGCCATGCCGGACGTGCTGGGCGCCGCCGCCTTCGCGCAACAGCGCCAGCACGTCGACGGCGCGCTGGCCGGCCGGCCGCAGGGCTTCGCCGGCGAGCTGGCCTGGCCGTCGGGCGACAGCAGCCACACCTGGACCAACTTCATCCCCGACCTCGACCCGGGCGGCGTGGTGCAGGGCTTCTTCGTGCTGGTGGCCGACGTCACCGCGCTCAAGGAAAGCGAGCTGCACCTGCAGGAGCTCAACGAGGAGCTGGTGCTGGCGCGCGACCGCGCCGAGGCGGCCAGCCGCGCCAAGAGCGAGTTCGTGGCCAACATGAGCCACGAGATCCGCACCCCGATGAACGCCATCGTCGGCCTGGCCAGGCTGCTCGGCGCGGCCGCGCCGGACGCGCGCCAGCAGGGCTACCTGGCCAAGATCGAGCTGGCCACCCACGCCCTGCTCGGCCTGGTCAACGACGTCTTCGACTTCGCCCGCATCGAGGCCGGCCAACTGGCGCTGGAGCCCGCACCGTTCGCCCTCGACGAGCTACTCGACGGCCTCGCCGCGCAGCTTGCCGACGCGGCCTGGGCCAAGGGCGTCGAGCCGGTGTTCGCCGTCGCGCCGGGCGTGCCGGCCATGCTGCTGGGCGACGCGGCGCGGCTGCAGCAGGTGCTGCTCAAACTGCTCGGCAACGCCATCAAGTTCACCGCCGCCGGCGAGGTGGTGCTGACGGTGCGCCCGGCGCAGGACGGCGCGACGGCCGCCGGCACGCCCGGCCGCGGCGCCGGCAGCGCCGACGGTGAAGGCATCGCCCTCGAATTCGTCGTGCGCGACAGCGGCATCGGCGTCCCGCTCGAGCAGCAGCAACACATCTTCGAGGCCTTCTACCAGGCCGACGGCAGCAGCAGCCGGCGCTACGGCGGCGCCGGCCTCGGCCTGGCGATCTGCCGCCGCCTGGCCGACCTGATGGGCGGCGCCATCAACGTGCACAGCCAGCCCGGCCGGGGCGCCGAGTTCCGCTTCAGCTGCACGCTGGGGCGCGCCGCGTCGGCCGTCCCCGCCGTGCCGCTGCCGCCGGCCTTGCAGCGGCTGGCCGTGCTGATCGTGGACGACAACGCCAGTGTCCGCGCCGCCCTCGGCGACGCCTGCGCCGGCTTCGGCTGGCACGCCAGCAGCGCCGCCGACGGCGCCGCCGCGCTGGTCCTGCTGCGCGGCCCGCGCCGCTTCGACCTGTTGCTGCTCGACCAGGCCATGCCCGCCCTGGCCGACGCGGCGGCGGCGCTCGGCGCGGCGGCGCCACCACTGCCGCCGGCGCTGCGGATGATGGCGGGCTGGACCGGCGAGGCGGCGGGCGAACCCGCGCCCGCCGGCGTGTTATTCAAGCCGATCACCCCCGGCCGCCTGCTGGCGGCGGTGGCGGCCCTGCGCGGCGCGGCGCCGGCGCACCAAGCGCGCCCGCGCCTGCCACTGGCCGGACGCCTGGCCGGCCTGCGCGTGTTGCTGGTCGAGGACAACGAGATCAACCAGGAGGTGGCCCAATTCATCCTGCGCCACGCCGGCGCCAGCGTCGAGACCGCCGTCAACGGCGAGCGCGCCGTCGCCCTGCTGCGCGACCAGCCGCAGCGCTGCGACGCGGTGCTGATGGACATCCAGATGCCGGTGATGAACGGCTACGAGGCCGCCGCCGCGATCCGCCGGATGGGCCTGACGCGGCTGCCGCTGATCGCCATGACCGCCAACGTCACCGACGAGGACCGTGCCGCCGCCAGTGCCGCCGGCATGGACGCGCACGTGCCCAAGCCCATCGACGTCGAACAACTGGTGGCCACGCTGGCCCGGCTGGCGCTGCCGGCGGCAACGGCGGCGCCAGCGCCAGCAACGACGACAGCGACGACAAGCACTACGACGGCGGCGATAGCTGAACCGGCTGCGGCCGCGATGGCGGCGGCGGCGACGGCGACGGCAACGGCGACGGCGACGGCGGCCGGCGCCGCGCCGGCGACGGACGGCATCGACCTGGCGCCGGCCCTGCAGCGCATGGGCGGCGACCGCGCCGCGCTGTCCGCCCTGCTGCGGCGCTTCGCCGCCAGCAACGGCGACACCGTCGGCGAGCTGCGCACGCTGCTGGCCGAGGCGCGCCGCGACGAGGCCAAGCTACTGCTGCACCGGCTGCGCGGCGTGGCGGGCAACCTGGGCGCAGTCGATGTCGCCCGCCACTGCGCCCGGGCCGAGGCGGCGCTGGCGGCGCTGGCGACCGCTACCCTTGCCACGCCGCGCCGCGCCGACGCCGTGGCCGAGGCTGCCGCCTTCGCCGCCGCTAACAATGGCGCCCCGACAGACAGCAAGCGGCCGGAAACGGCCACCGGGGCCGCGCCGGCGGTGTCGCTGGAGGAGGCGCTGGGCGCGCTGGAGGAGGCGCTGGCGGTGGTGCGCGCCGGCATCGACGCGCTGCCGGCGCAGGCGGCCGCGCCCGCCACATTGCCGGACGGAATCGACCTTGACTCCGCCGCATTGAAGCGAGTGCTGGCGGAATTCCAAACTTTGCTTCAAAATAACAATTTACACGCGCTGGAGTGCTTCCACGCACTGCGCCCCGCCCTCGCGGCGCGCCACTGCGACGGCAGGATGGCCGCCGCCCTGGACACACTGGACTTCCCGCGCGCCCAGCAACTGGTGGACGAGCTGTTGCAACGAAAGGACTGGGCATGAGCTGGACCAACCTGGCCACCAATGGACGCATCCTGGTGGTCGACGACGCGATGGAGAACATCCAGATCCTGCACCAGGCGCTGCGCGGCGAGCACGACGTGTTGTTCGCCCTGAGCGGGGAGAAGGCGCTCGAGTTGGCCCACCAGCAGTTGCCCGACCTGATCCTGCTCGACGCCATGATGCCCGGCATGGACGGCTACGCGGTCTGCGCCGCGCTGAAGGCGTCGACCGAAACGCACGACATCCCGGTCATCTTCGTCACCGCGCTGAGCCAGCCGGAGGACGAGACGCGCGCGCTCGAGGCCGGCGCCGTCGACTTCATCAGCAAACCCTTCAACGTCGCCGTGGTGCGCGCCCGCGTGCGCACCCAGTTGACCATCAAGCGCCAGGCCGACGCGCTGCGCGAGCTGACCCTGACCGACGCGCTGACCGGCGTGGCCAACCGGCGCAGCTTCAACAACACGCTGGAGAACGAATGGCGCCGCTGCGCCCGCTCCGGCGCGGCGCTGGCCCTGATCATGATCGACGTCGACCACTTCAAGCGCTACAACGACCTGTACGGCCACCAGGCCGGCGACCATTGCCTGCAGCGGCTGTGCGCCGCCATGGCCCGTTGCGCCAGCCGGCCGCAGGGCCTGTTGGCGCGCTTCGGCGGCGAAGAGTTCATCCTGCTGCTGCCGGAGGAGGAGCTGGCCGGCGCCAGCGTGGTCGCCCAGCGCCTGCTCGACGAGGTGCGCGCGACCGCCCTGCCGCACGCCGCCTCGCCGACCAGCCCGCTGGTCACCGTCAGCATGGGCCTGGCGGCGACGCTGCCGCGCGCCGGCCTCGACACCGGCGAGCTGATCCGCACCGCCGACGCCCTGCTGTACCGCGCCAAGCACACCGGCCGCAACCGCTTTTGCCTCGACGGCCACGACTGAGCGGCGCCGGGGCGAGCAGCGCCAGCGGGCTCTCAACCCCGAAGGCAAGGAGTCAGGGTCAGACCCTAGGGTCTGACCCTTCTAGGTTTGCGCCGCTGGGTTTTCTTGGCGACACCGCACCGCCCTCAATAGCGCCGCATCAAAAACTCGGCCACGCAGACCGGCTTGACGCCGCCCTCGCGCTCGACCACCACGCCCCACTCGACCTGCGCGCCGCCCTCGATGTCCTCGATGGCCTGGATGGTCAGGCGCGCGCGCAGCCGGCTGCCGACCGGCACCGGGGCCGGGAAGCGCACCTTGTTGAGGCCGTAGTTGATGCCCATCCTCATGTCGGCCATGTGCAGCGCGTTGACCAGCATGGCCGGCACCAGCGCCAGCGTCATGAAGCCGTGCGCCACCGTGCCGCCGAACGGCGACTCCAGCGCCGCCCGCTCGACGTCGACGTGGATCCACTGGTGGTCGCCGCTGGCCTCGGCGAACAGGTCGACGCGCTGCTGGCTGATCTCCACCCAGTCGGACACGGCGACCTCCTGCCCGACCAGCGCCCTCATCTCCTCCAACGTGGCGAGCTCACGCATGCTGCACAAACCCGGGCTGGGCGATGAAACGCTCCAGATGGTGGTCGACGTCGCCCAAGGTCAGCGCGATCATGCTCAGACGCTTGAAGTGGTGCGCCGCCGGCAGCTCGTCGGTGACGCCCATGCCGCCGTGCAGCTGCACCGCCTGCTGGCCGACGAAGGTGGCCGCCTGGCCGACCCGCACCTTGGCCGCCGACACCACGCGACGGCGCTCCTCCTCGTCGCTCGAATCGACCTTGACGGCGGCCAGCATGGCCATCGAACGGGCCTGCTCGAGGTGGATGAACATGTCGGCCATGCGGTGCTGCAGCGCCTGGAACTTGCCGATCGGCGCGCCGAACTGCGCGCGCGTCTTCAGGTACTCCAGCGTGGCGGCGAAGATCGCGTCCATCGCGCCGACCGCCTCGGCGCACAACAGCGTGGCGCCGTAGTCGCCCGCCGCGTCGAGGATGCCCCAGCCGGCGCCGGCCGCGCCCAGCAGCGCGCCGGCCGGCAACGCCACCTGCTTCAGCGTGACGCTGGCGGCGCGCTGGCCGTCGATGGTGCGGTAGTCGCGCACCGTGACGCCAGGCGTGTCGGCCGGCAGCAGGAACAGCGAGATGCCGCCGCTGTCGCGTTGGGCGCCGGCGCTGCGCGCCGAGACGATCAGCGCGCCGGCCTGGCCGCCGTGGATGACCACGGTCTTGGCGCCGTCCAGCACATAGCCGGCGCCGCTGGCCGTGGCCGTGGTCTTGATGTCATGCAGGTCGTGGCGCGACTGCTGCTCGCCCAGCGCGCAGGCCAGCTTGAGTTCGCCGCCGGCCACTCGCTCCAGCGCCGCTTCGTGGCCGCCGGCCAGGCTCAGGAAGCGCGCCCCCAGCACGGTGGCCAGGTAGGGTTCGACCACCAGGCCGCGCCCCAGCTCCTGCATCACCAGCAGCAGGTCGACCGCCGTGCCGTCGAAGCCGCCCTGCGCCTGCGCCACCGGCAGCGCCGTCATGCCCAGCTCGGTCAGCGTGGCCCAGGCCGCGTCGGACACGCCGGCCGGCGAATGGATGATCTGGTGGCGCGTGGCGAAGCCGTAGTCCTTGTCGACCCAGCGGCGCAGCGCGTCGGCGAATTGCTTTTGTTCTTCATTGAAAGTAAAGTCCATGCTGTCCCCTCACAGACCCAGAATCATCTGGGTAATGATGTTTTTCTGAATCTCGTTGGAGCCGCCGTAGATCGACGTCTTGCGGAAATTGAAGTAGTAGCCGGCCAGCGGCGCGGCGGCGTCGTCGCCGCTCAAGGCGTGCTCGGCGCTGCCGTCCAGGTAGTCGGTGTCGAAGGGCAGCGCGTTCGGCCCCAGCGCCTCGACCATCAGCTCGGTCAGCCACTGTTGGATCTCCGAGCCGCGCACCTTCAGCATCGACGCCTCCGGTCCCGGCGCGTGCGAGTCCTGCGTGATGACGCGCAGCACCGTCGTCTCCAGCGCCATCAGCTCGATCTCCAGATTGGCCACCTTGGCGGCGAACAGCGGGTCCTGCAGCAGCGGCTTGCCGTGCTTCAGGTGCTCGCTCGCCACCTTCTTCAGGAACAACAGCTCGCGCTTGGAGCGGCCCACCGCCGCGATGCCGGTGCGCTCGTGGCCCAGCAAATACTTGGCGTAGGTCCAGCCCTTGTTTTCCTTGCCGACCAGGTTCTCCAACGGCACCTTGACGTTGTCGAAGAACACCTCGTTGACCTCGTGGTCCTCGTCGAGCATGATGATCGGCCGCACGGTGATGCCCGGCGTCTTCATGTCGATCAGCAGGAAGGAGATGCCCTCCTGCTTGCGCACGCCGCTGTCGGTGCGCACCAGGCAGAAGATCATGTCGGCGTGCTGGCCCAGCGTGGTCCAGGTCTTCTGGCCGTTGACGATGTAGTGCTCGCCGACGCGCTCGGCGGTGGTCTTCAGCGAGGCCAGGTCGGAGCCGGCGCCCGGTTCCGAGTAGCCCTGGCACCACCAGTCCTCGCAGCTGAGGATGCGCGGCAGATAATAGGCTTTTTGCGCCTCGTTGGCGAAGGCCATGATGACCGGCGCCACCATGTTGATACCGAACGGCAGGATGGGCGGCGTGCCGGCGCGGGCGCACTCCTCCTCCCAAATGTGGCGCTGGGTGGCGTTCCAGCCCGGGCCGCCGTACTCCACAGGCCAGGCCGGCGCCGCCCAGCCCTGCTTGGCGGCGATGCGGTGCCAGCGCACATAGTCGTCCTTTTGCAGGCGCAGGTGCATGCGCACCTTCTGCTGCAGGTCGGCCGGCAAATTGGCGTCGAGGAAGGCGCGTACCGTGTCGCGGAAGGCCAGTCCGTCGGCCGTATAGTTCAAATCCATGCTGTCTCCTTTATTTTTCTCGGCATAAAAAAGCACGACCGTTCAAAATAAATTGTACCGCATAAACCGATGCCGTTCGCGGCATTTTTTCACCCCCGCCCGGGACGCCGAAGCCGGGGTCAGACCCCGCAGGGGTCTGACCCCTTTGCCTGCGGGGTAAGGCCGGCATCCCGCCAACCTTCCAGAACCCGGTTACTCGACCATGATGGCCAGGTCGCGGCCCTGCGTGGCGACGTTGCCGGCATAGTCGGCCGCCAGGATGCGCAGCGTGTAGTTGCCCGGCGCCAGGTCGGCCACCCGCCACATGCCCGGCGTGACGCGGCCGGCCAGCATCTGGTTGTTGAGCGCGTAGACGAAGCGCGTCTCCTTGCTGCCGTGCACGGTGATGCCGCTGTTGGCGGCGTAGGCCAGCTTGACCGCCTCCGAGTTGCGCGGCAGGCGGTCGTACTGCTGCATGACGCGCGGCTGCTCGAAGCCGGCCAGCGGCGTGCCCTCCGCCGCCAACACCTGGTAGCCGAGCTTGTAGAGGCCCAGCCGGCGCCGCGCCTGGTTGCCGTCGACCAGGTCGAAGGCGTCGACGGCGATGCCCACCTCGCCCAAGCTGCGCGCCACGGCCAGCCGGCCGCCCCGCTTGCGCGCCAGCTCGCGGCCGCTGGCGTCGCTCAGGGCGATACCGTGGATCTGCGGCGCCACCGTGTCGCGCATGCCGATGAACGGCAGGCTGAGCGGATTGAGCTCGTCGCCGTTCGGGCTGTAGTCCAAATGCACGTGGGCCATGCGGTTGACCGTGCCCAAGGTGTCGCCGCTGTCGAAGCGGGTGCCGCGCTTGACGCGGACGCGGCCCGGCTTGCCGTTCTCGTCGGCCAGCAGCTGGAAGCGGCCGTCGAGCGGCTCGTCCTTGGCGTTGCGGCCGACCCGCATGTGGATATACGACAGGCCGTCGATCGCCAGCCCCTCGCTCAGGCCGCCAAAGGCCCAGTTCGGCAGCGGGTCGCGCACCTTGGCGGCGGCCACCGCCAGCACCGGCGCGCCGACGGCGGCCTGCACGTCGAGGCCGGCGTGGAAGTGGTCGCGGCTCTCGCCGTCGAAGTTGCCGCGCACCTCGCCCATCAGGCCGATCACCTCGTGCGCCTGCTGCTGCGGCTTGACCGGCCACAGCATCGGCTTGGCCCAGAGCGGCGCGGCCGCCGGCGGCGGCGCCGCCGGCGCCACCTGGCCCGGCCGGGGCGGCGCGATGTGGTGCAGGCGGAAGGTGGCCGCGTCGCTGACGAACAGCGAGCCGTCCGGCGCCAGCGCCATGCCGCGCGGCGCGTACAGGCGCACCATGCCGTCGCCGCCATAGCCGGGCTCGGCCGGATGGTCGACGTCGACCAGCGCGGCCGCCTCGGCGCCCGGCGCCAACTGGGCCACGGCGCCGTGCAAGCCGCTGGCCACGTAGATGACGCCGTCGTGCGTGACCGCCAGCGCCATCGGCCGGCTCAGCATCGATTCGCGGTCCTTCTGGTCGGCGCTGGCGACGGTGCTGACCTGGCTGTCGACGCCCAGGGTCAGCTTGCGCAGCGCGTTGTTGCGCGTGTCGGCGATCAACAGCTCGCCGGCCGGCGTCAAGGCCAGCGCGCACGGCGTGTCGAACAGCGATTGCGCCGCCGGGCCGTCGGCCAGGCCGGGACGGGCGCCGCCGGCGATGGTGCTGACCGTGCCGTCCGGCGCGATGCGGCGGATGCGGTCGTTGTAGGTGTCGGCCACGTAGACCACGCCGGCGCCGTCCACCGCCAGGCCCAGCGGGCCGTTGAACTGGGCCTGCGCGCCCTTGCCGTCGCGGAAGCCGGCCAGGCCGTCGCCGGCCAGGGTGCTCACCTGGCCCTGCGGCGTGATCTTGCGGATGGCGTTGTTGCCGGTGTCGGCCACATACAGGTTGCCGGCGCCGTCGATGGCCAGGCCGGACGGCGTGTTGAAGGCGGCCGCCGCGCCGCCGCCCTCGGCGTAGCCCTCGGTCGAGCCGGCCACGGTGCTGACCGTGCCGTCCGGGCTGATCCTGCGGATGCGGTTGTTGGCGCCGGCATCGGCCACGTACAGGTTGCCGGCGCGGTCGAGCACCACGCCGAAGGGGTCGGCGAAGCGCGCCTTGGCGCCTTCCTCGCCGCCGGAGCTGCCGTCGCCGGCCACGGTGGCGACGCGCGCCGGCCACAGGCGCACGGTGGCCAGGCGCTCGGCCGCCGCCGGGGCGGCCTGTTCGCCGTGCGGGGCGATGGAGTAGGCGACGATGCCGCCGACCAGCGCGCCGGCGACGGCCAGTGCGGCGATCGACAGCTTGAATTGAGTTGGGGTCACTAGGCTGCCCTGATTGTTGTTACTAAGAAAGCCAGCTTACCTGATTCACACCGCTTCAACAATCTCCGGAACCTGTCGGCCGCCCTCCTTCTCGAGCCTTGCGGCAATACCAGATGACTACCAGAAGTGTTTTTTTGCAGTGCAAGAAAACTATAGCGACTCAAGAGTATCCAAGTGGAATACTATTACGACTCAACAGTCGCCATCAGGCAGCGAACGGCCGCCTACGACTGCGAACGGCAGGCGCCGCCAGCGCAAGGGCGGACGCGGCCGGCATTGCGCCGGCCCGCCGGACATAGCGAAGGGTGAGCAATGAAGATGAATATGAAATCGAGCATCAGCGCGGCCGTGCTGCTGGCCGCCGCCGTGGCCGCCTTGCTGCTGTGGCGCCCGTGGCAGGCCAAGGGCCTGGGCGACGGCTTCATCAACGGCAACGGCCGCATCGAGGCCACCGAGATCGCCGTCGCCACCAAGCTGGCCGGCCGGGTGGAAAAAGTCCTCGTCGCCGAGGGCGAGTTCGTCAAGGCCGGCCAGCCGCTGGCGCAGATGCAGATCGATGGCCTGCAGGCCCAGCGCGACGAGGCCTTGGCCCGCTTGCAGCAGGCGCAACAGGCCGTCGGCGGCGCCGAGGTGCAGGTGGCGCAGCAGCAGGCCAACTACGAGGCGGCGCTGGCCGTGGTGGCGCAGCGCGAAAGCGAGCTCGACACGGCGCAGCGCCGCCTGCCCCGTTCGGAAAAACTGGCCAAGGAGGGCTTCTTCTCCAGCCAGCTGCTGGACGACGACCGCGCCAAGGTACACAGCCTGCTGGCCGGCGTGTCCGCCGCCAAGGCCCAGGCGCGGGCCGCCAAGGTGGGCATCGCGGCGGCGCGCAGCCAGGTGGCCGGCGCCCAGTCCAACGTGCGCGCGCTGCAGGCCACACTCGAGCGCATCGAGGTGGAACTGGCCGACAGCGTGCTCAAGGCGCCGCGCGCCGGCCGCGTGCAGTTCCGCGTCGCCCAGGACGGCGAGGTGCTGGGCGGCGGCGGCCGCGTGCTCAACCTGCTCGACCTGTCCGACGTCTACATGACCTTCTTCCTGCCGGAAACCGTGGCCGGCCGCGTCGCCCTGGGCAGCGAGGTGCGCATCGTGCTCGACGCCGCGCCGCAGTTCGTGATTCCGGCCAAGGTCTCCTTCGTCGCCAGCGCCGCCCAGTTCACGCCGAAGACGGTGGAGACCGCCAGCGAGCGGCAAAAGCTGATGTTCCGGGTCAAGGCGCAGATCGACAAGGACTTGCTGCAACGCCATCTGGCCCAGGTCAAGACCGGCCTGCCCGGCGTCGCCTGGATCAAGCTCGACGCCAACGCCGCCTGGCCGGCCGAGCTGACCGTCAAGGCCGGCCAGTGACAGTGCCAGCCGCGCCCGTGCCGGTGGCGCGCCTTGCCGGCGTGACGCTGCGCTACAAGAAGACCACCGCGCTGGACCAGGTGACGCTGGACATCCCGGCCGGCCGCATGGTCGGCCTGATCGGCCCGGACGGGGTCGGCAAGTCCAGCCTGCTGGCGCTGTTGTCGGGCGCCCGCGCGGTGCAGCAGGGCCGCGTCGAGGTGCTCGGCGGCGACATGGCGCGGCGCCGCCACCGCCAGGCGGTCTGCCCCAACATCGCCTTCATGCCCCAGGGCCTGGGCAAGAACCTCTACCCGACCCTGTCGGTGGAGGAGAACCTGCAATTCTTCGCCCGCCTGTTCGGCCACAACGCCGCCGAGCGGCGCCGCCGCATCGACCAATTGACCACCAGCACCGGCCTGCACGCCTTCCTCGAGCGCCCGGCCGGCAAACTGTCCGGCGGCATGAAGCAGAAGCTCGGCCTGTGCTGCGCGCTGATCCACGACCCCGACCTGCTGATCCTCGACGAACCCACCACCGGCGTCGACCCGCTGGCGCGCGCCCAGTTCTGGCAGCTGATCGCGGAAATCCAGGCGCAGCGGCCCGGCATGAGCGTGGTGGTCGCCACCGCCTACATGGAGGAGGCGCAGCGCTTCGACTGGCTGGTGGCGATGGACGAGGGCCGCGTGCTGGCCAGCGGCACCCCGGCCGAATTGCAGGCGCGCACCGGCCAGAGCTCGCTCGAGGCCGCCTTCATCGCCCTGCTGCCGGAGGAGAAGCGGCGCGACTACCAGGCCGTCAGCCTGGCCCCGCTGGCGCTGGCCGCCGACGCCGAGATCGCCATCGAGGCCAAGGACTTGACCATGCGCTTCGGCGATTTTGTCGCCGTCGACCACGTCAGCTTCCGCATCCGCCGCGGCGAGATCTTCGGCTTCATCGGCTCCAACGGCTGCGGCAAGTCGACCACGATGAAGATGCTGACCGGTCTGCAGCCGGCCAGCGAGGGCCGCGCCTGGCTGCTGGGCCAGCCGGTCGACCCGCGCGACCTGGCGACGCGGCGCCGGGTCGGCTACATGTCGCAGGCCTTCTCGCTGTACCGCGAGCTGACCGTCGAGCAGAACCTGGTGCTGCACGCGCGCCTGTTCCACGTCCCCGCCGCCGAGCTGGCGGCGCGGGTGGCCGAGTCGCTGCAACGCTTCGGCCTGCAGGGCGTGCCGGACGCGCTGCCCGAGCAACTGCCGCTGGGCATGCGCCAGCGCCTGTCGCTGGCCGTCGCCACCGTGCACCGGCCGGAACTGCTGATCCTCGACGAGCCCACCTCCGGCGTCGACCCGGTCGCCCGCGACAACTTCTGGCGCCTGATGATCGAGCTGGCGCGGCGCGACAAGGTGACCATCTTCATCTCGACCCACTTCATGAACGAGGCCGAACGCTGCGACCGCATCTCGCTGATGCACGCCGGCCGCGTGTTGGAGAGCGCCGCGCCGGCCGAGATCATCGCCCGGCGCGGCGCCGCCACCTTGGAGGAGGCCTTCATCGGCGTGCTGCGCGACGCCGCCGCGCAGGACACCGAGCGGGACGCCAACGGCGGCCGGCCCCGGCCCGCCGCCGCGCCGAGGCCTGCGCTGGCGCCAGCGTCTGCGCAGGGGCCGGGGCCGGCGCCGCCGCAACCTGCCATCGCGCGCGCCGCCGCGCCGCCGCCCAAGCCGCCCAAGGCGCGCAAATCCGGCGGCCCCGTGGCCCGCCTGCGCCGCAGCCTGGCGCGCATTCAAACCTACCAGTGGCGCGAGGCGCTTGAGCTGCGGCGCGACCCGGTGCGCGGCGCGCTCGCCCTGCTCGGCTCGCTGCTACTGATGTTCGTCATGGGCTACGGCATCAGCATGGACGTCGGCAACCTGCGCTTCGCCGTGCTCGACCGCGACCAAACCGAACTGAGCCGCAACTACACGCTGAACCTGGCCGGCTCGCGCTACTTCACCGAACAGGCGCCGATCCACGACTACGCCGAACTCGACCGGCGCATGCGCAGCGGCGAGCTGTCGCTGGCCATCGAGATCCCGCCCGGCTTCGCGCGCGACGTGGCGCGCGGCCAGACGGTGCAGATCGGCGCCTGGATCGACGGCGCCATGCCGCAGCGCGCCGAAACCGTCACCGGCTACGCCCAGGGCATGCACCAGCAATGGTACGCCCAGCTGCTGCGCGAGCGGACCGGCGCCACGCCCACCGCGCTGGTCGGCGTGGCAACGCGCTACCGCTACAACCCGGACGTGCGCAGCCTGCCGGCCATGGTGCCGGCGGTGATGCCGCTGCTGTTGCTGATGCTGCCGGCCATGCTGACCGCGCTGGCGGTGGTGCGCGAAAAGGAGCTCGGCTCGATCATCAACCTGTACGTCACGCCGGTCACCCGCACCGAGTTCCTGATCGGCAAGCAGCTGCCCTACCTGATCCTGGCCATGTTCAACTACGCCCTGATGTGCCTGGCGGCCGTCACCGTGTTCGGCGTGCCGATGACGGGCAGCTTCGCCGCGCTCAGCGTGGCCGCGCTGATCTTCTGCGTCTGCTCGACCGGCATGGGCCTGCTCGCCTCCACCGTCACGCGCAGCCAGATCGCCGCGATGTTCTTCGCCATGCTCGGCACCATGCTGCCGGCGGTGCAGTTCGCCGGCCTGATCAACCCGGTCTCCTCGCTCGAGGGCGGCGCCCGCTGGTTCGGCGAGATCTATCCGGCCAGCCACATGTTCACCATCAGCCGTGGCGTGTTCAGCAAGGCGCTCGGCTTCGCCGACCTGGGCGCCTCGTTCTGGCCCATGCTGCTGGCCGTGCCGGTCATCATGGGCCTGGCCATCGCCCTGCTCAAGAAGCAGGAGGCCTGACATGCTGCGCCACCTGGCCAACATCTACCGCCTCGGCGTCAAGGAACTGTGGAGCCTGTGGCGCGACCCGGCCATGCTCTTCCTCATCGTCTACACCTTCACCCTGGCCATCTACGTGGCCGGCACGGCCATGCCGGAGACCCTGCACCACGCCCCCATCGCCATCGTCGACGAGGACGGCTCGGCCCTGTCGCAGCGCATCGCGGCGGCCTTCTACCCGCCCGAGTTCGGCCGCCCCACGCCGATCGGCCTGGCCGAGGTGGACCCGGGCATGGACTCGGGCCGCTACACCTTCGTGCTCGACATCCCGCCCAACTTCCAGCGCGACATGCTGGCCGGCCGCGCCCCGCAGCTGCAACTGAACGTCGACGCCACCCGCATGGGCCAGGCCTTCACCGGCAACGGCGCCATCGTGCAGATCGTCACGGCCGAAGTCGACGAGTTCGCCCGCGGCTACCGCGCCACGGCGGCCATGCCGGTCGAGCTGGCCACGCGGGCCCGCTTCAACCCGGCGCTGCAGCAGTCGTGGTTCGGCTCGCTGATGGAGCTGGTCAACAACATCACCATGCTGTCGATCATCCTGACCGGCGCCGCGCTGATCCGCGAACGCGAGCACGGCACCATCGAGCACCTGCTGGTGATGCCGGTGACGCCGCTGGAGATCATGCTGGCCAAGGTGTGGGCCATGGCGCTGGTGGTGCTGCTGGCCGCCTCGGTGGCGCTGGCGGTGGTGATCCAGGGCGCGCTGCGGGTGCCGATCGACGGCTCGATCGCCCTGTTCCTGCTCGGCGCCACGCTGCACCTGTTCGCCACCACCTCGATGGGCATCTTCATGGCCACGCTGGCGCGCAGCATGCCGCAGTTCGGCCTGCTGATGATCCTCATCATGATGCCGCTGCAGATGCTGTCGGGCGGCATCACCCCGCGCGAAAGCATGCCCGGCTGGGTGCAACAGGTGATGGCGCTGGCGCCGACCACCCACTTCACCGAGCTGAGCCAGGCCATCCTCTACCGGGGCGCCGGCCTCTCGGTGGTGTGGACCTCGTTCGCCGCGCTGCTGCTGATCGGTTCGGCGCTGTTCGCCCTGTCGCTGGCGCGCTTCCGCAAGACCATCACACAAATGGCCTGAGGCGCGCCCGGCGCGCCGGCCAATACGCAGCGACTCCCCAAGCGAGCAACAATCATTTTTTAATGCAAGTGTATTGCATTAACGAAGGGATCGACTTATGATGCAAGTCAATTGCATTAGCGACGGCTGCGCGCCGCCCCCCCTTCCCCATCTCCGACTTGGCCACGGGAGGACGGCCCGCCGGCATCGCTCCCTGCAAGCGCGCACGGACCACCCGTCTCCGTTGCCCCCTTAGCCCTCCCACACTCGCCCACATGAAAACCACAACCCGGCCGATCGCCGCCGCAATGACCCTCGCCCTCGCCACCGGCGGCTTCGCCTACGCCGACGAGCCCGCCGCCGCCGCCGCCGCAGCAGCGCTGCAAACCATCACCATCCACAGCAGCCGCAGCCCGCTCGACCCCAACCTGCCGACCACCAGCGTGGGCAAAACCCAGGACGAGCTGCGCCAGCAGCAGAACATCTTCAACCCGGAGGATGCCCTGCGCAACCTGCCCAGCATGACCATACGCAAGCGCTACAGCGGCGACCGCAACGCCCTGGTCGGCGGCCGCAGCTTCTCCACCACCCAGGCGCCGCGCGCCCTGGTCAGCATGGACGGCCACCTCTTGTCGAACTTCCTCGGCCGTTTCGACGCGCCGCGTTGGAACATGCTCGCACCGGAGGAGATCAGCCGGGTCGATGTGTCGTACGGCCCCTTCTCCGCGCTCTACCCCGGCAATTCGATCGGCACCACGATCGCCATCACCACCAGCCGCCCCACCGCGTTCTCCGGCGCGCTCAGAGTGGCGCTGCAGGACCAGGCCTTCGACCAATACGGCCTGAGCGGCCACTACCGCAACTATCAGGCCTCGGCGCTGATCGGCGACCGGCTCGCCTCCGGCCTCTGGTACAAATTGATGCTCAACCAGCAGGACGCCACCAGCCAACCGATGGGCTATGCCAGCGCCAGCGCCAACGCCGCCGGGGTGTTCACGGCGCCGGCCGGCCCGCCCGCCACCCCGGTCGGCGGCGTGGTCTACGATACCGGACCGTTCGGCACGCGCCGCGCGATCTTCGGCGCCAACGGCGGCGCCATCGACCACACCCGGCAACACACGGCGAAGGCCGCCTTCGGCTACGACTTCAGCCCGACCCTGGGCGCCGAAGGCTTCATCGCCTGGTGGCAGAACAACAGCGTGACGCGCAACCAAACCTTCCTGCGCGACGCCGCCGGCGCCGCCGTCTGGTCCGGCCGCGTCAGCGACGGCGCCAATGTCTTCGTGCTGCCGGCGGCCGGATTCGCCCCGTACCGCCGCGACGAGCACCACGCCCAGGCCGGCGTGACGCTGAAGAGCCGCCATCGCAGCGGTTGGAACGGCAGCGTGTCGGCGAGCAGCTACCGCATCCTCGACGACGTGCAGCGCAACGCCGGCAGCGCCGATCCGCTGGCCGCCAATGGCGGCCCGGGCAGCGCCGTGGTCCGCGACGGCACCGGCTTTCACTCGCTCGACGCGCAAGCCAGCTACACGCCCAGCGCCGGCGACTGGACCGGCGGCGCGCACGCCCTCACCTTCGGCGTGCACGGCGACCACTACCGGCTCAAGCAGCGCAGCTTGACCACGGCGGACTGGCGCCAGGCCGGCGGCGCGGAAAGCCAGTACCTCGGCGGCAGCACCCGCACGCTGGCGCTGTACGCCCAGGACGCCTGGCGCTTCGCGCCGCGCTGGCACGCCACCTTCGGCCTGCGCGGCGAGGCGTGGCAGGCCAGCGACGGCGTCCAGCGCGCCCAGGGCGCCGCCGCGCAGAACTATCCGCGCCGGCGCGAACAGGCCTGGTCGCCCAAGCTCTCGCTCAACTGGGAGGCCGGCGCCGACACCACGCTGCGCCTCTCGGCCGGACGCGGCACGCGCTTCGCCACCGTCGCCGAACTGTTCCAGGGCAGCGCCGTCGGCAGCAGCATCGTCGTCAACGATCCGGCCCTGAAACCGGAGCGCGCCAACGCCCTCGAGCTGATGGCCGAGCAACGCTACGCACTGGGCAGCCTGCGCGCCTCGCTGTTCCAGGACGACGTCCGCAACACCATTTGGAGCCAGCTGAACCTGAATGTTTTCCCCAACGTGACGAACGTGCAAAACGTCGACCGCGTGCGCACCCGCGGCGTGGAGTTGGTCGGCCAGGTCGACCGCCTCGGCATCCACGGCCTGAGCGCGGAGGCGAACATCGCCTTCAGCAAATCGACCATTTTGGAGAACCGGGACTATCCGCCGTCGGTGGGAAAGAACTGGTCGCGGGTGCCGCGCGTCCGCTCGGCCGCCACACTGCTCTACGCGCCCGCCGACAGCTGGAGCGCCGCCGCCACCTACCGCTATGCCGGCGCCCAGTTCAACGAGATCAACAATAGCGACACCAACAGCGACGTGTACGGCGCCGTCTCCCGCGTGAGCCAGCTCGACGTGCGCCTGCTGCTCAAACCGGTCAAGGGCACCGAGCTGGCGCTCGGCATCGACAACCTCAACAACAACCGCGCCTTCCAGCTGCACCCCTATCCGGGCCGCACCCTGTTTGCCGAAGTGCGCTACGCCTTCTAAGGAACCGGCATGATCCATATCGAAAAACTGGGCAAGCGCTACGACGGCAGGAGCGTGGTCGACGGGCTCGACCTGCATGTCCACGGCGGTGAAATCTACGCCCTGCTGGGCCCCAACGGCGCCGGCAAATCCACCACCATCGCCTGCCTGCTGGGCTTTGTCGAGGCGGACGCCGGCAGCATCCGGCTGGCCGGCTCCCGCCTGCCGCCGGCACAGGCGGCGGTCCAACACGCCGCCTACATCGCCGAGAACGTCGCCCTGTACGAGCGCCTCAGCGGGGTGGAGAACGTCGAGTTCTTCATGCGCCTGCTCGGCATCAGGCCGGGGCGCGGCGAGATCGAGACGCTGCTGGCGCGCGCCGGCCTGCCCGAGCACGCCTGGCACCGCCAGGCCCACGGCTACTCGAAAGGCATGCGGCAAAAAGTCGGCATCGTGATGGCGCTGGCCAAGGGGGCGAAGGTGCTGGTGTTGGACGAGCCCACCTCCGGCCTCGATCCGGAGGCCAGCGTCGCCTTCGGCGGCCTGGTGCGCGCCTTGGCCGACGACGGCGCCGCCGTACTGATGGCAACCCACGATTTGTTCCGCGCACAGGAGCTGGCGGACCGCTGCGGCATGCTGGTCGGCGGCCAACTGGCCGGCGAATGGAAACTAGGAGAATTGAATGCAGGCGAACTCGAACGCAACTACCTTGACATCCTCGCCCGCCGCGCCTGAGCGGCGCGGCGGCCGGCGCCGCTGGCTGCTGGCCTTTGCCGGCGCCTGGCAGGCCGACTGGCGCGAGCGCCGGCGCGACTGGCGCGTCTGGCTGGTGCTCGGCGTCGGCCTGGCCCTGGCCTGCTGCGCGGCGCTGTCGTCCTCGCTGCAGTTGCGCGCCACGCTGGAGGCGCGCGGCGCGGCTGAGCAGGCGGAGCAACAGCGCTGGTCGCAGCAGGGCAAGAAGTATCCGCACGCGGCCGCCCACTACGGCGTGTACGTGTTCAAACCCCTGTCGGCGCTGGCCGCCCTGGACCCCGGCATCGAGCACTACGTCGGCGCCAGCGTCTGGCTGGAGGCGCACAAGCAGAACGAGTTGGTGTACCGGCCGGCCAACGACGAAGCCGGCGTCAACCGCCAATTCCGCCTGCACCCGGCGTTCGTGCTGCAAGTGCTGGCGCCGATGGCCATGATCTTCCTCGGCTTCGGCATGTTCGCCGCCGAACGCGAGCGCGGCACGCTGGCGGCCCTGCGCGTCAACGCCGCGCCGCTCGGCGCCCTGGCGCTGGCGCGCGGCGCGGTGCTGCTCTGCCTGGCGGCGACGCTGGCGCTGCCCGCCTGCGTCGCCGTGGCCGCGCTCGAGTGGACCCTGGACAGCCGCAGCCCGTTCAGCGACGGCGCGCCGCGCGCCGCCCTGTTCGCGCTGGGCCACCTGGTCTATCTGGGCAGTTGGGCCGCGTTGATCGCCGCCGTCTCGGCATGGGCGCCGAATTTGCGCTCCAGCCTGGCGCTGCTGATCGGACTGTGGGCGCTCACCGCGCTGGTGGCGCCGCGCGCGGCGGTCGAGCTGGCGCAACTGGCGGCGCCACTGCCGACCATGCAGCGGTTCCGCGCCGACCTCGACAGCGCGCTGGGCATGCCCGACGATCCGCAACAGGCCGAACACGACAAACAGCAGCTGCTGCGCGAACACGGCGTGCGCGACGCCAAGGACTTACCCGTGAACTGGGCCGGCATCAGCCTGCAACGTGGCGAGAACCATGGCGACCGCATCTTCGACCAGCACTACGGCCAGCTGTTCGACGCCATGCGCCGGCAGTCGGCGGCGGCGGCGCTCGCCGGCTGGTTGTCGCCGGCGGTGGCGGTGGCCGGCCTCTCCAGCGCGCTTGCCGGCAGCGACACGGAACAGCATGTCCAGTTCATCCACGGCGCCGAACAGCAGCGCCGGACCATACAAAGGGTGATGAATACGGCCATTGCCGCGCACCGCGAGCAGGACGGCGTCCGCCACGACGGCGACCGGTCGCTATGGGACCGGGTGCCGCCGTTCCGCTTCCGCTTCAACCCGCTGGACATGGGCGGCCTGCTGGCACGCCATCTCCTTCCTTTGCTGACGCTGTTCACCGCCAGCCTGCTGCTGTGCGCGGCCGGCTTGCGCCATCTACGAAACGGAAACCTACGATGAAACAGATTTTCACCCTGGTCGCCTACGACCTGCGCTGCCAGCTGCGCGAGCGCGGCACCGGCGCCCTGCTCGCGGCCGCCCTGCTGCTCGCCGCCTTCGGGCTGTTCGAGGGCGCGCGTTTCGACCGCCACGGCCGCCAGGCGGTGGCCGCCGCCGCCGCCCAGGAGGCGCAGGCCAGGAGCGACGCCAGCACGCTGGCGCGGCGCTACTTCGCCGACCCGGCGGCGGCGCAGTTCGCCCGGCTGCAGTGGCATCGCACGCCGGTCGATGTGCGCGGCTACGCCTTCCGAGAACACGTCGGATTTGCCGCCAAGCCCGCCGTTGCCGGCGCCGCGCTGGCCATCGGCCAGGCCGACCTGCTGCCGCCCTACGTGCGGGTGCGCGCCGAGTCGATGGAGTCGGTGCGCACCGCCAGCGAGATCGAACATCCGGCGCTGTTGGCGGTGGGCCGCTTCGACCTGATGTTCTACGTCGTCTACCTGTGGCCCCTGATACTGCTGGCCCTGACCAGCTCCGTCCTGACCCAGGACCGGGAAAGCCTGCGCCTGCGCTCCCTGCAGTTGCAGGGCATACGGCTGGGCCGCATGCTGGTGGCGCAGGTGTTCGCGCGCGCGCTGAGCGCCACGGCGCTGTTGACGGCGGCCTGCGTGGGCGCCGCCCTGCTGCTCGGCGCGGTCGAATTCGACCTTGCCGGCATGGCGGCGCTGGCCAGCTGGGGCGGCGTGCTGCTGTTGTACTCGATGTTCTGGGCGGCGGTGGCCGTGGCCATAGGCGCCGTCTGCGGCAACCGCATGACGGCCGCCTTCGCCGGCTTCGCCGCCTGGCTGGTTTTCGCCATTCTGCTGCCCGGCGCGCTGGGCGTGGCGATCCAACTGGGCGCGCCGGTGCCGCAGCGCGAGCTGTATGTGCAGGCGATGCGCGACGCCGCCGACCAAGTCGCGGCCAACAAGCTGGACAGCTTGGCGCGCTTCTACGACAGCCATCCCGACTGGAAACCGGCGACGGCGCTCGACAAGGTGTCGTCCAGCGTCTCGCGGCTGCAGCGGGCGCAGGAGCTCGAGCGCGTGATGGCCGGCGTCGAACAACGTTTCGCGCGCGCCAAACAGGAGCGCCAGCGCAGGTTCGAGGCAGCGCTCGTGCTTAGCCCGGTGAGCTCGACCTATCAAATCCTGGCCGGCCTCGCCGGCAACGACGGCGTGCGCCACCAGCGCTTTCTGGACGAGGTGCAGCAGCACCAGCGGCGCCTGCGCGACTACTTCCAGGAGGCGATACAGCGCGCCGCGCTGGGCGACGAACGCGCGCCCTGCCCGGCCACCTGCCTGGGCGGCTACGGCTTCCGCGATTTCGATCAAGTGCCGGTGTTCGCGCCCTCGCCGGCCTTGGCCACCGCGACGCCGTGGGGCGGCCAGCTGGTCTCCTTGCCGCTGTGGACCGGCCTCATGCTGGGGCTGGCCGCCTTGCTGCTGGCGCGTACGCGGCGCCGTTGAGGGATCTTACTGAACCGAGAATTTATTATCAAAGTGACATTTCGAGAGAATTCATGCGGTAAAACGGCACAGAATAGGCGGTTTCGTAGGACCAGTCCTACAAGGCGGCGCGATCCACCGGGACTGGCTTGGCTGTCCATCCAAAGCGCCATCTCGTGCATTCCGCGTTATCGACCTAGTTACCAACTTACCTACCGGAGTCTCGCCATGAAAATCGCCGTCGCCTCGTGCACCAAACTACAGCAGGTCAATCCCCAGCCCGTATGGCTGGAAATCCTGAACGAAAAGCCGGATGTTCTGGTACTGGCGGGCGACAACATCTATCTGGAGCACGACCATCACGACGATCCCGAGCTACTGCGCGCGGAGTTGGACGTCCTGTACAAGAAGCAATTTGCGGAGCCCAACTTCAAAGTCCCTGCTGAGCGACATCCGCGACCGCAACGCCAAGCTGCTCGCCGTCTACGACGACCACGACTTCCTCGGCAACAACCGCTACGGCGGCGACAGCTCCCCGGCGCTGCGCGACGCGGCGCGCGCCGCCTTCGTCCACGCCTTCGGCGCCGACGTCGACGGCGCCAATATCTATCGCAAGCTCAGCGCCGGCCCGGCCGACATCTTCCTGCTCGACGAACGCTATTACCGCACCGAGCCGGCCATCTCGGCCCACGACCGCGACGCCATCCTCGGCGCGCAGCAATGGGACTGGTTGGAGAAGGTCGGCGGCCTCGCGCGCCAATTTTGCCGTGGTGGTATCGAGCACCACCTTCCACCGCTTCGGCGACGAGAGCTGGGAACAATATCCGACCGCCTTCGGGCGCATGCGCGGCCTGCTGCAGGGCCGGCAAGGGGCGATGATCGTCTCGGGCGACGTGCACCGCAACGCGCTGTACGACGACAGCGGCGTGATCGAGGTGGTCAGTTCCGGCGTGGCGCGCGAGGGCTGGTGTTTGGCGCCCCGCGCAAAAACTACGGCATCCTGACCTTCACCGAAGCATCGGTGAACATCGAGCTGCGCGGCCTGAAGGCGGGCGACCGCTACAACGCCACGATCGCGCGCAGCAACTGGCGGCTGGACCAGGCCAGCGACCTGTACAACGGCTGAACGTCCGGCCTGGTTTCTCAAGCTGATCGTCCAAGCTGATCGTTCAAGCTGATCGTTCAAGCTGATCGTTCAAGCTGACGGCGGCCGGAGGTGCAAACGGCGGCGCGCGGCAAGCCGCCGTCATGTGCACCTGTTTCGACACCGTCGGCCCAACAACAGCCTCAGGCCGCCTCTTGCCGCCGCCCCGCTTCGACGGCGCCGGGCGTTTGCAGCGACCACACGCTGTGCGGATCGCCGTGGCGGCCGCGCTGGAGGACGGCGCGGGCCATCTTCCAGTACAAGGCGGCGAAGACGATGGCCACCGCCGCCACGCCGACAATCACGCCGTCGCCGTGCAGCAGCGCCTGCCAGGGGCTGCTGCCGCTGCGCTGCCACTGCGCCAGCGGGATCGCCGCCGTCAGCACCGCGCAGAGCGTCAACAACTCGTGCGCCGCGCGCGCCGGCGGACGCGCGAAGGCCCACGCCACGCAGGCGAAGAACACCGCGTAGTAGCCGCGCTGTTCCCACAATGGCAGCTCGCCCGGCGCCAGCTTGCTCAGCACGAACACGGCGGAGACGCCGGCCACGCAGCCCAGGCAAACACCCAGGGTGGCCTGCGCCATCAAGCGCCCGCTGCGCGGCTGCGCCTGCTGTTGGCGCTTGCGGCGCGCCTCCACCCACAACAGATTGCCGCTGTAGAACAGGAAGGCGCCCGCCATGCCGAGGATGAAGTAGGTCCACTGCACCGCCGCGTGGCCGAAGTTGCCGAAGTGCAGAGCTTGCAGGCTGCGCAGGAAGCGCGTTCCCGCGCTGTACCGCTCCGGCGCCACCACGCGCAACACCCCGCCGTTGCTGGCGTTCAACACCACCGCCGCCTGGCTGGCCACCGTCTCCTGGTGGATTTTCCCGTAGGCCTGCAACTGCGCGTTGGCGTCGCCATGCTGGTGGAACACCATGGTCTCGACCTCCATCCCGGGCGCGGCGACTTGTATCGCCGCCAGCAATTCGGCCGCCGGCAGCGTCGCCGCCGCCACACCGGAGGCGGCCGGCGTGGCGGCCGCAGAAATATCCGCCCCCACCAGGTTGAGCAACTTGCCGTCGAAAACCATGTACTGGAATGGCGCCAACAAGATCACACCGAGCGTCAGCACCGCGCTGCTCCACGCATACATCAGGTGGAAAGGCAGCGACAGGATGCCGATGGCGTTGTGGGCGTCCTGCCACATGCGCTTGATGTTCTTGCCTATCCTCAGCGCAAACAAATCCTTCAAAAACAAGGGCGCATAGATAATCACACCGCTGGCCAGCGCCAGCCCATACAGCACGCAGATCGCGCCCAGCACATAGATTCCCCAGCTGGGCGGGAAACCGGCCGAGTAATGCAGGCGGTAGATGAAGTCCACCAGTTGCGAATACGGCTTGACGTCCTCCAACTGCCCGGCCGCGTTCAGGCGGAAGTGGTGCTCGATCTCCGCGCCGCCCTTGCGCTCCTCGTCCCAATCGAGCGACAGATCCGGCACGTGCTGCGACGGCAGGCGCAGATAGAAGGACTCCTTCGCCTGCGGATGGGCCTTCAGCACCGCCTCGATCAGCGCTTGCGCCCGCGCCGTCGACTCGACCGGCCGCGCCCTCGAGGAGGCGGTTTCCCAGGTCAGCAACTCCTCGTGGAAGATCGTCACCGCGCCCGCATAAAAGGCGATGAACAGGCAGAAGCCCGCCGCCAGCCCCACCCAGGTATGCACCGACATAAAGGTGCGTATGGTCGACGACTTCATCCCGCCACCTTCATCAGGCCGCTTGCCTTGAGGAAATGCAGCGCGGTGTAGCCGACGATGCTCGCGCCGCCCATCCACAACCAGGCCCGCAGGCCGGTCTTGAACAGGAACGCCGCGATCATGGCGCCCACCCAGGCCAAAAAGAACAGCAGCAACAAAGGCAGGGTGGTGCTCTTCTGGTCGTTGCTCAGCAAGGCGATAAAGCCCACCAGCAATACCGACAGGGGGAGTCCGAGAACGGCCGCCGCCGTCGATTTACCCAACATGGCGCGCTCCCGCTTTGGCCGGCTTGCGGCCGTGCAAGCCGGCATCCAGGTACGGCAGCGCCACCAGCGTCGCCATGAAGCCGGCCGAGGCGATGCACACGCCGCACCAGGCGCCATAGGCCGAGGCGGCCGAGGCCACGGCGCCTGCCAGCAAGGGCAGCGCCAGCCAACGCAGCAGCGCCGCCCGCGCCAGCGCGGCGCGCCACAAGGTCTGGTGCGGCGACGCCAGGTACAAGCCGAGCGCCGCCAGGCCGGCCACGCAAATACAGATCCAGTTCATCATCGCGCCCCCGTTCAGATCTTGCCCTGTACGCCAAAGCCGAACTGGCGCGCGCTGCCCAGCGTGACGGCGTAGCGGTCGGTGACGGAGTTCAGATGGTTGGCGGTGATATAGCGGCGGTCGGTCAGGTTGCTGCCGAAGGCGAACAGCGAGACGCCGTTGGCCAGGGTGTAGGAAACCTTGCCGCCCAGGATGGTGTGGCCGTCGTTGCGGTCGACGTTTTCCGGGCCGGTGTAGCTGCCGCCGGTCTGCACCACGTTGCCGTTCAACAGCCAGCGGCCCGGCGTCCAGCTAAAGCCGGCCGACACCGTCTGGCGCGGCGAGCGGGCGAACTGCTTGCCGGTAAAGTCGCCCTGCGGCGAGGCGAAGTCGATGAAGCGGGAGCGCGCCAGGCCCACGGCGCCGAACAGTTCCAGTTGCGGCAGCGCCTTGCCGCGCAGCTCGGCCTCCAGTCCTTGCAGGCGCGAGCTGCCGGCGTTGACGAAGAAGGTGTCCAGCGAGCCACGGCCGACGTTGACCTGCTGGTCCGTCCAGTTGACCCGGTAGGCGTTCAGCGCCAGCATCATGCCGTTGTCCAGCACGCCCTTCAGCGAAGCCTCGTAGTTCTTGGTGAACTCCGGGCCGAAGGCGTTCGAGCCGCGCTGGTAGCTGTAGTCGACGCCGCCGGTGCGGTAGCCGCGCTGCGCCGTCAGGCCGGCCACCCAGCCCGGCAGCAGCGCGTAGCGCAGGCCCAGCTTGGGCAGCCAGACGGCATTGTCGGTCTGCAGGTTCTGCATGCCGTCGGCGCTGAAGATGCCGCCGGCGATCAACTGGCCGACCACCATGCGCGCCAGCGGCGAGGTGCCGTTGGTGGCGCCGGTCAGCACGCGGGTCTGGCGCTCGGCGTCGAAGCGCACGCCGGCGGTCACGGTGAGCCGGTCGATCACATAGTCGAGTTCGGCGAAGGCGGCGCGGGTCTTGGTGTGGTGGCCCTCCAGATTGCCGCGCTTGACGAACTCGGCGCCGTAGGCCGTGTCGCAGGCCGCCTGCACCGGGCACTGCCCGGTCAGGCCCAGCACGTAGGACACCGGCACGGTGAACATGTCGTCGGCGCTGTAGTTCGCGTTCAGATAGTAGACCCCCGCCACACCCTTGAGCGGCCGGCCGAACAGCGCGGTCTCGAAGTTGGCGCGCGCCTCCTGCGAAAACTGGCGGTCGACGTTCTCGCCGGTGCGGTAGCCCTGCTTCAGCTCGGTGGCGTCGTAGTCCTGCACGCGGGAAAACAGATTGTGCGAATAGGTGCTCAGCAATGTGAGGTCGGCGCCGCCCACCTTGAAGGTCTGCTCCAGCGCGGCCGAGCGCGTGTGGTTGTCCGAATTGCGCGCCTCGTTGGACAGGTTCTGCCGCGCCGAGATGGGGCGGGCGACCGCCTCGACCGAGTCGCTGCCCAGGCGCTGCTTGGCGTCGACCAGGGTGAACAGCGCCTGGTAGCGCTCGCCAAACGGCGTCACGCGCAATTTGGCGCGCAGCGTGTGGCCGTCGTCGTGGTTGAAGCGCGGGTCGTTGCGGGTCGGGTTGCTGACGTCGCCGTCGCGCCGGCGCTGCTCGAACGAGACGCGGCCGGCCAACACCTGGTCGACCATGGCGCCGCCGCCGGCCAGCGCCAGGCGGCGCGAATTCTGGTTGCCGGCGCTGAGGCGGTAGCTGAAGTCCGCCAGGTCGGAAGGATCGCGGGTCTTCAACACGACCGCGCCGGCCAGCGAGTTGCGGCCCTGATTGGTCGATTGCGGGCCGCGCAGCACTTCCACCCGGTCGGCGTCCCACACGCTCAGGCTGTTGATCGATTGGCCGTAGCCGTCCTGCGCCACGCCGTCCATCACCAGGGTGATGGTGCGGCCGCCGCCGCCGGTCGGGCCGAGGGCGTTGACGCCGCGTATCGACAAGCCCTCGGCGGTGCCGACGTTGGCCATCTGCGCCGCCACGTCCTCCACCGTGGTGATGCCCGATTCGGCGATCTGGCGGCGGTTGCGCGCGCCGACACTGGCGCTGCTGTCGTTCTCCGTGCGCTTCAGCTTGTCGCCGCTAATCACCACCCGCTCGGGCGCGCCGGCCGGATTGGCTGTTGCGCCCGTCTCCGCCGCCGCCTCGTCCGCGCCTGCCTGCCAACTTGCCATCACGCCAAACAAGGCCAACACCATCACTTTGATACGCATTTTCTTCTTTTCCCCGTTGAATGAGAATCAATCCCAATTACGCGCATTGTAAATGAGAATCATTTTCGCGTGGGAGGAAATTTTATCCTAATGGCATCATTTAATGCCTGGCGGCCCGCACGGGGAAGGCCGCGCCGCCCTACTCGAAGCCGCGCACGCGCGAGGCGTCGAAGTTCGGCAACTGCCAATGGAAGCGCATCGCCAGCAGGCGGAACGCCAGGCCGGCGCCGATCGAGGCGAGCACCGCCAGCGCCGGGTCCAGCCGCAGCCACAGCAGGCCGACGTACAGCGCGCCGGTGAACAGCGCCACGGTGGCGTACAGCTCGCGCTGCAACACCAGCGGGATCTGGTTGCACAGCACGTCGCGCAGCAGGCCGCCGAACACGCCGGTGATCAGGCCGGCCAGCACGACGATGGCCGGGTGCATGCCCTGGGCGCGCGCGATGTCGCAGCCGATCACGCAGAACGCCACCAGGCCCAGGCCGTCGACCAGCAGGAACACCGCGCGCAGGTGGTGCAGGTGGCGCGCCACCAGCGCCGTCACGACGGCCGCGCCGATGGTGAACAGCAGGTATTCCGGGTGGGCGATCCAGCCCAGCGGATAGTGCCCCAGCAGCACGTCGCGGATGCTGCCGCCGCCCAGCGCGGTGACGGCGCCGATCATGCAAATGCCGAACAGGTCCATGCCCCGGCGCATGCCCATGATGGCGCCGGACATGGCCTCGGCGACGATGGCGATCAAATATATGGTGTGTAGCAACATCGATAGACTCTTCGAAGTGAACATTGTTTCAGTGCGTCTGGCCGAACCGGGCGCGCGGCACCCCGCACGCGGCCCAGTCCCGCCGCAAGGCAGCATTGTGCATCGCAGCAGACACATCGTTATCAAAAGTAAGTATTATTTGGGAATGCTAAATTTTTCTTATCTTAGGCCCGCGCGATGAATCTGAACCCGAAACACACCGAGGCCTTCCGCGCCGTCATCGAAACCGGCAGCTTCGAGCAGGCCGCCGTCCAGCTGCACCTGACCTCGCCGGCCATCTCGCAGCGCGTGCGCGCGCTCGAGAGCATGCTCGGCAACGCCCTGGTGGTGCGCAGCCGGCCGGCGCGCGCCACCCGCGTCGGCCAGCGCCTGCTGCAATACCTCAAGCGCGCCAAGCTGCTGGAGGCCGACCTGGAGGCGGAACTGGCGGTGCAAAAGGACGCGCCGCTGACGCTGGTGCTGGCGCTCAACGCCGACTCGGTCGGCACCTGGTTCTTCCCCGCCCTGTCCGAGGTGTTGATCCGCGAGCGCGTGCTGCTCGACCTGACCGTGGAGGACCAGGACCACACCTACGCGCTGCTGGAGACGGGCATGGCGATCGGCTGCATCAGCTCCGAGCCGAAGCCGATGCGCGGCTGCTCGGCCGAGCCGCTCGGCGTGATGCGCTACTGGCTGGTGGCCAGCGAGGCCTTCCGCGCCCGCTGGTTCCCGCAGGGGCTGACGCGCAAGGCGGCGCGCCTGGCGCCGGTGGTGGCGTACACCCGCAAGGACACGCTGCAGTCGTCCTTCCTGCAAAGCCGGCTCGGCCTGCCCGAGGGCGCCTACCCCTGCCACTACGTGCCGGGCGCCACCTCGCACTTCAACGCCATCCGCTACGGCCTGGGCTACGGCATGGTGCCGGAGCTGCTGCTGCACGCCAGCGCCGAGGCCGACGGCATGGCCATGCTGGCGCCGAGCCGGCCGGCCGACGTGGCCCTGTACTGGCACACCTGGAAGGTCCAGTCGCCGCGCATGGAGCAGCTGTCGCGGCAGATCGTGGCGGCGGCGCGCACCAGCCTGAAGTAAGACGGCACGCGCACATCGGCATACGGGGTGGATGCGTTGACATGCGTTTTTCCCTTCCCAACATTGAATGCGAATCATTACCCATAAAGAGATTTATCAAAAAGCATTAAAAGATACCAAAAGTCATATTTCTAATTGACAAAGTATGCATCTCCGCTGTTACACTACTTACTATTCAGTCAATGTTGCCAACCGAGTAAAGTAAAGGAGATGCCCTGGGCATAGCCCCGATATCCCGCGTGCGGCCACCATGAGGGCCGCACGCCCGGCGCCAGCCGGCGTATTCCACAAGAATCGCAGCTGGCTCACTATTCGCAATAGAAATTTGCTTTCCACAATACAAGGCAAGAAATGCATCTCAGAATGTCCCTGTTTTCCCGCTCGCTCGTCCCCATGTCGCCGCGCCATGCCTTGCTCTTTTGCCTGCTGCTGGCCGCCTTTGAATTGCTCACCTATGTCGCCAGCGATGTGGTGATGCCCGCCATGTTGTACGTGGTGCGCGATTTGGACGCGCCGTCCAGCCACGTGCCGCTGGCCTTGAACGCCTACCTGCTGGGCGGCGTGGCCTTCCAATGGTTGATCGGCCCGCTGTCCGACCGCTACGGCCGCCGGCCCCTGCTGCTGATCGGCGCCGCCGGATTCGCGGCGGCCTGCCTGCTCGCCCCTTGGATCAACGACATCCACCTCTTCCAGGGCCTGCGTTTCGTCCAGGGTATCGGCCTGGGCTTCGTCGTGGTGGTCAGCTATCCGCTGCTGCAGGAGAGCTTTCCCGAGACCGACGCGCTGCGCTTGATGGCGATTTTGGCGAATATCGCGCTGCTGTCGCCGCTGCTGGGCCCCTTGCTGGGCGGCCTGTTGCTGGACGTGATGTCGTGGCGCGCCCTGTTCGTCTGCGTCGGCGCTTTGGCCGTCCTGACCTGGCTCGGCCTATGGCGCTTCGCCCCCGAGACCATTGGCGTGCCGCGCACCGAAGGCGGCCAACTGGCCCCTGCGCCCCTGCGCCTGGCGAGCATCCTGGCCAGCTATGGCGAGCTGCTGCGCAATGCGAGATTCATGCAGGGAAGCATGGCGCTGGGCCTCATCAGCATCCCCCTCATCAGCTGGATCGGCTTGTCGCCCCTGCTGCTGATGCGCAATTTGGGCCTGGACGCGATGAGCTACGGCCTGTGGCAGCTGCCGATCTTCGGCGGCCTCATCGCCGGCAACCTGGCCCTCAACTACGCCGCCGGTCGCTTCGACCTGCCTTCCTTGATCCGCCTGGCCCTGCTGCCCATCGTCGGCGGCCTGCTGCTGATGGCGGCCGGCACCCTGGCCAGCGGCCGCATGATGGCCTTGATCCCGGGCATGGTGGTGTACGCCTTCGGCATGGGCATCGGCAACGCCTCGCTCTACCGCCTGACCCTGTTCGCCAGCGCCAGCGGCAAAGGCACCGTCGCCGCGATGCTGGGCATGATTTCCATCGCCATCATCGGGCTGGGCAGCGCCTCCCTGGCCGCTCTGGGCGCCGGCGCCAGCCTGGCGACCTTTGCCTGCGCCGCCAGCATCCCCGTGGGCGTCGCCCTGTGGCCCCTGTGGCGCCTGCTCAAGCAAGAAACCGTCGCCGCCTGACACCCCATTCCACTCGATGCCGTTCCCTCTGTCCTAGGAGTTTATCGTGACTGCACTCCCCCATGTCGATGCGCTCTGCGCCATCGCCTCGCCCTACCGCGCCGATCCAGAGTGCGACCAGCTGTTCCATGCCGCCATGCGCGAGCTGAGCGAATACCATTGCGCGCAAACGCCCGGCTACGCCGAGTGGCTGGCCGCCAACGGTGTGGACCCGCATGCCTTGGCCCAATTGAGCGACTGGTCGACCTTGCCGCCGCTGTTCGCCAACTATTTCAAGCGCCGCCTGTTGCTCAGCAGCTCGGGCGAGGACGCGCTGGAGTTGACCTCGTCCGGCACCACCGGACAAAAAAGTCGTATGCGCTACGACCCGCGCAGCATCGGCGCCGCCCAGGCCATGGTCGACCGCATCTTCGACCACTACGGCTGGAACACGCCGGACACGCCCTGCAACTACCTGCTGCTCAGCTACGAGCCGGCCGGCGCCATCACCCTGGGCACCAGCTACACCGACCAGTTCCTCTGCAAGTACGCGCCGGTCAACCGGGCCGTCTACGCGCTGCGCCACAACGGCCACGGCAACGAGTTCGATCCCTTCGGCGTCATCGGCGCGTTGCAGGAGTTCGCCGAGGAAGGGCTGCCGGTGCGCATCTTCGGCTTCCCGGCCTTCCTCTGGTTCACCCTGGAGCGCATGCGCGAGATGGGCCTGCCGCCTTTGAAACTGCACGCCGACTCGCTGGTGTTCCTCGGCGGCGGCTGGAAAACCCACGCCGACCAGTCCATCCCCAAGGCCGAGCTGTACCGGCGCCTGGGCGAACAACTGGGCATACCGGACCTGCGCTGCCGCGACGGCTACGGCTCGGTCGAGCATCCGGTGCCCTACGTCGAATGCCCGCGCCACCGCTTCCACGTGCCGGCCTACGCCCGCGCCTTCGTGCGCCACCCGGCGACGCTGGCCACGCAGGCCTATGGCGAGCGCGGCTTTTTGCACTTCGTCGCGCCCTTCATCACCTCCGCCCCGGCCCACAGCATCGTCATGAGCGACATGGCCACCCTGCATCCCGGCCACAGCTGCGGCTGCGGCATCGACACCGACTGGTTCGAGTTGCACGGACGCGCAGGCAACACCAAAAGCCGCAGCTGTGCGCTGGCGGCATCCGAACTGATCAAGGAGTCCTGATATGTATCTCGCCCATGGCACACTGCATCCCTCGGCCCAGGCCGAGGCCACCGCGCTGCTGGCCGCCCTGCAGGCGCGCCTGCCCGCCACGCTGGCCGCCCGCTTCGACGTCGAGACGGTGCTTTCCTGCGCCGAAAAATTCGCCGCCGCGCTGGACGCGCAGGCCGACGGCGGCGACATCGACGCCGCCAGCCGCGCCGCGCTGAGCGCCTTTTGCCGGCGCGACGCCCTCGCCGCCAAGCTCGAGCGCGAGCTGGGCGAGGCGCCCTTCTCGCTGCGCCGCATCGGCTACGACCGCCAGCAGTTCGAAAGCTGGCGCCCGCTGGGCCTGGTGGTGCACATCACCCCGGGCAACGCCGCGCTGCTGCCCTTCTTCGCCATGCTGGAAAGCCTGCTGGTGGGCAACGTCAACTGGCTGCGCCCCAGTGGCAGCGACGACGGCCGCAGCGCCCGCCTGCTGGCCGAGTTCCTGCGCCACGACGCGGGCGGCACGCTGGCCGACTACCTCGCCGTGCTGCCGCTGCCGGGGCGCGATCTGAGCGCCCTGTTCAAGCCGGCCGACGCCATTTCGGCCTGGGGCGGCGCCACCGCGCTGGCGGCCATCCGCCTGCAGGCGCCGGCCGGCTGCCGCTGGATCGACTGGGGCCACCGCATCAGCTTCGCCTACCTGGTGGCCGAGGCCGCCGACACGGCGCAGCTGGAGGCGCTGGCCGACGAGGTCTGCCGCCTCGACCAGCAGGCCTGCTCCAGCCCGCAATGCGTGCTGGTCGACAGCGACGAGCCGGAGGTGCTGCGCCGCGTCGGCGCGCAACTGGCGCAGGCGCTGGCGCGCCGCGCGCCGCACTGGCCGGCGCTGGTCCCCAACGAACAGGAGGCCGCCGAGATCAGCACCCAAGTGGCCTTCGCCCGCCTCGACCAGAGCTTCGGCGGCATCGCCGGCCAGATCTGGCAGGAGCCGGGTTGGCGCGTCGTCTGGGCCCACACGCCCGCGCTGGCCGGCTCGCCGCTGTTCCGCACGGTGCAACTGCGGCCCGTGCCGCGCGCGCAACTGGTCGCCGTGCTGCAACCATGGCGCACCCAGCTGCAAACCTGCGGCCTGGTCGCGCCGGCGCGGCAACTGGCCGAGCTGAGCCAACTGCTGCTGGCCGCCGGCGTCAGCCGCGTCGTGCCGCCCGCCGCCATGCACGACGGCTACCACGGCGAGCCGCACGACGGCGTCTACGCGCTGGCGCGCCTGGCCAAGCGGGCCTCCGTCACGCTGCCGGCCAACAACCTGGCCGGCCACGCCACGCTGGACCTGCCGCCGCCGCCGCCGGCCGGCCTGGCGCGGCACGCCATCATGAACAAGGCCGACTTCCAACGCAACGGCGTCAACGAGCGGGCGCAGCTGTTCTTCCGCAGCGGCGGCAGCAGCGGCGAGCCCAAGCTGGCCGGCTTCAGCTACCGCGACTACCACCGGCAAATGCGGGCGGCGGCCGACGGCCTGTTCGCCGCCGGCCTCGATCCGCGGCACGACCGGGTGGTCAACCTGCTGTACGGCGGCGAACTGTACGGCGGTCTGTTGAGCTTCTTCACCATCCTCGACAAATTGTCCGCCACCCATTTCCCCATGGGCGGCCCGGCCACCGAGGATTGCGGCGACATCGCCCGCCTCATCGTCCAGCAAAGGATCAACACCCTGGTCGGCATGCCCGGCACCATTCACCGGCTGTTCGTGCAGCACGAGGCGATGCTGCGCGAATACGGCGGCGTGCAAAAAATCCTGCTCGGCGGCGAGCACCTGAACGACGCCCAGCGCGACTTCCTGGCCGGCTTCGGCATCCCGCTGATCCGCTCGGCCATCTACGGCTCGGTCGACGCCGGCCCGCTGGGCCACGCCTGCGCCGCCGGCGACGACGGCGTGTTCCATCTGATGGCCGAGACGCAGTGGCTGGAAATCGTCGACCCCGAGCACGACCGCCCCGCCGCGCCGGGCGGCGTCGGCCGCCTGCTGTTCACCTCGCGCGCGCGCGAGGGACAAACGGTGGCGCGCTACGAGCTGGGCGACCTGGGCCGCTGGCTGCCCGGCGACTGCGCCTGCGGGCTGCCCACGCCGCGCTTCGAACTGTGCGGACGGTATGGCCAGCTGATGCGCGTGGGCACGGTCTACCTCAATCCGGCCCAGATGGCCGAGCACATCGGCGCCCCCGTCCAGTTCCTGATCGACTACGCGGCCAACGGCTGCGACCGCATCGAGGCGCGGGTGGAGGGCGACATCGAGCAGGCGCGCAGCCGCATGCTGCTGCATCCGATGCTCGAGCAGGTCATCGAGTGCGGCTTGCTGGAGCTGGAGATGGTCGCCAGCGACGCCACGCAGTTCGCGCGCCACCCGCAGAGCGGCAAGACGCCGCTGGTGCTGGACCGGCGCCGGGCCGCCGCGCGCAGCGGCGGCACCGCCAACGTGGTGGAAGGATAGACGGCATGCACCCTCACCTTGACGACCTGGTGCGCCACGCGCGCCAGCACGCGCCCTTTTACGCCGAACTGTACCGCGCGCTGCCGGCCGCCGGCTGGCGCCTGCGGGATCTGCCGCTGATCGAGCCGGCCGACTATTGGCGGCATTCGATGCCGCTGGCATCCTGGCCGGTGTTGACCGGCCCCGTTACCGACGGCCACGTGTTCAAGACCGGCGGCTCCAGCGGCGAGGGCAAGCTGTCCGTCTACACGCGGGCCGAATGGAACGACTTCGTGCGCGCCTTCGGCACCGCGCTGGGCAGCCGCCTGCGGCCGGGCGACCGCGTCGCCAACCTGTTCTTCGCCGGCGACCTGTACACCAGCTTCCTGTTCATCCACAGCGCGCTGGCACTATCGCCCGTGCCGGTCTGCGAATACCCGTTCACCGGGACGATGGAGCCGGCCGCCCTGGCCCAGGCCGTCGAGCTTCACCAGATCAACGTGCTGGCCTGCGTGCCGGCCCAGCTGATGCGCTTCGCCGGCCATCTGGCGGCCGCCGGCCAAGTCCTGCCCGGCGTGGGCACCATCCTGTACGGCGGCGAAAGCCTGTTCGCCGACCAGATCGCGCTGCTGAGGGACACCTTCCCCAACGCGCTGTTCGCCTCGATCGGCTGCGCCAGCGTCGACGCCGGCCTGGTGGGGGCCAGCACGCCCGATTGCGCCCTGGGCGAGCACCGCGTCTTCGACGGCGAGACGATCGTCGAAATCGTCGACGAGGCCAGCGGCCTGGTGATCGACGAGGTGGGCCGCAACGGCGTGCTGGTGGTGACCAACCTGAAGCGTCGCCTGATGCCCTTGATCCGCTATCCGAGCGGCGACCTGGCCGCCTGGTGCGAGCCGGCCGGCGGTGCGCAACGCAAGTTCGTGCTGCGCGGCCGCGCCAGCCAGGGCCGCCGTGTGCGGGTCGGCACGCTGTCGCTGTTTCCGGAGGAAATAGACGGGCTGGTGCGCGAACAGCTCGGCGACGTCCTGTGGCAGCTGGTGATCGGCCGCGCCGACGGCCGCGACCAACTGACCCTGCGCCTGCTGGCCGAGTGCGACATCGACAGCGCGGCGACGGCCCGGCTGCGCGCCGCCCTGCTGACGCGCTTGCCGCCCATCCGGGCCGGCATCGAGCAGGACCAGCTGCGCTTGCTGGTCGAACATGGCCCGCTGGCGCAGGCGCGCTTCCACCCGCGCTCTGGCAAGCTGATGCGCATCGTCGACCAGCGCGACTATGCCGCCGACGCGGAGGGCGCGACATGAGCCAAACGCCGCAAGCCGTCGTTTCCATCCGCGATTTCGCGCCCAGCGACGCGGCGAACGTCAGCGCCTTGTTCCGCGCCGTGTATGGCGACCGCTATGTGTATCCGGACGTCTACCTGCCGTCGATGATCCACCACAACAACGAGCAACAGCTCTGGCAATCGTCGGTCGCCTGCGTCGACGGCGCGATCGTCGGCCACGCCGTCCTGTGGCGCCACCCCGACACGCCCGACTGCGCCGAGCTGGCGCTCAACGTGGTCCACCCGAGCGCGCGCGGCCTGGGCATCGCCACCATCCTGGGGCGCCATCTGTGCCAGCTGGCCGGCAAACAGGGGCTGCGCTGCGTGACCATCAAGCAGGTGTCCTCGCACGGGCAAAGCCAGCGCCTGGCGCAGACGCTGGGCTTCCACACCGTCGGCCTGCTGCTCGACTATGTCGCCTCGCCCTTCGCCAGCACCGGGCGGGAGAGCATCGTGCTGGGCTGCCTGCCGTTGCAGGCGAGCCCGCTGCCAGCGCTGTCGTGGCCGCCGGCATGCCGCGACTGGATCGCGCCGATGGAGCGGCACTTCGGCACCCAGCCGGCCGTCCCCGCCGCGCAGGGGCCGGCCATCGTGGTGGCCAGCCAGGAGCAAAGGATAGAGGTGAGCTTGAACCAGCCGAGCGCGGCCCATCTATCCGAGGTCGCCCGCATGCCGACGGGGCGGCTGATCTACGTCAAGCTGGCCCTGGACCGGCGCGCCCCGGCCGCCATGCAGGAGCTGCACCGGGCCGGCTTCGCCTACGCCGGCGTGGCGCCGCGCTTCGGCCGGGGCTGGTACGGCCTGATGCAACGCGGCTACGAGGAGCAAGAGCTGGAGTTGTGCTGCCCGGTTTCCCGCGCGCTGCACCAAGGCAGCTTGAGGGCCGCGCTGGCCTGAGCTGTTGGCTCCCGCTGCCGCGCGGGCGCGCCGCCCGCGCGCAAAAAAAATCCCCGCCGCGTGGTGCACGCGGCGGGGATGTCAGGCGAGGCGCGACGGCGCTAGCGCGCCGCCGCCCTCAATTACAAGCTGACGGTGTCGGCGACGTCGCTGAATTCCTTGATCTTGTCGAAATTCATGTAGCGGTAGACGTCGGCGGCGTTCTTGTCGAGCGTGCCGATGTTGGCCATGTACTCTTCCTTGGTCGGAATACGACCCAGCATGGCGCAGACCGAGGCCAGCTCGGCCGAGCCGAGGTAGACCTGGGTGTCCAGACCCAGACGGTTGGGGAAGTTGCGGGTCGAGGTCGACATCGCGGTCGAACCCTTGCGCACCTGCGCCTGGTTGCCCATGCACAGCGAGCAGCCCGGCAGCTCCATGCGCGCGCCGGTGCGGCCCAGCGTGCCGTAGTGGCCTTCGGCCATCAACTGCTGCTGGTCCATCTTGGTCGGCGGCGCGATCCACAGGCGGACCGGAATGTCGGTCTTGCCTTCGAGCAGGGTCGAGGCGGCGCGGAAGTGGCCGATGTTGGTCATGCACGAACCGACGAAGACTTCGTCGATTTTCGCGCCGGCCACTTCGGACAGCATCTTGACGTCGTCCGGATCGTTCGGGCAGGCGACGATAGGCTCGTGGATGTCGGCCAGGTCGATTTCGATGACGGTGGCGTACTCGGCGTCGGCGTCCGGCGCCAGCAGCTTAGGATCGGCCAGCCAGGCTTCCATGGCGGCGATGCGGCGCGCCAGGGTGCGCTTGTCTTCGTAGCCGTTGGCGATCATCCACTTCATCAGCGTGATGTTCGAGGTCATGTATTCGATGATCGGCGCCTTGTCCAGATGCACCGTGCAACCGGCGGCGGAGCGCTCGGCCGAGGCGTCGGACAGCTCGAAGGCTTGTTCGACCTTCAGGTTCGGCAGGCCTTCGATTTCCAGGATGCGGCCGGAGAAGACGTTCTTCTTGCCCTGTTTTTCGACCGTCAGCAGGCCCTGGCGGATGGCGTACAGCGGAATCGCGTTGACCAGGTCGCGCAGCGTGACGCCCGGCTGCATGGTGCCCTTGAAGCGCACCAGGATCGATTCGGGCATGTCCAGCGGCATCACGCCGGTGGCGGCGGCGAAGGCGACCAGGCCGGAACCGGCCGGGAACGAGATGCCGATCGGGAAGCGGGTGTGCGAGTCGCCGCCGGTGCCGACGGTGTCGGGCAGCAGCAGACGGTTCAGCCAGGAGTGGATCACGCCGTCGCCCGGACGCAACGAGACGCCGCCACGGGTCGAGATGAAGCGCGGCAGGGTCTGGTGGGTGATGACGTCGACCTTCTTCGGATAGGCGGCGGTGTGGCAGAAGGACTGCATCACCATGTCGGCCGAGAAGCCCAGGCAAGCCAGATCCTTCAGCTCGTCGCGGGTCATCGGGCCGGTGGTGTCCTGCGAGCCGACGGTGGTCATCTTCGGTTCGCAGTAGGTGCCCGGACGCACACCCTGGCCTTCAGGCAGACCGCAGGCGCGGCCGACCATCTTCTGCGCCAGGGTGAAGCCCTTGGTCGAGGCGGCGACGTTGGTCGGCAGGCGGAACAGGGTCGATGCAGGCAGACCCAGCGCTTCGCGCGCCTTGCTGGTCAGGCCACGGCCGATGATCAGCGGAATACGGCCGCCGGCGCGCACTTCGTCGAAGATCACGTCGGACTTGACGGTGAACTCGGAAATGACCACGCCGTCCTTCAGCGCCTTGCCTTCGTACGGACGCAGCTCGATCACGTCGCCCATGTTCATCTGGTTCACGTCGAGTTCGATCGGCAGCGCGCCGGCGTCCTCCATCGTGTTGTAGAAGATCGGAGCGATCTTGTTGCCCAGGCAGAAGCCGCCGAAACGCTTGTTCGGAATGAAAGGAATGTCTTCGCCGGTGAACCACAACACGGAGTTGGTGGCCGACTTGCGCGAGGAACCGGTGCCGACCACGTCGCCGACGTAGGCGATCAGGTGGCCCTTGGCGCGCAGCGCTTCCAGTTGCTTGATCGGACCGACCTTGCCCGGCTCGTCCGCTTCGATGCCCGGACGCGGGTTCTTCAGCATCGCCAGGGCGTGCAGTGGAATGTCCGGGCGGGTGGTGGCGTCCGGTGCCGGCGACAGATCGTCGGTGTTGGTTTCGCCGGTGACCTTGAACACGGTCAGGGTCTGGCTTTGCGGTACTTCAGGACGCGAGGTGAACCACTCGGCGTCGGCCCAGGATTGCAGCACGCCCTTGGCGTTGGCATTGCCCTGGTCGGCCAGTTCCTTGACGTCGTGGAAGAAGTCGAACACCAGCAGGGTCTTCTTCAAGCCTTCGGCGGCGACGGCGCCGACTTCGGCGTCGGCCAGCAGGTCGATCATCGGCTTGACGTTGAAGCCGCCCAGCATGGTGCCCAGCAAGTGGGTGGCGCTGGCGCGCGAGACCAGCGCGCAGGCGATCTTGCCCTTGGCGACCAGGTCCAGGAACTCGGCCTTGACCTTGGCGGCGTCGTCGACACCGGCGGAAACGCGGTAGGTCAACAGATCGACCAGGAACGCGCCCTCGCCTTCAGGCGGGTTCTTCAGCAGGGCGACCAGCTGTTCGGTTTGTTGGGCGGACAAAGGCAGCGCGGGGATACCGAGGGCTGCGCGTTCGGCGACGTGTTGGCGATATTCTTGGAGCATGGATACTCTCACATGTAGGTGGTTTAAGGTTCGGCCCGCATTCGTGCCGGGGTGCCAGTCTACGGCACCCCTCCCCTCCTGATCCTGTCATTTTTTCTACAAACCGAAAAACGACACCGCCAGAGGTCGATGCGACAGTACGGATAATACCACCGATCGGCTCAAGTCTTCTATATGACATAAGAGTAATCTGTGGAAAAACCTGCTGACGGCCTGGCGCGTAAGGCTGGCGTCAGCAGCGGCCGCTAGCATGACGCAAGCCCACCGAGGAGTAAGCGATGCCCCCAATTCGCACGTACTTTGCCCTGGCCGCCCTGGCCGCCAGCGGCGCGGCGTTCTCCGAGGTCAATTGCACGGACCCAATTTCCGACTGGAAACCGCGCGAACTATTGCAGCGGGAAGCCGAACAGCGCGGCTGGACGGTCCAGCGCATCAAGATCGACGACGGCTGCTACGAGCTGCGCGGGACCGACCGCAACGGCAACAAGATCAAGGCCAAGTACGCGCCGGCCTCGCTGCGCATGCGCAGCCTTGCGGTGGACTTCGGCGAGACCGGCGACGCGTCGGACTATCTCGGCCCGCCGCCGGCGGGGCCGCTGCGCCGCCGCACGGGGCCAACATCCAGAGGAGAAATTCAATGAAACACATGACGGCCTACGCCTGCCTGGCGGGCGCCTTGGCGCTGCCCGGCCTGGTCCAAGCGCGCCCGGTGGTGCTCACCACCCAGCTGAAAAGCTACGCCGGCAATGGCGCCTACCTGGCGTTCTATGTCACCGACGCGGCCGGAAAATACAAAAAGACGCTCTGGGTCGCCGGCAAGAAGGCGAAGTATTACAAGCACCTGAGCGACTGGGCGCGCGGCAGCGGGCTCGATACCCGCGAGTTCGACGGGATCAGCGGCGCCAGCGTGGGCAGCGGCAAGACGCTCAAGGTGACGGTCGAGCTGGCCGACACCCTGATCGACGCGGGATATGAAATCCGCGTCGACAGCGCGGTCGAGGACGGCCGCGACAATCCCGCCGATGCCCGCGCGCCGCTGGGCAAACAGGGCGCCGGCAAGCCGGTCGGCGGGCGCGGCTACGTCAAGTCCTTCACCTACGACATGTAAGCGCCGCCAGCATGTTGCGACGGCTCCATTCGCTCCCCGGCCTGGTCAGCGCCCTGCTGGTCGCGCTGATGGGCTTGACCGGCGCCGTCCTGTCCGTCGACCCCGCGCTCGAGCGGCTCGGCACCAGCCTGCCGGCCGGCCTCAGCGTCGCCGAGCTGGCCGGCCGCGTGGCGCGCCACTACCCGGGGGTCGAACAGATCCAGCGCACGCCGTCCGGCGCGATCATCGTCTACTACAGCTCGGGCGACGTGTCGGGCGCCGCGCGGGTCGATCCGGCTAGCGGCGCGGGGCTCGCGCCGTACGCGCCGTCGGCCTTCTCGCGCTGGGTCAAGGAGCTGCACCGCTCCCTGTTCCTCGACACGGCAGGCAGCGCCGCCACCGGCCTGACGGCGCTGACGATGCTGCTGCTGTCGGCCTCGGGCATCGCCCTGCTGCTCAAACGGGTCGGCGGCTGGCGCCGCCTGGCGCGCCCACTGCACGGCAGCCGCAGCCAGCGCTGGCACGCCGCGGTCGCCCGCCTCGCCGCCGCCGGGCTGCTGTTGTCGGCCTTGACCGGCAGCTACATGTCGGCGGCGACCTTCGCCCTGGTGACCGACGGCACGCGCGACGAGCCAGACTTCCCCGCCACCACCTCCGGCGGCGCGCCGCTGCCGGCCGCCCGCCTGCCGGCGCTGCTGGCCACCGAGCTGGCCGACCTGCGCGAACTGGTCTTCCCGCTGCCCGGCGACCGTTCCGCCGTCTACACCTTGCGCACCGCGCGCGGCGACGCCTATGTCGACCAGTCCAGCGGCGCCCTGCTGGCCTATCGCGCCCACAGCGGCGCGCGCGAGGCCTATGAACTCGTCTATCAACTCCATACCGGCGAAGGCATGTGGTGGCTCGGCCTCCTGCTCGGCCTGAGCGCGCTCGGCGCGCCCTGGCTGGCGGCGACCGGCGCGACGGTGTGGTGGCAGCGGCGGCGCGCCAAGCCGCGCATCGCCGGCAACACCCCACTGCGCACGGCCGACACGGTGATCCTGGTCGGCAGCGAAAACAACAGCACCTGGGGCTTCGCGCGGGCGCTGCACGACGCCCTGACGACGGCCGGGCGGCGGGTGCACACGGCGCCGATGAACCAGCTCTCGCCGCGGCACGGCGCGGCGCGCCACCTGTTCCTGTTGACGGCGACCTATGGCGACGGCGACGCGCCCGCCTCGGCCAGCCAATTCCTCGCCCGTCTCGCCGCCATCGCCCCCAACCCGGCCGCCAGCTTCGCCGTGCTCGGCTTCGGCGACCGCCAGTTCCCCAAGTTCTGCCAGTTCGCCCTGGACGTCGACGCGGCGCTGGCCGCGCGCGGCTGGCGCCGGCTGTGCGCCCCGGCGACGATCGACCGCCAATCGACGCAGGAGTTCGCCCGCTGGGGCGCCGCCGTCGGCGCCCTGCTCGGCCACCCGCTGGTGCTCGAACACGCGCCGGCCCATCCGCCCACCACCGCCCTGCAACTGCGCGAACGCGTCGACTATGGCCGCGAGCAGCAGGAACCCACCGTGGTGCTGCGTTTTGTCGCCGCGCCGGCGCCGACGCCGGGATGGCTGAACGGCCTGCTGGCGCGGCGGCGCCTGCCCCGCTTCGAAGCCGGCGACCTGGCCGGCATCATCGCGCCAGGCAGTCCGATGCCGCGCTTCTACTCGCTGGCGAGCGGTTCCAACGACGGCGTGCTGGAAATTTGTGTGCGCAAGCAGCCGGCGGGCCTGTGTTCGAGCTACCTGCACGGACTGCGGCCGGGCGACCGCGTCGAGGCCTTCATCCAGCCCAATCCCCGCTTCCGCCCGACCTCCGGCAAGGCGCCGGTCATCCTGATCGGCGCCGGCACGGGGATCGGACCGCTCGCCGGCTTCATCCGCAACAACAGCGGCAAACACCCGATGTACCTGTACTGGGGCGGCCGCGATCCGGACTCCGACTTCCTCTACGAACCGGAACTGCGCGACTATCTGGCCGACCGCCGGCTGACCCAGCTGCACACCGCCTTCTCGCGGATAAAGGACGGCGTCCGCGTGCAGAACCGCCTGAGCGAGGATGCCGACAACATGCGCCGGCTGATCGAAGACGGCGGCCAGGTGCTGTTGTGCGGCAGCCGCGCGATGGCCGACAGCGTCAGGCAGGCCATCGACCAGATTCTCGCCCCGCTCAACTTGACCGTGCAGGCGCTGCGCGACGACGGAAGGTATCGTGAAGACGTTTTCTGAACAGCCGTCGGCGCCCCCGCGGCGTTACAGCCTGAACGGCGCAACCATGGGGACACGCTACAGCGCCGTGTTCTACGCGCCCGATGAAGTGGATCTGGCGGCCATCGACGCCAGCCTGTTCGCCGCCGTGGACAAGGTCGACCGGCAAATGTCGACCTGGAACCCGGCCTCCGACCTGTGCCGCCTCAACGCGGCCCCCGAAGATGTCTGGCTGGCGGTGCCGCCGGAGCTGGCGCATGTGTTGGATGCCGGACTGCGCGTCGGCCGGCAATCGGCTGGCGCCTTCGACATGGGGCTTGGCCAACTGGTCGAGGACTGGGGCTTCGGCCCGGCGCAACGCACACCGTCGGCGCAACTGGCGGCACGGCGGCAAGACGCCTACCGCCCGGCCGGCGACATACTCGACGTCGACTTGGCGCGCCGGCAGGTACGCAAGCGGGCCCCGCTCGCGCTCGACCTGTCGGCCATCGCCAAGGGCTACGGCGTCGACCAGCTGGCGCACTGCCTCGATGGCCACGGCGTCACCAGCTACCTGGTCGGCATCGACGGCGAGATGCGGGCGCGGGCGGCAAAGCCCGACGGCGCGGCCTGGGCGGTGGCGATCGAGAAGCCGGTTTTCGGCATCCGCGAGGTGGCCGGCGTGATGGAGCTGCACGACACGGCGATCGCCACCTCCGGCGACTATCGCCGCTGGGTCGACGTTGCCGGCGTGCGCTATGCGCACACCATGCATCCGGCCCTGCGCCGGCCGTTGTCGAACCAACTTGCCGCCGTCACCGTGCTGGCGCCCACCTGCATGCTGGCCGACGCCTGGGCCACCGCGTTGATGGTGCTGGGCCCCATCGACGGTGTCGCTCTGGCCAGGAAGAAGGGCATGGACGCGCTGTTCGTGCTGCGCGACGGCGCCGGGTTCCAAGAGATATTGGTCGGCGGGGACGCGCTGCAGCCCTGAGTGCCCCCCCCGCTCACCGGCCCGTCGGAAACGAGGCCGGCCGCGCGGCAAAAACCCGCCCGGCCCGGCCTCAGGTCTCGATGATGACCTTCAGCGCGCCCGTGTCGACGATGGCGTGGCCGGTGCCGGAGCTGCGCACCACCACATGCCGACACGCCGAGCATGGCGGGCTTGCGGCACATGTTCTGAACAGTCCCGGTCCCGCCACGGTGTCCGATGAACTTGCTTGGGCGTGGCCGGACAGCTGTGGCTGCGCCGCGACAAAATATCCTCCCTTGGCCATTTTCTGTTGTCCTGGCGAGCCAAGCCGCGGCCAAGCGGACACAACAACTAGTCGCTTTGCTAACATGAACTGTTTGCCAACCACACGTTGTGCGGCCGGGTTCCTGTGCGTCATAGCGTGAGTGAAGAAGTCACCTACAACTGCCACCTAGAAGATCGATGATCGGAGACATGCTATGCACACTCGCTTTCGGTATTCCTTGCGCAAGTTACTGCCCGCGCTCGCACTGCTCGCCCTGGGGGCGCAGGCGGCGGCCAGCACCCTGAACCAAAACGTCTCGTGGACCATCGACCGGCCCGGCACCAGCAGCAAGTACCGCGTGGTGGCCTACGGCGATTCGATCTACGCCGGCTACAACGGCTCCGTCACCAGCGCGGCCAAATACTCGGCGCCGACGGTCGACGCGGAATACCTCTCGGCGCAGTGGAACGCCGGCATCGAAAGCGTGCGCCGCACCAAGTCCGGCGCGATCGCCTCCGACGTGTACAGCAACAAGATCGTCGCCGAGCGCTCGTACATGCAAGCGAGCAACACGCGCGTGGTCACCTTCGAAATGTGCGGCAACGACGGCCTGCAAGCCCGCACCGCCTTCAAGAGCCAGGAAGGCAGCTGCGACTACAGCGTGCTGACCGCAGCCGAGGCCGCCTGCAAGACCTATGTGACGGCGGCGATGGACTACATCAACGCCAACGCCTATGCCGGCGTGAAGACCAAGGTGATCTCCAATCTGCACTACCCGGGCTATACCGCCGACAATACGCAGAGCTCGTGCAAGGACCCGTCGAGCGGCGCCACCGTCAAGATGCAGGACAGGTTCCTGCTCTCCATCGCCAGAATCAACCACATGATGTGCGACGTCGCCCGTCAAAAAGGCTTCATGTGCGCGGACAACTTCGCCCAATACATGGGCGCCGACTACGACGCCAACGGCGACGGCAAGATCGACGCCGAGGCGCTGCGCTATGTCGCCGGCGAAAGCCAGTCCAGCTATGTGAACCGGGTCAGCTCGACGCTGCGCTCGACCATCCGCGACGCCAACACCCATTTCGTCTCGGCCAGCAGCAGCTACGACTACATCCAGTCCGACGACACCCACCCGAGCTACACCGGCAGCACCGTCACCGCCGGCCTGTGGGGCGGCAGCAGCGGCAACGGCGCCGCGCGCTACAGCTCTTTCGCCAACGGCAAGAACCCGATCTGGGACCAGTACGGCCACGAGCGCATGGGCTGGGCGGTGTCGATCTTCAACGCGGCGGCGCCCTGACGGCCGCAGCCCGCCCGCCCCTTGGCTAAGCCACCACCCACCAAGCAGCCGCCGGAGCGTAGCGATACGGCCGGCGGCGGTCGCGCTTGGCGCTCCAACCCCGCCTATCTGGCCCTCGCGCTGCTGCTCGCCGTTGCCGGTGCCGGCTTGCTGATCTTCCTAACCATGCCATCCGACTCCGACTCCGGCGCCACCGCGCCGGCCGCGCCCGGCACAGCGGCAGCCGCCACGGCGGCGCCGCCGCCCGCCCCGCTTGCGCCGCACGCCGCCGCCGCGCCGCCGCCCGCGCCGGAAGGCGACGCCGACCCGACGCGCGACCTGAAAAGCTATCTGTCCCGTGGCGAGAACCCCAGCATGGCCGAGGTGATCGAGCGCCTGCACGAGCGCGGCGTGCATAGCGGCCTGGGGGCGTTTTCGCCGCCGGGTACGCGGCCGCCCCTGGTCGGCCTGGCGGTGCCCGAGGACTTCGCCCTGCCGAAGGGCTACGTGCGCCACCACCAGGCGACCGACGACGGCCAACGCATCGAGGCCATCCTGATGTTCGCCCCCGACTTCCAACTGCTCGACGCCAACCAGCAGCCGCTCGCCATGCCGAGCGACCGCGTCGTGCCGCCGGAGTTGGCCCCGCCCGGACTGCCGATCCGGCGCATCACCCTGCCCGCGCCGGTGCCGACGGCCAACGCGGGCCGTTGACAAGGACGAGGCAGCCACCTTGAAGCAAACCACCCATCCCGCCGCCGGCATGGCCGTCGGCGTTCTCGCCAGCGCGGCCATGTCGGCCCTGTACGCCAGTGGCGGACTCGGCTACTTGCTGGGCTTCGTGCTGCTGGTGCCCTGGTTGCGCGCGCTGGACGCCCGCCGCACGCTGGCCGGCACGCTGGCCTGCGCCTACGCCATGTCGCTCGCCTTCACGGCGGCCGTCTTCGCCTGGCTCGGCAGCGCGCTCGGGCGCTACACCCAGGTCGGCGAAACGGCCGGCCTGGCCGTGCTGCTGCTCGCCGCGCCGCTGTTCCAGCCGCAGTTCCTCGCCTTCGCGTTGGCGCGCCATCTGGCCGGGCGCCGCCACGGCCCGCTGCTGCGCGCGCTGGCGGCGGCGGCGGCTTGGCTGGCGGCCGAATGGCTGCTGCCCCGGCTGCTCGGCGACACGCTCGGCCACGGCCTGTACCCCTCGCGGCTGCTGCGCCAGGGCGCCGACGTGGGCGCCGGCGCCGGCCTGACGCTGCTGCTGTTGCTGGCCAACGAGGCCGTCGCGGCGGCCCTGGCGCGGCGCGGCGACGGCTGGCGCGCCGTCGCCAAGCCGCTCGCGCTGGCCGCGCTGCCGCCCCTGCTGCTGGCGGGCTACGGGCTGGCCGCGCTGTCAGGTGGCGGCGGCGCCGGCGCCGCCGCGTCCGGCGGCAAGCCGCTGCGCATGGGGCTCATCCAAGCCAACATGGTCGACTACGAGGGCCAGCGGCGCCTGCGCGGCGGCTACGCCGTGGTGCGCGAGGTGCTCGACCGCCATTTCGCGATGAGCTACGACGCCGTGGTGCGGCAGCACGCCGACGCCGTGCTCTGGTCGGAGACCGCCTACCCCACCACCTTCGGCCAGCCGAAGAGCGAGGCCGGCGCCGAATTCGATCGCGAGATCCTCGCCAACGTCGCCGCCGCCGGCGTGCCCTTCGTCTTCGGCACCTACGACCGCGACGGCGCCGGCGAATACAACGCCGCCGCCTTCGTGCAGCCCGCCAGCGGCCTGCTGGGTTTCTACCGCAAGACGCGGCTGTTTCCCTTCACCGAGTACCTGCCGGCCTGGCTCGACCGGCCGGCGCTGCGCCGCCTGCTGCCGTGGACCGGCGCCTGGCGCCCCGGCAACGGCGCGCGCGTCTTCCCCCTGCGCCTGGCCGACGGCCGCGAGATCCCGGTGCTGCCCATGATCTGCCTCGACGATGTCGACGCCGGCCTGGCCATCGACGGCGCCCGCCTGGGCGCGCAGGCCATCCTGACCATGTCCAACGACTCCTGGTTCAGCCTCGACCGCCAGGGCGCGCGCTTGCACCAGGCGGCGGCGGCCTTCCGCAGCATCGAAACACGGCTGCCGCAATTTCGCGTCACCACCAACGGCTACAGCGCCGTGATCGACGCCAGCGGCAGCGTGCTCGCCGGCACCGGCATGGGCGAACCGGCGCTGCTGGTCGCCGACCTGGAGCTGCGCCGGCCCGCGCCGACGCTGGTGGTGCGCTGGGGCGACTGGGTCGGACCGGCCGCCGCCGCCTTCCTGCTGCTGCTGGCGGCCCTCGCCGCGCGGCGGCCGCAAGCCGGCCATGCGCCGGCGGCGGACCAGCCCGCCATGGCGTTTCCCGTCAAGGTCGCGCTGCTGCCGCCCGCCGCGCGGCTCGCCGCCGGCCTGTTGCGCGCCGTGGCGCGCGTCGGCCTGCTCGGCATGTGCCTGGCGCTGCTGCGCGACGATACGCTGCGCAGCAACACGCTGGCGCAGATCCGCCTGTTCGCCGGCCTCGTCCTTGCCCCCGAGGCCGCCGCGTGGTGCGTGCTGCTCGCCTTCGCCGCGCGCGCCACGATAAGCGACGGCAAGCTGGTGCTGAGCCGTGGCGCCCAGCGCATCGAGCTGGCCTTGGGCGACATCGGCGCGCTCGACTTGTGGCGCCTGCCGGTTCCCGGCCCCGGCCTGGCCTTGCGCTTGGCGTCGGGCCGGCGCTGGCGCTACGGACTGGCGCTGGCCAGGCCCATCGCCCTGGCCGACGCCATGGCCGGCGCCGGCGGCCCGCCGCTGGCGCCGCGCGGCGGCGCCATGCTGTACGCGTATGCGCAGGCGCGCCAGGCGCTGCGCCGCTGGAAGCTCGACCATCCGCTGAGCAAATTCGTCCTGTTCCCGCTCGCCCTCGCCATTCCGGCCTTCCACCTGCACCAGCATATCGCCTATGGCAGCGCGTTCGGCGAATACTACAGCTACGGCCTGAAGGCCTATCTCGGCGCCTTCATGCTGTGGTGGGCGGCCTGGTCCATCGGCGTGGTGCTCAGCGCGGCGCTGCTGCGCGCGGCGATCGAAGCGGCAACGTTGCTGGTGGCGCTGCTGCGGCCCAAGCGGACCGTCGACATCCGCCGCTGGCTGGAGCGCGTCGGCCGCGCCGCGCTGTACCTTGGCCTGCCGATGTGGTTGCTGCTTAAGCTCTACGGCAAGTAGGCGGCGCGCTGCTCGGCGCCGACTACTTGAAGCTGTAGTTCAGGCTGAGGTACACATAGCGGCCACGCGGATCGCCCCAGTTGTCGTTGTAGCCGAGCGAGGACGCGGGATCGAAGGCCGGATCGCGGTTGAACACATTGTTGGCGCCGCCGCGCACCACCATGTTCTTGAAGCCGGCATAGGCCAGCGAGGCGTCCATGGTGGCGATGGCGGGAATCCGCGCGCCCTTCGCATAGAAGTCGTACCACTGGTTGTGCACGGTCGACGGTGCGCGGTCGACCCTGGTGCCGGCGACGTATTTGACGATGCCGGTGCCGCTCCACGGCCCCCGGTCCCAGTTCACGCCGACGTTGGCCAGCAGGCGCGGCTTGCCGTACTCGCCGGCGTCGCACGAGGTGTTGTTGGCGCAGTTGATGTAGACGTTGTCGGCCAACAGCACCGTGTCGTAGCGCAGCGTGTAGTTGGCTTCGCCGAACACCTTGATGCGGCCCAGCGTGTTGCTGCGGAAGGTGTAGGACGCGTCCAGGTCGACGCCGGAGGTGTGCGTTTGGAAGCGGTTCACCCAGCCGGTCTTGATGTTGGCCAGTTCGCCGCGCAAGGGCCCGAGGCGCGCCCGGTCGGCCGCCGACAGGGCCGCGTAGGCCGCGATGTCGTCGGGCGTGACGGCGTCGCGCACCACGTGCGCTTGGTAGGCGCCGTCCTCGTTGTCGAGCACCGTCGTGTTGTCGAGCACATCGATCTTGTTTTTCCACTTGATGTCGTAGTAGGTCAGGCCGATGGTCAGGTCCTTGAGCGGCTCGATGACGAAACCGAGGTTGTACTGGGTCGACTTCTCCGGCTGCAGATTCTTGGTGCCGACGTTGGACGCCTTGACGTAACGGGTGCAGAAGGAATCGAAGTACACA